>JADIYY010000009.1 GCA_016705065.1 Candidatus Aalborgiella aggregata | reverse complement strand
GGAATCATCCGCGATCGGGTCAACTACGTCGTGAGCTCCGCGCCCGCCGAGTTGGTCGGCTGGCTGGGCGCTCACGCCGCCGACCCGGACGACTGGCAGTTCTTTTACGAGGGGGATGCCGACCCCGACGATTACGAGATCGTGCGGCCGGTGTACGCACCGGTCGCCGACGATTCGACCACCGACAAGGAGACACCGTGACCACGAAACCACGCCGCAAGGCGACCCCGAAGGTGCCCGCCAAACCGACCCCGATCGAGGCGACGCAGGTACTCGCCTACCTGCCGCTCGTGCTCGCTGCGGCGGTGGGCGAGGAGGTCGCGAAGGCGGCCCGGTTGCGGGCCTACAGCATCGTCGACGAACTGGCGAAACGCCCGCCACGCGGCCTCAAGAAGCGGGCCAAGTGTGCGCTCCTTGAAGGTGAGTTAGCGGCCGAGGAGAAGGTCGTGGCGGTGTGGCTGCAGGTGGAGGAGTGGCACGCCGAGCCGGGGGGTGCTCCGGTGCCGATGGGGGACCGGGACTGGGCGAGCGTCGAGTATGACCGGCTGGCGAAGGGCGCAGCGTCGGGCTGGTCGGAGCCTGACGGGGCGTGGTCTGACGACGTGCCCGCCGTGCCGGTTGGTGCCGGTTGGTCGGGCGGGCAAGACACGGCCGGCGACCCGGGGGGCTGGTCATGAGGGACATTGTTGCAAGCATCCACCCACGCCATGCTCAGGCGATCCTCGACGGCACGAAGACGGTCGAACTCCGCCGCAAGGTGTGGCGCATGGGGGCCGAGATTGACCGCATGTTCCTCTACGAGACGGCCCCGACCTCGGCTCTCGTCGGCCACGTGCGCGTTGGTGTCTGCCGCACGATGCCGCCCGATGAACTCTGGGGCCACCTTGGCGCCCGCACCGGCGTCACTCGGGAGGAGTTCGACGCGTACTTCGATGGGCGCGACGAGGCGCACGGCATTGAAGTGTTTCGCCCCAGACGGTTCATCGGGCGGTGGTCGATCACTGACCTCGGCCTGAAGCGCCCGCCGCAGTCGTGGTGCTACGTGCCGGAGGTGTCGCCATGACGCCGCGCAGGTGGGCACGGCTGTTGGCGTTGCTCGTCGCCACTCAGGCGGTCGCCTTGGTCTTCCCGTGGGCGGCGTGGGTGATGATCGTCGTTGGGGTGCTCGGGTTCGCCTGGACGGCCCGTTACTGGTCGGGGCCGACGATGGTGATCGCCCCCGAGTTCACGACGCTGATCAGCGACAACGACCGGGCGGGGCTGCACTTGAAGCGGCGCGGCCGGACGGGTCGGGCGTGGGACGTGGTCGACGCGGACGGCAAGCCATGAGCGTGTCGATGAGGTACCGACTGCAGGTCCGCCACGGCCTGCCGTATCCGTTGGTGCGGGCCAGGAAGCGGCACGTCTGCGACCTGTGCGATGACACGATCCCGGTCGGGATGCGGCATCAGGTCTGGACCTCGTTCGAGCGCGACATGCCGCCGGGGAGGATGCGGGCGCACGATCTTTGCACCCGGTCGACGGTGGTCAGCGTCATGTCGTGGCCGACCCGGCCGCCCTTAGTGGAGCGGCTCCCGCTCGGGATGTTCGCCGGCGAGATCGCCCCAGTGGGCAGCTCATGAGTGGTGGGCGCTGTCATCGAGGACAAGGATCATCGCATGGTGGGACGGCGACACGGCGCATGTGTGGCCGCCTGACCTGCACGGCTGGCTCATCTCGCTGCCCCCCATCGAGTGGGCGTCGTGAGGGGCCTCGGGTTGTCGCGATGGAACCACGCCGACGCCGCCCTAGTAGCGGTCGCCATGGTGGGCGCCGCCCTACTCATCCGGGGCCAGATCGATGCCCCGCCCACCGCACCGGTACCGGTGCAAGCTCACCCGCTCATCGGATCCGCCGACACCCTGGCACCCGGCCGTGTGTGCGTAGAGCTGTGGTGGGACGAATCCACCCCCGACCCCTCCGATGATGGATGGGTCTACGCCTGGGGTGAGCCCTCCGCCCTCGCAAGCTGGGTAACCGCTGGCATTTCCCGCCCCTGTGGCGCTGGGGTGCCCGGAGTTGGCGAAGTGCAGCCATGAACACCACCGATCAAACCAATCAGCAAGTCCCCCATCAAGGAGCAACCATGACCACCGAACCCATCACCACCGGCGAAGTGCTGAGCGTGACCAGAGCGGTCCATGACGTGGCACAGATCATGAGCGTCACTCTGGGCAGCAAATCGATCCGGCGCAGCTGGCGAGCGGCGAGCGCAGGTTACCGCGCCACCGCCGACTTTCTCGAAGCGTTCGGCAAGGCCGCCACGCCCGGCATCTTGCGGCGTGAGGCTGACCGGATCGACCCGCCGACCGTGCCCGCCGAGCCGGACCTGACGACCGCCGATGGGTGGTATGCCGAGGCCGATGCGTTCGGGTACGACCTGCGATCAACCAGGGCGCCAGTCACCGAGGAGCAGCGGGCGGCGTTGGTGTCGGCGTGGGCTGCGGCATCATCCCAATCGGCCGCCTACCCGTGGCTCGCGGTGGCGGCCGCGTCCAGATGCACCTGCTGGGGCTTTGGTCGTGAGCGCCGTCGTGGCGGCTGGCCCGCCGACGTGGGACCGCCCCGAATGGCTCGACCCGACCACCGGCCTCCTCGTCACCCCCAACCCGCCAGCGGCACCGGACGCCGAACCCCCGACCGCACCGGCCCGACTCGACCGGCCACCGCCACCGCTCCCGTTCGATGAGGCGATCTACCGGGGCCTGACAATCCTCGGGGCGATGTGCTTCGCCACGCTGCTCCTGACCGTTGTCGGCCTGCTCATCAAGGCGGCACTGTGAGCGGGCTGTCGTGGCGTGCCCGGCTGGCCGTAGTCGCCCTGTCGTGTGTCGTGCTGGCTCTCGTTGCGCTGGTGCTCCTCGATGCTCAGCCGCCCGCCGAGACGGTGCGTCCTGAGCCTGCCCCGGTGACCGTGACGGTCCCCCTGTACCGGCCCCGGTGCCGGTCCCTGACTCGAGGGATGCGGTGTGATGCCCCGCTGTGTTCGCCGATGGGTGGCCAAACTGGTCGCCGTTGCTGTGCTGGTGGTGGCCGTGCTGGCGTCGCCAAGTTCGGGCTACCCGGCTGGCCGTTCGGGTCGTCGACCACCGACCGCACTTAACCGGCCCTGCTGCACGAAGTCGTCCAGCTCGAACAGTTGACCGCCGCCGAAGGACGCTTCTCGATCGTCGTTGACGTCGAACACAAGACCGATGGGGTGCCGTCGGTCATCGCCGGGGACCGCACCACCATGATCGCTGTCGGCACGGTCCCCGCCGTTGTTGATCTGGCCGGCCTGACGGACGCTGCGATCACGGTCCACGACGACGGCCGTGTCGTGTTTGCGGTGCCGGCCCCGACACTGGGGCCACCGGTGATCGATCATGATCAGACGATGGTGACCGGCCGCCAACGTGGCCTGCTGGACCGGCTGGGTGACGCCGTGGAAGCGCAACCCGTCGATGATCAGCCGTTGTACCAGCTGGCCACCGTGCGGCTGTCTGAGGCTGCTGTCGAGTCTGACCTGATCGCCGAGGCGGAGGTGTCCGTGCGTCGGACGTTGACCGGCTTGGCTGAGCGTCTGGGGTACGACCTGAATGTTGTGACCGTCGAGTTCACCAACCCAAGGAGACCTTCATGAGCGACAACCGTAATCGATCGGTGGAAGACCTGGAAGAGGTTCGCGACGTGAGGCCGCATGCGCGGTGTGCGAAGGCGAGCTCGGTTGGTGGGTCACAGCGACACCTCTCAGCGGGCGGGGGCGTGGATCCGCTGCGAGTCGTGCGACGACACGGGCCACGGTGAACGCATTGCGCGACCCCGCCGACAGATGAACGATCCAGTAGTAGGCGAGTTGTGCATTCACGTTGTGAAGCTGCTCGATGACCTGACCGAGAAGCTGAAGGCTGAGGTGGCAATCAGGGGCATAACTGACGAGCAGGTCGTCGCCGCTCGCGATCTGTTAGATCGAAGAGCCCGCACCCCGACAGCGACGCCCATGCGGCACTGCTGGACCGCGGGTCTGGCCTGTCGGTGACGACGAGGGCCTGACTGAGGCGGCGTCATGAACGGAGCCACACGCAAAGACATCCTCAGATCCTTCACTAGGTTTGCGGCAAAAGACCTCGATGGTGCCGTCAAACTCGTCGCCCGAGCGGCCCCAGGATGGCCACCAGCCCGACTGCATGCCGCTGCCGCCGAGAAGGGTAACGGGATGAGGCGCTGGCCGGGTTGCTCGGCCGGGCGCACGTCGAGATGGCCAGGAGGAAGTCATAATGACCAACCCGATCCGTGGCCAGCGGCGCCGTGGTACCCGTCGCTGGTGCTGCCCGGTGACCCTGACGGGTGCGGATACCGGCACACAATCAAGAGGGTTTACATCCCAGCGAACGGATACACGCCAGACTTCCACCTACGCCCGAGGGCGCTTGACGTCCGCGGGTGGTGGCAAGGCGACACAGATCGACTGCTGGTGCTCATCGACTGCACCCACTGCGACGGCTACGGCGTCGAGCCGGGCCCGGTCCCCAGCGGACCCTAGACGTGGAGAGGAGTACCAGAGCGGCATCATCCCAACACCTGAAGAAGCGACGAGTGCTGCCGATGTGCTGAGTGATTACGCAGATTTCATTCGATCAGATTCCGCTCCAGATTCGCCAACCAATAGCTGACGCAATGATTGATACGGTACTTCCCCTATTAGAGGCGATTGCTGCGGGTCGAGTGTTTGAAGTGCGCCCCGAGCGCTGTGCCGAGTGCAGCGGGCATGGCGGCTTCGATCTGTTCGACCCGCTCGCGGGCACCGACTACTACGAAGACTGCGCCCGCTGCGACGGCTCGGGCCGAGCCCGGCGCACATCGCACCCCTGGCAGGCGGCCGTGGGTGTCGTTGGTGCCGTGTGGGTGGGCTGGCTGGTTGCCCGGCTGTTGCTCCTGTGGTCGAGGGTGGCCCGGCAAGGGATGGCCCGTGCGGTCGCACCGGGCCGCCCGACGTTGCGCCTCGAGTTCCCGCCGTCGGTGTGGCTGGAGATCATGGAGGGGCCACGGTTGGGGTGGCGCCGTCGGTGCCGTAAGTGTTGGTGGCGGGTGGCCCGGCAGGCTGACCATTTGATCCCGGCGGCCCGTGGTGGGCACAACGACGCGTCGAATGGTGCGCCGTTGTGTCGGGCGTGTAATCGGGGGAAGTCGGACCGCCTGGAGTTGTGGGCGGTGGCCCGGTGGGTGACGCCTTGGGTGGGCTGGTCGTTCCCGGTGCCGACCCCTGTGATGCTGGCTGCTGCGATCGTCGTGGCCGCCGTACTGACGAGAGGACAGATGTGATGAGGATCAAGCAGAAGACCAGCCAGCACCGCCGAGACTTCACCGCCGTCTACGCGTGCGAGCACTGCGACCACGAGGTGGAGGGGCGCGGCTACGACGACGCCAACTTTCACGCGAACGTGATCCCGTTCGCGCCGTGCCCCGAGTGCAACAAGATCGCACCGGAGACAGCACCCCGGACGGCGCCCGACGTTCCCGCTGGCGTGGTGATCTGATGGGTGGCGCGTGGTGCGAGCACAACGACTACCCCGAGACATGCCCGCCATGCCGTCGTGCCGCCGGGGTCGACCCGTCGCTGGCCCATGGGCTGGCTATCGAGGATGAGGTGCTGGACTGGCAGCCGATCCCGGCCAGGTACCCGGGGCATTGCCGGGCCTGCAACACGGCCATTCACGAGGGGCAAACGATCATCCGGCTGGCCGACCGCTCGGGGTACATCCATTCCAAGTGCACGCCGGGCCACCTGCGCGCCGACTTCATGGCGCCATCGTGACCAGACCGAACCGGGGCAGACTTGGGGCAGACTTTCGGGGGTAGTCGGATCAACGGATTTGGACCGGACCCCCTGCAATATGGCCCTATTTGGACCAATCCGACCCTATCGGGACATGTTGCACCGGACTTCTAATCCGACGGTTCCGGGTTCGATTCCCGGCAGGGGCGCCCTACGGCCGCAAGGGGAGTAGCCCGAAAGGCCCCGCCCCGATGATGGGGCGGGGCAGACTCGGGGCAGACTTTCAGGCCGACGTGGCGTAGAGTGGTCGCATGACCACCACCGCCCTAGCTTACTCGACACCGGGGCCGACCGGACTCGATCCCCGATCGCAACCCGATCTGGGAAGTGGCGCGCCATCGTCGACGGATAGCGGGACGTGTGGAGGTCGCCCACCACGTGACCTGCCGATCGTTGCCGAACGTGCGGCCGCCCGCCCGGCAGTGGGTGTCACAGTGGGTGGCTCGACCCGATCGGACCCGGTACAGGAGCGACGACAGCACTGGCCGTGGATCCGACGGTCGCCGAACTGTCGGCGGCCGACATTCGATGGTCCCATCGTTCGACGAAGAACGGTTGCGCCGCATGCACACCGCCAAGTACGGAGATTCGCGGCCGGTGACCTGGCATTACCACCTGATCGACGTCGAGGCCGTCATGGTCGGCGCACACGTGGCACGGTTCGGTGCGCCGCCTGCGCGTGGGTTCCCAGGCGTTGTCCCGATCTGTTAGAGCCGCCATCCGGCGTGATTACACGGCGCTGGATGCGCCGCGTGGCGGCGCTGGGCGGCTCAATGGATTAGCCGGGCAAGTCACCGGCCTGGAATTCAAGGCAAGATCTCCGTCCGGGGTCGACCCGGCCGGGCGGCGCCGCAACGGGCAACCACTGTCTGCCCGCCGGGCGCCCGGGAACAGGCCACGCCCGGTTCGACCCAGCCACCACCCGCCGGCAGGTCGGGTGGATCGCCGGAGACTTCGACCGGAGGTGGCCGGGCAGCACGGCAAGAGATGACCGTCGCGACCGCGTGGAAGCGGTGGGAACGCCGCCAGCGGGGGACCAGGCTGGCCCCGGCGACGATGGACACCTACCGGACCGCCTCGCTACGCCTCCGCCGTCGTTCGGGCCCGGCCGGTGGTCGATATCGGACACCGGGACCTTGCCGCCTACCGCACCATCACGTTGACGCCGGACGGTTGGGCCGTCGATGACGATCAACCAGGACCTCGCCGTCATCCAGGTGCTCCGGTGGGCGCACGAGCAGGGCCACATCGAGGCCAACCCGGGGCCGGGCTGCGAGGGCGTCGCACGGGGCCACCGAGACACCGCTACGGAGGGGCGCCGCCCTGTTCGGGCCCGTCGTGCACTGCAACGGTCGGCGCCGACAGCGGCCCTGATGGGTGGCTTGGTCTGGCGCGATCGGTGCCCGGCGTGGTGAGCTGGCGGCGTTGCGCTGGTCGGATATCGATCTGGTGGCCCGGACGGTGAGCATCGATAGTCGGTGGACACTCGGACGCAGGCCGACAAGAGCACGAAGACGAAGGGGACCCGGGTGGTGCTGGTCGGTGAGCGGGTCGCCGTGGCACCCCGGAGGAGCGTGACCGGCGCCGGGCCATGGCGGGCGCCCCGTGGTCGGAGAGTCGTGGCCGGTGTTCTGTACGGCCCGGGACCCGTCGAGTGTCCGCATTCGGATCACTGCTCGAAGGTGGTCCGCCGGGTGACGGCGGCGCACGAGGGCCTGGACGGTACGTGCGAGACGTGCGGGTGACCGATATGGCCGGGGTGAACTTGAAGGCGTTGCGGCATCGTGTGGCGACTGGAGGCGACCCGTCTGGCGGGTGCCCGGGTGGCTGCGGCGCTGGTCGGCCACAAGTCGCTCCAGATGACTCAGAACGTGTACGGGCACTCCCGGCGGGATGATAACCGGGAGGTGGCTGACCAGTTGTCGGCCGCCGCCTCCCCAGCCTGCGAGCTCAGCGGCGGGCTTTTTAGCGGCGTCGCAGCCGCCGTTCTGGATCACGCCCACGAGGGCGACGGGCCCGGCCGTGATCGGGATCACCCGCGCTGGGGTACGTCGAGGCCGCCCATCGCGAGCAGGGCGACGACCATCCTGACGAGCGCCTGAACGGTGCCACGCACGGCACGCTCAAGGGGTGGGCGGGCCAGCCCGAAATCGTAAGGGTGCTCATTGGTCCTCCTTGGGCCAGTTGTTCTAGGTCGGCTTCGGTGGCGCCGCTGAGCCGGATGCATTCACTGCGGAGCCACCAGGCGAGATCGCGCCAAACCCGCATCGCCCGGATCCGCCCTCTTCATCCGCCTTGAGGTCCCGAGTTACCTTGAAATAGCACCGCTCCCGCCTCGTCGTTCATCCGAGCGTCGACGTAGGCGGTGAACTTGAGCCACAGGAAGTACCCGCCCGCGGCGGCGAACGCTACCCCGAACTGTAACCCGGGGAGCTTGTCGAGGAGGGGGACGAAGTCTTGGGCGAACAGCACCGGGCTATCTCCCCTTCAGCTGGGTGACGGTGAGATCGCTCATGGCCTTGGTCCACTCGGCGACCTTGTGAAACCCGGTGGCGGCGTTGTCGGCGATGAACGCGACGAGGAACTCGATGGTCCGGTTCGACCCTCGCTCGGTCTCTTCGCGGACGACCTGACGGAGTTCTTCTTTGGTGGCCATATCAAACCAGTCCTTGCTTGGGGGTTGGGGGTTGGGGTGGTGGTGGTGGATCGGATGCCACGGACGAGTTCAGCGGGCGAGGCGACAACCTCGAAGTGCATGGCGTCCTTGTTGCCACGATATCGGCCGCCCCAGCGCCACACCTGCACCCCGCCCACCGTCTCGATTGCTTCGATGTCCTCGATCATGCCGATGGGCATGTCGGTGATGAGGTGGTGACCGTACGGGTTGGTCTGCCAGTTGATGTCGATGGCGGTGCCGTAGGAGTGCAGGCTCGCTGGTGCCAGCCGGTGATCCGTCGGCAGTTGTAGGCGCCGGTGTCGGCCCGGCGGGTGCGGTAGTCCCAGTCGATCAGCACGGCGTTGAGAGCCTTCAGGGCGTCCACGACCAGCACGTCCACGGTCACGACGCCGCCACCGTGGAGGGTGTAGCGGGCGAACGGTGGGGTACACGCGGGTGCCCACAGGATGCGCAGCTCAGCGGTGGACCTCATCCGAACTCGTCTCCAGGGGCGTTGGCACCATGCTCCGGGCGGAAATCGTCGACCGTGCCGGCCACGGTGTCGATCACCTCGACGCCGGGGTCATCGGCGAGCAGTGCGGCCACGGCGGC
>JADIYY010000008.1 GCA_016705065.1 Candidatus Aalborgiella aggregata | reverse complement strand
GGAGGGTTAGCGTCCGCGCTCGTGGTGTAATTTCCGGAATTGTAGGCGATGGCCTGTGTCCGGGGGCATGCCCCACCCGGAACGTCGTGGCCAGCCACCGGGTTCATCGTTATGGTGGAGTTTGCACACTTCAACCGTCAGCGAAGAGGAGTTCCCGATGACCGAGGACAGATTACTGATCGAAGAGCTTGCTGCGAAGGGCGGCCAACCGATTTTTGCGCACCATCGCCGAGAACGTGCTGCAGCTGATCACGGAGGCCGACGTTGATGGCCTGATCGGCGCGGGTCGCCACGAACGCAGCAGCGGGCGCGCGACCTGGCGCGCCGGCTATCGCGACCGTTCGCTGGATACCCGGGTAGGCACGCTGAACCTGAAAATCCCCAAGCTGCGTGCTGGGTCCTACTTTTTCCGGGCTTCCCCAGGCCCCGCAAGATGGTCGAGAAAGCGCTGGTTGCGGTGATCCAGGAAGCGTGGATCGGCGGGGGTCAGCACCCGGCGGGTCGATGAACTCGTCCAGGCCATCGGCATGACCGTCATCTCCAGTCCACCGTCTCCATGCTTTGCAAGGACATTGACGAGCGCGTCATTGCCTTTCGCAAACGCCCGCTCACCGGCGAATGGCCGTATCTCTGGCTCGATGCCACCTATCTCAAGGTACGCGAAGGCGGGCGGATCTCACCGTTGCCGCAATAATCGCCATGGCCGTCAACACCGAGGGCCGGCGCGCGAGATCGTCGGCCTGCATATCGGCCCCTCGGAAGCGGAGGTCTTCTGGTCCGACTTCCTGAAGGACCTTGTTCGGCGCGGTCTTAGCCGGCGTGAAGCTGGTCATCTCCGATGCTCACGAGGGCCTCAAGGGCGCGATCACCCGCGTCATGGGCGCCACCGGCAGCGCTGCCGGGTGCACTTCATGTGCATTGCCCTCCTATGTGCCCAAGGGGCCAGAACACTGTCGTCGCCGCCGCGATCCGCCAGGTCTTCCTGCAGCCGATCAGAAAGCGCAAGCAGGTCTGGCGACAGGTCGCCGACCAGTTGCGCACCCGTTGGCCCAGCTCGGCGCCTGCATGGACGAGGCCGAAACCGACGTGCTCGCCTACACCGGCTTTCCCACCCAGCACCGCACGAAGTTACACTCAACCAATCCGCTCGAGCGGCTCAACAAGGGAGGTCAAGCGCCGCGCCGACGTCGTCGGAATCTTCCCGGACGAAGACAGCATCATCCGGCCTCGTCGGGGCTGTGCTGATGGGAGCAGAACGAGCGAATGTGCTCCAGCACCGATACATGCAGATCGAAGGCATGGCCAACTCAACCAACCCACTGATCGAGGAGGAAAATCAGCCCTCCACATCACCGCCAAAGCCGCCTGACGATGGCCCACGGCCACAGCCGAAATTACACCACCTTGACGGACGCGACCCGAGGAGGCACGCCACACGATCCCATGCCGCATCTCTTGCGCCTGTCAAACCATCTCCAGGCTACAGCCTCGCGCTTTTAGTATGGGCAACATTTCTCGATAGGCAGCCGGAGTGCGGGTTAATGGGATATAGGGGTGAAGGTGATGCACAATGTGATATTGCATGCCCATTGTTCCGATATTGCCAACCATTGACCTCCAGTTGCGGGTATTGCCATAACGGCTTTGATCCTTACCGGGGTGATGGGGAACCCATGATAAGAAAAAATGCAGGTAGGAAAGTGCTAGGTGAAAGGGCAACCACCACAATAAAGCCGCCTCCAAGGCATAGCCATTCCAGGCCAATATGCTCAATATTGCCAGGAAACCAAACCGATAAAGAACGGTCAATGTAATCAGGTCAGTGCGGCCAGCATTGGCCAAAGATTTCAAATAGTTTTGCCCATGCGACCCCTTTGGTTGGCGGCCCTGAATGCTGGCCCAAATGGCCGAAAAAGGACCCGGCGCCTTGGTGGAAATATCAGGATCTCTTTCGGAATCATTGGTGAATCGATGATGATCCAGATGCGTTATGCGAAAAACCTGAAATGGATAGACAATCATCCAGCTGGTTGCGTGGCCCAACAATTCATTGAGCCAGCGGTATTTTGAGCCTTTTTGTCCGATAATATCGTGCTGGGCTTCATGAGTAGGCAAGAACACCAGCGAAAGGCAGATGCTTGCAAGAATGAAACCCAGCCACAAAGGAATCACATCAAAAATGACCATTGGCCATAGCGCAATCCATGCAAACAAATTGCCAAAGCCCCAAATCACTATTTCCCAAGGCACATTGCCGCTATGCTTGCGCGCAATTTGATTTTCCAATTTACGCAGCTCAGCGTTGCTAAATGCGCCAAGATCATTTGGCACGGTGACGTTTGAAAATTTGTTCATATCCAGCGCCCTCTAATTTGCGCAAAAATTCCCCACGAACCGCCGATCATCAATCCAAGAGTTGTTTTTGACAGTCCAAATGGCGGCGTAAAAGTCAAGGCTTCCAGAATTTGGATCAAAAGGGGCGACAAGAAAGCGAAGCCAAAAATCAATGGCGTAAACTTGGCTACAATTTGAATTGTCGATTGCATAATTTCCTACCAATCTTGCTATTGGGGTCCGATCGAACAATCTCCAGATCGAAGAATTGCGCCTTCTTTTTCGTCAGATTGACCCAGGCAATCTGCTCTGATCAGTGTGTTTCTTTCTGTTATTCAGCTGCAAATCCTTTTGATAAATGAACGGCGCGGGGTTGTATCGCCAGCATCAGCCCGCCCTATACCACTACGAAACTGAGCGAGCCCAGAGCGCCATAATCCGCTGTGTATTCGCCAATTTCCGCAGGGACAGCACGCCCGCAAGCCCCGGTTAAAAACAAGGTTTGATCGCCAAGTGGGAAACCTCGCATCCCAGCCTCCTGCCACATCCACCGCGCAGCCTCCTCAGGCCCATTCAACGCTTCTTCCAAAGCCGCATGATTGGCGCGCGCGCCATTGCAAACAAGCGTCACCCAAGCTGTGTTGAAACTTGCGCTCCATGGCTGCCAGGCGCCAACAATATAACTCTCGGCGCATAGATTGCAGGCAATCAGACCAGAGGCCGTCATTTCAGATTGCCGGGCAAATTTGGGAAGGACAAACTCAATCGCCGGGGCAATCGAAACCGGAGCGCCCTCCTCGTTGACGAGAAGCGCCGCCTCGCATTCAATAAGCCTGCCTTCAACGTAAGGCAGTTTGCAATTATTGGGCAGCTTTGCATCAGCATAAAGGCTCCCAATCAGGGCGTGATCTATCTGAAAATATTCCTGTGATTTGCGGTTGGTAACGCCAGCCTTGATGCCTCCGATTTCGGCATTTGCTCTGAACCTCGATACTTCGTGTTGAAGCCGATAGGCCTGAGGCAAATCCAATTCTCGATCGAATACGGGCAGTTGTGATTGTTCTGCGATTGCCGATGCCATTGCCTTGGCGAGCGTGATATCAACTAGCATCGCACACTCCGCCTGTCAGTAAACAGTTACTCTGTGGAGCTCTCGCCTATACCCCTCATAACCACCTGTCGCCTTGTGAACGACACTGCGATTGTCCCACATCACCAACATGTTCTTTTCCCATTTCTGTTTATGGACAAATACCTCTGTTGATTGCCAGGCATTCAGCTCAGCAAGAGTGCGCAAGGCTTCGGATTTGGCTACCCCTTCCAAGCCGATAATGTACGCGCCTCCGCCAAAGATCCTGAGCCGTCCTGTTTCAGGATGTTCGAGTATCAAAGGGTGAGTGTGCTGCAAAACACCGCCCTCGTTCGGACTTCTGATGTCCATTGCTCCATGGCTGCTTGTGTCGCCATAAATTCCTTGAGCCGAATAAGTGGCGGCGGAAGAATGTATAGACTTCATTCCTTGCAAACGTATCTTTGCCTCATCGGGAAGCGATTCAAACGAAATTTGCTGGTTAGAAAAATGAGTGTCCCCACCGACTGGAGGGATATCGACACCATACAGAACGGTACCTATTGGTGGGCTCTCCAGAAAGCTCCAATCTGAATGCCAGCCTTCCGCAAATATGCGGTTAGTATCAGTCGCTTCGCGTTTGACGGCCGCAGTATATTTTCGCGCCGGCAGAGGGTTAAAGAATGGGTCTTCACTGAGTTCGCCGAATTGGCGGCAAAATGCTTCTAGCTGGTCAATATCCAACTTCTGATCCGGAAATGCCAATACATGATGAGTGAGCCAAGCCTTGCGTACTTGATCAATTTCATCAGCCGCCAACGACTTGCTTAAATCAAGACCTCGGACAGTTGCCCCACAAGAGGCACCCGAAGGTGTTACTGCTATAGCCATCAAATTATTCCACGATATCTATTCAATTCTCAGGATCCGTGCCGCAAAAAGGGTGTCAGCTTGGAAAACGTGCTGCTGGAGCTCAGCCTGGCTGACTACTTCTTAGAGGCCGAAAACATGTTTTCCCATTCTTTGGAACCCGGCTTGGCATTCCATTTCATATTGTCCGAGAGCACGCTTAGGCCTTCAGAAATTGCCGGTCGCACTTTGATTGTATCGTACCACCGTTTCACATTGGGGTAGTCATCAAGGTTTTGCCCCTGCATCTTGCGCGGTCGGACCCAGGTAAATGTAGCAATATCTGCAATCGAATACTCGTCGGCCAAAAAATCATGGTCAGACAATCGATTGTCTAGGATTTTGTACAGGCGTTCTGCTTCTTTGGTGTAGCGATTGATCGCATATTCAATTTTTTCTGGCGCATAGGTTCTGAAATGATGGGTCTGGCCCAGCATCGGCCCCATACTGCTCACCTGAAAAAACAACCACTGGATAGCTTCTAAGCGCTTGAATTCAGATTTGGGTAGTAATTTCCCTGTTTTTTCCGCTAGATAGAGCAATATTGCTCCACTTTCGAATATCGTAACTGGCTTTCCGCCCGGACCATCGTGATCAATGATCGTAGGCACCTTATTATTGGGGTTGAGTTCAAGATATGCAGGATCAAACTGTTCTCCAGACAGAATATCAATTGGCGTAACTTTGTCCAACAACCCCAGCTCGGCCAGAGTAATAGTTGCTTTGTAGCCATTTGGTGTCGGCCAGAAGAACAGTTCAATCATTGTAACTTTCCAATACTCTAATCAGCCGACCATCTTGAAGTGCGCTGGTCGGTCAAGAATCATGCCAGGATTCATAATCCAATTTGGATCGATCGTGTTCTTCGCACCTGCGAGCATTGCGCGGTACAACGGATCCACTTCTTTGTCGTACCAAGGACGGAAGCTCCTACCCACCGCATGGTGATGCGTAATCGTTCCGCCAAGCTCGGTAAGCGCGTCAGAAGCTACATCTGAAAGTGCCTGATAATCTTCCAAACTCCTGCTGTGATCTGAAGGCGCAACAACTGTATAATATGGCGCCGGGCCATCCGGGTAGAGGAATGAGAAGCGCCGACAAACAATACCGCCGCCTGTGATCTCTTCCTGTGCCTTTTTGAGGCGGCGAATAACTTCGGTATCGATGGATCTGAACTTATCCCAAGTGTACGCGGTTTCGAAGGTAAAGCTAACCACGCCCATCGCTGCACGCGTATGCATCATTCGCGGCAAATAGCGAAACTGCTTGCGCCAGTTGCCTTGAGCCCCGGAACGGCTGGATTGAAGCGCATCGCCGCCCGAGCCAGTTTTGGTTTCAACGCTGCCGCCATGGTCCTTACAAATTTCAATGCCGCGCTCCAACCATGCGTCGACCGGATGATCGGCCGATTCAAAGCCCAACAGCAACACCGATTTAGAGCCATCGCCGGCGCCATAAAATTTGGCATCCTGTTCATCAAGATAGCGCGCATTGGCAGGAAAGAGGCCAGCCTGAGTGATTTCACGAACGGCACCAGCACCTTGATAGAAACTGTCAAAAGTAATGGTTGCATTGGCGCGGAATTTGACCCGCCCCTGAAGGCGCATCCAAGCCTCTGTAATAATTCCCAAAGAGCCCTCAGACCCTATAAACAGGCGGTCTGGATCTGGTCCAGCACCAGAACCAGGCAGGCGACGATTTTCAATTGTACCCTTTGGCGTGACTACACGCAGACTTTCAACCGATTCGTCAATATGGGTCAGGTGTGTGGCATAATGTCCAGAAGAGCGTGTTGCAATCCAACCACCAAGAGACGAGAATTCCCACGATTGCGGAATATGCCGCAAGGTAAGCCCCTTAGGCTTTAATTGTTCTTCCAGCGCTGGGCCTAATATGCCGGCTTGAATCAAGGCGCATCTAGAAACATCATCAACTTCAAGAATCTTGTTGAGATTGCCTAGATCAATAATCACTGCGCCCGGATAGTCTTCTGGACAACCAAATCCGTCGGTCACACTAGAGCCGCCACCAAAAGGAATAGCGGCGTAGCCCTTGTCGCCGCACCAATCCAACACAGCAGCAATGTCTGCCTCATCTTTTGGATAGGCCACAACGTCAGGAGCATTGTCAAAATCGCGGCGGTAAATCTTGGTTAGATCTTTAAAGCTCTTGCCATAGGTATGGAAAACGCGATCCCATTTGTCGGTTGTACAAAATGGCTGCAAAGAAGCCGGAATTTTGATCCGCGGCTCACGGAGCACAAGCTCTTCTAGTGTAGGATCTGGAAGAATAACCGGCTCATCGATATTGAGCCGTTGAGCCACCCTTTCCGCCATCTCTTTGACTTCTGCAGGCGTAATACCTTCATCCTCATAGCCCCAGCTGTGCCATTTCCGTCGCTTTCCGTAGTAACCTGATTCGCCGCTCATTGCGTTTTCCCTTGATTAGGTGATCCAAACTCCGAAGCAGTATTGACGATCCGTCAGCATTCTCCCATTGCCGCCAGCCTTCAATTATTGACATTTTCGATCAATTTGTTAGTCAGGAACCATGCAGAAGACCAATAACAATTTGATAATTAAGCATTTTTCTAGAAAAAGAGAAGCCACCGCCTTGAGGCTATTGCTTGACGTCGCCGACAAACGAGGGGTTTCGACACCACATATTCTTGAAGGCACTCAAGTGACTGAAGCTGACCTGAGCGACCCCTATTTTGAAATCGAGGCCTGGCAAGAGCTAGTGGCAATTCAGAATCTGGTAGAGAGAGATGGTGACGCATCCCTTGGTATAATGTCTGGATTGCAGCAGCATCTAACATGCTATGGCATTCTTGGTTTTGCCATGATGTCTTGTCGAAACCTTCTGCATGCGTTGGAGATTGCAGGGAAATTCAACAATATCTCTCTTTGGATAAATGACGTGGATGTAGCCAGGCACGGTGACACGATAAAATTTCTTATTCTGGGCCATAGATTGCCCGAGTATTCGCAGAATTTTCTTGCAACCAGAGGCATGGCAGCATTGGTGGTATGGGTGAACGAATTGATTGGACGGGCGGTCATGCCTGTCACTTGCACATTCAAGATACCCAAGCCTGTCGATGCTCAGGAATTTGAAAAATGTTTTGGGCAGGGAATTCAGTTTGGGGCCAAGCAATATTCGATATCTTTCGAAAGATCGGTGTTTGCCGAGCCATTGAAATTTAGGAATAGATGGACGCGAATGCGGTCGGAAAATGAACTTGAAACAACGTTGGAAAAAAGACGTTCCACCGTAAGCAACAAGGTCAGAGACTTATTGTTAAATCTGTCGGATCAGAAATTGTCCACTGAACCAGCTGTCTGTGCTGCCCTTGGACATTCGACCAGCACGCTGCGCCGCAGGTTGCACGAGGAAGATTGCACATTTCGGCAGATACAGTCGGAAGTGATACATGAACGCGCCAGTCAAATGCTGCTGTCATCAACCATGACAATTGATCAGATAGCATATGCGCTGGGCTATTCAGAATCGGGCAGCTTTGGTCGCGCATTTAAGCGTCAGGCTGGGTGCTCTCCTGGAGCATGGCGTAAGAAACACACGCGTAAATTTAGCTAATTCATTCGAACAATTTGACTTTGTCTAGTCGCTTCGATCGACAGTGTTATCGGTACAAATTTGAGCGAAAATGACGACAGAAACCCGCAAAATGTCAATGACCAAATCTACACAGACATTCTAGCCTATTTTTAAGTGATAGCCAGTTCAGCTGCTTTATATAGTGGCAGATGCCATGTTCTTTGTTGGACTGATGGCCTTGCCCTCGCGCTAAAATAGGAAACTTGGAATGAAGAGGTTTGACTATGTTGTGGTAGGCGGGGGTTCAGCGGGCTGCACAGTAGCAAGCCGACTCTCGGAAAATGGAGAGTACTCAGTTGCACTCCTTGAGGCAGGCGGAACTCATAATAATCCACTCATTTCGATTCCATTCAATTTTGCTTTTACCGTTCCCAAGGGCTCTCACAATTGGAGTTTTGAAACGGTACCGCAACCTGGATTGAATGGGCGAATTGGCTACCAACCTAGAGGAAAAGTTTTGGGCGGCTCCTCGTCCATCAACGCTATGGTCTATATCAGAGGGGCCAAAGAGGACTACGATAACTGGCAAGCATTAGGGAACAGGGGTTGGTCCTATGAAGACGTACTGCCCTTTTTTAGAAAAGCACAAAACAGGCAAAAAGGCGCTAATGAATTTCACGGCATTGGTGGACCGCTAAGCGTATCTCCACCTCGCAGTCCCAATCCACTGAACGATACCTTTATCCAAGCAGGCGTGGAGTGCCAGATCCCACGCAATGACGACTTCAATGGTGCGACGCAAGAAGGTATTGGATTTTATGAATTGACTCAGGACAATGGGCGGCGTTGCTCAACCGCTCATGCTTACTTAACGCCAGCGAAAAATCGAGAAAATCTCACCATTTTCAAACGCTCCATTGCGGAAAAAGTAATGATCGAAAATGGACGCGCAATAGCGGTTAGAGCAAAAATCGATGGGCGGGCTCAGATAATCAGGGCGAACAAAGAGGTTATCCTATCTTGCGGTGCGTTTCAGAGCCCGCAATTATTACTGCTTTCTGGTATTGGTCCAAAATCCAAACTGGAAGAGCACAAAATCGATCAGGTCCTCGAACTTCCTGGAGTCGGTGAAAATCTGACTGATCATTTAGACTACAGTTTAATCTATGAATCAGATAGCGAATATTGCTTAGGAAGAAATGCCCGCTCAGTATTTCGTGTTGCTATGAATCAACTTCAATATCTGATTTTCAAGCGCGGTGTGATGACCACAAATTTTAACGAATCTGGGGCCTTTTACTACACTAATCCTGAAGAACCCTCTCCTGACATTCAACTGCACTTTGCCTTTAGCATGGTCGACCAGCATGGTCTGAAGAAACATGGGCGTGGCGGCTTCACCTGTCACATTTGTGTCCTGCGTCCGAAGAGCGTTGGCAGTGTAAAACTGGCAGATGCGAATCCGAATTCTCCACCTTTGATTGACCCGGCATTTTTAAAGGATGAGCGCGATCTTGATACAATGTTAGCTGGGGTGAAACAGGCTCAACAAATCATGCAAGCTCCGTCATTTGATGCACATAGAGGAAAGGCGCTCTACGCTGGCGCAAGCAACGATGACGAGGAGCTAAAAGAAGACATCCGCAACCGAGCCGACACGATTTATCACCCCGTTGGTACATGTAAAATGGGCCCAGATAGCGATCCGAATGCTGTTGTCGATCAGAGGCTAAGGGTGCGAGGAATCAAGAGTTTGCGAGTTATTGATGCCTCGATCATGCCAAAAATAGTTTCCGGAAATACAAATGCCCCATCGATCATGATTGGCGAAAAAGGCGCCCATATGATCTTGGAAGATGCTTGATCCATTCGGGACAAGACTCTTCTCTATTTGCAAAACGCAGTTGAACGAAAACGCTCTATTTCGAAATATTTCGTTGGTTTTTCGTAGGATGGCGCAACATTTTTCGAGCCGCATATTGGAATTGATTATTTCTGATCCGAACAGGTTTGTGACCCTCAATGCGAATCTTGGATGAATTGGTCGAAGATTTGTTTCATTCGGCTCTGTCTATCAAGTGCCGAATTTGTGCAAAGTCGATGTCCAAAGCGATAGGATTTTTGGAAGGAAACCGAGATGGATCGGACTGATGCGATTTCGAAATTGACTGCTCGAGGTGAGCAATTCGAGCTTCAGGATATTACGATCAATGGGAATGTGTGCAAATGGTTTGTAAACGCCCCGAGCACTTTGCCGCAAATGATCAAAGAATCGATCAGCGACCAAACTTTTTACGTTTATAAAACAGAACGATACACATTCAATGAAATGTATCAGCGGGCCTCGAGCTTGGCTGCCGAATTGATCGAAAAATATGGTATTTCGCCTGGAGATAGGGTCGCCATTGGCATGCGCAATTATCCAGAATGGCCAATCGCATTTACAGCGATCACATCAATCGGGGGCATCGTAGTCGCGCTGAACGCCTGGTGGGAATCCGATGAGCTCGAATACGGACTGAATCACACCGGAACAAAAGTTGCAATTGTTGATCAAGAGCGGCTTGACCGTATAATTGGAAATGACCGCTTGAATGAAATGCACCTCATCTCGGTTCGATCCGAACCTGAAGAGAGAGCCCAACCGATCGAACCTCTGCTAAGTCGCAAAGTCGATATGCCAGAGGTTGAGCTGGGACCGGACGATGATGCCGTAATTCTGTTTACATCTGGATCAACAGGTCATCCTAAAGGTTCAGTGTCCACCCATCGAAATATCCTCGCCTCATTACTGTCATGGGAACTTGATTTAACTTGCATGGCGGTTTTGAAAGGCAGGACGAAATCTAAAAAAAATGGCAGCAAAGCGTATACCGATTCGACGCTATTAGGGATGCCGCTATTTCATGTGAATGGTTTATTGGCAGTCTTACTAGCCAGTTACCGTAAACAGCGAAAAGTGGTTGCCATGTACAAATGGGATCCCATGCGCGCGGTTGAGCTGGTTGAACGCGAGAAAATAATCAGCTTTGTCGGCACTCCGGCCATGACGGGAGATATCATGCTGGCTGCCCAAGACACTGGTCATGATGTCGGAAGTTTGTTGGCCGTTGGCGGGGGGCGGTGCTGCGCGCGCTGAATCGCAGGTCAAGGGCCTTGATGACACATTCAAAAATGCTAAGCCTGGTACCGCCTGGGGTATGACCGAGACCAATTCCATCGGCACATCTATCGTAGGCGATGATTATCTGAGCAGGCCATCGAGTTCCGGTCGCGTCAGCGCGGTTCTTGAATTGGGGGTGGTTGATGATGGCGGAAATTTTCTTCCATCAGGAGAGCGCGGAGAATTATTGATCCGAGGCACTTCAGTTATTCACAAATATTGGGAACGCCCAGACTCCATTGATGATTTTCTAGAAGATGGTTGGTTCCGAACTGGAGATATCGCATATATTGATAAAGAGGGCTTCTTGTATGTCGTCGACCGACTGAAACAGATCATAATTCGCGGTGGCGAAAACATTGGTTGTAGCGAAGTAGAGTCAGCTTTGGCAGGTTATCCGTCTATCATTGAAGCGTGTGTTTATGGTGTGCCTGATGAGAGGCTCGGCGAAGAAGTTGCGGCCACGATATACGCTGACAATCAGGTAGATGTTGCGGCATTGCAAGAAAGTTTGAAAAGCAAGCTCGCCAATTTCAAGATCCCGAAATATGTCCGGATTTCGGAGACCCCTCTGGCCAGAATTGCATCTGGAAAAATCGACAAGAAATCGATCCAGAAAGAGCATGTTCTCGAATTGGATACCAAAAGACTTAGGACAATACCAGAGCTCTCAACACGAAAGCGGAAATCTGGCACCATACTCTATTGCACTTGACAGCGCACTAAACCTTTCTGCGATAATGAGGCGTATGGCACCCAGTTATTATGGCTGCACAATATGCTGCCTATTGTCGGTGCTCGGTTATTGTTCTGTCTTGAAGTCTGCGCAAATTTTCTTCGAAGTCCTCTTTGCTCAATTTGTAACTAGTCAAGGCGCCAATCATAACAAGATAGATCGCGGTCACGATTGGAACGAAATACGCGCCAAGATCCCAAATCGCCTGGTCCGAGACATCATCAACGCTCACCCCTTTTGGGAATTGTGCAAGCGTCAGTACGAAGGATGCCATCAACACACCCAAGCCCTGAACGCTCTTTTTCGCAAAAGTTATGGCCGCGGCCAATATCCCTTCAGAGCGCCGCCCGGTTTCCAGTTCTGATTGCTCTGCCAAATCGGCAAACATCGAGGCGACCAAAATATTGGGTATACGGATTTAATGGTTGATGGGGCACCTTTACCCCACCAACCTGATACCATTATCAGATGGTTGATAGATCGACTCCGTAGTTGAGTTCCTCTGCGAAGTCCGGCAGTCCGTAACCGATGGTTTTCTTGTAGAAAGGAGAGACCTTCGCAGTCGGTGCCTTCTTCTTGTGCTTCGTGGTGTAGAGCATTCGTGCCCGCATCACCTCGAAGGAGTAACCGCGCCCTTCACGGTTCTTGTCCTTGGCCAGTCGGTTGATGGACTCCGTGTAAGCGTTGGTGACGGGCATGTCCGTCTCGAAGTAGGTCATGGTCTCTTCGCGCCAGTTTCCCACTGCCCTGACCAGATCGCTCCAGACTTCCTTTTGGCCCTTCGGGATGGTGGCTATCCACTCGTCCAGGGCGGCTTCTGCCTGGAGCCGTGTGGTGGCGTCCCAGATGCCGTAGAAGCGCTCCTTGTGCTCGTAGGCGGCCAGCAGTTGCGGGAACGCGCCTGTCCAGGTCTCCATGATGAGGCGCTCCCGGTCTGAGACTTCGTGAGCGCGTTTCAGCAGGATTTTCCGGTCTCCCTTGAGAGTCCGGCTCTGGGACGGTTTCAGCTCCTTTCTGAGGCCCTTGCGCACTCTCTCTAGGGCATCGTTGGCCATGCGCACCACATGGAACTTATCGACCACGATACGGGCCTGGGGCAGCACAGCCTTGACCGCTGCCCGGTAGGGGTTCCACATGTCCATGCTGACGATCTCGACCTTCTGCCGGTCTTTCAGCTTCATCAGGTAGTTGGTCACCACGTCCTGGCGGCGGGTGGCCAGCAGGTCGAGCAGGGTTCGCTCCTCAATGTTGGTCAGAATGCAGCGGTAGCGCTTGTTCAGGTATAGCTCGTCAATGCCCAGGATGCGGGGCGTCTCGAAGCGGTGCCAGCGCCCCAGGAACTCGGCGCGGGCGTTGAAGATGTCGCGCACCGTCTTCTCGTCCAGGCCGGTCTGTGCCGCCACAAAGGTGTAGGGGTGGTTGAAGGATTCCTTCTCCACGTACTCATGCAGCCGCAGTGTCATACGGAATCCGTCCACCATCTCCGGTAGCTGGGGCCTGAATGTTGTCTTGCAGGCCCGGCAGGTGTATCGGCGGCGGACCACCCAGAGAGTGACCCGCTTGCCGTGGATGGGCAGATCACGATAGGGAACGTCACGCTTGCCGAACCGCACGAACTCACCCTGCACGCCGCACCCCTCGCAGGCTACTGGTGTAGGTGCTTCAAGCCGAAAATGTATGTCTTCATTCTGCTCATCAGAATCCACCAACTGGTACCCAGGAAGGCTTAACGAATTAATCATCTCCCGCCTTGATCAGAAAAACAGGTAGGTGGCGTAACCGGCAATCATCGCCATAGCAAAAATGACTGCTAAAAACGCCGCTAAAAGCTTCAGCGTGAACAAAGAGCGCAACAGAATGAGCTCAGTCAGGCTGGCTCCGGCACTGCCGATGATCAACGCTAGCACCGTCCCGGCACCCACGCCTTTGGCCATCAGAGCCGCTGCCAGAGGTATGACGGCTTCAGCGCGAATATACAACGGCACGCCGATGACAGCGGCAACTGGAATGGCAAAGGGATTATCTGGGCCTGCATACTGCTCCAATAAGTCAGTGGGCATGAAACCATAGATCACGCTGCCAATCGCAATACCGATGAGCAGGTAAGGCAACACATCGATAAAGTCCGACCAAGCTTCCCGCCACACACCACTGTACTTCCCTTCTTTCTTAACCGTGACAGTGGGTTGACTGTCACAGCATTCGCTAGACGTAGAGACTGTTGTCTTCCTATCAGCCCCGCAAGAAGCCGTCTTCGGAGTGGTGTCGCAGCTGTTGGTGCCGCAACTCGATGCGGTCGATGTAGCACTGCACGGGCTTGCTGATGAACTACATCCACTGCTCTCTTGTGTCGCCGTCCGGCGCACATAACGCTCGAAGCCAAGCGTGTGAAGCAGCCATCCGGCACCTACCGCGACCACCAAAGCGGCGAGCACATAGATAGCAGTAAGTGTCCATCCAAACGTGGCAACCAGCAGGCCGACGACGATAGGATTCAGCAACGGAGATGAGAAAAGAAACACCATCATCGGCCCAAAACCGGCCCGTGCCCGAATCAACCCTTTCAACATGGGGATAGTCGAGCAACTACAGAAGGGCGTTATAGCTCCTAAACCAGCAGCAAGAAAATAGCCTCGCTTCCCACTGGAAGTCAGTAACGCTTCCACCTTGGATGGTGGGATGTGACGTTGAAGAACTCCGACCAGCAAGCTAATGCCAATGAATAAAACCGATAGCTCGATAGCGAGAAAGGCGAACATGCCTAGAGCGTCTTGGAGTTGAGATGACATTCAATATTACTCCTATATTTCTAGTATTGTCGAAATGATGTACGCAGCCTACTTGCGTTTATCCGACCTGTCAACTATAATTCTAGAAACATCGAATTATTGGGGCGTGCTATGGATCACGAAAGGTTGCAGCCAGCTTAGCTGAGCTAGGGAATAGTCACCGACTGTCCGTGTTCCGCTTTCTGGTCAAAGCTGGCCATGATGGGGCTTCGGTCGGAGATATCCAGAAGGGGCTGGGTATTCCTGCTTCGACGCTATCACATCACCTTGCGCGCATGGCCAAGGTAGGGCTGATCCGGCAGGAGAAACATAGCCGCACGATTGTCTGTATACCCAGTATGGGCACCTAGAGAATTTGATCGGTTTCTTACAAGAGGAATGTTGTGCAGGTGTCCGGATTGCGCATGAACCAGAACCGCTTTGACGCTTGCCCAGCTCTCGCTGTCCTCCCTAGTCAGCATCGCTATGAAGACTCAGGCGAAGGTGGAAACAGAAAATTGGCAGTAGAGTAGGCTGAAGAGGATCAATCAGATAATCCGCTGAGAAAGATTTTCTTCTTTACATCTTTGGCATTTTATCAACCAGAAATTCCGGATACCCGAAATTCGCTGGTACTGGGTGTGTCTGAAACTCGGACATTCCAACTCCTGTAGTAAGGATAGGTCACTGAGCCATTCAACACGTGACCAAGTCGGGGTTAAATTCAAGCTGGCACGGCGAGAATGGTTGAGACTAAATTTTCTGGCATTAGAAATGCCCCAAGGTGATTACCAAGGGGCATTAAGACCATTAAGGCAGTAGTTTGGACTCAGAAGAAACCCAGCGGGTCGATGCTGTAGCTCACCAGCAGGTTCTTGGTCTGCTGGTAATGGTCAAGCATCATCTTGTGGGTTTCACGGCCAATACCCGACTTCTTGTATCCGCCAAAGGCCGCGTGCGCAGGATAGGCGTGGTAGCAGTTGGTCCACACGCGACCCGCCTGAATGCCCCGTCCCATGCGGTAGGCGCGATTCATGTCGCGGGTCCAGACGCCGGCACCCAGGCCATAGTCAGTATCGTTGGCGATGGCCAGTGCTTCGGCCTCGTCCTTGAAAGAGGTCACACCCAGCGTCGGCCCAAAGATCTCCTCCTGGAAAATGCGCATGTCGTTCTTGCCCGCCATCAGGGTCGGCTGCACGTAGTAACCGCCGGACAGATCACCGGACAGGTTGGCACTATCACCGCCGATCAGAATCTGTGCACCTTCCTGCCGACCGATCTCCATGTAGCTCATGATCTTGTCAAACTGTTCCTTGGAGGCCTGCGCACCAACCTGTGTCTCAGGATCCAGCGGATTGCCCTGCTTAATGGTCTTTGAACGCTCAACCACGATATCAAGGAAACGGTCATAGATGGATTCCTGGATCAGTGCACGGGAGGGACAGGTACACACTTCACCCTGGTTGAAGAAGCCCAGCAGCAGACCCTCCGCACACTTGTTAAGGTAGTCATCTTCATAGTCCAGAACATCCTCAAAGTAGATATTCGGTGACTTACCACCCAGCTCAACCGTTGAAGGAATGAGGTTGTTCGCCGCGCACTTGAGAATCTCATTACCCACCGCCGTCGAGCCGGTGAAGGCCAGCTTGGCAATGCGTGTACTTTGCGAGGTGCCGCCCCGCTTCCGCCGCGAAGCCGTTGACGATATTAACCACGCCAGCGGGCAGAATGTCCTGTATCAGCTCCATCACCAGGAGAATGGTCACCGGGGTCTGCTCGGCGGGCTTCATGACCACGCAGTTACCCGCGGCCAGCGCCGGCGCCAGTTTCCAGGCGGCCATCAGCAGGGGGAAGTTCCAGGAATGATCTGGCCCACCACGCCGTAGGGCTCGTGGAAGTGATAGCTGGCCGTTGTCGCATCCAGTTCAGCGGCGCTGCCTTCCTGGGCCCTGATGCAGCCCGCAAAATAGCGGAAGTGGTCTACAAACAGGGGCAGGTCAGCATTCAGGGTCTCGCGTACGGCTTTACCATTCTCCCAGGTCTCCGCAACCGCCAGCATTTCAAGATTCTGCTCGACGCGGTCAGCGATCTTCAGCAGCAGGTTGGACCGGTCGGCTACCGAGGTGGCACCCCAACTTGCTCGCGCTGCATGCGCCGCATCAAGGGCCTTCTCAATATCCGCCGCCGAGGAACGGGCCACCTCACAGTACACCTGGCCGGTTACCGGGTCACATTTTCGAAGTAACGGCCGTCAGCGGGCGCTACCCATTCGCCGCCGATGAAATTGTCATAGCGCGATTTGAAGGAAACTACAGATCCTTCCTGGCCGGGTTGTGCATACGTCATTTTATTTTCCTCATGTGATGGACAGATTGATTATGGGTTATAGGTAAAGCGAAATCAGGAAGGCGCCGGCTGTCTGAGCTGATACATCACCTGTGACAATGGACGTGAATACCTCTGGACTCAAAAATCTCCGTACAGCGGTCAAGCTCCGCGTCCGGCATGAACTTGCCTGTCCCTTCACCGAAGTCCAGACGCTGGACACTGCCGAAGCGTGGCAGCTTGTCGAGCCAAATCGGGTTGTACGGCAAGATCTGCATGTTCTTTACGCCGTTCTCGAGCATAAAGTCAGCAATGGCACTGAGGTTTTCATCCGTGTCGGTGATAAAGGGCACCAACGGGACCCGCGGCAGAACCTCGATCACCGAATCCCGTGCCAGGGCCTGGACCTTCCTGAAGTTCTCATGAATAGAATGGTTGGGAACGCCGCAGTACTGCTTGTGCGCATCGCTGTCCATCAACTTGAGATCAAAGTAGATGGTGTCGGTGTAGGGCAATACCAGATTTTCAAATACCTTGTAATTGAATAGGCCCGCTGTCTGGATCAGCGTGTGAACATTCCGCTGCTTCAGCCGCGAGAACAGTTCGCCGACCGAATCCATCTGCATCAGCGCCTCGCCGCCGGAGACAGTAACCCCGCCGCCGGAGGCCCCGAAGAAGGCCTCGTCTTCAAGCACCTTCTCCACCAGATGATCCATGTCGATGTCATTGCCACAGCGCTCCAGAGCACCGGATGGGCAGACATCAACGCACTTGAAGCACTGGGTGCATTTGTCGCGGATGATTTTGTCGGGCGAACTCAGGTCGATCGCCTGCTCGGGGCAGGCGTCAGCACAATCGTGACAGCTGATGCACTTCTCTGCATCATAGGAGGGTTCGTAACCGGTGTTGATGCTTTCCGGATTCTGGCACCAGGTACAAGACGGCGGGCAGCCCTTGAAGAACACCACGCTGCGAATACCCGGCCCGTCGTCCAGGGTGTTTCTCTTGATGTCGAAGTACAGCGAAGCCTTCCTTGGCTCGGTAACTGCTATCGCATCAATCAGGCTTGCATCAGGCCCCATTACTGCTCCGCCCCATTACTGCTCCGGGATATCACCTCATCCTGCATTTCAGGTGATAGATCGTTGAAGTACGCCGAGTAGCCAGATACCCGAATCAGCAGGTTGGGGTGCAACTCCGGGTTGTCCCGTGCCTCAATCAGGATTTTCGGATCCAGCATATTGGCCTGCACCTGCATACCGTGCCGTTTGAAGTACACCTTGTACATGCTACCCAGTGCACTCTTACCATCGTCACAGTCGTAACTGGAGGCATCCAGCTTGATATTGAAATTAATACCATTGGCGAACTTCTTGTAGTCGATGCGGTTCATGGAATTCAACAACGCAGTGGTACCTCGCTTGTCCGCTCCGTTTTCAGGCGCAAAACCCGAGGCGAAGGTCTCACCAGCCCGGCGACCGTTGGGTGTAGCGCTAGTCAAACTGCCAAAATGCGTATGGGAAGTATTGGAGTACCGCCCGCCAGGTACTGGCCGCCGCGGGTATTCTTGCCCAGCGCGTGAATGGGATCGAAGTAGTGATCACCGACCCACTTCATCCAGGCATCCGCCTTGGGAATGTCGTTGCCAAATTTATCGATGCCTTTCAGCCTGGTCCGCACAACCTCATCCGAGAGGTTGTCTTTCAGGTGCGCAACCAACTCCTCAAGGGTGAGCCACTTGTCCTCGAACACAGCACTCTCAATAGCCCCAGGGTCGGCCCGACCGCCATGCCGGTGCCCTGGATGCCGGATATTGTACTTCGCGCCACCCTGCGTAGAGCAAACGCCCTGCTCCAGGCGGCCCTTCAGTGTAGCGCTGGTGAGAAGGGGTGGGGTGGTGCTTGGCGTGAAAACGCTCTACCGCCTGCAGATCCCGTGGAGTTTGGCTGGCTGATGTTTTGTCTGCACATCGTAGGCGTCCAGTACATCCTGCATACATGTCATTGAAGATACTGGCGGAGTCTGCGCGCCGATTAACTTACCCCGACCCAATTTGGCACCCTTCGTTGATTGCCATTTCCAGAGCCAGGGCCATGTTGTACATCCCGGCGTCGGTGGAACCCAGGGTCTTGCCCGGCGCCGTGGGCTCAACACAGCCGATGGCGACATAGTCCCTGGCATCCTCCAGGGAATAACCGACATTCATCATGGACTCGATGATGGTCTCGTCGTTATACATGGCGGGCGCCGAACCCGGGCGAAGTTCACCCGGATGACCTCATCGTAGAATGCCTTGGGTGTGTTCTCGTGAATACGGACGTGGAAGTTGGGCTGACGCATGCGTAACTCATCGGCGAGCTCCAACATAATAAAACTCAGCTCATTGGTCGCATCGTTGCCCTCAGGATCCTGACCGCCGATGGTAATGACTTCCCAGCTGGTCATACCGCCCAGCATTTGCCGGTAGTTTCAGACCATACGGGAATCGTTTCCAAAGTTTCACAGAAAGCGCCAAGGAGGTTCCTTGGCCTCCTCCCGGGTGAATGACGCCATCTGCCAGGTCCTGCTCATAGTACGGATTAAGGAACTGATCTACACGACCCGGGCAGGTCGTCTCCCCAGTAGTTTCCTGGAATATCGCGATATGTACTAAGGTCATACATTGGACCGCTTCGTAAAGCTGGAGGCTCCGTGACGAGGCACGCGGGTACAAACTTCCGCAATTTTTTTCAACTCCTGAACGAGCGGCGCACAGGATCCCTTTCATCCGCTAGCCTACGCGTGGCCTCCGCCGCATAACGGTCACCAAATTCACCTAGTGCCTCCATGGAGATCTTCACCGCCACGGTAGAATTCGAGTTTTCCGGGATCAGTGGTTTGTGCCTCGAAGGCCTCCACCTCGGCGATGATGCCCTCAGCACCCAATCGGATTAATCTTCTCGTAGCCAGGTGCCAGGTGCGCGATTCCTCCAGCCTCATACAATTGGTACTGCAGTGCCTCGCCCTGCTCTTTCGCAAAACGC
>JADIYY010000007.1:5000-7886 GCA_016705065.1 Candidatus Aalborgiella aggregata | reverse complement strand
ATCAAGCCAATCGAGCAATTAGTACCAGTCAGCTGAATGCATTGCTGCACTTACACCTCTGGCCTATCGACGTGGTGGTCTTCCACGGCTCTCAAGGGAGACCTTGTTTTGAAGGGGGCTTCCCGCTTAGATGCCTTCAGCGGTTATCCTGTCCGAACATAGCTACCCAGCACTACCGTTGGCACGATAACTGGTCCACCAGTGGTTCGTTCAACCCGGTCCTCTCGTACTAGGGTCAACTCTTCTCAAGTCTCCTGCACCCACGGCAGATAGGGACCGAACTGTCTCACGACGTTCTAAACCCAGCTCACGTACCTCTTTAAATGGCGAACAGCCATACCCTTGGGACCTGCTCCAGCCCCAGGATGAGATGAGCCGACATCGAGGTGCCAAACGATGCCGTCGATATGGACTCTTGGGCATCATCAGCCTGTTATCCCCAGAGTACCTTTTATCCGTTGAGCGATGGCCCTCCCACTTGGGACCACCGGATCACTATGACCGACTTTCGTCTCTGCTCGACTTGTCAGTCTTGCAGTCAGGCTGGCTTCTGCCATTGCACTCAACGACCGATTTCCGACCGGTCTGAGCCAACCTTCGCGCGCCTCCGTTACTGTTTGGGAGGCGACCGCCCCAGTCAAACTCCCCACCATGCAGGGTCCCGGACCCGGATAACGGGCCGCGGTTAGATATCAAGATGGCGAAGGGTGGTATCTCAAGGGAGGCTCCACGAAGACTGGCGTCCCCGCTTCAATGCCTACCACCTATCCTGCACATCACAATCCTGATACCAGTGCAAAGCTGGAGTAAAGGTTCATGGGGTCTTTCCGTCTAACCGCGGGTAGTGTGCATCTTGACACACAGTTCAATTTCGCTGAGTCCACGTTAGAGACAGCGGGGAGATCGTTACGCCATTCGTGCAGGTCGGAACTTACCCGACAAGGAATTTCGCTACCTTAGGACCGTTATAGTTACGGCCGCCGTTTACTGGGACTTCAATTCAGAGCTTGCACCCCTCCTCTTAATCTTCCAGCACCGGGCAGGCGTCAGACTGTATACGTCGCCTTACGGCTTCGCACAGCCCTGTGTTTTAAGTAAACAGTCGCCACCCCCTAGTTTGTGCCCCCCACACATAGTTGCCTACATATGGGGCCTCCTTCTCGCGAACTTACGGAGGCATTTTGCCGAGTTCCTTTAACGTGGTTCTCTCAAGCGCCTTGGTATACTCTACCAGTCCACCTGTGTCGGTTTAGGGTACGGTCTGATGTGGGGCTATTTCCAGGAACCGCTCAGCAGCCCACCCAATCCGATAAGGGCAAACTACATCTGCGATCCGTCACATCCCACTGGCCCAGGAATATTAACCTGGTTCCCATCGACTACGCCTTTCGGCCTCGCCTTAGGGGCCGGCTTACCCTGCTCAGATTAGCTTTAAGCAGGAACCCTTGGACTTTCGGCGAGAGGGTCTCTCACCCTCTTTGTCGCTACTCATGTCAACATTCTCACTTCTGATCTCTCCACCGGATGCCTTACAGCCCGGCTTCACAGAAAGCTCTCCATGTCCATCTTCAGGATGCGTCATTGACCCCGACGTCCGGATAAGACATGATGAGCTATATCACAGAACGCTCCGCTACCACGCACATCGCTGTGCATCCTGAGCTTCGGCTCGTGGCTTGAGCCCCGTTACATCTTCGCCGCAGGACAGCTTATCTAGACCAGTGAGCTGTTACGCTATCTTTAAATGATGGCTGCTTCTAAGCCAACATCCTGGTTGTTTTGGCCGTCCCACATGCTTTCCCACTTAGCCACGAATTAGGGGCCTTAGCTGCAGGTCAGGGTTGTTTCCCTCTTCACGACGGACGTTAGCACCCGCCGTGTGTCTCCCGGATAGTACTCATCGGTATTCGGAGTTTGCTTAGGCTCAGTAAGGCTGTGGGTCCCCATTGCCCATGCAGTGCTCTACCCCCGATGGTATTCGTCCGAGGCGCTACCTAAATAGCTTTCGCGGAGAACCAGCTATCTCCAGGTTTGATTAGCCTTTCACCCCTAGCCACAAGTCATCCAGACCCTTTTCAACGGGTGTTGGTTCGGACCTCCAGTTGGTGTTACCCAACCTTCATCCTGCTCATGGCTAGATCACCTGGTTTCGGGTCTGATCCAACGAACTCATGCGCCCTTTTAAGACTCGCTTTCGCTGCGCCTACACCTATCGGCTTAAGCTTGCTCGTTAGACCAAGTCGTTGACCCATTATACAAAAGGTACGCCGTCAGGGCTCAAGGCCCCTCCGACTGCTTGTAGGCGTCCGGTTTCAGGTACTGTTTCACTCCCCTCGTCGGGGTGCTTTTCACCTTTCCCTCACGGTACTGGTTCGCTATCGGTCAGCAAGGAGTACTTAGCCTTCGGGGGTGGTCCCCCGATCTTCAGACAGGATTTCACGTGTCCCGCCCTACTTGATACGTCCTCTGGAGCTTCGCATACGGGGCTGTCACCCATATCGCTGGCCTTTCCAGACCATTCTGCTCACTCTTCAAGGCTCGGCTGGTCCGCGTTCGCTCGCCACTACTAACGGAGTCTCTGTTGATTTCCTTTCCTCCGGGTACTTAGATGTTTCAGTTCCCCGGGTTTGCTCTTAAACCCCTATGTATTCAGGGTAAAAGTACCTGTCTCACCCCGCTATAAGCCACCCCCGGATCGCTCCAGGATGTGATTATAACAGAATGTCAGGTGGGTTTCCCCATTCGGAGATCTCTGGATCAAAGCCTATTCCCGGCTCCCCAAAGCTTAACGCAGGGTATCACGTCCTTCATCGCCTCTTGCTGCCTAGGCATCCACCAAACGCCCTTTTCGCGCTTGATCTGACCCGGAAAGAGCAAGGCCGCTGG
>JADIYY010000007.1:0-2500 GCA_016705065.1 Candidatus Aalborgiella aggregata | reverse complement strand
AAACGCGAGGGCAAAATTTTTTTGCAAAATCCGAAAATCGCCGCAAAATCTTGGGGTTGGCGCAAGAAACCTCTGACTCGATGCGGCGCTGCGGCAATTTTCTTGCGGCAGGCTGCACTGCGGGCCAGAGACCTCGACGGCGCCTCCCGGCGGCGGGGCGAGCCGGAGCGCCAGAAGGACCCAGGCCAAGGCCGGGATAGAGCCAGCACTTCGATCGTCCAGACCTTCGCCAGAATCAGCCAGATGCAGCGCCGGCCAGAATCGCCACGGCATAGGCCAGCCTGGTGCAGCCGCTGCCATGCGGCCGCGCCCATCCGGCGAATCGCGGCGTTGGTCGAGGTCAGCGCCAGCGGCAACATCACCAGGAACGCGGTCATGCCCAGCATCAGATAGGGGGCGTTTGGTCAGGTCCGCCAGATCTGCGCCCAGCGCAGGCCCATGTCCAGCCAGAGCCAGGCCGCCAGATGCAGGCTGCATAGAAGAAAGCCAGCAGGCCCAGGCGCGGCGGAACTTCACAAGGTTCAGCCCGGCCCGCCGCAGGGGGGTGATGGCCAGCGAGGCCAGCAGGAACTGCAGCCCGCGTTCGCCAAGCCCCCGCTCGATAGCCTTCACCGGATCCGGTCCAAGGCCACCGAACACCGCGCCCCAGACCAGAAGGCCCAGCGGCACCAGCCCAAGACCATAGATCACCCAGGTCGGAACCCTGCGGGCAAGCGCGTTCAGCCGGTCCATCAGTAGTCGACCGCCAGATCCTGCCCGGCATAGAGCTGTGCCACCTCGGGCTCGTAGCCGTTGAACATCAGCGTGTCCTGCCGCCCGCCGAAAAGGCCCGCGCCGATCTTTCGTTCGGAGGCCTGGCTCCAGCGAGGGTGGTCGACCTTCGGGTTCACGTTGGCGTAGAAGCCATACTCCTACGGTTGGAGCATGTTCCAGGTGGTCTGGGGCATCTTGTCGGTCAGGGTGATCCGCACGATCGCCTTGATCGACTTGAAGCCGTATTTCCACGGCACCACCAGCCGGATCGGCGCGCCGTTCTGGTTTGGCAGTGCCTCGCCATAAAGGCCGGTGGCAAGGATGGTCAGCGGATGCATCGCCTCATCCAGGCGCAGTCCTTCGCGGTAGGGCCATTCGATGAAGGGCGAGGACTGGCCAGGCATCTCCTCGGGGCGCACCAGAGTTTCGAACGCCACGAACTTGGCGCCGGGCTGCACGCCCAGCCGGGCAAGCAGGCCCGCGAGTTCGAACCCGATCCACGGCACGACCATCGCCCAGGCCTCGACGCAGCGGAAGCGATAGATGCGTTCCTCCAGCGGTTGCCCCTTGATCAGGTCGGCAAGGTCATAGGTGCCGGGTTTGTCGACCATCCCGTCGATCACGATGGACCAGGGGTCGACGGTCAGCCCGCCGGCATAGGCCGCGGGGTCGCCCTTGCCGGTGCCGAATTCGTAGAAGTTGTTGTAGGTCGTGATGTCTTCCAGACTGTTCGGCTCGGAGTCGGTGGAATACCGGCTTGGCGCCGCCTCGATCCGGGCCAGCGCGGGAGAGGCGAGCAGGGTTGCCGCCCCGGCGATCAGCTGGCGGCGGTTCAGCCACAGGGGCTTCGGCGTGACGTCGGACCATTTCAAGCGCATCGGCAGGCTCCTCCCCGGTTTCAGCAAAGATGCGCCAGCTTGCAGAAAAGGCAAAAGCAAACCGGCTCACATGTCCGGCAGAGGGCTGAAACATTGGCCAGCCTCAGCCCCGGCAGAGGATCGGCGCCAAGAGGTGATGATCCTGTCTCTCAGGCCTGTCCACAGTGGACAGTCGAGCCTATAGGAATGAAATCAAGCGGTTGACCGCGGGCTTTCATGATTGGTCAACCAGTTTCCGTCACGGATGGAGTGCCCTGCGGCCCATCTTGCGTCACGTCACCGATTCCGACCCCGGTCATGCGCTTTTGACGAGCCGCTGACGGTTTCGCCTTTGCCGCATTGGCGAATTGGGCGTAGCCTTTGACGCAAGGTCATTTTCTGCCCCGGATCTTGTCATGCTTCGCTATCTACTGGCCCTGCTGCTTCTCATGGCGTCCGCCCAGGCCGAAACCCGGGCCAAGGAGCGGGTCGCCCTGGTTTTCGGCATGGCCGCCTACCAGAACGTGACTGCGCTGAAGAACACCGTCAGCGATGCCACTGCACTGGCCCGGACGCTGGAACAGATCGGGTTTCACGTCGATGTCCAGATGGATGCCACACGCGCGGAGACGCTGGTCGCGCTGGAAAAGTTCGCCTTCGAGGCCGAAACCGCAGACATTGCGCTGATATATTATGCCGGACACGGCGTTTCGGTGCAGGGACCACCTTCCGATCCCGGTCGACGCGAAGGTACTGCAAGCCCGCGATATCGTCGCGGCCTCGGTCACGATGGATCAGATGCTGGCAGCGGTCGACGGGGCGCGGAAGATGTCGGTGGTGATCCTGGACAGTTGCCGCGACAACCCCTTCCCCGATGTGATCGACCTGCG
>JADIYY010000006.1 GCA_016705065.1 Candidatus Aalborgiella aggregata | reverse complement strand
CAAGACGTTTCAACCCAGCGACCGGGGCAGTGACGGGTCGCGTCGCTTCTGGCTGACGGTAGTGGTTGTTGATGCGTGTTTGCTGCCGCTGCTTTTTCCAGAATGGTCAGACTCACCGCCACCTGCGCCGTGCGCGGTGATGTTCAAGTTTTGGAGTTGTTGAATACGCACAAAGACAAATTGGCGCACCTGATAACTCTTGGGCATGCGCAAGGTGTTTACGATGCACAGGGCGAAGTTGCACGCGATCGACATCGTTGAGTTTACCTAGCGGCTGCCACAACTTCGCACTGAAGAGCGATTTCACCGATCAAGTCTCAGCCGGCATGGACAGCTGGACACTGCGCCAGCCGCTGGGCGTGTGTCGGGTATCACACCGTTCCACTTCCTGTGATGGTGTTGCCGATGTGGATGTTTCCCGTGGCTATTGCAGCCGGCAACTTCGTCTTGGAAACCCAGCCCGGTCCGTCCCATCAACCTCGCTATACCCCGTAATGACTTGCTCAAGCAAGCAGGTTTCCGATGGCGTTTTTAACGCTGTTCAGGGGACAAAGAAGCGGTTGACGCGCTCTGGTTTCATCCAGACGTTAAAGCAGTCCGCTTCCTTGGGTTCCACACCGATTGCCAACTACCTTTACGGACTGGCGCTCTTCGTGGCGAGCGCGTAAGCCTTGGGCGGCGCAAGACCCACATAGTCGTGATGCCCGATGCGGATCTAGAAACGAAGCGGTGGACGCTGATTGGCGCGGCCTACGACTCAGCGGTGAGCGTTGCATGGCGATTTCTGTCGCTGTACTGGTGGGTGATGTGGCGCGTCACGTCGTGCCATTGCTTTCAAAGCACGCGCCAAATCTTTAACGAAAATCAAAAACGGCGTTCACCTTGACTTTCGCTGGACCCTGTCGTCACCAAAGCCTCTTATGAACGGATCAGCGCAAGATCATCATGGCTGGTGAATTACTGCGGTGTGCGGGACTGCTGTGGATGGTCAGCGAATTCACGCTTAGGCAAAGAACGCGGGCCTCAGGCTGTGAAAATGGTTACTGGTGACTGGAACGCTGTTTGTTAACGTCACTCCGGCATGCGCGTTTACAAAGAAGAGATTTTTCGGACCTGTGCTCAGCTGCTGCGCGTGCCACAGCTTTGTCGGTGCGGTTGATTTGATCAACGCGCACGGATTCAACAGCAGTGTGAGCTGCTTCTCCAGCGATGGCGGTATGGCAAAGGGAGTTCAGCCGACGCATTCAAGTGGGCATGGTTGGATCAGCAGTGAACGCGATTCAGTACCCATGGCGTGGCATGGTTTCGGTGGTTGGAAAACAGTTGTTTGGCGACAAGCATGCTTACGGCGAAGGGGTGTGCGCTTCTACGCCAAACAAAAATCTATCATGCGGCGCTGGCCATCCGGTATTGCGCAGGTTGCAGAGTTTGTGATGCCAACTTCAAGGTCATGATACCCCCCGCTTGCCGCTTTGTTGCTACCGTGCCCCCGTGGTAATACGTGCAGGGCGGCTGGCGCTGCGGCGTTAATTAGCTACCAATACTAAGTATGTCTAAACCAATGTTTGATTACATCATCATAGGCGCAGGTACGGCTGGCTGCCTGCTGGCAACCAACCGCTTAAAGTACCAATGCTGCCGCGTTTTGCTCATAGAAGCGGGCCGCAAGGACGATTACCACTGGATTCACATTCCTGCTCAGGCTATCTCTCTATTGCCATCGGCAACCCGCGAACCGATTGGCTTTACCACTGAACCAGACCTTGGTTTAAATGGCCGCCACTCGCTATCCACGCGGAAAAGTGTTGGGCGGTAGCAGCAACGTCAACGGCATGATTTACATGCGTGGCCAAGCGCGTGATTATGACCAATGGGCGAAATTGACGGGGGATGACACATGGTCGTGGAACAAGGCTTTGCCGTATTTCAAACTACATGAAGACCACTACAAAGGGGGCGATGCATTGCATGGCTCGGGTGGTGAATGGCGCATTGAAAAGCAGCGTTTGCGTTGGGACATCTTGGATGCTTTTTCGCAAGCAGCGCAGCAAGCGGGCATCCCGCATGACGATTTCAAGCCGGGTGACACGAAGGCGTTGGCTACTTTGAAGTCAATCAAAGGAATGGCTGGCGCTGGAACACCGCCAAAGCATTTCCGTCCCACGTGCAATGCTCGCCCATGGAATTTTGAGATGTGGACCGGCACACAAGTTGCTAAGTTGGTGCTTGAAACGCAAGCAGGTGCAGATGGTACGCAACAACGCTGCACAGGCGTACAAGTCTGGAGTGGCAGCGAACTGGTGACAGTGCAATGCCGTAGCGAGGTCATTTTATGCGCCGGTAGCATCGGCTCACCGCAAATTTTGCAATCGTCTGGCATCGGCCCTGGCGCTGTATTGCAGGGCACAGGCATTGATCTTGTGCACGATTTGCCCGGTGTGGGTGAAAACCTGCAAGACCATTTACAACTTCGCAGCGTCTACAAGGTGAAATCGCCAACTGGTAAAAACATCAGCCTCAATACGCAAGCCAACAGCTTGTTGGGCAAAGCCAAAATTGGTTTGGAATATTTGTTTCAAACTAACGGGAACTATGAGCATGGCGCCTTCGCAATTGGGTGCGTTCGCCGCAGCTCACCCGATCAACCATATCCGAACATCGAATACCACGTAACCGCTGAGCTTGGACGCTTTTGGCGAAACCGCTGCACTACTTTGACGCCTTTACTGCGTGTGTTGCAATTTAAACCCCACCAGCCGTGGCAGTGTGCACATCAAGAGCAATCAGTTCACCGTCGCTCCTGCCATTGCCCCTAATTACCTGAGTACGGCCCAAGACAGACAAGTAGCCGCCGACTCCTTGCGCATCACCCGCAACATCGTTTCACAAAGCGCGTTGGCAAAGTACCAACCTGAGGAATTCAAACCAGGCGTGCAATACCAAACGGATGAAGAATTGACCAAACTGGCGGGAGATATCGCGACAACCATTTTCATCCTGTAGGCACGCCAAAATGGGTTGCGACAAGACAGCATGGACGGTGGTCGATTCGCGCCTTAAAGTGCACGGCATCGCCGGTTTGCGCGTCGTTGACGCCAGTGTGATGCCGCTCATCACCAGCGGTAGCGCCAACTCCCAACCTTGATGATGGCTGAAAAGGCAGCCGAGTGGATTGCGAACGATGCGCAAAGTTAACAGGTATTCATAGCGCCATTCAAGCGTCTAAACGCCAGAACTTCTAAACATCTGTTCTTTTTTTGCCTGCGACAATACCAACATGGATATATTGATTGTGACGCTTGCATCCTTGTTTGCAGGTTTTGTGGATGCCATTGTGGGCGGGGGTGGTCTCATCTTAGTTCCCGCATTGTTTGCCGTGTTCCCCACTGCACATCCCGCCACACTCTTTGGCACTAACAAGAGTGCATCGATTTGGGGCTCACTGTTTGCAAGTTTGCAATACAGCCGCCGCGTTAAATTACCTTACGCGGCTTTGCTTCCAGCTGTGCTCATGGCTTTCATAGGTGCTTTTTTGGGTGCATGGTTGGTGACCATCATCGCTCCATTCCTGCGGAAAAGCCTCCCCTTCATGTTGTTCGCTATATTGCTGTACACCTTTGCCAAGAAAGACTTGGGACATCACCATGCGCCGCGTTTGCAAGCCGCACATGAAATCTGGGCGATTTGCAGCATTGGCTTGGTGCTGGGTTTTACGATGGTTTCTTTGGCCCGGGCACGGCAGGCTTTTTGGTTTTTGCGCTGGTGCGTTTTCCTGGGTTATGACTTTTTGAATGCATCGGCCTCTGCGAAACTCCTTAATGTTGCAACCAATTTGGCCGCTTTGATTTTGTTCAGCTTAAAAGGTCATGTCTGGTGGGATATGGCACTGCCAATGGCATTGGCCAATATCGCCGGCAGCCTGCTGGGAACGCGACTGGCTTTGAAACATGGCACAGGCTTTGTGCGGGTGATGTTTTTGCTGGTGGTGAGCGCCCTCATCTGCAAAACCAGTTACGATGCGTTTTTGAAATAATGCTATATTATTCATAGCATACTAGGCAATCTATACGCTAGCTATAGATCTAAAATACCTTTATTTTATGGGTAGCGCGGCGGGTGTAATAGGAGCAAGAGTTGCTGTTGTTGAGGGAAATTCAGTTGCAGTCGTTGCTGTTGCCGTAGATGTTGCTAATTTCGTCGCTTTCGAATTCAAATTCAATGGCACTTCAGAAGCCAGTCGGGGTTTGCCTATCGGCGCACCGGCTTTGCCTTGCTTCAAAGCTGCCATGTCCTCCAAACTGGGGTAGTGATTCAACAACACGTAATCGAAAATACGGCGTGTGATGGGCGCAGCACTGTCAGACCCAAAACCTGCATTTTCAACCACCACCGCCAGCGCTATTTTGGGATCTTCCGCTGGTGCAAAAGCGATGTATAAAGCGTGGTCGCGCTGGTGCTCTTCTAGGCGGCTGGCGTTGTATTTTTCACCCTTGCCTATCGTCACCGCTTGCGCTGTGCCGGTTTTGCCGCCACTTAAATACTGAGCTCCTGCAAACGAACGCACCGATGTGCCTTCTTGCGTGACACCAACCATCGCACGTTTCACAATCTCCACATTTTCAGGAAGGAATCCTAAATTTTCGGGCGGGCTGCTGGCCACGGCTTGCTTGGTACGTGTGACCGCATCTTGAGTCGCCACAATGAGTTTGGGTTTGTATTTGTAGCCACCATTGACTAAAGTGGCGGTGGCTTGTGCCAATTGCAGCATGGTGAAATTGTTGTAGCCTTGCCCGATTCCCAGTGAAATGGTTTCCCCCGCGTACCACTTTTTCTGCTCTGGTTTTTTATAGGCATTGCGTTTCCATTCTTGGCTGGGCAACACACCACGCACTTCGCCATTGATGTCAATGCCTGTGAGCTGTCCAAAGCCCAAGGGCTTCATGAAATCGTGCATCATGTCCACACCCAATTCATTGGCCAAGGTGTAGTAATAGACATTGCTGGACTTCACAATGCTGCGGTACATGTCAACGCCGCCCAAACCACCGTCGCCATGGCTGCGGAAAGTATGGCCACCAAAAGTCCATGAGCCAGCATCGTTGATCACTGTGCTGGGTGAACGTTTGCCACTTTGCAAAGCCGCCATGGCCATGAATGGTTTGTAAGTGGAGCCGGGTGGGTAAGTACCACGCAAAGCCCGGTTCAACAATGGTTTGTCGATTGATTCGCTGAGCTCTTTCCAGCTCTCAAAATCAATCCCATCCACAAACAAATTGGGATCAAACGTGGGCTTGCTGACAAAGGCCAAAACTTCGCCAGTTTTGGGATCCAATGCCACCACCGCACCACGCCGGTTGCCGAACATTTCTTCAATCATTTGCTGCAGCTTGATGTCGATGGACAACATGATGCTATTGCCTGCAGTCGCTGGGCTGCTGGCCAATTTGCGTACCGCACGGCCGCCTGCCGAAGTTTCCACATCTTCCACACCCGTGATGCCATGCAACTGCTTCTCGAAACTTTGCTCCACGCCCAGCTTGCCAATGTAATCCGTACCGCGGTAGTTGCCCTCTTCTTCTGACTCTTCCAGACGCTCTTTATCGGCTTGGTTGATGCGCCCGATATAGCCAATGACATGGCTGGCGATTTCACCAAATGGGTAGTCGCGGTACAAGCGGGCTTTCACCTCTACGCCCGGAAAACGAAAACGTTGCGCGGAGAACAAGGCGACCTCAGCGTCGGTTAAGCGCGTGCGTATGGGCAAGGAATCAAGACCTTTCGATTCTTCACGGATCTTTTTGAATTGCTTGCGATCACGTGTTGAGATGTCGATGATTTTTCCCAGATCCTCAATCACGGCTTCTAAATTACCCGCTTTGTTGGGCGTGATTTCCAGTGTGTAAGCGGCGTAGTTGGTGGCCAAGACAACGCCGTTCCTGTCCAAAATTTGTCCCCGATTCGGTGGTGTGGGGACGGCTGTGGTGCGGTTGTTATCGGCTTGCTCCAACAAATCGTCGTGTCGGTAAATTTGCAAATACATCAAGCGCAAACCCAAAAGCAAAAACGCCAACAGCACCACTGCTGCGGCAACCAGCACGCGCTTTCTAAATTGCGCCAGGTCTGCTTGTAGATTTCTTAACTCTGCCATGCCACTTGCTTGAATCGGTCAAAGCGGGCGCGTGACATCGCGTTCGGGCGTACGCCGTTGTGGTGCCAGCAACAATATGCTGATGATGGGCCATACCACCGCTTCAAGCAATGGTGCCAAAATCAAGGTGTAGCCAGGAAAGGGGGCATCACCAAGCAATTGCATCAGCATCAAAAACACATGCGCCAGCGCAAACAAGGGCAGCAACTGCGTAGCTTGCGATACCAGGGAATACCAAACCAGTCTGCGCCTAAGCAGCAAAACAGCCAGAACCAAACAGCAGTACACCAGCGCATGCTGTCCAAGCAAAGTGGCTTGCTGCACATCAACCAACAAACCAAAAATCATCGCAACCCCCAAACCCACTTTTTGCGGTTGGTGCATAGCCCAAAACGCCAAGAACAGCGCCACCCAATCTGGCAACCATGCAACAGGACCTACAGGCAGCATGTTCAGTACCAAAGCCGTTAGCAAACTGCCCCACAAAAACCAGCCGCTGACCGGCAACAGCAACTGCTCTTGGCCACGTGGCATGATCATTTTTTAGTTCCTTTTTTACCGTCCGCACCTTGGCTTGCATCGTGCATGATGTTGGGAATAATACTGGTCGTGGGCTGCAACACCATGACATGCTTGACATTGCCCAAATTGGCTTTGGCTTGGCAGGTGATTTTGGCAAACGCAGAATAGGTGCGCCGCTCCACTTTGTCAATTTTGGCAACAGCCAATCCTGCGGGATAAACACCGTCCATGCCACTGGTGGTGAGCTCATCTCCCGCTTGAACATCTGCCGTTCCCGATACAAAACGCAGTTCCAAAGTATCCGTGTTGGCACCAGGGCGACCGTACATCACACTGCGTATGCCCGTGCGCACATTCAATACGGGTGTGGCTTGTTCGTTGTCTATCAACAAGGCCACTTCGCTGGAGAGTGGGTACACGCGCACTACTTGACCGATGATGCCCTCGGCATCCATCACAGGAGAACCCAAAGCAATGTTGCTGTTGCTGCCTTTGTCAATCACCACCTTGCGCGAATAAGGGTCGCTGACCGCGTAAAGCACCTGCGCCGCTTGCGATGGTGTTGCTAAATTGGATTGCAACTTCAGCAACTTGCGTAAGTGTGCATTTTCAGAACCAAGCACCTCCACCTGGCTGGCACGTTGCGATTGCAGCAACAATTTTTGCTTCAATGCTTGTTCTGATTCTTTGAGCGTCGCTTGTGATTCAAAATAAATCGCTGCATTGTTTACAAATGAGCCTGGCATGGACAACACACGATTAACAGGTGCCAGCACCGTTGCAATACTGGAGCGAAGAGTTTTTGCAATCTCAAAGCGCGTGTCAGCAAACATTAAAAAAAGCGACAAGCACGTGAAAAACACGAATTGCGACAGCAACGACGGGCCTTGTTTGAAAAGGGAAGGCGGCGTTCTGTCGAGTGTGCCAAGTGGCATAGCGTTACACCAGCTTGCTGTGCTGGTTATTCAGACGTGAACAAATTACCTGTGCGATCCATGCGATCCAAAGCCATGCCACAGCCACGTACCACGCAGGTTAAGGGGTCTTCTGCCACAAACACAGGCAAGCCCGTTTCTTCAGACAGCAAACGATTCAAGTCACGCAACAAAGCACCACCGCCTGTCAACATCATGCCGCGTTCGGCAATATCGGCACCGAGCTCAGGTGGCGTTTGCTCCAAGGCAGTTTTGATGGCAGAGACGATGTTGTTCAGTGGGTCTGTCAATGCCTCTAACACTTCGTTGCTGGAAATGGTGAAACTGCGTGGCACGCCTTCTGCCAAGTTGCGGCCTCGCACTTCCATCTCGCGCACTTCGCTGCCAGGGAAGGCAGAACCAATGGTTTTTTTGATGTTCTCTGCGGTGGGCTCACCAATCAGCATGCCATAGTTGCGGCGTATGTAATTGATGATGGCTTCATCAAACTTGTCGCCACCGACGCGAACGCTGCCTTTGTAGACCATGCCGCCCAACGAAATCACACCGACTTCAGTGGTACCGCCACCAATGTCCACCACCATCGAACCGCTGGCATCCGACACAGGCAAGCCTGCACCAATCGCTGCGGCCATCGGTTCTTCAATCAAATACACGGTGGATGCGCCGGCTGCCTCTGCTGCGTCTTTGATAGCACGGCGCTCAACTTGTGTCGAACCGCAAGGCACGCAAATGATGATGCGTGGGCTGGGTGTGAAAAAGCTGCGGGGGTGCACCATTTTGATGAACTGCTTGATCATCTGCTCGGTGATCACAAAGTCAGCAATCACGCCGTCTTTCATGGGGCGAATGGCCTCAATATTGCCAGGTACTTTGCCCAACATGGCCTTGGCTTCTTTGCCTACAGCTTGAATCACCTTTTTCCCATTTGGTCCACCTTCGTGGCGAATGGCGACCACCGAAGGCTCGTCCAGCACAATGCCTTTATCACGTGCAACTATCAGGGTGTTGGCTGTACCTAAATCAATAGCCAAGTCGGTCGCAAAGTAGCGACGAAAAGATCCGAACATAATAATGAATTCCTAGAAAAGCATGGCGACAAATGTTGCGCACCATCGCTTGAAAATATTGAATAATCTGTATACCAGCAGAACATGAGGGCTTCAAAAAAGCCACTGTTCGCGCAAACTCGATACCAAACGCACGATAATACCGTATCTCTCGGTAAAAATACCCGTTTTTAGCTCTGCTTTGCGTAATTTTGTTGCACAAGTCATGGCTGCTTTTAGCTTCATTTAATTTGTCCTTAATATGTCATTAAGCCCTCAAGATATTGCCCGAATCGCCAATTTAGCCCGCCTAGAGCTCAGTGATGACGAAAGCGCTCGGATCTTGGTACAAACCAATGCGTTTTTCGACATTGTTGAAAAAATGCGCTCTGTCGATACAGCGGGCATCCAACCTCTGGCGCACCCGATCGAGGTGATTCAAGAAGTCGCCTTACGCCTGCGTGACGATGTAGCCAGCGAACCGAATCAACGGGAAGCCAACCAGCGCACCGCGCCAGCGGTTGAAAACGGGCTGTTTTTGGTGCCCAAAGTCATTGAATAATTGTCCCCCGAATCAGAACGTATCAAAAACTCCCCCATGTCCAGCTCTCCCTCTCACATTCACGATTTCACGGTGGCGCAATTGGCCAGCAAACTGCGCGCCCAAGAGTTGTCTGCCGTCGAAGTCACCCAGCATTTTTTAGCCCGCTCTCACGCTGCTGACAACTTGGGCGCGTATTTGGCGTTCAATGACGATTTCAGCTTGTCACAAGCATGCGCTGCAGACGAATTGCTTGGCAAAAACGCAGGTGGCGCACTCACCGGCGTACCCTTTGCGCACAAGGATATTTTTGTCACCAAAGACTTTCCTAGCACCGCCGGATCCAAATGTTGGACGGCTATTACTCCTCTTTTGATAGCACTGTAGGCAATAAATTAGCCGCATCAGGCATGATTTCATTGGGGAAACTGAACTGCGACGAGTTTGCCATGGGTTCTAGCAATGAAAACTCTGCCTTCAAGCCCGTGCTCAATCCCTGGGATCACAAGCGCATTCCAGGTGGCTCGTCGGGCGGCAGTGCGGCGGCAGTGGCGGCACGACTCACCCCTGCGGCAACGGGTACGGACACCGGCGGCTCAATTCGCCAACCCGCCGCGTTTTGCGGCATCACCGGCATCAAACCCACGTATGGCCGCGCATCGCGCTGGCATGGTGGCGTTTGCCTCCAGCTTGGACCAAGCCGGCCCCATGGCGCGCACCGCTGAAGATTGCGCCTTGCTCTTGTCTGCCATGTGGACCCGATTTGGACCGCGACTCGACCTCGCTGGACATGCCAGCCGAAGACTACACGTGCCCCCACCGTGGCGTGGAAACTGGGCGAAAAGTCCGACGACCCTGTAGCCAACTATTTGGCCGATATTTTCACCTTGCCCGCATCATTGGCTGGCTTGCCTGGCATGAGCGTGCCGGCAGGTTTTGGCGAAGCCAATATGCCCGTTGGCCTGCAACTGATTGGTAATTATTTTTCAGAAGCCAAGCTGCTCAACATGGCGCACCGCTTGCAGCAGGCAACCGATTTCCATTCGCGCAAACCGCCGACATTAGGGGAGGGAGCCTGACATGAGTACAACCAACACAACAAGCATGACCGAAAGCAGCACCGAGTTCAAAGACGATCGCCAAGTGGACATGTCGCTCTTGGTGCGCGGCTATGAGGTGGTGATTGGTTTTGAAACCCACGCGCAACTGTCAACGGCCAGCAAAATTTTCAGTCGTTCATCGACCGCTTTTGGCGCAGAGCCCAACACCCAAGCCTGCGCGGTGGACATCGCTTTGCCCGGCACTTTGCCCGTGATGAACAAAGGCGCGGTGGAGCGTGCCATTCAATTTGGCTTGGCCGTGAACGCCAAAGTCGCACCACGCAGCATCTTTGCACGTAAGAATTATTTCTACCCCGACCTGCCCAAAGGCTACCAAATCAGCCAGTATGAAATCCCAGTGGTGCAGAGTGGTTCGGTTGAATTTTTCTTGGGCGATGTCAAGAAAAGCGTCCGCTTAGTGCGCGCTCACTTGGAAGAAGACGCAGGCAAATCGCTGCATGAAGATTTTGTAGGCCAAAGCGGTATCGACCTGAATCGTGCGGGTACACCGCTTTTGGAAATCGTCACCGAGCCCGATATTCGGTCCAGCGCCGAGGCGGTGGCCTATGCCAAAGAGCTGCACAAAATCGTGACTTGGATTGGCATTTGCGATGGCAACATGCAAGAAGGCAGCTTCCGCTGTGATGCCAATGTGTCGGTGCGCAAACCCGGCGCCAAGTTTGGCACGCGCCGCGAAATCAAAAATTTGAACAGCTTTAAGTTCATGCAGCAAGCGATTGACTATGAGGTGCGCTGGCAGATTGAGCAAATCGAAGACGGCCACAGCATTGAGCAAGCCACGGTTTTGTTCAACCCCGACAGCGGCGAAACCCGCGCCATGCGCACCAAAGAAGACGCCGCCGACTACCGCTATTTCCCCGACCCCGACTTGCCACCTTTGGTGATTGCCGACGAGTGGGTTGGCCGCGTTCGCGCAGAGATGACCGAGTTGCCCCGCGTGATGGCGACCCGTTTCATGGCGGATTACGGTTTGTCTGAATACGATGCGACGCAGCTGACGCAAAGCAAAGCGGTGGCGGCCTATTTTGAAGAAACCGCCAAAACCAGTGGCCAAGCCAAGCAAGGCGAGGGCAAAGACGTTGACGCCATCATCGAAGCCAAAGGCCTCAAACAGATGAGCGACACCGGCGAGCTGGAAGGCATCATCGACAGCGTGATTGCAGCCAATAGCAAGTCGGTTGAAGAATACAAGGCCGGAAACGCCAAGGCCTTCAACGCGCTGGTCGGCCAAGCCATGAAAGCCACCAAAGGCAAAGGCAACCCGGCGCAGGTGAATGAGTTGTTGAAAAAGAAATTGAATTAAGCGATTATTTTTATAAAAACTGCCATAGGAACATCTGCCAATAGACAAACGACAAAAATAGCAACAGAATCCAAACCATGCGGATGATAGACCTGCGATTCTCATTGGCTTTGTTGCTACCACTGTTGGCCATATTCAACCTGTGGTTCACACCCCAACATGCTTTTTTAAGCACACTTGCAATCTGGTTGTTGATAGCAGGGCTTGATGCGTTACTGCCATTCCAATCTCCTGAACCTGTGGATGTGCGAACCTCTCAAACGTGGTTTCTCGGACTGTTGCGTTTGTATGTACCTCTGCAGTTATTTTTGATAGGTTTAGGCGCCTGGCAGGCCATGCAATCTGAATGGTTGGTGGTTTTGGGTATCAGCTTTGCGGTTGGATTCATCACGGGTGCTCAAGGGATTACGTTTGCGCATGAGCTTGGCCACAGGCAATCCAATTTTGATCGCTTGATGGCTTGGGTACTCATGACCAGTGTGAATTACGGCCATTTCATGGTTGAGCACTACAAAGGCCATCACGCTCGTGCCGCCACCTATGACGACCCCGCCACCGCCCGTTATGGCGAAAGCCTGTATCGATTTTTACCCCGTACCTTGTCTGGCAGTTTCATCAATGGCTGGCGCTTAGAAGCCCAACGAATAGCGCATACCAAAAGCGCTTGGCACAAGAGCCCGCTGCTTTGGAGCACACTGGTCGCGGTAGGCAGCTTGCTCACGCCTTTTTTGATGCTGGTACCCGCTCTGGGCGGCATGGAATATACCCCTTTCGCGGTCAAAATAACAGTGTTTTTGTTACTCCAATCAGCCATCGCTTGCTTGATGTTGGAGACCATCAATTACATCGAGCATTATGGCTTACAGCGTCAATCTGCTGGTGGCAAACGAGAACCCTTCGGCATGAACCACGCATGGAACGCGGATTGCTTTGTCACCAATAGCCTGTTGGCCAATTTGCAGCGCCACTCCAGTCATCACATGCATGCATGGAAGCCCTACAGCACTTTGCAAGCCATGCCAAACGGTCCTCAATTGCCGACTGGCTATGCCGGTTGCCTTTTCATTGCCCCCATACCCCGATTGTGGTTTGCATTGATGCACCCCAGGTTAAAAGCATTGCATCCCGATTAATGCTATATTATTCATAGCGCTCTAGGCAATCAACACGCCGGCTAGAGGCCAAAAAATCTTATATAACTTGCTGGCTCTGCCCTAAACACCATACCTGTCGCGGTAAGCTTGTATCGCGGCCTCGTGCGATTTTTGTGCCGCGTTGTCGGTGGTGGCGAGGTAGTCCAGCAAGTCTTTTAGGCTGGCGATTGTGCAGACCTTCATACCCAATTGATTGCGCACGTATTGCACTGCGCTGTAGGGTACTTCCACCACTTCACCCGCTGCATTTTTCTCTGTGGCTTTTTCTTGACGGTCTAAAGCGATGGCCACCGCTGCCGGTGTGGCACCTGCGGCTTTGATGAGGGCGATGGATTCGCGCGTGGCGGTGCCGGCGGACATGACGTCGTCCACAATCAACACCCGGCCTTTGAGCGGCGCACCCACCAAGCTGCCGCCTTCGCCGTGGTCTTTGGCTTCTTTGCGGTTGTAGGCAAAGGGCACGTTGCGACCCAATCGCGCCAGCTCTATCGCCACCGCTGCGCCCAGCGGAATGCCTTGTGTAGGCGGGGCCAAAATCATGTCGAATTCAATGCCGCTGTTGACCAAACTTTTGGCGTAAAACTCTGCCAGTTTGCCCAACTTCGCACCATCATCAAACAAGCCGGCGTTGAAAAAATAAGGGCTCATGCGGCCTGCTTTGGTTTTAAACTCTCCAAAACCCAAAACGCCGCTGGCCAGTGCAAATTTCACAAAGTCTTGTGCCAACTGGTCTGTATTCGTTACATTCATCATGTTCATTTTAATTAGTTTCTTTGTATGTCTAAAAACCTGTTCAAACTCACCAGCCTGAATCTCAACGGCATTCGCTCCGCATCCAACAAAGGCTTGGCCAAATGGCTTGAACAATCTAAGCCCCATTGTATTTGTGTCCAAGAGGTGAAAGCGCAGTATGAGGACGTGAAAGACAAATTTGAAGAGATGGCGGGGCTCAAAGGCTATTTTCACTTTGCAGAAAAAAAGGGCTATTCCGGCGTGGGCATTTACACCCAAGCCACACCCAGTGATGTGGTGGTGGGCATTGGCAACAACCCTGCGTTTGACGAATTCAACGCCGAGGGGCGCTATGTGGAACTGCGCTTTGACACGCCTGCGCGCAAGCTGTCTATCATCAGCTGCTATTACCCCAGTGGCTCGTCGGGCGAAGAGCGCCAGCAAGCCAAGTTCAGATTTTTAGCGCAAATGTTGCCGCATTTGCAACATTTGCAAAAAGAACGCGAATTCATTCTCTGTGGCGACGTGAACATTGCACACCAAGAGATTGATTTGAAAAACTACAAAGGCAATAAAAAGAACAGCGGCTTTTTGCCAGAAGAGCGCGACTGGATGACGCAATTGCTGCACCCCGAAGTGGGCGGCCTGTGCGATGTGTACCGCAAGCTACCAAAAACGGCGCTTAGACCACCACGCAAAGAAGTGCGCTGACCACCCTGGTGGAGGTTAACGCGTAAACCGTCCCGCCCCCCGAGCGTTTGGGCTGGCGTTTGGACTATCAGTTGTGCCTTGCCCTTGACTCCGCCGGCTGGCGAAACGCATTGGCTGCGCGGTTGGCTCGCAAGGAACGCAAATTCTGACAAAGCCGAAAAATACGCTTCTCCAGCACCACGCGCCTTTGACGATTCGCATTGAAGGGGCCGATGCAGGTTGAAAAGGCACGTTTCCTAGAAAGCGCGATTCACTGAACTCTCGCACGTGCATCCACGCTGCATGCTTGGGTGCGCGTTTGGTTTTGCTCCATTCTTCCAGCATGTCCCATTTCACCGCATCAAGTTTTTGGTACATATCGGGTGTGCCCACGTCGGCGGCCAATTCCAAGCGGTGGCCGTTGGGGTCGAAGAAATAAATGCTTTTGAAAATGGTGTGATCGGTCACACCCACCACCTCAACGCCCGCAGCCACCAAGCGGTCTTTGGTTTCTTCCAGCGTTTTCACACTGTCCACCTTGAACGCAATGTGTTGCACCCAATCCGGGGTGTTGGTATCGCGCCCCATGACGGGTGAATTGGGCAGCTCAAAAAATGCCAGCACATTGCCGTTGCCCGCGTCCATGAAGATATGCATGTACGGATCAGGCGCTTTGGTGGATGGCACCAAATCTTCGGCAATGGCCAAGACAAAATTCATGTTCAGGTGTTTGACATACCAATCCACCGTTTCTTTGGCGTCTTTGCAGCGGTAAGCCACGTGGTGAATGCGTTCAAGTTTCATGTTCATTTCTCCGTGTTCGTTCTTATGTATTTTCTACCTGTATGGTACCGCGGCGCAACTGGTCGCGCTCCAGCGATTCAAACAAGGCTTTGAAATTGCCCTCGCCAAAGCCTTCGTCATTTTTGCGTTGGATGAATTCAAAAAACACCGGCCCCAACAAAGTTTGCGAAAAGATTTGCAAGAGCAAACGCTTCTCGCCATTGGCGGTAGAGCCATCCAACAAAATACCGCGCGTTTGCAGTTGCTCTATGGGTTCACCATGCCCCGGCATGCGTTCTTCCAACATTTCATAGTACACATCGTTGGGCGCTGTCATCAATGGGATGCCGGCCATTTGCAGTGCATCGACACTGGCCAGAAGATCATCTGTCAAAAGCGCAATGTGCTGTATGCCCTCGCCATTGAACTGCATCAAAAATTCCTCAATCTGCCCACCCGTTTTGCCAGACTCTTCATTCAAGGGAATGCGAATCAAGCCATCAGGCGCGGTCATGGCGCGGCTGGTGAGGCCCGTGTATTCACCCTTGATGTCGAAATAACGAATTTCGCGAAAGTTAAAAATGCGCTCGTAAAACGCACCCCAAAACGCCATGCGCCCTTTGTACACATTGTGTGTGAGGTGGTCAATCAATCGAAAGCCATGCCCCTTGGGGTGGCGATCCGCATTGGGCAAAAAATCAAAATCGATGTCGTAAATGCTTTTACCGTCTTCATAGCGGTCAATCAAATACAAAGGCGCACCGCCAATGCCTTTGATAGCAGGCAAGCGCAGCTCCATCGGGCCGGTGGGAATGTCAATCGGTTGCGCACCCAACTCGAGTGCACGTGCATACGCCTTGTGCGAGTCTTTCACCCGAAACGCCATGCTGCAAGCTGCTGCGCCATGCTCGGCGGCAAAGTACCAAGCTTGGCTTTTGGGTTCGCGGTTCACAATGAAGTTGATGTCACCTTGACGGTACAGCACCACATCTTTGCTGCGGTGCTTGGCGACCAAGCTGAAGCCCATTTTTTCAAACAAGGGTTCCAAAACATTGGCGGTGGGTGATGCAAACTCTACGAACTCGAAGCCCATCAAGCCCATGGGGTTCTCAAATAAATCGGCCATAAAGCCTCCAGAAAAAATAGATTGAAAATAAGTGAATCAAAAACCAGCGTTTACACACGCGGTGGCGAGCACGCTTGCCCCCGCGTACTTCTGGCCAAATGAACACCCATGATCAAAGTCTGGATTTGCATGGAGCGCAGTTTACTCGCTTCAATGGTAAAAGACCAGCTTAAACCACCAAGGCTAGCGCAGCCCAATCGCCCACGTGCTCGCCCAATCCTGCTGGCACGATGTCGCAACCCTGAGTCAGAGCCGGAATTTTGCCAACTATCTGGGCTTGGAGTTTGGGTAATAGAAAATCCCTGTGGTGCCAAAACACACTGCCGCCCAAGCTGATGCGCTCCAAATCCAAGGTGACGATGAGGTTGTACAGCATCCGCCCCATGTCTTCACAAATGGCATCGATGATGGCTACAGCAGTTGTATTACCAGCCTGAGCTGCTATTAATAAAGAAGCTGAATCGGTGTAGCCATGCTTGGCATAACGGCGCGGCATGGCATTGCCTGCCACCAAACCCTCAACATCGCCCACATTGCCCCAGCCACACAAGCCTTCGGTTTTGCTGCTCACAAACATGTGCCCAGCGTGACCCGCGTTGCCGTTTTTACCCAACAAAACATGGCCATCCACGCACAGTCCTGTACCAATACCTGTGCTCCAGGTGACGTAAGCACAATGGGCCAATGCTGTGCCATCGTTTTGCAAAGCGCCCCAACGGCGTTCGGCTTCCAGTGCCGCAACAGCGTCATTGACAATGCGAACGCGGGCGTTCCCAAAGGCAGCGCACAGCGGTGCTTCTAACAATGCGCTTTGCCAATTATTGGGCAAGCCTCTTTTTTCACCGGCCAAACCACCGCAGACATTGGGTGCCGCCAATTCGATCTTGCCGTGTTGCAGCACAAAAGGTCCACAACTTGAAATACCGATGGCCGCAATGTCGTGGGTTTGCAAACCAAGCTGTTCACAACCTTGCCGCACCATGCGAATGATTTGCTCTGCCACCGCATTGTTGTCCCCAGTCAATACCGTGGCTTCAATGCGCTTGGCATGAAAGCCTTGGGCATTGGCCAAACTCACTGCGATTTTGCTTGCCCCCACATCCACACAAGCTACCCAGTCTGTCAATGTTGAAAATGCAGATGACATCACATGTACCATTGATAGAGCCACTGCCCAAGCACAAACAACACTGTGGCCAGCACGGCGGCCAGTGTGATGGGTATGCGAAATTGTTTGCCTAAGATTTTGAAGTCCAAGCTGCTGTTGAACGAAGTCAAACCCAATTTCTCTAGCCAGGGCAAGCGTTTTGAAAACAGCCAGCTTAAAAAAATCAAAGCCAAAATACAAACAGCACCCAGCGGAACATCATAAGGTGTGCGTCCTGTCGCCCGCGCTAAAGCCCATTGCGTCCCACACATCGCCGGCGCAAAAGCCAATCACCTTGAACAGTTCGCCCATTTCGTGTTCGTTGATGAGCTTCATGGCGTGGCTGCGGTTTTTCAAATCGGCGTTGGCCATCATCTCTGGCAAACCGCAGTTCAGCAAAAAACGCCCTTGGCTGGTGTAGCCCAAACAGTTCAAGCCCCATGTCTTGCGCGGCCAGCGCAATGCCTGTGAAATTGACGTGCGCGGTGATGTCTTTTTGCCCGACTTGCACCAGCGGGTCGCCATCAGCTTGGTGCGCCAAATGGCACATCACGGTGCCCATGTGGCGTTGTGGATGGTAGTACTCACTCTCAGGAAGCCATAATCAATCAAGAACACAGCACCTTTGCTGTGTGGGTTCGCCAGCAGCTTTTGCGCCAGTGTGCGCATGAAAGCTTCGGCCTGCGGGTGGATTTCGGTGAGGTAATCATGCGCACCGAGCACCTCGACTGGCGGCCTTAATTCGGTAGGTCGGTCTTGCCAGGCGAAAGTGTTTTGATCTTTGATTTCTATCTGTTTCTGTACGACACCGCGTTCAAACCATTCACCATTGACACGTGCCAACAATTTAACCGGCATGGCGTCCAGCACCTCGTTGCCGACCACCACACCTTGCATGCTGTCGGGTAGCTCGTTGACCCAGTGCACAGTGTCACCAAATGCAGCCAAGCGTTCTTGCTGGCGTTGCCGCAAAGTGCCAGACAAATCGACAATGGTGTAGCGGCTGATTGATTGCCCCATTGCCTGCAAGGCCGTCAAAACCTGCTCTGCCAGCGCCCCAGAGCCCGCCCCAAACTCCCATATTTCGGTGGTGCCCGTGTGTTGCAAAGCCTGCGCAACTTGCTTGGCCAAAGCCTGCCCAAACAAGGGTGTGAGCTCGGGCGCGGTGACAAAATCGCTGCTGCTGGCCGCATCACCGCTGGGCAATGTGCCAAATTTGCGCAAATCATTGGCGTAATACCCCAAGCCTGGCGCATACAAAGCCTGCGCCATGAAGGCGTCAAACGGCAGCCAGCCGCCCGCTTGCTTGATGGCTGTTTCAATGTGGGTTTGCATGGCTGTCTGCGTTCTTTCGGGGTGCATCGTTAAAATAGGGGTATTCACTGATCAATTTTCAAACTAACGCTATTGTCCTGCATGTCTTCGCACTCAGAGCCCAACCCAACTGCCAATCTAAGCGCACCCGTCGTTTTGGTGACGGGCGCTGCCAAGCGTTTGGGGCGGGAGATTGCTTTAACCTTGGCCAAACACGGCTGGCAAGTGGCGGTGCATTACCGTTCCAGCAAGCAAGATGCTATGAATACCATAGCAGACTTGGCAACAAATACACCGGCTACAGGCCAAAAACATCATATATTCCAATGCGATTTGGCTGACGAAGCCGCCACCCGCGCACTGGTGCCCAGCGTTATCCAGCACTTTGGACGCTTGGATGCTGTCGTCAACAGCGCGGCAGCGTTTGAATACGACAGCGCCCAAAGCTTCAGCTACAGCACCCTGCAAAAGCACATGTCCAGCAACACCGGCGCGGCCATTTTGCTGGCGCAAGCCTTGCACGCGCACATTGAACAGCGCCAAATCGCAGGCGATGGTTCCGCAAAAGGCGAAGCATTAACAACGCCGCGTGGCGTTGTGGTCAACATGCTGGACCAAAAACTGTGGAACCAAAACCCGGACTTTTTCAGCTACACCCTGAGCAAAGCCGCGCTAGAAGCTGCCAACACCATGCTGGCCATGGCACTGGCACCCAAAATGCGCGTGGTGGGTGTAGCGCCTGGCTTGACCTTGACCAGCACACATTTGACCGAGGCCGAATTTACCGCCATGCACAAACTCTCGCCATTGGGTCAATCGTCCACGGCAGGTGATGTGGCCAACACGGTGCGCTTTGCGCTGGAAAACCAATCCATCACTGGCACCACCATTTTGGTCGATGGCGGCCAGCATTTGATGCGCTTTGAGCGTGATTTCTCCATGATGAAGCCGAACGAACACACCTAAACATAAAGCGCCTCCAACATGCCCATGAACACAAACACCACCACCCGTGGCTTGCAAATTTTGACCCTCACTGGTTTGCGCTTTGATGCGAACTTGGGTATTTTGGAGCACGAAAAACCTCACCGCAACCGATTCAGGTGGATGCTGAATTGAACCAAGGTCAGCAACCACTGCTGCCCCACGATGACGATATTTCGCACGTGCTGGACTACCGCAAGGTGCGCCAAATCATCATCAACGAATGCACGGCAGAGCACGTGAATTTGCTGGAAAGCCTGATCGGCAAACTCAGCCACCGCCTGATGCAACTGCCCGGCGTGCTGGGTGTGCGGGTGAAAATTGCCAAATTGGAAATTTTTGACGACTGCGAAGTGGCCATTCGCATGGAGACTGGAAAATGGTAAACATGACAAATATGGCAAAGGCTTGGATAGACGATGTAGCCGAAGACAGCGACGATGCACAGATTGCTGCAGATAAAAAAGCAGCTAAAAAAATCGAACGCGAAAGCCACAAGTTAGAAAAACGCCTGTGCCGCAACGTCGGTCAAGCGATTGTGGACTACAACATGATTGAAGCGGGCGACAAGGTGATGGTGTGCCTGTCGGGCGGCAAAGACAGCTTCACCATGCTGGACTTGCTGATCAAAATGCAGCAACGCTGTGGCGGAAGAGTTGGGCGCCACCAAAATTGCGTTGGGACACCACCGCGACGACATGTTGCAAACCTTCATGTTGAACATGTTTCATGGCGGCCGACTCAAAGGCATGCCGGCCAAATTGGTGAGCGACACCGGCAAACACGTGGTCATTCGCCCCATGGCGTATGTGAACGAAAAAGACATTGTGCGCTGGTCAACACAGCAGCAGCACCCCATCATTCCGTGCAGCTTGTGCGGCAGCCAAGAAAACCTGCAACGCGTGCAGGTGGGCAACATGCTGCGCGAGTGGCAAGCCAAATACCCAGGACGCATTGAAAACATGTTCAGCGCCATACAACACGTGGTGCCCTCGCATTTGATGGACCACAGACATCACAACTTCAAAGCCATCCAAGCCACCGGCGTGGCCGACCCCGAAGGCGACAAAGCTTTTGACGCTGATGAATTTCCATCAGCGTCGCCCACATCTATTCCTGAAATACAAGTCGTTCGTTTATGACGCATAACCTGACACACAGCCATTTATGAATAACAACAAATTCCCCGCCACACGCCTGTATGCCTTGCGCCACGGCGAAACCGAATGGAATGTGGAAACCCGCATTCAAGGCAACCTGAACATTTGCTTGAATGACAAAGGCCATGAACAAGCCGCTCGCTTGGGCGCGGCATTGGCCAAGCGTCATCGGCACGACCCGATCACCGCCATTTACAGCAGCGATTTATGGCGCGCGTATGACACAGCATTGGCCATCTCCAAAGCCATCGGTTTCCCAGTCATCACCGACGAAGGTTTGCGCGAACGCGGCTTTGGCTTTTTTGAAGGCATGTCCTATGCCGAAATTGAAGCCAAGCACCCCGAAATGTCCGCACGCTGGCGCGCCCGTGACCCGCATTTTTCCCCAGAGGGTGGCGAATCGCTGACCCAATTTCGCGACCGCATTTTGACCGCCAGCCAAGCCATCACTGCACGCCACGCTGGCGAGCAAATTGCCATCGTGGCGCATGGAGGCGTGTTGGACGTGTTGTACCGCGCCGCCAATGGGCTGGAGATTCAAGCCAAACGCGATTGGAATTTGGGCAACGCCGTCATCAACCGCTTGTCATGGGTTCCAACCACCTTCAGCATGGTCAGCTGGAACGACACATCGCATTTAGAAGAAGACGCGCTGAACGAAGCGCATGCCTGAAACAGGTTCATCCAACTATGAACCGAGTGCGCTGGACTTCTGTACTGGCACTGATTGCAGGCTTAAGCCTGGTCATCTTCTTTGCCTTTAAGACCTGGCACCAATGGACCTTGGTCCAGCGAATCAACAGCGGAGAGGTCCAAGTAGAGACTTTGCGAGGTTGGATGACTCTGCCCTACATCGAAAAAACGTACGGCGTGCGACAGGCAGAAATTCGCAAAGCGCTAGACTTACCTGAGAGCGGATTCGAGGAACGCAGTCTCAAGGATTGGTTGAATCTGACGGGACAAGACCCTGTACTTGGTCGACGCAAAGTTGAGGCGCTGATTCTTCAAGCCCATAGCGCAAAAACCAAGCGTCCCTCTCCATGAGCGAATTAAATGATCTGCTGTTAACTGGATTGCTCAATCATGGCAGTTTGTTGCTGGGTTTGGTGCTCTTTTTTGCTGCCTTGGGAGTGCCCTTACCCGCAACCATGCTGCTTTTGGCAGCGGGCGCATTTGCGCAGCAAGGTGTATTGCCTTGGCTTTCAGCTGGCCTAATAGGTATCGCTGCGGCTATTCTGGGTGATTTTGCTTCGTATGCCATGGGGCGAATGGCTGGGCCACGCTTGCCACAGCGCTTAACTTCCACCGCTGCTTGGCAAAGGGCTGCTGACCGCTTCTCACGCAGCGGCTTTTGGGCGGTATTTTTAAGTCGCTTTATATTCACGCCGATTGCATTCCCGATTAACCTGCTTGCGGGCTCAACTGGTTTCGCTTGGATACGTTTTGCAGTGGCCGTCATTGTGGGCGAGGTGATTTGGGTGATTCTATTTGGCGGATTGGGTGCAGTATTTGCTGATAGCTGGGAATTCTTGAGCGCCATTGCAAGCGATGTGACAGGCTTGCTGATTGGCATCTTGATCGCTGGGTATGGCTTATGGCGACTTTGGAAATCACACCACAAAGCCCAATGAAATCACAACTTCGTCACACTTATCGCCCTATTTCAAAATAAAGCAGCTTGAGCGTATTCCATCTGGCTGCCATATGCGTTATGGTCAGTCCTGTTCGTTTGAATGGGATTCTTCTTTAGGAGGGCTTCTACCGATGGTTAAGCGTGCAACACCAGCAAAAGATTTGGTTCACTCATCTGGCGACAAGGCAGTTTTTCTGCTCTCTCCCGGCTTGGCCAACGCGCCAGTGCTGGACCTGATGTGCTCGCACTTTGTGCTGACACTGGCCGCCAACCAAGGCCCTAAATTCAACGTTCGCCGCGACATCAACAGCTTGATGGCTTTGGCAGGGCGCCATTTGGTGTGGCCCGGGCATGTGCTGACACGCGTGCGTGAATTTTTAAACCGCCGCTGCAAAGGCAACGAGTTTTGGCGCGGGCATGAGGCGCTGACTGACGCTGAATTCATCGAACGTCACGGCACATGGCGTGGTGCGTACGAAGAGGGCACGCTGTTCTTTTATTTGGACGAATACGCCAAAGACCAACCCAAAGATTTGCTGGCATTGTTGGCCGCCACGGGCGACTGGCTCACCCATGCGCTGAAAAAGCAAAGCACATTGGTGGAAAAGAACATTGCCGATTTGAGTCAACTGTTGCAACTGAACAAAGCCGAACGCGCTTTGCTGTTGTACGGCACGCTGGCACGCTACCAGCGCGACTTGCGCAGCCTGTTGGTGGAATTCAAAGTCAACAACGCCCCCGAAGCCTACGCCGCCATTGCCCAAGTGGCAGGTGTGCAAGCCAGCGAAGTAGCCGAAGCGCTGCGTGCCGGTTCGCGCCTTGAGCGCATAGGCATGGTGGAAAATTTAATCTCTGAGCACAGCATCACCGACTTGTCGGACCTGATGAAAGTCAGCGAAAAACTGCCTCCTGTGCTGATGCGCGAGTACCAGAATCAAGGCGAGTTGATGGCGGTGTTCACCAAGCCCGCCAGCAAATCAGCGCTACAGTTGAACGACTTTTCATTCGTGGCAGAAGACGCGCAAGTGCTATGCAACTTGCTGGCCAACGCAGTTGAGCGCAAAGAGCAGGGCGTGAACGTGTTGCTGTACGGCCCACCCGGCACTGGCAAAACCGAGCTGGCCAAAGTGGTGGCACAAGCTGCAGGCCTCGACTTGTACGAAGTGGAATACGCCGACCGTGATGGCAATTCCTTGAGCGGACGCGACCGTTACCGTTCGCTGCAAATTGCGCAAGTGTTTTTAAAAGGCAGCGCGCAAGTGGCCTTGATGTTTGACGAAGTGGAAGACGTGTTCCCGCCCATCAGCGCCGACGCGGCCAGCATGATGGCGCGCCAAGAGCAAATGACGCACAACCCCAACACGTCCAACAGCGTGAGTGGCAAAGCCTGGGTGAACCAAATTTTAGAAACCAACACCGTGCCCACGGTGTGGATCACCAACCGCATTGAGCAAATCGACCCCGCGTTTCGCCGCCGCTTTGCCTACCACTTGGAACTGAAATCGCCGCCACCCGGTGCGCGTGAACAGCTCATCCGCAAAACGCTGGAAGGCGTGGACGTGGCCGATACCTTTGTGGCCAAACTCACCGAACGCAAAGGTTTGACGCCCGCGCAAATCCGCACCGCTGTGCGCTTTGCTGGCTTGGCCAAGTCGGAAGACATGGGGCTGGAAACATTGATAGAGCGCCAACTGAAAAATGCCGACACCGCATTGGGCAATAAGTTGGACAACGGCAAAATTCGCACGTCGGTCACCGCTTACAGTTTGGACATGCTGAACGTGGAAACGCGTTTTGAAATTCCACGCATTGTCAAAGCCCTGCAAGATCGTGGTCACGGCACACTGTGCTTTTACGGCGCTCCCGGCACCGGCAAAACGGCTTTAGGCGAACACATTGCCAAGTCGCTGGGTAAAACCCTCATCGTCAAACAAGCCAGCGATTTGATGAGCAAGTTTGTCGGCGAAACCGAGCAAAACATGGCGGCGATGTTCAAAGAAGCGGAAGACGAAAACGCCGTGCTGCTCTTGGACGAAGCCGACAGCTTTTTGCAAGACCGCCGTGGCGCACAGCGCAGCTACGAGGTGACCGAGGTAAACGAAATGCTGCAAGGCATGGAGCGCTTCAAAGGCATCTTTGTCTGCACCACCAATTTGCTGGACCGCATCGACCAAGCCGCATTGCGTCGCTTCACTTTCAAAATCAAATTCAAACCGCTCACCAAAGAGCAGCGCGAAACCATGTTTGTGACCGAAGCATTGAACGGTGTGCCAGACCAATTCACGCCTGAACTCAAAGCACGTTTGGCCAAATTAGAAGTGCTGTGCCCTGGCGACTTCGCCGCCGTCAAGCGCCAAATCGACATTTTGGGCGAAGGCTTCAGCGCGGATGAATTCCTCACCCAACTAGAAGCCGAACACCGCATCAAACCCGAAGTTCGCGAAGCGCGCGGGATGGGCTTTGTGCACTGAAAATATATAAGAAATTGGCCTCTAGTCGGCGTATTTGTTGCCTAGAGTGCTATTAAAAATATAGCATTTTTAGCGTATACGCCTGCAGCGGGTTAAAGCCGCACCACGCGCAACACCTCTTCGCCATAGGCTTCCAGCTTTTTTCACACCCATGCCGCTGATGTCGGCGAGTTCGTGCTGGGCTTGGGTTTTGTTCGGCGATGGCGATGAGGGTGGCGTCGTGAAAAATGACGTAGGCGGGCAGGTTGTGTTCGCGGGCGACTTCAAAGCGCCAGGCTTTGAGGGCGGCAAAGCGGCGTTCGGCATCTGCATCCAATGGTGCATGTGATTTGCTGGCAGCACTGCGCTTGCCGGCTTTGGCTTTGGCGGGTTGCGCCGGTGATGGTTCACGCAACATCACTTTCACATCGCCTTTGAGCACAGCGCGCGATGCGTCGTTGAGCTGCAAGGTATTAAACGCGGTCGCATCAATATTCAACGCACCTGTGGCGATGAGCTGGCGCAGCACGCTGCGCAATTGCGTTTCGCTCAAACTCGCGCCAATGCCAAAAGTGCTGATGGTTTCGTGCCCAAACTGCGCTACTTTTTCCGTCTTTTTGCCGCGCAAAATGTCCATGATGTGGCCTGCACCAAAGTTGATGCCGCTCATTTGCTGCACGCGGTAAATGGTGCTGAGCAATTTGCGCGCGGCATCGGTGCCGTCCCACAAAGTGGGCTTGTCTAAACAGTTGTCGCAATTGCCGCAACGGTACTTGCCATCTGCATTCAAAGGCAAGGCTTCGCCAAAGTAAGACAGCAAACGCCCACGCCGGCAATCGGCTTGCTCGGCCAACGACAAAAGTGCGTCCAACTTGCCGCGCATGATGTGTTTGAAATCATCACCCGCTGGGCTTTCGTCAATCATGCGGCGCTGGTTCACCACGTCTTGCAGGCCGTAGCTCATCCACGCATCGGCAGGCTCGCCATCGCGGCCGGCGCGGCCGGTTTCTTGGTAATAGGCTTCCATGTTTTTGGGCAGGTCCAGATGGGCCACGAAGCGCACATCGGGTTTGTCGATGCCCATGCCAAAGGCAATGGTGGCCACCATCACCAAACCGTCTTCGCGCAAAAAGCGATCTTGATTCTGTTGCCGCACTTTTGCGTCCAGCCCCGCGTGGTAGGTCAGTGCGGGTATGCCGTTGTCGCTCAGCGTTTGCGCCAGGCTTTCTACCTTGTTGCGCGACTGCGCGTAGACAATGCCGGCATCGCCCTCGTGTTCGTTTTGGATAAAGCGCAGCAGTTGTTGCGTGGGGTCTTTTTTCTCCACCAACCGGTAGCGAATGTTCGGGCGGTCAAAGCTGCTGATGAAAGTGGCCGCGGTTTGCAACTGCAGCCGTTCAATGATGTCGGCGCGTGTGATGTCGTCGGCCGTGGCGGTGAGCGCAATGCGCGGCACGCTGGCAAAGCGTTCGTGCAGTATCGACAAGCCCCGGTATTCAGGCCGAAAATCGTGCCCCCACTGGCTCACGCAATGCGCTTCGTCAATCGCAAACAGGCTGAGCAAACCGCGTTCATACAGCGAATCCAACTGTGCCAAAAAGCGCAAGTTGGTCACGCGCTCGGGCGCGGCGTAAAGCAACGTCACTTCGCCTTTCATCAGCCGCTTTTCCAGCGCAAAGTTTTCGTCAGAACTGAGGGAAGAATTCAAATACGCGGCGTTCACACCCGCTTCTAAAAGCGCGCCTACTTGGTCGTGCATCAGCGCAATCAATGGCGACACCACCACCGTCACCCCCCGCCCCGCTTGCTGCCGCGCAATTGCCGGAATTTGGTAACACAGCGACTTGCCTCCGCCGGTAGGCATCAACACCAAGGCATCGCCCCCATCGGTCACATGCTGAACCACAGTCTCCTGCTGCCCCCGAAACGCCGCATACCCAAACGTACCGTGCAAGATATTGAAAAGTGATTCGGACAAGGGGAGGAGTGACAGCGAAGGGTAAAGAAAAGAGAAAACCAGAAGCTAGATTGTCGCTGATTTGGTGGCGATGTTGGAAGTGTGTTGTAAGCGCAATATTGCTATGCATTTAATAGCAAATTAGACAACAAATACTCCGGCTAGACGTTCAAAATATCATAATTCATCTGCCGATCTCACCCCTGCACCCGCGCAAACTTGGTGGCTTGGATGGGTTCTTAGTCATAGGCGGCAGATTTCTAGCGTTTGACGGCTAGCGACTAAAAGCAGCAAACCATTGAGAGCAAAGTTAACTTTGCTTCGGTGGCCTGTGCAGGCCACAAATCTTGTTGCCATCTGGGTCGCGCAAATAGCATAAATACAGCTTGCCGACCGAGCCTTCGCGCCAGCCCGGTGGGTTTTCACATGTGGTGCCACCGTGAGTAATGCCGGCCGCATGAAAGGCATCGCATTGCTCGGGCGTTTGCATGTTAAAGCCAATGGTGCCGCCGTTGGCAAACGTTGCTGCCTCACCATTGATGGGCGTGGTGATACCGAAAGTACCGGTCGCGCTGCGATAGAAATAGCGCTTGGCATTGGCAACACCCGGGCCAACGCCCACGGTGCCCAACAAAGCGTCATAAAAAGCTCTTGATTTCTCTAGGTCGTTAACGCCGACCATGACATGACTGAACATCGCCATCTCCTCTTGGTTTGATTGAAAATAAGAAGTATAGAGGTGTCTTGCTCTTTACAGCGGTAACGATACAACCTGCTGCATGATGCGGTGTGCGTGGGGACAAATCAATGCATCGCGAAAGGCACGCATAGACATGACACCGACGAACAAACCACCGCCCCCTCCCAAACCGTACTGATGCCAAACCATCCGCCACCTGGCCCAGCGGTGCAAAAATGCTGCTCAGGTCTGCGCAACTGCTCTCTAGAATTAGGCAGAGTTGCATGGTTGTGCCAATGTTTGGCTATGTTTCCATCCAGACCGTTTGGGACTCAATTACATTAACCAAATTAGCTGCACTAAAACCTTGTGGGAAGAGCGTTCCTTCGACAGCAGCGGGGACGCCAAATACCCCAGTGTGCAATCCGTCAGGGTCATGCAGTAGACGACGATCATCGCGCAAAGCAATTAACAGTTCCTCTAAAGACACTTTAAGAAATCCATTGAAATGTTGATGGTCGCATTCAATTGAGGTGTCAACAATCCATCCATGCAAAGTCGTTTGGCTGCTTACGCCCTTCAATTTGAGCAAATCTGACAACTCTGACTGCTCAGCCAGTGCATGCTTAACGGCAGATACTTTTCGGCTCAGCTGAAGCCCCGCTTTCCTGAGCGTTTTTGAAGCGTACAACCAAGCTTCTTTGGTGGTTTGCCTGAAATACGATGATTTGACCTCTAAAACTAACACTTCGCCGTCCGCGCGCAAATCACATCAACCTCACCCGCATCGCCGCCTGGCTCAGCGGGCGGATTCCAGTTCATTACAACTTGAAAACCCCGCGTTTTGAACAATTCACCAAGTTTCGCCTCGATTTGTCGCGTTTCGTTTTTGAACTTCACCACGCCGCATGCCCAAACGTCGTAGATTGTTAATTGCCGCAGTACTATTGTTTTGCAAACCAACCACCCAAGGCAACTGCACAAGCGTCTGCCCCATTTTCAAAATCGGTCGCTCGAAAAGTTTGGGCTGCAATCCTGACGCACTATCGCGTATCTGTACGGCCAACTTGACCCAATCATTGGTCCAGAAATCAACTACTGCCGCTGCTATTCGTTTACTGCCATTCGGATGCTCCGCCGTTACCGTCCAGCCAACTACGTTGTCAATCTTTGTATCTCGGTCAGACCATGTCAGAGGGAAACGTATTTGCATTCCATCAACCAAGCCCTGTATCGCCATCGCGCTGAGTGCGGCATTGCAGTCTCTAGTTTTGGCAAGTTATCTGCATAATTTTGCAAAAAGTCACGATGAAAATGAGCCGACATAAGCTCAAGCGACAAAAGTGCCTGGAAAAGAGGTACGGATTCACCAGAGTCTGTCGATACTGCGTCGCCGACACCATACACATCCATTAAACGCAATTTCGTTCGCAGGGCTTTGATGTAGGCTAGCTGGTTGGCTTCTTGGTTTTCTGGTCTGCCAATTGGCTGAGTTGCCATGCCAGAGCCCTCAAATGCCTCTAGCGCACGGTAAAACCAATAGTTGTGAAGTGCAGCAAGCTTGCGGCTATCACGCTCCCAAGTAACGCGTTCGGCCTTATCCACTACAGCAATTTCTAAATGTGTACCCAATCGTACAAACTCAATACTGTGGTCGTAGCTATAGGCGTCAGCAGATTGTGAAATATAACTATCTAGTTCAACCTGGGCATCCATTAGCCTTTCAAATGCCTCTCGCAGTTCATGTCTAGCAGCTTGACCGTCCCGAGATGGAAACAGAAAGGGAGATAAATGTTTAGCAATTGAATGGCCAATTGCAACATTGATTAACTTGAGAGACGACTCATCGCAAGTAGAAAGCTTCCAAGCCAGCGTTTCACTGATTGCATCCCAAGTCTCCTCCAAATCTGGCTGCGCTTCTTCCGGCTGCGTGGCCATGCCAACCTCTTTGGGAACGAGTTTTTCAAACACATATACACTCGCATATGCAAGCAACTCCAATGGTGACAGAGTAGCAAAAATCTGCCTCCATTTGTCAACCTCGGCCACTCGCAGCCGATATGCAAACTCGAAAATATCAAGGACTTTACAAAGCTCTTCCACTGCTGGACTGGAAACAGCAATAGCCTCTAACTCCGCTCTTCTTGGTGACTGTTTCTGCAATACAAGCCCCGAATAACGTACTGCACGCAATAAAGTTTCAGGAGCAGTTGCAGCAATATGAGTTAGCAAATCAAGGTTTGAAACATGCGTTTGTCCCAAAGTATTGTGTCAGTGCTAACTGCATGACCTCTGTTTTCCATGCTTCCGTGGGTAAAGCTGTCAGAAACCTACTATTCCAGAATGCAGTATCACGCTCAGCACGCGTTGCTTTTTTCCCTTTAAGCAGTGGCTTGACATCAAGATAGTTATTGGCGGTCTCACTTGCAGCTGCAATCGCCGATCTTCCTGTATCAATGAAGTTTTGATAACGCAAGTCGTAATAGTTATGCATTTAAACCTTAACAACGGGTTTACGCATCTGAACTAGCTTCAGATCTATCTAACCGCCCATCCCCACCTCAACCCCCCGCTCCCGCGCAAACTTGGCGGCTTGAATGCTTAGCTCTCCTAGGCAAACATACATGGCTTTGTCTGCACCTTGTGCTTGTTGCTGAGTGACCAGGGCTTGGATGGCTTCTAGGCCGTGGGTGGCGGCTTTGTAGCGTTTGGCGGCTACCAGGGTGGTGTGGCCGGCTTTTTCTAGTTTGAAATCGGCGGGGCTGTTGTTCATTGCGTGTGACTTGGTAACCTTGGCTCACAAACTTGGCTTCCAACTCGGCTGCAAAATCTTTCCACGACAAATTGGCAATACGCTCTTGCTCGGCTTGCAATTTGGCTTGGCTGGGCTGGCTCCATTGGCGCTTCAAAGCGATGAGGCCGATGGCAGCAAAAGGAATCGAACCGATGGCGGCAAAGGGCGCGTATTGCAGCGGCAAGAGCGCGAACGATGCCAAGCAAAAGAGCGCAAAGATGAGAAAGCTGATCCACCAGCGCGAACGCAAGAGGATGGCAAAGAGCGAGTTTTCGCATCACGACCTTTGCAGGATCGTATTTCGGATTGAGCACCAGCACCGGCATGAGCCAGAAAGCATTTTTTTGCGAGGCAGTGCCGATGCGCTGTAAGCTGACATTCGTCAAATGTTGCTGTGCGTTGTGCAAGGACTGCATGGCGGACTGGCTGCGTGCTTCAGAGTGTTTGGCATTGTTCAATCGACGTGCCAACAAACGCTGCTGACGCGGGCTCATGCGGTGCGCCAGTTGTGGTGTGATGCGGCCAGCCTGAAAGCCACGAGCAATGCTGCCAATGAGCGCGTCGGCATCTTGCCCCAGCGCAGACAAGCTGCGCAAGAGTGCGGTGTAGATGAATGGGATGGACGCGATTTTGAGTGCCAAGAATTTGAGCGCACGCTGTATGAACCACGCATCTGATTTGCGTGGCCAAGTGTTGATCAGGTTGGCAATGGCCTGCATGCGCTCGGCGTCTTGCCCCACGATGACGCCGCCGCCCAATGCGGTGAAGCGCTTGATGGGGCCGAAGGAGAACAGCGAAAAATCTGAAGCTGCATCGCCCAAATGGAAGTCACCCGAAAAAGCTTGGGCGCAATCTTCCACCAACAGTGCGCCATGCTTTTGGCAAACCACCGCATGCGCTTGCAAACTGGACACACAACCGTACAACTGTGCGATGACGACCACTTTGGCCGATGTTTGCGTGAGCAAGGCATCCAGCGCTTCAGGCGCTGGCAGCATGGTGGCAGGATCGACATCGACAAAGTGCGTGGCCAACTGGTGTTCATGCGCAATGGCGACCATGGTTTCAATGGTGATGGCGCTGTAGATGATGGGTGACTTTGCGGGCAAGGCCAAGGTTTGCAGCAGTGCATGAAACCCACTGCGGGCGGACAAGCACGGCAACGCTGTGCGGCGCGACTTGAACACACCCAAATCGCAAGCCGTACTGTTCGCCAAACCCACTGGCGAGGCAATGCTGAGCAAATCGGCAGTGCTGATATCTAAAAGGAGGCGGGGTTGCATGGGTGGGTGCAGGTAGCGGCGTTGAGCGAATATTATGAGTCTTTTTGGCCTCTAGCCGGCGTATTGATTGCCTAGACCGCTATTAAATATATAGCGTTGAGCGGCTTTGCTTAGGTATACGCGGCATGGGTTTTGCTGGCAGTTTAGCCCGAATTAGGTAAATCTTTCTAAAAGCACACAAAGGGCTTGCATCTCTACTACAATCACGCAAAATAGCACGACCGTTCGTTTTTATATTTTTGATCGGCTTTTTTGATCGGATTTACCGCCAACTACCATGAGCACTGTGACCAAATTGCCCAAGCGCAAAGTCCAACACGCCAGCAGCACTGCTGCAGGGTCGGACAGCCGCGCCATGCTCAAAGGGCAGCAAACCAAGGCGACCATTGTGGATGCCGCCATGGGGCTGGCGACGCATTTGGGCTTAGAGGGCTTGAGCATCGGCGTGGTGGCAGAGATGGCGCACATGAGCAAGTCGGGCGTGTTTGCGCACTTTGGCTCACGCGAAGAATTGCAAATATCCGTGGTGCGCGAGTACTTCAATCAGTTTGAACAAGAGGTGTTTTCCCTGCGCTGGCGGCGCCTCGTGGCTTGCCACGCTTGCGTGCTTTGTTTGAGCAGTGGATGCGCTTGGTAGCAGGCGACATTCAAGCCGGTTGCATTTTCATCAGCGGCGCGGTGGAGTTTGATGACCGTCCCGGGCCTGTGCGCGATGCGCTGGCAGGGTCTGTTAAAACTTGGCTCACCGCTGTCTTGCGTGCTGTGGAGCAAGCGCAAGAAATGGGGCATTGTCTGCCAAGTCAGACGCACACCAAATCGCTTTTGAGTTACATGGCTTGATTTTGGCCTTGCACTACGAGGCACGCTTTTAAAAAACGACAACACGATAGCGCGAACCAAAGCTGGTTTGACCATGTATTAGAGCGCTACGCCACACAACCAATCATCCAAATAACACACTTTTAATCGACCCTATTTTTTCAACGGAGAGAACCATGCCAAGCTATACCCCACCCTTACGTGATATGCAATTTGTGATGCACGAGCTGCTGAATGTGACCGCTGATTTGCAAGCGATTCCACAGTTTGCCGACACCGATGTTGAGACCATTAATGCGATTTTGGAAGAAGGCGGCAAGTTTGCGTCTGAGGGTGATTTTTCCCGCTGAACATCAGTGGCGATCAAAGAAGGCTGCAAGCATGACAAAGTGACGCACGCCGTGACAACGCCCAAAGGTTTCAAAGAGGCTTACCACCAATACGTCGCTGGCGGCTGGCCAGCACTTTCTTGCGACCCCGCGGCGGTCAGGGTTTGCCACTGGTGGTGAACCAGTGTTTTTACGAGATGATGAACTCAGCCAACCAAGCTTGGACCATGTACCCGGCTTGACGCACGGTGCCTATGCAGCTTTGGCGACGCATGGCACAGACGAACAAAAGAAAACCTATTTGCACAAAATGACCAGTGGCGAATGGACGGGCACCATGTGCTGACCGAGCCGCATTGCGGCACTGATTTAGGCCTGATGCGCACCAGGCCGAACCCCAAGCCGATGGCAGCTACCGCATCACCGGCAACAAAATTTTCATCAGCGCGGGTGAGCATGATATCACTGACAACATCATCCATTTGGTGTTGGCACGCTTGCCCGATGCGCCTCCTGGCATCAAGGGCGTGAGCTTGTTCATCGTGCCGAAATTTCGCGTCAATGCGGATGGCTCAATCGGCGAACGCAATGGCATTTACTGCGGCAATGGAACACAAAATGGGCATTCACGGCAATGCCACTGCACAAATCGTTTTGGACAATGCCTACGGCACCCTGGTGGGCCAACCCAACAAAGGCATGCAAGGCATGTTTGTGATGATGAACGCGGCACGCTTGGGCGTGGGCAATCAATCATTGGGACCTTGACCGGGTGGCATACCAAAATGCGCTGGCTTATGCTAAAGACCGCATTCAAATGCGTTCGCTGTCTGGCCCTAAAGCCAAAGACAAACCGGCTGACCCGATCATCGTCCACCCTGATGTGCAAAATGTTATTGACTGCTAGGCCTATGCCGAAGGTGGCCGCGCATTGGCGGTGTTTGCGCGGTGTTGCTGGACAACCGCATTACCATCCGGATGAAAAAACACGCAAAGACAGCGACGAAATGTTGTCGCTGCTAACGCCCATCGTCAAAGCATTCATCACTGACAACGGCCATATCTCGACCAATGCGTGTATGCAGGTGTTTGGTGGTCATGGCTTTATCAAAGAATGGGGCATGGAGCAGTTTGTGCGCGACAACCGCATCAACATGATTTACGAAGGCACCAACACGATTCAATCTCTTGATTTATTGGGTCGCAAAGTGTTGGGCAACAATGGCGCAACGCTCAAAAAGTTTGGCAAATTGGTCGCAGCCTTCAGGTAGAAGAAGGCGTGAACGAGAAGAGGAGTGTGAGTTCATCACACCCATCGCTATTTTGGGCGACAAGGTTAACAAATTCACCACACCGAGTTATTTTCTATGGTCGCAAACCCAGAGTGAAGCGGGCGCTGCGGCAGGATTACTTGCGTGGTGATACATGGTGTTTGGTTATTTTCGGGCACGCATGGCGCGGCGCTGCGCGAGATTGCGAACGGTACTGACCAGTCTTATGTGGCCATTGCAAACTGCGATTCTATTTTGCACGCTTGTTCCCGAAACTGCAACCTTGATGCAAAACTGCACGCACTGGCAGGAGCGTTGTTGGACACTGATGCAGCCTTGGCTTAACATTGCCTTTCGGTATCGATTAACGTTACCGATTTAACCATTATTTTTCGGAGACACCTATGTTGATTCGCACTTTATCGCCTTTGGTTGCTTTGACGGTTGGCAATTTTGCTATGGCACAAATGACACCCGTGGGAACATGGCAATCGATTGACGACAAAACGAAAGAGGCGAGCCGAGATTGTGATCACCGATACCGCTGGCGTTTTTGGGAAGATGACCAAGTTGCTGCGCAAAACG
>JADIYY010000005.1 GCA_016705065.1 Candidatus Aalborgiella aggregata | reverse complement strand
GGCGCTGTCAGGTTCTTGTCACTGGAGGAGCCAGTTTTATCGGCAGCCATCTGGTCGAGCGGTTGATACAAAAGGTGCATCTGTTCGTGTTGCTGACAATTTGTCGAGCGGAAGGCTCAAGAATCTCGTTTAGTTCAAAGCAAGATTGAGTTCCTCAAAGGCGACCTTCTGGAACCCGATTTTGCGATTAAGTCATCTCAGGGTTGCAAAGTTGTGTTCCATTTGGCGGCAGATCACGGGGGCGGTATATTGCTTCCCATCCTGCCAACTTCGTCAACATAGCCTCGACAACACAGTATTCCGCAGTGCTGTTGCAATGGCGTCGGGGAGAATCACCTTCGCGAGTTCGGCCTGTGTTTACCCACGGACATCCAGACCGGCAAGGTGCTCTTGCGAGAGATTATGGTCTCCTTCACACGCAACGAGGCGGTATGTTCGATGAAGAATAGGCTGGGCCAAGCTGATGGGCGAGCTCTCTGCGGGCTTATCGTAAACAGCATGGGATTTAAAGCGGCCGCGGTCTAGAATCTTCACGGCATATGGCCCTGAGAGAACGAAACGCACGCGATTATGGCACTGATTGCAAAGGCATTTATCGGCAAAGTCACCTTTTGAGATATGGGAGATGGTACACAGACCGGAATTTTACTGTTGGACGATGTGGTGATGCACTTGTCCTGGCTTCGCGGAGTCCATTGAAGATAGTATGCGTGAACGCCGGGATCAAAGCGCGACTTCTTTAGTCTCGAATGACGCGGCCGCAGAGGTATTCGACATCATGCGATGGACTCCCGCCTATGGGTATCAAACATCAGTTGGCGAACCCTGTCGGGGGTTTTGCAGGCTGCGGACGGAACATTTACGAGAGACAACTGGTGGCAGCACGGCATACATTCCGTGAAGGGGTTGAGCCGAACCATCGAATGGTATGTTGCTGCCCACCAAGCAGCGCAAGTCAAAGCGTATCTCGATGCGCTCTTGTGGAGCCGTAATCAGTGAGTTTGTTTGCCGGTGCTTATGCTGCTATCAATGGTTAGAGAAATGCAGGCAGGTAAGATGAGTCCCCTTTCATTAATGCGTCCTGCCCGACAAAGACCTTATTTTGCATCATCGGGAATTTGCGCGGCGGAGATATGCCGTACAACTCTTACTTAGTAAATTTCGGAGACGACTGCGATCTTTGTCTGTGTGTTGGCAATAGCTACCAAGACTCTCATGGCGACAGCACGCCAAATACATTTGGGAGATTGACGAAACAGACACTCAGGTCTGGGAAATGACCCTGTGACGGCGTTTCCAAAGAATGGAGAAACGCATAATCATCTGGAAAACTTGTGGGGACCGTATCAGGGGCTGAAAAGGTTCGGGCATGATCATCTGTTCGTTCCGGCCAAAAGCTGTACGAAAATTTGATAAAGTTGCTTATGGTGTATGACAGGTGTAACTCGAGCCGATCATTATTATGTTTCGAATTTCCTTCCACACCGTAAAACCGGGCAGTATCTATATACCAATAGAGAAGAATATGGAGGTGTCACTGACCGGTTCTCAGTGGCGGATAGGGAGACATTCCTGCGAGCCTACTTATCATCCCTTTTATTATTCAAAATCCGAATCTGTTCAACAATGTAGAACAATATTTAGAAGGCGTTCTACAGATCTTCCAGTATGAAAATTGTGAAATACCGGCGCAACATGTATACGGTTGGAAGAAAAGACGAACAAACACGTTGGCAAACCGTCAGTCAACAAGAAGCGCCACATGGAGAGGCGAATATTTTCTGAAGTATCCTTAGAATTTGCGTTGATCAACAAATCCCTACTTTCGCGAACCATCAAAAGGTAAGGTCGCGCGATGGCGATGTTAGCAAGGCTATCAGTCCCACGCGCATGAGCAGATAGGAAAAGCTCAGATCCTGCAAATCATGGTTAGATTTGCAAATCACCAAATGCATGCACAAGTCATACTTTTGGATAGCTGATTAAAACAATAATACTCTCACAATGCTATAAATTTAATAGCATATTAGGCAATAAATACGTCGCCTACATCCTGATTTTATCACTATTTTAGCTCAGCCTCTTTGCGAGCAGTAGCAGCCGCATCCAACGCAGCTTCCACTTGACTTTTCACTTGCCCAGTGGCATTGCTGGCATTGGCATCAATGTCCTGGGTTCGACTCACCCCCGTAAAAGTGGGGTCATTCAATTTCTTTTTGACGGAGGTAAAACTCTCTAACTGCGTTTTTGCCAAATACGCCATCACAGCAATGGCCACCATGAACAGCAAAAATCGTGATACACCGCGCATGATTCACCTCCCTGCTTTTCAATTAACACTTTATTGTATGAGCCCCAACTTCTCCATCCAAACCGCCAAGGCTTGTTCATTTTCAGTTCCCGCTGCGTACATCTTGTGCATGGCCTGATGTGCTTCAGTGCGGTGCTGGTTGATTTTAATTTTGCATTGCAAATCCAAAACTCTAAGTTCAAAGCCGACAATACCTGCCAACATGCGTTGCTGAAACTTGATGTCCAAATCGCGCCACTGTTTAGCATAGCTTGGTTCATGGTCGCCAATTAATTTTTTTCAGCAAGCGGTCTTTGCCAACTCATCCTCAATCAGCGTGGCTTCAACGGTGCAATGCACTGCCAAGTAATTCCAAGTCGGCACACGCGCCAATCGGGGTACACCTGCGGTGACAGGTAGGCGTGTGGTCCCAAAAACGTCACTACAGCATTTGGCCTTGTTTGCAAATACTGCCAATGTGGATTTGGTTTGGCGCAGTGGCCCAGCAGCGCCATTTGTTCACCCTGCATTTCAACATGCAAAGGCAAATGCGTCACAAACGGCAAACCTGCATCGTCCACACTGATGAGCGATGCAAACGGATGCGCACGCATGATTTGCAGCGCTTGCGCGCGGTCTTTAGATTGAAACTGAGGTGGCTGGTACATATTGAGGGCAGAAGTCGTGGTGCACGTGGGAATATTACCCTGAAATTCGATCCACAACATGCATGGTATATCCTTAGCTAGTGTCATCAATAATGAAAGAACAAAATGAGTGAACAACTAGAGACGGCCATTTTGGCCGGTGGTTGCTTTTGGGGCATGCAAGATCTAATCCGCAAAATGCCTGGCGTGGTCAGCACCCGCGTGGGTTACAGCGGCGGCGATGTGGCCCATGCCACTTACCGCAACCATGGCACACATGCCGAGGCGATTGAAATTGTTTTCAAGCCCAGCGTTTTGAGCTACCGAGAGCTTTTGGAATTTTTCTTCCAAATCCACGACCCATCCACACCCAACCGCCAAGGCAACGACAGGGTGCTTCCTACCGCTCCGGCATTTACTACTCAAGCGACGCACAAAACAAACGGCCTTGCAAACCATTGCCGAAGTCAACGCCTCTGGTATTTGGCCCGGCACAGTGGTGACCGAGCTGGCACCCGCAGGCGCATTTTGGCAAGCCGAACCAGAGCATCAAGATTATTTAGAACACTACCCTGGTGGCTACACCTGCCACTATGTGCGACCCAATTGGCGCTTGCCTCGCTCTGTATAAAACAAAAGGTAAGCACCCTTGAACATCAACTTTGACAACAGTTACGCACGTGATTTGACGGGCATGTATGCGGATTGGAAATTGACGGCAGCACCGCAACCACAATTGGTTTGGTTGAATGAATCTTTGGCTGTATCTCTAGGGCTTCACATTGCCGATCTGCATTCGACTGCTGGGCTGGCCATGTTGTCGGCCAGCCAGGCACCAGCAGGGGCACAACCCATTGCGCAAGCCTATGCGGGGCATCAATTCGGTCACTTTTCACCGCAATTGGGTGATGGACGCGCACTCTTATTGGGTGAAATGATTAATACGCATGGACAGCGTCAAGACATCGCTTTCAAAGGCTCAGGTCGCACCCCGTTTTCACGCGGTGGTGATGGCAAAGCCACACTTAGCTCGGTGCTGCGTGAAGTATTGGTCAGCGAATGCATGCATGCTTTGGGCGTGCCCAGCACACGCGCATTGGCGGCTGTGGCCACGGGTGAAAACATTCGGCGAGAAGGCATGCAGCCCGCAGGTGTGTTGACACGCATAGCCGCCAGCCATTTGCGCGTCGGCACGTTTGAATTTTTTGCCGCCCGTGGGGATAACGATGCATTGCGCCGTTTGGTTGATTACGCCATACAGCGCCACCACCCCATTCAAAAAGAGCAAACAACGCCTGTAGCAAACAAAGCCCTCTATCTGTTAGAGCAAGTCATCAACAAACAAGCCAAGCTCATCGCGCAGTGGATGGGTTTTGGGTTCATCCACGGTGTGATGAACACCGACAACATGAGCATCAGCGGCGAAACCATCGACTACGGCCCTGCGCCTTCATGGAAGCCTACAACCCGCAAACCGTATTCAGCTCCATCGACGCCCAAGGGCGCTATGCATTCGCGAATCAACCCGCCATTGCCAAATGGAACCTCAGCCGCTTGGCTTCAGCCTTGTTACCGCTCATCCATGAAGATGATGACCAAGCTTCCACGCTGGCCTTGGATGCGTTAAGCGAGTTTGATGCAAGCTATGCCAATGCCAGTTTGGCTGTTTGGCGTTCCAAACTAGGCTTGCAAACAACGAATGCCGCAGACCAACATACCAATGATGACCATCAGCTCGCGCTTGATTTTTTACAACTGCTGCAAGACCAAAGCATTGACTTCACCCAAGGCTGGCGATGTTTGGTCGATGTTTTAGTGGCTGATATTGAATCTGAAACTGCACAACCCAAATCAAACAGTTTCGCAACTTTGTTTTCAAATACCGAAAACGCCAACAACTGGTTCGCCCTTTGGCAGCAACGTTTGCAACAACATACAGTGGCTCGCCATGAGCAGCTTGTCAGTATGCAACGCGCCAACCCCATTTACATTGCCCGCAACCACTTGGTTGAAGAGGCTCTCTACAATGCCACCACGCACAACGATTGGACAGCGTTCAAGCAATTGCTGGTAGCTATTCAACAGCCATCTGAAATTGGTGAACACGACATCAAACTGGCCAGTCCAGCACCTTTAGAGGTCACCGCTTGCTACAAAACGTTTTGCGGGACTTGATCATGTCGCCGGAAGTTGGAGTGTTGCGCTAACCCCGCCTGTATCAAGCCTTTTCAAGATTAACTGCCCACCATAAAGACTGGCTAACTCTTGGGTAATTGCCAGCCCCAATCCAGTGCCTGGCACAGACTCGTCCAACCGGACACCTCTTCGCATGACAGCTGATACTTGTTTATCGTCGATGCCCAATCCATCGTCCATGATGGTCACTAGTAGTTCAGGCGGTTGAATATTCGGAAGCAGATCAACCGTTACCTTGATGCTGGATTGCGCCCATTTACAGGCGTTGTCTAACAGGTTTCCCAGCATTTCTTGCAGGTCCATCTCCTCTCCTGCAAAGTACAGAGGTAAATCTGGTATTTTTGTCTCTATCGAAATTTCTCGAGTCGCATGGACACGCTCCATGACGCGAACCAGACCCGCCAATACAATGGCCACATCGGTTCTTTGTCCTGGAAGCCGTTGCGTCGCTGACACACGTGCCCGCGCCAAATGCCAGTCGATATGGCGACGCGCCGAAATCACTTGTTCTTGCACCTGCCGTGCCAGTTCACTGGTATTTTTTTTCAGCTCTAGGGAGGCCGCTTGATCAAGAACCGACAATGGCGTTTTGAGTGCATGAGCCAAGTTACCCGCCTGAGTGCGCGCACGTTCAAGCACTTGGTGATTCTGCACCAGTACGCGATTGAAGTCGTCAACAAGTGGCTGCACTTCAGTGGGAAATACACCAAGTAGACGCGTTGAATTCGCATGCTGTACTTGCTTCAAACTATGCTGCAATTGACGCAATGGTTTAAGACCCACAGCGACTTGCGCCCAAGCAGCCAACACTAAGAGAAAGAACAAAACGGCTAAAGAAACTACCAATACATTCGTAAAACGTTGCACTGCATCGCGCGTATCCTTTAAATCCCCCGCAACAATCAATCTCCAGCTAGCTGTGGACTGCTCTACAGTGCGAACAGTACGCTCCAAGAGCAACAGCGTGCTGTCTTGAGGTCCTAGAATCTCGTGTACATGCAAGGCACCATCGGTTAATGAATCGGTATTCAATTGCAAATTACTGTCCCACAGCGAACGAGATCGCAGCACGCCCGTTCGCGACAGGCCATCCAAGGAGATTTCATCAATTTGCCAATAGAGTCCAGAATAAGCGCTTTGCCATCGCGGGTCGGAAAGAGATTGCGGGTTAATTACTGGACGGCCTGCTGAATCAAACTCAAGTTTAGCGATGAGCTGATCAAGCTGTTGTGTAAGACCGGTCTGAAATTGGGTTTGCACATGCTCTTTAAACAAACCTCCTAATACGAAACCAGCCAATATGAGGGCAACCAGCGATGCAGAAATCGTGCCGACTAAAAGACGAATTTGCAGCGATTGAAATATACGCCACGGGCTATTTTTGGGATCTTCGGTGACTGGGTGCATGCGTATCACACTGGGCCGAGACGATAGCCCTGCCCGCGAACTGTTTCAATTAATTCAGCAGGTAGCTTTTTCCTTAATCGCCCAATGAAAACCTCAACGGTATTCGAGTCACGATCATAGTCCTGTGCATAAATATGCTCGATGATTTCTGTTCTCGAGACCACGCTTCCTATTCGATGCATTAAGTATTCCAGCACCTTGTATTCATGGCTGGTCAGCACCACTGACTGACCGTCAAGCGTGACACGACTGGTTCTCGTATCAAGTGTGAGCGAACCGCATTGCAACACCGCAGAAGCCAGTCCGCTTGATCGCCGAATCAATGCACGCAAACGAGCCAGTAATTCTTCAGTGTGAAATGGCTTTGTGAGGTAATCATCAGCACCAGCGTCAATGCCCGCAACTTTTTCGTTCCAGTTATCGCGGGCAGTCAAAATCAACACGGGCATCATTCTCCCACTGCTACGCCATCGTTTCAAAACGGTGAGACCATCTAAAACAGGCAAACCCAAATCGAGAACGACGGCATCAAATGGTTCCGTGTCACCTAAAAAATGTGCATCTAAACCATTGTCAATTTCGTCCACAGCATAGCCTGCATGTTTCAGGCTGTCACTCAGCTGGGCACGCAAACTCGGTTCATCTTCTACCAGCAGAACTCTCATATTAATAAAACATATTAACGGGAACTCTCAATCTTACGCCGTTCAGGTACGTCGCGGTTCTTGCGTTCGATTAATTCAGCAGTTTTTGCGTCCAACATCAATTTGATCAACTGGCCATCAGCACGCAACAACTTCACTTTGTAAATCCAGAGCGCATCCTTTTGTTCAAGCTCTACTTCCAATACTTTGCCTGGTTGTTTTCGCTCCAAACTTTCCAGCACGGTGCGTAGTGGAAGAATTTGACCAGACTGCAAAGCTTTCTTGGCACGTTCATGGTCATCACTGTCGCTGGCCCAGGCTGCGGTGGTGATGAGGGCACTCACTGTCATTACAGTAATCGCAATCAATTTAGTGATTGACATTGGCGATTTGACATACCCATGAAATAAAGAATGTTTGGTCATGTTTGCATTTTAGGTCGTGCTTTCTGAACGACAGATGAATGACATCTTCAGCATGGGTTCAATCTGTGCCATCAACAATACAGCCATACCAGATTTACTTTTCATCAACCACAAGAGCCATCAACCATGAATACACTTAAAAAGTCCCTCCTCACAGCTTCCATCTTCATCAATGCAATGATCAGTATCTTGTTGCCTAGCAACGCGCAAGCTGCTGATACTTCTGCCACGGCCCAACTTCAACAATGGAGCGTACAGGCAGGTACACCGGGCAATGCCGTCAAAGGTCAGGCATTTTTTAATACCAAACAAGGCAATGATTTGTCATGTGCGTCCTGCCATGGCACACCTCCCATCAAAGATGGCAAACACGTCAGTACAGGGAAATTAATTCCGCCCTTGGCGCCTGCCTTCAACACCAAGTCTTTTACCGATACCGCTACGGTAGAGAAATGGTTTCGCCGCAACTGCAAAGATGTACTCAGCCGCGAGTGCAGTCCCTCCGAAAAGGCGGATGTACTGGCATACCTCATCAATCTTAAATAATGAAAGGAACATTTAAGATGACAAACACCATCGGTTCACACAACAAATTTGGTGCTCTCGCTTTCATCGCGATCATGGGCATGGTCTTTTCCTCCACCGCATTTGCTGATAGTGGCTCCAAGTTACCAATTAACACGCCTAAAGCGTATGCCCAAGAATGCACAGCCTGCCATATTGCTTATCCGCCTGGCATGTTACCTAAGCAATCTTGGCAACGCATCATGGCAGGGCTAGACAAACACTATGGAACAGATGCAAGTCTAGACGATGCTACCGTGAAGCAATTGAGCACATGGCTTGAGACCCAAAGTGGCACTTACAAGCGCGTGGCTGAAGTTCCGCCAAATGACCGCATCACGCAATCTGCTTGGTTTATCCGAAAGCACAAAGAGATAACACCGAGTGTGTGGAAGCTACCCAGCGTCAAGAGCGAAGCCAACTGCGCTGCGTGTCACAGCAGTGCCGACAAAGGTATTTACAGCGATAACACCCTCAAATTTCCAATCGGAATCGATGCACGCTCTAAACGTGCATGGAGCAACTAACAAGGAGTACCAGCAATGTTAACTAACCCACCCCTATGAATCAACCGCACAGACCTCTTCTGCCGCAAGCAAACCCAGCCGGCTGATGATTGATGCACCCACGCGCATGTTCCATTGGCTTTTTGTCCTGAGTTTCTTGGGCGCCTACCTGACAGCTGATGGTGAACGATGGCGCATGCTGCACGTCACACTTGGCTACACCATGGCGGGGTTGTTGGTCTTTCGCGTCCTTTACAGTTTATTTGGCCCACGACAGGCCAGCCTTGGTGCAATGTGGCGCAAGCTCGCCAACCTACCGTCATGGCTGAAATCAATCGCGATGAACCGCTCTTCAGCATCAATCAATTGGCGTCAAGGTCAAAACCTGTTGATGACCTTTGCAGTCGTCGCTTTGTTGATCATGGTGGTGCCACTGACCTTGAGTGGCTATGGTGTCTACAACAACTTTGGTGATTTTCTTGGAGGTGATTGGTTAGAAGAAGTGCATGAATTCTTTGGCGAAGCTTTCCTCATGCTAGTTCTTGCTCATTTAGCTCTGATCTTTGGAATGAGCGTCTGGCATCGTAAAAATCAAGCCCAACCCATGTTGACTGGACGCGTTGAAGGACCAGGTCCCGATCTCGTGAAGAAAAACCGAGTCTGGCTGGCCGTGTTACTTTTATTAGCAGTATTGGCTTATGCCACATGGGAGAGTCAACAGTCGCCTAACGGGCTGTTTCCAAACAATGTCATGAACAGCACTGGGAATTCTCGTGTTCATCACGATGATTAATTGAATTTGAAAATCACACCATTTTTAAAGGAGTATTTAACATGAAGGTTTACATGTGCGCCGTTTGCGGCTTTATCTACAACGAAGCCGAAGGTCAGCCCGAATATGGGATACCACCCGGAACCCTTTGGGCAGACGTTCCTGAAACTTGGCTATGCCCCGAATGCAGCGTCAGCAAAGCTGATTTCATAGTGGTTGATGTATAAAATCACTGCTTGCTACAAGACGTTTTGCAGGGCATGATGACACCTAGCAAGGAGTATACATGGAACAAAATGAAGACATTCTCACTTGGCGCGGCGTGCTGCAATTGGCGCAAAACGGCAACCCTGCACCGCCACGCCGGATGGAAATCAGCGATGCGCAATGGCAAGTGCGCCTCACGCCAGAGCAGTTTTATGTGACGCGTCAACACGGCACCGAGCGTGCGCACAGTTCTGAGATGTGCACCTTGTTCCAGCCCGGTCGCTACAGCTGCGTGTGCTGTGGCACCGAGCTGTTTGATGCCAGCACCAAGTTTGACAGCCAAAGTGGCTGGCCCAGCTTCACCCAAACCGTCGCGCCCAACGTGGTCGCCTACACCGCCGACCACAGCCACGGTATGACGCGCGTAGAAACCACTTGCAATGTCTGCGATGCCCACTTGGGCCACGTCTTCCCCGACGGCCCCGCACCCAGTGGCTTGCGCTATTGCATCAACGCCTTGGCTTTGGTAAAAGTGTGACCATGAAGAAAAAGCCTGTGCAGTATTGGCTGATGAAAATTGAGCCATCCGATGTTTCTATTGATGATCTAGCCGCCAGGCCCAAGCAAAGCGTGCCATGGTATGGTGTGCGCAACTACCAAGCTCGCAACATGATGCGGGACGACATGCAAGTGGGCGATTTGGTTTGGTATTACCACTCCAGTTGCGCAGAGCCGGGCATTGCGGGCTTAGCAAAAATCAGCAGTGCGCCCTACCCTGACCCCAGCCAGTTTGATGCCAAATCAAAATATTACGACCCCAAATCCACATCCGACGCACCGCGTTGGGTCATGGTAGATGTGCAGTTGGTAGAGCGTTGGCAACTCATCCCCTTGAAATGGTTACGCGAACAAGCCGCCTTGGCCGATTTGCGTCTGTTAGCGCGTGGCAATCGTTTATCCATTTTGCCGGTGGATGCCAAACACTGGCACTTTGTAGAACAAAGGCGCGTACTGCGCTGAGCATTCAAACAAACAGCAAGGAAATCACTTGTCAACGTCATCGAACAAAGTTTCTAGCTATCCAACCATCACCCTGCGTGACCCTATACCGGGCGACTACGGTTGGATCATCCACAAGCAAGGCTTACTGTACGCCAACGAATACGGTTGGGACATCAGCTTTGAAGCCTTGCTGGCAGAAATCATTGGCAAGTTCAGCAAAGAATTTGTACCCGGCCGCGAAAAATGCTGGGTAGCTGTGCGTGGCGAAGAGGTCGTTGGATCAGTCTTCATTGTCCGCCAAGACGACACAACCGCCAAACTTCGACTGCTCTATGTAGACGCAGCAGTCAGAGGGCAAGGCTTGGGCAAGCGCTTGGTCCATGAATGCATCGAATTCGCCAGAAGCGCAGGCTACCAACACATGGTGCTATGGACCAACGACATCCTCACCACAGCCAGACACATCTACGAAACCGCTGGCTTCAAACTCATCGAACAAGAAGCACACCACTCATTTGGAAAAGATTTGGTGGGACAGAATTGGCAACTTGATTTGTAAATTGTCTTAACAACTATTACAAAATCTGAGACATGAACTGTGACATGAACTGTGACATTTTTTTGTAAACGCGCATAATCACAACGCTGTTCGTGACTGTGATTTCTGATGCAACACCAATAGGAGATATTTTGATGAAACTCATTCAAAATTTATTTCAGCGCATGGTCGTTAATTCGTTTGCCATGGCACTGCTGATTGGCATCGTCATTCCATCTGCATTGGCAGATGCCGATCTACCCAAGTCAAAAGACCACCCGCTGCTGACACGTTTTCCAGATTCGCGCATCACCGAGTATCAAAAAGCATTCAATGCGGTTGAGTTCAAAGTCAGCTCTGCCAAAGACGGTAAGCTGGGTGGTGGTGCAAAAATTGAAAAAAAGATGATTGAAGGTGATGCCACCATCATCCATTATTTTCACAACATCGCAGGCAAGCAACCCAGTGCATTGCAGTTGCTCCGTAATTATCAAAATGCTATCAAGTCCATTGGCGGCGAAGTCGTCTACGACCGTGTACCACGTGACAACGATGGTGGCGAAACCACCTTGCGCGTGACGTCAGGCGGCAAAGACATTTGGGTGCGCGTAGAGCCGGGCATTTTCAGCGCACCTACACAAAGCTACAAAATTTGGATTGTCGAAGTAGCCGCCATGAAGCAAGTGGTTTCGGCCAACAAGCTGCTTGATGAAATAAATAAAAATGGCTTTATCGCGCTTTACATCAACTTTGATATCGGCAAGCATGATTTGAAGACCGATGGCGTAGCCACTGTCAAAGAAATTGTCGCCATGTTGAAATCCGCCCCCTCACTCAACATAGCCATTGAAGGCCACACCGACAACGTCGGTCAACCGCAAACCAACAAACTGCTGTCCGATAACCGCGCCAAAAGCGTGATGAACGCAGTCACCGCAGGCGGCATAGACGCCAAACGCCTCAGCGCCACCGGCTTCGGACAAGAACGCTCCATAGCCGACAACCGCAGCGAAGAAGGCCGCGCCAAGAATCGGCGTGTTGAGTTGGTTAAGAAATAGTGCAAAATCTGGCTATAGGCTTTGTATTTATTGCCTATAGTGCTATTAAATATATAGCAAAACCATTATGAGGTTTCTACTTAATCAAAGATTAAATTTCCAGTATCAATAGCGTTGTCATTTACTCATTCTTAAGAGGAGACTTAAAAATCGAAGGAACATTGCTTTTTGCCCACTCAGTGAAGTAGTCTTGAAGCAAAATTGAAGCGTATTCAGAGGTATGACGCTCGTCACGATGTAGCGGTAAGCCGTCCCTAACAAACGAGCAGTTACCATCTTTACGATCGCAGAAAACATCGTTCTGATCGAACACAAGGGTGTTAGAACCTGATTCTTCTATCGCTTTTATTAAGGGCATAAAACCATCAAGAACATTTTGCCTTTCTGATGATGAGATCAAGCAGTCTCTAGAATTCTGCTTTAGTGGTGACTTAAAACAAGCCTTCGGATGAAAATCTGGTTTTAAATGTGGAACAAAAACAATAACCTGTAATCCTTGTCTTTCTAAAAAAGAAATGCGGTCAAGAACTCTGCCAATATACTCAGAACTTGGCGTTCTTTCCAAACCGTCTAATATCACAAACTTTAGAGAAGAAGCACTTTTAATTATTTGATCAATGAAGTCGGTTTGCTCCTTTGCCCTGTTTCCGTAACACGGATTCCTTGGGTCATTACCAGAACCATCAGCACCCACACTACAAGTCCCTATTGAAAGGACTGTATGGTGACTTAATTTCGGATTTTTTACAAAGCCAGGATAAAGTTGATTGGTATAGCTATTCCCTAGCAAAAGAATAGTCGTGGGATTCTTAGTACTCTTCATACAGAACCACCAAGCTAAACTGTCTTGGTCTTTGTATGGATGTTCAGAGAGACATATTTCGTTCTTTGTATAGGCCCAAATTGGTCCCATAAACTGATATTGAACATTCTCCGAAAATTCACTATTAGTTACAACCTTCCTGTCTGGAAATCCGTTTTGAGAATAAATTACGAAGCCAGCACTAAAAATAAGAGCGCTAACTGTGATGAGGGTTACAACGTATCTGTTGCCACTAGACGATCTTACAGATCTCTCAATAAAACGATATGTAAGCCAAGCCAAAATTACAGAAACAACTACTGCAGTCAGACGCAAGTGTCTATCTGGCGTTCCTCGCTCGACAATATGTAAGAATGTGAGCAAAGGCCAATGCCAAAGATACAGTGGAAAGCTTATCAATCCAAAGAAGACGGATATCTTATTAGCAAGAATGTAGCGATTTAAAAATGAATTCGGACCGGCAAGAATAATCAGCACAGCACCAATCACAGGAATTAAAGCCCAATATCCTGGAAACGATGCATCTTTATTGACTAGAACGAGCCCAATAGCTAACGACAGTAAGCCTACAAAAGATAGTCCATTGGCAACATAAGCGTTTCTATGAATACTGACTAAAATAGAATTGAAATAGATCGTCATGTAAGCGAGCTGTGCGCCTAAGAGTAGCTCCCAAAAACGTGTAAATGGTGAATAAAACGCATCAACTCTATCGGAGCTGACTACCTTAATGTTCAGCGAAAATGATACGATCGTAAAAACAATCAATATTGAAACAAAACGTAATTTGAGTTTCCAGAAAATCCAGCATAACAACGGCCAAACAAAATAAAACTGCTCCTCAATCCCCAAGCTCCAAAGATGTAAGAAAGGCTTTGATTCTGCGGCATTATCGAAATAGCCTGATTCACCCCATAAAACAAGATTAGAAACAAAGCCGATGCCAGACATTGCGTGTTTGGCGAGCTGTTTATACTCATCCGTAAGCAGAGCAAACCATCCAAAGGCAAGAGATACAGCCAAAACAAGAAGCAAAGCTGGGAAAATTCTTTTTATACGTCGTGCGTAGAATTCAGAGAAGCTGAAGGTTCCTTTATCTAAGTTCTCAAATATGATTGTCGAAATCAGAAAACCAGAGATAACAAAGAAAACATCAACACCAATGAAGCCACCTTTCATCCACCCTGGGAATGCGTGAAAAGCAACAACAGAAAGAACAGCGACAGCTCTTAAGCCGTCAATGTCGGGCCGATACTTGGGGTGTGAGAGATGGGGAATCGGAGTTGTCATTTCAGCTAGGTTCAGCTTCTCAAGCAATTGCCACAATCTAGTGGCAGTGAATCTCTATAAATTCATACCCTTGTGCAAGTTAACCTAATTTGGCGGGATATAGCACATGGTTGCAGACTCGGTATTGCGAATATCGCCATCTCGTAACAGTGGCACTGTACTTGATTGGTTTTCTTGCAAATACTCCCGCGCCAAAACCCTTGGCGGAAATGGCAGCATACGGAGTTGATAAGGAATACCCAACTCTTCCAACATCCACAAAGGACGAAAAGAAAGCACGCTGACGCAGTGATGTAGGGTGATCATGCTGACAGTTTAGCCAATAGTAAAAGCTGACATTGAAAATCCAAGTTTCAAAATAATGAATGTGAGCTATCTTTTCCGCAAAATCATTTGATCTTGTCTCAGAACAACATCGAATTTCGATAAAAAATTCTGTCCTAATAGTGCATCGTTCGTTTCATGTCCTTCTAGCCCTACACCCACTCGAATACCTGAAACTGTAATCGGCCCCACATTAATTGGAACATTTGACAAAATACGTCCAGGCAAATCACCATTTGCAGTTTTGAAAACTGTAGGTTCACCGCCATGCAATCCCGCATTGCGGGCAAACTTTTCACTTACCCCAACCAAGGAAGCGCCCGTATCAACTAAGAATTTCACAGGCTTTCCATTGACACTTCCGTTGACATAAAAGTGTCCGTCACGCGCCCTGCTTATCATTACATCGCCATTGCTAGAAATCGTTGTTTTTGGTTTTTCGTATTGCTTAACCGCCAAATACAAAGCCCCCAAAACAGCTATCCAAAAAAACACAATGATTAGACGAAACCATTTTGTGTCAATTAGGTGAACAGAATGACGTCTTGTAGGGTAGACCTTGGCTTTATCAAATTGAGCTGTTTTTCTGTCTCGCTCTTTTTGTGCATCTCTGTACCAATCGCGATCTTGAATGCCCATTCGAATCCTTAGTATGAAGAAATTACTCCCAACTCTTCCAGCATCAACTACGGTCGATACGAACTAGCGCTGACGCAGTGATGTAAAGTGATCATGCTGACAGTTTAATTTTGATTAATCACTTATTAGTTAATCTGATTTGGGCAAAAGTGGGACTAGTAAATCTACTCTGCGTGAACCACTTGCTTTATCAAACTCATAATATATTCAAGATCTTTATCGCTGTTCACCTGCACTTCATAATTCCCAGTACCGAAGTGCCCTATTTTCGAAACATCTTTTGCTATACCTTTTGGATCATCTAACTTACCCACTTTCGCACCAATATAAATTTTTATCTTCTTTTTTTGCAATTCCAAACACGCAATATTTCCATCTTTCTTGAAAGCGATATATAACTTTTGAGGTTTAATTTCGATATCACTAACTAAATTTAATATCGCATTCCTAAATTGCTCATATAGCTCATAGATTTCCTCATTCGCATACTTTCGGTGATCTTCTTCTGTATATACTTTTATTACATCAGTTATAGCTTTAAGCTCTTTGTTTTGCAGCGTAATAGGTTTGATACTTGCTGCCGATTTAGATTTTTTAATCGAGTTAATAGCTACGGTTCCATTCGCATAACGCTTAATCTCCCAAAGCTCAATTGCAATATCTTTAAAATTGGTTGCTTGCAATTGGTTATCAGTAAAACTTGGAGAGACAAATGCAACTCGGGTTTGAGACCAATCTACATCCGCAGTTTTCAATGTGCTTTTAAGTTGCCCTTGATGTTCAAGGACGAAATCAGCTTTGTTTTCTAACATCAATCCCAGGTACGTGAAACCCTGATCAACAACACTTATATTTCTGTCTCGTTTGTATTCAATGATGATGAATGCATTGGCCTGTTCATCATAGGCTAGTGTGTCAATACGTTTATTTTTAATCGTAAACTCACTACGCACAAACTTCAAGCCCATGACGTCAGCCAAGTTAGCCTCAAAAAGCTCTTGTATTTCACGTTCGAGCTTAAACGGACTCTCGTGAATTTCAGCAAGCTTGGGACCCTTGATTGCATAGATTGTCATATATCACTCCCACTCAATCGTAGCTGGCGGTTTGGAGCTTACGTCGTAGGTTACGCGGTTGATGCCGCGGACTTCGTTGATGATTCTTGAAGACACTTTTTTGAGCAGGGCGTAGGGCAGCTCGGCCCAGTCTGCTGTCATGAAGTCGCTGGTTTGGACGGCGCGCAGGGCTACCACGTAGTCGTAAGTGCGGCCGTCGCCCATGACGCCTACGGATTTAACCGGTAGGAACACGGTGAAGGCTTGGCTGGTGGCGTCGTACCAGGTCTTTTTGGGGTGGCGCGTGTTCACTGGCTCGTTGGCAGCGGGCACATAGGGTGTGTTGCGCAGCTCTTCGATGAAGATGGCGTCGGCACGGCGCAGCAGGTCGGCGTATTCTTTTTTGATTTCGCCCAAAATGCGCACACCCAAACCGGGACCTGGAAACGGGTGGCGGTAGACCATGTCGGGCGGCAAGCCCAATGCCACGCCCAATTCGCGCACTTCGTCTTTGAACAATTCGCGCAAAGGCTCTAGCAGTTTCAAACCCAGTTGCTCGGGCAATCCACCCACGTTGTGGTGGCTTTTGATGACGACGGCTTTTTTGTTTTTGGCACCGCCCGATTCAATCACGTCGGGGTAAATGGTGCCTTGGGCCAACCATTTTGCTCCGTTTTTGCTAGCACCCGAGGCAGTTAATTTGCCGGCTTCAGCCTTAAATACCTCTACAAATTCGCGGCCAATGATTTTGCGCTTGGCTTCAGGGTCGCTTACGCCTGCCAAGTGCCCGAGGAACTGCGCTTCAGCATCAACGCGAATCACCTTGGCATGCAGCTTGCCCACAAACATGTCCATCACCATGTCGCCTTCGTTCAAGCGCAACAAGCCGTGGTCCACAAACACGCAGGTCAATTGGTCGCCAATGGCGCGGTGAATCAGCGCAGCGGCAACGGATGAATCGACACCGCCAGACAAGCCCAAAATCACCTCTTCAGTGCCCACTTGCTCGCGTATGCGGGCAACGGCTTCAGAGATGTAGTCGCCCATGATCCAGTCAGCACGTGTGCCACAAATTTGCAGCACAAAGCGCTCCAAAATCTGCTGACCCTTAATGGTGTGCGTCACCTCGGGGTGGAACTGAACCGCGTAAAACTTGCGCGCTTCGTCGGCCATACCGGCGATAGGACAGGCATCGTTGGACGCCATCAGCTTGAAGCCGGGCGGCATGTCGATGACTTTGTCACCATGGCTCATCCATACGTCCAGCATGCCGTGGCCTTCTGCCGTGGTGCTGTCCACAATGCCATCTAGCAAAGCGGTGTGGCCACGTGCGCGAATTTGCGCCGAGCCAAACTCGCGCGTTTTACCCGCCTCGACCTTGCCACCCAATTGTTGCGCCATGGTTTGCATGCCATAGCAAATGCCCAACACCGGCACGCCCAGCTCAAAACTGCTTGCGGTGCTTTGTCGGTTTCATCCTCATACACGCTGGCGTGGCTGCCAGACAAAATCACGCCTTTGAGATTGCCATCTGCCGCATAGGCTTTGACCCATTCGTCAGACACATCACAAGGATGCACCTCGCAAAACACATGCGCCTCGCGCACACGGCGGGCAATGAGCTGCGTGACTTGAGAGCCGAAATCGAGAATGAGGATTTTTTGGTGGGACATTGATTTACTCAGAGCGATAGTTGGGTGCTTCTTTGGTGATTTGCACGTCGTGGACGTGGCTTTCGCGGATGCCGGCGCTGGTGATTTCGACGAACTCGGCTTTGGTTTGCATGTCTTCAATCGTCGCGCAGCCACAGTAGCCCATGCTGGCGCGTATGCCGCCGGCCATTTGGTAGACGATGCTGACCATAGAGCCTTTGTAGGGCACGCGGCCTTCAATGCCTTCGGGGACAAGTTTGTCGGCATTCGGGTTGCCGGTGGATGATTCTTGGAAATAGCGGTCGGCGCTGCCTTGCTGCATGGCGCCAATGCTGCCCATGCCGCGGTAGCTTTTGTAGCTGCGGCCTTGGAACAAAACAATCTCGCCCGGCGCTTCTTCGGTGCCGGCAAACATGCCACCCATCATCACGGTGGATGCACCTGCAGCGAGTGCTTTGGCAATGTCGCCGCTGTAGCGAATGCCGCCATCGCCAATCAATGGCACACCCGTACCGCGCAACGCTGTTGCAACGCTGTCAATCGCCATGATCTGCGGCACGCCCACACCCGCCACGATGCGGGTGGTGCAAATGCTGCCGGGGCCGATGCCGACTTTGACAGCGTCAGCGCCTGCTTCAACCAATGCCAGAGCCGCTGCGCCGGTGGCGATGTTGCCACCAATAACTTCGACTTGCGGGTAGTTCTTTTTAACCCAGCGCACGCGCTCGATCACGCCGTGGCTGTGGCCGTGGGCGGTGTCCACCACAATGGCGTCCACACCGGCTTTCACCAAGGCTTCAACACGCTCTTCAGTGCCCTCACCCACACCCACAGCTGCGCCCACACGCAAGCGACCGGTATCGTCGCGCGCGGCATTGGGGAAGTTGAGTTGTTTGGTGATGTCTTTGACGGTGATGAGGCCTTTCAGCTCAAAGGCATCGTTCACCACGAGCAAACGCTCTAAGCGGTGTTTGTTGAGCAATGTTTTCGCTACATCGGGCGAGGTGCCATCGGGCACAGTGATCAAGCGCTCACGCGGCGTCATGATCTCGCTGACAGGCTGGTCGTAACGGGTTTCAAAGCGTAAATCGCGGCCCGTCACAATGCCGACCACTTTGCCACCATCACAGACCGGAAAGCCAGATACACCGAGTTGATCCGACAGCGCCATGACCTGGCGCACGGTGGTGGTAGGGGTGATGACAACGGGGTCACGCAGCAAACCGCTTTCATACCGCTTCACTTTGGCCACTTGCGCGGCTTGCTCTTGGGCGGTGAGATTTTTATGAACGATGCCGATACCGCCCTCTTGCGCAATGGCAATGGCCAGGCGCGATTCGGTCACGGTGTCCATCGCTGCGGACACCAATGGCATGTTCAAGCGAATATTGCGGGTGAACTGGGTGGCGAGAGAGACGTCCTTGGGCAGGACTTGGGAGTAAGCGGGAACGAGCAACACATCGTCAAATGTGAGCGCTTTGCCTAGTAAACGCATTGGGAGGGCTCCAAAGCCATGTATTGTACCTTGCGTGGTTTTGATTTTTAACCCGTTCAGGCTAAACTTACGGGTATGAAACTCAAGTATTTTTTAAGCCTAACTGTACTGGCCAACGTTTTGCCCGCTGCGGCGCAATACCAATGGATTGACGCCAATGGCCGCAAAGTCTACAGTGACCAACCGCCGCCGGCTAGCGTACCCGCTAAAAAAAGTGGTGCAACAACCCAGAAATACAACCGTTCCCGCCAACCTAGAAACTATCAAGCCAGCAGATGCGGCTACGCCCTCCGATGCGAAATCTGACGCAAAAGCGGATGGCAAAACTGAGAACGAAAATAGCAAAGCCAGCCCAACCGCGAAAAAAGACCCCAACGCCGGCAAAGATAAAGAGCTAGAAGCCAAAAAGAAAGCGGCTGAAGAAGCCGAAACCGCCAAGAAAAAAGCCGAAGCCGACAAACAAGCCGCCGCACGCGCGGATAACTGCGAACGCGCCAAACGCGCCAAAATGTCCTTGGATTCAGGAATCCGCTCCACCATTACCAACAGCAAAGGCGAACGCGAATTCATGGACGACGCCGCCCGCATGGTAGAAACCAAACGCATCGAAGGCATCATCGCCGCAGACTGCAAATAGACCAATCTGGTTGATAATATAAAAAAAATTGGCCTCTAGCCGGCGTATTGATTGCCTAATTTGCTATTAAATATATAGCATCACTCCGTACATGATATCTTTCATTCAATGCAGCGGCTACGGCCGCGCGATATGCCAGATATTCCGATTCATCCCATCGCCACCTTTGTCTCCAGGCTTATCGTCGGCATAGAACCGGTACAACGGACGACCTTTGTAAGCCCACTGCTTGCTGCCGTCTTGTCTGGTCACCCATGTGAAATCACCCTTTGCAGTGTCTTTATCCGCTGCCAAATAGGGTGGAAATATGTTGCTACAAGGCGGATTGCAGACGCTCACGCCGGAACCAACAACATCGTTGTCGAAGGTATACAGTGTGTGACCCGTTTGAGTAAGAAGGATGCCGTTTGAGACGACAGGCTGCGCTAAGACAGAGTGAAAAATGGTCACAATGAACAATGCAAGCAGCACAGAAACTTTATTTACACGCATAAATACTCCGTTCAAATTAAATAGTCTTCAGCTTACTCATTCGCTGCATATGTGTTCTTGATGCGCATCAAACAGTGGCACGATGCCAGTCTTGTTGACATCAATAACCTGCCTTACCACCCACTCTGCGCTTGGCGAAGTAGCTAGTTCATTGTTTGAGTTACCCAATATAAAGCCAGTGCTTTAAGCTATTTTGCTTTATAAATGTCGGTTAAACTGCAACCGATTTAGCAAATAATTGCTACTTTTTTTTGCCAATTTAACTTATTGAATGTTCGAGAAAAGAAAAGTTTTAATTTTATGACAGCATTTGTGCTGTTTTGAGTGCGTATACCAAAGCCTGACAACGGAAGTCATTCAGCTACCGGCAATCCATTTATTATCCCAACTTTGAAAACAAACAACAAGGGGGCCGGAGGGGGTGAAAAGTGAAGACGACACACCGAAAGGTTGAGATGAGCTGAGAGAGCGGCGAGCCAACCGCGCCTCAATAACCTGCCTTGCCACCCACTCTGCGTTTGGCAAACAGACCTGCACCCTTGGACTTGGCACCTGCTTTTGAAAGCGCTCACGCCTTGCGACTTTGGGGTCTACTTTGAGGGGGCGGTAGATTTCGATTCGGTCTTGGTTTTCTAACACGTGTGATGGACTTGTCTTTTTGCCCCAAATTCCCACTGTGTTGCCTTCAGACAAGGCAATATCCAGCATCTCGGCTTGCTGCAAAGCTTGCAGAACGGTACAACCGCTGTGCACGACCATTGACTTTTCTTGCACTTCTCTTGGCGCGGGTGAATACACCACAGTAATGTTGAGCAAAGCTGTCATTAACTGTATCAGCCGTAAACCTGCTCGGCGCGCTTGACAAACGCATCCACAAAACTGGCGGCGATTTTGTCAAATACGGGGCCAACCAGTTTGGCCAGCATGGCGTTGTCAAAACCGTAGTTCAAGCGCAGCTCGGTGCGGCAGGCACCTTGGCTGGCATCGCCTACAGGAATAAAGTCCCAACGTCCGTCCAGATTTGAAAAAGGGCCATTCACTAAAGTCAAAATCACATGCCTAGTTTGCGTGACTTCATCTATGTGGTGCTCGTTTTGTGTTGTAAAAGATTGCTTCACACCACCGATGGCTATCCCAACTTCCGCACTCATGCCTGTTTCGGTAAGCGCTAACACGCGTGCATGGTCACACCACGGCAGAAACTGCGGATAGTGAACCACGTCTGTCACCAAATCAAACATTTGTGCGGTGCTGTACCAGATGAGGACGGACTTGTGAACGGTTTTCATGGACAATGTGATGTGTACAGTTTGAATTATCGCCAATATTTTCGCTTCCACTTTCGTTCCCACATTTCTAATGGCCAAATCTCCCTCACCCGTATCGCCACCGACCAAGCCTAAGCCGACTGCTGCCAAAGCCAAGTCTGACGCCAAGCCGGTGCAAACACGCATAGCCGATAACAAGAAAGCCGCTTTCAATTATTTTTTTGAAGAGCGCTTTGAATGCGGCATGGTGCTGGAAGGTTGGGAAGTGAAGTCATTGCGCGCGGGCAAAGTGCAGTTGACCGATGGTTATGTGGTGATACGCAATGGTGAACTGTATTTAATCGGCTGCCAAATCAACCCCATGCACACGGCATCGACCCACGTGAACCCAGACAATGTGCGCACCAAAAAACTGCTGCTACACCGCGAAGAAATTGACAAACTGATTGGCAAAGTCGAGCAAAAGGGCTACACCTTGGTGCCCGTTAACATTCACTGAAAGCTGGCAAAGTGAAGTGCGAAATCGCGCTGGCCAAAGGCAAGGCCGAGCACGACAAACGCGACACCATCAAAGACCGTGAAGGCAAACGCGAAGTAGAGCGTGCGATGAAGTCACGCTCTAAATAACTGCTGAATTAGCGCTTTTTAGCTGCGGTTTTTTTGACTGCAACATTATTAGGTGCAGCTGTTTTAGAAGCAACTTTCACTTTAACAACTGCAGTAGCTTTTGGTTTGGCAATGGCTTTGGGCTTGACGGCTGCTTTTGCAGCAGGTTTTGCAACAGCTTTAACAACTGCCGTTTGTTTCACATGGTTGTTCGCAATAAAGGCTTGCACCACCGGGTAAACCTGTTCGCGCCAGCGACGACCGCTAAAAATGCCGTAGTGGCCAGCGCCTTTGGCTTCGTAATGTTCTTGACGGGCTTTGGGAATGCCTTTGCACAAACCATGTGCGGCACGGGTTTGGCCTGAGCCTGAAATATCGTCCAACTCACCCTCTACAGTCAAGAGTGCGGAGGTAGTGATGTCTTGTGGCTTTACGCGCTCTAATTTACCTTGTGGGTTTTGCACATCCCATGTACCTTTGACAAGCTTGAACTCTTGGAAAACGGTGGCGATGGTTTCCAAATAGTAGTCGGCATCCATGTCCAGCACAGCGTTGTATTCGTCATAAAACTTGCGGTGCGAATCGGCACTGGAATTGTCGCCTTTGATCAAATCATTGAAGTAATCAAAATGGCTGTTTTGGTGGTTTTGCGGGTTCATGGCCACAAAGCCGCTGTGTTGCAAAAAGCCTGGATAGACCTTGCGGCCTGCGCCTTCAAAATTACTTGGCACACGGTAAATCACATGGCTTTCAAACCATGACAATGGTTTATTCATGGCCAAATTGTTCACGGCTGTTGGCGACAAACTGGCATCAATCGGTCCACCCATCATCACCATAGACAGCGGCGTTTTTTCACCGCGCGATGCCATCAATGACACTGCTGCCAATACTGGCACAGTGGGTTTGACACACTCATCACATGGCAGTTGCCATATTGGGCTTGCAGGTGACGAATAAATTCTTGCACGTAGTTGGCGTAATCATGCAGATGAAACTCACCTTCTGTCAATGGCACTGTGCGGGCATTTTTCCAATCGGTGATGTAGACCTTGTGATCTTTGAGCATGGTGCACTGGTGTCGCGCAACAGCGTGGCGTAGTGGCCAGACAGCGGCGCAACAATCAATACTGCAGGTTGGTCTTTGAGTTTTTTGCAAAGTGGCAACGTCATCGGTGAAGCGCTTGAAGCGAATCAAATCACAAAACGGTTTGCTCATTTCGATGCGCTCATTGATCGAAATTTCAACATCGCCCATTTCAACTGTATTGATGCCGAATTCAGGCTTCAAATAATCTTTGCCCAAACGGTACATCAAATCGTAGCCCGCAGACATGCGTTGCATGATGGGATTTTGGCTGAATGGCGATTTGGGGTTGCCCAAAACTTTGGACGATGCCTTGGCAAAATCGACAAACGGCTCCATCAGTGAGCGTTGTGTTTCGTAGAGTTGGTAAAGCATGGTGTTTTGTACCTTTAAAGTTAACAAAAATAATTATGTTGCAGTGCAATATAACCTAAAATTTTGAATTCGAATGGAGTGAAAACCCCAATATCGACATAATCTTCATAATCAGACACAACTATGCTAAAAAATATGCAAAATTTAACGCCTTCGCCCAAAATGCCGGTGCTGTTTTTCGGACATGGCTCGCCGATGAACGCGATTGAAGACAATTCTTATCGCCGCCAATGGCAAGCTTTAGGCCAAGAATTTGGCGATGGCAAGAAATATCCTCAACCAAGCCTCATTTTGTGCATCTCTGCACACTGGATCACACGTGGCTGGTGGCTCACAGGCATGGACAAGCCAAAAACCATTCACGATTTTGGTGGCTTTCCACAAGCACTGTTTGACCAACAATACCCCGCACTTGGCGCGCCCAAAGTGGCACAAGAGCTGAGCCGGTTATTGGTATCGCCCATTCCCAAGGGGTTTTTGGAAGTTGATTTAGAGCAATGGGGATTGGATCACGGCGCTTGGGCGGTGCTCAAACCCATGTTTCCAGCTGCGAATATTCCTGTGGTGCAGTTGAGCATGGATTACAGCCGTGCGCCGATTGAACATTACCAATTAGGGCAACAGTTGCAACAATTGAGGCACCAAGGCGTTTTGATTGTGGGCAGTGGCAACATCGTGCACAACCTGCGCACGCTTGATCGCAACCGCCACGACAAACCCTACGATTGGGCGTTGGAGTTTGATGCCATCACCGCCAAACATGGGCAGACAAAAAATTATGCCGCGCTAAGCGAATTTTGAAACTCGGTTCACTCGCCACCCAAGCGCATCCTACCCACGACCATTATTTGCCCCTGCTCTATTCTGCTGGTGCTTTGGACAGCAAAGACGAGTTGCGCACGTTCAACGACAGCATCGACATGGGCTCCATATCCATGCGGTCTATGATTTGGAATTAAATGACACAACGTTCAATACGCCGCCGCACATTCACTGCTCAGCTGATCACTTTCGTTGCAGGCTCATCACTGGGCAGCAACTTGTTTGCCAAAGCCAACACCAAGTCTGCAGAACTTGTGTTGTTGGCGAAAAACGCACCCGCTGGCATAGACCCTGCAGGCTATTTGATCAGCGAAAAATTGGATGGCGTGCGTGCACTGTGGGACGGCAAGCAGTTGCGCTTTCGCAGTGGTAAAGCCATTGCTGCGCCTCAGTGGTTCACCGATAAGTTACCCAAAACCGCGCTGGATGGCGAGTTGTGGTTGGCACGCGGTGCGTTTGACAAGCTCTCTGGTATTGTGCGCAAAACGCAAGCCATTGACAGCGAATGGCAGCAAGTCAACTGCATGGTATTTGAGTTACCAGCCTACCAAAATTTTGCCAGCAAATCGTTTGAACAACGCCATGTGCAACTGCAAGCCATCGTGCAAGCAATAACTTTGCACCAGTGCAAACGGTGCAGCAATTCACAGCGGCCAACCGCGCCATTGGAAGCCAAACTGCAAGACGTTGTCAAAGCAGGTGGCGAAGGTTTGGTTTGCATTTGGCCAAAGCGCCCTACACCACGGGGCGCAGCGATGTGCTGCTCAAACTCAAACCACGGCTGGATGCAGAAGCCACAGTGATATCGCACATTGCCGGCAAAAGCAATACGCCGGCATGACAGGCGCACTCGTCGTCAAAACACCCGAAGGCATTCGCTTCAAGCTGGGCACAGGTTTATCAGACCAAGAACGCCAACACCCACCTGCCATTGGCAGCACTGTAACCTACACCCCAAAGATGTCACGCCATCAGGAAAACCACGATTTGCGAGTTTTTTACGGGCTTATGAGGCAGATTAAAAGGCTGATTAAGAAGCATTGAAGGCGTTTTCACAGTGTGTCAATTCAATTTGACAGAAGCTGTTGAGCTTGCTACATTTAACCCAAAGGTTAACTAGCAATTAAGAGACAGCACCAATGCCCGCAGTATCCATATCCAAACAAGATTCATTAAGCGCGACTTTGCCGCCTTGTCTGACCCAACGCGCCGCGCGATGCTCAAACGCTTGTCGCAAGGTGAGGCAACAGTCAATGATTTGGCGGCACCATTCAAAATGAGTTTGCCCGCCATTTCCAAGCACATCAAGGTGCTGGAAAAAGCCGGCTTGTTGACCAAAACCGTCCAAAAGCAGCAACGCCCTTGCAAGCTCAATGGTACCAAACTCAAGCAAGCTATCGATTGGATTGACCAATACAAGCTGCTGTGGGAAGGACGCTTAGACCGTTTAGATGAAGTGGCAAAGTCTTTGCAAACCAGCGAAACCGCTATTGCTGCAGCAGCAGTGTCAAGCAAAGAGGAAATCGCTGCGGATACTGTTAAGAGTGATTTAGCTACAAATTTAATAGCAACTCAGGCAATCAATACAACGCCTACAGCCCAAATAGACCAAATAAATTCGCCAAAAATCGAATCGCCACAGACCAAGACAAAAGCCGCTGCAAAATCTAAAAGGAAAAAAAATGAAGACGAAGGAACTCAACCCCAAATTGGATTTGACTTTTGAGCGCTTCATCGATGTGCCACCGCATTTGGTGTGGCGTGCTTGGACCGGAACCCGATTTAATTAAACAGTGGTTTTGCCCACTGCCATGGAAAACCATTCACGCCGATGTGGATGTGCGCCCTGGCGGCAAAATGCACACAGTGATGCAATCACCAGAAGGTCAAGAGTTTCCAGGAACAGGTTGCTATTTAGAAACCATAAAGACGAGCGCATTGTTTGGACCAATGCCTTGCTGCCCGGCTACAGAACCTGCACCACCCAATGTGCCCTGCAATGACGAAGAACAAACCGAATTCATGTTCACCGCCATCGTAGAAATGGCGCCACACAAGGTGAATGGCGTGGATGGCACTCGCTACCGCGCCACTGTTCTGCATGCGGATCAAAAAGGCTGTCAAAAACACGATGCCATGGGCTTCGAAGCTGGCTGGAGCGCTGCCCAGACCAACTGGTAGCGATGGTAAAAAAGGGAATTTGAATTATTTCTCAGCGACGGTTTTGAGCTTGTCCAAACCCGCTTGAAAATCTTTGCCAATCATGTTGTCCATGTTGAAAAACAGGCCCATGACTTTGGAAATCATGTTATTTTTGCCATCCATGCCCCAAGTGACTTTGGTGCTGTCACCTTCGGTCACCAATTTGAAATCAACTTGGTTGTTGGCTTCAAACGGTTGTTGAAAATGCAAGTCCATGCGCACTGGGTTGGTGCGCTTGATTCGGTGGATCAGCATATCGCCCTTACCCACCTCTTTGTTGCCTCCCCAGCCATAAGTTGCCCTTTGCCGGCGCGCTACCACCAAAGGTTTTCTTCATAGCAGGGTCGCGGTTATAAGGAGTCCAAGCGTCCCACTGGTGCAGGTCGTTGATGTAGGGGAAAATTTTGTCCGCAGGTGCCTTGATGCTGACAGAACGTTCCACACGAAAACTGTCTGGCTTGGTAGATGCAACAACCAAGACGACTGCCAATAAAGCAACGAGTGCTAAAAAAAGTTTTGCAATCATAATTTTGCCTCCTATAAAAGAAAAAGCATGAATGAATCACTCATTCATGCTCGAACTTTCATTCAACATGCCACACATGTGAAGCCCAGATTAACCCATGTGCAAACCACCATTTACCGAGAAGTCTGCACCTGTGGTGCAGCCACCGTCTTCTGACGCCAACCATGCGATGATGGATGCGATTTCGGCTGGCTTACCCAAGCGTTTTGACTGGAATGGATGCGACAATTTTTCCAACACATCGGCGCGAATGGCGTTGACCATGTCGGTACCAATATAGCCTGGGCTAACAGTATTCACTGTCACACCTTTGGTCGCCATTTCTTGCGCCAGCGCCATGCGAAACCATGCCGGCTTTGGCGGCTGGTCAGTTGGTCTGACCTGCTCAGCCTTTTTCGCCGTTGACCGAGCTGATGGTGATGATGCGGCCCCATCCTCCCATCGACCATGTCGCCCACCACTTGCTTGGTGACGTTGGACATGCTGTTGAGGTTGGTTTCAATCACCGCATCCCGTCTTCGCGTGTCATTTTTAAGAACATGCGGTCTTTGAGTGATGCCGGCATTGTTGTTACCAGCATCAATCACGCCGTGTTCGGCTTTGGCTTTGCTTAATGCTTCAACCGTCGACCCCATGCGCCCACATTACCTACTGATGCGTAAAGGTGTAGCCCCAAGCGGCTTGCTCGGCAATCCATTTGGCATGGTCGCGTGTTGGGCAACAGCCCACATGACTTTGAAACCTTCTTTATGCAGGCGCTGACAAATAGCGGTACCGATACCACCCATACCACCTGTGACGTAAGCTACTTTTCCATTCATGTTGATGCTCCTCTTTTAAGTTGTTAATTTATTTGTTTTATTATACTCTGATAATGCTATGCATTTAATAGCAATCTAGGCAATAAATACGCTTGCTATAGCCTGATTTTTCATATAAAAAATACTTAGACTATCTATATACATGGTTAACGCTCGATGGTCAGTGCGGCTCCCATGCGCCGCCAATGCCAAGGATGCGATGCCTTTTTGGCATTGCGTTTTTGCATTCATGCAAGAGCGTGACCAAATAAGGCAGCCTGATGCACCAATTCGGTGGCTAAACGCAAGTGGCGCCACCGTTCACATTGATCTTGCTGGTATCCCAACCCATTTTCTTGATTTACTGCACACGCTTGTGCGGCAAAGGCTTGCTTAATTTCAGTAAGTCCAAATCTTGCGCTTTCCAGCCCGCACGTGCCAATGCTTTTTTGCGATGCAGACACCGGCCCCATGCCCATCAGGTGCGGGGTCAAGTCCTGGCGCAGCAAAGCTGGCAATGCGCCCCATCGGTGTTCAGCTTCTCCAATGCCGCTGCTTTGGCGGCTGTCATGACCACTACGCAGCGCCAATAGTTGATACCTGAAGCGTTACCTTCGTCACGCCGCCCGCTTTGTCAAACGCGGACGCAGACCTGCTAAGGCAGCTTCGGCATTGGCTTTGCGGTTGATGAATTCCGTCTGCCGCAAACACAATCGGGTCGCCCTTTTCTGGAGCAATGCTGAACGGCATGATTTCGTCTTTTTTTAAAACGACCGGCATTCTTGCGCTGCCGCCGCTTTGGCTTGGCTAGCGGTCATAAATGCGTCTTGCATGTCGCGTGTAATCGCAAATTTCTTCGCCACGTTTTCAGTTATGGGTCACCCATGGGGTACTGGCTCTACACATCCCACAGGCCGTCCACGATCATGGAATCCACCATTTTCCAGTCGCCCATGCGCTGGCCGTCACGCGATCCTAACACGTGAGGCGCTGCACTCATGTTT
>JADIYY010000004.1 GCA_016705065.1 Candidatus Aalborgiella aggregata | reverse complement strand
AATTTCCGTACTTTCACAATGGTTTCTGCCGCTTCATCTTTGAATAAACCATGCACAGCCAATAAATTGGGATTCTTCTTGCGCCTGATCGTATGTAGCAATATGGCACGCATCACACCACTTTGCAAAGATTTTGCATTCAGCGTGGCATTATGCTGATGCCGTCTGTAATAAAACATGACATGATCAAGATGGGTGAATTGATTCGTCCGCTCTGCCATGCGCATGAGAAAATCCAAATCTTCTCCATGTGTCAAAGTGTGATCGAATAAACCATTTGACATAATCATTTCGCGCTTAAATAAGCCAGTCGATAGCGTGATGCCCCCCCATGATCGGCCAATCATCGGACACCACACCTCAGATACCAGGAATTCTGTGGGAACCATGTGCATTTTGCAAAAACCATTTGCAATTCGGGCTGCATTTTTAAAATCTTCATTGCAGGCTGATACGCGTCTTGAACCAAAACATCGTCTGCATCTAGAAAACTCACCCAATCCTAGTTGGGATTGATTTCTGAAAGTAAACGATTCCTGGCTGCACTTACACCAGCGTTTTTTTCAAGATGAAATAACTTAATACCATGGTGTTTGCTGGCGATTTTTTTGGACATATGAACCGTGGAATCGGTTGATCCATCATCACACACCAATATTTCACAATCAGTATATCCCCGCTGTAGCAATGCGGATTCAATGGCGGCTTGAATGAATTTTTCGGCATTGTAAGCAGGAATGAGAATGCTGATCATTTGAATTGAGATAGAAATTCAATTAGTTTCGCAGTGATTTCATTATTGTCAGATGATTGAACCATTTTCATAACAAGGTAATTGACGTGTCAATTCACCACAAGTCTGAAAGATTTCTTTGTAATCACCGCATACTTGGTTCAAAGTTGAAAAGGTCAGTATTTGAAAATGATGGTTGGATCGATGCGTCGAAAACTTGTTGACACCCCACCCAAACGTGGCATGAGAATTACATTGATAGGTACACAATCATTGATGCGTTGCTCAAATAATTGCTCAGGCCTGAATACAGCTTTTTTTTGCCAATTCAATGGCAAGTTAGTAGGAAGTCCCAATCTGTTTAAACCTGATATGTCTTGTTTCACAGTTCGATAGATGGCATGCGCTTGGTAGGGAGATTTATTAGACAATGCGACGTAATCATCCCCTGCGGAATGCAAACTATTTTTTAATGCGCCTATGACCAAGCCTGATTTACCAGCACCGCCTTGGCCAACGATCAACGCACCCGTATGGCCGTGTGCCAATGATCCAGCGTGGATCATGCATTTGTCGTCGGCACTGGCAATCCACTTATTAAAGAATGCCAACGGAGATGTTTTTTCCCAAACTGGGGTGTCAGCTGTACTGGTTTGTAATCGTACACCAAATCGATTTTTAATATCAAGAATGTCCCAAGAGTAGGTGTCTGGATTGAATATGGCATGTAGCCCTATGTTAGATAAAGCCATCTCAATTTGTCGATGGCTTAAATTGCCAATTAGATTAGACTGCTTAGCAAACTGGGTATGCCATCCAGAATAATCGGTATAAATCTTGAAATCTGTAGGCAGTGAATTGGTTTGAGTAACTTGCAATGCGCAACAATGTTGCACACTCGCGGTTAAAAACTCCTTGGATTCAGCAAAAAACATAAGAACGATTTCCAAGTTGAATTCTGGTCAGCGCAGATTCCTGATATTGTTAAACCTTTCTCGTGCATTGGATATAGCACTCATCGCAAATGCTTGCAAGGGCTGTGGCATGACCTTGATTTGGCATTGTCATTTTAATTAGTTCGCGATTTTTCCACTTTTAGGATCAATGTCATGCACAGGATCTGCTGCAAACAATGCTGCTAAATCATCATAATTTTCTATGAAGTAATGATTACCAGCTTGCAATAGTCGGGTTGCAAAATCTGGATCACATTGCAAGCCGCTTTCATTTGATTCGCGTATCAGTCCAAATGAAACAAGTTTTGATATCGCATCATGCATTTGATGGCTCGCACCAGTTTCAATTGCTCAATTTGGCCAGCTAAATATTGAATGTCTGTTCTTGTCTCTATGGCCTCGAGCAAGGGATATATCTTTCGCCGACGTCAGTATTGTCCTGTTGATAAATTAAGCAATATCACACCCTCTTGGAACTTTTCGCAAATCACATCGGGTTCAGCTAATTGATAAGTTTGTATGCTCATGTTAAAAATTTCTATTCATCAAGGTTTATTACTCTGTCGCATTGGCTCGCAAAATGGTGATCATGTGTTACAAAAAAGAAAACGGATTTTGTATTCATTTTAAGTATACGTTGAATGAATTTGCTGGCAGTTTGTGGATCTAAACTGCTGGTGGGTTCATCAAAGATGTACAAAGAAGCTGAGTGAAACATGGCGCGGGCAATGCTGATTCTCTTGATTTGACCACCAGAAAGATTGAGACCATTTTCACCAACAGCTTTATTTAAGAATAATGAATATGCTTCTTCAGAATCGAAATCATCCAAACAAGCTAAGTAACATGCAGAATTTAATTTTGTTCGGTATAAGCTTTATTCAAGCTGATGTTATTCAATACAGTTCCATCTAACAAGGCTGGTGATTGCGAGCTGTACCGTATTTGTTGTCGCCAACTATCAGCATGTTCGGTGAACAAACTTTTGCTGTTGACCAAAATTTCCCCTTTGCTTGGATGTATCAAGCATGCCAATAAATCAATTAAAGTGCTTTTTCCAGAGCCGGATTTGCCAATAATGGCAATTTTTTCACCAGCTTTGGCAGTGAAACTCAAATTTTCAATAGCCTGTGTTGTTGCGTTTGGATAACTGTAACTGACGTTTTTGAATTCAATCACATCCCATTCTTGAGGGAATGCTTTCTGTATAGTCTTTTGAGAAAAACCCTTGAACAGTTTCTCAAATTTTTCGACCAAAGGCCAACCTGACTTTAAGCTGCTGAAGTTCACAAAATTTGATGCCCAATCGGTAATATTTTAAGAACGCAACGGCATACAGTAGATAGACAGGTCCGTTTTGAATTTGTGCTGTTTGTTCGGATGACGAGTGGTATAAATAAGCTGCAATCAGACTCACGAACAATACTGCTTCCATGATGAGCTTGGGTATCTCACTCAGTGTTGCCCTATTTTTGCTGGCATGGGCCAATTGTTGCGATGCCAAACCGAAGTCTTCGATGAATTACCTTCGAGTTGATGTAATCTCAGTTCCTAATAGCTATGTAAGCATCAGTACTCAAACGGTGTCTTTGGTGTGTGCATCCAACTGAATACGACATCTTTTGCAACCCCACTTTCATGAAAATATATATTAAAAAATAAATGGCTGAGAAAATAAAGCCTAAAAAGAGGGTCAGAACGGGTTGTATCCAGAGCAAAACTATCACAATAGCCAGTAGTAAACTGATTTGAGAAATCAGTCTACCTAATGGGATCGTGATGAATGATATGAGGTCTTGTGTGTCATGCAGTATCGATGCACGTGTATCAGCAGAATGGTTTGAAAAATTCCACGAATAAGGTTGGTCTAATGATTTCTTGAATATTTCAGCACTCAATGCATAGCCTTCAGTCATGTTGATATGGGCGATGCGTTCATTGGCAAAAATGCGAAATGCCAATGCCAAAACATAGAAAACACAAAGTAAGAGCAATAAATGGTGGGTGCCCCATTCTGCCAGCCATGTGCTTTTGATTTTGATTCCCACTAAGGTATGGAAACCACTGGCAGTGTTAATGCCAGACTTATAGCTTCCAATAAAGAACTGATTGCTCCCAGTGTGTAGGTGCGTAAGTAGCGATGCGTATTGCGTTTGCCAAATAAGGTTTCAGTCTCTTGAATTTGGCAATCATGGCGAAGAGATGTTGAATGAACAGTTTATAAAAGGGTCAGTTCTCAATAGTTTTTAATAACAGCCATTGTTCGTGTGACCAATCGTTGCCAAAAATCTATTTTAGTGAATCTTAAAAATACCTTACAAAAATCCACTGGTCCAAAACTGGATACTGAAAAGAGCGAATAACCTATGTAAGAGTGATATAACATATCCAATTCGATGGCTGTTTGAGCGCCATTTAAACTCTTGGATTAACAATAGGCCTGCGATGGAGCGCCTGAGTGCAGCGTTGTCATTCAGAAAAAGCCAATCAGACAAAGCTCGCCACGCATTCCAAAATGGCATGGCATGACAATTTTGAAAATGTGTCAATAATTTATTTTTGCTCTCGTTTGTTAGTGTCGCATACATGCTCGCACTCTATTAAACCACGCAAACGCAAAGCACCCTCTAGAGAATCGCGATCATGCAAGAGGGTGTGAATCAAGCTGACAATCAAAGCATATTCTTTTCTGGGTTGCATCAAGGACTGACATGATTTCAGGCCTATGAATTCATTCGCGAAATCCTTGGGCAATAAATGTATGTATCTTGGTTCCACGGCTAGCAGATGTGGTTCAATGGTCACGATATCGTTGGTCGCATGATGGGTGTCAGGTGACTGTGACCCCACTCAAGCAGGTGTTCACCATTTCTATTAGTTTTGTCTTTCATGGTCGGTGACTTGGGTTGATAGCCCAGATCAGCAGTCGCTGAGTGAAAGCGACGGTCCAGTACCAGCAAATCAATATCTGACATTTCACGCATGCCAAGTGAAGGGTAGAGCGGTTCAAACAATTGAATGGCACCTTTTATCAGAACAGCCTTGATATTGTGTGAAGCCAGATGTTGGTCCAACTCAATCAATTGCGCTTTGATACGCATGTTGGTAATTTGATAATGCGCTGGCCCTTTGACAGCCCCATCACCAAGGATCAAATTCAATTGCCGTTTAAAAAGATCAGACACCAGTAATGGGGTGCGTTTTTGTAGGGGCGTTCGCGGCCTGCGCTTTGCTCTATTTTTTGTAGCTGTTCAAGCAACCATTGTGCTGGCTGGGCGCATGAAACTTCAATGACGGCGTTGATGTAGTCTGGGCTTTTGGGTGCGTCTGGTAGTGACTCCATCGCCGCTGTTTGGTAGAGCGATGATTGTTGGGTGACTTGCACATGGGGCAGAGCGTGGATGGCTTGGATGGCATCGCGCACGGCTTGTGCGTTGGCTGCTAAAGTTGCGCCTAAATTTGCACCCAGGGCAATGTAGGCGGTGACGCGTTGGGGTGCCGTCTTGAGCATCATGAACCCTTAGCCAAGTTCAGGACGAACGGAATACTTTTATTCTGTTGCTCCATCGCTTGGATTCGGTACAAACGCGGGGTTGGCTTTTTTCACACCACCGCGCTTTCTGCGTCTGCGTTTTTTGGCGGGGTCGGTGTTGGCGGGCGCGTCAATTGTTTCGTCGAAATCACCTGCGTCGCTCACTGCATCATTGTTAGCTGTTTTGCTTTTTGGACTTGATTTCGGTTTGTTTTTCTGTGCTTCACGTTGCTCTTGCCGCACTTGGTCCACCAAGTCTTCGCGCACTTCGTCGCTGGCCATGCTGAATTCTTGCCACCATTCGGCCAAGGCTTCGTCCACTTCACCTGCATCCGGCACGCAGGCGCATGAAGTCAAAACTGGCTCTGAAGCGCGGCTGGTCTACCATGCCAAAAGGGGTGTTGCCCACGCGCTTTTCAAAACGGGGTTGCATCATCCAAATTTCGCGCATGTCGGCGGCCAGTTTGCCGCGGCCGGATACATCACCAATGCGGGCGTTGAACACATCGTCAATCGCATCTTGCAGCGCAGGGTGGCTGTGTTGCCGCTGACGCAACCTGGCAGCCCAGCCATCGCGCACATCGGCCCACAGCACGCAAGCCAATAGGAAGCTGGCGACAACGGGTTTGCCTTCGCCCACACGGCGGTCGGTGTCTTCCAATGCCACGCGCACCAAAGTTTGATCGGCACGTTCCACCACCACGTCCAACAGCGGGTAAATGCCTTTGGCCATGCCCAATGCTTTGAGGGTGTCAATGCTGCTTTGTGCATGACCCGTTTGCAAGAGCTTGAGCATTTCGTCAAACAGGCGGCTTTGTGGCACGTCGGCTAAAAGTTTTTGTGATGCCAATAATGGCGCAGCGGTTTTGCTGTCCAACTTGAAACCCAAAGGCGCGAGCTTGGCCGCAAAGCGCACGGCGCGGATGATGCGCACTGGGTCTTCGCGGTATCGTGCGGCGGCATCGCCAATCATGCGAATCACACGGTTTTTGGCGTCCTTGAAGCCGCCGTGGTAATCCACCACGATTTGCGTTTCAGGGTCGTAATACATGGCGTTGATGGTGAAGTCGCGGCGCACAGCGTCTTCTTGCTGCGTGCCCCACACGTTGTCGCGCAACACGCGACCAGTTGAATCGACAGCGTGCTTCATGCCAGCCAATTCAGATTTGCTGGTTTTCTCATTGCCTTTGACTTGCTCTGCAGCGGCATTGTCCAAATTGGCGCGAAAGGTGGTGACCTCGATCACCTCATGCTCGCGCCCACGACCGTACACCACGTGCACGATGCGAAAGCGCCGGCCAATGATGAACGCCCGGCGGAACAGGTGTTTGACTTGCTCGGGCGTTGCATTGGTGGCAACATCAAAATCTTTGGGGCGCAAACCCACCAGCAGGTCGCGCACCGCGCCACCCACAATGTAGGCTTGAAAGCCAGCGCGTTTGAGTACGTGCACCACATCGCGGGCGCGGTCGTCTACCAAATCGTTGTCGATTCCGTGTGTGGCGACGCCAATGTCTTCGCGTTTGCCGTAATTGGTTTTCTTGCCCTTGGCTGGTTTGCCGTCAGCTGCGCTGTCTGACTTGCCAAGTAATTTGTTGATGAATTTCTTAATCATGGTTTCCTAGATAGCCCTGATTATCCCAGAGAGCGCACAGGTGTCTCAAAATAACAGGAAATCACGAAAAAAGGTCCAAAATCTGCCAACCACGCGCTGTAGCCACTGTCCGCAAACGCGCGTCTGGGTTGGTGGCGATGGGGGTGTTGACCTTTTCTAAGAGCGCGATGTCGTTGAATGAGTCTGTGTAAAAAGTGGTGTGCACGTTTTGCCAATTCAGCTGGTTGGCAGCCAGCCATTCTTCCACACGCGTTACCTTGCCTTCGTGCGCTGATGGCACGCCTTTGATTGCGCCGGTGATCCAGCCAGTGCCGTGTTGAGCACCATCCATCTCAAGCTGAACCGCTATCAATTCGTCTATGCCCAATGCGCTGGCAATGGGGCGTGTCACAAACTCATTGGTGGCCGTGACGATGACGATGCGGTCGCCACGCTGTCGGTGCTGGGCAATCAAATCAGTGGCAGATCTTGTGATGGCGGGTTCTATCACTTCGCGCATGAACTGTGCATGTGCAGCGATGGATTTGTCTTTACCTTGCTCCTTAATGGCCTGCGTGGCAAAGCGCACGTAGTCTGCAATTTTGAGCTCGCCCTTTTTGTATTGTGCAAAAAATTCGTCGTTGCGCTGTTTGAAAATCACTGGGTCGGTCCAGCCTATGCGGGTGGTGAATTCGCCCCAGGCATAGTCAGAGTCCAATGGCAAGAGGGTGTGGTCCAGGTCGAAAAGCGTCAGATTGATCATTGTAAAATTAAAAAATGATATGCTATATATTTAGTAGCACATTAGGCAATATATACGCCGGCTATAGCCCGATTTTTCATATATTTTCATGAAATAATGGGTTTAAGCCTCATTCATCATGGCTTTGATGAGTGAGACTGTGATGGCTTTTTTGGATTGCATGGCGTAGCCGTCCATCGCATCAAGCAGCTCCATCAAGCTGCCCAAATCGCGGCTAAAGCGTTTGAGCATGAAGTCCATCACCTCGTCACTCAAAAACACGCCGCGCGCATCGGCTTCTTGGCGCAACACGCCACGGCGTTCGGGTTCAGACAACACCTGCAAGTCATAGACATGTCCCCAACCCAAGCGCGTGCGCAGGTCTTCGCGCAGTTGCAATTGCGCTGGTGGCACATCACCCGCGGCCAGCACCCAGCGCTGTGCACCAGTGCTGGGTGTCATGGCGTTGACAAACCAATTGAAAGCAGCATGTTGTTGCTCTGCGGTGTACAGGTGCACATCGTCCATCAGCACCGCCACCCAAGCCTCGTTGAAAGCTGGTGGCGTGAGCATGGATGCATCGAGCCAACCCACTTGCGCGCCCGATTCTTGCAGTGCCTGCGACACGGCTTTGAGTAAATGTGTTTTGCCGCTGGAACTGGCACCACACACATAGGTGGGCACTGGCGAACGCGTAGGGCTGTGTGTCCACAGCTTCAAATGTTCAAGTACAGCGACATTGGGCCCAGCAAAAAAATTGTCCAAAGTGGGGCCAGTGCCCAATCCGATATCCAGTGCGATTTGCTTCATGGGTCCTGAATGTTTTTTAACCCTGATAGAGTTTGCTGCTCATGTAATTTGCTTGTAGGCGGCGTATCGCTACTAACAGCACGGCGCTGGCTGGCAATGCGACCAAGATCCCGACAAAACCAAACAATTGCCCAAATGCCATCAACGCAAATATCACCGCGATGGGGTGCAAGCCAATGCGTTCACCCACAAAGCGTGGCGTCAGGAAAAAACTTTCCACCAATTGCCCTGCACCGTATACAACAGCCACCATCACCAAAGCTTTGATGGAGGCGAATTGCAGCAAGCCAGACAAGAGCGCCAAAACCATACCCAAACCAAAACCCAAATAGGGCACAAACACGGCCAAGCCTGTGAAGATACCAATCGGCCAAGCCAAATCCAAACCAAACAAGACCAAGCCCACGCTGTAAAACACCGCCAACATCAACATCACCAACAGTTGCCCACGCAGGTATTGCCCCAGTACCGCATCGGCTTCTTTGACAAAGCTGTCAAAGGCTGCCCGCATGCGCGGAGGCACAAAAGATTGTGCGCGCGAGACAAAATGGTCCCAATCGTTGAGCAAATAAAACAGCACCACAGGTATCAGCACCGCATTGCCTATCACCGCCAGCGCCACACTGCCACCGAGCTTGACCGATGAGAGCAAGGAGCCAATGCTGTCTTCGGCATTGGTGTTGAGGTATTTCAAAATAAAGTCTTTGATGTGTGCGAAATCAAAGGTGAATTTCACCCCCAATTGCGCCAGTAATGGCGTGACCCAAGCACTGATGTTGTCAAAGAGTACCGGAATTTGCTCTTTCAATAGTGGCAATTGTTTGGTCAAAATCGGCACTATCAAAAGCAACAAAAGTGCCAGCACCAGCAAGCACAAACAACAAGCTCAACCAAAAGCACGCCAATACACGTGGCATCTTGCCTCGGAACAGTGCATCGAGCCGATTGACCACCGGATTGAGCGCATAGGCCAACACACCAGCCACCACAAAGGGCGTCAGCACGGGTCCCAACAGCCAGAGTAAGAGCACCGTGACCATGGCGATACCCAGCCAAGCGAAGATGCTTTTTGCGTCGCAGAGAATTGCATATAAAGGCCTAAAAGACGGGAATAAAACCCTTAAAATCTAGGCAAATTCTAACCGCAGCGCACTGCATTCACACTTCTACCTTTTCCCCCTAGGTTTCCCATGACCACCCCACTGAGTTACAAAGACGCCGGCGTTGACATTGACGCAGGCGATGCCTTGATAGAGCGCATCAAACCCTTTGCCAAAAAAACCATGCGCGAAGGCGTTTTAGCAGGCATTGGTGGCTTTGGCGCGCTGTTTGAGGTTTCCAAAAAATTCAAAGAGCCCGTGTTGGTCAGCGGCACCGATGGCGTGGGTACCAAATTGAAATTGGCATTTGAATGGGACATGCACGACACCGTGGGCATCGATTTGGTAGCCATGAGTGTCAACGACGTGCTGGTGCAAGGCGCAGAGCCCTTATTTTTCTTAGATTATTTCGCCTGCGGCAAATTGCACATTGATACCGCTGCGGCTGTCATCCAAGGCATCGCCAAAGGGTGTGAGCTCTCAGGCTGCGCATTGATTGGTGGCGAAACAGCCGAAATGCCCGGCATGTACCCAGCCGGTGAATACGATTTGGCTGGCTTTGCAGTTGGCGCAGTGGAGAAATCCAAAATCTTGACCGGCGAATCCATCACCGCAGGCGACGTGGTACTGGGATTAAAAAGCAATGGCGTGCATTCCAACGGATTCAGCTTGGTGCGCAAATGCATTGAACGTGCTGAGGCCGGCGGAAAAATTCCTGCTACCTTAGATGCTCAGCCTTTCAAACAAGCCGTGATGATGCCAACGCGTTTGTATGTGTTGAACGTGCTGAAAGCTTTGGCTGCTCACCCACTGAACACTGCCGCCAATGGCGCAACATCTGGTATCAAAGCTTTGGCCCACATCACCGGCGGTGGCTTGCTGGAAAACATCCCCCGCGTGCTGCCCAAAGGCATGGCAGCTCACCTGAAAAAGGGCAGCTGGCCACAAACCGAACTCTTCGCCTGGCTGCAAGCCACAGCTGGCATCGACGACATCGAAATGAACCGCACCTTCAACAACGGCATTGGCATGGTGGTGGTGGTCGATGCACAAAGCGCAAACGCTGTTGCAAAAACTTTACGCGATTTAGGTGAGACCGTGTTTGAAATCGGCACCATCGCACCACAAGGCGCGGGTGCAGCAGTGGTGCTGAGTTAACGCCTATTCGTCATAAATATATGAAAAATCAGGCTGTAGCCGGCGTATTTATTTCCTAGTGTGCTATTTTATTTATAGCATTTGATACGCTGTGAATTAACCTTGTATGGTTTCGGCCATTTGGATGCAATACTGTTGCAAGTTATCTGGGATGTCGTTCGGACACACACCACATGCCAAATTGCCAGGCACAGCATAGTCGATGAATTTGGGGTAGGCCAGATTGAGTTTGTTCATCATGTCGACAAAATCTTCGAGTTTCCTGTCACCACCCAAGCGTGGGTTTAAACGTTTTTCTTGGCCTATGGTGCTGACGCTGCGAAGCTTGTAATCGTGACCGGGGTAGACCAATGTGTCGTCGTCCAATGCAAACAACTTGCCACGCACCGAATGGTACAAAGCTGCAGGGTCGCCACTTTGAAAATCGGTTCGACCACAGGCTTCAATCATCAAAGCATCGCCGCTGAACAAACGGCCTTGGCAGGTGTAGGCAAAATGGTTGTTGGTATGGCCTGGGGTGTGAATGGCTTGTAGTTCAAGACTGCCAAATTGGAGGGGAACGCCATCTTCCAGCCCAACTTGCGTGCAGGGCAAAGCATCCAATGCAGGGCCTGCAATTTTGCTGCCCGTCATTTGACTCAATTTCAGTGCGGAGCTGATGTGATCGGCATGGATGTGGGTTTCAACGGTGTAGGCCAGTTTTAAGCCACGTTTGTTGATTTCCGCCAAATCACGTTCCCATTCAGGCAACACAGGGTCAATCAAAATGGCCTGCCCAGTCGCTTCGCACGCCAAAAGGTAGGTGTAGGTGCTGGATACAGTGTCGAACAGTTGTTTGAATATCATGTTGTTTGACTCCTTATTCGACTTATATGGTGCGCATTAAGTCAATTGCAAGCTTGGCAGTTCCAAGCAAAACGCTACAGCAAACGTTGAATTTCAAATATGAATCAGGTCAAACTTTTCTCGGAAGTAAACGCATCTCTGCCGTAAGTTATCGCAGACGCAGCTCGGCTGCTCTGGCATGCGCTTGCAAGCCTTCGCCGTGTGCTAAGACCGAGGCAATCTTGCCCAGTTCTTGCGCACCAGCTTCGCTGACTTCAATGATGCTGCTGCGCTTTTGAAAGTCGTATACGCCTAGCGGACTGCTGAAACGTGCAGTGCCTGATGTGGGCAGCACATGGTTGGGGCCGGCGCAATAGTCGCCCAAAGATTCGCTGGTGAAAGCACCCAAGAAAATTGCGCCAGCGTGTTTCAGCATGGGCTCCCAGCGGTGCGGGTCGCGGCTGGAGACTTCCAAATGTTCAGGGGCGATTCGGTTGCTGATGTCACAGGCTTCTTCCATGCTGCGCGTCAAAATCAACGCACCACGGTCGTTCAGCGATTTGGCGATGATGGCGGCGCGGGGCATGTCGGGCAACAGACGATTGATGGATTCCTGCACTTGGGCGATGTACGCGGCGTTTGGGCAGAGCAGAATGCTTTGCGCCAGCTCGTCATGTTCTGCTTGGCTGAACAAATCCATCGCCACCCAGTCAGGCGGGGTGCTGCCGTCGGCTAACACCAAGATTTCACTCGGACCTGCGATCATGTCGATGCCCACGATGCCAAATACGCGGCGCTTGGCAGCGGCCACATAGGCGTTGCCGGGGCCAGTGATTTTATCCACTTTAGGAATGGTGGCTGTGCCGTAGGCCAGAGCCGCCACCGCTTGTGCGCCACCGATGGTGAAAGCGCGGCTGACACCGGCGATGTAGGCGGCGGCCAATACCATGAGGTTTTTTTCACCCTTTGGTGTGGGAACCACCATGATGATTTCTTCCACACCCGCCACATGCGCAGGGATGGCGTTCATCAGCACGCTGGATGGGTAAGTGGCTTTGCCACCTGGGACGTAGATGCCGACGCGGTCCAGCGGCGTGACTTTTTGACCCAGTAATGAGCCCGCTTCGTCGCGGTAACTCCAGCTCTCACCGTTGGCTTTTTTTTGTGCTTCGTGGTAACTGCGAACGCGCTTGGTGGCGGCTTGCAGGGCATCGCGTTGGTCTGCAGGGATGGCGTCAAAGGCGGCTTTGAGTTCGGTTTGTGTCAATTCCAAAGAAGCAACCGATGTCGCGTTCAAGCCATCGAAACGGTTGGTATATTCCAGCACTGCCGCATCGCCACGCGTTTGCACATCGCGCAAAATATTGGCCACCACGTCTTCAATTCCCGCATCGGTTTCAGCAGACCAATGCAGGCGTGCTTTGAAATCGGCTTCAAAGGAGGCGTTAGCCGTTGATAACTGTGCAGGTGTCGCTCGCAAATTCATAGCCATTATTTACCAATCGCCCCCGCAAACGAATCAATGATGGCGCGAATCGGAGCTTGTTTGAGTTTCAGTGCGGCTTGGTTGACGACCAAGCGCGAGCTGATGTCCATGATGTGTTCCACCTCAACCAAGTGATTGGCTTTGAGGGTGTTGCCTGTGGAAACCAAATCGACAATCGCATCGGCCATGCCAACCAGCGGGGCCAGTTCCATGCTGCCGTAGAGCTTAATCAAATCGACGTGCACGCCCTTGCTGGCGAAAAACTCGCGCGCTATCGCAACGTATTTGGTGGCCACTTTGAGGCGACTACCGCGCTTGACAGCTGCGGCGTAATCAAAGTCTGCTTTGACAGCAACGCTGATTCGGCATTTGGCGATTTGCAAGTCCAACGGTGTGTACAAACCTTGGCTGCCATGTTCTAAGAGTGTGTCTTTACCAGTGATACCCATGTCGGCACCGCCGTATTGCACATAGGTTGGCACATCGGTTGCGCGCACCACCAGCACCCGTACATCAGGTTGGTTGGTCGTCAAAATCAACTTGCGCGATTTTTCCGGATCTTCCAAGACCTCAATCCCTGCGGCTTTCAAGAGCGGCAAGGTTTCTTCGAAAATGCGGCCTTTTGATAGCGCAAGCGTAATCAAATTCGTACTCCCCGTAGCGCGAGCTTAGTCAAAATAAAAACTCCAATTCAATACAGACAATCAATGGCATAGATTGTACTTGTCGTCGATGCCGCCATTGTTGGAGCTCACACCTAGGCATCCCAACAAGGAATCAAACAAATTCGCATGTCCCACACCTGTAGGTGGGGATTTGGCGGCCGTTTGCAATTGGGTGAATGCTTTTTGACGAGCGGGGTGGGTCAAATAGGCGTCAGAGGCCCAAAATAAAAGGGGAACTTGCAGTTGTTCGATGGGTGCCAAAGGTTTAGGCGTGGCGTGAAAATGGCGGTTTTCGTCGATGGATTCACCATGGTCTGAGGTGTAAATCAAAATCGCTTTTTTGTCTTTCAAGCTGCTGATGATGCGGGCCAAAAATGCATCGGTATACAAAATGCTGTTGTCGTAGGAATTGATCAATTGAGCTTTGCTGCAAGCACCATCTACACCTTCGCATTCAGGTTGGTATTTGGCAAATTCACGTGGGTAGCGGCTGGTGTAATTGAAGTGCGAGCCTTTGGTGTGCAAGACCACGATGTGACGACCTTTGGTGTGCTTGGCAACCGAGGAATTCAATTCAGTTTCTAAAAAAGAATCGAGCACAGGCTGGTTACGGTTGGCATCGTCTGCGGCAATGACTTCGCGAATTTTGTAATGATTGGGTTTGAGACTGTTGTAAAACCAAACTTCAGATTGCATGGCAAACAACTCAGAGGTGAAACCGAGTTTTCGAAAAACCGAAAATACCGTGTCTTCGCGTACTTCTGGCGCTTGCAATCCGTGATCAATCACAGCCGATGGACGAACAAACATGCACTGCAAGGACAATTTGGTCGACGTGTTGCACGATGTACCGTTGAATGCAATCAAATTTTTGGTGGTAGCCAATAAGGGAGTGGTGGGTCGCTCATAGCCCAACAAGCCAAAATTACCAGAACGCGCCGATTCGCCAATCACCATGACCACAAACGCATCACTCGCGTCGGCATTCAGGCTGTACTGAAATTGATCTGCTGGCGAATGCTTATCAGCATTGACACGCCATTCATCCCAACTGCTGGATGCGGACATACCCAAACCAGCCACCCAATTGCTGGGCACATAACTGTGTGCCACCAAATTGGCTTGGCCAATATCTTGGCCGACACCAGCTTGCCCCGTTGCTGATGTGTTCATGCGCTGCGCCAACAGCGCGGCAATGCTGGCAAAAATGGCGATGAATATCAATTTACCTGCAATAGGTTTGAATCGAGCAGTGTCTGCAGCAGGACTATTTCTCGCAACATGTACGTAGCGCCACCACAAAAACAAAGGCAGCAAAGCCAAGGCCGCAAACCATATCAACAAACCCATACCAACGGCTTCTTTGGATAAATCTACATCGGTTGTTAGCACAGCTTGTACCACGCCATAGCCTATGACAACATTGAAAACCGTCATGTAATAGCTGGCCAAGACGGAAATGATTAACAACAATGTGATGAGGGTGCGTGCCAACCACTTGCCAGTCAAGTCAACCAGACTGATCAAGAAAACGGTGAAGGCAAAGACCAAAACCAGTTCGGCCAAAACGAAACTGCTGCTGGCATGGTTAGTTCCCAGATCGGTAAAACGCCGAAAGAAAACAGCACCGTTCAAGACGATGCCGATATAGAGACTCAGTAAAAGTACAGCTTGCCAAGGTGCAAGCCTGAATTGCCGACGTTGGTTATTCTTTAAGTCGCTCAATCTTGGCACCCAATCCGCGTAACTTGATTTCCATTTGGTCGTAACCGCGGTCTAAATGATAAATGCGTTCAATGGTGGTTTCCCCATCGGCAACCAAACCAGCAATCACCAAGCAAGCAGAAGCACGCAAATCAGTGGCTTGCACGGTTGCGCCGGAAAGCTGCGTGACACCATCTACCAAAGCGGTTTTGCCATCAATTTGTATGTGTGCACCCAAGCGCACCAATTCATTGACATGCATGAAACGGTTTTCAAAAATCGTTTCAGTCACTTTAGAGGCTCCCTCTGACACCGCGTTCAATGCCATGAATTGCGCTTGCATATCGGTCGGAAAACCCGGGTATTCAGTGGTGCGAAATCCTTGTGCTTTAAGGCGACCATGCGACTGAACATGAATGCCGTCTGTCAAGGCTTCAACGGTAACGCCAGCTTCGCGAAGCTTGTCAATCACGGCATCCAAGTGTTCAACACGACCATGTTTCAACACCACGTCCCCGCCCGTGGCAGCGACGGCGCATAAAAATGTGCCGGCCTCAATGCGGTCGGCAACAACTTGGTGGTTACAGCCATGTAGTTTTTCAACACCGGTGATTTTGATGCGCCGTGTGCCTTGGCCTTCAATTTTGGCCCCCATCTTGATCAGCATCTCGGCCAAATCGGTGATTTCAGGTTCCTGTGCGGCGTTTTCTAAAACGGTTTCACCTTCAGCCAAACAGGCCGCCATCATGAAATTTTCTGTGCCTGTCACTGTCACCATGTCGGTAGTGATGTGCGCACCTTGCATGCGGGTTTTTCCTTCGGGTAAAGAAGCCAAAATGTAGCCGTGTTCGACCACGATATGCGCACCCATGGCTTGCAGACCTTTGATGTGTTGGTCAACAGGACGCGAACCAATGGCACAGCCGCCAGGCAATGACACGGTGGCTTTACCAAAGCGCGCCAATAAAGGGCCCAGAGCTAAAACAGAAGCACGCATGGTTTTTACCAAATCGTAGGGTGCTTCTGTGACTGTCAATGCACTTGCATCAATGCGAATCGCACCTACACCTATTTCTGCACCAGCTGCCTGATTGACTTCACGTTCAGCAGTGACACCCATATTGCGAATCAATTTGAGCATGGTCGCGACGTCATGCAAGCCAGGTACGTTCTGCAATGTGACAGGTTCTGCAGTCAATAAAGCTGCGCAGAGTTCAGGTAAGGCAGCATTTTTGGCGCCTGAAATTTGCACCTCACCGTTTAATGGCATCCCGCCAGTGATTCTTAACTTATCCAAGGAGAACTTTCAAATGTTGTTGTGTACGGGCTTTTTAAGCGTGTGATGATTGCGATTGCCACTCAGCTGGCGTAAAAGTCTTCATTGACAAGGCATGCACCTCGTCTGTTTGAATTTTCTTACCCAAGGTGGCATAGACTTGTTGATGTCGTTGAATCAAGCGTTTGCCATCAAACGCAGATGAAACGATGGTGGCATACCAATGCCGCCCATCACCCTCTAGCGCAATATGGTCGCATGGCAATCCAGTCGTGATGATGGATTTGAGCTCGTCAGCGGTCATTTCATTTCCTCAATTGATGATTGTTAGTCGCCTTATTCAAACGACTTCAGTTTTCTAAAACGCTTTGAATGCCGTATAAATTAGCCAATTCTTGGAGTTGCTTGGGCAGACCCAAAATGGTGAGATTTTTGCCCAGAGACTGTACTTCTCTTTTAATTTGCAGCAAAACAGCCAATGCAGAAGAGTCGAATTTATTGAGCGCAGATGCGTCAATTCGGACATCGTTGCCTTGCCAAGATTGCGCACCCGACCGCAATAAATCCAGACATCCTGATGCCTCGTTGTGCGTCACGGTGTCGGGGAAAATCAGAGCTTCTGGCGCTGCGTTGGTCATCGCTTCAGTCATTCTTACAGTTTAATTTGACACAGAATGGCACTTATACGACTCTTACTTCTTTGCCAATTTCTGATTGGTGGATTTCAAGCTCGAGATCAAGCCATCAATACCACTGGCGTTGATTTGCTGTGAAAATTGGCTGCGGTAAGTTTCCATCAGCCAAACACCCATGACATTCATGTTGTAAATTCGCCAGCCAGCGCCAATGCCTGGGGTTTTTTCCAAACGATAGTCCAACTGAATGGGCTCACCTTTTCCACGCACTTCACTGCGGACGACCACCTCCATGTCATCTGGGTTGGCGCGCAAGGGTTTGTATGAAATGGTTTTATCGTTAATTTCAGTCAAAGCTCCAGCATAAATTCGCAGAAGCAATGTTTTGAATTCATCTTGCAATTGCTTTTGTTGGTCGGGTGTCGCTTTTAGCCAAGCTGGGCCGACTGCTGAAGCTGTCATGCGCTTGAAATTGACATGCGGTATGACCTTAGCGTCGACCAAGGCATACAACTTGTTTAAATCACCACCTTGTATCGCTTTGTCATTTTTGATGGTTTCCGTGACTTCATCTGACACGCGTTTGATGAAAGCATCTGCTGCCTCATCCGCCGCAAAAGCAATATTCGAAAAGCTCAAGGCACTCGCAGCAGTTACAAAACTGGCGATTTGTGCGACGAATGTGCGTCGATTGGACTGAAATATCATGGTTTGCTTTCTAAAAATACACAGGCGGCTATAACCGCTGTTCAATAACGTTTTGGTATCGAATTGGGAGGACACCATTTTAGTTGACAGGCTTTTCTATAAGCGTCGGGGTCTCAGATTTGTCCTTCTGCTTGGCTTCGGTCGGATTGGCTGGTTCAGCGGATTCAGTGACTTCGGCTTTAGCGGGTTCCAGATCATACCTTGGTTCAGGTTTTTCGTCAGAAAGGGGTGCCTGTGATCCAGGTTTCGGTTCTGGTTCTGTCAAAGGTGCGGCTTCTTCTGGTGGATTGCCATCAAATACCTCGTTGCGTCGGATTTGCAAAAAGATATCCCGTGTGAAAGTGTACTTATCAAGCGCCACTGCTTCTAGCACATTGGTGTTGCGCATCACATTGGCACGTTGATCCAGCAATCGCAGTCCATACAACGAATTTCTTTGTGATACTTTGTCTAATTGCCAAACCAAGTCCCCTTTGGCAATCAAAGTAGAAGCAACTGTGTCGCGGAATGTCGAGGGTCCTAAAAACGGTATGACCAAATAGGGCCCAGGCCCAACGCCCCAATACCCCAAGGTGTGTCCAAAATCTGATTTGTGTTTTTCTATGCGCATTTCGCTGGCGATATCTAAAACGCCACCAAATCCTAGAAATGTATTGATCCCAAAACGAAAGGCACTCTCTACCGCATCTTGTGGTTTGAGTTGCAGCACGCTGTTGATGGCTGTCCATGGGTCAGCGAGATTGCTAAAGAAATTATGGATACCGGTTTGCACCAGGTTGGGAACAAACTTTTGATACGCAGTGGCCAAAGGCTTCGCAATAATGGCGTCAATTTCATCATTGAATGTGGCAACACCTCGGTTGTACGATTCCCATGGGTCATGCGGGTGCGCGTTGGGACGGGTTGCACATCCAGAAATTATGAAAAAACAGGCTATAGCCAGCGTATTTATTGCCTGAGTTGCTATGAATTTTATAGCATTTCTGGACATATATGGCATAACAGTCAATTCGTACGTAGAAAATTACTATAGCTCAATGCGGATTTTATTTCCCTGGGGCAGTGGCGGGAGAACTGTTGCTACTACCGTCTGATGCTTTGCTGTATAAAAACTGACCAATCAAATTCTCCAGTACGACTGCAGATTGCGTTGAAGACATTTTGTCGCCATTTGCAAGCAGCTTTTCTTCAGCGCCAGGTTCAATGCCAATGTATTGTTCGCCTAACAGTCCAGACGTCAAAATTTTGAGAGAACTGTCTTTGGGGAAAGCGTAGCGACTTTCCATGGCCAGGGTCACTTTGGCTCGAAATGATTTATCGTCGAATGTGATTGATTCCACGCGTCCAACGACCACGCCAGCACTTTTCAAAGCTGCCTTCGGTTTGAGGCCACCAATATTGTCAAAGTAGGCTGTGACACGGTAATTGGGCTGGAAGCTTAAGCTCAGCAAATTTGCTGATTGCAATGCCAAAAAAAGTATGGCTGCTGCACCCAGTAAAACAAATAAACCTACCCAGATATCATTTTTTGATCGTTGCATATCAAGTTCCTATCACATTACTTAAATTGATGGCGGACTAGATACTGAACATCATGGCTGTCAGCATGAAATCCAAGCCCAATACCGCTAAAGAGGCAACCACCACGGTACGTGTCGTTGCCCTTGAAACTCCTTCTGGCGTGGCCTGCGCTTCAAACCCTTGTAGGAGTGCGACAAAGGTGACCGAAAAGCCAAAAACTAAACTTTTGATGACGCCATTGCCAATGTCATTCCAAACATCAACACCACCCTGAATTTGACTCCAAAACGATCCAGAGTCAATGCCAATCATCAAAACCCCAACGACCCATCCGCCTATGACGCCCATGGCACTGAAAACAGCTGCCAACAATGGCATGGTGATGATGCCAGCCCAAAATCGCGGTGCGAGAATGCGTTTAACAGGGTCGACCGCCATCATTTCAAGCACGCTGATTTGCTCGCCAGCTTTCATCAAACCGATCTCTGCAGTCAGCGACGAACCAGCGCGTCCTGCAAAGAGCAATGCTGTGACAACGGGTCCCAGTTCGCGAACCAAGCTCAGGGTTACCAACAAACCCAATGCCTCTGTGGATCCATAGCGTTGCAAGGTGTAGTAGCCTTGCAGACCCAATACAAAACCCACAAACAAGCCAGAAATGGCAATGATGACCAGCGAGTAATTACCTAAAAAATGAATTTGGTCGCGTATCAAGCCAAATCGTTTCAAACTTGTGCCCAAGGTGGTCAATAAACGCGCAAAAAGTTTCGCGCCATGACCGATGTCAGCCATTTGGCGGCGGGTTGAGTATCCAAGATTTGAGAGCCAAGTCAAATTCATTTTGCTACTCCCAAGCTTGCAAAATCTTCTGTAATGGAAGGCCCAGGGTAATGGAAGCGCACGGGTCCATCAGGCAGTGCATTGACATATTGATGCACCAATGGATCAGTGCTTTGACGCACTGTCTCGGGAGTACCTTGAACAGCTATTTTGCCGTTGGCAAGAATAATGACATGGTCGGCAATGGCCAAGGTTTGTTCCAGTTCGTGTGATACAAATATGCTGGTTAAACCCATTGTGTCATTGAGCTCTCGAATTAAACGAGCGGCAATTCCGAGAGAGATGGGGTCCAAGCCTGAAAAAGGTTCGTCGTACATCACCAATTCTGGATCAAGAGCGATTGCGCGTGCCAAAGCGATGCGTCTTGCCATACCGCCAGAAACTTCGCTGGGCATCAAATCGCGTGCGCCACGTAAGCCTACCGCATTGAGTTTCATGAGCACAATATCGCGAATCAAGGTGTTGGGTAAATTGGTGTGTTCTCGCAACGGGAATGCCACATTTTCAAACACTGATAAATCTGCAAACAAAGCACCAAATTGAAACAGCATCCCCATGCGCCGGCGCGCGGCATACATTTCGGTCTGATTCATGGGAGTGACGTCTTGTCCGTCGAATAGCAACTGACCCGATTGCGCTCTGTTTTGTCCCCCTATCAAGCGTAATATGGTGGTTTTACCACCGCCAGAAGCACCCATAAGTGCAGTGACTTTTCCGCGCGGAATGGTCATAGAGACATTGTCCAGAATCACACGCTCACCATACCCAAAAGTTAAGTTTTTTAATTCAACGAGAGGAGTTGAGCGCGGTGAAGTCATGCTGAGCAGTGTATTTTGCTAATTTTAGTTAAGGTCGAAGCTTAAACAGTATTGAAAATGTCAATCAATCCGCATCATCATAGCTGAATCGCACTATTATTTAGAACCAGTTCTTCTGAACATGAAAGATAACTGATTCAATGGTTAGCCTAAAAGGCCATTAAGTAGACAGGTTAGAATAGAAGGTTATCCAATTTTGCGAGCAAGTTTGTGAAGCATAAGCTGCTCATTTGATGTTTTCTATTGCTTAGACGATGCGCGGGTGGCGAAATTGGTAGACGCACCAGGTTTAGGTCCTGACGTCCGCAAGGATGTGGGGGTTCGAGTCCCCCCCCGCGCACCATTGATAAGCAATAAAAACAATTTTTTTTGATCAAGAAATGAGAAAACCATGTCAGTAACCGTAGAAACTTTAGAAAAATTAGAGCGCAAAATCGTTTTGTCAATACCTGCCAGTGTGGTATCTACTGAGGTCGAGACTCGGCTTAAAAAAATAGCACGTACGGTCAAAATGAACGGGTTCCGCCCAGGTAAAGTTCCTATGAACGTCGTAGCGCAACAGTATGGGTATTCTGTCCATTACGAAGTGATGAATGACAAGGTCGGTGAAGCCTTTGCGCAAGCTGCATTTGATGCGAAATTGCGTGTCGCGGGTCAACCCAAAATCACTGAAACTGAAAATGCACCAGAAGGACAGTTGACATTTGATGCGGTTTTTGAAGTCTTTCCTGAAGTCAAGATTGGCGATTTAAGCAGTGCCACAGTTGAAAAATTATCGGCTCAAGTAGATGATTCTGCTGTTGATAAAACTTTAGATATATTGCGTAAACAAAGACGCACTTTTGCACAACGAGGTTTGGATTCTGCTGCAGTTGACGGTGATCGAGTCACTGTTGATTTTGAAGGGAAAATTGATGGCGAATTGTTCAATGGCGGTAAAGCCGAGGCATTTCAGTTCATCGTGGGTGAAGGGCAGATGCTTAAAGAATTTGAAGACGCCACTCGGGGAATGAAATCTGGCGAAAGCAAAACGTTTCCTTTGGCTTTCCCCGCTGATTACCATGGCAAAGATGTAGCCGGTAAAACAGCAGATTTCCTGTTAACAGTTAAAAAAATTGAAGCATCACATTTACCTGAAGTCAACGATTCACTGGCTAAATCACTCGGCATTGCCGATGCAACTGTTGCTGGATTGCGTTCAGATATCAAAAAGAACTTAGAGCGTGAAGTCAAAGCTCGTTTAATGGCAAAAAACAAGCAAGCAGTCATGGATGCGTTGGTTGGAAAAGCAGAGTTAGAACTGCCTAAAGCCAGCGTTAAAGCGGAAATTGAACGTTTGGTAGAAGGGGCGCGTACTGATTTGAAGCAGCGTGGCGTTAAAGATTTCGAGAAAATGCCTATACCAGAAGATATTTTCCAGCAGCAAGCTGAACGTCGTGTGCGACTGGGTTTGGTTGTTGCAGAGTTGGTTAAAACCAATGATTTACACGCAAAACCTGAGCAAGTGTCTGGCCATATTGAAGAATTGGCTGCAAGTTATGAAAAACCGATGGATGTGATTCGTTGGTATGGCAGCGACAAAAATCGCATGGCAGAAGTAGAGGCGATTGTTGTAGAAAACAATGTAACCAACTTTGTGCTTTCTAAGGCGCAAGTAACTGAAAAATCAACATCATTTGATGAGTTGATGGCTCAGAATTAGAGTGATCACCACCGATTGACAGCATTCTGCTGAATCGGATTTCGTTGCTTTTTTGATAAATACTGGGGTTTGTGGGGCTTGAAGTCAGGCTGCACAAACCCCAAGTCATTTATTGTGTACATTATGCTAAAAGTTAGGTGGCATCCGTGTCTTGCGTGGCTATCCGAGTAATCCCTCTGTTTTTTAGGAATCGATATGAGCGAAATTTATAACCAAACTTCAACAAAGACTATTCAGAACTTAGGTTTGGTGCCGATGGTGGTTGAACAATCGGGACGCGGTGAACGTTCGTACGATATTTATTCACGTCTACTCAAGGAGCGGGTCATTTTCTTGGTTGGTCCCGTGGAAGATTACATGGCCAATTTGGTCGTGGCACAGTTGCTTTTTTTAGAAAGCGAAAATCCTGATAAGGACATTTCACTTTATATCAATTCGCCAGGTGGATCTGTGAGCGCGGGGTTGGCGATATTCGACACCATGAATTTCATTAAGCCGGAGGTTTCTACCCTCTGTACTGGAATGGCGGCAAGCATGGGTGCATTTTTGCTGGCAGCAGGTGCAAAAGGAAAACGATTCTCATTGCCGAATTCCAATATCATGATTCACCAACCTTCAGGTGGTGCGCGTGGACAAGCAACGGATATTGAAATACATGCGCGTGAAATTTTGAAGACCCGCGAACAGCTGAATAAAATTTTGGCTGAACGGACTGGTCAGACATTGGCAAAAATTGAGCAAGATGTTGAGCGTGATTACTTCATGAGTGCCGATGAAGCGAAGAATTATGGATTGATTGACCAGGTCATAGCCAAACGGCCTTAATTTGATTTTGAGTATTTAAATAAAAAGGCTTGAATCATGGTGGGTAAGAAAACAAATTCAGATGAAAAAACGTTGCACTGCACGTTTTGCGGCAAAAGTCAGCACGAGGTTAAGAAACTCATAGCTGGTCCGTCTGTTTTTATTTGTGATGAATGCATCGATTTATGCAATGACATCATTCGTGATGAGTTGCCTGCCATTGCCGCTGAAGAGGCACGCAAGACGAAGGGCGAACTTCCCACTCCAGCAGAAATCAAAGCCAATTTAGACAACTATGTCATTGGCCAAAATGTGGCCAAACGTACTTTGGCTGTTGCTGTATATAACCATTACAAACGGTTGAAGCACAAAGAAAAGCTGGGTAAGGATGATGTTGAGCTGGCAAAGAGCAATATTTTGCTGATTGGACCCACGGGTTCGGGCAAAACGTTTCTTGCCCAAACATTGGCACGCATGCTGGATGTGCCTTTCGTGATGGCTGATGCCACCACACTAACAGAAGCTGGCTATGTGGGCGAGGATGTTGAAAATATTGTCTCCAAGCTCTTGCAAAGTTGTAATTACGATGTCGAGCGCGCGCAACGCGGTATTGTTTACATTGATGAAATCGACAAAATCTCTCGTAAGTCTGATAACCCTTCTATCACGCGAGATGTTTCTGGTGAGGGCGTTCAACAGGCTTTGCTAAAACTCATCGAGGGAACCATGGCAAGCATTCCCCCGCAGGGCGGACGAAAGCACCCTAATCAAGACTTCTTGCAAATTGACACCACTAATATTTTGTTTATTTGTGGCGGTGCTTTTGCAGGTCTAGAGAAAGTTATCGAAAATCGCACGGAAGCCTCTGGAATTGGCTTTGGTGCCGTTGTTAAAAGTAAGCAAGTACGCAGTTTGACGGATGTTTTTAAAGAAGTTGAGCCAGAAGATTTGATCAAGTTTGGCATTATTCCTGAACTAATTGGTCGCATGCCTGTCATCGCAACTTTGGATGAGTTGAGCGAAGATGCTTTGATGCAGATTTTGACGGAACCCAAAAATGCATTGGTGAAGCAATACAGTAAATTGCTGAACATGGAAGGTGTTGAATTAGAAATACGCCCATCAGCACTCAAGGCCATTGCACAAAAAGCATTAAAACGCAAAACAGGTGCACGTGGTTTGCGTTCCCTATTGGAATTGGCACTCATCGACACCATGTTCGACTTACCGACAACGGCGAATGTGGCTAAAGTTGTGATTGATGAATCATGTATCGTTGAGGGCAAGCCGCCCTTGTTGGTTTATCGCGATATTGCCAAAAAAGCCTGAATCATTGGAGACTAAATGTCATCACACCCTGTATTACCCGCCCTTGCACTAGATTTGCCAATGCTGCCACTGCGCGATGTAGTGATATTTCCGCATATGGTGATTCCTTTGTTTGTGGGGCGTCCAAAAAGCATCAAAGCCCTAGAGCTGGCCATGGCTGAAGAGCGGCGCATTATGCTGGTTGCACAGAAAACGGCGGCCAATGATGAGCCGACAACCACTGACATGTTTGATGTGGGTTGCATATCTACTATTTTGCAAATGCTGAAACTGCCAGATGGCACCGTTAAAGTTCTGGTAGAGGGTCAACAACGTGCCAAAGTCACGCACATTAACGATGTTGAGACGCATTTCATTGCCAATGTGACTCCAGTAGAAGTCGTGGAACCGAAGTTGACTGCAAAAGGAGAAAAAACGCCTGAACTGGAAGCCTTACGCAGGGCCGTGATGCAGCAATTTGACCAGTATGTCAAATTGAATAAAAAAATTCCTCCAGAAATACTAAGCTCAATTTCCAGCATTGATGACCCAGGTCGTCTGGCCGATACGATTTCTGCACATTTGCCATTAAAGCTAGAAAGCAAGCAAATCATTTTGTCTTTAGCCGAAGTCAAAGCGCGCCTAAAGAATTTATTTGAGCAGATTGAACGTGAAGTTGATATTTTGAACGTAGATAAAAAAATTCGCGGACGTGTCAAGCGTGCCATGGAGAAGAATCAACGTGATTTCTATCTCAATGAACAAGTGAAAGCCATTCAAAAAGAATTAGGTGATGGCGATGAAGGTACTGATTTTGCAGATCTTGAGAAAAAAATCAAAGCTGCAAAGATGAGCAAAGAGGCTTTGGCAAAAGCTCAAGGGGAATTGAAGAAATTGAAATTGATGTCCCCGATGTCTGCCGAGGCCACTGTTGTTCGTAATTACATCGATGTCTTGATTGGACTGCCTTGGAGTAAAAAATCTAAAATCAAACATGACCTGCCCGCTGCTGAAACTGTCTTGAATCAAGATCATTACGGCCTAGATAAAGTTAAAGACCGTATTCTTGAATATCTTGCAGTGCAACAACGCGTTGATAAAGTAAAAGCGCCCATATTGTGTTTGGTTGGTCCCCCTGGCGTAGGAAAAACATCTTTGGGACAATCGATTGCCAAAGCAACTGGGCGTAAGTTTGTGCGTATGGCCTTGGGTGGCATGCGCGACGAAGCGGAAATCCGTGGCCATAGACGCACATACATTGGCGCTTTGCCAGGCAAAGTTTTGTCAAGTCTAAGCAAAGTCGGTGTTCGCAATCCCTTGTTCTTACTGGACGAGATTGACAAACTAGGCACTGAGTATCGTGGAGACCCTTCAAGCGCGTTACTTGAAGTGTTGGATCCTGAGCAAAATCACACTTTCGCAGATCACTACGTCGAAGTCGATTTTGACTTGAGTGATGTCATGTTTGTGGCCACATCGAATTCAATGAATATTCCATCTGCCTTGTTAGATCGCATGGAAGTGATTCGTTTGGCGGGTTACACAGAGGATGAAAAGACCAATATTGCGACAACGTATTTGCTTCCAAAACAAATGTCGAATAATGGTGTGAAAACCAATGAATTGCTCATCACGAATGAGGCGGTGAAAGACATTGTTCGTTACTACACGCGTGAAGCGGGGGTGCGATCGCTTGAGCGTGAACTTTCAAAAATTTGCCGCAAAGTCGTCAAAGGCTTATTGCTCAAGAAATTAAAAGGCAAAGTGGTTGTGACACCCGATTCATTGAATGAGTATTTGGGGGTTCGGAAGTACAACTATGGTCGTGCTGAAGAGCAAAATCAGGTGGGTCAAGTGGTGGGGTTGGCATGGACTGAGGTAGGTGGGGATTTGTTGACAATAGAAGCTGCTCTGATGCCCGGCAAAGGCATCATTACGCGAACAGGCTCTTTGGGTGATGTGATGAAAGAATCTGTAGAAGCTGCTCGGACAGTGGTTCGCAGCAGAGCAAGCCGACTCGGTATTAAAGAAGAAATGTTTGAAAAGCGTGATATTCATATTCATGTACCTGACGGAGCTACACCCAAGGATGGTCCTAGCGCTGGTGCAGCGATGACGACAGCTTTTGTTTCCGCATTAACCGGTATTCCTGTTCGCGGTGACGTGGCCATGACTGGTGAAATCACTTTGCGCGGCGAAGTGACTGCCATTGGTGGCTTAAAAGAAAAATTGCTGGCTGCATTGCGTGGTGGAATTAAAACAGTGCTTATTCCGGAAGAAAATGCGAAAGATTTGCAAGACATTCCTGAAAATGTCAAAAACGGGTTAGAAATTGTTCCGGTCAAGTGGATTGATAAGGTCTTGGAATTAGCTTTGGAACGTGCGCCAGTTCCATTGCCTGATTTGGAAGTTGCAAGTGAAGAATTAAAGCATGAAAGCGCTCTTGCCGCCGAAGCCACTCACGACATCATCAAAACAGGTGGTCGTGAATCTACAAAACATTAATCAAAAAAATAGGCACGTTAACTTTTTGTCAGGAAAAGTGATTCAAAATAGGCTATAATTTAAGACTAGATTCGCGGGAATAGCTCAGTTGGTAGAGCGCAACCTTGCCAAGGTTGAGGTCGAGAGTTCGAGACTCTTTTCCCGCTCCAAAATTTAAAAAAGGGAAGCTTTTGCTTCCCTTTTTGCTAAATTGATAGATATTCAAAGGTAGAATTTTAATTTCCACCTTTGATGTGGTTTTTTGTAAGGTTTTCGGCGCAGTAACAAAGCGGTTATGTACCGGATTGCAAATCCGAGTAGGTCGGTTCGACTCCGGCCTGCGCCTCCATTATTCTTTATAGCGCGGAATACATTGCGCTAAAAGATCATGCCTCGATGGTGAAATTGGTAGACACAGCGGACTTAAAATCCGCCGCTTTCGTTCATAGCGGGCGTGCCGGTTCGATTCCGGCTCGAGGCACCAAAAGCTAACAATTGGAGATATACATTGTCCATACTTGCTGACCATCAAATTCGAGAACTCGCCCAAAAGCGCGGCATGATTGAGCCATTTGAGCCAGGACAGGTTCGCGAGAGAGACGGTAAAAGAATTATTAGCTATGGCACAAGCAGCTATGGCTATGACATACGTTGTGCCCCAGAATTTAAAGTATTCACCAATATTCACAGCACGGTCGTTGACCCGAAAAATTTTGATGAAAAGAGTTTCGTAGATTTTGAAGGTGACAGTTGCATCATTCCACCCAATAGTTTTGCATTGGCTCGCACAATGGAGTTCTTTCGAATTCCAAGAAATATCTTAACGGTTTGCTTGGGGAAAAGCACCTATGCTCGATGCGGCATCATTGTGAACGTGACACCGTTCGAGCCTGAATGGGAAGGCTATGTCACGCTGGAATTTAGCAACACAACACCGCTTCCAGCGAAGATTTATGCTGGCGAAGGTTGTGCGCAGGTTTTGTTTTTCAAGGCGGACGAAGTTTGTACCACGAGTTACAAAGATCGCGGAGGTAAGTACCAAGGACAGACGGGTGTCACATTACCCAAAACGTAAAAATTCTAAAACTTGAGATTGCCTCGATAATCTCTAATCAGGCGTCGTAAAACGTCATCAATTTGTGTGTGATTGCAACTAGGAGTTCGCTATGAAATGGGAAGGCAATAGAGAATCTGATAATGTCGAAGATCGACGTGGAAGTTCTGGTCATAGCGGCGGCGGTGGATTATTTGGCAGTAAATTTGGCATTGGCTCAATCATTATTGCACTGGCCGCATCCTATTTTTTCGGCATCAATCCACTGACAGTTTTGGGTTTTTTAGGTGGCTCTGATTCGCCGCAAGTACAGCAAGGTCCGGCACAAAAACCACCGGCAGATGATGTACAAGCCAAATTTGTTTCTGTTGTTCTGGCAGATACAGAAGATGTCTGGAAAGACGTTTTCACCAAGGGTGGCGCCAACTATGCTACACCCAAGCTTGTGATTTTCAGAGGTGTAACTTCAACACCCTGCGGAGCAGGTCAGTCTGCAATGGGTCCGTTCTATTGCCCTGCTGATCAAAAAGTTTATATTGATCTGAGCTTCTTTGAAACCTTGAAACGTCAAATGGGTGCCGGTGGTGACTTTGCACAAGCTTATGTGGTTGCGCATGAAATTGGCCACCATGTGCAAAATTTACTTGGTGTTCATGATAAAGTGGAACAAGCACGTCGTCGATTGAGTGAACGCGAAAACAATGCACTTTCTGTGCGCGTTGAGCTACAAGCGGATTGCTATGCTGGTCTTTGGGCTAAAAAAGCACATGAATCAAGGCAAATATTGCAAACTGGTGACATCGAAGAAGCCATGAATGCCGCTGCACGTATTGGCGATGATGCCATCCAGCGCCAGTCAACTGGACATGTTCGTCCCGATAGCTTCACCCATGGAAGCAGTGCACAACGTACCAAATGGTTCAATATTGGTTTGCAAACAGGTAGCGTGAAAGCTTGCGATACTTTTAGTCAGAGAGATTTGTAATCTCAGACTCAATGACAACATCTTTTTCACAACTATCGCTGGCTCCAACGCTGGCACGCGCCGTAGCCGAAATGGGCTATGAGCAAATGACACCCATACAAGCGCAAGCCATTCCGGTGGTTTTGGAAGGTCGCGATGTCATGGGTGCTGCACAAACTGGTACAGGGAAAACCGCTGCATTTTCGCTTCCTCTGATACAAAGAATGTTGAAGCATGAAAATGCGTCAACCTCACCTGCACGCCACCCTGTTAGGGCTTTGGTTTTATTGCCCACACGCGAGCTAGCCGACCAAGTAGCGCAGCAAGTTAAAGCGTATGCCAAATACACGCAAATACGCAGTGCAGTTGTATTTGGTGGTATGGACATGAAGCCGCAAACAATAGAATTGAAAGCGGGCGTTGAGATATTGGTTGCCACTCCGGGGCGCTTATTGGACCACATTGAAGCAAAAAACTGTGTGCTGAATCAAGTTGAATATGTGGTTTTGGATGAAGCGGACCGCATGTTAGACATTGGGTTTTTGCCCGATTTAGAGCGAATTTTGAGTTTCTTGCCCAAGACTCGAACCACACTGCTGTTTTCAGCAACGTTTTCTCCTGAAATTAAACGCCTTTCGGGAAGCTAATTACAAAACCCTGTCACGATTGAAGTGGCGCGACCCAATCAAACTGCCTCCACGGTTACGCAACATTTTTTCAATACACCTACCGATGAAAAGTTGCACGCATTGGTCACATTGCTCAAGCAAAAAGACATCAAGCAAGCATTCGTTTTTGTGAACAGCAAGCTTGGTTGCGCACGTTTGGCACGTTCTCTTGAAAAAGCAGGCTATAAAGCCACAGCACTACATGGTGACAAGAGCCAAGATGAACGCCTGAAAGCCTTAGAAGCATTTAAATCAGGAGCCGTTGATTTGCTGGTAGCTACTGATGTGGCAGCGCGCGGTTTAGATATCAAAGATGTACCCGCTGTATTTAACTTTGACTTGCCTTTCAATGCGGAAGATTATGTACACCGCATCGGTCGCACTGGTCGAGCAGGGGCATCTGGCATCGCTATCAGTTTTGTCGCACCTTCAGATGTGCGCTTGGTTGCCGATTTGGAAAAACTATTAAAGACCAAACTCGATGTTGAAGGCATTGAATATCCAGAGTATTTACCAGATAGTCGTAAGCAAGGTCGAATCAATGACGGGCGTCGCATGTACGCCGAGCGTGATTCGTCATCTGAGACGATGTCTGGCGAAGCACCACGCCGCACTGGAAATAATGCCAATCGTTCACAAAATGGTCGCGACCGCATGGAGAGCTTTGAATCCAGGTCCGATAAAAGTGGGTCATCTTCAGCATATGTACCAAAAATTGCGCCACGTGATCCGTTTTTCGACAAACCGTATGAAATGACCAATGATGTGCCCGCCACACCAGCCTGGGAAGCGGCTGCAAAAGCGGGGCCAACTCGAGTCGGAAAATCTGCCAACATACGTCCCAAAAAGCGCATGGCAGCTTTGTTTAAGTCCGTCGTAATGACTGAAAAGCTTGAGGAACCTGCTCAGCCAAACACTTCACCCGAATCCGTTCAATCGGAGTAGTGTTTCTAACGTTGTCTTTGGGTGATTTGTTGTTCGTAGTGTCTGGTTGGTCACTTAGTTTAAGCGCATTCAAATAACCACCCCACACACAACCGCCATCTAGCGCATAAACATCTGTACGGTTTAACCAACCCAATGTGGACCAATGTCCAAAGGCAACGATTGTTTTTTGCGTCGCCCGATTTGGTACATCAAACCAAGGCATAAACCCCATCGGTGCAGCTTCCGCACTATCCTTGGTTTTGAATTCCATGGTGCCATCTGGCATGCAAAATCGCATTCGGGTCAGTACATTCACAATCACACGCAAACGGGGGTTGCCTTGTAAGTCGTCACGCCATTGTTGCGGCTCATCACCATACATGTCGTGTAAAAAAGTTTTTAAAGCATTATTGCTGGCATGTTGCAACACCAACTCAATTTCATTCGCCAGCGCTATTGTTTTGCTAGCAGTCCAAGAAGGAAATACGCCAGCGTGAACCATTAAAACATCATGATTTTGGATGCGTTGTCGCATCGCCAGCTTTTGATGCTTAAGCCAATGAATGAAAGCATCCAACTTTGGGGATTCTAAAATTGGGTTTAACGTGTCTTTGCGATGCGCTTTTCGTACACCGCACGCAATGGCCAGTAAATTCAAATCATGGTTGCCTAAAAGGCACTTTGCTGAATTGCCAAAAGCCATGAGTCGTTCCAAGGTGGCCAAGGAATCAGGCCCCCGATTGACTAAATCTCCTAAAACATACAAAGTATCTCGACTTGGAGAAAAGTCGATTTTTTCAAGCAATTGCCCAAGAGCCAAATTACAGCCTTGAATATCGCCTATGAGGTAATGTGCCATCTGTGCCAGTGAGTCAGGTTATTATGTGAGCTGTGTATGCGTACTGTGAGTCTACGGAGAATCTCTTAGCTTTATGGATTTTGTACTGATTGTAGTTTTGACTTTGCTGAATGCTGCTTTCGCCATGTCAGAAATGGCATTGACTGCGAGTAAAAAGGCACGTTTGTTGGCATTGGTTGAAGCTGGTGACAATGGCGCTAAAGCTGCTTTGAAACTCATGGAGCAACCCACACACTTTTTATCGACAGTGCAGGTGGGTATCACATCGATAGGTATGCTCAATGGCATTGTAGGTGAAGCGGCATTTTCAGATGGCGTGTCGCAATTCCTACAGCGTTGGGGGGCGACACCGCAAGTGGCCGCCATTGCAGCTACCAGTATCGTGGTGGTAGTGATTACATTCATAACCATCGTATTTGGCGAGCTTGTACCGAAGCGCATTGGGCAACTTCATCCCGAATCTGTCGCCAGAATTATGGCCAGACCGATGAACATTGTGGCCATGATTGCAGCACCATTTGTGAAATTGCTGACCTTTTGCACCCAAGCCATGTTGAAACTCTTGGGCATCAATGTCAATGCCAACAGAAGCGTGACTGAAGAAGAAATCACCGCAAGTTTGGAAGAGGGCGTTGATGCAGGTTTAATTGAAGAGCATGAACATCAAATGGTACGCAATGTTTTCCATTTGGACGACAGGCCGTTAACATCGCTCATGATTCCACGCACCGACATCGTTTGGTTGAATGCAAATTTAACGGCAGAGCAAGCCTTATCAACCATTGCCAATGAGCATAAAAAGAACAGCCATTCATGGTATCCGGTCTGTCGTGGTGGCTTAGATCATGTGATTGGTGTCATCAGTGTTTCCATTTTGTTGGAACAAAGATCATCAGATGCATCATTGGATGACCTAGCTGTGCCTGCTTCATTTGTTCCAGAGACACTCACTGGTATGGAACTCTTGGAACAGTTCCGCCAACGATCAGAACGCATGGTGATGGTGGTGGACGAATATGGCGAAGTGCAAGGCTTGATGACACCCCGTGATATGCTCGAAGCGATTACGGGTGAATTGCAACCAAATGCGCAAGTGGATGCTTGGGCCACACACCATGAAGACGGTTCGTGGTTGCTTGACGGGTTGATGCCCTTGGCTGAATTACGTGCACGCTTGGACATCAAACAATTGCCAGACGAAGACAAAGGTCGATACAACACTGTCGCAGGCTTGCTCATGTCGGTGTCGGGTCAATTACCGGAAGTCGGTGAGCACATTGTTTGTGAAGGTTGGGATTTTGAAGTGCTGGCGCTTGAGGGTCGCAGAATAGACAAACTGCGGGCAAAGCAAATACCGATGGACATTTAAATTGAAAAAAACAACGCAAATCCTTCATCCTAATTATCAACCGCCAGCGGGATATGCGGCGGTTCAAGCGGGTGTATTCAAAGCTTCCACCATCATCTTTCCTGACACCTCCAGCATGCGTGCCAGATACGGCGACGAGCTGGGCCAACAATACACCTACGGTACCAAAGGCACCCCAACCACGTTTGTCTTAGAAGAACAACTGTGCGCATTGGAGGGTGGACGCTATTGCTGCTTGGTTCCCAGCGGGTTGGCCGCCATCGCGTTGGTCAATTTGGCACTACTTAAAGCTGGTGACGAAGTGCTGATCCCCAACAATGCGTATGGTCCTGGAATCACATTGGCGCAAAGTGAATTGACGCACTTTGGAATCAGCTACCAGTTGTACGATGCTTTGAACCCATCATGTTTGGCCGCAAAAATCAATGCCAAAACCAAACTGGTATGGCTAGAGGCGCCTGGCTCTGTGACCATGGAATTTCCAGAATTGATCGAGCTTGTACGTGTTTGCAAATCTCGCAGCGTGCTCACCGCTTTGGACAATACCTGGGGTGCTGGTTTGGCATTTAAACCTTTTGAGTTGGACCAAGAGAAAAAAGGCGATGGCATAGGTGGTGTGGACATCACCGTGCATGCACTAACCAAATATCCCAGCGGTGGGGCTGATGTGTTGATGGGCAGCGTCATTACGCGTGATGATGGTTTGCATGCCTTGATCAAGCGCTGTCACATGAGATTGGGCTATAGCGTTGGCTTGAATGATGTGGAATCTATTTTGCGGTCTATGCACAGCCTACCACTGCGCTATGCTGCACATGACAAAACAGCGCGCGCATTGGCTTTGTGGTGTCAATCACAAAGCCAAGTTTTGCAAGTCTTGCATCCCGCGATAGCGGGTTCGCCTGGTCATGCGCATTGGCAATCTTTGTGTACAACAGCAAATGTAAATGGGAATGGTTATGCAGCAGGCTTGTTCAGCATCATTTTTGATAAACGTTTCACACACCATCAAGTAGATGCTTTTTGTGATGCGCTGCAACTTTTTAAATTGGGTTACAGCTGGGGCGGCCCCATCAGTTTGGTAATGCCCTATAACTTGCGTAGCATGCGCGAAGGGCAGTGGCCAGAACATTTAAAAGAAGGGCATTTGGTCAGATTCTCAATTGGTTTAGAAGATGTGCAGGATCTTCAACTGGATTTGGATCAAGCATTCAGACAAACACTGGCCATATGAAGCTATCAGTCGTTTGAACAGCCCTAAATACGTGTTAAAGTCAAATCACACCACCAAATGAAAGAACATCTTGGCAACACCTAATTACGGCTTCGAAAAACGCCAAAAAGAACTCGCAAAAAAGAAGAAAAAAGAGGAAAAGCTCAAGCAGAAGTCTGAACGCAAGTCAGGCGACACGGTTGATACCCCAAGCGACTCAGAGCCACATAGCGACGGGCCAGGCGATTCGGCGACGCAAACCCCCTGAACTAACAACTCAAGCTGCTAATTATTTACGTTTCTTGACGCTGTTTTGCGCCAGACGGATTTGTTCAACTGCGCGCTGACCTGCTGTTAAACCTGCGGCAATCAATTGTGCACGGTTGCCAAAGTCAGATCCTGAATAGGCACCCACATTCGGTTTGATCAGTACATCAGCTTTCTGACCTTCCAGTTTTGCAATCGCCTGCCCCATGATCTCGAACGATTGCATGATGATTTCATAAATACCAGCCGCATTCGGGTTTTGCGGTGCGGATCCGACGTCAACCGCGATAACAACTTCTGCCCCCATTTGCCGTGCAACGGCCACAGGCAATGGGCTGCTGATAGCGCCATCGACCAATTCTGTACCATTGATGCTGGTGGGTAAGAAGATGCCTGGCATGCTGCTTGATGCTCGCACAGCTTGACCCGTATCGCCAGTTTTCAATTGAATGGCTTCACCATTTTTGAGGTTGGTAGCAATTGCAATAAATGGTATTTTCAAAGATTCGATGGGCTTGTCTTTGACAAAGGTATTGATTAACTTTTGCAAAGCTGCGCCAGCAATCAGGCCACGTTTCGAATTGTTCGATTGATCAATGACATCTGCATCGCGCACTTTCATGGCGATGTCTTCCATTTGTTGTCCTGTGTAGCCAGCGGCATAAAAAACACCGATAACGCTACCCGCACTCGCGCCGACAATCAAATCAGGTTTGATGCCTGCAGCTTCTATAGCTTTGATAACGCCAATATGCGCAAAACCACGTGCCGAACCGGCACCCAATACCAAAGCCGTTTTGGGTCGACTGGTTTGTGCCATGACTGGGGCAAGAAAGGACGTCATGGATACGCCCGCAAGAGTAGAAAAATGTCGACGTGTGATCATGCTATTCAACAACTATTTGATTGATTAAAGTGGACATTAAAGAGGCCATTAAAGTGGTTTTACCAAACCTGCATCGACCATGGCTTTGAGTTTTGCAAATGCAGACTCAAAGGCATTGGCAGGCTCACCTGCTGTGATGTTTTCCACTTTCTCATCCAAAATGATAATTTCAACACGGCGGTTAAGAGCACGTCCTTCCTCGTTGCTATTGGACACAACGGGGCGTTGATATGCAAAACCTTCTGCTTTCAAACGTTCTGCTGGTACGCCACGTGATTGCAAAGCATCACGCACGATTTTGGCGCGTGCTTCTGAGAGTTGCTGATTCGCAGTTAATGTACCCACGTTATCGGTATGTCCTTCAACAGCTACTGGCTTGCTAGATTTGCCTATGATCAGCGCGGCGATTTTGTCCAAGTAGGGGTCGGCTGCAACTGTGTTCAGATCAGATTTGCCGAACTGGAACAACACGGTATTTGGCAACGGTATTTGCACACCTCGTGGTGTTTGGTCGATGGCAATGACTGCTTTGGGGGTAGGCGCCGTAACAACCACTTCCGGTTTACTGGCGCAACCCGAAAGAGCAATAAAACTTGTGAAAACAGTGGTGGCTACTGCGAGTTTGAATAGATTTTTTGAATACATTTGGTTTAAATACAAAGAAGTGTTTTGAGGTGCGCCAAAGTTTAGCCTCGAACAACTTTCTATGTATTCAATTGCATACAAGAAAAATCAAAATGTGTGCACTAATCCAGCTTTTGTGTCGTTAATCTTTGTGCGACAGCCGAAATCATTTGTGGTGAACGGTGTGTGAGCGTGACTTGGGTGGCATTGGCATAGCCTTGGAAATTGCGCTGCATGGATTGCAAATACACAGGGTCGTAGTGCAGAGTGAGCAGCTCTTGCACCACTGTTTCACATTGGTTGTTTCGTGCCAAGTCTTGCCATTTTTGTACCAATTCACGACCACGAGCCGCAGTGAGTGCGCCTAAGCGTTCGCAGAAAAATGCTGTGTCTTTGACGAAAAAATCATAGTCCTCCATCAACAGAGCCACACGTTCTTCCAAGGGTAATTGCAAATTCAAACATGGGCTAGCCCGCATTTTTTGCATCAATGCTTCTGGCACAGCTACATTGCCAACTTTCTTGCTTTCTGATTCGACATAAACGGGCCGGCTGGGGTCAAATTGGCGCAAGGCGTTCCAAACCATGGAATCAAACGCTTTCTGGCTGGGCTGTGCCACACCGGGCAACACGCCCAGCACCGAGCTGCGGTGATTGGCCAGTGCTTCTAAATCGAGCACTTGTGGTGTTGGCTCGCTGCCATGCATAGCTGCCAATGTTTGTAGCAAGCGTGTTTTTCCACTGCCGGTAGGTCCGCAAATGACGATGAAGTTCAAGCGTTCAACTTGTTTGGGTATGTCGTCAACCAAGGCAGCACGAAAGGCCTTGTAGCCGCCTTCGATGATGTGCACCCTGAAACCTATCTCACTCAAAATCAACGACAAAGAGCCGCTGCGTTTGCCACCACGCCAGCAGTAGGTGAGTGGTTTCCAATCGCGTGGTTTGTCCATCACGTGTTGCCGAATGTGCTTGGCAATGTTGCTGGCCGCCATAGCCGCGCCCATTTTTTTTGCTTCGAACGCATTGGACTTGTACAGGGTGCCGACCTCAATGCGTTCAAGGTTGTTCAAGGTGGGCCAATTCACAGCCAAGGGTAAACGGTCAAGCTGGTATTCGTCCTCGGTACGTGCATCGACAACGGTGTCAAATTGATCCAATTGTTGCAATGCAGCTTCAGCAGAAATGGGGTGCAGGCTCATGGTTGAAGGATTATTAATTCAATTGTTTGAGCAACACAACCCACACATTGTTCAAAATTTGCAGTTGCGCGGATTCGGTTGGGTGAATGCGATCCGCTTGAAACAGCTTGAGGTATTCTGGTGAATCTGCAACGCCTTTGAGCATAAATGGCACCAACGCAACAGCGTTATTCGTTTTGGTTTTTGCGCTTTGATTGGCTTTCACCACATTGCCAAATACAGCGCTGAATTGCTGGGTGTAATCTTGCCCATAGTTGGGTGGAATCTGCATGCCCACAATCAAAACTTTGGCGCCTGATTGAAGTGCCATTTGCGTCATGGCATTCAAATTGCTTTGCGCCGCTGCGACCGGCAGTCCTCGTAAAGCATCGTTTGCCCCCAGTTCTATGATGACATGGCTGGGCTTGTGCAGCGTCAATAATGCCGCCAAACGTGATCGCCCGCCGGCAGTGGTTTCACCGCTGATGCTGGCATTCACGATACTGAAGTTTGGTAATAATTTGATGCTATTTTGGCCTGTAGGCGGCGTATTAATTGCCTGAGGTGCTATTATATTCGTAGCATTTTGTGCATTCTTGCTGCTAGCTTTGGGTTTCTCATTCCAATTGACCGATTCAGCCATGCGGCTTTCCAACAAAGCCACCCAACCTGTGCCGCGTTTTAAGCCATACTCTGCACTGATGGAGTCGCCCATCACCAAAATTTTGACGGTTTGTGTTTTGCTGTAGCTGGGTTGATTGGCAAAGACAGCAAAAAGCAAACCAACTGCCAAGCGAGTGGTTAAACTTGAAGCCATCCATTTTGAAAGTAACTGCATGAGTGAGTCCATTATTTCGGTAGAGCATGTGTGCAAGTCAGTGACAGATTCGACTGGCACGCTCAACATTTTGCGCGATATTCATTTCCAATTGTTTGCCAAAGAAACTTGCGCCATTGTGGGCGCATCGGGTTCAGGCAAAAGTACCTTATTGTCCATCATAGCGGGCTTGGACACACCTAGCAGCGGTACAGTTCGCTTGCGTGGGCAAGATATTTTTGCGGTGAATGAAGACGCGCGCGCCGCGTTGCGTGCGCAAGCCATGGGTTTTGTGTTTCAAAGTTTTCAATTGATGGCCAATTACAGCGCCCTAGAAAACGTGATGCTGCCCTTGGAGTTGGCGGGTCGCAAAGACGCCAAAAAGATGGCGATTGACATGCTGGAGCGCGTCGGTTTAAGCAGCCGTTTGCACGCTTACCCCAAAACATTGAGCGGTGGCGAGCAGCAGCGTGTCGCCTTGGCACGTGCATTTGTGGTGCAGCCCAGTGTGCTTTTGGCCGATGAACCCACCGGCAGCTTGGACCACGCCACCGGCGAAACCATCATGAAGCTGATGTTTGATTTGAATGCCGAACAGGGGACGACTTTGGTTCTGGTGACGCACGACCCTGCTATCGCAGCCCGCTGTGAACGCAGCATCACCATCGAAGCGGGTCAGATTGCAAGCATGACGCACGCATGAGTTAAATACCTACTTAAACCATATTTCAAACCACTTTCTCAATCACCAACTAAAAAGACACCAACATCATGGCATCAACTAACCCGAAAACTTATGAACAATCACCAGCCCATAAAGTAGCCTTCCTAGGCTTGGGCGTCATGGGCTACCCCATGGCTGGGCACTTGCATTTGGCAGGGCACAGCGTCACGGTGTACAACCGCACAGCTGCCAAATCACTGGCGTTTTGTAGTGAATATGCGGGTTCTAAACATGGCACCACACCCCAAGCTGCCGTGCAAGATGCCGATATTGTGTTTTGCTGCGTGGGCAATGACGATGATTTGCGCAGCGTGGTCTTAGGCAACGATGGTGCTTTTGCGGGCATGAAAAAAGGCGCCATCTTGGTAGATCACACCACCGCATCGGCCAATGTGGCGCGTGAACTGTATGCGGCAGCCAAAGCGGCAGGCTTGCATTTTGTCGATGCACCGGTATCGGGCGGACAAGCTGGTGCACAGAACGGCTTGTTGACCGTGATGTGCGGTGGCGATCAAGCAGCATTTGACGCCGCACAAGCCACAGGCATAGCGTTCTCACGTGCTTTCACGCGCATGGGCGAAGCGGGCGCGGGGCAACTGACCAAGATGGTGAACCAAATTTGCATTGCCGGCTTGGTGCAGGGCTTGGCTGAAGCCATTGCCTTTGGTCAAAAAGCGGGTTTGGATATGAACCTGGTGCTGGATGTGATTGGCAAAGGCGCAGCACAAAGCTGGCAATTGGACAACCGCGGCAAAACCATGGTGGCTGATAAATTTGATTTTGGCTTTGCAGTCGATTGGATGCGCAAAGATTTGGGCTTGTTGCTCGATGAAGCCAAACGCAACGGCGCACGCTTACCAGTCACTGCGTTGGTTGACCAGTTCTATGCCGATGTACAAGCTATGGGCGGCCAGCGCTGGGACACTTCCAGCTTGCTGAAGCGACTGCGATAAGTGAAATCAAGAAAATATATAAAAAATTAGGCTGTACCCGGCGTATTGATTGCCTATATTGCTATTAAATATATAGCATATTGAGCGTTTGTGTTCAAACTGACAGAGGCATGTGCCAAATTTGGTAGGCGATGCTCCACATCAATAGACCAATCACGGCTTCTAATACCATCCAAGTGCGCGCTTTGGCGAACAGTGGTGTGAGCAGTCTGGCGCCAAATCCCAACATTAAAAACCAAGTGATGGATGCCGTTAATGCGCCTATCGCGTATTCATATTCATGTGGTTTAAATTGCACGCTGATGCCGCCAATCAAAAGCACGGTGTCCAGGTAAACATGTGGGTTAAGCAGTGTGAATCCCAGTGCGGTGAGAACGGCCGATTTCAAAGCAATGTTTTGGTTCAGCGGTGTTTCTGCCATCGGCTGTGCATGCCGGTAGGCTGCCCTGAAAGCGCGAAACCCGTAAGCCACCAAAAATGCCACACCCACATATTTCACCGTCAACAAAACCCAAGCATATTGCCCAGCCGTCGCCCCTGCCAACGTGCTGGCCAAGCTCACGCCTAGCAAAATCAAAACGGCATCCATGAGGCCACACAAGAGGGCAATCACCAGCACATGCTGCCGCATCAATCCCAGCTTCAACACAAATGCGTTTTGCGCACCAATGGGAACAATAAGTGCCAAGCTGGTAAGGAAGCCGGAAATAAACGCAGATGCAATGGCGGTGGACATGGGTTGTGATACTGAACTCTGTTAAGTTGTCGAATTTAGCATGCCATATCAACCATTTATGCCGTCCGTTAAACTCTAGTCATGATTATTTTAGGAATCGAATCGAGCTGCGACGAGACGGGTGTGGCGATTGTGCAAACCCATGAAGCGGGCTTACCTGTGTTGTTGGCGGATGCATTGCACAGCCAAATTGAAATGCACCAAGCATTTGGAGGTGTGGTGCCAGAGCTGGCCAGTCGCGACCATATTCGGCGTGTGTTGCCCTTGACCCAGCAAGCGCTGAATAAATCTGGTCTTCAATTGCATGATGTGGATGTGGTGGCCTATACCAAAGGACCTGGTCTTGCGGGTGCTTTGTTGGTGGGTTCAGGAGCGGCATGCGCTTTGGGCGCCGCTTTGGGCAAGCCCGTTTTGGGTGTGCACCATTTAGAGGGACATTTGTTGTCGCCATTTTTGAGCAGCGATCCACCGCAATTTCCGTTCGTGGCACTCTTGGTATCAGGCGGGCACACGCAGTTGATGCGGGTGGATGGTGTGGGTAGCTACGAATTGTTGGGAGAAAGCGTGGACGATGCGGCGGGCGAAGCTTTTGATAAATCGGCCAAGCTGATGGGCTTGCCATATCCGGGTGGTGCGGGTTTGGCGAAGTTGGCGACTGGCGGGAATGAAAAAGCATTTCAACTGCCACGCCCACTGCTACACAGTGGTGATTTGAACTTTTCATTTGCGGGTTTGAAAACGGCGGTGCTGGTGCAAATTCAAAAATTGGTACAAGAGCAGGGCGTGCCAGTTGAACAATTCGCAAAACAATTGTTGGCTGATTTAGCGGCCTCCACCCAAGCCGCCATTGTGGATGTGTTGGTGCGCAAATCGACCACCGCATTGAAACAAACCGGTTTGAAACGCTTGGTGGTGGCAGGTGGTGTGGGTGCCAACCAAAAGCTGCGTCAGCAATTGAATGCGGTGTGTGCTTTAACAGGTGTGCGGGTGCATTACCCCGAGCTGGCTTGGTGCACAGATAACGGTGCGATGATTGCCTATGCCGCCGCCATGCGCTTGCAAAGTGGACAACAAATGGCAAACACTGATTACGCTTTTGACGTGAAGCCGCGTTGGCCGTTGGATACCTTGTAAATCCATCATTCTTGTATTTGTCTTATCGCAAATTATTGCGAATCATTTTTTCTTTAGATTCTTTATTTCATGCAATTAATTTTCAGATTCTTTCTATCTTTCATTTTCCTCGTAACAACTTTTTACGCTACTGCACAAAGCAAATCGGTGCCTGCCACATTGAAAATTGCCATGATCGAAAGTTTGAGTGGTCCATTTGGCAACACGGGTGAAGCGGTGTACCGCAATTTGTTGTGGGCGACTGAACGTGTGAACGCGCGTGCTGCTACCAAGGGTGGTGTGAAGTTTGAATTGAAGCGCTACGACAGCAAAGGGCAAAGCGAAGAAGCCACATCGGCGCTGCGCTCTGCCATAGACGATGGTGCGCACATCATCATGCAGGGTAATTCTTCCGCTGTGGCGGCTGTTTTGATTGATGCCATCAACAAGCACAATGAACGTGAACCTAGCAAACGCGTTTTATTTTTGAACTACTCTGCCATTGACCCTGCACTCACCAATGAAAAGTGCAGCCCTTGGCATTTTCGGTTTGACGCGCACGTGGACATGCGCATGAAGGCGTTGGTCGAAGTGTTGAAAGAGGACACCGCTTTGAAAAGCATCTACATCATTGGGCAAGATTACAGTTTTGGTCATGCGGTAGCCAAAGAAGCCAAGCGGCAATTGGCTTTGCAACGCCCTGATGTGGTCATTGTGGGGGAAGAGCTGCACCCGATTGGTCGCATCAAAGACTTTTTGCCCTATGCCGCCAAAATCAAAGCTACGGGTGCGCAAGCGGTGCTCACTGGTAATTTTGGCAACGATTTGACCTTGCTGGTGAAAGCTGCCAAAGATGTGGGCTATGAAGGCAAGTTTTACACTTTCTTTGGCAATGCACTGGGCGCACCCGCCGCGATTGGCGATGCCGGTGTGGGCAAAGTGGTGGCAGTGGCAGACTGGCTACCGAATGTGCCCACCGCGGGAAGTGAAGCGTTCTACCAAGCTTTTAAAGCGCGTTTCCCCAACCCAGCAGACGACTATGTACACATGCGCATGCAGCTGATGATGGAAGCCTTATCTCAAGCGGCCAACAAAACCATATTGAGCAATCAATCAAATGCTATTAATATTATAGCAATTCAGGCAGCATTGACGACGGCTAAGGTCACTTTTTATACTCAAACTGGGGAGATGCGAGCCGCTGACCATCAATTTCAACAGCCCTTGGTGGTGGGCTTGATGGATAAGCAGGGCGCACCTGGCGTGAAGTTTGATGTGGAAGGTTCAGGCTATGGCTTTAAAGTCATGAAGCAAATCAGTGCCAAGGCAGCGGAATTGCCGACGACTTGCAAGATGGCAAAACCACTTTGACACAAACGATTGAAATACGCTTAAAACGTGCAGCTTTCTTAGCCGCGCTAAAACCAGAAACGCACGGCTCATCTAGCCGCGCTGAGATTAGGAGCGCGCAGCTCTACTAGCCGCGCGTGAAGCCCTCGCAAGCGCCCGCATTGGGACGACCACGGCATTCGCGCAGCAAACGGCGTTCACGTTCTTTAGTCGTCTCTCCTGAACCTTGGTCCATTTTGGGTTTGGCGGTGCGGGTCGTTTTTGCTTTTTTCTTCTTCGCTGCATGTACAGGCGTTGTTGCCAATGAGGCCACACCTAAACACAGGCATGCAATGAGAAATTTGTTCAGCTTGATCATGGGGTTTGCACTTTCATGGTAACGGTTTGATTCCAAACATCGCCATATTAGCGCAAACCATCAAAACGTCCCGGGCAGCAGAATGCCTTTGTCAACATTGTTGATGTTGGTGTGTCCGCAAAACGCCATGGTGATGTCCAGCTCTTTGTGAATAATTTGCAAAGCTTTGGTCACACCCGCTTCGCCCATCGCGCCCAATCCGTACAACCAAGAACGCCCAATCATGGTGCCCTTAGCACCGAGCGCCCATGCTTTCAACACATCTTGCCCAGAGCGAATGCCACCGTCCATCCACACTTCAATTTTGTCGCCAACGGCTTCAACAATCGGTGGCAATGCTTTGATGCTGGACTGTGCGCCGTCCAATTGGCGGCCGCCGTGGTTGCTCACCACAATGGCGTCAGCACCGCTTAATACAGCCAATTTGGCATCTTCCACATCTTGAATGCCTTTCAAAATTAACTTGCCACCCCATTGTGCTTTTACCCAAGCCACATCTTCCCACGACAAACGTGGGTCAAATTGTTCGTTGGTCCAAGCGGACAAAGAGCGCATGTCACTCACGCCTTTGACATGCCCAACCAAATTGCCAAACGAATGACGGCGTGTACCCAACATGCCCAAACACCAAGGTAATTTGGTGGCCAAATTAATCATGTTCGCCAAAGTGGGTTTGGGTGGAGCAGTCAAGCCGTTTTTCAAATCTTTGTGGCGCTGTCCAATCACTTGTAAATCGAGTGTCAACACCAATGCGGTGCAACCGGCTTTGCGGGCGCGTTCAATCATCGCCACCATGGCATCGCGATCCCGCATCATGTACAACTGGTACCAAAATGGGGCCGTGGTGTTGGCAGCTACATCTTCCATAGAGCAAATGCTCATGGTTGATAAGATGAAAGGAATGCCAAATTTTTCAGCCGCTTTGGCAGCCAAAATTTCGCCATCCGCATGCTGCATGCCTGTCAAACCCACAGGTGCAATGGCAACAGGCATTTTGGCGTCTATGCCAATCATCTTTACCGCTGTGCTACGGTTTTCCATATTGACCGCTACACGTTGGCGCAGTTTGATGCTTTGAAAATCAGCTTCATTGGCACGGTAAGTGCCTTCAGTCCATGAGCCTGAATCGGCGTAGTCATAAAACATGCGCGGCACACGTTTCTTGGCAAGTACGCGTAGGTCTTCTATATTGGTTACGACGGTCATTTTGGATCTCCTTTAGTTTTTGAAATGGCTTGCCTACGATATTAATGGCAGCGCTGAGTATCAGGCGTACGTATTTTGTGAAATGTCACTTTCAGGCTTGAAATTAAATACAAAGCGCTTCAATAAGCTCCTTCAACCACGCGGGTGGTGCTGTGCATGTATCGATTTCAAGCGCTCGCGAGCCACATGGGTATAAATGGTGGTGGTTGAAATGTCAGAATGCCCTAAAAGCAGCTGCACCGCTCGCAAGTCTGCACCGTGGTTCAGCAGGTGGGTGGCAAACGCATGGCGCAAGGTGTGCGGCGACAGAGCAGAAGTAATCTGTGCAGTGAAAGCATGTTTTTTAACGATCATCCAAAACATCACACGCGTCATACCACTACCCAAATGCGTGACGAACAAATCTGGCGTTTGCTTGCCCGTCAATATCTCTGATCGACTGGCAGCCAGATAGCGCTCTATCCAAAGCCTAGCCACCTCACCAAACGGAACAATGCGTTCTTTGTTGCCTTTGCCAAATACGCGTAAGACACCTTCATTCATAGAAAGGTGAATGATTTTTAACGATACCAACTCGCTGACACGCAAGCCGCTGGCGTACATCAGCTCCAGCATGGTGCGGTCGCGCAAACCCAAGGGCGTATCGGTGTTGGGGGCAGCGAGCAATGCCTCTACCTGCGCTTCGGTCATTGTTTTAGGGACGCGCAACGCTTGCTTAGCGGCTTGGATTTTCAGAGTGGGGTCAGCGTTGATTTTTCGCTCACGTAACAACCACCTGTAGTACCTTTTGAAAACAGTTAAACGGCGGTTGGCTGAAGTGGCTTTGGTGCTGCTGTGTTTGTCTGAGAAATAAGCGTTGATGTTCAGCTCTAAAGCGTTGTCTATGGACAGACCAGAAATCGCTAAAAATTGAGCAAACTGGGATAAATCTCGCCGATAAGCCTCTAATGTATTTTTAGATAATCCATCCTCTAACCACAACGCATCTATGAAAGCATCGATGTGGTTAGGGGGAATATCAATCTTGGCGTTCAATCGAGCTTGAGTTTGGCAGTCTCAACTACCTTTTTGTAGACAGCCAATTCATCTTTCATTTGTTGGGCAAATTGCTCTGGCGTGTTACCTAAGACAATGGAACCTGTGTCTTCAATGCGTTTGCGAATTGCGGGGTCTTCCAACGCTTTGCGCGTGGCAGAATTAATTTTGTCCACCACTTCTTTAGGTAAGCCTTTAGGCCCCAAGATGCCATAGTAAGCCATGCGGTTGACAGGTTCTAATCCCAATTCTTTAAACGTTGGTACATCTGGCATAGAAGACAAACGTGTTGGAGCGGCTACGGCCAATGCAATCAATCGCCCACCTTTGATGTGAGGCAATGCAGATGGCACATTGTCAAAAATCACCTGAACTTGGCCGCCAACTGTGTCGCGCAATGCAGGGCCGGCACCAGAGTAAGGAATGTGGGTGATGAAAACGCCTTGAAGGCCTTTCCACAATTCAGTTTGCAAATGGCCTATACCACCAATTCCAGATGATGAATAGGAGTATTTGGTTGGGTTCTTTTTGAGTTCAGCTACAAACTCTTTGTAATTTTTGGCAGGGAAGCTGGGATGAACAGCGATGACATTGGGAGTTGCCGCAATATTGATGATGGGCGTGAAGTCGGTCAACACGTTGTAGGGCATTTTGGGGTTAATAGCAGGATTGGCGGCCGTGGTGGAAACGGTTGCCATGCCCAACGAATAACCATCGGGAGCTGATTTTGCAGTTTCGTTGGCACCGACCACGCCACCGCCGCCCGCTTTGTTTTCAACGATGACGTTTTGCCCCAGCGCTTTGCTTAAAGGGTCAGACATCACGCGAGCGATGATATCTGTAGTACCACCCGGTGCGAAAGGCACTTGTAGTTTGATGACCTTGTTGGGATAGTTTTGTGCCACAGCAGTTACCGCCGAGGTGATCAGTGCAGACAACACCAAAGTTTTGTGAATGGATTTCAATTTCAACATGCTGAAGCCTTTACAAAAGAGTTGACAAAAGATAGGTGACAATCACCCATCATACCAAGATGCTAATGAGTCGTATGCTGGGGATTCTACATACTCGTTTACCCTAGCAATTGATCTTGGTCAGATACTCAACAACCACTGAGGCTAATTTGAATTACGCACAACTGCTTATTCCCGACTTCGCGCTTATTCTGTGTGGTTACTTGTTATGCCGCTATACCGCGCTGGACCGCTCTGTGTGGTCACCAATTGAAAAATTGGTGTTTTATTTTTTGTTTCCAGTTTTACTTTTCTCGTCCATTGTTAGGAATCCTATCCGTGTGGGTGAGCTGTCAAACTTTATCGCAGCAGGGCTACTCACTGGCGTATGCACGGTGATCTTGGCTTATGCGCTGCCGTATTTGCCGGGGTTTAGAAACCATTTTTCTGCGCGCGACCACGCTGCTAGCGCACAGATAGCATTCAGGTTCAATTCTTTCATAGGTTTAGCCTTAGCCGAGCGTTTGGCTGGGGCAGAGGGCTTGCTATTGATTTCGGTTTTGATTGGTATATGCGTACCTTTGTTCAATGTGGCTGCCGTGTGGCCCATGGCGCGTCATGGTGAGCTGGGATTTATGAGTGAACTGCTGCGCAACCCACTCATTGTCGCTACAGTATCTGGGCTTGTATGTAACTTGATGGGTTTCAGGTATCCAGATTGGATAGTGCCGACCGTTAACCGCATTGGCGGTGCATCCATACCGCTGGGTTTGATGGCAGCTGGTGCGGGCATGCAATTTGCTACGCTGGCAAAAGCCAAAACATTGGCTGTCAGCTTGCTGGGCATTCGTCATGTGATTGCGCCGCTGATAGCCTTGGGCTTTGCATTATTTTTTAAACTTCCATCGGCCCAAGCCACAATGCTGTTGATGTTCTCAGCCTTGCCGACCGCATCGACGACATACGTTCTGGCTACGCGCATGGGGTTTGATGGCGGATTTGTAGCGGGCTTAGTCACTTTGTCCACGTTATTGGGTGTACTGAGCTTGCCTTTTGCCTTGTCATTGATCCAATAATTACTGCAGCAGTGCCCAAGCCACATGCTCGCGCACTATTTCACTAGTATGGTTCGCTCTGGTTTGCAGCGCCGTATCAATTCTAATTTTGTCGTCACTGCTGGCATCGCGTCTTGCATTGCCCAGCGCAACAGCAATATTTCGCAACCAACGTCCATATCCAATGCGCCGGATTGGACTTCCCACTGTGTTGTGCAAGAATTCATATTCAGACCACGCAAAGAGTGCCAGTAAATGTTGACCACTTAATCCATCACGCTCATCAAAATCTGGCAAGGTGCTGCGCTTTGCAAATTTATTCCATGGGCAGACGAGTTGACAATCGTCACAGCCGTAAACGCGATTGCCTATCAAGTGGCGAAACTCCAATGGAATGCTGCCAGCGTGCTCGATGGTTAAATAGGAAATGCAACGACGCGCATCCAGCTTGTAAGGAGCAACGATGGCCTGTGTCGGACAGACGCTGATGCATGCTTTGCAACTGCCACAATGCGATGAGGTTTCTTGCGTAGGTGGCAAATTTATATTCAAATAAATTTCGCCCAAGAAAAACATGGAGCCAGCTTCGCGGTTCAACACCAAGGTGTGTTTGCCGCGCCAACCTTGCCCACTGCGCTGTGCCAATTCCGCTTCAAGTACAGGTGCCGAATCGGTAAACACGCGGTATCCCAATGGCTTGATGTGTAAGGCTATGCGCTCACTTAATTTTTGCAAGCGACTTCGCATCACCTTGTGGTAATCACGTCCTCTGGCATAGATAGAAACGATTGCTTCGTTAGCATGTTGCAACCGCTGCAATTCCAATTCTGTCCAATCTCCATCAGATGCTGCATCTGTGGCTGCATGGGTCGCATGGGACGTAAAGCGTGGCAAATAATCCATGCGTGCCGTGAGTACACTGACCGTACCAGGCACCAGTTCTGCTGGACGTGCGCGTTTCAAACCATGTGCAGCCATGTAGGCCATATCACCATGAAAACCGTTGGCTAACCACGACAGCAAACCCGGCTCTGCTGAGGACAAGTCAACACCTGTCACGCCAATCTGAGAGAATCCCAGTTCGCGTGCCCATGTTTGTATTTGACTGATGAGTGCCTTGTTGTCCAATTGAATTTCCGAAATGGTTAAAGAGACAAATAAAAATCTGAAAACTGTCAATACTGAACAGACTGAAATTCAACTTGTCTGGCTTTCAGAGCAAGATACCCAGTATTTTGCCGAACGCCTGTCTAAGCAATTATCTCTGCTGGCAGAGCCCGTTAATCTGTTCATTGAATTGCATGGTGATTTAGGTTCAGGCAAAACAACACTTGTGCGCTACTTGCTGCAAGCCCTGGGTGTCACTGGACGAATCAAAAGTCCGACGTATGCCATTGTGGAATCGTATGACGAAGTGCGCGATGCGTCTCTGAAGCCACTGCCAGTGTGGCATTTCGACTTTTACCGTTTCAAAGACCCGTTGGAGTGGGAGGAAGCAGGGTTTCGCGATATTTTTGCGGGTCCTGGCATCAAACTAGTAGAGTGGCCAGAAATGGCTGAATCCGAGTTGCCTTTGGCTGATATTGCTATACTTATCATAGCTAACAGCGACAACAGTCGCACCGCAACTGTGCTTGCAAAGACGCCAAGCGGAAACAAGGTTTTATCTGCACTTTCATGAAACGACGATCACTGTTACAACTATCGGCTAAGAGTGGTTTGGTGTTGTTACTGAGCGGGAATCAGATTGCGCGTGGCGCAGGTATTGTGGCCGTCCGTGTGTGGCCAGCAGCAGAGTACACGCGTATCACGATAGAAAGTGACGTCGCACTGATTACCAAACAAACATTTATCAAAGAACCACCGCGTTTGGCAGTCGATATTGAAGGCTTAGAGCTGAGCCCGGCACTACGCGAATTGGTTGCCAAAATCAAGGCGGATGACCCCTACATTGGTGGATTGCGAATTGGTCAATTTAAAACCAGTACAAGTGTTGAAGCGCCAGCAATCGTGCGCTTGGTTTTGGATTTAAAGCAAGCCGTATTGCCGCAGGTGTTTACTTTGCAACCGGTTGCTGGCTATGCGCATCGATTGGTGATTGATCTCTATCCGGCTGTGGCCATGGATCCATTGGAAATACTGATTGCCGAACGCATGGCGGAATCCAAAGGCAGTAAATTTAACATGCCACAAACAAAACCAAGTAGCGACCCCTCGCCAACAGCTCCAATTTCATCCGCTAATGACCCACTTGGTGATTGGATCGCACAAAAAAATAGGCAGGTTGGCGACGTGCACAATCGACATGCACACAAAGGAAATGTGCCAAATGAAAATGGTCCATTTGCAGCGCCTGCTGAACCTAAAATTCGTCGGCCTACCAAGACAGATCGGCTCATCATAGTGGCACTTGACCCTGGGCATGGTGGCGAAGACCCCGGTGCAATTGGGCCGCAAGGCACACGTGAAAAAGATGTCGTTTTGCGGGTGGCTTTGTTGCTGCGAGACCGCATCAATGCAAGTAGTGTTAACGGTAACCCCATGCGTGCATACTTGACGCGTGACGCAGATTTTTTTGTGCCGCTGCACGAGCGTGTTAGAAAAGCGCAAAAAGTGCAAGCGGACTTGTTTGTCAGCTTACATGCGGACGCCTTCACCACTCCACAAGCTTCTGGGGCCAGCGTATTTGCGCTGAGTGAAAAAGGGGCCAGCAGCGCGGGTGCGCGCTGGTTGGCCAACAAAGAAAATGCGGCCGATGCGGTGGGTGGTATCAATATTAAAAATAAAAACGCTGAAGTCCAAAAGGTACTGTTTGACATGAGTACAACAGCGCAAATCAAAGACAGTTTGCAGTTGGGGTCTACTGTGTTAAGAGAAATCGGTGGATTGGGCAGACTGCACAAGCACCATGTGGAGCAGGCCAGTTTTGCCGTATTAAAAGCACCCGATATACCCAGTGTGTTGATTGAATCAGCCTTTATCAGTAACCCTGAAGAAGAAGAAAAATTGCGCAGTCACGAATACCAGAATCAACTGCCTGATGCCATCATTCGTGGCATCACACACTATTTCTCTAAAAACCCACCTCTGGCGCGTAACCGTTCATTGTGACGGGAAACTGAATTGATACTTGTGTGAATCAAGTTTTCGGTATGGCATAAGTACCAACCGCATGCGCAACCATTTCAGGGCTGCCTTCTGAATATATCGAAACCTCGCCAATCGCAAGTGTGCGGCCTAATTTGATGAGCTTGCAAACACCGATGATGTCTTTGTCAGCAGAAGGTTTGCGCAAGAAATTAAAATTTAAACTGGTGGTCACGGCCAAAGGCACGATACCAATTTCACCCAGTATGGCGATGTACAAGGCTACATCGGCCACAAACATCATGACTGGTCCTGCCACTGTGCCGCCTGGTCTGAGTTCAGCATGACCAATTTTGTGGCGTACCGTGGCGGACCGATTGCCTACCTCATCAATGGTGCATTTGGCTTGCGGAAATTGGGTTTTGATGAAGTCAATGATTTCGTCTTTAGTGGCCATTTCATTTGCTCCTTGACTTCAATGCACCATACAAGACGATTAAGCCAGGTAACAAAATCATTGCCCAAATGATTTTGTCCAAATGCGCTTTGACAAATGGGATGTTGCCAAAAAAGTAACCAATGGTGATGATGCCAATCACCCACAAAGCACCACCTGTGATGTCGTAAAAAGTGAATTTGGCACGGTTCATTTGTGCGACCCCAGCAACGAAAGGGGCAAAGGTTCGCAGAAAAGGCATGAACCGCGCCGCGACAATGGTGATACCGCCGTATTTTTCGTAAAAATCATGCGCTTGGTTGAAGGCTTTTTTATTGAAGTATTTGGAATCCTCCCACTGAAACACCTTGGGGCCAAAATAACGCCCAATGGCGTAGTTGGATTGATTGCCCAACACGGCAGCCAGCCACAATAATCCCATGCTCAAAGGCAAATTCATGAGTCCAATGCCGCACATGGCACCCACCACAAAAAGCAGGGAATCGCCGGGCAAAAACGGCATCACCACCAAGCCTGTTTCTACAAAAATGATCGCAAACAACAAGGCGTAAACCCAAGTGCCATTGTTGGTCACGAAAATTTCGAGATACTTATCAACATGCAACAAAAAGTCCAAGAATGTAGTTATTAGTTCCATGCTTGAATTACAACACAAGAGCATGACTAAAATCAGTCTGTATCTGTATCAAACAAGCTTATTCCAATGCAACGCCGTCCCATACGCGAACTCCCAGATGAATTGATCAGCCAAATCGCGGCTGGTGAGGTGATTGAACGGCCAGCGTCCGTGGTGCGTGAGCTGGTTGATAACGCGCTGGATGCGGGTGCGACGCAGATCACGGTGCGATTGTCGGCAGGTGGTGTGCGCTTAATCGCTGTTGAAGATGATGGTATTGGCATCGCCAAAGAAGAGTTGGCCATCGCTTTGAAGAGGCACGCTACCAGCAAAATCAGCAGTTTGGAAGACTTGGAGTCGGTCGGTACCATGGGCTTTCGGGGCGAAGCATTGGCAGCCATCAATTCAATCGCCGATTGTGAGTTAACTTCGCGTACAGCAAACCATGCTACAGCCCATGTGTTGAACGGCGGTACAGGAGAAATGTCGCTGGCCGCACGGATGCAAGGTACGACAGTAGCGGTCAAAGAATTGTTTTACAGCACCCCTGCACGACGTAAATTTTTAAAGACAGACGCAACCGAATTGGCACATTGCATTGAAGCTGTGCGCCGGCATGCTTTGGTTCGGGACGACGTGGGCTTTGCGATTTGGCACGATGGCAAGTTGCTTGAGCAATGGCGTGCATGTGTAGGCGATACACTTGAAGCTGCCAGGCAGCAAAGGCTGCGCGATGTCTTTGGTGATGAATTCATACAGCAATCGGTGCAAGTGGCCTATGAATACCCCACTGCCCATGGCAATATCCGCGTTACAGGGCGGGCAGGGTTGCCAGATTTTGCGCGCAGCCGTGCCGATCAGCAATTTTGTTATATCAACCAACGCTATGTGCGGGATAAAGTGGTGACGCACGCTGCGCGCAGTGCTTATGAGGACGTGTTACACGGTCACAGGCAACCGGTGTATGTTCTGTATATAGAAATGCTGCCATCGCGTGTGGATGTGAATGTGCATCCCACCAAAATAGAGGTGCGTTTCAGAGATGGTCGCGAAGTCCATCAAGCTGTTCGACATGCGGTTGAAAAGTCCTTGGCCACGCCACGCTCCTCCAGTGGCGCCAAGCTGCTGCCCAATGGTACTTTGCAGAATATGAATCCTGATTTGCCTGTATTTCAGCAAAAATATATGATAAATCAGGCTGTAGGTGTCGTAGATAATGCCTATGTTGCTATTAAATACATAGCAAATCAAGAGCTTTTAGCATCAGAAACTTTGCATGCATCTGATGTCGCAAGGGATTGGCATGGCTTTAGCCAAGCTGAATTTAAGCCATTTGGAAACAATGAATCGGCCACAGATGCAGGTTCAAGGCATGATGCATCGATCTGGCCCTTGGGGCGAGCCATTGCTCAATTGCAGGGTATCTACATCTTGGCAGAAAACGCACAAGGCTTGGTGATCGTGGACATGCATGCCGCGCATGAACGAATTGTCTATGAACGACTGAAAGCGCAATGGACACAGGTGGCGACCAGCGAAGGCAAGTCAAAATTGTCCAGCCAACCCTTGCTGATTCCCCATACCTTTGCTGCAACACCTCTTGAGATCAACACGGCCCAAGAATGCACAGATACTTTGCTGCAATTGGGCTTGGATGTCAGTCCATTCTCAGCCAAAACCTTGGCCGTTCGTGCCGTGCCCAGCACCTTGGCGCAAGGTGACGCCGTTGAATTGGCACGAAGCGTGTTAGCTGAATTGGCCACACACGATGCAGCCAGTGTGATTCAGCGTGCACAAAACGAGATATTGGCCACTATGGCCTGTCATGGTGCAGTACGCGCCAACCGGAAGTTAAATCTAGATGAGATGAACGCGTTATTGCGGCAAATGGAAGCAACGGAGCGATCAGACCAATGCAACCATGGACGCCCAACCTGGCGGCAAATCTCTATCAAAGAGCTGGATGCTTTGTTCATGCGGGGTAAATGAGTTTGCTTTAATGGACATTTTGATTTAAGTCATAACCAATCTGCTGAAAACTTGATTTAGGTCATAGTCTGGCTTCTTTATTAGCACGATAGTAGCTTCATGAATAAAGGAGCTAAAAATGAAAATGTTGAATGATTTGATTTCTACCGACTACGGTTTGATGAGTTTGGCTGTGATTGTTTTCATGCTTGGCATGATGTGGTACATGTACAAAATGGTAGTCCGTAAAATGGATGAGGCTGAACGGTCCTCTAAAACCAAATAGAAATAATAAATTTCTAGAACTTAGTTTCGTACGCCTCAGATTGAGGTTGATTCCCGCACAAAAAAACGGGAAATTGGTCTGGCTTGCGCTAATTCAGGCGCCATGGTATACTCCCTATAGTATATTTTTAAGGTGTCTTTATGAACGCAATGTATGTATCTCAATTGTCGCAATTGAATCGTCGCCAATCTTTGCAAATCGCTTCGGTTTTGGTTGGCGGTTTGCTGACGTCTATCGTTTGGGCACAAACAGCGGTGCAAGTTCCTGTCGTATCTGCGCAAATGAAATCTGTAGGTGTAGGTTTTGAACTGGATGGCGTGATTCAGCCTGTGAAGCAAAGCACCATTTCATCGCAGGCTTCAGGACGCATTGCAACTTTAACTGTCAAAGCCGGCGATAAAGTGAAAGCAGGACAAGTTCTGGCAACCGTTGACGATCGTGAATCGCAAACCGGTGTGCAACGCAGTCAAGCGCAAATGGCACAAGCACAAGCTGAATTAAGCAATGCGCTAGCCAACTTTAATCGCACCAAAGAGCTGCAAGCCAAAGGCTTTGTCAGCAAAGCTGCATTGGATACCGCAGAGTCGCAGTTTAAATCTGCGACAGCTGCCAAAGACCAGGCCAACGCGGGCGCCAAACAATCTGCTTTGGCGCAAGGCTTCACTCGCGTGACAGCCCCGTATGACGGCTGGGTATTGCAAACACATGCCGAAGCTGGCGATTTGGCTGTACCAGGTAAACCCCTCTTAACTCTTTATGCACCGCTGCCATTACGTGCGGTAGTGCAAGTTCCCATGTCGCGTGCAAGCACGGCCACAGCAGCCGCTAACGCAGGCGCTATTGAAGTCAAAATGCCCAGCTTGCCAACAGCAGATGGCAGCAACAGCCCAGCCCAGTGGATTCGGCCCGTTTCGCGCAGCAGTGTGCCAACCGCAGATGCGGTTTCTCAGACCGTTGAGTGGCGCTTAGAGTTGCCAACTGAAGCCGCCAAAACCCTGTTGCCAGGTCAGCAGGTGCGCGTGCGTTTTACTGTCGCAAACAGCACCAGCACAAATGCAAATACCAACAAACAGGCAAACCGTATGGTTGTACCCAGTACCGCTGTGTTGCGTCGTGGTGAATTAACGGCCTTGTATGTCGTATCCGGTGATGCCTTCGCTCTTAAAGCCGTGAGATTGGGCGCAGATCAAGGTGAATCGGGCGTAGAGGTATTGGCTGGTTTGGATGAAAACGATTTGGTTGCACTTGACCCAGTTAAAGCTGGTCTGAAAGGTGCCAAACCCATCATTCAAAACTCCAAGCCAGCCGCTGCATCAGTAGTCGCTCCTGCTGCAAAGTGAGCCTCCAATGAACATCAATACTGAAAAAATGGGCATATCAGGCCGCATTGCAGCCGCATTTCAATCGAATCCGCTGACGCCCTTGTTGGCATTGGTGGCTTTGTTGCTGGGTTTGTTTGCTGTCTTGGTCACGCCACGTGAAGAAGAGCCGCAAATCAATGTAACTATGGCGAATGTGTTGATACCATTCCCAGGTGCATCCAGTGCCGATGTGCAAAACATGGTGGCACGGCCTGCCGAGCAGTTGCTCAGTCAAATTGCCGGTATTGAACACACATATTCCGTTGCGCGTCCAGGCGTTGCGGTTGTCACTGTGCAGTTCAAAGTAGGTGTGCCGCGTACCGAGGCTTTGGTTCGTCTTTACGATGTGCTCAATGCCAACCAAGATTGGTTACCCCGTGATTTGGGCACATTAGCGCCCATTGTGAAACCCAAAGGCATTGACGATGTACCCGTTTTAGCGGTGACGTTGTGGGGCAAGGAAACCTTGCCAGCGTATGAACTAGAACGTGTGGCCCATGCGGTTGAGTCTGAATTGAAGTCTGTACCTGGTACTCGCGAAGTTCAAACCATTGGCGGCCCAGGTCGTGCCGTGCATGTTTGGCTAGATCCGGTGCGCATGCGTGAGCGCGGTGTTGATGTACTTTCTCTCAAGCAATCTTTGGCATCGGCCAATGTGGGTATGCCATCTGGTACGGTTGTTGATGCGCATAGCAAGGTCGTGCAAATGTTAAGTGTGGAGACAGGTGAATTTCTGCGCTCTGAACAAGATGTGGGCGACATTGTTGTTGGTGTGAACAAAGGCTTGCCCGTATTTTTACGTGAAGTTGCACGCATTGAAACGGGTGCGCAACTTGCTCAACGTTATGTTTGGTTCACACCTGGCAGTGCGATGGTGACTAATTCTAAAGATGTCTCTCCCGAAGGCGCAAATAAAGTTGATGCTTTGCAGGCTGGTAGCGTGAACCCAGCAGTGACCATCAGTGTGACCAAAAAGCCGGGACAAAACGCGGTCGATGTCTCTCGAGCAGTTAGTGAGCGCATTAAGTCACTAAATAACACGGTGATACCCAGTAACATTGAAGCCACCATTACCCGTGACTATGGTGAAACAGCTGCTGAAAAAGCCAACAAGCTGATTCAAAAATTAGCTTTTGCCACGGGCTCAGTTATTTTGTTAGTAGGTCTTGCTTTGGGTCGACGCGAAGCCGTCATCGTGGGTGCCGCAGTGATATTGACATTGATGGCTACCTTGTTTGCATCATGGGCTTGGGGATTTACCTTAAACCGCGTATCACTCTTTGCGTTGATTTTTTCGATTGGTATTTTGGTGGACGATGCAATTGTGGTGGTTGAAAACATACACAGGCATCAACAGCTCACTCCGAACGATTCGCTTAAAGACATCATTCCGCGTGCTGTCGATGAGGTAGGTGGCCCCACAATCTTGGCGACCTTGACCGTGATTGCTGCTTTGCTGCCCATGGCGTTTGTTACAGGCTTAATGGGCCCTTATATGAGTCCAATTCCAATCAATTCCAGTTTGGGTATGGCTATATCCTTGGCCATAGCGTTTACGGTGACACCTTGGTTGGCTTTGAAAATGATGAAACAGCATTCGCATGCCACGGGTACGCATGCAAGCCATGAAGTGGATGCCAAAGGTCTTGGACCCAAGTTGCAAACCTTGTTCAAACGTGTGCTGACGCCGTTCTTAGATAGTGCACGCAAGCGTTGGCTGTTGCTGGCTGGTATTCTGGTTGCACTGCTTTTGTCTGTGGGATTAACTTTGGTGCAATGGGTGGTGCTGAAGATGCTGCCGTTTGATAACAAGAGTGAGTTTCAAGTGGTGGTGGAAATGCCAGCTGGCACACCGTTGGAAAATACAGCCTCCACATTGCATGAACTGGGCGCATTGTTGGCAAAGCAACCTGAAGTACTGAATCTACAAGCTTATGCAGGAACAGCATCACCAATCACTTTCAATGGCTTGGTGAGGCAGTATTATTTACGATCAGACGCTGAGCAGGGTGACCTACAAGTGGCGTTGGTAGATAAGCATCAGCGTAGCGAAAAAAGCCATGCCATCGCCCAACGTTTACGTCCTGAGTTAGAAAAAATCGGCCTCAAACACAATGCCCGAGTTAAAGTGGTTGAAGTCCCACCAGGACCGCCAGTAATGTCTCCATTGGTAGCTGAAGTGTATGGACCTGATGAAGCGGGTCGCCAAGAACTGGCCATGCGCCTATCGAAGGCGTTTGATGAGACGCCTGATATCGTGGGTGTGGACACATCCATCAAAGAAAACGCGCCACGGGCTTATTTGCGTGTGCGTCACCAACGTGCGGAATCGTTGGGCATACCTATAGCCAGTGTTGCGCAAACTGCAGCCATGGCTTTGTCAGGTGCTGATACTACCTATCTGCGTGACGGTCAATCCAAGTACCCAGTACCGGTGCGTTTGCAATTACCACTGCAATCACAAACCGGATTGGATGCATTGCTGGCAATGCCTTTGCGGGCAGCTAATGGACAAATGGTTCCTATGTCTGAATTGGTGGAAATTGAGCGTGGTGTGATTGACAAACCGCTATTCACCAAAGATTTGAAAGGCGTAAGTTACGTTTTTGGTGACATGGCTGGACAATTGGATTCACCTTTGTATGGCCTGTTCGCTATTCGCGACAAGCTTTCCAAAGCCGCCTTGCCTGGTACGGGTGAAATGGGCGAGTACTGGATTACACAACCTGCGGAAACTTATCGACAATATGCCATCAAATGGGATGGTGAGTTGCAAATCACCTACGACACTTTCCGCGATATGGGTGCCGCCTATGCAGTAGGATTGGTGTTGATTTACCTTTTGGTGGTGGCGCAATTTCGCAGCTATTTAACGCCCTTGGTCATCATGGCACCCATTCCGCTAACAATCATTGGCGTCATGCCTGGCCATGCTATGTTGGGTTCGCAGTTCACTGCCACGTCCATGATTGGCATGATCGCATTGGCAGGCATCATTGTGCGCAACTCTATATTGTTGGTTGACTTTATAGAGTTGCAAGTTTCGCAAGGTATGGCATTCAAAGATGCTGTGGTTCAGTCTGCCGCTGTGCGGGCACAACCGATTGCATTGACAGGCTTGGCTGCCATGATTGGCGCATTCTTTATCTTGGACGACCCTATTTTCAATGGTTTGGCTATTTCATTGATATTCGGTATTTTGGTGTCTACCTTGCTCACATTGGTGGTGATTCCCGTTCTCTACTATGCGCTTTTCAGTAAGCGCATGGAGAAAACACAATCCAAATTAGTTTAATTTTTCATCGTTTTTTAATTTAATCAGGAGTTTTTCATGACCGTTACCAGCTACACATTCACCATCGCTGGCTTTTTCGTGATGCTTTCATTGGCATTGGGAATTGAAGCAAGTCCTATATTTGTAAGCGAGTGGGCACTAGCTTTCACTGCTTTTGTTGGCGTCAATTTGTTTCAATCTGGCATCACTGGTTTTTGCCCATTGAGCAAAATCTTGAAAGCCATCGGTGTACCTGAAACCAAAGCTGGTTGCTGCAACTAAGCAGTTGGGTCTACTCTGCTACCCCGCCTTTGGGGTTTTTAGAAAATAATTAACAAATCGCGTTAACCGTTAAAACTCGCTACAATGACTAAAAAAGAACGACCGTTCTTTTTTATGATTTCATTCCAAACTTAGGAGTAGCGCGATGACGGCACATTACAAAGTTCACGGCACGGTTGCTGTGATTACCTTAGACAACCCGCCTGTGAACGGCTTGGGTTTCTCAACACGGGTGGCTATTACCGATGGCTTGGCCAAGGCACAAGCCGATGCGTCTGTCAAAGCCATTGTTATCACTGGCGCAGGCAAAGCGTTTTCAGGTGGCGCCGACATCAAGGAATTTGGTAGCCCTAAAGCCATTCAAGAGCCCAATTTATTGAGTGTCATTTTGGCAATCGAAAACGCCAGCAAGCCAGTCGTGGCGGCCGTTCACACAGTCACCATGGGTGGTGGGTTGGAATTGGCATTGGGTTGCCATTACCGCATCGCTGCCCCTGGTTGCAATGTGGCATTGCCAGAAGTGAAATTGGGCTTGATTCCAGGCGCTGGCGGCACGCAGCGTTTACCGCGCGTATTGGGTGTTGAAGCTGCGCTCAACATGATTGTGAGCGGTGAACCTGTTAAGAGTGAAATGCTGGCGCAATTGCCTGGCCAGAAGTTATTTGACAAAATGTCAGCATCAGTAGACAGCTTGCAAGCCGAAGCGATCGCGTTGGCAGAATCCGTTGCCGACACACGCCCATTGCCTTTGGTACGCAACATGCCTTGCAAACACCCGCTGGGTGATGCCTATTTTGGCTTTGCAGGCAACATGGTCAAAGGCATGGCCAAAAATTACCCAGCACCGATGAAGTGTGTGGAAGCAGTTCGCAATGCCACACAAATGAAATTTGACGCGGGCATGGCCGCTGAATTGGCCATCTTTAAGAACCTGATGTTCACGCCTGAAAGCAAATCGCTACGCCACTTGTTCATGGCTGACCGTGCCGCTTCTAAAATACCTGATGTTCCAGCTGATACACCATTGCGTGCGGTAAATTCTGTTGCCATCATTGGCGCAGGCACCATGGGTGGTGGCATCGCCATGAATTTCTTGAATGCGGGTATCCGCGTCAAAATGTTGGAGATGAAGCAAGAAGCTTTGGACAAAGGCTTGGGCATCATCCGCAAAAATTACGAAGCGCAAGTTAAAAAAGGCAAGCTCAAACAAGATAAGTATGAGCAACGCATGGCTTTGCTCAGCACCACTTTGGCATACACCGATTTGAAAGATGCGGACTTGGTCATTGAAGCCGTATTTGAAGAAATGGGCGTGAAAGAAGCCGTCTTCAAATCCTTAGATGGCGTGATGAAAGCCGGCGCAATTTTGGCCAGCAACACATCCACACTCGATTTGAACAAAATCGCCAGTTTCACCAAACGCCCACAAGATGTGATCGGCATGCATTTCTTCAGCCCAGCGAATGTCATGAAGCTCTTGGAAGTCGTGCGCGGTGAGAAAACTGCCAAAGATGTCTTGGCTACCGTGATGGCATTGGGCAAGAAAATCAAGAAGACTGCTGTTGTTTCAGGTGTGTGTGATGGCTTTATCGGCAACCGCATGATTGAACAATATGGACGTCAAGCAGGCTTTCTGTTAGATGAAGGCTGTACGCCAGCACAAGTGGATAAAGCCATTGAATCTTTCGGTTTTGCCATGGGCCCATTCCGCATGGGCGATTTGGCAGGCAACGACATTGGTTGGGCCATTCGCAAGCGCCGTTATGTTGAAAAGCCAAATATGAAATACAGCAAAACAGCTGATTTGTTGTGTGAAAAAGGTCGTTTTGGACAAAAAACAGGCGCAGGCTGGTACGACTATGTAGCAGGCAAGCGTGATGCGATACCGAATAAGGAGGTTGAAGCGATGGTCGAAGCACATCGTCAATCTTTGGGTATCACACCACGCAAAATTTCAAATGAAGAAATTGTGCAACGCCTAGTTTACTCTTTGGTGAACGAAGCAGCCCATATTTTGCAAGAAGGCATTGCCAACAAAGCCAGCGATATCGATATGGTCTACATCATGGGCTATGGATTCCCTCCCTACCGTGGTGGACCCATGAATTACGCTGATGAAGTGGGCTTGTTCAATGTGGTGCAAAGCATGAAACGATTCGCTCAAAATCCATTGGACGATGCCGCATTTTGGGAACCCGCACCCTTGTTGGCCAAATTGGTGGCTGAAGGTAAAACATTCAACTAAGTACCGCAAGTAACAACCGTACATTAAGGAAAAGATCATGACATCAGCAGTAATTGTCTCAACCGCACGCACACCTTTGGCCAAGAGTTGGAAAGGTGCATTCAATATGACGCATGGCGCAACTTTGGGCGGTCACGCCATTGAACACGCCGTCAAGCGTGCCGGCATTGAAGCCGGTGAAGTCGAAGACGTGATCTTGGGCTGTGCCAACCCTGAAGGGGCCACAGGCTGGAACATTGCGCGTCAGGCAGCCTTGCGTGCAGGATTGCCAGACAGCGTGTCGGCTGTGACAGTGAACCGCTTTTGTTCATCCGGCTTGCAAACCATCGCAATGGCGGCACAGCGCATCATTGCGGGTGAAGGTGACATTTTTGTCGCAGGTGGCGTAGAAAGCATTTCTTGTGTGCAACAGGAAATGAACATGCACATGTTTCAAGATCCTTGGCTCGTGAAAAACAAACCCACGATTTACTGGAACATGATGCAAACCGCAGAAAACGTGGCCAAACGCTACAACTTTCCCAAAGAACGCATGGATCAATGGGGCGCAGCCAGTCAACAAAAGGCCTGTGCAGCCCATGAAAAAGGGCTTTTCAATGACGAAATTGCACCCATCACTGTGAAGATGGGCGTGGCCGATAAGGTGATGGGTTTGATGACCAAGGAAGTGACCGTGAGCGTGGATGAAGGCATGCGTGCTGGCACGACTTACGAAAGCATCAAAGACATTCGCACAGTTTTACCTGGTGGTGTCATCACAGCAGGCAACGCCAGCCAGTTTTCCGACGGCGCAGGTGCTTGTGTGGTCATGGATGAAAAGCTCGCTGAAAAGCGTGGCATGAAGCCATTGGGCCGATTCCTCGGTTTTGCGGTCGCTGGCTGCGATCCAGACGAGATGGGCATTGGTCCTGTCTTTGCTGTACCCAAAGTGTTGAAGCGCTTGGGCCTCACCGTGCAAGACATTGACCTGTGGGAGCTGAACGAAGCGTTCGCTGTGCAGGTTTTGTACTCAGCTGACAAATTGGGCATTCCGCTTGATCGTTTGAATGTGAATGGTGGCGCTATCGCCATTGGTCATCCTTACGGCATGAGCGGCCAACGGTTGACAGGACATGCTTTGATTGAGGGCAAACGCCGTGGCGCTAAACGTGTCTGCATCACCATGTGCATTGGCGGTGGCATGGGTGCGGCTGGGGTATTTGAAGTTTTGTAATCAGAGCGCTTCAAGATGCGACTCAGACAGACCATTGATCATTTATTGTATCACTGGCTAGGGGTTGAAACATTGAATCAACGCGAGCGGTTCAGCGACCACTCGCGTGAAACATTTGATGCGGTGCTGGATACGTGCGAACGCATTGCACGTGAAAAGTACGCACCGTTTAATCGCATTGTCGATACGCAAGAGCCGCATTTCGACGGCGAAAAAGTCATCTTGCCACAGGCCACACACGACGCACATGCTGCGTACGTTGAATCGGGCATGTTGAGCGCTGCGCAGGACTATGCTTTGAACGGCATGCAATTACCGTATGTAGTTGAAGCGGCAGCCAATGCATTTTTTGCTTGCGCCTCAGTCAGTATTGGTTCACACATGTTGACAGCTGGCAATGCCGGCTTGCTCTTGGTGCATGGCACAGATAAACAAAAAGAAGTCTTTGCCAATAACGAATTTTCTGGCCGTTGGGCCGGCACCATGTGTTTGAGCGAACCGCAAGCAGGCTCAAGCCTTTCCGATATCACCACGCGCGCCACACCCGACATTGATACCGATACCATCAGCACATTCGGTGATTGGCAAAATGATGCATTGGGTCCACGCTACCGCCTCAAAGGCAACAAGATGTGGATTTCATCAGGTGACCATGAGTTGACCGAGAATATCGTTCATTTGGTATTAGCAAAAATCCCAGATGAGACAGGCAAATTGATTCCTGGCACGCGCGGCATTTCATTGTTCATCGTTCCGAAAAAAATGGTGGATACGAACGCGCAATTAACAGGAGAACGCAACGACGTAGCCTTGGCAGGTTTGAATCACAAATTGGGCTGGCGTGGCACCACCAATACATTGTTGAATTTTGGTGAAGGCAAATTCAAACCGGGTGGCCAAAGTGGCGCAGTGGGCTATTTGGTCGGTAAGCCAGGAGAGGGCTTGCGCTGCATGTTCCACATGATGAACAAAGCGCGCATTGGTGTCGGTACCGCCGCAACCATGTTGGGCTTGGCAGGCTACTATGCATCGCTGGACTATGCGCAAAATCGTCCGCAAGGGCGATTGCTGGGCGCTGGCGGTAAAGATGCCGCACAGCCGCAAGTGCGCATCATTGAACATGCCGATGTGAAACGCATGCTGCTGGCGCAAAAATCGTATTGCGAGGGCGCATTGGCATTGGAGTTGTATTGCGCCCGCTTGGTGGATGAAGAAATGACGGGTGATGTGGCTAGTGCAGAAGAAGCCAGATTGCTTTTAGAAGTACTGATGCCGATCGCCAAAAGCTGGCCTAGCGAATGGTGTTTAGAAGCCAACAGCTTGGCTATACAAATTCATGGTGGTTACGGTTACACCCGAGATTTCCCAGTCGAGCAATATTGGCGCGATAACCGCTTGAATATGATTCATGAAGGCACACATGGCATTCAAGCGGCTGATTTGTTAGGGCGCAAAGTTTTGATGGAAGGCGGCAAGGCTTGGCAATTGTTGCGCGCACGCATGCAGGCTAGCAGCAAGAAAGCAGCACAACACGATTCGCTGAAAACCTTTGCGATTGAATTGGATCAGGCGATTGATGCCGTACAGAAGGCCACACAAGCAGCCTGGGCCAATGGCAACCCACAAGAAGCATTGGCTAACGCGGTACCCTATATGCAAGCATTTGGGCACGTAGTATTGGCATGGATATGGTTGGATATCGCTACAAATAATATAGCAATAAAGGCAATAAATACGCCGTCTACAGCCTATTTTTATCATTATGAGTTGCCAAAGATAGGCGCATGGCTGAAGGTGGTGCAAGAGCGCGATATGACTTGCGCGCAGATGCGTGAAGAAGATTATTAATTTCAAATAATACAAGGAGAAAAAATGTCCCGTACCGTACAACAATTATTTGATCTCAAAGGCAAAACCGCATTGGTCACTGGTGGCTCGCGAGGTTTGGGTTTGCAAATGGCGCATGCGCTGGGTGAAGCCGGTGCCAAAATCATTGTCAGCTCGCGCAAGGCAGATGATTTGGTACAAGCCGTCGCCGAATTAAAAGGTGCTGGTATTGATGCTGACTACATTGCAGCTGATTGCAGCAAAGAAGCTGACATTCGTGCTTTGGCCGACGAGGCCATTAAACGCATGGGTCGTGTCGACATCTTGGTGAACAATGCAGGTGCGGCTTGGGGTGCAGCGGCGGAAGATCACCCAGTAGAAGCATGGGATAAGGTCATGAACCTCAATATTCGTGGCTACTTTATTTTGAGCCAGCACATTGCCAAACGCAGCATGATTCCAAACAAGGCTGGTCGCATCATCAACATCGCATCCATTGCAGGTTTGAACGGTAACCCCTTGGGTATGCACACCATTGCCTACAACACATCCAAAGGTGCGGTGGTAAATTTTACGCGCACGTTGGGAGCAGAGTGGGGCCCACATAACATCACGGTCAACGCCATTTGTCCTGGATTTTTCCCCAGCAAAATGACAGTCGGCATCTTAGAGAAATTGGGTGAGGACAAACTCATTGGTGGTGCACCTTTGCAACGTCTCGGTGACGATGAGGATTTGAAAGGCATCACCCTTTTATATGCATCCGATGCTGGCAAACACATCACAGGCCAATGGATGGCTGTGGATGGCGGCGTGTCAGTCGTGACTGGCGGATAAATTCAATTTAACTTTTTGTGAGAACACTATGCCTATCAATCAGCAAATCCTTTTAGACAATCGCCCTAAAGAAGAGGCCACAGTCAGCAACTTTAAACTGGTCAGCAGTGAGACACCCGCATTGAAAGATGGCGAAGTCTTGGTTAAACACCATTACCTGAGCCTTGACCCTTATATGCGTGGTCGCATGAACGACAGCAAAAGCTACACCGCAGCGCAAGCTTTAGGTGAAGTAATGGGTGGTGGCACAGTGGGTGAAATCGCCGAAAGTAAAAACCCCAAATTCGCCGTAGGCGACAAAGTGGTTGGCATGGGTGGATGGCAACAATATAGCGTGGTTGACGGTAACGCACCGGGCATGCTGCGCAAAGTAGAGACACAATATATTCCATTGTCAGCGTACCTGGGTTCTGTGGGCATGCCAGGCGTTACAGCATGGTACGGTTTGATGAAAATTTGTGAGCCTAAAGCTGGTCAAACCATTGCTGTCAGCGCAGCCAGCGGTGCGGTGGGAAGTGTGGTTGGTCAGTTGGCTAAAGCCAAAGGTTGCCGGGTGATTGGTTTTGCAGGCGGTGCGGATAAATGCAAATATGTAGTGGATGAATTGGGCTTTGATGCCTGTATTGATTACAAAGCCCATCCCGACAGCAAATCACTCTACAAAGCCTTGAAAGATGTGACACCTGATGGCATTGACGGCTACTTTGAAAACGTTGGTGGTGTGATTTTGGATGTGGTGTTGAGCCGCATGAACGCCTTTGGCCGCATTGCTTTGTGCGGCATGATTGCCGGCTACAACGGTGCGCCAGTACCCATCACACAACCCCAATTGTTGTTGGTGAATCGCATCACATTGCGCGGCTTCATTGTTTCAGAGCACATGGAAGTGTGGCCAGAAGCATTGAAAGAATTGGGCACCATGGTGGCAATGGGCAAATTGAAATTCAAAGAATCGGTGGCACAAGGCATTGCAGCTGCGCCTGAAGCTTTCATTGGTTTGTTATCAGGTAAAAACTTTGGCAAGCAATTGGTGAAATTGAACTGAGAATTGTTACAACGGATTCTTATGCCAGACATCATCCTGCACCACTACACCACTTCACCGTTTGCGGAGAAAATCCGCGCGATCATGGGCTATAAGAATTTGGCTTGGAAATCGGTCTATCAGCCGATGATCATGCCCAAGCCCGATTTGCAGTCCTTGACGGGTGGCTACAGGCGCATTCCTGTTTTGCAAATCGGCAATCAAGTCGTGTGCGACACCATGCTGATTTGCGATGTGCTAGAGCATCTGAGTCCAGAAAAAACGCTCTACCCACAAGGTCAGAATGGCTTGGCGCGCACGGTGGCGCAGTGGGCAGATCAGCAATTGTTTCCGGTCGCCATGGCATTTAACTTTCAGCCCGCAGGGGCTGCGCATGTTTTCAAAGATCAGCCGCCAGAAAATCTCAAAGCCTTCGTGGCTGATCGTCAGGCCATGCGAGGCGGCGCACCACGTATGCATTTTGCAGATGCAGCAGCCAGCTACAAAAGCTATCTGCGCCGCATTTCTAACATGCTAGATGGGCAAAAATTTTTGCTCGGCAGAGCACCCAGCGTGGCGGATTTTGCGGTCTATCACCCGCTGTGGTTCACGCGAAACATCGTGCCGCCTTTGGCCAGTGTGCTTGATGCCACACCGAATATCTTGGCTTGGATGGACCGCATGGCAGCGTTTGGGCATGGACAGGTCAGTAAGTCAAATGCTACTGAATCCATAGCGCTTTGCGAAGAATCTGTGCCGGATAGCAGCCTATTTGGCGTTAATAACGCGTTCCAAGATGAGCACGGTATTGCGCTAGGTAGCCAAGTCATCATCACCGCGGATAGCTTTGGCCCAGAGCCCACAGTTGGCGAACTGGTAGCCGCCACGCGCACCCGCTACACCTTGCGCCGCGAGGATGCGCGCACGGGTGAAGTGTTTGTGCATTTCCCGCGTATTGGGTTTATTTTGAAAAAGGTGGATGCATGATTTCAAATTTCAAAGGCAAAACGGCGGTTCTGACCGGCGCAGGTTCTGGTTTCGGACTGGAGTGCGCACGCATCGCAGCTAACTTGGGCATGAATGTGGTCATGGTGGACGTACAACAAGACGCGCTGGACAAAGCCAGTAACGAAATTTCAGCCACTGCGGCAACCAATGGCGGGCAGGTGCTGTCATTTAGATTGGACATTTCTAAAGTCGATGAAGTCGAAGCCATGGCGAACAAAGTATTTCAAACTTTGGGCGCACCGCATTTTGTTTTCAATAACGCAGGCGTGGGTGCAGGTGGCTTGATTTGGGAAACATCTGCCAAAGATTGGGATTGGGTTTTGGGCGTTAACCTCATGGGTGTGGTGCACGGCGTGCGTCTGTTCACGCCCATGATGCTGGATGCCGCCAAAAAAGACCCCACCTACCAAGGCCACATCGTCAACACTGCCAGCATGGCAGGTTTGCTGAACGCACCCAATATGGGCGTGTACAACGTGAGCAAACACGCGGTGGTGAGTTTGACTGAAACGCTGTACCAAGATTTGCGTTTGGTTACCGATCAAATCAGTGCATCGGTACTCTGTCCATTCTTTGTACCAACCGGCATTTCGCAAAGCCATCGCAACAAACCAAGTAGCATGCATGAAAGCAACGGTAAGCCAACCAAAAGCCAGCTCATCGGCCAAGCCATGAGCGACAAAGCGGTCAGCTCAGGCAAAATCAGCGCGGCTGAAGTGGCGCAAAAAGTGTTTGACGCCATCGCTGCAGACCAGTTTTACATCTACAGCCACCCCAAAGCTTTGGCCAGCGTGCAAACACGCATGGAAGACGTGGTCATGCTGCGCAACCCAACTGACCCCTTTGCGGGCAAGCCTGAGATTGGTGCATCTTTGAAAGCGGCTTTGCGAACATAACATTTGAGAGTTGAGGTGTGAATTGTCATTGCGCACTAAAATAGTTGCATGACCACGCATCTCATTCGCGGCGCTTGTCCGCACGACTGTCCAGACACTTGTGCCTTGCTCACCACAGTTGAAAACGGTGTGGCGATTAAAGTTCAGGGCAACCCGGATCATCCGCAAACCGATGGTGTGCTGTGTACCAAGGTGTCGCGCTATACAGAGCGCACTTACCACCCTGAGCGGATTTTGACACCTCTGAAGCGTGTGGGCAAAAAGGGGGAAGGGCGGTTTGAAGCGGTTTCTTGGGACGATGCTTTGAATGACATTGCTGCGCGATTGAAAGCCATCTCGGCACGCAACCCATTGGCGATTGTTCCCTACAGCTATGCGGGCACCATGGGATTGGTGCAAGGCGAGGGTATGGCGGCGCGGTTTTTAAATCGCTTGGGTGGTTCACATCTGCATCGTTCAATCTGCGCCGAAGCAGGCGGTAAAGCCATGGAATACACCTTGGGCGCTAAGGTGGGCATGAAGGTAGAACATTACGCACAAGCCAAGCTCATCATCATTTGGGGCAGCAATTCGATTGGCAGCAATTTGCATTTTTGGCGCTATGCGCAAATTGCCAAGCGCAACGGCGCGAAGTTGATTTGCATTGACCCGCGCAAAACCGAAACTGCGGATAAATGCCATGAGCATATTGCGCTCTTGCCCGGTACTGATGCTGCATTGGCCTTGGCGGTGATGCATGAATTGATTGTGAACGATTGGTTAGACCACGATTACATTCAGCAATACACCTTGGGTTGGGATGCTCTGAAAGCTCGTGCCTTGCAGTGGTCACCCGAACGCGCGGCAGAGGTTTGTGGAATTTCGGTGGCGCAAATTAAATCTTTGGCATTTGATTATGGTCAAAGTTTTGTGAACAACACACCTGCGGCCATTCGCTTGAACTATGGCGTGCAGCGTGTCAAAGGCGGTGGAAATGCGGTGCGTGCTGTGGCTTGTTTGCCAGCTTTGATTGGTGCTTGGCGACATGCAGGCGGTGGCATGTTGTTGTCCAGTTCGGGTTCATATGGCATTCAAAAGGCCGTACTCGAACGCCCAGATTTGGCCAAAGGCAAACCCACACGAACCATCAACATGGCGACCATCGGTGATGATTTGTTGCGTGAGGCTTCCACCGATTTCGGTCCCAAAATTGAAGCGCTCTTGGTTTACAACAGCAACCCCGTTGCCATTGCGCCCAATTCAACACAGGTGGTCAAAGGCTTCGCGCGTGAAGATTTGTTCACCGTGGTGCTGGAGCATTTTCAAACCGATACCGCTGACTATGCGGATTACATATTGCCCGCGACCACGCAAATGGAACATTGGGATATTCACCGCTCGTATGGTCATACCGATGTGTTGCTGAATCGGCCCGCCATTGCGCCAGTGGGACAAAGCAAACACAACACGCAAATTTTCAGAGAGCTGGCCAAGCGCATGGGTTTTGAGGATGCTTGTTTTGACGACGATGATGAAACCCTGTGCCGGCAAGCATTTGGTGACACAATCAATTTTGATGAATTGTTGGACAAAGGTTTTGTCACCATGCCGATTGCCGATGCGCCGTTTGCACATGGCAATTTCCCCAGCCCATCGGGCAAATGCGAATTTGTGAGTGAGCGCTTGGTGCAACAAGGCATGGACGGATTGCCAGACCATGTACCGAATCACGAAGTTTTGGGTTCATCCAAGCAATACCCCTTAGCGATGATCTCGCCACCCGCGCGCAATTTTTTAAATTCCAGTTTCGTCAACGTTAAAAGTTTGCGTGACATCGAAGGCGAACCGATTGTTGAGATTCATGAAACCGATGCCCTTGCCCGCGGTATTCAAAGCGGTGATGTGGTCGATGTTTTCAACGCGCGTGGGCACTACCAAAGCAAAGCCGTCATTTCAAACCGCGCCCGACCTGGCGTGGTCAACGGCTTGGGCGTATGGTGGCGCAAATTAGGCTTGAACCACACCAACGTGAACGAAGTCACCAGCCAATTGCTCACCGACATAGGCCAAGGCCCTGTGTTTTACGATTGTTTGGTGGAAGTGAAGCGGTGCGCAGCATCCTAAACGGACACCGTGCGATTGGTGTTGTTCTTGCACTGAGCTTGTCAGCTTGCGCGGACTTGAGTTATTACTGGCAATCGGTCAATGGCCATCTGGCATTGATGCAGGCAGCCAAACCCGTTGATGATTGGTTGGCCGACCCACAAACACCCGAACAACTCAAAGCCAAATTGGCATTGACACAAAAAATTCGCCAGTTTGCGGTGACTGAACTCAAATTACCTGATAACCCCAGCTACAAAAGTTATGCAGACCTGAAACGCAAGGCGGTGGTGTGGAATGTAGTGGCGGCACCAGCCTCTTCACTCAAACTCAAAACCTGGTGTTTCCCCGTCGCCGGTTGTGTCAGCTACAAAGGCTATTTCTCACAAAGCGAGGCACAAGCCGAAGCAGATGTTTTGAAACAGCAAGGCTGGGAAGTGGCTGTGCAAGGCGTGCCAGCCTATTCAACATTAGGTTGGAGCAATTGGGCAGGCGGCGACCCTTTGCTCAACACCTTTGTGGGCTATCCAGAAGGCGAATTGGCGCGATTGGTTTTTCATGAGCTGGCGCACCAAGTGGTCTATGTGCCAGACGACACCGCATTCAATGAATCCTTTGCCACTGCGGTCGAGCGCTTGGGCAGCGCGCGCTGGCTCTTGCGTCATGGGTCTGAAGCCGCAAATTTTGACTACGCTATATTTGACCAACGCAGACAGCAGTTTCGTGCCTTGACACGTGCCACGCGTCTGCAGTTAAAGCAAATTTATATGATAAATAAGCCTGTAGCCGGCGTAAATATTGCCTATAGTGCTATTAATAATATAGCAAAAGACGAAATTTACCGTGAATTCAGAGCGCACTACGAAGCACTCAAATCCAGCTGGGGTGGTTACGCAGGCTATGACAATTGGGTCAAAAATGCCAACAACGCCTCTTTTGGTGCATTGGCGGCTTACGATGATTTCGTGCCCGCATTCGAGGCATTGTTTGAAAAAAGCAATGGTGATTGGTTGAAGTTTTATGCGGCAGTGAATGATTTGGCCAAATTGAGCAAAGAGCAAAGACTAAAGGCATTAATGAATGTCGCGCAAAATTCTTGATTGATATTTTGCTGGCGATGCGCGGCTAAAATCAATGGCAATGAAAACAAAACCCAGCACACACGATAAAACCCGCATTGACGACACCCGCATAGGCGCGGTACGCCCCTTGATCACACCCGCTTTGTTAGAAGAGCGATTCCCAGCACCACTATCGGCACAGGCATTGGTGGCACAAAGCCGTGCTGCTATTTCGCGCGTGTTGCATGGACAAGATGACCGCTTGATTGTGGTGGTCGGGCCCTGCTCAATACACGACCATGAACAAGCCATGGCGTATGCGTGGCAACTGAAAGAGCTAGCAGCGCTACATGCGGCAGACTTATTGATTGTGATGCGTGTGTATTTTGAAAAGCCACGTACCACCGTGGGTTGGAAAGGTTATATCAATGACCCGCACTTGGACGGCAGCTTTGCCATTAACCAAGGCTTAGAAATGGCGCGCAGTTTGTTGCTGGATATCTTGGAGATTGAATTGCCAGTTGGGACTGAATTTTTAGATTTACTCAGTCCGCAATTTATCAGCGACTTGGTCAGCTGGGGAGCCATCGGCGCACGCACCACCGAAAGTCAAAGCCACCGTCAACTGGCCAGCGGTTTATCTTGCCCAGTTGGTTTTAAAAATGGAACGGACGGTGGCGTGAAGGTTGCGTGCGATGCTATTCAAGCTGCGCAAGCACCGCATGCATTTATGGGTATGACCAAAATGGGGCAGGCTGCCATTTTTGAAACCCGTGGCAATGATGATTGCCATGTGATTCTGCGCGGTGGCAAATACACCAACTACAGCAAAGACGATGTGGATGCCGCGTGCGCCATACTCAAAACAGCAGGTTTGCGCGAGCAAGTGATGATTGATGTGAGCCATGCCAACAGCAGCAAACAACACCAGCGTCAAATTGATGTGGCCGCTGACGTTGCACAACAAATAGCAGCGGGTGATAAGCGCATCACCGGGATCATGATTGAAAGCCATTTGGAAGAAGGCAGGCAAGACATCAAGCCAGGTCAAGCACTGAAGTATGGTGTATCGTTAACCGATGCTTGTATCAGCATGGCTCAAACAGCACCTGTTTTGCAAACTTTGGCCAATGCAGTGATAGCACGGCGAGCATTTACGTAAATCAAAAGGAGCAACCATGGCCGATATTCACATACACCGCAAGCATGCTTTGGGTTTGGAGCAAGCACGCAAAATTGCGTTTGCATGGGCAGAAGATGCCGAGAACAAACATGAAATGAGTTGCAACTACGACGAAGGCAAAACGCACGATTGTGTGAGCTTCTCCCGTTCAGGCGTCAACGGAACCTTGACCGTTACCAAAGACGACTTTGAATTAAAAGCCAAATTGGGATTTTTGGTGGGTGCATTCAAGGACAAAATTGAAGCCGAAATCACCAAAAAACTGGACGCCATGCTGGCCAAAGAAAGTGCCAAACATGGCGCCAAAGATGCCGCCAAGCAGCCAGCGGCAAAAAAAGTTAGCGCAAAAAAATAACTTAACTCAGCTCTTCAATCAAATCAATGTATTGCTGCTTGGCGGCGTCGCTGGCAGTGCCTTTGAGTTTGTCCCAAGCTTCCCATTTGGCGCGACCGACCATGTCGGTAAAGCCTGGTTTCTTTTCTGCGTTGTCACCCACACTGGCTTGTTTGTAGAGCGCGTAAATCTTTAGCAAGGTGGCGTTATCTGGGCGCTCGCTCAGGTTTTTGGAATTGGCCACAGCGGCTTCGAATTTGGTTTGCAGGGCTGACATAAAAACTCCTTGGTTAGAGAAAAAGTTGGATTAAAAGAGGGTTGTGGTAGGTGACAGTATAAAAGCAATTAAGGTGACAAAATTAAGCAGCTCCACCTACCACAATACACCATAGTGCACTGTAATAAGTCGCCAAAGTCAAAGCATGCCCAAGAGGCAAGGGCTTGATGAAGCGGTCGATGGCCAAGATGGAATCCGACAGCACAAAGAGCAGTGCCCCCAACATCAGCAAAGGTTTGCCTTGCCAACCTAAGGTGGGAGATACATTGGCAGCAGCAAACGCCATCGTAAAAATAACCGCCATGTAAACAAAAACCGCAGGTGCTAATTTACCGGTTCGGGGCAATAACCAAACCAGCATCACAAGGGCATAAATGGCCATGATGGGCCACCACGCAGGTAATGTCCAAACGGGCTGCCATTCTAAAAATACGGCGATAAATAACGCGTGTCCAATGAGGAATGCGAGTAAGCCTGCAATAAATGGCGTGTCACCTTCAAACATCAAGGCGATGTCACCAATTAAACAAAACACCAATGCCAATAACATCCAATTTTTAGCCGTACCCTCTGGCATGATGAGGTATGCCAAAGTCAGAATTAAGAAACTGGTCATTGGTTTGAACAGGTAATACCCAGTTTGATGAGAAGTTTGGCCTTTGTTCAAGTTAAATGTCAGCGCAATGGTGATGCACGCACTGACGAGAATAGCCCATGAAAATGTAGAAATCAAAATGCTGCTTTCATTTGTTTAGATAAACTGCTGTTGCGGTATTGTGAATTTGCATTCGGGTTAATGCCAAGTATCTTAAACTTAGAATACGACAGAGAATAGAGTGTTATCACCAGTGTGCGACCAGAGAGCGCAATCAGGGAGTCAATATGGTTACTCGGATTTCAAAATCCTCATCGTTAAATCAAATAAATCACACAAATGGGCCATCCAGTTTGAGTGCCAACCTGGCTGAAACAGCACAACACGCAGCACAAAAAGTGCAGAAAGACATTGCGCGTGCAGTGAAGGGTACTTTGGGTTTGAGTGGTGAACGCATGAGCCGCGTCGACACCGCTTGGCTGCGCATGGACTCCAGCAGCAATCTGATGATGATTGTAGGTGTGTGGATGCTCAAGCCTGGCATATCGCATGCGAATTTATGTGAACGTATTGAAAACAGTTTGCTTCAATTTAGACGCTTCAAACAGCGCGTTGTAGAAGACACTGCGGGCGCGACTTGGGTGGACGATGACCGTTTTGATTTGAGCCAGCATGTGGTGATTGAAAAACTACCCAAACATGCCAAAGGACAACATCAAACCGCGTTGCAAGACCGCATTGCAGAATTGGCCATGGTGCCATTGAATCGCAAGCGTCCGCTGTGGCAATTTCATTTGGTTGAAAACTACGATGGTGGGAGTTGTTTGATCATGCGCATACACCATTGCATTGCTGATGGCATCGCTTTAATTTCTGTATGCATGTCCATGATGGACGGTGGCAAGTTACCGATATTGAGAAAAGCCAAGGTTGAGAAACGCAGTGGTTTAGATGGCGCAGAAGACTGGGTGAATAACACCTTGATCAGGCCTTTGACGCAAATGGCCATCACGGCATTGGATAAAACCGGTGATGGCGTTGCAGGTTCGTTTGACCTTTTGGGCGACCCAAAACATGGCATGGAACAAGGCTTGGCAACGACGGCGCACCTCGCAAATTTAGCCTACAAGTTGGCTGGTGATGCGGCTGGGCTTTTGTTGATGCAAGACGATTCGCCAACAAGGCTGAAAGGGCAACCAGGCCAAACCAAAAAAGTGGCATGGTGCCAACCCATACCGTTGGTCGAAGTCAAAGCCGTCGGTAAGGCTCTGAACTGTTCAATTAACGATGTGTTATTGAGCTGTGTTGCGGGTGCAATCAGTGCTTATTTGAGTGATTTTGGCGACGAAGTGAAAGGCAAGGACATTCGGGCCATGGTGCCGGTGAACTTACGACCAATAGAGGAAGCCTACAAACTAGGCAACCATTTTGGTCTCGCGCCAGTGGTTTTGCCCATAGGCCTTGATAACCCGATTGAGAGAGTTTACGAAGTGCGTCGCCGTATGAAATTATTAAAGGGCAGTATGCAACCTTTGTTGGCGTTTGCAACATTGGCAGTTGCTGGCACATTGGTGAAATCTGCCCAAGAAGCTGTGCTGAACATGTTTTCTAAAAAAACCACTGCGGTGATGACCAATGTGCCTGGTCCTGCTCAAAAATTACAAATGTGTGGTTCAACACTGGAGCAAACCTTGTTTTGGGTGCCGCAAAGTGGCAGCGTCGGTTTGGGTGTGTCGATATTGAGCTACGGTGGCGGCGTGCAGTTTGGCATCATCAGCGACAGCACCTTGTGCCCCAACCCGCAAAAAATCATTGACGAATTTGAGCCCGAATTTGCGAAACTGAGTTTGGTGACATTGATGTTGCCTTGGGGAAATGAGTAAGTTACCGTTGGCGTAACTTAATTCAAAACCCTCATTGCACCGCAGGTAACGTCTTCAGCGCTTTCACAGCACCTTCACCCAAAGCAGCGCCAAAGCGTTTGGCTAATTTTTCAGCCACATTGTCGCGTTTGGTATAGTCAATCAATTCAGGTGCTCGCACTACTTCGCGGGCTACATAATCGACTGTGCCAATTTTGTCGGCCAAGCCCATTTCCACGGCTTGTTGGCCACTCCAAAACAAACCAGTGAATGTGTCTGGCGTTTCTTTCAAACGATCACCACGGCCTTTTTTAACCACAGCAATGAACTGTTGGTGAATCTGATTCAGCATACCTTGCGTGTACGCACGGTGCTTTTCGGTTTGTGGGCTGAAAGGGTCGAGAAAGCCTTTGTTTTCGCCTGCTGTCATCAAACGGCGTTCAATACCTAATTTTTCCATCAAACCAGTGACACCAAAGCCACTCATCAGCACGCCAATGCTGCCGACGATGCTGGCCTTGTCCACATAAATTTCATCTGCTGCCACTGCAATGTAGTAAGCGGCAGAAGCACATGTGTCTTCCACCACGGCATAAATGGGCTTTTTGTGCAGTGCTTTGAGACGGTATATTTCATCGTTGATGATGCCCGCTTGCACCGGACTGCCACCGGGTGAATTAATCAGCATAACCACGGCTTTGGAGCCTTTGTCTTCAAAAGCGTTGCGCATGGCAGACAGAATCTGTTCAGAACTGCCCTCTGAGCCGGCTGAAATCTCACCTTTGATTTCGAGCACCGCAGTGTGTTCGCTGTGTGAAACTTTGGTGGGCGTGTTTTCTGAAAACAGCATCCAAGCCAAAATCGCAAAAAAGGTCAGCCATGCCAAACGCACAAAGGTGCGCCAGTAGCGTGCTGTTTTTTGTTCGTTCAGCGACGCGTAGGCGAGTTTTTCAAGTGTGGCGCGCTCCCATGTTGTATTGGTACTGTTACCGAAAGAATTGGACGTCGTGCTTTCAGCGTCAATTTTGGCAGCAGTTGAATTGGAGGGCACGGATTCGTTTAAAAAAGGTTCGTTCATGGTGAGAATTTGGAGGTGGAATGTCTAATTGCAAGCCGAGATTAAAACTCAACAGCTTTTAAGTTGTACGCAGTATGCCAGTGAACCACGCCTTGCGATTCAGTCAACTCTATTTTGACCAAGCCGCCACGGCACGGACCGCCCACGCAGTCGCCGGTTTCCGGGTGGTATTCGGCACCATGGGTGGCGCACAGCAACCAGCGGCCACTGTTGTCAAACACGCGGTTGGGCTGAAAATCCAGCTCCATCGCCACGTGGCTGCAGCGGTTCAAGTAGGCTTGTGCTTGGCCTTCAAACCGAATCGCAAAGGCACGGCAGGTTTGTCCTTCATAAACCACATCAAAGGGAACGGCCAAGTCACCTTCTTGCAGGTCTTTGCTGTTGCACAATGGTATGACAGAGTTGCTCATTGATTGGGTGGTTAAAAGAAGTTAAACGCTATGAACTTAATAGCAAAATAGGCAATCAATACGCCGTCTGAGTGCCAATTTTATGCATAAAGTTCCAGCCATTGGTGCAAATCAGCCACTGAGTGTGCAACATAAAGTGGTTTGAATTCTTCAAATGCTTCATGGTCGTGCGCACCATAGCTTACGCCCACACATGCGCAATCGGCATTTTGTGCCATGCCCAAATCGTGTGTGGTGTCGCCAATCATCAAAGTGCGCTCGGGTGGCACATTAAATTCTTCCATCAACTCGTGCAGCATCAGTGGATTGGGTTTGCCAGCAGTTTGGTCAGCCGTTCGTGAGCCGTCAAAAAAGCCGTGCAATGCCACACTGCTCAGCACATCGTCCAAACCCTTGCGCCCTTTTCCCGTGGCGACTGTCAGAATGTGCTGTTTCGCCTTAAGTGCATTCAACATGGCTTCCACCCCTTTGAATAAAAAGATGTCGTTGGAATGCTTGCTGTAGTGAAACTTGTAGCGCTCGGCCATGCGCGGGTAATCATCGGGCGAGAGTTGCGGCACCGCATGGCGAAGCGCTTGCACCAGCCCCATGCCGATCACATAAGACGCATCCTCATCGCTGGGCTGCACCCCACACACATCCAAGGCTGCCGCCTGAATGCAGCGCGTGATGATGGCGGTGGAATCTGCCAATGTGCCATCCCAATCGAAAGCAATCAGGTCAAATTGGCGGGGTTTGGAGGTCATAAATACTGAAAATTTGATGATTTAGAAAGTTTGCGAATCAACTCAGGGCACATTATCATAGAGGGTTGTCTTTTTGACGCTTCTAAGTTAATTAGTTAGCGAATTTATTTGTGAACGCATTGAACGATTCTTCGGTATCCGATACCAATAGCACCCAATCCTTAGCCAGTCTAGAAGCTGAGTTTGAGAAGGAAAAAGCTGCTGAAAAGGCAGTAAATGACCAAAACGGCCGCTATTTGGCACAAGCTTTAGCAGCGCAAAAAATCAGCATTCGCGGGGCGCGTACGCACAATTTGAAGAACGTGGACATTGATATTCCACGCAACCAATTGGTGGTGATCACCGGATTGAGTGGGTCTGGCAAGTCGAGTTTGGCGTTTGACACGCTCTATGCCGAAGGACAACGCCGTTATGTGGAGAGCTTGTCCACCTACGCAAGGCAGTTTTTGCAACTGATGGACAAGCCCGATGTGGACGTGATCGAGGGCTTGAGCCCTGCCATTTCCATCGAACAAAAGGCCACCAGCCACAACCCACGCTCCACCGTCGGTACGGTGACGGAAATTCACGACTACCTGCGGCTTTTGTTCGCCCGCGCTGGCACACCTTTTTGCCCCACACACAACTTGCCCTTGCAATCGCAAACGGTGAGCCAAATGGTCGATGCGGTGTTGGCATTGCCTGAAGATACCAAGCTGATGATTCTTGCACCCATTGCACGTGAGAAGAAAGGCGAATTTTTAGATGTGTTTGCTGCCATGCAAGCACAGGGCTATGTGCGCTTTCGGGTGGATGGGCAAGCGTATGAGTTTGACGATTTGCCGAAACTGAAAAAAACCGAAAAGCACGACATTGACGTGGTGATAGACCGTTTGAAAGTGCGTGAAGAGTTGAAGCAACGCTTGGCGGAGAGTTTTGAAGCGGCTTTGAAACTGGCCGATGGCCGTGCCATTGCACAAGAGATGGATGCTGGAACTGAGCATTTGTTCAATGCCAAATTTGCTTGCCCAGTTTGCACTTACTCACTCAGCGAGCTTGAACCCCGTTTGTTTTCATTCAACTCTCCAATAGGCGCGTGTCCAAGCTGCGATGGCTTGGGGCATATGGAATTTTTTGATCCAGCACGCGTGGTGGCATTCCCCAGTTTGAGTTTGGCCAGTGGCGCCATCAAGAGCTGGGACAGGCGCAATGGCTATTATTTTGCGTTACTCGAGAGCTTGGCCAAGCACTATAAATTCGACATTGAAGCACCGTTTGAGAGCTTGCCACAGAGTGTGCAAGATGCGGTGTTGCATGGTTCAGGCGAAGAAGAAATCAAGTTCAGCTACGTGATGGATTCGGGCAGTTTTGAAGGTAAAAAACTCACTAAAAAACACCCGTTTGAAGGCATCATTCCCAACATGCAAAGGCGCTACCGAGAGACCGAATCCAGCACCGTGCGCGAGGAATTGGCGCGCTACCGTGCATCACAACCGTGCACCGTTTGCAATGGCTCCCGGCTGCGCGTCGAAGCGCGTCATGTCAAGATTGGAGAAGGCGACCAAGCCCGTGCGATTTTTGAAATCAGTCATTGGACCTTGCGTGAGAGTTATGCTTATTTCAATGCTTTGAAAATGCAGGGTTCCAAAGGCGAAATTGCGGCTAAAGTGGTGCGCGAAATTGGTTTGCGACTGAAGTTTTTGAACGATGTGGGTTTGAATTATTTGAGCTTGGATCGAAGTGCTGAAACGCTGAGTGGTGGTGAATCTCAGCGTATCCGTTTGGCATCGCAAATTGGTTCTGGTTTAACGGGCGTGATGTATGTATTGGACGAGCCCAGCATAGGCCTGCACCAGCGCGACAACGACCGATTGATTGGCACATTGAAACACTTGCGCGACATCGGCAACAGTGTGCTGGTGGTGGAGCACGATGAAGACATGATGCATGCGGCTGACCATGTGATTGACATGGGTTTGGGTGCAGGTATACACGGTGGGCGGGTGATTGCACAGGGTAGTTTTGATGATGTGAAAAACAACACAGCTTCATTAACAGGCAAATACCTGGCGGGTACTTTAAAAATAGAAGTGCCGAAACGTCGAACACCTTGGCTGCCAACTGTTAAAGAAGTAACACCGACAACTGCGAAGGCGACGAAATCGAAAACCACCAGTAAAGCACCCAGCAAAGCGGCTTTAGCTTGGGCTGTGCGGCATGAAGCACATATCGCGACCCAAGGTGATTTGCAAGCCATCAAAGTGATCAATGCCACCGGCAACAATCTCAAAGGTGTGAGCGTGGCTTTCCCAGTCGGCTTACTCACCTGTGTGACCGGAGTGTCTGGTTCAGGTAAATCGACATTGGTGAACGACACGCTCTACACCGCAGTGGCCCGCCAGCTGTACCGCGCACACGAAGAGCCAGCAGCACATGACGAGATACAAGGCATTGAACATTTTGACAAAGTCATCAACGTGGACCAATCCCCCATTGGCCGCACGCCGCGTAGCAACCCAGCCACCTACACGGGCATGTTCACCCCCATACGCGAGTTGATGGCAGAAATGAATTTGGCCAAAGAGCGTGGCTACGGTGCGGGGCGATTCAGCTTCAACGTAGCTGGTGGCCGCTGTGAAGCCTGCCAAGGTGATGGCGTGAAAAAAGTAGAGATGCACTTTTTGCCGGATGTCTATGTGCCATGCGATGTGTGTGTGGGCATGCGCTACAACCGTGAGACCTTGGAAGTGATGTTCAAAGGCAAAAACATTGCACAGATTTTGGATTTGACGGTTGAAGATGCATTTGAATTTTTTAAAACTGTGCCCGTCATCGCCCGCAAGTTGCAAACGCTGCTGGATGTGGGTCTGTCCTACATCAAGCTGGGCCAATCCGCCACCACGCTGTCTGGCGGCGAGGCTCAACGCGTCAAACTGGCACTGGAACTGAGCAAACGCGACACAGGTCGCACCTTGTACATCTTGGATGAACCCACCACCGGTTTGCATTTTGCCGATATTGCATTACTCTTGAAAGTGCTGCACCAATTACGCGACGCGGGCAACACCATCGTGGTGATTGAACACAACCTGGACGTCATCAAAACCGCAGATTGGCTCATCGACATGGGGCCTGAGGGCGGAGCTGGCGGTGGGCAAGTAGTGGGTGAGGGTACGCCAGAGGACATCGCTGCAAATGAGGCCAGCTTTACGGGGCACTACCTCAAACGTCTTTTGTAGCGCATTGTTGTAATATCTGATTATGAAAATCAAATTCACGAAAATGCAGGGCGCGGGCAACGATTTTGTGGTGCTCGATGAGACACGTGCGCGCTTGCACCTGAGCACGGCGCAGTACCAGTTTTTAGCAGATCGACATTTTGGTGTGGGAGCGGACCAAATACTGTCGGTACGAGCTGCACCTGTTGGATCGCAGGACATCGATTTTTCGTACGCTATCCACAACAACGATGGTGGTGAAGTGGAGCATTGCGGCAATGGTGCGCGATGTTTTGTGCGCTTTGTGCGCGATCAAGGTTTGACGACCAAAGACACCATCAAAGTCCAGACCATGAACCGTGTGCTGACCTTGCAAGCCACGCCTGATGGACAAGTGACCGTGGACATGGGTGCTCCGCGGTTTGACCCAATCAGTTTGCCATTTGACCCAGCTGGTTTGGCGATAAAACAAAGTGGCATTGCAACACTTTATATACTTGCTCTTGGCGATAAATATTTGGAAAATCAGGCTGTAGCCGGCGTAAATACTGCCTATGTTGCTATAAATAATGTAGCAAATTGCAATATCGATATTGCTGTTGTATCGATGGGAAATCCGCATGCAGTTCACATTGTGAATAATGCCGAAACATTTGATGTGGCGCATATTGGCCCCTTGCTGGCAACGCATCCACGGTTTGCACGCGGTGTGAATGCAGGTTTCATGCAAATTGTGAACCGCAGCAACATCATATTGCGCGTCTATGAGCGTGGCGCAGGTGAAACGCTGGCTTGCGGCACCGGTGCTTGTGCCGCTGTGGTGGCTGGCATACGGCAGGGTTTGCTGGATAGCAAGGTCAATGTGCAAACCCATGGTGGCTTATTGCGAATTGATTGGCAAGGAGGGGATAGCGCCGTCATGATGACTGGACCTGCGACCAAGGTATTTGAATCAGAAATAGAAATTCCAAACGTATAAATCAAGCTCACATCTTTTACTCATTTTGAACACCATGACAAACAACAACATTAATCCCATTACTGAAAACGACATTGCCGATTTCTTGGTCAATACCCCCGATTTTTTTGAACGTCATGCTGATTTGTTGTCGAGTGTGCAATTGAGCAGTGGTCATGGCAAACGTGCTGTGAGCTTGCAAGAGCGTCAGGCAGAAATGTTGCGTGAGAAAATCAAAGTTCTTGAGCGAGGATTGATGGACATGATTCGCAATGGCAATGAAAACATGCAAACCGCTGACAAGCTGCAACGCTGGACGCGCAATTTGCTAATGACCACACAAGCGAATGATATGCCCACCCAGTTGGTAAGCAACATCAAAGATGAATTTTCAGTGCCGCAAGTGGCCATGAAGGTGTGGGATGTGGATGCGAAACACCAGTCTGAACCATACGCCACTGGTGTCAGTGACGATGTCAAGGTATTTGCCTCTTCTTTGGTCGTACCGTATGTTGGTTTAAATGCCAAATTTGAGGCAAGCCATTGGTTGGACAACCCCGAGCAAGCTTTGTCAGTGGCATTGATTCCACTGCGGGCGGGTGGCGCAAAAGATGCGTTTGGTCTGTTGATTTTGGCATCGCCCGATGCGCAACGATTTAACGCCAGCATGGGCACAGAATTTTTAGAGCGCATTGGTGATATCGCCAGCGCTGCCTTGTCGCGATTGCGGGGCGATTTGAGCCACGCTTAATTCAAGAGTATGCGAATCGACTATGGACAAGGTCATTGATCCCATCAAAGACCCCCTCGTCGAGCGGTATCTTGAGCATGTGCGTGTAGAAAAGCGATTGGCAGCACGCACAGTGACTTTGTATTCATTGGATTTGTTAAAACTCTGTGAGTTGACACAAGCATTGCAGCTTGAACTTGTGCAAGTGCAAAACCAACACATTCGACGATGGGCAGCGCAAATGCATGCGCAGGGTCGATCTAGCCGAGGCATTGCATTGATATTGTCAGGCTGGCGTGGCTTTTATGCATGGCTGGGGCGTGAGGGCATGGTCAGCAGCAACCCGGTGCAAGATGTCAAAGCACCTAAATCTGCAAAACCATTGCCCAAAGCAATGAGTGTTGACGATGCGATACATTTTGCGAACTACCAGAGCGAAAGCGATACACCTTGGCTTGAATTGCGCGATTCAGCCATGGTGGAGCTGCTGTACGGCAGTGGCTTGCGTGTGGGTGAACTCATCGGTTTGGATGCCATTGGCACAGCACAGTCACTCGGTTGGGTTGATATGAATGCGGCAGAAGTGCATGTTTTGGGCAAAGGTGGCAAACGCCGCACTGTACCTGTAGGTAGCAAAGCGCTGCAAGCTTTGGAGTTGTGGGTGCGAGCAAGGGCAGATATCATCACCCAGACTTTGGTAGCGAACACATCAATAAACGCTTTATTTTTAGGTAAAAATGGCAGTCGTCTCAGTGCTGCGTCTGTGTGGCAGCGACTCAAACGCCGCAGCCTGCTAGCGGGATTGGCCATGCCAGTACACCCCCACATGCTGCGACATTCATTTGCCAGCCATGTGCTGCAATCCAGCAGTGATTTGCGGGCAGTGCAAGAGTTTTTAGGACACGCAAACATCACCACCACGCAGGTCTATACGCGGCTTGATTTTCAACATCTGGCCAAAGCCTACGATGCGGCACATCCAAGGGCAAAAATCAAAAAGCCTTGATTCGGTGTGGAGCGTGACCTTGATTTCACAGCTACACTCCCTCATCTATGGCGATTAAGATTGAGCTGACCGTTTCAAAATGGCCGCAACAATCAACACTTCCAATTTTGCAGATTTTTTCAGGACAAAAGCATGGCACTCATCCCCGTCACCATCATTACAGGCTTTTTAGGTTCAGGCAAAACCACATTGCTAAAACGTGTACTCACAGAATCACATGGTCAAAAAATTGCGGTCATTGAGAATGAATTCGGTGAAGAAAATATCGACAGTGATATTTTGGTATCAGACACCACTGAAAACATCATCCAAATGAGCAACGGCTGCATTTGCTGCACCATCCGTGACGACCTGCGTGTCACCTTGCTGGATTTGGCGCAAAAAAAACGCAAAGGCGAAATCAAGTTTGACCGTGTGGTGATTGAGACCACAGGCTTGGCAGACCCAGGCCCTGTTGCGCAAACATTTTTCATGGATGAAGAAGTCGCAGAGCAATTCTTATTGGACAGCATATTGACATTGGTGGATGCCAAGCATGCACAAACACAGTTAACTGATCGCTTAGAAGCGCGCAGGCAAATTGGTTTTGCAGATCAAATTTTCATCAGTAAAGCCGATTTAGTGAGCCAGGAAGAGGTTGAGGCTTTGAAACACCGCATCCATCATATGAACCCGCGTGCACCGCAAAAAGTAGTCAATTTTGGAAATGTGGCGATTGCTGATGTATTTGATTTGCGTGGCTTCAACTTGAATGCTAAATTGGAGTTTGAACCTGACTTCCTGAAAGATGAAGATGACCATCATCATCACGATACAGGTCCAGTTGACCCCGATAAATTAGGTCCGTTTTTTGGTGCGCACAAAGACCCAGATGCCAAACATTCGCATCACCATGTGCACGATGACGATGTGAAAAGCTTTGTATATAAGACTGACAAAGCATTTGACGCAGCCAAGCTAGAAGATTTTTTGAGTGCTATTGTGAATATTTATGGCCCTCGTATGTTCCGGTACAAAGGTGTTTTGAACATGAAGGGAACTGACAGAAAGGTCATTTTTCAAGGCGTGCACCAGTTAATGGGCTCGGATTTAGGCCCAATATGGGCAAAAGACGAAAAACGCAGCAGCAAAATGGTTTTTATTGGCATAAATTTACCAAAAGACATATTTTTACAAGGCATGGAGCAGTGCATAGCCTAAATGGCTGAAGTTGCGGCTACAATCCGCGCGCCTGTTGAGTTTTGAATGCTTGGCATCCAAATTTTCATAGGCCCAGGAGACAAGAATGAAGACCACGACAAAAAAGACAATCCTTAAAAAAGCAGCACCGAAAACCAGTGCCAAAGTCAGTGTAAAAACCAAATCTGCACCCAAGAAGGTTGCAAAAGCGCCAGTAAAAACATCTGCAAAGACTCCGGTTAAAACTGCCACAAAAACAAAACTTGTAAAACCAGCAGTCAAAACCACTGCAAAACCAGCTTTGAAAAAACCTGCTGCAAAGAAAGTGGTCAAAGCAGCTGTCAAAGTCGCAGTTAAAAAAACCTCTAAGCCAGCAACGAAAGCAGTACAGAAAACCACTGCCAAAACGTCAGCAAAGGTTGTGAATAAAAAATCTTCTGAAAAAAAATTACCTGTTAAACCTGTATCAAAAGTGCCTCAAAAATTGTCTAAAACCTCTAAAGCAGTTAACCCACCCACCGCCAAAGCAAAAACAACGAGCGATTCAAAATCCGCAACTGTTAAAGTAAAAAAAGTCTCTGAAGCTGCAAAAAAAGAATCTCCGAAGGCATTCGATAAAACAACCAAAGTTGAAAAATTAAACACAGTAGCCCCTCAGGTTATCGCACCTGTCAGTCCCGCAGTAACTAAAGCAAAGTCTTCAAGACTGGCCTCGTTGACGGTGCCATCTATGGCGCAATCTGTTGCATCCACTGCAGCTAAAGCGAGCTTTGGTCCTGTCGTGAATGCGCCAATCGTCTTCGCGCCGGCACCGTTTGTGGTTAAACAAAATCCCAAGTTGGCAAACAACTGGAAGACTAAATCAGCAGAAGAATTGAGTTCAGAAGAGGTGTTATCAATGCCAGCATCTGAATACATGAACATCAAGCAAATGATGTTTTTCAGATTGCGATTGATTGAGCTTAAAAAGGGAATTTTGGAAAGCGCTGGCGCAACAAGCGAACATTTGCGCGACGAGTCCGCAGTTGTGCCTGATCCAACAGACAGAGCAACAATTGAAGAGGAACATGCGTTAGAGTTGCGAACCCGTGATCGAGAAAGAAAATTGCTGAAGAAAATTGAGCAATCAATCGCTCGCATTGATGCAGGAGATTACGGATATTGTGATGAAACAGGCGAAGCCATCGGGGTTGGTCGTTTGCTAGCCAGACCCACGGCAACCTTGTCTTTAGAGGCACAGCAACGCCGTGAGTTAAAACAAAAAATGTACGGTGATTAATTTGTTTTGACTGGTCATGGGCTTCATAAGTAAATTCAAGTCAATGATTGGTCAGCAAATTAATGATGCTGATACAGCATCAAAATTCAAGTCTCTTACGAATAGTCAGGCTCATGTTACTGAGCCCGATGCCTATAACGAGCCCAAACGCATCAGCCTGATACGCGCCCGTGAATTCGATCAACTGCGCGCCGTTTTGTTAAAAAATGGTGCGAGTTCAAGTCTAGAAATCACCGATACAACTTTCGACAAAAATCGTCTGAACAAGGTGCGCCATCCGGCGAAAACGTTAAAAAAAATCGACGAGATTGAGGCTGAAATGTCAAAACTATGGTGGAAAACTGTTCGCCTGGACTTATCAAAGGGCAAGTCGGACTGAGTTCGTCAAAAGACATTATTTCGATAGTAAACTTGTTGCGATTCTGCACATTGCTAGCTCGATGAGTTTTCTAACATTCACTTTCTTTCGTAAGTCCTTATTTTTGAATGAAAATTAAAAAATTAGGCAGTATTTTTCTTCTAAGTCTTTGATTTAATTGATGTATTTGCCAAAAAATTACGCATAAAAATTCAAAATCCTGATATAGTGGATAACAGTGCAAATTTGTGGGTTAGAAACCCAAATTTTGATACAGTTTTGATGCTATTTATAAGGGTTTCATATTGTGTTTCTAGGGCCGTCATCGTTAAGTTTGGATGCTAAAGGCAGGTTATCAATACCTGCAAAGTACCAAGCGGCTTTAATCAGTGAAGCTGGTGGTCAACTCTGGGTGACAAAGCATCCCCACGGCTGCTTAATGATTTTGCCAAAACCAGAATGGGATGTGTTTTACGCGATTGTGGCGGGACTGCCGATGTCGGATCTATGGCTGAAAAGAATATTTTTAAGCAATGCCTTGCCGGTAGAGTTGGATGCAACGGGGCGCATCTTGATTGCGCCTGAATTGAGAGAGTCATCTGGCATCACCAAAGAAACCACGTTACGTGGCATGGGTAAGTATTTTGAGCTGTGGGACAAAGCCACATACGACGCAAACGAGTTACGACAAATCAGTGGCATGCAAGATGTTTTGCCTGAAGCAATGAAGGTTATTTCGTTTTGAACGTGGCTATGACATTATCAAACAACCACACAACTGTCTTGCTGAACGAAGCAGTAGAGGCGTTGTGTATCAATCCGGATGAAACATATATAGACGGTACTTTTGGCCGTGGTGGTCATACCCAATTGCTCTTAGCAAAGCTGTCCGCAAATGGACGAGTCATTGCATTTGATAAAGATCCGGAAGCGGTAATCGTGGCAAAAAGAATCAGCGATACGCGTTTGTCGATTCGTCATGAAGGTTTTAAAAATATTTGTGAACTGCCAGATTCAAGTGTGGCAGGGGTATTGCTGGATTTGGGTATCAGCTCTCCTCAAATAGATAACCCAGCACGTGGATTCAGTTTTCGTTTTGATGCGCCATTGGACATGCGAATGGATACTACTCGAGGTATCAGTGTTGCGCAATGGTTGGAACGTGCAGATGTGAATCAAATAACGGAGGTGATACGTGAATATGGTGAAGAACGGTTTGCTAGCGCCATTGCAAAGGCGATTGTTACTCGCAGACAGGAACGGGGGGCAATTTCAACCACCACTGAATTGGCCCAGCTCGTGGCTGACACGGTCAAAACCCGCGAGTCGGGCCAGAACCCTGCAACGCGCACATTTCAGGCTTTTCGGATTTACATCAACGCAGAACTTGAGGAGTTGCAACAAGCGCTAGCTGCAAGTTTGAATGTCATCAAGCCTGGTGGCAGGCTGGTGGTTATCAGTTTTCATTCGCTTGAAGACCGCATAGTCAAACAGTTCATAGCCGAACATTCTAAAGATGTGTACGACAGAAGAATGCCGTTGGCTTTGCCAAAGAACAAGAAATTGAAAGCACTTGGACGCATAAAGCCTTGCATGGCGGAAATATCGAGAAATCCGAGATCTCGTAGTGCTGTGATGCGTATTGCTGAAAGGCTGGCAGCATGATACGACTCAACTTGGCATTGTTTATCGCCACATTGACAACCATGCTCTATATCGTAGGTGTTAAGTACGAGTCACGACGTTTGTTTATTGAAATTGAAAAAGCCAATTTGAATGTCCGTAAACTTGAGTTTGAAAACGCAGCACTTCAAGTTGAAAAGCGTGCACAAGCTACGCCACTGCGAATTGAAAAGCTCGCTAAGGAACGATTGAATATGCGATCTGCGCTTCCTTCGGTGACGCAATATATTCAAAAAGAATCCAATGATGATTTTGGGGTTAAGAAATGAAAGCCAGCATTTCTTATACAACAAGCCCTTTGCTGGCCAGCAAAACTCCAGTTTGGCGTAGCAAATTTATAGTTGCTGCATTGGTCTTGGGATTTTTTGCTCTTGCTGTTCGAGCTGTTGATATCCAAGTCGTTAACAATGATTTTTTTAAACGACAGGGTGAACTTAGGTTCGTTAGAACACTGGACTTACCAGCGAATCGTGGCCAAATACTCGATAGAAACGGACTGATTCTTGCTTCAAGTGTCATAGCGCCGAGCGTATGGGCAACGCCTGAAGACGTCGATATATCTGAAGCAAATCTGGTTAAGTTAGCAAAATTGTTAGACATGCCAACTGCTGAATTGTCAAAGAAATTAAACAATGATGACAAGTCGTTTGTTTGGCTTAAACGACAAGTTGACGTTAACCGAGCAAAGCAAATTGAATCACTAGGCATTAAAGGTGTGTATTTACGCAATGAGTACAAGCGTCTATATCCCGAAGGCGATGCGGCTTCATCTTTGATGGGATTTGCGAATGTAGACGGCAAAGGATTAGGCGGAATCGAGTTGGCATTCAACGATGATTTATCTGGAAGGACTGGGTCACGTAAAGTGATTAAGGACAGATTGGGTCATGTAGTTGAAAATGTTGGTGAACAGTTTTTGCCCGTCGCAGGCAAGGACATGCAATTAAGTATAGATAGCAAAATTCAATTTTTTGCGTTTCAAAAGTTGCGTGATGCAGTATTGGAGTACAAAGCCAAGTCTGGCAGTGTTGTGGTCTTAGATGTGGCAACTGGTGAAGTGCTGGCTCTTGCAAATTATCCGGTGGCAGCCAGTAACAAGCAATCAAATTTAAATGGAGCTCAATTACGAAATCGAGCATTGACGGATACTTTTGAACCTGGCTCGACAATGAAGCCTTTTACTGCAGCTTTGGCTTTGGAAAAAGGATTCGTAAAACCAGAGACGGTTATTCAAACAGCGCCAGGACGTATCACCATTGGTGGTGCCACCATCACTGATGCTCATCCACATGATGCATTGACTGTAAGTCAGGTAATACAAAAATCAAGCAATGTTGGTATTGTGAAAATGGCGATGCAGATGCAAGCAAGTGAAATGTGGACTATGTTTGATCAAGTGGGATTTGGACAAAAACCACAATTGACTTTTCCAGGCATGGCTACTGGTCGAGTTCGACCATTTAAAAGTTGGCGGCCTGTTGAGCAAGCCACGATGAGTTATGGGTATGGAATGTCGTGTAGCTTGGTGCAGTTGGCGCATGCATATACCGTCTTCGCACGGGATGGCGACATGATTCCTATGACTCTTGTTAAGCGTGACACGGTCGCAATCAGCCAATCTGTTTTTTCCCCTAAAACAGCGTCCTCAATTCGATCAATGTTGCAATTGGCTTCTGGTGACGGCGGAACAGCTCCAAAAGCTCAAACCATGGGCTATTCAGTTGGTGGGAAAACAGGTACTGCCCATGTGCTTGAAGGAAAAGCATACGCCAATAAAAAATACAGAGGTTTTTATGTAGGCATGGCGCCGATAGAGAAACCTCGCGTGGTGGTGGCTGTCATGATAGACGAACCCAGCAATGGTAAATACTTTGGTGGTGATGTCGCGGCTCCTGTTTTCAGTGAGACAGTACAGCAGAGCTTACGTATTTTGGGTGTTCAGCCAGATCTAAGTGTGAAACCACAAATGGTTGCTAAAGCAGTTGAGGAGTCATTCTGATGATTCAACTGCAAAATCCCATTGATGCGGCCCAATGGTTGCGGACAAATGTCAGTGGATCACTTCAAACAAACAGTCAAAATATCAATAGTGGAGACGGTTTTGTAGCTTGGCCGGGTTCATCAACTGATGGTCGTCTTTTTGTTAACCAATCTTTTTCAAAAGGAGCGGCCGTTTGTTTGGTTGAGGCAAATGGTGTTCAAGCGTTTGATTTTACAAATTCTAGCGATCAAGTTGCAATTTATAAAGATTTAAAAAAATTCACTGGGTATATTGCATCTGAATATTACGATCAACCTAGCAAAAAGTTAGATGTCATAGCAGTTACAGGGACGAATGGGAAAACTTCAACAGTCTGGTGGCTGGCGCAAGCGCTGACGCATGTCAAAAGTGATTCGGCAAAAAAATGTGGAGTAATTGGTACGCTTGGGGTTGGGGCAGCAGACCCGATAAAAGGTCATACAAATCCGAGTAAGTTAAATCGTCAGGGTTTGGTACTTAATGGCTTAACAACCCCTGATCCTGTACTTCTGCAAAAATCATTTCGTGAATTCCTTGACGATGGCTATGGCGCATGCGCCATTGAAGCGTCATCAATAGGATTGGCCGAGGATAGATTGTCTGGTACTGCCATTAAAACTGCGGTTTTCACAAATTTCACGCAGGACCACTTGGACTATCACAATACGATGGAGTCATATTGGGAATCGAAAATGAGTCTTTTTGAGTGCGCAACACTTGAAGTGGCAGTCATTAATGTAGATGATCCAAAATCTCAGCAAATACTTGCAAAGTTGGAAGGTAAGGCTGTAGATGTATGGACGACATCAACAACTTCTGCGACGACTACCAAAGCAAGAATATTCGCAACTGCTGTGCAATACACAGAACAAGGGGTTGCTTGTGTGGTACATGAGGGACCCAATTCCTACAGTTTGCAAACATCTCTAGCGGGGACTTACAACATCGCCAATCTTCTTGGCGTTCTTGCTGTCATGAGATCTCTGGGTATTGCGATGAAAGAGGCAATGGAGGTTTGCCAATTGTTGACGCCCGTACCTGGTCGCATGAACACAATCATGCAAGCTGGTATGCCTGCAATCATTGTTGATTATGCTCACACGCCTGATGCATTAGAAAAGGCATTGGTAGATTCTCGAAATATATCCAATCAGCGTGATGGACAGCTCATTTGTGTTTTTGGTTGCGGTGGAAATCGGGATAGGTTAAAGCGTCCCATCATGGCACAGGTTGCCCAGAAATTTGCAGATAGTGTTGTCGTCACATCTGACAACTCTAGAGATGAAAATATCAACGACATTTTTCGTGACATCAAAGCAGGATTTAAATCTACCGATGATGTGATATTTGAAATGGATCGTTCCTCTGCAATCTTGAAATCTGTATTAGAAGCATCCTCAAACGATGTCATTTTGATCGCAGGTAAAGGTCATGAACTTTATCAAGAGTTCATGGGTAAGCGCCACTATTTCTCGGACAAAGAACAAGCTCTGAAAGCATTGGATCAAAGGGGTCGGCAATGATGACCTTGAATGAAATAATGTCTTGCGTTGAAAAGGGTCTCATGTTTGGTGATGGTGAAACCGAGGTTTTAGGTGTAAGCACAGATTCACGATCAATTGTGGCTGGTGATTTGTTCGTGGCACTCAAGGGTGAAAATTTTGATGGAAATCAATATTTAGACACAGCAAAAAGAGCTGGTGCTGTCGCGGCGATTTCTAACGTGAATTTAGCTGAATACAATTTGGCGGGAATACAAGTTAGCGACACGAAAATTGCACTTGGTCAAATCGCCCAAGCATGGAGGGCGAAATTTGATTTACCGTTAATCGCCATAACAGGTAGCAACGGGAAAACAACTGTTACTCAAATGGTGGCATCGATATTACGTGCTTATAAAAAAGATGCGGCCGTTTCGACAAAGGGAAATTTCAATAACGACATAGGTGTGCCAAAGACTCTGTTTCATCTGACAGAGCACTCTGAAATTGGTGTTATTGAAATGGGAATGAATCATCCTGGGGAAATTGAGTACTTGGCTGCAATTGCACAGCCAACCATAGCATTAGTGAACAATGCACAACGAGAACATATGGAGTTCATGGGCAGTGTTCTTGCTGTAGCTCAAGAAAATGGCAAGGTACTGAGATCTTTGCCTAAAGATGGAGTTGCAGTATTTCCATCAGATGATGTGTACAGTGGATTATGGTTAGAAATGGCACAAGATCGCAAAGTCGTCATGTTTTCTATCGATGCAGAAACGGCAACTTGCCATAGTGGAACAGAACATATTCATTGCAATACATACGAATGGACTTTAAATAAATGGACAGTGTCTGTGGAATCGCCTTTAGGTATGATTTCATATCAGCTACACGTGGCAGGTCTTCATAATGTGAAGAATTCATTGGCCGCCATAGCATGTGCATATGCTGCAGGCGTGCCCAAAAAGTTTATAGAGCAGGGTTTACAAGATTTTAGACCGGTAGCTGGTCGTTCACATTCGATGCATTTTGTAATGCATAACAAAAATATCTCACTTGTAGACGACACATACAACGCAAACCCGGATTCTATGAAAGAAGCAGTGAATGTTATTGCAACAATGCCGGGTTATCGATTGTTGGTTTTAGGGGATATGGGTGAAGTTGGCAATGAGGGCGAACAATTTCACAAAGAATTGGGCGAATATATCAAAAGCAAACCAATCGATCGTTTGTTTACTCTTGGTGATTTGTCAATCCACGTTTCTAACAACTCTGATAAAGCCAAACATTTCCAAACAGTTGATTCATTGAAAGTTGCCGTACTGGAGCAACTTGCAAATGTTCATGAATCAATCAGCATTCTTGTCAAAGGCTCTCGATTCATGAAAATGGAGCGAATTATTGAATGCATTTTAAATTGTGATGCTTTAAAGAAGGAGCCAACGCATGCTTCTTAGTCTGGCTCAATGGTTGCAATCTCTGTCACCTGAGTATGGGTTTTTTCGGGTATTCCAGTACATCACATTTCGCGCTGTGATGGCTGCCGTAACCGCATTATTAATTGGCTTATTTGTTGGGCCATTTGTCATTGAGCGTTTGCGCGCTTTGAAAATTGGCCAACAAGTTAGAAGTTACGGAATGGATACTCATTTGGTTAAAAGCGGAACGCCAACGATGGGCGGTGTCTTGATACTGATGGCAATCGCTTCTTCAACACTCTTATGGTCAGATCTAAGCAATCGGTTTGTCTGGATTGTTTTAATTGTGACATTAGGGTTTGGTGCAATTGGTTGGGTGGATGATTGGCGCAAAGTTGTACACAAGGATCCAGAAGGAATGCGATCGCGGGAAAAGTTTTTTTGGCAATCACTTATAGGGATTTTGGCAGCTTTGTATTTGGTTTTCAGCATTTCAGAAAGTTCAAATATCCGTGTGTTGGAACTTTTCTTCAAATGGATTCAATCAGGATTTGATTTGAATTTACCACCCAAAGCCGATTTGCAAGTTCCCTTTGCAAAGGCAGTGAGTTATCCGCTGGGTGTTTTTGGTTTTGTGTTGCTTACCTATTTAGTGATTGTGGGAACTAGCAATGCAGTCAATTTGACAGATGGCTTGGATGGTTTGGCAATCATGCCCGTCGTCATGGTTGGTTCGTCATTAGGAATTTTTGCTTATGTAACAGGTAGTTCCGTTTATGCAAAGTATCTGTTTTTTCCACATATTCCAGGGTCGGGTGAATTGTTGATATTTTGTGCCGCTATGGCTGGAGCAGGGTTGGCATTTTTATGGTTTAACACATATCCTGCGCAAATATTTATGGGAGATGTCGGAGCATTAGCCTTGGGTGCAGCTTTAGGAACGATTGCAGTCATTGTTCGTCAGGAGATTGTTTTATTCATCATGGGCGGAATATTTGTTGCCGAAACTTTCTCAGTCATGCTTCAAGTCAGCTATTTCAAATTCACGAAGAAAAAGTTCGGCACTGGAAAAAGGTTACTCAAAATGGCACCACTACATCACCATTTTGAAAAAAGTGGCTGGAGAGAAACTCAAGTTGTTGTTCGGTTTTGGATTATCACAATGTTGTTGTGCTTGATTGGCATATCAACTTTGAAGCTGAGATAGTTATCAAGATGAAGAATCTACAAGGGAAAAATGTTCTTATTCTTGGCTTAGGTGTATCTGGCTTAGCCATGGCACGATGGTGTGTGCGTCTCGGTGCCAACGTCACAGTTATTGATTCGCGCGCGAATCCACCTAATAGCGAAGTAGTAAAAAATGAGCTGTCGACAGTTCGTATTTTAAATGGAGATTTTTCGCCGAAATTACTAACTGAAGGAAGCATAGATATATTGTTAGTTAGTCCCGGAATTAGACCCAAAGATTTTGCTGAGATATTTAAAGTAGCGCGCTCCACTGACGTTACTGTTAGTGGTGAGTTGTGTCTATTTTCACAAGCATTAGCATCACTGAAAGAATCGAATTCTTATTCACCACAAGTTCTTGCAATAACTGGCACGAATGGAAAAACGACCGTCACTTCGCTAACAGGCAAATTGATTGATCGTGCTGGAAAATCCGTTGTGGTTGCAGGAAATATTGGTCCTAGCATGCTTGATGAATTGATCATGTGCTTAGATCGCGAGAAATTGCCAGATGTGTGGGTCCTTGAATTGAGCAGTTTTCAATTAAGTGATGTTGATTGCTTTGAACCAACTGCTGGCGTAATTCTGAATATTACGCCAGATCATTTAGATTGGCATGAAGATATTGAAGCCTACGCTCGAGCGAAAATGAATGTGTTCGGTAAAAATACAAAAATTTTATTGAATCGAAATGATGAGCATGTGATGCGTCTTGCGCATTCAAAAGAATGGTTCAAGAAAAATTCAATCCCTTATATGACATTTGGTACCAATGCGCCATCACGCATTGGCGATTACGGATTAGAGTCTGTTGACAATGTCACTTGGTTAGTGAAATGCATGTCAGCAGATGATACGGGTTTCAAAAACAAAAAAAATGCCAAAGAGGCAGAGGTGTTTTTACAGCGATTGGTGCCAACAGATGCTTTGCAAATTCGGGGTGAGCACAATGCTGCCAATGGTTTGGCGGCGTTAGCTCTGGCTGAGACGGCAGGCTGCGCTCTAGCGCCAATGTTATTCGCTATACGTGAATACAGAGGCGAGCCGCATCGTGTTGAGTCGATCGGTCATGTAAACGGAGTTGAATATATTGACGATAGTAAAGGTACCAATGTCGGCGCAACAGTTGCTGCATTGAAAGGACTTGGTAAAGGTAAAAATATTATTCTTATTCTTGGTGGTGATGCCAAGGGTCAAAGTTTCACGGCTCTTTTGGATCCGGTTATTAAACATGTGCGTGTATTGATAGTGTTTGGAAAAGATAAACCTCTCATTCAAGAATTTTTATCACCAACTGGAATACCGATTATTCTTGCTTCCGATATGGCTAGCGTTGTTACTGCGGCTGATGAGCATGCTCAGGAAGGCAATCTCGTTCTCTTGTCACCAGCGTGCGCGAGTTTAGACATGTATAAAAATTATGAACATCGTTCTCAAGTTTTCATTGAACAAGTAAAACGCCTTGCTGAGCATACTTCCAACAAGGAGGTTTTATGACTGCAATCGGCAGCACTTTTGCAAGCATTACGAAATCAGGCACGTACGGCTGGGAAACATTTCAAGATTGGATGTCAGGGAGAGAGTCTAGAAGAATGCATGAGATGCATACCTTAACCAAGGTTGATGCATCACTTATTTGGACAACAGTAGGATTATTAGCTTGGGGTTTGGTTATGGTTTATTCGGCTTCAATCGCTATGCCGGATAACCCAAAATTTGGCAAGTTAACAGGAGCATATTTTGCAAATCGACATGCAATGTATATCGTCATTGCTGGTTTTATTGCATTTATTGCATTTCAAATACCAATAGTCGTTTGGGAAAGAATTGCTCCCTGGCTTTTCATACTTTCTCTCATTTTGTTAATTGCTGTTTTGATTCCGCCAATAGGGCGGGTTGTAAATGGCGCGAGGCGATGGATACCTTTGGGCTTTATCAGCTTTCAGCCTTCTGAGCTGGTTAAATTTTCTATGCTTTTGTATGTATCTGATTACATGGTCCGGAAAATGGAAATAAAAGAGAGGTTTTTTGTCGCGGTTCTTCCAATAGCTGTTGCAGTATTAGTGGTAGGTTTGTTATTGTTAGCTCAACCAGACATGGGCGCATTTTTGGTGATTGCAGTTATTGCTATGGGTATATTGTTTTTAGGCGGGGTTAATGCGCGAATGTTCTTCCTGATGGCTGCAATCATGGTATCCGTTTTTGCTTCGATCATATATTTCAGTACTTTCCGTAGAGAGCGCATTTTTGCGTACCTAGATCCATGGAATCCTGATCATGCATTAGGAAAAGGTTATCAGCTTACGCATTCATTAATTGCGTTTGGTAGAGGGGAGGTGGTTGGGGTTGGTCTGGGTGGTAGTGTTGAAAAACTTCACTGGCTACCAGAGGCTCATACTGATTTCTTGCTTGCAGTTATTGGCGAAGAATTTGGTCTTGTTGGCGTAGTTTTGGTAATCGGCATATTTGTATGGCTCACACGGAGAATTATGCATATTGGAAGACAAGCCATTACATTGGATCGCATATTTGCAGGACTGCTGGCGCAAGGTGTTGCTGTCTGGCTTGGTTTTCAAGCATTCATCAATATTGGCGTGAATTTAGGGGCGCTTCCAACTAAAGGTCTGACATTGCCTTTCATGAGCTATGGTGGCTCAGCTATCCTTTTGAATACCATGGTTATGGCCATAGTATTGCGAATTGATTTTGAAAATAAAGTACTTATGCAGGGAGGGCGACAATGACCATTCTTGCAAAATCAGGCAGAACTGCAATGATTGCTGCAGGAGGAACAGGAGGGCATATTTTCCCTGGATTAGCAGTGGCGCATGCTCTAAAAATGAGAAATTGGAATGTTATTTGGCTTGGCACCATTAAGGGAATGGAGTCCACAATAGTTCCACAAAATAATATCGAGTTTCATGGAATTGAGTTTTCAGGATTGCGAGGTAAAGGAATTCTTGCTTGGATTAAATTACCTTGGAGACTGTTGCTTGCATTTTTGCAAACTTTTAGAGAGGTTAGGAAATCTAAACCTGATGTCATTGTTGGCTTTGGTGGCTATGTAACTTTCCCCGCTGGCATTGTTGCTCATTTGATGCGCAAAGCTTTCATCATTCATGAACAAAATTCTGTGGCTGGTCTTAGCAATAAAATCTTGTCATTTTTCGCTACGAAATCATTCACAGCATTTCCACATGTAATTAAAGATGCTATTTGGATTGGCAATCCGTTGCGGAAAGAGTTCTTTGCAATTGATGGCCCAGAAGTGCGATATGCAAAACGTCAAGGCCCATTAAATTTACTGATTATTGGTGGCAGTTTAGGCGCCAGCTTTTTAAACGACTTAATCCCCAAATCAGTGGCACTAATGCCAATACACAAGTTGCCAAATATTGTGCATCAGAGTGGTATTGCACAAGTTGAGGAATTGCGGAAAATCTATCAAGTTAATAAAATTGACGCATCGGTTACCTCATTTATACAAAATGTCGCCTTTGAATATTCAAAGGCGGATTTGGTAATTTGCCGAGCTGGAGCAAGCACTGTTACGGAAATAGCTGCGATTGGCGTAGCTGCTTTATTTGTGCCTCTGCCACTGGCTGTTGATGATCATCAAACTAAAAATGCTCAGTATTTAGTTGATCTTGAGGCGGCTTGGCTTGAACCACAAAAATCTTTAACACCTGAAAAGCTTGCGCAAATTCTGTTGTTAGCAGATCGCGATATGTTACTAAAAATGGCCATTCAATCAAAAAATTTGCATAAATCTAGGGCCGTTGATGAGATGTGTGATGCTTGTGAGGAATACACAGTATGAGACATGTCATTCGTCATATTCATTTTATCGGTATTGGTGGTGCAGGCATGTCTGGAATTGCCGAAGTTCTTCATAACTTAGGTTACATTGTTAGTGGGTCCGATATCAGTTCAAGTCTCACATTGCAAAGACTTGCTGATTTGCAGATTAAAACTTATGTTGGTCACGACGCAAAGAATTTATTGAATGCAGACGTTGTGGTGACATCTACAGCTGTTACAGAAAACAATCCAGAAGTCATGGCGGCTAGAGAGCGGCACATTCCTGTAGTTCCAAGAGCTGTGATGCTGGCTGAACTCATGCGTATGAAGAAGGGCATAGCGATTTCCGGAACACACGGTAAAACAACAACGACAAGCTTGGTAGCAAGCATATTGGCTGAGGCAGGATTGGATCCAACATTTGTTATTGGAGGTCGTCTAAACAGTGCAGATGCAAATGCAAGATTGGGGTCTGGAGAATACATAGTCGTTGAGGCAGATGAATCAGACGCATCGTTCCTGAAACTTTTGCCGACAATGTCCGTCGTCACAAATATCGATGCTGACCATATGGAAACCTATGGTCAGAATTTTGACCATTTGAAAAATGCATTTGTTGATTTTTTACATAAGATGCCTTTTTATGGCGCAGCAATACTTTGTATAGACAATGAAGCAGTAAGAGAAATCGTTCCAAAAATTGAACGACCTGTAGTCAGTTATGGCTTTTCAACAGATGCTGATATAAGCGCGAAAGACGTCGTCGCATTTAATGGGGAAATGCATTTCACTGTAATTTGTCGAGATAAGAAAGAAGGTGATGAATTTAAAGTCGAATTAAATTTACCTGGAAATCATAATGTCTTAAATGCTTTAGCTGCAATCGCTGTAGCGTTAGAACTGAATATCAAAACTGATTCGATTCAGACTGCTCTATCGCAATTCAAAGGTGTAGATCGTCGATTTCAGAATTATGGAACTCATACGACACCAGACGGAGGAAAGTTCACAATCATCGATGATTATGGTCATCATCCCGTAGAAATGAGCGCCACCATTTCGGCAGCGAGAGGTGCTTTTCCAAATCGCAGACTGGTGTTGGCGTTTCAACCACATCGCTTCAGTCGCACACGCGATTGTTTCGAAGATTTCATTAAAGTAATTTCGACAGTGGATATCGTTCTGTTGGCAGAAGTCTATGCTGCAGGAGAGTTAAAAATTCCAGGTGCTGACGGACGAGCACTAACACGAGCAATTAGATTGGCAGGCAAAGTAGATCCATTTTTTATAGATTCAATTCAAGAAATGCCAAAAGCAATTTTGAATATTGTGCAAGATGGAGATGTTGTCCTTTGTATGGGAGCTGGCTCAATTGGTGGGGTACCTAAGCTGCTTGTCGAATCTGTGAGTAGTAGCAGACAAATATCTCAAGGTATATCGGACAACGCAAATGAATAAAAGTTATTCAAATATGTTTGGAAAAGTTGCTGTATTAATGGGCGGACGTTCTGCTGAGCGAGATGTCTCTTTGATGTCAGGAAAAGCTGTACTACAAGCGCTTATTTCTCAAGGTGTAAATGCACATTCTTTTGACCCATCAGAAAAGCCAGTGTTCGATTTGAAATGTGAAAATTTTGATGCATGTTTCATAGCGCTACATGGTCGCTTCGGCGAAGACGGAACTATTCAAGGTGCGTTGGAATTAATGGGGATCCCATATACAGGGTCGGGTGTACTCGCATCAAGCGTCGCAATGAATAAAGGCATTACCAAGAGTATTTGGCGTTCCATGGGACTTTCGACACCTCATTGGCAGGAGGTTGGGAGTGTGGAGGAAACTGAGAAAGCCTTTGTGTCAATGGGTAATGTAATGATCGTGAAACCAGCAAGAGAGGGCTCGACAATTGGGTTGACAAAAGTAACTCAATTGTCACAGTGCCGTTCTGCCTATGAAGTGGCTTCACTTCAAGACAATTTGGTTTTATGTGAGCAATATATCAGTGGTGACGAAGTTACTTGTTCAATACTTGAGACTCCTGCATCGTCGAATCAACCTAAAATTACAACAGCCCTACCAGTTATCCGAATAATAGCTCCAGACAGTAACTACGATTACCACAATAAATATTTTACAAATGACACCAAGTATTTAGTGCCATCCGGATTGCCAAACACGGAGGAAGAAGAAATCAAAAAAATGGTATTGGCGGCTTACTCTGCGATCGGATGCCGTGGTTGGGCACGAGCAGATGTCATGATAGATAAAGTAACCAGAAAACCATATTTATTAGAAATTAACACTGCGCCTGGAATGACTAATCATTCATTGTTCCCTATGGCTGCGGCTGCCAATGGCATCAATTTTGAGAATTTATGTATAAACATTCTGCATACAGCGCAGTTAGATTATCCAATTCAAAAGAAAATTAATGTTTAAAACGGCCATGAATGAGAATATTAAATTGCCGCTAGATATCAAACTAATTAATGGTTTGAGTGCTGGAATGATTGTTTTGATCATTGTTTTGGCTCTGATTTTTCTGGCTAAAAATCTCAAAACTGATATCGCCGATTTGCGCGGTATTGTCATTACCGGGGATAGTAAATATCAGAATCCATCCAATATTCGAGATGCCATATTGCCAAATATCTCTGGTGGCATTATTGATGTCAATCTTGTGGTGGTGAAATCTGTGTTTGAAAATTTACCTTGGGTAAGGAGTGCAACTGTAAAAAAAGTTTACCCAAATCGGATCAATGTGAGTTTAACAGAGCACTTGGCTGTAGGGGTTTGGGGAGATTCAGATGAGTGGAAAATGGTAAATGCACAAGGTGAAATATTTGAAGTTGGCTCAGATGAGTTGGAAGAGTTTGTTAGATATCCAAAATTTGTTGGCAGTGATTCGCAATCAGTGCAAATTGTGAATATGTATCAAAAATTGAAAATCATGTTTTCACCAATGAATACACAAATCTCCAAGATCCAACTAAGTCCGCGTGGTAACTGGAGCATTCTTTTAGATAACGGTACCCATCTGGAGCTGGGGCGCGGGAGCGTTGAGCAAATATTTGAAAATTCAAAGTCAGCTTTACAAACGTCTGTGAAGATTGTTGAGAAATACGGAAAACGTGTGGAAGATATTAAATACCTTGATCTTCGATACCAAGATGGTTATGCAATTCAAATGTCTGGAGTTTCATTAATTGAATCCCCTAGTTCAAAACACACAATAAACGATAAATAAATTATGGCCAAAGAATATAAAGATATTGTTGTAGGACTGGATATTGGCACCTCCAAAATTATGGTTGTGGTTGCAGAGGTTCAGTCTAACGGAGAATTGAAATTGGCGGGATTTGGTGTGTCGCCTAGTAACGGATTGAAAAGAGGTGTTGTGGTAAATATTGAGGCCACAGTACAAAGTATTCAACAAGCACTTCGCGAAGCCGAATTGATGGCCGATTGCAAAATTGCGGGCATCTATACAGGTATCACTGGAAGCCATATACGTGGCATAAGCTCGAGTGGCATGGTTGCGATTAAAGATAAGGAAGTAACTCGGTCGGATGTGAAAAGAGTTATGGATACTGCGACAGCCATTAATATTTCGAATGATCAAAGGGTGCTATTGATTGAATCACAAGAGTTTGTGATTGACGGTCAAGAGGTTAAAGATCCAATAGGTATGAGTGGCATACGGTTGGAGGCAAAGGTGCACATCGTTACAGGTGCGCAAAGTGCTGCGGAAAACATCATCAAATGCGTGCACAGATGTGGTTTAGAAGTTGTTCATTTAATGCTCAATCCATTAGCGTCTAGTTTGTCTGTATTAACACAAGATGAGCGTGAATTGGGCGTGGTTCTCGTTGACATCGGTGCAGGTACAACTGATGTGTCAGTGTTCACGGGTGGAGCTATTCGCCATACTGCTGTTATTCCTATTGCAGGAGATTTGATTACAAGTGACATTGCAATGGCATTACGTACGCCAACAAAAGATGCTGAAGAGATAAAAGTGTCTAGCGGTTGCGCTAAGCAACTCATCACCGACCCAGAGGCGCAAGTTGAAGTTCCTGGTTTGGGAGATAGAGGCCCACGTTTATTGAGTAAACAGGCACTGGCTGGAGTCATCGAACCCCGAGTAGAAGAAATCTTCTCATTAGTTCATCAAGTTGTACGCGAGACAGGTTTTGAAGAGGTATTGTCATCAGGTATTGTTTTAACTGGTGGTGCAAGCGTGATGCCAGGAATGATTGAGTTAGGTGAAGATATTTTCTTGAAGCCAGTTCGAAGAGGTATTCCACTTTATTCTGGAACCCTGTCAGATATGGTTGCCCAAGCACGTGCATCAACTGTGATGGGCCTTCTGGAAGAAGCAAGGTTGGCAAGAGTACGAGGTCTTAAAGTAGCTCATAAAAGTGGCTCTTTTAAACATACGCTCAATCGAGCCAAAGATTGGTTGGTGGGGAGTTTTTAATATGAAAAAAATAACACATTGGGCACGTGGTAGTCCTCGGAAGCGATGGCGATTCGTGTTCATGAATAAAAACAAAAAGAGAATTTACTAATATTTTGCAACTGCGATAAAAAAGGGGAATAACATGACAATTGAAATGATCGAAATTGAAGAATTTAATATGGGTACCAAAATCAAAGTAATTGGTGTTGGTGGCGGTGGCGGCAATGCTGTTGATCACATGATTGCACGACATGTGCAAGGCGTTGAATTTATCAGTGCCAATACGGATGCTCAAGCACTAAGCGCCAGTGCCGCTGGTAGAACAATTCAATTAGGTGTCAGTGGCTTAGGTGCTGGTAGCAAGCCAGAGAAAGGACGTGAAGCTGCCGAGCTGGCGATATACGATATTCGTGAGGCAATTGACGGCGCACACATGTTATTCATCACTGCGGGAATGGGGGGAGGCACAGGGACTGGGGCCGCGCCTGTAATTGCTCGCGTTGCAAAAGAAATGGGCATTTTGACGGTTGGTGTTGTGACCAAACCATTCGATTTTGAGGGTGGGAAACGCATGACAAACGCTGACGCCGGGTTGGCAGAACTTGAAGCGAATGTAGATTCTCTAATAGTCGTTCTGAATGAAAAACTATTGGAAGTATTGGGCGATGATGTAACTCAATCTGAAGCATTTGCATATGCGAATGACGTTCTAAAAAATGCAGTAGGTGGTATTGCTGAAATAATCAATGTTCGTGGTGACGTCAACCCCGATTTTGAAGATATACGCACTGTAATGGCTGAAAATGGCAAGGCCATGATGGGGTCTGCAGTTGCAAGCGGCCCTGATCGCGCTCGTATTGCGGCTGAACAAGCAGTGGCTTGCCCATTGCTGGAAGGTATTGATCTATCTGGCGCTAAAGGTGTATTGGTATTGATAACTGCCGCCAAGAACTCTCTGAAACTCAGTGAATCAAAACTCGCAATGAACACCATTCGCGCATTTGCCTCAGCTGATGGGCATGTTATTTATGGCACAGCCTACGATGATTCGCTCGGAGATGATTTGAGAGTAACAGTGGTTGCTACAGGCTTAAGTCGTTCGAATAACCGTAGATCAGCGCCAAAGATTGAGATCGTAAAAGCCACTGGTACTGACGGATTGTCTTATTTTGCGAACAATGCAAATAAAAATAATGGCAATAATACAGTTGGTAGCGGACATAACGATTGGACAAATATTGAGACTCCGGCTGTTCAACGTGGATGGGGTCAACATCCAGATCGAACAAGTGCTGCGGCTAAAGTTGATGCGTTGTCCTCAGGTGGTATGGGTGATTTCGAGATACCGGCATTCTTGAGACGCCAGGCAGATTAAAGACTGAAATTTTTCCAATTTAAGTGATTCGATACAATTGGAACGCATCAGCAACAGTAAAGACAAAGTAATAACCACTTGGTGAATTAATGCTCCAACAAAAGACGATTAAGAAAGCAATTCACACTGTGGGAGTAGGGCTGCACAGTGGTCAAAGAGTTGAAATCACTTTGAAGCCTGGACAACCCAATACAGGCATTGTTTTTCGGCGTACGGACATAAAGGATTCAAGCGATATTCATGTTTCTGCGCAATCAGTTACTGATACGCGGCTGGCTTCCACAATTTCCAATAACGAAGTTAAAGTACAAACAGTGGAGCACTTGATGTCGGCTTGTGCTGGTTTGGAAATTGACAATTTGTATGTTGATATCACTGGTGAAGAAATACCAATCCTTGATGGTTCATCATCAACTTTTGTATTTTTATTGAAACGTGCTGGAATCGAGGTGCAAAAAGCAGCTAGAGAATTCATACGTGTGACATCACCGATCATGGTCTCCGAAGGAGAAGGTGCAACTTTGAAGTGGGCTAAATTGGATCCACACCATGGGTTTAAGCTCAATTTTGAAATCCAATTTGCACACAGTGCAGTTGACGCCACAGGTCAAATCTCAGGTTTTGAAATTGGAAGAGATTCGTATGAACGTGATATTGCCAGAGCGAGAACATTCTGTTTTACAAAAGATGTAGAAATGATGCGAGGGATTGGTCTGGCGCTAGGTGGTGGTTTGGACAATGCAATCGTAATGGACGATTACAAAGTCTTGAATTCCGATGGTTTGAGATACAGTGACGAGTTTGTTAAACACAAAATGTTAGATGCAATGGGAGATCTCTATTTATTAGGACGTCCATTGCTAGCTAGCTATTCTGCATACCGCTCGGGTCATGCCTTGAATAATAAATTACTTAGGGCTCTGCTGGAACAAGAAGACGCTTTTGAATATGTCACGATAGATGAAAAACGTGATATACCTAGTGGCTACGGACAGTTTATGAATGCTTTTTAAGCATAGAAAGAATATTCATGCTGGTATTTAGATGGATCATGCTCTTGGCTTTGGTTTCATGTGCTGTCTTGTTTGTTGTATTTGCTTTTACTGGAAACGAACAATACAAAAAACATGGCCTCAATTTACTGAAGATCACACTGGCAATCGTATTCGTGTTTTTTGGTGTTTTGATATTTCAAAGAATCTAGACTTGTAGCCCAGATGGTTGTTCGATAGAAAGATAAATAAATAAAAAACTATCTGATTAATAACTTCTCCCAGCCTTGTACATAGCAGAATGTTTGCGTTCAGTAGTAGTGGCACTTTTGATTTTTTTTAGAGAGTCATTTGTATGCGCATGTGTAATTGCCAGTCCCAAAGCATCGGATGCGTCCATGCCAGGTAAGCTTGGCAGTAACAATAATCTTTTCACCATTTCTTGTATTTGTATTTTCTGGGCTCGCCCATAACCAACAACAGCTTGTTTCATTTGCAAAGCTGTGTATTCGAAAACTGGTAATTGTTTTGAAACCAGGGCAGCAATGCAGGCACCTCTTGCTTGACCCAAAAGTAAAGTGGATTGTGGGTTGACGTTCACAAACACAATTTCTACAGATGCAATATCGGGCTGATAGTGGGTGACAATTTCTTGAATGCCTTCGAATATCACTTTGATACGGCTGGGTAAATCACCTGTATCGATATGGACAGTGCTAATTGTGCCGCTAGCAACATAGGTAATTTTTGAACCATCTTTGTCTATTACGCCAAATCCAGTCGTTCGCAGTCCAGGGTCAATGCCAATGATCCGCATTTTATGGAGCTTCGGCATCGCTCAAGCGTGCAACAATAGTGGAAGCACGACTTGCTAAATAGGCCGATGAAGAATTTTTTTCATAAAATTTCGGTCTAGGCAACATAACAGCCAGTCGTGCGGATTCATAAACATTCAACTGCTTGGCAGATTTTTTGAAATAATGTTGTGCAGCTGCTTCAGCGCCAAATATCCCTTCCCCCCACTCAACGTTGTTCAAATAAATTTCCAGAATCTTTTGTTTGGAGAGGAATAACTCAATCAATAAAGTCAATGCAAATTCTTGACCTTTGCGGAACAAAGTGCGCTCACCTGATAAGAAAATATTTTTAGCCAATTGCTGACTGATTGTTGATCCGCCAATTACTTTGGGCGGCTTGACAGGCTTTTGTTGCGATTTGTTCATGGTAATTGGATTTCGCTTAGCCCTTAGTTCTGCAAGTTCTTGAGCTTTTGAGTTTTTCGACCAAGCCTGCTCTATGGCATCCCATTCAATACCATCATGGTATATGAAATCACCATCTTCGGCTGCGATGACGGCTCGCTTTAAATTAGTGGAAATTTCTGAATAATCTACCCAAGAATGTTGCCATTTAAGCGATTTGTATTTTTCGATGATGCGCCAAGTTTCTGATCGCTGAAATGCACTTGATTGAGGTGGTACAACCAACATCAAACAAATCTTTGTTAAGAAAAAAAATTGCAAAGTGAAAACAGATGCCAGAAAGAGTAAAAATAATTGTCGTGCTTCTTTCATCGTGTTTTACAAATTACTGTTGAGTTAATTTGGTTTTAAGGCCATCATCTTTGGTAAATCGGAATTGCGAAACCATCACAATTTCATCCGCACCACTTCGCATAGCTGGGGTAAATACGCCAAAGGGGCCAGATGCATTCGCGATAGCCAATGCACGACGGTCTAGTGCTAAATTTCCTGAGCTCTGAACGACTTCTGAAGAAAGTATTCGGCCATCATGGTTAACCGTCAATATGATTGTTAAATCGCCATAAAGTTTTCTACCCGCAATTTCTGGAAAGTTGGCTGTGCCTTTGGCTTCGATTTTTTGTTTCAATTGATCGTAATAAATTGCATAAACTTCTTCACGTGTCGCTGGACTTATGAATCGCTTCTTGGGGCGTGCATTTTCTTGTGAAATTCGTTGCTCGATTTCGCCAAGTAATTTACTCAGTTTGCGTCGCTTTTCTTCTTGTGCTTGTAATTCAGGCGAGCTCTTCGATTTGTTGGGTTCTGGAACAGGCAGTAATGCGATCTGAGCTTTGAGCTGTGCCAAAAGCAGCATTTGTTGTTCTTGTAAGGTATTCATCCTTACAGATGTGTCAACGCTAGCTTCACCCAGTGCGGTGAGCTCCGAAGTGGCTAGAAAAGTTGTGGCTCTACCTGCTTCGGCATCTCCACCTCCTGCTAAATTGTGTTGCGCAATGGCTTGTGCTTTGCTAGGTTTCTCATCAGAGTGTGCGTTGACCAAAATGACTTCAAGCGGAGTATCTTGGAAAACGCGATTGAAACTTTCTGGATCCACGAAACGTATTGTTAACACTACAGCATGCAACAGTACAGATACACCAAGCGCAATTTGCAGCGTACTGAATGAGCGATATTTTTTGAGTAAATAGTGACTTGATTTCATTCGGCGTTATACGGCGTTGCTTGCGGCAAGTTCATCTTCTGGCTCTATTGTTATAGCTATCGAAACGGTCCCTGATGCTGCCATCTCATCTTCTTGGCCGGCTTCATCCTCAGACATATTAGATTCGGACGGCGCACCATCGGTCAATTTTTCAATCACAGTTGCAGTGACATCTAGAGTAATCTCATCGATCGCACCCAATTTAATCCGTACTTTTGTACCTTTGGTCAAATTGTTTGCGAATGTGACTTGCAAAACGAGTGGAAGATCGTCTGCTCTGACAGTACTTTCTTTCAAGACTGTCGCTATTAATTCATCGATTTTTTGCTGCTGAATATACTTCAATGTCCAATATCTCTCCATCCCATTTTGATACTGGTTATAGTCCGCGTAAGTCGCCTCAAAATTAGAAATGATAGAGAATAAATCTGCATCCTTGGGCTTAAACGGTGCAACCAAAGGCGCTGTCTGTCCGTTTTTGATGCAGCAAATGATTTGCCATTGATTCACTAAATCGGTGTATCGTCGCAAGGGTGATGTGCTCCAAGCATAACTGGATACGCCGATACCAGCATGTGGTAATGCCTTGGTTCCCATTCGAACTTTAATGCCTGGGCTCAAACTCGCTTGGCTTCTGTAAATGCCTGGTACTTTATGTTCAGCTAGCAAATTACCCCACGTGCTGTTTGCCAAAATCATGGATTCAGCGACGATTAAATCGAGAGGAGAACCACGCAATCTAGGCGTAATTTGAACTGTTTCTTCACCAGTTGGCGCTGCGCCTGATTTATCCAAAAGCTTGAAGTTGTAATCAGGACGGTTAAATGTTTCAGGCTTACCACGAACAGCTTCACGCTGCGTTTTGAGATGGCAGGCTAATTTGTATAAAAATGCCAGCTCTTGACGATTGACTTTGGATGGAGTATCGACATTGGGTGACTCGTGCGTCAAGTCGGTCAGCCACTGCTCAGTAACGACGGTGTCCAAGGTGTCATGACGAAGATTGATAGCAATGGGCACTTTTTCTACTTTGCTTTGCACAGATAATATTTCGAATGTCGCCTCATTCAATGTGACATACAAAGAAACAGCTGGGCAATTCTGACCTTCTGCCAAAGTAAACTTCTGCACAATGTCATCAGGCAGCATGGTGATTTTGTTGCCGGGCATATAAACCGTGGACAGTCGGTGTCGTGCAACAGTATCAATTTCACTTCCAGGTTTTATCGCTAAGGCGGGCGCAGCAATGTGAACGCCAACAATGACTGTTCCGGAATTGATCCCTTGTACCGACAAAGCATCGTCAATTTCCGTGGTCGCCGAATCATCAATAGAAAATGCGGCGACTTGGGCAATTGGCAGGTTCTCAATCTCAGCAGGCGCTTGCAAAGCAGGGAAGGCTGTGCCCTTAGGAAAATTATCAAATAAAAATCGCTGCCAGTGGAATTGGTATGCTGATGTAATGGCACCAGCTTTTTGAAGCAAAAGCAATGGGGGTGTATTGCTAGAGCGTGCTGCTTCTACGACAGCTTTGTATTCAGCAGCATTCTTATCAGGTTTGAACAAAATTTTGAACAATTGTTCTTTTATTGAAGCTGGGCATTGACCGCTAGCCAAAGCCTGCGCCCATTCTGATATTTGCAATAGCACTTGTTTCTTTTTTTCAATTGCAAGAAGCGCTTGTTGCACGATTTCGGGTGCTGCTTTTTTGAAACGCCCTTTACCTGCGCGACGAAAATAATGGGGGGCATCGAATAAGCAAAAAAGCGCGGCAGCTTGTTGCGCGGCGCTGGGTTTGTCGTTGAAGTAATCTTGTGCTAATTCAGCAAAACTGAACTCGTCTTCAGGTGAACATTCCCAAGCCAAGGCTGCGTCCATCGTTTTGCAGAGATTTTGTGCATCAGCGATAAGTTGGCTTGGTGTGGGTTGTTCGAATTGCAGCAGCACATTTGCAGCTTTGACTTTGACCCGCTTGCCGCTGTCCAACTCAATATGGAATGAACTGTCGGTCGCCGACATCACGCGACCGGCTAAAAATTTACCTGTTTCTTCAAATAATGCATACATGGGCGCAATTGTCCCATGCAAAATGTCGATTTCAGTCAAATTTGCCAACAAGATTAAGCTCTAGTCGGTTGATAATTCAGCACATGACCCGTGGATTAAATAATATTTCCCTTTTACAGCGAATTGCCCCTGTTTTCAGAGGCTTTGATGTGCCACTGATTGTGGCGGTCGCTCTACTGGCGTGCGTGGGACTGGTGGCGATGTATTCCTCTGGTTATGACCATGGAACACGCTTTGTTGACCATGCCCGCAATATGATGATTGCGGCAACGGTGATGTTTGTGGTGGCCCAAATTCCACCGCAACGTTTAATGGAATTGGCTGTGCCACTTTACACATTTGGGGTGGTTTTGCTGATTGCAGTTGCGATTTTTGGGATCACTAAAAAAGGGGCTAGACGTTGGATCAATGTGGGTGTGGTGATACAGCCCAGTGAAATTTTGAAAATTGCCATGCCCTTGATGTTGGCATGGTGGTTCCAAAAGCGAGAAGGGCAGTTGCGGCCTTTGGACTTTTTGGTAGCAGGCTTGCTGTTAGCGGTACCTGTTGGTTTGATTATGAAGCAACCCGATTTAGGTACGGCGCTCTTGGTGTTGGCGGCCGGCATATCAGTGATTTTCTTTGCTGGCATCAAATGGAAATGGATACTACCGCCTTTGCTGATTGGCGTGGTAGGTATTGTCTTGCTCGTCATTTACGAACCGCAGCTGTGTGCCGACGATGTCAATTGGCGCGTGTTGCATGAATACCAACGTCAGCGTGTTTGCACGTTGCTAGACCCGGCGCGTGACCCTCTCGGTAAGGGATTTCACATCATCCAAGGCATGATCGCTATTGGATCGGGAGGCTTGCTGGGCAAAGGGTTTATGCAAGGCACACAAACCCATTTGGAATTCATTCCTGAACGCACAACCGATTTTATTTTTGCTGCATTTTCAGAGGAGTTTGGCTTGCTTGGGAACATGCTGCTGATTGGCTGCTTCATATTTTTAATCTTGCGAGCCATGTTGATTGCGCTGGAAGCACCTTCATTATTTACGCGGCTGTTGGCAGCCAGCGTGACCATGATTTTCTTTACCTATGCCTTTGTAAACATGGGCATGGTCAGCGGAATATTGCCAGTTGTTGGCGTCCCCTTGCCTTTTGTCAGTTATGGCGGAACTGCTATGGTGACATTGGGTATGGCACTTGGTATTTTGATGTCTGTGAGCAAATCCAAACGTCTAATGCAGACGTAAAGCAAACATGAGTTTTGTTGCATGAATACCAAGCAAATGCTGGCGCATCCAGCTCACTTATTGGCTTTGGGCTTTGGTTCTGGACTCAGCCCATTCGCGCCTGGAACGATTGGGACACTGTGGGCATGGCTGTCGTTTGTGTTGTTGTCATCGTATTTAACGGATATTCAGTGGTGCGTACTCATTTTTTCTTCGTTTTTAGTAGGCTGGTGGTCTTGCGTTGTCACTGCCAAGAACATGGGTGTTGCTGATCCTGGTTCTATTGTTTGGGATGAAATAGTGGCATTTTGGTTGGTGTTGCTCGTGATAAGCCCAACCGGGTTTTGGGGCCAATGCCTTGGTTTTGTGCTTTTTAGATTTTTTGATGCAGTCAAATTTGGCCCTGTGGCTTGGGCAGATCAAACCTTCAAAGGTTTTGGTGCACGTGGTGGTTTTGGCATCATGTTTGACGATTTGGTAGCTGCGTTTTGCACCTTGCTGATGTTGGCGCTGTGGCGTTCGATTTTTTAGTTGAGTTATTGAACATGAATAATGCACAAGTGATGCTGTCAAATTCAGAGCAAACTAGGCAATCATTATGCCGGCTAGTGGCCAATCTGATGCTTAAAAATAAAATAACACTGGCCACAGCAGAAAGTTGTACAGGTGGCCTCGTTGCAGCGGCTTGCACCGATTTGCCAGGCTCCAGCCAATGGTTTGAGCGTGGTTTTGTGACTTATTCAAACGCTGCCAAAACTGAACTGCTGGGCGTTGATGCTGCTTTGATAGAACGTGATGGTGCAGTCAGTGAGTCTGTGGCAATGGCGATGGTACAAGGTGCAATCAAGCATAGTCGTGCTGAAGTTGCAGTGGCGGTGACAGGTATTGCTGGACCCGATGGCGGTAGTGCGAAAAAACCTGTTGGAACGGTTTGGATAGCGTGGAGTGTTCTGGGTAAAACCACTGCCACGTGCCATCATTTTGCGGGCGACCGAGCTGCCGTACGTGAACAAACAGTGCTATCAGCCTTACAAGGCTTGATTGACCGAATGACTGTTTTAGGCCATTAGTTGGTCAAATTACTGCATTGTCCAGCCGTGGCTCACGATCAGTGATTGCCCTGTCAAGGCGTTGGTTGGAAATGCAGCAAACATCAACGCCACTTCTGCCACGTCTTGCACGGTGGTGAATTCACCGTCTACAGTATCTTTGAGCATGATGTTTTTGATGACATCGGCTTCAGAAATTCCAAATTTGGCAGCTTGCTCAGGAATCTGTTTGTCAACCAATGGGGTGCGCACAAAACCTGGGCAGATGACGTTGGAGCGTACACCATGGGCAGCGCCTTCTTTGGCGACCACTTTGGACAAACCCATCAAACCGTGCTTCGCGGTCACATAGGGTGCTTTGAGCATCGATGCCACATGTGAATGCACCGATCCCATGTAAATCACACTGCCACCACGTTTGCCGGCGTACATATGGGGCAGGCAGGCTTTGGTGGTTAAGAATGCGCCATCGAGGTGAATGGCCAACATCTTGCGCCATTCAGTCAGGCTGAATTCCTCAACTGGGTGAACGATTTGTATACCTGCGTTGCTCACCAAAATATCAACCGTGCTCCAAGCCGCCACGACAGATGCCACACCCGCGTTCACTTGCGCTTCATCCGTCACATCCATAGCAACACCCATCGCCTGAAACCCAAGCGCACGAATTTCAGTTGCAGCTGCTTCGGCAGCGTCTTTGTTCATATCAGCAATGGCAACTTTCGCACCATTCTTGGCATAAGTCAGTGCAATTTCTTTACCGATGCCGCTGGCAGCGCCTGTCACGATGGCAATTTTGTCTTGGAGTTTCATGTTTATCTTTCAAATGAATGGTTGCAAAAAAGGGAGTTGCTACAGCTGTGCAAATAACTCTCAAATCATCTCATCACTTATTGCACTGATTAAGCAGTAATATGTCGCTATTATGTCTCTCAAACGTGTCAATAAACTGACTTCTTACCCATTGGTCAATGACTTGCAATCGCGTCAAATCGAGCAGGCGCTAGCTGCTCGGCTGCCACCCCATACTTTGATGCAACGTGCCGGTTTGGCTATCGCTAAATTGGCGATTGCCATTGCTCCCCATGCAAAAACGATTTGGGTGGTTTGTGGGCCCGGAAACAATGGAGGTGATGGTCTTGAAGCCGCCATGCATTTGCAAAATTGGGCTAAGCAATATGGCAGTTTGAAACAAAATCAAACCATTGTTGTCACGTGGCTCGGCGATGCATCGCGTTGCCCACCCGATGCACTGGCATCGTTGCAGCGTGCCCGTAGTGCAGGTGTACATTTTGCTGAGCAAGCTCCTGAACATTGTGATTTGGCGATTGACGCGCTGTTGGGAATAGGCGGCGGTCAAAAACCCCTGTCAGAAAAAATGTCACAGCACTTGCAACATATGTTCGCCCATGCAGATTCAATTTTGTGTGTTGACTTGCCCAGCGGTTTGGATGCAGATACGGGTCGCTATGCCGAGTCAACAAATGATCATTCTTTCAACAAGATTAACGCTATAAATAAAATAGCACCTCAGGCAATATATACGCTGGCTAGAGGCCAAAAAGACCATATATTTTGTCTGTCACTGTTAACTTTAAAGCCTGGCCTCTTCACGGCACAAGGAAAAGATGCCGCAGGGCAGGTTTGGTTTGATGACTTAGGTGCAAGTGAAGAGGATTGCACCGTACATGCTTCGGCTTGGGTTTTGGGTGCTGATCGCCTCAAACGCTCACAGCGAGCACATGACAGCCACAAAGGCAGCTTCGGTGATGTGGCCATCGTTGGAGGTGCTGAGGGGATGACCGGTGCGGCCTTGTTGTCAGCGCGTGCAAGTTTGCATGCTGGCGCGGGGCGGGTTTTGGTTGCGCTGTTGGACGGCGGCAGCATGCGTGTTGACCCTGCACAGCCAGAATTGATGTTTCGTACTGTGCCTTCGATTCTTGATATCAAGGTTTTGCGTGAAACGACCGTGGTGTGCGGCTGCGGTGGCGGTGATGCCGTTCGACAAGTGTTGCCTGCTGTGTTATCACACGCACCACGTTTGGTTTTAGATGCCGATGCCTTGAATGCCATTGCACAAGATGCTTCATTGCAAACGTTGCTGCAGGCCAGAGTGCAACGCAAAGGGTTGAACACGCAATTTTTTCAAACTATTTTGACCCCACATCCTTTAGAGGCTGCGCGTTTGCTTGATTGCAGTGCGGCTCACATTCAGTCCAATCGACTGCAGGCAGCTCAACAGTTAGCCAGCCGATTTGCATGCACGGTTGTATTGAAAGGATCGGGCAGCATCATCGCAGCGCCTGACGAAGTACCTTGCATCAACAGCACCGGCAATGCCAAACTGGCGACGGCTGGAACGGGCGATGTGCTGGCTGGTATGGTTGCGGCATTGTTGGCACAAGGAGAAGAAGCCTTTCAATCCGCTTGCTCTGCGACTTACTTGCATGGTCGTGTAGCAGACGACTGGCCTGTTGACCAATCTTTGACAGCCAGTGAAATGGTTAAACTCAGTGCTTTGCTTGGCTAATGCAATTGGCATAATTGATTGCTACAGCCTATGGGCACAGCAATCAACGACGTAACAACATGATCCTTTTTTACATCATCAGTGCCACATTAATTGCAGGTATCGGTAGCGTTTGGTTAGCAGCAGCTTTGAGTTTTGGCGTGCTGGCACGCTATACCCAACACATGCTTAGTTTGGCTGCAGGTGCCTTGCTGTCTACCGCATTCATGCATTTGCTGCCTGAGGCATTTGAAAGCCAAGCGGGTGCCAATGATTTGTTTTTAACACTTCTGGTCGGCTTGCTGTTTTTCTTTATGTTGGACAAAGCCGAGTTGTGGCACCACGGCCATGAACACCATCATCAAAGTAACAGCCAAGATCAAAACCATGACCAACATCACAAAGCACATGACCATAGCCACGTTCCGCAAGCAGGTAGTTGGGCCTTGCTAACAGGTGACAGTGTGCATTGCTTTGGTGACGGCGTGTTGATTGCGTCTGCGTTCATGGCTGATGTACGCTTAGGCGTGGTAGCGGCGCTGGCTGTGCTGGCACATGAAGTGCCGCACCACATGGGAGATTTGGCTGTGTTGTCGCAGAGTGTCCAAAACCGAAATAACAAGCGACTGGCATTATTCAAAGTTTCATTGGCGGGCGCCGTAACTGCGATTGGTGGCATGGTTGGGTATTGGTTGGTTAACCAATTGCAAGACTACTTGCCATATTTTTTGGTGATTGTCAGCAGCAGTTTCATTTATGTTGCTTTGGCTGATTTGATACCGCAATTGCAAAAACATTTGAATCTAAAACAAACCATTGCACAAATTGCATGGCTGGCGATAGGCATCGCCATGGTTACTTTTGCCAGCGGTTTTGCACATGGGCATTGAAATTTAAATAAATTCATCCACACACAAAGGAAACATTCATGACAGTGAAATTCAATTCCAATTTTTGTCATATCTTCAAATTAGCACCAGTTGCAGCGTTGTTGGCCACATCTGTATTGGCTACACAAGCCTTCGCAGCAGAGGCTGAAGTGGATGTGATGGGCAAAGGCAATACCCAACTTGAATTCAAGCTTGCCCACAGCAAAGATAAGAGCAATAACTACAAAGAAACCTCAACGCCATTTCTTGCGCGTATCGGGGTGACAGAGACAATAGAAATTCGTGTTGCTGCAGATGGTTACATCAAAAGTACCGTTCTGGGTGAAACAACACGTGGCATGGGTGATACCAACTTAGGCGTGCGCTGGCGCTTACAAGAATCCGATGAGAAAACGGGACAAACAGGTATGGCATTGCAATTAGAGCAAGGTTTGCCCACTGGGGCGCGTGCATTTAAGTCAGATGGCGGTAGCACTGCGTTGAAATACACTGCTGCATGGGCTTTGCCAAATGACATGTCCTTGGGTGTTCAACCCGGCTTGCTGCGGGTTAAAAATGAAGCTGGGCGTTGGTATGTTGCGCCCAGTGTGTCTGTCACATTTGCCAAAAGCTGGACACCCCAATTTCGCACAGTGGCAGAGTTGATAGCGCCACAGCTCACGTCTTTGGGCAATGGCGGTAACCAAATTTTTGCCGCATTGGGAGCCACTTACAGTTTAAATGACATGTTTGAGCTTGAGGTTTTCTATGCGCGTTCTCTGAATTCAAATGCGCCAGCAAACAATCTTGCGGCTGGTGTGAACGTCAAATTTTGAAGGTTTGAAAATAATAGCAAGCGCTAAACGGCTGGTAAACACTCTGTGAAACCTTGAAGTTCAGCAGGTAATTCGGCCAGCAATTCGACTCGTTCTTGCGTCGCAGGATGTGTGAATTGCAGTCGCCACGCGTGCAAAAACATGCGTTTTAGCGGAAATTTGATGCTGGCAGTCGGTTTTTGCAAAGACTTGTTCAGCTCAAAGTCACCATATTTGTCATCTCCCGCAATGGGGTAGCCTTCGCTGGCAAGGTGCACCCTGATTTGGTGGGTGCGCCCTGTTTTGATGGTGACTTCCAACAAAGTAAATCCTTTGAACTTGCTTTTGATTTTGACCAAGGTGACAGACTTCATGCCATCCGGATCGTCTTTGGTCGTCACTTTCACGCGCCTTTCACCTTCTGAGCCATCTGGATTTTGCAACAGGTATTTATGCAGAGGCTTGTCTAACACCTTTTTATTGGCAGGCCAGCTACCTGCCACAAGTGCCAAATAAGTCTTGCCCGTTTCACGTTCGCGAAATTGGTTTTGCAAATTGGTTAAAGCACTGCGTTTTTTGGCTATCAACAAAATGCCACTGGTTTCACGGTCTAAGCGGTGCACCAGTTCGAGAAATTTTGCGGCTGGTCTGGCCATGCGCAGTTGCTCAATAACGCCCAAACTGATTCCCGAGCCACCGTGCACGGCGCTGCCAGCGGGCTTGTTAACGACGAGCAAGTGCTCGTCTTCGATGATGATGGGTAAATCTTTGTGCACCGAAGCTTTTTGCACAGTTGCTCTACCTGTTGTTGGTGCGGTCTTGGTGGCATGACTGCTGGGCGTCATTCGCTCTGACACCCGAACCGGTGGAATGCGCACCATGTCGCCCATTTGCAAGCGGGTGTCTGCTGCTGCCCTTCCCTTGTTGACCCGCACTTCGCCACTTCGAATAATGCGGTAAACATGGGTTTTGGGGACACCTTTGAGCTCGCGTATCAAAAAATTATCCAAGCGCTGACCATCGGAATTTTCATCCACACAGATGTTTTCAACCTTGGCTTTGGTAACAGCTGGCGTTATTACCGGCAATTCCTTGGTCAAATTTTGAGTATTAAGCACTTTATTCAATACAGGCTCTATAATGTGCAGCACTAGCGCCGCTGTGTAAGTAACTGATTTATTTGGAGTTTAGCCCATATCAGAACCACCACTTGACAGCAATAGGCTAGTTTAAGTCGATGTCAGCCTGAAGACACGCACACAAACACGCAAAGCCAATGCTTGCTGTGGTCTGCGATCAGAAGGTGTAAACCGATGAGTTGAGGACATAAATACGGAATACCCAAAATGTACGAGCCACTTCTTTAATGATGGGCTTGTGCATCTAATTGTTGAAATCATAGATAAGTGAATACGAGTTTGATAGTTATTAGTTTGCAAACAGTGCGCCCAGCATACTGACATTTCAGTATCCTTTACCGTGCCAGTAAATTAACGATTTAAACTGCGCCTTCACTTTGTATTACAGATTTCAAGCGCCTTGGTGAGTTAGTTGCGATTTGGTTTTGAACCAAGACGCATCTTTTATTCACCACATACGGCAATTCCCACCCGTCTCAATTCATCTGTTTTGATGTTGTTTGCTCGATATAAGAGCATGTAATGGAAACAGAAGAAGGAAACTACCGATGAAACGGATGCTAATTAATGCCACTCAGACTGAAGAACGTCGTTTGGCCATTGTTGATGGACAAAAACTCCTCGACTACGAAATTGAAATAGAAGGGCGCGAACAACGCAAAGGCAATATCTACCAAGCCATTGTGACGCGTGTTGAACCCTCTCTTGAAGCTTGCTTTGTGGATTACGGTGAAGACCGTCACGGGTTTTTGCCATTTAAAGAAGTCTCAAAAATGTATTTCGCGCAAGGCATTGCTCCCAGTCAAGCGCGCATTCAAGATGCCATCAAAGAAGGCCAACAACTCTTGGTGCAGGTTGAGAAAGAAGAACGTGGCAACAAAGGCGCAGCACTCACCACCTTTATTTCATTAGCAGGCCGATATGTCGTCTTGATGCCAAACAACCCACGTGGTGGTGGTGTCAGCCGTCGCATTGAGGGTGATGATCGTGCTGAACTCAAAGAAGCTTTGGATCAACTGGAATACCCCAACGGCATGAGCATCATTGCCCGCACCGCAGGTATTGGACGCAGTGCGCCTGAATTGCAGTGGGACTTGAATTACTTGCTCAAATTATGGGCCGCTATTGATGGTGCTGCCAAAAGCGGCAAAGGCGCATTCTTGATTTACCAAGAATCCAGTTTGGTCATTCGCGCCATTCGCGATTATTTCAATGCGGATATTGGCGACATTTTGATCGACACCGATGATGTGTATGAACAAGCCCAGCAGTTCATCGCACATGTGATGCCAGAACATGCCGGCAAGGTAAAGCGCTACCGCGACGATGCGCCTTTGTTCAGCCGCTTCCAGATTGAACACCAAATTGAATCGGCTTATGCCCGCACGGTACAACTCCCCAGCGGTGGCGCGATTGTGATTGACCATACCGAAGCTTTGGTTTCTGTTGACGTCAACTCTGCACGTGCCATACGTGGTGGTGATATTGAAGAAACAGCGACTCGTACCAATTTAGAAGCCGCAGATGAAGTGGCACGCCAAATGCGTTTGCGCGATTTGGGTGGCTTGGTCGTGATTGACTTCATTGACATGGATGAAAGCCGCAACCGCCGCGAAGTTGAAAACCGCTTGCGTGATGCATTGCGACAAGACCGTGCACGCGTACAGTTTGGCACCATCAGCAAATTTGGTCTGATGGAAATGAGCCGCCAGCGCTTAAAGCCTGCCTTGGCAGAAGGTGCCTCTATTCCATGCCCACGTTGTGGTGGTGCAGGGCACATTCGCGACACTGAATCCAGCGCGCTGCAAATTTTGCGCATTATTCAAGAGGAATCTTTGAAAGACAGCACGGCGTCCATTTTGTGCCAAGTGCCTGTGGATGTAGCATCATTCTTGCTCAACGAAAAGCGCACTGAGATTGCCAAAATCGAACTCAAACAGCGCATCAATGTGCTGATGGTGCCCAATAAAACATTGGAAACACCGAATTACCGCCTAGAGCGATTGAAACATGATGACCCACGTCTAGACAACATTGAAGCCAGCTACAAAATGGCAGAGGAAGTTGAAGACCCAACAGCCGTCACACGCCGTTCGCAAGAACCGACCAACAAGCAAACCCCGCTGATTAAAGGTGTGTTACCCGATGCGCCTGCTCCTGAAGCTGCACCGCGCGCAGTGGCTTCTGCTGCGGCAGCGCCTACACAGACAGCTACCCAAATTGCATCACCCAAACCTGCTTCAAAAGGATTTTTTGCCTGGATAAAAGGACTATTTGGTTCGTCTACAAGTACTGACAAGGCATCTACAGAATCCACCGTTAACGTGCAACCAGCCCGTGGCAATGGTCGAAATTCGCCAAATGGTGAGCGTCGTGATGGCCGTCGCCAAGAGGGTCGCGAAGGTCGAGACAGCCGCCCTGGACGTGGTCGCGGTGAACGTAATGGTGAACGGACAGATGGCAAAAATATTGAAGGTCGCAACGATACCCGAGGCCCACGCAGCAATGGACGAAATCAACGACCCGATAACCGTGCGGATAAAGAGGCTTTGCCAAATTCCGAAAATGCTACTAAAAATATAGCACAAGAGCAAGCAAACACGCCAGCTAATGCCGAATTCGATTCAAACAAAAAGAATCAACGCCAAGGTGGACGACCTCCACGGGGTGAGAAACGTGAGCGTGGTGAACGCACAGATCGGGCGAACCGGACAAGTGACGAAACCGTCAATGGCGCAGTAGCCGCTGCTACGGTGGCAGCAACTGCCATGCTTGCCAGCGACGTTGCCGGTGCACAAGGCTTGACTGGGCAGGATGCTCAGCAAAGCACGACTCAAGACAATGTGCGCGGTGAAAAAGGTGAACGCCGTTCGCGTGACCGCTATGGCCGAGACCGTCGCGAGCGCAATGGTGAGCAATGGTGAACGTCAGAGCGCCAAAATGGTGATGAGCAAAATCAATTGAACAATGGTGCTTCTGATGCACCCGCTCAACAAGCAATGCCAACCGCAGACCGTGGGCAAAGCTATTTTGCGGTAGCCAAAAATGTTGGTACAGGCAGCACTGCATCATCAACAGCTTCATCTGCTGGCACACCAACCGAAACGCCAGCAATTGATGCTGTGTCTGAGCCACAAGTGAAGGTGCAAGCGACTGAGAAGACTGATGTTGCTTCAATTCCAGCGAAAACTCCTGCCAGCGCAAAGTCGGTGGTAAGCATGCCAGCTGTGACTGCTTACACATTGCCTGCCACAGAATTAACTGAAGTTGCGAACAACTCAGGTTTACAGTGGGTGGGTTCAGATGCGTCCAAAGTAGCTGCGGCGCAAGCTGCGATTGCTGCCGAAGCAGCTGCAGCACCTGCACATGTACCGCGCGAGCGCCCAGCACCCGTGGAGATTGATTCCAGCCCGCTCATCATGGTTGAAACCAAACGCGATTTGCGCGATATGCAGCTTCCATTTGAAACACCCGCCGCATAAATTTGCATACTTCGCAACAAGCCGCTGCAGCCAAAAGCTCAGCGGCTTTTTTTATGTCGTCTTTTTGATGCTGTTTTCAGAGAAAATAGCATTTTCATTTTTGAAAGTTTGATATGTCAATTTACGCAAAACTCGAAACCTTAGGAATCAACCTGCCCCCCATCGCCGTACCCGCTGCGGCCTACGTGCCCTTTGTGCAAACAGGCAATTTGGTCTTTTTAAGCGGTCATATTGCAAAAAAAGACGGCAAACCATGGGTCGGGCAGTTGGGTAAGAATATCGATACTGCACAGGGAAAGCTGCTGCGCGCGCCATTGCCATTGATCTTCTGGGCACATTGCATGCAGCGGTGGGCGATTTGAACAAGGTCAAACGCATTGTCAAAGTGATGAGTCTGGTCAATTCAACAGGTGATTTCACCGAACAGCATCTGGTCACCAATGGTTGCTCAGAGTTGCTAGGTGAAGTTTTCGGCGCAACAGTGGGTGCACATGCACGCAGTGCCTTTGGTGTTGCTCAAATTCCAATGGGTGCCTGCGTTGAAATTGAATTGATTGCAGAAATCTAGCCATCGTTCTTTGCTTATATTTACGCTAGGACATAGGCACTGAATTTTTTTAACTTCAGGCTGAAAAAAATAGTGCCCTAGTATTAACCCTAGCTATTTGGGCATACTCGGGGCTTACCACGTGATGGTGAACAGCTATCATCAAGCCATCAGACAAATCCTATCGCAAGCCCAAGTTGTGGGCTTCGCTTTGCGTTTGTCATGCCTCGTTTTTTTATCTCTGGGAGCATCAATATGAATGGGTTACTCAAATTCTCGAAAGGGGTGGACGGGTTAAATACCGTCGTCGGCAAAGCAACCATGTGGCTGATTTTGGCCACCACCATCATCAGTGCCGGCAATGCAATCGTGCGAAAAATATTTAACGTCAGCTCCAACGGCTTGCTTGAAATTCAATGGTATTTGTTCGCTGCCGTGTTCTTGCTGGGTGCGGGTTACGGGTTCTTGAAGAACTCACACGTTCGCATCGACTTCATCTCCTCCAAGCTGAGCTTTCGCGCAAGAAATTGGATTGATGTCCTTGGTATCGTTTTGGTTTTGTTTCCATTTTGCGCCATCATTATTTCCTTGGGCTGGCCATTTTTTATGCAGGCATTTACGAGTGGTGAAATGTCACAAAATGCGGGTGGCCTGATTCGCTGGCCTGCTTATGTTTTGATTCCAATTGGTTTTGCCTTGCTGATGTTGCAAGGCGTTTCTGAGCTGATTAAACGCATTGCTTTTTTGACTGGCAACGGCCCTGATGTTTTGGAAAGTGATGATGCCAAGTCAGACGATCAAAAGAAACTCGAAGAACTCGAAGCGCAAACTGCGCGTGACTTAGCAGGAGCAAAATAATGCAAGAAACTTTCCTATTCCAACAGTTTGTGCCGTTGATGTTCATAGGCTTGTTTGCCTTGTTGTTGACTGGTTTTCCAGTTGCGTTTGGCTTGGCTGCAACGGGTTTGTTGTTTGGTTTTATTGGTATTGAAGCGGGGATATTCCCCAGTGCCATGTTTCAAGCTTTGCCACTGCGCATATTTGGCATCATGCAAAACGACACGCTATTGGCTATTCCGTTTTTTACCTTCATGGGCATTATTTTGGAACGCTCCGGCATGGCCGAAGACTTGCTCGAAACAGTGGGTCAGGTCTTCGGTAAAGTGCGTGGCGGTGTTGCTATCGCTGTGATTTTGGTGGGTGCATTGTTGGCAGCCACAACAGGTGTTGTTGCAGCAGCGGTCATCTCTATGGGTTTGATTTCACTGCCAGTCATGTTGCGCTATGGCTATAACCGCAGCATTGCCACAGGTGCAATCACCGCATCGGGCACTTTGGCTCAAGCCATTCCGCCCTCATTGGTTTTGATTGTGCTGGCTGATCAGTTGGGCCGTTCAGTGGGTGATATGTATTCAGGTGCTTTGATACCCGGCTTGCTTTTGGTGGGTTTGTATTTGATATTTATCGTTGCAGTGGCCATAGTGAAGCCTGATTGGGTTCCTGCCTTGCCACCAGAAGCATTGGTATTCAAAGAAGACAATGGCAATTCAGGCCACAAATCATTGCTGGTATTGGTTTTGATTTGCGCTGCAGTGGGTTATGGCTGGTCGCGTGTGCACAATGGTTTGATGACACAGTGGCTGGAGCGTTCAGTTCCATCTGCAGGCGATGAAATTGTGATCATGTCCATGACACTGGCTTCATTGACCGGACTGTTTTTGGCAGTGATCAACCATGTGACAAAAATGCATTTACTCTCTCGCCTGGCGGAGCAAGTGACATTCGTATTAATGCCACCGCTGATTCTGATTTTCTTGGTACTGGGTACCATTTTCTTGGGTGTCGCCACACCAACTGAGGGTGGTGCGATGGGTGCTCTTGGCGCATTGATACTGGCCATGATCAAGGGCAAGCTCAGCATGCCACTGACCAAGCAAGCCTTAGAAGCCACTGCCAAGTTGGCATCGTTTGTATTGTTTATCTTGATTGGTTCAACCGTATTCAGTTTCACCTTCAATGCGGCTGATGGTCATATTTGGGTCGAACACTTGTTTAAAGACATGCCGGGCGGCGCCTGGGGCTTTTTGATTGTGGTGAACATCCTTGTTTTCATTTTAGGCATGTTCATCGACTTTTTTGAGATTGCCTTCATCATCATTCCACTCTTGGCACCCGTTGCAGAAAAAATCTTGCCTGGCATCGTTCCTGGTATGACGCCTGATCAGGCCATGATTTGGTTTGGTGTGATCATTGCGATGAATTTACAAACCTCATTCCTCACGCCACCATTTGGTTTTGCCTTGTTTTACTTGCGCAGTGTGGCCGCCAAATTCGATTACAAAGACCGTGTAACGGGCAAATTGATACCGTCGGTTAAAACCAGCGAAATTTACAAAGGGTCGATTGCGTTCATATGCTTACAGTTGACAATGTTGGTCATGGTCATGGTTTTCCCCGTGCTGGTGACGGGTGGCATTGAGAAAACGGCCACTTTAACTGAAGAACAAATCATGCAGCAGATGCAAGCTCCAGCAGAGGCAGACGTTAATCCCGGTACTGAAAATAAAGCGTCCGAAAAAGAAGAAGATCCAATGAAGGCATTGCAAGAATCAATGGCCAAAGAAGCCAAAGAAAAGAAATAGAGAGCGTATGAGTTGCAAAGCAAAAAAGGAGTCTTCGGACTCCTTTTTTTTTGCCTGATTGATTAGGTCTTTGATAAATATTCACATCCGAAATCTTTTTCCTTAATGCGAATAACCAAATAATCATCAATTTGAAAGCAAAAAAAATGCCCCTTTGCAGGGGCATTTTGTCGAAACAAAGATAACCGGTTTCGTATTACAGTTTTTGACGTTGCATGAAAGTGTCATAACGTGCTTCTGTGAAGCGGAACCATTGGTTTGAATCTGCGCGGAATTTGCTGTAATCTGCGTAGATTTTTGCCCAGCTTGCGTTTTTGGCAGAAATTTCTGCGTACAGCGCCATGGATTCTTTGAATGCCAAGTCCATCACTGCATCTGGGAACGGATGCAACTTAGCACCAGCACCAACCAATTCTTTCAGCGCTTTTGGATTGCGACCGTCGTACTTGGCTTGCATATCGACATGCGCATTGGCTGCAGCATTTTCAACAATGGCTTTGTATTCTGGCGTTAGTGCATTAAAGGCTTTTTGGTTAATGAAGAAGTCCAATTGTGGACCACCTTCCCACCAACCTGGGTAGTAGTAATGCGGTGCAACTTTGTTGAAGCCCAATTTTTGGTCATCATAAGGACCAACCCATTCAGCCGCATCAATCGTGCCTTTTTCCAAAGCTTGGTAAATCTCGCCACCTGGGATGTTTTGTGGCACACCGCCCATGCGTTCAAACACACGACCAGCAAAACCACCCACACGGAATTTCATGCCTTTGAGGTCGGCCACGGTTTTAATTTCTTTGCGGTACCAACCGCCCATTTGTGCACCTGTATTGCCGCCTGGGAAGTTGATGATGTTGTACTTAGCGTAAAACTCACGCATCAATTTCAAACCATTGCCTTCGTACATCCAAGCTGTCATTTGGCGGCTGTTCAGACCGAAAGGAATGGCGCAACCCAATGCAAAGCACTCGTCTTTACCATGGAAATAGTATGGCGCTGTGTGGCCATCTCTACTGTGCCGTTTTGAACACCGTCAACCACGCCAAAAGCTGGCATCAATTCGCCACCAGCATGAACGGATACTTCAAACTTGCCACCGGACATGGCTTTGACTTGCTTGGCGAACTCTTCAGCAGCACCAAAAATAGTATCCAGTGCTTTTGGGAAGCTAGATGCAAGGCGCCAGCGCACTGCTGCTTGGGCTTGAACAACTGCAGGTGCAACACCAGCAGCCAATACGCCAGCGATACCAGCGTTTTTAATTAGGGAACGACGATCCATGTGATGATCTCCAAGGGTTGATAAAACAAATGTTTCAGCGCACTGGTGGTGAACTGTAACGACAAACTAGCAATGCACATTGTAGAGAACCAACAGTGCATTTTTCGTTCGGGTTTTCCCTTGATTACGAACTTAATTGAGACAAGTCAATGAAAACTTTTCAATCTGAGTTTTATATTTGCTCAAGCTATTGATCTGGCTGTGAACGCTTGAATCGATACTTCAATGCCAGCCGCATCCAACCCCTGTAGCGCCAACAATTGTGCGTGGTCACCGTGCTCGATGAATACATCGGGCAGACCTAAATTCAATACATGATTGGTGAGGCCAGCCGCTTGCAATGCTTCATTCACAGCGCTGCCAGCGCCGCCCATGATGCAGCCTTCTTCAATGGTGACCAGCAAATCATGCGAGTTGGCAATTTGTTGCAGCATAACGGATCCAATGGCTTGGCCCAGCGCATGTTGACAACCGTACAGTCCAGTTTCTCACCGACAGTCAAGGCCGGCTGCAACAGCGTGCCAAAAGCAAGTATGGCGATTTTTTGATGGCTTGTAGCAGGCGCACTGCTTTGTCGGCGAATTTCTGCTTTTCCAAATGGCAAAGCTTGTAAAGAAGGATCAACTGCAACACCAGCACCCGCACCGCGCGGATAGCGAACTGCCACAGGGTGGTTTTGTTCATAGGCACTGGTTAACAGTTGTCGGCATTCATTTTCATCTGCCGGGCAAGCGATGCTCATGTTGGGGATGCAACGTAAAAAGGCAATGTCATACGCACCTGCGTGCGTTGCACCGTCTGCACCCACCAAGCCGGCGCGATCCAATGCAAATACCACAGGTAAGTTTTGCAAGGCCACATCGTGAATCAACTGGTCATAGGCGCGTTGCAGAAATGTCGAATAAATCGCGACCACGGGCTTCATGCCTTCACAGGCCAAGCCTGCGGCAAAGGTCACCGCATGTTGCTCTGCAATGCCCACATCAAAATAGCGATTGGGAAAGCGCTGCTCAAATTCAACCAAGCCTGAACCTTCACGCATCGCCGGTGTGATGCCGACCAAGCGTTCATCTTTGGCTGCCATGTCACACAACCATTGGCCAAATACTTGCGTGAACGTGGTTTTGGCAGGGGTGGTAGCTTTTTGAATGCCGATGCTGGGGTCAAACTTGCTGGGACCGTGATAGGCAACTGGGTCGGCCTCGGCCAATTTGTAGCCATTGCCTTTTTTGGTCACCACATGCAAAAATTGCGGTCCTTTGAGGTGTTTGACGTTTTCCAGCGTGGGTATCAAAGACTCTAAATCGTGCCCATCAATCGGGCCGACATAGTTAAAACCAAATTTCTCAAACAAAGTGGCGGGCACCACCATGCCTTTGGCATGCTCTTCAAAGCGCTTGGCCAATTCAAACAATGGTGGCGCTACTTTGAGCACTTGCTTACCCGCATTTTTCGCGGCAGCATAAAACTGACCACTCATCAGTTGCGCCAAATAGCGGTTCAATGCACCCACCGGCGGGCTGATGCTCATGTCGTTGTCGTTCAAAATCACCAACAAATTGCAGTCGGCCACGCCTGCATTGTTCAGCGCTTCAAAAGCCATACCGGCCGTCATGGCACCATCGCCAATGATGGCGACCGAATGGCGTTCCTCGCCCTTGATTTTGGCTGCCAAAGCCATGCCCAATGCCGCCGAAATGCTGGTGCTGGAATGGGCTGTGCCAAAGCTGTCAAATTCCGATTCAGTCCGTTGTGGAAAACCTGATAAACCACCCAATTGGCGCAGGCTGTCCATGCGGTCGCGCCGCCCGGTCAGAATTTTGTGTGGGTAAGTTTGGTGGCCCACGTCCCAAACCAAGCGGTCTTCGGGCGTATTGAAGACGTAATGCAGTGCAACGGTCAATTCAACAGTGCCTAAATTAGAGCTTAAATGTCCACCTGTTTTTGAGACGCTGGTGAGCAAATAGGCGCGTAATTCGTCCGCCAATGTTTGCAGCTGATCGCGTGACAGTAGGCGCAAATCTGCAGGCGACGAGATGCTGGACAGTAAGGGATGTGCACTCAAAGGCATAAAAGGTAAATCTCTAAAACGCTATTATTTTTATAGCAGTATAGGCAATAAATACGCCGTCTACAGCTTGATTTTTCATATATTTTGGGGCGTAGGGCGATTTGAGACGATATTTTAGTTTAAAACGCACAGCTTACATGATTCTATTAACCACCATGTGCGCAAGGGAACGCAAGGCTTCTGTTTGCGCCAAACCTGATTGATCCAAAGCGCTGAGTGCTTGTTCCAACAGCTGGTTGGCGTATAGGGATGATTTTTCCAAACCCATCAAAGACACAAAAGTAGGTTTGTTGTCTTGCGCATCTTTGCCGGCTGTTTTGCCCAATGTGGCGGTATCGGCGGTGACGTCCAATATGTCGTCAACCACTTGAAAAGCCACACCCAAAGCTTCGCCATAATGCTGCAAAGCAAGTTGTGCTTGTTCTGATACAGTTTGACCTTGTGGCACACAAGCCGCTCCCATCATCACACTGGCTTGCAACAATGCACCTGTTTTCAATTTGTGCATGTGTTTCAACTGATCCAAATTCAAGTGCTGGCCCACATTGGCCAAATCGATAGCTTGACCACCCGCCATGCCATGACAGCCAGCCGACATAGCCAGCAATCGACACAGTTTGGCTTGCGTAGTGGCATCAACCACATCCTCAGTTGGGGTTAACAATTCAAATGCCAAGGCTTGCAAGGCATCGCCTGCCAATAGGGCTTGAGCTTGACCAAATTTCACATGCACAGTGGGTTTACCGCGGCGCAGTACATCGTTGTCCATGCAGGGCATATCATCGTGCACCAAAGAATAGGCGTGAATCAATTCAACAGCGCAAGCGGCTCTGAGGGTTGCTGGGCAATCTTTTTGAGCACCGACCGCTTGGGCGGCTGCAAAAACCAAGAGCGGTCGCAAGCGCTTGCCGCCATCCAACACCGCATAGCGCATGGCTTCATCCAAGCGCTCAGGTGCAGTGGGCGCAACCCAGTCTGACAAAGCTTGTTCAACTTGGGTCAGCACACCATCCATCCAAGCTTGCTGCGCTTGGTTGATTTCATTCGATGCGCTCACGGCTTAGTCCAAGATTTCAGTTGCCCGTTTTCAATGACACTGATTTGTTGCTCAACTGCAGCCAATTTGTCGCGACAAAATGTGAGCAAGGCCGCACCACGCTGGTAGCCAGACATGAGTTGGTCCAAAGGCATTTGCCCCGATTCCAGTTGCGACACCAATTCATCGAGCTCTTGCAAAGCCGCTTCGTAGTTGGCTGGCATATCCTGATTGAGTGTGACCTTGCCTGATAATGCGTCTACAGTTTTAGCTTTTGTGGCCATGGGTCATTTGAGAATAGTTAAAGTCAAAATCGATTAAAAATCAGTAATCTGCACATTTTAAGCCCCAATATGCAAGCTCTATGGATGGTAGTCGCTTCGTTCTTTTTTGCCACCATGGGTGTGGGGGTGAAATTTGCTTCGGCACAGTTCAATGTGTATGAAATTGTGTTTTATCGCGGCTTGATTGGCGTCATTTTCATGGCTTTGGTGATGCGACAACGCCGCGTTTCAGCCATGACCACCGTGCCTTGGATGCATGTTTGGCGCTCAGTGATTGGTGTGTTTTCGTTGTTGTGCTGGTTTTATGCCATCGCAAATCTACCATTGGCGACGGCGATGACCCTGAACTACATGAGCGGTGTTTGGGTGGCCGCTTTTGTTGTCGGCAGCGCGGTTTTTTACAGTTTGGGCGATTCCAGCAAATCGCAAGGCGCGCTGGTGATGACGGTATTGTGCGGATTTGCCGGTGTGGTGTTGACATTGCGCCCTACCATTGAACAAAACCAATTGTTTGCGGGTGTCTTGGGTTTGTTGTCGGGCATAGCTGCTGCTTTGGCATACATGCAGGTGGCGATGTTAGCGCGTGCGGGTGAGCCCGAGGAGCGAACCGTGCTTTATTTTGGTGTGGGCTCGGCCATTGCGGGCGCTATAGGCATGGCCATTTATGGCGTATCTGGCATGGCAGCTTGGCAAACGACTGCAGCATGGTGGCTGTTGCCCATTGGGATATTTGCCACCCTGGGGCAATGGGGCATGACACGTGCTTACAGCAAGGGTGGTACCTTGGTCGTCGCAAGTTTGCAATATTCAGGTATTGTGTTTGCCAGTATTTACAGCATCATATTGTTCGACGACGCTATTTCACCAATCGGTTGGCTGGGAATTGTGGTGATTGTCATGAGTGGCTTGGCCGCAACGGCCTTGCGTGCACATGCCGCGGTACCCTTGAAACAAGCTGATGAGCATTAATTGAATTTTCGTAGAGAAGGATATCCATTCATGTTGAAAACTTTAATCTCGGCACAAGACTTGTACAACTTGCTGCAAACTGCCAATGCTGTGACGGCGACAGGCAAACCCATCATGGTGTTTGATTGCACTTTTGATTTGGCAAAACCAGCAATCGGTCAGCAGCAATTTGATGAGAGCCATATACCGAATGCCATATACGTGAATTTGGATACCGATTTGAGTTCTAAAAACGATTTGGCTGCAGCTTCTGGTGGACGGCATCCTTTACCCAGTCGCGAGACATTTGCGAATTGGTTGAGCAAGCAAGGCTTTACCAACGCGCACCAAGCGATTGTGTATGACCGCAATGGCAGCATGTACTGTGGCCGCTTGTGGTGGATGCTGAAATGGTTAGGGCACGAAGCAGTGGCCGTGCTGGATGGTGGATTGCAAGCATGGCAAGCAGTTGGTGGGGCGGTTCAATCCAGCAACAAGTCAACTAAACACAAGAAAACAACGGTTACTGAAACGCCATTTGCCATAGCCGCTACCTTAGCGCCCTTGGTAACTGTTGATAGGGTGGTTCAAAACCTTGGCAAACAAGGTCAAACCATCGTTGATGCGCGCGGAGTACCGCGTTTTCGAGGCGATGTTGAACCTTTAGACCCGGCAGCAGGCCATATTCCTGGCGCATTGAATCGGCCATTTACTGATAATTTTGATACATCTGGCAAATTTAAAGCGGTTGAAATTTTGCAGTCTGAATACAAGCAACTGCTCGCCGGACGAAATCCTTCTAGCGTGGTGCATCAATGTGGCAGTGGTGTGACTGCGGCTGCCAATATTTTGGCCATGGAACTGGCGGGATTGGGTCGCCAAGCCCTTTTTGCTGGAAGTTGGAGCGAGTGGTGCAGCGACCCGAATCGGCCTGTAGCACAAGGTTAACAAGACATATTCGTAAAAGAAAAAAGTGCGGAATAGGTATTAGTACAGCTTTTCGAGTTGACGAGATGCTAAACCGAATTACACTAGCAATGTGGTTGTCAGGTGGTGATCATCAAGCGATCATGAGCTAATGGATTTTTTGAGTTCGGTTGTGGTTTATTTTTACTAACATTTTTAGGAGTTACACAATGGCGGATATGACAGAAAACAAAGCAGCAGTTGGCAAATACAGCAGCAGCGTGAACGATGCTGCGTTGGCAGGTTTGGCAAAGACCTATGCCTTGGTGTTGTCCAAAAAAGATACCCAATATGTCGCTTGCAGCGACGCCAAAGAGCGCGACACGGTGCGCACCAATTTCTTGCAAAAGAAACTGGGTTTGACCAATGCCGAAGCAGAACTCGATGCCGCCGTGCTGGCAGTTTGCGAAAAAATGAAAGCTGAAAAATTCAAGTCACGCCTTGTGGTGTATTACTTGTTGGCAGAGAAGTTCGGAAAACTGGGTGTTTTTGTTAAATAAATAGCCGGTATATGAACAGCCGGTAATGCCGGTAATCGGTTCAACTCCTCGTCAACCTTTTGCGGTACTGATGTCAGTGTGACGCAGAATCTCAAAAGGTTTATTCTTTTGCGAAACGTATTTTTATTTCAAGCTCAGTATCCAATTGGCCAATGATTTGGCGTCGCCAGCGCTCACTTGCTCATTTGCTGGCATAGGTATCACACCCCAAACACCGCCACCGCCTTTCACAATTTTGACTGCCAATTTATCGGCAGCACCAGCTTGCCCGGCGTATTTCTTTGCTACATCTTTGTAGGATGGCCCAACCAATTTCTTGTCCACAGCATGACAGGCCACACAGTTTTTGCTGGTAGCCAATTTCAGATCAGCCATTGCAGGCATGGTGAACAACACACTCAATAAAGTAGCGGTCACGATTTGGCCAAGGTGGTAATTGCGCATGAAACTCCTATTGATTCGCTTGATGTTTGGTTCTGTGTGCTTACTTACTTCATGTCATTTAACGGCTGTTTTTTGTAGCAGGTTGACAAGCACCAAAACCGCAGCACCTGCAGCTATGCCAGTTGCAGCATCTGTGCCCAATGATACCAAGCCACTCACGATGCCGTTTTGCCCAGCGGTGACAGACTCTACCCAGTGGTGAATGGCTGGAAACCCATGCGTCAAAATGCCGCCGCCTACCAAGAACATGGCAGCGGTGCCGACAATGGAGAGCCCTTCATCATGAAGGGTGCAAACCACAAAATGCCGCGTCCAAAGTTATGTTTGAAGCTGCCTATGGCATTGGTCATGGTCAAGTGCAAACCTGCATCGTCTATTTTCACAATACCCGCTACCAAGCCATAGACGCCAATCGTCATCACTATGGCAATGCTGGTTAAAACCGCGATTTGTGTGCTCAAACCACTGTTTTGTACCGTACCCAAGGTGATGGCAATGATTTCGGCTGACAAAATAAAATCGGTGCGAATCGCGCCTTTGATTTTGTCTTTCTCTAATTCGACCAAGTCCACCTTGGCATCAACCAGCGCATTCAAAAGTTCTTCTTCATGCGCTTGGGTTTCGGCTTTGCTGTGTAAAAATTTGTGCGCCAATTTCTCGAATCCTTCAAAGCACAAAAACGCACCACCCACCATCAGCAAAGGCGTCACCAGCCAGGGTGCAAAGTAGCTGATGGCAATGGCCGTAGGCACCAAAATCGCTTTGTTGATGAATGAACCTTTGGCGACAGCCCAAACCACAGGTAGCTCGCGGTCGGCTTTCACGCCGGCCACTTGCTGCGCATTCAAAGCCAAATCGTCACCCAGCACGCCGCTGGTTTTTTTTGCCGCCACTTTGGTCAGCAAGGCCACATCGTCCAATATCGAGGCAATGTCGTCAATGAGGGCTAATAGACTAGATGCCATGCTTTGTAGTTCCTGAATTTTTATCGGTATAAGCACAGTATTGTGACACCTGGCACGCTTGGCACTGTGGATTGCGTGCTGTACACACATAGCGGCCATGCAAAATGAGCCAATGGTGTGCATCCACCAAGTATTCTGCTGGAATGCGTTTCAGCAGTTTCAATTCCACTTCCAATGGCGTTTTGCCGGGTGCCAAACCAGTTCGGTTACCCAAGCGAAAGATATGCGTATCCACCGCCATGGTGGCCTCGCCAAAAGCTGAGTTCAACACCACATTGGCTGTTTTGCGACCTACGCCAGGCAAGGCTTCTAACGCTGCGCGGTCTCTTGGCACGACACCATTGTGTTTGGCTATGAGCATTTGGCAGGTTTGCATCAAGTGCTTGGCTTTGCTTCTATAGAGGCCAATGGTTTTGATGTGGTTCTCCAATCCCTCCAAACCCAGTGCCAATATCTTGGCTGGTGTATTCGCCACGGGGAAGAGCTTGCGCGTTGCCTTGTTCACACTCACATCAGTGGCTTGGGCGCTTAAGAGCACGGCGGTCAAAAGTTCAAACACGCTGGTGTATTCCAGCTCCGTCACCGGCATGGGGTTGGCGGCTTTCAGGGTGGCAAAAAATTTCGGAATGTTGTCAGACTTCATAATTGATAGTTTCGCAGAACAATGCCATAAATCGTCTCAAATTTGGGCACAATGGTGATATTCATTCATTAGTTTTTTTTGGAATCGCCATGCAATTTGCCGACCGACTCAACAACGTAGAAACTTCCGCCATACGTGAACTCTTCAAGCTGCTGGGCAAGCCCGGCATCATCAGTTTTGCGGGTGGCTTTCCTGACCCAGCATTGTTTGATGCCGAAGGTATAAGGCAGTCGGCAGACCATGTGTTGTCTCACAACCCAGGTCCCGTGTTGCAATATGGCGCTACCGAGGGCTATGGCCCCTTGCGCGAGCAAATTAGCTTGTTTATGGCGGCCAAAGGCGGTGCAGGCAGTGCATCCAATGCGTCGGTAGCGCCAGAAGGACTCATCGTCACCACCGGCAGCCAGCAAGCATTGGATTTGATCGGCAAAACCATGATCAACCCCGGCGACAAGGTGATTGTGGAAGCACCCACATTCCTCGCCACCATTCAGTGCTTTCGCCTCTATGGCGCGCACATCATTGGCGCACCGGTGGATGCGGATGGTGTCGATACCGACAAGCTGGAAGCCTTGATTGTTGAACACAAGCCGAAACTCATTTACCTCATCCCCACTTTCAGCAACCCCAGTGGCGCCACGTTGAGCTTGGCGCGGCGCAAGCGCGTGTTGGAGCTTGCAGTGAAATACAACACCACGGTGGTGGAAGATGACCCCTATGGCGAGCTGTACTTTGACAAAGCACCGCCACCATCGCTGTTGTCCTTGTCCGCTCAAGTGGCAGGTTCGCGCGACCTGCTGGCGCATTGCGGCAGCTTCAGCAAAATCATGAGCCCCGGTTTACGTGTGGGCTGGATGATTGCACCCCCTGCATTGCTGGCAAATGCCACCATGTGCAAACAATTCAGCGACGCCCACACCAGCAACGTCACCCAAGCCATCGCCGCGCATTATTTAACGCTGAACCGCCTAGACGCCACACTCGCCACCGTGCGCACCACTTACGCCAACCGTGCCAAAGTCATGGCCGCCAGCCTACACCGTGAACTAGGCAGCGCCATCAGCTTCAACGCACCCCAAGGCGGCATGTTCTTTTGGGCGAAATTAACGGGCGAGGGCGGCAACCCCAACAACGCCACCGATTTCGCCAAACGCGCCATAGACAAACTAGTAGCCTTCGTCCCCGGAGCGCCGTTTTATGCGCATGATGCGGATGTGGCGACGTTTAGGTTGAGCTTTGCGACTGTGGATGTGAAGAAGATTGAAGAGGGGATTGGGAGGTTGGGCGAGGCGTTGTGAATATATTTAATATCTTTCTGTAGTCTTCGTATTTATTGCCTATATTGCTATTAAAAATATAGTAAAGCAGATTGCGCAACCTCAAGGGAATTTCTTTTGCAGAGTTTTGACGGAGTCCTTGATTAGTATTGCCAGCACTTCTTGGTCGATATCCGCCATCTTTTTAATGTAAATGCAAACTTTGCTGGCTTTGTGTTTACCTAGTTTGGCCATCAATTTGGGAACTGCTTCAAACCCTGCGCTGATGTAGATGGTGATGTCGGTTTTGCGGTTGGCGAAGCCGGCGCAAAAGCTGTCGCCTTCTGTGCCGCTGGCGTATTTGTAATGGTATTGGCCAAAACCCACCATGTGGCTGCTGATGTCGGCTGGGTTGCCATTTCCCCATAGCACGGCTGGTTGCTGAGTGGTCTTTTGCATCAGTTTGACCAAGGCTTCGCAGTCTTCTTTGCGTGCAAGGTCTTCAATGGCGTCTAAATACTGCGATAGGGGTAATTGTGTGGCTTGGGTTTTGTTCGTAGCCATGGTCTGTTCCCATCAGTCCCAAAATGTATTCCAATGCAATGTTAAATTCTTTATGAGTAAAAGCAATCGGTGTTCAATGATTCGCTAACCAATTAGGTTTCTCCAGTTCTGGGGCGTAACATTTTGACGGCTGCCAAAGTAATGGCGCAGAGCCATACGTCGTGGTTAGACAGAGGATAGTTTTTAAATACGACTCGCATTCAAAACCTTGTTCGCGTAGGTTTTTATCAAGTCTATCCAAGCAAAGAATGCATGCTTCCATAGTGGCGCTTCGACATCGGGTGCGTAGGCTAAACCAAATTCGGTGGTTTGGGTTGCCCCTTCGGGTTTAAAAGTTCCCAGCAATTTGTCCCATATGATGAAGACTGTGCCATAGTTGTGGTCGTGCACAGCGCGATCCAACGCATGGTGAACCCTATGGTGACTTGGCGTGACCAAAAATGACTCTAAAAAACCTAATTTATGTATGAGCTGAGAATGGGCAATCATTTGTAAAAAAGTTTGTATGAAAAAATAAGTGATTAAAACGGTGTACAAACCGCCCACGAAACAACAAAGCACCGCAATCAACATGCCGTTAGACATAAATACTATCCATCCTGTGCGTAAATGCGTAGTGAAATTGAATTCAACTGCCGCATGGTGCACGGCATGCTCTGCCCATAAAAAACTCAGTTTATGAGACAAGATATGCGCGATGTATCTCAGAAAATCGAGCACTAAAAATGCACAAAAACCCCAAATCAAACCAGGCGGTAATGTGAATAGTTTGTTTGGGATTGACGAATCAATGTATCTGAGCAACGCCTCAATGACAGTGAGGGAAACAAATAAATGGCCAATGGTCAATCCAATTGTCGTCAATGTATGACTTCTTGAATAGACATTCAAACCTCGTCTTTTTGCCAGCAAAAACTCCAGGTACGCCAGTGCCAGTAAACTCCAATAGACATAAACAATCGGGTTATTACGCATCCAAACACTTCCCGACTATAAATAAAGGCCTAATTATTTTTTGTTTTTGTGCTTGTAAGCCAAATAAGCAGCTGCGGAGATACCTAATGCCAGTAAAGCAATTGATCCTTCGCCGAATTCTGGTCCAGGTACCGGCTGAAGCCCTGCCCAAACATTGTTAGCCAACAAACTGATCCAAGCAAGCAATGAATAACGTGAGAAATTGCTCAAAATATGTCTCCATGTTTTAGTTTCAAGTTCAATTATGTTTTGAATTATTATTGATATAGATAGTGCAAACCCCTAGTGAAGGCTTATATGCCTTGGTGTCTATGTTTTTTTCAAATACGGCTTGCATTCAATGCCTTGTTCGCGTAGGTTTTTATCAAGTCTATCCAAGCAAAGAATGCATGCTTCCATAGTGGCGCTTCGACATCGGGTGCGTAGGCTAAACCAAATTCGGTGGTTTGGGTTGCCCCTTCGGGTTTAAAAGTTCCCAGCAATTTGTCCCATATGATGAAGACATTGCCATAATTGTGATCATGCACAGCGCGATCGACTGCATGGTGCACACGATGATGGCTTGGCGTGACTAAAAAAGATTCTAAAAAACCTAGTTTATGGATCAGCATTGTGTGTGCAATCGTTTGCACCAACATATGAATGAAAAAATAAATGATTAATACGGTGTGCAAGCCGCCAACTAGGCAAAACAGAGCAGACAACAACATGCTGCTGGATAAAAAGCCTAACCATCCGATGCGCAAATGTGTAGTGAAATTGAACTCAACTGCGGCATGGTGGACAGCATGCTCTGCCCACAGAATACCTATTTGGTGCGCCATCCGGTGTGCGACGTATTTCAGAAAGTCGATGATAAGAAATGCGCAAAGTCCCCACACCAATCCTGGCGGTAATGTGAAAAGTTTGTTTGGGATTGACGAATCAATATATTTGAGTAACGCTTCAATGACAGTGAGGCTAACAAATAAATTACCGATGCCCAATCCAATCGTTGTCAATGTGTGTTGGCTTGAATAGACATCCAAATCCCGTTTCTTTGCCAGTAAAAACTCTAGGTACGAAAGCGCCAGCAAACCCCAGGTGATAAAGACAATGGGGTTATTTCGTAGCAAAATGATCACCCTACTGAGAAACCCGAGCTTTTACTTTTTGTTTTTGTGCTTGTAAAGTCACATAAGCAACAGAGGAAAAACCTAAAGCAATTAAGCCGATAGATCCTACGCCAAATTCAGAACCAGGAGATTGGTTTACGCCTGCAATGGTTTGATTGGCAACTAACATTAGTGCTGTGAAAAGAGAAAATTGTGAAAAATTTCTCATAAAACATTTCCATGTGTAGTAAAACCACCAAATTATGCTTACATTTTTTGAGCCGATAATCGGTAGTAACCCGTGGTAGCCCGTCCCAGCCGAGCAATTCCTAGTGACTTGTGTTTTGTTGGTTGCCATGGTCAGTATTCGTCAGCTTCTATCAATCCCAAAATGTATTCCACTGTATTGTTTGCAAGGTATTCATGCAACTTGGGGTGGCAATCAAGGCCAACAAAGTTTGCCTTGGATTTTTATCAGACAGTGGATGCAGCAGCATGGCAGAAAACTCAGCAAATGTGGCTCGATAGTTGGGTTGATCGTCACCAAAATAATCTCTGAAACTGAATTTAGCGATTTGCCCGTCTGGTGTGCGGCGCTTGATGATTTGCGACCATGAATCGCTGGGTGGCAGAACGACGACCGCACTGTCACAACCTTTGTAGCTGAATGTGATGGGGATGAAGGTGTCAAATTTTGACACTTCAATTTTTATTGTCGCACCATGGGCGCTTAAAAAGTGGCGCGCCTTGTTTTGAAAATCAATTTCGTTGTAGTTATTGTTTTGTGTCGTTTTGCACTTACTCAAAAGTGTCACAGGCATCACAACTATCAACAGTGCCAGTAATTTGCTATTGAGCCGAAAGCTAAGAGGCACGGTTAGCACCCCAAACCGCAAACCCCACAGCACTGAATGTCAGCAAGAGCGTGGTGACCGATGAGCCTACGGGACCATGCCACACGTCATACATTTCTTTAGTGGTAATCATCAATGCGATACGGACGGTGTTAATGACAATTGCTGTTAATAACAAGTAAGCCAAGGTTTTGAGCTCGCTTCTGACGCGGGGCAGTAAGCGAATCAAACGGGTGATAACCAACCATAAAAGAACAACGGCAGACAAATTGGCAAAAGAGGTGCAGCCCATGACAACAACCGCACGTCTTTCTGGCTCTAATACAAATTGAATCGTATTGCCAGTGGTTGGTGTGTTGAGTAATTTACCTAATAAAAAAATGTCAAATATTTCAAAATAGTGTGCAAAGACTTTTAACAGCACGGGCGACCAAAGTCTAGAAAACGATACGGCAAACAATATGCTGGCTGCCGCCAGCAATTCATAATCAAGAGGTTTGCTTTGTTTGCTGCCTTTGTATAGCTTGTAAAACAAAAAAAATGCAATTACCGATAAAGCCAAGGTACTTGTGTGCCGGATTGGCCAAGCTGACAAAACGAATACACCCGTAAATAGCCACCAATCGCTGCCTTTGGCTGTCCGTGTATTTGCATCCTTTTGATGTGCAGATGATTGATAGACAAAGAGCAAGGAACTGGCAATAGAAAACAAAATCAACCAGTTGGACAGCAAAAAATCGGTTGCGTAAGATTCTCTGACCGAATATGTTGCACCTTTGCTGGGCCATAACATATTGGTGGATGCAACGGTAATTGCACCGAGCCAAATATCGTGGCGCGAGAAACTGCGGTTTTCAAGTAAGGCTTGCATCAAAAATTTTTCGTTTCATGGTTTTTGCAAAATCTATCCATGCAAAAAATGCGTGGCGCCACAACGGCGCATCACTTTTTGGCGCATCAACAAGCCCAAAGACTTGGGTTTGGACAAGACCTTCTGCTCGAAATGTGCCCAATAATTTGTCCCAAATGATGAATACATTGCCATAGTTGTGGTCATGTACTGAGCGCTCAACAGCATGATGCACTCTGTGGTGGCTAGGCGTAACAAGTAAAAATTCCAAGACCCCAAGTTTGTGGATGAGCTGTGTGTGCGCAAACATCTGCACCAATGTGTTGATAAAGAAATAGATGATCAAAACGGTATGCAAACCACCGACCAAACAACATACTGCAGAAACCAACATGGCGCTTGACAAAAACCCCATCCAACCATGCCGTAAATGTGTGGTGAAATTGAATTCAACGGCGGCATGGTGCACGGCATGTTCTGCCCACAAAAAACCGAAACGATGCGCCAATCGATGGGCAATATATTTTATGAAATCGACTGCTAAAAATGCCACCAAGCCCCATAAATAGCCGGTTGGTAGAACAAAAATTTTATGCGGTACAGCCGCATCAATGTATTTCAGGACAACTTCAATAATTGTCAGACCAACCAATAAATGGCCGATACTCAAACCCAGCGTCACCATGGTGTGGCTTTGGGTGTATATGTCGCGTTGCTGACGTTTGGCGATTTTGTATTCCAAAAAAGCCAAAGCCAATAACAGCCAAGTGACAAAAACAACCGGGTTATATTGAATCAATCCAAAATCTCCCCGGTGATGCAGCGCAAATTATTTTCTTTTGTTTTTGTGCTTGTAAACCAAATACGCAACGGTTGAAATGCCCAAGGCCAACAAGCCTATAGAGCCTTCGCCAAATTCTGGGCCAGGTACAGTTTCTACTCCAGCAATGGCTTGTGTAGCCACTGCGGCTAGAGAACTGAGCAAAATTAAGCGTAATTTTTTCATCATAAAAAGACTCCTTAGATAGGGAAATATCATTATCTTGTGTAATTAAGTTAACAATATTAGTACTAACCCTTGCAGCAAAAGCAATTTTTGGAACATCAGAAAATACTAGCTCCTGCGTGCATTAAAAAATTGAGACCATGCGAAAAAAGCGTGTTTCCAAACGGAAGAATGAAGGGCAGGTGTTTGTGCCAATCCAAATTTCGTGACCTGCGTCTCGCCTTCAGCTTTGAACGTGCCGAGTAATTTATCCCAAAAAATAAACACAATGCCGTAATTGCTATCGTGATCTTTGCGATCAATTGCATGGTGCACCCTGTGATTGCTGGGTGTCACAAACAGCTTTTCAAGAAATCCCAATTGATGAATCAACTGTGTATGCGCAACTGTTTGGATCAGTGTCGCTACTGCGAAATACACGAAAAGTATAGTTCCTGTGTTACCGACAAAATTGGTGAGCAAGCTGAAAATTAAACTGGCAGAAACGAATCCTGTCCAGCCATGCGCCAAGTGAGTGACCACATTGAATTCCGTATTGGCATGGTGCACCGCATGATCTGCCCAAAACAGCGGGACAGTATGAGAGAAACGGTGGTTGAGGTATGCCAGAAAGTCCAAAACCAGAAAAGCCAATATGCCCCAAGACAAACTGTTCGGCAATACAAACAATTGGTGTTCTGGAGGAACAAGAATCAATTTTTGCAACAATGGAAACAATGTCAAACTGACCAATAAATGACCAATGGCCAAACCTATGGCAATTTCAGTTTGCGGTTTGGAGTACACATATTTTCCTTGCTTACCGGCTAATCGTGCTTCCAAAAAAGCCAGCAACAAAATGCCAAAGCTGATGAAAACAATTGGATTTTGTCGCATGAGGGTCGTGAAAATAAAAAAAGGCCCTCACAAAAAGTGAGGGCCTTGGAGGTCAGTTGGATTTATTTTTTATTCTTAAATCTGTATGCAGCATAAGCTACCGCAGATATACCTAAAGCTAACAGACCAATTGAACCTTCACCAAATTCTGGACCAGGTGCCGGTTGTTTTTGTGCGAAAGCATGTGTAGCGAATAAACAAAGCGCGATGAACAAAGAATTGCGTGATAAATACCTCATAAAATTCTCCTTTAGTTGCAACAGTGCTACTAAATCATACGTTTTAAAGATGGCATCCTTCCTAGTGTAAACCCTATATTTTGAAGAAGAAAATTCGTTTTTCACGCTTCGCCTTGAATGTACAAAGGGTGCAACATGGTACTGAATTTTGAGCTAAGCCAATCGTGCAAGATGCCGTGCAATTTGCAATTGCACCTGCGCGGGTGCGGTGCCGCCCAAGGTGTTGCGAGCGTTGAGTGAGCCGCGCAGGCTGAGCACGTCGTAAACGTCTTTTTCAATCTTGGCGTTGAAGCCTTGCAGCACGTTCAAGGGCAGTTCGGATAAATCGACTTGGTGCTGCATGGCGGCTTTGACGGCGTGGGCTACGGCTTCGTGCGCGTCGCGGAAAGGCAAGCCTTTTTTAACCATGTAATCGGCCAAATCGGTGGCGGTGGCGTAGCCTTTGAGGGCGGCGCGTTCCATCGCCTCAGGCTGCACGGTGATGCTGACCACCATGTCGGCAAAAATGCGCAAGGTGTCTTTGAGCGTGTCAACGGTGTCAAACAAAGGTTCTTTGTCTTCTTGGTTGTCTTTGTTGTAGGCCAGTGGTTGCGCTTTCATCAAGGTGATGAGGCCCATCAAATGCCCGACCACGCGACCCGTTTTGCCGCGTGCTAGTTCGGGCACGTCGGGGTTCTTTTTCTGCGGCATGATGGAGCTGCCAGTGGTGAAACCATCGGCAATGCGGATGAAACCAAAGTTTTGACTCATCCACAAAATCAACTCTTCACTCATACGGCTGATGTGAATCATCGTCAAGGATGCTGCAGCTGTGAATTCAATGGCAAAGTCGCGGTCGCTCACAGCGTCTAAGCTGTTTTGGCAGACTTGGGGCACACCTTGTGCATCGACCATGCCCAGCGCTTTAGCCACACGTTCGCGATCCAGCGGGTAGCTGGTGCCAGCCAAAGCAGCAGCGCCCAAGGGCAACACGTTGACACGACGGCGCACGTCTTGCATGCGTTCGGCATCGCGTTTGAACATTTCGATATAGGCCAGCATGTGGTGCGCAAAGCTGACGGGTTGCGCAACTTGCAAATGGGTAAAGCCCGGCATGATGACATCGACATTCTTTTGTGCGATGGTGAGCAAAGCTTTTTGCAAGTTGGTTAGCAAGTCGCCAATCAAATCAATTTCACCACGCAACCACAAGCGCACATCGGTAGCCACTTGGTCGTTGCGGCTGCGTCCTGTGTGTAGGCGCTTACCTGCATCGCCCACCAAGGTGGTCAAGCGGGCTTCAATGTTCAGGTGCACGTCTTCCAAATCCAGCTTCCATTCAAAACTGCCGGCTTCAATTTCGATGCTGATTTGGGCCAAGCCTTTTTGGATGGAAGCCAAGTCTTCGCTGGAGATGATTTTTTGCGCTGCCAGCATGTCCGCGTGCGCCAAAGAGCCGGCAATATCGGCTTGCCACAAGCGTTTGTCAAAAAATACGCTGGATGTATAGCGTTTGACCAAATCGTTCATGGGTTCGGAAAACAGCGCAGACCAGGCTTGTGATTTTTTATCGAGTTGATTGGTGGACATATCAAATAGCGGCAGTAGGTTTAATTTCCACTATTATCGTGCTTCTATGACCAGAGAATCCCTACCAAAAGCTCAGACCACGCTGATTTTTGATGCCTGCAAGGTGGGTGTGGTTTTGCGTGCCGTGCTATTTGTGCAGGTGGTGATGGGCGCAGTGGTGATGTTCATGCACAGCAGTGCATTGACCTGGATGAGCCAATTGGCCATGCTGATGGGCGGGTCGGTGCCCGCCACCTTGCTGTGGCTGGTGGCGGCTTGCAGCTTGAAACGGCCGCTGCAAAGCCTGTCACTTTTGGGGCAGTACATGGCCGGTATGGCGCTGGGTGTGCTGGCGGGGTTTTATGCCTGCGGCATGTTGTATTTTGTCGGTCTGGTAAGTCCCGCCCACTGGCTGGCCAGTGGCGTGGCGGGGGGCTTGCTGGCCACCGCTTTGGTGGCGGCATTGGTATGGCGCGCCAAAGGGCGCATGCCAGCAGCAACGGCTGCACGCTTGGCCGATTTGCAGTCTCGCATTCGGCCACATTTTTTATTCAATACCTTGAACAGCGCGATTGCCTTGGTGCGCGAAGAGCCGCGTAAAGCGGAAAAGCTATTAGAAGACTTGAGCGATTTGTTTCGCCATGCGCTGGCCGAGCATGGCGAATCTGTCACATTGTCGCAAGAAGTTGAATTGGCCAAACATTATTTGGCAATCGAACAAGTGCGCTTTGCAGAGCGCTTGCGAGTTGATTGGCAGATCGACCCTGCAACATTTAGCGCGAAACTGCCACCTTTGATGTTGCAACCCTTGATAGAGAATGCGGTGCACCACGGTGTAGAGCCCAGTCCAAATGGTGCGTCCATTTTGATTTCGGCCAAGCGCGATGGCAGCAAAGCGGTGATTGAAATCAGTAACACCTTGCCACCTATCAGCCAAGCAAGTGCAGCACAGAATAGCAAACCAACCGGCATGGGCATGGCATTGCAAAATGTGCGCGAACGTTTGAGCTTGCTGCATGATATTGAAAGCACCTTTCAAGCGGGCGTTCGGGGTGACGAATTTATCGTTCGCATTGAGATTCCGCTATAACGGCTATGAAGAAGTCGCCTGCTTTGCAAGTTTTAATAGTTGACGACGAAGCCTTGGCACGCAAGCGTTTGCGAAATTTGCTGGCAGACTGTAGCGAACCCAGTGCGCAGATTGTGGGTGAAGCAGCCAGCGTGGCAGAAGCAAAAGTTTTGCTTGCCAACTTGCAAGTGGATGCAATCTTGTTGGACATCAACCTACCTGACGCAGACGGCTTAACACTGGCACGTGCGGTGCAGGGTATGTCCAACGAAGCAAATAAAGCAAATTCAACAGCACCCGCTATTGTTTTTGTCACCGCCCATGAAGAACATGCTGTGCAAGCTTTCGATTTGGCCGCATTGGATTATTTAACCAAACCGGTGCGTTTAGAAAGGTTACAAGTTGCGCTACAAAAAGTAGAGCAATCTAGGCAATCAATACGCCGGCCAGAGCCTGAAAATCCATATATTTTTGTAGAAGATGCATTCGTCGTTCATGAGCGTGGTGTGATCACGCGCATACCGCTTGCAGAGGTGCTTTACCTCAAAGCCGAGCTCAAATACATCAGTGTGCGTACAGCCAGTAAAACGCATATTTTGGAAGGCAGTTTGAACGATTTGGAAACCCGTTTCCCAGCGCAGTTCTTGCGCGTGCACCGCAATGCACTGGTGGCACGACACGCCATACGTGCCTTAGAAAAGCATTACGACGACAGTGAAGGTGAAGGCTGGGCTGTTAGGTTGAACGACGTGGATGAGGTGCTGTCCGTGTCACGCAGGCAATTGGCAGCGGTCAGAGCAGAGCTGGCGAAATGAGCCAGTACGCATAATCTATTTTTAGAAATTTTGATTATTTTTTGAGGAATTAGTACTTTAGATAGATGCTAATTTGTCATCCGTTCTTTTATAAACACGTTAAAGGTCTGTGAACTTTTTTTTATCACGTTCATACCGTTTTACTTTTAACCACATAGAGGAGCTTTAAATGAAAATTCAATCACTGGTTATGACATTGGCAATCGCTGCAAGTACAACGCTATCAGGTATAGCCTTTGCACAAACCGCAACGCCTGTGGTGGACCAAAAAGCAGCCAACCAACAGCAACGCATCAACCAAGGCGTGGCCTCAGGAGAGTTGACGCGAGGCGAAGCGGTGCGTTTGCAAAAGCGGCAAAACAGATTGGTCACGAACACACAACGCGCTAAAGCGGACGGTGTGGTGACCGATGCCGAGCGCCGTCAGTTGAATCGCCAAGCTGACCGCAACAGCAAAAAAATTCACAACAAAAAACACAATCGCCGCGATACCAACCCACGTTAATTGGGTTTTGTCGTTCTAAGAATAAGGTCAAGCCGGTGTGTCTGTCTTGGCCTTTTCTGCTTCTGTGATGAAGGCATCAGCGGAAAACGCATCGTTGGGTAACTGACAGCGTGAAATAAAGTCAGTTTGCGCAGCTTCTACCATCGCCGGTGCGCCGCAGGCATAAACCTCGTGCTGGCTCAAGTCTGGGAAATCTGCCATCACAGCTTGGTGCACCCAACCCGTACGGCCTGTCCAAGCATCTTCTGCTAAAGCATCGGATACCACGGGTACATAGCGCAAGCTTGGCATGTTGAGCATTTGCTCGGAAAGCCAATCGTTTAAATACAAATCGCTGGGTCGGCGACCACCCCAATACAAAACCACATTGCGCTGGCTTTTGATGTGCTGCAACTGTTCAATGATGGCTTTGATGGGGGCAATGCCCGTGCCAGAAGCCAACAGCACCATGGGTTTGTCAGATTCCTCGCGCAAATAAAAGCTGCCAAACGGCCCTTCAATGCGGTACATGTCTTTTCTTTAAGTTCATTGAATACATGGTCTGTGAACAAACCGCCAGGCATATGGCGTATGTGCAAGCTCAATGATTTGGAATCAGCGCTGAAATGAGGCGCATTGGCCAACGAATAACTGCGACGCTCGCCACTTTTCAGTATCAACTCGATGTACTGACCTGCATGGTATTCAAACACCTCGCTGGCCGGTAGTTGCAGTTGTACCAACATCACATCGACCGATTTTTTTTCCAGTTTTTGTATACGCGTTGGCAGTCTCTTAATGGGGAAAGCGCTCTTCAGAGTCACTTGGCGCGACTCTAAAACAACATCACTTTGTGCAGTTGCACAACAAGTCAAGATCAAGCCTTTGGCTTGCTCTTGTGTGCTTAAAGCATTTTCTTGGTGCTTGCCATGAACCACTGTGCCCGACAACATTTTGCATTTGCAGGTGCCGCAAACCCCGTCTTTGCAACCGTAGGGCAAGGTAATGCCTTGGCGTATGGCTGCGGCCAAAATGGTTTCATCTTGCACGGCAGTGAAACTGCGCTGGCTGGGGAAGACGGTGATTTGAAATGACATAATGCGCTGCGTAAGCTATATATTTTTGTGAGTGCTATTTTGCCTGTAATCCAACCCTACTCAACCCGTTTACCAAGTCGACACGCCAGCACCTTCTGGGGCGCCAGTTTAGGCGCTTTGCCGGCACGCTTTCGGCGACCTCGTCTATTGATAGTGGGTTGCGGCGATGTGGGGCAACGCGTGGCGAAAATCATCCAAGCAAAGCCGCAAAGTTTACGTGTTTTGGCGTTGACAACTTCGCCAGAGAATGTATTGCCCTTGCGCCAATTGGGTTTGGTGCCATTGTTGGGGAACTTAGACCGAAAGGTCGACTTGCACAGGCTGGCGGGTTTGGCTACACACGTTTTACATTTGGCTCCACCTCCCACCGAAGGATGGCTTGACCCGCGCACAGTGGCTTTGGTGCGTGCTTTGCGTTTGCGCACGGCACCATCGACTTTGGTGTACGGTTCCACCAGCGGCGTCTATGGCGATTTGGCTGGCAAATTCGCTTTTGAAACGCAAGCCACGCAGGCACGAACGCCGAGAGCGATACGGCGCGTCAGTGCAGAAAACGCCGTGCGCTTTTTTGGGGCGCAGCAGTTTGGGCACAGACACCACGCGCACCAGTATTTTGCGCATTCCTGGTATTTATGCACCCGACAGAGATGGTGGAACCCCCAAAGGCCGTTTGCTAAAAGGCACACCCGTATTGCAAAAGCAGGACGATGTGTACACCAACCACATCCATGCTGATGATTTGGCGCGCGCTTGTTTGGCGGCAATGTGGCGCGGCAAACCGCAACGTATCTACAACGTGAGTGACGACAGTGGCATGAAGATGGGTGATTATTTTGACTTTGCCGCCGACCTTTATGGCTTGCCACGCCCACCGCGCATTCCACGCAGTACCGCACAAGACCAATTGCCTTTGATGTTGCTCAGCTTCATGAGTGAATCGCGTCAAATTGACACCACACGCATGAAGAAAGAATTGCGTTTGAAATTACGCTATCCAACAGTGAAAACGGGTTTGCTGGCTTCGGTGCAAGCGCAGATGTTTAAATGAGAAAGACCCCAAAAGCTGTTTAGACAGCAAAGCCACGTTCTTTCAATGCATCGCGTAACAGCGCTTTGGCGTTACCTGTAATCACACTGCCGTGGCAGGGAACAAGATTGTCAAAGTCGTGCTTGAACAGCTTATCCAATGATGCTTGAAAAGCCGCTTTATCAGTGACGGCTCGTACAAAAAATTTACTGGTTGCAAAACGTTGGTTGGTACCAAACAGACTGTAAATCAGCCATGCGCCAAAGCCTTTGCTGTCTAAGATGTTGAAACACAAATCGGTGACGAAAAGGGTTTTGCTTGGCTTGTGCAAGAACAAACATTCGTTCACCTTGGGCATACCGTCCAAAGGTAGGGCGATCAGTTCATCGTTATATGGCCAGTTGATACCGGTTACAAAACTATGCCAAGGCAAATCTTTGCGTTTTTGGTCAAACCCATTGATGCCCCAAAGTTTAGCTTTTGGCAGTGCTGCGACTGCTTTTTTGATACCCAAATGGTGAAATAAATTGGGTGCAACGATGTCGGTGACATCACCCATGCGAGTGAATTCTTCTTTAGTCAGTGATGGATGGGGTGACAGCAATATGCGTTTGCCATTTTGCAAATGAATCAGTGATGTGCGTACGTGCAACTGTACCAATGGCATTTTGAGATAACCATCATACGATTCGATCGCATTCATATTGTGGCTGGACATTGCTACTTGTGTCATGTGTATTCCTTTCACCTAGCATCATTGGCTAAGGTAAATTGTAGTCCCGTCAAAGCCCAGCAGGTAAAATGCGCGCTTGCCTTCTTTGCTGTACCTTAACAAAATCTCCCATGTCTTTCCTATCTGAAACCCGTCGCCGCCGTACGTTTGCCATTATTTCTCACCCCGATGCGGGCAAAACCACTTTGACGGAAAAGCTCTTGCTGTTTTCGGGTGCGATTCAAATTGCGGGCTCGGTGAAGGCGCGCAAGGCGACGCGCCATGCCACCAGCGACTGGATGGAGATTGAAAAGCAACGTGGTATTTCGGTGGCATCTTCTGTCATGCAAATGGCTTACCGTGACCATGTGATTAACTTACTGGACACGCCCGGACACAAAGACTTTTCGGAAGACACCTATCGCGTGTTAACGGCGGTAGATTCGGCCTTGATGGTGATTGACGCTGCCAATGGTGTGGAAGCGCAAACGCGGCGTTTGATTGAAGTGTGCCGCCAGCGTGATACGCCCATCATCACCTTTGTTAACAAAATGGACCGTGAAGTGCGTGAGCCCTTGGATATTTTGGATGAAATTGAACGCGAACTCGGTATGCCCTGTGTGCCTATGACATGGCCCGTAGGTCAGGGTAAATCGTTTGGCGGCATCATCAATATGCGTACACAAATGATGACGGTGTTTGACGGCGGCAAAGACCGCAGGCCGCAAGAATTTGAATCAATACCCTTAGCTGAAGAAGCAGCATTGAAAGCACGTTTCGGTCATGAATGGACTGCAGCGATTGACAGCATGGAATTGGCAACGGGTGCGTCCCCAGCTTGGGATATGGAAGCCTTTTTGGCTGGCAAACAAACCCCTGTGTTTTTTGGTTCAGGTGTGAATAATTTTGGTGTGATGGAAGTACTGGACGCCTTGGTCGATTTAGCACCAAGCCCGAAGCAGCGCATCAGCTCAACCTTGGTGAACCGTCAACCCGTGGTGACTGAAGTCAAACCTGAAGACAAAGCCTTCAGTGGCGTGGTGTTCAAGGTGCAGGCCAATATGGATGCAAACCACCGCGACCGTATTGCGTTTGTGCGTATGGCATCAGGGAAATACACGCCTGGCATGAAACTCAAAGTGATGCGCACCGCCAAAGAATTGCGCCCCACCTCCGTGGTCACTTTCATGAGCCAGCGCCGTGAAGCGGTGGAAGAGGCGTACGCAGGCGATATTGTGGGATTTACCACGCATGGTGGCGTGCAGTTGGGAGACACCATCACCGATGGTTCGGTAAATTTGCAATTCACTGGCTTACCATTTTTTGCGCCAGAAATGTTCATGACCGTGGTGCTGAAAAACCCGCTGCGCACCAAGCAATTGCAACAAGGTTTGGCACAATTGGGTGAAGAGGGTGCGATTCAAGTGTTCCGCCCCGAAATGGGTGGCAACATGCTGTTAGGTGCCATTGGTCAGTTGCAATTTGAAGTGGTGCAACACCGTTTGAAGGGCGAATACGATGCCGATATTCGCTTAGAAGGCAGCCAATACACAGGCGCACGTTGGATCACCGCTGACACGCCCAAAGAGCTACAAGAATTTGTCAACGCCTACCCACAGCGCATGGCGCGTGACGCAGCAGACACACTCGCGTATTTGACCACTTCGCAATACGATGTGCGCTTGGCGCAAGAGCGATTCCCCAAAATTCATTTCCACCCGCTGCGCGAACATGCGGGTTTGGCTTTGCAAAACTCGTGAAACCCTTAGCCGACTGGCCAGTTGAACAACGCCGCAACATCATTGGCGTGTTCACCGACATTGACGATACCTTGACCACGCATGGCCGCATCACGCCTGATGCTTTGCAAGCCTTGGTCGATTTGAAAGCAGCTGGCTTGCATGTCATTCCAATCACTGGCAGGCCTGTAGGTTGGAGCGAGCCTTTGCCAAGACGTGGCCTGTGGATGCCATGGTGGTTGAAAATGGTGCGGTGGCTTTGCAAATGGTGAATCAGCAACAGGGGCAGACGGATAGAGATAAAAATATATGCCAAATTGGCCTTCAGCCGGCATATTTATTGCCTAAGGTGCTATCAAAAGTATATCAAACAGATTCCCAAACTCGTGTAAGCAACCAAGCCAAAATGGCGCTGATTGCCAAACAGGTGATGACCAACATACCCTCTGCCGTACTGTCGGGCGACAGCAGTGGGCGCGAAACTGATTTGGCTTTTGACTACAAAGAGTTCGAAAATCTAGCGCCCGAAGTAGTGCAACAAATCGTCGCACAGTTGCAATCACACGGTATGGAGACGTCAGTGAGCAGTATCCATATTCATGGTTGTTTTGGGCGTTTTGACAAGTGGACAGGGGCGCAATGGATTGTGCGTGAATTGTTCAAACGCGAACTTGCAGCCGAATTGGATCAATGGGTGTTTGTGGGCGATTCGGGTAACGACCAGGCCATGTTTCAACATTTCAAGCACAGCGTGGGCGTGGCCAATATCAAGGATTACGCTGCGCAAATGTCGTATTTGCCTGGCTACATAACACAAGCATCGCGAGGTGCAGGTTTTGCAGAAATGGCACAAGCTGTGCTGAGCAGAGTCTAAGATACAAAAACCATGGTAAAAAATCAAGTAAGGGGTAGGTTTCATGCAAGTAACAAGTAGGTTTGTTCATCGCGCAATGCGAATGGCTTGTTTGATGCTTACGTCAATACTAATAGTAGGTTGCAGCGTACTCCCACGCTTAGGTGCGGTCCCAGACCGTTTGGCAGCCAGTGCGGTGATTCCAGGTCTAGAGGGTGTTCGCTATGTGGTTGGCGATGCGAACGATATGCAACGCTTAACTCGAGATGTGGCTGACACATGGCCACGTGAACGCGCGTGGCTAGCAGCGCAAGCCAAACCCAGTGCTAAATTGCCAACCAGCAGTTTGCTGGCGCTTTCGGGTGGTGGCGACAATGGCGCTTTTGGAGCGGGGGTGCTCAACGGTTGGACAGCGACAGGAACACGACCAGAATTTTTATTGGTGACAGGTATCAGCACAGGTGCATTGATTGCCCCTTTTGCGTTTTTAGGTCCAAAATACGATGCGGTTTTGCGCGATTTGTACACCCGCAACCAACGCGCAGACATCCTGAGTATTCGCAAGTGGTGGGCCATTTTGACGGAGGATGCTGTGGCTGACACCACACCATTGCGAATGCAGCTGCAAAACATATAGACCAAGCATTTTTTAGATGAGATAGCGCTGGAATATGACAAGGGACGTGAATTGTGGATATCGACCACCAATTTGGATGCACATCAGCGGGTCATTTGGAATATGACCAAATTAGCTGCGAGCAAGCACCCACGCTCTTTGGCCTTGTTTCATGACGTGATGTTGGCTTCGGCCGCGATACCTGGAGCTTTTCCACCTGTCATGATAGATGTTGAATTGAACGGAATTCCGTATCAGGAAATGCACGTAGATGGCGGCACCATGGCGCAAGTGTTTGTGTATCCACCCAATGTCAAACTGGCAGATTTGTCTCACTCGCAAGACGGTGAACGTGAACGCCAGTTGTACGTACTGATGAACACCCGAATGGATCCGAATTGGGCACAGACCCAACGCAGTGTGTTATCTATCGCAGGTCGTGCGATCAGTTCTATGATCCACACACAAGGGGTAGGAGATTTGTACCGCATCTATCTCACCGCGCAACGCGATCAAATTCAATTCAATCTAACTTATATTCCAGAGGACTTTTTGCAGGATCATCCAGAAGAGTTTGATAATACATTCATGCAAGCCTTATACGCACGCGGTTACCAACATGCTGTGAGTGGTCAAGCATGGGTAAAACGCCCGCCAGGATTTTGATGCGCACCAAGGAATAACCATGTTTTTGCAACCGAATTAGGCACAGTTGCCCATGCCATACAACTGTCAGTTGCGCCTGTGTTTTTGCTCACAGCGGTATCGGGCATGGTGGGTACGGCCGCTGGTCGCTTGACGCGCATCATTGACCGCGGGCGACTTATAGAGGATCGCATAGAAGCCGCTTCAAATGGTGAACCAATGACAAAAGCTTATGCAGAATTGCGGGATTTGCGACAACGTGGCCGCTTGGTGAACGCATGCATAGCATTGCTGATTTTGTGTGCCATTTTGATTGGCGTCACCATTGTGATTTTGTTTTTGGGTGAAACCACGCAATTGGAATTTTTGCGTTTGGCAACCATTTCGTTTTTAGCGGGTGTCAGTTTCTTTTTAATTGCGTTGATGTGTTTTTTGACTGAGACGATTTTGGCAACTCGCATTCTTAAATTCGCCAAACCCAAGTGAATGACGCCGCTGTATCAAGTTGTAGAAGGAAACCAAATTGAAATACATGTCCAAATTGCTACACACCTTGGTCGGTCTTGCTTTGTCCGTCGTGCCTTTGGTTGCCAGCGCACAAGATCACCCTGCAGATCATTGGGAGTTCGCAGTTGAAGCGGGTTACCTGGCTAAAGTGAGGAACAATTCGCCACACGACTACCGCATAGCACCCACGCAAGTGGTTTGGCGCACACCTGCGGCTTATAAACTGTGGGAAAGTGAAGATGGTTCAAGGCTGGTCGTACGTAACCGCACCGCAGTGGTGTTGGAGAGCATTGTGCGTGGTCCAGAGGATGTGTATTTTGCTTTTGCTGGCGCGCCAAGTTTTGAGTTATGGCATAAAAATCAAAAAACCGCTTTGTTTTACGAAATTGGTGGCGGTATTGGTTTGATCAATGTAAAAAAAGTGGAAGGTGCGCAAGGCCAAGCGCGCACTTTCAATTGGTTCACACAGTTAGGTGTGCGGCACAAAATCACCCCCACCCTGTCTATCATGGGTGCAGGCTATTTCACCCACCATTCCAACCAAGGCGCTACCAATCCCAACCCTGGCATTGATGTGCTGGGTGTGAACTTTGGCTTGATTTGGCAACTGGGCAAATAATAAACCGACGATAATCAAACTTGTGAAGCTCGCTAGGCCGTCGCTGGTGCAATTTGGGAAACCAAGCACTGGAGGAACGTCCGGACTGCATAGGACAGCGTAGCAGTTAACGGCTGTCCACTGAAAGGCCGCAAGGTTATAAGGTGAGGATCAGAGCAACAGAGACGAGCCGTTTAAGTTTGGGTGAAACGGGCAATCTCTACGCGCAGCAATACCAAATAGGCTATCTTTGAGGCGGTTCGCTGAGATAGCGGGTAGGTAGCACCGAGCTTTGGGGTAACTCAAAGCCAAGATGAATGACGGTCACGGTGTAGCTTTAGGGCTATGCCGCACAAAATCCGGCGTATCGGCGAGCTTCACTTTTTATCTGCTAACGGTTAACGATAAATATTTTTCCATTCGCGCAGCAAAGCAAAGGCTTGCACATCGTCGGTGATGGTTTGTTGTGTATGGTTTTGAACAGTTTGCCTGACGGTGGCCTTTCGGCTGCGCAAGAACGGGTTGATGTCGCGCTCCACACCAATGCTGCTAGGCAGGGTAGGGATTTGGTTGTTCCGGAGTGCTTGGCAATGTTTGATGTATTCGGCCAACAATTGATTATCTGGCTCTACAGCTTGAGCAAATTTCAAATTCGACAGCGTGTATTCGTGTGCCGAACAAACCAAAGTTGACTGTGGCAATGCGCTCAATTTGTCGAGCGACGCCAACATTTGTGCCGGCGTGCCTTCAAACAATCGGCCCACAACCGCCCGAGAATAAGGTGTCACCACAAAATAGTATGCCTTCATCTTGGCCATCGCTGTCATGGTTTTCAAGACTGATTTTGTCGCAGTAATAGGCAATGTGCCCTCGCGTGTGCCCTGGCACTTCTAGCACTGAAAATGGCAAGCCCAAAGCGCCGCAAAAGCCACCGTCTTGCACACGCAACAAGGGTTCAGGCATGTCTTCATTCAATGGGCCAAAAACTTGTGCACCTGTTGCGTCCCGCAATTCATCTACACCACCCGTATGGTCGCCGTGGTGGTGAGTCAACAAAATCGCGTCAAGTTTAAGATTTAGCCGTGATAATGCGTCTTGCACAACTTGTGCATCACCAGGGTCGACGACCAAAGCGTGGGAGCCGTTGTGCAGCAGCCAAATGTAATTGTCTTCGAATGCGGGGAGTGGTATTAACTTCATGGGTGAACCTATTTTAAGCATAGAGCGCTGGTTGCAAACACCCTTGGGATCCTATTTGAAAGCATGGGAACAAGCGCAGTGTGATGCCATTGTGGCTGATTTATTTGGGTACCATGCACTCCAATTGGGATTGCCTGACCTGCACACTTTGCAAACCAATCGCATGCCGCATCGCTGGCTGGCAGTGGCACATGCCCCAGAAAATTTTGAGACCATACCAGAGGCTGAAACACTAACGCCCATTGATTTTGTGACGGACTATACAGCGTTGCCATTTTTTGAAAGCAGCCTAGATTTATTGGTATTGCCACACTCTTTGGAACTGAGTGCAGATCCACATGCTACCTTGCGCGAAGCGCAACGCGTGTTGGTGCCTGAAGGCAAATTGCTGATAATTAGTTTTAACCCCATCAGTCTTTGGGGGTTTAAGCGCTGGCGACAACCTGATTTCATTCCTGAAGTGGGTGAGCTCATCGGCAATAAGCGTTTGAAGGATTGGCTAAAGCTATTGAATTTCGAGATCGAAATCAGCCAGTTTGGCTGTCACCGCCCTGCCATACAAAATGGAAAATGGCTGAAGCGTTTTGCATGGATGGACAAGCTGGGGAACTCATCTTGGTCTTTGTTTGGCGGTGTGCACCTATTGGTAGCTGTTAAAAGAGTACACGGTGTGCGCATGATGAGCCCAAATTGGCAAAATTCCCGTGTCAAAGGTGTTGCTCCTGTTTCTATAGCAAGAAAACAATAAAATACGCCGGCTATAGCTAAATTTAATATAAATTTTCAGTCAACATAATCCTTATGAATAAAGTCGTGATTTATACCGATGGTGCTTGCAAAGGCAACCCTGGGCCTGGTGGTTGGGGTGTTTTGCTGCGTGGCGCGGGCCAAGTGGAAAAAGAGCTGTTTGGTGGTGAGAAGTTGACCACCAATAACCGCATGGAACTGACCGCTGTGATTGAAGCTTTACAAGCACTGAAGCGCCCGTGCCATGTGCATTTGCATGTTGACAGCAAATATGTGTTGCAAGGTGCAAGCGAATGGTTGGCCGGCTGGAAAGCCAAAGGCTGGCGCACGGCAAGCAAACAGCCCGTTAAAAATGTAGACTTGTGGCAAAAATTGGATGCGCTACTTCATACTGCCGGGCACCACATTGAATGGGTTTGGGTAAAAGGGCATGCGGGTGACCCCGGTAACGAAAGGGCCGATATGTTGGCCAATCGAGGGGTAGAACAAATGATGGCGTCGACCTGAGAACAATGTAAAGTGCATGTAAAGTAGGGTCTCACTGGATAGCGCAATTTTGCTAGCTGGATACACTTTATTTTCTGATTTTTGAAGCTAAACGATTAACAACAAACAATAATTTTCACGAGACAAACGCATGACTTCTAAAAAATTGTATCCCTTGGTCGCCATTCTAGGAATCGCTGCGGCATCGGGCGCAGCATGGTGGTACCAAAATAAGCCTGCACAAAGCGAACAAGCCAGTGCCGTTACACCATCCGCAGCAAGTGCTGGCGCAAGTAATTCTGGTGGCGGACAGTCGGGTAATTCAGCTGCTTCTGGTGCGTCGGGTTCATCCAACGCAGCAGGTGCAGCACCAGCAGCAAGAGCCCCCAATGTTGAATCCGCAAAAGTTGAAATCATCAAACTGACAGACGACACACAAGCGGTAGGCAGTTTAAAGTCGCGGCAAGGTGTGATGTTACGCCCAGAGGTGAGTGGTCGCATCACAGCATTGAATTTCAAAGATGGCGATCGTGTACGCAAGGGACAATTGCTGGTGCAGTTTGACGACCAACTGCCAGTGGCACAAATGAAACAAAGCCAAGCCGAGTTATCGATTGCGCAAGCCAATCACAAACGCAATCAAGAGTTGGTTGCGCAAAACTTCGTTAGCAAGCGTTCATTAGACGAAAGCGCAGCCAACATGGAAGTAGCGCAAGCCAAATTGGCTTTGGCGCAAGCCACAGTTGCACGTTTGAGCCTCAAAGCGCCATTCGATGGCATGACTGGTATTCGCGCAGTGAATGTGGGTGACTATTTGAAAGATGGCGGTGATATTGTCAACATCGAAGACATTGCGGCGGTTTTTGTCGATTACAGATTACCAGAGCGTTTGCAAAACAAAGTCAAGAAAGGCCAAAAAGCACAAATTGATTTAGACGCTTTACCTGGAAGAAAATTCACAGCCGTCATTCAGGCGATTGACCCATTGGTCGATGCCAACGGGCGTTCAGTGGGGGTAAGGGCCTGTATTGACAATCGCCAGTTTCAGTTGCGTCCGGGCATGTTTGCAAGGGTGAATACGGTGTTTGGAGAACGCGACAATGCCAAGGTCATACCTGAAGAAGCCATTGTTCCGCAAGGGAATAAACAGTTTGTCATCAAGCTTGTAGAAGGTGCAGAAAAAGGCAGCAAGATAACCCAGCGTGTTGAGGTGAAAGTGGGTATTCGCAAACCGGGCAAGGTTGAGATTTTGGAAGGTTTGAGCGAAGGCGACGAAGTGGTGACCGCAGGACAACAACGTGTTCAAAAAGATGGTACTGCTGTGAAAGTGGTTGAATTGGGTAGAGGTGCTGGAGCAGGTGGTTCGGGTGGAGCTGGCGGTGCGGGTAGACCAGGTGCAGGTGGTGCGCCAAGCAATCTACCCTCCGTCCCAACAACGTCATCGGCTCCATCTACTGATGCAGCAAAAGCACCTGTAAACCCCCAAGGAAACCCACCAGGCAAACCGCAAGTTAAACCGGTATCTGGTCCCAACCCTTGCTTGGAACTGGGTGGTTCTGCAAGTGGGAGCAGTGGAGGAGGCGCTATGAAATCTGGAGCTCGCGAGGGCAGAGGAAAACCCAATGCAGCTCTCTGAAACATCCATACGTCGCCCCGTATTAGCGACGGTTCTGTCTTTGCTCGTGTTGCTGATTGGGGCAGTAAGTTTTACACGGCTTTCGGTACGTGAATACCCCAAAATCGATGAGCCTGTGGTAACGGTGAGCGTGCGTTATCCAGGTGCGTCGGCAGAAGTGGTTGAATCGCAAATTGCCAAAACACTAGAAGATTCCATCGCTGGAATTGATGCGGTGGACGTGATTACGTCAGTGAGTCGTGCTGAGCAAGCGCAGATCAGCGTGCGGTTTCGCTTAGAAAAAGATGCCGATGCCGCAGCTGCAGAAGTTCGTGACCGTACTGCCCGTGTGCGCAGTCGTTTGCCGCAAGCGATTGAAGAACCAGTAGTCGCCAAAGTTGAGGCCGATGCTTTTCCTGTGATTTGGTTGGCATTCACCAGTGAAACTTTGAGTCCGCTGCAAATCAATGACTTGCTCAACCGCATTGTCAAACCACGCTTGCAAACGGTGACAGGTGCAGCCGATGTGCGTATTTTTGGCGAACGCAAATACGCCATGCGCGTTTGGTTGGACCCCGATAGGTTGGCCGCATACAAACTGACCACCCAAGATGCAGAGGATGCAATCCGTCGCAACAACATTGAAATCCCAGCAGGACGCATTGAATCCAATACCCGTGAATTCAGTGTTACTTCACAAACCAGCTTAGAAAAATCGGGACAATTTGCCGAGATTGTCATCAAAACAGTAAATGGTTTTCCGGTCAAAATGCGCGATGTGGCAAGATTAGAAGAAGGACCAGCCGATGTGCGCAGTTCGGTTCGACTGAATGGTAAACAAGCCATTTCGGTTGGTGTGATCCGTCAAGCAACAGCGAATCCTTTGATATTGTCAAAAGGCGTGCGGGACATGATGCCAAAACTCAAAGCAGACCTGCCGGCAGACATGACCATAGATGTAGCGAACGATAATTCGGTCTTTATCGAGCGCTCAATTAACAATGTTTATAAAACGATTATTGAAGCCATCGTGCTGGTGGCTTTGGTTATTTTTGTCTTCCTCAGAACAGTACGCGCATCCATTATTCCCATCATCACGATTCCTGTGAGTTTGATTGGCTCATTTGCCATGATGGCCTTGGCTGGGTTCACCATCAATACATTGACATTATTGGCACTGGTACTGGCCATCGGACTGGTGGTGGATGATGCCATTGTGGTGTTGGAGAATATTTACCGACATATTGAGGAAGGTTTAGACCCATTTTCAGCGGCCATCAAAGGTGTGCGAGAAGTGAGTTTTGCCGTGTTGACCATGACAGTCACCTTGGTTGCCGTTTATGCGCCATTGGCGTTTACACCAGGCAGAACGGGGCGTTTGTTTGTGGAGTTTGCCTTGGCATTGGCCGGCGCTGTGGTTGTATCGGGTTTTGTGGCTTTAACGCTTTCGCCCATGATGTGTTCTCTTTTGCTCAAACACAATCCCAACCCCAATTGGTTTGATCGCAACATGGAGCGATTCTTGACCAGTTTGACAAATGGCTATGCAAAGTTATTGCGTTACTTGGTCAAACCCAATGGCGATTCTTTGAAAGCAACAGCAGGATCTGATTCGTGGTTCAAGCGAACCTTTTGGCATGCACGTTGGATTGTGCTGGGTGTGATGGCTATTTGCGCTTTTTCTATATATCAAATTTTCCCCAATATGAAAAGCGAATTGTCACCTTTGGAAGACCGGGGTGTGATTCTGGCGGTGGTGAGTGCTCCAGACGGGGCCACTTTGGATTACACATCAAGGTATGTGAATGCACTTGAAAAAGATGGCGAAAAGTACAAGGAATTTGACCGGATATTTGTGACTGCGGGGAATCCCACCGTATCACAAGCCAATGTTTTCTATCGAGCTGTGGATTGGGATAAACGTCAAAAATCAACAATCGACATTGCGCGTGAAATGCAACCTAGTTTTGCCCGCTTAGCTGGTGTCACGGCATTTCCCATTACACCGCCATCGCTGGGGCAAGGTTTTAGGGAGCGCCCCATCAACTTTGTCATTGTGACATCTGAAAGTTACCAAAACTTGAGCGCGACAGCTCGTCAATTCATGGACGAAATTGCAAAAAACCCCGGATTTTTGAGTCCTGACATTGATTTGCGATTGAATAAACCTGAACTCAAAATTGATGTGGATCGCGCCAAAGCAGCAGATTTGGGCGTCAGTGTGGAAGTGGTGGCGCGCGCCATCGAAACCATGCTGGGTGGCAGGAATGTGACGCGTTACAAACGCGATGCAGAACAATTTGATGTGGTGGTGCAAACACAATCAACTGGACGCGATACCCCGGATGATATTGACAAAATATTTGTACGTGGACGCAACGATGCCATGATTCCGCTTTCTACTTTAGTGAAGGTGCGTGAATCCGTCGCTCCACGTGATTTGAATCATTTCGGCCAGCGTCGCGCGGTAGCGATTACCTCTAACTTGGCACCCAACTATTCACAAGGGCAGGCATTGGCATTTTTGGATGAAACTGCCAAAAAAGTGCTCAAACCGGGTTACAGCACGGATTTAAACGGCAGTTTGCGCGAATTCAAAAATTCACAAGGATCGCTGGGAATTGTATTTGCACTGGCATTGCTGTTTATTTTCTTAGTTTTGGCCGCGCAATTCGAAAGTTTCATCGATCCCTTCGTGATCATGTTGTCTGTGCCCATGTCCATGATTGGCGCTTTGTTAGCGCTAAAGTTCTCAGGTGGTTCGCTGAATGTTTATTCACAAATTGGTCTGATTACCTTGGTTGGGTTGATTACAAAACACGGTATTTTGATTGTGGAATTTGCCAATCAGTTGCGACACGGTGGCATGAGTATGGTCGACGCTATTGTGAAAGCAGCATCACAGCGCTTACGCCCAATTTTAATGACCACGGGTGCTATGGTTCTAGGAGCATTACCACTTGCTTTATCAACTGGTGCTGGCGCTGAGAGTCGTTCGCAAATCGGTTGGGTGATTGTGGGTGGTATGTCCTTGGGAACCTTGCTCACCATATTCGTTGTACCAACGATGTACAGTATTTTTGCGCGCAAAACTGTTCCTGGCGCGAAAATGACGGAAGAACAACTTGTGCCCAATTTGCACGCACACGAATTGATTGCCAAATAAATTAATCTATATCAAATGGTATAGCGCTTGTTAAGCGACTGTTCTACTTGCGTGGGCTAAAATCAATTATCAACAAACGGTGTAGAGATAATATGAACAGCAACGCAGGCACGAGCAGTGCCACAAACCCAATGCGGGAAGACGCAGTCAAACCAATGGAATGCGATGTATTGGTGATTGGTGGCGGACCTGCAGGCTCAACCTCGGCAACCTTATTGGCGGAGCGGGGCTATAAAGTTACCTTACTTGAAAAGGCGCATCACCCTAGGTTTCACATTGGCGAATCGCTGTTGCCAGCTAATCTACCCTTGCTTGAGAAATTAGGTGTGGCTGACAAGATCAAAGCTATCGGCATGGAAAAGTGGGGAGCACAATTTGTTTCCCCCGTGCATGAGCATGAACAATCCATTGAATTTGCCGATGCATGGGACAAAACCATGCCCATGTCTTATCAAGTGAAGCGCGCAGAGTTTGATGAAATATTGATTCGTAATGCTGCCACCAAAAATGCCAATGTAGTTGAGGGATGTCAAGTTATTGAAGTCGTGTTTTTGCAAGATGGCAGAGGTGCACGCGTACAGGCCAAACACGAGAATGGACAAATTGATACTTGGAACACGCGTTTTGTCATCGATGCCTCTGGGCGCGATACTTTTTTAGGCAATCGATTCAAGATTAAAGAAAGCAATAAAAAACACAACAGCACGGCTGTTTATGCGCATTTTTCAGGTGCAGCCAGGTTGGAAGGCAAACAAGCCGGTGATATCAGCATATTTTGGTTTGACCATGGTTGGTTTTGGTACATACCTTTGTCAGACGGTTTAACCAGCATTGGTGCAGTGACCTGGCCGTATTACCTGAAGACACGTGGCCAGCGATCGTTAGAAGGATTTTTCAAAGACACCATTGCCATGTGCCCGCGCCTGGCCAAACGCTTGGAAAACGCCAAGATGGAAACAAAGGTTGAGGCAACAGGCAATTTTTCGTACTTGTGCGAGCGCAACCATGGTGAAAACTATTTGATGTTGGGTGATGCATTTGCGTTCATTGACCCTGTTTTTTCTTCAGGTGTTATGCTGGCAATGCAAAACGCTTTTGACGCTGCTGATGCCGTTGATACTTGTTTACGACAACCAGAGCAATCAGCAGCAGCGTTAAAAAAATATGATGAACGAGCACGCCTAGGGCCTAAAGTTTTTTCATGGTTTATTTACCGCGTCACCAACCCCACCATGCGCGATTTATTCATGAACCCAGCCAATCCATTCAGGGTGAAAGAAGCTTTGCTGTCAGTGTTGGCTGGCGATGTTTATGGGAAAACGCCCACAGGCCCCTCCATCTTCATGCTGAAAGTGATTTATTACACCGGTTCTTTTTTGAATATGAAACGCACTTTTCAAGCATGGCGCATGCGCAAGAAGAACATCCAATTGCCTAAAGACGGCAATCTGTTCACCGCCTAAACACATCATATTCCAGCAACTATACAAGTGATGCGCAAACTGGTCGCTGTTTATGACTACGCTGTCCTGTATCTGGGCCTAACATGGCTGGGCGTGTTGTGTTTAGCTTGGACGCCGTTTGCCATGGTGCTGAACCCCATACTGCCTGACAAATGGGCCAGACCCTTGGGTCGTTGGGTCATCATGGCGGCATTTAATTTGTATATCAAAAGCTTGAGTGCATCGCGGCGTGTGCATTTTGACATTTCCGCTTTGGATGCCTTGCGCGGTGAAGGTCCAATGATCATTGCACCGAATCACCCCTGTATTTTGGATGCGGTGATGGTGATTTCGCGTTTGCCCAATGTGGCATGTGTGATGAAAACCAGTTTGAAGCGCAATATTTTTTTAGGTGCGGGCTCGCGTTTGGCGCGCTACATTGGCAGTGAACCCTTGCGCGGCATGATGCACAGTGCGGTTGAAGATTTTCAAAATGGCAGCCATTTGTTGTTGTTTCCAGAAGGCACTCGCACCACGCAAGACCCCGTTAATGTTTTTAGCGGCAGCATTGGCATCATCGCCAACAAAGGCCAAGTACCCGTACAAACAGTACTGATTGAAACAGATTCGCAATACCTGCGCAAAGGCTGGCCATTGTTTAAAAAAGCACCCATGCCAATTGCTTATCGCATTCGTTTGGGCAAACGCTTTGACCCACCCACCAACACGCAAGCTTTTATGACAGAGCTGCATGATTACTTTGCCAATGAATTGGTCAAAGGTTCGGCTTTTCATCCCATTGGTTCCTTGGGCAAATCAAATGCAAAGTAGCCACAACAACGTTTCCAAAACACACCTCGTCATCATTCCCAGCTACAACCCTGGCGCATTGGTGTTTGAAACAGTGCGTGCTGCACGGCAATACTGGAACCCTGTTTGGGTAGTGATTGACGGCAGTACCGATGGCACACCAGCCGCTCTGAATGAAATGGCTGAAAGCGATGCGGGTTTGCGCATCATCGAATTACCACGCAACCAAGGCAAAGGGGCAGCCGTGCTGCATGGGATTACCATGGCCGCGCAAGCAGGTTTTACGCATGCCTTGACAATGGATTCTGACGGGCAACATCCAGCCGATTTCATACCGGCATTCATGCAAGCCTCAATCGCCCAACCGACTGCCATGGTATTGGGTAAGCCAGTGTTTGATGCCAGTGCGCCCAGCTTGCGAGTGAAGGGCAGAGAGGTGTCGAATTGGTGGGCTAATTTAGAAACACTATGGGCAGGCATTGGTGATTCCTTGTTTGGCATGCGCGTCTACCCCATAGCACCTTTGCAAAAAGTGATGCGATTTCAACCTTGGATGCGGCATTTTGATTTTGACCCGGAAGCGGTTGTGCGTTTGTGTTGGCAAGGTGTGATACCCATCAACATTGCAGCGCCCGTGCGTTACATCAGCGCAGGGGAGGGCGGTGTTTCGCACTTTCGTTACCTGCGCGACAATGTGCTGCTGACTTGGATGCACACCCGTTTGTTCCTAGGGTTTTTGCTAAGGTTGCCACTCTTGGTAGTGCGAAGTATGATGAAGTCTTAGTCAGCAATACACTTACAAACCCATCTCAATAGGAGCTATTCATGGCCATCACCGTCGCAATTGATCTTGCATACGAACTCAACGTCAAAGCCAAGGCGGCGGATGTTTTTGCAGTTTTATCAGACGTGCCCACATCAGCGAGTCATTTCCCAAAACTTGAAAAACTCACCGATTTAGGCGGTGGCGCATACCAATGGGAAATGGCCAAAGTTGGCACTGAAAAAGTCAACATTCAAACCATTTACGCCAGCAAGTACGTTAGCAACAAAGCCAAAGGCACAGTGGTGTGGACACCTGTCAAAGGGGTTGGTAACGCACAAGTGGCAGGCAATTGGAAAATCACCGACAACAAATCATCCACTGGCATCACCTTGCAATTGAATGGCACGGTTGACGTGCCCTTGCCAAGTTTGATGAAGATGGTGGTGGCACCCATCGTGGAAGGTGAATTTGAAAAGTTGGTTGACAAATACATTGACAACCTGATCAAGAAATTTGGCGGCGAAGTTTAAATTGGCGCAAGATCTTCAAGACAAAGTTGCACTGATCACTGGTGCCAACACGGGCATTGGCCGTGTGACAGCACGCGAATTTGCCAAGCGGGGTGCACACATCGTCATCACCGCACGAAATCAGGAGCGCGCACAACCCGTACTGGATGAAATTCGCACTGAGTCACCCCAAGCAAAAGTTGATTTCATCCCGCTAGAGCTCAGTAATTTTTCGTCTATCCGCGCTTGCGCCAGCACATTTATGGCGTTGAATTTGCCGCTGCACATTTTGGTGAACAACGCCGGTTTGGCAGGCGCTAAGGGTTTGACGCATGAGGGGTTTGAGATGACCTTTGGTGTCAACCACGTCGGCACATTTTTGTTGACACAGTTGTTGCTACCCAAACTCCAAGCCAGTGCACCCGCACGCGTTGTGACGGTGGCCAGCCGTGCACACTACAAAGCTCAGCGTTTTGATTGGGATGCCTTGCGCCAGAAACGCCGCTCGTTTTCGGGTTACCCTGAATACTGCACATCTAAATTCGCCAATGTACTTTTCAGCGCCGAGCTGGCACGCCGATTGCAAGGTACAGGTGTGACCACCTATGCATTGCACCCAGGCGTTGTCGCCACCGATGTTTGGCGTGCCGTGCCTTGGCCATTTCGTTCATGGATCAAGCGCAACATGATCACTCCCGAACAAGGAGCGGAAACATCAATCTACTGCGCCACCTCACCTGAAATAGCACGCGAAACTGGCTTGTATTACGACAGTTGCAAAACCAAAGAGGTATCTACCTTGGCACAAGATCAAGCCTTGGCCCGTGAGCTGTGGCTGCGCTCCGAAGAGTGGGTTAAATAAGTCAATTTAACTAGAAGCAGATACGCTATATATTTAATAGCACACTATGCAATCAATTCGCCAGATAGAGGCTGATTTCATACATAACTCTCTACACCCTCAATCAAAAACTTGATGGTGCGCCTGCCGTTCCATTCTGCTGCATCCAGGCGAAAAGCCAGCTTCACTTTGGGTGGCAATTGTTCAGTGTGGCCAAACCACATGGCGTCTATGGGTTGGCCTTGGTGCTTCAGTTTCAGCGACAAATGGTTTTGCCCCACGATGCGTTGCGACAGCACTTCCACTTCTTCACTGAAAGAGGGCGCTGCAAAACCTTGGCCCCACACTTCGCGTTCCAGCATGTCAATTAAATCAAGGCGCAGGTAATTGGGGTCCAATGCACCGTCGGTAGTGATGGTGCGGGTAAGTGCTTCTGCATCCAACCATTCGGCCGCGACTTGCGAGAGCGCGGTTTCAAATTCATCAAAACGCTCTTCCAAAATTGTGCAACCTGCTGCCATGGCATGCCCGCCAAATCGCAAGAGCACGCCGGGTTGGCGCTTGGCAATCAAGTCCAAAGCATCGCGCAAATGAAAGCCTGCGATAGAGCGGCCTGAACCTTTCAGCTCATTTTCTTTGCCTGCTGCACCGCTACGCGCAAACACAAAACTGGGGCGGTGCAATTTGTCTTTAAGGCGCGAGGCCACAATGCCCACCACACCTTCGTGAAAATCTGGGTCAAACACACAGACGGCTGGCGGCGCATCGTCACTTTCTTCAAACAGTGACTCGGCCATCATGAATGCTTGTTCACGCATGCCGCCTTCTAAATCACGGCGTTGGCGGTTAATGCCGTCCAGTGTGCGCGCCAGCTCATCGGCACGACCTGCGTCGTCGGTCAACAAGCATTCAATGCCCAGCGTCATGTCGCTCAATCGCCCCGCTGCGTTGATGCGTGGGCCTAAGGCGAAACCAAAATCAAAACTGCTGGCGGTTTGGGGCTTGCGTCCTGCAGCCGCGAACAAGGCCGCCATACCTGCAGGCAACACACCAGCTCGAATGCGTTTTAAACCCTGTGCCACCAGTCGGCGGTTGTTCGCATCCAGCTTCACCACATCGGCCACTGTACCCAGTGCCACAAGTGGCAATAAATTGTCCACCTTGGGTTGATTTTGTGCAGTGAATACGCCACGCGCACGCAACTCCGCCCGCAATGCCAACAGCACATAAAACATCACCCCGACCCCTGCGATGGATTTGCTTTCAAACGTGCAACCAGGTTGGTTGGGGTTGACGATCACATCTGCCTCTGGCAACTGAACATCTCCATTCACCAGCGCTGGCAAGTGGTGGTCCGTCACCAGCACCTGCAAACCCAGCGCCTTAGCAGTGGCTACGCCCTCAAAACTGGCAATGCCGTTGTCTACCGTTATCAACACATCTGCGCCGCTGTCTTTCACGCGCTGAGAAATTGGAGCGGTCAATCCATAGCCATCCACCACACGGTCGGGCACGATGTAGCTCACGTGCTTTGCACCCAGCAAGCGCAAGCCCCGAATGGCTACTGCGCATGCCGTCGCACCATCACAATCGTAGTCCGCCACAATGCACAGTCGTTTGTTTTTTGCAATCGCATCTGCCAACAACACAGCCGCATCCACAGCACCTTTCAAGCCAGCAGGCGGTAACAACAGCGCCAAGCCATCGTCCAGTTGTTCTTTGCTACCTACCCCACGCGCCGCGTACAAACGCGCCAACAACGGATGCACCCCCGCCTGCTCAAGCGCCCAAGCAGCACGTGGAGGAACATCGCGGGTGGTGATTTTCATGAATATGGTTTGGTTGTTAAATGCTATAAATTAAATAGCACTTTAGGCAATAAATACGACGGCTTGAGGTCTAAAAAGCTTTTAACTTTGTCTATAGTGCGTGCCAATGCGCTGGCGGGTTTGGTTTCGTATCTTAATGCAGTGTGTTCACCGCAAAGGGTTAGGCTAACTGGTTCACCATTGTTTGCGCGGGTTAGCAGGTCTGCGCCTACGGTGGCATCCAGTTCTTGCCAGGCTGTTGCCCACGCATGCCAGTCTTGGTCGAATGCGGCGTTAGCCAGGTTTCTTAACATCAGCACCTGAAGCATTGAATTTTTCTCATTCGGATTAGTTTGGCAATTTTCGCCACTGCCATGAAACCAAATTGAATTGATGTTTAGCTGTTTTGACCGATCGCGGGCGGTGTTCACTTTGTGGGTGTAGAGCAGCATTTGCATTTCGTTTTGCAAGCGATGAATATTGTTTGAATGTTCACCCTTGGCTTGCCATGCATCGATGTTTTTTCCGATGACACGGTCAAGCGAAGCGGTATGCATGCCACGCAAAGGTTCGCCACTGACCAGCCATGTGTTGGGCAAGTCTGTCAATGCATGCAGAGCCAAACCATCTTCGGCAAAGTAGGGCTGCATGTCGCTGAGCAGGGTTTCAGATTCTGCTTCGGTGACTTGCAATAGCTCAGGGTTTTGCAGCTGTACATCGTTCATGGTAACTTGAGCATGGCACAGCGTGATAAAACTCCATGCAGTACTTTGTGCGTTGGGTAAACCCAAGCAAATAGCTCGCTCTGCAGCCCAAGGGATGCATCCATCTGTCGTTGGTAAACCTTGTAGCCGTGCCAAAGCGCGTTCGTGTGGTGGGGAATATGATTCTGCCGTTTCCACATCGCTGTGACTTACTACCATTGTTGCCAAGAGACGATTCAAATTGGGCAAGCGCACGGTTTGTACCCATTTGTCGGTATCGGGTGAAGTGGCAGCGGCAAATGGAATAAGGATGTGCATGGTCTGAAATACGGTGTGCGGGTGCAAAGAAACGAAATCCTATAACCAAAGGTATAGACTTAGTGAGCTCAGTTCAAGGGTTACTACCAATGGCTTGTTGAGTAGTCTAGTTTACGCTTTGTATCTCATTTGATGAATTTTAAAAGGAGGACATATGTTAGGCCAACTCAAACGGATTCAGTTGAAATTGTTATTTATTTTTGGATTGTCAGCAGCTATTACTATTGCTGGTTGTGGTGGCAGTGATTCTCCTGCAGATGCCGCAGATGCTTATGTTGGCACTTGGAAAAGCCAATGCTTTTCTTGGCTTGGAAATTATGAAGTGGTAACCAGGACGGCATCAAAGCTAAGTGCAACGCAATTGGTAGGAACTGTTGTCAATACGAAAAAGTACTCAGATGCTGCATGCACAACTTTGGTAAGCACAGATACAACGACAGAGTCTGGCGTATACACAATTGGCAACAAGGCAACATTTTTAGGTCAAACAGTGGATTCTTATAAGTATGATTCGTCCACAACACCTGGCTCTGGATACTTAGGGTTTGCTGTTGTGAATGGTTCAGGTTTATATGTTGCCGCTTCGTTTACATCCGAAAATCCTACGGCATGGTGGACTGGTGGTATTCCATACGTAAAGCAATAATTAATTCTGGTAATTCTTAAGACTCATCTTAAAAGCCCACGTAAAGTGGGCTTTTTTACGCCTGTATGATTCAGAATGCGGTCGATGTACTGCTAACATCAAGCACTTATGCAAATCCCCTACGAACTCCAACTTGGCTGGCGCTATACCCGTGCGGGTCGTGCGACGCGGCGCAATGGCTTTATTTCGTTTATTTCTGGCGTGTCGATGTTAGGTATCGCTTTGGGAGTGGCTGCCTTGATCATTGTGTTGTCGGTGATGAATGGATTCCAAAAAGAGGTACGCGACCGCATGTTGTCGGTGGTTTCGCACATCGAGATTCTCAGCAGCAATGGCGAAGCTTTAAGTGACGTCAACCGCACCTTGACCGAAGTGCGTGCGCACCCACAAGTGGTAGGTGCATCAAGTTTCATCGCCACGCAATCGTTATTGGCACGGGGCGAGGACATGAAAGGCGCGATTGTGCGCGGCATTGACCCAGCCACCGAAAGCCAAGTTACAGACTTGGCGGCGAACACACAAAATTTGAATGTCATCAAAGCCTTGGTACCCGGTGAATTTGGTGTGGTATTGGGTTACGAATTGGCACGGCAGTTGGGTGTGAGCAAGGGCGAATTGGTGACATTGATAGCCCCTAGCGGTCAAGTGACTCCTGCAGGCGTAACCCCACGCATGAAGCAATTGGTGGTGGTGGGTACTTTTGATTCAGGGCATTTTGAATACGACTCAACACTGGCGATGATGCATGTTGACGATGCGGCCAAAATGTTTCGTCTAGAAGGTCCTACCGGCATCCGATTAAAGCTGAAAGATTTGCACGAAGCACGTGCGGTGGCACGCGATTTGAGCCTCAGTTTGACTGGCAATTTGGTGGTGCGGGATTGGACACGGCAAAACAAAACCTGGTTTGCAGCTGTGCAGGTTGAAAAACGCATGATGTTCATTATCTTGACGCTGATCGTGGCCGTTGCTGCATTCAATTTGGTATCGACCTTGGTGATGACTGTGCAAGACAAACGTGCTGATATTGCCATTTTGCGCACCCTGGGTGCCAGCCCCAAAAGCATCATGGGCATTTTTGTAGTGCAAGGCGCAACGGTGGGGGTGATTGGCACATTTGCGGGCTTGCTTTTGGGCTTGGGCGTGGCATTTAACATTGATGTGATCGTGCCGTTTATAGAACGTGTGTTCAATGCCAGTTTTTTGCCTAAAGACATCTATTTTTTGAGCCGCATGCCCAGTGATCCGCAGATGGCAGACATTTTGCCCATCGCTGTCATTGCGCTTATTTTGGCCTTCGCCGCCACGCTGTACCCCAGCTGGCGTGCCAGTCGGATGAATCCTGCAGAGGCACTTAGATATGAATGAAGTGGTGTTGTCTGCTACCAATCTTGGCAAAAGATTTGTTGAAGGTCCGCTGGATGTGACAGTATTGGAGGGTGTGGATTTACAGGTTCATGCGGGTGAAATATTGGCCATTGTGGGTGCTTCAGGCTCTGGCAAAAGTACACTCTTGCATTTACTCGGTGGGCTTGATTCGCCAACAACGGGCAAGGTGGTTCTCAAAGGGCAGGAACTGGCCAATTTGAACGAGGCGGAGATAGGCCATCTTCGCAACCAACACTTGGGTTTTGTGTACCAGTTTCACCATTTGTTAGCCGAATTCAGTGCCCAAGACAATGTGGCCATGCCTTTGTGGATTCGACGTTTAAGCACTGCCGCAGCGGCTAAAACAGCAGTTGACATGCTGGCAAGTGTGGGTTTAAAAGATCGTGTGCAACACAGACCTGCCGAATTGTCGGGCGGTGAACGCCAACGCGTAGCCATTGCGCGGGCGCTGGTCACCCAGCCCGCATGTGTTCTTGCCGATGAGCCGACAGGTAATCTAGACCGTAACACGGCCAATGCCGTGTTTGATTTGATGCTGCAACTGGCCAAATCGCATGGCACGGCATTTGTAGTCGTCACCCACGATGAAACCTTGGCTGCGCGATGCGATAGACAGTTGCGGTTAGTGGGTGGGGTGCTGCAAGGATGATGATTCCGTTGTGGAAACAGTTGCAAAGTACCGCCGCTGTGGTGCAGGCAGTACAGGCTGGTACATCTGGCACCGCAGCCATTGCTGCAGTAGATGCCCAACTGCGTCCGGGTGTGCAGGCATTGAGTTTTCATGTGTGGCGCTGGTTGGGGACAGCACAAACATTGCGCTCGCTGTTAGCTAAACGTGCTCCGTCGCCAGAAGTTGATGCATTACTGTGCGTAGCTTTGGCATTGATGTGTTTTGATGCACCGGTTTTTTCGGATGAATTTGCAAACGACATTGAAGCCGCTGAAACACCTCAATATGAGGCCTTCACGTTGGTCGATCAAACCGTTGAAGCGGCTAAACGCAATCCCCAAACCAAAGGAAGCAGTGCGTTTATCAACGCCTGCTTGCGACGCTATTTGCGAGAGAAAGATGCCCTGAATCAACAGGCGAGCAAGTCTTTGGTCGGGCGTTGGAATCATCCCCTGTGGTGGATTAGACGTTTACAAACCGACTACCCTGATAGTTGGCAGCTGATACTGCAGGCTGGCAATGGCCGTGCTCCGATGACCTTGCGTGTGAATATCAGGAAATCGTCAGTGGCCGATTATTTGTCCCACTTCGCAGCAACTTCCGTTGGTGAATTTGGCCTCACATTGACCAAACCCATGCCTGTGACACAAATTCCAGGTTTTGTAGAAGGGGTAGTTTCTGTGCAAGATGCTGCGGCGCAGTTGGCAGCGCCATTGTTACTCAATGATTTGCCGCGAAGTGGTTTGCAAATTTTAGATGCGTGTGCCGCACCTGGTGGAAAAACAGCGCATTTGCTGGAGATAAGTGATAGCGATGTGACGGCCATGGACGTTGACCCTGTGCGTTGCGACAGAATCAATGAAACACTGAAACGTTTGGGCTTAAAAGCCAATGTTTTGGTGGCTGACGCTGCGCTACCTGAGACTTGGCCAGAAGATTTAAGAAAATCAAGATTCAACGCTATTTTGCTGGACGCTCCTTGCAGTGCTTCTGGTATTGTGCGACGCCATCCAGACAGCCGCTGGCTGAGGCGCGAAACCGATATTGCACAGTTGGCCAGCATTCAGTGGAAACTACTGAATACGCTCTGGCAGTACCTTCAACCCGGTGGGCGACTGTTGTACTGCACTTGCTCGGTTTTCAAAGCTGAGGGTGAAGACCAGATTAATAAATTCTTAGATAGCAACAAATATGCAACGCTTTTGCCATCGCATGGACATTTAATTAGCATACGTGATGCAATTTCTGGCACGAGCGAAGACAATAAGCTGAAGAATCATGATGGATTTTTCTATGCCCTTCTTGAAAAAGCAAAATCGTAGCATCGTTGCGTCTTTGCTTATTTGGTTTTTGCCATTGAGCATGCTATTGGCGAGTTTGTTGGTGGCCAGCTCTGCGCGCGCTCAAAATTCGAATGCATACATCAGTGCGATGCAATTGAGTCGATCGGAAACAGAGCTGTTTTTGAATGCGCAAATCGCATTTGAAATGTCGCCCATTGTGCAAGATGCACTCACCAAAGGCGTGCCATTGATATTCACCGCAGAAGCCGAGATTACTCGTGATCGTTGGTATTGGTACGACAAAACAATAACTATAGCCAGTCGTGTGATGCGTTTGAGTTACCAACCATTGACACGGCGTTGGCGTGTGAATGTGGGCACTGGTGGAGTCAGTTTGCCACAATATTTTGAAAGTCTGAATGATGCTTTGGCCAGCATCAAGCGCTTTAACCGATGGCGCGTCGCCGATTTGGCAGAGATTGATCCAACAACTGCGCACACGATTCAATTCAAATTCAAGTTGGATTTGTCCGAGTTGCCGAGGCCTTTTCAAATTGGACTCATTGGTAACAACGAATGGCTTATAGAGACCAACAAAAGCATGCGGTTTGTGGCCGAGAGCATTAAATGAGCAAGTGGCTGCAATCTAAAAACTTGGCGGGCCATGTTACTCGTTCTTCCGCATCGGTGCGCTGGATTTTGGGTTTAGGTGCCGCAAGTGTCGTGTTCATTGCGGTGGTTCTGCTATTTTTGTTGACTGTATCAACCAACAACCGCGCCCAATATGAAAATACGTATGGCTACTTGTTGACGCTCAATATCGTTGTGGCTGGATTGTTGTTGGTGTTAATTGGCTTTATGGCGGTGCGTTTAATCATGCGTTTGCGCCAAGGTAAGTTTGGTAGCCAATTGTTGGTCAAGTTGGCATTGATTTTTTCATTGGTCGGTTTTGCACCGGGTCTTTTGATTTATGTGGTGTCATATCAGTTTGTTTCGCGGTCCATCGAGAGTTGGTTTGATGTCAAGGTTGAAACAGCATTGGATGCAGGCCTGAACCTTGGACGTGTCACTTTGGATGTTTTGTCTTCCGAATTTGCAAATAACTCGCGCACGGCCGCTACACGTTTATCTGGCATGCCGGAAGGTACAGCCAGTTTAGAGCTTGAACGCATTCGTGAGCAACTGAACGCACAGGATGTGCAGCTTTGGACCAGCGCTGGACAACTCATCGCCAGCGCGGGTGAGCAGCGTTACAAATTAGGTTCGATTAGCCGACCTACAGCAGTGCAAATGCGCAAAGCCAAATCTTTGCGTGTGACGACCAGTATTGAGGGATTAGATGAAGGTTCGAACAACGACACATCCAATGGAAAGTCTACACTCCCTGCGGTTGCAAAAATCAATGCGTTGGCAGCGGTTGAAAACACCAGCTTTGGTATTTCAGACGAGCCCAGATATTTACAAATCAGTCAAGTGCTGCCACCCAATTTGGTCAGCAATGCATTGGCAGTTACACAAGCGAATGCTGAGTATCAAAACCGTGCTTTGGCGCGCGAGGGTTTGCGCCGCATGTACATCGGCACATTGACGCTCAGTTTGTTTCTGGCAGTTTTCAGCGCTGTTTTGTTAGCGGTATTTTTAGGGGCACAACTGGCTGCACCCTTACTGCTGTTGGCCGACGGTGTGCGACAGGTTGCTGCAGGCGATTTGGCACCCAAAGCCATGCTGCAAAGTAAAGACGAATTGGGGGGATTGACACGTTCGTTCGCATTGATGACGCAGCAGCTTGCAGAAGCACGTAGCACTGTAGAAAGCAGCATGGCGCAGGTCAATACGGCACGTGAAAATTTGCAAGTTATTTTGGACAACCTCACTTCAGGCGTGATCGTGATGGATCCGAATGGTGTGATCCAGTCGTGCAACCCCGGTGCAGCACGCATATTGCAGCGTTCACTGGAAAATAACAAAGGGCAAACCTTGGAGAGTGTGACTGGACTGGAAAAATTTGCACTGGGTGTAAAGTCACAATTCGATGCGTTTTTAAGCGAACGACAATTGCACCATTTGGACCACTGGCAGCACTCATTTGAGTTGAATTCTTTGGAATCATCTACGGCAGGTAATTCGCCATTTGCAACGCACCAAACCGTCACATTGATTGCGCGTGGGGCAGAATTGCCGAGTTTGAGCAAGCAGCCACTGCGCTTGTTGGTTTTTGATGATATCTCTGATGTTGTTTCATCGCAGCGCGCTCTGGCTTGGGGCGATGTGGCGCGGCGATTGGCACATGAGATTAAAAACCCGCTCACGCCCATACAACTTTCTGCTCAGCGACTAGAAAAAAAATTGAGTGGTAAAGTTGACGGACCTGAACAATTGGTTTTGACAAAATCAGTTAAAACAATTGTCGATCAAGTAGAAGCGATGAAACGCTTAGTGAATGAGTTCAGAGATTATGCAAGACTACCTGCTGCAGAATTAAAACCTGTCAATTTAAATGCCTTGATTTTGGATGTTCTACAGTTATACGGCGCAGATGAAGTGCAGCCACGCTGGGCTAAACAAGGTGAAGTATCTATTGAAGCCAAGCTGGATGATGCCTGCCCAAATATTTCTGGCGACGCACAACAGTTGCGACAAGTGATACATAATTTATTGCAAAATGCGGTTGATGCAACGCTTACCACGGCTGTCAAACAAGTCAAAATCAGCAGCCATTGGAATCCCGATTCTCAGCGTGTGAGGATGGTGGTGTCGGACAGTGGTTCTGGCTTTCCAGAACATATACTGAAGCGTGCATTTGAACCCTATGTAACAACTAAACATCATGGAACTGGCCTGGGTTTAGCTGTTGTCAAGAAAATTGCTGATGAACACCACGCAAGACTTGATATATCCAATAGGGTTACAAATGAAACAATTGAAGGTGCGCAAATATCGTTATCATTCGCATTGAGTTGAAATAAAAAACACAAGCTTGATTTCACTACACATTTTTTTATTTTAGACACAGACAATAATGGCAAACATACTGGTAGTTGACGACGAACTTGGTATTCGTGACTTGCTCTCTGAGATATTGAATGACGAAGGACATTCGGTAGAGTTAGCTGAAAATGCCAGCCAAGCCAGAATGGCTAGAAATCTCAGCTGTCCAGATTTGGTTCTGCTCGATATTTGGATGCCGGACATGGATGGCGTGTCCCTACTCAAAGAATGGGTGGGCGCTGGTCAGTTGACCATGCCCGTGATCATGATGAGTGGGCATGCCACTGTCGAAACGGCAGTTGAGGCCACCAAAATTGGCGCGCAAGCATTTTTAGAAAAACCCATTACTTTGCAAAAACTACTCAAAGCAGTTGAACAAGGTTTGAGTAAATCTGGAATGAACAAAAGCATTGTTCGCCACACTGAGCCAGAAGTCACGATTGAATCAGCCATGACGGGTGGACAGGGTTTACCACGGTCTATTGAAAGCAATGTCGTATCTGTTCAGAGTTTCAATTTGGACAAACCTTTACGTGATGTTCGCGATGAATTTGAAAAAGCATATTTCGAATTTCATTTGAACAAAGAAGGTGGATCGATGACCCGTATCGCAGAAAAACGGGATTAGAGCGTACGCACCTTTACCGCAAACTCAAACAATTGGGTGTTGAAATCTCGCGTAATAAACGCATTTGATGCGAAATTGACGATTCAAGACTGCTATAATCAAAGGCTCAGGCCCGGTAGCTCAGTTGGTAGAGCAGCGGATTGAAAATCCGCGTGTCACTGGTTCGATTCCAGTCCAGGCCACCAAATTCTTGAGCTAACCAATTCTTCTGCTAAGTGTTGGTCGGTACATGTTCCATCGCACATGCTCAAATTCGAACTCCTCCAGACAGATGCCCCCAACAGTCACGCACGTCGCGGACGCATGACATTGAACCATGGCGTGGTCGAAACGCCTGTATTTATGCCAGTCGGCACATATGGCACGGTCAAAGGCGTTACACCACAAAGCTTGGAAGACATGGGTGCTCAAATCATATTGGGCAATACCTTTCATTTATGGATGCGCCCTGGCTTGGATGTGGTCAAACAATTTGGCGGTCTGCACAAATTTGAGTTGTGGCAAAAACCCATGCTGACAGACAGCGGTGGTTTTCAGGTGTGGAGTTTGGGTGAGATGCGCAAAATCAGCGAAGAAGGCGTTAAATTCTCCAGCCCTGTGAATGGTGATAAATTGTTTTTAACGCCTGAAGTATCGATGCAGATTCAAACCATTTTGAATTCTGACATTGCCATGCAGTTTGACGAATGCACGCCCTACATCAGTGTGGAGCCCAAAACTAAAGGGCAGTTAACCACACTTACGGAAGCACGAAGCTCGATGGAACTCAGCCTGCGCTGGGCCAAACGCTGTAAAGCTGAATTTGCACGCTTAGAAAACCCGAATGCACTCTTTGGCATTGTGCAAGGTGGTATGCACACTGCTTTGCGTGATGAATCATTGGCAGGGTTAGAGGAGTTGGACTTTCCGGGTATTGCTGTTGGCGGTTTGTCGGTCGGTGAACCTAAAGAAGAGATGTTGCGTGTGCTCAAACACATTGGCCCCAAATTGCCCGCGCACAAACCCCACTACTTAATGGGTGTGGGTACGCCAGAAGATTTGATTGCGGGTGTGGAAAACGGTATCGACATGTTTGACTGCGTCATGCCCACTCGCAATGCACGCAACGGTACTTTATTCACCCGTTTTGGTGATCTGAAAATTCGCAATGCACGCCATAAGGCGGATGAGCAACCTTTGGATGCAACATGCACGTGTTACGCTTGCGCAGGCACTTCAGGCATTCCTTATGCGCAAGGTGGGCGCACAGGGTTTTCCAGAGCGTATTTACACCACCTTGATCGTTGTGGCGAAATGTTAGGACCCATGCTGGCCAGCATTCATAACCTGCACTACTACCTGAACATGATGCGCGAAGTGCGTGCGGCATTGGATGCGGGGCAATTCAGTGCGTTTGTGCAGCAATTTCACAACGACAGAGCACGTGGTGTTTAGGTGGGTGACTCACCGAATCCGATATGGCATTATGATTGCTATGCATTTTATAGCGGCGTAGGCAATTAATACAATGGCTACAGTGAGATTTAACATAAATATTTTATCCCACTCATTTGCGTGGACTAGTTTTCCTTGTGCTTGATGCGCTTGTTTTTGTGCGCGTAGTCATGCGCTTACCGACTGATTTAGCAGTCCCCGTTGCGGTTTTGATTGCGCCTTTTGCAACAGATTTCGCGGTCGATTTGGTCAAATCAATTGCAGTCTTTTTCGCCACATCTTTCATGGCGGTCGCCGCGATTTGACCAAATTGCTGCGTCAAAGAACCCCACCATTGCATAGGATCCACCAAACCGCCGGTGACGTCAGCTGTTTTATCAGACGCTTTTTGCACACTGTCCATCACGGTGTCGGTCGCTTTGAGTTTCAAAGCATTTGCCACATCTCCAATGCTGAAATTCATGCCCTTGAGGGTAGCCAAGGTCATTTTCTGAACTTCAAGTGCTTGAATAGTGGCTTTCAATGCGTGCGCATTTTGGTCCAACCAAAACTGCACGGTTTTGAGTTCTTCGATTCGTTTTTCAAGTTCTTCAACGTTCAAGGTCGGCGCTACCCAGTTACCTAAGTTGGGAAGTTGTGGAATGCTGTGTGCTGCACCACTTGCCGCTTGTTTGGCGAGCCCTTGCAAAAAATCAAAACCGGGTACAAATTTACCAAACCCGGTAGCATCATTTGTGTTGTGGTCAGCGCTCATAAGTACACCTCGTTGAATTGGTTAATTGCCAGATTCACATGTCGGTGCATGTTCAGCAAGCTGGCGTACCGAGCTTACTTGATAAGCATACTGCTTGTCCAGCATTGCATGCTGCAGACAAACTTTTCACTGCGGGCTGTTTCTTATTGATAATAGGCACATGAACTACACATTTCTATCAGCCACGATTTTGTTGATATTGATTACCGACCCTGTTGGCAATATTCCAATATTTGTCAAAACCCTGCGCCACGTGGCGCCGCATAGACGCACATTGGTTATTGTGCGTGAGGTGATGATTGCGTTTTTGTTGTTGCTGTTATTCATGTTTGTAGGCAAAAGTTTTTTAACAACCATGAACTTGAGCGATGTGTCGTTGCAAATTGCCGGAGGCGTGATTTTGTTTTTGATTGCTCTCAGAATGATATTTCCACCGATTGAACACAAACCAGACAGTGCCCTGGCTACAGATGAATTATTGGCAGAACCGCTGATCGTGCCACTGGCCATTCCTGCATTGGCAGGCCCCTCTGCTTTGGCAACGGTCATGTTACTGGTAAGCCAAGCACCCGAACGCAAACTGGAATGGGTTGCGGCTTTGACGGTGACAATGCTGGTTTGTGCCGTGGTGCTGGTTTTGGCTGAGCGCATTCAGCGATTGTTGGGCGAGCGGGTGGTGATAGCCGTCGAGCGATTGATGGGGTTGATATTGGTGGCAGTTTCAGTTGAAATGTTGCTTCGCGGTTTTAAAGCCGTGGCGCAAGATTTTGCAAAAATATAGCGAATTGAATATCAGATGCTAGGACTTGACCTGTTCCTTGGATTGTTGTGCAATGGTTTGGTCAATCGCGCCAAAGATTGACATGCCATCTTTGCCCTTCATCTCAATTCGGATAGAGTCGCCAAACTTCATGAATTCGGTTGTGGCTTTACCGTCTTGAATGGTTTCGATGCAGCGCTTTTCAGCGATGCAACTGTAGCCTTTAGGCCAATCGGTGCGGGTTTTCCCAGCCGAATCAGATGGTGATTCCACGCCTTTGTTGCTGACCGTACCTGAGCCGACAATACTGCCTGCACGAACATTGCGGGTTTTGCAAATGTGTGCAATCAGTTGACCGAAATGAAATGTCATCTCTGGCCCCGCATCACACATTCCCACTTTGCGTTTGTTCCATGACACTTGCAGCGGTAAATGCAATCGACCTTTAACCCATGCATCACCACATTCGTCTGGTGTGACAGCCACTGGGCTGAATGCCGTAGCAGGTTTGCTTTGAAAAAATCCAAATCCTTTGGCCAGTTCGTCAGGGATCAAATTGCGCAAACTCACGTCGTTGACCAACATCAGCAAACGTATGCCATCCAAAGCTTGTTCTGGCGTGCTGCCCATAGCCACATCACCAGTGATGACAGCAATTTCTGCTTCAAAATCAATTCCATGCGCTTCAGATACGCATACAACGGGGTCACACGGGCCAATGAAATCGTCACTGCCACCTTGGTACATCAAGGGATCGGTATAAAACGATGCAGGAACTTCTGCGTTACGCGCTTTGCGTACCAACTCAACATGGTTGATGTAGGCGGATCCATCGGCCCATTGGTAAGCTCGTGGCAATGGTGACATGCATTGAGCTGGGTCAAATGGGAATGCGTGCCGTAAACGGCTGCTGTGCCCGCTATTGAGTGCGTCATACAGGTCTTGTAATTGAGGGCTGATGAAATTCCAGTCGTCCAACACATCTTGCATATGTTGCGCAATGCCCGTGGCATAGTGTGCTTGACTCAAGTCACGAGAAACGACAACCAGTTGCCCATCTCTGGAACCATCTTTGTATGTAGCAAGTTTCATAGTCACATTGTCCCAGAAATTGACATGATTTTGAATCTTAGGCAAACGTGCTTTATCCTATAGGTATGTGGAAACTGAATCAAAAACAAAGCAACTACGGATTGGGATTGATCCTGTCTGTATTTGTTGTTGTTTTATTGGCGCATTTAACCGCTATTCAGGCGATGGTGAATGGGTTTTTGAAAGTGAATGCCATGCCATCGACAGCGTTTATCACGCGAATGATTGAGCCTACGCTGCAAATTGAATCAATTCCAGCACTTTTAATACCGCCAAAGATCAAAATTGAAACCAAGCCAGAAATTCCGATACAGCAATCGTTCAAGCAAACAATTGATTCAACCCTTGCAGTTCTGCCTGAGCCTAACAATATATCTGAAGAAGCAGATAAGAGCCCTGGCCTTGAAACAAAGCGAATTGAAGCATCTACAGCGCCAATCACTGTTGAACCGTCAACAACTGTTGCAAGTGCGGACATTGCAGTCGCACAGTTCACTGCACCACAAACTGTGCGTCTAATTTACGAAGTTGCATTCACACGCAATGGCAATACCAACTATGGCAAAGCCGAACTTGATTGGCAGCACGACGGCGGCAGTTACAAACTGCGCTTGGTGGCCAGCTATTTCGGTATCGATGCATTTGAACAGCACAGCGATGGGTTAAGTAAAGCCACTGGTTTACATCCCACACGGTTTTCAGACAAACGATATCGCAAAAGCGAAGTGGCAGCTCACTTTAATCACGAGCTAGGAAAAATCACATTCAGCACCAATGCACCTGAAGCTCCTTTGCTAGTCGGCGCACAAGACAGATTGAGTGTGATACTGCAATTGGCTGGCTTGTTGGCGGCAGACCCGGCACGCTATAGCACTGGTTCAACTGTGACCATGCAGGTAGCCAACGACAAATTGGCAGAGCCTTGGGTATTTGTAGTTGAAAATTTGGAAACTTTGAATTTAGGACAAGGTCAAAGTATTGCGCGCAAAGTCACACGCAACCCACGACATGAGTTCGATCAAAAAGTGGAACTCTGGTTCTCAACTGAGAACAACTATGCACCAGTTCGATTCAGATTTACTGAAACCAATGGCGATTTTGTGGATGCTGTATTGAAAAGCGATCGCAAAATTGTGCTTGTTCCTTAATCCGATTTGTTAGATTCATCGGCCCCTAATTTGTGATCCAAATCGGGCCGTGTCCATGGATCAACATGTGTCATCATTTTGATGACACGATGATTTTCCAACACTTGTTTTTGTGCCATCACCGCAATGTCGTGACCAGCTTCCACGGTAATGTCGGCATCGACTTCAATGTGCGCGTCTAGCACAATCATGTCACCCATTTTTCGTGTGTGTAAATCGTGCACATTGTGTACACCGGGCGTTTGCATCAAAGTGGTGCGAATGGCTGCTACTTCTTTTTCATCCACGGCGCGATCCATTAAATCATGCAACGCGTTCCACGCAAATTCCCATCCCATTTTACACACCATAAATCCCACAATAGCTGCAGCAATGGGGTCCAGGATGGGGTAGCCCGCTAGATTCCCAATGATGCCCAAACCAACCACCAAAGATGATGCTGCATCTGACCTCGCATGCCATGCATTGGCCACCAGCATGCTGGACTTCACGCGCTTGGCTACTTTCAACATGTAGCGAAACAAAGACTCTTTGGCGATCAAAGCTGAAGCCGCAACCCACAAGGCTGCAACATGCACCTTTTGGACAGTTTCTGGCGCAGCTAACTTTTCGTAAGCCGACCACAACATGCCAACCCCCACACCAAATAATAACAATCCCAAAACCAAAGATGCTGCGGTTTCAAACCGTTGATGCCCGTAGGGGTGATCTTCGTCTGCATCCTTTTTGGCATGGTGACCGGCGAACAACACCACAAAATCTGCCACCAAATCTGACACGGTATGCACACCATCCGCAATCAAGGCTTGCGACTTGGCAAAAATACCCACTGCAATTTGCAGTGCCGATAAAAATACATTTACCCATACGCTGACCCACGTGCTACGCGATGCTGCAGCTGCGCGTTCTTCTGCCGTAAAACCAGCATCGTCCGGGTCAATTATCTGGTTGGTATTGGTTGGTTGATCAATTTTTTGTGCCATATTGGTGTGAATCATAGCAGTGCATGGCAGGATGGATGTGACAGCGGGCATAATTGAAGCCCATGCAGCTACCACGGGTCACTTCATCTTTATTTTCTGCAAATGGCTTGGTCAAACGCTATGGTGACAATACCGTGGTTGATGATTTGTCGTTTGCCATCGCACCTGGCGAATGCTTGGGCGTGATTGGCCCCAACGGCGCGGGTAAAACCACCACGATTCGCATGTGTTTGGGGCTCACTGCGCCTGACGCAGGCAGCATCACTGCATTTGATATGCCCATGCCGCAAGAGGCACTGGCGATTAAAGCTTTGATGGGCGTCGTCAGCCAAAACGACACGCTGGACCCAGATTTCACTTGCGCTGAAAACTTGCTGGTCTATGGTCGCTACTTTGGCATGAAGACTGCCGAAATTCGGGCACGTATTCCTCAGCTCTTGGAATTTGCTTCACTCACCAGCAAAGCCAATAGCAAGCCTGGTGAATTATCGGGTGGCATGAAGCGCCGTTTGAGCTTGGCTCGCGCCCTGGTGAACGACCCCAAACTGTTGCTGTTGGATGAGCCCACCACAGGGCTAGACCCGCAAGCGCGGCATTTGATGTGGGAGCGTTTGCAATTGCTATTACAGCAAGGCAAATCGATTTTGCTGACCACGCATTTCATGGACGAAGCGGAGCGCCTGTGTTCACGTCTGTTGGTTCTTGACCACGGCAAAAAAATTGCCGAAGGCAAGCCGCGTGATTTGATTGCCCAATACTTAGAGCCAGAAGTCATCGAAGTTTACGGCGCAGGTGCATTGGCTATGCAACATGCGCCACTGGCTCAATTGGCCCAGCGAGTTGAAATCAGTGGTGAAACTTTGTTTTTCTACACCCACAATGCCAAACCCATGCTAGAAGCACTACAAGCCTACCCACAATTGCGCACCTTGCACAGGCCTGCCAATCTGGAAGATTTGTTTCTCAAACTCACTGGCCGTCAAATTAGGGATGATGCATGACGATGATGGAAGCAAATCAAACAAGCATTTGGCGTCTCCCAAATTTATCCACCCGTTGGTGGCCTGTTTTCTTGCGCAATTTACTGGTGTGGCGTAAATTGGCCATTCCCAGTTTAGTTGGGAATATTGCCGAACCTTTGATGTGGTTGGTCGCTTTCGGTTACGGCATGGGCGCATTGGTGGGAGAGGTTGCGCCCGTTGCAGGCGGTAGCAAAGTACCCTACATTTTGTTTTTAGCCAGTGGCAGCATTTGTATGAGTGCTATGCAAGCGGCTTCGTTCGAGGCTTTGTATTCTGCGTTCTCACGCATGCACGTGCAAAAAACGTGGGACGGCATCATGAATGCACCAGTGAATTTAGACAACATATTGTTGGCCGAAATGTTATGGGCGGCGTTCAAATCACTCTTTACCGTCACCGCTATCATGGGGGTAATGCTGGCACTGGGGATCAGTCACAGCACTAAATTGTTGCTGGCTTGGCCGATCTTATTGGGCGTGGGCATCACCTTCAGTTGCATCGCTTTGATTTTCAATGCCTTGGCCAAAGGCTACGACTTCTTCACCTATTACTTCACCCTGTTTTTAACACCCATGATGTTTTTAAGCGGCATCTTCTTCCCACGTGATCAACTGCCTGGGTTTGTCAAAGCCATTTCCGATTGGTTGCCACTGACCAACGCGGTGGAATTGGTGCGTCCTCTGTTCATGAACCAATGGCCGCAAAATCCATGGCTGCATATCAGCGTGTTGGCGGTGTACGCCGTGCTGGGGTTCTGGTTGGCTTTGGCTTTAACGCGCAAACGGTTTAGAGTTTGATCAAAACAAACATCAAGGCCGAACAGGACTGACGTGTGCACTTGGCGCTGAGCGCTGTGTGCTTGGGGGAGCAACACTTCGTTGTTGCGGCGCTCTGACCTGCGGCGCTCTTGCGGCTGGAGCGGGTCTGACAGGTCTAACTTGAACAGGCGCAGTGCTTGGCGGGCGTACTGGCTGAACGTTGGCAACAGGGGCACGGCGAACTACAGCAGGTCGCACATAATGTGGTTGGTTGTAAGGTCGATTACTCCAATATTGGCGCTGTGGGTACCAAGGGTAATTGGTGTAATAGCTGTCCCAATAATTACCAAAAATGAAAGGTGTAATACCGATACCTATCATCGTTCCATATGTCAATACTGGAACATGGTTGCCCTGGTAGGCATAAATAATATTACCCGCATAAACCCAACCACGGTTGTCACCCACTGACACATCGCACCAATGGTAGTTATCGATACAGCCCATGACAGTGACACCCGCACCTGACGGTAACCGCATGACGATGGGGTAATCCTTAGAAGGTCCTGCCCTTAGGTTGACAGCTTTGTTGGTGTAGGCTTGTTGTTGTGCGTACGCCGCTGATGAGCCGAGGCTAGATAAGACGATGGCAGCAATAAAACTTGGAACTGTGGTTTTTCCAATTTTGAGAATGCTTGTAAATTGATATTTCATATGACCTCCTAGCGTGGTTTGCAGTTTGAAAGGGTAACCATTTCTTCTGGCTTTGACTATAGCCATTAGGACGTGCTGTCGCATTGCGTCATTCAAGTAACTGTACGTAGGACAAAGCCTCGAGAAATTAGATAATAAACGCTTTATGCTACTAATAATATAGCAGTATAGGCAATCAATACGAAGTCTACAGGCTGATTTATTACAAATTTCAGATGACTTGGACAGCTTTGATCATGTCAGCAGCTTTTTCCGCAATCATGATGACGGGGGCGTTGGTGTTACCGGCAACGATGCGCGGCATGATGGATGCATCCACCACGCGCAAGCCGTCGATGCCATGCACGCGCAACTCGCTGTCCACCACGTTCAGCGGGTCAGCATGAGGCCCATCTTGCGGGCCCATGCGGCAAGTACCCACCGGGTGGTAAATGGTGTCGGCTTTGAGTCGGATAAACGCTTCAATTTCCACATCGGTTTTTGCTTGCGCAGAGATTGGTAATTCTTGACCTTTGTAACCGGCCAATGCCGGCTGGTTCATAATTTCGCGCATTTGTTTGAAGCCTTTGACCAAGCGCTGCATGTCGTCTTTGTCGGCTAAAAAATTAGGATCAATCAAAGGCGCAGACAAAGGGTTGTTGCTTGCCAGAGTCAAGCGGCCGCGGCTTTTGGGCCGCATCAAACACACATGGCACGAATAACCGTGACCAAAAGTCGTTTTGCGCCCGTGGTCAATCAACTTACCCACCACAAAGTGCAATTGCAAATCAGGTGTAGGTTCAGCGCTGCTGGTTTTAATGAAACCACCTGCCTCGGCAAAGTTGGTGGTCAGCATGCCACGGCGGTGGTTTCGCCATTCAAAAATGCCTTTGATCATGCGCCATGCGCCAGACAAACTGAGTCCAAACGTGTCTTTTAATTCGGGCGCATTGATGACTTGTACCACGTCAATGTGGTCATGTAAATTCTCACCCACACCGGGTAAATCATGCACCACTGAAATGTCGTGCTTTTGCAATTGCGCTGCTGGTCCAATGCCAGAAAGCATCAGGATTTGTGGCGATTGCAAAGCACCGGCACTCAAGACCACTTCACGATTGGCGTGCAATTGTTTCAATGCGCCTTCATGGCTGTATTCAACACCGATAGCGCGTTTGCCTTCCATTAAAACGCGGGTGGTATGTGCGCCGGTAATGACGGTGAGGTTGGGGCGCGATAAGTTGGGTGTGACATAGGCTTTGGCAGCGCTGTAGCGTTCGCCATTTTTGTGGGTCACTTGGTACATGCCCACGCCTTCTTGCTCTGGGCCATTGAAATCAGTGTTTTCAGCATAACCCGCTTGTTTGGCGGCTTGCACAAAAATCGGTCCAAAGGCGTTGGGACTACATAAATCCATGACGTTCAGTGGGCCATCTTTGCCATGTAGATGGGCGCTGTCTGCGCCAAAGCTGCGTTCGTTGTGTTCGGCTTTTTTGAAGTAGGGCAGCACACTGGCGAAGTCCCAACCTGGGTTACCTTCTGATGCCCAGTGGTCGTAATCGGCCTTGTGACCACGGGTGTAAATCATGGCGTTGATGGAGCTGGATCCGCCCATCACTTTGCCGCGCGGCACATAGCCTTGGCGGCCATTGAGGGCAGCTTGCGGTACAGTTTCGAAACCCCACATGGCTGCGCCCGTGCTTGCCATGACCGCCAAACCACCTGGACAATGAATCAGCACACTTTTGTCAACGGGTCCCGCTTCAAGCAACGCAACGGTCACAGCTGGGTCTTCAGAGAGACGGGCAGCCAAAACGCAACCTGCGGAACCGCCGCCAACGATGATGTAGTCAAATGCTGTCGCCATAACTTTAAGCCCCTAATTGAATGTCTCAAATTGTTCGATAGGCGTCATGTTAGCGAGCAAATGCCTTTGAAATTAAGGTGAGCGCTCCAAATTAAGATGGGCGCTGTGATTGCGAAACTTTGATTTCACGCACCTCATCACGTAAATGGCTGACCAAATCGTGCAACAAACCGATTTCATGCAACAAATCGCGTTCTACTTGCTTTTCTTCCGCTTCAATGAAAAATGCCGCCACCGTGGCAGTTACCACAGAGAGTACCGACAAGCCAAAAAACACCACCACAATCGCAAAAAAGCGTGATGCATGTGTGCTGGGCACTATGTCACCATAGCCCACCGTAGCAGCTGTGGTGAAGGCCAACCACATGCCGTCGGCAAAAGTGTGTGCGCGTGGCTCAAGGATCCAAAACCCCAAACCACCCAGCAGCATCAGAAATACGCAAAGTAAAAATGCATAAAGCAAACCACGGCGTTGTAATAGTCGGATTCTTTTGATTTGGGACTTTTTCATGCCCAATACTTTACCTGCCCTGCTGGAGCTAAAACTGATGAATCGCAATTTTGATAAAAAAAGACCGCCAGGCGTTTACCTGGCGGTATCAACTCGCAACTGCTTGGGAAAACGAAAACTTAGCTTCCGATGACGCCGCCATCGAGCTTTGTAATCACGATGGTTGCGGAGCGAGGTCGCTTACCCGCACCATAACCCGCATTCGAAGGCCATTGGCTTTCATATTTTGTAGGATTGCCAATTTCACTCATCTTTGTGTTTTCACCAGGGTGTTGAATGTTGACAAACATGGCTTTGCCGTCTGGTGTTTCGCATAGACCAGTGATTTCACACCCTTTTGGTCCCACTAAAAACCGTTTTAAATTGTTCTCGGTCGGTGCTTTGCCAACATGGGTTTCAACAGTTTTCATGTTGCCATCGCTGCCTTTGTAACGCAGTGATTTTTTGCTACCGTCGCCAACGTGACCAGGTATGGTGGCCAGCATCATGCAATTAGTCACATCGGAATAGGCACCGTCGTCGGTTTGTATCCAGCAAATTCCTGTTGCCTCGCTGAAGACCAAACCGTCGGGCGAAGACATATCATTGACGTCGGTCAAATTGGATAAATTGACACTTCCTTTGTCAGCGCCAGCCTCTGCAGCGAAGACATATATATCCCATTTGAAAGCGGCATCAGTGGGTTTATTCTGTCCCAAACGAATGATGTGCCCGTTAACATTGCCCTTGTTTTCTTTGGCACCTTTCATGTCAGAGTAGGTGCGGGGATTGGACGCATCAACACCAAACTGCCCATCTACTGTTCGGCTTGAGTTATTGGTCAAAGTGAAATAGAGCTCACCATTCTTTGGATTCACACCACCCCATTCTGGTCTGTCCATTTTGGTTGCGCCCATCGCATCGGCAGCATTGCGGGTGAAGACGGCGATTTCCGCATCGGACTTGAATTCAAAGCCAGCATAATTGGCGATGGTTGGATTTTTTATTGACAATTCCAGCCATTCGCCTGAACCATCGGCGTTGAATTTGGCAACGAACAGTGTTCCCTTGTCCATGTACTTGTCACCAATGGCGAGTTTATCTGCCGTATCCGCTTCGGCTGGATTCCAAAGCGCAGTCGATACAAATTTGTATATGTATTCATTGCGTGCATCATCGCCCATGTAGGCGACGATTGGCTGTCCGGCGACAGGTTTCGCAAAATTGCAAGTCTCATGTGCAAACCGCCCAAGCGTTGTGCGCTTGCGTAAAGCCTGTGTCGGCTGATGGGGATCAAGTTCAACAATATAGCCAAAGGTGTTCATCTCATTTCGATAGTCGTCTTTGGCATTGCTGGCGATTGCGCTGTTGTTCCAGCGAGCATATTGATCATCCGTGCCTGCACTCTCCCAACCATGACGACTGGCAGCACCTGCTTTGCGGCCATAGCGGTTCAGGGCTAACACGTCTTTGCTCTTGACGCCGCGTTTGGCATCGTCTTGTGCGCCACGGCTGAAGTAGCCATACCAATTTTCTTCGCCAGATACCAATGTGCCCCAAGGCGTCTTGCTTGTGCCACAGTTGTTTACCGTACCGCGGCTGTAATTGCCATCAGGGCTGTACATGGTTGCCAACAACGCTGCGCCTTTTGCTGCACCCATGATGACGGCGGGGGTCATGGTGGTAATACGTCGATTGAACGCAGAATCTTGCTTGTAAGTCCATTTGCCGTGGTGTTGGGTAACTTCAATCACAGAGATACCGTGAATCATCAATTCTTTGTCAACTTCAGCAGCTTTGCGTGGCAAGTTGGATGTTCCACCATCGGCATGAAATAAGAAAGCACTCAGTTTTTCGTCAGTTGTGGCTTCGTGGTTCATGGCAATCAAGCCACGAGTGTTTGAGTTGGCGGACGGTTTGCCATGTGCATCCAAACCAAACCACTCCATGCCATCGTGATGATCGCCAGCGCGTTTATCTAAATCGGTATCTGTACCATCGTTTTTGAATGCGGAAACGCCAGCAATAATTGGATCACCAACCGCATAAAAAACCTCGGCCTTATACCCTTCGGGTACGCTGACCGTATCAATCAAATGCTTGGGTACAGCTTTAAAGCCCAGTGAACTCAGTTTGGTTGGTTCTAGCCCATTGCCGACAGCGTTACCAACACCGTTACCCAAGGAGTTACTGCTAGCGCAGCCAACAATGCCCATACTTGCCAAAGCACCCGTTCCCCAGATGCCAGCTGTGCGCTTCAAAATATTGCGACGGTTCATTCGCATTTGCAAAACAGCTTCAAAATCGACATTGCTGGATGTGTTTGAATCTTCATTGTTATAGACATTGGATGATTTTTGACTCATGACCTTGATCCCCTTAAAGTTGCTTCTGGTTAAAAACCAAAGAATAAGTGGCTCACGTGTCATTTCAATGACAATCAGGGCATGCACCCAATTTCTGAAACCTCGCTACATCCATTTCAAACACTCACACCCGACGTGGTGCTGGACGCGCTGGCCAGCGTGGGCTTGTATGGCGATGGACGCATGACGGCTTTGAGTTCCTACGAAAACCGCGTGTATCAAGTGCACCTAGAGCATGGTTTAGAACGTGACACTGATGCACCACATTCAGTGGTGGTCAAGTTTTACCGTCCAGAACGCTGGACCGAAGCGCAAATCCGCGAAGAGCACAGCTTCAGTTTTGAGTTGATGTCGGCTGAAATCCCAGTTGTTGGCCCTCTGGTTTTGCTTGGCGATCATTTACACAGCCATGCAGGCTTCGCTTTCAGTGTGAGTCCACAACGCGGCGGCAGAGCGCCTGAGCTGGATGATTTTGAAGTGCTGGAATGGGTAGGGCGATTCTTGGCGCGCATCCACACCGTGGGTGCTGCGAAGCCTTTTGTTCATCGACCTGCATTGGATGTGCAAAGCTTTGGCACTGAATCCATGGAGTGGCTGTTAACGCACAACATGGTACCTTTGGATGTGCAAGCTCCGTGGCGTGAAAAATGCCAAAACGCTATAAATATAATAGCATCACAGGCATATTTTAAGCTGGATAAAGGCCAAAAAGACCATGATATTGCAACGATACGCCTGCACGGCGACTGTCACCCTGGCAATATTTTGTGGACACCTACTGAAGCACCCAACGGTGGCCCACACTTCGTTGATTTGGACGATGCCAGAAGTGGCCCTGCGGTGCAAGATCTGTGGATGTTGTTGAGCGGAGACCGCCGCCAACGCACCACACAATTGAGCGCTTTGATTGATGGCTATGAACAATTCAGACCGTTTGACCGGCGCGAATTGGCCTTAATAGAACCCTTGCGTACGCTGCGGCTGATTCACTACAGCGCATGGCTGGCACGCCGCTGGCAAGACCCGATATTTCCGATCAACTTTCCGTGGTTTGGCAGCAGTGATTATTGGACATCACAAATACACATGTTGGATGAGCAAATCGAAGCGATGCGGGAAGAGCCGCTGATGGTATAGCGGGTCAGCAAAATATAAAACTGAAATTTAATTCGGTATTAAAAACGATACAGCAGTGACACATTGCCACCAATGCTGCCTTTGCTATCTACCAAGGGGCTTAGGCGAATGCTTTCGCCATAGTAGCGGTAGCGCGCACCTAACAACAAGCTAACGCTGGGAGTGATGTTGGTGGTGGCTGAGACACCTAAATTCAAATTGGTGGCGCTGCCGGCTTGGTAAGCAGGGCGGTTGGCAGTGGCTTCGCTGCTGCTGACGCCGAAATAGTAGTTGGCCAGTTTGGCGTTATTAAGCTGTGCACTCACATAAGGTGAAAACGTCCATTTGCCCATGGCGCTGTCGGTGCTGATGCGCCAGCCAACGCCTACTTCAGAACGCATCCCTTTGCTGTTGCCGGTGGCATCCACGCCTGTCTCTGCCCAAAATTGTCCAACTGGCGTGGTGTACTTGACGCCCACACCCACCAACAAACTCGGGTCACGTCGTGACATGCCGGTGAAGATGGCGCCGTCTGCCGCTTTATAGCAGCAAGTCTGCACGCAAATTGACTGAGAACGCTTGGTTTTCAGGATTCGTCACAATGAACTCAGCACTGGTGCCACGCAATGAAAAACGCGGAGTTTGAATGCGCACAGCAGGAATCAAAGTTGTTTTAAGACCAATACCTTTATAGCCTTCATCAGAGGGAATCACACCGAGCCCGATACCGTAATGGGTGTCAGAGTCTTTGGCTTGCGCCAGCGCTGCAATTGGCGCTGCCAAAAATTGCACAAGCGATGCAAGTGCTTGCGATGCTTTTAGATAGATTAAGTTGAGACATCTTTAAAACTCCTTGGTGTGCAGCTGTTGGTCAGTAGTCTTGTCAGTCAAGTCTAACATTCTTCTTGCTTGAGTTGACATGTATCAAACACACAAGGTATCTGCGATTCACAATGAACCATATGAACTCAATAAAAGTTCGGTCGATTTTTCAACGTTACCAAGGGATTTTTATGTTCATTCTTCTATCAACTCGCCAACTGAAACTGATTAGCAGTTTGGGATTGGCGCTGAGCATAGCGATTCTCACTGCGTGCAGCAGTTCAGACCCCACGAAAGTGGAAGCTGACTTTCAAATCAACAGTGTCAAAGGTACTGTGAGTGGTCAAAATATCACCATTGATTTGACTGCTAAAGAAGCCTGCACAGATTTGACCAATTTGGTCGCTGACGTGGAAGCTTATGGCGCCATCGTTAGCCCAGACCCTAAAGTAGCACGCGACTACAGCCAACCTGTGAAATTCACAGTGACAGCGCCAGACGGTACGCAGGTGGTTTACACGGTGACTGTCAAAGGCAACAGCTGCGGCTATACACCACCACCCACACCCACATCATGCACGCCAGCGGCCATCGGCACGACAGGTTACAGCTTGGTATTCAAGGGCTGTGACGCTAACAATGTAGCCACTTACTATGAAAAAACCGAGTGTGTGCGTGACAACAGCACAGGCTTGATTTGGCAAGGGCAAACAGGGCCTGGCACAGGATTGCGTGGTAATGACCAATTCAAATCAAACTTTGACAGCACAACTGCTTTGCAAAAATGGGATGGCAGCTATTGGGTAACACCCACGACAGAAGATATCAATGCTGGCACCAATTCAATCGGCTTTAAAAACGCCATCAACAGTACTAATCTGTGCGGTGGTAACAATTGGCGCATGCCTACATTGGGGGAGCTTGGATGCTTAGTCAAAGGTGTCAATCCTGCCTTTGACCAAGAATGGTTTCCAAACACAGCTTACCTTGACGTAGGCGGATATTGGACATCTTCACCCTATGTATTTCCTGCTCGCGCATTTGTTCCATTCTCTCGTGATCCTGAAGATGCAAAAGCCTTTTATGTCAATTTCGACTATGGCTTCGGATTCGGCTATTACCGCGACCAATATTTCTCAGCGAATTGGTTGGTTCGTTTGGTTCGTGGTACTTCTGAAATCACATGCCAAATACCCGACCACAGTCAAGGATGAAATAAAACATTTCTTCGTTCATGGTTCACAACGGATCAGCGACAAAATTCGACCATTTTCTTAACTTAACCAAAGGAGCTTTTATGTTGAAACTTCAATCTTCTCGCCCCCTCAAACTGATCTCTAGTTTGGGATTGGCACTAAGTATCGCTATGCTGGGTGCGTGCAGCAGTTCAGACCCCACGAAAGTGGAAGCTGACTTTCAAATCAACAGTGTCAAAGGTACTGTGAGTGGTCAAAATGTCACCATTGATTTGACTGCCAAAGAAGCCTGCACGGATCTGACCAACTTGGTCGCTGACGTTGAAGCCTATGGTGCTACCGTTAGTCCAGACCCTAAAGTGGCACGCGACTACAGTCAGCCCGTGAAATTCACCGTCACTGCGCCAGACGGTACGCAGGTGATTTACACGGTGACAGTCAAAGGCAACAGCTGCGGCTATACGCCACCACCAACACCCACATCATGCACACCTGCAGCCATCGGCACAACGGGTTACAGCTTGGTATTTAAAGGCTGCGATGCTAATAATGTAGCCACTTACTATGAAAAAACCGAGTGTGTGCGTGACAACAGCACAGGCTTGATTTGGCAAGGGCAAACAGGGCCTGGTACGGGCTTGCGCGGTAATGACCAATACAAATCGAATTTTGACAGCACCACGGCGCTGCAAAAATGGGGAGAAGGTTGGGTTGAACCTGAACAAGCTGATATTGATGCAGTAGCTAACTCGGTGGGCTTTAGCAAAGCAGTAAATGCAGCTAGCTTATGCGGTAAAACTGATTGGCGTGTGCCAGCAGCAGAGGAATTGGCTTGTTTAGTTACGGGTGATTCAGCGCCATACATTGATCAAGTGTGGTTTCCGAATACACCTTCGCCATCATCTGGCTACTGGACTTCAACAGGAATCGATGCCTTCCCACAGGCATACTCACCATTCTGGGTAAATCCTGCCGCATCTGCATTGTTTATCAATTTTGATTCTGGTAATGCTGGTTCAGGATATCGTGACCCAGCGTTTCGAGAAGGATCAGGAAAATTAGTGCGTTTGGTACGCGGCAATGCCAGCAAAACATGCAGTTTGGCCGGTGCTGCTTGATTTGTAAATGGATGGACTGTGGAAAGCTTAGCGCACTTTCCACAGCACCACACCTGCACACACCCATTGCGCAAAATACATCAAACTACCCAACGTGTGCCAGAGCATTAAATTGTCTCTGGCCACAATGTGGGGTGTAACGCCGAATTGAATGAGCAAGGCCAGCAACATGCCTAATGCTATATATATAATAGCATCATAGGCAATCAATACGCCGGATACAGGCTGATTTTCTATATATTTTGTAGAGCTAAGGGCTGTATGAGCGGTTTTTTCTTTTTGAAATCGCAAAGCCAGCAAGAGCACCAGACCGCAAGCCACAGACATCCAAGTTTGCGCCTCAAATAATCGTGCTGCCATGTTGCCTGCCAATTGCTTGCTGGGTAAGTGGCTGAACAGCAGAGGCACAACAATGAAGCCCAGCGTGGTCAAACTGCCCCACCACAGCGCAGCGGGGAATTTAAGCCAAGCTCCTAGTCGCATCAAACCAACAAGGCGTTCACCCGGCGCACATAGGCGGCAGGGTCGGATGGCATGCCGCCTTCGGCCAATAAAGCTTGGTCAAACAGAATGTGTGCCAAATCATTGAAGTGAACTGAGCCATCCAATTTTTTCACCAAGGCGTGTTCGGCATTCACTTCCAACACCGGTTTCACATCGGGCGCGGTTTGGCCAGCTTGCTTCAGCATGCGGGCCAGTTGCGTGCTCATGCCGTGGTCTTGCACCACCAAACAAGCGGGTGAATCAACCAAGCGGGTGGTGACGCGCACATCTTCCACTTGGTCTTTCAAGGCTTCTTTGAGTTTGGCGAGCAGAGGCTTGAAGGTTTCGGCGGCTTCTTCCGCTGCCTTCTTTTCTGCTTCGTCTTGCAACTTGCCTAAATCGACAGCGCCTTTGGCCACGCTTTGCAAGGGTGTGCCATCAAAGTCGTGCAAGTAGTTCAGCGCCCACTCGTCCACACGGTCGGTCATCAGCAAAACCTCAATGCCTTTTTTCTTGAACACTTCCAGTTGCGGGCTGTTTTTTGGCGGCTGCGGCGTTGTCGGCAGTGATGTAGTAAATCGCCTCTTGGCCTTCTTTCATGCGGGCTTTGTAGTCGGCAAAGCTTACCGATGTTGTGTCGGTGGTGCTGGTGGCAAAGCGCAACAATTTGGCCAAGCGGTCTTTGTTGGCAAAGTCTTCGCCCAAGCCTTCTTTCATGACGGCGCCAAATTCGGCATAGAACTTGTCGTATTTACCGACGGCCGCATCTTGTTCGGCTTTTTCTTCTGCGGTGAGTACGTCCTCCACCATATCGGGCGAGCCTTTAGGTGGCAGCGCATTGTGTTTCGCCATGTCTTCCAACATACCCAATACGCGTTTGGTACAGCCTTCACGAATGGCTTTCACATCGCGGCTTTCTTGCAGCAATTCGCGGCTCACGTTCAATGGCAAGTCGTTGGAATCGATCACGCCTTTGACAAATCGCAAATAGGTTGGCAACAGCGCTTCGGCATCGTCCATGATGAACACGCGCTTGACGTACAGTTTCAAACCCGTTGCGCGTTCGCGGTTGTATATGTCCATGGGTGCTTTGGCAGGAATGTACAAAAGCTGGGTGTACTCTTGATTGCCCTCTACGCGGTTATGCGTGTGTGCTAGCGCATCGGTATGGTCGTGGCTGATTTGTTTGTAGAACTCTTGGTATTGCTCTGGTGTGATGTCTTTCTTCGAACGGGTCCACAGGGCGCTTGCTTGGTTCACGGTTTCCCATTCGCCCGTCATCACCATGCCGCCGCCACTAGTGCCTTTGGATGGATCGTCTTTGTCCAGTGGTTCGCCTTCTTTCCACTCTTCTTTTTCCATCAAAATGGGCAGGCTGATATGGTCTGAATATTTGCTGATCAGGCTCTTCAGTTTCCATGTGCTGGCGTATTCCAGCGCATCATCACGCAAATGCAATATCACACTGGTACCACGCTGGGCGCGGTCAATGTTTTCGATTTCAAAATCGCCAGAGCCGCCACTGACCCAACGCACGCCTTCTTTGGCTGGCAAACCCGCGCGACGCGATTCAACCGTGATTTTGTCTGCCACGATGAAACCCGAATAAAACCCCACACCAAATTGACCAATGAGTTGTGAATCTGCTTTTTGGTCGCCAGACAGTTTGGAGACAAAATCTTTGGTACCGCTTTTGGCAATGGTGCCCAAGTTGTCAATCGCTTCTTGTTGGGAGAGTCCAATGCCGTTATCGGCAATGGTGATGGTTTTCGCATCTTTATCAAAGCTCACACGCACTTCCAAATTGGGCGCGTCTTCGTACAAGGCGTTGTTGTTCAGGGCTTCAAAACGCAATTTGTCGCAGGCATCCGACGCGTTGGATACCAACTCGCGCATGAAAATTTCTTTGTTGGAATACAGCGCATGGGTAACGAGGTGCAGCAGTTGCGCCACTTCGGCTTGAAAGGAAAGGGTTTGTTTGGACATAGAACGTAGAATCGAGCAAAGAAAATTGAATACAAAGAAGAGACCGCATTTTAACTAGGGGCAAGATTCTGAATTTCAAGAGACAAAAACAAACAGTGCCACAGAATCGGGCACCTTGCCCGAAGTGAATTTCAGCGATTGGGGTGATGTTCGCACGCTGCATTTAGGCACGCCGTGGATTCAAGGCAGCATGTTGATTGATGCCCCTTTTGACATTGAATTGGAATACGTGCAACGTATGATGGCATGGCTTTTGTTCGTGGACCCAAGCAGTGTTGCCAAACGCCAAGCCATGCAATTGGGACTGGGGGCCGCCACATGCACCAAATTTTGTTATAAAGAATTGCGCATGCACACCACTGCGATTGAAATCAATTCGCAAGTGGTTTCAGCCTGCCGCTTGTGGTTCAAATTGCCGCCCGATGAGGCGCGTTTGCAAGTAGTGGTGGCCGATGCAGCGCTGGAAATCAAAAAAGCCAAATGGCACGGGCAAATCGACGCATTGCAAGTGGATTTGTATGACGGAAGAAGCCGCAGCGCCGGTGTTGGACAGCAGTGAGTTTTATGCCGATTGCAAACAACTGTTGACCGACGATGGCATCATGACGGTGAATTTATTTGGTCGTTCTTCCAGCTTTCAAAGTACAGTAGACAAAATTACTGAAGTTTTTGGAGCCAATGCGGTTTGGGCATTCAAAGCCACCCGCGAAGGCAACACCATCGTTTTGGCCCAGCGAACACCCACGCAGCCTAAACGTGAAGCTTTGCAAGCTCAGGCAGTAGAAATTGAAAGCAAATTTGGCTTGCCCGCATCCAAGTGGTTGAAGGTGTTTAAACCAATATATGTGAAAAATTAATTCACAATGTGAAAAAACAAGGGTTTACCCGCAAAATTTTTGCTTACACGTAGCTTATTGCAGGGACATAATCGACTTATCAATTTTCTTGGAAGGTTAGTAATGTTGATTAAAAGTCAAAAAGATTTTTTTGCTGGTTTGCTGTTCACAGGGGTGGGTTTGGCGTTTGCGATAGGCGCGGTCAGCTATGGCATGGGCGATGCGGCAAAAATGGGCCCAGGTTATTTCCCACGTTTGGTAGGTTTGTTGATGACTGCATTAGGCGGCTTCATTATTTTTGAATCTTTGACCATCAAGACGGAAGACGGCGAGAAAATTGGCAAATGGGCATGGAAGCCTTTGTTTTTATTCTGGCTGCTAACTTGATTTTTGGCGCACTGCTGGCAGGTCTTCCCAGCATAGGACTTCCCGCATTTGGTTTGATTGTCGCTATTTATGCTTTGACTTTCATAGCCAGCTTGGCTGGTGATGAGTTCAATTTCAAGGGCGTATTTGTGCTGGCCACGGTACTGGCCATTATTAGCTATGCCGCTTTTATTTTGTTGCTGAAATTGCAGTTCCCAGTGTGGCCCGCATTTTTAACCAAGTAATGTTTGTCACCAATTAAAAGCACAAGGATAAAAAAATGGATTTATTTAACAACCTGAGTTTGGGTTTTGGTGTGGCATTCACGCAGGTGAATTTGATGTACGCCTTCATCGGCTGTTTGTTGGGTACCTTGATTGGCGTTTTGCCAGGCATTGGGCCTTTGGCAACCATCGCGATGCTATTACCTGCAACCTATGCTTTGCCACCCGTATCCGCTTTAATCATGTTGGCAGGTATTTACTATGGTGCACAGTATGGAGGTTCAACTACAGCTGTGTTGGTGAATTTGCCTGGCGAAGCGTCGTCGGTGGTGACCATCATTGACGGGCATCAAATGGCGCGCAATGGGCGTGCGGGGCCTGCGCTGGCGGCTGCAGGTTTGGGCTCATTCTTTGCTGGTTGTGTAGGTACATTGGTTTTGGCAGCGTTTGCGGTGCCGTTAACTGAAGTGGCATTCAAGTTTGGTCCTGCAGAATATTTTTCACTCATGATTTTGGGTTTGGTCGGCGCTGTGGTGTTGGCTTCTGGTTCATTGCTTAAAGCGGTTGGCATGATTTTGCTGGGTTTGCTGTTGGGTTTGGTAGGTACCGACGTCAATTCTGGCGTGGCGCGCTACAGTTTTGATATTCCAGAGCTGACCGATGGTTTGGGCTTTATCGTGATTGCGATGGGCGTGTTTGGCTATGGCGAAATCATTCACAACTTGGGTAAGCATGAAAGCGAGCGGCAAGTCTACACATCCGAAGTCAAAGGCTTGATGCCAACTTTGGAAGATTTCAAACGCATGGTTCCGGCCACATTGCGTGGCACAGCATTAGGCTCAGTGCTGGGTATTTTGCCGGGCGGCGGTGCAGTGATGGCGGCGTTTGCCGCTTATACGATTGAGAAGAAAACCAAACTGAATCCAGGTGAAGTGCCATTTGGTAAAGGCAATATTCGGGCGTTGCAGCACCAGAGGCTGCCAACAATGCAGCGTCGCAAACTTCATTTATTCCCTTGCTCACATTAGGTATTCCGCCAAATGCGGTGATGGCCTTGATGGTGGGCGCGATGACGATTCACAACATTCAACCTGGTCCTCAGGTGATGACCAGCAACCCTGAACTCTTTTGGGGTTTGATTGCATCCATGTGGATTGGCAATGCCATGTTGATTATTTTGAATTTGCCACTGATTGGCATTTGGATCAAATTGCTGAGCGTGCCATACCGTTGGTTATTCCCGGCCATTGTGCTGTTCTGCGCAATTGGCGTGTATTCCACCAATAACAATACCTTTGATATCTGGATGGTGGCGATATTTGGTTTCATCGGTTATGTGTTCATCAAACTGGGCATGGAGCCAGCGCCATTGCTATTGGGCTTTATTTTGGGCCCCATGATGGAAGAAAACTTGCGCCGTGCCTTGTTACTGTCACGTGGTGACTGGAGCGTGTTCCTGACGCGCGGTTTGTCATTGAGTTTGTTGTTGGTCGCAGTGGCACTGTTGGCTGTGGTGATGCTACCATCAATGAAAAAGAAACGCGAAGAGGCGTTTGTCGAAGAATGAGTTTTTCATATAACTAACTACAAAAAGCGGCGTTCTCAGAATGCCGCTTTTTTTATGCCAACAAAATTCGCTACCATTGGCGCTATGAGTAACCATTTGCAAACCGTACAACATCACGTGCAGCATCTCGTCCAGCATCCGCTTCCGGTTGCTCTGCACAACGAAATCCACGCCCGTCCGCCGGAGGCGCTGACTGCGCCTATCGCCATCACCCACATCGTGATGCTGTGTAGTGAAGACGAACGCAAAGCCAGTCGTGCGCATGTGGCCAAACTCTTGCGAGACCACCATTTGCCGCAGCTAGACGACCATGCCACACACATCCGGATGGATATTGCAGGTTTTCGATTGCGTTGGGAGCTGCATACCGAATTCGTCAATTACACTTTCATGCGCAACATTGATGTTGCTGAAATGCCAGAAGTATCACAAGTCCAATTACCAACCGCTTTAGAAGCTGTGCCCCAAGCTTGGTTGGCAGGTTTGCCCGGGCAAAATGTTTCCAGTGCCCATTTGTGGGTGATGAAACAAAACGGATTTCAAATCAAGCAACAAAGCGATGCGTGGTGCAAAACCTTGTTGAATGAAGACACCTTGGTGGGCTCCAATGTGGCTGGCGGCTTTGCGCAAGTGTTCACTGATTTTGCGATTCATGCCGATGGCTATTCACGCGTTTTGGTGTTTGCGGGCGACATGTCACAGAGGCGCATGGACGCTTGGTTTTGCGATTGATTGAAATTGAAACCTACCGCATGTTGGCTTTACTGGGTTTGCCTGTTGCACGTCAGTCAGCGCACGCTTTGATGCAGCAAGAAACTGATTTGGTTGATTTGGCGCAGGCTATCCGCAGTTCAGGCAGTTCAGGCAGTGCAGGCAGTGCTGACCAATTAGACGATGCCAAACTGCTGGACCGATTGACGCTGTTGGCAGGGCAAGTTGAAAGCCAATACGCCACCACGCATTCGCGCTTTTCAGCCAGCACGGCCTATTTCAAATTGGTGGACGACCGCATCAAAGAAATTGACGAATCGCGCTTGCCAGGTTTGCAAACCATAAGAGAATTCATGGACCGGCGGCTCACGCCTGCACGCAGCACCTGTGAGTGGGCGGCCAAGCGTCAAGACGCGCTGTCCACCCGTGTGTCGCGCATCAGCAATTTGCTCAGCACGCGGGTTGAGATTGAACAACAACAAACAGCCAAGCTTTGCTGTCAACCATGAACTCACGGCAAGATTTGCAGCTTAAATTGCAGTCCACGGTCGAAGGCTTGTCAGTGGCAGCGATCACCTATTACATCGTGGGGCTGATTGGCTATGTGGCCAAAGGGGCGCAGAAAATGAATTGGCCACTCAGCAGTGAAATGACTTCGGCTATCGCAGTACCTTTGTGGCGCTGGTGGTTTGGTGGTCGTTGAAGCGCGTGCACCGCAAAATCAAAGGGCATGGATGAAAAGCAGAGTGCAATGCGTTCTGAATTTAGCCTTGCTCGTAGGTGCGATTTTGCAAATTTGAATGCATGGGCAGTCGATGTTCAACATGTTCCTGCACCGGCTAAAGCGGCAACATCAAATCCATGCCCAGACGCAGACGGTGTGAACAAAGTGGATGGCCAATTAGAGTGCTTGGAATGTTTGGTGCTGCCCACAGAGCCAGGCGCAGCTCAACAAACATGAAAACCAGCACTACATTGTTGGTCTATTTGCATGGCGACAGCAGCCGTGGTGGTTTGTACGACAGGCATTTCAAACACTTCAATGGCTTTGCGAATCAAACACCTCACACCGTGTTTCGTGGGCATGATTCGGCCCGGCTATGCCGATTCGAACAAAACGCATCAACCGGCAGCACCATGGGCGGTGGAGACAATTACACGGCGCACAATGTGGATGCCGTTGCCAATGCCATTCATGCTCTCAAAGCCAAATACAGCTCGCGCCGTGTGGTGTTAGTGGGCTATTCAGGCGGTGCAGCAACTGCCGGTGTGATCTTGGGCCGGCATCCTGATTTGATTGATGATGCCGTACTGATTGCTTGCCCTTGCGATTTGAACATCCGCCGCCAAGGTGGGCCAAGAACATCGTCCGGCGCAGCTTGTCACCGCATGAAGTGGCCGATAAAGTTTTCAAAACAGTGCATGTCACCGCCATCACAGGTGCAAAAGACAGCAACACCAAACCCGAACAAGTCACAGGCTATATTCAAACCCTGCAAGCACGTGGCGTGAAAGCACGCTATATTGAAGTACCCCATGCCACGCATGAAGCGGGCATTTTGGAACTGCACAATTGCGTCAAGTGGTTCAAAGCATTTACAACGCCAATAAATGTCTCTTACCATAAACCATATGAAAAATCAGGCTATAGTCGGCGTATTTGTTGCCTACACTGCTATTAAAAACATAGCATTTAAACCCATGCTGCTATTCAACCATTATCGCTACGGTGTGGATGCGGTGACTTTGTTGATGTACCGCATGCTGTTTTCATTGCCTTTTTTTGCCATCATGGCGTGGTGGGCCAGTCGCGGCAAAGCAGCTTTGACGAAACACGATTGGTTTGGCATCTTGGGTTTGGGCTTTACCGGCTACTACTTGGCCAGCTATTTGGATTTTGCGGGTTTGGCATACATCACAGCGTCGCTAGAACGCTTGATTTTGTACATCAACCCCACACTGGTGTTGATCATGGCGTGGTTGCTGTACAAAAAGCCCATCAGTGCCAGGCAAATCGCTGCCATGGCGTTAAGCTATTCGGGCATTTTGCTGGTGTTTGGACATGAATTGGTGATGCAAGAGTTTGGTGCTGGCGTAGGTGCAGCTAACACGATTTGGGGCTGCTCTTGGTGT
>JADIYY010000003.1 GCA_016705065.1 Candidatus Aalborgiella aggregata | reverse complement strand
CTATGTGTTCCCCAAAAACATTTTGAATGGATTTCCTTACGGCGCAACTTTCTCATTAGAAAATGATTTTTTTGGCAACTATATTCACAAAATAAAATTTGATGGCTTTGTAACAAAGGGACATTTCATTGATATTGGTGTTCCTGAGGAATACATGTTAGCGCAAACTGATTTGAAAGGTATCTGATTGTGCCATCCAAACGTGCTTTGTTTTTAGATCGCGATGGCGCCATCAATCATGACGCAGGATACACCTCAAAAATGGAAGATTTCCAATATATAGATGGCATTTTTGAACTCGGACGTGCTGCTCAACAAGCAAACTACATTCTTATCGTTGTTACTAATCAATCAGGTATAGGCCGTGGCTTCTATTCTGAAGAACATTTCATCCTGAGCATGGAATCGGGCAATACAAAAAAGAGTCCTACGAGCGCAAACCCAATCCAGGCATGCTATTACGCGCGGCGGAAATACACGGAATTGATATGCACCACTCTATCATGATCGGTGATAAAGACACTGACATGCTTGCTGCACGGCGTGCGGGAGTTGGTATTGCATGTCAATACTTAGATATCAATTGCAACAATGATTCACCGAGTAGTGCTGCCACACATACGATAACGACATTGAAAGATGCAATTACACTGCTTAACATGAATACGCCATATGCTAATTTCAAGGAAGCAAACTAATGAATACATTTTAAGATCGCATATGTCAAGCAACGAACAATATGTTCCAGTACTATGGGCGCTTGGGAATAAAGGATTTATTACTCTAAAGCCATTGATTGCAGCATTAAATACTGAAGGGCGCGCATTAGCAGTCACTTCAAATGCCGATATTTATATAAACGATCTAGCTAAATCAAATCAGCTTCTGCTTGAAGTCGAAATACCAACAAATATATCAACAGATTAAATTCATTGCAAACCGGTATCGCAATAGTCATGAATTGACAAAATTACTAAACAAAAAGCATCGGTAATTCACATAGTCATGGGATCGCCATGGGATTTATTTTTTTTAAATGCCGCCAAACGAACTAAATGTCCGATAGTTTTAACCATACATGATGCTCATCAACATTTAGGTGAAGAGTCAATCTTAATGGATGCAATAAGGAAGTGGTCAATCTCAAAAGTTGACCATATAGCAGTCTTGTCTAACCATGTTAAAGAATCTCTTCAAGAGCGGATGCATATAAAATAAACCAATCCATATAGTTGAAAATGGCATATTATCTAAATCTGAACCAGCGTTATCGCCACGAATTTACCCAATTAATCGACCATTAAAGCTATTGTTTCATGGCAGAATCCATGACTATAAAGGACTAGATATTCTTCTTGATGCATTGCAAATTTTGCAAGCATACGGACATCGCTTTTCACTAACCATTGCAGGGGCAGGTGATTTATCGAAATATAGACAATCAATCTCTGATCTTAAGAATATCACCATCCAGAATAACTTATTTCAAGCGACGACATGTTGTCGATACTGGCGACACATGACATAGCCGTTTTGCCATATAGAGAAGCCAGTCAATCAGGTGTAGCTATTGATGCGCTATGGGCCGCTATGCCTGCAATAGCCACAACAGTAGGCGCATTACCAAAGCAACTGAATCTTGAAGTAGATACATTATTACTAAAAACTTTCAGCGCGCTAATGAATTGGCTAACGCAATCATAAGACTTAGCAGCGACAAGCAACTTTACGAAGCATTATCACTTGGCGCGTTTCGGACTTACCAATATACAGGCCCCACCAAAGCAGCACAGCAATGGAATGATTTATACAAAAAAATACGAACATGGGAATGTCTGAGTTATGACAATCCTTAGAAAATTTATCTTGACGATTGAAGATACTGTACCATCTTTATTTAATTGGCTGCGCTATTTCAACCATGTTGTGTTAAAGAAAAATATCGTTTTCCCAGAAATTACCAAGAAGATTTTTTATGGTTGATTCAAAAAATGCCATCGCAGTCGATGTAGGGGCCAATGTGGGCATTGCCACAAGGTACTTGAGTCAACATTTTTGTAAACACATGCAATGAGCCATTGCCTGCTTGTATCAACGTTTGAAACATTTTGAAAACAGCAGGCACCAATGCACTGCAGAAATGGTGAAGTGATTATGCACACCCAGTGGGTGGGACGGCAAGCCTTATCTCGCATTGAGCACGGCTTCAGCAAGCAATGAACTCAATATGTTTGCACACGCCAGTGTGGTGGAATGTACTGTACCGCTGTACAAACTTTCCAACTTGATTACCGAATAGTCTGGTCGCGTTGCCTATTTGAAAATTGATGTAGAAGGGTTTGAGCATGCCGTTTTACTGGGTGCTGCCGATTTGATTGCGAGAGACAGGCCAGTCATTCAGATGGAAATAGAGAAAACACACAACCCGCGCTATACGGACGTGCTGGAATGGATGGAGCAAAATAAGTGCCATGGCTTTTCACTAGAAAAATCTGCCACAAAGACAATATACTACTTAGCTTGGAAAAGCAGTCCATTAACAAAAATCTCGCTCTCGATGCCGAAATTTTGAATCAGTACGATTTTCTTTTGTTGCCACAAGAAAATTTAAATGCCTTTAAAGGTTTGATTATTTAACCTCAAAATGCTATACAAATCATAGCAATATTGGCATATAATACGCCGCATACAGCCATATTTTTCATATAAAATGCATGGATATGTATAAACTCAGCATCATTACCGCGACTTTTAATTCTGACAAGCATTTGCCTGCTTTAATTGCCAGCCTTCGCGCGCAGACATGCCAAGATTTTGAATGGGTGGTGGCTGATGGCAAATCAAGCGATGGCACGGTAGAACTACTTAATGAAGTGACAGATTTGAAATTGTCTTGGGTGTCGGAGCATGATTTCGGCATTTACGATGCGATGAACAAGGCCATTCAGCGCAGTCAATCGGAATATTACTTGGTGATTGGCTCAGATGATGTATTCAGTGAAAATGCCGTTGAGAAGATATTGGCGGCCTTGCAGACTGAGCCGCCATTGGACTTATTGGTTGGCAATGTGTATGCCAATGGCAAATTGATACACATGCAAAAGGGGAAAAGTTTCTCTACGGTGCCCGCGCCTTTGTGACATGGCATTCAGTTGGTTGCGTGTTCCGCGAACAACTGCACAGAACAATATGGCTACTACAGTAAAAATTTTCCTATTCTTGCGGACAGCTTTTTCATTAAAACGATTTTTGCAAATGCTTCTTTGAAGGGTCAAATATGTCGAAGATGTATTCGGCACTTTCAGCACAGGTGGCGCCAGTAGTACGCAAATTTTGCAAAGCCATTGCGAGAGCTTGCACATACAGTTACTAACTGAAAAGCATCCTTTGTTGCAAATACTCTTTTTTACTGTGCGGTATTTGAAGATGCGGATATTGTCTAAAAAAGCTTCTTGATGACAACGCAGTTAAAAGTATTGGCCTTACCTAAATACGTAGAGTTAGTCCTGACTTTGCCTACCGTCTTGATTTAAAGTCCCACAAACGCGCCTGTGTCTCACCAGTTGGCTGTTCGCCCGCGACGGCAAATTTCTGCAAATTTTGAAAGATGTTATGTCCTTAGTTAGCCAAACAAGGCAGGTGCGTTTTGTGGCAATTGGTGCCAACGAAGACCAAGTCAAAGACTTAGGTATGCAATCTCTGCCCTGGTCTGAAGAAAATGAGGTTTCCGACATTCAATCATTTGACATCGGGATCATGCCCCTGCCTGATGCCCCCTTTGAGCGCGGCAAATGTGGCTACAAATTGCTCCAATATATGGCCTGTGGGAAACCCGTCATTGCTTCCGCAGTGGGCGCCAACACGGATATTGTCGTACTGGGCAAAAATGGCTTCTTGGCAAACACCAATGCAGAGTGGACTACAGCACTCTACCAACTTATTGATGATGAACAATTGCGAGCAGATTTGGGGGCGAATGGCAGACGTATGGTTGAAGAGCAATTCGCACTTGGCCCTGCTTCGCAGGAGATCTTGAGCATGTTTCGTTCATTAAACAACCAAAAACCGTTGTCCCTGCATAACGCATGCAACTTGTCACATGAATGCTATCTCTACACTCATCCAAAAAGGTGCAAGTACACCACCTGAAAATTGCATTTGCATTGATTGTTTTTTGCAAATTTGTATTTCTGCTGCTTGTATTGGATGGCACGGTTCAAATCTATCAAACTGAGACCGATGCACATTACTACGACCTGTTTGCATTAGGGCTAAGCCCTGATGGATACAGCATATGGTCATACTTGCTAAAAGACTTGCACAGCCATGCCTTATATAACCGCACTGGCTTGACCATCCTGATATTCACCACCACGACTTTAGTAACACCATTTATATTTGCATCGCTTATTCCACATGCTCAGCATGTTAAAACTTTAGCGACATATTACAAAATATACTGGTGTGTTGCCATTTATATTTGCGTTTACCCAACCTTGAATTTGTATTCGTTGGACATATTCAGAGATGCCGTCATGGTGTTCTTGATAGGCATCACTTTCATGGTGTTGAATACCTATGACAAACAGCATGGTGTCGTCAAGTATGCTTGGTTACTGCCCATATTTGGTTTGTATTATTTGGTTTACCAATTTAGAAATTACTTGGCCATCGCGCTGATCATGGCTTTTCTGTTGCGCGAAATGCATGTCTACAGAATCAACAAAATTCTACTGTTTGTTTTGTACATGGGTGGTTTGTTAATTATCAGAGGTTTAGGCTGGTTAGACCCTTTGCTCGATTACAGAGCCCTCTTTGAAGCGGTTGGTGGCAGCTCTTTGGGTATATCCCTCAAAGTCGATAACCCTATCCTCTTTGTTTTCAACTATATTTTGTCAGTTTTGTATCAATTCTATGGTCTGCATATCAATACGTTGACCTTGTTGATTTTGTTTTTGACCGAATCAATCCTCATCATAGCCTCCACGATTTATATTTACTTGAATCGCACTTACGTCAGCAAATTTGAAGAGTACTTGCTTCTATTTGCAATTGTTTATGCTGCCATATGGACGTTTTTTAATGACAACATGGGAACTGCGATTCGGCTGCGCATGTTTGATTATTTAGCCATTTTGATCGTGGCCGCATCTTTGTATATCAGGCGCTTGAATGCCATATCGCATACCAAGGATAGCCCATGACAATTTGTGTAACCGGTGGTGCGGGCTTTATAGGTCAACCTTTGGTGAATGCACTGGAGAAAAGTGGGCAGAGTGTGCGCATTTTGACTCGGCATATCAACAATGTTGCAACAAAAGAAGGCATGACCACTTATTTCAAATCAGATTTATCGCAATCAGCACTGAATTTAAAAGAATTCTTATCGGGTGCTAATGTCTTGTACCACTGCGCTGGCGAGATCAAGAACGAAACAAAGATGCACGCTTTGCATGTTGAAGGCACACAGCACTTGCTCGATGCGGTTCAAGAGCATATTCGCACTACACAGCAAGCTTTTCATTGGGTACAACTCAGCAGTGTTGGTGCATATGGGCCGCCCTTACACCGGGCAAGACAGCAACGCACAGTGACTGAAGATAACACCACACATCCCGTTGGTACCTATGAAGTTACCAAAACCCAATCAGATGAACTGGTGATGCGTTTGGCGGCTACGGAACCGCTTTTCAGTTACTCAATATTGCGCCCATCAATTGTGATTGCGGATAATATGCCAAACGGTTCGGTACGGGCTCTTGCTAGCATGATGCGAAAAGGTTTGTTTTTCTACATTGGCTCGCGGTCATCCATTGCCAATTACGTGCACTTAAACGACGTTATAGATGCCTTGTTATTGTGTGGTACTGATAGCAGAGCGCGTGGACAAATTTTTAATTTGTCAAATGATTGTTTATGGACAGACATTGTGAATTTGGTTAGAAACAATGCTAGCAAGCTTTCATCAGGCTTTTGCGTTCCTGAATTGCCCTTGCGTTGCGTGGTGGCGATGACTCCGAAATTTGTGAAAAGCCCACTAAGCATGGATCGAATCGACGCTTTGGTTCGGCATACGTCGTATCCCACAAACAAACTAAAACAGGTACTTGGCTTTGAGCCAAAGGTAGACATACCCACCGCCATCAATAAGATGGTGTAATTGGTGTTTATGAAAACAGCAAGAAAAAAGCTTTGTCTCGTATCGGCAATTCCCATGTCGCTGAATGTGTTCATGCGCCCGCATATTGAGATGCTTGCGCAGGATTATGACCTTACTTTGATTGCCAATGGGGTAGCAAACGAATTTTTCGTTTCAAATGCGTCAGGCGTGAAAATCATGCCTGTTGCCATAGCCAGAGACATTAACCTCATTCATGATTTAAAAGCACTGTTGTCACTCGCTGGTATTTTCAGGCGTGAGAAGTTTGATGCTGTTCACTCTATTACCCCAAAGGCTGGCTTACTCAGCATGTTGGCCGCCACTTTGACCCGCACACCGGTTCGTGTGCATACTTTTACAGGGCAAGTTTGGGCAACCAAATCCGGATGGGTACGCGAAGGGCTGAAAGCATTGGACAGGCTGATCGCGTGGTGCGCAACCTCGCTGCTAACCGACAGCCCATCTCAAAGAGCGTTTCTCATTCAGGAAAAGATTGTTGCACCAGAAAAAATTCGAGTCTTGGGTTATGGGTCTGTAGCGGGCGTTGATGTGAATCGGTTTAAACCCAATGCCAATGCCAGGCAACAGATAAGGTCTGAACTTCACATTGGGGAATCAGAAGTCGTCTGTCTCTATCTGGGCAGGCTAAACCCAGACAAAGGTGTTCAAGACTTGGCGCTTGCGTTTGCACAGATTGCCAGTCAAGTTCCAACGGCGCACTTGGTGATCGTCGGGCCTGATGAAGCCGATATGTCCACAGGTATAGCGCAAACCCTCGCCGCCTGCAGCGCTCAGTATCACCGCGTGGGGTTTACCAATAAACCTGAAGACTATATGGCTGCAGCCGATATTTTTTGCTTGCCCAGTTATCGTGAAGGTTTTGGTTCCGTCTTAATTGAAGCCGCCGCGGCTGGTGTGCCGTCGCTGGCTTCCAAAATATATGGCATTACCGATGCTGTGGACGATGGCAAGACTGGCATTTTGCATGAACCCAAGCAAGTTGAACAAATCGCTCAAGGACTGTTAACACTGATACAAAACGATCAATTGCGTAAAAGCATGGCCACACAAGCCCAAGAGCGTGCCTATCAATTATTTGGAACTGCTGTGTTGGTTGAGGCGATGCGTGACTTTTACTCTCAATTATTCATTTCTCAATCCCATGAAAAAGGCTATTTGATCTGATCATTGCGTGCACTGCGCTGGTACTGCTCGCCATTCCAATGGTCTGTTTATATGCCCTTATCTACATCAAGTTAGGTCATCCGGTCTTTTTCAGCCAAGTTCGGCCGGGTTTAAGAGGCCAGGCATTCAAAATGGTGAAATTCAGAACCATGACGGATGCGCGTGGTGCAGATGGTATGCTGTTGCCAGATGCTGACCGGTTAACACCTTTTGGGCGTTTTCTTCGCGCTTCCAGCTTGGACGAATTGCCGGAACTGTGGAATGTTGTGAGGGGTGAGATGAGCTTGGTCGGCCCGCGCCCATTGCTGATGGACTATTTGCCCTTGTACAACAGCGAACAAGCACGCCGGCATGATGTGCAACCGGGGATTACTGGTTGGGCGCAAGTGAACGGGCGCAACGCATTGAGCTGGGATGAAAAGTTCAAACTCGATGTTTGGTATGTGGATAATCACTCTATTTGGTTAGACATCAAAATTTTATGGCTCACCATACGCAAAGTGGTGGCACGTGACGGCATCAGCGCAGCTGGTGAAGCGACCATGTCAAAATTTACGGGCTCGGTTAAATGAAATGAAAAACCTCAAACAAAGGCATAAAGCATGAAACGGTTTGCCATTTTTGGTGCCAGTGGATTTGGCCGTGAAGTTCTGCCTGTGGCACGCCAACAATTAGAGCAAACTGAAACCCAAGATTGGGATTTAATGTTTGTCGATGATCATCCGCCTGCGCCACAAATCAATGGACACAAAGTTTTGTCGTATGCCGATTGGCTTGCATTGCCTGCCAACTCGCGTCATATAAGTTTGGCAATTGCAAATAGTCAGATCCGCGAGAAATTAGCAACCCATGTGTTAGTGATGGCATACATTTCTTTAGTATTAGAGCAACCAACTCTTTAGTTATGGATGATGTGCAATTAGGCACAGGAACGATTTTGTGCCCGTTTGTCACGTTGACAAGCAACATTCGTATTGGGCAACAATTTCATGCAAATATTTATAGTTATGTTGCACACGACTGTGTGATTGGTGATTTCGTTACTTTCGCACCTGGCGTCCACTGCAATGGCAATGTCCACATTGAAGACCATGCCTACATCGGCACAGGTGCTATTTTGCGGCAGGGCAAAACTGGGGAGCCCTTGGTGATTGGTCGTGGCGCGGTTGTGGGTATGGGTGCTGTTGTCACCAAAATGTAGCACCAGGCACAACCGTTATTGGCAATCCGGCCCGTGTGATGGAATCGATTAAGAAGTAAGTTAGCCACAAAAAATGTTGAACACACCTTTTTCACCTTGGCCCAGCTTCACCGCTGAAGAGGCCGATGCGGTCAGCCAGACTTTGCTGTCAAACAAAGTCAACTATTGGACGGGTACTGAATGCCGCGAGTTTGAGAAAGAGTTTGCTGCATGGACTGATACAAAGTATGCGGTTGCCTTGTCTAATGGCACCTTGGCACTTGATGTGGCTTTAAAAGCATTGAACATTGGCCCTGGTGATGAGGTGATTGTGACTCCGCGAACCTTTATCGCCAGCGTGTCTTGCGTGGTCAACACAGGCGCAACACCGGTGTTTGCTGATGTTGAAATGGACAGTGGCAATTTGTCTGCAATCACCATCTCCAAAGTGTTGACCCCCAAGACCAAAGCCGTGATTTGTGTGCATCTGGCGGGCTGGCCTTGTGACATGGACCCCATCATGGCATTGGCAAAAAGACACCATTTCAAAGTCATTGAAGATTGCGCCCAAGCGCATGGTGCGCGCTACAAAAATCGTAGCGTTGGAAGCATAGGACATGTCGGCGCATGGTCATTTTGTCAAGATAAAATTATGACCACTGGGGGTGAAGGTGGCATGGTTACCACCAATGATGAAACGCTTTGGCGCGATATGTGGGCATACAAAGACCATGGCAAAAGTTATGCGGCTGTGTATGAACGCCAGCATCCGAAAGGGTTTCGTTGGCTACACGATTCATTTGGCACGAACTGGCGCATGCTAGAGATGCAGGCCGTTATCGGACGGATTCAATTGAAGCGCATGCCCAACTGGGCAGCCATGCGTGCGCTCTACGCTGAAATGATTTGGGCGACCTGTCGCCCTTTCAAAGCTATTCGAGTGCCTGCTGTACCCGACGACAGCACACATGCACATTACAAATGTTATGTTTACGTTCAGCCTGACCTTTTGGCGACAGGGTGGTCCCGCGATCGCATTGTTGATGCCATCAATGCTCTTGGCGTTCCGTGTTACCAAGGTTCATGCTCTGAGGTGTATTTGGAAAAAGCGTTTGATGGTACGGGATGGCGACCGGATGAAAGACTCTCAAATGCACGGGAGTTAGGCGAAACCAGCTTGATGTTTTTGGTGCACCCGACGCTGACGAAATCTGAGCTGGCCATGACTTGCCAAGTGATTAGCGACGTGTTGAGCAAAGCCTGTAACGTCAAATAAACATGCCCACCAACACTTATTCTCAAAAATTATTGTCATTGTCCCGTGGCAACAAAAGGGCTTTGGTGGTCACGCTGGATGTGGTTTTGGCGCTGGTGTCTGTTTGGTTGGCTTTTTATTTACGCATCGATCAAACAAAGCTACCTGTACAACAGCAAATTTACCCGTATGCGCTAGCGCCACTGCTGGCTGTGCCGATTTTCGTTGCGCTGGGTCTATACCGTGCCATTTTTCGCTATACGGGTCTGGCAGCGATGCTGCAAATAGTTAAAGCCATTGCAGTGTATGGCTGTTTATATTTTGCAGTGTTGTTTATCTTCAGTTGGAATGATGTTCCCAGAAGCTTGGGGTTAATTCAACCCTTGTTGTTCTTGATTTTGATCGGTGGAAGCCGTGCCTTTGCAAGGTTTTGGCTGGCAGGTATTTCTGGAAAAGTTAAGAGCGCGCGAGGTCGACTCTTAATTTATGGCGCTGGCGAAGCAGGTGTGCAAACGGCCACCGCTTTGGCCGTGAGCCGCCAATTCAGTTTGCAAGGATTTATTGACGATGACACCACCAAAATTGGCGGCAGCATTAATGGTATCAACATCATCGGTTCGAAAGATGTTGCTGATGCAGTAGACCGCTTAGGCATTACCGATATATTGTTGGCCATCCCTTCATTAGGTCGATCTCAGCGCAACGACATCATCACCAAATTGCGTGCACTGCCCGTTCATGTACGAACTTTACCAGGCATGGGAGATTTAGCCACTGGCCGTGTCACTGTACAAGACTTTCAAGAGCTCGATGTAGAAGATTTATTAGGGCGCGCACCGGTACCACCAGACCGCAGTTTGCTTGCCCGAAATTTATCAAACAAAGTTGTTTTGGTCACGGGTGCGGGTGGCAGTATTGGTAGCGAGTTGTGTCGACAAATTATTTTAGAAAAACCAAAACAACTGGTGCTATTGGAACATGGTGAATTCGCACTTTACAGTATTCACGGTGAGCTAACTGGGCTTTGCAAAGAATTTGAACTGCCAGTGGACATCGTTCCTCTACTGGCCAGCGTCGGTAATTTTGCAAGATTGAAAGAAATTTGCCAAGACATACCAGCCTACTACGGTTTACCATGCAGCCGCTTACAAGCATGTTCCCTTGGTAGAAAGCAACCCTGCAGAGGGTGTGCTCAACAATGTGTTTGGCACGCTGAATATGGCGAGAGCCGCACTAGAGAGCAGAGCTTCACACTTTGTTTTGATATCGACAGACAAAGCTGTGCGCCCCACCAATGTCATGGGTGCGACGAAGCGCATGGCAGAACTGGTGTTGCAAGCCATGGCTAACAGACAAAGTTTGGACTTTCATATGTCAGATGGCACTCATAGCCCAACGTTTGAAAATATGACCACCTTTTCAATGGTGCGCTTTGGAAATGTGTTGGGCATTAGCGGCAGCGTGGTCCCTTTGTTTCGAAAACAGCTGTTGATTGGTGGTCCGATTACTGTGACACACCCCGATGTAACCCGATTTTTCATGACCATACCTGAAGCTGCGCAACTGGTGCTGCAAGCAGGTGCTATGGCAGAAGGCGGAGATGTTTTCGTATTAGACATGGGTGCGCCTGTCAGAATTTTGGACCTGGCTAAACGCATGGCCCAATTGTCTGGCCAAACAATACGTGATAGCCAAAACCTCAATGGCGATATTGAAATCACCATCACGGGATTGCGCCCAGGCGAGAAGTTGTATGAAGAGCTCTTGATTGGCAATGACCCAAAGCCAACGGCACACCCACGTATCATGAAAGCCAACGAAGATACGGTTCCTTGGGACATATTAGCTCCCTTACTTATAAAATTACGCCATGCTGCAGTGCAGAATGATATCGAAGCGCTAAAGCTGATTCTGACCCAATGGGTTCAGGGGTATGCACCTGCCAAACATTCCGATGACAGCTGAGTTGTGGCGCAATGGGACAACAAAAATGACCAAGAAAATTATCTACATCGCTTTAGCGGCGCTGCTCGGTGCCGGTATAGGCGCTTTTTTAAGCTATGGGCCCTTAAAGCGGTTCAAATCTGAAGCAGGGTTAAATATTGATTTAGATATTGCTGGTTTTAAACGTTTTGCTCAAATGGTGAACGATCCAGCACGTTTCCGCCTATACGCAACAAACTTAAAACCGCAAGCTTTGACGGATGAGCAAATAAATATCGCTTTACAAGACATCACTGATGCGGACTGGCTAAAACCTGTTCCTCGATTTGCGAGAGCGGACGTAAAAGACTTACCTGATTTGGCGGTACGTCTTGAACAAGAGAGCATCAGACTCAGAGATCAAGATCAGGCGAACGAAATTGAGAAGCTCATTGGCAAAAAATTGCCCCTTATCCGAAACGAATATTCTGCATACACTGGTATCTATCTTGCAACTATGGCAAGTACGCCTGAGATGGCCACCGCAAAAGTGAATTGGTTAAGCGACTATGCATTTGATACAGCAGCGCACGGTGCTGTCGAACAACTGATTGCAAAATGGGTTAACGATAACAAACTTATTTCGGAAAACATACAAGCAGTCAAGATTCAACAGGAATATACAAGGGAGCAGCTCAAATTTAAAATAGCAGGGTTTAAAAAGGCCGCCGCAAACACGCCGACAATTGCCAAAGCAGATGTTGAAAGCTTTACTTTGTCAACGCAGAACCCATCCAAGACAATGACGCCGCGAGCTCATCTCATGGCAGCCGAGATTGAGTTATTGGAAAGTGAATCTATTCTTCACCGGCTGAATCGAGCCATCGAGCAACAAAAAATTGCGAACGAGATTGCGCAGCAAGTTTCTACACAAGAACGCATTCAACAAACGGGGTTTGAACGCATCAGGTTCTTGGACGATTTGTTGACCGCTACTTTGAATAAGACAGAAGCACCATCACTGCGCGAAAAATTACTCTTGATGCGTATGGATGTTTCAAATATCAAAGCGCATATCTACAAACAGCCTGCCTACATTTTTCAAGCTACCGCACCGAAAAAACAAGGGCCAAGCCCCTTGAAAATCATCGTTTTATGTAGTGTCTTTTTAGCTTTTTTAATGTCAATTATCGTCTGGCGCAAAGTTTTTATGAAGCACCTGATTCAAGACGCAAACACATTTTCTATTCAAAATAAATTATGTATGGCACGCCAAAAGTCAATGCATTTATGAATTCAGCCAGAATCTATAAATTCGCATTTTGGGCAACTGTCGCATTACTCATCGTTTTCATCATGAACTCTTACCCCATGATGAAAACAAGATTTGATATTTGGTATCACCTAGGTTACATCGATGACTATGTCTATGACCCGAATATTCTTCACGGCAGGTCAAACTGGTATAAAACTTGGGCTCACATTCTCCGTTTACTGGAAACCAGAGATATAAGCACATACGCAGTCATCATCCATCGCACTCAGTTCCTCATCAGTTGCTTTTCAATATACTTATCAGCTAAATTTTTATTGCCAGCATTGCTTCACAAAACAAAGCTAAGCAAACGCTCTACCGCTGAAAACAAACTTTGGATTTCAAGTTTTGCATTGAGTAGCATGATGGTTTGGTTGACCGTGATCGGGACAGTCAGCACATTTCAGCAAGCCTGGATCATGTGGTATTCGGTCAACTATCAGATAACTTTGCCATTTTTGTTTCTGGCAATTTCTCTACTGATCAATGCGGTTGCAATTCAACAATCACACCGCATAGTTATTGTCAAAATCGCTTTCAGTTTGCTTTTTCTGGCATTAGTGATGTTGTTACATGCGGGTGAATTGGTTTATCTGTTTGTATATTTGCTTGCGTCCTTATTGATCTATGCAAGTAAAGAAAATATCAAAAAAATTTCTATCGTTTTACTTTTTCTCTTAATTATTGTCTTGATAGCAAGTCAGTTTTACAACGACAGAATTCCAGAAATTTTTACTTTGATCAAAACCGGTCAAGGCGGAAAAATAGCAGGTTTGATCCATGAATATGGAAAATACAACGTTGAAGGCGGCAACCGATATGCAGCAAATTGGAATGCTTTGTATGCCATATGTGTCATAAGTGCTTTACCAGTGCTCTTTTTTAATTTCTACGACAAAACTGCTCTAAACTCCAAAGCGCTGTACATTGTTTTAGCCTCGTTGATATATTGCTTTGTACCGACTTTTAAAGTGTCTTCGGGCATTGCTTCATTGTTTTACGGCGCCCCAATCGTAAACCGTTTCTACTTTGCCTCAATGCTTTTGTTTTACCTTCGCTTCTAGCCTATCTGGTATTGAACAAATCTAGTAAGTTCAACAAGCCCATTATTTTGTTGATGCTGGTAGCTGGATTAATGGTGATAACAGCCGCTTACTCACGGTACTTCAATGACAGCGGTACATATTTTCAGAACATTCATTCGATTAGAAATAGTCTGAAACCAGAGAAAGTAGGTATAGATGTACCTGCTTCAGATATTGCTCGCTTAAAGTTGCAAATAGAAGAGGCCAAAATGAAATACAACAATGACGACATCATGTTTTGTGCCGACCATGACAAATCACATATCATTCAGTACGTGTTTCGGCAAAAAAATATCCTGTTTGACCGCTTTGTCCCGCATGAAGTCTCAGATTGTGCGATCAATCCAAAAGCTGTGGGAAAAAGAATTGTTTATATTGACTAAACTAGCACTCTATGCATAAAAAACTGATTCATTTCCTTTGGGTTTTGATAGTTTTTGTCGTCATTGCAGGCATTATTTGGGCTTATAAAAAATATCAGCGACCTCTAATTTGGACGATGGTCAATGTCAATTATTCTCCACAACAAGGTGATGCTCACTTGCTCCAAACAAATATGGGCAAGAATATACTGATTGATACTGGGCATTTGGATCCAGCAAAGAATGCTTTGCTTCCTTTTTTGCAAGCTAGAGGCATAAAGAAGTTGGACATTGTTTTCATCACACACCCACATAAAGATCACTATGCCGGACTTTTGCCGATTTTGGACTCTGGCATAAAGATAAATGCGGTTTACTTCAACGTACCAAATCGACAAATTTGCGATGCCGAAATTCCTTGGGGCTGCGATTACGACGAAATTTTGCGTTACCACACCATCTTGAAAGAGCGTGGCGTCAAGATTGATGAAGCCAAAGCAGGCTTAGAATTCCAAATTGGCTTGGGCAGTCATCTCAAAATACTCTATGCTTTTGATGGAGTCAACACGCCTGTGGGTCGAACTGACATCAATGATTTATCTTTGATTATGCTTTTGAAACACGGTTCTAACACGGCTTTGTTTACTGGTGACCTCAATGCCAAGATTGGCGAATACTTAGCAAAAGAGGGGCAACAATTAAAGGTGGATATATTGAAATTCCCCCACCACGGTACAGAAGGAGCTGCTCCAGACAGTTTCTTCACTGCTGCCTCTCCTTCCGTAGTGATGGTCCCAAGTCCGGCTTTGTTGTGGTGCAGTGAACGCAGTGCACGCATGCGAAAATGGGTTGAAGATCGAAATTTACCAACCTACGTAAATGGGTTTTCTGGACACATTCAGGTGAAAATGCTTAGAAATACCTTTCAGATTACACATGAAAAAAATGGCGTTCAATTACCAACCCCGCATTGTCAAGTGAATTAACAGAATATCTTTCATCCTTATCACATCACTATTTTTTGAATGAACACCTCTACAAGTGATGAGTCAGCACTACGCAAATTATTTGTTGCCGCTTTGGGCAAAGATGGGTGGGAGCTTAAACAAATTTCGGAGCTAATACTTCAATTAGCACATAACAATTTTGACCGTTCAACTCACAATGATGCCAAACAACTTTGTGTAACACTTTTTTCTTGGGTTGAACAACTTCCGCATGTAGGTACACATGCAAGTAATCGGCGATACACAAGAGTGCAATTTATAGAAAACACATTGAGTTTGGCAGGGTTTCAATTAACACGCCGTGACTTTGAACCTTGGTTTTTAATTTTGCCCCATATTGCTAATGCTGCTGGCAACTGGCAACCCAACAGTCTCTTGCCCTATGCGGCTGAAGATGATCGAATAAAAGATTTCGAAGAAAAAATTGACGACTTGGAGCATCAACTGCACCAAACTGAAGTTACCTTGAACCGTACCAAAGCAGAATTGAGCTTTATAGACGCGGAGCGAAAGCATTTCATAGCAGTGGCAATTGAAAATATTCATACGCTAGTGCGTCAAGATTTTGAAAAATCAACGAGCTGGCGCGTTACAAAACCATTGCGAAGTTTTGCAGCGTGGGCAAGGAAAATTCGCACTGGACAAGTTGCGCAAAATGACAGTACGGTTACATCATCAAGACAGGCTGATGATTCACTGTCCAAACCAACTCTCAATTGGGACAGTGTCATTCCGCCTTGGGATAAACCTGGGTACAGTACAGAGGCAGCTTGGCGCGGTATACCCGATAGCAAATTTGACAGGAACGATTACAACGAGTGGTGTAAACGCTATGAAAGTGAAAACAATGTTGATGCTTTGATTTCTGAAGCTCGTATGCTTGCAGATCAAAATCATTCACCACTATTCTCTTTTTTGATGACGGTAGATCAATCACCAGTTGAATACTTTAAGCAGGCTGTTTCTTCCGTAAAAAATCAAGTGTATGAAAAGTGGGAGCTATGTATTGCTGTCAGCACACGTACTGATGCATCTGTTATTGACTTTATTGAATTGGCTAAACAGAGTGATAGCAGAATCAAATATGTCACTGGTGATTTAAAGAATGGGAATCTACTGAATGAAGCGAATATGCTTGCGACAGGGAATTGGTTGGGCGTTCTTATCGCTACAAATACGATAGCATCACAGGCAACATACATGCTTGCCAAAGCCACATTTTTATCTGAAAACTATAAATTCATCTACTCAGACAGCGATAAACTTGAATATCCCGATTTCGCAAGATGTAAACCTGACTTCAAGCCAGATTGGAATTTGGATTTGTTCTACTCGCAAAACTACACGAGAGATTTGTGCTTTTATTCAAAAGAACTGATTGCTGATTGTGGTGAGTTCAATTCGAAACTGACGAGTTTAAGTGTTGCTACTTTCGATCTGACTTTACGTGCTATTGAACGAATACACGCTACGGATATTTATCACGTCCCCAAAGTATTGGTACATCTTCGCGTGATGGCCGAATCATCCGCAGATGATGTATCGCATCACGCTCAATCACTTAACGAACATTTCAAACGCGCGGGTCAAAATGCTGTCGCTATTGTTGGTACAGAATCTGCTGCTAAAAAGTGGGATATCCATTACGGTCTACCAAGCACACAGCCTTTGGTCAGTTTGATAATTCCTACCAAAAATAATTTGACATTGTTACGACAATGCGTCACAAGCATTTTGTTGAAAACTGAATATGAAAATTTTGAAATACTAGTTGTCGACAATGGTTCTGATCAGAATGATACATTGGACTATTTGCGTCAAATTGCAGGCACACCAAAAGTAAGAGTGATCCGCGATAACTATGCATTCAATTACTCTGCACTGAATAATTCTGCAGTAGCACTTTCCAAAGGTGAAATCATTGCATTTGTTAATGACGACATAGAAGTAATCACACCGAATTGGTTGTCAGAAATGGTTTCCCACGCGCTTCGCCCAGGAGTTGGTGCAGTAGGAGCGCGGTTATGGTATCCAGATATGAAGCTACAACATGCTGGTATCGTTCTGGCGGGTAGAGTTGCTAGGCATGTTCATAAGTTTTTGCCTGCAGGTGAGACGGGTTTTAATGATCGAGCAGTACTGACACAAAATTATTCTGCAATTACTGGTGCCTGTATGGTCGTTATAAAATCTCTTTTGAATCAATAGGGGTTTTAACGAAAAAGAGCTAGCAATCGGTTTTAATGACGTCGATTTTTTGTCTGCGTCTGGTGGAAGCAGGCTATCGGAATGTTTGGACTCCCCAAGCCGAATTATTTCATCATGAATCAGCCACACGTGGGCAGGATGATGCGCCTGACAAGCAACGTCGCGCGGAAAAGGAATACCGATTTATGCGAGAACGATGGGGTGAGAAGATGGAAATAGATCCAGCATATAACCCTAACCTAACTAGTGGACATGACGATTTCAGTTTGGCTTGGCCACCTAGAGTGGACACAATTTAGTTTGTCTACGTCTTAGTTTGACTGTTGTCAAAAATATAATCTCGATGGTTGCAGACAAAAAAAAGCTCCAGTTTTCACTGGAGCTTTTTTCGCTATAGAAGCCTGACAATGTCCTACTTTCACACGGGAATCCGCACTATCATCGGCGCTAAGGCGTTTCACTGTCCTGTTCGGGATGGGAAGGAGTGGTGCCACCTTGCTATGGTCATCAGGCAAAACTTTTTGTCATTTTGTATCTATTACTAGTTTACAAAACAACGAATTCATAGAGTTAATTAGCTTCTTTGTTTTTTAATCACGTCTCACAACTTTGACATAACAAACATTCGAACTTGCTTCAATCTAGATTTAACTCCAGACTAACTACAAATCAAAGTTATAGGGTCAAGCCGCACGAGCAATTAGTATCAGTTAGCTTAACGTATTACTACGCTTCCACACCTGACCTATCAACGTCCTGGTCTTGAACGACTCTTTAGGGGGCTCAAGGCCCCGGCAGATCTCATCTTGAAACGAGTTTCACGCTTAGATGCTTTCAGCGTTTATCTCTTCCATACTTAGCTACTCGGCAATGCCACTGGCGTGACAACCGATACACCAGAGGTATGTCCACTCCGGTCCTCTCGTACTAGGAGCAGGCTTCCTCAAATCTGCAGCGCCCACGGAAGATAGGGACCAAACTGTCTCACGACGTTTTAAACCCAGCTCACGTACCTCTTTAAATGGCGAACAGCCATACCCTTGGGACCGGCTACAGCCCCAGGATGAGATGAGCCGACATCGAGGTGCCAAACACCGCCGTCGATATGAACTCTTGGGCGGTATCAGCCTGTTATCCCCAGAGTACCTTTTATCCGTTGAGCGATGGCCCTTCCATACAGAACCACCGGATCACTATGTCCCTACTTTCGTATCTGCTCGACTTGTCAGTCTCGCAGTTAAGCACGTTTATGCCATTGCACTATCATCACGATGTCCGACCGTAACTAACGTACCTTCGAACTCCTCCGTTACACTTTGGGAGGAGACCGCCCCAGTCAAACTGCCTACCATGCACTGTCCCCGATCCAGATAATGGACCTAGGTTAGAACCTCAAACACACCAGGGTGGTATTTCAACGTTGGCTCCACGATAGCTAGCGCTACCGCTTCAAAGCCTCCCACCTATCCTACACAGATCTGTTCAAAGTCCAATACAAAGCTACAGTAAAGGTTCATGGGGTCTTTCCGTCTATCCGCGGGGAGATTGCATCATCACAAACATTTCAACTTCGCTGAGTCTCAGGAGGAGACAGTGTGGCCATCGTTACGCCATTCGTGCAGGTCGGAACTTACCCGACAAGGAATTTCGCTACCTTAGGACCGTTATAGTTACGGCCGCCGTTTACTGGGACTTCAATCAAGAGCTTGCACCCCATCATTTAATCTTCCAGCACCGGGCAGGCGTCACACCCTATACGTCCACTTTCGTGTTTGCAGAGTGCTGTGTTTTAATAAACAGTCGCAGCCACCGATTTTTTGCAACCTCGTTTAGCTCCCCAAGTAAATGGTTCACTGACTAGAGGCACACCTTCTTCCGAAGTTACGGTGTCAATTTGCCGAGTTCCTTCTCCTGAGTTCTCTCAAGCGCCTTAGAATACTCATCTCGCGCACCAGTGTCGGTTTGCGGTACGGTCGTATATAGCTGAAGCTTAGTGGCTTTTCCTGGAAGCAGGGTATCACTCACTTCAGGTGCAAGCACCCTCGTTATCACCCCTCATCTAAGCCCGGCGGATTTACCTACCAGGCACGACTACAGGCTTGAACCAACATATCCAACAGTTGGCTGAGCTAACCTTCTCCGTCCCCACATCGCACTATATATCGGTACAGGAATATAAACCTGTTTCCCATCAGTTACGCATCTCTGCCTCACCTTAGGGGCCGACTAACTCTACGCCGATGAACGTTGCGTAGAAAACCTTGCGCTTACGGCGAGGGGGCTTTTCACCCCCTTTAACGCTACTCATGTCAGCATTCGCACTTCTGATACCTCCAGCAGGGTTTACACCACCACCTTCACAGGCCTACAGAACGCTCTCCTACCACTTGCAATAAATTGCAAATCCGCAGCTTCGGTAACTGGCTTAGCCCCGTTACATCTTCCGCGCAGGACGACTCGATCAGTGAGCTATTACGCTTTCTTTAAATGATGGCTGCTTCTAAGCCAACATCCTGACTGTTATAGCCTTCCCACTTCGTTTCCCACTTAGCCAATTTTAGGGACCTTAGCTGGCGGTCTGGGTTGTTTCCCTCTTGAGTCCGGACGTTAGCACCCGGTGCTCTGTCTCCCAAGCTGTACTCATCGGTATTCGGAGTTTGCCTTGGTTTGGTAAGTCGCCATGACCCCCTAGCCAAAACAGTGCTCTACCCCCGATGGTAATACTTGAGGCACTACCTAAATAGTTTTCGGAGAGAACCAGCTATTTCCAAGTTTGTTTAGCCTTTCACCCCTATCCACAGCTCATCCCCTAATTTTGCAACATTAGTGGGTTCGGACCTCCAGTACCTGTTACGGCACCTTCATCCTGGCCATGGATAGATCACTTGGTTTCGGGTCTACACCCAGCGACTGAATCGCCCTATTCGGACTCGGTTTCCCTACGCCTTCCCTATTCGGTTAAGCTTGCCACTGAATGTAAGTCGCTGACCCATTATACAAAGGTACGCAGTCACCCGTTTCCAGGCTCCTACTTTTTGTAAGCATACGGTTTCAGGATCTATTTCACTCCCCTCCCGGGGTTCTTTTCGCCTTTCCCTCACGGTACTAGTTCACTATCGGTCAATGATGAGTATTTAGCCTTGGAGGATGGTCCCCCCATATTCAGACAAGGTTTCTCGTGCCCCGCCCTACTTTTCGTTAGCTCAGTATCACACATTTCTTTTCACGTACAGGACTATCACCTGCTATGGTCAGCCTTTCCATGCTGTTCCGTTAAGAGTTGCGCTATCACTAACAGGCTTTTCCGATTTCGCTCGCCACTACTTTCGGAATCTCGGTTGATTTCTTTTCCTCGAGCTACTGAGATGTTTCAGTTCACCCGGTTCGCCTCCCACACCTATGAATTCAGTATGGGATACCTTTCGGTGGGTTTCCCCATTCGGACACCTCCGGATCAAAGCTTATTTGCCAGCTCCCCGAAGCTTTTCGCAGGCTATCACGTCCTTCATCGCCTATCATTGCCAAGGCATCCACCATATGCTCTTATTCACTTGACCCTATAACTTTGACGTCTCAACCACGCTTCGCAGCACGGTCAAAAACAAAAAGTTATCTTCAAGGAATGTTTTGTTTGGTCTTTCACCAAACGCGTTATGCCGTATCAATTTACGATTAATTTCTTATGCCCAATATTATTGAGCAAACGATTTCTTTCGAAATTGAAAGTTGTTTGACGCAATCAAAAAATTTGTTATTAGCACCATTTAAGGCACGGTCCGCACTAAAACCTTTACGAATTGTGCGGTTTCCTTAAACAGCTTATCGCTAATAACGCTAATTAAACTCTATGAATTTTTAAAGAACAGCCAATAATTGAATGAAATCAATCATCACTAAACACCTTCAGTTCTTGAACTGACGATGTTTAGCAATAATTATTTGCCAGAAGTTTGTTGTTGAGTTGTATTGGTGGAGGTGACAGGACTCGAACCTGCTACCTATTGCTTGCAAAGCAACCGCTCTACCAGGTGAGCTACACCCCCAATAATTTCTTTGACTTTACAAAAGCCATCGGATAGGATTGAAAGTAATGGTGGGTCTGGTTGGACTCGAACCAACGACCCCTGCCTTATCAAGGCAGTGCTCTAACCAGCTGAGCTACAGACCCAAGATTTTCACCCCAGAGCTTTCACTCAGGAAGTTCGCTCCAATGGGATGATATTTAAAAATTTCATCCGAGCTGTAGCGACTACTACTTCAACAACCGATAAGTGTGGGCATTCAAATTTGATTGCGGTTTCCAGAAAGGAGGTGATCCAGCCGCACCTTCCGATACGGCTACCTTGTTACGACTTCACCCCAGTCACGAACCCCGCCGTGGTAATCGCCCTCCTTGCGGTTAGGCTAACTACTTCTGGCGAGACCCGCTCCCATGGTGTGACGGGCGGTGTGTACAAGACCCGGGAACGTATTCACCGTGACATTCTGATCCACGATTACTAGCGATTCCGACTTCACGCAGTCGAGTTGCAGACTGCGATCCGGACTACGACTGGTTTTATGGGATTAGCTCCCCCTCGCGGGTTGGCAACCCTCTGTACCAGCCATTGTATGACGTGTGTAGCCCCACCTATAAGGGCCATGAGGACTTGACGTCATCCCCACCTTCCTCCGGTTTGTCACCGGCAGTCTCATTAGAGTGCCCAACTAAATGTAGCAACTAATGACAAGGGTTGCGCTCGTTGCGGGACTTAACCCAACATCTCACGACACGAGCTGACGACAGCCATGCAGCACCTGTGTTACGGTTCTCTTTCGAGCACAATCTAATCTCTTAAATCTTCCGTACATGTCAAAGGTGGGTAAGGTTTTTCGCGTTGCATCGAATTAAACCACATCATCCACCGCTTGTGCGGGTCCCCGTCAATTCCTTTGAGTTTCAACCTTGCGGCCGTACTCCCCAGGCGGTCAACTTCACGCGTTAGCTTCGTTACTGAGTCAGTGAAGACCCAACAACCAGTTGACATCGTTTAGGGCGTGGACTACCAGGGTATCTAATCCTGTTTGCTCCCCACGCTTTCGTGCATGAGCGTCAGTACAGGTCCAGGGGATTGCCTTCGCCATCGGTGTTCCTCCGCATATCTACGCATTTCACTGCTACACGCGGAATTCCATCCCCCTCTACCGTACTCTAGCTATACAGTCACAAATGCAGGTCCCAGGTTGAGCCCGGGGATTTCACATCTGTCTTATATAACCGCCTGCGCACGCTTTACGCCCAGTAATTCCGATTAACGCTTGCACCCTACGTATTACCGCGGCTGCTGGCACGTAGTTAGCCGGTGCTTATTCTTACAGTACCGTCATGAGCCTCTAGTGTTATTAAAGACTTTTTCGTTCTGTACAAAAGCAGTTTACAACCCGAAGGCCTTCGTCCTGCACGCGGCATTGCTGGATCAGACTTTCGTCCATTGTCCAAAATTCCCCACTGCTGCCTCCCGTAGGAGTCTGGACCGTGTCTCAGTTCCAGTGTGGCTGGTCGTCCTCTCAGACCAGCTACAGATCGCAGGCTTGGTGAGCTTTTACCTCACCAACAACCTAATCTGATATCGGCCGCTCCAATCGCGCGAGGTCTTGCGATCCCCCGCTTTCATCCATAGATCGTATGCGGTATTAGCACAACTTTCGCTGCGTTATCCCCACGACTGGGCACGTTCCGATATATTACTCACCCGTTCGCCACTCGCCACCAGGATTGCTCCCGTGCTGCCGTTCGACTTGCATGTGTAAGGCATGCCGCCAGCGTTCAATCTGAGCCAGGATCAAACTCTATAGTTCGATCTTGAATTTTTTACTTGATTTCTCAAGTTACTCATAAATTGGAATCGACGTGATTGTCTTTGACGACTTTCACATCTTTTTTACTTCATGAGTGTTTGTAAGTCATATAGACTTAGTTCCGAAGAACTTGGCAATCGCCTTCAAACACCCACGCTTATCGGCTGTAAATTTTTAATGATCTTTACCAATTTCTTGGCAAGCTAGCTGCAATCAGCTGGGTTTTCGATTATACACCGATTTTTTAATTTCGGCACATTTTCTAAAATTATTTCTACTTATTTTTAACCGCTTTATATTTAATTTATAAAAGCTGTCGCATTTCAGCAGAGCCTCGAATTATACACCGTTTTTTAACTTCCGGTCAACTTTCGAAATTTTTTCTACTTATTTTTCATAGAGGTACCACTTTGCAAGAAGCACCTACTCAATGAGTAGAGCCTGCAATTATATACCGAAATTTCATCTCATGTCAAAGTAGCGCTTATTTATTAACAAACTCTCGCACCTACTCCACTTGCGACTACTTAGACCAAAGCACCCACATTCTAAGACCTTGTTTCACTCGGTTTGCGTATTCTCCAGCATCTTGACCCCAACCTGCGAAATAGTCTGCTCGCACCGCACCCACTATAGCGCTCCCCGTATCTTGTGCAATAACCATCTTTTGTATGCTACCCGCACCCCCGTTACTGACCAGCCATATAGGAGCACCATAGGGAATACTTTTACGATCTACTGCGATGGAACTTTCGGGTGTTAGCGCAACTCCTTGTGCGCCTCTAGGGCCTTCGAGAGTATCTTTCATGGCTTCTTCTTTAAAGAAAACCACTCTTGGGTTACTCCATAGCAACTCGTTCGTCCGTTGTGGATTCCGTGCTTGCCAATCTTTAATGCCCGCCCACGATACGTCACGACTGCCTCTTTCCCCTTGTTCTAACAGCCATCGCCCAATGCTTTTATAAGGTTGTTCGTTCGTCGCTGCATAAGCTAGGCGAACCTTACGCTGAGTGCCATCAGCCTCTAGCATGTTGATGCGACCGGATCCTTGTACTTGCAATATCATTGCATCTATTGGATTCGTAACGTACGCAATTTCGTAGCCACGCAATTTTGCTTTTACTTGTGGCACGCTGTCCATCTCTTGCCGTGTATGCCAAGGGCCTCTAGTGCCTAAATTAGCTGGGGGGCGATATAAAGGCACTGTGAATCCTGGGCGCAGAATTCTAGAGGCCACAATCTCTGGCTCAAAATACGACGTAAGCAGCCCCTCGCTTTGCCCTTGCAAGTTTTCAACTCGATATGGCTGTAATTTTTCTTTCATCCAAGCAATTTGTACATCACTTGATGAGAGCCCAAGCCTGCGAACATCAGCACATAAGTTTGCCATTGCTGTAGCAGGCATCTCACAGCTTTTCAGCCAAGCTTTCCATGCACCGGAAACCCCATACTTACTATTCTCGGACCAACCTGGTAATTCGTGCCATTGTATCGGGACCCATCTGCTACTCACCTGCACGATAGCCTGTGGTAATCGCATACTCTCGTCAACATTTTTTTCAGCTTCAAAATCAGACAATGGTGCTGCACAAGCTACTAAAAATAATGCAATAACCAGATAGAAAAAATTGTTGCGCACCCGTTTAACTTGCATTTATAAAACCCGATGCTGCAATGCTTGTAATTGATGTCGAACAGTTTGCAATTGTTGAATATCAAGATCCACTGCCACAACGCCAACGCCCTTTTCTAGGGATGCTTCTACTTCCCCCCAAGGGCTTACCACCATCGAATGCCCCCACGTCTCACGACCACTTGGGTGCAAGCCGCCTTGGGCTGAGGCAACGACAAAAGACAGGTTTTCAATCGCGCGAGCTCGTAGCAAGACCTCCCAATGCGCCATCCCTGTTGTATGCGTAAAAGCGCTGGGCACTAACCATACGTCAGCTTGTTGACTGCGATAAAGTTCCGGGAAACGCAGGTCATAACAAACACTCAACCCTACGCGCCATTCATGTCCATCTTTTGATGGCAGACTGAATACGACTGGCAATTTTCCGCTTTCCAGCACTCTCGCTTCGTCATAGCTCTCATCCCCATTGTCAAAACGAAACAAATGGATTTTGTCATACCGACCTACACACTCTCCATTTGGAGAAAAAACCAAAGTACTGTTTCGCACACGCGCTGGATCAACAGAGCGCAAAGGTATCGTTCCACCAACCAACCAAATGCCCAATTCTCTTGCCATTTGCGACAGAAACGATTGGATTTTCCCCTCTCCAAAAGACTCAGCGATGACTAATTTATCACTGTCTTTAGCTCCAATTAAACAAAAATACTCTGGCAATACCGCAAGTTCCGCGCCTTGATTGGCAGCTTGAGCTAGCAAGTCACGGGCTTGAGAAAGATTGTCATCCACATTACTGCCGGCAATCATCTGAATCGCAGCCACCTTCATGCATTAAGCTCCTTATGATTTCTTTGCATCTGCTTTGTTTACATGTTTCACTTCGGTAATCAGTGGATCTGACCACGTGCCTTTCACATGCAACTCTCTTGTTGCGGCCTCTATCAAGGGTTGCCGCAAAAAGAGTTGAGCTAAAAAAGTCCCTAGCCCTATTGCTGGATTGATGGCCGTGGCGACCAATAACGATGCTACACCAGCGTTGACTTCCGGAGCAATCACTATTCTCAATTCTTGCGTTTCTTTTGCCACATCCGATTGCCCCTCAATAAGCACCACCGCATTCACGCCACTCATTTGAAAATTATTTGTACTAGCAATTCCGCGCGCAATCGTCACATCACCACGGACAAAGTCAAATGCAAAACCACTGCTAAATACATCACGAAAATCAAAAGTCAATCGCTTCATGATTGTTTGCATGCTAAGCACACTTAGCAGCTTACCAACACCTGGATCCGACTTCAAAAATTGCCCCTTCTCAATATTGATATTGAATTGGCCAGTCATACTAGGGTAATTCATTGACAGTGGAGATCCGCGCCAAGCTATTTGCCCCTCCAATCTCCCTGCGCCGCCCAAAACAGTTTCCTTAATTCCAAAAAGGTCCAGTAATTTCCCAGCATCTGAAATGTCAAGTTTGAAATCCAATCGTGTATTGGCATTCGCATCACCCATCCAAACACCGGTAGCTGAAAATTTAGCCTCTGATGTAGTCACATTGAATTTATTCAGTCGCCATTCTCTATCAACTTTCCCCACTCTTCTGGCAGCTGATGCCAGATTAACTGCCTCGACCTCAACGCGCCCAAATTTACGTCCCTTTAATTCAAAATCATCTACGATTAAGTCTAAAGCTGGGACAGTCGTTGGTTGCTCGTCTAATAATTTTTCAACATCTTTGACTTGCGTATCACCCACGGTCAATCGAGCCAATCTGGCATACACACTTCCCGTCCCATTTTGAGAAGCTGGGAGTCGATACTCAAGGTATCCACTTAATTGCTTGGCTTCCATATTCGCTCGCCAAGTTGAACCAACACGCGATGCACCCAAAAATATGTTTTCAAAACGACGCCCTTGAACAACCAAGGCTTTCGCACGTAAGGCAACAATGCTGGGGGTGTAATCTTCTTGCAGGCTGGAAACTTGCACTGATGTCGTTTCCGTATTTTTTACCTGATTTGACTTCGATTCAGTACCGCTTAACGCTGCAATTACCGCACCCCATTGGTCAGCATCAATAAAGTCCACATTGATATTTGCAGCCACGCCCGAGTCGGGCTCTGGCAAGGATTCATCTGCGGCCAAACCAACACCAACACCACCTTGAATTAGTTTTGGAGTTTCACCTTGAACATCCCTGATAAATTTGAATTCCACCAATTTATCAAGTGTGATATGCACTTGGTCTTTTGCCCGTGTTTTACCATCCCGCTCAGCTTGCAAAGATTTATCAATCAAGGTATTGCTGTAACTAAGAGGCATGGCTGTTTGTGAAGACTTATTCAATGGCGCTGGTAAATCTATCCCCATGCCCACCAAATTACTCTGTACCAACAATTCAGAATGGCCATGTCGAAAGCGAAGTTCCGCCGTGTAATTCAAACCACCAGAAGCGTACTTTGCGATATTTGGCAATACACTGAGATTTTGTGCGTTTTGAAGTGCAGCAGCAGTAGCCTCACCTTGACCACGTATGATCACAGTGGAGTTTGCACTTGACTTGCTACTTGTGTTACCACCATCAAAACGTATTTCTCCGCCAAAAAGTTGCGCTTTGGCCTCTTTAATATCGAACCCTTTTTCACTAAAGCTCACTGTGCCCTTAGTTTGACTTAAAAGCGGTGTGTCTGGTGTTATTTGAACATCGTTGCCAAGAAAATTGATTGTTCCATTGACACGTGAATTCTGTAGATTTGCAACAGGAAGAGCCAAATCAAACTTGAAATCACCAAAGCCATCGAATTTCGAGCTTGCCAAAACCTGACTGGTTAAGTTGTTAACTGGTGATGTCACGATGAATCCATGCAATTCTGCCAGCGGACCATTACCTTTCGCATTCACAACGACTTGAGCATTCGAGAAATCCGCAATTGAAACATCTGCTTGCGAAATCTGTAGCCTTGGCAAGCCAACAATATTGATACTGCTGCTTTTCACGCTCAAACTGTGGCGATCAATAAGCAGATTTCCGTTAATTTTATGTAAGTCAGGCCAAGGCAATTCGCCTTTACTCTGCAGTTGACGAGGTACATAGGCGACAGTCGCATTGTTTACTTTGGCCTCAACCCGAAAAATACCTTGTTTAGGATTTTTCGATGGCATATCGCTCATATCACCCTTGATTGTGAAGTCCACCTTGTTTGAACTTCCATGCAAAACAGCGTTACGGACATATTCCCGCGCTTGTTTATCAATACCAGTGGGAAGGTATCGCCACACGCGAGAAGCCTCAGCGCGTGTCAATGTAGCGCGCAAATCCAACTCTCCCGGGAACCTGCGCTTACTGATGGCCTGATTTGGGTCACTTGTGCGCCATGTTAACTGACCCGTACCCTGTGCATCAGCGTTGTTGATGAGCAAATTATTGATCTTGACTTCAATCTTCTTTTCTCCAGGAGCTTTGGCATTGGTCCCAGGAGAAACCAGCCACTGCACATCTGCCGTTAATTTGTCAACCGGAACAACTGGTTCTTCAAAAACACCCGGTACATCAACCGCCCCTTTTTCTACATCAATCTTGGCAGTGCCGCCATTTAAATTGAAATCAAACTCAACTCGTGCCCCACGAACCCCGGGTCTGCCAAGATCTTCATGCAAATTCTCACCTTCACCAAGCATTGTTTTGCTGTGCTGTGCGGCTATCTGCAACTCGGTAACGATGCCTTTGGCATTTAATTCTGTCAGCGCCTCTAAATTTCCACGCCATGTGGCAGCAATAGATTGAATAACTCCTTTAGGGGCTAGGCTGGTTAATTTCGCATGGTTGTCAGCACCCAGCGGTAAGCGGTTTGCAATCAAACTCAAAGTCGCTATATCCAGCTTGTCAGCCCTAAACTCACCTCTTGAATCCACACTCGCTGTTGATTTGTCACCCGTCTTAGCTGGCTCTGTCTGGGAGAAGAAAACATTGCCGCCCGGCCAACTCAAACCATCTTGGGTTTGAAATTTCAAATTTTGGGTTGCAAATTCAAAGCCGCTTTTAATTTGCTTACCGAAAAATCGGCCCGACATCGATTGCAATGCCAAGGGTTCAAGACCTTTGCCCAAAGTGGCATCTACTTCCGACAACACAAGGTCGGTTGTGAATTGTGTCCATGCCGCTTTGCGCAAGCTTACCCAGGCTTGCATTTGCCCCACACCACGACCAAATTGACTGCTAAATTGAATGTACCGACTTAAATGTGAAACATCAATTTTTTTAAAATTGGCATAAATTTCGCCGTTCCAATCGGACCACTTACCTTTATCTGGTGAAAGCAAAGACTGTTTGAATGCCCCTTGCAATGAAAATCTCTCGCCCCACTCTGGTGGCGGTGTGGCATCCAAACGCAATAAATGCTTGTTAAATGGATTACGAGAGACAAAATCCACTTGCGATAACACCAATGGAGGCGGAACACCCATGATGCCATTGGGCCTTTCATCTACCCATCGCACGGTACCATTGCGTACTAAGAATTCTGGCTGTGAAAAGAACCAATCCAAACCACCTGAAGACGTTTTATCTTTATCGGAAAGATCCAAGCCAGCAATAAAAATCTTCCCAGCTAGATTACGGCGAATTTCCAAATTAGGGCTTTCTATGTACAGTTGTTCAACATTGAGTTGAAGCAAAGAGGCTGGCGAAATGGCAGTCAGCACGCGGTTTAAGCGCAGCGCCTCACGACCTTGAAGGTCAGATAAAACAACATCTTTCAACTCAAAAGAAGGCACCATCCCATGTGCGACGGCTGCCACCTGTCCGATGCGAACTGGAACCCCGAGTGCTTTAGTAGCCTGAATTTCAAGTTGTGGGCGTAATTCGTCAATCCGAGGCACAATGATGCCATGTAGCACAACCCATGCCAAAGCAAATAAAGCCCAACAAAGGACAATTAGCCACAAAATAATGCGAGAAGCCAAAGCACAAAAGCGCCAAAATCCCAGATTTTTGGATTGTTGCAGAGCGGATATAGGGCTGGTTTGATTCATACAGTACAGACCTAATTATGACGCTTGCCAAGACCACTGAGGTCTAAAAGAACACGATAAAAGCATAACGACATGAATTTCAGCCAATTAGCCAGTAAATCCCGCTTTTATCAAAGACTGGAGAGGCGTTATGAATCCTATTTGCACCTGTTGGAATCAGGAGATCCGCAACGTGAAGGCATGCTGGTCACGCTCAAAGCTCTACAAGAACAATGCTTAGATATACCTTCCGCATTGCGCATTTTGCGGCAATTGGTGATGCACCGTTTAATTAAGTTAGATTGTGAGCAACAAGCCCCTCTGGCAACTGTAACGCGTGCTGTGACAGATTTGGCTGAGCTCGCGCTGGATGTTGCCCTGCAAAATGCATATCAAGAATTAGATGAACGTTATGGTCAGCCATTTGTGTTGGCCAGCGCCACACGCGCTCAAATGTGGGTGCTCGGTATGGGCAAATTAGGTGCCCGCGAGTTGAATGTATCCAGCGATATCGATTTAATCTATGTTTACGATGAGGATGGAGAAACCGCAGGCAACTCTGAAGGTCGCAACCGAATCAGCAACCATGAGTATTTTTGCAAAGCCGTTAAGCTTGTCTCAGAGCTGATCGGCAATACAACTGAACATGGTTTTGTATTCCGCGTAGATTTGGCCTTGCGACCAAATGGCAATTCTGGTCCTGCTGCCGTATCCCTCTCCGCACTGGAAGAATATTTACAAGTTCAAGGTCGCGAATGGGAACGTTTTGCCTGGCTTAAAAGTCGCGTGGTTGCGCCTACAACCGATGTGCAAAATGGCACTGCCAATGCGATGCGCGCCGTGGTTTTACCTTTTGTCTTTAGAAAATACTTAGATTACAACGTATTCGAATCTTTGCGCAGCTTGCACCTTAAAATTCGGCAAGAGTCTGCACGCCGCAGTGCAGGCAGGCCAGAGCGTGCGAACGATGTCAAGCTTTCGCGTGGGGGTATTCGTGAAATTGAATTCACAGTGCAACTTCTGCAGGTCGTACGCGGTGGACAATTTCCTGAATTGCGCAAACGCCCCACATTAAAAGCGCTGCAATGCGTTGCACGAGCTGGTTTGATGTCCAACGCCACGGCACAGGCTTTGTCAAGCGCATATGAGTTTTTACGTCGTGTGGAACACCGCATTCAATACCTTGACGACCAACAGACACACGTGTTACCTACCGATGATGCGGATCTGAATTGGATTGCTTCGACCATGGGCTACGACTCAAGTGGTGCTTTTTTAATCGATTTAGACGCGCACAGGGAATTTGTTGCCAACGAATTTGATAATTTGCTTCGCGGTGCTGAATCGCAAAATACAAGCAAGTCCACACATTGCAAATCTTGCTCGGGACAGCAACAAAAACATGCACACACTCATGCTGACCAATCATCCAATAACGGCACAACACCGGAGTTAACTGCTTTCAGAAATCGAATTAACGATTGGCTCAATCACCCGCGTGTGCTGGGTTTGCGCGATGAAAGCCGTCTGCGGCTCGATAGGCTCTTACAACGCACGCAGCTTTGGCTTCAAGAATCGCGCGTCACTGAATTGGCCGCGTTGCGCAGCATTGACTTTATTGAACCCTTGTTACGTCGCGAGAGCTATTTGGCATTGTTGTGGGAGCGCCCTTTTGTGCACGAACGCTTGCTCAAGCTTTTGGGCAGTGCCAAATGGTCTGCGCGCTATTTGCTGCAACATCCAGGCGTCATTGATGAGCTGGCGAGTCAAACTTGGGCGACGGAGCGCTTCAATGCGGCTGATTTTGAACGTGATCTCGACTTGCGTATTCAATCGCTACAGCGCACCGGTGAAGACGATGTGGAAACCCTGTTGAATTTACTGCGTCGCGCGCACCATGCCGAACTGTTTCGCACCTTGGCGCGTGACATTGAAGGGCAACTTAGTGTGGAGCAAGTCGCAGATGACTTAAGCGCTTTGGCTGATGCAGTGCTACGAACTACCATATCATGGTGCTGGCAGCGCTTGAAAAACAAACACCGTGAATCACCTCAAATTGCGGTTATTGGTTATGGCAAATTAGGTGGCAAAGAGTTGGGCTATGGCAGCGATTTGGATATTGTGTTTGTTTACGATGACGACGATGAGCGTTCGGGTGAAATTTACAGTGGCTTTGTACGCAAATTGATCACTTGGCTTGATACCAAAACTGCTGAAGGCGATTTGTTTGAAATCGACACCGCTTTGCGCCCCAATGGTGGTTCTGGCTTGCTTGTCACCAGCATGTCCGCTTTTGCAGATTACCAAGAAAATCGCGGTAGCAACACGGCGTGGACTTGGGAGCATCAGGCCATGACGCGTGCCCGTTTTGTTGCGGGCTATGAACCATTGCGCCAACAATTTGATACTGTTCGGAAAAATGTCATCAGCGCCAAACGTGATTTGATGGCGCTGAAAACTGAAATTCTAGCCATGCGCGACAGACTCAAGAACGCCCATGCAGTAAAAGCTGGGCTTTTTGATGTCAAGCACAGTGCAGGCGGCATGCTGGATGCAGAGTTCGCAGTGCAGTATTTGGTTTTGGCATACAGCGCTTTGCATCCAAGTTTGCAGGACAATGTAGGCAATATCGCCCTCTTGCAACGTGCAGAGTCAGTTGGACTGTTGCCCGCAGGTGTAGGCGAAGCGGCTGCACAGTCTTACCGACAATTACGCCATGTACAGCACATGGCGCGGTTGGATGAAGCCACAACGCAACTGCCAGACACCGAACTTCAAAATGAAAGGCAAGCCATGACCGCCCTTTGGGAATTCGTATTTTTATTTTCATGAGCCACGTACGCTATATATTAAATAGCACACTACGCAATAAATACGCCTTCCACATCCATATTTGACCATATATTTTATTTAAAATGCAATTACAACACCTCTTTTCATTGACAAAGTCAGTATGCGTTTAGAACTTGTTTTAATCACCGGTATGTCAGGCTCCGGCAAATCAGTGGCTTTGCATGCACTGGAAGATGCGGGTTTTTATTGTGTCGATAATTTACCGCCTGAACTCTTATTGCCTTTTATAGATTTAGAGCAACAGCAAGGTAATCAATACGTTGCGATTGCGATGGATATACGAAGTGCTGCGTCCCTGCATTTGGTTCCTGATTTGCTTGCAGAAATTGCCAAACGCGACTTGAATATCAAATCACTTTTCCTGGATGCCACGACAGACACCTTGGTGCGGCGGTATTCTGAAACACGGCGCAAGCACCCTTTATCCACTGCAAGCGAACCTTTGGCGAACAAGGCTGTCGCAGGTATGCCACTGCCACCTCAGGTATTGGTTGAGGCTATCGATTCAGAACGTGAATTGTTGGCAGATTTGCGCGAGGGTGCACATGTTATTGACACCAGCAACATTCGACCTGCACAGCTTTTAGCTTATGTGAAGTCTTTGATCAGTGCACCGCACAGTAGCCTCACCTTGGTGTTTGAGTCATTCGCATTCAAACGCGGCATTCCCATCAATGCGGACTATGTATTTGATGTGCGCATGTTGCCCAACCCTCATTACGAACCGGCTTTGCGTGCCTTGACTGGGCGTGACGAAGGTGTTCAGGCATTCTTAAAAAATGAACCCGAAGTGACACGCATGCAGCTGGAGATCATGCAATTCATCAACAATTGGTTACCAGCTCTCAAACGCGACCATCGCAGCTATGTCACCATTGCCATCGGCTGTACAGGCGGGCAACACCGTTCCGTCTATTTAGTAGAACAATTGGCAAGCGCATTCGCATCTCAAAGCCAATTCGTCACGCTGAAAAGACACCGCGAACTAAGTACCCAGTAGCATGTTGCGAACTGGTGCTGGCAAGCCCAGCTTTGGCCATTCTCCGGATTCAACCCATCTACCTTGGTTTTTTCCGCGATTTAATTGTTCAAGTAGTTGTGTTTTCGCTGGTAAACTCATATACACGGGGTGAATATGCAAGTCTTTGTGCGTCAAAACATGTTTAAAAACCACACCCTCGATTAATATTTCACGCAGCTCTGTCGGCACAAGTTCTAATACATCGTCATAGTTTCCAAAGCTCGGCAAACAATACAAACCAGCCCAGACACCAGGCGCAGGGCGTTGTGTCAAGAATACAGCGCCATCCACGCGTTTGACCAACAACATCCACAAAGATTCGCTGCTGCGTATTAGTTTACGTGTTTTGACGGGGTAATCTATTTGCCTGCCTTGCGCGTGTGCTACGCACATTGTGCTGACAGGACAAACCTCACATTGCGGTTGCCGAGTACTGCATAAACTGGCCCCCATATCCATGATGCCTTGGGTGTAATGTGGCATGTCATTCCACAATTGCTGGGTAGTGCCTGTGGGCAATACTGCATTAGCCAAATACATCAATTCACGCACATTGTTTGCTGCAGACAAATCTGCCTCAAATCCCAATACCCGTGTCAACACCCGTTTGACATTGCCATCCAATATCGCCACGCGTTCGCCATAACACAAGGACGCGATGGCTGCCGCAGTAGACGGGCCAATGCCAGGCAATGTTTGCAAGGTGGCTGCATCTTGGGGAAACTGACCGGAAAAGGCGCTCTGTATTTTTTGCGCGCACAGGTGCAAATTGCGCGCACGGCTATAGTAGCCCAAGCCACTCCATAAACCCAAAACTTCATCCAAGCTGGCAGCCGCCAGATCGACAACTGTAGGATAAGTGTTCAAAAAGCGCACAAAATAGGCTTTGACTGTTGCCACCTGTGTTTGTTGTAGCATGATCTCAGAGAGCCACACTTTGTAGGGATCACGCGTGTTCTGCCATGGCAAATCATGCCTGCCGTACAGTTTTTGCCAAGCAACCAGTGTGCTTGCAAATTTGGCTAACTGAAGGTCTCTAAGCGCCTGTCCCGTCATGGCTTTTGACACGTGGGGCAGTAGAAACTTGATCGTTGTCCTTGCACGATACGTTTAATCGGAGTTTTGCAAACTAAACAAGGCAATCCCGCACGGTCGTAGACATTTGCTTCCAACTGAAAATAGCCGTTCTCTCCTTTGGCACTGCTGAAGTTTTGCAAGGTACTGCCGCCTTTGACAATTGCACGAGCCAATACATCTTGTATCGCGGCATGAAGCTTCACAACTCTTGGATAACTAATTTTGGATGCCGATGTTGTAGGTCTGATGCCCGCCAGAAACAACGCCTCTGAAGCATAAATATTGCCAACACCCACCACCAGCTCACCCGCTAGCAGAACTTGCTTGATGGAAGTTTGTTTGCGTTTAAGTTCGGCATGAAACTGTTTGGCATCAAAACTGTCTGACAAAGGTTCAACGCCCAAATTACCCAGTAATTTTTGAGCGATTGCGCTTTGTTCTGAAGGTGCAAACACCACTGCGCCAAATCGACGCGGGTCATTCAGCTTGAGTATCCCTTTATGTGTGACCAATTCAAAGTGATCGTGTTTTCCTAATGCTGTACGCATGGCGTTTTTTGACCACGCTTTGAAATGCAAACTTCCTGACATGCCCAAATGCATCAATAACAAACCAGCGGGATTTGTGCCATCTGCCAAATCCAACAGCAAATATTTGCCGCGCCTGCGAACACCAAGGACAGTCAAGCCCTTCAAATCATCCACATCACACTGAAGCGGCCAACGCAGTGGTTTACCTAAATACGCTGATAGCACAGTCGAACCCGCAATTTGGGATGCAAAACTGAGGCGAGTGACTTCAACTTCTGGTAATTCGGGCATGGTGAAAGCGAGTCTAGCGTAAAGTATGAAAAAATAAGCGAAAATGAAAGCATGCTAACCCGTATGAACGATTCAAACTCACAATCTGTCAGCTCACTCATGCAAGCCTTGGGTGTGCAGGCAAAAAACGCTTCAGCCCACATGGCCAGCGCGTCTGCAGCCACTAAGAAAAACGCCCTTTTGAAACTGGCAACGTTGTTACGCAGCAATGTAGACAGTCTGCAAGCCAGTAACGCCAAAGACATCAACCGTGCCAATGCTGCTGGTTTGTCAGCGCCCATGGTTGATCGACTTAAATTGAGTGCTGCTGTGATAGAAACTGTTGCACAAGGATGTGAACAGTTGGCAGCAATGCCCGACATCATTGGTGAAATAATCGGCATGAAGCAACAGCCCAGCGGCATTCGCGTAGGACAAATGCGCGTGCCCATTGGCGTATTTGGCATGATTTACGAGTCACGCCCCAATGTCACGATTGAAGCAGCTTCTCTCGCCATCAAAAGCGGCAATGCCTGTATTTTACGCGGCGGTTCTGAAGCCATTGAATCCAACCAAGCGCTAGCTGGTTTGGTCCGCCAAGCACTCTTAGAGAGCGGTTTACCAGAAGACGCCGTGCAACTTGTACCCACCACTGATCGTGCAGCAGTGAGTGCCTTGATTACCATGCCTGAATATGTTGATGTGATCATCCCACGCGGTGGCAAAGGCTTGATAGAGCGCGTCAGCAGTGAAGCCAAGGTACCTGTTATCAAACACCTCGACGGCAATTGCCATGTCTATGTAGACGACCCATGCGATATCGCCATGGCCGTGAAAATTGCTGACAATGCCAAAACCCAAAAATACAGCCCATGCAATGCGGCTGAAGGTCTTTTGGTCGCTCAAGGTGTTGCCGAAACATTTCTACCACAAATTGCCGCCATCTATGCCTCCAAAGGTGTTGAAATGAGGTGTAATTCGGCTGCAGCCAGCATAATTACTGCCTGTGATGCTATTAAAAAGCTAGCAAATAGCAGCAAGCTCGTTATTGCCGCTACCGAACAAGATTGGTATGAAGAATACTTGGCACCCATTGTCAGCATCAAAGTGGTGGTCGATTTAGATGAAGCTATTGCACACATCAACAAGTATTCATCACACCATACCGATGCCATCATCACACGAGACCACATGCATGCGCAGCGCTTTTTGCGCGAAGTTGATTCAGCCAGCGTAATGGTCAATGCCAGCACACGATTTGCTGATGGCTTTGAATACGGACTGGGTGCCGAAATCGGCATCAGTACCGACAAATTTCATGCCAGAGGACCCGTTGGCATTGAAGGTTTAACCTCCCTGAAGTACATTGTGCTGGGTGAAGGTGAAATTAGGACCTAAGAAGGGCATATAACCATGGTTCCGCATCTGACCACAGCGCTCAACGGCCCTATCAACGAGCTGGAGCAGCGCATCTTGGATTCCATGCCAGCCATAGAGCGCTGGTTTCGGCTCGAATGGATGGAGCACACACCACTCTTTTACAGCTCGGTAGATGTGCGCAATGCAGGTTTCAAACTCGCACCAGTTGACACCAGCTTGTGTCCACATGGTTGGAACAACTTAAGCCCTGCTATGCAGCCACTGGCTGTTCAGGCGGCTATGGTGGCCATTGAAAAGATATGCCCAGAAGCAAAAAATCTGCTCTTGGTTGCTGAAAATAAATCCAACAAGTCAGACTACAACTGGGCTTATTTGAGCAACTTGGCGCAACTTAGGCGCATTTTCCACATGGCTGGGCTCAATGTGCGCATCGGTTCCATAGATTCAAGCATCAAGAAAAGCACCACCCTGACCTTGCCCAATGGTGAATCCGTTACTTTGGAGCCCGTTTGCAGAAACAATGACCGTATCGGTCTGAAAGACTTCGATCCCTGCACCATATTGCTCAACAACGAATTGACTACAGGTGTACCTGGCATCTTAGAAGATCTGCCCACCCAATATTTGTTACCACCTTTGCATGGCAGTGGCTCGGTTCGCAGAAAGAGCGAGCATTACCGGTGCTATGACGAAGTGGTCAAGCGATTTGGCAAGCTCTTGGGTGTAGACCCTTGGTTTATCAGCCCGATGTACACCACGTGCAAAGACATTGATTTATCGCAAGAGACTGGTGTTGATAGCTTGAGTACCACTGTCGATTCACTGCTGGCGAAAATTAAAAAGAAATACAAAGAATACGGAATACAGGAAAAGCCATTTGTCGTTATCAAAACGGGCTGCAGCAGTCTCGCATCCAAAGATTTGTCTGTGAACAAAACACAAACGGTCAGCACCGGCGTTTTGATGATACGCAACGCGAAAGAATTGCGTGAACATCCCGACCTATCAGCCTTTGCAGCGCAAGCCAGTTGCAAACGTATGGGTGACCCTAACAACCAATTGTTGCGTGAAGTGATCGTTCAAGAAGGCGTGCATACCAAAGAACGATTAGATGATGCTGTCGCCGAACCCGTGGTCTACACCATGGATCGTTATGTTGTTGGCGGTTTTTACCGAGTTCATGCGGGGCGAAATGTTGATGAAAACCTGTGTGCGCCCGACTCAAACTACGTACCCTTGGCCTTTGCAGATGGCACTGAACTTCCACAAGCTGGCATGAAGCCCGGTGCCAGCACGCCCAATCGTTTTTACATGTATGGCGTTATTGCACGTCTGGCCATGCTTGCTGCCAGTTACGAGTTAGAGGCTTCTGACCCAAACTTGGAAACTTACGAATAGTTGCTGCACTGCAACAAAAATCACGTTTATGCTGTTTAGATGAGCCTCTCTTTCCCAATTCTCTGATTAGTAGCATGCCTTAGCGCACAATAAGATCTTCAAAAACTCAGAACTCCGAACCCAAACGGACTTTTTCAGTGCAACCATCAAAATCTTCCCTAGCTGTACTCACATTAAGTGCAATCGGTGTCGTCTATGGCGATATTGGCACCAGCGTTTTGTACGCCATGAAAGAGGTTTTCGGCTCTGGGCACGTCCCTTTTACCCCCGAAAACGTTTATGGCATCTTGTCCATCTTTTTTTGGACATTAACGACCATTGTTTCCCTAAAGTATGTGACCTTGGTCTTGCGCGCTGATAACCATGGCGAAGGTGGTTTGGTGGCCATGCTGGCGCTGGCATCACAAGCTGTCGCTGATAAACCAAATGTGCGACGTGTACTGTTAATGATCGGCATATTTGGCACCTGCCTGTTTTATGGTGATGGTGTCATCACGCCAGCCATTTCAGTATTGGGCGCGGTTGAGGGTTTGGAAGTTATATCACCCGCTTTCTCCCATTACGTTGTACCACTCACATTGGTGATTCTATTTGTCTTGTTTGCTGTACAAAAGCATGGCACAGAAGGAGTGGGCAAATTTTTTGGCCCAATCACACTGGTCTGGTTTGCTACTTTGGCTGTTCTTGGCGTTACACATATCGCCACCAATCCGGAAATACTATGGGCGATCAGCCCTCACTATGCATTTGGTTTTATTTGGGCAAATCCAGGGACTGCCTTCATCATTTTGGGCGCAGTCGTGTTGTGCGTGACGGGTGCAGAAGCGCTTTATGCCGATTTAGGGCATTTTGGGAAAAAACCGATTCGCGTCGCATGGTTTTCAATAGTGATGCCTTCCTTGGTGTTGAATTATTTTGGCCAAGGGGCTTTATTGCTTAAAAATCCAGCCGCAGTCAAAAACCCTTTTTACATGATGGCGCCAGACTGGGCACTGATTCCACTTTTGGTACTCGCTACCATGGCTGCAGTTATAGCCTCACAAGCACTGATAACGGGCGCTTTCAGTGTGACCAAGCAAGTGATACAGCTTGGCTACTTACCGCGCTTTAATATTTTGCATACCAGTGTCAAATCGACTGGGCAAATTTATATTTCCTTTGTCAATTGGGGGTTGTTTGTCGCCATCGTTTTAGCGGTTGTGATGTTCAGAACTTCTGGCAATCTTGCTGCAGCTTATGGCATTGCTGTCACTTTGGACATGCTGATAACAACTGTTCTCACTTTTTATGTTGTTCGCTATGCTTGGAAATATCCCTTGTGGTTGTGCATCGCAGCAACCGGGGCTTTCTTTGTGATTGACTTGGCATTTTTTGCATCCAATTTGCTTAAATTGTTTGCAGGTGGTTGGTTCCCACTTCTGATTGGTGCGGCCATGTTCACCTTGATGACGACTTGGAAACAAGGTCGCAAGCTCTTAGCTCAAAAGCAAAAAGTTGATGGCATTGATTTAAAGAGCTTTTTAGAAGCCGTTTTCGTCAGTCCTCCCAGCCGAGTTGAAGGAACTGCTGTATTTTTATCTCCCGAATCTGGCAGTGTGCCAAACGCCTTGTTGCACAACCTCAAGCACAACAAAGTTTTGCATGATCGAAATTTGTTTGTGACCGTGCGCAATCACGAGGTGCCATGGATTGGCATGAGCAAACGCCTAGAGGTTGAAACTCTAGGCCACCACTGCTGGCAATTGGTTTTAAATTATGGCTTCAAGAATGACCCTGATTTACCAAAGGCTCTAGAACAGATGAAGAGTCGCGGATGTGATGTGGATCCCATGACGACCAGTTATTTTTTATCACGTGACAATGTAGTACCTTCATTTGGTGAAGGCATGGCACCTTGGCGCGAAAAACTTTTTGCACAAATGCACCATAACGCCAGTGGTGCTGCCGACTTTTTGAATCTTCCTAGCAATGCTGTAGTTGAATTAGGGTCAAAAATTGAAATTTAAGTCATTAACTTAGGTTTGAATTATCATTCGCTGATGCATATTTTGTACATTACCGATCCGCTCAGCAGCTTCAAAACACACAAAGACAGCACTTTTGCAATGATGCGTGAGGCGCAAAAGCGCGGTCACAGCATTAGCGCCTGCGAGCCTCAAAACCTCTTTTGGAAACGTGGGTCGCAAGTTGCAGGTCTTGCACAACACATTCGGTTAACGCAGAGTCAACCAGAATGGTTTGAGGTGTTGCATCAAGGCCAACAAACATTGGCAAGCTTTGATGCGATCATCATGCGCAAAGATCCACCATTTGATTCCGAATTTTTTTATGCAACGCACTTGCTCGAACAAGCGGAACGTGAAGGCGCCAAGGTATATAACAAACCGCGCGCTTTGCGTGATCACCCCGAGAAATTGGCCATACTTGAATTTCCAGAATTGATCGGTCCTACATTAGTTACAAGAAGTGCCGATGACATCCGTCAGTTTCATGCAGAACACCATGACATTATTCTCAAACCTCTAGATGGCATGGGTGGAACAGGCATTTTCCGTGTCAAAAACGATGGCTTAAACCTAGGCGCTATCATCGAAACCTTGAATAAGGACGGCGCAGAAACCGTCATGGTGCAGAAATTTCTACCTGAAATTGAAAAAGGTGACAAACGTATTTTGATCATTGCAGGCAAACCTGTGCCATTTTGTTTGGCTCGCATTCCTCAAAATGGCGAAGTACGTGGCAACTTGGCCGCTGGCGGCAAAGGTGTTGCACAGGTTTTGAGCAAAAAAGATTTCGAGATCGCAAATCAGATCGGCCCTGTTCTTGCCAAGCGCGGTTTGCTATTGATTGGCTTGGACGTGATTGGTGACAGTGTGACCGAAATCAATGTCACCAGTCCGACTTGCTTTCAAGAAATCACCGACCAAACGGGTTGCGATGTTGCAGCGCTTTTTGTATCGGCTTTGGAAGAAGCCGTTCAGTTTGCCCAAGAGTAATACACATACTGGGTTAAAATCTACAACCCCGGAGAGGTGGATGAGTGGTTTAAGTCACACGCCTGGAAAGCGTGCGTAGGGTAAAACTTACCGCGGGTTCGAATCCCGCCTTCTCCGCCAAATTATGTGGATAGACACCCATTGTCATCTTGATGCGCCTGAGTTTTCAGGTGATTACGCACAGGTTCGCACACAAGCTGCTGCAAACAATGTTGCGCATTGCATTATTCCTGCAGTTCATCCAGATACATTTGGCATCACTCGCAAATTGGCTCACGAACTGAATGACAGTTACGCTCTGGGCATACATCCGCTGTATGTCAAAAATACAGACGAGCGTGCACTGCAATTTTTGGATGATGAATTAACGAAACATGCAAACGATGTTCGTCTGGTGGCAGTTGGCGAGATCGGTCTGGATTTTTTTGTGCCCGAACTTTGCCAACAGCCTTTGCGAGAAAAACAAATTTACTTCTATCGAGAGCAACTCAAGCTGGCCAAAAAACACGGCCTACCTGTGATTGTTCATGTGCGTCACTCTGCAGACCAGCTTTTGAAAGGTTTGCGCGACATTGGTGGCCCCGAATTTCAATGGCATGGAATTATTCATGCATTCAATGGAAGCGATCAGCAGGCGACACAATTCGTCAAACTCGGATTCAAACTTGGCTTTGGTGGCGCGGTAACTTTTGAACGCGCCTTGCAGATACGGCATTTGCTTCAATCGCTACCATTGGAGGCCATTGTCTTAGAGACAGATGCCCCCGATATGCCGCCTCAATGGCTTTATAAAACAATGGCAGAGCGCCAAGCTGGTGCAATGCAAGGTCGCAACACACCCAGTGAACTTGCGCGAATTGCCAACATCATCGCTGAATTGCGTGGCATCGAAATAGAAACTTTGTCGCATGCTTGCTGGCTTAACGCGTGCCAAGCATTGCCAAAAATCACTACGTTATTGAATTGAGTCTTTTATGACGGCTCTTTAGACACAGGCGTAGCAGGCAAGACAGCCTTAACTCGTCCTTGCAGATTGGCAACTCGCGATAGATTGTCATACTCGAGCGTACCGGCACTGACGGTGCTATTGCCCCGCTGCAACGTGACTGGAAGATGCGATTTGATACGTTCATCTTGTGTGTACACATGCAAAAACTCACCCTTTATTTCAAGCTTTGGTTGCCATTGTCCAGTTGCATCGGTTGTGGCCTCACGTATGGATTTGGCATCACCACTGAATTGAACCTCCGTTGTATCCGCATTACTCAGGGCCCGATTGGCACTGGTGATGGTTGTCAAACGGCCTCGTTCATTGAAACTATTGATTTTTACTACTTCAACTTCAATGGTGTCTGTATCGGGAAAATGTTTCGCCTCTCCCCCTAGCAACTCACTTTTGAGTCTGCCTTCGGGTGTGAAAGTCTTGACCGAAAATTTGCTGAGTATGTAATCGGCTTCATGCGTCAGAACTTTATCTGCCGCTTTGGCTTTTTGGACAGGCGCCAGCTTCACAAGCCAATAACTCCCCAATGCCAATGCCACCATCAACAACAAAGGCAGATAACTTACCAGGTTATCAAAACCTCTTCTAAAGAATGGCCACAACTTCATCATTTTGCCGTTTAAACACTGAAATAATGGTCGAACATGCGCGCATATTGTCCATTTGCAATGAGCAGAAGATCACAAAATTCACGCACAGCGCCCGAACCAGCTGCAGCCTGTGTGAGATAGTGCGCTCTTGTTTTAATCTCCAAATGCGCACTCAGTGGTGCACACGAAAAAGCGCAGCGCTGCATGACAGCCAAATCTGGCCAATCGTCCCCCATCATTGCTGCTTGATGCCAATCGAGGCCTAGTTTTTCAAGCACTTGCACTGCCACTGGGTACTTGGCTTCTGATCCCAAATACATATGACTGATGCCCAAAGCACTTAACCGATTCCGCAATGGTTTTGAGTCTCGTCCAGAAATAATCACGGGCGTGATTCCCGCTTGTTGTATCAACTTTAAGCCATGCCCATCCAGGGTGCTAAAGCGCTTGATCGTCTCACCCTGTTCGGTGAAGAACAAACCACCATCGGTCAAGACACCATCCACATCAAGAAACGCAACCCGAATTCCTTGTGCATTCAACAACACTTCTGGAGCAAAATTCAGGGCTGGAATATTTGAATTGCGATTGTTCATTAAATGACCTTGGCACGCATCAAGTCGCTGATATGAACAATGCCGCAAAGCTTGTCATCTGTATCGAGAACCAAGATGGAAGTGATGCTGTGAGTTTCCATCATTTCAGCGGCCATCGCTGCTAATTCGTTGACACGAATGGTACGAGGAGATGTGTGCATCACTTCTTTTGCCGATACTTGGCGCAAGTCAAATCCTTTTTCAATTAGTCGTCGTAAATCGCCGTCGGTAAATATTCCCAATACGTGATTCGTTGGACTCACAATAGCCGTCGCCCCAACAGACTTTGCGCTGATTTGTTTCATCAACTCATTAAAAGTCGCATCTGGATCGACGCGTGGAACGGCATCACCTGATCGCATCACGTCACTGACATGAGTGAGCAATTTGCGCCCCAAAGCACCACCAGGGTGCGAACGTGCAAAATCCTCAGCTTTGAATCCTCTGGCTTCCAAAAGCGCTACTGCAAGCGCATCGCCCCAGGCTAATTGCGCTGTTGTGCTTGCTGTGGGTGCCAAATTGAGTGGACATGCTTCTTTGGCCACACTGCTATCCAAAACAACATCTGCATGTCGCGCCAGCGAGGAGTCAGCGCCACCCGTGATGGCAATCAATGGAACGCCTTGCCGCTTTAAAACGGGCAACACAGTATTCAACTCTTGCGATTCACCGCTATTCGATATGGCAATCACCAAATCGACAGATTTAATCATCCCCAGATCGCCATGGCTGGCTTCTGCTGGGTGAACGAACATGGCTGGCGTACCGGTTGATGACAAGGTGGCTGCAATTTTCCGCCCAATATGACCACTCTTACCCATTCCCATGACCACAACACGACCTCTAACAGCCAAAACTTTTTCTACAGCAAGTGTAAAAGTATGGTTGACACGAGATTTCAGGTCCAAGATGGCTTGCGCCTCTATCGTTAAGGTTTCTAACGCCAGTCGTATGGTTTGCGCAGCATCATGTGTCATATGGGCATTTTATCGGGTTCTAGGTTTTGCTATTTTTGGCTGCCAGTCATGATCGCAAGTCTAGGCTAATATAGAGGCATGAACTCGCTTGAACTCATTTTGCTATATCTCTTGGCCGCTGTGCTGGGAGTGGCTGCATTTCGCATGCTCAAGCTGCCATCCATGCTGGGCTACTTGGTAGTCGGCGTGGCGATTGGTCCAAATATGTTGGCCTTTGCGCAGAACACCAAAAGCGTCCAGCATTTGGCTGAATTTGGCGTGGTATTTCTCATGTTCGTCATTGGCTTGGAATTTAATTTAACCAAGCTAAGGTCTATGCGCCGGCATGTTTTCGGTCTTGGTTTGTTGCAAGTGATTGTCACCATGATGGTTGTTACAGCAGGCACCCTGATGCTGGCCTATTTATTGCCAAAATTTTGGCAAGTGAGTTGGCAAACTGCGCTCGCACTTTCGGGTGTTGTCGCTATGAGCAGCACAGCCATTGTTGTGAAACTCATAACGGAGCGACTGGAACTAGAGTCTGAGCATGGCAAAAGAGTCGTTGGTGTGCTGATATTTCAAGATCTGGCCGTTGTGCCCTTACTCGTATTGATTCCTGCATTGGCTGCAAGAGAAGAAGGTTTATTCGTTGCGTTAGGTTGGGCTAGTTTGAAAGCGGCGGTGCTGATTACATTTCTTCTGCTTGGTGGGCGACATGTGATGCGGTGGTTGCTTACCTTGGTTGTTAAACAAAAAAGTGAAGAATTATTCGTACTGAATTTATTGCTTGTCACACTGGGACTTGCATGGTTAACCGAGCTGATTGGCTTGTCACTGGCCTTAGGATCATTTATCGCAGGCATATTGATTTCTGAGACAGAGTACAAGCATCAAGTTGAAACCGATATCAAACCTTTTCACGATGTGCTTTTGGGTTTGTTTTTTATCACCATCGGCATGATGCTGGATTGGCGCATGGTGATCGAAAGATGGCCATTGATATTGTTGTTGGTGACACTGCCTGTGTTGCTTAAACTCATCATTATCACGGCGCTGTCCCGTGTATTGGGTGCCACTACTGGTGTGTCGTTGCGTACCGGTATTTACCTCGCTCAAGCGGGTGAGTTTGGATTGGTGCTTTTGACATTAACACAAGAAAGTCAACTGATACCGCCGAATTTATTTAACCCTATTTTGGCCAGTATGGTTTTATCCATGTTGGCCACCCCCTTTTTAGTGATGAACGCCAATCACATCGTTATGAAGTTGGTCAGCAGCGATTGGTTGCAGCAATCGCTGCAAATGACGCGTATCGCCAGGCAATCAATCGGAGCAAATAAACACGTCATCATTTGCGGCTTTGGGCGATGTGGACAAAACTTAGCCAAATTGCTCGAAGCAGAAAAAATACCTTACGTTGCTTTAGATCTGGATCCGGATAGGGTTCATAAAGCGGCGGCAGCTGGCGATAAAGTTGTCTATGGCGATGCCGTACGGTTACAAGCCTTGATGGCTGCTGGTTTGGCTCGTGCCAGTGCAGTGGTCATCACATATTTGGATACACCCAGCGCTTTGAAAGTTTTATCCAATGTGAAATCACACGCGTCTCAAGTGCCTGTTATCGTGCGAACGGTAGATGACCACGATTTAGAAAAACTGCAACAGGCCGGTGCAACTGAAATTGTGCCAGAGGCCATTGAAGGTAGCTTGATGTTGGCAAGCCATGCTTTGGCCTTGGTTGGCGTACCCATGCGCCGTGTGATCCGCGTGGTACAAGACCAACGAGATGCACGCTACGGTTTGCTACGCGGATATTTTCATGGAAGTGATGACGACAGCGTGCACGATTTGGATCAAACTCGACTAAGCACATTAATTTTGAACAGCAAAGACTTTGCCGTAGGTCGACGCTTTAGCGACCTACAAGGCGATATTGCCGTGCAACTGCTCACTGTGCGACGCAGCAACGGAGAAATGTTGAATTTGATTTCAGCGCAAAATATATTGCAGTCTGGCGATACCTTGGTGTTGTCAGGTAAGCCTGAAGCATTGGCTTTGATTGAACGCAAGCTTGTACAAGGTTGAGTTCGGTTAGCAATCCTAACTTGGTAGGACAGTCAATGCATCAGTACTGGGTTGTGCGCCAATTCAGCGTATCCGTCTAAAGTTTCTTCTACTTCTTCTTGTGTGGGTGTTTTGGCTTGCCAAGCCGCAATTTGTTGTTGAAACAGCTCTGCCCAAGAGCCATCCAAATAAACCTCTTTGCCAGAACGTTTATCGACAATTTCGAAACCGTTGCGCGCAAGCGTAGGTTTTTTTACTGCATTGGCATTTTCAGGCGACGCAGACTCCTGGTCGTCCACTTGCATGTGAACCACCACAAAAGATTCTGAATCGTAAAGCATGTGCATAAATATGTATCTCGCAAATTAAAAAACTACGTCAAAAAGACTTTAACCGCTTTTTGCTTTTTTACCTATTGCCCTCACGGGATGTTGCTCATTTGCACTTTTGGCACAAATTCATTGCAAGTCGCTGCAAGGCTTGCCAGTTATCTTGGGGCCAATCACGTTGTTTCAAGCCCTTCACAATGCCGTCTACCGTGTGTGCATCGCCAAGTAGCTGGTCTATTTCGTGCTGGGTGATTTTGGGCAATATGCGCTCGTACAAACGTTCTTTCATACCCCAAATGCGCTGTTCTTTCAGTGCTACGGGCACTGGACGACCATTAGCTACCGAATCTTTTAAACGTTTCAGTGTGCGAATATCCTCGGCAATAGCCCAATGCACGAGAACCTCTGCCACACCTTCAGCTTGCAAACCATCCAACATACGCTGCACACGGGCCACATGACCTGACAGCATCGATTCAACCAGCTTAAATACATCGTATCGAGCTACGTTGAGGACAGCACTTTCGACTTGCGCCAAAGTCAACTCGCCCGACACGCTTGGTGTGTCTTTGTTGTTCGGATAAAGCAATGCCAGTTTTTGAATCTCTTGGTAAGCCGCCAACAAATTCCCCTCCACCCGGTCAGCAAAAAACTGCAATGTTTGTTGCCCCTCGATACCAGCCACAACACGCTGTCCCTGCGCTTGCAATCGCTGTGCTATCCATTGTGGCAAAGACGCTCTCTCAACTGGCTGCACCTCAATGCTGATGCCATTGCCATCAAGTGCGGTAAACCATGCGCTTTGTTTGCTCAATTTGTCCAGCTTGGGCAAAATCACCAGTGTCACAGCATCTTCATTGCCAACAGCTTGACCCGCTATTTGTTGTAGTTGCACGCTGCCGTCTTTGCCAGGCTTGCCTGACGGAATGCGAATTTCAATGATTTGCTTGTCAGCAAACAAACTCATGCTGCCTGCGGCGTCCAGCACTTCACCCCAATCAAAATGCGCACCCGCAACTGTGAATGAATTGCGCTCAGTAAAGCCTTGCTTACGGGCTTGATCGCGTATCGCATCTGCCGCCTCTTGTACCAGCAACGGCTCGTCACCGTGTACGGTGTAGAGAGAGCGCAAACCTTTTGCGAAATGGTTGCTCAGTTGCCCGCTGGCAATTTGCATAGGTATGCTTAGATTGACTTGACTGCCGCCAATCGACGCAACAATTGTTGCACCATGTCTGATTGCATATCGCGGTACAGCAATGCTTCTTCATTTTCTTTGGCCAAAGCTGCGGTTTCGGTAAAGCTGATATCGCGTTGAATCAACAACTCGGTATCTGGAATGATTTCTCTGCCGTCTTGAGTGCGCAACTTAAATTTAAGACGGACGCGCAATTGAAACTCTCGCACTTGACCCGCAGCCGTCACACCCACAACCACTTTTTCACGCTGATCGTTCAACACATCCAAAACGACTTGGGCTTTGTCTGCCTGTGCGGCATCAGTGATTAAAGTAACTTGACTGTCTGCACCCAAAACTCGCTTGAATTCATTACCCAGCGTGGACCCCAGCACAAATGTTGTGTAAATTGACTTGAAAGGGTAATTAAAAGACCCGCGCATTTTGAAACCGCAGCCACTTAACGCAGCGACTGTTGAACTTGCCACCACTGTGTTGAACAAAGTTTGAGTAAATTGACGACGTTTCATAATGTTCTCTTTTGGTTTATCTGACCACATTCAAATAAATGCGCTCAAATCACTACGTTGACCAAGCGACCAGGTACCACAATCACTTTTTTAATGGTGGTCCCTGCGGCGAATTTAAGCACAATCTCAGAACCTACTGCGATCTTTTCAATTTCTTCTTTCGATGCTTTTGCAGGCACCACAATGGAACCACGCAATTTGCCACATACTTGCAACATGAGTTCAAGCTCATCTTGCACCAAAGCCGTTGCATCAACTTGTGGCCAAGACGCATCCAACAAGTCACCATACGGTTTGTCAAAACCCAATTCTTGCCACAAGGCGTGACACAAGTGCGGCGCAGCGGGGTACAAGCAACGCAGCAGGATGCCAAACCCTTCAAGTACAACCGTTTTGGCAGATTCGGATTCGCTTTCTTTGAAGTCTTCCAAAGCATTCAAAATCTTCATGCAACCCGACACCACGGTGTTGTACTGCATGCGTTGATAGTCAAAATCAACTTGTTTGAGCAATGTGTGCAACTCTAAGCGCAAAGCTTGCGTGGCCTTGTCTAACGCCACCTTTTCATTGCCTTTTTGGCCTGTAGCCGGCGTATTAATTGCCTGAACTGCTATGTTATTTATAGTATTGGCAGATTCATTGATTTTGACCCCAAAATTCCATACGCGGCGCAAAAAACGGTAAGAGCCTTCCACGGCGGCGTCATTCCACTCTAACGTGGCTTCGGGTGGCGCTGTGAACATGGTGTACAGACGTGCTGTGTCGGCGCCGTATTTTTCGATCAAGTCTTGCGGATCCACGCCATTGTTTTTTGACTTTGACATGGTTCCCACGCCGTCGTAGTTAACAATTGAACCGTCAACTTTGCTCTTGGCTGTGCTGATTTTGCCGCTTGCATCGACGATGTCTTCCACTTCTTGTGGCCAGAAGTATTCGATGCCGCCTTTGTCGTTTTTGCGTGAATAGATTTTGTTGAGCACCATGCCTTGCGTGAGCAGCTTGGTAAACGGTTCATCGACTTTGATGAGCTTCAAATCGCGCATCACCTTGGTCCAAAACCGCGCATACAACAAATGCAAAATGGCGTGTTCAATGCCGCCAATATACTGGTCCATCGGCATCCAGTAGTCAGCGCCCTCTGCCACCATGGCTTGGTCATTCTTTGGGTCGCAGTAGCGCATGAAATACCACGAGCTGTCCACAAAAGTGTCCATAGTGTCCGTCTCGCGCCGCGCTTTTGCACCGCAAATCGGGCAAACCGCCCCAGCATGAAAACCTTCATGCTTGTGTAGCGGGTTGCCAGAACCATCGGGTACACAGTCCAGCGGCAGCACCACTGGCAAGTCTTTTTCAGGCACCGGCACTGCGCCATGCTCAGGGCAATGAATGATTGGAATCGGTGTGCCCCAATAACGCTGGCGTGAAATACCCCAATCGCGCAAACGCCAAGTGGTTTTTTTCTCGCCTAGGCCTTTAGCGGCCAGGTCTGCGGCAACGGAATCGACACATGCTTTGAACCCCAATCCGTCGTATTTGCCAGAATACACTGACGCGGTCCCCGTTTTTTGTCCGTACCAGTCTTGCCATGTTTTGTCGTTGAAACTTTGATCTTTAACTGATACCACCTGCTTGATGGGCAAGTCGTATTTCAAAGCAAACGCAAAATCCCGCTCATCGTGCGCAGGCACGCCCATGACTGCGCCGTCGCCGTAGCTCATCAGCACGTAGTTGCCAACCCAGACTTCGACCTGTTCACCCGTCAATGGGTGCGATACAAACAGTCCCGTTGCCACGCCTTCTTTTTCTTTGGTGGCGAGTTCAGCTTCAGTTGTTCCACCCTCTTTCAACGCTTCAATTTTGATAGCTAATGAGGCATTCAATTCGCCAGCTCGTATCGCAATGGGGTGCTCTGGCGCGACGGCAACGAAAGTTACGCCCATGATGGTATCTGCGCGGGTGGTGAAGACGTACATTTTGCCGTCTTGCACTAAGTTACCAGCTGCATCTTTGATCTCATGGGGAAAAGCAAAACGAACGCCTTCGGACTTGCCAATCCAGTTTTCTTGCATCAATTTCACGCGTTCAGGCCAGCCGTCTAGGCCAGTCTGTACGTGTTCCAACAACTCTGGTGCATATTGGGTGATGTTGAGGTAGTAACCAGGAATTTCACGCTTCTCAACCACCGCGCCCGTACGCCAGCCTTTGCCGTCTATCACTTGCTCGTTGGCCAACACGGTTTGGTCAACTGGGTCCCAATTAACAACCTGCGTTTTACGGTAGGCGATGCCTTGTTCAAGCATTTTGAGGAACAACCACTGGTTCCACTTGTAGTACTCGGGCGTGCAAGTGGCTACTTCACGGCTCCAATCAATCGCCAAGCCCATCGCCTGCATTTGCTTCTTCATGTAGGCAATGTTGTCAAAGGTCCACTGTGCAGGTGGCACGCCATTCTTCATGGCGGCGTTTTCTGCTGGCAGTCCAAACGCATCCCAACCCATGGGCATGAGCACGTTGTAGCCCTTCATGCGCAATTGGCGCGTGAGCATGTCGTTGATGGTGTAGTTGCGCACATGACCCATGTGCAGCTTGCCACTGGGGTAGGGCAACATGGAGCAAGCGTAGTATTTGGGTTTGGGTTTGCCTTGTGTGTCCAGTGCACCTTCGGTTACTCTGTAAGCGTCAGAAGCTGTCCAATGGCTGTGCGCCGCTTTCTCAATCGTGATGTGGTCGTAAATTTCGTTCATACCCCCAATTGTAGAGGGTGGCAAGCTCGCGAAAATCTATCCTATCCATATCAATCTGCGGTGTCATTTCAGGTGCTTTGAAGTGCAAATTCTGCATGAACAGTGACTTTTCGTGATTTTCACGGCATAATTCGCACGTCGCCGCCGAACCTAACCGTTCGGCGGTTTTGTTTTGCATGCTTCTGCTTTGCTACCCATCTTTTTTTGTTATTAGTATTTGATATGGCTACTTTACCTATTACCAAGCGCGGCGCTGAGATTTTGAAAGCCGAACTGCACCAACTCAAAACAGTTGAACGTCCGACCGTGATTGCTGCCATCTCTGAAGCGCGTGCGCAAGGTGATTTGAGTGAGAACGCTGAATACGATGCCGCTAAAGACCGCCAAGGCTTTGTAGAAGGGCGCATTTTAGAACTGGAAGGCAAGCTCTCAACCGCACAAGTCATTGATCCTGCCAGCCTGAATGCTGAAGGACGTGTGGTTTTTGGCTCGACAGTCGATCTTGAAGATGAAGACACAGGCGTCAAAGTGACCTACCAAATCGTGGGGGAAGACGAAGCCGATATCAAACTAGGTTTGGTCAATATCAGCAGCCCGATAGCCCGCGCTTTGATTGGCAAAGAAGAAGGCGACATGGCTGAAGTGCAAGCACCTGGTGGCGTGAAGCATTATGAAATTATTCAGGTGCGCTACGTTTAAGCTTGTCTCCTTAAACTCACCCATCACATTTTTTCTACCACGCAAAAACTCGCTGCGTAGTCTGTTTCATCTGACACGGTAATATGCGCTTGCAAGCCTTGCGCATCGAACCAATTCTTCAATTCACCGTGTAATTTGATAGTCGGCTTGCCGCTTGGCAAATTCGCAATTTCGCACAATTGCCAACTCATCGGCATGCGCATACCCAAACCAATGGCTTTGCTAAAAGCCTCTTTTGCCGAAAACCGTGTCGCCAAAAACCGCAAGCCACGCTCAGGCAAGCGTTCTGTACGTTTGGTCCAAACTGCGAATTCGCCTTCGCTCAATACTTTTTGCGCAAAGCGTTCACCCTGACGTTCAAAAGTCGCGCGGATGCGGCGTATGTCGCAAATATCAGTGCCTATACCGTAAATCATGATTATTTAAAGGCTGCATGAATACAGCGCAAATACGCCTTGACGGTTTCGCTATATCCCATTTCCAAGGCATCTGCTATCAGCGCATGGCCGATGGATACTTCTTGCACGCCAGGCACTTGTTGGACAAACGCGGTTAAATTGGCGAGGTTCAAGTCATGCCCTGCATTGACTTGCAGGCCCGCATCGATAGCGGCTTGAGCAGCATCTGCAAAACGTTTTAATTGCGCAGATTGTTGTGGTGTGCCCCATGCTGCCGCGTAGGGCTCGGTGTACAACTCAACACGGTCTGCACCGACAGATTTGGCCCATGCCATGCTGCTGGCTTCTGCATCCATGAACAAGCTCACACGCACGCCCAAAGCTTTGGCCTCAGCTATCAAAGGGCGTAATTTTGTCGAATCATGTTCAGGACTCCATCCATGATCGCTGGTGAATTGCCCTTCGCTATCGGGCACAAAAGTCGCTTGATGCGGTTGATACTTTCGAACAAAGCCCATCAGGTTTTGCAATGGATTGCCTTCAATATTCAACTCTTTTGCCGGCCAGTCTTTCATCATGGCAGCAATATCAGCCACATCATGTGCCCGGATATGACGCTCATCTGGACGCGGATGCAATGTAATGCCACTGGCACCCGCTTCCAAACATTGATTGGCTGCGCGGATCAGGCTTGGTATTCCAAGGTGGCGCGTGTTGCGTATGAGTGCCACTTTATTGAGATTTACGGAAAGGTGGGTGCTTTGCATCATTATTGGTTCAAGTTGCTACGTTTTGAATATCCAGCATCATTTGCCGAGTTTTAAACGTATTCACACCACAATGGTAGTGCAAAACGGAACGCAGCTGGGTTTTCAATGATTGCAAATGATGGGTGCACGCACTCAGCAGAGTAGAAAATGAAGCTTCAGCTTCGAGTGCCGCTTGCAGTTGCAGCCATTGCACGCCTTGCAAACTGGCACGGTCGTCCTCATGCGCGAAGCGTAAACCGCCCTCAGGCACCAAAACATAAGATTCGCTGTTTTCCAACTGTGCCAAAGTGCTGCTGTGACGATCTAAAGAGGGCAACCAGCCTAGTTCTTTAAGTAAAGTCAATTCAAAAGCACGCAAAGCCACTTCAAGTATTGATTCAGATTCGTTTTGGTGGTTTGCTGATTGCGCCAAAATATTCACCGTTTGGACGTAGGTGTCAAACAATACCGGATGGGGATCGTCGCGCACCAAGAGGCGCATCAGCAGTTCATTGACATAGTAACCAGACATCAGCGCATCGCCCGTGGGCATGACATGTCCACCTGTCCACTCGGAGCTGCGTAAATTGCGAATCTCAGCTTCGCCGCCAAAGGCAATCCGCAGGTTCTGCAAGGGCAACAGAATCGGGCGAAAACTGGAACTGGGCTTTTTGGCACCCCGTGCGACCAGCGCTACGCGCCCATGATGGCGCGTGAACACATCCAAAATCAGGCTGGATTCGCTCCAATCGTAGCGATGCAGCACATAGGCAGGTTCGTCAGAAATTCGATTACTCGTAGCCAAATGACCTTACCCGTGCTTCGTCATCGGCCCAACCAGACTTGACTTTGACCCAAAGTTCAATGAAGACTTTGGCATCCATCAGCCGCTCAAGTTCCACACGCGTTTCAGTGCCAATGCGCTTGATGCGCTCGCCCTTGTCACCAATCACCATGGCTTTATGACCATCGCGTTCCACAATGATGGTGGCGGCAATTTTAACCAAGCGCTTTTGTCCAGCTTTTTTGGGTGCTTCTTCTTCAAACTTGTCTATCACCACTGTTGAGGTATAGGGCAGCTCATCTCCTGTTAACCGGAATAATTTTTCTCGCACCATCTCACTGGCCAAGAAACGCTCGCTTTTATCGGTCAATTCATCGGGCGCGTAAAACCATGCTTGCTTTGGCAAATATTTTTTGCAAATATCAAACAAACGCTCAATGTCTTTTGCATTCTTGGCAGACATGGGCACAAACTCATCGAATTTATGCTGCGCGTGCAGAGTTTGCAACCAGGGTGCGATATCGCCACGGCGATGAACCATGTCTAATTTATTGGCAATCAATAAGGTGGGGATTTTGTCGCTCAAGAGCGAAATCACTTTGTCATCGGCTTGATTGGTGCGCCCTGCTTCCACCACAAACAACACCAAATCCACATCACCCACAGCACCTTGCACGGTTTTGTTTAAGGACCGATTCAAGGCATTGCCGTGCAAAGTTTGAAAGCCTGGCGTATCCACAAACACAAACTGAACAGCGCCTCTGGTTGACATTCCAGTGATGCGATGCCGCGTGGTTTGCGCCTTGCGTGATGTGATGCTGATTTTTTGCCCTACCAAGGCATTGAGCAAGGTTGATTTGCCGACGTTGGGTTTGCCAACAATGGCAATCAAGCCGCAGTGTTGCTGGTCAGCCGGCACCATATCTTTGTTATGTGCTGATTGGGCAGATGCAGCGGCCAGCATGGCGCCAATGTCGTCATGGATATTTTTGTCTTTTTGACCTTTATCCGGCGTATTTGTTGTGTTGTTTGCTATCATTATTATAGTAATTGTGTCCGCTTGCTGCTGTTTCCATGAACTTTCATGGGAATTATTTTGCTATTTTTTAACGCGCTGCAACATCATCGTTGCTGCCGATTGTTCCGCATTGCGTCGCGATGAACCCATGCCACGTTCGCTGAGTTTCAATTCAGCAATTTCACACTCAACCTCAAACGTTTGTTGATGAGCGGCGCCTATGGTGTCTACGATTCTGTAGACTGGCAGCTTCATCTTGCGTCCTTGCAACCATTCTTGCAACTCGGTTTTGGCGTCTTTGCCAATGGCTTGCATTTGGGGATTGACATCGATTTTTTGGAAAAGTCGCAACACCAAAGTCTTGGCTACCTGAAAGCCACCATCCAGATATACGGCTCCAATGATGGCCTCTAAAGTATCAGCCAATATGGATGGTCGCTTTTGCCCACCTGATTTAGATTCGCCCTCACCCAATCGCAACACTTCAGGCAGCCCAAGTTCCACCGCCAATTGATGGAGCGTATCTTGCCTTACCAAATTGGCGCGAACCCTTGAAAGATCACCTTCAGGTAAATCGCGCAGCCGTTCATAGAGCATGTCTGCAATGACCAAGCCTAAAACCGAATCACCCAAAAACTCCAAACGCTCATTGTGATCGGCAGAAAAACTGCGATGCGTCAAAGCGCGTGCTAACAGCCCCTTGTCTTTGAATGTATGTTCTAAGCGCTCTTGTAAGCGCGATGCCGATGCTGATAACAATGTGGTCACGCTAAAAAGTCACGCTGTCTGAACCAAAATCATTTAACTTCGCCAACGTATTTCATAACCAGATAGGCGGGACCTGCCAAATGAATCTCTTTGTTGTAGCTAAAGCGCAGAACATTCTTATCACCTTCCTTGGTGACATCCAGGTCTTTGCCGCTGATGGCATCAAAATAGCCGGCTGCCTTGTTTTTATCAAAAGCACGTCGCACATCGGCTGCACTGGCTTCACCCTTAGACGTTTGAGCCGCTTTAATAATGGACTGGTACTCGACAACAGTTGGGACGACTTGCGCAATCACAACCCCAACGGCAGCGAGAATGCCGCCTACAAAAATCATTCCAATAAGACCCAGCCCGCGTTGTTTGGTCTTTGGTGAAGTTCGACGTAAATATTGATTCATGACAAATTTTCCTAAGTAGTAGGCGTCTCTGCTGTGGGTTGAGATTTAGTCAAAAGAACCAATTCGGCTGAGATGACTGAAATTCATCCACACAAATGAAGCCTTGCCAACAATATTGGATTCAGGTACGAAGCCCCAGTACCTCGAATCCAGTGAGTTATCTCGATTATCCCCCATCATGAAATAATGTCCATCGGGCACTTTGCAGTTGATGCCATCAACAGTGTAAGTGCAGTTTTGGCGAAACACATAATCAAACCCATCGCTGCCACTGATGAAAGCAGGCCGACTGTCTTCGTTCAATATGCGGTGTTTTTTCGTACCCAACATCTCTTCAAACTGCTTTGAATAATGCATTTCATCTTCGTTGAAGAATTCTGGCATTGAAGAAGTTGCAATCGGCTTGCCATTGATTGTTAATTTTTTGTTCGAATACGAAATCTCATCACCTGGCGTTCCGACAACGCGTTTGATGTAATCAACTTGTGGATTTGGAGGGTATTTAAATACCATGACATCGCCACGTGCTGGCGCTGTGCCATCAGTTATCTTCTTATTGATAACAGGTAGACGCAAGCCGTAATGGTATTTGTTCACCAATATCAAATCGCCAACTAACAATGTGGGAATCATTGAGCCAGTGGGTATCTTAAATGGCTCAAACAAAAACGATCGCAACAAGAACACAATCAAAATGACTGGAAACAGTCCAGCAGTCCAATCTAACCACCATGGTTGCGCACGCAATTTCTCTTTGGCACTGGCAATGTTCGCTATATCGCCATCTACTCTGTCTATTCCCAACTTGGTCAATTCAGCCATGCGCACATTGCTGGCTTTTTCTAACTCTTCGGCCGCTTTTTCACGCTGTGGCAAAAAGTAAAACCGCTCAGCCAACCAATAACAACCGGTGACCACAACAGCAATCAAGAGCAGCAATGGAAAATTGCCTTCATGGAAACCAAAATACCAGGTGCCAGCGTATGCGGCAAAAGCCGCCAGAATAATTGAAGTTAGAACTTGCATTAATCTTGCACCTGTAAGATGGCCAGGAAAGCTTCTTGTGGTACTTCGACGGATCCGATTTGTTTCATGCGTTTTTTACCTGCTTTTTGCTTTTCCAAAAGTTTACGTTTGCGTGATACGTCACCACCATAACATTTTGCAATGACGTTTTTGCGCAATGCTTTGAGCGATTCTCGCGCAATGATGGTTGCCCCAATTGCTGCCTGAATGGCAACATCAAACTGCTGGCGGGAAATAATTTCCCTCATTTTAGCGACGACTGCACGCCCTCTGTATTGCGCTTGCGAGCGATGCACAATGATTGACAGAGCATCAACTTTTTCACCGTTTAACAAAATGTCAACCTTGACAACGTCAGCCGCTCTGAACTCTTTGAACTCATAGTCCATCGATGCATAACCACGGCTGACTGATTTCAATTTGTCAAAAAAATCCAGCACAATCTCACCCAAAGGTATTTCATAAGTCAGCTTAACTTGACGCCCGGCATAGGTCATGTCCAATTGAATGCCACGCTTTTGATTGGCCAATGTCATGACAGATCCCACATATTCTTGGGGCATGTACAAGTGAACCGTGACGATAGGCTCCCGTATTTCAGTCATGCGCCCTTGTTCAGGCATTTTGGCTGGGTTTTCAACCATTGTCACAACACCGTCTGCCGTCACCACTTCGTAGACAACGCTTGGGGCGGTCGTAATCAAGTCTTGATCAAACTCTCGCTCCAAGCGCTCTTGCACAATCTCCATGTGCAACAAACCCAAGAATCCACAACGGAAGCCGAATCCCAATGCTTGGCTCACCTCAGGCTCATATTGCAAGGAGGCATCATTCAACTTCAGCTTCTCAAGACTGTCGCGCAAACCTTCGTATTGATTTGCTTCCGTTGGGTACAAACCTGCAAACACCTGTGGCTGAATTTCTTTAAAGCCGGGTAGCGCCTCTGTGGCTGTGGCAGATGCACCGCCAGAACCCATTTTGATTTGTGTGACGGTATCGCCTACTTTAGCAGCTTGCAGTTCTTTAATGCCTGCAATGATGTAACCTACTTCGCCAGTTTCTAAAGCGGGACGTTCTTTATCTGTAGGCGTGAATACGCCAACTTTGTCTGCGTTGTATGTAGCACCTGTGGCCATCATTTTGATGCGGTCGTTTTTAGCCAAGCGACCATCAACAACCCTCACCAACATGACGACGCCAACGTAACTGTCAAACCAGCTGTCAATGATCATGGCGCGCAATGGCGCATCTGGATTGCCCCGTGGAGAAGGCACTTTGGAAACAACCATTTCCAAAATGTCATCAATACCCAAGCCTGTTTTAGCGGAGCATGATATGGCGTCTGACGCATCAATGCCAATCACGTCTTCAATTTCTTTGCGTGCACCTTCAGGATCTGCATTTGGTAAATCCATTTTGTTCAATACGGGTATCACCTCTACACCCAGGTCCAATGCGGTATAGCAGTTCGCTACAGTTTGCGCTTCAACACCTTGACTGGCATCCACCACCAGCAAAGCACCTTCACAAGCACTTAATGAGCGAGACACTTCATATGAAAAGTCAACATGACCAGGCGTATCAATCAAGTTAAGGTTGTATACCTGGCCATCTTTAGCCTTGTAGTGCAATGCTGCGGTCTGTGCTTTGATAGTTATCCCACGCTCTTTCTCAATGTCCATCGAGTCGAGTACCTGCGCTGTCATTTCACGAACTTCCAGTCCGCCGCAGCGTTGTATCAATCGATCTGCCAAAGTAGATTTGCCATGATCGATGTGTGCAATGATAGAAAAATTTCTGATGTGATTCATCAATGAGAAGCTTTAAGTGGTTGAATTAAAAGGTCGCGAATACAAAATATATTTTTCATGCATAAAAAAGGGCGCGTCATTTTGTGACGCGCCCGACAAACCAACAAGCATGGCAACTGCGATAGTTGGGACTTCATTGTAGGCAAAAAATACCTTCTGTGAAGACCATAATTTTTAGTTACAGTGTTGTTGCGGACATGCAACGGAAAGTTATGCACAGCTTATTCAGTTTGTCTTGTATAAGTCACAGGTCAACTTGTGGACGAATTGTGGATGTTCGACTCGCGGTCACGAATTTCTTGCACAAATTACAAAAAACATTACAAATTCGCCAATTTTGGCAATTTTACTGGTTTGATTCTACCAAATTGAAGGTTAAAACCCGTCAAAATGTTAGCATGCACTTACTTATAAACAATTGTAAAAATCCAAAAAAAAATATTTTCTGCACCCCGTTGCAGGCCAAAAGCAAATCTGCTTAGGTTTTGGTTAAATTTATTTGGTGGGCTTGATCAAAGTGAATTGCATCCAATCGCCCCTTTTGTACATCAGGCTGATTGATTTCGATTTATCAGCTTTGCCCAAAACGGCCTCAAACTCTTTCACATTAGCTATTTCATTACCGGCGATTGAAACAATCACATCGTTTTCGCGCAGACCAGCTCGCGCAGCTTGCTCGGCTGCACCTTCAACGACAACACCATTTTTAATTTTCATTTCCTTCTTTTGCGATTCAGACAAATCATTTATTACCAATCCAAGTGCCTGCGCACCTGTGCCAGATTTGGACTTTTCAGTTTTCGATGAACTTGCAGCTTTCGCAACTTTCTCATCTTCAAAATCAATCAATGAAATTGGGAATTCCTTTGTATTGCCCCTTCTAAAGACCGTGATTGTGCTTTTGCTGCCTGGCTTGGTATTGCCAACAATGCGCGGAAGGTCACTGGATTTTTCAATTGTCACAGCGCCAAACTTCAATATCACATCACCAGCCTCCACGCCAGCCAATGCTGCTGGCCCGCCCGCTTCAACGCCACGCACCAAAGCGCCTTGCGTCTTTGCCAAACCTATGGCATCAGCGACATCTTTGTTGACAGTTTCAATTTGAACGCCAATGCGGCCGCGCGCCACCCTGCCGCTGCTTCGCAGTTGGTTACTGACTCTGATGGCTTCGTCCATAGGAATTGCAAATGAAATCCCTTGGAAACCACCTGATCTGGAATAAATCTGGCTATTGATACCGACAACTTCGCCACGCATGTTAATTAGTGGTCCGCCCGAATTGCCAGGATTAATGGCGACATCCGTTTGTATCAATGGGAGCAATTCACCTGTATCGCGTTGCTTGGCGCTCACGATGCCCGCTGTCACTGTGTTTTCCAGCCCAAATGGCGATCCTATTGCCATCACCCATTCACCTACTTTAAGCTTACTCACATCGCCTATTTTGACGGCCGATAATCCACTGGCTTCTATCTTGATTACCGCAACATCAGACCGTTTATCAGCGCCTATGATTTTGGCTTTGAACTCACGCTTATCAGTCAAAGTCACTAGGACTTCATCTGCACCCTCAACCACATGGGCGTTGGTCATGACAAAGCCGTCTGAACTGAGCACAAACCCAGAACCCACACCACGCTGCCGTTCTTGTTTCGGTTCTGTTTGAGGTTTGCCGTTTTTCGGTGCTTTCGGATCCTTTGGATCAGCCTTGGGTTGCGGCAGACCGCGTTCGCCAAAAAAGCGACGCAACAGCTCTTGCATGTCCTCATCGCTGTCGCCGCCCAACTCTCCCAATCGAGAGCGTGAACTGGTCTTCTCGATGGTTCTGATGTTCACAACTGAGGGGCCAACTTGCTCGACCAATTCTGTGAAATCGGGTAACCCTCTGGCAGCGACAGACGTGGCTGACAATGCTAAAGAAGCGCTCAAAATACTGATACAGCTTGCGCTAAAAATTCTATGCAAAAAGCCATTGCCAACAAAACGGTCAAAATTTGCGATGTTCATTTTGTATCTTCCTCACTGAGATCAATAACGGTAAAAATTTAGAGAACGGAATTTAATCTGATTTTCGTTGCAATTTTTGTGCAAAAAGTTCCAAGGTGACTTGCGGTACGTCGCCAACCAAAGTAAGCCAAAAACGATCTAAGCGCTTGCGCAATATTTGTGTCGCACCAGCTGAATGGCGACTGTCAGTTAAACCATCTTTGACGTCGTAATGGCCAATAAATAGCGATACGTTAGCCAATCCATCAGAAAATTGCCACTGCATGGTACTGCCATGTGTTTTGAAAAGTTTTTGCCAAAACTTAGTTTTATTTGCGCCTTGATTACTCCGCTGATAACAAGCGGTGGCGGCAAAACCAAGAGGCGCTCCCTCTTTGATCATCCAACCTTGTGCTTCAGGCGTGGTCTTGACCAAGGTCACATATTCCTTTTTGAATCCATCTGTCTGTTGCATCTGTTTCAACAGTTGATCCATTTGAATAGGCGCATTCAAGTCCAGTTCAGAGAAAACAGACTCCTCAAGCACGCGCGCTTGCGCATCCAAAGTTTGCATTTTGACCACCAAACCACTGTCTTTCGCTGTCCAAACGCGGTAGCTGAAGCGGTATGGATCTTTGGCTTTGATCTCGGCAATATTGGTATCAACACCCGCAATGCGCTGTGCGCCTACGCGTGTGAATTGGTAATATTCTGAGATAGTCTTCGGTATGGTTTTGAGTAAATCTGGGTATGCACCCAAGGCGTCGCTGCTTTCGATTTGCACCACTTTGCGGTTGGGGTAAAAAGTGACGACTTCATTGTTGCGTCTGTAAGTAATTTGTGATTCACCCGTCAGTTTTTCGATGCGCTGTAACTGTGTTTGACCATCGCAAACTTGCCAAATTCTAGAGCTCGCAATTTCACCATTGGCCGACACCACAAACGTGCCAGCATAATTGCGTCGCTTTGATGCTTCATGCACGCGCAACAACCAAGCATCAATGTCAGGCGCAGTGGATTGGCTTGGCGCGTCCACCGGTTTGGGAACTTCAATTGCTATTGAATTCATAGCAATAGAGGCAATTAAAACGCCGGACAAAGCCAGTTTTAATCGTATTTTACTAAGGAGTTTTGACATTGATCTTGCGTCGAAGTTAGCTGCTTCAAAAATTTTGGAGTCGGAATTAAGGCCGATTTTTGTCAAATGTCGCATGGCGCAAAAACCCCGACGGTGCTTGCAAAGCAGAGTAACCACCCAATTGTTTGTGAGCGGCAATCATGGCATCCAGTTGCGCATCACGTAGCATTTCACCACGCCCGTTCGACGCGCCTGCCACAGCCGTGTCGGATGCCACCACTGCCATAGGTACTTGATTTGCTGGCGCAGTCGCGCTGGCCATCTCACCGCTGGCAACTGCTCCGCCATTGATTGTGCCGTTGAACAGACTCCAACTCACCGCTATCACCCCCATCAGCGATGCCAACCCAGCCACCGATTTCCAGATGAAAATAGCGTCATTGGCACTTGAAGCGATATTTTTTGTTTGCACCGTGATGACGGATATGGGCTGGATCGCAGGCTCCTGTTGCAGGGATAATTTCATTCTCTGAATAAAATCTGAATCACTTTGGCAATTTGCCAGCTCGTTGGATCGCAGCACATCACCCACCACATGCAGTCTGTGCCAAACGGCACGCGCATAGCTGGAGTTGTTCAGCAAAGACATGGCATTTGCAAAACCCTCGCCATGTAATTGCCCATCAGCCAAATCGTTGATTTGTTGCAATTGCTGTTCATTCAATGCTGTTTGATCAGCCTGGAAATCGTTGTCACTATAGCTGTTTGTGTTGTGCGGTTTATTCATTTTCTCTACCACCTCTTACCTGTTTGATGTTCCAGCAATGGCCCAACTTTGAGCGAAATTGCATCGCGCGCCCTGAAAATTCTTGAACGTACAGTTCCAATCGGACAAGCCATCATGAGCGCTATTTCTTCGTAACTTAATCCCTCTATTTCACGCAAAACCAGTGCTTGTCGCAAATCGTCTGGCAACGCCAACATCGCATTGTTAACGGCTTCAGCAACCTCTTTCGCGGCCAGCATGGTCTCTGGGGTTTCATTGCTTGTTGGTTCATTTTTTGTATAGAAAGTTTCATCGTCATCGTCTGAATTACCAGAAACATTGGCTACAAAAGTCGGGTCGCGTTTGAGTTCAAGCAAGAATTTTTTGGAAGTGTTGACAGCGATGCGGTACAACCAGGTGTAAAACTGTGCTTCGCCCCGAAATTTTGGCAAGGCACGGTAAGCCCGCAAAAATGTCTCTTGGGCAATGTCTTCTATCAAATCGACATCACGTACCATGCGGCCGATTAAGCGTTGTATACGACGCTGGTATTTAATGACCAACAATTCGTAAGCTCGGCTGTCGCCAGCCAAGGTACGCTCAACCAGCATGGCATCGCTATCGGGACTATCTATCTTATTTGGATTGGGCGCTGATTCGGACGCAGAATCGTTCACAGTTTGTTTAGTGACGATTTAACTCAGGCGCTTAAATACCAAAGTGCCATTGGTGCCGCCAAAGCCGAAGTTGTTTTTCACGGCTACATCTATCTTCATATCGCGTGCGGTGTTGGCGCAATAATCCAAATCGCACTCAGGATCTTGGTTGAAAATATTGATAGTGGGCGGGCTTTTTTGATGGTGTAGTGCCAGCACGCTGAAAACACTTTCAATACCACCCGCACCACCCAATAAATGTCCAGTCATGGACTTGGTGGAGTTGACAACTGTTTTCTTAGCCGCGTCACCCAAAGCGGCTTTGATCGCATTCGTTTCGTTGAGATCTCCCAACGGTGTCGATGTGCCATGCGCATTGATGTAATCAACTTGGTCGGGGTTGATGCCAGCATTATTCAAGGCATTGAGCATCGAACGTCGGGGTCCATCCACATTCGGCGCAGTGATGTGGTAAGCGTCTCCACTCATCCCAAAACCAGCCAATTCAGCGTAAATTTTTGCACCGCGCGCTTTGGCGTGTTCGTATTCTTCCAACACCAGTACACCAGCACCTTCACCCAGAACAAAACCATCTCGGTCTTTGTCCCATGGACGCGAAGCTGTGGTGGGGTCATCGTTGCGCGCACTGAGTGCGCGCGTGGCAGCAAAGCCACCTAAGCCAAGCGATGAAATCGTCGCTTCTGCACCACCTGTGACCATGACATCGCAGTCGCCATACTCAATCATGCGAGCTGAAGAGCCAATGGAATGCAATCCAGTTGTGCATGCTGTGACGATGGCAATATTCGGCCCTTTGAATCCAAACTTAATCGAAACATGACCAGAAATCATGTTGATGATGGTGGTTGGGATAAAAAATGGAGAAATTCGTCTTGGACCCCGGTTAAGAAACTCAACGTGCGTTTGCTCGATGGTGGGCAATCCACCAATACCAGAGCCGATGTTGCAACCGATACGTGCTGCCTCATCTTCACTCAGCGCATCACCTGTTCGCAGACCTGCATCAGCTACAGCTTGGCAAGCTGCTGCCATTCCCAAATGAATAAAGCGCCCCATGTGACGCGCTTCTTTCTCAGGAATGTAGTCCTCGACATGAAAGCCTTTGACTTCACCTGCAATGCGGGTAGAAAAAGCACTGGGGTCAATTTGCGTGATAGCCGCAATGCCTGAACGCCCAGCAAGCAGCGCTTCCCATGACGCTTCCACTGTGTTGCCCACAGGGGAAACACAGCCCAAGCCAGTAACGACGACTCGTCTACGCGCCATTAGTCACTCTGCGCTTTGAATTACGCTTTTGGATGTGCTACAGCGTAGTCAATTGCGTTTTTGACTGTCGTGATTTTTTCGGCTTCTTCGTCAGGGATTTCAATGCCAAACTCGTCTTCCAAAGCCATTACCAGCTCAACAGTGTCCAATGAATCTGCGCCCAAGTCAGCAATGAATGCTTTTTCAGGTGTGACTTGTGCTTCTTCTACGCCGAGTTGTTCAGCAATGATTTTTTTAACGCGTGCTTCGATATCGCTCATGGATTCCCTCTAGGGTTGTGAAAAAAGTGTATTTTAGCGTAGATTACGCCATGTGCATGCCACCATTGACATGCAGTTCTTGGCCAGTCACATAGGCTGCGTTGGCTGATGCCAAATAGGCCACGGCGTGCGCGATGTCCGATGGTTTGCCCAAATGGCCCAAAGGTATTTGGCTCAGCAATGCTTTTTGTTGGTCTTCAGGCAAACTCGCCGTCATGTCTGTTTCAATGAATCCGGGTGCCACACAATTAACGGTGATGTTACGGCTACCCAACTCACGAGCCAAAGCCCGCGTCATACCGGCAACGCCGGCTTTGGCTGCCGCGTAGTTAGCTTGACCCGCATTGCCTGATGCTCCCACCACTGATGTAATGCTGATAATTCGACCATAGCGCTGCTTCATCATGGGACGAATCACCGCACGTGACATGCGAAACACAGCCTTGAGATTGGTTTCTAAGACGGCATCCCAATCTTCATCCTTCATGCGCATGGCCAAGGTATCGCGGGTAATGCCTGCATTGTTCACCAAAACATGCAAACCACCGTGCTCTTTGGTAATAGCGTCAATCAAGGCTTCAGCTGCAGCGGCATCATTGACGTTGAGGTTTTTGCCAGCACAGCCCGTGAAAGCCGACAAAGCTTTGCTTATGCGTTCAGCTCCCTCATCGGTCGTTGCTGTACCAATGACTTTGTAGCCTTGTTGTGCCAATGTGAGTGCAATCGCTGCGCCAATGCCGCGCGATGCGCCTGTTACCAGTGCGACTTGCTGTGCTTGTGTTGAGGTATCTGACATGCTTGTATTCCTTTTGATTTTTCAGGCAACCGATTTTAATTCTGCAACACCGCTTTGACATCGGCCAAACTTGCAGGGTCAAACAATGCCGTGCCCGTTAACTCTGCATCGATGCGTTTGACCATGCCAGCCAGTACCTTGCCAGGACCGCACTCAACAATATTGGAAATGCCACGTGCCTTCATGGCCAAAACCGTTTCAACCCAGCGTACTGGGCCAAATGCTTGGCGATAAAGCGCATCTTTAATGGCAGCCTCGTCTGATTGAACGCTCACATCAATGTTGTTCAAAACAGGAATTTGCGGCGCAGCCAGCACGACCGATTTCAAAGCTTCTTTCAATTTCACCGCCGCTGGCAACATCAATGAAGAATGAAAGGGGGCTGAAACTGGCAAAATCAAGGCGCGCTTGGCACCCGCTGCTTTCACTTGCTCACAAGCCAAATCCACTGCTGCTTTGCTGCCCGAAATCACCGTTTGACCAGGGTCATTGAAGTTCGCAGCTTGCACGGATTCCGATGAACCCTTAGACGCGAAATCGGCTGAAATAGTCTGGCAAACCGCGGAAACTTTGGCGGCATCCAAACCCAAAACCGCTGCCATGGCTCCCTGCCCAACCGGTACAGCGTCTTGCATGGCTTGCGCCCGTAGCCGCACCAATGGCACGGCTTGTGTCAATGTCAATGCACCTGATGCCACCAAGGCCGTGTATTCACCCAAGGAGTGACCAGCCACTACCGCAGGTGCGATGCCCACTTCGGCCATCCAAACACGGTATGCTGCAATCGCTGCCACCAACATCACGGGTTGCGTATTGGTGGTGAGTGCCAAAGCCTCTTTGGGTCCGTTTTTAATCAGATTCGCCAGATCTTCGCCAAGCGCATCTGAAGCCTCTTTTAAAGTCTGCGCCACCACCGCATGGTCACCCCATGCATCCAACATACCAACAGATTGAGAACCTTGACCTGGGAATACAAATGCAAATGGTTTCATGTTAAAAATTGAGTTTGTCCAAAAATTTATGAGAAATTGGCCAGTATCCGGCGTGTTTATTGCCTACAATGCTATTAAATTCATAGCATTAACGAGCGTGTGATTTGGAAATCGCGTTACCATCAATATTCAAAGAGCACAGAACCCCAAGTAAATCCTCCGCCCACGCCTTCCATCAGAATGGTTTGCCCTTTGTTAATTTTTCCATTGCGCACTGCCGTGTCTAAAGCCAAGGGTATGGAAGCCGCTGAAGTATTGCCATGTTGGTCCACCGTCACAATCACTTTATCCATTGGAAGCTTCAGCTTCTTAGCCGTGCTGGTCATGATGCGAATATTGGCTTGATGTGGAATCAACCAATCAATATCAGCCTCGGTCTTGCCTGCTTTTGCCAAAGTGGTTCTGGCTGTTTCTGCCAATACACCAACAGCCAGCTTGAAAACTGCTTGCCCGTCCATGGTCAGAAAGGCCGAGCCTGCTATAGCCCCGCCAGCCACATTGCCTGGCACACACAATATTGATGCATGCTGACCGTCTGCTTGCAAATCTGTTGCCAAAATTCCTGGTGTGTCAGATGCTTCCAGCACCACTGCACCGGCGCCATCGCCAAACAGCACGCAAGTGGTGCGATCTTTGAAATCCAATATTTTTGAGAACGTTTCAGCGCCAACCACCAAGGCTTTTGTGGCAGCGCCTGATTGAATCATGGCATCGGCAATCGATAAAGCATAGATAAATCCCGAGCAAACCGCCTGAACATCAAAAGCTGCGCCACCCGCGATGCCCAATTTGTGTTGAAGCAAACATGCTGTAGAAGGAAAAACCATATCGGGCGTTGACGTTGCAACGATGATGAGGTCAATCTCTGATGCATCTACTTTTGCTGCCTGCATCGCATTTTGCGCCGCTATCAACGCCAAATCGCTGGTCATCACACCTGCTTCAGCAAAGTGCCGTGCATGAATGCCAGTGCGTTCGACAATCCAGTCATCACTGGTTTCAATGCCTTGTGCGGCCAATTCAGTAACCAAATCTGCATTCGTCAAGCGCTTAGGGGGCAAATAGCTGCCAGTGCCTGTGATGCGTGCGTAACGCTGCTGCGACGGTTTGGTGGTTTGATTCACTATAGATGGTTGACCAAGATTCATACCGTTGATTATGCCAAACCTATTGTCTACCAACCATCAATCCAAAACGGCTAACTTTCAGCGCTTGTGGAAGTCATGTGCAGCAACGAGGCAACATGCGTGATGCGTTTGTCAACACGGTCAAGCAATTGATGCGCAGCTGCATCGTAAGCCCGATTCAAAGCATGCTCAAATGCAAACGCATCGGCCGATCCATGGCTTTTGAAAACCAATCCACGCAAACCCAGTAATGCTGCACCGTTGTGCCGGCGGTGATCAAACCTGCTTTTAAATGCTTTGATGACTGTATACGCGCATACAGCCGCAATTTTGGTAAATACATTGCGCGAAAATTCGGCTTTTAAAAAGTTAGCAAACATGCTCGCCAAACCTTCGGCCGTTTTCAAAGCTACGTTGCCGACAAAACCATCGCAGACCACAATATCAACTGTGCCCTTGAAGATATCGTTGCCCTCAACATTGCCATAGAAATTGAATTCACCCGCCTCGGACGCTGATTTCAGCAACTCTCCTGCTCGCTTGATTACTTCACTGCCTTTAATGGCTTCTTCGCCGATATTCAGCAAGCCGATACTGGGGCTTTCATTTTCCTTCAATGCGGAAACCAAAGCCGAACCCATCACCGCAAATTGCAATAAATGCTCAGGCGTGCAATCGACATTGGCACCCAAATCAAGGACCAAAGTCGCTTCGCCTTTGGCATTGGGAATCCAACCTGCAATGGCCGGCCTGTCAATATCGTGCATGGTTTTCAACACATAACGCGCGACCGCCATCAATGCGCCAGTGTTGCCAGCTGATACCGCCGCTTGTGCTGCACCTGTTTTAACTTGATTGACAGCAACACGCAGTGAAGAGTCTTTTTTCTTGCGCAATGCTACTTCAAGGGGGTCATCCATTCCGACGACTTCAGTTGCAGCAACAACAGTTGCGCGTGGATGCGTGAACCCATTCAAAGCTGATGGCAAACCCACCATCAGTAAATGTGCATCATGATGTTTGTCTAAGAATTGACGGCAAGCCACCAATGTCACGGCTGGGCCGTGGTCGCCTCCCATGCAATCTACGGCGAGCGTGATCATTTAGCTTATGCTTTTAGCTTTTCTCGCCTTGCAGCAAGCTCGGACAGCTCGCCTAGACTTTGGCTGAATTTATTCAGCAGTATCCGCTTTGTTTTTGAGCACTTGGCGGCCACGGTAAAAGCCATTAGGGCTGATGTGGTGACGCAAATGCGTTTCGCCAGTGGTTGGCTCTACAGCAATACCTGGCACGTTAAGCGCATTGTGCGAACGGTGCATACCGCGCTTTGACGGTGATTTCTTGTTTTGTTGAACAGCCATGATGGCTCCTTGTTTTCAATACTGAACTTAAATGCGAACGCACGCTAAAAAAGCGTGAAGCCTTCCATTATAGCGCAAAGCTGGTTTTATGGCTGTTTTTTACTTTTAAGCGCCTCAAGTGCGGCAAATGGATTGGGTTTTTCCTGCAATTGTTGCTCAAAGTCTGCATCGATGACCGCCATTTTGGGTTGCTCTGGGCAAATTTCATGCATAGGTACCAAGGGCAATGCCATCAACAATTCGTCCTCAATCAGTTCTGAAAGATTAAATTCTCGAGATAAGACCAGCAAATCTTCCTCACACGAATCATCCAAAGCCGATGCTGTGGCCTCGTCTGCAACAAAGCGGTACGAGCGATCAACGTCTAGCTTTGTGTCCACCTCAGCCAAGCACCGCTGACAAATTTGAGGGATTTTGGCATCTGCTTGCAAATGCAGCCATGTTTGCGCTGTGTTACCGGCCATGTTCCTGAGTTCACCTTTTGCTTGCCAATTCACTGCAAATTCATCACCCAAATCTGCCTCCTGACGGCAAGAATCCTGCATCAAACGCTCGTATTTTTGTAGCGCAGTTTTGCCTTTGATGATGCCACCTACACGCGCTAATCCAGCAACATCCAAGCGGTCGGCACGAAAATTTAAACTCACATCTTTCATAGGCATATCATGTATTTCAGCATTTAATTCAACTTTATTTTCAATTTGTCTAAGCTTTATTGTCCCGCAAGTGTACTTGCCAATGCGAAAATAGTGTCATCTACATCCTCCTTTATCTATGCAAACCAGATCTTTAATTTTAGGATCCACATCACCCTATCGCCGCGAACTCTTGTCGCGATTAAGAATTCCTTTTAGCGTCCAGTCGCCCGAGGTGGATGAAACACCTCATACCGGTGAAAGACCATTGCAGCTGGCACAACGTCTGGCATTGGCCAAAGCCAAAGCTGTGGCTGAAAAAAATCCCAATGCGGTCGTCATAGGCTCGGACCAAGTTGCAGACCTGAATGGCATGAGCCTTGGGAAACCGGGCAATTTTGAGCGCGCTATGGTGCAACTGCGCCAAATGAGTGGTCAAACAATAGTTTTTCAAACTGCTTTGGCCGTAGTTTGTCTTGACTCCGGATTTGAACAAGCTGATTTAGCCAGTGTGCGCGTCCAATTTCGTGTGCTCAGCGATGCAGAAATTGCAGCGTATTTGCACGCAGAGAAGCCGTATGACTGCGCCGGTAGCGCTAAAAGCGAAGGACTGGGTATTGCATTGTTAGAGAGCATAGCCAACGACGACCCCACTGCCTTGGTTGGATTGCCACTGATACGGACCTGCAATCTATTGCGCGCTGCAGGCGTAAAAATTCTATGACTGCAACCCAAAAAGGGCGTCTATTTTTAGTGCCTGCACCGCTTGATTTTGGTTGCGATGTGCAGCAAAACATCACGGACTCATTGCCAATGGCCACATTGCAAACAGCTGCCAACATTCAGCATTGGGTTTGTGAGAATGCCAAAACGACACGCGCATTTCTCAAACGAGTGAACGACATCTGCCCATTGAGCCAGCCTTTGCAGTCACTCAGCATTCAAGAATTGCCAAGAGAAGTACATAAAAAAGGTGACCATGCCGGGTCTTTAGGCGAAGGCTTTGATGCCAAGCCATTGCTCCAATCAGCCAAGGCTGGGTCTGATATTGGTTTGATTTCAGAAGCCGGGATGCCTGCTATTGCAGACCCTGGTTCATCGGTTGTGCGAGCTGCGCATACACTGGGAATTGACGTCATACCGCTGGTAGGTCCCATATCGCTCATGCTTGCGCTGGCAGCCAGCGGACTCAATGGTCAAAATTTCGCTTTTATAGGCTACCTGCCGCAAGACGCAGAACCACGCAGCAAACGCATCAAAGAGCTCGAAACCCTTTCACGCCAAACACACCAAACGCAGCTTTTTATTGAGACACCCTACCGCAATGCGGCTTTGTTAAAGGTCTTGTTGCAAAACTTGAATCCCCAAACACATTTGTCTTTAAGTTTGGGGCTGACATTGAATGAGGCTACGACCTGCAGCAAAAAGGTTGCTTTGTGGCGTCAAAATCACGCTGAACTGCCCATATCCTTGCCAGCTGTATTTGGTATTTTGGCTTAATTCAGTTTAGCGGATTACAATTGTGTCCATATGAAATCGAGCAACAAGCGGGTATCGATTGCGCTTACCTTATTACTAATCAGTACGAGTAGTTTGACGGCATCGCTCGGATCACATTTCAACACCAGCATTGTCTTTGACAGGGTCTTGGATGTAACAATTCCAGCACAATTTGACACAATACCAGAAGATGTGACAACGTGTTTTGCGGCAGAGGTTTACCAAGGCGGCAACCGATTTGACATGAATCGTTTGGAAATCGATGTCAAGCCAACCGATAAGCCACTTCATTATGTGGTGCGAGTTAGATCGACGACTTCGGTCACAGAACCATGGGCCAAATTGGTTCTTCACAACACATGTGGTCCAAAAATCATGCGCACGTATGAGTTTTTGACCGAGTTCTCGTCCAATCTTACACCAAACATCAGAAATGCAGATACCGCAGGTGCTGTAACTACAGTTGGTATCAAAGAGGCCGAAACTGTTAAGCGGACTTTGACTCAAAGCCCGGATGTCCAAACGACTGGCACACAAACTACGCGTGCAACAATCGGTTCAGCGAGTCAGCGCAAACTAACTGCGCCTACCGAAGTGGTCAATATGGCAATAGCGAAAAGGCCCTTCGCATCGAAGAAAGTCCCGCTCCAAAGCAATTTGAAAAGCGCCAAAGAATTACAGCCCAGCACAGCCAAAACTAATGGCTCTCCACGCCTGATATTAGAAAATGCGCCGCTATTAGCTGAAAATCAAATCATTCTGAAGCTCACCACAGATTTGCTGGCATCCAGCAAATCCAGCGATGCAGAAGAAACCCTCGAACATGCGCAATCTATGGCACAGGCCCGAGCCATTTGGCATGCCCTCAATGCCAAGACCGAAGATCTGGCCGCTGATGCCATGAAGTTGCAAGATACGACCGTACAGCTGGCTGCCCAAAACCAAAACAATTTAGATTTGAGTGCGAAATTGCGAGTGGCAGAGCAGCACACATATACAAACTCATTGGTTTATGCTTTAGGCGCTTTGCTCGCATTGGCACTCGTTGCTGTCGCATGGCTGTGGTTTAAAAATCGAAAAGCCAGTCAAGCGGGCTATGCATGGCTGGGCGAAGAGGCCAGAGCTATGCCACCATTGCCTTTGTCACAACAAACCATTGAGGGTGATGATCCAAATAGTCCAGAAGAAGAATTTGTAGAAACAGCTCCTCTTGTCATCAAAAAACACGAAGCTACCGCAAATTCGCGGACAAGGCTTTCCAAGCCACGAGCAGAAAAATCGCCACCAACTGCTCCAAAACCACGCAAACCGCGCGCCACGTCGAAGAAAAAAATTCAAGCAACAAGCAGCAATGAGCAGTCTAGAGCAGATGAAAGCGTCTCAACTGATCGCAGCTCAAGTTCAATAGAAAACACAACTCTCGCACAGCCCAGCACACCAGTTGCTGCGCCTCGTACAGATCCAATTGATGTCGATTTGCTCTTTAAAAAATCACCGCTTCACAACCCAAAAGCCGAGAAACAAGCGGATGTTTTGTTGAAAGAAGCTGAAGCGCAAGTGAGTGATACTTTTGCGAAGCCAGCCTCGGCCTCGTCAAAAAAAGACAATCTCATCGATTTCGAATCGTTTACCTTGCCACCCACACGCAAAAAGACTTAATTTTCGTTTGCAACTAAGCAAACACACCGGCTGTTTCTTGCATGTTGTTGGAAACCAGTGCCAGATGGTGCAAGGTGTCGCCAAAAGTCATTTCCAATTGGGTTAAATGCTTAAAGTAGTGGCTGCCTGCATACTCATCTGTCACCCCAATTCCGCCATGCAATTGCACAGCTTGTTGCCCTACAAATCGCATGGACAAACCCAATTGGTATTTGGCTCTTGCCATCGCCGCACGGCGTTCAGCAGCTGGTGCATTCACTTTCAAAGTGGCGTAGTAGCTCATTGATCTGGCCAGTTCTAACTGCATTTTGACATCCGCCATCCGATGCCTTAGCGCCTGGAAACTACTGATGTTGACACCGAACTGCTTGCGTGTGTTCATGTATTCAACTGTGAGCGCTACAAATTTATCCATTGCACCCACAGCTTCAGCACAAGTTGCCGCTATACCGATGTCAACACCCCATTCAAGCGCCGACAATCCGTCTTTGGTTAACAAAACGGCCGGCGTGTTGGTCATGCTCAACTCGGCTGCACGGCCGCCATTTTGTGTGCTATAGGCCACTACATTTACACCCTTTGCATCGCTGTCCACCAAGAACAATGCCATGTGTCCATCTAATATCGCTGGCACAATCCAAGCGCTGGCTTGGTCACCCGCTGGTACTACGCTTTTTATAGCATTCAAGGCATATGAACCGCCGGTTGCAGTCGATTTTGATGCTTGAGCCGCACATTGTTCGAGACGATAACGCGCAGATCGCTCTTGATAGGCCAGCACCACAAAAGCTTCAGAGCTGGCTATCTTGGGCAGCCATTCTTTTTTGATGTCATCAGACGCATAATTCGTCAAGATGCCGCTGGCAATCAAGGTTTGCGTATAGGGTTCTAACACAATGCCGCGCCCCAACTCTTCCATGACAACCATCGCTTCAACCGGCCCCATACCCAGTCCATCAAAGGCTTCATCAATGATGAGGCCGCCCAAACCCAAGGCGTTCAACTCCTCAAATGCCTCTTTGGAAAACCCGCCGGCAGCTTCAATGCCACGACGTCTTTCAAAGGTGTAGCTTTTATCAACCCATTTGCGCACAGCATCGCGCAACTGTTCTTGTTCATCTGTGAAATCAAAATTCATTTACTTTGACCTTTTTAAAATTGTTTTGGCGATTAGCCACTTATTCTCAGTTTGAAGACCGCACTTAACGCTCTTAACCCAGCACAGTTTGCGCAATGATGTTGCGCTGCACTTCGTTCGAGCCGCCATAAATGGTTGTTTTACGCAGGTTGAAGTACGTGCTGGCAAGTGGTGCACAGTGCGCTGCGCTGCCTGGAAAACCAGCGTTGCCGGTAAACATTTGATCGCCTTGCCAACCCGCTTCCATCGCTTCGCGTATCAACGGAACAGCAAACGGCCCTGCGGCCAACATCATCAGTTCAGCATAGCGCTGTTGAATTTCACTGCCACGAATTTTCAATAGGCCCGCCACATCCAGCGAGTTTTTGCCCGATTTTTTCGGCGCTGAGTACACGCAGAACCATCATCTCCAGCGCAATCACGTCGACTTCCAATTTGGCAATTTCGTCTCTGAAACGGTTGTCTTCCCAAATGCCCTCGGCCTTGGCAATGCGTTTGAGTCTTTCCAACTCGCGCTTGGAACGGTTCACATCGGCAATGTTGGTCCGTTCATGGCTTAACAAGTGCTTGGCATAAGTCCAGCCTTTGTTTTCTTCACCAATTAAGTTTTCTACTGGGACTTCCACATTGTCAAACCACACTTCATTGACTTCACACTCGCCATCCAATAATTTGATGGGGCGAACACTCACACCTTTGCTCTTCATGTCAATCAACAAAAAGCTGATGCCGGTTTGTGGTTTGCCTTCGTTGCTGGTGCGCACCAAACAAAAAATCCATTCGCCATATTGACCCAGCGTGGTCCACGTTTTTTGACCATTCACAAGGTAGTGATTGCCTACACGCTCGGCTTTGCACTTCACAGATGCCAAGTCCGAACCCGATCCTGGCTCGCTGTATCCTTGGCTCCACCACACTTCGCCACTGGCAATGCCTGGTAAATACTTTTGTTGTTGTTCGGCACTGCCAAACGACATGATGACTGGTGCGACCATCACAGGTCCAAATGGTACGATTCGCGGTGCACATGCCAATGCACACTCCTCTTCAAACAAATGTTTTTGAATCGCATTCCAACCGGGGCCACCAAATTGCTTAGGCCATGCGTGACCCAGCCAACCTTTTTTACCCAGAATCTTGGCCCAGTTTTGCATGTCATCGCGCGTCAAGGTCAGCGAATTTCTGACTTTATGCGCAATATCTGCTGGCAAATGGGCGCGCACCCATGTGCGAACGTCTTCTCTAAATTGTTGTTCTTCTGGTGTAAAAGCTAAATCCATCGCGTGTTCTCCAATTTCACATCCATTGTCACCGTCATTGATTGGCATGGCAAGCCAGAAATTGACAATCTTTTCATTTTGCCGTCAATCCGAGGTCTTTGCATAAATCAAGAACGGTTTGACGCAGGCTGGCGACTTCATCTTCCAAAGCGCTGATGCGTTGGTGTATTTTTGAACCCTCGGTACTCGCCAAATCAGACGCTTCGTACACCGTCTCCAATTCAGTGACATCAATTTCACCACACAGCAAATGCGCCCACCGTTGCTCACGCGCGCCAGGCGCACGCGGCAATTTTTGCACCAAAGCTCCGCCCTTTTCGGTTGAGCGATTTTGCATCTCTTCTAAAAACGCTTCTACTGAAGAAATGTCGGCAAACTTGTACCACCGATCTGAATTGATACGCAATTCCCCCGCTGTTTGCGGCCCGCGCAACATCAGAATCCCCAGAATCACAGCTGACTGCTCAGGCACCCCCAAACAGCGTTGAAAGTTGTGTTCGTATCGCATGCTGCGACTGCCACTGACTTCGCGCACCAGCATTTGTCCAGCTTGAACCGACATAGCCTTCAGCGCTTGCAGTGCTGTTTGCGCTTCATCTTCAGTGATTTCCATATAGGGATTGCGACTGCTTTTCTGGTTGCAGCCCGTCACCACGGCGTTCAAGGTTAAAGGGTAACTGTCTGGCACGGTGCGCGCTTTTTCCATCAAAGTACCCAGCACGCGCGCCTGTGCTGCACTCAGTACGGGTAGCTTGTTGCTGCTTAAATGATCGAAAGCAGTTGGGGCTGAATCTGTTGTGGTTTCCAATGTGATAATCCGTTAAATGAAAAATATCGTGATCTTGATTTCAGGTGGTGGCTCGAATATGGCTGCCATTGTAAAAGCTGCGCAAACGCAAAATTGGAAGAGTCAGTTTAGCGCACAAATTGCCGCCGTCATCAGCAACAAGGCAGATGCAGCAGGCCTTGCTTTTGCGAAGGAACAAAGCATCCCTAGCTTGTTCATCGATCACAAAGCTTATGCATCACGTGAAGCTTTTGAAACCCAATTGATGCAACAAATCGACACGTACCAGCCCGCACTGCTTGTGCTGGCAGGCTTCATGCGCATCTTGACACCTGCTTTTGTGTCGAATTATGAAGGGCGCATTTTGAACATTCACCCCTCTTTGTTACCCGCCTTCACAGGTTTACATACCCACCAACGTGCGATTGACGCAGCCTGCAAATTTGCGGGGGCAACCGTACACCGCGTGAGTTCTGAATTAGATGCTGGAACGATTCTGGCGCAAGCTGTCGTGCCCATATTGCCGGATGACACAGAGCAAACACTGGCTGCCCGCGTCTTGACGCAAGAGCATCTGATTTACCCCAAAGTGATCGCTTCGCTTTTGGCGACCAAGGCGACCATGGCGACCAGCGTCAAGTAAACTCGGGCGTATGGCTACCACTCTCCAAGGGCAACTGGTTGTTGCCATTTCATCGCGAGCTCTCTTTGACTTTGAATCAGAAAACGAAGTTTTTGAGCAAGGTGATGACCGCGCTTACATGGATTTGCAATTGTCCAAATTGGACGAACCTGCCAAACCCGGAGTGGCCTTTTCGCTGGTTAAAAAATTATTGGCTTTCAACACCGATAACGTGAAGCGCGTTGAGGTGGTGATTTTGTCGCGCAACGACCCGGTCTCTGGCATGCGTGTTTTCAGATCTGCACAGCACTATGGTTTGGATATTTTGCGTGGCAGTTTTACCCGTGGGCAATCACCCTGGCGTTACCTCAAACCGCTGCATGCCAATTTGTTTTTATCCACGCATTTAAGCGATGTGCGTGCTGCGCTTGATGCAGGTGTACCGGCTGCGCAAGTTTATCCACTGTCCACCCACGCCAGTACCGAGCACCCCAACGAAGTGCGTATTGCATTCGACGGCGATGCCGTGCTTTTCAGTGACGAGGCTGAACAGGTTTATCAAAAAGAAGGTTTGTCTGCCTTTCAAAAGCACGAGAAGGACAAAGCCAATTTGCCGCTCAGCGGCGGTCCATTCAAACCCTTGTTAGAAGCCATGCACCGCTTGCAAAAGAGGGCACAGCGCATATGCGTTTGCGTACGGCACTGGTAACAGCACGCAGCGCACCGGCGCATGAACGCGCCATTCGCACCCTGATGAATTGGAACATTGAAGTCGACGAAGCCATGTTTTTGGGCGGCCTTGCGAAGGGTGAATTTTTGCGCGAATTCGAACCTGATTTCTTCTTTGATGACCAAACCGGTCATGTGAATTCAGCAGCAGTACACGTGCCATCGGGCCACGTCGTCAGTGGCATATCGAATCAAGAAATTAAATAGACGCAAACTTTCACTTGCTGTGAAACGCTATCGTTATACTACTATTATTATAGCAAGCTAGGCAATCAACACGCCGGCTAGAGGCCAAAAATGCTCTAAGATTTTTTAGAAGAACGCCAACGCGCAAACCCTTTGGCTCGCAAATCACAAGCTGGGCATTCACCACAACCATAGCCCCAATCTTGTCGGTGCGTTCTGTCACCAAGGTAGCAAGTATGTGTGTGCTCAATGATCAAATCCACCAATTTTTCACCGCCAATGGATTGCGCCAATTCCCAGGTTTCGGCTTTGTCAATCCACATCAAAGGCGTTTCAATCAGGAAGCGTTTGTCCATACCCAAGGACAATGCCAACTGCATGGCTTTCATGGTGTCGTCACGGCAATCGGGGTAACCTGAAAAATCTGTTTCACAAACGCCTGTCACCATCACTTGCAAATCGCGTCGATAAGCCAATGCCGCTGCCAATGTGAGGAACAACAAATTGCGCCCCGGCACAAAGGTGTTGGGCAAGCCAGAGCTTTCCATTTTGAATGCAACATCGCGCGTCAAAGACGTTTCACTCACTTGCCCCAACACGGCCAAATCCAGCAAATGGTCTTCGCCCAGTTTGCGTGCCCACTGTGGAAACTGCTGTTTGATTTGCTCCAAAACGCGCAAACGTGCTTCCAGCTCCACACTGTGGCGCTGGCGGTAGTCAAACGCAATCGTCTCGACGCGTTCGTATTTGCTCAATGCCAGAGCCAAGCAGGTTGTGGAATCTTGACCACCCGAAAATAAAACGAGCGCGGATGTGTGTAATGCCATAGATTTATTCTACCGTCACACTCTTTGCCAAATTGCGCGGCTTGTCGACATCTGTCCCTTTGGCCAAAGCGGTGTGGTAGGCCAAGAGTTGCAGCGGGACAACGTGCAATAGCGGACTCAAAGCGCCGTAGTTTTCAGGCATGTGAATCACGTTGATGCCTTCACCGCTTTCAATTTTGGTGTTGGCATCTGCCAGCACATACAACACCCCACCGCGCGCGCGCACTTCGTGCATATTGCTTTTGAGTTTTTCTAACAATGCATCATTGGGTGCGACAGTGACCACTGGCATGTCGCTGGTGACCAAGGCCAGTGGGCCGTGTTTCAGTTCGCCTGCGGGATAGGCTTCGGCGTGGATGTAGCTGATTTCTTTGAGTTTCAGCGCACCTTCTAAGGCAATTGGGTAATGCATGCCTCGACCCAAAAACAAGGCGTTATCGTGTTTGGCGAAGTCTTCTGCCCAGCTGATGAGTTGCGGCTCTAAGGCCAGCACCGCTTGTAACGCGGCGGGTAAATGGCGCATTGCTGTGAGATGTGTGCGTTCTTGTTCTGCACTTAAACGGCCTTTGTTTTGTGCGATGGCCAGGGTCAACAAAAATAAACCCGCCAATTGTGTAGTGAACGCTTTGGTAGAAGCCACGCCAATTTCGACCCCTGCACGCGTGATGTAGGCGAGCAGACACTCACGCACCATGGCACTGGTGCTCACATTGCATATTGTCAACGTGTGCTTCATGCCCAAAGACTGGGCGTGCCGCAGTGCCGCCAAAGTGTCAGCCGTTTCGCCTGATTGCGAAATGGTGACGACCAAGGTATTCGCATCAGGCACGGAATCGCGGTAGCGGTATTCGCTGGCTACTTCGACTTGCGTTGGAATTTGTGCAATGCTCTCCAGCCAATACTTGGCAGTGCAGCCGCTGTAGTAACTGGTGCCACAAGCCAGGATCAGCACTTTGTCAATTTGCTTGAATGTGGCGTGCGCATTCGCACCTGCTGCGTACGGCACAATGGGGTCAAACAGTTCGGGCATGATGGCTTCCACGCCTTCCAGCGTATCGGCAATGGCACGGGGTTGTTCAAAAATTTCTTTTTGCATGTAGTGGCGATAAGGCCCTAACTCTGCTGCGCCGCTGTGTGCCAACACGGTTTTAACGGGTCGCTGTGCACTTGATAAAGGTTTGAAAGCTTTGTCTAACAACCAATATTTGCCCAACTGCAAATCCACCACATCGCCTTCTTCCAGGTACACGATTTGATCCGTCACGCCTGCCAGTGCCATCGCATCGCTGGCCAAATAATTGGCGCTGTCCGATTTGCCGACGCCCAAAATCAAAGGTGAACCTGCACGTGCACCAATGATGCGGTGTGGCTCGTCTTTACAAAACACCGCAATGGCATATGCACCGTGTAATTGTGGCAAAACCGTTTTGACGGCTTCCAGCAAATCGCCGTTGTAAACGCTGTCAATCAAATGCGCGATGACTTCGGTATCGGTTTGGCTGACAAACACATAGCCTTTGGCACGCAAAGCTGCGCGCAGTTCATCGTGGTTTTCAATGATGCCGTTATGCACCAAAGCGACTTTGCCAGCTTTTCCCGTTGCATCACCTGGTCCAAAACTGAAATGCGGGTGTGCATTGCTCTCGCTGGGTACACCATGCGTGGCCCAACGTGTGTGAGCGATACCGGTATGCCCTTCGAATTTTCGTCTTTGATTTGCGCTTCAAGCTCCGCCACACGTGAAGTACTGCGCGCTCGCTTGACACCATTGGCATGAACCGCTACACCACAAGAGTCATAGCCCCGGTACTCCAGGCGCGATAAACCTTGGAGCAAAACTGGAACAATATTTTGACTGGATACCGCAGCAACAATTCCACACATGGTTCACCTCATTTGTACGAATGTGAGAATGGTACGGCTTTTGTTATTCACATAAAGTGCAATTTATATCTATTTATGAAATAATATTCCATGTATTTATATTATCGAAATTTATATCAAATATTTAATAAATTATGAAACAAATGGTCATAGATAAAACCGATGCTAAGTTGCTCGATGCGCTTCAAACCGATGCCAGCTTGAGCAACCAAGACCTGGCTGAGCGTTTGCACATTTCACCCCCCACATGTTTGCGGCGGGTGAAAGCGCTGAAAGATTGTGGTTTGATTGAACGACAAGTTGCCCTGTTGAACCCCGATGTGCTGGCGAAAGTTCAGGGCCATGGTTTGACAGCGATTGTCGAAATCACCTTGGACAAGCAAGGTGAAGAGCATATGAGCGCATTTGAACAGCGCATCACACAAGACCCCGCAGTTCAGCAGTGCTACCGCGTCTCACCTGGCCCCGACTTTTGCTTGATTGTGTACGCGCACGATATGCCCGCCTATTTGACACTCTCACAGCGCCTCTTCACGCAAGATGCCAATGTGAGAAACGTCAAGACATACTTCAACACCAAACGTACAAAATTTATGCCAAATATGCCTGTAGCCGACATAAATATTGCCTAGTTTGCTATATATAACATAGCAGAATGGGTGTTTGAATTATTTTTGAACCCAAGTCATATATTAAGGACTACAATCATTGCAGGGGTTCACAGACACCCTTGCTAAATTGCCTTTCCATCATATTCACCTTCACATTCATTTAGGAGCACGCCATATGATTTCATTGACAACAAAAACCAGTTTACTGGCCGCCATGATTGGCACCACATTTATTCTAGGTGGTTGCGCCAGCAAGGGTGAACAACCAGCGGCAGGCACAACGACAACAGCAGCTGCACCCGCACAGCCTGATCCAAAAGCTCAAGAAAAGGCACGCAAAGAGCAAGAGAAAGCGGCTGAAAAAGCACGCGATGCAGAACGCAAAGCCAATACCCGCGAAGTGGTTGGCATCAACGGACAAAAAGGCGAAGTGATTGGCTCTCCTGCACCCGGCAGCCGCTTCACCAAAGTGCAAATTGGCATGTCCATGCGACAAGTTGTCGATACCATTGGCAACCCCAATGACGAAGGCTCGTACATCACGGGCAAAGCTTGGATCCCTTACTACTACGGCAATGACCGCTATCGCACTGAATTTGCCTACAAAGGCGCTGGCCGTTTGATATTTGCTGAGAATTCTTCTTGGTACCGCGGTCGTTACGGCAGTGGTCGATTGGTCAAAATCATTCACGACGCCAAAGACAGCGGCTACCGCTAAGCAACTGAGTTTTGTATTCAAAAAAAGCGACCAGATGGTCGCTTTTTTTTTGGGCGCTCTTTTATTGGCCGCTCTTTTTTTCGCCCTTAAAATACAAGACTTAAACAAACCGATTCTTAACAGTCTTTTTACAGCCTTGAACCAGCAACCTCATCGTTGCTAATCTGAGGCTCAACCCACCAGCAGTTCCAACATGTCCGATACCCACACACACGCCTTTGACGAAAATCAACTGATTCTTGAGCGCCGCGAAAAACTCAAGGCCATTCGAAAAGCGCAATTGGATGGCAAAGGCGTGGCTTTTCCCAACGACTTCAAACCCAAAGACCGCGCAGTTAACTTGACAGCCACCTACGAAGGCGAAGCCAAAGATGAGCTGGACCCCAAAAAGATTGTTGCCAGCGTGGCAGGCCGCATGATGCTCAAGCGCGTGATGGGCAAAGCCAGTTTTGCTACCTTGCAAGACAGCACAGGTCAAATTCAAATCTATGTGACCAACGACGGTGTGGGCGAAGACATTCATGCCAGTTTCAAACATTGGGACTTGGGTGACATCGTGGCATGTGTGGGTACTTTGTTTAAAACCAAAACGGGTGAACTGTCAATCCATGCGACCGAAGTGCGCTTGTTGACCAAAAGCCTGCGCCCGCTGCCCGACAAGTTTCATGGCATGGCCGACCAAGAAACCAAATACCGCCAGCGCTATGTTGATTTGATCACTGACGAACATGCCCGCAACCGTTTCAAAGCGCGCAGCAAAGCAGTGAGCGCGATACGTGAATTCATGGTGGACAACGACTTTTTAGAAGTTGAAACGCCCATGTTGCACCCGATTCCGGGCGGCGCGAATGCCAAACCCTTCCAAACGCACCACAACGCGTTGGACCAAGAAATGTATTTGCGCATCGCGCCTGAGTTGTATTTGAAGCGCTTGATAGTTGGCGGCTTTGAGCGCGTGTTCGAGATCAACCGCAGCTACCGCAATGAAGGCATCAGCGTGCGCCATAACCCCGAATTCACCATGATGGAGTTTTACGCTGCGTACTGGGATTACAACGATTTGATGAGCTACACCGAAGCCATCATTCGCAATGCAGCCATGAAAGCGACTGGCTCACTGATGTTGACCTATGGTGGTGTACCCGTTGATTTGAGCGAACCTTTTGAGCGCTTGACGATACGTGAAGCCATCATAAAACACACCGAAGCTGCACAAGCCATGGACGATGGCTCTGGTCTGCGCGTGGATGATGCACTGTGGTTAACCAATGCGCTGAAAAAAATCGGCATGACAGAAGCCAAGCACAAGCTGTCTACCCGCTCGTTGGCCAGCTTGCAAGTGTTGTATTTTGAAGAAACCGTCGAAGAAAAACTCTGGCAACCGACCTTCATCATGGAGCACCCCACAGAAATTTCACCATTGGCACGTGCCAATGACGATCGCCCCGAGGTGACTGAGCGTTTTGAGCTCTACATCACAGGCCGCGAATTTGGCAATGGTTTTAGCGAGCTGAACGATGCCGAAGACCAAGCCGCTCGTTTTCATGCCCAAGTAGCCGCCAAAGATGACGGTGACGACGAAGCCATGTTTTATGACCACGACTTTGTGCGCGCCTTGGAATACGGCATGCCCCCTACGGGTGGTTGCGGCATTGGTATTGACCGCTTGATGATGTTGCTCACCGACAGTCCCAGCATCAGGGATGTGATCTTGTTCCCAGCCCTAAGACGCGAGGTTTAAGCCTCGGAATTAGTTTTTGGCTAAAACGAAGACCGCGTTTATTCCAACGAATCGGCCAAAATATTTCCTGCCCAACCCATGGCGTGAATGCCTTCTAACAGGGTGGGCGCTACCGACAAGCCACCCGCACCTGGCACAGGTGCCATGGTTTTCTTGGCAGCGTCATACCGGTAAACACCCGTCACGTGCATGGCTTCTGTTTCGGACACAAAGCTATAGCACGTGTTGGCAATGAGGGGCATGCTGGGTATCGCTTGCCCCAAGGACCAAGCAGCAATAGCAGCAGCACAAACTTTGGCTTCTTGGTTCGCCATGTGTCCTGATTTCGGCATGCCTGGCGGGCTGGCGATTGAATCACCCAAGACATGAATATCAGGTTGCACCAATGACGCATAAGATAAAAAATCAACCCCACACCAACGCTTGTCCACACTGGCCAAGCCAGCGCGCGATGCAATAGGGCCGCAGCTTTGTGGTGGAATAATATTCAACACATCCGCTTTCAGTTTAGGCAAAACCTCGAAGGTCATGGTTTTTGTTGCGACATCCACACTCTCTATTGATGCATTGGGTATGTATTCCAATTGACTTGGGAAATTTGTTTTCCAAACTTTTTCAAACAAACCTTTTTTGGCCTGGATATCGGGGTTGCTGTCAAACACAAACAGTTTGGCTTTGGGGCTTTTGCTTTTCAAAAGTTGGCCAACAAGCTTGCTCGTTCATATGGCCCGGGTGGGCAACGGTAGGGCACTTTGGGTATGTGCATGGCAATCACACCACCTGGTGGCATGGCATACAACTGATCTTTTAAACGTCTGGTTTGCTCACCCGCTTTCCAAGCATGCGGAATGGCCAATTGCGCAGCAGCATTGCCCATGCCGCCTATCGCGTCATAGTTGAAATCAATCCCAGGCGCTACTATCAATTTGTCGTACGACACCACATCTTTGCCAACGCGTACTTGGCGTTTATCGGGGTCAATGGTATCTGCCGCAGCGTGTATCCATTTGATGCCATACTTTGTCGTGAAGGCGCTGTACGCTCTGGTGATGTCACGTATGTTCATGCTGCCCGTGATGACACGGTTGCTCATTGGGCACATGATGAAAGCATCATTGGGCTCTATCAAAGTGATGCTCAGACGGGGATTAAAGCGCTTTAAATATTTGGCTGCAGTGGCACCAGCAAAACCACCGCCGATGATGACAACATTGGTTGAAGCTCTGTTCTGAGCCAACACAGATTGACTGAACAAGCCAGCGCCCGCTGCTTGCATCAAAGTACGGCGTGACAGTGTCATGGCATCACTCTTCTTTATTTGATTTGAGAAAAATAGGTGGCGATGCGTTTGAGTTCGTCTTCGCTGTACCCTTTGGCAATTTGCGGCATGATCAAGCCTGTATAAAGTCCTGTTCTCGCAAAATTCAGTATTTTGATCAGAGTATCCGCCGGCTGCCCAGCCAATGGACGCCCTGCACCTTCGGCTTTGCCGTTGGTGCCGTGGCAGGCCATGCAGGCTGCTGCCCAGACTTGTACTTGCAATTCGCTGGGCTCTGGAGTCGCTTGTGCAGACGCATTGAAAGTGGCTGTTAAACAAACGGTTAATACGCCAACAATCTGTACAAGGGATTGCATGATGAATATCCTTCGCTGCTAAGTTACAACATTAATGTGAACAATATCACAATGTTTTTGCCTAAGATAGTCTTTTATTTAGAATTTCAGTTATTCCAACTGGTTATGTTCGATAAATACATCACATTTTATTTTGTAGCATCAATTCAACAATGTGTTTTACCTGTGTTGCAATCGGTTCAGGTACAGGCTTGGTGCCTTGCAACACAGCTTCCATATAGCGCGCTGTGCTAGTCGCTGAAATATCTGTAGGTAAATCCGGCAACAGAGCCAAGCTGCCACCTTGCGCTTCTTGTACGCAAGTCGTGGCGCCATTTTTGAACACATTCATCTCAGGTGTACGCCTTGCATCGGCAACGGGTTCACCCTCGGTGCCACGCATCAACATCGCGGTAGTGCCCATGTATTTGAATGTCTCGGTCATGGAATGCAAATACTCAGGGTGTGTATAACTGGTGATGACACATGCGGGTTGCGAAGCGTCAACCGGGTTCATCAGTTTCACAATGCTGTGCGCTGGGTTGCGCAAGCCAATGGTGCGGCGCACATCCAGTAGTTTTTTCAAACCCAATGACAAGGTTTCTGTTGCTACAAACGCCATTTGCCCTTGGTTGATGGGCACATTGCGCTGGTCAATGAACATCAAGTCTTCGCTGCCCTTCATTCCTTGAAATGCTTGCAAGATGTCCAAGCTGCTGATGCGCGTATCGTCAGACATGGTGCCGTGCAAGAGCACTGCAAAACCATGCTTTGCCCCTTCGCGTGCCAACAACACGGCCAACAACGGCGTGAGCGCGGGTAACTTTCGTGCACCGTTGTAGGTGGGGATCACGACCACTGGGCATGTGCTTTTAACTTTGGTCAAACGCTGATCCAAAGCATCTAAAAACCCGGCATTTTCCAGCTCGGTTTCGCCCTTGATGCGCATCGCAATACAAAAGCCGCCCACTTCCAAATCCGACACCTTGCCGTCAATCACCTGCCCCATTAAATCAGCCGCTTCTTCGCGATTAACAGGCCGTGCGCCGTCTTTACCGCGGCCAATGACTTTGATGTATTTTGCAATGCTCATGGAGTTATAACCTCTAGAAACTGTTATTCAAATTCATAGATGAGCATACCTACAAATTTGAATACTAGAAATACTCTTTAAGGCTTATTGGTTTGCCACTTTCGCTGGCTTTCTAACAATTGCAAGCTAGAACGGCACAAAGTCTGTTGGGTATTTCCAAAAATCTTTCAGCAAGTGGCTGGCTGGCATATTCAGCGACCGATTGTTAGGTGGGATGGGTTTGGAAAACCATTTGGCATAAATGGTGTTTATTTCACCGCTTTGGATTAATCGGCGCATTTCGTTATCGACCACTTTTTTAAACTCAGGGTCATTTTTTGGCAGCATGATGGCCAATGGTTCTGTCGTAATAAATTTGCCCACAACTTTCAAAGCATCGGGGTTGACGCGGTTACTGGCAATCCCATACAAGAGCACATCGTCCATGACAAAGGCTTGCACCACACCCGTTTCAACCATCTCGACAGCCTTGGCATGATCTGGGGCTTCAACTATCTTCACGCCCAAGAGTCTTTCCCGATTTGCTTGTTCCACCGCTTTCAATGGCGTAGTATTTTTAGTGGAAACCAAGGTCTTGCCAAACATGTCTTCGATGCGTTCAATTTTGCTGTTTGACAGTACCAATAAACGCGCGCCCGTGATGAAGTGCGGTATTGTGAACGCTACTTTTTCTCTGCGCTCAGCATTGTTCGTGGTTGAGCCGCACTCCAAATCCGCCTTGCCCGCTTCAATCATGGGTATGCGGTTGGCAGGTGTCACCTGCAAAAACTCAATCGGCATTTTTTTCAATGCCAGTTTCTTTTGCACAGCTTCTGCGATTTTTAAACACAGATCAAGCGCATAACCCACGGGCTTTTTGTTGCTGTCCAAATATGAAAACGGTATCGATGATTCACGATGGGCAATCACCAAACTACCGCCATTGCTCAAACGCTGCAAGACAGGTTCTGCGAAAACGTTTGCCACGCAGAACAAACTGAATAAGCTTGAAATGAAGAATCTAAAGAAACGATTGAGCACTTTAACCTCCGTTCGTACTGAAAGTAGTACAGACCGCAAAATCATACTTGCTAGTCAGTGCAACCATCCAATGCTTTTAACGCATGCGATGATGCTTGGACATGTAAACCGCAACAGACATAAAAAAAACCCCACAAACCTGAGTCTGTGAGGTTATATCTACAAGCGTCAACCATTCAGATTGACGCCGCATGAAACCAAATTACATGCCCATGCCACCCATGCCGCCCATACCACCCATGTCACCACCGCCCATAGGCGCTGCTGCATCGTCTTTTGGTGCTTCGGCAATCATGCACTCGGTAGTCAACATCAAAGATGCCACTGAGGCTGCGTTTTGCAGTGCGGTGCGGGTTACTTTGGTTGGGTCCAAGATGCCCATGTCGATCATGTCGCCATAGGTGTCGTTAGCCGCATTGAAACCATAGTTGCCTTTGCCGGCCAAAACTGCATTCACCACCACAGAGGCTTCGCCGCCTGCGTTGTAAACGATTTCGCGCAATGGGGCTTCGATGGCTTTGAACACCAATGCGATGCCGTGGTTTTGGTCTTCGTTGTCACCTTTCAAGGTGCCAACTGCTTGACGTGCGCGCAACAAGGCCACACCGCCGCCAGACACAATGCCTTCTTCCACCGCAGCGCGGGTTGCATGCAATGCATCCTCCACGCGGGCTTTTTTCTCTTTCATTTCAACTTCGGTAGCAGCACCAACTTTGATCACGGCAACGCCGCCAGCCAATTTGGCAACGCGCTCTTGCAGTTTTTCTTTGTCGTAGTCAGAAGTGGCTTCTTCGATTTGCACACGGACTTGTTTGACGCGGGCTTCGATGTCAGCAGCAGCACCTGCACCGTCGATGATGATGGTGTTTTCTTTGCCGATTTCTGCGCGCTTGGCGGTGCCGAGGTCTGCCAAGGTGACTTTCTCGAGTGACATGCCAACTTCTTCAGCGATCACTTTACCGCCAGTCAAAATGGCGATGTCTTCCAACATGGCTTTGCGACGATCGCCAAAGCCTGGGGCTTTCACAGCAACCACTTTCAAGATACCGCGCAAGGTGTTCACCACCAAAGTTGCCAAGGCTTCGCCATCGACATCTTCAGCAATGATCAACAATGGACGACCAGCCTTAGCGACTTGTTCCAAAGTTGGGAGCAAATCACGGATGTTGCTGATTTTTTTGTCGTACAACAACACAAATGGGTTGTCCAACAAAGCAGCTTGCTTTTCTGGGTTGTTGATAAAGTAAGGTGACAAATAGCCACGGTCAAACTGCATACCTTCGACGACATCGAGTTCGCTGTCCAAAGACTTGCCGTCTTCTACAGTAATGACGCCTTCTTTGCCCACTTTGTCCATCGCGTCGGCGATGATTTTGCCAATGGTTTCGTCAGAGTTGGCAGAGATAGAACCAACTTGGGCGATTTCTTTGGATGTGGTTGTCGCTTTTGAAGCCTTTTTCAATTCGGCCACCAAAGCAGCAACTGCCTTGTCGATACCGCGCTTCAAATCCATTGGGTTGCCACCAGCCACCACGTATTTCATGCCTTCGCGCACGATGGCTTGTGCCAACACTGTCGCTGTGGTTGTACCGTCACCGGCGATGTCAGAAGTCTTAGAAGCAACTTCTTTCACCATCTGCGCGCCCATGTTTTGCAACTTGTCTTTAAGTTCGATTTCTTTGGCGACGGACACACCGTCTTTGGTCACGGTTGGCGCGCCAAATGAACGCTCCAAAACCACGTTACGACCTTTAGGTCCCAAAGTTACTTTAACTGCGTTAGCGAGGATGTTCACACCCTCTACCATGCGTGCGCGGGCTTCGCCGCCAAAAATTACGTCTTTTGCTGCCATGTTAGGCTCCTAAAAATGTGTTAATGATAAAAATATATGAAAAATCTGGCTGTAGATGGCGTATTTATTGCCTAGTTTGCTATTAGATATATAGCATTGCTACTTAGCTACAGCGCAGCGAATTACTTCTCGATAACGGCGAACAGGTCTTCTTCTTTCATGACCAACAATTCGTCGCCGTCAACTTTGACGGTTTGGCCGCTGTATTTGCCGAACAAGACGCGGTCGCCCACTTTCACATTCAAAGCAATCAATGCGCCCTTGTCATCTTTTTTGCCAGGACCCACAGCCAAGATTTCGCCTTGATCTGGTTTTTCAGCAGCACTGTCAGGAATGACAATGCCGGAAGCTGTTTTGGTTTCGTTTTCAACGCGTTTCACAATCACGCGGTCGTGCAATGGACGAAGTTTCATGGTTTTTCCTTAATTAAAACAATGGGTTAGAAAAAATCTACCTGCGTCGTCTTACCGAATTGGTGACAACACATGTCTATACGAGCCTTCTGGGTGAACTTGTTAGCACTCAGATGCTGCGAGTGCTAATGATAAGGGTTTTTGTGGCTTTTTCAAGCCCTGCAGGGGAAACTTTAAAATTATCTGTCCTACATCTGGGCAGTCTGGCGGGTCAAGGCGGCTCGGGCCGCTGTAGCCACCATGGCTACCGCAACGGCGGGCGTCACTAAGGTTCACAATCACCAGCTTGCCCATCACGGCACGGCTGCTCATGTGGGCGTAGGCTTCTTTGAGTTGCGCCATTGGCATGGTGCGGTCGATCACGGGTTTGATTTTGCCTTGGGCGTACCAAGTGGCCAGTTCGCCCATCATGGCGGCGTTGGCTTTGGGTTCTTTTTTGGCAAAGTCGCCCCAGAATACGCCGACCACTGAAGCGCCTTTGAGCAGCATCAGGTTAAACGGCAATGCTGGTATCGGCCCAGCGGCAAAGCCCACCACCAAGTAGCGGCCACGCCAAGCGATGCTGCGAAACGCTGGCTCGGTGTACGCGCCGCCCACGGGGTCGTAAATCACATCAGGCCCTTTGCCACCTGTGAGCGCCTTGATGCGCTCGCGTAAATCTTCGGTGCTGTAATTGATGGTTTCATCGGCACCAATGCTTTTGCACAGCGCACATTTGTCGTCGCTGGACGCGGCGGCAATCACCATTGCACCCATGGCTTTAGCGATTTGAATGGCAGATGTGCCCACACCACCCGCTGCGCCCAAAATCAAAACCGTCTCACCAGCTTTGAGTGCGGCGCGGTCAACCAGCGCGTGATGCGATGTAGCGTAAATCATGATGAATGCGGCCGCATCCACATGCGGAAAACCTGCAGGCAAGGGCATGCACATTGCGGCAGGCGCTAGCGTATGTGTGCCAAAACCACCTGTGCCGCTTAAACAAGCCACGTTTTGCCCGACCTTGAGGTGCGTGACACCTGCACCCAGAGCCTCAATCACACCCGCATATTCGGAGCCAGGTACAAAAGGCAGCGCTGGCTTGTGTTGGTATTTGTTTTGCACAATCAAAATATCGGGAAAGTTCAAACTCGCTGCCTTGATGGCAATGCGTACCTGGCCTTCAGCCGGTTCAGGAGTGGGCATCTCTTGCCACGTGACTGCATCAATACCAATGGGGTTTTCACAAAGCCATGCTTGCATAGAGTGTCCTTTTAAGATTTGTTTCTGACAATATTGTTGATCCACACACAGTTGCGCGTTATCTGTGCATGCTAAACTGATCACCGAGTTGTCGTTTCGTTGCCTCAGGGCATCATATTACAAGCTGCAAGGGAATCTTACGAAACCATGTTATGAACAACGTTTTTATCTCAATGGTTCTCAAGCCATTTTCGCGCAGTGTTGTTGTCACATTCATTTCAGTGTGGCTTGTCTTTTTAGTATCCGGATGCGTTACTGCTCCCGTGAAGCCTCGGCCAGCTGCACAGCAAGCCCATACGCCGCGAGCAGATAGCCATTTCGCACCTGCTGAGGCTCATATCAGCGGTCAATTTGGACAAACGCATTCTGGCTTTCATCTTTTAGAAAGAAGCGATCAAGCATTGTTGTGGCGCTTGGCTTTGATTGACTCAGCTAAGCACAGCATTGATTTGCAATATTACGTATGGTTTGGCGACACCTTGGGGCATTTAATGATGTCACGGGTAATTCAAGCGGCCAACCGTGGTGTCAAAGTGCGCATTTTGTTTGACGACCTGAACACCATGTTGCACGATATGACACATGTGGAAATGCGTGACCAACTGCTGAGCCATATTGCCAAGCACCCCAACATTCAAATTCGGGTATTCAATCCTTGGCAAGATCGCTCCCTGATTGGACGCGGATTAGGCATGCTCGGTGATTTTCAACGGCTCAACCGCCGCATGCACAACAAACAAATGGTGGCTGATAACCGCGCCAGTATCATTGGTGGACGAAATTTGGGGGATGAATACTTTGGACTCAATCCCGCATTCAATTTCCATGATTTGGATGTACTTGGCATAGGCCCAGTCGCTAGGCAAGCCAGCCAAGTATTTGATCGCTATTGGAACAGCGAATGGGTAGAAGATATTCCAAAGCCTGCAACTGACAATACCACTCAAGCAGAAATTCAAAATGAAGTGGCTGCACTGATGCACCGCATCGACAACCCGAGTCTGTTGGCCATTAAGGCTGAGCGCATGGATTGGTCCAAGCAAATCGCGGAATTGAACAACTTATTGCTACCTGGCCAGAGTGTCGTGCACACGGATTCGCCTTCGCGAAGTGCAGACACCAAAAACCACATGCCCGATGCCATTCGCGCTTTGATGCGGAGCGCAAAAAGTGAGTTGCTGATAACCAATGCGTACATCATTCCTGATGCCAACTTCATGGCGGATTTGCGTGAACTGGGAAGCCGTGGCGTCAAAATTCGAATCTTGACAAATTCACTGGCCTCACATGATGTGCCCGCAGTCAATAGCCACTATGAGAATTGGCGTGAACCGATTTTGGCAACTGGCGCTCATCTTTTTGAATTGCGGCCGGATGCCAAGATGCGTCGCGAACTGGCAGAAATTGCACCCTTGCAAGCCGAATTTGTTGGCTTGCATGCCAAGGGCATGGTGATTGACCGGCAACGCAGTTTTGTTGGCTCGATGAACCTTGACCCACGCTCTGAAATTCTGAATTCTGAGATGGGCGTCATCATAGACAGTGCCTCTTTGTCTGAAAAGCTTGCCGAGCGCATGTTGCAAGACATGAACGGTTTGAACAGTTGGCAGGTGGTACAAACTGCACCAGGTCAACTCACTTGGCGCAGCCATGATGGTGAGTTAACTCAGCAACCGGCACGCAATTTGATGCAACGCTTAGAAAATTTTATTTTCAAAATATTCCCCAAAGATTTGTACTGAGGTTTCTTGGAAATGGTTAATTGCAAACAATCTAGTCTCATTTGGCTGTTGGCCGCATTGCTATCGGGCTGCGCCAGCGTCACCAACTTGCCACCACCCGAAACATCTACAGACGGTACATACCAAGCGTTAACGACGCCCATCATCACTTTAGGCGATACACAAGAGCACTTGTCCACCGGTTTCCCATTGCATGACAATGACAGCGCAATTGATGCGTATGTTGAAGTGGCGCAACGCCCACCTGAGCAAGCTTTATTTGGTCGCCGCTTGATGGAATGGGTTTTGCACAACCATGCCGAAGAGCCATTTTTACATCTCGGCGATGTCATGGACCTGTCCTGCCGAATTGAAGCGGACCGTATGAATAAAATATTCAAAGCCGCCCTGCAAACAGGCGCTATTTTGCCAGGCAACCACGACGGCCTGATGTTTGGGATTTATGCGTATGGAATTCTGAGCAAGAATGGTACGGGAAAAGTGATCCCTGAAGTAGATCATTGGAACAAAGCTTGCATGCGAGGTGCGGGCTTAGACGATACAAAACACAAGACTGATAACGAAGCGATATCCAAGCGGGACTTTATTGCACTGTACATTGCACAGCATCAAAAGGATAGTCGTGTCAAACCACAATTGGATCAACCACGCCCTAATGGACGGCAAACAATCAGCTGGCGCAGTTCTGACCCAATGGCTTTCCTGTCAGGCATTGAGGCGGAATTGATCGATGGCAATCTGTATGCCAACTCTTATATCGCGCAGCGCCTCAAGCTCCCACGTGCGCTAGGTTCCACGCGCGACACCATCATCATTGGTTTAGACACCAATCAAGCCGGTCTTGCAGTGGATGTGATGGACACCTTGCTGGGTCACAGCCCAGGGGATTTGGGCAAAATTAACCCAGACCAAATCACTGCCATCTCCAAATGGGTCAACGAGGCCAAAATCCGCGGGGACATTGTGATTTTTGCGGGTCACCACAACTGGCTTTCCATCAACTTGGCATCTCGGGCTTTGCTGTTCAATACCATGTCGCAACTGGACCACCCTTTGGTATATTTATCAGCACACACGCACACCGGATTTTGGGCATCACACAAAAACGTGACTGGCAGACCAGTCTTGGAATTGAACACCAGTTCACTTTCTGATTGGCCCTTAGCCTACAGGCGCATCAGCTTTGCATACGATGAAGTAAAAAACCGAATTCTGGTCAAAGGCGATTTGATGCCACGTGGCGTAGCGCCCACCCTGACAGATGCCGACCTGCTTGCTGCTTGGAATTCACAAACTTGCGGAAAACTGGCTTCCGTACCGCTGGACAAAATTCAAAATGAAGACAAATCTTTGGTCAAATTACAGCGCGATTCACGTGGTTCGTTATTTGAATGGATGGTGTCATGGCTGACCCCCGTCTGCCCAAGTTGCGAAGAACCTTTGTACCAACATGCGCTGTCATACCAAAGGGAAATGCTGCAAACACTGTTGCAAGTAGGACGTGATCTTGACATCAAGACACACCAATTAAATCAGGTGAAGTTGCCTGGCTTTTGTGGCTCTAAAGGACTGGCTGATTGTGCAAAAAGTCTACTCAATGAAAAACCTACTGACTTCAAATCCAGTACCGATCTGTTTCGACGCACAGCCAGCTTGGTCGCCAACTTGAACGACCATTTGGATGACCTAACGACACCCGATGCCAAGAATTACATGACCTGCCGTGCCGTGCAGGCCGCGAAAATTGACTACGACCTGATTGATAACGAGATCAGCGAGCATCGCCGGGAAAAGCAGCGCCGTAAAAACAGCTTTTTCATCATAGAAGCCAGCGTGGGTATGAATTAACCAGGCTTCGAATTAATTTTTCTTAGCTGCTTTTTTAGCTTCAACTTCCGACAAACCTTTGAGCTTTTTGCACGTGCCTTTGGCCACATACATCCATTCTGATTTATCGTTATCAACTTTAGCTTGCCCAGCACAATCGTGTGTCGCGCTTAAATTGGCACAGGCGTTTTGACCAGCTTTGGCAACGCCATAGCATTTTTCTTTACCGGGTAAATCGCTAGCCATGTGGCTGTTTGCAGTTGTTGTTGCGGCCATCAACAAAGTTGCCAGCAATGATTTTGCAGCGGATTGAATGAGGGCTTGATGCTTCACTGTGGTCTCTAGTTCAAACTCAAATCACCCGCACCCGAATCACATGCTCCACCGCTGCGATGGCGGACACCACATCGTCGGTGGGTTTGCTTTCAACGTCAATGATGTTGAAAGCCAATTCGCCACGGCTTTTGTTCATCATGTCGATGACATTGACTTTTTTATCCGCCAGCACTGACAACACATGACCCAACACGCCAGAGACGTTGTCGTTGGAAAAGGTGATGCGGCTGGAGTTCGTCACGCGGCCCATGCTGACGGCGGGGAAGTTGACCGAGTTGACGATATTGCCGTTTTCTAAATAGTCCATCAACTGATTCGCCGCCATCACCGCGCAGTTTTCTTCAGACTCTTCGGTACTGGCACCGATGTGCGGCATGGCGATGACTTTGGCGTGGTTCAGCATGGCGGGCTCTGGGAAGTCACAGACGTAATAAGCCAGCTTGCCAGCGTCTAAACTTTGTTTCACCGCGGCGGAATCGACAATGGTTTCGCGTGCAAAATTCAAGAGCACAGCAGTGGGTTTGGCTTGCGCCAGCGCAGCAGCGTTGACCATGTGCTTGGTAGCTTCCAATGCCGGTACGTGCAAGGAGATGTAGTCCGACCGCGCCATCAGCGCCGACAGGTTTTCCATGCGTTGCACGCTGCTGTCCAGGCGCCAAGCGGCGTCAATCGACAAGGCGGGGTCAAAGCCCACCACCTTCATGCCCATGGCCAAAGCCATGTCCGCCACCAGTGAACCAATCGCGCCCAAGCCCACAATGCCCAGTGTTTTGCCTTTGATTTCGCCACCGGCAAAACGGGCTTTTTCTTTTTCTAAAAGGGTGTGCATCTCTGCCGCATCGGTCATGTCAGTCAATGTATTTACATACGCCATGCCGGGCAAAATACCGCGTGTGGCGAGCAACATGCCGGCCATGACCAGCTCTTTCACCGCATTGGCATTGGCACCTGGCGTATTGAAAACCACGATGCCCAGTTTGCTGTAGTCTGCCACCGGCACATTGTTGGTACCCGCACCGGCACGCGCCACCGCCACCAATGAGGCGGGCACTTCCACGCCTTGCAGCTTTTGGCTGCGCAACAAAACCGCATCGGGGCTGCCAATGTCGCTGCCCACCTCATAGCTGCCGCGCGGAAAGCGCTCTAAGCCTTTGACCGAGATTTTGTTATAGGTTTTGATTTTGAACATACGCACGCCTTCAAAAAAGTGTAAAACAGAACGCTATATATTTAATAGCAGTCTAGGCAATCAATACGCCGGCTAGAGGCCAATTTCTTATATATTTACAGCAAAGATCAGGCCTGCGTTACCTCCGCATAGCCCCAAGTCAACCAAGGCAACAGGGCTTGCAAATCGGCGCGTTCGACGGTGGCACCACACCAAATGCGCAATCCAGCAGGTGCGTCTTTGTACGCGCCCAAGTCGTAACCCACACCTTCGGTTTCCAAAAGCTTGATCAATTTTTTGACTTGCTCTTCAGTCGCTTTCAAGGTCAAGCAGACGCTGGTATTGGAACGTGTCGCTTTGTCTTTAGCCAAGAAAGAAATCCAATCATTTTTAGACACAAAATCTTCCAGTACGCCCAAGTTGGCTTCGCTGCGGGCAATCGTGCCAGCCGCGCCTTTGACACCGCCTAGACCGTCGACCCAGGCCAAGGCATCCAAATAATCGGACACGCACAACATCGACGGCGTGTTGATGGTTTCGCCTTTGAACAAGCCTTCGGTCAATTTGCCGCCCGACTTCATGCGGAACACTTTGGGCATGGGCCAAGGTGGGTTGTAGGCTTCAATGCGCTCAGCAGCGCGTGGGCTCAAAATCAACATGCCATGCGCACCTTCGCCGCCCAGCACTTTTTGCCATGAGTAGGTGATCACATCCAACTTGTCCCAAGGCATGTCCATGGCAAACACGGCGGAGGTGGCGTCGCAAAATGTCAAACCTGCACGATTCGCTGGTATCCAATCGCCATTCGGCACTTTCACGCCCGATGTGGTGCCATTCCAAGTGAAGACCACGTCGTTCTCAAAGTTAACTTTGCTGAGGTCCGCAATGTCACCATAGTCGGCCTTGATGACGTTCACATTTGGCAGTTTGAGCTGCTTGACAATGTCGGTCACCCAACCTGCGCCAAACGATTCCCATTCCATCACGTCCACGCCGCGCGCGCCCAACATGGACCACATCGCCATCTCAATCGCGCCAGTGTCAGAGCCAGGCACAACCGCCACGCGGTAGCCTTCAGGTAAACCCAAAATGCGGGCGGTTTCGGTACAGGCCAAGCCCAAGGCTTTTTTGCCCAAAGCCGAACGATGCGAGCGACCCAGCACATCCAGCTGCAGCTTGCTGACGTCGTAGCCGGGGCGCTTGGAGCAGGGGCCTGATGAGAAATTGGGGTTCTTGGGTTTGACAGTGGGTTTGGTGATGTTGGTCATGGTTCGATACTCAAATTACAAATAAAAAATCATTGTAGCAAGTGTGCGCCGTGCTAAATCAGCCCACGCTCCGCCATCGACAAAGTTTGACCTTTGGCCACAATGATGTGGTCCAGCACCCGCACATCTACCAAGCCCAAAGCGGCTTTCAGGGTTTGTGTCAAAGATTCATCGGCCTTAGACGGCTGCACACCACCGCTGGGGTGGTTGTGGCACAGCACCACGCTGCTGGCATGGTGGTGCAAAGCTCGCAGCACCACTTCACGCGGGTAGACGCTGGTTTGCGTGAGCGTGCCGCGAAACAGTTCTTCCATCGCCAGCATCCGGTTTTGTGCATCGACAAAAAGCACCGCAAACACCTCATACGTCTTGTGCGCCAAATGCAGTTGCAAATAGTCTTTGACCGCGTTGGGCGATTCAAACACCGTGCGCGTTTGCATTTGCTCAGCCAGCGCGCGACGCGCCAATTCCAGCACAGCCACCAGCTCGGCGCGCTTGGCAGGGCCTAGGCCTTTGATGCGTTTCAAATCTTCCGCAGTGGTGTTGAGCAAGCCTGCAATGCCGCCAAAACCCAGTTTGCTGTCCAACAGCTCTTCTGCCATTTGCAGCACACCTTTGCCGACAATGCCGGTGCGCAGCAATATCGCCAGCAGTTCGGCGTCGCTCAAAGCGCCAGCACCGCGCGCCAACAGCTTTTCGCGGGGGCGGGAATCAGCGGGGGTGTTTTTCATGGACATACAGTGTCAATATAGCGGCAACAAAAAAGGCTTTAGAAAATTGGAGCGAAGTTCATACCGAACTTCATACAATAGAGGCAACCATATTGTCAGTGTAACGAATCTTTTCATGAACGCAGCAACCCCCACACCCACCGACGCACCCATTGTCCAAGCCGACTCATTCCTCACCTTGCACTACCGTTTGGCGGGCAAAGCGGGCGACGTCATCAACACCTTTGGCGGCAAACCAGCGACGCTGTCTTTGGGCACAGGCGAACTGGCCCCTGCGGTTGAAGCCAAGTTGATTGGCTTGTTTGAGGGCGCACACGAAACCTTTGAACTGCCTGCAGGCGCAGCATTTGGCGAACGCAATGCCAGCTTGGTGCAATGGCTGGCCAAAAGCGAATTAACCGCTATGGGCGACCCGCAAGAAAGCTACGCTGTGGGCGACGTGGTGCAATTCCCCACACCCGACCGCAAAGGGCAGTTTGCTGGCGTGGTCACCGACTTCAAAGGCGATGGTTTGAACGCTGCGGTGCAGTTTGATTTCAACCACCCGCTGGCAGGCCAGCCAGTGATTTTTGAAGTGCAGTTGATTGGCGTACTATGAATGCTATCAATAAAATAGCAACTCAGGCAGTCAATACGCCGGCTACAGGCCAAAAAAGCATTAATAAATTAGAATCCATCCTGCTTGCAGAGCCACGTGGCTTTTGCGCAGGGGTGGATCGCGCCATCGACATTGTTGACATCGCTTTGCAAAAATTTGGCGCACCCATCTATGTGCGGCACGAAATTGTGCACAACACCTATGTGGTGAACGACCTCAAGGCCAGAGGCGCGATTTTCATTGAAGAGTTGAGCGATGTACCCGCAGGTGCCACGCTGGTTTTTTCAGCGCATGGCGTCAGCAAGGCTGTGCAGCAAGAAGCGGCCGCGCGTGGTTTTCAAATTTTTGACGCCACCTGCCCACTGGTCACCAAGGTGCATGTGGAAGTGGCCAAGCTGCACGCCGAAGGCTACGAATTCATCATGATTGGCCACGCCGGCCATCCAGAGGTCGAGGGCACCATGGGGCAGCTCAACGGCGGCATCCATTTGGTGGACAGTGTGGAAGATGTCGCCCACGTGCAACCCGCGCAAACTGAAAAACTAGCCTTGGTAACGCAAACCACCTTGAGTGTGGACGACGCAGCGGCCATCACCGCGGCTGTGATGGCACGCTTTCCGAAAGTGCGTCAACCCAAAATGCAAGACATTTGCTACGCCACACAAAACCGCCAAGACGCCATCAAAATCATGAGCCCGCAAGTGGACATGGTGATTGTGGTCGGCAGCCCAACCAGTTCCAACAGCAACCGCTTGGCCGAACTCGCCACACGCCTAGGCACCGAAAGCCACATGGTCGACAACGCCAGCGAACTCGACCCCGCATGGTTCACCAACAAAACCACCATAGGCCTCACCGCCGGCGCATCCGCCCCCGAAGTGCTGGTCGATCAAGTGATTGCCCGCATCAAAGAACTGGGCGCGGTATCGGTGCGGAAAATGGATGGCGTGCAAGAGACCATGAAGTTTCCGCTGCCGAAAGGGTTAAAGCTTTAACGATAGGGTAAAAGCTTTAAGGCTTCTGGCAAACATACAAAATATCCGCAAATATCGGGCTGCTGCAAGGTTCTGAGCGGACTTTGAAGCCGTGTTCGGCGAACTTGGCTTCCCAGCCGGATTGGCTTTTGAAACTGAGATTTTCTTTGGCTTGCACGGTGTTGGATTGGGTGAAGCCAATGGTTGTTGCCAGCTTTTCGTAGAGCTGGTTGAGTTTGGAAATCAACCCACCTTGCTGGTTAACTTCGCGTGCCAAGAACAAACCACCTGCTGGCAATTGCGCATAGGCTTTGGCAATCATCTCGTCTTGTTGCTGTGGGCTGAAGTAGTGCAAAAAATCGATCATCATGATGGCGTCGAATGTGCCGTCGACCACTGGGCTGCCACTGCTGACATCAAACTGCAAATTGGCGATGCCTTTACCTGAATCAGCAGCTTGTTTGGCCAATGCAATTCGCGCGACATCATGATCTGTCGCAAGCACCGTGCGGCCAGGTTCTGACAGGGCCAATTCCATCGCCAGCAAGCCATGTCCACAACCCACGTCCAATACCTTCGCCGTCTTGGGTACATAGGCCGCCATGCGTGCATAGGGCGTGAGCCACCAGCGCAGGTGCAAAAAAATCTTGGTTCCTAAGCTGATGCCAGGAATGGCGTTGTAACGGCTGGCGAGGTTCATGGCGAAGTAGATTTGAAATATTAAGCCAAGAGCGTATCGGCGATGCGCTGTGCACAGGCTTTGGTTTGCGCAGGGTCACGCGCTTCCACCATCACGCGCACCAAAGGTTCGGTGCCGCTGGCGCGGTTCAAAATACGGCCTGAATCGCCCAACTCTTGCTCTACTGATTTGCATGCGGCAATGAAGGTTGAGCGTGTTTGCAATTCAGCCCAGGTTTGCCCTGGCTTTAAGCGCACATTGATCATGGTTTGCGGAAAGAGGGTGACGTCACTGAGCAATGCCGCCATGGTTTTACCACTGCGGGCACAGGCTTGCAGTACTTGCAAGGCGCTCACAATGCCATCACCGGTGGTGTGCTTGTCCAAGGCCAGCAAATGACCCGAACCTTCACCGCCCAATATCCAGCCGCGTTTTTCTAATTCTTCCAGCACGTAACGGTCGCCCACTTTAGCGCGTACAAATTCAACACCTTTGGCTTTGAGTGCCACTTCGACCGCCAAGTTGGTCATCAATGTTCCCACCGCACCCGCAACTGCTTCACCACGCTCTAGGCGTTCTTTGACCATCAAATACAACACTTCATCGCCATTGAACAAGCGACCATTTGTGTCCACCAGTTGCAAGCGGTCGGCATCGCCATCTAGGGCAATGCCGTAATCGGCTTTGTGAAATTTAACGGCTTCTATCAACGCTTCAGGGTGCGTGGCGCCCACGTCTTTGTTGATGTTCATGCCATCTGGCGCGCAGCCTATTGATACGACCTCTGCGCCCAATTCATGAAACACTTTGGGTGCCACTTGGTAGGCTGCACCGTGGGCAGCATCGACCACAATCTTCAAGCCTTTGAGCGTTAAATCATTGGCAAAGGTGCTTTTGCAAAACTCGATGTAACGGCCTGAGGCATCGTCCAAACGCTTGGCTTTGCCCAAGTTGGCAGAGTCCACCCAAATGGGCGACTCTTGCATCATGGCTTCTACTGCCAGCTCCCACGCATCGTCCAGCTTGGTGCCTTGGGCAGAGAAGAACTTGATGCCGTTGTCTTGAAATGCATTGTGGCTGGCGCTGATGACCACGCCCAAGTTGGCGCGCTGTGCCCGTGTGAGATATGCCACTGCTGGCGTTGGAATAGGACCCAGCAACACCACATTGACACCCGCTGAGTTGAAACCCGATTCCAAAGCGCTTTCCAGCATATAGCCAGAAATGCGCGTGTCTTTGCCAATCAGCACTGTGGGGTGCGATTCGGTTTGCTTCAGTACGCGACCCACGGCGTGCGCGAGTTTGAGTGCAAAGTCTGGCGTGATGGGGTATTTGCCCACCTCACCCCGAATGCCATCTGTTCCAAAAAATTGTCTAGTCATTGTTTACCCAATATCTTGTCCAGTTTAATCGCCTTGCTGACCCCATCATTCACTTTTTATTCTGATTCACTGCTTGCAACACCTTGAGCGCAGCGGCCGTTTCGCGGACATCGTGCACACGCACAATGCTGGCACCATTTTGTACTGCCAGCACAGCCGCCACCACACTGGGTGCCACGCGTTCTGACATCTGTAGCCCAGTGACAGCGCCAATCGCGGTTTTGCGTGACCAACCCGCCAACAGTGGTACGCCCAGCGCCAAGAACTCACGCTGATTGGCCAACAAACTGAAATTTTGCTCTGTTGTTTTTCCAAATCCAATGCCAGGATCCACAACAATACGTGGCAAATCGACCCCTAGGCGGCATATTGATTGCCTACGTTGCTCTAAAAATGATAGCACTTGTGGGATAATTGAATCTGTATCACCTTGCATGGGTTGCAGTTGCATGGTTTGTGGTTCGCGGTGCATGTGCATCAAGCACACACCACAACTGTCATGCTTGGCAACCACGTCTTCTGCACTGGCATAACCCTCGCCCGCAGGCTGACGCAAAGCCCAAATGTCGTTGATGATGTCAGCCCCCATGTCCAGCACCGCTTGCATGACCTGCGGCTTATAGGTGTCAATGGAAATGGGAATGCCCCATGTGAGCACCTCAGCCAACACCGGCAAAATGCGTTCTAACTCAATGTGCAAGGGCACTTGAGGCGCACCTGGGCGAGACGATTCACCACCTAAGTCCAAAATGTCTGCGCCATCTTTGACCAATTGTTCGGCATGGGCAATGGCGCTGCCAAAGCGAGCATAACGCCCACCATCCGAAAACGAGTCGGGTGTGACATTGACAATGCCCATGATTTTGGGTTGGGTCAAATCAATTTGAAAACGTGCAGTCTGCCAGTACATGTGGTTATTCTAATTGGGTGATTGAATCAGACTGAAAACAAAAAACGAGGCCATGGCCTCGTTTTTAAGTCCTCACCCTCAGCTTAAGCAGCCGTTGGTGCAGCGTCTGGTTTGATCACTGGTGCCGTGCCACTGCCACCGCCGTCACCACCCGCAGGCGGAATACGTGGCGTCCAATCTTTTGGTGCGGTCGGCACTTTGCCTGCCATGATCTCGTCGATTTGGTCAGAGTCGATGGTTTCCCATTCCAGCAAAGCCTTGGCCATGGCGTGCATTTTGTCTTGGTTGTCTTCAATCAATTTGCGCGCACGACCGTACTGCTCATCGATGATACGGCGCACTTCGTTGTCAACTTTCAGCATGGTTTGCTCGCTCATATTGGTGGTTTTGGTGACTGAGCGCCCCAAGAACACTTCACCTTCATTGTCAGCATACACCATAGGTCCTAAGGCTTCAGACATGCCATAGCGCATCACCATGTCACGCGCCAATCCCGTTGCACGTTCAAAATCATTGCTGGCACCCGTGGTCATTTGTTTCATGAACACTTCTTCAGCAATGCGTCCACCAAACAGCATGGCGATTTGGCTCAACATGAACTCGCTGTCGTAACTGTAGCGGTCGGCTGCTGGCAAGCTCATGGTCACACCCAAAGCGCGACCGCGTGGGATGATGGTGACTTTATGCACCGGGTCGCACTTGGGCAGCATTTTGCCAATCAAGGCATGGCCAGCTTCGTGGTAAGCCGTGTTGCGGCGCTCTTCCTCGGGCATGATCATGCTCTTGCGCTCAGGCCCCATCAAGATTTTGTCCTTGGCTTTTTCAAAGTCTTGCATTTCCACCACACGTGCATTGCGACGTGCTGCCATCAAAGCCGCTTCGTTGCACAAATTGGCCAAGTCAGCGCCGCTCATGCCGGGCGTGCCGCGCGCAATCGTGCCTGGGTTGACGTCTTGAGATACTGGGATTTTGCGCATGTGCACATTCAAAATTTGCTCACGTCCACGAATATCCGGCAAGGTCACATAGACTTGGCGGTCAAATCGGCCTGGACGTAACAAAGCGGCATCCAAGATATCCGGACGGTTGGTAGCAGCCACCACAATCACGCCGAGGTTGGTTTCAAAACCATCCATTTCAACCAGCATTTGATTCAACGTTTGTTCGCGCTCATCGTTACCACCACCTAAACCCGCGCCACGTTGGCGACCTACGGCATCTATCTCGTCGATGAAAATAATGCAAGGGGCATTTTTCTTAGCATTTTCAAACATGTCGCGTACACGCGATGCGCCTACACCAACAAACATTTCCACAAAGTCCGAACCCGAAATCGCAAAGAACGGCACTTTGGCTTCGCCAGCAATGGACTTGGCCAACAATGTTTTACCCGTACCTGGTGGGCCGACCAAGAGCAAACCACGTGGAATACGACCACCCAGTTTTTGAAAGCGGCCAGGGTCTTTCAAGAAATCAACAACTTCTTTGACTTCCTCTTTCGCTTCGTCGCAACCCGCCACATCGGCAAATGTGACGGTATTGGCGCTCTCATCCAACAATTTGGCTTTGCTTTTGCCAAAGCTGAAAGGGCCGCCTTTGCCGCCGCCTTGCATTTGCTTCATGAAATAAACCCATACGCCAATGAGCAAAAGCATTGGACCCCAGCTCATCAAGAGCGACATCAGCAATGAGCCTTCTTCGCGTGGCTTGACGTCAAACTTCACGTTGTTGGCGATTAAATCACCGACCAAACCACGGTCTAAATACGTCGCAGTGGTGCGAATTTTTTTGTCATCACTGGTCACGCCTACAATTTCAGTGCCGCCTTGACCTTCTTGGATGGTGGCGCTTTTAATTTGCTTGTTGCGGATTTGTTCGAGAAACTCAGAATAACCCACATAGCCCGCACCCGCCGAACCTTTGGGCTCCATCTGCTTGAACACGGTGAAAAGCACCATGGCAATAACAGCCCAAACTGCAAATTTTGATAACATTTCTTTATTCAAGAGTCGCTCCTAGGAATACAGGCATTCAATTAAGCATTAGATATTGGCATGATTTTAGAGGTTTCAAGCTCTCGGCGTCTTTCAAAACGCTTAATACGAAGAAATAGTGGTTTGAAGCATCGTTTTTGGGCCTTATTTCTGCCCCAAGCCCACTAAAAAGGTTTCTGAAGAACCTGAACGAGACGCGGCAGGTTTCACTGCTTTAACGATCTTGAAGTTGGTTTTGAACAGGTTCACCAATTGGCTGTAGCCACTTCCATGAAAGACTTTGGCCACCAAAGCCCCTTGCGGTTTCATGTGGTTTTGGCAAAAATCGATGGCTAATTCAATCAAATGTTCGACCCGCGCCGAATCGGTGGCGTCAATCCCAGTCAGGTTGGGCGCCATGTCTGAGACCACCACATCGGCCAATTGCCCTTGCATTTCTTCTTTGAGTTGTTGTAATAGCGTATCTTCGCGAAAATCACCTTGCAAGAAAATCACCCCCTCAATCGGGGCCATTTCCAACAAATCCAAGGCAATGATTTTGCCATCCAGTTCACCCACAGCCGCACCTCCGCTGAGTGCGGTTTTGGGAGACATTTTGCGACGAATGTACTGACTCCAAGCGCCGGGTGTAGAACCCAAATCGACTACCAATTGACCCGGCTTAATCAAGCCAAATTGTTCGTCGATTTCTTTGAGTTTGTAGGCGGCTCTGGCGCGGTAGCCTTCGCGTTTCGCTAGCTTGACGTAGGTGTCGTTGACATGGTCGTTCAACCACGCTTTATTGACTTTTTTACTTTGAGTTTTAACTTTCATGCCATAGCATTATCGCCTTTCGTCGTTTATTTCGATGCGTAATGTTATAGAACAGCGATGATGACCAAAACCATGCACGTTTTGGGAAAAAGTGAGCTTCGCAGATAATACGGTTATGACAAAAATTATTCTCACGCCCGCACAGCGCAAAGTTCACCGCGCAGAGGCGCATCACTTGGACCCTGTGGTCATGATTGGCAATGACGGTTTATCCACTGCAGTAACCAAAGAAGTCAATGCCTCATTGAACGCTCACGGTTTGATTAAAATCCGTGTTTTGGGTGACGACCGCGTCACACGCGAAGAAATGTTCCAAACATTGGCAGAGAAGCTCAGTGCTGCGCCAATTCAACACATTGGCAAACTCTTGGTACTGTGGCGACCCAAACCAGAAATTAAAAAAGTTCGCTCAGAAGACGAAGACCGCATGCCTGGGCCGCGCGACTTCAAAGTTTTGAAATACAGCACTTTGGGAGGACAACGCCCCGAGGTGAAAATGTTGCGCGTGCTGGGTAACCAGCGTCTCACACAAGGCGGCAAAGTCAAACGCGCTCAACCGAAACAAACGTCGATCAAAAAACGCAGTCAAACCTAAATTGGATTAACAAGCATGCAACGCGTCACACCTGAATCACTCGTTGATGCACTGAAGTCACATTTCGGCGATCGGTGCTCAACTGCTTTGGCTGTGCGCGAGCAACACGGCAAAGACGAATCAATTTTTGATGTGCCACCGCCCAGCGCCGTGGTGTTTGCGGAATCGACAAAAGATGTCGCTGCTGCCGTACAAATGGCTGCCAAACACCAAACCCCAGTCATCCCATTTGGCACCGGCTCATCGCTTGAAGGACATTTGTTGGCCGTACAAGGTGGCATCAGCATCGATGTGAGTCGCATGAACAAAGTGCTCAGCATCAATGCTGAAGACTTAACTGTGACCGTGCAAGCGGGTGTGACACGCAAGGCCGTGAACGAAGCAATCAAAAACGAAGGCTTGTTTTTCCCAATTGACCCGGGTGCAGATGCTTCCATTGGTGGCATGGTCGCCACACGTGCCAGTGGCACCAATGCTGTGCGATACGGCACCATGCGGGAAAATGTATTGGCGCTGGAGGTAGTTACAGCCAGTGGCGAAATCATTCGCACAGGTACACGCGCCAAAAAATCATCTGCTGGCTATGATTTAACGCGACTCATGGTGGGTTCGGAAGGGACGCTGGGCGTAGTGACAGAAATCACTTTGAAACTCTACCCATTGCCCGAAGCGATTTCAGCCGCTGTTTGCTCCTTCCCCAGCATTGAAGCCGCCGTTCGCACCACCATACAAATCATTCAAATAGGCATTCCGATTGCACGCGTTGAATTGATAGATGCCAACTCTATTCGCGCTGTCAATGCCTATTCAAAATTGGATTTGAATCCATCACCCATGTTGTTGATGGAATTCCATGGCTCTCCTGCCAGTGTGAAAGAGCAAGCCGAATTGGTGCAAGACATCGCAACAGAATTTGGTGGCACCGCATTTGATTGGGCCAGCACGCCTGAGGCACGCACCAAGCTATGGACAGCCAGACACAATGCCTATTTTGCGGCAGTGCAATCGCGACCTGGTTGCCGCGTGATCACCACCGACACCTGCGTACCCATCTCCCGTTTGGCTGATTGTTTACTTGAAACTATTTATGAAGCGGATGCCAGCGGCATACCTTACTTTTTGGTGGGGCATGTAGGCGATGGCAATTTCCATGTCGGGTACCTGATTGACCCGGCCTCAAAGCTAGAGCACGATACGGCGGAAGCATTGAATCACCAGCTGGTTAAAAGAGCCTTGGCGATGGACGGCACATGCACCGGCGAGCACGGAGTGGGCTTGCACAAAATGGGGTTTTTGGTTGAGGAAGCGGGAACAGGCGCGGTGCAGATGATGCGCAACATCAAGCACGCTTTAGACCCCGATAACATCATGAACCCAGGTAAGATTTTTACCTGGTAATCAATAGAGCTGGGCGCTGTTGTCCAAGCGCCCGTTCGACAAATTTGTTAAATCCTTGGCTGCTTATTTAGCTAATGCAAGAATTTTTTCTACTTGACCCGCATCGATAGCCCCTGGTACGCGCGTGCCATCTGAAAATATCAAAGTGGGGGTGCCGGTGATTTTGTATTTTTTACCAAACTCAACATTGCGAGCGACAGCTGCTGTATCACAAGATGCAGGTGTAACGGCCACATCTCGCAACATGTAGTCTTGCCAAGCTTTGGCTTTGTCTTTGGCGCACCATAGATTATTCGATTTGGTCACCGAATCAGCGCCCAGGATTGGGTACAAGAACATGTAAAAAGTGGCGTTGTCGACTTTTTGCATATTGGCTTCAAAGCGTTTGCAATAACCGCAATTCGGGTCTTCAAAAACAGCTATCTTGCGTTTGCCATTGCCGCGCACAATCGTGAAGGCATCTTTCAATGGCAATGCGGAGAATGCGATGGCGGTTAATTTGGTGGTGCGTTCTTCGGTTAGATTCACGCGCGCTTTGGTGTCCAAAATACTGCCTTGAATCATGTGGTTGGCGTCGGCATCGGTATAAATGATTTCTGTGCCATTGACACGTACCTCAAAAATACCCGGAATAGGGGTTTTTGAAACCTCGTCAATGGCTGGAAAATTCGGGAATCGCTCTTTCAGGTTTTTGCGAATGCTGGCGTCATCAGCCAGTGCAACAACACTGAACATACCGAAAGCGCTGATTGCCAATAAACGTTTGGCCGAATTTTTTAAATTAAACATACATTCCCAATCTACATTATTAAGTGACTAACTTTACCGATTTACTGTCGCATTGCTCGATCAAATCCTTACAAGCCCATGGCTCTTTTTGCAATCCAGCGCTTGACCAAGCCGCTCTTTTCAAACCTTTGCATACCCCAATTTCTGACCATTTCAACCGGAGACTCTGGCCGAGCAAACAACTGTTGCAAGCCATCTGTGACCGAGCTCACTGTCAAAAATTCCCATTTGCGCACACGTTCGTAGCGTTTTAACAATTTCAAATCGCTGAGCCGGCGCCAAGATTCACGTTGACGCAGTACCTTTGCCAGTTCATTCACATCGCCCAAGCCTAGATTCAAACCTTGCCCCGATAGTGGATGCACCGTATGTGCCGCATCACCCGCCAAAACCCAAGCACCTAATGAGGCATGCTGACCCACCCAATACCTGGCGCTAGACAACTGCAATGGCCATGCTACTCGCTCGCTGCACAATTGCATCTCGCCCAAATCATCGCAGCTTGCCTCACCCACTGCCAATGCAAACGCTGGCTCGTCTAATGCGAGTAAAGCTTGCGCTTGTGCTGGATTGACAGACCACACCAGTGCAACATAGTTCCCATCAGTTTGTTCTAAATTCTCATGGCTGGCTGTCTTGCCGCCCTGTGAAAGCGGCAAAAATGCCAAAATCTCACCATTTTTAAACCATTGCTTGGCAATGCCTGCATGCGACAAGCTGGTACTTAATCGCGCGGCTACTGCGTGCTGGTGATAAGGGGTGACTTCAAATTCAACCGCCAATTGTTCGCGAGTGGCGCTGTGTTTACCCTCACAAACCACCGTTAAATCAGCCTGAATTTTGGCGTCATCAATTGCGCCAATGACATCAACCATGGGTTGATATTGAATGGCTTGTGCCAAGTTGGCTTCTAAGGAGGGAACATCCACAATCCAAGCCAAAGCTTGTGCGCCTTGTTCACTGCTGTGGAAGTTCACTGCGCCACTGGTATCGCCATGCACCTGCATGCCCAACACAGGCGTAGCTTGTGAAGCTTCAGGCCATACACGCAATGTCTCCAGAAGAGTTTTGGATGCCACATTCAAGGCATAAGCTCTCACGTCTTTCTTGTCACTGCTGTGCTGAGGGGATTTATCTACCAATGCCACACGCAAACCATCTTTGGCCAGTAGCAATGCCAATGTACGGCCCACGATGCCCGCACCATGGATGCACACGTCGTAGCACTGATTGGCCAGTTTAGTCATCAGTGGTTTGATTCAACAACATCGCCGCGCAACAAGCGCTGAGGTGCATCGGTGATGTGAACATCCACCATTTGGCCTATCAAAGCATCAGCACCTTTGAATACCACCGCGCGGTTGCATTCTGTGCGTCCAAACAAGGCGTTGGGTGTTTTACGCGCTGGACCTTCAACCAATACGCGTTGAACGGTGTGCAAACGGCTGGCTGAAATTTTGGTCACATTGGCATCAATGGTGGCTTGCAAATGTTGCAAGCGCGCCAGCTTCACGGCGTGCGGCAAGTTATCTTCCAAAGCGGCTGCTGGTGTGCCTGGGCGTGGGCTGTAGATGAAGCTAAAGGAAGTATCAAAACCCACATCGTCAATGAGTTTCATCATTTTTTGGAAATCATCGTCCGTCTCACCCGGAAACCCAACAATGAAGTCACTAGAGAGCACCATGTTGGGACGAATCGCCCGCAATTTGCGTATGGTGCTTTTGTATTCCAAAGCAGTGTAGCCGCGTTTCATGGCACTCAAAATACGGTCAGAGCCATGCTGCACTGGTAAGTGCAAATGGTCAACCAGTTTGGGCAAACGAGCGTATGCATCGATCAAACTTTGCGAAAACTCGTTGGGGTGGCTGGTGGTGTAGCGTATGCGTTCAATGCCGGGGATGTCGGATACATAATCCAACAAAGTGGCGAAATCAGCAATCTCATCAGTATCGCCCATCTTGCCGCGGTAGGCGTTGACGTTTTGGCCCAACAAATTAACTTCTTTGACGCCCTGATCGGCCAAGCCTGCCACCTCCACCAACACGTCTTCAAACGGGCGGGATACTTCTTCACCCCGGGTGTAGGGCACCACACAGTAACTACAGTATTTGGAGCAGCCTTCCATGATGCTCACAAAAGCACTGGCGCCGTTGTTTTTGGCAGGGGGTAAATGGTCAAACTTTTCAATTTCAGGAAAGCTGATGTCCACTTGCGGTTTGAATTGTTGCTCTCGATTTCGCAGCAGCTCAGGCAATCGGTGCAAGGTTTGCGGCCCAAACACCACATCCACAAAGGGCGCACGCGCAATGATGGCAGCGCCTTCTTGGCTGGCAACGCAGCCGCCTACACCAATCTTCACGCCCTTGGCTTTCAAATGCTTGATGCGCCCCAAATCGCTGAACACTTTTTCTTGTGCTTTTTCGCGTACTGAACAGGTGTTGAACAGAATCAAATCGGCTTCGTCAATGTTTTGTGTGGCTTCGTAGCCGTCTGCTGCGTGCAGGACATCCACCATCTTGTCCGAGTCGTACTCGTTCATTTGGCAGCCGAATGTTTTGATGAAGACTTTTTTAGAGACTGTCAGGTCTGTAGGCAGTGCAGTTTTCATTGGGCTGGGTTTTTGCGTTCAACTTTGGCCTCTTCAGAGCTCAAAATCCACACTTCACTGACCATACCGCCAATGTTTTCGCGTTTGTAATTCACCACAAACTCTTTCCCGGCCAAAGCCGCAGTCAGCACCAACAAATTATGTTCATTTTTGATGCGTGCCCCAGGCGACAAGCGTTCAGGTTTGCCATCCAGCACAATTTCTGGCGGCGCTTTGAAGGCGATGGTTCCGCGTAACGCCGCCTCAGGGAAGTTGCGCATCGTTTGCGCATAAGAATTTATAAGAAATATGCCTTTAGCCGGCGTATTTATTGCCTCTGTTGCTATCAAAACAATAGCAAAAAGAGAGAATATGAAAGATGCTTTGAGGGGGTGTTTGGTCATGGTTTGCAGCAAATCGTGGTATCTGTCCAGAGGCTGAAATGGTGGTGGTAGGTGGATTTGAACCACCGACTTCAGCATTATGAATGCTGCGCTCTAACCAACTGAGCTATACCACCGAAGTCTCGCATTATAGCGTTTTCTGGCACTGACTCAGCCACTTGCCTGCTAAAAACGGTCAGATTGAATGGTTCATAGTAGAATAAATCGTCACTTTTCAGGTGATGGTTAAGTTATGAATCAGAGCGGTTCGTCATTCGTGCGTTTCGTGCACAAGAATTATATTTAAGAGACATTTTGCCAACAACATGACACCGCCTAAACGTGTTTTGATATTGCTGTATTCGCAAACTGGGCAACTCACCGAAGTTGTCGAACAGATCATTGCGCCCATGCAAGCGGATCCTGCTATTGAGGTCCATGTTCAGATGCTGAAACCCGTCAAACCCTTTCCATATCCTTGGCCATTTTTTGAGTTCATGGATGCCTTCCCCGAATCTGCTTTGATGCGTCCATGCCCCATGCAAGCACTGGATTTAGCCGATGATATCGAGTTTGATTTGGTGATATTGCCCTATCAAGTTTGGTACTTGGCACCTTCCATTCCTGTGATGTCTTTTTTAAAGAGCGATCAAGCCAAGCGCTTATTGAAAGGCAAACCCGTCATCACGGTCATTGCTTGCCGCAACATGTGGTTCAAAGCGCAAGAAAAAATGCAAACTTTGTTGAGTGATATCGGCGCTCACTTAACTGACAACATCGCCTTGACTGACCCTAACTCTACATTAGCGACACTGATCACCACACCCCGTTGGTTGTGGTTTGGCAAGAAAACACCATTTTGGGGTTTGCCAGCTGCAGGCTTGACTGAAGCACAAGTGCGCGGCACACGACGTTTTGGTTTGGCACTTTGCACTGCCTTGCGAAATGGTGAAGAGAAAACTGGGAAGCCCATGTTGCAAGGTTTGCAAGCTGTGAATGCCAACCCGCATCTGCTGGCCAGCGAACGCGCAGGCACACACAGTTTTCGCATTTGGGGTGGTTGGATCAGCAAACTTGGACCGCCGGGTGCACCTCAACGCAAACCCATGTTGGCTCTGTACACAGCGTTTCTCATCTTGCTGATCATTTGCGTGGTGCCAATCAGCTTAAGCGTGCAAATGTTGCTGCGGCCATTTATGAAGCAGAAATTCGCAACGTTAAAAGAGTCGTTCGAATTACCCTCAGGCAACGCCAGTCACCGAATGAATGCATTCAAAGAGCCACTTTGATCATGCCTGTTTACATCACACGTACTGCCCATTATTTGCCCTTCGATGCCGTTGGCAACGACGAGATGGAGTCTGTCTTGGGCAAGGTGGGCAATAAAGCGTCGCGTGCGCGTGCCTTGGTATTGCGCAGCAATGGCATCAAAAGCAGACACTATGCGATCGACCGAGCTACAGGTTTGGCGGCCATGAACAATGCCCAACTCACGACGCGGGCGATACAAAACTTAGGATTGACTGATAAAGAAGGTGACAGAGTTGATGTATTAGCAGCAGGAACGTCAACACCCGATCAATTGATGCCCAGCCACGCTGTCATGGTGCATGGCAACTTGGCTTGGTCACGCCTTGAAGTGGTTTCATGCGCAGGTATTTGTTTATCGGGTATTGCCGCTTTAAAGCACGCCTGGCTTTCAGTGGCCAGTGGTAGTGCACAGCGTGCTGTGGCATGCGCCTCTGAGTTGGTTTCTCCCATGATGCGCGCAAGTCATTTTGAAGCCGAGTTACAGCATCAGGTTCAAGCTTTGGAAAAGCGCCCTGAAATTGCTTTTGAAAAAGATTTTCTGCGCTGGATGCTGTCAGATGGTGCAGGCGCATTGTTGCTCGAGAATCAACCGCCCCCCGATTCTGTATCTCTGCGCATCGATTGGATCAGCCTGTCCTCCGCTGCCCATGAATTACCAGCCTGCATGTATGCGGGTGCTGACCGTAATGATCACTCTGGGCAAAGTACCGATCTGCAAGGCTGGCTCTCATTCTCGCCAGAACAACAGCAAGCGCGTTCGGTATTCGCCATCAAACAAGACGTTAAATTGCTCAATGCCAACATTGTTCGCGCAACCCTTACAGAACCATTAGAAGCATTGGTTAAAAAGCACAACTTAAAGGCTGATGACATTGATTGGTTTTTGCCTCATTTTTCATCCATGTATTTTTCTGAGCCTGTGTTTGAAAGTCTTCAATCCATTGGCTTACCCATACCGCGTGAAAGGTGGTTCACGAACTTAACTAGCAAAGGTAACACCGGAGCAGCTGCGCCCTATATCATGCTGGATGAGTTGTTCCAGTCACCTCGCATACACCGTGGTCATAAAATACTGATGTTCATACCTGAAAGTGGTCGTTTTTCCAGTGGCTTTGTTTACATGGAGGCTTGCTAATGGATCTGGTCGATGTGCCGCAAGAGCGCAACAGCACGCTTGATGGTCAACGCAAAGTGGTATATGCCAAAGATGCACAAGGTCGCCTGTGCATCACCGCGAGTAGCGGTTGGGAAGTAGAGGAAATTGTCACCACCCAAGCTTTGGACCATCTGAACCAACTGTCATTGCAAGCCAAAAAAGATGTTAAGCAAGGTCTGGTTTCTCCATTGGCTTACTGGATGCATACCCAACGTATGGACGAAGCGCTGTTGGCACAAAGCAGTGGCTTTTGGCGCTGGCAAGTGCGGCGGCATTTATTGCCAAAACACTTTCAACAATTGTCCGACGAAAAATTAGCACGCTACGCGCAAGCACTGGGTCTTTCAATTCAAACACTTCAATCTGTTCCAGCCTAATTGCGCTCACACCTTACCCAACAACCGTCATTCATGCAAACTAAGAACAATACAGAATTTGTCCACCAACATGCTGGACACTGTGAAAGCGGCGTCGCTTCTGGCTTGCTGCGACACCACGGCTTTCCGATTACAGAAAGTATGGCGTTTGGTTTGTCATCTGGATTGACATTTGCCTACCTGCCATTCATCAAACTCTCGGGCTTGCCATTAATTGCCTATCGTTCGCCACCCAAATCCCTAATCAAAGGTTTGAGCAAACCATTGGATGTCGCTTTTCAATTTGAAACTTTTACATCACCAGACAAAGGCCAAGCGCGACTGGATGAGTTACTGGCGCAGGGCAAAGTGGTTGGATTGCAAACTTCTGTCTATTGGTTGCCTTACTTTCCACCTGAGATGCGTTTTCATTTCAATGCGCACAATTTGTTGGTGTATGGCAAAGATGGCAACGACTATTTAATCAGCGACCCCGTGTTTGAAACGCCCATGCGATGCGCAACAGATGATTTGAATCGTTCTCGTTTTGCCAAAGGTGTACTGGCTCCCAAAGGCTTGTTGTACACCTTGAAAACACTGCCCCAACAGTCGCAAGTCAACCCAATTGCCATCAACAAAGCCATCGCCAAAACTTGTCGCAGCATGCTCGCACCAGTACCCATTGCAGGTGTTCGTGGCATGCGATTGCTGGCCAAAAAAATTGAAGGCTTGCCCAATACCGCACCCAGCAGCGCTGCGTTTGTGGGACATTTGGTGCGCATGCAAGAGGAAATTGGCACAGGCGGCGCAGGCTTTAGGTTCATTTACGCCTCTTTTTTGCAAGAAGCTGCTGATTGCGTGGGCAAGAAAAGTTATGCTGATGCAGCCGACCAGCTGATTGAGATTGGTGATGGTTGGCGTGCTTTGGCATTAACGACCGCGCGCATGATCAAAGCAAGAGAACCAATGGATGCAAAACATTTGGCCCACTTGCTCAGAAAGCAAGCTGATTCGGAAGAAACATTTTTCAAGTCATTGGCCAAGACTGTTTGACATTGGCAGTCTGAACACATCCTATGGAAACCGACTTGCTGCAGATTTCACATGTGAGTTTTCAGTACAAAGGTGCCAAAGATGCGGCACTGACTGATGTTTCTTTGACGGCAAAACGCGGAGAAATATTGGGTTTATTAGGACCCAACGGGGCCGGAAAAACAACCTTGATATCGCATCTATCGGCTGGATTAGCCGTTCAAAACGGCGATGTATTGATTGATGGCGAACCTTTTGCCAAAGTTCATCACAACACGCCCACACGCATATCCGTAGCACCCCAAGAGTATGCTTTTTACCCCATGCTCACCGTGCTGGAAAATTTAAACTGCTTTGCCGCAGCTTGCGATTTATCAGCTGATTTGCAGAAAACCCGCGTGCAATCATGTTTGGATTTTGCACAACTCAATCATTTTGGTAACACGCGGGCACAGAATTTGTCGGGCGGACTCAAACGTCGCCTGAACTTGGCCATTGCGGTTTTGCCACAACCTGATTTGTATTTGTTTGACGAACCGACAGTGGGTGTCGATCCCCAATCACGCGCATTTATTTTAGATGCGATCAAACACTTGGCCAGCCAAGGCGCCGCCATCATTTACACCTCGCATTACATGGAAGAGATTGAAGCCATTGCTGATCGTGTCGCCATCCTTGATCGTGGGCGTATTTTGTGTTGCGACACCTTGTCAAACCTGCTCCAACAGGGTGCTATGACAGTTCGCTTTCAACTGAAAGATGCTTCCATTTTCACACCCGAGCATCCCAGCTACGCCGCACTATTGGCATTTGGTCATTTGCAGTCTGATGGCACACACTACATTTTGAGTTTACGGCCACACACACCATTGAGCCATGTGTTTACCGCACTGGAAAACAGCACACTTGCCTTACACGATATTCAAGTTGGCAGAGCCACACTGGAACACGTGTTCATGACCTTAACTGACCGCAAATTAAGGGACGACTGAGATGACCCTGTTATTTGCCTTGATGAAAAAAGAACTGCTGGCACTTGTCAGAGATGTGCACGGTTTGGCAGCGCTTTTATTGATGCCCGTGTTGTTCATTGTCATCATGTCTTTGGCCTTGAAAGATGTGTACAACCCACCCACTAAAACATTGAGTTACGCGGTTGAGAACAAAGATGAAGGTGCGTTGTCTACCATTTTGTTGGATCAATGGCGCAAAGACCATGGCGAAGCACTTCCACTGTCAGCAGATTGGCAAAAAGACTTGCTGGCGGGCAAATTGAAATATGTAATTCAAATTGAAGACCAAACTTCAGAAACATTGGCACAAGTCCAAATTGCACCTAATTCAGACAACAAAGCGACCATACACCTGCTGGTCGAACCCAGCATGGACAAAGCCATGTTGGCCAGCTTGCAGGCACAGCTAACGGGTTTGGTTAGTGGCATACAAGTACAAACTTTGCGCACCATCATAGCCGCACAGTTCCAAAATTCATCGCCATCGCCAAAGGCTGACAAAGAAACCAAACCACCTGATTTGGTTGATGTTAAACGCAGCAGTGCCACCCAGATGACGCCCACTTCAGTGCAACAAAACGTACCTGCCTGGTTGGTATTTGGTATGTTTTTTGTGATGTCAGCCATGTCCGGCTTGTGGTTGATAGAACGCGAAAACGGCGTCACTGCGCGACTTCACAGCTTTGGTGTGCCCAATAGCACTTTGCTACTGTCCAAAATCATTCCTTATCTGGGTGTGAATGCTCTTCAAGCGGTGTTGATGCTGACAGTTGGCGTGTGGTTAATGCCCTTGCTGGGTGCGGATGCGTTGCAATTGAAAGGCATTAACTGGCCAGCTTTGTTGCTGGTGATTGCAGCTATCAGCGCAGCTGCAGTGGGATTGGCCTTGCTGGTCGCCTGCTTGGTGCGCACCCAAGCGCAAGCTGGGGCTTTGGTGCCGATATTGAATGTATTGATGGCAGCAATTGGTGGCATCATGGTACCTAAATTTGTCATGCCCACGTTCATGCAGCGCTTGGCCGAACTGTCACCTATGAATTGGGGGTTAGAAGGATTGCTGACTGTCATATTGCGACATGGTGACATGGCTGCTGTGACACCCTATGCCACCCGCTTAGTGGGATTTGCCGCTTTGATGTTTGTGTTGGCTCTGCTCTTGTTACGCAGAAAGAATTGAGTCATGAGTATGCAATCGCACACCGCACCTTCAACAGAATTCATTGCCGAACTGAAAGCACTGATATTGGAAGCTGCTGAAAAATCAGAACCGGCCGGTGGCTTGCAGAACGATGAACCTTTGTTTGGCGCACAAGCACGGGTTGATTTCGATTCACTGGATGCATTGCAAATTTCGATGGCCATCCAAAAGCGCTACGGGGTGCGCATGCCCGACAGCAAAGATACACGTCGCGCATTAGAGTCCATAACTCATTTGGCTGAACACTTGCACCAACACCTGGCTTCAAACACCAAGCCTGCATGAAGGACGTTTATATTGCAGCGTACGACTTGCACTCTTGTTTAGGTGAGGGCATTTCAGAATCTATTAATACATTGAAACAAGGCGCAATCGAGCCTAGTAAAGTTGACCTACCAGAAGGGCAGAGTAGACCGTATTATTTGTTGCGCAATGCTCCTGAACAAAAAATTCAAAACCTTTCAACAGTTGCATGGCAAAAGCGAACCCTGCATGCTGTTCAATCAGTAACGAATCAATTAGCAATCAAACAGCCCTCCGTATACCTTGCATCTTCATCACTGGATATTGGTGGCATTCGCGATGCGGCTCAAATGGGCGCACCGCAGTTTGATTTTGGGCATCAAATCGCACAAGCCTTGAAGTGGCATGCTCAGCCTATCACCGTTAACACAGCATGTACGTCCGCGTTCAATGCAATGGGTATGGCCATTCATCCATTGAAAGCGGGACATCAAGACGATGCCATGGTCTTGGGTGTTGAAATGTTCAACGACTACACCTTATTTGGTTTTGAGGCCATGCAATTATTGGCAACGAACGCCGCGCAACCTCTAGGGAATGACCGCCAAGGCTTGGTGATGGGCGAAGCCGTCGCCGCCTTGCATTTAACGACCCAGCTCAACGCTTTAAGTGCGAAGCAACAAGCCAAAGCTTGGCGAATTCTGTCTTACGCCAACGTGGTGAATGGGCGTAACCCAACCGGCGCAACTGAAACAGCTTTGATTCAGGCTTGCCAACAAGCACTCGCAGAAGCTGACTTGGAAACGAAAGCCATTGATTTAATCAAACTACAAGCTGCAGGCAGTCCTCTTAATGATGCTGTTGAAATATCTGCACTGCATCAGGTATTCGATCTTGTACCGCCCTGCGTTGCACTCAAAATGGCGATGGGACATACATTGGGTGCTTCTGGTGCGGCCGAGACAGCATTGCTTTTGGCGTGCATTGATCAAGAGATATGGCCACAGATTGACTACCCATTGGACGCATTGCTGAATGTACCTCTGGTCACTCAACAAACGCCCATAGCCAGCAACCTTGCGCAAACAATCATGCTCATCACACTTGGGTTCGGCGGAGGACACAGCGTGCTAATTTTGCAGCGAAATCAGATATGAACAGCTCTCAATTAGAAAGCTCAGGCTGCTTGCCAAACATCTTTCAACCCGTACCTTCTGATTGGCGTGATCAACTTGTTCTGCGTTTAGAACAACGCCCACGACGTCTGGGGACATGGGCTGAGCTGGCTTTATACGGGGCTTTGCAATGTTTGGATGCTCATGGCATTGACCGCTTGTCTGCGCATACGGTGTTGCGTGTGGCATGTACTTTTGGACCTATGGATGCTTTGTTACTTTCTTGGCAAAGTTGTGCAAGTGCCAATTTGCCCATGCCGTTTGATTTTTTACAAAGCCAGCCCAGTCAAATGTTGGCAGCGTTGAGCCAGTATTTACAGTGGCAGGGCGACGCCAGTTTTGTTGCGCATGACAACTTTGCCGCACTCGAAACCATCTTTCAAAATGAAGCTAACGCTCTGCAACATCAAGCACAGCAATTGAACAAACCTTGGGCGGGTTTGCTGTATGGTTATGTTGATTTAAAGCCCGTACCCATTAGCCATTGGCGTTTGATAGCATAATTTCTGCTTTCACGTTCAACACTCAATTAGCTCAATCGTTGCAAAGAATGACCCATCCCATCTTACAAATAAGCGCATTTATTGCACTCACATTTGTATTGATTTACCTCTCGCGCAAACCCTTGCTCAATAAAGAAGCGCATGGTTTTACGCGTTTTTTTGCTTGGGAGGCAATTCTGGCATTGCTTGTACTGAACGCACCGGTCTGGCACGTGCACATGTTTGCACCCATTCAATTGTTATCTTGGTTACTCTTGTTTATTTCAGCTTTACTGGCTTTTTTGGGATTGAGCGCATTAAAAACTTTAGGGCTTCCAAGTGGCCATCGGCACGACAACAGTTTGTACAAGTTTGAAAAAACTGAGAAACTTGTCACCACCCACATTTATGGTTTGATCAGGCATCCCATGTATGCCGCCCTGTTGTTCTTAGCATGGGGCGCCTATCTAAAAAACATGACGCTCTTGAACACTTTGTTGGTATCGTTTGCAAGTTTTGCTTTATGGCTGACAGCGAAACGTGACGAGGCCGAGTGTTTGGTTTTTTTTGGCGACGACTACGCACGCTACATGCAAGTCAGCAAACGCTTTGTTCCGTTTTTATTTTGACAATTTCAAACTGAAACAATTCTCAAGAAATGGCATTTAGTTTCATCAGCTGGATTTAGCTGCTGAACAAGAAGTTCATCACATCACCATCTTTAACGACATAGTCCTTGCCCTCAGCGCGCATTTTGCCGGCGTCTTTTGCACCTTGTTCGCCTTTGTAATGGATGAAATCGTCAAACGCAATGGTTTGGGCACGGATGTAGCCTTTTTCAAAATCGGTGTGAATCACGCCTGCCGCTTGGGGGCCAGTGTCACCAATGTGGATGGTCCAGGCGCGCACTTCTTTGACGCCTGCAGTGAAGTATGTTTGCAGACCCAAAAGTTTGTAAGCCGCGCGGATCAAGCGATCCAAGCCAGGTTCTTCTTGCCCCAACTCGGCCAAGAATAAATCACGGTCTTCATCGCTCATCTCTGCCATTTCAGCCTCCAATTTGGCGCTGATGGCCACAACAGGTGCGTTTTGCGCTTTGGCGTACGCGGTCAAACGATCCAACATGGGGTTATTGGCAAACCCATCTTCTGCCACATTGGCTACAAACATGGCAGGCTTGGCCGTGATGAGGAAAAATTGCTTCAACAATACATGCTCTTCTTTGCTGAAATCAAGCGTGCGAACTGGCTTGGTTTCGTTCAACGCAGCTTGGCATTTTTCTAAAATCGCTACGAGCTTTGCCGAGTCTTTGTCCCCCGAACGCGCTAGTTTATTGACGCGATGCAAGCCTTTTTCAACCGCCGATAAGTCGGCCAGGCACAGCTCGGTTTGGATGACTTCGATGTCATCAATCGGGTCGACCTTGCCTGCGACGTGGATAACGTTGTCATCCTCAAAACAGCGCACCACATTGATGGTGGCGTCGGTTTGGCGAATGTGCTCCAAAAACTTGTTGCCCAAGCCTTCACCTGTACTTGCACCTGCGACCAAACCGGCAATGTCAACAAATTCCACAATCGCCGGCACGATCCGCTCAGGCGTGATGATTTGCGCCAACTGCTGCAAACGTGGGTCGGGTACTTCCACCACGCCCACGTTGGGCTCTATGGTGCAGAACGGGTAGTTTTCTGCTGCGATGCCGGCCTTGGTCAAGGCATTAAACAGGGTCGATTTACCAACATTGGGCAAGCCCACAATTCCGCATTTCATGCTGATACTTTCAATTTAAATAGATGAATGAATATTGCTATAAATATAATAGCACTATAGGCAATAAATACGCTGCCTAGGTGCCAATTTAAGCTATATTTTACCTGTTTTTAAGCACATGAAAAAAAAGCCACTCAATATATGAGTGGCCACAAGAGAAATTGCCTTAGGGCTAGTCTATCAATTCACTTGCGCTCTACAGCTTGTTAAATTGATTTGGATACAAAGTTTCTGGATATCCTTCTGCATCAAACGGTGCGTCATCCCCAAGTTGTAAATATGCACCGTTTGTGTAAAAAATTGCATTACCAAAAGAGCTGCTACCGATTCTGGAATAGAAGACTTTGTCTACCGTCTTTCCTCCCGCAATGGCTTTATTACCTAGAATTGAAATATTGAGCACATACGTCGGTCTTATCCCATTCACTACATTGCAAGATGAATTGGTGTAATAGACTGTGTCGATAGCAAGCGTAAACGTCGTAGCTGAAGTTGGCGATATGGTAAATTTATCGATCGTATGGTCAGTTGGTCCAATAGCTTCACCCGTACTGGGAACACAGCTACCGATCCAAACCCCTGTATATTTACCCGCTGGCGTTATGCAATCTGCGCCTTTAACGGTCACCGTATAAACCTGCTTTGTTCCATCTGGCAAAGAGAGTGTGAATTGCACAGGCTGGCTATAGTCACGAGCCACATTGGGATCTGGGCTGATGGTAGAGCCGCTGGCATTAACACTGATGACTAAATTTTCAATGGTAGTCGCACAATTGCCTAATCCACTTAAATCAATGCTCACTTTATCACCGTTCACTGTACCCTTCACACCCATGGCACTGAACTCGCCGGAAACCACAGTCGGTGTTGTGTCGGAACCGATGCCACTGCAAGCCCTTAGAAATAATGACATAGCCAGCGTCACAGCTCCCAAGCAAATGCGCTTGATATGCTGGCAGGTGCACAAAGTTTGGCTAATATTTATCATATCTATCTCCTTAATATTTGAAATCAAAAGAGTAATCTAGATAAATTTTATTCCTTTGTTCACAAAATTCAATGTGCATTAAGGTATAGACCGAAAGGTACAGAAGCGTAACGCTTCTCTCTTTAGAGTGAGCTCAAAACTTTGTTCACATCATCCACAGAAATGACTTCTGACAACACCACAGGCGCTTTACCTTGTGCGTAAAACACGTAGACGGGCACACCATTACGCCCTAGTTTGGCCAGTGCAGCAGTGATGGCGGGGTCACGGCGGGTCCAATCGGCACGCAGCAAGTTAACTTTTTTGGCATCGAAATTGGCCAACAACTCCGCATTGGCCAGCGTGGTTTTTTTGTTGTATTGGCAGGTCACGCACCATGCGGCGGTGAAATCGACAAACACCGGTTTACCCTCGGCCAACAGTTGTTCGACGCGCCCAGGTGTCCATGCTTGCCAGCGTTCTGCTGAGTTGTTGATGCCAAGTGTGGCTGCAACAGGCTCTGCCAGTTTGGTGACTTGAGGGCCAAAAGAGACGAATGAGTAAACCAATGCCAGCAAAGAAATTAGACCCAACCATATGCGGGTGCGGCCTTGCAGTGTGAATGTCCACAACAACATGGAAAGTAGTAGCAATATCAGCAGCAATGCGCCCGCACCATCAATGCCACTTTGCTGCCCCAATACCCAGACCAACCATACCACCGTGGCAAACATGGGAAAAGCCATCAACTTTTTAAAGGTGTCCATCCACGCGCCAGGGCGCGGCAAAGCACGTGCCACGGCGGGAATGAAGCTGGCCAGCACAAAGGGCAAAGCCATGCCCACACCGATGGCCGCAAAAATCATCAAAGCTTGCAGGGCAGGTAAACCCAAGGCAAAACCCAAAGATGCACCCATGAACGGTGCCGTGCAAGGTGAAGCCACTGCGACAGCCAATATGCCTGATAAAAACGAATCCACCATAGGGTGCTTGGCGCGTGCAGATGCTAAGTTGGATGGCAGAACACTGCCAAATTCAAACAAGCCAGCCAAGTTCAAACCAATGATGGTGAACAACACCGCCAAGCCCGCCACCACAGCAGGGCTTTGCAACTGAAAGCCCCAACCCAGTTGCTCACCCGCAGCGCGCAATGCCAACATCAATCCGCCAAGCAGCACAAACGACATCACCACGCCAACCAAATAGGCTATGCCGCTTTGTCGGTGCAAACGCACTTCGCTGTGCGAACTGTGTTGCGAAAAACTCACCACTTTGATGGCCAACACAGGGAACACGCAAGGCATCAGGTTCAATATCAAACCACCTAAAAATGCACCCACGAGCGATGCCCACATGCCCACGTCTGATCCTGCTGCGCTGTTAGATGCAACATCGCTAGCTGTTGATTTGTTGCTCTCAAGTGCTGCTGTCAATGCGGGTGATACGGCAGTACTCTCTACTTTGGGCCAAGACGCAGCGCCGCCCGTCACGCTGGCCACTGTGTACCAAGATTGATTGCCCACTTTCAGCACCCATGGTACTGAGGCCGGGCTGTTGGCTCGCAATGCAGACAATGGAATATTGGCCGTCCATACATTGCCCTGCCACGACTGTGTGGGAGTGGCGGCTGTTTCAATCAACTCTGAAACCTCTGGAAACGCCTCTAGAGTTTTACCTTGCAATGCTGCAGGCAAACCAGTGACGGTGAGTAACAGACTCTTAGCTTGAACATCCACTTTGCTTACGGCTTGGTTCAGCGGCTGCGGCCATTTGGATTTGACAGCATTGAAAACTGCAGCGTTGATGGCGGTTGAACTTTGTACTGGAATGGTCAATGCAAACTCGCCTTCTTCAGGCACACATTCTTGTTTACATGCCAACCATTGCGCTTTGAGCTTGACGTTCAACTCTTTGTTCAAGCCAGCTGGTTTGAAGTCAGGTGTGATGATGAGCGGTACCGCCAACAATACCGTGCCCTCGTAGCCATAATTGGCCAAGGTAGAGATGCGTATTTTTTGTGGCGTGGGCCAGGCGATATCTCCCGCCATCACACCCACGGGTAGGATCCATTCCAAGGTCGTGGGTGCACCAGAGTCACCCGAATTTTTCCAGTACGTGTGCCAATGCGGCTGGTGAGCTAGTTGTAAACCGACCCAAACCGTGTTGGCGTCAATTTTGTCGCCACTGACTGCAACCCCTTGCGGTGCATGCGCCATGAGCTCGGCTCTCACCCGCTCGGTGGTGACCACTGAGGTGCCTGTGGTCGCCACAGATAATGATTGATTTTGACCTGTAGCCTGCGTAATAATTGCCTGAATCGCTATTAAAATAATAGCAAAAAGGAGCTTGGCATTTTTAATGACAGAAGATGTGTTTCGCATAGATGTGTGTGATTAAACCACGCCGGCATAGTTCAATTCTTGCCCCGCATTCAGCACCCCTTCCGTTCTTGGTTTTACAAATAGGGACTATAGACTGCGCACCAATCGCACAGCAAACAAATTATTCTGATCGTTCAAGCCTCTACTACCCGTGCCAAAATATACGTTCCATGCATCTTTGGCGCCACTGCTGTTCGCACCCTCAATGGTGGTGGAAGACCAAAAAATAATCTCTGGTGCGTTCGGAAACGCCGCTTCACAGATGGTGTGTTCAGCATCGTTTTGCAAAAGGCTTTCAAGTTCACTGGCTGTTGGCACTCGCCAATCGGTATAGCCCGAAAATCCGCCCTGCTGATTCAATGCAAGGGGTATCGCCATGGCGCCTTCCCAAGTGAAAGTCAGCACAGCGCCTTCGCACAGCGGTCCTACTTGTCCTTGCGCGCACTTCATCCACATCAGCTTGAAGCGTGTGTCTGTGATGGTGCCATCACCATGATCGATATAGCCGGCACTTTCCAACTGCCGCTTGCGCCATTGTGCTTCTTGTGCCAATACGCTTACCATCAATTGGGCCGAAGCTTCATTGGACAACTTGGGCAGCAGTTCTTGTTCGAATTGGTCAAATTTATCTATGAACGGTACAACGGTGTCCGTTCTCATTTCCAAAACCAAATGTTGACCGTATTTGAGCAAATCCACCTGATGCGCCAAGTGTGTGTCGGCCAAAGTATCCAGCCTCATGAGAAATGCGCTGGCCGCCTCCAGTGGCGGCCTGAATTTTTCGATGGCCGCATTGAAGTCCATGCTGTCGTCGTCGCTTCGATTGGTCAGATAGGAGTTGAGCTCTTTGTTGAGCCCCAACAAGCGCTCTAAACTGGTGCGGTATTCAAAAGCCAACGCCCACAAATCGACATAGTCTTTCTCCGTGGTGTCCACGTTTTGTTTATCCAAATGATTACGTGTTGCAGCCATTTTGAATGCGTGTATTTAGTCAGCAAACCTCGATTTTGCAATTTCTAACAAACCATCAAATATCAAACTGTCTACCAGTTCAAACGGCACACTCATGCTGGGCGCCATTTTCCAGCCAGCGCCACCTGTCATAAAGCAAACGGGTTCTGCGCCAGTGTGTTGTCGTAGGTGTTGAATCATGCGCTCTACCGCACCTGCAATGGCAAACGTACCACCACTGGTCAAGGCATCACTGGTATTGGTTGGAAAGTTCACCACCTCGCCGGTTGGAACGTGCAAACCTGCCGTGCCCGATTCCAAAGCTTTGAGCATGATGCCATGCCCCGGAATGATGATGCCACCTAAAAATTTGCCTGAAGCATCAATCGCTTCTACCGTCACAGCTGTGCCCACCATCACCACAATAATGGGTTTGGCCATACCACGACCCAACAGCCGATGACGTGCACCGATCATGGCCACCCAGCGGTCAGCTCCCAAACGTGTTGGGTGATCGTAGCCGTTCGACAATCCCGCCTCTTGTGCGCTGGCTATCACCCACTGCGGTACCGCATCCCATAGCTCTAATTGCAACATCACACGTCTGCGAATGTGGTCTCCGGCGACGATACAACCCAAAATATGTTGAGGTGCTGGCAGCTCACTCCATGCCCCCTCTGCCAAGGTGTCAATATTTTCTAAAAATTCAGCACCGTGTGCGAGCAGCTTGGCACCCGGAATGGCTGTGTCATACAGCGCCCATTTGAGCCGCGTATTGCCAACATCGAGTGCGAGAAAACTCATGGGTAGTCTTTTTTTTACTGTTTAGCGCGATTCTAGCTGTCTAAACATCAGCCAGCTGTGTGACATAGAACACAGTTTGGAAGATTATTGCTATACATCAGGGTTTTTACTCAGGATTAACGACGGATTACGAAAATCTTGTCACAAATTCCATGTACAGTAACGCAGTGTAAGGGTTGAATTATTTAGCCCTCACGCTTAATTTGCTTGTTATTTTTAAGGAGAAATCTCATGGGTATGTTTAGTTTTATCAAAGAAGCGGGTGAAAAACTGTTTGGCTCCAAAGAGGTTGAAGATGCGGCTGCTAAAGCCGCCACTGACGAAGCCGCACGTGCGCGCTCCGAAGAATTGAACAAGGCCGCTGGCGACGGTATTGCCAAATACATCGAAGCACAAAACTTGGGCATTGAAGGTCTGTACGTCACGTTTGATGGCGCCACCAGCACTGTCGAATTGCAAGGCACCGCACCCTCACAAGAAGCCAGTGAAAAAGCAGCTCTGTGCTGCGGCAACGTGGGTGGTGTAGGAAGTGTAAACAACATGTTGGCCGTGTCTGACTCTGCTGGCGAATCACAATTCCACGACGTGGTGCGTGGCGACACCTTGTCAGCAATTGCCAAAGAATACTACGGCAACGCTGGAAAATACCCAGTGATTTTTGAAGCCAACAAACCCATGTTGAGCCACCCAGACAAAATTTATCCAGGTCAAAAACTGCGCATCCCGCCATTGGCGTAATTCAGGAATATATGCTAAATATGCCTTCAGATGGCGTATTGATTGCCTAGGTTGCCATTAAATCAATAGCGTCAAGCTTTCGCAGCTTGACGCTATTTTTTTGCATGTTTCACTTGTAGTTATTATGCAAACTTGGACAACATGTCTGCCACGTCGCCAGATGGCAAATCACCTTGCTCAATCATGCAACCGACCATGGTGAAAAATGATTTGTCCAAAGCTTTACGCGCGGCAGAGAGTTGTTGTGCAATTTTTTCACAGCTTTGATCTTCATTGATTAATCGTTGCACGCCGCGCAACTGGCCTTCAACGCGCGCCAAACGGGCACACATGGCTTTTTTGGTGTCAGGGTCTGTGAGTTGGGTCATGGATTCTCCATCGCTTTTCGTTGACGTTCACTGAATTCTTCGTAGGTATTGATACCGCGCAATTGCAATATGGTATTGCGCACGGCCGCTTCAACCAAAACCGCAATGTTTCGCCCTGCCACCACTTGTATCACTACTTTTCGAATGGCGATACCCAGCACATCTTGGGTCAAGGGTTCAGAGGGCATGCGTTCGTAGTCGCGCTCTAAAGTGTCGCGTTTTACCAAATGCACCACCAGCTTCAAACGCAAGCGTCGTCTCACTGCTGTTTCGCCAAAAATGGCTTTGATGTCCAGTAAGCCTATGCCGCGCACCTCTAACAAATTTTGCAGCAACTCGGGACAACGGCCTTCAATGGTGGTTTGGTTGGTTCGAAATAAATCAACAGCATCGTCAGCCACCAGCCCATGCCCGCGCGAAATCAGTTCAAGTCCTAGCTCGCTTTTGCCCAAACCTGATTCACCAGTGATCATCACCCCCAAGCCCAAGATGTCCATGAACACACCATGCATGGTGGTGCGGTCAGCAAAATGCTTGGCAAGGTAATTGCGCATCACGTCAATGACATAGGCCGCTGATTCTTGTGTCGCAAATAATGGGATTTGCGCGCGCTCACACAAGGACAACAGACTTGGTGGCGGTATTTGACCATCCCCCACAACAATCAATGGTGGCTCAAGCTTGACCACGCGGTTGATGCGGCGCGCACAATCTTCTTCCGTGCCCTGTGTCAAGTAAGCCACTTCGCGCTCGCCCAAAACTTGCATACGGTATGGGTGGATGTAGTTAAGATAGCCAACCAAATCAGCAGTGGAGCGCGCCGCACGCACCGCCACCTCGTCAAATCGGCGTTCAGACGCGGACGAGCCTGCCAACCAATCCCACTTGAGATAGGTGCGAAAGTGTTCGAATAGAACATCGGCGCTGACAACAGAAGGCTTCATGTTTTTAAAGTGTTGATTGCCAGCTTTGAATCAAACCGTGTACAACAGCCGAATCGTTTGTTGTTTTGAGCTGTTCCCGCAATTTGGCATCACTCAAAAGTTCGGCAATTTCAGAGAGTATTTCAAGGTGTTTTTGGGTTGCCGCCTCTGGCACCAATAAGAAAATTAGCAAATTTACCAACTGCTCATCTGGAGCATCGAACCCAATGGGCTGCGCCAATTGGAACACCGCTGCCATCGGGGATTTAAGTCCTTTGATGCGACCGTGTGGAATGGCTACCCCATGTCCCAAGCCCGTGGAACCCAATCGTTCACGCGCAAAAAGGCTATCTGTCACCATGGCACGGTTTAAATTGTGCAATTGTTCAAATAGAAAACCGGCCTCTTCAAAAGCACGTTTTTTGCTGGTGGCTTCTACCCCCACCAAAACATGCGTGACAGGCAAAATGCTGGATAGTCGATTCATCATGAAGTCAAGATTATGCACGCTTAAATAAGCAATTTCACAAACAAATTAGGTTGCAATGCCAACTTTGCACGCCAACGCAAATTAGAGTCCGATTGACACATAAAAAAGCCCTGCAGCTGTAAACAAACAGCTATCAGGGCTTTTTAAGGTGAATTACAAATGTTTGCTCAATACAGCAATTTTTACATCAACCTTTTGGCGGCATCGTGGTGATGGTCTTTGGTTTTTTCTTTGTGCTTGCCAACTTGTCGGTCCAGTTTGTCCATCAGTGCATCGACTGCGGCATACAAATCTTCATCTGCGCTTTCGGCAAACATATCACCACCTTTGACGTGAATGGTGCATTCTGCTCGTTGCCGCTTGTCTTTTTCTTTTTGTTTTTCGACGGATAACAATACCTTGATATCTACCAGTTGGTCAAAATGTCGTGTGATTCTGTCTAATTTGCTGGTTACATATGTACGCAATGCGGGGGTAACTTCGAGATGGTGACCACTGATTGTCAAATTCATACTTTGGCTCCTAACGAAAACTTTCAACAGATACCTGTACGGCTTGTCACTGGGTACTTTTACCTTCCACACAATCCGTACAAGCGGGACACTTGAAGTTCAAAATCAGCTCTCCAAGTGACTTTACTATGCGCCCGCTTTGCTGAAATTGCAAGTACCTTATTAAAACGATGCCAATTTCTGACACCCTATTTTTGGCATAAAATCAGAGCTTCTCATTTTTTGGAGCATTCGCTTGGAAACCTACCCTAGTTGGTAGCTTTTGACTCCCGTACGCGCGTTGACTTAAATAACTTTAGTTCGCGTGTTGGCGCTGGTGAGTTGAAAGCGATTCACACACCACATTGCCCTTTGTCGTACCACCCTTTTTCGGGAGTGAGCCATGCTCAATATCTTTTCACTCGCCAATGGTCGTCTCTTTCAAGAAGAGATTGAGTCATTGGAAGAACTCGCCAAATTTCAACCCATCTGGGTCGATTTAGAGTCCCCCACGCTGGAAGAAAAGCGCTGGGTGAAACAACACTACGGTTTGTCCATTCCAGAAGATGCGATGGACGAGGACATCGAAGAGTCTGCCCGTTTTTATGAAGAAGACAACGGTGATCTGCATATTCGCTCAGACTTTTTACTGGCCGATGAGGCCGAGCCCGGCACTGTGCGTGTGGCATTTATTTTGAATTTGGCTAATACGCAACTCAAAAGCCATGGCGTTTTGTTTTCGATTCATGATGAGGATGTGCCCGTGTTTCGCCTCTTACGCATGCGCGCACGACGTGCGCCAGGTTTATTGGAAGATGCCAAAGAAGTCCTCTTGAAACTGTTTGATGCCGATGCCGAATATTCTGCCGATACTTTGGAAGGCATTTACGACGGTTTAGAAAAAGTCAGCAACCAAGTTTTATCGGGCGATGTGACGGATGCTTTGGCAGGTGAGGTGCTGGGCGCGATTGCGCGGCACGAAAATTTGAACGGTACGATTCGCCGCAACATGATGGACACACGCCGCGCTTTGAGCTTTGTAATGCGCAGCAAAATGTTGAATGCGGAACAATTTGAAGAAGCAAGACAAATTTTGCGCGATATCGACTCATTGGACTCCCATACAGCATTTGTGTTTGAGAAAATCAACTTCTTGATGGACGCGACGGTTGGTTTCATCAACATCAACCAAAATAAAATCATCAAAATTTTCTCAGTGGCCAGCGTCGCTTTGCTGCCACCCACCTTGATTGCCAGTTTGTACGGAATGAATTTCAAATTTATGCCGGAATTGAATTGGTCACTAGGATATCCGTATGCTTTGTTACTGATGCTGTGCAGCGCGTTGATACCAATGTGGTATTTCCGCAAGCGGGGTTGGTTGAAATAAGACAACTTGATTGAAGGATTCACATGTTCGAACGTCTCAGTGTGATTGCGCAATACCTGCTTCCTAAACGCTGGCTCACCGAACTGGCTGGTAGTTTTGCACGCAAGCAAGCTGGCGGCACAACCACAGCAGTGATTGGCTGGTTTGTGAAACGCTACCAAGTCAACATGCAAGAAGCCTTGAACCCCGACATTGCCAGTTACGCCAGTTTCAACGATTTTTTCACACGTGAATTGAAACCCAACGCTCGACCGCTGGCGCAAGCGGCGCTCATCAGTCCAGTAGATGGCGCTATCAGCCAGTTTGGCAAAATAGAGCACGATCAAATTTTTCAAGCCAAAGGCCACAGCTATTCCACCACCGCACTGGTGGGTGGTGACAAAGAGCTGGCTGACCAATTTGAAAACGGCAGTTTTGCCACCTTGTATTTGAGCCCCAAGGACTACCACCGCATACACATGCCTTGTGACGGTCGTTTGACGCGCATGATTTATGTGCCGGGAGATTTGTTTTCCGTGAATCCCACAACGGCACGCGGTGTTCCAGGTTTATTTGCACGCAACGAACGCGTGGTGTGCGTGTTTGATTCAAAGCAAGGCCCTTTTGTTTTAACCTTGGTGGGTGCCACCATCGTCGGCAGCATGGCCACGACATGGCACGGCGTGGTCAACCCGCCGCGTTTGCCGAAATTGACCGAATGGCGCTATGACGAACAAAACATTGTCATGAAACAAGGTGAAGAGATGGGGCGCTTTTTGCTGGGCTCTACAGTCGTGATGTTGTTCCCAAAATCAGCGTCGGAAACCTTGCAATTCAACCCAACTTGGCAAGCCGGTGGCGCCATACAAATGGGCCAACCCATGTGCCAGCAAGTGACTACAGCTAATTAGACAGTCTGTAAGAGATTATTATGCTATGTATTTAATAGCATATCAGGCAATTAATACGCCTTCTACAGCCTGATTTTTTATAAATTTATGCGTGCAGCGGCATCTTCACTTGAACACCACCGTTTTGCGCCCATTGACCAGTACACGGTGTTCGCTGTGCCACTTCACTGCGCGGGCCAGCACTTGGCTTTCGGTATCGCGCCCCAAAGCGGTGAAGTCTTCCACCGTGCGACTGTGGTCAACACGGGTGACATCTTGTTCAATGATTGGCCCTTCATCCAAATCTGTGGTGACGTAATGCGCGGTCGCACCTATTAACTTCACCCCTCTGTCATGCGCTTGGTAGTAAGGTTTAGCGCCTTTGAAACTGGGTAAAAACGAGTGATGAATATTGATGGCACGACCTTTTAGTTTGCTGCATAAATCGTCGCTTAATATTTGCATGTAGCGTGCCAACACCACCAGCTCAGCTCCTTCGGACATGATGATGTCATATGCACGTGCTTCAGCTTGTGCTTTGGTCGCAGCTGTTACAGGTATGTGGTGAAAGGGCACGTTGTAACTGGCAGCCAATTGGTAAAAGTCGCGGTGGTTGGAAATAATGGCACGCACGTCAATGGGCAACAATCCGCTTTTGCAGCGAAAAAGCAAATCATTCAGGCAATGCCCTTCTTTGCTGACCATCAAAACCGTTGGCATTTGTTGATGCGTGCCGTGCAGTTGCCACTGCATCTTAAACGCCGCAGCGAGTAGTGCGAGATCACTTCGCAAAGCTGTTTGGTTCAAATCATTGTCGCCGCTAAAAGCAAATTGCACGCGCATGAAAAACAAACCCGTGTCATGGTCATTGTATTGCGCCGCTTCTTCAATATTGCCACCGCGGTCGAGCAAAAATGCCGAAACGGCATGAACAATGCCGCGTTGATCAGGACAAGATAGCGTGAGAATGTAGGCTTGTGGATGTGTATCGGTCATGATGCAAGATTATCGTCCACCAACACAGGAACCCGTTGTGCCAGCGCACACATCAATTCGTAACCCACGGTACCAGCTGATTTGGCCACTTCATCGATTGACAACACCGCACCACTTTTTGCGTTGCCCCATAAAGTGATTTCACTGCCTATACCAAATTGCAAGCCTGCAACTTGCAGCGGCGTTAAATCAACCGTGAGCATGTCCATGCTGACACGCCCTACCATCTGAGTGCGTACACCGTTCACCAAAACAGGCGTACCCGTGCTGCAATGACGTGGATAACCGTCTGCATAACCACAAGCTACCACGCCGATTAGCATGGATTTGTCTGCAACAAAGGTAGAGCCATAGCCGACAGATTCGCCTTTTTGTAATGATTGGATACCGATGATTTTTGATGACAATGTCATCGTACTTTGCAAGGACCAATCTGCCGCTGTGTGAACGGGCGCATCGGGCGAGCTGCCATACAAAGCAATGCCAGGTCGCACCCAGTCACCTGCGTCAATACCCAATTCATCCAGGCGCAAGGTGGCCGCGCTGTTACAAAAACTGCGTTCACCTGGCAAGTCTTGTACCGTGCTATTGAAAATTTGCATTTGATGCTGTACACCTTTGTCACCATCGGCATCGCTGAAATGCGTCATCATTGAAATTTCATCGACTTGTGGCAATGCATTCAACCGTGTCCAAGCCGCACGATAGTGCTCTGGCCTAAAACCGAGGCGATTCATACCGGAATTCATTTTCAAAAACACACGGTGCGGTACTTCTGTTTTATGCGTTGCCAGCATGTGTATTTGTTCATCACAGTGAACGGTGTGCCAAAGATTCAAACGCGAACACAGTTCCAAATCACGTTGTTCAAACACCCCTTCTAACAGCAGTATGGGACCGCGCCAGCCCATTTGGCGCACGCGTACCGCTTCGTCTAAATCCAATAGCCCAAAACCATCTGCACCACGCAACCCTTCAAACACACGTTCGATGCCATGGCCATAAGCATTCGCTTTGACAATTGCCCATACACGTGCGTGCGCCGCTACTTGACGAATCACCAGTAAGTTATGACGCAGTGCAGCAATATGTATCGTGGATAAAACGGGGCGAGGCATGATATAACCTATGAACTATAGTTTGACTGAAAAACTTCGTTCTGGACTTTAACAAACTTTTCACACTCAGAGACAAACCGAGCTGATTCATTTTTCGACAGGCATTCATGACGCAAGTTTCTCACCAACCCATGGGCCGTGGTTTTTACACCATCATGGCTGCGCAATTTTTCAGTTCGCTTGCAGACAATGCCTTATTGGTTGCAGCCATTGAACTACTAAAAGCATCACAAGCACCTACTTGGCATGTTGCTGCATTGGCACCCATGTTTGCGCTTTTTTATGTTGTGCTGGCACCATTTGTTGGCGCAATCGCAGATGCTTACCCCAAAGGGCAAGTTATGTTTGTCAGCAATGCCATAAAAGTGATTGGTTGTTTATTAATGCTTTTTGGCGGACATCCCTTGTTGGCGTACGCGATTGTTGGCTTGGGTGCGGCGGCTTATTCACCTGCCAAATATGGTATTTTGACTGAGCTGTTGCCTGCATCGCTATTGGTCAAGGCGAATGGCTGGATTGAGGGTTTGACTGTGGCCTCCATCATCTTGGGCATCCTATTAGGAGGCATATTAATTGGTTCACAAGCCTCCAGTTATTTGCTATCGTTTGATTTACCATTGTTGCAAACCAGTGTAGACACACCAGCCGAAGCTGCTATTGCTGTCATGATTTCGATTTATGCCATCGCCGCTTGGTTCAACACCCGAATACCCGCAACAGGCGCACAACTCATTGCTGTACCTAAAAACAAATTCGCTTTGTTACCCGATTTTTGGGGCTGCAATAAAAAATTGTGGAACGACAAGCTTGGACAAATTTCACTTTCTACCACCACTTTATTTTGGGGTGTATTGGGTAATTTGCGTGTTATTGTTTTTGCTTGGGCTGCAGTCGCATTGGGCTACACAACTTCGCAAGCTTCAACCTTGGTTGGGGTAATTGTCATCGGCACTGCCATTGGCGCTGTTGCCGCCTCCATGACCATGACCCTTGACAAAGCAACCAGGCTCATTCCATTGGGAATTGCTATGGGTGTTTTGATGTTGGGTTTGAATTTCATCACTCACATCGCGATTGCCATTCCATTTTTAATTTTACTAGGTGGTCTGGCTGGTTATTTGGTGGTTCCCATGAATGCTTTGTTGCAACACAGGGGGCACAATTTGATGGGAGCTGGCCGGTCGATTGCTGTGCAAAACTTCAATGAGCAAGCTTGTATTTTAGGTCTGGGCTTGTTGTATGCCATGGGAACAAAATTGGGCATGACGGCTTTTGGTGCTATCGCATCGTTTGGTTTCTTGATAGCGGGTGTCATGTGGTTAATCAAGCGTTGGCATGACAGTAATTGCCGTAACTTTCCAGCAGAAGAGGCACACCTTATCGATATTGCCACGCACGACGGCATGCACGACTGAGTTCAGATCTGTAAGTAAAGCATGGCGAAAATTTTGCCCGTTGGGGTTTTGCTGATCAACGCATTCATTTGGGGTGTTTCGTGGTGGCCACTGCGTGAGCTGCAAACGGCAGGTTTGCACCCACTGTGGTCGACCGTCATCATGTATTGCTTTGCGATGGCGATTGTGCTGTTGTACAAACCAAGCGTGTGGCGAGCGTTGATCACGCACCCTCAGTTGTGGTTATTGTTGCTGGCATCAGGCTTCACGAATGTCAGCTTCAATTGGGCTGTGAGTATCGGCGATGTGGTTCGTGTTTTGATACTTTTTTACCTGATGCCTGCTTGGGTTGTGCTGTTGGCATGGCTTGTCTTGAACGAACGCCCTAATCGTTTCGCTTATTTCCGATTGATGCTGGCAATGACAGGTGTATTCATCGTTTTGCTGCCGACTTCATCCATCAATTTATCATCTGTATTGTCCCAAAGCTTGAGTTTTGCCGATGTGTTGGCTATCGTAGGTGGCTTCACTTTTGCACTGACACAAGTGCTGCTCAAACGCATGGGCGATACACCCAAAGAGGGACGTTTGTTTGCGATGTTTGCAGGCGGCGCAATACTGGCCGCTCTCGCTGGGGCATTAGGTATTGCGCAAGGCTGGGTGTCGGCACTTCCAGAAGTTAGTTTTTATTGGCTTTCTGTTGCCGCACTACTTTCGATTGCTTTTATGGTTGGCAATGCCGCTTTGCAATATGCAGCACCTCGGCTACCAGCCAACACCACCGCTGTGGTGATGCTAACCGAAATCATTTTTGGCAGTTTGTCAGCCGTTTGGTTGGGTGCTGCTATGCTAGACGCAAAGACATTGATTGGCGGTTCACTGATTTTTGTAGCAGCTGCTTTAGCGACACGTCAAAACTAAAAAAAGCCCGATACCTTTCGATATCGAGCTTCTTGCATCGACGATTTATAGTTATATAAACCGCCTCCCTGCAATTTGAAACGTGGTTCTTACGGTTTTTTAGCCGTAGGAAATGGCCACGCTGCTTGCGGGCTCAGAGTTGTCTGAGCCGCAGGCGCAGCTGCAGGCTTAGGCGCTGCTTTAGGGGCAGGTTTTTTAGCTGCCTTTTTAGCAGGCGCCTTCTTAGCTGCTACTTTTTTTTTAGCAGGCGCTTTCTTAGCAGCAGCTTTTTTCGCTGGTGCTTTTTTGGCCGCTACTTTTTTCGCAGGGGCTTTCTTAGCAGCTGGCTTTTTCGCTGGTGCTTTTTTGGCCGCTACTTTTTTTGCAGGGGCTTTCTTCGCTACAGCTTTTTTCGCTGGGGCTTTTTTAGCTGCTGCTTTTTTCGCAGGGGCTTTCTTCGCAGCAGCTTTTTTCGCTGGTGCTTTTTTAGCCGCTACTTTTTTTGCAGGGGCTTTCTTCGCTGGGGCCTTTTTTGCGGCCGGTTTTTTCGCAGTTGCCATTTTATTTACTCCTTGATCACATTACAAAGAGCACTTTGTGCTTGTTTTTATTGCACAAAATGATTTATGGTGTTGCGCCACAATGAAGCGCGCAACGCCATAAACACGGTTTGCACATAACTGACCTGGCTCTTCGGCTATTGGCCCTGTTATATGCGAATTCAAATTCAATCCCAAGAAAGCGCACCGCCTGATTGGTATTCAATCACACGGGTTTCAAAAAAGTTGCGCTCTTTTTTCAAGTCAATCATCTCGCTCATCCAAGGGAATGGATTTTCTTCATTTGGAAAAAGCGTCTCTAAACCAATCTGAGTCGCACGGCGGTTTGCAATGTAACGCAAATACCCTTTGAACATCGAAGCATTCATCCCCAACACACCACGCGGCATTGTATCTTCAGCATAGCGATATTCCAACTCAACGGCTTGATGGAACATGGCCACAATCTCTGCCTTGAACTCTGGTGTCCATAGTCCAGGGTTTTCTAGTTTAAGTTGGTTGATTAAATCGATACCGAAATTGCAGTGCATTGATTCGTCACGCAAAATGTATTGGTATTGCTCAGCTGCACCTGTCATTTTGTTTTGACGCCCTAATGCCAAGATTTGTGTAAAACCCACATAGAAGAACAAGCCCTCCATCAAACATGCAAAAGCGATGAGTGACTTCAACAAAGTTTGATCGGCTTCATGTGTGCCTGTTTTAAACAAAGGGTCACTGATGGCCTCGATGAAAGGAATCAAGAATTGGTCTTTATCGCGTATCGATTGAATTTCGTTGTACGCGTTAAATATTTCGGCTTCATCCAGACCCAAGGATTCTGTTATGTATTGGTAAGCGTGCGTGTGTATAGCCTCTTCAAAAGCTTGACGCAGCAAGAACTGACGGCATTCTGGCGCTGTGATATGGCGATAAGTGCCAAGAACAATGTTGTTTGCTGCCAAAGAATCTGCAGTAACAAAAAAGCCCAAGTTACGCTTGACCAAGCGTCTCTCATCTTCTGTCAAACCATTCGGGCTTTTCCACAAAGCGATGTCGCGCGTCATGTTCACTTCTTGTGGCATCCAATGGTTGGCACAAGTTGCCAAATACTTTTCCCAAGCCCATTTGTACTTAAATGGTACCAACTGATTGACATCAGTTTTGCCATTGATGATGCGTTTGTCTGCTGCCTTGATTCGTTGATGCGTCGGTGGTACTGAAGCAACTAATTTTTGTGCAGCTGCTTGAACGCTGATAGGCTGGGCTGCTACAGAAGATATAGCAGCGGTTGCTGCAGAAAACTGAGTTGGCACTTCTGCCAAACGGTTTGTGGGCAAACCATTATTTGAATGTGACGACAGTGCGTGCTTTGTATCTTCTTCCCAGGTTAGCATATTTGTTCCAATTCTTCGATTATGAAAGCAGACGAATAAAAAGAAAAGTTTTTATTCGATTTGCTGTATTCATGTGTTGTACTTTTGCACTATAAATTATTGGCACGATTCACATGTTGGATCATCAACGCCGCAAAATCGAATGTCAGTTGCTGGCATATTTGCCATTTGTTTTTGCGCAGCAGCTGCTGCTGCATCAAGTGCACTCATGCCACTTGCTTGAGACGCATCTGAACCAGATGACACTGCGTTCATGCGACCGTTCATCACTGTTGATTTTTCAGCATGCGTTGCACCCACTGTACGCAAGTAATAAGTCGTCTTCAAACCACGCAACCAAGCGAGCTTATATGTGTCATCGAGCTTCTTGCCAGACACACCTGCCATATAAATGTTGAGTGATTGCGCTTGATCAATCCATTTCTGGCGTCGAGCCGCAGCTTCAACAATCCATTGCGTCTCGATTTCAAACGCTGTTGCGTACAAAGCTTTAACATCTTGCGGCACACGATCAATGGGGCGCAGAGAACCATCATAGTGTTTCAAATCAACCACCATCACATCGTCCCACAAACCTAAACGTTTGAGATCATGCACCAAGCGCCCATTGATAATGGTGAACTCGCCTGATAAGTTGGATTTAACGGATAGGTTGCCGAAACAAGGTTCGATACAAGCGTCAACACCAATGATGTTGGAAATGGTTGCTGTGGGTGCAATAGCGATACAGTTTGAATTGCGCATGCCGTCCTGGGCAATTTTGTTGCGCAAGGCATCCCAATCCAAAGTGCTTGAACGATCCACCTCAACATAACCGCCACGCTCTTGAGCGAGTAAATCCAGTGTGTCCAAAGGCAATATGCCTTTGTCCCACAACGAACCTCTGTAACTGGCGTATCTACCACGTTCTTTTGCAAGATCTGTAGATGCCCAGTATGCGTAATAACAAATAGCCTCCATTGATGTATCCGCAAATTCAATGGCATCTTGACTTGCATACGGCACACGCATTTCATACAAGCAATCTTGAAAACCCATCAAGCCCAGTCCGACTGGACGGTGCTTCATATTAGAATCACGCGCTTTTTTGACAGCGTAATAATTGATGTCAATCACATTGTCCAACATGCGCATCGCTGTGGTGACCGTCTTCTTCAACTTATCGTGGTCAATTTGTCCATCACGCAAATGCTGCACCAAGTTCACTGACCCAAGATTGCAGACTGCAGTCTCTGTATCGCTAGTGTTTAAAGTGATTTCCGTACACAAATTGCTGGAATGAACCACACCTGCATGTTGTTGTGGTGAGCGAATGTTGCATGGGTCTTTGAATGTGATCCATGGATGTCCTGTTTCAAACAGCATAGTCAGCATCTTGCGCCACATATCTGCCGCTTGCACCGTCTTGGCTGGCGAAATTTCGCCGCGCGCCGCTTTAGCTTCATATGCCACATAGGCGGTTTCAAATGCTTTGCCGTACTTGTCATGTAGATCGGGCACATCATTAGGAGAAAACAATGTCCACTCACCTTTTTCCATGACACGGCGCATGAACAAATCAGGAATCCAGTTGGCTGTGTTCATGTCGTGTGTGCGACGACGGTCATCACCCGTATTTTTACGGAGCTCTAAAAACTCCTCCATATCTAAATGCCATGTCTCAAGGTAAGTACACACTGCACCTTTGCGCTTACCGCCTTGATTCACAGCCACTGCTGTGTCGTTCACCACTTTCAAGAACGGCACAACGCCTTGTGACTCTCCATTGGTGCCTTTGATGTGTGCGCCCAAAGCGCGAACACGTGTCCAGTCGTTACCCAAACCCCCTGCATATTTAGAGAGCAACGCATTTTCTTTAATCAGCTCATAGATGCCATCCAAATCATCTGGTACGGTTGACAGGTAGCAAGACGACAATTGGGAGCGACGCGTTCCACTGTTAAAAAGTGTTGGCGTGCTGGACATGAAGTCGAATGACGACAGAACGTTGTAAAACTCTATGGCACGCGCTTCTCGATCAGCCTCATTCAACGACAAGCCCATAGCGACACGCATGAAAAAAGCTTGCGGTAATTCAATGCGCTTTTTACGCACATGCAAGAAGTAACGGTCATACAAAGTTTGCAGACCCAGATAATCAAACTTCAAATCTTGCTCGGGTTTTAGCGCAGCGCCCAAACGCGCCAAATCAAATTGCAACAATTTCTCATCCAACAATTCGTTTTGCACGCCTGTTTTGATGAATTGAGGAAAGTATTCGGCATAGCGTGTTGTCATATCTTCTTGAAACACCTCGCCGCCCAAGATTTCTCGACGGATGGTATGCAGCAACAAGCGCGCGGTGACATAGGTGTAATCCGGCTCACTTTCAATGAGCGTTCGGGTAGCCATGATGGATGCTTTGTAGACCTCGTCCATTGGCACACCGTCGTACAAATTGCGCAGCGTCTCGGCCATGATGGGCGCTGGTTGAACATCGTTGCCCAAACCAGCACACGCTGTTGTAATCAGGTGATTAAGACGTTGCATGTCCAAAACAACGCGCTCGCCACCATCCATGACATGCAAAGCTGGCGCAGCTGGTGCAGCAACAGACTCGTCTGCACGCGCTTTGGCACGTTCTTGAGTGCGCTTTTCACGGTACAGCACATAAGATCTGGCAACTTCGTGGTGACCCCCGCGCATCAATCCCAGCTCAACTTGGTCTTGCACATCTTCAATGTGAAAAGTGCCGCCGCCTGGTCTTGAACGCATCAATGCACGAATGACAGCTTGCGTCAGTCCATCAACCGTATCGCGGACGCTGGCGGAGGCCGCGCCTTGTGTGCCATGCACCGCCAAAAACGCTTTCATCACTGCAACCGCAATCTTGCTTGGTTCAAAAGGGACCACAGCGCCATTGCGACGAATGATTTGGTAATTGTCCAGAGTTTGTGTACCCCTGTCATCCAATCTGTCTTCGCGTGGTTGATGGGGATTGCATAAAGCCCAAAGGATTCGTGTTAGTTGTATTTGTAGCTGCTTGCTGCATTGCTGATGTCCTCTGATGCTTTGTATTTATCTATAGTTATAGCTATATTTTTAATGTTTTAAGCTGCAGATATACAGGTCTTAAAACACTACATTTGGTGTTTCGTCTAGCTAAAAACACTACAGGTAGTGTTTTTGGCCGACGTTCAGTTTACATCAAAACCTGAAAAAAGTGTCGCTTTTTTCACAATTTTGCAAACGTTTTTATCTATAGCAAGGCATCTAGAATTTATATCGCACGCAGCACATACGGCCAATCGAAACCATTTCCCGGATCAGCTTTGCGACCCGCCGCAACATGCTCATGCCCTGTCACATCAGCAATTGGGTAGTTTTGTTTTAAAGCAACACACAGACTGATCAGAGTTTCATATTGATTGGATTCAAAAGCATCACCTTCTAAACCTTCTAACTCTATGCCCACTGAATAATCATTGCAATTTTCTCTGCCATTGAACTCAGATTTACCAGCATGCCAAGCACGTCTATCGCAGCTTACAAACTGCCATAAATCACCGTTGCGGCGAATATAAAAATGTGCTGAAACTTCAGCACCACGTATGCTGTCGAAGTAAGGGTGCGCATCCCAATCCAAGGTGTTGGTAAACAACTGTTGCACTTCATCGCCACCAAACTGTCCAGGTGGCAAACTAATGGAATGGATAACGATGAGATCGACCGCAATGCCCTGCGGACGATCGCCAAAATTTGGTGAATCAAGTCTTCTAGCAAACCTGTACCAGCCATCTTGCCAAAGATGAGAGTCAGTCAATGGCATGATTTGTCCCGATGGATGGCATAAGTTAACTTTTTAATGCGCCTAACTTGCGATGTTCGGCAGAGCAAAACCAAGGCGCACCACCTAAACCATCAGGGCTTGGTAAAGCCTCCGACTGTGGCAAATGAACACCACAATGCGCACATGAGACCATCTGTTGCTTGGGTGCCGTTCGAGTTTTAGCCTGCATCATTTCATCGTTGCGGCTTTGAAGCATCTCTTTTCTATTATTGCGCCACAACCAAACACCCACAAAGATTACTGCAAAAACAACGAAAAATTTCATACCACACGCCCCAACAAAACCTCCAATACAAAGCGCGAGCCAACATAGGCGAGCAACAGCAAAGCAGCTGCGCTGTAAAGAACCCGAACGGCCGTACGTCCTCGCCAACCAAAGCGAGCGCGTCCAATCAGTAATACCGCAAAAGCCAACCATGCAAGTACAGAGAAGATGGTTTTATGATTCCATTGCCAAACTTTACCTGGGCCATACAGCGTTTCACTGAATAACCAACCAGCCAACAAAGTTGCTGTTAATAGAACAAAGCCCGCCAATACAAACCGAAACGTCAAACGCTCCAAGGTAAGCAAAGGCAAACCACTGTTTACGTGGTTAGCTGCATTTGGCAATGTCCGCATTTGTGATTCTGCCCGCATCATTAGCCAAGCATGCACAACTGCCGCCGCGAACAAGCCATATGACGCCAATCCCAAAGCCCAATGCAAAGGCAACCACGGCGTGACCGAGTGGTGCAAGACTTGTCCAGGAAACGCCAAAGACATCAGCACCGTCACAGCGGCCAAGCCTGCAAACGCCCATACGGCCTTCAGTTGTGGGTAGAGATGGCTTTCTATTAAATACACTGTCAGCATCAGCCATGCCGTGACAGATAGGGCAGCAGCAAAGCCAAAATGCGGTACCTCTATGGGCGACAAGCCCAACATGGACCAAGCCAGCAAGACTGCATGTAAAAACCATGCAATCCACAGAACGCGTCGCGTGGCAATGACGGTTCCACGTTCGCCTGCATACATAGCAATGGCGTAGGTCACGGCGACACCCAGACTTAAAAAAAGACTGCTGACTGAAAGTGTGGCGGTAGTCGCTAAAATCATCCCTACAGTTTAGCCGTTCATGTCCTCATTTGCACTGATTTGACTCGACTCTTTTTAATATTTACCTGATCTTCAAACCTTATGGCATCGCTACTCACTGACAAACTGTCACAGCTGGTTAAACAAATGCGCGGGCAAGCGCGCATGACGGAATCCAACGTGCAAGACATGCTGCGTGAAGTTCGGCTGGCACTCTTGGAGGCCGACGTTGCTTTGCCAGTGGTGCGTGATTTCATTGCGCGGGTCAAAGAAAAAGCTTTGGGGCAAGAAGTAGTCGGTTCATTAAGCCCTGGCCAAGCATTGGTGGCGGTTGTTAATAAAGAATTGATAGCCACCATGGCTGGCAACGACATTGGCAGCACCACGGTGAGCGATTTAAATCTCGCCACCCAACCACCTGCTGTGATTTTGATGGCCGGCTTGCAAGGTGCAGGTAAAACCACCACCACAGCCAAGCTTGCGAAGCACTTAATTGAAAAGCGCAAGAAGAAAGTGTTGACCGTCTCTGGCGACGTGTACCGACCTGCAGCGATTGAGCAATTAAAAACCGTCACCGCACAAGTAGGCGCTGAATGGTTCCCCAGCAGTGCCGATCAAAAACCGCGCGACATTGCATTTGCTGCGCTTGACTACGCAAAAAAACACCACTTTGATGTGCTGCTGGTGGACACTGCTGGTCGTTTGGGTATTGATGAAGTGCTGATGAACGAGATTCGCGAACTACATGCGGTGCTGAACCCGATTGAAACGCTGTTTGTGGTCGATGCGATGCAAGGTCAAGACGCCATCAACACCGCCAAAGCTTTCAAAGACGCGTTGCCACTGACGGGCATTATCTTGACCAAATTAGATGGCGATTCACGCGGTGGTGCGGCGCTATCGGTTCGTCACATCACAGGCGCACCCATCAAATTTGCGGGTACTTCTGAAAAGCTAGACGGTTTAGAAGTTTTTGATGCCGAACGCCACGCCGGTCGTGTGCTTGGCATGGGCGATATTTTGGCTTTGGTTGAACAAGTCACCTCTGGTGTCGATGTTGCTGCCGCACAAAAAATGGCGGAGAAGATGAAAAGCGGTAAGGGCTTTGACCTGAACGACTTTTTAGGCCAATTGCAGCAAATGAAACAAATGGGTGGCTTGGCCAGCATGATGGACAAACTGCCTTCTCAACTGGCTGCCAAAGCCGGTCAAGTTGACATGGGCAAGGCTGAAAAAGACATGCGCCGCAAAGAAGGCATTATTTTGTCCATGACACCATTAGAACGACGCAAACCCGATTTGATCAAAGCCACCCGAAAACGCCGCATTGCCGCAGGCGCTGGCGTGCATGTGCAAGAGGTCAATCGCATGCTTAATGAGTTTGAACAAATGCAAGGCATGATGAAAAAAATGAGTGGCGGCGGCATGATGAAGATGATGAAAAAACTCGGAGGCATGAAAGGCATGCCCAAAATGCCGTTTTGAAGACCACATCAGCAATATTTATATGCTTTTTTGGCCTCTAGCCAGCGTATTGATTGCCTAGAGTGCTATCAAATATATAGTATTTCGAATATAAACTAGCATAAGTCGCTCACCAAGATCTAAGCACTCACTATGAACCCACATGCTCCCCTCATCATCGACATAGCGGGCACGGTCCTTAGCAAAGTTGACCGTCAGCGTTTGCAACACCCGCTGGTGGGTGGCTTGATTTTGTTTGCACGCAATTGGCAAAGCCGTGAACAGTTGACCGATTTGTGCGCCAGCATCAAACGACTGCGTTCGGATTTACTCATTTGTGTGGACCATGAAGGGGGACGCGTTCAGCGCTTCAAAACCGATGGGTTTACTCACTTGCCACCGATGCGCGTTTTAGGCGATTTGTGGATGAAAGACGCCATGCTAGCTACCAATGCTGCTACAGCTTGCGGCTATGTTCTGGGTGCAGAGTTGCGTGCATGCGGTGTGGATTTGAGCTTCACACCCGTACTGGATTTGGATTATGGTGAAAGCAGTGTGATAGGCGACCGTGCTTTTCACCGTGACGCACGCGTCACAGCATTGTTGGCAAAAAGCTTGATGCATGGCTTGCTGCAAAGTGGCATGGCCAATTGCGGCAAGCATTTCCCTGGGCATGGTTTTGTGAAGGCCGATTCGCACACCGACATTCCTGTTGACAATCGCAGCCTGAAAAAAATCATGGCAGACGATGCTGCACCCTACACGTGGCTCAACAGCAGCCTGGCCAGTGTGATGCCCGCGCATGTCATTTATCCCAAGGTCGATACACGCCCTGCAGGCTTTTCTAAACCTTGGCTTGAAGATATTCTGCGTCAGCAGTGTCGATTTTCTGGCGCAGTTTTCAGTGACGATCTCAGTATGGCTGCTGCACGGATGATTGATGGCAAGTTGGTCAGCTATAGCGAAGCAGCCATTACCGCTTTGTCGGCAGGTTGTGACTTGGTTTTGCTTTGCAATCAATCACTCGATTCTGGGCTAGCCATAGATTCTTTGATTGACGGCATGGTTGAAGCACAGATCACTGGGCGCTGGCAACCCGCTGAAACAAGTGAATTGCGCCGCTTGTCTCTGTTACCCACATCCACACCACTAGAATGGAATGACCTGATGGTTCATGCGCCCTACATACAGGCTTTGGATTTACTGCCGTGATTTTGCTCAGGATACAGAGTTTGCATACCGCAAGGTTTTTATCACTACAAGTTAGCGCAACGAGACATGCTCATCAACACCACTGAGATTTTTTTAATTGCGATGCTGATCATTTTCAGCTTGCCATACTTGGTATGGCGTATCGCCAAAACAGATTACTACGCACCTTTGGTTGTGGTGCAGATTATTGCTGGCATTTTGCTGGGTCCTGGCATTTTGGGTTCCATCTTCCCAGGCTATTACAACTTCGTTTTCACACCGCAAGTGATTCAATCACTCAATGGCATTGCGTGGTGGGCTGTGATGTTATTCGTCATGATCGCAGGCATCGAGCTAGATTTAAATAAAGCTTGGGAGCATCGTGTAGAAAGTTCAATCACAGCTGGTTTTGCGTTGGCTACGCCCTTGCTATTTGGTTGTGGTGCAGCGCTATTGCTTTTATTTGGACCACTCAGCAATTCAGGGTGGATAGGTTCACAAGCAAGAACTTGGCAATTTGTCCTTGGCATCGGCATGGCTTGTGCAGTTACAGCGCTACCGATATTGATTTTGTTGATGGAAAAATTACAGATTCTGCGGCAACCGATTGGTCAACGCATCTTGCGTTATGCCAGTTTGGATGATGTCGCCATATGGGGCGTGTTGGCCATAATTTTGTTGGACTGGACCCGAGTCGGACGGCAGATAGGGTTCTTTGTGATCTTTGCGATATTGACTTTTCTGTACCGAAAGCTGATGCGTCAACTGCAAGAGCAAGACCGCTGGTATGTCGCATTAATTTGGTTAGCCATGTGCAGCTTTGCTGCGGACTGGGCAGGCTTGCACTTCATGGTGGGTGCTTTTTTAGCTGGTGCCGTGATGGATGCCAATTGGTTCAATCAAGAAAAAATGGACACCATGCGACACCATGTTTTGTTGCTGATCATGCCGGTATTTTTCTTAAGTACGGGTTTAAAAACGAACTGGGCAATGGGAGGTGTGATGGTGTTTGCTGCGGCTGCCATTTTGCTATTGGCATCAGTTTATGGAAAGTTAGCTGGTGTTCACATTGCTGGCAAATTACTGAAATGGGACAAAGGTGATGCGTCCATCATTGGCTGGCTTTTACAAACCAAAGCTTTGATCATGATTATTTTTGTCAATATCCTGCTGGATAAAAACATCATTACGCAAGAAACTTTCACTGCACTTTTGCTTATGGCTGTGGCCAGTACCATGCTCACGGTACCTGTGGTTTACCCAAAACTACAAAAACTGAAATCGCTGATATTTAAAAATTAGATCGACTGCGACAAAGCGCTGCTGCAATAATCTTCAGCATCCAAGCCAAATACCGATCAAGCATAAAAAAAGCCCACCAATTTTGGTGGGCTTTTTATTAAGTGGTTGCGCGAGCAGGATTTGAACCTGCGACCTTTGGGTTATGAGCCCAACGAGCTACCAAGCTGCTCCATCGCGCGTTAAGAGGGTCTATTTTAACAGACTTATCAAGCTTTCGCTTCGGTGCTGGCAACTACTTCGGCTGTATCTGGACGATCAACCAATTCAACCAAGGCCATGGGTGCATTGTCACCAACGCGGAATCCCATTTTCAGAATACGCGTGTAACCACCTGGACGTGTTGCGAAGCGCGGTCCCAAATCAGCAAATAATTTGACAACTGAATCGCGGTCACGCAGGCGATTAAAAGCCATACGCTTGTTGGACAAGCTGGGTGTTTTAGCCAAAGTAATCATAGGCTCGATCACGCGGCGCAACTCTTTTGCTTTTGGCAATGTTGTTTTGATGACTTCATGCTCAATGAGAGAGTTCATCATATTGCGCAACATCGCTAAACGATGTTCGCTGGTTCTGTTTAATTTTCTTAATCCGTATCCGTGACGCATGGTATTTTCCTTTTATGTGGACAGCCGTATCAGGTACTGTCCGATATTGCAACCTAACTTAATGGTTGTTTAATGGTTAATTATGGTTTATCCAAACCTGCTGGTGGCCAGCTTTCGAGCTTCATGCCCAAAGTCAAACCACGAGAAGCCAAGACTTCCTTGATTTCATTGAGCGATTTACGACCTAAATTTGGTGTTTTTAACAACTCATTTTCAGAACGTTGAATCAAATCACCGATGTAGTAAATGTTTTCCGCTTTGAGGCAGTTGGCAGAACGCACAGTGAGCTCAAGCTCATCCACTGGACGCAACAGCAATGGGTCAAACTGTTGTGCATTGCGTGCTGAACTTGGTGCATCAAATGCAGCCAATTCACTGCCTTCAAGTTGTGCAAATACGGCCAATTGCTCGACCAAAATCTTAGCCGATGAACGCACAGCATCTTCTGCATTGATTGCGCCATTGGTTTCAATCTCAATGACCAACTTATCCAAATCAGTACGCTGTTCAACGCGTGCGCTTTCCACTGAATAGCTAACGCGTGATACAGGAGAAAACGACGCGTCGAGCACAATGCGACCAATAGACTTGTTTGGCTCGTCGCCAAAACGACGCATGGTTCCTGGTACGTAGCCACGGCCTTTTTCTATCTTAATCTGCATGTCCAACTTACCGCCTTGCGATAAATTAGCAATGATGTGGTCAGGGTTGACGATTTCAACATCATGTGGAGTTTGAATATCAGCTGCAGTCACGGCACCTTCACCGTCTTTGCGTAAGCTTAAAGTCACTTCATCACGGTTGTGCAATTTGAATACAACGCCTTTGAGGTTCAATAAAATGTTCACAACATCTTCTTGCACGCCATCAATAGAAGAGTACTCGTGCAAAACACCTGCAATGGTGACCTCAGTAGGCGCGTAACCTACCATTGATGACAGCAATACGCGGCGTAAAGCATTACCCAATGTATGACCATAGCCACGCTCAAAGGGCTCCAAGGTAACCTTGGCACGATTGGCACTGAGCTGCTCTACGTGAATGGCTTTAGGTTTCAATAAATTTGCTTGCATATTAATTTCCTCTCAATACCCCCAGCTCGTTACGCCGGTAAGGCTGGTGAAGCCCCCAAACTTGCTAATGCGAAGCAAGCTAAAGGACTAATTAAAATGATTCTTAGCGAGAATACAACTCAACAATGAGCGATTCATTGATATCGGCACCGAATTCATCGCGGTCAGGTGATTTCTTGAAAGTGCCTGTCGCTTTGTCAACGTTCACTTCAACCCAAGCAGGCATGCCCACTTGAGTTGCCAATTGCAACGCTTCAGTAATACGAGCTTGTGCTTTAGACTTATCGCGAACAGCGATTACATCGCCTGATTTCACAGAGTAAGAAGGAATATTGACGCTTTGACCATTCACCGTCATCGCTTTGTGCGATACCAATTGACGGGCTTCAGCTCGTGTTGATCCAAATCCCATGCGGTAAACCACATTGTCCAAACGTGATTCAAGCAATGTCAGCAAGTTCGCACCAGTATTTCCTTTGCGACGATCCGCTTCAGCGAAATAACGACGGAACTGGCGCTCCAAAATACCGTACATGCGTTTGACTTTTTGCTTTTCGCGCAATTGCAAACCGAAATCAGAAGTACGAGCACCCGAAGTGCGCCCGTGCTGACCTGGTTTAGAGTCAAATTTGGCTTTGTCGCTGATAGAGCGGCGAGCGCTTTTCAGGAATAAATCGGTGCCTTCACGGCGTGAGAGTTTGGCTTTAGGGCCTAAGTAACGTGCCACTTGAATATCCTTATAAATCGTCTTCCACAGGACTGGCTGTGGGAGCTACCAACAGACAAGTTGATAGCGGTGGGCTTGATGAAATGTTGAAAATTTAACTAAAACGATGTCTTAGATTAAATACGACGGCGCTTTTGTGGTCTGCATCCGTTATGCGGTACAGGTGTCACATCAGCAATAGAGTTGATGCGAATACCCAATGCACCGAGTGCACGAACAGAGGATTCACGGCCAGGGCCAGGACCTTTAATTTCGACATCAACGTTTTTGATGCCTTGCTCAATAGCTGCACGTCCAGCAACTTCAGAAGCAACTTGCGCTGCAAAAGGAGTTGATTTGCGAGAGCCTTTGAAACCTTGACCACCTGATGACGCCCATGCCAAAGAGTTACCTTGGCGATCTGTGATCGTAATGATGGTGTTGTTAAATGAAGCATGCACGTGCGCAATGCCATCTGCTACGTTCTTACGAACTTTTTTACGTACGCGTTGTGCCGCGCTATTGGCTGGTGATTTTGCCATGATGTAGTTCTACCCGTTTATTTTTTCAATGAAGCTGCTGCTTTGCGTGGACCCTTGCGAGTACGTGCATTGGTACGTGTTCTTTGTCCACGCATTGGCAAGCCACGGCGATGACGAAAGCCTCTGTAGCAACCGATATCCATCAAACGCTTGATGTTCATGGTTGTCTCACGGCGCAAATCGCCTTCAATGGTGAAGGCAGCGATTTGATCGCGAATTTTTTCCAAATCGCCATCAGTCAAATCTTTGATTTTTTTAGCGAACGCAATGTCACATGCAACGCAAATTTTGCGTGCGCGTGTGCGACCTATACCATAAATCGCTGTTAAACCAATCTCAGCATGCTGATGCTGGGGGATATTAATACCTGCTATACGTGCCATAATTTTCCTAAGTGGATTTCCTAATTGCTAGCTAATAACTTACTGATCAACCTTGACGCTGTTTATGGCGCGCATCTGTACAGATGACACGAACAACGCCTTTACGACGGATGATTTTGCAGTTGCGGCAAATTTTTTTGACCGAAGCCGAAACCTTCATGCGATACTCCTAATTTACAAACTCAATATACGCTTACAAAGCGCGAATACATTAAAACTACTTGGCGCGAAACACAATTCTTGCCCGTGTTAAATCATAGGGCGTCAATTCAACTGTTACCTTATCACCTGGCAAAATTCGAATGTAGTGCATCCGCATTTTTCCAGAAATGTGTCCCAACACAATATGTCCATTTTCTAACTTGACCCTGAATGTCGCATTTGGCAAATTTTCTACAATTTCACCTGCCATTTGTATAACGTCGTCTTTTGACATAACTGTTATGAACCTAACGACGTTTTAAAATTCGCCTTCTTCAAGAGTGAGTCATATTGCTGTGACATCAAATAGTTTTGTACTTGCGCCATGAAATCCATGGTCACAACCACAATAATCAAAAGCGAAGTACCACCAAAATAGAACGGAACATTATATTTTAATATTAAAAACTCGGGCAGCAAACAAACAAACGTGATATACAAAGCGCCGACAAAGGTCAATCTCAATAAAATTTTATCGATGTATTTTGCAGTTTGATCTCCTGGACGAATACCAGGAACAAACGCACCACTCTTCTTCAAATTATCAGCCGTTTCTCTGCTATTGAAGACCAACGCGGTATAGAAAAAGCAGAAGAAAATAATCGCTGCAGCGTAAAACATCACATAAATTGGTTGACCTGGAGCCAACATGGCTGCAGCATCTTTCAACCAACGCATTGAATCACCCGTGCTTAACCAACTTACTAAGGTGGCAGGCAACAGAATAATCGACGAAGCAAAAATTGGAGGTATCACACCAGCCATATTGAGTTTCAATGGCAAGTGCGAAGATTGACCACCATAAACTTTGTTACCGACCTGACGGCGAGCATAGTTGACCAAAATCTTTCTCTGTCCACGTTCAATAAACACTACAAAATAAGTAACAAGGATGACCACCGCGACAATAACGATAGCGACAAATACATTCATAGCACCTGTGCGAACCAATTCAGACAATCCACCAATAGCGCTAGGCAATCCGGCAGCGATGCCAGCGAAAATTAAAATCGAAATACCATTTCCCAATCCGCGCTCTGTAATTTGTTCACCTAACCACATCAGAAACATGGTGCCTGCAGTTAGGCTTACCACCGTCGTCATGCGAAAACCCATACCAGGATCGATCACCATACCTGGCGAGCTTTCAAGCGCAATCGCAATGCTTAAAGTTTGAAACAAGGCCAAAGCTAAAGTGCCGTATCGGGTGTATTGTGTAATTTTTCTACGACCAGCTTCACCCTCTTTTTTCATTTGCTCAAAAGCAGGTACAACATATCCCAGCAACTGCATAATGATGGATGCAGAAATATAAGGCATGATACCTAGTGCAAAAATAGTAAATCTTGACAACGCTCCACCAGAGAACATATTGATCAAATTCAATATTCCGCCCTCTTGCTGTTTAAAGAATTCTTGCAAAGCATCCGGATTAATCCCGGGAACTGGTATATGCGCACCCAGCCTGTAAACCACCAATGCCAAGAGCAAAAATACCAAGCGGCGACGCAGGTCACCATACTTGTCTGTTTTTGCTAATGTCTTTGCGCTAGTAGCCACGTTGATATCCTGTTGATTCAGTAACTATTACGCTAACGCTACGATGCTGCCGCCAGCTGACTCAATAGCAGCTTTTGCGCCAACAGTGGCACCAATACCGGTCAATTTGACGGCGCGCTTAATATCACCTGACTTGATAACCTTAACGACTTTTACCTGCTCTGCAACCAGCCCTGCTTGTTTCAATGCTAAAACATCGACTTCAGCCTGACCCAACATTTCTAAGGCGCTTAATGTAATTTCTGCATTGTATTTAAGCAAATGGGATTTAAAGCCACGTTTTGGCAAACGACGTTGCATTGGCATTTGACCGCCTTCAAAGCCCACTTTGTGATATCCACCAGTACGTGACTTTTGTCCCTTATGACCACGACCTGCAGTCTTGCCAATGCCAGAACCGATACCACGACCAACGCGACGTTTGTAGTGCTTAGCGCCATCTGCTGGCTTGATGTTATTTAATTCCATCGTATGCCTCTTAAAGTACTTTGACCATGTAGTCAATCTTGTTGATCATTCCACGCACTGCAGGTGTATCAACCAATTCACTGGTGCTATTTAGTTTGCGCAAACCTAATCCACGCACTGTCGCACGATGAGACTCTTTACAGCCAATTGGGCTACGCACCAATTGCAATTTGACAGTTTTTTGTGTCGTCATTTTGTAATCCAATTAAGCAAATAAATCTTCGACGCTTTTGCCACGTTTAGCAGCAACATTCGCCGGTGTGGTCACTTTTTGCAAGGCATCCAAAGTAGCGCGTACCATGTTGTATGGGTTGCTAGATCCGTGGCTCTTCGCCACAATATCTGTCACACCCACAACTTCAAAAACAGCGCGCATTGGGCCGCCAGCAATAATGCCCGTACCTTTTGGTGCAGGTGCCAACATAACACTGGCAGCACCATGATGACCCATTACTTTGTGGTGAATCGAGCCATTTTTCAATGACACTTTGACCAATTGCCGGCGAGATTCTTCCATCGCCTTTTGTACGGCTGTTGGCACTTCTTTAGACTTGCCCTTGCCCATACCAACGCGACCATCGCCATCACCCACAACGGTGAGCGCCGCAAAACCGAGAATACGACCACCTTTGACAACTTTTGTTACGCGATTGATGGCAATCATCTTTTCGCGCATGCCGTCTTCTGGACCGTCTGCTTTACCTTGCATTTTTGCTTGTACTTTTGCCATGTGATTTTCCTATTTCGCCTATTAAGCTTAAAACTGCATACCAGCTTCACGTGCCGCATCAGCCAAAGCTTTTACGCGTCCATGATAGGCATAACCAGCTCTGTCAAAAGCCACTTTTTCAACTCCGGCAGCTTTCGCCTTTTCGGCGATTACTTTGCCAACAACTTTAGCCGCATCAACATCACCAGCCTTACCTGCCGCACCCAACAAGGCACGAACAGTTTCTTGAGCTGTTGAAGCTGTTGCAAGTACTTTGGTACCGCAACCAGATATGACGGATGCATAAATATGAGAGTTTGTACGGTTTACGGTGAGACGGGCAACGCCTTGTGTAGCAATGCGAATGCGAGTCTGACGTGACCGGCGTAAACGTTGTTCTTTTTTGGTCAACATGTTGCAGATCCTTATTTCTTCTTAGTCTCTTTGATTGAAATTGTTTCGTCCGAATAACGAATTCCTTTGCCCTTATATGGCTCTGGCGGACGAACAGCACGAATCTCAGCAGCAATTTGACCCACACGTTGACGATCAGCGCCTTTAATGATGATTTCAGTAGGCGTTGGTGTCTCAACTTTGATGCCTGCTGGCATTTCTTTATTAACAGGATGCGAGTAACCCACCGCTAAATTTAAAGCATTAGCGGAAGATGTGGCTTTGTAGCCAACCCCAATCAAAGTCAACTTTTTCTCGAATCCTTTGGTGACACCAATGATCATGTTGTTAACCAACTGACGCATCGTGCCAGACATGGCATTCGCTTCACGAGAATCGTTTTGTGGGGCAAATGTCAGAACACCTGCATTGCTCACAATATTAACCAAAGCATTGTTGGCCAGCGACAAAACACCGCCAGATCCTTTAACACTCACTTGACCGTCTTTAATCACCACCTCAACGCCCGAAGGAATTGACACTGGCATTTTTGCTATACGTGACATTTATTTTTCTCCTGTGTGCCGTGCAAATATTAATTACGCGACGTAGCACAACACTTCACCACCGACTCCGGTAGTACGCGCTTTGCGATCTGTCATTACACCTTGAGGTGTAGTCACAATTGCCACACCCAAACCATTTTGAACCTGTGGAATATCATCACGACCTTTGTACACACGCAAGCCAGGACGGCTCACGCGCTCGATACGCTCGATAACAGGGCGACCTGCGTAATACTTCAATGTGATTTGTAACTCAGCTTTACCGCCTTCAGTTTTAACCTGGAAGCTGTCGATATAGCCTTCATCTTTTAACACCTGAACAATCGCAGCCTTCACCTTAGAAGATGGAACTGTTACTGTTGGCTTCGACACCATCTGCGCATTACGTATGCGAGTTAGCAAGTCGGCGATTGGATCACTCATACTCATGTTTAATCTCCTGACTTACCAGCTGGCTTTGGTGATGCCAGGAATATTCCCAGCGAAAGCCATCTCACGGATCTTGGCACGTGCCAAACCGAATTGACGGAACGTACCACGAGGACGACCGGTGATGGAACAACGGTTACGCTGACGTGTAGGGTTAGCGTTACGCGGAATTTTTTGCAACACCAAACGAGCAGCAGCACGCTGCTCTTCAGTTGCATTCATATCGCTGGCAATCGCCTTGTTTGCGGCATGCACTTTTGCGTACTTTGCGACCAATTTGTCGCGCTTGAGTTCTCGTTGAATTAATGCTTGTTTAGCCACGTGTCACCTCAATTCTTGAACGGGAAACGGAATGCCGATAAAAGCGCCTTGCACTCATCATCAGTTTTAGCCGTTGTGGTAATGCTGATATTGAGACCGCGCAAAGCATCAACTTTGTCATACTCAATTTCAGGGAAAATAATTTGCTCTTTAACGCCAATGTTGTAGTTACCGCGTCCATCAAAAGAGCGTCCAGAAATACCGCGAAAGTCTCTAACGCGCGGCAAAGCCACGGTAATGAAACGATCTAAGAATTCCCACATGTGTTCGCCGCGCAAAGTAACCATGCAACCAATCGCCTGACCTTCACGAATCTTGAAACCAGCGATAGGCTTTTTAGCCAACGTTACAACAGGTTTTTGACCTGCAATCTTTGTTAAGTCCGCAACAGCGTTGTCCATGACCTTTTTGTCAGAAACCGCCTCGCTCACACCCATATTGAGTGTAATTTTTGTTAAACGCGGGACTTGCATTGGCGATGTATAGCCAAACTTTTCCATCAAACTTGGCGCTACTTTTTCGCGGTATTGTTGTAGTAAACGTGCCATCTTATGCCGCCTTAATTTCTTCGCCACTGGATTTGAAAACGCGTACGCGCTTTCCATCAGCAGTCACCTTCACACCAACACGGTCAGCTTTGCCACTAACCGCATTAAAAATTGCGATATTAGACTGGTGTATAGGCATGGTTTTTTCAATAATTCCGCCAGTCTCACCCTTCATCGGATTCGGCTTAGCATGCTTTTTAACAGTGTTGATTCCGTCGACAATGACATGCGTTTCGCTGTGACGAACAGATACTTTGCCCCGTTTGCCCTTATCACGTCCAGCAATCACCACAACCTCGTCGCCTTTGCGAATTTTGTTCATGATGCTTCCTTACAAAACTTCAGGAGCTAAAGACACAATTTTCATGAACTTTTCTGTGCGCAATTCACGCGTCACTGGTCCAAAAATACGTGTGCCGATAGGCTCCAACTTGGCGTTGAGCAAAACTGCCGCATTGCCGTCAAACTTGACCAAAGAACCGTCAGCGCGACGTATTCCTTTGGCGGTACGCACAACAACTGCGCTGTAAACCTCGCCTTTTTTGACGCGGCCACGCGGTGCGGCTTCTTTAATACTTACCTTAATAACATCGCCTACGCTAGCGTAGCGACGCTTTGAACCACCGAGCACTTTAATGCACAGTACGGACTTCGCGCCAGTGTTATCGGCAACATCTAATCGTGTTTCTGTTTGAATCATTTAAATTATTCCCAACTTGCACCGAATGTTTGGTCAAACCTCTTTAGTTTTACCCAGCATTCAATCAGTCTTGGGCCTGTCGTCATTGCCACAAACCACTTGCAGCATTTCCGTTAGGCAGATACTCCGTCGCACTGTCTTGACTCTATATTCACTATAAATACAAGACCTTGTGTAAGCAGAGCCTTAGATTATGCCACATTTTTTGGCCTTAATCAAGTTTGATGTAACTTTTATGCGCTTTGTTTCAAAAAAGCCGCTAAGTGCGGCTTTTTCACAAATAGCGCTCTTTTATTCTCAGCTTTTCTTAGCAGTCACTCGTTTTTTGGCAGCTTTAACCACATTATTTGCCGTTTTTGTAACTGCTTTCTTTGCAACAACTGCTTTTTTTGAAACGACTTTGGTAGTGGATTTACCGCTTTGTCTGCTCAATTCATCTACGCGCTTCATCAAAGCTTGGACTTCTTTAGCTGTTGGCACCCCTAATTTGTGTAATGCTTTGGCAACACGGTCTTCAAAAATGGTTTCCAGCTTATCCCATTGACCCGTAGCTTTTGCTGTTAAATCTGTAGCAACGCCGGCCGCTTTGGCAGTGATACCACTTGCCATATCTGTCATGCGACCAGTAGCTTCTGCAATTCTTTCTTCTGCGGCAGCTTGTGTTTTACGTTGCAAGCCCATACCATCTTTAACCAAGGCCTCGAATACTTTGCCACCCTCTGCTTGTGCTTTAGAAAATGCGCCCAGCCCTGCAAGCCAAATTTGCTGCGCTGAGTCTTTGATATTTTGTGCCAAATGCGCGCCTGCTGCACTGCTAGATTCAAAAGCTGCTTTTGAAGATTGATTTGTACTTGGTTTTTTAAGTTTCGTGACCATGAGACTTCCTTTTAATGTTGATATACGAACGCCATGTATTAACTCTAACGACACGCTACTCTACCCTTGCTGATGGCAAATTTTTAGAGATGGCATTCTAGACCCCTAGAGTAGCCTGACTAAGCGAATTGTTTATGAGGGTTTGTGCTTAACTACTTTTATTGAATTTTGGGCACAATGCTAAATTCAATTTGGAGGTTAATCATGCACTATTTTGTTACTGGCGCGACAGGTTTTATTGGTAAACGCTTAGTGAAAAAGCTATTGGAGCACAAAGGTGCTGTCGTTCACTTTCTCATCCGAAAGGAAAGTGCTTCCAAAGTTGATGCATTGCGAAACTATTGGGGTTTAAATGACACAAAGGGAGCTGCCCGTGCTGTGCCGGTATTTGGTGATCTCACCGCCAAAAAACTGGGTGTAGATGCTGATGATGTTAAGAAGCTTAAAGGACAAATCGATCACTTCTACCATCTCGCAGCCGTGTATGACTTAGGCGCCAGTGAAGAGGCGCAAATTACGGTCAATATTGACGGTACGCGCAATACCGTTGAATTCGCAAAAGCCATTGGCGCGGGTCACATGCATCATGTGTCATCCATTGCTGCCGCGGGTCTTTATGAAGGCGTTTTCCGAGAAGACATGTTTGAAGAAGCCGAGAATTATGACCATCCCTATTTCCGAACCAAACACGAAAGTGAAAAAATCGTTCGCAAGGAATGCAAAATTCCATGGAGTGTCTACCGCCCTGCGATGGTCGTGGGTGATAGTCAAACAGGTGAGATGGACAAAATTGATGGTCCCTATTATTTTTTCAAATTGATCCAACGCATGCGACAGTTTTTGCCACCTTGGATGCCTGCAATTGGCTTGGAAGGTGGCCGAGTCAACATCGTTCCCGTTGATTTTGTCGTGGATGCTCTGAATCACATCAGCCATCATCACAAAGTATCAGGTAAATGCTACCACTTGGTTGACCCACAAGGATACCGTGTGGGTGACGTACTGGACATTTTCAGCAAAGCGGCACATGCGCCCAAAATGAACTTGTTTATCAATGCGGCTTTACTCGGCTTCATACCTAAAAGCGTTAAAAAAGGCCTGATGGCTTTGGCACCTGTCCGTCGCATACGCTCTGCAATCATGAAAGACTTGGCATTGCCTGAAGACATGCTGACATTCGTCAATTACCCCACTCGTTTTGATTGTCGTGATACCTTGGCGGCACTCAGAAACACCAATATTACTTGCCCGAATCTGCATGACTATGCTTGGCGGATTTGGGATTACTGGGAACGTCACCTGGATCCAGCTTTACATATTGACCGCTCTCTGCGTGGTACCGTTGGCGGCAAAGTGGTGTTGGTTACAGGCGGCTCTTCAGGCATTGGCTTATCGGCTGCATGCAAGTTTGCTGAAGCTGGCGCTACCACCATCATTTGCGCTCGCGGCGAGGACCAGTTGGTCGAAGCCAAGAAGGAAATTCTTGCCTTTGCTGGAAAAGGTGCAAAGGTTTTCACCTATTCTGTCGACATCACCGATGCAGAAGGATGTGCATCATTGGTAAAAACATTAGAAGCTGAGCATGGCGGAGTTGATTTTCTCATCAACAACGCAGGTCGCTCTATTCGTCGCGCTATTGAAGCCAGCTATGAGCGCTTTCATGACTTTGAACGCACCATGCAGCTGAATTACTTTGGCTCGCTACGCATTACCATGGGTTTGTTGCCTGGGATGGTGGCCAAGAAAAAAGGGCATGTAGTCAACATCAGTTCTATCAGCGTGCTCATCAACGCACCACGCTTTTCTGCCTATGTGGCATCAAAGGCTGCCTTAGATGCATGGACTGGCTGCGCTGCCAGCGAATATGCGGACCAAGGCGTCACGTTCACCACTGTCAACATGCCACTGGTACGCACACCCATGACCGCGCCGACCAAAATTTACGAAAACATGCCACTGCTTGCACCTGAAGAAGCCGCAGACATGATCGTGCAAGCCTGTATCAACAAACCTGTTCGTGTGGCCACGCGTTTGGGAACCAGTGTTCAATTGTTGCATGCCGGCTTGCCTCGCATCGCTCAAATTTTGATGAACACGACTTTCCGCATGTTCCCAGACAGTGCGGCTGCCAAAGGCGATAAGTCGGCTAAACCAACCTTATCACCCGAAGCCATTGCCATGTCGGAGATGATGCGCGGCATACATTTCTAATTCGTTATGCCAAAATTGCCTATATTGCTATATTATTAGTAGCAATATAGGCAACAAATACGCCGTCTAGCGGTCAATTTTTCATATAAAACCCGGTGTACTTTGTCCAATTTAGAGATACGCCGACAAACCAGCGATAATTCAGCGATACACTGAGAATTTGAGTCTGATGCATGACGCATCTCATCATGAATTATTTTGGAGTTTGGCATGATATTGGTCACTGGTGGCGCTGGATTTATTGGTGCAAATTTTGTCTTGGACTGGTTGGCTGAACACGATGAACCCGTCATCAACTTGGACAAATTAACCTACGCGGGTAATCTAGAAAATTTAAGCTCATTAAATAACGATGCCCGCCACATTTTTGTGCAAGGCGATATTGGCGACCGTGTTTTGATGGCCTCGCTTTTGGCAACACATCGCCCACGCGCCATTGTTAATTTTGCGGCCGAATCGCATGTCGATCGTTCAATTCATGGGCCCGAAGATTTCATACAAACCAATATTGTTGGAACCTTTCATTTGCTGGAAGAAGTGCGTGGATATCACAGCGGCCTAACACAAGAAGAGAAAAGCAATTTCCGCTTCCTGCATGTTTCCACAGACGAGGTCTATGGTTCGCTCGCTCCCAAAGACCCTGCATTCACTGAAAAGAATACCTACGAACCCAACAGCCCGTATTCAGCCAGCAAGGCGGCTAGCGATCATTTGGTACGCGCATACCACCACACCTACGGCCTACCCGTTTTGACAACCAATTGCAGCAATAACTATGGGCCATACCATTTCCCTGAGAAGCTGATTCCTCTGATGATTGTGAATGCTTTGGCAGGTAAAAATTTACCTATTTACGGTGATGGGCAGCAGATCAGGGATTGGCTGTACGTCAAAGACCATGCCAGCGCCATTCGTCGAGTATTGGAAGCGGGAAAACCTGGCGAAACCTATAACGTGGGTGGCTGGAACGAGAAACCCAATTTGGAAATCGTTCACACTGTGTGTAGCTTACTCAACGAAATGTCACCCCGTGCTGATGGAAAAAGCTATGCTGAACAAATTACCTATGTCACCGATCGTGCAGGACACGACCGTCGCTATGCCATCGATGCCAGCAAAATTGAAAAAGAATTGGGCTGGAAGCCTGCTGAAACTTTTGAAACGGGCATTCGCAAAACGGTTGAATGGTATTTAGCCAACACAGATTGGGTCAGCCACGTACAAAATGGCAGCTACCGTGAGTGGGTCAAGAAACAATATGCAATTTGATACACCCGCAGCAACAACTGTCCCTAAAATTCTGCTGTTCGGTAAAGGTGGTCAAGTTGGCTGGGAATTACAACGTAGCTTAGCCCCATTAGGCGATTTGATAGCGGTGGATTTTGACAGCAAGGATTTATGTGGCGACTTCACAAACCCAGCAGGCTTGGCAGAAACCGTGCGAAGAGTTAAACCGAATATCATCGTTAATGCTGCCGCTCATACCGCGGTGGACAAAGCAGAATCAGAACCAGATTTAGCGCGCACCATCAATGCACTCGCTCCTGAAGTTCTTGCGAAAGAAGCACACAAATTAAACGCTTGGATGGTGCACTATTCCACTGATTATGTGTTTGATGGATCGGGTGACAAAGCATGGCTCGAAACCGATACCGCCGCGCCTTTGAATGTTTACGGCCAAACAAAATGGGAGGGCGAACAGGCTGTTGCCAACAATTGCGCCAAGCACCTTATATTCAGAACAAGTTGGGTTTATGCAGCCAGGGGAAACAATTTTGCAAAAACCATGCTACGTCTTGCAAAAGAGCGTGACAGCTTGAGCGTGATTAATGATCAGATTGGTGCACCAACTGGAGCAGAATTATTGGCCGATGTCACTGCCCTTGCTTTGCGCCAAATCCAACAATCCAATGGCGGTGATTTGACTGGTTTGTACCATTTGGTTGCCGGCGGTCATACTTCTTGGCACGGCTTTGCGAGTTTCGTGATTGAACACGCATTAAAAGCTGGTGTATCAATTCAAGTACAAAGCAATGCAATAAAAAAGATAGCCACATCAGAATACACAACCCCTGCCAAACGCCCATTAAATTCACGTCTCAATACCGATAAAGTACAAACTGCATTTAATATCACGCTACCAACATGGCAAGTCGGCGTTGAACGAATGTTGACTGAAATTTTATAGCCCCACTATGAACCCAATCACAACTCAAAAAACCTCAACAAACCGTAAAGGTATTATTTTGGCCGGCGGTTCTGGCACACGCTTGCACCCCGCAACATTGGCTTTGAGTAAACAATTGTTGCCGGTTTATGACAAGCCAATGATTTACTACCCTTTGAGCACGCTGATGCTGGCAGGTATGCGTGATGTGCTCATTATCAGCACACCCCAAGACACCCCACGCTTTCAACAATTACTGGGCGATGGCAGCCAATGGGGTATGAGTTTGCAATATGCGGTGCAACCAAGTCCTGACGGATTAGCGCAAGCATTCATCATCGGCGAAAAGTTTGTCGGCAATTCAGAAAGTGCACTCGTACTGGGAGACAATATTTTTTACGGTCACGATTTTGCGAATATATTGTCTACCGCTGATTCGCATACAGATGGCGCCACTGTATTTGCATACCATGTTCAAGACCCTGAACGATACGGTGTGGTTGCCTTTGATAAATCGGGTAGAGCGACCAGTATCGAAGAGAAACCACAAACACCTAAAAGCAACTACGCGGTAACTGGGTTGTATTTCTACGATAAACAAGTGGTTGATATTGCCAAGTCAGTTAAGCCCAGTGCTCGCGGAGAACTTGAAATCACCACTGTCAACCAAACTTATCTTGAACTTAATAAGCTGAACGTGCAAATCATGCAACGTGGCTATGCATGGCTGGATACAGGCACACATGACAGCTTGCTTGAAGCAAGTCAATTTATTTCAACTCTTGAGCATCGCCAAGGATTAAAAATTGCTTGCCCCGAAGAAATAGCTTGGCGCAATGGCTTTATCAACAGCGCGCAAGTTGAAAAATTGGCCCAACCATTGGCGAAGAATGGTTATGGACAATATTTATTACGCATGCTCAAAGAGAACTCAGCAACATGAGTGAGAAAGTTGCCTCGAATGGCTTAAAAGCAACGGCCACTTCCATACCCGATGTGCTCTTGATTGAGCCGAAAGTATTTGGCGATCAACGTGGTTTTTTCTTTGAAAGCTTCAACCAAGATGCCTTTAATCAGGTTACTGGTTTGAATGTGAATTTTGTCCAAGACAACCACTCACGCTCTGGCAAAGGTGTTTTACGAGGTTTGCATTATCAAATTCAACAGGCGCAAGGAAAACTGGTACGCGTAGTTAGCGGTGAAGTTTTGGATGTAACCGTCGATCTTCGTAAACACTCCCCAACATTCGGCAAATGGGTCAGCGTCGTATTATCAGGAGAAAATCACAAACAATTGTGGATTCCGCCTGGGTTTGCACACGGATTTTTAGTGCATTCAGATACGGCCGATTTTTTATACAAAACGACCGATTACTATGCGCCTCAATATGAGCGTTGCCTTTTATGGAATGATCCAGATATAAATATCAACTGGCAGCTCCATGCGATGCCCTTGTTATCTGCCAAGGATGCAAAAGGTATCAAGCTGTCACAAGCTGAATTGTTTGCATAAAACCAAACTACCTTCATGCGCGTCCTTCAATTCGGTCGATTCCACAATGAGCAACAAAATGGTGGCGTTGAGCGGCATCAGCAATTGCTGTGCAAAGGTTTGGCTGCGAACGGTTTAGATGTTGTTTACTTGGTTGCCTCGGCTGACCGTCAACCTCACGATGAAACAGTAGACGGTTATCGCTTGATACAAGCACCCTCTTTTGGCACACTGTTCAGCACAGCCCTTTCACCAGCGCAGGTTTTCAAGGCGTTGGCGCTGCACAAGGAGAAGCCGTTTGATGTGTTGCATCTGCATTTCCCCAATCCACTGGCGCACTTGGCATCCATTTTGTTTCCTGCCAATGTCAAACGCGTGATCACTTGGCACAGCGATATTGTGAAACAAAAACGCCTTCTGGCTTTGTATCGACCTTTTTTGCAAATCGTAACGCGTCGCGCTGATGCTTTGATAGCTGCAACGTCTGCCCATTACAGTTCGAGTACACAAATCCCAAAAGATATACCGTATGACAAACTTCGGGTCATACCATTTGGTCTGGATTTTTCTAGCTTGGTTTTAACACCCCATTCTGATGCAGTGCGCAGTACTCTGTTATCACGCGCAAACGGTCAAGCCATCATTTTTGCATTAGGCAGGCACGTGTATTACAAAGGATTTGATGTACTCATTGATGCCATGCAACATATAGATGCACAACTCATTCTAGGTGGTGATGGCCCCCTGAAAGGGCAATTGCAAGACCAAGTTGATCACTTGGGTCTGAAGAACAAAATCTCGTTTACTGGCAGCATTGAAGAAGCTGATTTGCCTGCGTATTTTCATGCCTGTGATGTGTTTTGTTTACCTTCTGTTGAGCAAAGTGAGGCGTTTGGACTGGTACAACTTGAGGCCATGGCTTGTGGCAAACCCGTGATTTGTACACTGCTTAACAACGGCGTGAATGTTTTAAATGTGCATGGAGAAACGGGGTTTGCGGTTCCCGTTCGTGACAGTTTAGCTCTGGCAGATCGCATCAATCAAGTTCTGAACGATTCAGGATTACGCTTGAAACTTGGCGAACAAGCACGCACACGCGCACTGCAAGTCTATTCCCTTGAGGCTAATACGCAACAGCACATTCAACTTTACCAAGAGCTAATGCAAGCCAAAATGGTTTGATTCTTTAAGAGAACATCTCTCGGTAAACTTCACTCGTACGACGTGCTGTTTCTGCCCAAGAAAATTTATTCACTTGCAACAAACCTTTCTGAATCAGTGTATTTCGCAAGTCAGTTTGCTCAACCAGTTGCAGCATGGCATGGGCAATTTCTTCGACCGAACTTGGATTCACCAATGACGCAGCATCTCCTGCCACTTCAGGTAATGAGCTTGTATTCGAAGTGATGACTGGGATGCCCGATGCAAAGCCCTCCAGCACTGGTAACCCAAAACCCTCATAAAGCGACGGGAACACCAACGCATGTGCACTTTGTAGCAAAGCAAAAATGTCTTTGCGAGGAACATATTTCAGCCACCGACCATAGCCATCTTGTTCTAATTGAGACAATGACTGAATCAAATCATCCGTACGCCAACCATTTTGACCCACGACCACCAATGGGTGCTCGGTGCGAACGGACGAGGGCAATAAAGCATGTGCCTGAATGATCCGCTCTACATTTTTACGTGGCTGCAGCGTTCCTACCGAGATGAAATAACCTGGTCTCAATTGGTACTGGCTAAGTACGTTATTTTTGTCTTCTTGCGAAATCGGCTGGAAATAATCTTCACTGACGCCCAATGGTATTGCGGTAATTTTTGGCGCTTGAGCGCCCAACCAATCTGCAATATCTGCTGCCGAATAATTTGAAATGGTAATAATTTGATCAGCCCAACCCACTGTTTTTCGAAACAAAGCATTTTTAAAACTGCGCAAACTGGGGTTAACCCACTCTGGATGACGAATGCCAATCACATCCATAATGGTTGCAACGACAGGGGTGTTTCGTAGTTTTGGAATGTAGTGATCCGTTGCATGAAAAAGATCAATCTGCCGCTCCAAGTTTGTTGCCCCAAGAAATGGCAGTCCAGTTGCGGCTGATGTTGCTGCTGCTACAGAATAGACCATGGGCAATGTACATGCTGTCGGTAGTGCGGCACCAAATTTCTTGCCAAAGACGGTGCAAATTACATTGTTATTTAAACCTAGCTCCAATCCATTGGTATCTGAATTTGCATATTTGAGTAGCTCAGAGGTATAGACGCCAATGCCATCCAGATGTCCACTTAATCGTCCGCGTGCGAGTGCTGTGCAACCCAACCCCAACCTCATGTCTTTGCTCCTGATACAGGATTTAAAACTTCACGATAAACGGCAATGGTTTTCTCCACACAATTTCGCCAAGAAAATAATTGACTTCTTTCTAATGCTTTTTGTGCCATTTGATTCCGATAAATATTATCTTCAATCATGCGTTCCATGGCCTCGCTTAAGGCCTCAGTATCATGTGGATCAATCAAAACACCACTGTCTCCAACCACTTCGGGAATGGATGACACATTGCTGCTGATAACAGGAACACCACTGGCCATGGCCTCCAGCGGGGCAGACCAAAACCTTCATAAATTGATGGATAGACCAAACACAGTGCGCCTGACATCACCACTGCCAAATCTTCGCGTGGTTGGTAGCCCAATAACCGTATTTGTCCGGCATCAATTAATGGCGCTACCAACGCAAGATTTTTATCAAACTCATTTGCTAGCCAAGCCTTCATGCCTATCAATATCAGCGGGTATTCTGCACGAACAGCATTGGACAGACGGCTATACGCGTTCAAAGCTACGATCAGATTCTTGCGTGGCTCTAGAGTGCCAACAGCCAAAATATACTTCCCATGCTTTAAGTCAAATCGATCCAGTACATTTTGCGTTTCAAATAATTGGCGCGGTTGAAATAAATCCTCGGCCCCTTCGCCAATTGCCACGATACGATCTGGCGAAATACCGAACACATCTTGAACTTCTTGTTTGACGAACTCTGATACCGTCACAATTTTATCGGCGTGCATCAAACTATCGGGAAAGTAATGGTTCATTTCAGCCACATGAGCTTTGGCATGCGTGTGTGGAAAACGAATCCATGATAGATCATGCACCGTCAATACCGTGGGCACATCATGCTTATATGTCAAAAAATTGGGTTCGTGATATACCTGTATCTGGTGTGTTTGACAACCTTTGCTGAAACTGCGTTGCCGCCAAGCTCGGCTCAAACGATACCTGGCACCATCGGGTATGGCTTTTTTAATAACTGAACGAAAACTTTGTTGCGTTGCGCCCATGCTCCCGATGTTTGTTGAAGCCTCTCGCACCTGGTCACTCCACACACCTGCATAAAAGTAGCTGGGGTTTACTTCTGGGTCGTTTTGCAGCCCTTTTGCAACTTGGTAGGTGTACTGACCTATGCCAGTTAAGGGCGACAACAAAGGGGTTGCATTCAACGCGACACGCATGATGTCTAGGACGTCGGTGCTGCCATCAGCATCGCATTTAAAGTATCTCTAAATGCAAAACTTGGCAAAGAACCAATGGTATTGATCAGTTTTGTAGGATTCCCACACAATCGGTGGACTTCATGAGCCCTGACAAATGCTGGATTCACCTTTACCTGTATGGTGTGACCGGAGAGCTCTGTCAATGTTGCAATGATCTGCTGCAAAGTATAGGTTTGACTAGTGCAAATGTTGTAGGTTTCACCTGTTTCAGCGGATGTTAGTAACCGCAAATAAATGTCGCACACCATGCGCACATCGTTGTATTCTCGTTCTACATGCAAATTGCCCAACTCAATGGTCGTAGCCTTCTCCTTAAAATGCGCAACGATTTTAGGCACCACAAAGGACGGCGATTGTCCAGCTCCTGTGTAATTAAATGGACGGACAAAGAATAAGGGCAATTGGGCCTGGTAGTTCTTAGCCAGATACTCCATCGCCAATTTGCTCATTGCGTAATGGTTAGTGGGTGCAGGTGTCTGCGATTCGGCAATCGGCGACTCTTCGCAATTGCCATACACATTGGCACTGCTGGCCAACAATACTTTGGTGGGAGGATGTTTCAATTCTTTCAAAGCATCCAGCAGATTGAGCGTGCCAATCACATTCACATCATAAAAAGCGCTGGCCTGACTGTGACCGACGAAACTGATTGCCGCCAAATGCACGACCGCATCAGGCGCAGCTTCTGCGACTTGTGCTTTGACTGCTTCAGGATCAGTTAAATTTGCCGTGAACTCGAATACCTCATGCCCCTCTGCACGCGCTTGTGCAACAAAATACAGGCCTGTGAACCCATCGGCTCCAGTAACCAAAACTCTCAAAATGAGAACCCAGTTTTGTTACGGCGAATATCTTCAACCACCATCATTTGACACAGCTGTTCCAAGGTTGTGGTCGCTTGCCATCCCAAGATGGCTTTTGCTTTGGCTGGATTGCCAATCAACAATTCAACCTCTGCAGGCCGATAGAATTTCGGGTTGATGCGCATCACCGTTTGACCCACTTTCAACGCATTGGTAGCTGCAGAGAAGTTTGGTGCAAATGAGTCTATGACGGCAATTTCTTGTGTATCTTTGCCTTGAAATGCCACGTGGATACCCACACCCTTGAAAGCCATGGTGACAAAGTCACGAACTGTTTCGGTGCGATTGGTTGCCAAGACAAATGTATCAGGCTCTTTCGCCTGCAACATGCGCCACATACCTTCAATATATTCTTTGGCATAGCCCCAATCACGTTTGGCGTCGATATTGCCCAACTCCAAACAATCTAATTTGCCTAAACTAATTTTGGCGACCGCGTCGGTGATCTTGCGTGTCACAAACTCCAAACCGCGCAAGGGGCTTTCGTGGTTGAACAAAATACCACTGCTGCCAAAAATACCATAGCTTTCACGGTAATTGATGGTCATCCAATGCGCATAAAGTTTGGCCACGCCATATGGGCTGCGAGGGTAGAAAGGTGTTTCTTCGATTTGCGGAACCGCTTGCACTTTGCCAAACATTTCAGACGTACTGGCTTGGTAGTATTTGATTTTTGGATTAACCAAGCGAATGGCTTCTAACAAATGCAAAGCGCCCAAGCCCGTGATATTAGCTGTGGTGGTAGGTTGGTCAAAACTTACCGCAACAAAACTTTGTGCTGCCAAGTTGTAAATTTCATCGGGCTTGGCTTTTTGTACCAATGCAATGCTGGAGCCCAAATCGGTTAAATCGTATTCCACCAAATGCAAATTGGGGTGGTTTTGCACCCCCAATTCTTCTAAACGCCAAAAGTTCACGGAGCTGGTACGGCGATACGTCCCGTAAACGGTATAACCTTTTTCTAGCAATAGCTCGGTCAGGTAAGCGCCATCTTGCCCAGTGATGCCTGTTATTAATGCGGTTTTTGTGGTGGTTTGTGGTGTGGTTGTCATACGCGTTACGGTTCAATGTTATTGGCACAAATTATAGTCGTGCACCGTTACGCTGCTTTCGAGACTTTTTACCCTCAAAGCTTGACCACTTGGAAAAATGGAACACTAAAACCGTTCTAACTCAGGGTGCTTCAATGCGCCACCACGCACCAACATCTTGCCATATTCGGCACAACGTTGTAGCGTTGGTATGACTTTGCCTGGATTCAACAAGCCCTCAGCGTCAAAAGCCCGCTTCACACCAAACATTTGCTCGTTTTCTGCCGCAGAAAATTGCACGCACATGGAATTGAGTTTTTCAATGCCAACGCCATGCTCGCCCGTCACAGTGCCGCCCATCGCGACACTGGTTTCTAAGATGTCTGCGCCAAACTGTTCACAGCGGTGCAGTTGGTCGGCATCATTGGCATCAAACAATATCAGCGGGTGCAAATTGCCATCACCCGCGTGGAACACATTGGCACATCGCAATTGGTATTTTTTTTCCATATCGGCAATGGCCAACAATATATCGGCCAAACGCTTGCGTGGAATGGTGGAGTCCATGCACATGTAATCAGGACTGATACGGCCGGAGGCTGGAAAGGCATTTTTGCGCCCACTCCAAAACTTCAAGCGTTCGGCCTCAGATTGACTGACCGCAATGGCACTGGCACCGTTGTCACGCAGCACCGCTGTCATGCGACCAATTTCTTCTTCCACCTCTTCAGGTGTGCCGTCACTTTCACACAGCAAAATGGCTTCTGCGTTCAAATCGTAGCCTGCATGCACATAATCTTCCACAGCGGCAGTCATGGGTTTGTCCATCATCTCTAAGCCCGCTGGAATGATGCCTGCTGCGATGACCGCAGCCACCGCTTCCCCCGCTTTGCGGATGTCGTTGAAACTCGCCATGATGCAACGTGCCAATTGTGGCTTGGGTATCAACTTAACCGTCACCTCTGTCACCACAGCCAACATACCTTCTGAGCCCATGATGAGACTCAACAAATCATAGCCACTGGCATCCAAGGCTTCACTACCAAATTCGACTTCTTCGCCTGTGACAGTAAAGCCTTTGACTTTTAAAACATTGTGCACCGTTAAGCCGTATTTCAAGCAATGCACACCACCGGAGTTCTCGGCCACATTGCCACCAATCGTGCAGGCGATTTGGCTAGAGGGATCTGGTGCATAGTACAAACCATGTTGTGCAGCCGCTTCAGATATCGCCAAATTGCGCACCCCGCACTGCACCACCGCTGTTCGACTGACGGGGTCTAATTTTAAAATTTGGTTGAACTTGGCCATGGACAAAGTCACGCCCTGGGCGTGCGGCATGGCACCGCCACTTAAGCCTGTACCCGCACCACGTGCCACAACGGGGACATTCAATTGCGAGCAAACCTTCAACACGGCTTGCACTTGCGTATAGGTTTCTGGCAGTGCGACGACCATCGGTCGTTGGCGGTAAGCGGTCAAGCCATCGCATTCAAATGGCGTCGTATCTTCTTTATGCCATATCAAGGCATGTGCAGGCAAATGCACACTGAGCGCTTTAACGACTGTATTTTGCAAGTCACTGTCTGTTCTTGTTTGCAATGTGGTGGTCATGTGTCGATTCTGTTTCAGTGATCAAATTGTCCAAAGTTTTTAAACTGCCCCACCACTGTAGCGCAAACAGCTGTAAAACCCGACATTATGAAGCTGAGGAAATTTTGATAACTGCATGAAATATACAACGCTATATATTTAATAGCAAACTAGGCAATAAATACACCGGCTAGAGGCCAAAAACACCAATATGCTTAGACCAAACTGTTTTTTAACCACTCGGCAAACACATTGCACTCTGGCCGCTCCATCACACCGGTGCGCCAACACAGGTAATGCGCATGCGGGCTGTTGCTGGTTTTGGTGAAAGCATCTTGATTGCCCAAACGCACCAAAGTACCTTGTTCAATCCAAGGCGCAGCCAACTTCAAACGCACCAACGCAACCCCCATACCGGTGGCGGCTGCATCGCACAGCAACCCCATGTCATTGAACTGCGAGCCTTCTACGGGTTCCGGCCAATCGAGATTTTGCGCTGAAAACCAAGTGCGCCAAGGCTCTAAAGGGCTGCGCAACAATTTCGCCGCACGAAAATCGTCAATGGTTTCAAACGGGCCATGATCACGCACGTACAAGGGCGAGGCCATGGGCATGATTTCGTCTTTGAAAAGACACACACTCTCTAAATCAGCATAGCGTCCGGTACCAAACCGAACAATCAAATCCGCATCCTCGGCCACCACGTCCAACAAAGGAATTGAGACTTGTATGGTCACGTCAATTTCGGGGTAAGCCTCATGAAACTGTCCAAGACGCGGCAGCAAAATGGTACGTGCAAAAGTAGGTGGCGCAGCCAATCGCAATTTGCTTCTACCCAAACTGGGGGTTTGACCAGGAAATCGTTGCAGGTTACTTAAGCCTTCGCGCACATGCGCCAAATACTCACTGCCTTCTACCGTCAATGAAAAATCGCTGCGCCCAAATAAAGGTGTACCCACCATTTGCTCCAGCTGCTTGATGCGGTGGCTCACTGCACTTGGCGTGACAAACAACTCTTCCGCCGTTTGTGTCACGCTACGCAAGCGCGCCAAAGCCTCGAAAGACAGCAAACACTGAATGGGCGGAATGCGAACAGTCAATGCAAATACCTCAACTCACAAAGCCATCAATTGACTCACTTTTTATCGCGCAACTCACGCCGCAAAATTTTACCGACTGGAGTTTTCGGCAACTCTGTGCGGAACTCAACCACTTTAGGTTGCTTGTAGCCTGTCAAATGGGTTTTGCAATAAGCGCGTACATCTTCTTCGGTGAGCGCAGGGTCTTTTTTCACAATCACCAATTTAACCGCTTCGCCCGCTTTTTCGTCTGCAACACCCACCGCTGCGCACTCCATGACGCCTGCCAAGCCAGAAACTACATCTTCAATTTCATTCGGGTACACATTGAAACCACTTACCAGAATCATGTCTTTTTTGCGGTCAATGATTTTGAAATAACCACGCTCATCCATCACACCGATATCACCCGATTTGAAGTACCCGTCTGCCGTCATGACTTTGGCAGTTTCGTCAGGGCGCTGCCAATAACCCGCCATCACTTGCGGTCCTTTGATAGCAATTTCACCAGCCTCGCCAGCAGGTACATCATTCCCATCATCATCAACCAATTTCATCCACGTGCTGGGAATGGGTAAACCAATGGAACCAGAATATGCTTTGCTATTGGTCGGGTTGCAACTGGCAGAGGGCGAAGTTTCTGACAGACCATAACCTTCGCAAACACTGCATCCCGTCTTTTCTAACCACAGCTTGGCAACTGCACTGGTAACCGCCATGCCACCGCCAACCGAAATTTTCAAATGCGACCAATCGACCTTATTGAAGTCAGGGTGATTCGCCAAACCGTTGAACAAAGTGTTTACCGCTGGGAAGCTGTGGATTTTGTGTTTTGATAGCTCTTTCAAAACAGCGGGCAAATCGCGCGGGTTGGGTATCAACAGCAATTTACCACCTGTACGCATGTTCAACATCATGCCCACTGTGAATGCGAAGATATGGTACAGCGGCAATGCGCACACTGAAACCACTTGCTCGCTACTTGGAATGGTGGCCATCACCGGTTCATTCCAAGCCTCAGACTGCAGAACATTGGCAATCACGTTGCTGTGCAGCAATACTGCTCCTTTGCTCACACCCGTAGTGCCGCCTGTGTATTGCAATACGGCAACATCAGTCGACTTGATAACGGGTTTCTTGAGCGTTTTGCCAGTGCCTTGTGCAATGGCCTCGTTGAATCGGACAGCGCCAGGCAAGTTGTAAGTGGGCACCATTTTTTTCACATGGCGCACCACATAATTCACCAAAGCACCTTTCAACAGCCCTAGGCGGTCGCCCATGGCACTGATGATCACATGCTTGACAGGTGTTGCAGCAATGCATTGCTCCAAGGTGGTGGCAAAATTTTCTATGATGACAATCGCTTTGGCACCCGAGTCTTTAAGCTGGTGCTCTAATTCGCGTGCAGTGTACAGCGGGTTCACATTCACCACCACCAAACCGGCCCGCAAAATAGCAGCAACAGCGATGGGGTATTGCGGCATGTTGGGCATCATCAAAGCGACACGGTCGCCTTTTTCCAAGCCAAGCCCTTGCAAATAAGCCCCAAATGCAACACTCAAACTATCGGTTTGGGCAAAAGTGGTGTCTTTACCCATGAAACTGTAAGCGGTGCTTCTGGCGTTTTTCTTGAAGCTCTCTTCTAGAAGTTCCACCAAAGATTCATATTGCGTTTCATCGATATCAGCAGGCACGCCTTCTGGATATTGACCAAGCCATGGCCTTTGTTTCAACATGTTGGACATATCAGTTGATTTGCTCATCGAAATCTCCTTTACAAAACGCTGTTGATTAAAACTTACTGCTAAATACCCAAAAAATCCTTAAATACCGTGCTTACACCATGGCCACTTCAAACAGGGCGATTACTCAATCGCCTTGGTCATGTCTTCCACCACTTTTTTGGCATCGCCAAACACCATCATGGTTTTATCCATGTAAAACAATTCATTGTCCAAGCCCGCATAGCCTGCTGCCATACTGCGCTTGTTCACAATCACGGTTTTGGCTTTGTAGGCTTCCAAAATCGGCATGCCGTAAATGGCGCTTCCTTTCACGTGCGCGGCAGGGTTCACAACGTCATTTGCGCCCAAAATAATCGCCACATCGACTTGTCCGAACTCACCATTGATGTCTTCCATTTCATGCACTTGGTCGTAGGGCACTTCGGCTTCGGCCAGCAACACATTCATGTGCCCCGGCATGCGACCTGCGACGGGGTGAATCGCATATTTCACATTGATGCCTTTTTCTGTCAGCTTGGCTGCCAATTCTTTCACAGCATGCTGGGCACGTGCAACCGCCAAACCATAGCCAGGCACAATCACCACCGTCTCAGCATTGGACAAAACAAACGCTGCATCATCAGCGCTGCCCGATTTGACATTTCGTTGCACAGCACCGCCCGCCGAGGCCGTCACCGCTTCGCCACCAAAGCCGCCCAAAATCACATTGAAGAAGGAACGGTTCATGGCTTTGCACATGATGTAACTCAAGATTGCGCCTGATGAACCCACCAAAGAGCCAGCAATGATCAACATTGCGTTGTTCAAACTGAAGCCAATGCCGGCAGCTGCCCAGCCTGAATAGCTGTTCAACATCGACACCACCACTGGCATGTCAGCGCCGCCAATCGGAATGATGATGAGCACACCCATTACAAAGGCCAATGCCAACATGGCATAAAACGCCGTCATGTTTTGAGTAAAGGTAAACACCAGACCTAAACCAATCAACAGCAAGCCTAAAACCAAATTCACCATGTGCTGACCAGCAAATTGCACAGGTGCGCCTTGGAACAACCTGAACTTGTATTTGCCGCTTAATTTGCCAAACGCAATCACTGAGCCACTGAAAGTGATGGCACCAATGGCCGCACCCAAAAAGAGTTCCAAGCGGTTGCCGACTGGAATGTCAGCCCCTTTGGCCACAATGCCAAAAGCATATGGCTCCACCACCGCCGCAATGGCAATGAACACCGCTGCCAAACCAATCATGCTGTGCATGAAAGCTACCAGTTCGGGCATCTTGGTCATTTCAACTTTGTTGGCCATGTAAGCGCCCACACTGCCGCCCAATACCAATGCCGCGAGCAAGATGGCCATACCATTCATGTTGCCGCTAGACAGTTTCAGAATCAAAGCCGCCGTGGTGACCACCGCAATTGCCATACCCGTCATACCGAACAAATTGCCGCGAATGGACGTGGTCGGATGGCTCAAGCCTTTGAGCGCCTGAATGAAACAAATTGAGGCAACTAAATATAAAAGTGTGACAAGGCTCATGCTCATTTCGCTGCCCCTTCAGTCGTTGCAACGACTTTCTTTTCTTTCTTCTTGAACATCTCCAGCATGCGCCGCGTGACCAAGAAGCCGCCGAATACATTGACTGCCGCCAATGCAACCGCCAAGAACCCCATCACTTGACCCAGAGTGGTTTCTGTCAATGCGGCTGCAAGCATGGCACCCACGATGACGATGGCGGAAATTGCGTTGGTCACCGCCATCAAAGGCGTATGCAAAGCGGGTGTCACCGTCCACACCACGTGGTAACCCACATAGATGGCCAGCACAAAGATAATGAGGTTGATGATGGTGGGGGAAACGATATCCATATGTGTTCCTTTAGATTCTTTTCTTTGTTATCTAGGGTTTATTGCGTTTATCTATTTACGTTTAACTTCGCCACCCTGTGTCATCAAACACGCCGCCACAATGTCGTCTTCCATATCGACATGCAAAGCACCTTCTTTGTTGATGATGAGCTTCAAAAAGTCCAGCACATTGCGGGCATACAGCGCCGAAGCATCGGCCGCCACCAATGCTGGCAAATTGGTATCACCCACGATGGTGACCCCATGCTTGACCACCGTTTTGTCGGCTTCTGACAAGGGGCAATTACCACCACCATTCGGACCTTTGCCTGCTGCGATATCAATGATGACAGAACCCGGTTTCATGGACTTGACCATGTCTTCGGTAATCAGCGTGGGCGCAGCGCGGCCTGGAATCAAGGCGGTAGAAATCACAACATCGGCCAACGCCACGCGTTTGGCTACTTCGACCGCTTGGCGTGCCAGCCAGCTTTGCGGCATGGGTTTGGCATAGCCACCCACACCGGCAGCAGCTTCTTTTTCTTCTTCGGTATCGTAGGATACATCAATGAACTTGCCGCCCAAGGATTCAATTTGTTCTTTCACACTGGGACGCACGTCTGACGCTTCAATCACTGCACCCAAGCGTTTGGCAGTGGCAATGGCTTGCAAGCCAGCAACACCCACGCCCAAAATCACCACACGGGCTGCTTTGACCGTACCCGCCGCAGTCATCAACATCGGGAAAAAACGTTGGTATTTGTCCGCCGCCATCATCACAGCTTTGTAGCCCGCGATATTGGCTTGGCTGGATAACACGTCCATGCTTTGCGCGCGCGTGGTTCGCGGTGCGGCCTCTAATGCAAAACCTGTCACACCAGCAGAAGCCAAGCGTTGTATGCCATCTGCTTCAAACGGGTTCAGCATTCCTACTAAAGTCGCGCCGGATTTGAGCATTTTGGCTTCTGCATCAGTGGTATTGCGTACTTTGAGCACCAAGTCGCAAGCAAACGCGCCAGCAGCATCGGTCATCTCAGCACCTACAGCGATGTAAGCATCGTCCGTCACGCTGGCTGCCACACCTGCACCTGATTGAATGCGCAAGCTATGACCTAAAGCTTTCAGTTTTTTAACGGTTTCTGGCGTAACTGCAACGCGCGTTTCGCCTGCCAATGTCTCGGCGGGTATGCCAATTTGCATAAAGTCTCCTCTTATTACCTAACTTATACAGAGCTTACATCAAAACGCATGTATTTTTACTAACCCATACTTCTGGGTAACACCTAGAAGCAGCAAATCACCGACTGCGTTCGCCCTGAGATAATGGCGCCATGTCCTCCACAAACACTGCAAACAAGCTACAGCCGTCCGATCATGGCATGGGACGTCGCGTCGTCGTCGGTTTAAGCGGTGGTGTGGACTCTGCTGTGACGGCGTATTTGCTGAAGCAGCAAGGGTACGAGGTTATTGGCATCTTCATGAAGAACTGGGAAGATGATGATGACTCTGAATACTGCTCTTCCAACCAAGACTTTTTAGACGCGGCTGCGGTCGCAGATGTGATTGGCATTGATATTGAGCATGTCAACTTTGCCAGCGACTACAAGGACCGCGTATTTGCGGAATTTTTACGCGAATACCAAGCCGGCCGCACGCCCAACCCCGATATTTTGTGCAACGCCGAAATCAAATTCAAAGCGTTTTTAGACCACGCCATGCGCTTGGGCGCGGACAAAATCGCCACCGGCCATTACGCACGCGTGCGCTTGAACGACACAACACAAAAATACGAATTGCTCAAAGGACTGGATGCCAGCAAAGACCAAAGCTATTTTTTGCACCGATTGAACCAAGCTCAGTTGTCCAAAACGCTGTTCCCTGTTGGCGAGCTGCAAAAAACCGAAGTACGGCGCATCGCCGATGAAATTGGCTTACCCAATGCCAAAAAGAAAGATTCAACCGGAATTTGCTTCATTGGCGAACGCCCTTTTCGTGAGTTTTTGAACCGCTACATTGCCAAAGAACCAGGGCCAATTAAAAACGCCCAAGGCCGTGTGCTGGGCACGCACCAAGGTTTGAGCTTTTACACACTGGGGCAACGCCAAGGCTTGGGCATTGGTGGCGTCAAAGAAAAAGGCCAACAACGCGGTGGTGGCGAGCACACACCGTGGTTTGTGGCAAAGAAAGACTTGGGCCAAAACACGCTGTGGGTGGTGCAAGGGCATGATCACCCGTGGCTGCATTCGCACGCTTTAACGGCGGACAATTTAAGCTGGGTGGCAGGCGACGCCCCCACAGCGAAAATACTCAACTCCAAAACCCGCTATCGACAAGCCGATTCACCCTGCGAATTGGTACGCTGTGATACTGACAGCATGGATTTGACTTTCCCACAAGCGCAATGGGCTGTCACACCGGGGCAGTCAGCGGTGCTGTACGACGGTGAGGTGTGTTTGGGTGGCGGTGTGATTAAAAGCGCCAGCGCTTGATCGCCTGCGCTACAGAGCGCACATCACGTCAAACCATCAAGGTACGCGGGGCAGTGCCAACAGTTTTTTGTTCCCATCCTGCACCACGCTGATGCGGGTAGCAGGATCGTAGATACCGCCCATGATGTGCATGTTCACCAGCTGACCACCACGCATGTACACGATAGAAGGAAAGCGTGGCACGCTGGGCGCTTGCACCACCGTCATGGCTTGGTCGGCATCACCGGCAATTGGCTCATACTTGGTTGACAATGGCCCTAAAAACATCTTCATGTTGTCAAAGGTGCCTTGCATGGGCATTTGACTGATAAAGACACTGACATTGCTTTTAAATGCTGGTGCATCGCCTTTGGATTTGTAGGTGCACGACATACCGCCAAATGGATTTTTTTCAGCCATGCCATCGGCAAAAGCAACGCCCATAGCCTTGCTCAAATCGGCTGGATTCAAAGGACAGGGCTTGATGGCCGCTGCTTGTGCGAGCGCCAAACTTGACGCCAAGCCCAGTACTGCAATCGTTGCCATGGACTTGAACCAAACCGTTAACAACACCTTCTTTTTCACAGCAAGCCTCCTGCTAAATGTTGATAGTGGAAAAATTATACAACAAACTAGATTTGCATGATGCTATATATTTAGTAGCAGTACAGGCAACAAATACGCCGGCTACAGGCCATTTTTCCATATATTTTTCATGGAAATGAGCCTGCTGAGCAAGCGCGCCTATAAAGCAGGGCCGCGAATAAACAGATACGCCACCAACGCTGCGCCCAGCAATGTCACCACCAAGTTCACGAAAACGCCCACGTTGACGCGGTAACCATGTGGAATTTCAATGGGTTTAAGCGTGCGTAACACCGTGCGGTATTGCGCGATGGCGGTGGCGGCTGAAAAAGCGCCCAACACTATGAATGCCAAACCTACCCAAAACGAAAACCCGCGTTGCAGCATTTCACCTTTTTGTGGCAGCAGCATGTGCACAAACAAGCCAAAGCGTTCGATCATGAAACCAAACGCCATCAAGGTCAGGCTGGTGCGGTTCCAGGCCAGCAAGGTGCGCTCGGCGGCGAAGAAAACACGTGGGTCGTTTAAGTCTGACATGATGGTTAGGTGCTCAATGGTAGTGAAAATCGGTGACTCATTTGGCGGTGCTGACTGTACCGACACCCGCAAACGTATCAATGGTGGGTATGCCAATTTGCTTCAAATTCAGTCGCTGCGCCGCTGCCATGGCACTGATCACATCTTCATATTTGGCGCCTGGTTCAGGACGAAAATGGATTTCAGCTTGCTTGGCTTTCAAAGCTTCTTTTTCAAATCGTGATTCAAGCTCCAATTTGGTCACTACTTCATATTTGGCATCAATTTCGCTACCCCAGAGAATTTGATGTTTGGCATTGATTTTGATGTCAATGACTTTTGGTAGCTCAGGTGGTAGCTCGCTCGATTGTTTGGGCAACTCCACATTCACCGCATGCATGTTCAGAGGTATGGTGATGATCAGCATCACCAGCAAAACCAGCATCACGTCAATCAAGGGCGTGGTGTTCATCTCCATCATCGGTTCCAGGTCGCCCGCCGTGGATGTGGTGGATCCTATGTTGATAGCCATATCTAATTACTCTTTTCAGGCTGGTGGGTGATGAAACCGATGTTCGTCACACCCGCAGATTTCAAGTCGTACACCAACTTGCCAATGGCTTCAAAGTTCACACTGGCATCCCCACGAATGTGCACGGCCGGCATGACGGCATTGGGCTTTTTGACGCTGGCAAGCCGCTTTTGAAAGTCATCGGGGCTGGTGATGGCATCGTTCAGCCAATAGCGTTGTGATTGGGCATCCAAAGAAATCACAATGGTTTCCACCGTAGCATCACTTTTCACGTTGTTGGCTTTGGGCAACTTGAGTTGGACCGATGTCGTCACCGCCGGAATGGTGATGAGAAAAATGATCAACAGCACCAGCATCACGTCCACCAAAGGCGTGGTGTTGATGTCGGCCATCAGCGCATCGTCTGCGCTGGTGCTTTTTTTGTAGGTTATGGCCATAGCTGTTTCAGTACCGACTTTGGTTATTTACTTGGGCTATTGGTTTTTTCGGCCAATCGCAATAGCGTGGTGTGCAAGTTGGAGCCAAAATTGCGCACACCATCCATATTGGTTTTATTACGGCGCACCAGCCAGTTGTAGCCAAGTACTGCGGGCACCGCCACCGCCAAACCAATAGCCGTCATGATCAGCGCTTCGCCTACAGGGCCTGCTACTTTGTCGATTGACGCTTGGCCCGACGCGCCAATTTTCACCAGCGCGTTATAGATGCCCCACACCGTACCAAACAAGCCCACAAACGGCGCAGTAGAGCCCACCGTGGCGAGCACCGCCAAACCGTTTTGCGACTGGCTTTGCACTGCACCCACTATGCGTTCAATGCTTTGCGCCGCCCAGGTGTTCAAATCGACCTGGCTGGCCACTGAGGGATGCATGCGGACATCTTCCAACACGCCATTCATCATCACGTGGTAAGGGCTGTCTGGACTCAGAGCATCTGCGCCTTCGCGCAAATTTTTGGCATTGGCCAAGGTTTGTTCGGCTGCACGTGTTTGTGTCTTCATGCGGTTTTGTGCGACCAACTTGCTGATCAACACATACCAACTGGCCAATGACATGATGAGCAGCAGCAAAAGTGTGGTTTTTGCCACCCAATCACCTTGCGCCCACAAAGCAGCCAAGCCGTAGGGGTTCTCTGCCAAGGCATCCACTGCGGGTGTTGTGATCGATGTCGCAGCAGGTGCATTCAAGGTCACAGTGGGTGTGAGAGCTGGCGTAGGTGTTTGAGCAGCCACCTGCATGCTGGCCATGCCAAACCAAAATACGACAGAAGTACTTAGCACTTGTTTCAAAAGCGTTGGGGTTTGTTTCATCTTGCTTTCCTTCGTTGAAATGGTGGTGTTCAATGGTGTCAGGGTGTTTTGTCTATTTCGGGCAGTCGCCATTCAAAGCACGGTTTATCAGTGCCGGTGCTGCCAGTAATCCGCCCAATGCCATGGCGCCGTCGCCCGCTTTGGCTGGTGTTCGCAAACAATCGGGTTTGCCTGCATTTTGCACGGAAGACTGGAACTTATCGGGCGGGGCATTTGGATTCAATTGCGCATTCGATTTTTTAAACAATTCGTCTTTGCAAAAACCACCCCGGCAACCCGAACTTTGGTAGCCCGAACCACGGTTGCCTGCGCCTGGCAGTCCGCCACCTGGGCTGGCCAACTGACTTCCTAATGATGGCGCACCACTGGTAGCACTGCCCGAACCCGCAGGCGCAGGGTTAACCGAGATGGCTTTGCTGGGTCCTGCAGATGAAGTGCTGGCAGCTGGTGCTGCCGCTGTGGAACTGGGTACTGGCGCAGGAGCTGGCGCCGCGACGGCAGCCGCTGGAGCAGGTGCCGGTGCTGGCGCAGCAGCAACTGCGGGTGCAGGGGCGGGTGCTGGTGCTGGTGCTGGTGCTGGTGCAGGCGTTGGTGCGGGGGCAGGGGCAGCCACCTCAACTTTTGGCTCTTCGCGCACAGGCTCTTTTACGGGTTCTTTCACAACTTCTTTTACGACCTCTTTGGGTATTTCTTTAGGTACTTCTTTGATCACCGGCTTGGGCGGTTCAATCACCGGCACAGGCGGTGGTTTGATCTCCACTTTCTCTGGCGGTGGTGTCGTGATGGTTTGCTTCACTACTGGTGGTGTTACTGGCAATTTCACCGGCTTGGGTGGTTGCACCACAGGCGGTGGTGGCAAGGTGATCGCAGGTATTGGTGGTGGCGGTGGAGGTGGCAATGTGATCGGCAACACCAATTGCACCACCACTTCGCGCACCTCTTGTACCTTGCGCTGCACAGGCGAGAGCTGCAACAGCCCCCACAACAAACCCAGATGTAACAAACCTACCGCTAACAGCGCAGGTTTGGACAAACCCGGTGTAGGCAGTTGGCGCGATGTGGTTTGAAATTGCATCAGGGAAAATTGGTCACACAAATTGATGACACCTAGTTTAACGTTTTAATGTAAACGCCATCTTTATTTGATTTACAGCATGCAAGTGGCAAATAGTCGAAAAATGTACGGGTATTTGGATGGGTTGGCGTTTTATCCTACACACAAGCTGGCACAAAAGTTTTAGACTGACTGTTTTAATGCCTAGGGCGTTATCACCATGAAATACAAAGACTATTATGCTGTGCTGGGTGTGCCGCGCGATGCTGATTTGGATCAGATCAAAAAGGCTTACCGCAAGTTGGCACGCCAGTTTCACCCCGATGTGTCCAAAGAACCGAATGCCGAGGCGCAGTTCAAAGAAGCGGGTGAGGCCTATGCCACATTGAAAGATGCCGAAAAGCGGGCTGCTTATGACCAACTTGGCAAGCGTGCCGAGGGGCAAGAGTTTTCGCCACCGCCGCAGTGGCAACAAGATTTTGGTGGTGCAAACAGGGGCGGTGCTGGTGCGTCTTTTGACGATATTGACTTGGCGGATTTGTTCGCAGCCATGGGGCGTGCACGAGCGGGTGGGCAAGCAAGTGGACAAGGGGCGCATTTTGGAGGTGAACGCCAGGAGATGCCGATGCAAGGGCGAGATTATGAAAACACAGTCAGCATCAGCCTAGAAGATGCGCACCACGGTAGGAATTTGAATTTGCAATTGGCAGACGGTAACAGCACACGCAGTTTAGAGGTCACCATACCGCCCGGTGTACGCGAAGGCCAAAAACTACGGCTGCGCGGCAAGGGCGGCAAAGGGTACAACGGTGGTGCGGATGGCGATATTTACCTGCACATTGTGCTGCTACCGCACGCCGTGTTCCGCACCGACGGTTATGACCTGTACTTTGACCTGCTGTTGACACCTTGGGAAGCGGCCTTGGGTGCAGAGGTGCAAGTGCCGACGCTAGACGACCCAGTGCTGCTGACCGTGCCTGCAGGCACACGTGCGGGTCGCAAATTGCGCCTGCGAGGGCGCGGCTTGACCAACGCCACCAAGGGTGCAGATGGCGTGAAAGGGCGGGGGGACTTGTACGCCCTGATTCGCATTGACATCCCCGCTACCTTGAGCGAGCGCGAGCGCGAGCTGTACCAAGAGTTGGCCAAGCTGTCCACCTTTAACCCGCGTGCACATGTCGCAACGAATGCGCACAAACCAAAACAGGAGAAAGCACATGGCAGCACAACAACTTGAATGGATGTGGCTGGATGCCACAGAAACGGTGACGCTGTCTGAGCTGGCGCGATGCTGCGGCATGAGCACGATGGAGCTGGATGAGTTGGTGGACTACAAGGCATTGCCGCCAATGGCTTCAGAGCCAACGCAATTACCGCTCATGTTTGAGCGGGTATTCAGCGCCGAATGGGTGACGCCGCTTCGCAAAGTCAGCCAGTTGCGGCAAACCTATGATTTGGACTTGTTTACCGTGGCGATGTTGCTGAACCATATGAGTCGCATTGAAGAGCTGGAACGACAAGTGCGCACACTCGAAGCGCAGTTGGCGCATTTACCCAAACATGGGTACCCAGATTAAACAAGCAACGCGTTTGCAGCTCGTTTTGCGTCAGAGTTTGGCATATTTTTAACCTCTGGACGGCTTATTGATTTCCTAGATTGCTATTATTTATATAGCAATGCTTTTTGCTGCCATGCCAACAGTGCGCCCACCCAAAGCGTGATGGCGGACAGCAGCAGGCCTTGGGTCAGGCCACCTGCGCTGTCAGCGATGTAGCCAACCAAGGTGGGTCCCACGATTTGACCGATGGCGAAAGCAATGGTGAATGCGCTGATGCCGATGGGCCAATGGCTGGCTGGCCAGTTGTGGCGCACCAATGCCGTGGTGCTGGCAACGATAGACAAAAACACCGCACCAAACAACACGCCAGAAACGATGAGCGCCGGCTGCCATGGTGTGATGGCGGGGATGATGATGGCGCAACCCAACAAAAAATCGAGCAGCGCCAGCGCTTGCCCACCTTTGTAGCGGTCCAGCAATTTGGCCCAAAGCCGCGACGACGCCATCACCGCCACACCCAGCAAAGTGTAGAACACAGTGACCATGAGGGTAGAGGCGGCTTGCTCTCGCAAAAGCGCGATGATGAAGGTCATGTAGCCGATGTAGCCCGCGCCAAAGCAGGCATAGCCCAATAGCGCAAAGCTGAAATCACGGCGACGGTATGCGATGGGTGATTGTGCTTCGATAGACTCAGTGCGAACGGCATTTGAACTTGCTGTATTTGTAGTAGCGGTTGCAGCAGTTGTTGATGTTGACAAAACCAATGCAGCAATGTCAACGCGTCTAAGATACATCAACCAAGCCGCCACGGCACAGAGCACCGCCAGTGCCCACCACGCCCATGCCCATGCGTGTGTTTGCTTAGGAAAATACGCCGCCAAACCATGCGCCACAGCAGGTACCAACAGTGATGACAGCGCAATCCCCAAACCCACGCCACCATAATAAATACCCAACAACAAACCGCTGTGCGTGGGTTGGCGCGCACCCAATTGTGCAGCCAGTAATCCGCCCGCCACAAACATCCACGCACTGACCACACCGGCCAACAAGCGCTGCAGCAACAAGGGTGCGCTGCTGGTGAAGAACCCGGTGGCCAACATCAAAGCAAAAGCCCACACGGCACCCACCAGCAGCACGCGTGCTGCACCGTAGCGTTTGAACAAAGGTGGAAAGGTCATCGCGCCCAGCAAATAGCCGACCGCATTGCTGGTGTTCATACCGCCGGCCAAGGTGTAAGACCAAGCCAAGTCAGCACGCATGGGCGGCAGCAAGAGCGCATATGAAAAGCGTGTGACGCCCAGAGACACCGCCGCACCCAAGGCCAACACCAACGCCAGCTGAATACTGTGGCGCAATGATTGCTGTGCGTGGGCAGCGTTGTGGTGGTGGTCAGTGTGCATTTATATGATCAAATTGGCATCTAGCCGGCGTATTAATTGCCTAGTGTGCTATTATTTATATAGCGTTGATCATTTCTAAGGCATGCGCGCGGGTGGTGTCGGTGACGCTGGCACCGCCCAACATGCGCGCCACCTCGGCCACGCGTGCGTCCCCCACAACAGGTGTCACGGTGCTGCTGGTACTGCCCACATTGTTAGTGTTTGTGCTGTGTTTCGCCACCACCCAATGTTGGTTGGCGCAGGCTGCCACTTGCGGCAAGTGGGTTACTGCCAGCACTTGGCGGTCGTGACCCAATTGCTTCATCAGCTTGCCCACGGTTTGTGCCACGGCACCGCCCACACCTGAATCCACCTCGTCAAAAATCAAAGTTTGTGCGCTGCCCAGTTGGCTGGTTACCACCGATATCGCCAATGCAATGCGCGACAACTCGCCACCCGATGCCACTTTGCCCACCGGGCGCGGTGTGCTGCCAGCGTGCCCTGCAACCAAAAACGCCACCTCTTCCAAACCCGCTTGCGCAGGTGAACTGAGTGTTGTTAAGGCCACATCAAACACACCGCCTTGCATGCCCAAACCTTGCATGGCTTGTGTGATGCTGCTGGCCAATTTGGGTGCTGCGGCTTTGCGCTTTTTAGAAATGGCGCTGGCTTCAACTTGATACGTTTTGGCAGCGGCTTGTTCGGCTGTTTGCAATGCGGCCAAATCACTGGCGGCATCGAGTTGTGTCAATTCGGCTTGCCACGATGTGTACAAGGCGTGCAACTCTTCCGGCTTGCGCTTGTAGCGGCGCGACAGGGACAACCACTGCGACATGCGTTCATCCAATTGCGCCAAGCGTGCAGGGTCGATTTCAGTATGGCGCAAATAAGTGTTCAAGCTGTGCGCTGCATCTTCCAGTTGCGCCAAGCTGGATGACAAGACATCGCACAGCGCCGCAAATTCAGGTTCGATGTGCGCTTTGCTTTGCAGCGCATCGTTGGCCCTCACCAAACTGCTGATGACGTCCGCATTGCCATGGCGTCCACCGCTTTCTGCTGATTCGTTTTGCAGGCTGCCAATGCCGTTTGCGCGGCCTCTATCAGTGACTGCGCATTGGCATGCTTGCTGTGCTGGGCGTTGAGTTCATCCCATTCATCAGCCGCTGGTGCCAATTTGGCCACTTCGCCAATTTGCCATTGCAGGCGTTCGCGTTCGGTCAGCAATTTATCTTGCGATTGTTGTGCGGCCTCCAAGGCTTTGACGCATTGCCGCCATGCTGCCCACGCCGCACGCAAGGCGGTGGTGTCACAACCGGCATAAGCATCCAGCAAATCGCGCACGGCATCTGGGCGGCTCAAGGTGGCCCAAGCGTGTTGACCGTGGATGTCCACCAAAGCCTCGCCCAACTCTTTGAGCTGCGTGGCGGTGGCGGGGCTGCCGTTGATCCACGCGCGGCTTTTGCCTTGCAGGTCCACCGTGCGGCGCAACAGCAGTGTGTCTAAGTGGTCGAATCCTGCTTCGTCTAGCCATGCCGCCAACCAAACCGCAAGTGCTTTATTTTTCGCGGGTGATATTTCAAACTCTGCGGTCACTTCCAAGCGGCTGGCACCTTCGCGCACCAAGCCGGCGTCGGCGCGCGCACCCAACACCAGTTGCACGGCATCGATCAATATCGATTTGCCAGCACCCGTTTCACCCGTTAACACAGTGAAGCCGCTGGCCAAACCCAAATCTAATTCGCGCACGATGACAAAATCGCGCAGCGCCAAACTCTTTAAGGCCATGCCTAGGAGCCCCCCTCGTTCCAATGCAGTTTTTTGCGCAACGTATCAAAATAGCTCCACCCTTTGGGATGCAAAAAGCACACACTGTGCTCTGAACGTGTCATCACAATGCGGTCGCCAATGTTGAGCTCTGCCAAAGACTGCATGTCAAAGTTGGCGCTGGCATCTTTACCCGCCACGATTTCAATCGCCACTTCTTCTGCATCAGACAACACGATGGGGCGATTCGACAATGTATGCGGCGCAATCGGTACCAGCACCCAGCCACCAATCGTTGGATGCAACAAAGGTCCGCCCGCTGACAAGGCATAGGCTGAGCAACCGGTGGGGGTTGACAGAATCAAACCATCCGCCCGTTGGTTGGCCACAAAATGTCCGCCTACTTCCACGCGCATTTCCACCATGCCCGAATGCGAGCCACGGTTGATGACCACATCGTTCATCGCCATGGCTTCAAAGATGCACTTTCCATCGCGCATCACTTTGCCGGCAATCAAACTGCGTTTGTCCGCATCATATTCACCCGCCAACATGGGGCCGAGCACACTGGCGTATTGGTCGAGTGCGATGTCGGTGATGAAACCCAAGCGCCCTTGGTTGATGCCAATCAGTGGCACACCAAAAGGCGCAAGCTGACGGCCTATGCCCAACATGGAACCATCACCCCCCACCACCAAACCCAGCTGACACTGCGCCCCTATTTCCGTCAAATTCAGAGTAGGCAAGTTGTTCAGACCCATTTGCTCAGCGGTGCTTTTTTCAAGCACCACCTCGCAACCTGATTTTTGTAAAAACAGCGCAATGTCTTGCAACACCGCTACACTTTGCGCGGAAGCGGTGCTGTGCAATTTGCCGATCAAAGCCACTTTGCCAAAACGTGTGTTTTTAGGTAATGTCATTGCTGCCTTATTTTTATTGGTAGGTGCTTGTGCCATATTTTTGCCTCAGCCTAAATTACAACATTAAAATGCCCCTATGCTAGACGATAGAGCAAAGTTATTGTTAAAAGCCTTGGTTGAGCGTTACATTGACGACGGGCAACCCATAGGTTCACGCACTTTGTCGCGCGCATCGGGCTTGGAGCTGTCGCCCGCCACCATCCGCAATGTGATGTCCGATTTGGAAGAGCTGGGCCTGATTGCCAGCCCGCATACTTCAGCCGGTCGCATACCCACGGCACGCGGCTATCGCCTGTTTGTCGACACCATGTTGACCGCGCAGCGCGAACAAATCACGCCCCAAATTTTGGCCGCTGAGCAACCGCAAAAAGTACTGACCAATGCAGCCACATTGCTGTCCAATTTATCGCAGTTTGTGGGTGTAGTCAGCACACCCAAACGCAATTCGGTTTTCAGGCACATTGAGTTTTTGAAACTATCAGACAAGCGCTACCTGGTCATCATCGTCGCGCCCGACGGTGACGTGCAAAACCGAGTGATCTTCACCGATGCCGATTTCACGCAAGCGCAATTGCAAGAGGCCGCCAACTTTCTCAACAACAACTACGCGGGCATGGCCATCGAGCACGTGCGCGAACGGCTGAAAACTGAGGTGGAACAACTGCGCGGTGAGATTGCGAAACTGATGCAAACGGCCGTGCAAGTCAGCTCAGAGGTGCTGACCCAGGCACAAGATGAGGTGGTGATCGCGGGCGAACGCAACTTGTTGTCGGTCAGCGATTTCTCATCCGACATGGGGCAATTGCGCCGTGCTTTTGATTTGTTTGAACAAAAAACCCAACTCATGCGTTTGCTGGACACATCCAGCAAAGCCGAAGGCGTGCGCATCTACATTGGTGGCGAAAGCCATGTGGTACCTATAGAAGATTTGTCGGTGGTGAGTGCACCGTACGAAGTGGATGGTCGCATCGTCGGCACCCTCGCCGTCATCGGCCCCACACGCATGCACTACGACAAGATGATTCAAATCGTGGACATCACCTCCAAATTGGTGACAAATGCACTCTCCCACCACAAATAGACCGTGCGACTTGTTTACAATAGCGGGTTGACCCCAGTTTGAGACAATTGAAAGCGCTCAAACTGGATCAAGGCGGGATGTTAGCTCAGTTGGTTAGAGCAGAGGACTCATAATCCTTTGGTCGTAGGTTCAAGTCCTACACGTCCCACCAATTCAATCTGCGTATTCTTAACGTCATGTCCAGCCCCGATTTAAATGTGCCTGCCCCATTTTGGCTTTTGGGTGGCCACATGCAAACCATTTGGCCTGCATTGTTTTCGCGTGTCTTTTCGGAGCACAAGCCGCAATACATACGCCAGCGCTGGGATGCGCCTGATGGTGATTTTGTAGATGTTGATTTTTCTACCCATGCAGTCGAATCAAGCACCCCTTTTCTGGTGCTTTTTCATGGCTTAGAAGGTTCGTCGCAAAGCCACTATGCATTGGCATTTTCAGACTGGGCGCGTGTGCGAAAAATACCGCTCGCCGTACCTCATTTTCGTGGTTGCAGTGGTGAGGTTAATCGCATGCCACGCGCATACCATTCTGGTGATTTTGAAGAAATTGACTGGCTACTGCGTCGAATAAAGGCATCGCATCCTAACCGTCAACTGATCGTTGTAGGCGTCTCGCTTGGCGGCAACGCGCTAATGCGCTGGGCACAGGAGATGGGGAAAGAAGCGGCAAAGGTGGTCAGTGCTGTAGCATCGGTCAGTTCGCCATTGGATTTGATGTCGTCTGGGCATTGGATTGGCTTAGGTTTGAATCGTCATATCTACACCCCGTTATTTTTGCGCACCATGAAGCCAAAAGCGTTGGAGCGATTGGCGTTGCACCCAGGCTTGTTTGATGGCAAAAAGCTGCAGGCGAGTCAGAATCTGTATGAATTTGACAATGTGTTTACCGCGCCTTTGCACGGTTTTAAAAACACCGATGATTACTGGCGGCGTGCATCTGCCAAGCCGCGTATGGCCGACATTCAAATACCGGCATTGGCGCTGAATGCTTTGAATGACCCTTTCATGCCAGTTAGCAGTTTGCCCAAGAAAAGCGAAGTAGGTCAGCATGTCACTTTGTGGCAACCTGCGCATGGGGGGCATGTGGGTTTTGCACAAGGCGGCTTTCAAACTCACGTGCATGCCATGCCCCATGCAGTAGGTCAGTGGCTACTAAACAAATGCTAGCAAAATAGCTGGCACTCTCACAAGCTGGCATCTTGTTTAATAAGTCAGATTATTAAACACCTACAATCATGATGCACAGCTTGGGTTAACAATGTAAATTGCTATTTGATTTTTAATGAAACGCTACAACGATTTAATCAACGACGCTTTGACACGTGTGCGTGAGATATTGCCGTGGGATTTGGTTGATTTGCTGGCATCTGGCAACAAACCATTGGTGATTGATGTGCGCGAACCCAGTGAATTTGAACATGGGCACATTGCCGGTTCTATCAACGTGCCGCGTGGTATTTTGGAGTCCAGTTGCGATTGGGACTATGAGGACACGATTCCCTCACTGGCTGCCGAACGCAAGCAATCGATAGTGGTAATCTGTCGCTCTGGCCACCGTTCTGCATTGGCGGTGGATACCATGCAACAACTCGGTTTTACCAACGTGGTGTCACTTAAAACAGGCATACGTGGTTGGAATGACTACGAGCAAGCCTTGGTCGATAAAGAAAATGTTGTCATCGACACCGACCATATCGAACAGCTCTTAACGTCACGCGTCCGACCTGATCAATTGCGACCCAAATAAATAGCCAATCTGGCATACCAGAAGAGAGCGCTTAGAATCCGTGCTTATGTCTTCTACAGCCCACACATTTGACGTCATCATCATTGGCAGCGGTCTTGCGGGCTTAAGCGCCGCGTTGCGGCTGGCGCCCACACACCGCGTGGCCGTCATCACCAAAAATATTTTGGGCGACGGTTCAAGCGCATGGGCGCAAGGTGGCATTGCTGCAGTGCTGGGTGAGGGTGACTCGTACCAGTCGCATATAAAAGATACCTTGATAGCCGGCGCGGGATTGTGTGACCTCAAAGCCACAGAATTCACCGTTGAACATGCACCTGAAAGCATTGCATGGTTGCAATCTTTGGGTGTTCAGTTCACCCAAGAAAATGGACATGTGCACTTGACACGTGAAGGTGGTCACAGCGAGCGACGCATCGTGCACGTGACCGATGCCACCGGCGCAGCCGTGCAACAAGTGCTGGTACAACGCATCAAAGAGACTGCGAACGTGACGGTGTTTGAACAGCACATGCTGATTGATTTGATAACCGACAAAACAACAGCTAGCAAAGCAACACATTGTGTGGGTGCGTATGTTTTAGACCAAACCAAAGACAAGGTGGTGACCTTTGCAGCTCCGCAAACCATTTTGGCCACTGGCGGTGCAGGCAAGGTGTATTTGTTCACCACCAACCCCGACACCGCCACGGGCGACGGCATTGCAGCCGCTTGGCGCGCGGGTTGCCGGGTGGCGAACATGGAGTTCATTCAATTCCATCCGACTTGTTTGTACCACCCACACGCCAAGAGTTTTTTAATCACCGAAGCCGTGCGCGGCGAGGGCGGGCATTTGCTTTTACCTGAATCAGCAGGTGGTGAAAACGCCGGCAAGCGCTTCATGCCGCAGCACGATGCACGTGCTGAATTGGCACCACGCGACGTAGTAGCGCGCGCCATTGACTATGAAATGAAAAAACACGGCGTGGATTGTGTGTACTTGGATATTTCACACAAATCGCCAGAATTTTTGCAAGAACATTTCCCCAACATCAAAGCCAAATGTTTGGAACTGGGCATTGACATCACCAAAGAACCCATCCCCGTTGTACCCGCAGCACATTACACCTGCGGTGGCGTGATGACGGACCTGGATGGCCAAACTGATTTGGCTGGCTTGTTTGCGATTGGTGAAACAACGTATACCGGCTTGCATGGCGCGAACCGTTTGGCCAGCAATTCGCTGGTGGAATGCATGGTGTTTGCCAATGCCGCGGCAAAAGTCATTCAAGCCAAGCCGAAAACAAAGCCCACCGCACTGAAAGCCTGGGACGATAGCCAAGTGACTGACCCCGATGAATTGGTGGTCATTTCTCACAACTGGGCCGAGCTGCGACGTTTCATGTGGGATTATGTTGGTATCGTGCGCACCAACAAACGCCTGGATCGCGCGGCCCATCGCATTGATTTGCTCAAAGCGGAAATTGATGAGTTCTACGCCCGCTTTCATGTCACGCGCGACTTGCTGGAGCTGCGCAACTTGGTCGAAGTGGCCGATTTGATCGTTCAATCCGCACAGCTGCGCCACGAAAGCCGTGGCTTGCACTTCAGCCGCGATTACCCCAATATGTTGCCAGAGGCAAAGCCTACCATACTGACGCCAATATAACTGAATTGCTATAGTTTTAATAGCACACCAGGCAATCAATACGACGGCTACAGGTCAATTATATATATTCTTTGCAGAGTGGTCAACTACAAGCAGTATGGCCAATAACCAGCAAACCGCCTTTCTCGCCAGCGTGCTTGTGTGATGGCACTTATAAATCTGTTCTAAGTTTCCAAATTTCTGGAAACAAAACCACATCCAACATTTTGCGCAAATAGCCCACTCCGTTGGTGCCACCCGAACCGCGTTTAAAACCAATCACACGTTCTACAGTGGTGACATGGCGAAAACGCCAGAGCCGAAAGGCGTCTTCTAAATCAGTCAACTCTTCGCCCAGTTGGTAAAGATCCCAATAGGTTTGTGTGTCACGATAAACTGTGAGCCATGCTTGTTCGACTGCTTGGCTTTCAACATAAGGTTGCGTCCAATCGCGTTGCGTATGGCTGCTGGGAATTGGCAAACCCCGTCGCGCTAGCAAGCGCAACGCTTCGTCGTACAAGCTGGGCGCGTTATAAGCGGCTTGCACCATGGCCAAGCGTTCGGGGTGGTGCACATGAGGCTGAATCATGGCCGGATTTTTATTGCCCAAGCTGAACTCGATGCAACGGTATTGAAAACTTTGAAAACCGCTGGACTGCCCCAAATACGGTCGTATGGCGCTGTATTCAGGCGGCGTCATGGTTGCCAACACATCCCAAGCGTGCACCAGTTGTTCCATGATTTTGCTGACACGCGCCAACATCTTGAAAGCGGTTGACAGTTGGTCGGTTGCTATGTGTTGTATCGCGGCATTCATTTCGTGCAACATCAACTTCATCCACAGTTCACTGGTTTGGTGCTGGATGATGAACAGCATCTCATTGTGATTGGGTGATAACGGCTTTTGCGCGGACAAAATGGTATCAATTTGCAAATAGTCGCCATAGCTCATGCTGGCGCTGAAATCCATTTTGGCGCCTTCTTTGGCAGGGTCAACAACGGATGTTGGATGGACGGGGCAGTTCATGGTGGTTCTCTTTGTTGTTGTGTTTTCGAATTAAGTCACCGCGTGTTTTTGGTTGAACTCGGCCCGCTTCCATTCTTCATTGACCAAGACTTGGCGCAAATGCTCCACGGCATGCCACACATCTTCATAGCCGATGTACAAAGGTGTGAAGCCAAAACGCATGATGTCTTTGTGCGCTTTGCCGTCGCCCGCGCGGTAGTCGCCAATCACACCGCGTGCGATCAGAGCTTGCACGATGGCAAAAGCTCCCGATGGAGCGCCAACCAATCCATCGCCATGTTCGCGTGTCAGGCAAACCTGCGAGCCACGTTGCGCATGATTCAGCGGTGTAGCCAAGCCGATGTCAAAACCTGCGCAGCGTTCTTCTACCAATGCGATGAACAGGTCAGTCAGCGCCAACGATTTGGTTCTCAATGCAGACATGCCGCCTAGTTCTTCTGTAGCCAAATACACGTCCAGCCCACAGTCCAGCGCCGCCATGTTGATGATGGGTTGTGTGCCACATAAATAGCGGTTGATGCCTGCTGCGGGCTTGTAGTCGGGCGTGAATTCAAATGGTGTGGCATGCCCCCACCAGCCTGCCAAAGGTTGCCAAAAGCGATCCGCATGCTTAGAGTTGACCCACACAAAGGCCGGTGCGCCTGGTCCGCCATTGAGGTATTTATATCCGCAACCGACTGCAAAATCAGCCTTTGCGCTGTGCAAATCGACGGGTACCGCACCCGCGCTATGCGCCAAATCCCACACCGTCAAAATGCCAGCTGCATGTGCGATTTGTGTGAGCTTTGACATGTCATGCATCGCACCCGTGCGGTAGTTGACATGGGTCAGCATCAGCACAGCAACATCTTGTGTCAACGCAGTGGCGATTTCATGTTCTTCGATTAACTGCAAGGTATAGCCGCGCTCTTTGCACAGCGCTTGCGCTATGTACAAATCGGTCGGAAAGTTGCTGCGTTCACTCACAATGATTTTGCGTTGGGGTGAATCGGTGGCAGCGATATGCAGTGCCGCGCTCAATACTTTGTACAGGTTGATGGAAGTGGTATCGGTGGCGACCACTTCACCTGGTCCAGCACCAATGAGCTTGGCAATCTTGTTACCTACTTTTTGCGGCAATTCAAACCAGCCTGCCGAATTCCAACTGCGTATCAAGCCATTGCCCCATTCTTGTTCGACAACTTGCGTGACTCTGGCGGAAGTGGTTTTGGGCAAAACCCCCAAGGAGTTGCCGTCCAAATAAATCACGCCAGCGGGTAAACTGAATTTGTCTTTGAATGCGCGCAGCGGGTCTTGCGCGTCCAGTGCACGGCAATGGTCAAGTGTGATCATGGTTATCAAGCTGTTGTGATTTGAAAAGGAAAAAGTGATGGAAGAAGGTATCATTGGCACTTCACCTGTGGTGTCGGTTTTTTCCAACAGGTAATTAATTAATTCAACAGATCCTTCTCTCAACACTACATTCACAAAGCCATGAAGCAATCCCAATCTGTTCCTTTGGCCATGTTCCCCGCCAACCGCCCACGCCGTTTGCGCCGCGATGAATTCACCCGCAACTTGGTGCGCGAACACGCGGTGACGGCGCATGATTTGATTTACCCTGTGTTTGTGTTGGACGGTGAAAACCGCCGCGAGGTGGTGAAGTCCATGCCAGGAGTTGAACGCCTGAGTTTGGATTTGTTGCTACCGGTTGCCAAAGAATGCGTCAAACTCGGTATTCCAGTGATGGCCTTGTTCCCCGTGATTGATGCCAGCTTGAAAACGCCAGATGGTCGTGAAGCGTTCAACCCAGATGGCCTTGTGCCCCGCGTGGTGCGCGCATTGAAACAGCATTGCCCAGAGTTGGGCGTGATGACCGATGTGGCACTCGACCCCTTCACCAGTCACGGACAAGATGGCTTGTTGGACCCCAACCCCGCTGAAAACAATTACATCATGAACGATGCCACCGTCGACGTGCTGTGCAAGCAAGCGCTGGTACAAGCTGCGGCTGGTGTGGACATCGTTGCCCCCAGCGACATGATGGATGGCCGCATTGGCGCGATTCGCAGCGCCCTTGAAGCGAATGGCTATATCCACACCCGCATCATGGCCTACAGTGCCAAATACGCTTCGGCGTTTTACGGCCCGTTTCGCGACGCGGTGGGCTCAGCCGCCAATTTGGGCAAAGCAAACAAAAAGGTGTACCAAATGGACCCTGGCAACAGCGATGAAGCCTTGCGCGAAGTGGCACTCGATATTGCCGAAGGTGCCGACATGGTGATGGTGAAACCCGGCATGCCGTATTTGGACATTGTGCGCCGTGTGAAGAACGAATTCAAAGTACCCACATTTGCCTACCAAGTCAGCGGTGAATACGCCATGCTCAAAGCAGCTGCACAAAATGGTTGGCTGGACCACGATGCGGTGATGATGGAAAGCTTGTTGGCATTTAAGCGCGCGGGTGCGGATGGCGTCTTGACTTATTTTGCAATGGACGCGGCGCGCTTGTTGCAATCATCAAAGTAATATCGCACTGAATCAACACCCGACGGCAAAATGCAAATCATCGTCTTTACCCAAGGTAGCTTGCAGTTTGTCGATGCGTTGCCCAGCACTGCGCCACCAGATGGTTTTGTGTGGGTCTTCACCGAGCGTGAAACTTTCAGTACCGATTTGCCAGAGCTGCAAAAACTGGCACAACAAGTAGGTGGCTCAAACCTGTTGGACTTGCATTGCAAAGATTTGGAATCTCCTCTGCACCCTTCTCAATACGATTTCACCTCTGTCTACGATTTGGTGATTTTCAGACGCTTGGTGTCGAACACAGAAGCGCTCGAATCTAGCATAAGCGATCTAGAAAAGCCCAAACACAAAACACACAAACACAATGCGGCTGTGTTTCATCGCATTGACACCCGCGCCGTTGGTTTTGTGCAGTTCGACAAATTGCTCATCAGCATTCACCCAAAAGGTTGCCACACAGCGAAAACATTTGTTGAACGTTACCTGAAAGATGCTTTGGTCAGTGAACAAGCCAACTCTGCTGCTGCAACAGCACGCAGTCGCTTGCCATCCAGCCCCGCCGATTTGATGTTGCGCATGATCAACATGATGGTGGACAGTTATTTGGATTTGCGCAAAGACCTGAGCACGCAACTTGACCAATGGCAAATCGAACTGCTGAACCCGCGCTCGCATTTCACCAATTGGAGTGCGTTATTGGCAGCCCGCAATGAGCTGCACACACTGGAAGACTTGTGTGAAGAGCAACAAGACGCCATGCAAGAATGGTTAGACACATTCAGAGAGCAATCTTTGGGTGTGATGCAAACCGAGCATGATGCTTTGGTGGCCAGGGCGCGCGACGTGATTGAGCACATCGAACGCGTGGTACGCCATGTACAGCGCTTAGAGCATACGGCCGAATCCGCCATTCAAATCCATTTCGGCGCGCAAAGCAACCGCACCAATGACATCATGCGCACTTTGACGGCGATTACCGCTGTCTTTTTGCCACTGAATTTAATCACTGGTTTCTTTGGCATGAACTTTGAAACTTTTCCCATCATTCACAACCAATACGCATTGTGGTGGACGATGGGACTGATGTTCTCAGTGGCTGTGACCTTGATTGTGGTGTTTTGGCGCAAACGCTATTTAGCCAGGACTGGACGATAAAAGGGGCAACGCAATGGTGATTGAATTAAAACCCTTGGTGACTTTGTTGGCGATTGTGAACCCACTCGCTGCTGTGCCTTTTTTCATTCACTACACGCAAAATTTTTCGCGCGCACAGCGCCGGCACACGGTTTTCATTTCATCGTTCAGCGCCTTCATGGTGATTGCGGTGAGCGCTTTATTGGGTTTGGAAATTTTGAGCTTCTTCGGCATTTCATTGGCCAGCTTCCAAGTGGGTGGTGGTTTGTTGCTGATGACTTCTGCGCTCTCCATGTTGAACGCGCAGCCTGCCGATTCACGGTCTAACCCAGACGAGCTACGCGAAGCCGAAGAGAAATCATCTATCGGTTCCAGCATTGCCGTTGTGCCATTAACCATACCCCTGCTAACAGGCCCAGCCACCATGTCCACGGTGGTGATTTATGCCGACAAAGCCAAAGGTTGGTTGCCGCAACTGACACTGGTGGGTTACGGCGTGGTGATTGGTTTGGCAACCTTGTTGTGCTTTGCACTGGCCGAACCAATAGCCAAACGTTTGGGCAAAACAGGCATCAACATCATGACACGATTGATGGGCTTGATTTTGACTGCTTTGTCGGTAGAGTTGATTGCAGAAGGCTTGTACAAATTGTTTCCGATACTGTCCAGAGCCGCATAATTTACTGATGAATCGATAGACATTGAGGGCGGCTTAATTGCTATATTTTAAATAGCGGTTTAGGCTATAAATACGTCAGATTGAGGCATATTTATTCATATATTTTGTGATATTTAATAGTGAGAGGTTTTCATGAGTTCAACAGCAATCACTGAGATTGGTCATTACATTTCTGGTCAACAGGTAGCCGGCAAGCATCGTGCACAAGACGTTTTTAACCCAGCGACCGGGGCAGTGACGGGTCGCGTCGCTTTGGCTGACGGTATGGTTGTTGATGCGGCCGTTGCTGCTGCTCACGCTGCTTTTCCAGAATGGTCAGACACACCGCCACTGCGCCGTGCGCGGGTGATGTTCAAGTTTTTGGAGTTGTTGAATACGCACAAAGACAAATTGGCACACCTGATAACTGCTGAGCATGGCAAGGTGTTTACCGATGCACAGGGCGAAGTTGCACGCGGCATCGACATCGTTGAGTTTGCCTGCGGCATGCCGCAACTGCTGAAAGGCGATTTCACCGATCAAGTCTCAACCGGTATGGACAACTGGACACTGCGCCAGCCGCTGGGCGTGTGTGCAGGTATCACACCGTTCAACTTCCCTGTGATGGTACCGATGTGGATGTTTCCTGTGGCCATCGCTGCAGGCAACACATTCGTCTTGAAACCCAGCCCGATTGACCCATCAGCCTCGCTGTACATGGCCGACTTGCTCAAGCAAGCGGGTTTGCCCGATGGCGTTTTTAACGTTGTTCAGGGGGACAAAGAAGCTGTTGACGCGCTCTTGGTTCATCCAGACGTTAAAGCAGTCAGCTTCGTAGGTTCCACACCGATTGCCAACTACATTTACGAGACTGGCGCACACCATGGCAAACGCGTGCAAGCCTTGGGCGGTGCAAAGAACCACATGGTCGTGATGCCCGATGCAGATCTAGAGCAAGCAGTGGACGCTTTGATTGGCGCGGCTTATGGCTCAGCCGGTGAGCGCTGCATGGCGATTTCTGTCGCTGTACTGGTGGGTGATGTGGCCGACAAAATCGTGCCCTTGATTGCAGCCCGCACTAAAACTTTGAAAATCAAAAATGGCATTCACCTAGACGCTGAAATGGGCCCTGTCGTCACCAAAGCAGCATACGAACGAATCAGCGGATACATCATGGCAGGTGAGATGCAATGCGCTGATTTACTGGTTGATGGTCGCAAATTCACAGGCAAAGACGCGGGCGCAGGCTGTGAAAATGGTTACTGGATAGGCGGAACACTGTTTGACAACGTCACCCCCGACATGCGCATTTACAAAGAAGAGATTTTCGGACCTGTGCTCAGCTGCGTGCGCGTGCCTGACTTTGTCAGTGCGGTTGATTTGATCAACGCGCACGAGTTCGGCAACGGTGTGAGTTGCTTCACCAGCGATGGCAATGTGGCAAGGGAGTTCAGCCGACGCATTCAAGTGGGTATGGTTGGTATCAACGTGCCAATTCCAGTACCCATGGCATGGCATGGTTTCGGTGGCTGGAAGAGGAGCTTGTTTGGCGATATGCATGCTTACGGCGAAGAAGGTGTGCGCTTCTACACCAAACAAAAATCTATCATGCAGCGCTGGCCATCCAGTATTGCCAAGGGCGCAGAGTTTGTCATGCCAACTTCAAAATAAGATGTCTGAACCAATTTTTGATTACATCATCGTAGGCGCAGGTACGGCTGGCTGCCTGCTGGCCAACCGTTTAAGTGCCAATGCTGCCAAGCGCGTTTTGCTCATCGAAGCGGGCCGCAAAGACGATTACCACTGGATTCACATTCCTGTGGGCTATCTCTATTGCATCGGCAATCCGCGCACCGATTGGCTTTACAACACTGAACCAGACCTTGGTTTAAATGGCCGCCGCCTGCGCTATCCACGCGGAAAAGTGCTGGGCGGTAGCAGCAGCATCAACGGCATGATTTACATGCGCGGCCAAGCGCGTGATTATGACCAATGGGCGAAATTGACAGGGGATGACACATGGTCGTGGAACCAGGCTTTGCCGTATTTCAAACGACACGAAGACCACTACAAAGGAAGCGATGCATTGCATGGTGCGGGTGGTGAATGGCGCATTGAAAAGCAGCGTTTGCGTTGGGACATCTTGGATGCTTTTTCGCAAGCAGCCCAGCAAGCGGGCATCCCCGCCACAGACGATTTCAACCGAGGTGACAACGAAGGCGTTGGCTACTTTGAAGTCAATCAAAGGAATGGCTGGCGCTGGAACACCGCTAAAGCATTTCTACGTCCCACGTGCAATGCTCGCCCAAATTTTGAGATGTGGACCGGAACACAAGTTGCTAAGTTGGTGCTTGAAACGCAAACCGGTGCAGATGGTACGCAACAACGCTGCACAGGCGTACAGGTCTGGAATGGCAGCGAGCTGGTGACAGTGCAATGCCGTGGCGAGGTCATTTTATGCGCCGGTAGCATCGGCTCACCGCAAATTTTGCAATTGTCTGGCATCGGGCCGGGCGCTGTATTACAGGGCAAAGGCATTGATGTTGTACACGATTTGCCCGGTGTGGGTGAAAACCTGCAAGACCATTTACAAATTCGCAGCGTTTACAAGGTGAAGTCGCCAAATGGTAAAAACATCAGCCTGAATACGCAAGCCAACAGCATGTTGGGCAAAGCCAAAATTGGTTTGGAATATTTGTTCAAACAAACGGGCCCTATGAGCATGGCGCCTTCGCAATTGGGTGCGTTCACGCGCAGCACACCCGATCAACCATATCCGAACATCGAATACCACGTACAACCGCTGAGCTTGGACGCTTTTGGCGAGCCGCTGCACAACTTTGACGCCTTTACTGCCAGTGTGTGCAATTTAAACCCCACCAGCCGTGGCAGTGTGCACATCAAGAGCAATCAGTTCACCGACGCCCCTGCCATTGCCCCTAATTACCTGAGTACGGCCCAAGACAGACAAGTAGCCGCTGACTCCTTGCGCATCACTCGCAACATCGTTTCACAAAGCGCGTTGGCAAAGTACCAGCCTGAGGAATTCAAGCCTGGTGTGCAATACCAAACAGATGAAGAATTGGCCAAACTGGCGGGAGACATCGCGACAACCATTTTTCATCCTGTAGGCACAGCCAAAATGGGTTTGCGACAAGACAGCATGGCAGTGGTCGATTCGCGCCTTAAAGTGCACGGCATCGCCGGTTTGCGCGTCGTTGACGCCAGTGTGATGCCGCTCATCACCAGCGGTAACACCAACTCCCCAACCTTGATGATGGCTGAAAAGGCAGCCGAGTGGATTGCGAACGATGCGCAAAGTTAACAAGCCTTCTTAGCGCTATACAACCATCTAAGCGCAAAACGTCAACAGCGCCGCTGCTTTTTTTGCCTGCGACAATAGCACCCATGGATATTTTGATTGTGACGCTTGCGTCCTTGTTTGCAGGTTTTGTGGATGCCATTGTGGGCGGGGGTGGTCTCATCTTAGTTCCCGCATTGTTTGCCGTGTTCCCCACTGCACATCCCGCCACACTCTTTGGCACTAACAAGAGTGCATCCATCTGGGGCTCGCTGTTCGCAAGTTTGCAATACAGCCGCCGCGTTAAATTGCCTTACGCGGCTTTGCTTCCAGCTGTGCTCATGGCTTTCATAGGTGCTTTTTTGGGTGCATGGTTGGTGACCATCCTCGCGCCCGATTTTTTGCGGAAAAGCCTGCCTTTCATGTTGTTCGCTATATTGCTGTACACCTTTGTCAAGAAAGACTTGGGACATCACCATGCGCCGCGTTTGCAAGCCGCGCATGAAATCTGGGCGATTTGCAGCATAGGCTTGGTGCTGGGTTTTTATGATGGTTTCTTTGGCCCGGGCACAGGCAGCTTTTTGGTTTTTGCGTTGGTGCGTTTTCTGGGTTATGACTTTTTGAATGCATCGGCCTCTGCCAAACTCCTTAATGTCGCAACCAATTTGGCCGCTTTGATTTTGTTCAGCTTAAAAGGTCATGTCTGGTGGCACTTGGCGCTGCCGATGGCATTGGCCAATATTGCGGGCAGCTTGCTGGGAACACGCTTGGCTTTGAAACATGGCACGGGCTTTGTGCGGGTGATGTTTTTGCTGGTGGTCAGTGCACTTATCTGCAAAACCAGCTACGATGCATTTTTAAAGTAATGCTATCTTATTAATAGCATATTAGGCAATCAATACGCCGGCTAGAGGCCAAAAAGTCCATTATCTTATCGGCTGAGCTGTGGGCGTAACAGGAGCAAGGATGTTTGTAGCTGTGGGTGTTGCAGCGGGCGTAGCCGTTGCTGCAACTGTAGCGCTTGCTGCTGTAGTTGCGCTGACTGCTACACCAGAAGTCGCTGTGGATTTCGAATTCAAATTCAATGGCACTTCAGATGCAATTCTGGGTTTGCCAATTGGCGCGCCTGCTTTGCCTTGCTTCAATGCGGCCATGTCTTCGATGCTGGGGTATTGGTTCAGCAACACGTAATCAAAAATGCGGCGCGTGATGGGGGCGGCGCTGTCTGAACCAAAACCCGCATTTTCAACCACCACCGCCAGCGCAATCTTGGGATCTTCCGCCGGCGCAAATGCGATGTACAAAGCGTGGTCGCGTTGATGTTCTTCAAGCCGACTGGCGTTGTATTTTTCACCCTTTCCTATCGTCACCGCTTGCGCTGTGCCGGTTTTGCCGCCACTCAAATATTGAGCACCTGCAAACGAACGCACCGATGTACCTTCTTGTGTGACACCGACCATCGCACGTTTCACAATCTCTACATTCTCAGGCAAGAAACCTAAATTTTCAGGCGGGCTACCGGCCACTGCCTGTTTGGTTCGCGTGACCGCGTCTTGCACCGCCACAATGAGTTTGGGTTTGTATTTGTAGCCGCCATTGACGAGTGTGGCAGTGGCTTGTGCCAATTGCAGCATGGTGAAATTGTTGTAGCCTTGCCCGATACCCAGCGAAATCGTTTCACCCGCGTACCACTTCTTTTGCTCAGGTTTTTTATAGGCGTTGCGTTTCCATTCTTGGCTGGGTAACACACCGCGAACTTCGCCATTGATGTCGATGCCAGTGAGTTGGCCAAAGCCCAAGGGTTTCATGAAATCGTGCATCATGTCCACACCCATTTCATTGGCCAAGGTGTAGTAATACACATTACTGGACTTCACAATGCTGCGGTACATGTCAACGCCACCCAAACCACCATCGCCATGGCTACGGAATGTGTGACCACCAAAAGTCCATGAGCCAGCATCGTTGATCACCGTACTGGGCGAGCGTTTGCCATTTTGCAAAGCCGCCATGGCCATGAAAGGTTTGTAGGTAGAACCAGGTGGATAAGTGCCGCGCAGAGCACGGTTTAACAAAGGCTTGTCGATCGATTCACTGAGCTCTTTCCAGCTGTCAAAATCAATGCCATCAACAAATAAATTCGGATCAAACGTGGGTTTGCTGACAAAGGCCAACACCTCGCCCGTTTTGGGATCCAAAGCCACTACCGCGCCACGCCGGTTACCAAACATTTCTTCAATCATTTGCTGCAGCTTGATGTCGATCGACAACATGATGCTATCACCCGCTGTGGCGGGGCTGCTGGCTAATTTGCGCACCGCACGGCCACCTGCCGAAGTTTCCACATCTTCCACACCCGTGATGCCATGCAACTGCTTCTCGAAGCTTTGCTCCACACCCAGTTTCCCAATGTAATCCGTACCGCGGTAGTTGCCCTCTTCTTCTGATTCTTCCAGTCGCTCTTTATCGGCTTGGTTGATGCGCCCGATATAGCCAATGACATGGCTGGCGATTTCACCAAATGGGTAGTCGCGGTACAAGCGGGCTTTCACCTCAACGCCCGGAAAACGAAAACGTTGCGCGGAGAACAAGGCGACTTCAGCGTCGGTTAAGCGCGTGCGTATGGGCAAGGAATCAAGACCTTTGGATTCTTCGCGGAGTTTTTTGAATTGCTTGCGATCACGAGCGGAGATGTCGATGATTTTTCCCAGATCCTCAATGACTGTTTCTAAATTCCCTGCTTTACTCGGTGTGATTTCCAGCGTGTAGGCAGCGTAGTTGGTGGCCAGCACAACGCCATTCCTGTCCAAAATTTGTCCCCGATTTGGTGGGGTTGGAACTGCTGTGGTGCGGTTGTTATCGGCCTGCTCCAACAAATCGTCGTGTCGGTAGATTTGCAAGTACATCAAGCGCATGCCCAGGAGCAAAAACGCCAACAGCACCACTGCGCCGGCAACCAATACGCGCTTTCTAAATTGCGCCAGATCTGCCTGTAGATTTCTTAACTCTGCCATGCCACTTGTTCGAATCGGTCAAAGCGGGCGCGTGACATCGCGTTCGGGCGTACGCCGTTGTGGTGCCAACAACACTATGCTAATGATGGGCCATACCACCGCTTCAAGCAATGGTGCCAAAATCAAGGTGTAGCCAGGAAAGGGGGCGCCACTGAGCAATTGCATCAGCATCAAGAACACATGCGCCAGCACAAACAAGGGCAGCAACTGCGTGGCTTGCGAAACGAGTGAATACCAAACCAGTCTGCGCCTGAGCAGCAACACAGCCAGAACCAAGCAACAATAGACCAAGGCATGTTGTCCGAGTAATGAGGCTTGCTGCACATCAACCAACAAACCAAAAATCAACGCAACGCCCAAGCCCACTTTTTGTGGTTGGTGCATGGCCCAAAATGCCAAGAACAACGCCACCCAATCTGGCAACCAAGTTACAGGTCCAACAGGCAGCATGTTCAATATCAAAGCCGTTAGCAAACTGCCCCACAAAAACCAGCCACTGACTGGCAACAGCAACTGCTCTTGGCCACGCGGCATGATCATTTTTTAGCTCCTTTTTTACTGTCCGCACCTTGGCTTGCATCGTGCATGATGTTGGGAATAATGCTGGTCGTGGGCTGCAGCACCATGACATGCTTGACATTACCCAAATTGGCTTTGGCTTGGCAGGTGATTTTTGCAAACGCCGAATCGGTGCGCCGCTCCACTTTGTCAATTTTGGCAACGGCCAATCCTGCGGGGTAGACACCGTCCATGCCACTGGTGGTGAGCTCATCTCCAACTTGAACATCTGCCGTTCCCGATACAAAACGCAGTTCCAAGGTGTCAGTGTTGGCACCAGGTCGACCGTACATCACACTGCGTATGCCTGTGCGCACATTCAAAACAGGTGTGGCTTGTTCGTTGTCTATCAACAAAGCCACTTCGCTGTAGAGTGGGTACACGCGCACCACTTGACCAATGATGCCCTCGGCATCCATCACAGGAGAACCCAAAGCAATGTTGCTGTTGCTGCCTTTGTCTATCACCACCTTGCGTGCATAAGGGTCGCTGACCGCGTACAGCACCTGCGCCGCTTGCGATGGTGTTGCTAAATTGGATTGCAATTTCAGCAATTTACGCAAGTGGGCATTTTCAGAACCAAGCACCTCCACCTGGCTGGCCCGTTGTGATTGCAGCAACAATTTTTGCTTCAATGCTTGTTCTGATTCTTTGAGCGCCGCTTGTGATTCAAAATAAATCGCTGCATTGTTCACAAATGATCCTGGCATGGACAACACTCGGTTAACAGGTGCCAGCACCGTTGCAATACTGGCGCGCAGTGTTTTTGCAATCTCAAAGCGCGTGTCTGCAAACATTAAAAAAAGCGACAAGCACGTGAAGAACACGAATTGCGACAGCAACGACGGCCCTTGTTTGAAAAGGGAAGGCGGTGTCCTGTCGAGTGTGCCAAGTGGCATAGCGTTACACCAGCATGTTGTGCGGGTTATTCAGACGTGAACAAATTACCTGTGCGGTCCATGCGATCCAAAGCCATGCCACAGCCACGCACCACGCAGGTTAATGGGTCTTCAGCCACAAATACGGGCAAGCCTGTTTCTTCTGACAGCAAGCGGTTCAAGTCGCGTAACAAGGCACCACCGCCTGTCAACATCATGCCGCGCTCTGCAATGTCGGCACCGAGTTCGGGTGGTGTTTGTTCGAGAGCCGTTTTGATAGCTGAAACAATGTTATTCAGCGGGTCTGTTAATGCTTCTAAAACTTCGTTGCTGGAGATGGTGAAACTGCGTGGCACGCCTTCGGCCAAGTTGCGGCCTCGCACTTCCATCTCGCGCACTTCGCTACCAGGGAAGGCTGAACCAATGGTCTTTTTGATGTTCTCAGCAGTGGGCTCGCCAATCAACATGCCGTAGTTGCGGCGAATGTAGTTGATGATGGCTTCGTCAAACTTGTCGCCACCGACGCGTACGCTGCCTTTGTAGACCATGCCGCCCAAGGAAATCACGCCGACTTCGGTGGTACCGCCACCAATGTCCACCACCATCGAACCGCTGGCATCAGACACCGGCAAGCCTGCACCAATAGCTGCAGCCATCGGTTCTTCAATCAAATACACGGTGGACGCACCGGCTGCCTCTGCTGCATCTTTGATAGCACGACGTTCTACTTGCGTTGAACCGCAAGGCACACAAATGATGATGCGTGGGCTGGGTGTGAAAAAGCTGCGTGGGTGCACCATTTTGATGAACTGCTTGATCATCTGTTCGGTGATGACAAAATCAGCAATCACACCGTCTTTCATGGGGCGAATGGCTTCGATGTTGCCAGGCACTTTACCCAACATGGCCTTTGCTTCTTTACCAACCGCTTGAATCACTTTTTTACCGTGTGGGCCACCTTCATGGCGAATGGCGACGACGGAGGGCTCGTCCAGCACAATGCCTTTATCACGAGCAACTATCAGGGTGTTGGCTGTACCTAAATCGATAGCCAAGTCGGTCGCAAAGTAGCGACGAAAAGATCCGAACATAATAATGAATTCCTAGAAAAGCATGGCGACAATTGTTGCGCACCATCGCTTGAAAAATATTGAATAATCTGTATACCAGCAGGGCATGACGGCTTCAAAAAAGCCACTGTTCGCGCAAACTCGATACCAAACGCACGATAATACCGTATCTCTAGGTATAAATACCCATTTTTAGCTCTGATTTGCGTAATTTTATTGCTCAGCCAGTGCTGCTTTTAGCTACTTTTAATTTGTCCTTAATATGTCATTAAGCCCCCAAGATATTGCCCGAATTGCCAATTTAGCGCGACTCGATCTCAGTGAGGACGAGAGCGCTCGCATCTTGGTGCAAACCAATGCGTTTTTCGACATTGTTGAAAAAATGCGCGCGGTAGACACCACGGGCATTCAACCCCTGGCGCACCCGATTGAGGCGATCCAAGAAGTCGCCTTGCGCCTGCGTGACGATATCGCCAGCGAGCCGAATCAGCGCCAAGCCAACCAAAAGAGCGCACCTGCCATTGAAAACGGGCTGTTTTTGGTGCCCAAAGTGATTGAATAAGCGATCGAATCAGCCAACGTAGAGTCTTCCCCATGTCCAGCACTTCTCCCCAATCCTCTCATATTCACGATTTCACGGTGGCGCAATTGGCCAGCAAACTGCGCGCCAAAGAGCTCTCTGCCCTTGAAGTTACCCAGCATTTTTTAACCCGTTCTCACGCGGCCGACAATCTTGGCGCGTACTTGGCGTTCAACGACGAGTTCAGCTTGGCACAAGCGCGCGCTGCTGACGAATTGCTGGGCAAAAACGCAGGTGGCGCACTCACCGGCGTGCCCTTTGCGCACAAGGATATTTTTGTCACCAAAGACTTTCCCAGCACCGCCGGCTCCAAAATGTTGGACGGCTATTACTCCTCTTTTGATAGCACTGTAGGCAACAAACTCGCCGCATCAGGCATGATTTCATTGGGAAAACTAAATTGCGACGAGTTTGCCATGGGTTCCAGCAATGAAAACTCAGCATACAAAAACGTCTTGAACCCATGGGATCACAGTCGCATTCCTGGCGGTTCGTCGGGTGGCAGTGCTGCGGCAGTGGCGGCACGACTCACCCCTGCGGCAACGGGTACGGACACCGGCGGCTCAATTCGCCAACCCGCCGCGTTTTGCGGCATCACCGGCATCAAACCCACGTATGGCCGCGCATCGCGCTATGGCATGGTGGCGTTTGCCTCCAGCTTGGACCAAGCCGGCCCCATGGCACGCACCGCTGAAGATTGCGCCTTGCTCTTGTCTGCCATGTGTGGACCCGATTTGGACCGCGACTCGACCTCGCTGGACATGCCAGCCGAAGACTACACGCGCAACTTGAACGACAGCATTGAAGGCTTGCGTATTGGTATTCCTAAAGAATTTTTTGGCGAAGGTTTAGCGCCCGATGTGCGTACCGCTGTCGATGCCGCACTGAAAGAATTTGAAAAGCTGGGAGCCAAACTTGTGCCCATCACACTGCCGCGCACCGAGTTGTCGATTCCCGTGTACTACATCATTGCGCCGGCCGAAGCTTCCAGCAATTTGAGCCGTTTTGACGGTGTGAAATTTGGCCACCGCGCCAAAAACTATGCCGACCTGACCGACATGTACAAAAAGACCCGCGACCAAGGTTTTGGCGACGAGGTCAAACGCCGCATCATGATTGGCACCTACGTGTTAAGCCACGGCTATTACGATGCTTATTACTTGCAAGCGCAAAAAATTCGCCGCATGATTGCCGATGATTTCCAGCAAGCTTTCAAAGCATGCGACGTCATTGCCGGCCCCGTGGCCCCCACCGTGGCGTGGAAATTGGGCGAAAAGTCCGACGACCCGGTCGCCAACTATTTGGCCGATATTTTCACCTTGCCCGCATCACTGGCTGGCTTGCCTGGCATGAGCGTGCCGGCAGGGTTTGGCGAAGCCAAAATGCCCGTCGGCCTGCAACTGATTGGTAATTATTTTTCAGAAGCCAAGCTGCTCAACATGGCGCACCGCTTGCAGCAGGCAACCGATTTTCATTCACGCATACCGCCGACTTTAGTGGAGGGCGCGTGAAATGAGCTTAACTACTACAACCACCACCATGACCCAAACCAGCACCGAAAGCAGCACTGAGTTCAAAGACGACCGCCAAGTGGACTTGTCGCTCTTGGTGCGCGGCTATGAGGTGGTGATTGGATTTGAAACTCACGCGCAACTGTCTACCAAGAGCAAAATTTTCAGCCGTGCATCGACCGCCTTTGGCGCAGAACCCAACACCCAAGCCTGCGCGGTGGACATCGCTTTGCCCGGCACTTTGCCCGTGATGAACAAAGGCGCGGTGGAGCGGGCCATTCAATTTGGCTTAGCCGTGAACGCCAAAGTCGCGCCCCGTAGCATCTTTGCGCGTAAAAATTATTTCTACCCCGACCTGCCCAAAGGCTACCAAATCAGCCAATACGAAATCCCTGTGGTGCAGGGTGGCTCGGTCGAATTTTTCTTGGGCGATGTCAAGAAAAGCGTCCGCCTAGTACGCGCACACTTGGAAGAAGATGCAGGCAAATCCTTGCATGAAGATTTTGTAGGCCAAAGCGGCATCGACCTGAATCGTGCGGGTACACCACTTTTAGAAATCGTCACCGAGCCCGATATTCGGTCCAGTGCCGAGGCGGTGGCCTATGCCAAAGAGCTGCACAAAATCGTCACTTGGATTGGCATTTGCGACGGCAACATGCAAGAAGGCAGCTTTCGCTGCGATGCCAACGTATCAGTGCGCAAACCCGGCGCCAAGTTTGGCACACGCCGCGAAATCAAAAATTTGAACAGCTTCAAGTTCATGCAGCAAGCTATTGACTATGAGGTGCGCTGGCAGATTGAGCAAATTGAAGACGGCCACAGCATTGAGCAAGCCACGGTGTTGTTCAACCCCGACAGCGGCGAAACCCGCGCCATGCGCACCAAAGAAGACGCTGCCGACTACCGCTATTTCCCCGACCCCGACTTGCCGCCTTTGGTGATTGCCGATGAATGGGTCGGCCGCGTTCGCGCAGAGATGACCGAGCTACCTCGCGTGATGGCGGCCCGTTTCATGACGGATTACGGTTTGTCTGAATACGATGCCACACAGCTGACACAAAGCAAAGCGGTTGCAGCCTATTTTGAAGAAACCGCCAAAGTCAGTGACCAAGCCAAGCTGGCTTGCAACTGGGTCACGGGCGAATTGGCACGCCGCTTGAATACGCAAGAATTGAGCATTACCGACTCACCCGTCGCAAGCAGCCTATTGGGCAAACTGATCAGTCGCATTACCGACAACACCATTTCTAACAACGCTGCCAAGCAAGTGTTTGATGCGCTTTGGACAGGCGAGGGTAAAGACGTTGACGCCATCATCGAAGCCAAAGGCCTCAAACAAATGAGCGACACCGGCGAACTCGAAGGCATCATCGACGGCGTCATCGCTGCCAACACCAAGTCGGTTGAAGAATACAAAGCCGGCAATGCCAAAGCTTTCAACGCACTGGTCGGTCAAGCCATGAAAGCCACCAAAGGCAAAGGCAACCCGGCGCAGGTGAATGAGTTGTTGAAGAAAAGGCTGGGCTAAGCCAAACTCTAAGTCTTGCCTAGAATGCTATATTATTCATAGCACGCTAGGCAATCAATACGCCAGCTAGAGGCCAAAAATGCTTATGTAACCTAGCAATCACCCACACCAACAGAAGCAGTGCCTGAGTAATTTTTTAGGTGGACATTGCGTTGTCACATTGTTGGCAAGCATGTTCAACAATCATAAACGCCTTAAAGTCTGCGAATGTAATGCTGCAGGTGGGAAAGATACGCTTTTCAACAGGCCTTGAAATTTCGTTGTTGACACTCTCGTGCCATTTGCTGCGCTTGAGCAACGCCTTCAGGTGTTAATAATTTGGCAACCAAATTCCTACCTTTTAGTGCATTTTCATTACCAGAAATAGCGGCGATGTTGTACCACATGTGCGCACGAAAATAATCTTTTTTTATGCCATCGCCTGTGGCATACATACCTGCTAGATTAGATTGAGCGGTTGAATTTCCCTGGGCTGCCGCCAATTGATACCACCTTGCAGCTTCTGCAAAATCTTGCACTACACCATGACCATTGTTGTACATTGCACCGAGAATACTTTGGGCCCTTGCGTCACCTAATTTTGCTTATGGGATTATTATTTTCAAAGCGCTTGCATATTCACGTTGTTCGAGCTGTTTGTTCGCAACAGTAAGCTTGTCATCATCTTTTTGCAACCCTTCATCAGATTGAGTAAACGAACTCGCGCGGGGCGGCTGTGATGGCATGGGTTCAACAATATTAGAGTGAGTAGTGGGCGCCTTTATTGAATCCCCATCAACAAGGCTATCAACTCGGCTTCGATTTTCCCAAAATTTTTCTGCAGGATTTTCAGTAATTATTGGTTTAGCAGTTGTTGCATCAAACTCTAACTTAGATGCAGAATTCTTTTGATATGCTGGTATTGCTATAGCAGCAACAATACCGATAACCGTGACTGCGCCAAAGATATAGAGAGTCCAAGAATGTACACCACTGTGCGCATTTAAACGACTGATTATTTTTCTATCATCGGTACTTGATGCCTGCGCATTTGCAATCTGCGCCTTAACCTTGCGGTAATAAATCGAATTGCCATAAACGGCAAAACCAAGGAGGGGCAAATATAGGAGCAAGACAACCCAAGATGGTGTATTAATCTTTTCGGCCATATTGACGATGATGACTAAAGCCAGAATCGCAAAAAACAATGCATACATCTTTCGATACAACGCCCACAAGCCTGTAAAAAAGAAGGCTGACCAATTCCAACTTGCGTGGAATCTTGCTCCATCTTCATCAAATTTCTCAAATCTAACCAAGTAGTAGGCTTGATTTTTTTCGCCAATTGCCGCTTTATACAGGTCTGATGAGCTTAATGTTTTCGGTGCATCGATCATGTTTTTACCACCCTCTAATTAAAATTTCACAAATCAGCTTTATCAGTATAGCCATTCATGCTACTGATTCAGTATGAACCACAGACAATAAAAATTATTAGTTGAATATAGCTTATACTATGCTATTCATAGCACTCTAGGCAATAAACACGCCAGCTAGAGGTCAAAAAGACTAATAAACTTGCTGACAATGCCCTACACACCATACCTTTCTCGGTAGGCTTGTATCGCGGCTTCGTGCGATTTTTGGGCGGCGTTGTCGGTGGTGGCGAGGTAGTCCAGCAAGTCTTTTAGGCTGGCTATCGTGCAGACCTGCATACTCAATTGGTTGCGCACGTATTGCACTGCGCTGTAGGGTACTTCCACCACTTCACCCGCTGCATTTTTCTCTGTGGCTTTTTCTTGCCGGTCCAAAGCGATGGCCACCGCTGCCGGTGTGGCACCGGCGGCTTTGATGAGGGCGATGGATTCGCGCGTGGCGGTGCCGGCGGACATGACGTCGTCCACAATCAGCACCCGGCCTTTGAGCGGCGCACCCACCAAGCTGCCGCCTTCGCCGTGGTCTTTGGCTTCTTTGCGGTTGTAGGCAAAAGGCACGTTGCGACCCAGTCGCGCCAGCTCTATCGCCACCGCTGCGCCCAGCGGAATGCCTTTGTAGGCGGGGCCAAAAATCATGTCGAATTGAATGCCGCTGTTGACCAAACTTTTAGCGTAATACTCGGCCAATTTGCCCAACTTCGCACCATCGTCAAACAAACCGGCGTTGAAAAAATAAGGGCTCATGCGGCCTGCTTTGGTTTTAAACTCTCCAAAACCCAAAACGCCGCTGGCCAGTGCAAATTTCACAAAATCTTGTGCCAACTGATCTGTATTCGTTGCATTCATCATGTTCATTTTTAATTAGTTTCTTTGTATGTCTAAAAACCTGTTCAAACTCACCAGCCTGAATCTCAACGGCATTCGCTCCGCATCCAACAAAGGATTGGCGGCATGGCTTGAACAATCTAAGCCCCATTGTATTTGCGTCCAAGAGGTGAAAGCACAGTATGAGGACGTGAAAGACAAATTTGAAGAGATGGCGGGGCTCAAAGGCTATTTTCACTTTGCTGAAAAAAAGGGGTATTCAGGCGTGGGCGTTTACACCCAAGCCACGCCCAGCGATGTGGTGGTGGGCATTGGCAACAACCCTGCGTTTGACGAGTTCAACGCCGAAGGGCGCTATGTGGAGTTGCGCTTTGACACACCTGCACGCAAGCTGTCCATCATCAGCTGCTATTACCCCAGTGGTTCGTCGGGTGAAGAGCGTCAGCAAGCCAAGTTCAGATTTTTAGCGCAAATGTTGCCGCATTTGCAGCAGCTGCAAAAAGAGCGCGAATTCATCCTCTGTGGCGATGTGAACATTGCACACCAAGAGATTGATTTGAAAAACTACAAAGGCAATAAAAAGAACAGCGGCTTTTTGCCTGAAGAGCGCGAGTGGATGACGCAATTGCTGCACCCCGAAGTGGGTGGCCTGTGCGATGTGTACCGCAAGTTACAGCCCAATACCACCGACGATTGCTACACTTGGTGGAGCAACCGCGGCCAAGCCTATGCCAAAAACGTGGGCTGGCGCTTAGACTACCAGTTGGCCACACCCGCCTTGGCTGCGCTGGCGCGCAAAGAAGAAATCTACAAAGCCGAACGCTTCTCAGACCACGCGCCTTTGACGATTCATTACGAAGGTTTGTTGTAAGCTAAATTCAACGCTTTCGTTACAACCAGTATTCACCCTGCCACTGTTGGTTGCGATAGTCCACCCTGATGCGTTTGGGTGCCAAGCGTTTGGCAATGGGTGTATCGAGTTCAGTCGGCGGTTGCCTTTGCCCTTTTGGTAACTCGTCAATGCTGCAGGCTGTGGATGTGAGGGTGCGAAAACGAATATGAAATTTATCGCTAATCCGAGTAGCATCGTTGTTGTCTAAACCGTCATGAAACTGTACGAATTTCTTGATCAAACACGAAAAATACAGCTCTAACTCCATCACCAAGGGCTGCGTTCGCTCTTTCAACATTTGCTGTGCGCTGCGTGTCCATTCAACCAACACTTCCTTGCCATTGATATGAATGGTGGCCGATAGCAAGGGTTGAAAAAAGGGCACAGAATTTCCTATGAAAGCGCGATTCAGCTGTCTTGAAACTCACGCACGTGCATCCACGCTGCATGTTTAGGCGCGCGTTTGGTTTTACTCCATTCTTCCAGCATCTCCCATTTCACCGCATCAAGTTTTTGGTACATATCGGGTGTGCCCACGTCGGCAGCCAGTTCCAAGCGATGGCCGTTGGGGTCGAAGAAATAAATGCTTTTGAAAATGGTGTGATCGGTCACACCCACCACCTCAACGCCCGCAGCCACTAAGCGGTCTTTGGTTTCTTCCAGCGTTTTCACGCTGTCCACCTTGAACGCAATGTGTTGCACCCAATCGGGGGTATTGGTATCGCGCCCCATGGCGGGTGAATTGGGCAGCTCAAAAAAAGCCAGCACGTTGCCGTTACCCGCATCCATGAAGATATGCATGTACGGATCAGGCGCTTTGGTGGATGGCACCAAATCTTCGGCAATGGCCAAGACAAAATTCATGTTGAGGTGTTTGACATACCAGTCCACCGTTTCTTTGGCGTCTTTGCAGCGGTAAGCCACGTGGTGAATGCGTTCGAGTTTCATGTTCATTTCTCCGTGTTCGTTCTTATGTATTTTCTACCTGTATGGTACCGCGTCGCAACTGGTCGCGCTCCAGCGATTCAAACAAGGCTTTGAAATTGCCCTCGCCAAAGCCTTCGTCGTTTTTGCGTTGAATGAACTCAAAAAACACCGGCCCCAGCAAAGTTTGCGAAAAGATTTGCAAGAGCAAGCGCTTCTCGCCATTAGCGGTGGAGCCATCCATCAAAATGCCGCGCGTTTGCAGTTGCTCTATGGGTTCACCGTGCCCTGGCATGCGCTCTTCCAACATTTCATAGTACACATCGTTGGGCGCTGTCATCAATGGGATGCCAGCCATTTGCAGGGCATCGACACTGGCCAGAAGATCATCGGTCAAAAGCGCAATGTGCTGTATGCCTTCGCCATTGAATTGCATCAAAAACTCTTCAATCTGCCCACCCGTTTTGCCAGATTCTTCATTCAATGGAATGCGAATCAGCCCATCAGGCGCGGTCATGGCGCGGCTGGTGAGGCCCGTGTATTCTCCCTTGATGTCGAAATAACGAATTTCGCGAAAGTTAAAAATGCGCTCGTAAAACGCACCCCAAAACGCCATGCGCCCTTTGTACACATTGTGTGTGAGGTGGTCAATCAATCGAAAGCCATGTCCCTTGGGGTGACGATCCGCATTGGGCAAAAAATCAAAATCGATGTCGTAAATGCTTTTACCGTCTTCATAGCGGTCAATCAAATACAAGGGCGCACCGCCAATGCCTTTGATAGCAGGCAAACGCAGCTCCATCGGGCCGGTGGGAATGTCAATCGGTTGCGCACCCAACTCGAGGGCACGTGCATACGCCTTGTGCGAGTCTTTCACCCGAAACGCCATGCTACAAGCAGCTGCGCCATGCTCGGCGGCAAAGTACCACGCTTGGCTTTTGGGTTCACGGTTCACAATGAAGTTGATGTCGCCTTGGCGGTACAACACCACATCTTTGCTGCGGTGCTTGGCGACCAAGCTGAAGCCCATTTTTTCAAACAAGGGTTCCAAAACATTGGCGGTGGGTGATGCAAACTCTACGAACTCGAAGCCCATCAAGCCCATGGGGTTCTCAAATAAATCGGCCATAAAGCCTCCAGAAAAAATAGATTGAAAATAAGTGAATCAAAACCAGCGTTTACACACGCGGTGGCGAGCACGCTTGCCCCCGCGTACTTCTGGCCAAATGAACACCCATGATCAAAGTCTGGATTTGCATGGAGCGCAGTTTACTCGCTTCAATGGTAAAAGACCAGCTTAAACCACCAAGGCCAGCGCAGCCCAATCGCCCACTTGCTCTCCCAAACCAGCAGGCACGATGTCGCAACCCTGAGTCAGGGCCGGAATTTTGCCAACTATCTGGGCTTGGAGTTTGGGTAATAGAAAATCCTTGTGGTGCCAAAACACACTGCCGCCCAAGCTGATTCGCTCCAAATCCAAGGTGACGATGAGGTTGTACAGCATCCGTCCCATGTCTTCACAAATGGCATCAATGATGGCTACAGCAGTTGTATTACCAGCCTGAGCTGCTATTAAAAGAGAAGCTGAATCGGTGTAGCCTTGCTTGGCATAACGGCGCGGCATGGCATTACCTGCCACCAAACCCTCAACATCGCCCACATTGCCACAGCCACACAAGCCTTCATCTTTGCTGCTCACAAACATGTGCCCAGCGTGACCCGCGTTGCCGTTTTTACCCAACAAAATATGGTCATCCACGCACAGTCCTGTGCCAATGCCTGTGCTCCAGGTGACATAAGCACAATTGGCCAATGCTGTGCCATCGTTTTGCAAAGCGCCCCAACGGCGTTCTGCTTCCAGTGCCGCAACGGCGTCGTTGACAATGCGAACGCGGGCATGCCCAAAGGCAGCGCACAGTGGCGCTTCCAATAAAGCGCTTTGCCAGTTATTGGGTAAGCCTCTTTTTTCACCAGCCAAACCACCGCAGACATTGGGTGCGGCCAATTCAATCTTGCCGTGTTGCCGCACAAACGGCCCACAACTTGAAATACCGATGGCCGCAATGTCGTGGGTTTGCAAACCAAGCTGTTCACAGCCTTGCCGCATCATGCGAATGATTTGTTCTGCCACCGCATTGTTATCCCCAGTCAATAGCGTGGCTTCAATGCGCTTGGCATGAAAGCCTTGGGCATTGGCCAAACTCACTGCGATTTTGCTTGCCCCCACATCCACACAAGCTACCCAGTCTGTCAATGTTGAAAATGCAGATGACATCACAGGTACCGTTGATAGAGCCACTGCCCAAGCACAAACAACAGCGTGGCCATCACGGCGGCCAGTGTGACGGGAATGCGAAATTGTTTACCTAAGATTTTGAAGTCCAAGCTGCTGTTGAACGAAGTCAAACCCAACTTCTCTAGCCAGGGCAAGCGTTTTGAAAACAGCCAGCTTAAAAAAATCAAAGCCAAAAATACAAACAGCATCCAGCGGAACATCATAGGGTGTGCGTCCTGTCGCCCGCGCTAAAGCCCATTGCGTCCCACACTTCGCCGGTGCAAAAGCCAATCACCTTGAACAGTTCGCCCATTTCGTGCTCGTTGATGAGCTTCATAGCATGGCTGCGGTTTTTTAAATCGGCGTTGGCCATTAACTCAGGTAACCCGCAGTTCAGCAAAAAACGCCCTTGGCTGGTGTAGCCCAAACAGTTCAGTCCCATGTCCTGCGCCGCCAGTGCAATACCGGTGAAATTGACGTGCGCCGTGATGTCTTTTTGCCCGACCTGCACCAGCGGGTCGCCATCGGCTTGGTGCGCCAAATGGCACATCACGGTGCCCATGTGGCGTTGTGGATGGTAGTACTCACTCTCAGGGAAGCCATAATCAATCAAGAACACAGCACCTTTGCTGTGTGGGTTCGCCAGCAGCTTTTGCGCCAGTGTGCGCATGAAAGCTTCGGCCTGCGGGTGGATTTCGGTGAGGTAATCATGCGCACCGAGCACCTCGACTGGCGGCCTTAATTCGGTAGGTCGGTCTTGCCAGGCGAAAGTGTTTTGATCGCCAATTTCTATCTGTTTCTGTACGACACCGCGTTCAAACCATTCACCATTGACACGTGCCAACAATTTAACCGGCATGGCATCCAGCACCTCGTTGCCCAACACCACGCCTTGCATGCTGTCGGGCAGCTCGTTGACCCAGCGCACAGTGTCACCGAATGCAGCCAAGCGTTCTTGCTGGCGTTGCCGCAAAGTGCCGGACAAATCGACAATGGTGTAGCGGCTGATTAGTTGCCCCATTGGCTGCAAGGCCGTCAAAACCTGCTGCGCCAGCGCCCCAGAGCCCGCGCCAAACTCCCATATTTCGGACGTCCCCGTGTGTTGCAAAGCCTGCCCAATTTGCTTGGCCAAGGCCTGCCCAAACAAGGGTGTGAGTTCGGGCGCGGTGACAAAATCGCTGCTGCTGGCAGCGTCACCACTGGGCATAGTACCAAATTTGCGCAAATCATTGGCGTAATACCCCAAGCCCGGCGCATACAAAGCCTGCGCCATGAAAGCGTCAAACGGTAGCCAGCCGCCCGCTTGCTTGATGGCTGTTTCAATGTGGGTTTGCATGGCTGTCTGCGCTCTTTCGGGGTGCATCGTTAAAATAGGGGTATTCACTGATCAATTTTCAAACTAACGCTATTGTCCTGCATGTCTTCGCACTCAGAGCCCAAACCAACTGCCAATCAAAGCGCACCCGTCGTTTTGGTGACGGGCGCTGCCAAGCGTTTGGGGCGTGAGATTGCTTTAACCTTGGCCAAACACGGCTGGCAAGTGGCGGTGCATTACCGTTCCAGCAAGCAAGATGCTATGAATACAATAGCAAACTTGGCAACAAATACGCCGGATACAGGCCAAAAACATCATATTTTTCAATGCGATTTGGCTGACGAAGCCGCCACCCGCGCACTGGTGCCCAGCGTCATCCAGCACTTTGGACGTTTGGATGCCGTCGTTAACAGCGCGGCAGCGTTTGAATACGACAGCACCCAAAGCTTCAGCTACAGCGCCCTGCAAAAGCACATGGCCAGCAACACCGGCGCGGCTATTTTACTGGCGCAAGCCTTGCATGAACACATCGAACAGCGCCAACAAAATGGAGACAGCGCCGCCAGAGGCGTTGTGGTGAACATGCTGGATCAAAAACTGTGGAACCAAAACCCGGACTTTTTCAGCTACACCTTGAGCAAAGCCGCGCTAGAAGCTGCCAACACCATGCTGGCCATGGCCCTGGCGCCTTTGGTTCGCGTGGTGGGTGTGGCGCCTGGCTTGACTTTGACCAGCACGCATTTGACCGAGGCCGAATTCACTGCCATGCACAAACTCTCACCCTTGGGTCAATCGTCCACCGCAGGTGATGTGGCCAATACGGTGCGCTTTGCGCTGGAAAACCAATCCATCACTGGCACCACCATTTTGGTGGATGGCGGCCAGCATTTGATGCGCTTTGAGCGTGATTTTTCCATGATGAAGCCGAACGAACACACATAAACATAAAGCGCCTCCAACATGCCCATGAACACAAACACCACCACCCGTGGCTTGCAAATTTTGACCCTCACTGGTTTGCGCTTTGATGCGAACTTGGGCATTTTGGAGCACGAAAAAACCTCACCGCAACCGATTCAGGTGGATGCCGAATTGAACCAAGGTCAGCAACCACTGCTGCCCCACGATGACGATATTTCGCACGTGCTGGACTACCGCAAGGTGCGCCAAATCATCATCAACGAATGCACGGCAGAGCACGTGAATTTGCTGGAAAGCCTGATCGGCAAACTCAGCCACCGCCTGATGCAACTGCCCGGCGTGCTGGGTGTGCGGGTAAAAATTGCCAAATTGGAAATTTTTGACGACTGCGAAGTGGCCATTCGCATGGAGACTGGAAAATGGTAAATGCTTGGATAGATGATGTAGCCGAAGAGAACGTCGATGCACAGATTGCTGCAGATAAAAAAGCAGCTAAAAAAATCGAACGCGAAAGCCACAAGTTAGAAAAACGCCTGTGCCGCAACGTTGGTCAAGCGATTGTGGACTACAACATGATTGAAGCGGGCGACAAGGTGATGGTGTGCTTGTCGGGCGGCAAAGACAGCTTCACCATGCTGGACTTGCTCATCAAAATGCAGCAACGCGCACCTGTGCATTTTGATTTGATCGCCGTGAACTTGGACCAAAAGCAACCCGGCTTTCCAGAGCACATCTTGCCCGATTATTTGAAAAAAATCGGCATTCCATTTCACATTGAAAACCAAGACACCTACAGCATCGTCAAGCGTGTGATACCCGAAGGCAAAACCATGTGCAGTCTGTGCAGCCGCTTGCGCCGTGGCATTTTGTACCGTGTGGCCGAAGAATTAGGCGCGACCAAAATTGCGCTGGGACACCACCGCGACGACATGTTGCAAACTTTCATGTTGAACATGTTTCATGGCGGCCGCCTCAAGGGCATGCCGGCCAAACTGGTGAGCGACACAGGCAAGCACGTGGTCATTCGCCCCATGGCGTATGTCAACGAAAAAGACATTGTGCGCTGGTCAACACAGCAGCAGCACCCCATCATTCCGTGCAGCTTGTGTGGCAGCCAAGAAAACTTGCAGCGCGTGCAAGTGGGCAACATGCTGCGCGAGTGGCAAGCCAAATACCCAGGGCGCATTGAAAACATGTTCAGCGCTTTGCAGCACGTGGTGCCATCCCATTTGATGGACCACAGGCATCACAATTTCAAAGCCATTCAAGCCACCGGCGTGGCTGACCCCGATGGCGACAAAGCTTTTGACGCTGATGAGTTTCCATCTGCCTCGCCAACATCCATTCCTGAAATACAAGTCGTTCGTTTGTGACGCATAACCTGACACACAGCCATTTATGAATAACAACAAATTCCCAGCCACACGCCTGTATGCCTTGCGCCACGGCGAAACCGAATGGAATGTGGAAACCCGCATTCAAGGTAACTTGAACATTTGCCTGAATGACAAAGGCCATGAACAAGCCGCTCGTTTGGGCGCAGCCTTGGCAAAGCGTCACCAACACGAACCCATCACCGCCATTTACAGCAGCGATTTATGGCGCGCGTATGACACTGCGCTGGCCATCTCCAAAGCAATTGGCATCCCCGTCGTCACAGATGAAGGTTTGCGCGAACGCGGCTTTGGTTTTTTTGAAGGTATGTCCTATGCCGAAATTGAAGCCAAGCACCCTGAGTTGTCCGCCCGCTGGCGTGCCCGTGACCCGCATTTTTCCCCCGAGGGCGGCGAATCGCTGACTCAATTTCGCGACCGCATTTTGACCGCCAGCCAAGCCATCACTGCACGCCATGCGGGCGAGCAAATTGCCATCGTGGCGCATGGCGGCGTGTTGGACGTGCTGTACCGCGCTGCCAATGGACTGGAGATTCAGGCCAAACGCGATTGGAACTTGGGCAACGCCGTCATCAACCGATTGTCTTGGGTGCCGACCACCTTCAGCATGGTCAGCTGGAACGACACATCGCATTTAGAAGAAGACGCACTGAACGAAGCGCATGCTTGAAATGCCGACTGAATTGGCCAACACCCTTCACCAAATTTGCAACTTCATCACACTTTTAGCCCTATTTCAAAATAAAGCGGCTTGACCGTATTCCATCTGGTCACCATATGCGTTATGGTCAGTCCTGTTCGTTTGAATGGGATTCTTCTTTAGGAGGGCTTCTACCGATGGTTAAGCGTGCAACAACAGCAAAAGATTTGGTTCACTCATCTGGCGACAAGGCAGTTTTTCTGCTCTCGCCTGGCTTGGCCAACGCGCCCGTGCTGGACCTGATGTGCTCGCACTTTGTGCTGACACTGGCCGCCAACCAAGGCCCTAAATTCAACGTTCGCCGCGACATCAACAGCTTGATGGCTTTGGCTGGTCGCCATTTGGTGTGGCCCGGGCATGTGCTGACACGCGTTCGTGAATTTCTGAACCGACGCTGCAAAGGTAACGAGTTTTGGCGCGGGCATGAGGCATTGACTGACGCTGATTTCATCGAACGCCACGGCACTTGGCGTGGTGCGTACGAAGAAGGCACGCTGTTCTTTTACTTAGACGAATACGCCAAAGACCAACCCAAAGATTTGCTCGCTCTCTTAGCCGCCACTGGCGACTGGCTCACTCACGCGCTGAAAAAGCAAAGCACCTTGGTAGAAAAAAACATTGCCGATTTGAGCCAGTTGCTGCAACTGAACAAAGCCGAACGCGCTTTGCTGTTGTACGGCACACTGGCACGCTACCAGCGTGACTTGCGCAGTCTGTTGGTGGAATTCAAAGTCAATAACGCCCCTGAAGCCTACGCCGCCATTGCGCAAGTCGCCGGCGTGCAAGCCAGCGAAGTGGCCGAAGCGTTGCGTGCCGGTTCGCGCCTCGAGCGCATTGGCATGGTGGAAAATTTAATCTCCGAGCACAGCATCACCGACCTGTCGGATTTGATGAAAGTCAGCGAAAAACTGCCACCCGTGTTGATGCGTGAGTACCAGAATCAAGGCGAGTTGATGGCGGTGTTCACCAAGCCTGCCAGCAAATCAGCGCTGCAGTTGAACGACTTTTCTTTTGTGGCGGAAGACGCGCAAGTGCTGTGCAACTTGCTGGCCAACGCGGTGGAGCGCAAAGAGCAGGGTGTGAACGTGTTGCTCTACGGCCCACCCGGCACCGGCAAAACCGAGCTGGCCAAAGTGGTGGCGCAAGCTGCAGGACTCGACTTGTACGAAGTGGAATACGCCGACCGCGATGGCAATTCTTTGAGTGGGCGCGACCGTTACCGTTCGCTGCAAATTGCGCAAGTGTTTTTAAAAGGCAGCGCGCAAGTGGCTTTGATGTTTGACGAAGTGGAAGACGTGTTCCCGCCCATCAGCGCCGATGCGGCCAGCATGATGGCGCGCCAAGAACAAATGACGCACAACCCCAACACGTCCAACAGCGTGAGCGGCAAAGCCTGGGTGAACCAAATTTTAGAAACCAACACTGTGCCCACGGTGTGGATCACCAACCGAATTGAGCAAATCGACCCCGCATTTCGTCGCCGCTTTGCCTACCACTTGGAACTGAAATCGCCGCCACCCGGCGCGCGTGAACAGCTCATCCGCAAAACGCTGGAAGGTGTGGACGTGGCCGATACCTTTGTGGCCAAACTCACAGAACGCAAAGGTTTAACCCCCGCGCAAATCCGTACCGCTGTGCGTTTTGCTGGCTTGGCCAAGTCAGAAGACATGGGACTGGAAACATTGATAGAGCGCCAACTGAAAAATGCCGACACCGCATTGGGCAATAAGTTGGACAACGGCAAAATTCGCCCGTCTGTGACGGCTTATAGCTTGGACATGTTGAACGTGGAAACGCGTTTTGAAATTCCACGCATTGTCAAAGCCCTGCAAGATCGTGGCCACGGCACACTGTGCTTTTATGGTGCACCCGGCACCGGCAAAACGGCTTTAGGTGAACACATTGCCAAGTCGCTGGGCAAAACCCTCATCGTCAAACAAGCCAGCGATTTGATGAGCAAGTTTGTCGGCGAAACCGAGCAAAACATGGCGGCCATGTTCAAAGAAGCGGAAGACGAAAACGCTGTGCTGCTACTGGACGAAGCCGACAGCTTTTTGCAAGACCGCCGTGGCGCACAACGCAGCTACGAGGTGACCGAGGTGAACGAAATGCTGCAAGGCATGGAGCGCTTCAAAGGCATCTTTGTCTGCACCACCAATTTGCTGGACCGCATCGACCAAGCCGCATTGCGTCGCTTCACTTTCAAAATCAAGTTCAAGCCGCTCACCAAAGAGCAGCGCGAAACCATGTTTGTGACCGAAGCATTGAACGGGGTGCCAGACCAATTCACGTCTGAACTCAAAGCACGTTTGGCCAAATTGGAAGTGCTGTGCCCCGGCGACTTCGCCGCCGTCAAACGCCAAATCGACATCTTAGGCGAAGGCTTCAGCGCAGACGAATTCCTCACCCAACTGGAAGCCGAACACCGCATCAAACCCGAAGTCCGCGAAGCACGCGGGATGGGCTTTGTGCACTGAAATATATATGAAATTGGCCTCTAGGCGGCGTATTTGTTGCCTAGAGTGCTATTAAATATATAGCATTTGAGTGCAGTTATTTTATAGATTTATCTTCAAGCGGGACAAATCCAATGGGCTGTTTGGGTGATGCTGCAGGTGTCATCAAATCGTTCAGGGCATCTAAAATATGCCTGAGCTGCGTCTTTGTAGATTGCGTGAAATTGTCTTGACGCGCATCGATCGCTTCTGTTTTTTCTTCCAGTTCAGCTAACCGTTTGGCTAAATCTAGATGTGCCAATGATGCTTCACGTAATCGCACAAAAGCACGAATCACATACACAGATACCTGCAACGCGCGGGGAGAATTCAGCACCATAGCGGCCATGATAGATCCATGTTCGGTAAAAACGTATGGCAAATATTTACGGTGTTGACCTCTGCCAGTTTTGGTAGATGTACGCTCGTCTAAGGTCGCAAATTGCGACCTTAAAGATTCAGCTTCGTCTGAACTCAGTTGAAACATAAAATCTTCAGGAAACCGCGCAACATTCCGCTTGATGGCCTCGTTAAACCGTTTGGTCTCTACACCATAAAGCTCAGCCAAATCGGAATCCAACATCACCTTCTGGCCACGAATAATCAGTATTTGATGCTCAATGCGCGGCAATTGCAAAGTTTCGGATTCGGTCATTTGAGGCTACCTTACACATGTGTGTTGTGCGAATTGATATAACTGCACTACTGATTATACATACAGTTCACAAGGTCGTTGGAACCGAAGTCCGCGAAGCGCGTGGCATGGGCTTTGTACACTGAAAATATATAAGAAATTGGGCTCTAGCCGGCGTATTTTCTGCCTAGAGTGCTATTAAACATATAGTATTTTTGGCGTATACGCCTGCAGCGGGTTAAAGTCGCACCGCGCGCAACACCTCTTCGCCATAGGCTTCCAGCTTTTTCACACCCATGCCGCTGATGTCGGCGAGTTCGTGCAGTGCGCTTGGGTTTTGCTCGGCGATGGCGATGAGGGTGGCATCGTGGAAGATGACGTAGGCGGGCAGGTTGTGTTCGCGGGCGACTTCAAAGCGCCAGGCTTTGAGGGCGGCAAAGCGGCGTTCGGCTTCGGCATCTAATGGCGCGTGTGTTTTGCTGGCACTTGTACTTGAGCCGTTGCGCTTGCCGGCTTTGGCTTTGGCGGGTTGCGCCGGTGACGGCTCACGCAACATCACTTTCACATCGCCCTTCAGCACCGCGCGCGATGCGTCGTTGAGCTGCAATGTGTTGAACGCGGTCGCATCAATATTCAGGCTACCCGTGGCAATGAGCTGGCGCAGCACGCTACGCAATTGCGTTTCGCTCAAGCTCGCGCCAATGCCAAAGGTGCTGATAGTTTCGTGCCCAAACTGCGCCACCTTTTCTGTCTTTTTACCGCGCAAAATGTCCATGATGTGACCTGCACCAAAGTTGATGCCGCTCATTTGCTGCACGCGGTAAATGGTGCTGAGCAATTTGCGCGCGGCATCGGTGCCGTCCCACAATGTTGGCTTATCCAAGCAGTTGTCGCAATTGCCACATCTGTATTTGCCATCGGCATTCAAGGGCAGAGATTCACCAAAGTAAGACAGCAAGCGCCCACGCCGGCAATCGGCTTGCTCGGCCAGCGACAAAAGCGCGTCCAGCTTGCCGCGCATGATGTGTTTGAAATCATCACCCGCTGGGCTTTCGTCAATCATGCGACGCTGGTTCACCACGTCTTGCAGGCCGTAGCTCATCCATGCATCGGCAGGCTCGCCATCGCGGCCGGCGCGGCCCGTTTCTTGGTAATAGGCTTCAATGTTTTTGGGCATGTCCACATGCGCCACAAAGCGCACGTCAGGCTTGTCGATGCCCATGCCAAAGGCAATGGTGGCCACCATCACCAAACCGTCTTCGCGCAAAAAACGGTCTTGATTCTGTTGCCGCACTTTTGCGTCCAGCCCCGCGTGGTAGGGCAGTGCGGGTACGCCGTTGTCGCTCAGCGTTTGCGCCAGGCTTTCGACTTTGTTGCGCGACTGTGCGTAGACAATGCCAGCATCGCCCTCGTGTTCGTTTTGGATAAAGCGCAGCAGTTGTTGCGTGGGGTCTTTTTTCTCCACCAGCCGGTAGCGAATGTTCGGGCGGTCAAAGCTGCTGATGAAAGTGGCTGCGGTTTGCAACTGCAGCCGTTCAATGATGTCGGCACGCGTGATGTCGTCTGCCGTGGCGGTGAGCGCAATACGCGGCACGCTGGCAAAGCGTTCATGCAGTATCGACAAGCCGCGGTATTCAGGCCGAAAGTCGTGCCCCCACTGGCTCACGCAATGCGCTTCGTCAATCGCAAACAGGCTGAGCAAACCGCGTTCATAGAGCGAATCCAATTGCGCCAAAAAGCGCAAGTTGGTCACGCGCTCGGGCGCGGCGTAAAGCAGCGTCACTTCGCCCTTCATCAGCCGCTTTTCCAGCGCAAAATTTTCGTCAGAACTGAGGGAAGAATTCAAATACGCCGCGTTCACACCCGCTTCTAAGAGCGCGCCCACTTGGTCGTGCATCAGCGCAATCAGTGGCGACACCACCACCGTCACCCCCCGCCCCGCCTGCTGCCGCGCAATCGCCGGAATTTGGTAACACAGCGACTTGCCGCCGCCGGTAGGCATCAACACCAAGGCATCGCCCCCATCGGTCACATGCTGAACCACAGTCTCCTGCTGCCCCCGAAACGCCGCATACCCAAACGTACCGTGCAAGATATTGAAAAGAGATTCGGACAAGGGGAGTGAGTGACAGCGAAGGGTAGAAGAAAAGAGAAAACCAGAAGCTAGATTGTCGCTGATTTGGGGGAAGGTTTTGGGGCCGAAATATGCTATAAATTTAATAGCTAATCAGGCAATGTTTATGTTAGCTATATGTTTATTCGAGCATTATCTCTTGGGTTTATAGAATATTGCATCAAAAGCAGTCATTTAGTAATCTATGGCTTTCCTAAATCCTTACTCTTAAGGCAAAATATAAACATACTTTAAATCTATGTATTTATTGTTACACATTAGTTAAAGGGTGAACTCATGGCTATGACTTGGAACGAAGCAGTTAAAGCCGCATTAATGCGTTACAGCCGCCACAACAAAACTGCGGTTATCAATCGGCAATCATTTCTACATCAAGAATTAAAGAACATCATCAACGATACCAGCAGTTTAGGTCGCACACCATCTCAAACTACAAGCCGCGTTCTTCAAGAACTTCGAGATGAAGGCTATTTGTTTTTTTCAAATATCAGCGGTGAGTACATACTAAATCAGGTTGCTATCAATGCATCATCCGAATCTCTCCCAGATGACTTCTTAGATAATGCGATTGATAAAGGACTATTGCTTCTTGATGATGTTTCGACCAGCACTGATTCACAAACGAAGCTCATTCGAAAGGGAATGGGTGCTCTACGTAGACGCACTTTGATCAATTATCAAAATTGCTGTGCATTATGCGAAATTGACGATGAGAGATTATTAGTGACAAGCCATATAGCACGATGGTCTGACAATCCTGCAGCCCGAGGTTTACTAACAAATACTATTTGTTTTTGTACATTGCACGATAAATTGTTTGAGAATGGTTACTTTGCTTTGTCAGAAAATACTAACGTAATTTGGAAATTTGCACCTCTTTCACATCCAATCACTATTTGGAAAACGCATTGCACTTCAATTTTTAAGTTGCCTCAATTCAAACGGCCAGAACCTAAATATTTGACTGAGCACAGGATTAGAGTAAATCTTTAAGTAAAAATGAATCTTTGTTTAGCAGATGTTTCACATGAACAGAATAATCAACTCTTAATTCAAGAAGATGTTTTTATCGCAACAGTGAGAAATTATCCGAATTGTTTTATTCACAGCAACGGCAATAAAACTGGAAAGAAAGTCTATGTAAATGGAATGCTATATGCCAATATTTTCAATGTCGAAAATTTCTGTCGTTACTTCTTCTTTCGTTGGAAAACCCATCATGAATTTCTACACTTTAGGAATAACAACGGTAACCCACTTTTGTTTTTGACTAGTCAAGTTCTATATGTTATTGAATTGAAATTTTTAGGTTTGGAGTCAAATGCGGAAGAGGAGTTAGCCATTATTGACTATAGAAAAAAGCAGTTTTCAAAATTAATGGCGCCGCATGGTATACGTGTTGAATATATATGTGCGCTTAGTAGTGCGTTTAAAAACCCCATCTATCGAGACATCCTTGCGTATTTAAAATCTGTAAATTGCCTGTTTAGTTTCAATGGCGTGCCAGCTGCTTGGTTAGGCTTCGGCAGATAAATAGAAACATAAAACTCGCCTTTTTCCCAGATCAATGCCCGCTCACATCTGCGGCATCCCCACCTCAACCCCCCGCTCCCGCGCAAACTTGGCGGCTTGAGTCGTTAGTTCTTCTAGGCACACATACATGGCTTTGTCTGCGCCTTGGGCTTGTTGCTGGGTGACCAGGGCTTGGATGGCTTCTAGGCCGTGGGTGGCGGCTTTGTAGCGTTTGGCGGCTACCAGGGTGGTGTGGCCGGCTTTTTCGAGTTTGAAATCGGCGGGGCTGTTGTTCAAGCGTGTGACTTGGTAACCTTGGCTCACAAACTTGGCTTCCAGCTCGGCTGCAAAATCTTTCCACGACAAATTGGCGATGCGCGCTTGCTCGGCTTGCAATTTGGCTTGGCTGGGTTGGCTCCATTGGCGCTTCAAAGCGATAAGGCCGATGGCAGCAAAAGGAATTGAACCAATGGCGGCAAAGGGTGCGTATTGCAGCGGCAAAAGCGCGAATGATGCCAAGCAAAAGAGCGCGAAGATGAGAAAGCTGATCCACCAGCGCGAACGCAAGAGGATAGCAAAGAGCGAGTTTTCGGCCATTTTGAATTTCATGTTTGCTTTCTATACTTCTTTCGATTTTTGAATCTGATTATTTCATGGCCATTATTCCACGGGCTTTATTTCATTGGTAAATACACCACGTGCTGCATGATGTGGTGCGCGTTGGGGCATTGCGCTCTTGTGCCAAACGCGCGCATGGACGTTGCGCCCTGCGTGGCATCTATGCCTCGCTTTCGCAATTGCAGCACGACGTGTGAGGGATTGTCCACCAGCACCGGCATGAGCCAGTAGGCATTTTTTTGCGCGGCGGTGCCGATGCGCTGAAAGCTGACATTCGGCAAATGTTGCTGTGCGCTGTGCAAAGATTGCATGGCGGACTGGCTGCGTGCGTCAGAGTGTTTGGCATTATTCAATCTGCGCGACAACAAACGCTGCTGACGCAGGCTCATACGGTGTGCCAGTTGTGGCGTGATGCGGCCAGCCTGAAAACCACGGGCAATGCTACCAATGAGCGCATCGGCATCTTTGTTAAGCAGCGACAAGCTGCGCAAGAGTGCGGTGTAGATGAATGGGATGGACGCGATTTTGAGTGCTAAAAATTTGAGCGCACGCTGTATGAACCACGCATCTGATTTACGCGGCCAAGTGTTGATTAAGTTGGCAATGGCCTGCATGCGATCGGCATCTTGCCCCACGATGACGCCACCACCCAAAGCGGTGAAGCGCTTGATGGGACCGAAGGAGAACAGCGAAAAATCTGAAGCTGCATCGCCCAAATGAAAATCACCCGAAAAAGCTTGGGCACAGTCTTCCACCAACAGCGCACCATGCTTTTGGCAAACCGCCGCATGCGCTTGCAAACTGGACACACAGCCGTACAACTGCGCGATGACGACCACTTTGGCCGATGTTTGCGTGAGCAAGGCATCCAGCGCTTCAGGCGCAGGCAGCATGGTGGCAGGATCGACATCGACAAAGTGCGTGGCCAACTGGTGTTCCTGCGCAATGGCGACCATGGTTTCAATGGTGATGGCGCTGTAGATGATGGGCGATTGCGCGGGCAAGGCCAAGGTTTGCAAGAGCGCATGAAACCCACTACGGGCAGACAAACACGGCAACGCTGTGCGGCGCGACTTGAACACACCCAAATCGCAGTCTGCGCCCTGCGCCAAAACCGCTGGCGAGGCAATACTGAGCAAATCGGCAGTGCTGATATCTATCAGTAGACGGGGTTGCATGGGTGGGTGCAGGTAGCGAAGTTGAGCGAATATTATGAGTCTTTTTGACCTCTAGCCGGCGTATTGATTGCCTAGACCGCTATTAAATATATAGCGTTGAGCGGCTTTGCTTAGGTATGCGCGGCAGGGGTTTTGCTGGCAGTTTAGCCCGAATTAGGTAAATCTTTCTAAAAGCGCACAAAGCGCTTGCATCTCTACTACAATCACGCAAAATAGCACGACCGTTCGTTTTTATATTTTGATCGGCTTTTTGATCGGATTTACCGCCAACTACCATGAGCACTGTGACCAAATTGCCCAAGCGCAAAGTCAACACACCCAGCAGCACTGCAGCAGGGTCGGACAGCCGCGCCATGCTCAAAGGGCAGCAAACCAAGGCGACCATTGTGGATGCCGCCATGGGGCTGGCGACGCATTTGGGCTTAGAGGGCTTGAGCATCGGCGTGGTGGCAGAGATGGCGCACATGAGCAAGTCGGGCGTATTTGCGCACTTTGGCTCACGCGAGGAATTGCAAATATCCGTGGTGCGCGAGTACTTCAACCAGTTTGAACAAGAGGTGTTTTACCCCGCGCTGGCGGCGCCTCGTGGCTTGCCGCGCTTGCGTGCTTTGTTTGAGCAGTGGATGCGCTTGGTAGCGGGCGACATTCAAGCGGGCTGCATTTTCATCAGTGGCGCAGTGGAGTTTGATGACCGGCCTGGGCCTGTGCGCGATGCACTGGCAGGTTCTGTTAGAACTTGGCTCACCGCTGTCTTGCGTGCTGTGGAGCAGGCGCAAGAAATGGGGCATTTGTCAGCCAAGTCAGACGCACACCAAATCGCTTTTGAGTTACATGGCTTGATTTTGGCCTTGCACTACGAGGCACGCTTTTTAAAAAACGACAACACGATAGCGCGAACCAAAGCTGGTTTTGACCATGTATTAGAGCGCTACGCCACACAACCGTCATCCAAATAACACACTTTTAATCGACCCTATTTTTCAACGGAGAGAACCATGCCAAGCTATACCCCACCCTTACGTGATATGCAATTTGTGATGCACGAGCTGCTGAATGTGACCGCTGATTTGCAAGCGATTCCACAGTTTGCCGACACCGATGTTGAGACCATTAATGCGATTTTGGAAGAAGGCGGCAAGTTTGCGTCTGAGGTGATTTTTCCGCTGAACATCAGTGGCGATCAAGAAGGCTGCAAGCATGACAAAGTGACGCACGCCGTGACAACACCCAAAGGTTTCAAAGAGGCTTACCACCAATACGTCGCTGGCGGCTGGCCAGCACTTTCTTGCGACCCAGCGTATGGCGGTCAGGGTTTGCCACTGGTGGTGAACCAGTGTTTTTACGAGATGATGAACTCGGCCAACCAAGCTTGGACCATGTACCCAGGCTTGACGCACGGTGCCTATGCAGCTTTGGCGACGCATGGCACAGACGAACAAAAGAAAACCTATTTGCACAAAATGACCAGTGGCGAATGGACGGGCACCATGTGCTTGACCGAGCCGCATTGCGGTACCGATTTAGGCCTGATGCGCACCAAGGCCGAACCCCAAGCCGATGGCAGCTACCGCATCACCGGCAACAAAATTTTTATCAGCGCGGGTGAACACGATATCACTGACAACATCATCCATTTGGTGTTGGCACGCTTGCCCGATGCGCCTCCTGGCATCAAGGGCGTGAGCTTGTTCATCGTGCCGAAATTTCGCGTCAATGCGGATGGCTCAATCGGCGAGCGCAATGGCATTTACTGCGGCGGCTTGGAACACAAAATGGGCATTCACGGCAATGCCACTGCACAAATCGTTTTGGACAATGCCTACGGCACCCTGGTGGGCCAACCCAACAAAGGCATGCAAGGCATGTTTGTGATGATGAACGCGGCACGCTTGGGCGTGGGCAATCAATCATTGGGCTTGACCGAGGTGGCATACCAAAATGCGCTGGCTTATGCCAAAGACCGCATTCAAATGCGTTCGCTGTCTGGCCCTAAAGCCAAAGACAAACCGGCTGACCCGATCATCGTCCACCCTGATGTGCGCAAAATGTTATTGACTGCTAAGGCCTATGCCGAAGGTGGCCGCGCATTGGCGGTGTTTTGCGCGGTGTTGCTGGACAAATCGCATTACCATCCGGATGAAAAAACACGCAAAGACAGCGACGAAATGTTGTCGCTGCTAACGCCCATCGTCAAAGCGTTTATCACCGACAACGGCCATATTTCTACCAATGCCTGTATGCAGGTGTTTGGTGGTCATGGCTTTATCAAAGAATGGGGCATGGAGCAGTTTGTGCGCGACAACCGAATCAACATGATTTATGAAGGCACTAACACCATTCAATCACTGGACTTATTGGGTCGAAAAGTGCTGGGCAACAATGGAGCCACGCTCAAAAAGTTTGGCAAATTGGTCGCAGCCTTGGTGGAAGAAGAAGGCGTAAACGAGAAGATGAGCGAGTTCATCACACCCATCGCTATTTTGGGCGACAAGGTTACCAAATTCACCACCGAGCTGGGCTTCAAAGGCCTGCAAAACCCAGACGAAGTAGGCGCTGCGGCAGTGGACTACCTGCGTGTGGTGGGACACATGGTGTTTGGTTATTTCTGGGCACGCATGGCGCAAGTGGCATTGCGTGAAATCGCTAACGGCAATACCGATCAGTTTTATGTGGCCAAGCTGCAAACTGCACGATTCTATTTTGCACGTTTGTTCCCCGAGACTACAACCTTGATGCAAACCGCACGCACAGGCAGCAAAGTGTTGTTGGACACTGATGCAGCCTTGGCTTAACATTGCCTTTCGGTATCAATAACGTTATCGATTTTTAACCATTATTTTTAGGAGACACCTATGTTGATTCGCACTTCTATCGCCTTGGTTGCTTTGACGGTTGGCAATTTTGCTATGGCACAAATGACACCCGTGGGAACATGGCAATCGATTGATGACAAAACGAAAGAGGCGAAGGCCGAGATTGTGATCACCGATACCGCTGGCGTTTTAAGCGGGAAGATGACCAAGCTGCTGCGCAAAACGGCCGACCAAAATGCAAAGTGCACCGAGTGTTCTGATGACCGCAAAGACAAGGCGATGGTTGGCTTGGAAATTATCCGCGGTGCTAAAAAAGCCGCTGAGAAAGAAGTTTGGGAAGACGGCAAAATTCTGGATCCTGAAAACGGTAAGAACTACACACTGCGTTTGACGCCCATTGAAAGTGGCAAAAAACTGGAAGTGCGCGGTTCAATTTTTGGTATTGGCCGCACCCAAACATGGGTGCGCGTGCAGTAATCCTATATTTATCAAGTTAGAAAAAGTACATGTCTAGATTCCAAGTCAAAAAAGTCGCCGTTTTAGGTGCCGGTGTGATGGGTGCGCAGATTGCGGCGCATTTGGTCAACTGCAAAGTACCTGTTGTGTTGTTTGATTTGCCGGCCAAAGAAGGTCCTAAAAGCGGCATCGTCAACAAAGCCGTTGAAGGTTTGAAGAAACTCAAACCCGCACCTTTAGGTGTACCTGAAGATGCGGCGCTGATTGTGCAAGCCAACTACGAAGAGCACATGGGCCTGTTAGCCGAGTGTGACTTGGTGATTGAAGCCATTGCCGAACGCATGGACTGGAAGCTGGACCTGTACACCAAGATTGCACCCCATCTGGCACCCCACGCCATTGTGGCCAGCAACACATCGGGCTTGAGCATCACGAAATTATCTGAAGCATTACCCGAATCCATCAAACCACGCTTTTGTGGCATCCATTTTTTCAACCCACCGCGCTACATGTACTTGGTGGAATTGATCAACACGCCCACCACACAAGCGCAGATTTTGGATGACTTGGAAAGCTTTGTCACCAGCGGCTTGGGTAAAGGCGTGGTGCGCGCGCACGACACCCCCAACTTCATTGGCAACCGAATTGGCATTGCTGGCATGTTGGCGACCATGAAGCAGGTTGAAAATTTTGGTTTGACCTACGATGTGGTAGACGACTTGACGGGTAAAAAACTAGGCCGCGCCAGTTCGGGCACTTTCCGCACGGCGGATGTGGTGGGCTTGGATACCATGAACCACGTGATCAAAACCTTGCAAGACAATTTGTCCATCAAAACCGATCCGTTTTACGACAACTTTGCCACGCCAAGCGTATTGGCCAAGTTGTTAGAAATGGGCAATTTAGGACAAAAAACAGGCGCTGGTTTTTATAAAAAGCAAGGTCGAGATATTTTGCGTTTTGATGCTGCCGCACAAGAGTACGTGACCGGTGGCGGCAAAGCCGACGAGGTGGTGGGACGCATGTTGAAAAAGCCTGCTGCTGAACGCCTGAAATTATTGCGCAACGCTGAAGGTGCTGAACCGCGCTTTTTGTGGGCCATCATCCGCGATCAGTTGCATTATTCTGCTGTGCATTTGCATGATGTGGCCGAAACAGCACGCGACATTGACTTGGCCATGCGCTGGGGCTTTGGTATGAAACAAGGCCCATTTGAGTTGTGGCAAGAAGCGGGTTGGCTCAATGTTGCGCAAATGATCAAAGAGGATATTGATGCAGGCAAAGCGCTGTGCAACACGCCATTGCCCGATTGGGTCTTCAAAGGACCAGTTGCTGAAGCCGGTGGTGTGCATACACCGGCTGGATCTTGGAGTGCATCGGCGAACAAATTTATTCCGCGTCGCAATTTGCCGGTATACCAACGCCAACATTTCCCCGAAGATGTGGCGGGTTGTATCACATCACGCGCCACAACAGCTGGCAAAACTTTGCACGAGGATGATGCCATTCGTTTATGGACATTGGATGACGAAGTGGTCATCGCCAGCATCAAAACCAAAATGCATGCCATCAGCCCAGATGTGACCGAAGGTTTGAGCTTGGCCATTGACATGGCAGAAAAGGATTACAAAGGCTTGGTGATTTGGTCGCCTGACGAGATGTTCTCTGCTGGTGCCGATTTGCAAGCGATGTTGCCCGCATTCATGATGTCGGGCGTGAGCGCCATTAACGAAGTCGAACACGAACTGCAAAAAGCAATGCTCAAATTGCGTTATGCCAACGTGCCTACCATTTCTGCTGTGCGTGGTTTGGCCTTGGGCGGTGGTTGCGAGATGGCGGTGTACTCTGCGAAACGCGTTGTTGCCATGGAAAGTTACATCGGTTTAGTGGAAGTTGGTGTGGGCTTGGTACCAGGTGCAGGTGGTTTGGCATACATTGCACGACGTGCTGCAGAAAATGCCAACAGCAGCACCAACAAAGACATCATTCCATTTTTAACCGAAGGTTTTACAGCGGCTGCGATGGCCAAGGTGGGAACCAGCGCCATTGAATCTCGTAAGTTAGGATACTTGCTTGACAGTGATGTCATCGTGCCGAATAAAGACGAGTTGTTGTATGTTGCTATCAACGAAGCCAAGTCCATGTTCAACAGCGGCTACCGCGCGCCTTTGAAACGCACCTTTGCAGTCGCAGGGCGCAATGGCGTTGCGACCATCAAAGGTTCCTTGGTCAATATGCGTGATGGTGGTTTCATTAGCGCGCATGACTTTGACATCGCCTCCAAAATTGCTTCCGTAGTTTGCGGTGGGGATGTGGACGCAGGAACTTTGGTCACCGAAGAATATTTAATGGCCCTTGAGCGTCAAGCGTTTTGCGCTTTGCTCGTTACAGCTAAAACACAAGAACGCATTATGGGCATGATGAACACGGGCAAGCCCGTAAGGAATTGAAGATGAAACAAGTACAAGAAGCATATATTGTTGCTGCCACGCGCTCGCCGATTGGGCGCTCTCACCGCGGCTCTTTTCGCAACACACGTCCAGATGATTTGTTGGTCAAAGTGCTGCAATCCGCACTCGCACAAGTACCCACACTGGATCCGCAAGCCATTGAAGATTTAATTTGTGGTTGCGCCATTCCTGAAGCATCACAAGGCTTGAACATTGCCCGTATCGGCGCTGTTTTGGCAGGACTGCCTCACAGCGTGGGCGGTATCACCGTGAATCGTTTTTGCGCCTCTGGTCTTTCTGCTATCCAAATGGCTGCTGACCGCATTCGTGTGGGTGAGGCAGACGTGATGATTGCTGCAGGTGTAGAGAGCATGAGCATGGTACCCATGATGGGCAACAACCCTTCTCTGTCACCCGCCATGTTCAATAACGATGAAAACATTGGCATAGCGTACGGCATGGGTTTGACGGCTGAAAAGGTTGCAACACAATGGAAAGTCAGCCGTGATGCACAAGATGAATTTGCTTATCAATCACACATGAAAGCGATTGCAGCCATGAAAGCCGGTGAGTTTGCCAATGAAATCACCCCCATAGAGGTGACAGAGCGCACTCCAAATCTTGAGACGGGCGAGGTAGCTGTTACAACTCGAATCTTGAGTCTTGACGAAGGCGCCAGACCCGACACCAGCGTTGAAGGCTTGGCGAAACTTAAAGCGGTGTTTGCAGCACGCGGATCAGTTACTGCAGGTAACAGTTCGCAAACCTCTGATGGCGCAGGCGCATTGATTTTGGCCAGCGAAAGTGCTGTTAAAAAGTTTGGTCTTAAACCGCTGGCACGTTTTGTCAGCTTTGCCAGCAAAGGCGTACCACCGCACATCATGGGCATTGGACCTATTGAGGCTATCCCTGCAGCGTTGCGTTACGCTGGATTGAAACAAGATGCGATCGACTGGTTCGAACTGAATGAGGCATTTGCCGCACAATCATTGGCTGTTCTCAATACGCTCAAACTCGATCCGAGCAAAGTTAACCCGATGGGTGGTGCCATTGCATTAGGTCATCCGCTTGGTGCGACTGGGGCTATTCGTGCAGCAACTGTTGTACATGCTTTACAACGCAAGCAACTCAAATACGGAATGGTCACCATGTGTGTGGGTATGGGTCAAGGTGCTGCAGGCATTTTCGAACGCGTTTAAATTCATTATTTATAAACATAACTAGCCAACTAGGAGCAAACATGTCTGATATTTTGACGCATCAAGATGCGGGGGTAATGACCATTACCTTCAATCGTCTTGATAAAAAGAATGCAATTACAGGAGCCATGTATGCGCTTTTGGCCAATGCCATAGAGCATGCCCAAAATACTGATTCAGTGAAAGTTGTGGTATTACAAGGTCACGAAACAATATTCACCGCAGGCAATGACATCAGTGATTTTTTGCACCGCCCACGAACGTCAAATGAATCTCCCGCGATGGATTTTTTGCACAACATCAGCACTTGTACCAAACCAATTGTTGCATCAGTATGCGGTCCTGCGGTCGGTATTGGTACAACCATGTTGATGCATTGTGATTTGGTATACGCTGGCGACAATGCGGCATTCGCTTTACCATTCGTAAATTTAGGTCTATGTCCAGAAGCTGCCTCCAGTAGGTTGGTTCCACAGATGATGGGTTATCACCGTGCGGCGGAGGCATTGTTACTGGGAGAGCCTTTTATGGCAGAGGCAGCGCTTGAAGTGGGCTTGGTGAATCGAGTGGTGGCACCCAATGAAGCCAATAACTTGGCGAATGCAATCGCGCAAAAATTAGCTAAAAAACCCATTAGTGCTTTGATTGAAACCAAGCGTTTGATGAAGAAAAACCAAATGGGCATCGTTCAGTCAACGATGAAGGAAGAGCTTGTCAGCTTTGGTCGAATGCTACATGAACCAGCCGCAAAAGAAGCGTTCGGTGCGTTTTTAGAAAAACGAAAGCCTGATTTTTCTAAAATAAACTAAACATTGCGACCGATTAGCCAAGCATAAGGCAACAAAAAACCAGCAGTTTATGTCGTTAAACTGCTGGCTTATATTTTTAGCTCGAATTACTTAGCGACTGATTCACCAAAAATTTCAACCTCAACACGACGGTTCGGTTGCAAGCATGCACGGAAAGCATTCATAACAGCCAAACTTGCGCTTCCTTGTACCACACCCTGAGGTGTATTTTTAGCTCCTTTTGGCATAGGACAATCGGTTTTGATTGGTTTTTTTCCACCATGACCAGCAACACTGATATTGTTGCTATTTAAGCCTTGTGATACCAAATAAGCTCTGACAGATTCTGCGCGTGCCAAGCTTAATTTATCGTTGTAGTTGGCATCTTTAGTGCCATTTGTAATATCAGCATGACCACTGATGCTGATGCGTTCAATGTTGCTTAAAGCACCTAGTTTTGCAGCTAAAGCATTCAGTTGAGCGCGACCTTCAGCTAGGATTTGGTCAACCCCAGATTTGTTATGTGCAAACAAGGCACCTGCAGCCAGCGTAATTTTTTCATACTTAGTTGCTACACTAATTGTTACTGCTGCTGGCGTCACCACTGGAGCGGGGGCAGTCACAACGGGTTTTGTCGGTTCTACAACAACACTTGGTTTGGCTTCTTCTTTTGGTCGTGCTGTTACCAAGCCTAGACTGTTTTCGTCAAACTTATAGCGCAGACGTGCATGCCATCCCGACCAGCTTGTATTCGTACTGAATTGGTCAACATCGGCAAATTTACCCTTTGTATAGCCCGCCGAGAACCAAAGATTTTGAATGACTTTAGCACCTAATTCCAAGCCGTAGCCGGTTACACTTTGCCCATTGTCTATACCGTAGCTACCATAAAGACTTGCATCAAATCTATCGTTTATGTCCCAAATAATACGGCCACTGGCCAAACGACCGCTGTAAATGTTATAGCTACCGTCGTTTAGCGTAGCTTGTGAACCATGCTTGGCCGCTAGCTGCCCAACCAAGCTTAAACTCCGTGAAACTTTATGCGTGCCATGCAAGCTAAATATCCAAGTTTCTTCGTCTTTTCTATCTGCCGTAATAGATGATTTGTTAATTCGGTTTTCTAAGCGTACCAAAGCGTTCCAGCGACCAGTAGCGACATCACGATATGCTAAGCCCACTTGAAGTTGATTCTGCAGCTGTACGCCCTTTGATGTATCGAGCCCACGGCCTTCGTTGCGAGTGTATGCTTCACGCGCCATTGCGGACCAATTTTCAGACAAGATGCGTGTATAAGCAAGCGTGCCCAGCCATTGTTCCTGAACGTCTGAAATTCTGTATTCCAACTTACCAGTTACTCTGTTTGATGGGTTGTGCAGATAATCAACGCCCAGACTCAAGGCTGTAGCTTCATGCTCTTCCCCTGTGGCTTGGTAAATTTGTTGGCGTTCAAGTGCAGTGGTAAAGCTTAATGCAGGGCTCAATTGCCATAAATTTCGAATACCAGCAACTGCCGCAATGTCTCTGTTTCCTGCTGGTCCTGCTGCTCTGAACTCGCCATAAACTTGTCCATCTGGCAAAAAAGGAAGCGATATGCCGGATGACAAACCCACGATAGTGCTCGCATTGCGCGTACCATCATTTGCCAATCCATAAACACCGGTTAATGTGTTTGAAAGTTCGTGACTGGCATAAATGCGGCTCTTTTCAGAGAACTTATATTCTGCTCCAACAGTAAAACGCTTTTTATCTGCATCCGAAAGAGCTTGTTCATATTCAGCATAGAGTTGTGCTTGAGGTGAAAGAGTTCCAATAACTTTAATTCGACCACTTGTATATTCGTTGTCGATGACAGAGGGAATCTCGCTCGGAGCTGAAAGCAAGGTTGACGGCGTTGCCAACAATCCTGTGCCATTGAATCCCCAGCCAGGGATAGAGCTGTTATTTAGCCCAGTTCCAACATTGCTAACTGCGCCGCCAGACCCATTGATTAAATGCTCTTTGACTGAGTTCACGCCAACTTCAACTTTAATCATGTCGTTGACTTTATAGGCTGCCGTTACTCCTGCCGACTCTCGACTGGCACCATCTGTTATTCCGCCAGATTCATCTTTTGTGTTCAATACATTGGCGCTCAGTTCCAAATTTGGTGAAACGGTATAGTTAATGTTGGCGCCCAATTCAGATCTTCCAGCAACTACGCCTGCGCTGGCATTTTGGAAACCAGCGTCTGATTTAGTAGCATATATTCTCGCCTTCAGGTCTTCGCCTTCATGACGAATTTCTAACCGAACTGCTTTACCCTCAGTAGCAACCAAGGGATTGGTCTCGGTAATCGAAGAAAAGTTTTGGTTGTACGCATTAGTACCTTTGCTTTGCGCCACTTCGGCAACAATGTATGTTTTGCTACCCAGTTTCACTTCAATATTCGCACCAGCAATTTCGTATGGCGTCTGCTTATCATTGTCTTTAGCATAAGCCGCGCCAAAAGATAAGTTGTCAGAAATCTTAACTTTGGCATCCAATCCACCAACCCAGTGTTTGTCACCAAACTCTTCTTCTACTTCGTAAGAAATCCGAATATAGACAGGATTGTTATTTTCATCAACCGAGGGAACTGGTTCGCGAAACAAAATTCTTCCGCTAAAAGGTTCAAAATCATAGTCTGAGTAACGCGCAAGTCTGGTTCTGCTTAAGATCACTGCCGGTTGTGAGCGATTTCTAACAACAATCTCAACGGTTTCAGTGTTAGCAATGGCATTTGGTCTTTCTACAGCATATGGTCCACTAATGCCACGAGCAGGTTGTTCGTCTACGTAACCTTTATTAGCTGTTTTTGCTACAAACAAATTTGCTTGCACACTATCGGTTTCATAATGTACTTTGGCACCTGTTAAAGCCCTTGAATAGATTGATAATTTGTTTGCAGTATCAGCAGTGGCCGTATTAAAGTCGCCGTATAGCAGATAGCTTTTGTTCTTGTCGACACGCACATATAACCGATCGGCGCTTTGCGCGTCGTATAGCTTTGATGAAGCATCACCATAAACTGGGTAATATGCATTTGGGTCGATATCGCGAAATAACTTTTGACTAGTTATTTTGTCGGTATCTATAGCAGCAGTTAACAAATATTCGCCCTTAATCGCACCTTTAGCGAACAACGCAACCCTTCCAGCTACGGTTTTATATTCTGTACTTTGCCCACTAACAGTGGTTGAGGTTTTTTCCCAATTTCTTAAAGCATCTGAAAAACCAAATTCTTTGATATCGCTTGCACTTGGACCTTTGGCTTTTGATAAATTGATAGCGCCCTCAACAATACCAACGACCAGCATGCTTCTCAGATCTGGCAAAAAGCTTATTTCACCTTGTACTACTACATCACCACTGCTTGCTTTTAATAAAGCAGTTCCGGGAGTCGATGGCGCTTTTAGCACCAGTTCTGCAATGCCGTTAGTAACTGCAACCTCTAAACGATTAACCTCGACTCTTCTCAATGCACCAACGGCATCAATCGTATGAAAAGGTGAATCAAAAGTTTTGAAGCTGCCAGCACTCGTTTCTATATAGATTTTTGTGGGCTTCAATATCAGTTTGCCATTACTGTCAAACAGCTCAATCTTGACATTGATTTGTGATTGATTGTCTGCAGGCGCTCGTGAAGATGATGCACTTAGAAGTATTTTGCTACCTTTTGTCAAACCTAAGCTATCGCGCCAAAGCCGTTCATTGATGCCAGATACATACAAAGTATTTTGTAAACTTAAATCCTCACCAGACATTTGGCGGTACACAATGGTTGGTGCTTTTACAAACGCTGAATTTGCACGCACATCCGTCGCTGATGTTTGTTGTTGTCCCTTTTGATCAGCAGGAATATTTGTTGTTTGCGCGTTGGCAATAGCCATCCCTCCCAAAAAGGCAAATGCAAGAAAGTTTGCTTTTGAATTTTTGGTTTTAGCAATGTTCAATTCGTTAGCCTGCTTTTCCATTTGAGACACTCTTTTGCTATAGGTGGTGCTTGTATTGTTAATAATATTTAAAGCCATCACTTTTCCCCATCCTTTGCAGGAGTAATGGGTCGTATTGGTGTTAGTCCTAATGAGCTTGGTTGAGAGCTATCAAACTGAACACCGCCGCCTTGTTGTACAACAGGAGATTGCGGATTAGCCGTGCCTTTTTGGCTTCCACTCGGAGCGCTACAACCATCAACCCTGAAATCAGCTTGGTGAATTTGACCAGCTAAAACATCAACAAACAAAGTGTTGGGGTCGCCCATGTTTCTATTGCTTGTAATGCCAAGTTTGCTTCCAGCGGGCAATGATGTGCTGTCAATCTTTAACACGTGTGTTACAGCTCTAACTCCACACAAACTATACTGCCCGCTTTCGTCAGTCGTAATCGTGGTACCGTTCTCCATATATAACCGTACACCTGCAATGCCTGACTCTTTGTCGTCTTGGACGCCGTTGCCATTGCAGTCTGCATAGACTTTGCCAACGATACAAGCTTCGCGAGTAAAGACGCCGCCAGTCACTTTAACTTTTGCTTTCGCAATCATTGATTGAAGGTTGTAATTTCTCATCGAAGCTTGTGCCGAGTTCACGCCATCACCACGATCAGCACCAAGCCCTATCCGCACTTTGTACTCGATAACTACGTCTTGGTTTTTCGCTGGTATATTGATGCTGAACGCAAGGTTTGGACCAGGCGCACCAACTGGATCTGCTGCCGCAACGAACGAGCCTCCAGTGGAAACACGTGCCGATTTACTAATTAAGCTAAAGCCTAAAGGTAATTTATCATTTACGACCGCAGCTCCTCTAACCTTTGTGCTGCGTACCGTAACTTGATAAGTCAAAACATCGCCAATTTCAGCATTTGTTTTATCAACGACTTTACGGATAAATAGTGAGCCCAAATCGATATATTCGACTGCAATATTGCCTGTAAAACCAATGCAATTTGCTGCGGTTGGGCATGTTGGATCGCCGCCGCCTGATGCGATAACGGTATTATTACCTCCAGTTGGTCCTTCTGCTGCTTCACTGATATTAATAGGTACGGTTATATAAACAATGCTAGCAACACCCGCTTCGATAGTGCAACCTGTCAAAGTAGTTGCGCCACTACCCGATGCCGCGGCACAAGTGCCTGGCTTGAATGTACCCCCAGTAATCGTTACTGGACCACTAGTAGAAATACCCGCTCCAAAATCATCATTTAGAACAATTGGCGCAGGAGTTGGTCCATTTGTAATAGCTATAGATATTGAGTAGTATTGGTTTTTACCATCAATCTTTAAGGGATTTGCGCTAGCAGATTTGGTTACTAGTAGTCCTGTTGCAGGCTTACTTAGAATGACACCGTTATTATTGGACGGTATCGTGTCGCCATCGGCTCCAGTAACGACTTTAGCATTGATTGGTGCAGACGTAGTTGGTGTGCCGCCGATTGTGCAAACAATCGAGCCTCCGGGTGGTAATGACAGTACAGGCGTTGCTGGGCTACATGTGCTAGTCAATCCTGGAGGCAAATCTGTCACGGTACAGAACGCATTAGCTGCTGTAACTGGACTAGCATTTGTACAAGTAATCGTTTGACCTGGTGGATAAGGTACGCCAGCTACTGGATTCTCTAATTGCGTACTCGGCACAACTTGCATGTCTGGCGCTACCAAAGTAGTAATCACAACCGTGGCGCTATCACATGTCGGTATTGGCGTTGCGGGCAAAGTACATATGGTGTAACCGACCGTGTACACACCAGGGGCCGTGCCTGCGGGTACTGTAATCTCGCCCGTTGTAGTGTTGATGGTCACACCAGCTGGTGCACCTGTCAATGTTGCCGATAAGGTCACGTTGGTACCAATCACTGCATTTGGCGTGACGCTTCCAAAGACCGTGTCGTTTGCCACGACGTTAGGCACAGTGCCGCCTGTCGAAGGAAGTGTCACTGCAGTGTCGTTAATTGCATCTATCAAAGCCGTCCCAACGGTGATGGTGGCGGTCGCAGTGTCGCACGCCGCAGGAATCACGGCTGGGTTGGTACAGATTTGGTAGCTCACCGTGTACACGCCTGGTGGCGCTGTGTTCGGTACGCTGAAGTCACCTGTGGCTGGGTTGAAGGTCGAGCCCGCTGTCGGTGCTACTGTTTGTGTCACGGTCACGTTGGCTGGTGTCGCACCCGTGATGCCCGTGGCTTGGTCGTTGGTCAGCACGTTCAAGGTCGCGGCAGTTGCAAACGGTGTGGTCAGGCTGTCGGTCACTGCATCAATCAGGGCCACGGTGGCGCTGGTGGTGTTGTTGCCCGTAACGTTGTCGTTGGTCGCGCTGGTCGCTGCATCAATGCCAACGCTGGTCTGTGTCGTGTTGGTGCCGCCGGCTGTGCCTGGCATGGTCACGGTCAATGGGCAGGTCAGGGTGGCGCCGGCCGGTAAAGATGCTGCACTACCGCTGCTGGCCACGCAAGCGCCAACAGATACGGTCGCGCCCGCTGGGGTGCCAGCGGCTGCGGTACAGGTTGCGTTGGTCGCTGCGGTCGTGGCAGAGACGTTGGTACAGACCAAGTTAACACCAGGGCCCGACAGGACTGCGCCCGGTGCCGCGGTCGCTGGTAAGCCGTTAATCGCCACACTCATGTCGGCAGCGGCTCCCACCGTGATGGTGGCGGTCGCAGTGTCGCACGCCGCAGGAATCACGGCTGGGTTGGTACAGATTTGGTAGCTCACCGTGTACACGCCTGGTGGCGCTGTGTTCGGTACGCTGAAGTCACCTGTGGCTGGGTTGAAGGTCGAGCCCGCTGTCGGTGCTACTGTTTGTGTCACGGTCACGTTGGCTGGTGTCGCACCCGTGATGCCCGTGGCTTGGTCGTTGGTCAGCACGTTCAAGGTCGCGGCAGTTGCAAACGGTGTGGTCAGGCTGTCGGTCACTGCATCAATCAGGGCCACGGTGGCGCTGGTGGTGTTGTTGCCCGTAACGTTGTCGTTGGTCGCGCTGGTCGCTGCATCAATGCCAACGCTGGTCTGTGTCGTGTTGGTGCCGCCGGCTGTGCCTGGCATGGTCACGGTCAATGGGCAGGTCAGGGTGGCGCCGGCCGGTAAAGATGCTGCACTACCGCTGCTGGCCACGCAAGCGCCAACAGATACGGTCGCGCCCGCTGGGGTGCCAGCGGCTGCGGTACAGGTTGCGTTGGTCGCTGCGGTCGTGGCAGAGACGTTGGTACAGACCAAGTTAACACCAGGGCCCGACAGGACTGCGCCCGGTGCCGCGGTCGCTGGTAAGCCGTTAATCGCCACACTCATGTCGGCAGCGGCTCCCACCGTGATGGTGGCGGTCGCAGTGTCGCACGCCGCAGGAATCACGGCTGGGTTGGTACAGATTTGGTAGCTCACCGTGTACACGCCTGGTGGCGCTGTGTTCGGTACGCTGAAGTCACCTGTGGCTGGGTTGAAGGTCGAGCCCGCTGTCGGTGCTACTGTTTGTGTCACGGTCACGTTGGCTGGTGTCGCACCCGTGATGCCCGTGGCTTGGTCGTTGGTCAGCACGTTCAAGGTCGCGGCAGTTGCAAACGGTGTGGTCAGGCTGTCGGTCACTGCATCAATCAGGGCCACGGTGGCGCTGGTGGTGTTGTTGCCCGTAACGTTGTCGTTGGTCGCGCTGGTCGCTGCATCAATGCCAACGCTGGTCTGTGTCGTGTTGGTGCCGCCGGCTGTGCCTGGCATGGTCACGGTCAATGGGCAGGTCAGGGTGGCGCCGGCCGGTAAAGATGCTGCACTACCGCTGCTGGCCACGCAAGCGCCAACAGATACGGTCGCGCCCGCTGGGGTGCCAGCGGCTGCGGTACAGGTTGCGTTGGTCGCTGCGGTCGTGGCAGAGACGTTGGTACAGACCAAGTTAACACCAGGGCCCGACAGGACTGCGCCCGGTGCCGCGGTCGCTGGTAAGCCGTTAATCGCCACACTCATGTCGGCAGCGGCTCCCACCGTGATGGTGGCGGTCGCAGTGTCGCACGCCGCAGGAATCACGGCTGGGTTGGTACAGATTTGGTAGCTCACCGTGTACACGCCTGGTGGCGCTGTGTTCGGTACGCTGAAGTCACCTGTGGCTGGGTTGAAGGTCGAGCCCGCTGTCGGTGCTACTGTTTGTGTCACGGTCACGTTGGCTGGTGTCGCACCCGTGATGCCCGTGGCTTGGTCGTTGGTCAGCACGTTCAAGGTCGCGGCAGTTGCAAACGGTGTGGTCAGGCTGTCGGTCACTGCATCAATCAGGGCCACGGTGGCGCTGGTGGTGTTGTTGCCCGTAACGTTGTCGTTGGTCGCGCTGGTCGCTGCATCAATGCCAACGCTGGTCTGTGTCGTGTTGGTGCCGCCGGCTGTGCCTGGCATGGTCACGGTCAATGGGCAGGTCAGGGTGGCGCCGGCCGGTAAAGATGCTGCACTACCGCTGCTGGCCACGCAAGCGCCAACAGATACGGTCGCGCCCGCTGGGGTGCCAGCGGCTGCGGTACAGGTTGCGTTGGTCGCTGCGGTCGTGGCAGAGACGTTGGTACAGACCAAGTTAACACCAGGGCCCGACAGGACTGCGCCCGGTGCCGCGGTCGCTGGTAAGCCGTTAATCGCCACACTCATGTCGGCAGCGGCTCCCACCGTGATGGTGGCGGTCGCAGTGTCGCACGCCGCAGGAATCACGGCTGGGTTGGTACAGATTTGGTAGCTCACCGTGTACACGCCTGGTGGCGCTGTGTTCGGTACGCTGAAGTCACCTGTGGCTGGGTTGAAGGTCGAGCCCGCTGTCGGTGCTACTGTTTGTGTCACGGTCACGTTGGCTGGTGTCGCACCCGTGATGCCCGTGGCTTGGTCGTTGGTCAGCACGTTCAAGGTCGCGGCAGTTGCAAACGGTGTGGTCAGGCTGTCGGTCACTGCATCAATCAGGGCCACGGTGGCGCTGGTGGTGTTGTTGCCCGTAACGTTGTCGTTGGTCGCGCTGGTCGCTGCATCAATGCCAACGCTGGTCTGTGTCGTGTTGGTGCCGCCGGCTGTGCCTGGCATGGTCACGGTCAATGGGCAGGTCAGGGTGGCGCCGGCCGGTAAAGATGCTGCACTACCGCTGCTGGCCACGCAAGCGCCAACAGATACGGTCGCGCCCGCTGGGGTGCCAGCGGCTGCGGTACAGGTTGCGTTGGTCGCTGCGGTCGTGGCAGAGACGTTGGTACAGACCAAGTTAACACCAGGGCCCGACAGGACTGCGCCCGGTGCCGCGGTCGCTGGTAAGCCGTTAATCGCCACACTCATGTCGGCAGCGGCCCCCCGTGATGGTGGCGGTCGCGGTGTCGCACGCCGCAGGAATCACGGCTGGGTTGGTACAGATTTGGTAGCTCACCGTGTACACGCCTGGTGGCGCTGTGTTCGGTACGCTGAAGTCACCTGTGGCTGGGTTGAAGGTCGAGCCCGCTGTCGGTGCTACTGTTTGTGTCACGGTCACGTTGGCTGGTGTCGCACCCGTGATGCCGTTGGCTTGGTCGTTGGTCAGCACGTTCAAGGTCGCGGCAGTTGCAAACGGTGTGGTCAGGCTGTCGGTCACTGCATCAATCAGGGCCACGGTGGCGCTGGTGGTGTTGTTGCCCGTAACGTTGTCGTTGGTCGCGCTGGTCGCTGCATCAATGCCAACGCTGGTCTGTGTCGTGTTGGTGCCGCCGGCTGTGCCTGGCATGGTCACGGTCAATGGGCAGGTCAGGGTGGCGCCGGCCGGTAAAGATGCTGCACTACCGCTGCTGGCCACGCAAGCGCCAACAGATACGGTCGCGCCCGCTGGGGCCAGCGGTTGCGGTACAGGTTGCGTTGGTCGCTGCGGTCGTGGTCGAGACGTTGGTACAGACCAAGTTAACACCAGGGCCTGACAGGACTGCGCCCGGTGCCGCGGTCGCTGGTAAGCCGTTAATCGCCACACTCATGTCGGAAACAGTGACGGTCAAACACTGGTTGGTCACGCCGTTGGTGAGGTTGCTCAGACCGCTGATCTGGCCGGAACCGTTGGTGTTGGCCGCTGTGCCTGGGCAAGCGCTCGTCGTGGCCGAGGTGGTGATGTCTACCGAGGTAGGTGGTCGGCTGTGCGCGCCCACTGCTGCTCCGCGACTGCGATGCTGCCGCTCAGTGCCACCGTCGTGACCGTGCCGGCGGTACAGGTGTTGGGGACGTTAGGCGCGCTGGCCACACGCAAGCCCGCTGGCAAGGTGTCGGTGAAGCTGACGGTTTGTGCTGGGTTCAGCGCTGGGTTGCTCACTGTAAAGGTCAGTGTGCTGGTGCCGCCGATGCTGATGCTGGTCGGGCTGAAGGCCTTGGTCAGGGTCGGTGTCAAGGCAGTGACGGTCAAACACTGGTTGGTCACGCCGTTGGTGAGGTTGCTCAGACCGCTGATCTGGCCGGAACCGTTGGTGTTGGCCGCTGTGCCTGGGCAAGCGCCTACCGTCGGCGTGGCCGAGGTGGTGATGTCTACCGAGATGGTACAGGTGGTCGGCGTGGCTGTGCCGGCGCCAACTTGTGTGCCCGCGACTGCGATGCTGCCGCTCAGTGCCACCGCCGTGACCGTGCCGCCGGTACAGGTGTTGGTGACGTTAGGCGCGCTGGCCACACGCAAGCCCGCTGGCAAGGTGTCGGTGAAGCTGACGGTTTGTGCTGGGTTCAGCGCTGGGTTGCTCACTGTAAAGGTCAGTGTGCTGGTGCCGCCGATGCTGATGCTGGTCGGGCTGAAGGCCTTGGTCAGGGTCGGTGTCAAGGCAGTGACGGTCAAACACTGGTTGGTCACGCCGTTGGTGAGGTTGCTCAGACCGCTGATCTGGCCGGAACCGTTGGTGTTGGCCGCTGTGCCTGGGCAAGCGCCTACCGTCGGCGTGGCCGAGGTGGTGATGTCTACCGAGATGGTACAGGTGGTCGGCGTGGCTGTGCCGGCGCCAACTTGTGTGCCCGCGACTGCGATGCTGCCGCTCAGTGCCACCGCCGTGACCGTGCCGCCGGTACAGGTGTTGGTGACGTTAGGCGCGCTGGCCACACGCAAGCCCGCTGGCAAGGTGTCGGTGAAGCTGACGGTTTGTGCTGGGTTCAGCGCTGGGTTGCTCACTGTAAAGGTCAGTGTGCTGGTGCCGCCGATGCTGATGCTGGTCGGGCTGAAGGCCTTGGTCAGGGTCGGTGTCAAGGCAGTGACGGTCAAACACTGGTTGGTCACGCCGTTGGTGAGGTTGCTCAGACCGCTGATCTGGCCGGAACCGTTGGTGTTGGCCGCTGTGCCTGGGCAAGCGCCTACCGTCGGCGTGGCCGAGGTGGTGATGTCTACCGAGATGGTACAGGTGGTCGGCGTGGCTGTGCCGGCGCCAACTTGTGTGCCCGCGACTGCGATGCTGCCGCTCAGTGCCACCGCCGTGACCGTGCCGCCGGTACAGGTGTTGGTGACGTTAGGCGCGCTGGCCACACGCAAGCCCGCTGGCAAGGTGTCGGTGAAGCTGACGGTTTGTGCTGGGTTCAGCGCTGGGTTGCTCACTGTAAAGGTCAGTGTGCTGGTGCCGCCGATGCTGATGCTGGTCGGGCTGAAGGCCTTGGTCAGGGTCGGTGTCAAGGCAGTGACGGTCAAACACTGGTTGGTCACGCCGTTGGTGAGGTTGCTCAGACCGCTGATCTGGCCGGAACCGTTGGTGTTGGCCGCTGTGCCTGGGCAAGCGCCTACCGTCGGCGTGGCCGAGGTGGTGATGTCTACCGAGATGGTACAGGTGGTCGGCGTGGCTGTGCCGGCGCCAACTTGTGTGCCCGCGACTGCGATGCTGCCGCTCAGTGCCACCGCCGTGACCGTGCCGCCGGTACAGGTGTTGGTGACGTTAGGCGCGCTGGCCACACGCAAGCCCGCTGGCAAGGTGTCGGTGAAGCTGACGGTTTGTGCTGGGTTCAGCGCTGGGTTGCTCACTGTAAAGGTCAGTGTGCTGGTGCCGCCGATGCTGATGCTGGTCGGGCTGAAGGCCTTGGTCAGGGTCGGTGTCAAGGCAGTGACGGTCAAACACTGGTTGGTCACGCCGTTGGTGAGGTTGCTCAGACCGCTGATCTGGCCGGAACCGTTGGTGTTGGCCGCTGTGCCTGGGCAAGCGCCTACCGTCGGCGTGGCCGAGGTGGTGATGTCTACCGAGATGGTACAGGTGGTCGGCGTGGCTGTGCCGGCGCCAACTTGTGTGCCCGCGACTGCGATGCTGCCGCTCAGTGCCACCGCCGTGACCGTGCCGCCGGTACAGGTGTTGGTGACGTTAGGCGCGCTGGCCACACGCAAGCCCGCTGGCAAGGTGTCGGTGAAGCTGACGGTTTGTGCTGGGTTCAGCGCTGGGTTGCTCACTGTAAAGGTCAGTGTGCTGGTGCCGCCGATGCTGATGCTGGTCGGGCTGAAGGCCTTGGTCAGGGTCGGTGTCAAGGCAGTGACGGTCAAACACTGGTTGGTCACGCCGTTGGTGAGGTTGCTCAGACCGCTGATCTGGCCGGAACCGTTGGTGTTGGCCGCTGTGCCTGGGCAAGCGCCTACCGTCGGCGTGGCCGAGGTGGTGATGTCTACCGAGATGGTACAGGTGGTCGGCGTGGCTGTGCCGGCGCCAACTTGTGTGCCCGCGACTGCGATGCTGCCGCTCAGTGCCACCGCCGTGACCGTGCCGCCGGTACAGGTGTTGGTGACGTTAGGCGCGCTGGCCACACGCAAGCCCGCTGGCAAGGTGTCGGTGAAGCTGACGGTTTGTGCTGGGTTCAGCGCTGGGTTGCTCACTGTAAAGGTCAGTGTGCTGGTGCCGCCGATGCTGATGCTGGTCGGGCTGAAGGCCTTGGTCAGGGTCGGTGTCAAGGCAGTGACGGTCAAACACTGGTTGGTCACGCCGTTGGTGAGGTTGCTCAGACCGCTGATCTGGCCGGAACCGTTGGTGTTGGCCGCTGTGCCTGGGCAAGCGCCTACCGTCGGCGTGGCCGAGGTGGTGATGTCTACCGAGATGGTACAGGTGGTCGGCGTGGCTGTGCCGGCGCCAACTTGTGTGCCCGCGACTGCGATGCTGCCGCTCAGTGCCACCGCCGTGACCGTGCCGCCGGTACAGGTGTTGGTGACGTTAGGCGCGCTGGCCACACGCAAGCCCGCTGGCAAGGTGTCGGTGAAGCTGACGGTTTGTGCTGGGTTCAGCGCTGGGTTGCTCACTGTAAAGGTCAGTGTGCTGGTGCCGCCGATGCTGATGCTGGTCGGGCTGAAGGCCTTGGTCAGGGTCGGTGTCAAGGCAGTGACGGTCAAACACTGGTTGGTCACGCCGTTGGTGAGGTTGCTCAGACCGCTGATCTGGCCGGAACCGTTGGTGTTGGCCGCTGTGCCTGGGCAAGCGCCTACCGTCGGCGTGGCCGAGGTGGTGATGTCTACCGAGATGGTACAGGTGGTCGGCGTGGCTGTGCCGGCGCCAACCTGTGTGCCCGCGACTGCGATGCTGCCGCTCAGTGCCACCGCCGTGACCGTGCCGCCGGTACAGGTGTTGGTGACGTTAGGCGCGCTGGCCACACGCAAGCCCGCTGGCAAGGTGTCGGTGAAGCTGACGGTTTGTGCTGGGTTCAGCGCTGGGTTGCTCACTGTAAAGGTCAGTGTGCTGGTGCCGCCGATGCTGATGCTGGTCGGGCTGAAGGCCTTGGTCAGGGTCGGTGTCAAGGCAGTGACGGTCAAACACTGGTTGGTCACGCCGTTGGTGAGGTTGCTCAGACCGCTGATCTGGCCGGAACCGTTGGTGTTGGCCGCTGTGCCTGGGCAAGCGCCTACCGTCGGCGTGGCCGAGGTGGTGATGTCTACCGAGATGGTACAGGTGGTCGGCGTGGCTGTGCCGGCGCCAACTTGTGTGCCCGCGACTGCGATGCTGCCGCTCAGTGCCACCGCCGTGACCGTGCCGCCGGTACAGGTGTTGGTGACGTTAGGCGCGCTGGCCACACGCAAGCCCGCTGGCAAGGTGTCGGTGAAGCTGACGGTTTGTGCTGGGTTCAGCGCTGGGTTGCTCACTGTAAAGGTCAGTGTGCTGGTGCCGCCGATGCTGATGCTGGTCGGGCTGAAGGCCTTGGTCAGGGTCGGTGTCAAGGCAGTGACGGTCAAACACTGGTTGGTCACGCCGTTGGTGAGGTTGCTCAGACCGCTGATCTGGCCGGAACCGTTGGTGTTGGCCGCTGTGCCTGGGCAAGCGCCTACCGTCGGCGTGGCCGAGGTGGTGATGTCTACCGAGATGGTACAGGTGGTCGGCGTGGCTGTGCCGGCGCCAACTGTGTGCCCGCGACTGCGATGCTGCCGCTCAGTGCCACCGCCGTGACCGTGCCGCCGGTACAGGTGTTGGTGACGTTAGGCGCGCTGGCCACACGCAAGCCCGCTGGCAAGGTGTCGGTGAAGCTGACGGTTTGTGCTGGGTTCAGCGCTGGGTTGCTCACTGTAAAGGTCAGTGTGCTGGTGCCGCCGATGCTGATGCTGGTCGGGCTGAAGGCCTTGGTCAGGGTCGGTGTCAAGGCAGTGACGGTCAAACACTGGTTGGTCACGCCGTTGGTGAGGTTGCTCAGACCGCTGATCTGGCCGGAACCGTTGGTGTTGGCCGCTGTGCCTGGGCAAGCGCCTACCGTCGGCGTGGCCGAGGTGGTGATGTCTACCGAGATGGTACAGGTGGTCGGCGTGGCTGTGCCGGCGCCAACTTGTGTGCCCGCGACTGCGATGCTGCCGCTCAGTGCCACCGCCGTGACCGTGCCGCCGGTACAGGTGTTGGTGACGTTAGGCGCGCTGGCCACACGCAAGCCCGCTGGCAAGGTGTCGGTGAAGCTGACGGTTTGTGCTGGGTTCAGCGCTGGGTTGCTCACTGTAAAGGTCAGTGTGCTGGTGCCGCCGATGCTGATGCTGGTCGGGCTGAAGGCCTTGGTCAGGGTCGGTGTCAAGGCAGTGACGGTCAAACACTGGTTGGTCACGCCGTTGGTGAGGTTGCTCAGACCGCTGATCTGGCCGGAACCGTTGGTGTTGGCCGCTGTGCCTGGGCAAGCGCCTACCGTCGGCGTGGCCGAGGTGGTGATGTCTACCGAGATGGTACAGGTGGTCGGCGTGGCTGTGCCGGCGCCAACTTGTGTGCCCGCGACTGCGATGCTGCCGCTCAGTGCCACCGCCGTGACCGTGCCGCCGGTACAGGTGTTGGTGACGTTAGGCGCGCTGGCCACACGCAAGCCCGCTGGCAAGGTGTCGGTGAAGCTGACGGTTTGTGCTGGGTTCAGCGCTGGGTTGCTCACTGTAAAGGTCAGTGTGCTGGTGCCGCCGATGCTGATGCTGGTCGGGCTGAAGGCCTTGGTCAGGGTCGGTGTCAAGGCAGTGACGGTCAAACACTGGTTGGTCACGCCGTTGGTGAGGTTGCTCAGACCGCTGATCTGGCCGGAACCGTTGGTGTTGGCCGCTGTGCCTGGGCAAGCGCCTACCGTCGGCGTGGCCGAGGTGGTGATGTCTACCGAGATGGTACAGGTGGTCGGCGTGGCTGTGCCGGCGCCAACCTGTGTGCCCGCGACTGCGATGCTGCCGCTCAGTGCCACCGCCGTGACCGTGCCGCCGGTACAGGTGTTGGTGACGTTAGGCGCGCTGGCCACACGCAAGCCCGCTGGCAAGGTGTCGGTGAAGCTGACGGTTTGTGCTGGGTTCAGCGCTGGGTTGCTCACTGTAAAGGTCAGTGTGCTGGTGCCGCCGATGCTGATGCTGGTCGGGCTGAAGGCCTTGGTCAGGGTCGGTGTCAAGGCAGTGACGGTCAAACACTGGTTGGTCACGCCGTTGGTGAGGTTGCTCAGACCGCTGATCTGGCCGGAACCGTTGGTGTTGGCCGCTGTGCCTGGGCAAGCGCCTACCGTCGGCGTGGCCGAGGTGGTGATGTCTACCGAGATGGTACAGGTGGTCGGCGTGGCTGTGCCGGCGCCAACTTGTGTGCCCGCGACTGCGATGCTGCCGCTCAGTGCCACCGCCGTGACCGTGCCGCCGGTACAGGTGTTGGTGACGTTAGGCGCGCTGGCCACACGCAAGCCCGCTGGCAAGGTGTCGGTGAAGCTGACGGTTTGTGCTGGGTTCAGCGCTGGGTTGCTCACTGTAAAGGTCAGTGTGCTGGTGCCGCCGATGCTGATGCTGGTCGGGCTGAAGGCCTTGGTCAGGGTCGGTGTCAAGGCAGTGACGGTCAAACACTGGTTGGTCACGCCGTTGGTGAGGTTGCTCAGACCGCTGATCTGGCCGGAACCGTTGGTGTTGGCCGCTGTGCCTGGGCAAGCGCCTACCGTCGGCGTGGCCGAGGTGGTGATGTCTACCGAGATGGTACAGGTGGTCGGCGTGGCTGTGCCGGCGCCAACTTGTGTGCCCGCGACTGCGATGCTGCCGCTCAGTGCCACCGCCGTGACCGTGCCGCCGGTACAGGTGTTGGTGACGTTAGGCGCGCTGGCCACACGCAAGCCCGCTGGCAAGGTGTCGGTGAAGCTGACGGTTTGTGCTGGGTTCAGCGCTGGGTTGCTCACTGTAAAGGTCAGTGTGCTGGTGCCGCCGATGCTGATGCTGGTCGGGCTGAAGGCCTTGGTCAGGGTCGGTGTCAAGGCAGTGACGGTCAAACACTGGTTGGTCACGCCGTTGGTGAGGTTGCTCAGACCGCTGATCTGGCCGGAACCGTTGGTGTTGGCCGCTGTGCCTGGGCAAGCGCCTACCGTCGGCGTGGCCGAGGTGGTGATGTCTACCGAGATGGTACAGGTGGTCGGCGTGGCTGTGCCGGCGCCAACTTGTGTGCCCGCGACTGCGATGCTGCCGCTCAGTGCCACCGCCGTGACCGTGCCGCCGGTACAGGTGTTGGTGACGTTAGGCGCGCTGGCCACACGCAAGCCCGCTGGCAAGGTGTCGGTGAAGCTGACGGTTTGTGCTGGGTTCAGCGCTGGGTTGCTCACTGTAAAGGTCAGTGTGCTGGTGCCGCCGATGCTGATGCTGGTCGGGCTGAAGGCCTTGGTCAGGGTCGGTGTCAAGGCAGTGACGGTCAAACACTGGTTGGTCACGCCGTTGGTGAGGTTGCTCAGACCGCTGATCTGGCCGGAACCGTTGGTGTTGGCCGCTGTGCCTGGGCAAGCGCCTACCGTCGGCGTGGCCGAGGTGGTGATGTCTACCGAGATGGTACAGGTGGTCGGCGTGGCTGTGCCGGCGCCAACTTGTGTGCCCGCGACTGCGATGCTGCCGCTCAGTGCCACCGCCGTGACCGTGCCGCCGGTACAGGTGTTGGTGACGTTAGGCGCGCTGGCCACACGCAAGCCCGCTGGCAAGGTGTCGGTGAAGCTGACGGTTTGTGCTGGGTTCAGCGCTGGGTTGCTCACTGTAAAGGTCAGTGTGCTGGTGCCGCCGATGCTGATGCTGGTCGGGCTGAAGGCCTTGGTCAGGGTCGGTGTCAAGGCAGTGACGGTCAAACACTGGTTGGTCACGCCGTTGGTGAGGTTGCTCAGACCGCTGATCTGGCCGGAACCGTTGGTGTTGGCCGCTGTGCCTGGGCAAGCGCCTACCGTCGGCGTGGCCGAGGTGGTGATGTCTACCGAGATGGTACAGGTGGTCGGCGTGGCTGTGCCGGCGCGAACTTGTGTGCCCGCGACTGCGATGCTGCCGCTCAGTGCCACCGCCGTGACCGTGCCGCCGGTACAGGTGTTGGTGACGTTAGGCGCGCTGGCCACACGCAAGCCCGCTGGCAAGGTGTCGGTGAAGCTGACGGTTTGTGCTGGGTTCAGCGCTGGGTTGCTCACTGTAAAGGTCAGTGTGCTGGTGCCGCCGATGCTGATGCTGGTCGGGCTGAAGGCCTTGGTCAGGGTCGGTGTCAAGGCAGTGACGGTCAAACACTGGTTGGTCACGCCGTTGGTGAGGTTGCTCAGACCGGTGATCTCGCTGGCACCGTTGGTGTTGGCCGCTGTGCCTGGGCAGGCGCCTACGTGGGCGTGGCCGAGGTGGTGACGTGTACCGAGATGGTACAGGTGGTCGGCGTGGCTGTGCCGGCCCCAACTTGGCGTGCCCGCGATGGATGCCAGTGCGTGCGTGACCCGCCGGTACAGGTGCGGGATAGGTGGCCACCGCAGTGGCAGGTGTGTCCCCAAGGCCCGCTGGCAAGGTGTCGGTGAAGCTGACGGTTTGTGCTGAGTTACCGGCTGGGTTGCTCACTGTAAAGGTCAGTGTGCTGGTGCCGCCAACACTGATGCTGGTCGGGCTGAAGGCCTTGGTCAGAGTCGGTGTCAAGGGGTTGACCGTCAAACACTGGTCGGTCACGCCGTTGGTCAGATTGGTGATACCGGTGATCGCGCTGGCACCGTTGGTGTTGTTCGCAACCGGGCAGGCTCCCGTGGTGGCCGTGACCGCCGTGGTGACGAGTACCGTGATGGTACAGGTGGTCGGCGTGGCGGTGCCAGCCGGAACTTGGCGGTTAGCAACCACGATGGTTTGACCCAGTGCCGTTGCCGTGACAGAGCCACCAGTACAAGTGCCGCCTACAGTCGAAGGACTGGCCACACGCAAGCCCGCTGGCAAGGTGTCGGTGAAGCTGACGGTTTGTGCTGAGTTACCGGCTGGGTTGCTCACTGTAAAGGTCAGTGTGCTGGTGCCGCCAACACTGATGCTGGTCGGGCTGAAGGCCTTAGTCAGGGTTGCTATCTTCCTTGTATTGGTATACGTACAAACAATCGCAGTGTCTGCACTGCCTACCGTTAAGGTGCTGCCCACCAAGCCGCTAGTGCCGGTACAGGCCAGTGTGGTGTTGTAGTTAGCGGCGCTGCCGGTGGTGAAGGTCTCGGCCAAGGTCAGGACGCTGCCCGCGTTGACGATTTGGACTGCGCCAGGATCTGTTTCGTTCGCTGTATTGGCCACCGAATTCAAGCTGGTCAAAGCGGGAGTTGCGCCTGCCGCGCTGACAGTGACCGCATTATTCACCGTGGCGTTGACCCATGTTTTCTGCAAAGTGATATTTGAACGCCTAGGTGCACACCATGCAAAGTTTGCTATACCAACAAATTGTTGAGCACCATCATGCGAGGGACCAGTACGAAACTGCTGTGCGACGCTGTTAATACCAGTGATATTAAACCTTGTTGTCACATTGCACGCTGGGTCTGTATTGGCACAGTTACCTTCAGTTGTTGCGGTTGCAGTGCCTGTTGCGACGTTGATGGTGTGCGTAGCTGCGCCCGTCATGCTTGTGGGCGCCGTACCCCCATTAGCCAAAACAACGATCCTATCTTGCCAATTGCCATCTATATAGTCAACATCGGTCGATGTAAGTTGAAATTTATTGACAGGCCGACTGAAGCTTAAATTTTGTGTAGACAATAAAACGTTGGTGCCAGTTGTTGTATGGCCCGCACGCACCGTATCAGCAATACCACCGTGAATTAGTTGATCTGGCGTACCGCCAGTAAAAGGCTGTGAACCAACAACAGAATATGTCACCGTAACGGCATTTAATCCCGTTCCTACAACGTAGTTGACGGGGCCTGTACTGCCGGCAACCCAACCTGGTGGAATGGTTAAGGTCTGTAAAATCTCATTAGCAGAACAAGCCGAGGCTTGTGCATGCGCCGAAAGCGGAGTACCTGCGGCACACAAAAACGCAAACGCTGCTATCAGCTTATTTATTTTTTGGCAGTGCATGCTAATGAATTTAAAAAGCGGTGGTTTACGAATCATTTTTGATAGAACCTTATGTCGTCCAAGCCCAAACCGGTTACCGCTGCAGGCAACCAGTTAGTTATTTAGTATTAAAGTAAATTTTAGCAACGTAATCAATAAATGTAAGTATTTTCTTTCGGTTGTTGATTTAAATTGGCTTATTTTTGCTAAATAAGTCACACATATGTAAGAAATTTGGGCACAGTGCGCTTTTTAAATCCAACGGCAAACAGCTATGTCAATCTAAACAAACCGCATTTGAATAGTTTGCTGCTTGGTTTTATAGCACAAACCGCTTATCTTGCTTAGGTTTTATGCTATCACTTTTGATTTTTGTTGAAACTGTTTTGTGAATAGGATTAAGCCTGATAATTAGGCCATGAATAGTTTTTTCATCATTGCACATGCACCATTGGCCAGCGCGTTGAGAGAGGCCGCTTTACATGTGTTTCCAGATGCATCTGATTACATTGTTGCTTTTGATATCTTGCCAAGCGATACTCCGGAAAAAGTAGTGGTTTTGGCTCAAAATAAAATTGACCAGCACTTAACGCCCATCAAAGCAAAAAAACCTGTCAATATCTTGATTTTTACCGACCTTTTTGGTGCGACGCCCAGCAACATCGCCGCACAACTTGCAGACGGAGTTCATACCAAATTAGTGGCTGGTGTAAACCTACCCATGCTGCTTCGCGCAATCAGTTATCGACACGAGTCTTTAGACGCAGTGCTGTCTCGCGCTATTACGGGTGGCATACAAGGCGTTATGTCTGTTGCAGTTACACCACAACAACACCAAAAAATGAAATCATATGATCAAGGTCAATACAACCATCAGCAATAAATTGGGTCTCCACGCACGCGCTTCTGCCAAATTAACCAAATTGGCGGGTAGCTTCCCTTGTGAAGTTTGGATGTCGAAAGGGGAGCGCCGCATCAATGCCAAAAGCATTATGGGGGTCATGATGTTGGCCGCTGGTATTGGCTCTTTAGTTACTTTGGAAACCGATGGCGATCAAGAACAAGAAGCTAGCAATGCACTTTTAGCTTTGATCGAGGATAAATTTGGTGAGGGTGAGTGATGATGTGGACAACATGCGCACCTTTTAGTTCGTTTACGTTTCTTATTTAAATTTCTATGACTTTTTCGGTACGTGGATTAGCCGTTGCACAAGGTATTGCCATTGGGCGAGCTGTATTAATTGCGTCCAGCCGTGTGGATGTTGCGCATTACTTCATCGCTGCAGACGAAGTCGAGTCGGAAATTGAACGCATACGCGTGGGAAGAAACGCCGTCATTGAAGAATTAGGACGTTTGCAGCACAGTGTTTCACAAATGTCGCGCAAAGAAGCGCCACACGAATTGGCAGCCATGCTGGATGTTCATTTGATGCTGCTACAAGATGATATGTTGTCGGATGGTGTGCGACACTGGATCTCTGAGCGGCACTACAACGCCGAATGGGCGTTAACCACACAGTTGGAAATTATTTCTCGTCAGTTTGATGAGATGGAAGACCCCTATTTACGAGAACGCAAGGCGGATTTAGAGCAAGTAGTTGAGCGAATTCTGCGATATATGCAAGGTGCTGCTGCTTCATTGGCAGAGTTAGGAAAAACAGAAACATCCAGCACCGCGCAAAAGCAAGCATTGCGAGATAAACACCAACACCCGCAACAAGATCTGCTATTGGGTGATACGGTTGATGTGCCTTTGGTATTGATCGCACATGACTTATCGCCTGCGGACATGTTGCAGTTTAAGCAAAGTGTCTTTGCTGGTTTTGCAACCGACGTGGGTGGAAAAACGTCACACACAGCAATTGTGGCTCGCAGCATGAATATCCCAGCTGTGGTGGGCGCGAGAACGGCGAGTCAACTCATCCGTCAAGACGATTGGGTCATTATCGATGGCGATGCTGGTGTTGTGATTGTTGACCCCAGCCCCATTATTTTGGCTGAATACAACTTCAAAAAGCGACAAGGCGAACTAGAAAGAACGCGACTCGCGCGCCTTCGCAACACAGCCGCAATCACATTGGATGGTCAAAAAATTGAGCTGCTTGCCAACATTGAACAACCCGAAGATGCTGCTGCTGCATTGAATGCTGGTGTCGTGGGGGTTGGTTTGTTTCGCAGCGAGTTTTTGTTCATGGGACGCGAAGCCAAGGGTTTATCAGCCTTGCCCACCGAAGAAGAACAATTTGACGCGTACAAAAGCGCGGTTTTGGGGATGCAAGGTCTGCCTGTAACCATTCGCACGGTTGATATAGGTGCCGATAAGCCCCTAGACAGAAATGAAAAAGCGCAAGAAACTCACTTGAACCCAGCTCTTGGTTTGCGCGCCATCCGTTGGAGCTTATCTGAACCCGATATGTTTATCACGCAGTTGCGGGCCATTTTGCGAGCCAGTAGTTTTGGGCAAATTAATTTGTTAGTTCCCATGCTCTGCGCCGTATCTGAGATACAACAAACCTTGGCGGCAATCGCACAAGCAAAAAAACAATTGGATGATGAAGGCATTGCCTACGGCGTGGTTCCTGTTGGCGCAATGATCGAAATACCAGCTGCAGCATTGATGTTGCCCACTTTTTTAAAGTATTTTGATTTTCTGTCCTTAGGGACCAATGACTTGATTCAATATACCTTGGCAATTGACCGCGCAGATGAGTCTGTCTCTTACTTATATGACCCTTTGCATCCCGCAGTGTTGCGCCTTATTGCGAATACTATTGAACAAGGCCAGCTTCAAGGCAAATCTGTGAGTGTGTGTGGTGAAATGGCGGGTGATGCCAGTCTGACCAAATTGCTCTTGGGCATGGGCTTGCGTAGCTTCTCAATGCATCCGGCCCAAATTTTGACAGTGAAACAGCAAATACTGCGCACCGATACCAGCAAGCTGAGCGATTGGACGCAACGCGTCTTAAATTCCGAACAACCCCAAGAATTTATATAAATTTCAGCTATAGCTTGCGTATTTATTGCCTATGCTGCTATATTAATCATAGCGTGCCACGCGTTTAGATATAGTTAATGCGAACGAATCATGGTGCCGAACGCTTGTTCGGTCAGTATTTCTAAAAGCATAGCGTGTGCAACCCGCCCATCAATGATGTGCACCGCATTCACGCCGCTTTTTGCAGCATCCAAAGCGCCAGCAATTTTCGGAATCATGCCGCCACTAATTGTGCCGTCTGCAATTAGGGCATCAATTTCACGGGTGGTGAGCTCGGGTAGTAACTCTTTGTTTTTATCTAAAACACCAGGAATATTGGTCAACATCAAAAGTTTCTCAGCCTGCAGTACGGTGGCTAATTTACTGGCAACCACATCGGCATTGATGTTGTAACTTTCGTTTTGCAGACCAAAACCGATTGGGCTGACGACAGGAATGAAAGCGTCATCTTGTAATGCCTTTACCACGCTTGGATCAATGCTCACGATGTCGCCCACTTGGCCCACGTCGTGCTCTTTATTCGCATCTACCAAATCTACCAGTTTTAGCTTTTGTGCGCGAATCAAACCGCCATCTCGACCTGTTAAACCAACCGCTTTACCGCCCGCTTGATTGATCAAACCGACAATATCTTGCTGCACCTCACCCGCTAACACCCATTCAACAACTTCCATGGTTTCAGCATCCGTCACACGCATGCCTTGAATGAACTCACCTTTTTTACCTAGCCGTTTGAGCGCAGTTTCAATTTGTGGTCCTCCACCATGAACCACGACGGGATTGATCCCAACCAACTTTAATAGCACCACATCTTCAGCAAATGCTTTTTGCAAAGCTGGGTCCGTCATGGCATTGCCGCCATATTTAATAACCATGGTTTTACCGTGGTATTTACGGATAAAGGGTAACGCTTTGGCTAATATATCCGCTTGGTCTTGCGGTGCATGGACGATATCTGTTTTTTGATTGGTATTAGGCATTATGAATGTGTGACAGGCGATTATTAATTATTTACCAATGTTTTATTATTAATAGTGAGCCTATTTCTTGTCAGTCATTTAAATAAGAAACTCTTCTTTTTTGTGTCCTTGCGCCAGCAAGGCAGCGAGCCATTTTGGAGTCAAGCCACGACCACTCCAGGTTTCACCTTTGGGTCCCTTGTATTTTGCTGCTACAGGTATACCAGCAGCTTTTGATTTACGTGCTTTGTTTGTTTTGTTGGCTTTTGCGGACTTTGATTTTTGTGATGACTTCAAGCCCAAGTCTTTAATCGTGATGCCAAACGCCTTCATTTTGGCGCGTATTTCGGCAACCGTATTATTAAATTCTTTTGCCTTCAGGCTTTCTGCTTGTTTTTGCAGTTTTTCTATTTGTGATTGAATATCGATTAAGTTACTCATATATATCCTTTGGCCAAGATTAAGGTATTAACTAAGTATTCATTGTAGTAGAAAATAATAGTGCAGTATTAATGTTAATAGCGCTAATTATTAAGTTGTTTATTTATCTGCGTAACCAGTTAGGTACTTTAAAACGAATCAGCATCATGTACGCCGAAACATAAATAACAACAAACAGCGCGCAACATATCATCAACACCAAGGTGTTATCCCAAAACAAAACTGCTGGTGCCATGGTTAATAAAGCAAAGCTCCACAACCATGGAGAGGTTCGATTGTTGCGCATCAACATTTGACGCGAAGCGTCGTCATGAAAAACACTGCGCACAATGCGCCTGTATATCAACTGATGAAAATGCAGCGCGTCTGCAACTCCGGGCGATGTACCACGAACCGCTTTGCGATAGATTGAAAACAACGTTTCCCAAACTGGGTATATCAATAGCAACATGGGAAACCAGGGCGATACGGTTGGGTGGCGCTGTACCAACATGATGCTTGCCACTGCAATCACTACTCCCCACAAATATGCGCCGCCATCTCCCGCAAAAATCAAACCACGTGGGTAATTCCAAATTAAAAACCCCGCTGTTGCAGCAGCCAAACAAATCAACATCGCGGCCAGCTGCCTATCACCCAATTGCAGCGCCACATGAACAATGGCCAGACAAATCATCACAGCGACTGTTCCCGCCAATCCGTTGTAGCCGTCAATGATGTTAAACGCATGTGGCAAACCACAAATAGCAAGCACCGCCAGTGCAATACCCATATAAGGAGCGCCCAGCATCCAGTTATCAACGAACGAAATACCTAAACGTACCACGCTGATATCTAATAACCAACAAGCCAAGCCAGCTGAGACCGCCGTCAAACCTAAACGGTACAAAACTGAGATGCGTTGTGTGACATCTTCAAATGCGCCACCCAAAACGGCTGGTAGCGTCAAAACAAACCAAGGCCACACCAATGGCCACGATCCTTTGACATTTAAATTGAATCCCAGTGCGCCAGAACCGGCTACCAATGCCCAGCCTAAAAACACCCCCACCATGATCGCAAGACCGCCAAGACGCGGTACAGAACCGATATGGAATCGTTGTGGCATGTCCTGTTTATAAAGCTCTGCATGCTCTCTGCCCCAGCGTATAAAAAACATGGCCGTCATTAAAGCGCTGAAGAAACTAACAAGAATTAAAACAAGCATGGGCGGTTTTTATAGCGCTCCTTTGTTAGAGCAGGGCAATTCTAACGTAACTTTATTTTGTTATCGCTTACACCGCAGTCAGAGCATATTGCATAACTCTGTTTATATTTATTTAACAACCCATCACTTATCCACACTATTTTTCAAAATCAAAAACCATCCAGAATCGCGTGACACCAAAGGCGCAAGCTTAAACACACCCTTCACACGACAACAAGCTTTTGATTTACAACAGCTTTATTCTCTTATCCACACAAACCTACGACCCCTATCTACTACTACTATCTTAATAAAAAGAATTAAAAGAATATGAGAACAAAAAAGTGGCATTAGTTTGTATGGTTTCGATGTTCTCTTTTTTTAATTACGGTCTTACTTGACAGGGCGTTTTGGAGCAACTTCCATAGGTATTGGTGTGGTGTTGGTTCTGGTGCGATTATCGCTATAGGCGCTGGCGCTACTACAACCAAGGGTGCTGGCGCAACATAAACTGGTGCAGGCGCTACATACACAGGAGCCATGACTGCTTCAGGCTTCGCAGCGACACGGCCAAACGGTATGACCACACTGACTGAGTAGTTGCAATAGTTGCCACGGCTACCATCGGAATGCTTGATGCGGTTTAAATCTGCTTCTGCGCGTATAAACAAGGACGGGTTAACTTCATACTGCACACCCAAACCATATCGGATGTTGAGAGATTTTTCACTGGTGTTGCCGCTGGCGAGTCTGACCGCACCTGTAATGACGGAGTTGTCTTTCACGTTTGTGTAGTTCGCACCAACACGAGCCAATGCCGACCATTTTTCTGTCATTAGCAGCTTACCTACCAAATCCAAATTAACGCCATCAATATTTCGCTCGTTGCTGTAATTGCCGATTGGTGTGGTTGCGGTGAAGCCGGACTTACCGAGATTGAAATAACCAGCTTCGACACCTAAGTTACGGTTCATTTGATAGCCCACAAAGCCCTTGAAGGTGGTATCACTCTCATTGACGCTGATGCTGCTCATAAGTGCCCCATTGGCGCGTAAACGGTCACCAATAGCGCCATCGTCCACCATAGCGCGTGATTGACCCACACCTACGCCACCGTAGTAGTAGCTGTCTTGCGCGTTAGCAGAGCCAGCAAACAATGCACTGACGACGGTTAGGCTGCAAAGCCCCAAGGATTTAATATTTTTCACGGTTGTTTCTTTCTCGCGGATAGTCCGCATAGTTTGATTGATTGAAACCTTGATCATAAAAATGCGAGATCGAACCGACTGTTCGATGGCGCACATAGTGAATGATTAAGCAGGCTGCTGTGTCAACAAACAACAGATGTTGGAGAAACGCTAGAAATATTAATGTATGCTATCTATTTGATAGCGTATTAGGTAATAAATATGCCGTCTATAGATTTATTTAACTGTTTATTTTAAATTTATCACAGATTGATTATTAACACACCATATTCTTAAAATCAGCTAGATGGTGCGATGTCGTAGCAAACCCTTTACATTGCAAACAACTTAATATGATCATTCGCAGTAATTATTAAAGTCAATGATTTTTTTTAAGAATATCAATATCTGCACCGTTTGTTTCTTTTTTAATATTTAAACTAACCCAGTGTCCACCATCTTCTTTTTTTAGTAATAAGTGATCATACGTTTCGACCATAGCTAGTAAACCAGAATGCCCGTAGCTATTTGGTGAAAAAGCTGGATCGGTTCGCTTTAAATATTGTCCCAAAGCACCTAAGCCAACTTTTCCTTCTGATGTATCACCCGCCAATAAAGATACCGCTTCGATAATAAACTTAGGTCGTTTTTTAATAGCTTGTTTGACTGTTTCTGGCTTTAGTTTTGGCGCCTCAATTACACTAACTGACACCTTTGTATCTAACGTGTTGTCTACTTGTTCAATAATTGGTTGAGGGGGTTGCCATTCAAAAAATTGATCACTCGCGTTGCGTAATGCTTCTGGGGTTTTAGCTTCTCCCACAATGTACATAATGCTTCCACGCTCCCGTAATTTGCGGCATAGATATGCAAAATCAGAATCACTAGTAACTAAACAAAAGGTTTCCGCTCTATCGTCAAACTGAGCCTCTAAGGCATCTAAAGCCAAAGCAATATCAGATGTGTTTTTGCCTGGTGCATATTGAAACTGTAGACAAGGTGTAAACGCCAAACGAACTAAAGATTCTCGCCATTTATTTGTTAGTGTTGTGTGATTTCCATAACCTCTACGAAGAACCACTCGTCCAAACTGAGCAACAACACGTAAAGCGTACTCTAAGATTTCTGGTGATGTGTTATCACAATCTACAAGTACCGCAACACGGTTTTCAATTTCAAGACTGTTTGTTGACATGCGTTTAAATATCAATATTCCCCGCCCTCAACGCGTTGGTTTCAATAAAGATGCGTCGTGGTTCAACTTCATCGCCCATCAGCATGGTGAAAACACGGTCAGCCTCAATGGCATCATCGATTTGGACACGCAAGAGACGGCGTACAGCAGGGTCCATGGTGGTTTCCCATAGTTGGGCTGGGTTCATCTCACCCAAGCCTTTGTAGCGCTGTCTGCTGGTGGTGCGCTCGGCTTCGGCCAGTAGCCATTTCATGGCAATGCGGAAGTCGTTGACTTTTTCTTCTTTTTGACGCTCGCCTTCACCGCGCATGACTTTTGCACCATCACCTAACAGGCCGCGGAAGGTGTTAGCGGCTTCTGATAGTGTTGCATAGTCAGAGCCGTGAACAAAGTCTTGAGTTAACACGCTGCTTTTTACATTGCCATGGTGGCGACGGCTGATGCGCAGAATGGGTTTGTCTGTGCGAGCGTCAAACTCGCCCGCTACCTCGGCGTGACTGCCAATGGTGAGGAGGAAAGCTTGTAGCGCACTGGCTGATTTTTCAGCCTCTTCAACTGTGTCTAAGTTCAAAGCCACACCATCTGCAATGGCGCGCAGCGCTTCGTCGTCCATAAAATTGCGCAAGCGGGCAATGACGGCTTCAGCCAAGGCGTGTTTACGGGCCAATTCGTTCAGTGTGTCGCCTGTCAGAGTCGTAGGGTTTGCGCCACCGGTGTAAACGGACGCGTCTTTCATGGCGATGCGTAACAAGAAGGCATCTAAAGCAGGCGCATCTTTCAAATAGAGCTCTTCTTTACCTGCTTTAACTTTGTACAAAGGCGGTTGCGCGATGTAGATGTGGCCGCGCTCAACGAGTTCAGGCATTTGACGGTAGAAAAAGGTGAGTAATAAGGTGCGAATGTGCGCGCCGTCTACGTCGGCGTCGGTCATGATAATGATGCGGTGGTAACGCAGCTTGGCGACGTTGAAGTCATCATTTCCAGTTGCGCCACCGGCTTTACCAATGCCGGTACCCAGCGCGGTGATGAGCGTCAAAATCTCATTACTGGTTAAGAGTTTTTCGTAGCGGGCTTTTTCAACGTTCAAAATCTTGCCGCGCAGAGGCAAAATCGCTTGAAATTTACGGTCACGGCCTTGTTTGGCAGAGCCGCCCGCGGAGTCACCCTCGACAATATAGATTTCGCACATGGCCGGATCTTTTTCTTGGCAATCGGCCAATTTACCTGGCAAGCCCATACCGTCCAACACACCTTTGCGGCGAGTCATATCGCGCGCTTTACGGGCCGCTTCACGGGCGCGTGCGGCCTCAATGATTTTGCCGACAATTATTTTTGCATCAGCTGGGCGCTCTTGTAAATAATCAAATAAAAGCTTGCTGACAATGTCTTCCACCGGACCGCGCACTTCGGATGACACCAGCTTGTCTTTGGTCTGGCTGGAGAATTTTGGCTCAGGTACTTTGACAGATAGTACGCAGCACAAGCCTTCGCGCATATCGTCACCGGTCACTTCTACTTTGGCTTTTTTAGCGATCTCGTTATCGTCAATGTATTTATTTATCACGCGTGTCATCGCTGCGCGCAAACCGGTTAAATGGGTGCCACCATCGCGCTGGGGGATGTTGTTGGTGAAGCAGAGCACTTGCTCGTTGTAGCCACTGTTCCATTGCATGGCCACCTCAACACCAATGTTGGTGTTTTGATCTGATTGACGATCACCCATGGCGTGGAAGATGTTGGGATTCAACACTTGCTTGCCTTTGTTGATGAAGTTCACAAAACCTTTGACGCCGCCTGCACCAGAGAAGTCGTCTTCTTTGCCAGTGCGCTCATCTTTCAGGCGGATTTTGACGCCATTGTTCAGAAAGCTGAGTTCGCGCAGGCGCTTACTCAAAATTTCGTAATGAAAATCATTGTTTTGTTGGAAGATGCTGGTGTCGGGCAAAAAGTGAACTTCGGTGCCACGTTTTTCGGTGTCACCAATCACCTTCATGGGCGAAACGTCAACACCATCAACCGACTCAACTATGCGGTTTTGTACAAAGCCGCGAGAAAATTCCATGACGTGTACTTTGCCATCGCGGCGAATGGTCAGGCGTAACATGGTGGACAGTGCGTTGACGCAACTGACACCCACACCATGCAAACCACCGGAGACTTTGTAGCTGTTCTGATTAAACTTACCGCCAGCGTGCAGCTCGGTTAATGCAATTTCAGCTGCTGAGCGCTTCGGCTCGTGCTTGTCATCCATTTTCACGCCGGTAGGGATACCACGACCGTTGTCGACCACGGAGACCGAGTTATCGGTATGGATGGTGACCAAAATATCGTCACAATGTCCAGCCAATGATTCGTCAATGGAGTTATCCACGACCTCAAACACCAAGTGATGCAAACCCGTGCCATCTGAGGTGTCACCAATATACATGCCAGGACGCTTGCGAACGGCTTCCAAGCCTTCCAAAATTTGAATCGAGCCTTCGCCATAAGCTTCGGTCGCGCCGGCTTGGTTGGTGTCAATGGTAGGTTGAAAGTTGGCGCTGTCACCACTGACATCACCCAGGTTGACGCCCTCACCAATCGTGCGTTCAGTGGCAACATCCAATGAGGTTTCAACAGATTTAATTTCTTCGGTCATTTCAAATTTCTCTAACGTAAAACATAAAACTTTTATTAACAGGATTAAAAGGTGTTAATTTCTTAATCTTTAGAATGACCAAACCCCCTAAATTTAGGGGGTTTTAAGGCTGCAGCCAGCTTATTAATTGCCTATGGTGCTATTTTGTTTATAGCGCTATATGCGCATTGGCATCACCACATACTTGAATGTGGTGTTGTCAGGTATGGTGATTAATGCAGAACTGTTGCCGTCGGATAACTCCAGCTTCACCATCTCCTGCGTCATATTGCTCAAGGCATCGATGAGGTAGGTGACGTTGAAACCAATTTCAATTTCATCACCAGCATAGTCAATATCCAACTCGTCTACAGCCTCTTCTTGTTCCGCATTGTTAGAAGCAATACGCAAGGTACCTGGCTCAATATTTAAACGCACGCCTTTGAACTTATCGCTGGTCAAGATGGCGGTACGTTGCAAAGATGCCAATAAAGGCGCACGTCCAACAACAATCGTGTTTTTGTGGTTCTTTGGAATGACGCGGTTGTAATCTGGAAATTTACCCTCTACCAACTTGGTGACAAATTCCATGCCATCGAATCGAAATTTTGCTTGGTTGCTGGCAAATTGAAATTCAATGGCGCCTTCTTTGTCGCTCAGCAAGCGCTGCATTTCAATCACGGTTTTGCGTGGCAATATCACTTCTTGCTTGGGCACTTCAACATCCAAAGTAGCAGTAGCGAAAGCCAAGCGATGACCATCGGTCGCCACAATGCTCAATTGTTTGCCTTCTGCAACAAACAAAATTCCATTGAGGTAATAACGAATATCGTGAACAGCCATTGCAAATGCAACTTGGTTTAAAAGTTCACGCAATACTTTCTGCGGCACACTGAAAGCGGGCCCCAGATTAGATGATTCTTGTACCAGTGGAAAATCTTCAGCGGGCAATGTTTGTAAAGTGAATTTACTTTTTCCACCCTTCAGAATTAATTTGGAGGCGCTGGATTCAATTGAGACCATTTGGTCTGCTGGCATGGTGCGCAAAATATCAATCAGTTTGCGTGCGCCAACAGTGGTGGTGAAGTCACCGCTATCTCCTTCAAATTCAGTGTTGGTGCGAATTTGAATTTCTAAATCACTGGTGGTGAGTTGAATTTTGTTGGCAACTTTACGAATCAGAACATTGGCCAAGATGGGTAAAGTGTGACGTCTTTCAACAATTCCTGAGACCGATTGCAGTGCACCCAGCACCTTTTCTTGAGTTGATTTCAATACGATCATGCTTGTCCCTTTTTTATCCTGATTTGACCCGTTAATTTGGCTTAAAACTTATCGTGTCATTTTAACCGTTTACTCGACCTTTATAACCAGTTTCTACCAGTTTGGGATGTGTGGACAGGCTTAGCCCTTCAAGGTTTGTTCTAGCACATGCAATTGTTGGTTTAGCTCAGTCATTTGTAGGCGTTCGGCAGACATTTTTCGGACTGCGTGCAATACGGTGGTATGGTCGCGTCCACCAAACATTTCACCTATTTCAGGCAAACTTTTCTGAGTTAATTCTTTGGCCAAATACATGGCGATTTGACGGGGCCTTGCAATCGACGCGGGGCGCTTTTTTGAATACATGTCACCGATTTTGATTTTGTAATAATCGGCCACCGTTTTTTGGATGTTTTCAACCGAGATTTGCCGGTTTTGAATCGATAAAAGGTCTCGCAATGCTTCTCTTGCCAAAGCAATGGAGATCTCTTTTTGGTTGAACCTGGAGTAAGCCATGATTTTGCGCAATGCGCCTTCCAGTTCGCGCACGTTAGAACGAACGTTTTTGGCCACAAAAAAAGCCACCTCTTCGGGCATTTCGGCACCTTCAGCACGAGCCTTGTTAATCAAAATCGCCACGCGCATTTCAAGCTCGGGAGGCTCTATGGCTACAGTCAGTCCTGAATCAAAGCGAGAGACCAGGCGTTCATGAATATCGGTTAAACCTTTGGGATAGGTGTCGCTGGTCATCACCAAATGCGATTTGCGCGCCAACAGCGCTTCAAAGGCATTAAAAAACTCTTCTTGCGTCCGTTCTTTGTTGGCAAAAAACTGAACATCATCAATTAACAACAAATCCAGAGAGTGGTAACGCTCTTTAAACTCATCAAACGCCTTGCGCTGATAGGCTTTAACCACATCTGTGACGAACTGTTCTGCATGGATGTAGAGAACTTTGGCATTTGGTTTGTCAACCAGTAATTGATTGCCAATGGCGTGCATCAGATGTGTTTTGCCTAAACCTACGCCACCATAAATAAATAATGGGTTATAGAGCTGGCCGGGGGCATGAGAAATATGCATAGCGGCCGCGCGAGCCATGCGATTGGCGGTACCTTCAATCAGGTTTTCAAACGTCAGTGCGGTGTTGAGGCGGTTTTTCAACAATGCAGTATTCGGGCTTAAACCACCCTCGTTGACCCCCATATCGAAAGATTCAGTAGGAGCACCAAAAGGAATGCCAAACTCGGATGAGTTGTTAAGTTGCTTGGGTTTTACAGGGGGTTCTCGAGGCGTGAGCGCCAAATCCATCGTGATTTGCTGACCAGAGAGCAAGCTCAGTAAGGTGTTGATGCGCTTGGCATATTGTGTACGTACCCAATCGAGCTTGAAACGATTGGCCACATGAAGGGTAAATTGAGTCAAATCATCATTGGCTTTGATAACCAGCGGCTTTATCCAAGTGTTAAATTGCTGCTCAGGTAACTCTTGTGCTAACACATCCAAGCAGGCCCCCCAAAGCGCTTTGGCGCCGCTGTTCTGACTTAGGTCTTCGTTATCAATTTCAGAAAAAGGGGGAGAACGCTCAAAAGTCATTTTTATGTTTTTGTGGATAAGCTGTATTGCGATATGGGTTTGACAATAGTTTATCCCAAGTTTATCCACAAAATTTATTACTTTTAATTCCTTTTGCTATTTAAGTAGCCTTTTACGCAGGGGTGACTTTATTGGCACTCAAATCGATCAGAACCATGGTTCCACGATTGACCCGTGAGCGTAAAGTAACCGTAAAACCCAACAAGCGTGCCAATTCAGCAACTATGGATAAGCCCAATCCAAAACCATCATTGGTTCCAGTTTGTGCTTTACTTTTGTAAAACGCCTCGAATACCAAGCCCTGCTCATGGTCAGGTATGCCCAAACCGGTGTCCCAAACTTCAATTTGTAGTCTCTTGGGCTGATAACGCCTTAACGCCACCAAGAGTCCGCCTTTGTTGGAATATTTAATGGCGTTGCTTATGATATTACCCAGCAAGCGTGAAAACAATACTGGGTCAGTATCTAGAGTAGCATCTAGCAAGTAGGTGCGTAATTCCAACCCTTTGTTCAGCGCCAAGCCATGATGTTGCACACAAACCTCTTCAACCAAAGATTTAAGATGCACAGATTGAATCTTCACTGCGGTTTGGTTTTGGTTGAGTTCAGCCAAATCAAACAGGGCGTTGAATTGTGAAAGCACCTCTCGTGTTGCGCTGGCAATTTTGGGAGTGATTTCGTTAGATAAGTGTGGGTCTTCTAGTAGCCACTTGGTGTAGATATCCAGCGCCAATACGGGTTGTCGCATATCGTGTGCAGTACAAGCCAAAATCCGATTTTTAGATTCAATAGCGGCTAGTGCCGAGTCGCGCTCTTGTGTGGTGGACTTTAACAATGCTGTATTTTGGAATTGAAGCGTCAATGTCGTGATGTGAGATTTGTTCAATTGTTCGCCAAACCTTAAAAGTACAAAACCTAGGATTAAAGAAACAAACAACAAAATGGTGTGATCTAAAGTAAATGAAAAATCATGATCAACAACCCAACGCGCAACGAAAGCAATCAATAATCCACTGATAAAGCTGGCTATAAACAACCTCATGGACGGTAAATGACGAGATAAATAGATGGTTGAAGCGGTGGCATATACCAAAATAATCACATACCCCAACAGCTCGGTATTGGACGGAGTTTGATCATTGACTAAAAAAGTGGTTAAACCCCATGCCAATCCAATCATGCCAACCACATAGATATGGCTCAAATAAAAATGGGATGCCTCTGATGGAGAAAGTTTTTTAGATTTCTTAAAAAACCACACGCGTATAACAAAAACAAATACATGCACCAACAAAATACTAAGCCAGATGGGGAATGTCTTGTGTGTCCACAGCAAAGCAAAGAACGCAAACGATGCCAAAATAGCAGATGTTTGTGTTCCCAACACCAAAGTAATTTCTTGTTGAATGCTTTCGGACTCTATCCATTCGTCCATGGATGTTTTGTTGGGCGCGTTTGTATGGTGTTTCATTTTTGTCTAATCTCTACCAAAGCACTTCTACCACCATGGAGTTTAAACCGCTACCGGCACCAACCAAGGCGATTTTGTTTCCGGATTTAAGCCGTCCCAATTCATCTAATTTTGACAGAGTAAATGGCAACGATGCTGACGCCATGTTTCCATATTCTGGATAGGTACGCAACACTTTTCTTTCATCTATGCCCAGGGTTTTGATGGCATCATTGATATAGGATTTACCCACTTGATGAAAGACTATTTCATCAAAGGCGCTCAAATCCCACCCGAACTCTGATTGTGATTGTTGAAAGGTTTTGGATTTGAGCATAACGGCTTGTTTTAATAATTGAGGCGCATCTGTTTCCATTCTGTCATGCCAACCGCAACATAGCCTATTGTGTTCGGTTGCTGCAAGTGTCAGCATGGTTTGAATGGCGTGTCCTGATGGGGCGGCATCTCGGTGAGATAACACCATGGCTACACCACCCGATCCCAGAGTTAGGGTTGCCAACTGACTACGCACCTCTTCAGCGCTTGCGTTAGTGTTTTCTAGGCGTTTCAAAGTGGCCTCTAAGCCTTGATGACCGCTTTCACCCGACACGATGAGAACATGTTTCAACAGTCCAGCTTCAATCATGCTGGCTGCTACTTGCATGCCATTTAAGAACCCCAAACAAGCACTGCCCACATCGAAATTAATGCATTCAGGCGCTAACTTCAGATTACCATGAACAATGCTGGCGATGGAGGGTTCAATAAAATCCTTGGTGATGGACGTGCTGATAATGGCACCAATATCACTTTTCGATAAACCTGATTTTTGAATTACCTTTTCAGCTACCTCGGTGGCAACATCGCTGGGTTGAGTATCGCCACTCCAAAACCTGCGCTCTTTAATGCCCGTCATTCTTTCTAAAACATTCAGCGGCAAATGAACCCGCTTTAATGTATTCGCCAACCTTGATGCTATTTCTGATGAGCTGACTGTACAGGGCGCTTCTAGATGGGCAACTGTATGAATGGAGACTTTAGTAAACAACATTAAATACTTAATATATCTGGTAAAAAAAGCGGTTTTAAGCGCTGAAAACTAAACTTTCACTCGTGAAAATGGACAAAGTGGCCTTTTTGTTACCTGTGACAATAAGCTTTGCGTGTAATTAATATCCATATTACAGGTTTGCTTGTGATTGGTGGGATGATCCAAAGGGCATTAGAAGAAAATTTATAATCACCAACAAACTTAAAACCCATGAACTACCCCAAAGAATTTGATGTCATCGTCGTTGGTGGCGGACATGCTGGTACCGAAGCTGCGTTGGCAAGTGCTCGCATGGGGTGTACAACGTTGCTGCTGTCTCACAATATTGAGACGCTTGGGCAGATGAGCTGCAACCCCTCCATTGGTGGCATTGGCAAAGGACATTTGGTCAAAGAAGTGGATGCCATGGGTGGTGCGATGGCCTTGGCCACAGATGAAGCGGGAATTCAGTTTCGAATTTTGAACAGCTCCAAAGGGCCAGCCGTTCGCGCAACCAGGGCTCAAGCAGACCGTGTGCTTTATAAAGCCGCCATTCGCAGAAAACTTGAGAATCAGGATAACTTGTGGTTGTTTCAACAAGCAGTCGATGATATGCTGGTTGAGCACATTGATGGGTATGACCGCGTTGTGGGTGTTGTCACACAAGTGGGCATACACTTTCGCAGTAAAACAGTGGTCCTCACCGCTGGAACTTTTCTTGATGGGAAAATTCATGTGGGCCTCAATAACTACGCGGCTGGACGAGCCGGAGACCCACCAGCGCAAAGCTTGAGTGCACGGCTCAAAGAGCTGAAGTTGCCACAGGCGCGCCTTAAAACTGGTACGCCACCTCGTTTGGATGGGCGCAGCATTGACTTCTCAAAATGCCAAGAGCAGCCTGGCGATGGCATGCGTCAAGCCGATGGCAGCATCACGCCCATGCCCGTCTTTAGTTTCATGGCGCACGCTTATGGTGGCGCTGCCATGCACCCGCAGCAAATGCCATGCTGGATCACGCACACCAACGAACGCACCCACGCGATTATTCGGTCGGGTTTTGACAGAAGCCCCATGTTCACCGGCAAGATTGAAGGTGTTGGCCCACGGTACTGTCCCAGTGTCGAAGACAAGATCAACCGCTTTGCCGACAAAGAAAGCCACCAGATTTTTCTTGAGCCTGAAGGGCTGACAACCCACGAGTATTACCCCAACGGTATCAGCACGAGCTTACCTTTCGACATTCAGTATGATTTGGTTCGCTCTATGCGAGGCTTAGAGAACGCGCACATCTTGCGTCCAGGCTACGCGATTGAGTACGACTACTTTGATCCACGTTCTTTGAAAAGCAATTTTGAAACCCGCGACATTGGCGGATTGTTTTTTGCTGGGCAAATCAATGGCACAACTGGTTATGAAGAGGCCGCAGCGCAAGGCATGTTTGCCGGTATCAACGCCGCACTGCAATGTCGCAGCATGGGTTTTGGCAATGTCACATTAAGCGCAGCCAAAAGCGCCACTTACAAAGAGGCAGCTTGGTTGCCACGACGCGATGAGGCTTACTTGGGCGTGTTGGTTGATGACCTGATTACCAAAGGCGTGACTGAACCTTACCGCATGTTCACCAGCCGGGCTGAGTTCCGCCTGCAGCTTCGCGAAGACAACGCAGATGTTCGCTTGACCGAAGTAGGGCGGCAATTGGGCTTGGTTGATGATGCCCGTTGGGATGCGTTTAGCCGCAAGCGCGACGCTGTTTCACGTGAAACAGAGCGCCTTCGCACGACCTGGATAAACCCCAAAAACACCAGCGCGAGCGAAGCGACACGCGTGTTGGGAAAGCCCTTGGAGCGTGAATACAATTTGTTGGAATTGCTGAAGCGGCCCGATGTGGACTACGCCAAACTGATGGGCTTAGAGTCTGGCAAATTCAAGTCGGCAGAGGCATTGTCAGACTCAGAATTGGCGGACGTGGTTGTTGAACAAATCGAAATTGTTGCCAAATATGCGGGGTACATTGACAGGCAGCATGCTGAGGTAGAAAAGGCTCTGCACTACGAAAGCTATCCATTGCCAGCAGATATGGATTACAGCCAAGTAAGTGCGCTGAGCATCGAAGCACGTCAAATCCTAGCCAAAAACAAACCTCAAACTCTGGGTTTAGCTTCACGGATTTCCGGCATCACACCAGTCACGGTGTCTTTGTTGTTGGTGTATCTAAAGAAGAATCAGCAAATAGCGTTGGGAAAATCTCCAGCTGCGGCCGTAAAAGATGCGGGGCTGGCATGACGATGGGCGCGCTTGCTGATGGGTTGAAGCGCGACGCAGAAGACATGGGCTTGCTGCTGAATGACAGACAAGCGTCTCAATTGCAAGGCTACCTTGGCCTGATTCAGAAGTGGAACAAAGTCTATAACTTGACGGCCATCCGTGACACCAAAGAGATGGTCACGCACCATTTGCTGGACAGCTTGGCGGTCATTTCTCCGCTGCGCAATCGCTTGGCTGGCTTGGCCTATGAGGATGATGGGGCACACGATGCGGGGGCTAATCCCGTTGCAGCTGGCGGAGGTCTCAGCAAAACACCGCCATTTCTATACCGCTTATTGGACGTTGGCTCTGGTGCGGGTTTGCCTGGCGTGGTGATTGCAATTTGTTGTCCAGACATCCATGTGACCTGCATTGATGCGGTTGCCAAAAAAATGGCTTTTGTACAACAAGTGGCTACCGAGTTGAAGCTATCAAACTTGAGTGCCAGACATGTTCGGGTGGAAACATTGACCGAGCCATTCGACATCATTACCTCGCGTGCTTTTGCCACTTTGGCCGATTTTGTGGAAGGATCGCGGGCTGCGCTTAAGCCTGTCACTGGTATTTGGATGGCCATGAAAGCCAAAGATACGGCAACCGAAAGGGCAGCTTTGTCGGCGGATATTGAGGTGTTTCACGTGGAACCTTTGCGGGTTCCGGGCTTGGATGCCGAAAGACATTTGGTTTGGATGCGTCAAAAAGCAGTCTAAACTCATTAACTTGGGCAGCAAATCGCCCATCAAAAACAGATAACAAAGCCGAGGAAGGCGCATTTCTAGCGTAAACTCAAACGTATCTTCAGCACATTGGGTTGTTTAGCATGTTTGGAATCGCAGATTACGGCGCATTTGTCGTTGCCATCATCATCTTTTTGGCCATTCCTGGGCCTGGTAATTTGGCCTTGATCACGTCTACCAGCAAGGGTGGGTTGTTAGGCGGCATGGCTGCTACTTTGGGCGTGATAGCGGGCGACCAAGTGTTGATGTGGATGGCGGTGGCTGGGGTGGCTGCTTTGTTGAGCGCTTACCCCACGGCATTCAATCTGGTTCAATGGATGGGTGCAGCGTATTTGGCTTGGTTGGGCTTCAAAATGCTATTGGCCAAACCGGGGGATAAGCCGGTGCTAAACATCCAACCGCGTCAATACTTTAAACAAGCCATGATGATCACTTTGTTGAACCCAAAAGCCATCGTGTTTTACATGGCATTTTTCCCCTTGTTTGTCGATCCAGTCAAACAACAAGGCTTGCTCACCTATGCGGTGATGGCGGCAACCATTGCTCTCTTGACCTTTCTTTATGGACTGACAGCGGTGTTGATCTCACATTACATGGCCAGCCGCATTCGCTCCAACCCCAACATCAGCAGCTACCTGCAAAAATTGGCGGGTGTATTTCTGTTGGGGTTTGGTATTAAATTGGCGTTAGGGAAATAATATGGCGAAGATATTTTGCGTTGCAAACCAAAAAGGGGGAGTGGGCAAAACCACCACCACGGTTAATTTGGCCGCAGGGCTTGCCAAAATTGGACAGCGTGTGCTGATGATTGACCTAGACCCCCAAGGCAATGCCACCATGGGTTCGGGTATCGATAAGCGCACTTTGGAGCTGACGATTTACGATGTGCTGCTAGAAAACGCCAGCATCAGCGAAGCCCGCGTCAAAAGCGATAAATTGATTGATGCGGGTTGCAGTTTTGACATCTTAGGCGCCAACCGTGACTTGGCTGGTGCAGAGGTCGAGTTGGTCGATGTCGAGCGCCGCGAAAAGCGCATCAAACAAGCCATTGATGCGGTCGCTAATGAATATGATTTTGTGCTGATTGATTGCCCACCCAGTTTGTCCATGCTGACCTTGAACGGCTTGTGCAGCGCCAACGGCGTCATTGTGCCCATGCAGTGCGAATACTTTGCGTTAGAAGGGCTGACCGATTTGGTCAACACCATCAAACAAGTACACGCCAATTTGAATCCCGACTTACAAATCATCGGCCTCTTGCGCGTGATGTATGACCCGCGCATTACCTTGCAGCAACAGGTGAGCGAGCAACTTAAAAATCATTTTGGCGACAAAGTATTCAACACCGTGATTCCACGCAATGTGCGTTTGGCGGAAGCGCCCAGTTATGGCTTGCCCGGCGTGGCGTTTGATCCATCGGCGCGCGGCAGTCAGGCCTTTGTTGAGTTTGCCACTGAAATGGTTGAACGCATCAAAACCATGTGATGGTCAATGGGTATGCCAAGGCTTATAAAATATATGAAAAATCAGCCTGTAGCCGGCGTATTTATTGCCTATCTTGCTATTAAATATATAGCATAGTTGTTTCAAATGACACCGCATATTTTCACACTCCCAGGCTGGCAAGGCAGTGGTGCACAGCACTGGCAAATACGCTGGGCGAATTTGTTTGGCGACCAAGTGGTGGAGCAACACGATTGGATGCAGCCATTGCGCGGTGATTGGATCACGCGTTTGGAAGATGCCGTGCAAAACCAATTGTCACAAAATCCAGATCAAAACATTGCCTTTGTGGCGCACAGCTTGGGTTGTCATTTGCTGGCAAGCTGGGCCGCTTTGTCGCCCAATGTGAAGCATGTGGCAGGCGCACTCTTGGTTGCGCCACCCGATACCGCGCGTGCCGATTTCCCGCCACAAATGCACAGCTGGCGCAAGCCAGTTCTGAACAAACTGCCTTTTCAAATCAGTTGTGGTGGCATCCAGCGACGACCCTTTTTCAAGCCTCTCGGCATCAGAAATGCTGGCGCAACATTGGGGCGCGAACCTCATCAACATAGGTGCGCGTGGCCATATCAATGCCGAATCGGGTTTGGGTGACTGGCCTGTAGGTCGGGCCTTACTCCAGGCTTTAATCCAATCAACATTTCAACAAACATCACTTCATTAAACGGAAAACAAACATGGTAACCAAACGACCCAAAGGCTTAGGACGCGGCTTAGAAGCCTTGTTAGGCCCCACATTTGACGAGAACGCCGCAGCCGTTAAAGCAGCCGAAATGGCCAACCCAGGCACGCCCAGCACGCTGATGTTGACCGACATGGTGGCAGGGCAGTACCAGCCCCGCACACGCATGGACGAAGGCGCTTTGTACGAGCTGGCAGAGAGCATCAAAGCCCAAGGCATCATGCAGCCGATTCTGGTGCGTCGCCTAACCAGTGGTGAGAACAAAGGCAAATACGAAATCATCGCCGGCGAACGCCGTTTTCGCGCCTCCAAATTAGCGGGCTTGGACAGCGTGCCGGTGCTGGTGCGCGAAGTGCCGGACGAAGCCGCTGCTGCAATGGCGTTGATTGAAAACATTCAGCGCGAAGACCTGAACCCGCTGGAAGAAGCACAAGGCTTGCAGCGCTTGGTCAAAGAATTCAATTTAACGCACGAGCAAGCCGCACAAGCTGTGGGTCGTTCACGCGCTGCCGCCAGCAACTTGATGCGCTTGCTCAACTTGGCTGAACCCGTGCAAACCATGTTGATGGCAGGCGACATTGACATGGGCCACGCCCGCGCTTTGCTGGCCTTGGACCGCGCCAATCAAATCAGCGCAGCCAACCAAATCAGCGCCAAAAAAATGTCGGTGCGTGAAGCTGAAAGCTTGGTGAAAAAACTCAGCGCCGAATTCAATTTGGTAGCGACAAAACCCAAGAAAGAAAAATCACGTGATATCAAACGCGTGGAAGAAGAATTGTCTGACCTCTTGACTGCACAAGTCGAAATCCGCGTCAAAAAACGTGTCAAACGCCACGGCAAGTTTGAAGACATGGGCGAACTGGCGATTCAATTTGGCTCGGTAGAAGAGCTCAATGGTTTAATTGATCGCTTGCGCGGCAAAGATTAAAGCGCGCGACACGATGCAGACTGCTATATATTTAATAGCACTCTAGGCAATTAATACGCTGGCTAGAGGTCGATTTTGTGCCTATTCTCTAGCGGTATTCATCCATTGCAACAAAATCTGCATTACTTCTGGGCTGTTTAAAAGCGCCATGTGGTTTGTTTTGTAGAGAATCTGTTGGTGTGATTTGGGGATGTTCAAATCGAGTGCTTTGTCATCGTGCTGCCCCAAAGCGCTTTTCAAAGGAACAAGGCCATCGCCAATCAATCGGTCTGCCAAAGGGCTGCGCTTGGATGCCATGCTGGCTGCTATGGCGTAGCATGCGACTCCTATTGGCAAAGGCGTGGGTGTGCGACGGTCGGGGCGACGCCGAAAGCGGTCATGTCCTTGCCAATCTTGCTCTGTTAAAAAACCATAACGCAAATCGGTGATGCCCGCACTGCGCAATTGGCCTAACTTTTTAAAGGGGGCACTGTAAGGCGTGGCACCCAATACCACATCGACCCAGCTGCCAGCGCGCTCCAGTGGTGCGCCATGATGTGGCGTACCCAAGAATATCAAGCGCTTCAACGCGTGTGTCCAATTCGAATTCTGATGCTGCGCTTGCGCAACGGCGCTGCGCGAAACCAGACCACCCAAGCTGTGTGTCAACAGGGTTAGGTCTGATAGGGTGACAGGCCAGTTCTGCACCAAGGTTTCAAGTTGTTGCGACAGCAAAGCGCCGTTTTGTGAAATATGTAGACCTGTGTTGTAGCGCAAGAAAATGGGCGTGTAACCATGCGCAGTCAAAGCATCGCTGTATAGAGTTGTCCACTGCAAATCGTTCATGCACAAACCGTGGATGAGCACAACCACTTTGCTGCTGTGCGAAGTGATTTTTGTCATGCTGTGTGCATCTAAAATTTCGCCCTGGTAGTGCAGTGCCATCTGCGTCGCAAATGGATTCTTGCTTTCTTCCAATCGGTCACCCATCACGCCATTCAATGCGGCCAATACCGCTTCGCGTTGCGGAGAGTTGGCTGCTTCGATGACGTCAGTAGGTAAAAGCGACTCTATGCGCGTTAAGGCTTGATCCGCTGCCGTGCCCAGCAGTTGCGTGATGCCATGAATGCTTTTGAAAACAAAACCCGTCACGCCGCGGGTTTGTTCTTTGGTCTTTCCAGCAGGGGCGCCCAAGGTGGACCAGATAGACTGATGCACACCTTCAACAATGCGTGTCACATTGTGCGTGGCCGCGGTGGCCAGTTGCACCACAGCACGTGCGTCAGTCGTACGGAGGTGCTTCACTGATTGCTTTTTATCTTGTCGGGGTGTTTTTGTTGAGATCATATTGGCTTAGCCAGATTGAGATGAAGGTAAAACCACATTGTGATTTGACTTACTCAAAAAAAAGTGTAAACTTGGTAAGTAATAAGTCACTTACCAAATTAAATACCGCATTCATTGCTTTTCTATGCAAATAACCAGCGTCCGACTAACACGACAACCCACAGAAGCACGCCAAGTAGAGATTGTCTTGGCCGCTTTACGCTTGGCCAAAGATGACAGCCCAGCATTCATCACCACCACACATCTGGCTGAAGCTGTCGGGGTAAGCCAAGGCGCCCTATTCAAACACTTCGAATCAAAAGAAGCGATCTGGCTGGCGGTGTTGTCTTGGGTCTCTGAAAATTTGCTGCGCACGCTACAAGAAGCAGCGGAACAAGGGGCAACGCCCACGGAATCGTTACGTCGAGTATATGAAGCACATGTCAACTTTGTAGTCGCCCACCCTGGTGTCCCGCGCGTGATATTTCATGAGTTGCAACAACCAGATGACTCGCCACTGAAAAAACAAGTGCGCAGTTTGATGCTGGCATACAGGCGCCTTCTATCGGGATTGCTTGCGCTGGCTGTACAGCGCAAAGAGCTTACTGCTGACTTAGATCAATCAGCTGCTGCAACGCTGTTCATGGGTATCGTGCAAGGCTTGGTTATGCAATCCATGCTTGGCGGCGATATGGCAAACATGAAAACACAGGCGGACGCAATCTTCGAGATTTACTTGCGTGGTATGCGCACACCCTCATGAAAATCAAAAAACCATCATCAAAAGTAATTGCACTGGTCCTGACTGCGGTCATATTGTTGGCCACAATCGTGTTCATCATGCAACGCGCAGGACCATTGGCGCCTGTGCGTATCACGCTACACCAAGCCGCGCAAGGATCATTTACACCATCGATATATGGCATTGGCACTGTGGAAGCACGACGCACTTTCCTGATCGGACCAACTACCGCCGGTCGCGTGCTGCGCGTGCTGGTAGATACAGGAGATGTCGTGAAAGCTGGTCAATTGTTGGCTGAAATGGACCCTGTCGATCTGGACAATCGACTATTGGCGTTAGATGCCTCACTGGCACGAGGAAACAGCACAATTGCCGCTGCACAGGCTCAAACAACAGACGCAGCAGCGCGTAAGTCCTTGGCTGCTGTAAACGCACGGCGTTACGTGGAGCTGGGACAACAAAACTTCATGAGTGCGGGCGCCGTTGAAGCGAAAGTACAAGAACACATTTCTGCCGATGCAGGCGCGAGTGCTGCACAGGCGAATTTAGCAGCAGCACAACAGGATTTGATGCGTTTAAAAGCAGAACGTGCTGCGTTGGCACAACAGCGCCAAAACATGAGATTAGTGGCAACACAGAATGGGGTGGTACTGTCACGCGATGCTGAACCTGGCTCGACCGTTGTAGCCGGACAGTCAGTATTGAAGTTGGTGGATCCAGCAAATCTGTGGGTGAAGGCGCGTTTTGACCAGGGTCGTACGGCGGGATTGGAGCTAGGTTTGCCAGTCGCGATCGTGTTGCGTTCGCGTCCAGGTGCTGTGCAAGCAGGGACGGTCGCACGTGTTGAGCTACTGGGAGACAGTGTGACGGAAGAGCGCGTGGCGCAAATATCGTTTGCGGCTATTCCCCAAGGGATTTCAATCGGAGAGTTGGCAGAAGTGACGCTTAAATTGCCAGCCACAGCGCCCGCATTGCTGTTGCCGAACGCAGCCATCAAAAAAGTGAATGGACAAAGTGGCGCTTGGCAATACAAAGAGGGAGAGTTGAGTTTTACACCATTGCGCTTGGGGCAGACAAGTTTAGAAGGTCAAGTGCAAGTGCTGGAAGGAATTAAGCAGGGCGATACGATGGTTGTGTACAGCGAAAAAGAGATCAACCAAAAAAGCCGCATACAAGTTGTCCAAAGCTTGATTGAGCAAAAAGAAACGACGAGCAAGCCATGATCAGTCTTGCTGGTCGCGACATACTGCATGCGTGGCCTAAATACGTTTTTACTGGTATTGGTTTAGGTTTGTTGATAGGCGTCACACTGACCATGGCCGGCGTATACCGTGGCATGGTGGATGATGCGCGGGCGTTGTTACTGAATAGTCGTGCAGACTTATGGGTCGTGCAAAAAGATACGCAAGGGCCTTATGCCGAGTCATCCAGCCTGCGTGATGATGTGGTGCGTTCTGTCTTGGGTATGCCAGGCGTAGAAAGCGCTGGGAATGTTACCTATCTCACCATGCAGGTACGACGTGACCAAACAGATGTACGGGCCATGGTGGTAGGTGCAGAGGCAGGTCAAGCAGGCTCGCCCGGCAATTTGATTGCTGGGCGTCAAATCACACGCAACCATTACGAAGCGGTGGCAGATGTCAAAACCGGATATGTCGTAGGTGACCGCATCAAAATTCGTCGCCATGAATACACCGTGGTGGGCTTGACCAAGAGAATGGTGTCATCTGGTGGAGATCCCATGGTGTTCATTCCGCTTGCAGATGCACAAGAGGCGCAGTTCTTAAAGGATAACGATGCCATTGTGAATGACCGCGCCCGCACGTCTGCCAACCCTTCTTTGAATCGACCCGGCATACCAGGTTTATTAGAAGCTGTCACAGCTGCCCAAAGCAGCAACCACAATGTCAATGCTGTGTTGGTTCAAGTGAAATCCAACACCAATCCAGAATCCGTTGCTGAAGGTATTCGCCGGTGGAAACACGTACAAGTGTATACACACGACCAGATGGAAGAAATATTGATCGTGAAACTCATTGCAAATTCAGCCAAACAAATTGGCATGTTTTTGGTGATTTTGGCAATAGTGAGCGCAGCCATTGTTGCGTTCATCATTTACACCATGACCTTGGGTAAGTTGCGCGAAATTGCAGTACTAAAGTTGATTGGTACAAAAAACAGCACGATAGCGAGCATGATTCTGCAGCAAGCGTTAGGTTTGGGTGTGATTGGCTTTTTGGTTGGCAAAATAGCCGCCACTCTATGGGCACCTGCTTTTCCGAAATTTGTATTGCTAGAAACCAGTGACGCTATATTGGGTTTTGTATTAACCATGCTCATATGCGCTCTGGCCAGTACTTTGGCCATTCGTGTCGCTCTGCGCGTCGATCCTGGCGCAGCGATTGGATAAATAAGATGGAAAACACGGGTATAAAAATCGAAAATTTGCGTAAACGCTATGGTGAAGGTGACGCTGCAGTAGAGGCTTTGAAAGACGTGAACATGCATGTTGCGCCTGGCGAAGTCGTTGGCTTGGTGGGACCGTCTGGTTCAGGCAAAAGCACCTTGCTTAAATGTCTGGGCGCCATTATTGAGCCAACATCAGGGCGCATGACTTTGGGGCAAGAGATTATTTATGACGATGGTTGGAAAATTTCAGACCTGCGAACACTGCGCCGAGACAAAATAGGTTTTGTTTTTCAAGCGCCATATTTGATTCCGTTTTTAGATGTGACAGATAACGTTGCTTTGCTGCCCATGTTGGCAGGTCAAACGAATGCAGTGGCCCGTGCCCGTGCACACGAGCTACTTGATGCACTAGAAGTTGGCCATCGCGCAAATGCACAGCCATCACAACTGTCAGGCGGGGAGCAACAGCGCGTCTCCATCGCACGGGCCTTGGCCAATCGACCACCCGTGATTTTGGCAGATGAACCCACCGCTCCATTGGACAGCGAGCGCGCTTTAGGCGTGATGCGCATCCTCAACCAAATGGCGTTGCAATACCATGCGGCCATTATTGTGGTGACGCATGATGAAAAAATTATTCCCACCTTCAAACGCATCTACCATATCCGCGATGGGCGCACTTATGAAGAGGCAGGACAAGGACGAAGTTTGTGAATTACTATAAATAATATAGCAATCTAGGCAATCAATACGCCGGCTAGAGCGCTATTTTTCATATATTTAAGTTCGCTTCACCACCACGCTGCCAATCGAATAACCCGCGCCGAACGAGCAAATCACGCCGACATCGCCTGCGGCAATGTCTTCATGGTGGCGGTGGAAGGCGATGATGGAGCCAGCCGATGCGGTGTTGGCAAACTCATTCAAGATGATAGGTGCTTCTTCGGGCGTTGGATCGCGTCCCAGCAGCTTGCGAGTGACGAATTGGTTCATGTTCACATTGGCTTGGTGTAACCAAAACCGGCGCGTTTGCTCTGGTGTGTAGCCAAACTCGTTCAAGTGACTGCTGATGTGTTCGGCAGCCAGCGGGCACACTTCTTTGAACACTTTGCGACCCTCTTGGTAAAAGAGTTGATCGCGGTCATCCACATCACGGTCCTCAGCGTGTGACATGAAGCCAAAATTGTTGCGAATGTTGTTAGAGAATTGGGTAAAACATTTGGTGCCCAAAATTTCAAACGCGCCGTCTGGGGCCAAGTCCAAACGCTGCACCAAAATGGCGGTGCACACATCGCCAAAAATAAAGTGGCAGTCGCGGTCTTTCCAAGCCAAATGCGCCGAGGTGATTTCGGGGTTGATGACCAGCACCGCACGCGCAGCGCATGATTTCACCATGTTCGCCGCCATCTCAATGCCAAAAGTAGCTGACGAGCATGCCACGTTCATGTCAAAACCAAAACCTTTGATGTTCAATGCCGTTTGAACTTCTATCGCCATGGCGGGGTAGGCGCGTTGCATGTTGGCGCTGGCGCAAATCACGGCGTCCACATCGGCCGTGGTATTGCCGGCACGCTTGATCGCATCCAAAGCAGCTTCAACACTGATTTCTGCCATTAGGCTCAGTGCGTCGTCTGGTCGTGCTTTAAACCGTGGGCGCATACGCGTGGGGTCTAATACACCCGTTTTTTCCATCACATAGCGGTTTTGAATGCCCGATGCTTTTTCAATGAACTCGGGGCTGGAGTGTGCAATGGGGGTGAAGGTACCAGCCGCAATTTCCGCCGCATGTTCGGCATTTTGCAAATCGGCATAGCGGTTAAAAGTGTCCACCAATTCGGCATTGGTGATGACGTGAGGAGGAATATAAATACCTGTGCTGCTGATGGCTACGCGGTGCAAAGTGGGCTGGTTAGACATAGGGTTGAACCTTGAAAGAAAAAGACGTAATAAGCGCTTTAAAAAATAGCAACGATACCGCAATACTAAACGGAATCGAAATGAAAGTCTTAAAATACTACCATTATGGATTGGCTCAGAAAACTCCCCGGTTACCAACGCTCGGCGCCTGGCTTGGAGTGGCGTATTTTGCGCATCATGCCTACCGTTTTTGTGGCAGGGATTGTGTTGCCGGCGCTGATGGCGTTTGCAGGTCGCTACTTCATCACTGCAAAAACGGCAGAAGCCTTAGCACGTGAAATTCAAAAGTTGGATTACATGATGCTGGGCTTGGGTTTGTACATCTGGTCCTTATCCATCTTGGTGACCATGGGCTGCGTCATCGTGTGGATGATGAAAGGACCCACTTACGTGGCGGACTGTTACGACGTTTCACACAGCGATAAGCCCAAGGTGTAACTAACCACGCCTCAGTTAAAGGTTGGCGTTTTATTTGGCGCCTTCAGTGATCCATGTGACAAGCAGCAGCGCTTGCTCAGGACTCAGTTGTTCATGTGCTTTGATGCCGCCAAACACATGTTCCTTGTGCAACTTTTCCGCAAGATCAGCGATGACCTTGGTTTGACCGCGGTACTTGGCTAAGGTTTCTGCGAGCTGGTCAAAGCTGGGTGTGTTTTTGCGTGGTGGATTGCCGTGGCAGTTGTAGCAGCCTTTGTCTAAAGCGATTGAAGACACATTCTGCGCCCATGACGACATGGGTACACACATCAGCATTGACAACAAAAACGTCGTCGTCAATCCAGCTGCGTGATTCATAAGTGCCTTATGCAACTGACATCGCTTCCCATGCCTTTAACGCCTCCGCTGTATACATCAGCGCAGGGCCGCCGCCCATGTACACACACACGCTGAGCATTTCGTCTAGCTCAGCACGAGTGCATCCAAGCTTTATCAAGGCTTTGACATGAAAACCAATACAGCCCGAGCAATGTTGTGTGATGCCAATAGCCAAAGCAATCAGCTCTTTGTGTTTAGCACTCACCACACCCTCAGCCAGCGCGGCTTTTGACAATGCCCCAAACGCCTGCATTGCATCGGGTTGTGATTTACGCAAGGGCACCAAGTTGTCGCTGATGTTCTTGATGAGTTCGCTGTGATTGAATGTGCTCATGATGGGCAGTATGGTTGTAATTTCAATTAACCAAATTTCAGAAACAATTGGCTGTAAGGCTTTTTAACTTTGCTCATGGCGTCTTTGACCGCATCAAAGTTGTCGGTCAACAAAGCGGCTTGCAAAGCGGCAATGGACAGGTCTACAGCGATGACCAATTTTCTAAATTCTGCATTGCCATTCAAATTAGCTGGCGCCTCGCTGGTGAGTCGTTTGCTGAGATAAGCCAATACACCTGCTTGTGCAGAAAGCAAATGCATACCGTGGGCTTTGGTCATAATTTTTGGCCCATCAATCAACAATTTTTCCATCTCACTGTGGTAAGCGTTCATGTGGTCGCTGAACACCACCACGTTGTTGCGATGGCGCATGTCGGCCATGATGTCGCGCGCGGCTTCCAGTGTTTCATGGGCGGCAGCCAATTGCTTGGCGTTCACTTGTTCGCTGGCCTTGGCGTAGACTTTGCTCACATCGCTCAAAGATGTTGCCAAGGCAGTATCGCGGTCATAAGGAGCTGGGGCTTTCGCGGCAAATTGATTGCTCAATTTAGCCCATGCCTCTTGGGCTTGTTTGATGGCTTGCTGCGATTCATCTTGTGATTCGCCATTGGTTTTGAACAATGCCACGCGGTAAGGTGCGTAGGCCGCTTGCATCGCATCAGTGAGCGCATCCGCCGCGTGGGCTTGAAATGCCAGTAGGCTACCAGCAGCAAGGGCAATGGTTCGCAAACGTAAATTGAAAGAGGTTTTCATATTGCTTCCTAGGAAAATGATATACAAGGGGTAGTATGCGCCATCCTCTCACCCTGTTTATGATGTAGGTCAAGAAAACATCAAAACTTCTCATGTGGTGACAAGTAGCGCCATTGGCCTACAGGCAAATTGCCCAGCACCACATTGCCAATGCGCACCCGTTTCAGCCCCACCACTTTGAGACCGACTTGTTCGCACATACGGCGAATTTGGCGTTTTTTACCTTCGGTCAAAATAAAGCGCAATTGCTCGGGGTTTTGCCAATCCACCCGTGCGCGGCGCAAAGGCTGTCCGTCCAAGCTCAAACCAAAGCGTAGCTTGGCCAGCAGCTCAGGCGGGAAGACACTTTGCACATTCAAAGCAATGGGCGTGCTTTGTTTGCTAATTTCGGCGCTGCCGTAATATTCAACGCGCACCAAATACTCCTTTTCCATGTTGGAGTCTTCACCGATCAATTGCCGTGCAATGCGGCCATCTTGTGTCATCACCAAAAGGCCAACGGAATCAATGTCCAAACGGCCACAAGGTGCCAAGCCTGGCAGCTGTGAGTGGTTCCAGAAAAAGCGCGCATTGTCGTCGGCCCATCGGTTTTGTGGGGTGAACAAAGTTACGGCAGGCTCGTGCCCGTCTTCGGCTTGGCTGCTGACATAGCCCATGGGCTTGTTGATCAGAATCGTGATTTGATTGGCCTGCTGTCCTTTGGCAATACGGTCGGCTTCAATTTTGTCTGTGGGTAAAACCTGTTGCCCCATGGTCGCCACCACACCATTGACTTTGACCCAGCCATTGGCCACCCAGTCGTCCGCCTCGCGGCGCGAACACATGCCCAGTTCTGCCATGCGTTTGTTCAAGCGGGTAGTGGATTTGGCGTCCGGTGATGGTGAATTCGTTTTCGTGGCAGCATTCGCTGCTGTTTTTGACGCTGGCGGCGCAGCGCGGCGAAACGTGGGCGCAGCAGGTGTTGTTATTGGTTTGGAGGGCGGTAATGAGGCGGTCATGCTCCCAAGTGTAGCGCCCTTGATACGGCTGTGAGCCAGATCTGCTCAAAGCTGATTACTTGGGGGAGTATTGATGCATCTCAAAGTCTTGCATGGGTGTGACAGGTAAAATACAGCATTCGCTCGGCAGGTTTGTTGGCTGAGCATGCCTCTTCAACCTGTTTGGAATCCCCCATTATGGCCGCCTTTGAAGCTGAAAAAGTATTGACTGTTCACCACTGGAACGACACTCTATTTTCGTTTACCACCACTCGCGGCCCCAGCTTGCGCTTTGAAAGCGGTCATTTCGTGATGGTGGGCTTGATGGTGAACAATAAACCACTGCTGCGTGCCTACAGTATTGCCAGCGCCAGTTACGCCGAGCATTTGGAGTTCTTCAGCATCAAAGTGCAGGACGGTCCGTTGACTTCGCGCTTGCAACATTTGAAGGTGGGAGACGAGGTACTGGTGGGTCGTAAGCCAACCGGCACCTTGGTGATCACCGATTTGCTGTCAGGCAAAAACTTGTTTTTGTTTTCAACCGGAACAGGCTTGGCACCTTTCATGAGCATCATTCGCGACCCAGCGACCTACGAGCGTTTTGAAAAAGTGATTGTGGTGCACGGTGTGCGCTACATCAGCGAATTGGCGTACGACGACTACATCACCAAAGAGCTGCCGCAAGACGAATTTTTGGGTGAAGATGTGACGAAAAAACTGCTTTACTACCCACTGGTCACCCGCGAAACCTACAAAACCATGGGTCGCATTCCCGACATGATTTTGAGCGGCAAAATGTGCAACGATTTGGGTTTGCCCAAGTTCAACCCCACCACCGACCGTGCCATGATTTGCGGCAGCCCTGCCATGCTCAAAGACCTGCGCACCACGCTCGATGGTTTGGGCTTCAAAATTTCCGAAGGCATAGGTCAGGCTGGTAATTACGTGATCGAACGCGCTTTTGTATCTTGATGAAGGTCAGTTGATTTTTCTTATTGTTTGGCGGCAAAGTCAAACACCAAGCCTGTTTCAGTGACGGTAATGCTGTCGGGCTGCATGCCAAAATTGTCCATCATGGCGGTGTCTTGTGGGCGCAGTTGGTGCAGCACCACTTCTTTCAGCAATTGCTCGCTCATCTGTTGCCCATAGCGATTCAGTAACTCCGAAGCAGCAGGTAACAAACCCGAAAAATAGAGTCGACGAAAGCGCAATTTGGTGGCACGAATACTGCGGTCAATCGGTTCATACCGCAGCGCAAAATCCATTTCTAAAGTACCAGTTTGTTTGCGTTGCAAGGCAGCGCCCGTGGCATCTACCAACATATTGGCGCGCAAACGGTTTTCAGCCGGTAGCAATTGCAAAGCGGGTAGCTGAACCGACAAATCCAGCAAACCCGCAATCGGGTAGCGACGCGGAAAACGCGGTGCCAGCACCTGCTGCACCTGTTCCAGAGTAACGCTGAAACGCGGCTGCGCCTTGACAGCACTGCAGCCCGACAGGCCAAGCAGCACGGTGGATTGGCCAAGCCCAAAAAATCCCTTGATCAAGCGACGTCGTTGCATCATTGTTCCCGATGGCATTAAGTTTTTTGCTACCTGAATGTGAATATAACACCCCTAGCTATTTGCTCGCGCAATTTGACAAACATCAAAAGTTCTTCAGATTAAAAGGCGTATAGTGGTTTCTTTGTTTTTTCTAAGAAAGACGTCTATGGCAGTTCAAAAGACAACAACTACAGCAAGCAAAACAACTACAGCGGCGCGTGCGCCCGTCCGCAAAGCAGCGGTCAAACGCAGCGTTGCTAATGGTGCAACAGCTACCCAACCGCGCACGGTTCAGCAGGGTGATGTCAGCGGCGCCACAACCAGCAAAGGCGTGGGGCAAAATCAAATTAACAAAAGGCAAGACGCCGCGCAAGGCGCACAGCTCAATGCGCTGAAAGACATCGTAGCCAAAAGCAAAGACAAAGCCGCCACCTTGGAAACGTTTTTAAAAGGCAGCTCACCAGACGACATCGCCGCGGTGCGCCATATGCTATTGGGCAAAAAGGGCAAGGGCGACAAAATAGACCCCGATGAAGAGCTGGCCAGCGATTGGCGCACTGGTGGCTACCCCTACAAAAACCTGTTGTCGCGCAAACGCTATGAGGCGCAAAAATACGCCTTGCAAGTCGAATTGTTAAAGCTGCAAAGCTGGGCCAAAGAAACCAAACAGCGTGTGGTGATTTTGTTTGAAGGGCGTGATGCGGCAGGTAAAGGGGGCTCGATTAAACGCTTCATGGAACATTTAAACCCACGCGGTGCGCGCTTGGTGGCGTTAGAGAAACCGTCGGAGACCGAACGCGGTCAATGGTATTTCCAGCGCTATGTAGAGCACCTACCTACGGCGGGCGAAATCGTCATGTTCGACCGCTCTTGGTACAACCGTGCCGGCGTTGAGCGTGTCATGGGTTTTTGCACTGAAAAAGAATACCAAGAGTTCACACACCAAGCGCCCATGTTTGAGCGCCAACTGGTTGCCAGCGGCATTCACTTGATTAAGTTTTGGTTCTCGGTCAGCCGCAAAGAGCAGCGCCGACGTTTCAAAGAGCGCGAATTGCACCCGCTCAAACAGTGGAAACTCAGCCCCATTGACGTTGCGTCTTTGGACAAGTGGGACGATTACACCAAGGCCAAAGAAGCCATGTTTTTTGAAACCGACACGGCCGATGCGCCTTGGACGGTCATCAAATCCGACTGCAAAAAACGCGCCCGCCTGAATGCCATGCGCTACGTGTTGCACAAGCTGCCCTATACCAACAAGGACTTGATCAACATCGGCACGCTGGACAACCTGATCGTCGGTCGCGCCCATGTGGTGTACGAACGCGGTGAGAAGCCAGGCGGCGTGTTGCTATAACATTGTGTTATAAAGTTAATAGCGATATAGGCAACAAATACGCCAGCTAGAGGCGTATTTTATAGAGTATTACGACGCAGAAGCTTCCAGCAAGCTTTGCCCTGGTTTGACTCGGGTGAACTGCACTGCTTTGCGCTCCATCTGCAATTGGCCATTGGAATCGTTGCGTACCACGCAGAAGTAAGAGTCCTCCATGGGACCAGACTCGGGGAAGTCTTCGCGGTAGTGCGCGCCGCGTGAGTTCTCCCGCGCGAGTGCAGACAACGCGATCACGCGACTAACCGTAATCAAATTGCGCAGATTCATCCAGTCGTGCCAAGCTAAGTTATAGGTGCGACTTGCGGGGCCAACACCGCAAGCAAGTAAATCGTTTTCCAAGCGGTCTAGCTCAAGCAGCGCACGTTGTAGTCCAGCCGCATCTCGCAAAATGCCAACATCATTCCACATGCAATCAAAAAGAGCTTCACGAACAGGCTCCAAGCTTTGCCAAGCTTTGCCCAATGGTTGCAGATGCTGCTCTACACTGTGCTGGACAGCTGCCTCATCGTGGGTGTGCCATTGACCATTTTCAATCACCCACGCGGCCATGCGTTCACCGGCAATGCCGCCAAACACAGTTGAGTTGGCTACGCCATTGCCGCCCAAACGGTTGGCGCCGTGCACGCCGCCGGTGTCTTCGCCTGCAGCGAACAGTCCGGACAATTCGGTTTGGCAGTCTGGTTTAAACACCAGGCCGCCCATCATGTAATGCGCTGTTGGCACCACTTCAACCTGTCCGCCTGCTAAGTCAAAACCGCAGTCAGCACAACGTTCGACCATGCCTTTGAACTGCTTGCGCACATGATCTGGCCCCAGGTGCGCCATTTGCAGCCAAACACCGCCATTGGGTGTGGTGCGCTTGTCGCGCATTTCACGAATGATGCCGCGCGACACGATGTCTCGCGTGGCGCGCTCCGCACGTGGGTCCGCAGCTTGCATAAAGCGCTCACCCAGTCCGTTGACCAAATAGCCTCCCGCACCGCGCAAGCCCTCTTCCAGAACAGTGCCGGTCATGCGTGTGTCTGCGCCTGCTAGCAAACCGGTGGGGTGAAACTGCACCATCTCCATATCGCGCAGTGACAAACCAGCGCGCAATGCCATTGCCATGCCGTCACAACTTTTGTCGCCTGAAGGAGTGTGGTAGCGGTACATGGTTGGTCCGCCACCGGTGGCCAGCAAGACAGCTTTCGCTTGCACAAACACAAACTCACCATCACGCATGTCGACCATCAACACACCCGCAAGCGATTGGCCATCTTTGCTGCGAATAAATTCCAGCGCGCGGTGTTCTTCTAAACGGTCTATCCCCCTCGCCCAAACTTGTTCAGACAAGCGATTGATGATTTCAATGCCGGTTAAATCCCCTTTGTGAACCGTTCGGTCAAAAGTTTGTCCAGCAAACGCTTTTTGATGCACCGTGCCATCTGGATTGCGATCAAAAAAACAGCCCAGTTCGTTTTCAAGTTCGTGAATCCGCTCTACGGCGGTTTGGCACAGCAACCAAGCCAAATCTTGATCCGACAGCCATTTGCTGCCTTCAACAGTGTCCATGAAGTGGCGCTCAACAGAGTCACCGGGTGCCAGCGCTACGTTGTAGCCACCTTGCACCATCCGCGTGCAGCCGCTTTTACCAAGCAAGCCTTTGACCGCAATGGTGATCTTCAGCTGTGGTGCCGTTTGATGCGCATGCAGCGCGGCAAACAAACCAGCACCACCGGAGCCCAGAATCAGAATGTCGGTTTGTACCTGACGAACAGCAGCTGCACTCATGCATTGACCCCTAGATTTTTCAAAACTTGTGCACGGTTAGCGGCTGACACTGCTTGCACTTCTCGGTAAAGACTACCACCGTGGCTGTCCATTGCAACCAACAAGGGCCCAAAGTCGTGAAGCTTGAATCGCCACAAGGATTCTGGATGCAAATCATCCATGTCAACAGCTTCAATTTGTTCAATCCAAGTTGTTTCCAATGCCGCCGTGCCGCCCACAATCGCCAAGTAAGCGCCGCCCAACTCCGCAAACGCCTGTTGCGATGCATCACGCAATCCACCTTTACCGACAATGAAGCGCACACCATACTGCTCCATCAACGGCCGGGTGAATCGCTCCATGCGGTCAGACGTCGTCGTGCCAATGCAAACGGGCGCATAGCCAGCTGGATAAGCCTCACTGATGGGAACACGACGTACGTTTGGCGCAGTGTGTATCACAGCATGCCCACGCAAATCAAAATCGGTTTTGCGACCATGGTCAAACATGTGAATTTGGGTCGCATCGCGAATACCAAATAAGGTCTTGCGCAGCGTCACGGTGTCATTTACACGCAAGGCACGCACCTGCTCCTCAGTCACGGGCATGTCAAGGACATAGTGCTTAGAAGCCATAGCTGACCCCTTCTTGGGTGAATACTGCGCGTGCGCGGCGTGCAGAATGACACTGCATGTTGACGGCGATAGGGTTCATGGTGATGTGAGTTGCCGCCAATTCGATGTGCACAGCAAAAGCCGTGCTGTCTCCGCCTAACCCCTGCGGACCTACGCCGAGTTGATTGACTGCCTTTGACAATTGTGCCTCCAGTGCGGCACCATCTGCGTCAGCACAATGGCTGCCCAAAGCGCGGGTAGCGGCGCGCTTGGCCAAAGCGATGGCCAAGTCAGATGTGCCACCGAGACCGACACCCACGATCGTTGGCGGACAAGTTTTGCCACCAGCTGCGAGTACACAATCCACCACAAAGGTTTTGATGGCGTCGATACCTTCGGCTGGAATCGCCATTTTCAGAAAGCTGTTGTTTTCTGAACCGCTGCCCTTTGGGGACCATCTCGATTTCTAATATGCCGGGCATGTCAACAAAATCAATGTGAATCACAGGCACTTCTAGCCCGCAACTGGTTTGCTCATTGCGCCGTGTCAGCGGGTGAACCACTGAGCTTCTGAACGGGTATTCTCGTGTGGCGCGCTCACAGCCACGGCGTATCGCTTGCATCAATGCAAAACCGTCTACATTCACATCACGCCCAATACGCAGGTGATAAATAGGAACGCCCGTGTCTTGGCAGAGCAAATTGTCAGTTTGCTCTGCCACTGCGATATTGGTGATCATCGTGTTGATCACGCGTTGCGCGGTGGGATTTGTCTCGCTTTGGGTGAGCCGCGAAAAACCTTCATGAATATCGGGCGGCAATACCTTCAGCGCACGGATGTAAAGTGTTTTGGCAGCTTCTTCAACTGCTTCTGGCGATACTTGCATCAACTGGCTTTGACCTTGCGGCTTTTGACAATTTGGGCCCAGCTTTTTAACTCAGCGTCCATTTGAGCGGTCAATTCTTGAGGCGTGTTTAATATAGGCTTCATGCCGGCGACAAACAAGCGCCCTTTGATTTGGCTCTCGCCCATAACACGCACCGTGTCTTGGTAAATTTTGTCGACGATGGGGCGCGGCAAACCTGCTGGTCCAAGTATGCCAAACCAGCCTGCATACTCAAAACCTGGTATCGCACTTTCGGCAACAGTAGGCACATCGGGCAACAAGGCAGAACGTGATGATCCTGTCACGGCCAAAGCGCGCAGACGTCCTGGCCCAACTAATGCAGAAGCGGCTGCGATGTTACCAACCACCATTTGAACCTGCCCACTGATCAGATCGTTGTAGGCAATGGCCTCGCCACGGTAGGGTATATGTGTGATATCAATGGCGGCCGCATCAGCAAACTTTTCGGACGCCAGATGAACTTGACTGCCTATGCCCGCAGAGCCAAAATTAATTTTGCCGGGATTGCTTTTGGCATATTGAATCAACTCCTTGACATTGCGCCATGGTGCTTTGTCTTGCACCACCACCAGCATCGGACCATTGGCCACATTGGTAATAGGTGTGAGATCGCGCATGGTGTCAAAAGGCATGGTGGCGTAAATCGCTGGATTGATGGTGATACTGCCGGAAGCAAACACCAATGTGTAGCCATCTGGTGCGGCTTTGGCAACGATGTCTGTGCCGATGTTGCCACCAGCGCCAGCTCGGTTGTCTATCAACACAGGCTGACCCCACAGTTCGCCAAGTTTTTGACCGAGCATCCGGGCCAGTACATCGGTACTACCGCCGGCAGCAAACGGCACAATCAGCCGAACAGGTTTGCCTGGCCAGCTTTGAGCGTGTGCCGATGGCAAAGCCAATGCGGCACCGAATGACGCAGAGATAGCGAGTAAGTGACGACGGTTAAGCGAGTTGTTCATATAGTCTCCTTGGTAAAAAGTGTTTTTAAGCGTAGCTATTTCAGAAGAATGGTTTAGCCAATTAAGGATAAAGCGAATGCCAATCCGGTAGCAAGTGCAAAACCAAATGCGCCCGCAACCCATGCGCCACGTAACCCCCGCCAAGGGGCAAACTCAATCAGTAAAAGGCGAACACCGCCAGCTAAGTGCAGCGCCAAAAGCGACACCAAGCCCCACTCGGCAATTTTGATCAAAGGGTTTTGCGTCCAGACCAAGCCTTCATCCAAACCCTTGGCGCCGTGCAATGCTTGTGCCAGCAAGGTAAAGTGAATCGGAAGAAAAATCGCTAGTGCAAAACCAGAGATGCGATGAACCCAAAATGCCCAGTAGCTCAAATGGCGACGGTTGCGCCCATCCATGGCTTGCTTCATGTAGCACCGCCTGTGAACACCGCGTAAACCGCGCGCCAACCTGTCACCAACAGCAGCAGCGCCATGCCGCGTGCCATCAAGAGCGCTCGTGATGCGGGCCATCGCGCCCATTCCACTGCGATGTTGGCCAAGCCTGTGGGTACGTGCACCGCACAAGCCAATACAAATACTGCATAGTACACAGCGAGCCATGCATTGCCCTGCGTGCGTGCCAGGATCTCAGCACCACTTAAGCCACCACGTACGGCATACACCATGATGACCAAGTGCACCAGCACCAAAATCGCCAACACCATGGCGCTGATGCGTTGAAGGTACCAGCGGCGCGCTTGTGCACGAGGGCTGTCGCTCATATCTCACCTTTCATTGCCGCACGAGCCGACAGGCGCTTGAGTCCTGCAATCGACGCTGTAGGCGTGAGTTGCTTGGGGCAGCGCAAGGTACAGCTGCCTTGTGTGTGGCAGGCGTGACAGCCAGCGTCGCCCGCTACAGCTGCGAGGCGTTCAAGCTTACGGGTATCGCGCTCGTCGTTGACCAAGGTCCATGCGCGATTGAGCGCAGCAGGCCCTAGGTAGTCAGGCCTTTGCGCCACCACATCGCACGAAGAATAACAAACGCCGCAGCCAATGCACTCAATGCCTTGATTAGCATGTTGGCGCTCTACGCTATCGGGTTTGACAGTGGCAAACTCTTGGTGGCGATTGCTTTTACCAACAAAGCGACCTTCAGGTTTGACCCATTTGTCGAAGAACTGGCGCATGTCGGTCACCAAATCACGAATGTGAGGCAAGTTAGCAAGCGGTGCGATTTGCAAGGTGTTGTCGGCGCCAACCACCTTTTGCACATGTGTTCGACAGGTCCAGCGCGCCACCCCATTGACGGTCATGGCGCACGAGCCACACATGCCGACACGGCAAGCAAATCGAAAACCCAAGTCGGGATCAAGATGGCGCTGTATGTGAGTGACTACATCCAATACCGTTTGGCTGGTGCGCCTGGGCACTTGAAAGTTTTCAAAATGGCCTTCCTGACCCTGGCCGCGCCAAACCGAAACCGTGAGCTGTTCTTCCTGCATGCGTTGTGATTTCCTTTTGCAAAGAGTATTACTGCATCTACAACAAAAGAAAAGCTATTTTTTGTTTCGTTAAGTTAAAATATTTCTTTAACTCAATTCTGTAGCAAGCCCTTTTTCAAATGCCTCAAATCCGCACGCTTGAGCTCTTTTTAACAGTTGCCAGAACCGGTAGTTTTGTGGCTGCTGGTGCGCAGGTGGGCTTAAGTAGCGCGGCCGTTGGTTTGCAAATGCGTGCTCTTGAGCAAGAGTTGGGCCGACCCTTGTTTCAGCGCGGTCCGCGCTCAGTGCAACTGTCGCAACAAGGGCAAGCCTTCATAGCACATGCCAAAGACCTGGTGACTCGTTGGGCCAGCATCAGCGAGGTGCCGCAAGCACAAGACCTGCAAGGAACAGTACAGGTCGGCGCCCTGGTCTCAGCTTTGATGGGGCAGTTTGCCGATGCGCTTTGGGACATCAAACGCCAGTATCCAGCCTTGGAGGTGCACTTGTTTGCTGGATTGTCTGCCACGTTTTTCGGACAAGTTGAACGGGGTGAGCTTGATGCGGCCGTGGTTGCCCAGCCCCCCGAGCGAGAATCTGCGGGTATGACTTGGAGCCCTTTGTATTCCGAGCCCATGGTGCTGGTGGTGCCACGTAAGCCGCACTTTGAATTGCCTAGCCAGCCCATGGACATGTTACGCAACTGCCCATTTTTACGCTTTGACCGCCAGACATGGACCGGTGTTTTGGTCGAGCGGGCGATAGAGCAATGTGGTGTCGCAGTGCGCAATGAATTGGAGTTGAACTCTGTTGAAGCCATCTTGGCACTGGTGCGTCAAGGCTTTGGCATATCTATCGTGCCCAAGTTACGCAACATCAACTGGAGCCGCGACAGCCAACTGCAGTTGATAACAGTGCCCCGAATTTCGGTACAACGTCATGTAGGTTTGTTGGAGCGCATCCAACACCCGCGCCAGCGCTTCACCGCAGCCATTAAGCAGTATTTTGATTACCCCACGCCATAACAGGCGAACAGCTATAAATTTAATAGCAACTCAGGCAATTAATACGCTGGCTAGAGGCCAAAAAGACCAATAACTTTGGTCAAACCGCCATGTAGCGACCGGCACGGTGGTTGATGGTCAGGGTCATGTTCATCACCACAGCGCCCAGCACCGACAGGGCCACGCGTTGCCAATCGGCAATGGCCAGCGCACCCAGCACAATCAGGCAGTCAAATGCCATTTGTACTTTGCCGGCGCGCCAACCGTATTTGTCTTGCAGGTACAGCACCACCACGTTCAAGCCGCCCAAGCTGGCCTTGTGTCTGAACAGCATCAGCATGCCCGCACCGCATAACAAACCACCCAACACGGCAGCCAAAACGGGAGACAGATAGCTCAGCTTGATGCCAAATGGCAAGAAGTAGGCAAACAAAGACAACAGGCTGACGGCAGTGAATGTTTTCAGCGTGAACGCCGCGCCCATGCGCTGCCAAGCGAAGATGTAAAAAGGCAGGTTCACCAAAAAGAAGGCAATGCCAAAATCCACGCCCGTGGCATAGCGAATCAAAAACGCCAAACCCGCTGTGCCACCAGTGAGCAAACCCGCGTGCCCAAACAGCACCACACCCAGCGCCACAAACAAAGTGCCCGTCACCATCGCCTGTACGTCTTCGTACGGGCGATGTGCAGTAATTGTTTGGTTCTGGGTATCGGGGGAATCTTCGGCGTGGTCAGTCAAAGCACTCATGCCGTAACGCTGGCATCGCTCTTGTCTACACTGGCCATATCACTGACTGCTTCACTGTCAGAGCAGCTGTCGCCACCGCAGCCGTGAATCGCTTCTTTGGGCAGCGCTTCGGGCTTGTTGATTTTGCCGGTCACCGGATCAAAATCCACACGGCGCATGTGCAGCGCCAGCAATGCGTCCATGGCTTGCGCGTGTTGCGGAAACCAGTTGACCAGTTCGTCCGCCATGGCGCGAATCATTTTCAAATCGCCGTTTTGCCCATGCTGCAGCCCTTCGCGCAGCACTTGCAGAACAATTTTGTGTTGCGTGGTGTGGCAGTTGCCCGATGCAAAAGCGGTTTGCAACATCCATTCGTCTTCGCGGCCAAAGTGGTCGTCGGTGTGCTCAATCAGGTTCGCCCAATGCATCAACAAAGTGTCGTCACTGGCGTTTTGCACTTCGGCTAACAGTTGCACAAACTCATGGTGCGTGTCGTCCATGATGGGAAAATCCAGCGATAACTCTTCTGACCATTCAAGTTGTGCCATTGTGCGGTTTCTTTCAAGCAATAAAGATGTCCATATCAGAGCGCTGCCAACGCCCAACAAGGGGCAAAGGATAAATGCAAAACAGTGATGTTTATTTGCTTTACATCAAATAGCCATCGCTTTAGCCAACTATCCTATTGGGTTTCTAGGAGACACCACATGGCACAAAACAACAAATTGCCCTCCATTTTTGGCACAACCCCGTTTGACGGCGAGCAAGCCAAAAAAGGCTACGCACTCAACAAAATGTGTTTCTCGTTCAACTCCGCCGAATGTCGCGCTGAGTTTTTGAAAGACGAAGAAGCCTACATGCGCAAATACAACTTAACCGAGCCGCAAGCCGCCGCCATCCGCGCCAAAAACGTGCTGCAGCTCATCGCCGCCGGTGGCAATGCGTATTACTTGGCCAAGTTTGCCGGCATTTTTGGGTTAGACATGCAGGACATCGGTGCCCAGCAAACTGGCATGAGCAAAGAAGAGTTCCGCGCCAAACTGGTCGCAGCGGGCAAATAAATTCTGGCCCATGCAAACTAACAACGTTTAAAAATTCAGGAGATTCATCATGGCCAAAATCATCGGCTGCGTCGGTACATCACACATACCCGCCATTGGCGGCGCCATTCACAAAGGCATTCAGCAAGAGCCGTACTGGAAGCCATTCTTCGACGGCTTTCCACCCATTCACAATTGGCTGGGCAAAGTCAAACCCGATGTGGTCGTCATTTTTTACAACGACCACGGCCTGAATTTCTTCCTAGACAAAATGCCCACTTTCGCTGTGGGTGCTGCCGCGCAGTACAACAATGCCGACGAAGGCTGGGGCATCCCCACCCTGCCACCGTTCAAGGGCGAGGTTGATCTGTCGTGGCAAATCGTTAACCATTTGATCGACAAAGAATTCGACATCGTCACCTGCCAAGAAATGTTGGTAGACCATGCCTGCACCCTGCCTTTGAAATTGCTGTGGCCAGAGGGTGCGTGCCCTGTCACCGTCGTGCCCATCTGCATCAACACAGTGCAGTTCCCCCTGCCCAAAGCCAGTCGCGTCTACGCCATGGCCAAAGCCGTGGGCGAAGCCGTAGCCGCATGGGACAGCAGCAAAACGGTAGCCTTCATCGGCTCAGGCGGGCTCAGCCACCAGCTAGACGGCGAACGCGCCGGCTTCATCAACAAGGAATTCGATTTGCAATTCATGGAAAGCCTGCTGTCCAACCCCGAATGGGCCACGCAATTCAGCATCCACGAACTGGTCGAAAAAACCGGCACCCAAGGCGTAGAGCTATTAATGTGGCTAGCCATGCGCGCGGCACTCACCGCAGGTGCGGACTCCGGTGTCCGCAAAGTCCACAGTAACTATCACATCCCTATTTCCAACACGGCAACAGGTTTGCTAGCGCTTGAGAAGTTTTGATTGCTATAGCAATGATAGCATTCTAGGCAATATATATGGTGGCTAGAGGCCAATTTGATACATAAACATTGCTAAAAGCAGTTGTCAACGGGCTTCGCTGAATGCTGGAATGTTGCCCATTTCTTCTATGAACTTGGTTTTTGTTTCTTCCGCTTTGGACAATTCTGTGGCATTCATGCGCGCCTTAACTTCGGCCAATTTGACATCCAATAACTTTTGCTGCTTTTCATTGCTTGAATGATGACGAGCTAAAGCCAGCCAGCCATAGGCATTGAGCGTGCTTTTTTTAGCAAACTTTTCGTTTGCAAACAGTGTGCCAAGCATGATTTCGGCTTCTCTGAAGCCACCTTTGGCTGCTCCAAACAGCATGGCAAGTCCAGGCTGTTCTAGACCTCTTCTTAAGTGCGAAACCCCAACCAAGTACATGGCGGGCGGGTAATTTTGTGCTGCCGACTGGTTAATGTATTTGAACCCCTTTGCAACATCTTTTTGGCCGCTGGCGCTGCACAAACCTGTTAAAAGTTGTGAGCCCAGCATGAATTGGGCTTGCTTATCGCCGGCCCCGCTTTTGGCCAAAAGTGGAATTTGCACGTCTGTGGCGCACTCATTTGGTAATGCTTGCCCCGATGCAAGCGACACGTTTGCCGTCAACAAAACAAATACAACTTTGAAGGTGGTGATTAAGTTCATGGTGATGCGAGTGTAACCACACTGCTTGTAGAACCACAAATTTACACAATCACTGTCAGATGTGTTACCAGAGAATATCGAATTTGTAAAAATATGTAGCATTAATACGACGAAAATCTTAAAATAAACTTAAATGAGTGCAATAGTACACAGGCAGCATATCATCGCATTTGATATAGATCAAACCCAATTTGTTCATCGGTAAATAGAGCAATACAAAAGTAATCAAAAAGAGGCCAAACATGCGTAATCCTGATTCAAAACCCTATGCAAATGGTTTAAAAATTAAAGCGACCTGTGTTGGGTTGTGTATCTGTGTGTCACTAATGCTTGCAACACAAGTCTCCGCTCAAACCAAGCCGGTCAATGCGGCGCCAACCACGCCGACCGCCACCATTTTGAGTAGCAACCAAAGTGGTACAGCTTGTGCGCAGCAGTATGACAGCCGAAATATTGCAGACCAACGCGCCATATTAGAAGATAACCGCAATGCCAACATTGCAACAGGTGTTGCAATCGCAGCCGATGCGGCTGGTTGGCTAGTCGAAGCCGCTGCTGCTGCAACCTTGATTGGAACGCCAGCAGGCATTATTGCGAATGCTGCCGCTCAAGCCATAGCTTTAACGAGTTCTGGTGTTGCATTAGGTTATGACGTTGCCGCCTACGACAAAGGCATCGCCTTGGCAACTCAAGATGAAACAGTTAATGGGTTGCCAAACTGCGATTCCGAATTTGCCGGTACTGTCAAGGTCACAGCCGGTGGTACGGATGTCACTGGCGATTCTATTTTTAAAAATAACTTAGGTGTGGTCGGTGATGTGAATGTGGGCGGGCAAGTTACTGCGACAAATCTTGCTGCCACACGCGGAGTGTCCGCTGCGGGAGGCGATTTGAGATTAGGCAAAGCCGATGGCACAGGCGGACAACCTGGCATCACCATGGGCAATGGTGTGATCACCGGTTTGGGCGCTGGCTCAGCTTTGGGTGATGCAACCACCTTGGACAAAGACGCGGTGGCGATTGGCAATGGGTCACTGGCATCAACATCCACCTCCACCGCTGTGGGCGCAGGCGCGCAATCGACGCAAGTTAATTCAACTGCAATAGGTGCAGGCGCTAAAGCAACTGGTGTTAATTCAACCGCGTTGGGTGCGGATGCGCAGGCAACAGCCTTGAACACGACCGCAGTAGGTTCAGGTTCACGTGCGACTGCGGAAGCGGCAACAGCATTGGGTCAAAACGCGCAAGCTACCGCGCTCAATGCCACGGCTTTGGGTCAAAAATCTTTGGCATCAGGCGAAGCCTCTACCGCAACTGGCCAAGGCAGCAAGGCCACCGCTTTAAATGCAACGGCGACAGGCCAGAAATCAGAAGCATCTGCCGAGGCCGCTACTGCAACCGGTCAAGGTAGCAAAGCCACCGCTCTGAATGCCACAGCCACAGGACAAAAATCCGAAGCGTCGGCCGAGGCAGCAACTGCTACGGGACAGGGTAGCAAAGCCACCGCCTTAAATGCCACGGCATCGGGTCAGAAATCTGAAGCCTCTGCTGAAGCAGCGACAGCTACTGGCCAAGGCAGCAAAGCCGTTGCATTGAACACAACCGCAACTGGTCAAAAATCTGAAGCCAGTGCTGAGGCAGCCACTGCCACTGGTCAAGGCAGCAAAGCTGTTGCATTAAACGCAACTGCAACGGGACAAAAATCTGAAGCAAGTGCTGAAGCCGCCACTGCCACTGGTCAAGGCAGCAAAGCCGTTGCATTGAACGCAACTGCAACAGGTCAAAAATCTGAAGCATCAGCTGAGAATGCTTCGGCATTTGGTCAAGCAAGTTTGGCAAATAACACGGGAACTACGGCACTTGGCCAGAAAGCCGAAGCTACTGGTTTGCAGAGTACAGCTTTGGGTCAACAAAGTATCGCAAACAACCAGTACACCACAGCAGTCGGTCAGCTCTCAAAAGCCACTGGCGATGGTTCAACAGCTATTGGTCGAAATGCAATTGCAAATAACTCGCATACAACAACATTAGGCACGAATGCGACGTCGTCTGGAACAGAATCAACAACACTCGGCTATGAGTCAATTGCAAGTGGCAGCAATTCAACCGCGACAGGTAGTTTCGCCAAAGCAAGCAACACGAACACAACCGCTATAGGCCAAGATGCGCAGGCGACAGGCTACCTCGCTACCGCTACGGGTCAAAACAGCAAAGCATCAGGTACCAATTCAACTGCAACTGGTCAAGATGCCAAAGCTACAGGTCACGAAGCCACGGCAATTGGTCAAAATAGTACGGCTAATAACTCATACACGACTGCTACTGGTCAATTTGCAAAGGCTACAGGTTACCAAGCAACTGCAACTGGTCAAAGCGCCAATGCCAGCGGAGACAGTGCAACAGCCATAGGTCAAGATTCCAAAGCCAATAGCACTGATTCGACAGCATTAGGCCAACAAGCCACAGCGACCGATAAAAATACAACCGCTGTCGGTCAAAATGCCAATGCCAACAGCAAGAATGCCACCGCTTTGGGACAAGACAGTGCAGCCAAAGCTGAGCAGGCTACTGCAGTTGGTCAAGACGCAACGGCAAACGAATTGCGCACGACCGCAGTAGGCCAAGATGCCAAAGCCAAAGCAGAAAACGCCAGTGCGTTTGGCCAAGAAACCAGAGCCACGGCAGTCAACACAACCGCAGGTGGACAAAATGCACAAGCAACGGGCGTGAATGCCAGTACCTATGGTCAAAACAGTGTGGCAAACAACACCAACACCACAGCCTACGGTCAAAATTCACAAGCAACGGGTGTGAACGCCAGCACATACGGTCAAAACAGTGTGGCCAACAATGTCAATACCACAGCAACGGGTCAAAATGCCGTCGCGTCAGGCGCCAATGCAACCAGCAGTGGACAGGGCTCTCAAGCATCGGGTAGCAACTCAACCTCAACTGGTCAAGGCAGCACCGCCGCGGGCAGCAACTCCACAGCCAGTGGACAAGGCAGTTATGCTGCAGGCGCCAATAGCACAGCAACCGGACAATATGCGATTGCCGGCAATGTGAACACAACAGCCCTTGGTCAATCGAGTCAAGCGTTTGGCGTAAACAGCACCGCTGTGGGCGTAGCAGCATCAGCCACAGGCGATAAAACCACAGCCTTGGGTAGCAATACCAAAGTGACGGCGAACAACAGCGCTGCAGTTGGATCTGATTCTGTGGCAGAGCGTGGCGCACAAACTTACCGTGTGGATATTTTGAAAGAGCCACAGGTCTCGGTTGGCGAAGTTTCTGTCGGTAGTCCAGGTCAAGAACGCCAAATTACCAATGTCGCCGCTGGCTCAGCACCCAAAGATGCTGTGAATATGGAGCAGTTGTCAGCATCCAATACCCGCATGCGCAAAGGCATTGCCTCCGCCGCAGCATTGGCAGGTTTGGTTCCAGATCCACGCTCTTCGGATGAAAATCAAGTGGCCGTATCGGTAGCCAACTTCAATGGTGAAAACGCTTTGGCTTTTGGATATATCCGTCGTACATCTGTTGGTATTACAGTGCGAGCGGCCATGTCATACAACGGCAGCAAACATGTTGTCACGAATTTGGCGGCATCTTGGGGTTGGTAAGCTCGCAAACAAGCGCAAGGCGATTGCTATAAATTAAAGAGCAATTTAGGCAGTAAATACGATGGCTAGAGGCCAATTTGATGTCTAAACTTGGCAAGATTAGACATCAAATAGAGCGGCGCTTCAACAGCCATTCGCTATGGCGCAAAGACCAACAAATCGCTTTGGATGGTTGTTGTGCACGGGCCAAAGCTGGAAATATGGGTTAAGGTTGCGTTGGTGTGTTGAATCACCTGCTCTGCCGTAATCGCCGCATTCCCCGCCGAAGTGTGACCGTCTTCCACCAGCGTAACGGGGAAGCCCAGCGCCATCGCACGTCGTGTCGTGGTGTCAATGCAATACTCACTGTGCATGCCGCAAATGACAAGCTGTTCAACGCCGCGGTTGCGCAGCAATGCTTCTAAATCTGTACGCAAAAAAGAATCAGGTGTTGTCTTGCGAACCTTGATGTCGCTGGTCGTTACAACCAGCCCGTTTGCCAGCTGCCAATCGGCAGATCCATGCTCAAGATAACCGTCTGTTGATTCGTGTTGAATAAAAATGACTGGCGCGCTAGCAGCTCTTGCCTTGCTGGTCACCAGGTTGATGCGATTGATAAGTCCTTCGCAATCAAAAGCCTTGCCCTCGCCTTCACACAAGCCTTGTTGAACATCAATCACCAATACAGCAGTTCTCATACTTTACTATAATTTTAATAGCACTATAGGCAATAACCACGCTAGCTAGAAGCCTACTTTGTGCTTAATAAATAGCCAATAGATATGTTTAGCACTAATCTAATTGCTTTAATGTTTTGTAAGTTAAACCTTGGTTAGTTGCCTTGATGATTTCAAATCGCGCGCCACGATAACCAACCACCTTGCTTTCACTAAGGTCATATTTCAAATCTTGTGAGAAAGCTGGGCGTGCAAGGTCATCTTTAAATTCTCTGTAAAGTATGCTGACCACTGTTTGTGAAATGCCAGTGTAAACAAGTTCTTTTCTAAAGCTGAGTTCGTCGCGGGTTTGTTGGACAGACTTAACAAAAGGTATGCCCTCTCTCGGATAGGACAATGGCGTTGTGGTATTTGCCATGGCATAGAACTCTGTTTTTCGGGGGTCAATGTCTGCAACATAAACGCCAGTTCCTTTCGGCAATTTCCTGCCATTTTCAAGCGTTTTTCCAACAGGTGCTTCGTAGTACTTTCCGTTGAGGTCTTTTCCCTTTTCTACATATCGTCCAGGTAAGATTGTTATCAAATATGTTTTGCCAAAATTTGTAAAATTTTGTTCAATTACCTGTTCAATATCTATAGCTGGAATGCTAATTTGTTTGTCTTTATAAACAAGACTTTCGCCAACTTCAATTGTTTTTATGTCACCAACAGTAGGATAGTCTGTAATTTTTGCAATGTGATATGTAGGAGAAAAAGTGCGTTTTATGTTATCGCTAGGAACAGTTACACATCCCTGTAGAAGTGCTATTACTGAAAAGGCGCCTAATAGCGTTGAAATATTGATAGTTTTTTTCGACATTTAAATCACCTTTGAAATCAAATGAATATAGCATCTCCAATTACAGAGTGTCATTTATTTCGATTCAAATTGATTTAGCTTAAACATCTCACATCAAAGAATAGTTGAAATCAATAAGTAGGTGCAAAAACAGCACATTTGCTATAAATAAAATAGCACTCTAGGCAATAACCACGCCGGCTAGAGGCCAATTTCTTATATAAACTTGGCTGCCAAGCCGCTTCAAGCCTTGGCTTTGGGGTACAGCACCATTTGCGTGCAGCGGAACAGGGCTATGGTTTTGCCTGTGGTTTTGTGGGTGACGGTGGCGTCCCATACTTGGGTGTTTTTGCCCAGGTGAATGGCGGTGGCGGTGGCGATGATGGTGCCGTCGCGGGCTGTTCCCAGGTGGTTGGATTTGAGCTCGATGGTGGTGAAGCCGTTGGCACCTTCGGGCAGGCTGCCGCGGCAGCCGTAGCCGCACGCGGTGTCGGCCAAGGTGACAATGCTGCCGGCGTGCAAAAAGCCGTTGGGTGCCATCACGCTGGGTTTGACTTCCAGCTCGGCGACGATTTTGCCGGGCTCAGCATGGGTGAAGACAATGCCCAGCAAACCAGGTAAACAGTCTGCGCCAAATTTGTTTAAGTAATCTATTGAATGCATGGTGCGAATGATAACTGAGAGACTTCGACAAGCACAGTTCGAACGGATTAAGGAAATGTGGATGCTAAAGAACTTGTCAAAAGTTACGTGTCCTCAGCGCATCAATGTCCATTACACGCAGACCACCGTATTCGACTTTGATGGAGCCTTGGTCTGACAAGGTGGTGAGCGCTTCATTCACGCGCTGGCGCGACAGGCCGACCAAATAAGCCAGCTCTTGCTGGGTGATGCGCAGCACGTCGCCCACACCCGGGTACAGCACGGGGTTAAAGAGCGCGGACAAACTGCGGGCGACGCGAATGTCGGGGTTGCTCATGCGGTCAATTTCGCGTGCGGCGATGAACTGGCCCAAACGTTCGTTGAGCTGCAGCATCACAAAGCGGTTAAAGCCAATCGAGTTGTCCAGCAGCCAATCAAAGGTGTGAATTGGAATACCCGCCACCACGCTTTTGCGCAGGGCTTGGATGTTGTAACGGTAGGGCTCGCGTTTCAGCACTGTGCCTTCACCAAACCAACCGCCCGGTGGCACGCCGGTAAAGGTCATGGTTTGGCCTTGCGCGTTGTCGCTGCTCATTTTCAGCAAGCCTTCAATCAAGCCAAACCAATAGGTGACGGGTTTGCCGATTCGGCATACAAAGTCACCGGTGTTGGCTTCGGTCACAGCCATGTCGTTGATGGCGCGTTCTTGCACTTTGCCTTCCAGTGTGTTGAGCCACGGAATGGCATCCAATTCACGCTGGTTGGGCGGGCGTCGGCGTTGGTGCAGTGAGGGTTCGGTCGCCATGTATAGGGGCTGGTTTTGCTACTGTGTTTGTAATTGACAAAGAACAAATAAGAATTGAAAAAGCCTGTATCGGACCTGAAAACTAGGGAAAGTCCTAGTGATCTGCGATACCAATTGTCGCTCAAACGACAACTTAACGTCAAATCGAGGCTTATTATTCGTCTTCAATTTGGCCAATTCTGGAAAAACAGGATCTAAAAGGATATCGCTACGATGCAAACCACGTTTGTTCAACTCCTCTTACAGCATGCTGCCGAGCGCCCGCAGGCGACAGCCATGCGCGAAAAGGAATACGGTGTGTGGCAGGCTTTGACCTGGACCGACTTGGCCGGCATGGTGCAGCACATTGCGGCTGGTTTGCACCAAGCAGGCTTGATGCGCGGCGAGCACATGATTGTGGTGGGCGCGAACCGCCCACGTTTGTATGCCACCATGCTGGCAGTGCAATCTTTGGGTGCCATTCCAATTCCCTTGTACCAAGATGCAGCCGCAGCCGAATGCGTGTTCCCCATCAACAACGCCGAAGTGCGCTTTGCCTTTGCTGAAGACCAAGAGCAAGTGGACAAGCTGCTGGAAGTGCGTGACCAATGTCCGCAATTGACCCACATTTATTTTGACGACCCACGCGGATTGCGCAAATACGATGTGTTGGGCTTGGCGTCGTTGGATGAATTGATTGCCGCTGGCAAAGTGTTTGCGGACTTGCATACCGAGTTTTTCAAAACCGAAGTCGAAAAAGCAAAACCAAGTGATGTGGCAGCAATGTTCTTCACATCAGGCACCACCGGCAACCCGAAAGGCGTGGTGCACACGCACAACAGCTTGCTTACCGCTGCGAATGCAGGTGCGCGGTTTGATAAATTAACGCACGCCGAAGATGTGTTGGCGTATTTGCCACCCGCATGGATTGGCCAAAACATTTTCAGCTACGCACAGTGGTTGTCTTGCGGTTATGTGGTGAATTGCCCTGAGTCGGCCAGCACCGTGACCATCGATTTGAAAGAGATTGGACCGACCTACTACTTTGCACCACCGCGGGTGTTTGAAGGCTTGCTCACCAGCGTGATGATTCGCATGGAAGATGCAGGAGCAATCAAGCGCAAGATGTTCCATTACTTCATGGCCAAAGCCAAAAAGGTTGGACCCGCATTGATGGACGGCAAATCCGTCGGCATGGTGGATCGTCTCATTTACACCGTGGGCAACTGGATGGTGTACGGCCCGCTGCGCAACAATTTGGGCATGAGCCGCGTTCGTGTGGCCTACACCGCAGGTGAAGCAATTGGCCCAGACTTGTTCACCTTTTACCGCTCCATCGGCATCAATTTGAAGCAACTTTACGGTTCAACCGAAACAGCCGTGTTTGTTTGCCAGCAACCCGATAACCAAGCGTGGGCGGACACTGTGGGTGTGCCTAGCCTTGGCGTTGAAATCAAGGTGCAAGACAATGGCGAAATTTTGGTGAAATCGCCTGGCTTGTTCAAAGGCTATTACAAAAACCAAGCGGCAACCGACGAAGTCTTAACCGATGGTGGCTGGTACCACACCAGCGACGCGGGCTTTTTGGATGCGCATGGGCACCTCAAAATCATTGACCGCGTGAAAGATGTGGGTCGCATTAAGGGCGGCGCATTTGATGGCGCGATGTTTGCACCCAAGTATGTTGAAAACAAGCTTAAGTTCTTCCCCCACATTAAAGAAGTGGTGGCTTACGGTGATGGGCGCGAAAAAGTGTGCGTCATGATCAACATTGACATGGAAGCCGTGGGCAATTGGGCCGAGCGTCGCAATTTGCCATACGCCGGCTACACTGATTTGGCGCAAAAACCAGAGGTGTACCAGCTCATCAAAGAGTGTGTTGAAAAAGTCAATGCCGATTTGAGTGCCGATACCTTGTTGGCAGGCAGTCAAGTCAGCCGCTTCTTGGTTCTGCACAAAGAGCTGGATGCCGATGACGGTGAATTGACTCGTACCAACAAAGTGCGCCGTGGCTTCATTGCTGAAAAATACTTGGCTTTGGTGGATGGCCTGTACGACGGCAAAACAGAACAATTTATCGAGACCGTGGTGAAGTTTGAAGATGGACGCACTGGCAGTGTCAGCGCCACCCTCAAATTGACAGACGCCACCATTTATGCCCCAGTGAAAGCAGCAGCATGAGTAAAAAAATAGGCGACGTCATCCTCGACGTTCATAACATCAGCCTCTCCTTTGGTGGTGTCAAGGCGCTGACCGACATTTCGTTTGACGTGCGCGAGCATGAGATTCGCGCCATCATCGGACCCAATGGCGCGGGCAAAAGCTCCATGCTGAATTGCATCAACGGCGTGTACACGCCGCAGCAAGGCAGCATCACCTTCAAAGGCCAAACCTTCAGCCACATGGACAGCCACCAAGTGGCGACCATGGGTATTGCACGCACCTTTCAAAACTTGGCTTTGTTCAAGGGCATGAGCGTGATTGACAACATCATGACGGGCCGCAACTTGCGCATTAAGAGTAACTTGTTCATGCAAGCGCTGCGCATTGGGCCAGCAGAGCGCGAAGAGCTGCAACACCGCGAGTTTGTTGAGCACATCATTGACTTCTTGGAAATTCAAGCCTATCGCAAAACACCTGTGGGGCAATTGCCATATGGTTTGCAAAAGCGTGTTGACTTGGGTCGCGCCTTGGCGATGGAACCCAAAGTTTTATTGTTAGACGAACCCATGGCCGGCATGAATTTGGAAGAAAAACAAGACATGAGCCGCTTTGTGTTGGACATCAATGACGAATACGGCACGACCGTGGTGTTGATTGAGCATGACATGGGTGTGGTGATGGACATTTCAGACCGTGTGGTGGTGTTGGATTACGGTAAAAAAATTGGCGACGGTTCACCTGACGAGGTGCGCAATAACCCAGAGGTGATCAGCGCCTATTTAGGAACGGGGCATTAAATCATGGGATTCTTTCTAGAAACATTGTTGGGTGGTTTGATGGCGGGTATGTTGTACTCGCTGGTCGCATTGGGTTTTGTGCTCATTTTCAAAGCATCGGGCGTATTCAACTTTGCGCAAGGAGCGATGGTGCTGTTTGCAGCATTAGCGATGGCGCGCTTCGCAGAGTGGATTCCGGGCTGGACTGGCATTGAAAGCCCTGTGATAGCGAACGTGGCGGCCTTTGCCATTGCCGCTCTCATGATGTGGGCGGTGGCTTGGTTCATCGAGTTTTTGGTGCTGCGCCATTTGGTCAACCAAGAGGGCACGACTTTGTTGATGGCCACTTTGGGCATCAGCTATTTTTTAGATGGCTTGGGCCAAACGATTTTCGGCAGCAACATTTACAAGATTGATGTGGGGATGCCTAAAGAGCCCATCATGATGTTTGAAAGCTTGTTTGAAGGCGGTGTGCTGATCAACAAAGAAGATTTGTATGCAGCCTTGATTGCAGCAGTTTTGGTGGCTGCTTTGAGTTTGTTCTTCCAAAAGACAGCGACAGGTCGCGCATTGCGCGCAGTGGCAGATGACCACCAAGCCGCACAAAGTATTGGTATTCCATTGAATCGCATTTGGGTCATTGTGTGGACCGTTGCGGGTGTGGTTGCCTTGGTTGCCGGCATGATTTGGGGCTCTAAATTGGGCGTGCAGTTTTCCTTGACCACAGTGGCATTGCGCGCCTTGCCAGTGGTGATTTTGGGTGGTCTCACCTCAGTACCAGGCGCCATCATCGGCGGCTTGATCATTGGTGTGGGCGAGAAATTGTCTGAAGTATTTTTGGGCCCGTATGTGGGTGGTGGTATTGAGATTTGGTTTGCCTATGTATTGGCGCTGGTCTTCTTGCTCTTCCGTCCACAAGGTTTGTTTGGTGAGAAGATCATCGACCGCGTATAAGTTCATAGAAGAACGTTTAAGGCAAAGAAAAGAAAACTATGTTTTACAGAGAAAACGGCCAATTTAAAACCAGCTACCGGGCAGATCAGCAAATCTTCCCTATCACGCAAGACCGCTGGGCGGTGCTCGCCATCGTTGCATTTGCCTTCATTGCTGTGCCTTTGTTGGGCAGTGACTACACCTTCCGCGCCATTTTGATTCCGTTTGTGATCATGTCTTTGGCCGCATTGGGCGTCAATATTTTGGTAGGTTACTGTGGCCAAATTTCTTTGGGTTCGGGCGCTTTCATGGCGGTAGGTGCTTATGCAGCATTCAATTTCTTTGTTCGTATACCTGGCATGCCCTTGATTCCTGCATTGATATTGGGCGGTTTGTGTTCAACTGCGTTTGGAATTTTGTTTGGACTGCCCAGTTTGCGGGTGAAGGGTTTGTATTTGGCGGTGGCCACACTGGCGGCGCAATTTTTCAGCGACTGGATGTTTTTGCGTATCAAGTGGTTCACCAATGATTCGCCTTCAGGATCGGTATCGGTATCTAATTTGCAGGTATTTGGGTTTGGTATAGACAGCCCCGTAGCCAAGTATTTATTTTGTTTGACCATTTTGACACTCTTGGCCTTGATGGCAAAGAATTTGGTGCGCAGTGCGATTGGGCGTGAATGGATGGCCATTCGCGATATGGACGTTGCCGCTGCAGTGATTGGCATTCGCCCCATGTTTGCCAAACTGAGTGCTTTTGCAGTGAGCTCATTCATCATTGGCGTGGCGGGCGCTTTGTGGGGCTTTGTTTATTTAGGCTCTTGGGAGCCTGCGGCATTTTCTGTTGACATGTCATTTAGACTGTTGTTCATGGTCATCATTGGTGGCATGGGTTCCATCATGGGCAGCTTTTTTGGTGCCGCATTCATTGTGTTGCTGCCTATTTTCTTAAGTCAATTTTTGCCTTTCTTGGGTGGTTTGATTGGTATGGACGTCACCACAACCGCTGCATCGCACGCAGAGTTGATGATTTTTGGTGCGTTGATTGTTTGGTTTTTAATTGTCGAGCCACATGGCTTGGCTAAGTTGTGGTCGGTGGCAAAGCAAAAATTGCGCTTGTGGCCTTTCCCACATTAAGCAGAAATAATTTTTATAAGAAGTCAGTAGTTGCGTAGGTTTTGTTTGTGTTTAGTTTGTTAGTCCAAAGGCGTGAAAGCGCTTATATATAAAAGGAGATAGTTATCATGAAATTTCGTCACATTGCACTAGCCGCCGCATTGGTTGCGGTTGGCACATCCGCTTTTGCTCAAGCCAAAGAGCAGTTTTTCCCAGTGCTGTCATACCGTACGGGCGCCTATGCACCAAATGGCACACCATGGGCCAATGGTTATGTGGATTACCTCAAGCTCGTTAACGCGCGCGGCGGCATCAACAAAGTCATGGTTTCATTTGAAGAATGTGAAACTGGTTACGACACCGCACGCAGTGTGGAGTGCTACGAACGTCTAAAAGGCAAAAACGGCGGTGCTACCGTAATACAACCATTGTCTACAGGCGCTACTTTCGCGTTGACTGAAAAAGCACCAATCGACAAAATTCCATTGATCACAGCGGGTTATGGTCGCAGCGAAAGCCAAGACGGTACCGTGTTCAAGTGGAACTTCCCATTGGCAGGTACTTACTGGTTGGCAGCTGACGCGCTGGTGCAGCACATTGGTAAAAAAGAAGGTGGCTTAGACAAACTCAAAGGCAAAAAAATTGCATTGGTGTACCACGACAGCCCATACGGCAAAGAACCCATTGCATTGTTGCAAGAGCGTAGCCGCCAATTGGGATTTGATTTGCAATTGTTGCCAGTCACAGCCCCAGGCGTAGAGCAAAAAGCAACTTGGTTGCAAGTGCGTCAAGCCAAGCCAGACTATGTCATGCTGTGGGGTTGGGGCGTGATGAACTCTACCGCTTTGAAAGAAGCGCAAGCCACTGGTTACCCTCGCGAAAAAATGTATGGCGTGTGGTGGTCTGGTGCTGAGCCAGATGTGAAAGACGTAGGCGATGGCGCAAAAGGCTACAACGCTGTCACCATGCAACATGGTGCAGAACCAAACTCTAAAGTCGTTAAAGATGTCTTGAGCATGTTGCATGCCAAAGGCCAAGGCACAGGACCTAAAGAAGAAGTGGGTCAAGTGTTGTACATGCGCGGTGCCATGAGTGCCATGATGGCGATTGAAGGCGTGCGTTCAGCCCAAGATCGTTACGGCAAAGGCAAAGTCATGACCGGCGAGCAAGTGCGTTGGGGCTTAGAAAACCTGAACTTGACCCAAGCCAAAATTGATGCCGCTGGCTTCAATGGCGTGATGCGTCCAGTCAGCACATCTTGCGTTGACCACATGGGTTCTAACTGGGCTCGTGTGCACACATGGGATGGCAAAAAGTGGAACTTTACTTCTGACTGGTTGCAAGCGGATGAGCAAATCTTGAAACCATTGGTGAAAGCCACTGCTGCCAAATACGCTGCAGATAAGAAATTGACACCTCGCACACCAGCGGATTGCCAATCTTAATTAATTGAGCCGATTGACTGCGCATCCGTGTTTGGCGGAGGCAGTCATCAAATGCCAGCGTTTTCACTTCAATGAGAACATTGACCTTTGGTTTGAACTTTTTATGATCGAATTATGACTACAAGCCCAGCCACAGCAGCTACACCTAACGCCAACATTGTTTTAAATGTCAATGGCATCGAGGTGATTTACAACCATGTTATTTTGGTGCTCAAGGGTGTTTCCTTGAATGTGCCGGAAGGCAAAATTGTGGCCATCTTAGGCGGCAATGGTGCAGGTAAAACGACTACCTTGCGCGCGATTTCTAATTTGTTAAAAGGCGAACGTGGTGCGGTCACCAAAGGTTCCATTGAACTGCGAGGTGAGCGCATTGAAAACTTGAGCCCAGCAGATTTGGTGCAGCGTGGTGTGGTGCAGGTGATGGAAGGGCGTCATTGTTTTGCCCACTTGACGATTGAAGAAAATTTATTGACCGGTGGCTATACACGTAAAAACAAAGCCGAAGTAGAGGCCAATTTAGAAAAGGTTTACAACTACTTTCCGCGCCTCAAAACACGTCGCACCAGTCAAGCAGCCTACACATCAGGCGGTGAACAACAAATGTGCGCCATTGGCCGTGCATTGATGGCCAACCCCAGCATGGTGTTGTTGGACGAACCGTCCATGGGCTTGGCACCACAAATTGTGGAAGAGGTGTTTGAGATTGTGAAGGACTTGAACCAGCGCGAAAAAGTAACGTTCTTGCTGGCTGAACAAAATACCAACATGGCGCTGAAATATGCCGACTACGGCTACATCATGGAAAGCGGTCGTGTTGTGATGGATGGCGCCGCCAGCGATTTGGCCAACAATGAAGACGTGAAAGAATTTTATCTTGGCATGGGTGGCGGCGAGCGCAAATCATTCAAAGACGGCAAGAGCTACAAGCGCAGAAAACGGTGGTTGGCATGAGTGATTTCTCTCAAAAGCTTCACGCTGCAGAAACGCGCGCACATGTTGACCGCGAGCAAACCCAGTTTCAAGATCTTCCTAAACAAATAGCACACGCGCAGAAACTCAGCCCTGCATTTGCAGAGATTTTGCGCGATGTGAATGCGGCTTCCGTCAACAATCGACAAGCCTTGGCGCAGTTGCCAGTGACACGCAAATCAGAGCTGTTGGAGCGTCAACAAGCCACTCGGCAAAAGCAAAGCGATGCGAAGGCTGCGGCGGTTTTTGGTGGTTTCGCAACGCAGGCTTTTGGAGCCAGTGTGCGCCGCGTGTTTGCCAGCCCCGGACCGATATACGAACCTGAAGGCACGGCCAACGATTATTGGCGCATGGCCAGAGCACTGGCTGCGGCTGGGTTTAAATCGGGCGATTTGATTCATAACAGCTTCAGCTACCACTTTACGCCCGCCGGTTCGATGATGGAAACGGGTGCTCATGCTTTGGGTTGCACAGTATTTCCAGCGGGCACCGGACAAACAGAGCAGCAAGTGCAAGCCATGTTGGATCTACAGCCAGCAGGTTATGTGGGCACGCCCAGCTTTTTGAAAATCATCTTAGAAAAAGCCCAAGAAATGGGCGTTGCCATACCGAGCTTGACCAAAGCCATGGTGTCAGGCGAAGCCTGTCCACCCAGTTTGCGGGATTGGTTTGCAGAGCGCGGCATTGCCGCATACCAGTGCTATGCCACTGCGGATTTGGGTTTAATCGCCTATGAGACCAGTGCCCGTGAAGGCTTGGTGGTGGACGAAGGGGTGATTGTTGAAATTGTCCGCCCTGGTACTGGCGACCCTGTGCCTGAAGGCGAAGTTGGCGAGTTGGTGGTTACTTCACTCAACCCCGATTACCCGCTGATTCGTTTTGGTACGGGCGATTTGTCTGCTGTGTTGCCCGGTGTTTGTCCAACAGGAAGAACCAACACCCGCATCAAGGGTTGGATGGGCAGAGCCGACCAAACCACCAAAATTCGCGGCATGTTTGTGCACCCTGGCCAAGTCAACACCATCGCCAAGCGCTTCCCTGAAGTGTTGAAAGCACGTTTGGTGGTGTCGGGCGAAATGGCCAATGACGTGATGACTTTGCGGGTTGAATCCGCCAAAGCCAGCGCCGACGATGTGATCGCCAAAATCAGCGATGCCATACGTGATGTCACCAAATTGCGTGGTTCTGTAGAGTGGCTGGCTCCTGGCAGCCTACCTAACGACGGGCGCGTGATTGAAGATGCCCGCAGTTATAAGTAGCGCCGCAATAGGGTTTTTACGGTAAACCTGCGTCTGGGATTGGCGTTATAGTAGCTTGCTTGGCTTTGGAATCGATGTCAAAACATTGTGAACGGTTCTTGGGCTGAACAGACTAACCTTTAAATCTATTTCTTAGGACACATGATGAAGAAACTACTCGCAGTATCCATGGCTTGTTTTGCCATGTTAGGCACATCCGTGCAAGCGCAAGACTATCCCATTAAAGACAAAACGATCAGCATTGTTGTTCCGTTTGCAGCAGGTGGTCCTACAGATAAAGTAGCCCGCGACTTGGCGGTGGCCATGAGCAAAACCTTGGGAGGCACCATTGTGGTAGAGAACGTGGCAGGTGCTAGCGGCTCTATTGGCGCGAACAAAATTGCCAAAGCCAATCCAGACGGCTATTCGTTGTTGCTGTTCCATATTGGCCAAGCTAGCTTGCCAACCATGATTCGCAAATTGCCCTATAACGTGGAAAATGATTTTGAATTCTTGGGAATGGTCAACGACGTGCCGATGACTTTGGTAGGCCGCAACACCTTGCCAGCTAATAACTTTGCCGAATTGCGCAAATGGGCGAATGACAACAAAGGCAAAATCAATTTGGCCAATGCCGGCCCAGGCTCAGCTTCGCACATGTGTGGCATGATGTTCCAAAGCGCTATGGGAATTGACATGACCACGGTTCCTTACAAAGGTACAGCACCTGCCATGAATGATTTGTTGGGTGGTCAAGTTGATTTGATGTGCGATCAAACAACCAACACAACCGCGCAAATTGAAGGTAAAAAAATCAAGGCATATGGCGTGTCCACACCCAAGCGCGTGATGACGCCTGCTTTGAAAGACGTGCCAACCTTGCAAGAAGCGGGTTTGAAAGATTTCAACGTGAGTATCTTTCACGGTTTGTATGGTCCTAAAGGCATGGCAGCGCCAGTGGCCAAAAAAATCAACGAAGCCATGAAAGCCGCGCTGAAAGACCCTGAGTTCATCAAGCGCCAAGAAGGTTTGGGCGCAGTGGTGGTGACCGACAAGCGCATGGAGCCAGCAGAGCACAAGAAGTTTGTGGTAGCTGAAATCGCCAAATGGGCACCAGTGATCAAAGCTGCCGGCGCATATGCTGACTAAGATGAAGCATTAATTTCAGTAAACAAAAAAGCCGCAAACTTTGCGGCTTTTTTCATGGCCAATTACTTTTGTTATTTATAGACTAACTGTGCAAGCCGAAACAATTTTTTAAACGCCCCAAACAATTTCTGCATCAGCCTTCAAGCATTTCTTCAGCAACTCTGCAAATGGCAAGCTGCGTTGGCGCAGAGGGATGACTTGACCTGCGCTTGGTGTAACGCAATCGACATCATTGATATCTGCATGACGGTTATTCGCATTGCGCTTGGCTTTTTCAATAGCCTCGTCTTCTTCTTGAATCGCTTTTTCTAATGCACTTAATGCAGAAGACATTTGCGCTGGCAAAATAATTCCAGCTTGGCTGGGGTCCTTGCCAATGATTTCTAAAACGCGCCGACCATTGGGCTCTAGCATAATCAAGTCGCCAGCGACTTTGGATTTGAATTTAAAAAGCATACTGAGCTCCTCGATATGAATGAGTGATATAGAACATAAACGCTATAATTTTAATAGCATTATAGGCAATAAATATATAGTTAAACAGAGTGCATGCTAGCCTTATGCAGGCTTGTCTATCACTTCGGCCGCACTGCGAAATGCTTCCACCGCCGTTGGTACACCGCAGTATATGCTGGCATGCAACAACACTTCTTGTATTTCTGTAACAGATGCGCCATTGTTCAGTGCACCGCGCACATGGCCCTTGAGTTCGTGCTGTTTACCCAATGCGGTCAACATCGCTACGGTGATCAGGCTGCGTGTTTTCAAATCAAGCCCTGGGCGTTGCCACACATCTCCCCATGCATTTTGGGTAATGTAGTGTTGCATTGGCAATGTAAATTCAGTCGCGTTGTCAAAGGCTTTGCTGACAAAATCTTTGCCCATGACTTGTGTGCGGGTTGCAAGGCCTTTTTCAAAAGCATTGTTTAGTTTTGCATCCATAGACGTTCCTTTAAATTTCATTCATATAGCTGTACGGTAGCCAAGTGTATACAATTCAAGCCTTGGCAAAATAAACACATCACACTATGCAACATACTATCAAAGTTAAAACACGCGGCCGCGCACTTCTTGAAGATCCGTATTTGAACAAGGGCACTGCGTTTTCGCTGGAAGAGCGTCGCGCTTTTGGCATTGAAGGTCGCTTACCGCAACGCGTTGAAACGTTGGATGAACAAATCGCACGTTCATATGAGCAGTTTTCAAAATTCACCACGCCTTTGAGTAAATACATTTTCTTACGTGGTTTGCAAGACTACAGTCGCACCGAGTTTTATGCGTTGATACAAGCGCACATTGAGGAAATGCTGCCCATTGTCTACACACCCACGGTGGGGCAAGCGATTGAAGAGTTCAGCCATATTTACCGCGCGCCACGTGGCTTGGTGGTGACTGAAGACAATTACAAAAATTTGGACAACATCTTGTCGGCCTTCAGTGACACCGATTTGGCTGTGGTGACCGATGCCGAAGGCATATTGGGCATTGGCGACCAAGGCTTTGGCGGTATCGCCATTTGCATGGGCAAACTCAGCTTGTATTCGCTCACAGCGGGCATCAACCCAGTGCGTAGTTTGCCTGTGATTTTGGATTTTGGTACTGACAACAAAAAGCTCTTGGAAGATCCGTTCTATCTGGGCGTGCGCAAACCACGCGTGCGTGGCGCGAAATATTTTGAAATGGTCGATGCCTTTATTGATGCCTGGCGCAAACGTTTTCCCAACGCACTATTGCAATGGGAAGATTTGAGCAAGTCCACCGCATTTGATGCACTGGCGCGCTACCGCGAAAAAGTCCCTAGTTTTAACGACGATATTCAAGGCACCGGCGCGATGGCGCTGGCCGGCTTGTTAGCCGCCACCGAGCAGGGCAAAACATTGAAAGAACAAGTTTTCTTGGTCAGTGGTGCGGGTGCGGGCGGTATTGGCGTGGCACAGCAGGTGCGCAACGGCTTGGTGCGTTTAGGCATGTCAGCAGCGGAAGCGCACAAACGCATATTTGTGTTGGATTCACGCGGTTTGATTTTGGACGACCGTGAAGGCTTAGAAGACTACAAAAAAGAATTTGCACACAGACGCAGTGACTTGGCACAGTGGGAATTTGCCAGCAAAAATCCAAACTTGCTCGAGACCATCTTCAACGCCAAAGTGACGGTGTTGTTGGGTTTGTCGGGGCAAGGCGCATCGTTTGATCAAAAGATCATCGAAGCCGTGCTGAAAAATACCAAGAAACCGATTGTGTTTGCCTTGTCGAATCCGACCAACTTAACTGAAATCATGCCCGAAGATGCCATCGCATGGACCGATGGTCAAGTGTGGATGGCAACCGGCAGCCCATTCCCGGCGGTCACATGGAAAGGCAAACAGCACATCATTGGCCAAGGTAATAACACGTTTGTGTTCCCAGGTATTGGCTGGGGCGTGGCGGCATCAGGGGCTCGCACGGTAGAGGCAGAAATGATGACGGATGCTTCTTTTGCGTTGGCATCCCAAGTTACACCCGAGCGTTTGGCAAGTGGCGCGGTGTTTCCACCGATAGCCGATTTGATGAAAGTCACCGACCACGTGGCACGCGCTGTGGCTGAATCGGCCATGCGCATTGGCGTGGCGACTGTTAGTCGCGAACAAATGGACAAACGCTTGTCACAGCGCGATTGGACGCCTGAATATGCCAACTATGAATGGGATGCGAGCTGAAGTGTCTAAGACACCATCAAGTCACAATTAAGAAACAATATAGGCGCCAGCGCCTGTAGACAGCAACTTGCCGTCCGCAGCCATAAATGACATGCGCGTCGATGCCACGCGCGAACCCAAGCGCAGTACCTCAGCTTGCAGGGTGAACGTTTCACCAATCGCTGGCCGTAAATAATCAATGCGCAAATCGATGGTGCCCAGTTTGCTAAATCGAGACAGGCGTGCGGCGACGGATTCGTCCATGTGTCTGGCACCAATGGCGGCCATCACAGCCAAACCGCCCATGGCATCGAGTGATGCGCTGATGACACCACCATGCATGCGGTTGTGGCTGTAGTGGCCAATCAGTTCAGGTCGCATGGCGATGCTAGCTGTGCATATATCGGCATGTACTTTGTGAACTTTAAGCCCCAGTATTTGATTGAAAACGATGCTTTCTTCAAATATGAGTTTCAATTGTTGAATATACTCAGGCTCAAAAGCCTTTGGTAGCGCGTCTGCTGATGGGGGTGTTGTTTTTGGCATGGTTAAGAGTATGATAATCTACAGTCGGCAAAATTGAACGATTCAGCAACACAAGGAGCAAATCATGTTTTCACTTCGCAAAATAGGCATTGGCAGTATATTGGTCAGCGGTATCTTGGGCTTGTCAGCATGTGGCGGCGGCAGCATTGATGAATCGTATTTCCAAGCCGACAATATTTCTGCAAGCGCTGGAAACGTTTGCATCGATGGCGTTTACATATCACCAAACGGCAATGAGGCTAAAGAAACGGTCAGTCGATTGAAGCAGTTTTATGGTGGTGTAGCGGGTGGAGAAACGACCGTGCACTCGGCTGTGGTTGCAAATTGCACCAGTACCAAAGATAAACCAGCTGCCAACACTATCATCACCAAAGTCTACTACGAAGGCACCATCATTCCTGCAACCAAGTACTGATGAGGCACAAGCAGACGATATGATGGTGGCATGACCAGCCAAATCGATTCATCGTCTGCAATTCAATCACCCACTGCCAAACGCAGCTGGGCTGAAACGCTCAAGGTCTACCTTGAGCCACCTACTTTGCGCATGTTGTTGCTGGGCTTTTCTGCTGGACTGCCTTTGCTTCTGGTTTTGGGCACATTGAGTTTTCGCCTGCGTGAAGCGGGCATAGACCGCAGCACCATTGGTTACTTGAGTTGGGTTGGACTTGCCTATGGATTTAAATGGGTGTGGGCACCATTGGTTGACAGGTTACCCATTCCACTATTGACAACATGGTTGGGCCGCAGGCGCAGTTGGTTGCTGTTGTCACAAATGCTCATCATGGCCGGTTTGGTGGGAATGGCGGTGTATGACCCGCAACTGTCTTTGTTGCCTGTGGTTTGGTTTGCTTTGGCAGTGGCATTTGGCTCAGCCACGCAAGATATTGCATTGGATGCTTACCGAATTGAAGCGGCAGATGTAGATCGCCAAGCAGCGCTGGCGGCAGCGTACCAAACCGGATATCGCGTGGCGATGATTTGGGCTGGTGCGGGCGTGTTTTGGGTCGCTGCATGGGCTGAAATCTCACCAGCTGCACAAACTGCACTTGCAGCAAGCTCAGCAACTGCTGGCGAAGCGGTCAAGGTGGCTTATCAGCATCAAGCCTGGCAAACCGCATATTTGGTGATGGCTGCTTCCATGCTCTTGGGTGTGGTCACCGTTTTGTGGTCGCCCAAACCGGCAGAGCGCGAATTTGCACCTGCTAAAAATATGGGTGAGTGGTTGCAAGGTGCGTTGATCAACCCGTTTGCCGATTTTTTTAAACGCTACAAATGGCATGCTGCATTGTTGTTGGCTTTGATTGCGACTTACCGCATCAGCGACGTGGTGATGGGCATCATGGCCAATCCGTTTTATGTGGACATGGGTTATACCAAACTTGAAGTGGCCAACATCACCAAAGTATTTGGCGTCATCATGACTTTGGTAGGTGCGTTCATTGGTGGCGTATTGTCCATGCGCTATGGCGTGATGCGGGTGTTGATGTTGGGAGCTGTCTTGAGTGCGGTGAGCAATTTGCTTTTCGCATGGTTAGGCGGACGCGGGCATGATTTAACCGCCTTGGTCTGGGTTATTTCAGCCGACAATTTGGCCAGTGGCATTGCCTCAGCTGCGTTCATCGCTTACCTGTCGAGCCTCACCAATGTGAATTACTCTGCCACCCAGTATGCGCTGTTCAGCTCCTTGATGTTGTTGCTTCCCAAATTCATTGCTGGGTTTTCAGGACAATTTGTAGACAAGTTTGGTTACAGTGATTTTTTCATCGCCACCGCTATGCTGGGCGTGCCCGTATTGTTATTGGTGTGGTTAGCTGCAAAAGTGAAGGCCAATGAGGCGTAGCGCTAATTGGGCAATAATATATGAAAAATTGAGCTCTAGCCGACGTATTCATTGCCCAGTATGCTATGAATAATATAGCGTTTTGGTGGTTTAAAGTTTACAATACTTTACGCTGGCTTTATGCAATTCAAGGTAGAGGGGACGCATCATGTTCACTATCCAGATGACAAGCGTGTTCAATCCGAACATGCCTTTTCAAAAAACACATGCATTTAGAATTTAAAAAATGACGCAACAACTTTTGATGATTGAAGACGATGAGCGCTTGGCCAGCATGGTCAGCGAGTATCTGCGACAAGGCGGCTTTGAAGTGTCCCATGCTTTAGATGGGGCCAGTGGTTTGGCGGCATTGCAAAAATCACCACCGTCTTTGGTGGTGCTGGATTTGATGTTGCCTGATATGGACGGCTTGGAAATTTGCCGTCGCATCCGCGCATTGGGCGGGGCATTGGGTAAAACGCCGCTCTTGATGCTCACTGCCAAAGGCGACCCGATGGACCGTGTCATCGGTTTAGAAGTAGGCGCGGACGATTATTTGGCCAAGCCGTTTGAACCGCGTGAATTGCTGGCACGCATACGTGCGATCTTGCGCCGCAGCCAAGACAATGAAACACCAGTCAGCGCAGGCGCACAGCCATTGATGCGGTTTGGTTCTTTAGAAATTGACCGTGATGCACGCGAAGTGCGATTAGCAGGACAAGCGGTAGAGCTCACATCGTATCAATTTGACTTGTTATTGGCAGTCGCAGAGCGTGCAGGCCGTGTGCTCACGCGTGACCAAATCATGGAGGCTGTGCGTGGGCGTGAGCTGGAGGCTTTTGACCGCTCCATCGATGTGCACATGGGCCGCATCCGCGCCGCCATCGAAGTCGATGCCAAAGACCCCAAACGTATTTTGACAGTGCGTGGTGTAGGTTACGTATTCGCCAAGCAGCAAGACTAAATGCAAAACCAACCTTTCTTCAACCGCTTGTACGTCCGCATTTGGGTGGCGGTGGTGGTGGCTGTGGCGGTGTTGATTTTGCTGGTTGGCTTGGCATGGCGCGAAAGCGCCGAGCGCAAAAGTGCAGAATTCAGCAGTACCTTGCTGGTGCGTGAATTGATCATTAAGAATGCGGCGGGTGATGAGATTGGTCGCGCCAAAGCCTTGCCGCGTGCACCCGCCATGCCCTTGGAATTCACCATTCAACTGAATCAAGCCACGCCAGCGGGAAGCAGCATTACAGCCGAACTGCCCAGACCGCAACGCGTTAACCCAGAGACGGGTGCGATTGAACCCTTGCGTCCTTTCAATCGAAATTACGATCGCAACATAGACCGCCCGAATGACAGCGTACATGACCGTTTGCATGAGCGTATGCGTGACCGCAAACAAGATCGTGACATGAGCCGAACCGCACCCCCTGCCAATGCCTCGTGGTTCACACCGCCGTTTGGATTTGTGTGGATGCTAGGTTTAGTAGGCATAGCGGTGGCGCTCGGCACTTACCCCGTGATTCGTCGTTTGACCAAGCGCTTGAACAATCTGCAAGGCGGGGTAGAGAAATGGGGCCAAGGCGATTTGTCTACCCGGGTTGAAGTCAGTGGCAACGACGAAGTGGCGTTTCTAGCTGAACGCTTTAACACGGCGGCCAGCCGCATTGAAGCATTGGTGGCATCGCATAAATCGCTGTTGGCCAATGCATCGCATGAACTGCGTTCACCTTTAACCCGCATTCGCATGAGTTTAGAGTTGATGGATGGGGGTACGAATTCGCCTGCACAAGCCCGCTTGAAAGACGAAATTGCCCGCAACATCAACGAGCTGGACACTTTGATTGCTGAAATCTTATTGGCCAGCCGCTTGGACTCTGCATCAGCGGATGTCGGCACCTTTGAAAAGGTTGATTTAATCGGCATGGCGGCGGAAGAATGCGCCCTCACAGGTGCGGATTTGGATGTGCAAGACACCAAGCAAGTGACTGTGCCAGGCGTGCCTAAGCTTTTACGGCGCGTCATGCGCAATTTGCTTGAAAACGCCAATCGCTATGCTAAACCCGCAACAGAGGCAGGTACAGGGAATGACAGTCACAGTGTTCAACTGAGTTTGAGTGTGCACAATCAGCAGGCCATCATTCGTGTGACAGACAAAGGTCCTGGCGTGCCCGTGGAATACCGTGAACGCATTTTCGAGCCCTTCTTCCGCGCACCTGGCGCGAGTGAACGCGATGGTGGTGTGGGTTTGGGGCTGGCCTTAGTGAAATCCATCGCTGAACGACATGGTGGCACGGTGCGATGCGAAGCTGGCGACAATGATCAGGGCGCGAGCTTTGTGGTGACTTTGCCCAGTGCATAATCTGTGCATGGCACAAACTAAATATTTATGCAAAGCATTGAATGCTACTATCTTAATAGCTACCATAGCAGCAAATACAATGGCTGCAGCCCAAAATTATCGTAAATTCTCAAACGAATCAGCAGCGGATGCGTCTCAGGTGTTTTGCCGAAGTACGGTAGTTCGCTTGCCCAATGTGAACATGGCGCAATGCCGTGAAACGCAACTGGTCGATTCAGGTGCGAAGTCGGTCAATGGGACAAGCTTGTACACCAGAGATGTGAAACCCGACGATGCCAAACTGCGCGTGTTGGTGCTGGGCGGTATTCACGGTGATGAAATGTCGTCCACATCGGTGGCATTGCATTGGATCAACTTGATCAAGCAAAACCCAACCGAAGTGCATTGGCGTTTTATACCCTTGCTTAATCCAGATGGTTTGCAAGCTAAACCCAGCAAACGTGTGAACGCGCGCGGAGTCGATTTGAATCGCAATTTCCCTACCCCCAATTGGCACAAACAAGCCAAAATTTATTGGGAACAGCGCACCAAAAAAGATCCACGGCGTTGGCCAGGCCCCAGCCCCTTGTCGGAGCCTGAATCAAAATTTTTGCACACAGAAATGGAACGCTTCAAGCCCAACTTGATTGTCAGCATCCATGCGCCATTTGGTGTTTTAGACTTTGATGGCCCAAGTGTGCCACCTGGCAAATTGGGGCGTCTGTACTTAGATCAGGTTGGCATATATCCCGGCTCGTTAGGTAACTATGGCGGCATTCACAAACGTATTCCCGTTGTGACCATTGAGTTGCCACATGCACAGCGCACGCCACTGGATGCAGAGATGCGGCAAATGTGGTTGGACTTAATGCGATGGATGAGTGAGCGCATTCAACCCGTTGAAGAAATAAAATCCACACCCATCAAATTAAGCCCAGAGCCAATGAGTTAAATGCCTTTGGCAACGGGTGACACTTTACCTGAGCAAAACAGCTTGGTTAATCCGCACTGTTCTGCTGCAGTGCCCACATGTTGGCATAAACACCATGCTTAGCTAAGAGTTCCGCGTGGTTGCCACGCTCCACAATTTTGCCGGCGTCCATTACAATGATTTCGTGTGCATCGACCACGGTAGACAAACGGTGGGCAATCACCAAGGTGGTTTTGTTTGTGGCCACGCTTTGTAATTCGGATTGAATCGCGCGTTCGTTGGCTGAGTCGAGCGCCGAAGTGGCTTCATCAAAAATCAAAATCGGCGGGTTTTTCAACAAGGTGCGGGCAATTGCCACGCGCTGTTTTTCGCCACCTGATAACTTCAAGCCGCGCTCACCCACTGCTGTTTCATAACCCTTGGGCGTGGCGGCAATGAAGTCGTGAATGCGGGCTGATTTGGCAGCTTCGATGATTTCATCTTGGGTGGCCGATGTTTTGCCATAAGCGATGTTGTAGGCCACCGTATCGTTAAACAGCACAGTGTCCTGTGGCACAATGCCGATGGCTTGGCGCACGCTGGACTGGGTCACAGTTTTGATGTCTTGCCCTGCGATGGTGATGCTGCCTTGTTGCACGTCGTAAAAGCGGTACAACAAGCGGGCTAGTGTTGATTTGCCTGCACCTGATGGCCCCACCACCGCCACCGTTTTGCCAGCCGGAATTTGAAAACTCACGCCATGCAATATGGGACGTGTGGGGTCGTAAGCAAAATGCACATTGTTAAAACTCACGTCAGGTGAATCTGCATCAGTCGATGTTGCGCTGGAATGCCACAATTGCAAATCTTGCGCACCAACTACGTCTGCAATTTCGCGCTCCTTTTCCAATAGTGTGAACATCTTGTCCAAGTCGGTCAAGCTTTGTTTGATTTCGCGGTACATGGTGCCTAAAAAGTTCAAGGGAATGTAGAGCTGAATCATGAAAGCGTTGATCATCACCAAATCGCCCAAGGTCAAACGACCGTCGACCACGCCTTGTGTGGCGCGCCACAGCATGGCTACCAAAGCTACTGCGATGATGAGCTGCTGACCGCCGTTGAGGTAGCTCAAAGAGCGTTGGCTCATGGCGCTGGCTTTGTGAAAGCGCGCCAAGTTTTCGTCGTAACGTTTGGCTTCAAAGTCTTCGTTGTTAAAGTACTTGACGGTTTCGTAGTTCAAGAGCGAGTCAATCGCGCGGCTGTGCGCAGCGCCATCCATCTCGTTCATTTTTTTGCGGAACTGGGTGCGCCATTGGGTGATGCCAATGGTGAATGCGATGTAGAGCGTCAATGCTGCCAATGTGATCCAAGCAAACCATTGGTCAAACTTCATGGCCAATAGCGCCAAGACAAAAGCCATTTCTAACAATGTGGGAACAATGCGGAACAAGGCAAAACTGATCAAGGCGCGCACCGCGCTCGTGCCGCGTTCAATATCGCGCGTCATGCCGCCCGTTTGACGCTCAAGGTGAAAGCGCAAGCTCAAGCCATGCAAATGACGAAATACTTCCAATGAAATGCTGCGCGAAATACCCTCTGTGGCTTTGGAAAAAACCGCTTCGCAGGCCTCTGTGAACCAACTAGAAGCAATGCGTAGCACACCATAACCAATCAACAAAGCCACGGGCACGACGATGATGGCTTGTGTCAAGGTTGGGTTCAAGCTATCTACCAATTGTTTCAACAGCAAAGGCACGCTGACGGTGGCAATTTTGGCCATGACCAGCAATACCAGCACCGACAAGGCGCGCCATTTGTAGCGCCAAACAAAAGGCATGAGGCGTGACAAGGTGTCCCAGTCAGAGCGTTCAACGGCACTGGCAGCAGTGCCAGTAGAATTTTTAGAGGCGATTAAGGTGTTCATGGGTTGAATTGACGTTTGCGGCAATGCGCAACAAGATCGAAAGAAAAAATCGACGTTAATAATCGAAATTGACAGACTAAATTGACAGGCAAATAGCGATTGGGTCTATTTTAGTGGTGAATGATTATTTCGGTCTTTTGACAGCGAAATACACGTAGGAGCCAATGACGCACAGGAGGTAAGCCACAAATGCGCCTTGAAATGCCCGCGGTTCGGCATATCCCAAGTACTTGAAGAAATCAATCAGCAAACCCAAACTCCATTGCAATACAAACACGCCTAAAAACATGGTCAAGTTGTATGCCGACATGGCCCGCCCAGCCAACTGGGGCGGGAAGGCCAAAGCAATTGCAGGCTGCGTCAGCGCAGTGAAACTACAGGTCACAAAGTACAGCGCCCAAAGAATCCATATGTGTTGTTGTAGAAGCGAAAATATATTGCCAAATTGGCCTGTAGCTGGCTTATTTGCTGCCTGAGCTGCTATGATAATAATAGTAAGAATGACAAAACTCGCAGGAAAACCGCGCAGCAGCAAGGTGTCAGAATGAATTTTGTGTTTGACCAACCATGGGTTGATGGCACCCCACAACCAAAAAGTAAACAGCATGGTGAGGTTGATACCAAACAAGCCAGACGCGGCTTGTGCGGGGCTGTAGCCCGCCACTTTAATCATCCACGGTGTGACCCACAATGTTTGCAAAGCAATCAAGCCGCCATAAGCCAAAAAACCGATAGGAACCAAGCTGCGAAAGTAAGCATTCGCCCAAACTTGGCTGTAACCAGTATCCGCTGGTTTGGTCTTAGTCGAATCAGTTTCTTGATGATGAGATGCGGGTGACTGCCAAGCCGGCGCAATTGCATACAGCGCCACAATGGCCAGCAAAATCAAAACGGACAAGACTAAAAAAACACCGCGCCAACCCACCATTGGCATCAACCACTGTACTGGTAATGTGGATGCCAGCATACCCAACGAGCCTGTCATCAGCATCCACGCATTGGCGCGCTGTTGCTGGCTGGGTTCTAGCCAGCGGCGGTAGCCCGTGAGTGGCGCCATCAAGCACGCGCTGACACCAATGCCGGTAAAAATGCGTGCAATCAAAAGGCCATAAAAATTGTCCGACATCGCAAAAGCCACGCTGCCCAATAAGGCAATGGGCAGCAAACTCAGAATGACTCTTTTGGGTCCATACGCATCCAGCCACTTGCCCATGGGCAATTGCATGGCGGCGAAGCCTAAAAAATAACCGCCCGCCAGCAAGCCCAAGTCACGCGCTTGCAAGCCCAGTTCTAAAGTGAGCGTGGGCGACAGCGTGGCGGTGATGGCGCGTATCAGTGTGGATAAAAAATAGGCAAACGCGAAAGCGATGAACACCACAATGGCTTGGCGTTTGGGTAAAAATGTTGAGCTCATCCTGCGATTATCATGGACAACTCAAAACCCCCGTTTCAAGCCATGAATCAAACCAACAACACAAACGCAAAAAGCCCACAGGCACTCCAAGGTGTGCGCGTGCTGGACCTCACCCGTATTTTGGCCGGCCCGTGGTGCACACAAACTTTGGCAGACTTAGGGGCGGATGTGATCAAAATTGAACGCCCCGCCAAAGATGCGTCAGAAGGACAAGGCGGTGACGACACACGCCGCTGGGGGCCACCGTTTTTGAAAGACAAGGATGGCCATGACAGCGTTGAGTCCGCTTACTTCATGTGCGCCAACCGTAACAAGCGTTCAGTCACCTGTGATATTTCGCAGCCAGCGGGGCAAGCGCTAATTCGCAAGCTGGTGATGCAATGTGACATCGTGGTGGAAAATTTCAAGGTGGGTGATTTGGCGCGTTATGGTTTGGACTTTGCCAGCTTGTCCCAACTCAAGCCGTCGCTGGTGTATTGCAGCATCACTGGTTTTGGCCAAACCGGCCCCTACAAAGACCGCGCGGGATATGACTATGCGGTGCAAGCCATGGGTGGCTTGATGAGCGTCACCGGCGAGCGTGACGATGTGCCTGGCGGTGGCCCGCAAAAAGTGGGCGTGGCTGTGGCAGATTTGTTCACTGGCTTGAACTCCGTCATTGGCATCCTGGCGGCACTGCGTCATGCCGAGCGCACGGGTCAAGGCCAGCAGGTTGACATTGCACTCTTAGACACGCAAGTTTCCATGCTCGCCAATTTGGGCGCACAGTATTTGTCCAATGGTGAAGTGCCCAAGCGTTTGGGTAATGCCCATGCCAACATCGTGCCCTACCAAGTGTTTGAAGTGGCGCCCAGCACAGATTCGTTGAGCGGCACACTGCAAAAAGAGTACATCATCTTGGCCGTGGGCAACGACAACCAGTTCGTCAAATTCTGCCAAGTCGCCGGCCAGCCCGACATCGCCGCCAACCCCCAGTACACCAAAAACCAAGACCGCGTCACCAACCGCGCAGTCCTCGTCCCCCTCCTAGCCACCATCCTCAAAACCCGCAGCAAAGAAGATTGGTTAAGCAGCCTACAAGCCGTCCACGTGCCCTGCGGCCCCATCAACAACTTTGACGACGTTTTCAAAGACCCCCAAGTCCTGGCCAGAAACATGGTCACCACCTACCCGCACCCGATAGCTGGCGAAGTCCAATTGGTAGCCAACCCCCTCAAACTAAGCGCCACCCCCGTCAGCACCAACCGCGCTCCACCGTTGTGTGGTCAGCACACAGAAGAATTGTTGCAGGAGTTGTTGAATTGCTCGGACACGGATGTGGAGCAATGGCGACGAGACGGAGTGGTTTAGCTACACAGCGTCAAGAAAGATGGTAAAACATGCCTGAAACCGTTGTGTTTTCTAATCACCTAACAAATCAATATGCCAAAAACTACAGCAATCATCCTTGGAGCCTCAGGCTCGGTTGGCAAAGCACTGCTAGCGGAAATCGTGCGCTCTAAGCGCTTTACCCGCGTGGTTGTCGTTGGTCGGCGGTCGATCTTTCAGAATGCCGGCGCTATGGCCACGGTTGACGAGCGTCTGGTGCACGATATGCAGCCGAAAACACTACGCCAGACTGTCGCAGCAGCATTGCGCGAAGGTGACGCAGATGCGATAGGTTTCAGTGTTCTGGGAGTGGGTGCAGGCACTGCAAGTCTCTCGCTGGAACAGCATCGCGCAGTAGATGTTGAACTCAATGCGGCATTTGCCGCTGGCTTGAAGGACTCTGGACGCGTTCAGCACTTTGCATTCATGTCCGCCATCGGGGCAGATATCAAGGCGAGCGAGACTGGTTCAGGCGCTGCAGGCATGCCGCGCTACGCCAGAGTGAAGGGGGAAGCCGAACAAGCCGTACTGGATCAAGGTATACCAGTGGTCAGTATCTTTCGTCCATCGGTGATCATCGGCTCGCAGCACACACCTTGGGCACTTGCGGCCGTGCTGTCGCTGGTGTCGCCGCTCATACCCGCAAAGTATCGCCCGATCCAAGCGACACAAATTGCAATGGCCATGGTCGCGGTCACCAAAGACCTGCCCAGTGAGAGTGCCATCTACAACTACAAAGAGATGATCAAACTGGCCGCCAGTGCGGCCTAGCCCTAGCCCAAGCTGCTGCGCTCACAGCATTTATGTGTGAAATTGGCCTGTAGCCGGCTTATTAATTGCCTATGTTGCTATGAAATTTTTAGCGATTTCCACGCAGTGCACGTTTTACGGTTCCAAGAAGCTAGAAATACCGCAAGAACTTGAATAACATGTTTTTGCTATAGTGAAGCCATCCTAACTTTCAAATCAACCCAAGGATTCGTATGCAAAACGCACTCACCGGGAAAAGGATTTTGATTACCCAGGCCACCGAGTTCATGGGGCCCACGCTGTGCACCGTGTTTGCTGAACAAGGTGCGGATGTTGTCCAAAGCAATGCCGATCTCAGCGCAGCAGATGCAGTCGAAGAAGTCCTCCGTAACGCAGGCTCTTTCGATGTGCTGGTTGCTAATTTGTCTATTCTTGCGCCCAGCACACCAGCAAGCGATGTCGGTGAAGCAGAGTGGAAAAGCGTTTTCGCGGCGCTGGTCGATCCACTGCCGCGTTTGACTCGGGCGGTTCTGCCCATCTTCGCGAGTCGCGGCGGTGGCAAGATTCTGGTGGTGGGCAGTGCTTCGGCTTTGCGTGGCATGAAGCGTGCATCCAGCTACAGCGCGGCGCGTGGTGCCCAGTTGGCCTACGTGCAAGCAGTTGGTGTCGAGCTTGCGCCACAGAATATTCAGGTCAACGCCATTGCGCAAAACTTTGTCGACAACCCGACTTACTTCCCCGCTTCCGTCCAAGCGAATCCCAGATTTCAGGAAAGACTTGCGCGCGAAGTGCCCCTTGGTCGCCTGGTCTCAGCGCGCGAGGATGCGTTGTTTGCAGCCTATTTGTGCTCAGATGCGGCCAATTGCTTTGTGGGTCAGGTCTTTCCAGTGTCCGGAGGGTGGGCCACGAAGTGATCCAGATACGCAGTGATCTGTTAAACAGCAAGGTCATTGTGTACTGTTGATAATGGTGCGTTTGGGTCGTTCTATATTTATTGAATTAAGGAGTTTTGAAATGAGTGAAGCAGTTAGAGCATCAGATACGCCGTTCCCAGTTCAAGTTGAAGCAGGCAAAGCCTATTTTTGGTGCGCGTGCGGCCAAAGTAAAAACCAACCCTTTTGTGACGGTTCGCATAAAGGCTCCACTTTTACCCCTGTGAAGTACGAAGCCAAAGAGTCCAAAACGGTTTACTTTTGTGGGTGCAAGGCCACGGCCAACCAACCCCTGTGTGACGGTAGCCATAACCGTCCAAAGTAAACAGACGCTGCTAGCTTGCAGGCGGCAGCGCATCATTCCTCATCATAGCCGCATCAAACTCCCATGAAGCAAACGTCCATGCGCGCGTTGGGGGAGGCGAACCCCAGCGGGGGCGGCCCGCCCTTTGCCACTTTCCCCCATTTCTCATATAATGGAGGGCTTCGCAGCGATTCAGTGGTTCCGCGGCGTCGGCGTGCCTTAATTTAATTTTTGTACGTAATCCTACCTAAGAGGCTCTCGCTAGAAGAGCACCGACCGTAGAAAAGAACCCGAACCATTGTGGTTTTTGGGCTGAATTCCGAAAGGGAAAAGAACGAAAACTGCGCAAACCTAACTTTTAAAGAGTAACTTATGACCTCAACTTTCAGCGCAAAACCCGCTGACGTGGTGCATGAGTGGTTTGTGGTTGACGCGACCGATAAGGTCCTCGGACGAGTAGCCAGCGAAGTTGCTCTCCGTTTACGCGGCAAACACAAGGCCATTTATACGCCTCACGTCGATACTGGTGACTTTATCGTCATCATCAATGCCGCTCACCTGCGTGTGACCGGTGCCAAAACTTTGGACAAAATGTACTATCGCCATTCTGGTTATCCAGGCGGTATTTACCAAACCAACTTCAAAGACATGCAAGCCAACCACCCAGGTCGCGCTTTGGAAAAAGCCGTCAAGGGCATGTTGCCAAAAGGCCCATTGGGCTACGCCATGATCAAAAAACTCAAGGTGTATGCGGGTGCCGAGCATCCTCACAGCGCGCAACAACCTAAGGTGTTGGACATCGCTGGCGTTTCAAACAACGCCGTGAAAGCAGCTAAACAAGGAGCAGCAGCATGATTGGAGATTGGAACAACGGAACCGGCCGTCGCAAATCCAGCGTCGCTCGCGTGTTCTTGAAAAAGGGTTCAGGCCAAATCAAGGTCAATGGCAAAGACATCGCCGAGTACTTCGGTCGTGCCACATCCATCATGATCGTGAAGCAGCCTTTGATGTTGACCAACCACGCAGACACATTTGACATCATGATCAATGTGTCCGGTGGCGGTGAATCAGGTCAAGCCGGTGCATCACGCCACGGTATTACCCGTGCTTTGATGGACTACGATTTGACATTGAAACCACAATTGTCGCAAGCGGGCTTTGTTACCCGTGACGCACGTGAAGTTGAGCGTAAAAAGGTCGGTCTGCGTTCTGCACGCCGTCGCAAGCAGTTCAGCAAGCGTTAAGCATTTGCCGACAGCGAAAGCTATTCGGCAAACAATTTCCGCTATATTACAAAGCCGCACAGGCCATGCTTGTTGCGGCTTTGTTGTTTTATAAAAGATACCAACCATGCGTTTTCGCCTTTTACGTCGTCGTTTAACCATCAGTGCGCCCAGCATGACCGTGCGTGGCGCTGTGCCTTGGCCTTTGCGCTGGTTGGTCTTGGCATTGGTTTTTGGCTTTTCGGCGGCTTTGGCATTATGGGCATTTGAGTTTGGTAAAAGCATTGCCGGTCTAGACAAAGACGCAAAAGAAGAATTGCAGAAGTTAAGAACAGAAGTCGTCCAATTGCGCGAAGTTAACGACAAAAACTTGACGAAAATCAACACGGCAGATTTGACCTTGGCCACCGAAAAGGCAGGCAAAGACAAACTGAATGAGCAGCTAAAGCAACTTGAACTTGATAACCGAGCTTTGCGGGATGATTTGGGATTCTTTGAAAAATTGACACAAACGGACAGCTCTAAAGGCTTAGCGATTCGCAGTTTGCAGGCCGAATTGTTGAGTGAAAATCAAATCAAATGGCAAGTTTTGGTCATTCAGCCCCTTAAAAATGCGCCGGCGTTTAATGGCAAGCTCGAATTGGTATTTACTGGTTTACAAAATGGTAAACCTTGGAACATGGCTTTGCCCAGTGGTCCTCAGACCATTCAACTGACCCAATACAAGCGCGCTGAAGGTGTTTTTGAGTTGCCGCCAGGAGTGGTGGTGAAAACTGTTTCCGCCAAACTGTTAGAAGGCAATACCACGCGTGCGGTGCAAACCGCCAAAATATAAAGTTTCTTTTTAAAAAATTAAGCCAGCAATTAAGTTTGCTTATCCATGCTAATGCTTGCTACACTTTATTCTCATTCACTAACAAAACCGATACAGGGCATCTGATATGTTCACCAAAAAGAAACAACCCCCCATTAAAAGTTTGATAGCTGTAGGCAGTCACATTGAGGGTAACATCAAGTTTTCAGACGGCTTGCGGGTGGATGGATTGATAACTGGTGATGTGCGATCAGACCCTGCACACTCCAGCATTTTGGTGATCTCTGAAACCGCACACATCGCCGGTAGTATTTTTGCTGACCATGTGATCATTAATGGCCGCGTAGACGGCCCTGTGTACGCCAAAATCATGTTGGAATTGCAGCCCAAAGCCAAGATAGTCGGCGATGTGTACTACACAGCGCTTGAAATGCACCAAGGGGCAGTGATCACGGGCTTGTTGCAACCTTCTGTGCAAGAAATGGGGTCTGATCACAAAGCCCCTTTGATCTTAGAGACCAATAACAGCACTTCAAGCAATGACTGACGCTATTGGCCGATTCAATTAAAAAAACCAGAAACTGTAGGGGTACTCGGAGGGGTAATTTGTGTTCGTTGTTAATCCCGATAAAATCAGTACACTATCTATCAGTCAACTAATGCAAGCCTTGGCAATCAAAAAGGCTTGTCCAGGAGAAGAAACATGAACGCACTAGCCCAAACTACCCCAAGCGCAGACGCTCAAATGCCTGTGATGCCAGACCCCATTGTTTTTACCGACAATGCGGCTGCCAAAGTGGCCGATTTGATCGCTGAAGAAGGCAACCCAGATTTGAAACTGCGCGTGTTTGTGCAGGGTGGCGGTTGTTCTGGATTCCAATATGGCTTCACTTTTGATGAAGTGACCAACGAGGATGACACGACGATGACCAAGAATGGTGTGTCATTGCTGATTGATGCCATGAGCTACCAATATTTGGTGGGCGCAGAGATTGACTACAAAGAAGATCTGACTGGCGCACAGTTCGTCATCAAAAACCCAAATGCCACCACCACTTGCGGTTGTGGCTCAAGCTTCAGTGCTGGATAACAACAAACTTTGCGCTTTAACCTTAAGCAGGATAAAGCGCACCTAAGATACGGGGGCCTTGTGCCCCTGTCACATTTTTGAAGCTGGCTGTTTCGCGCCGTATCATTTTGCTGGCCAACCAAGCAAACGCCGCTGCTTCCACTTGCAAAGGCGGCAAGCCGAAGGTGTCAGATCGGCAGACTTTCAATCCCGGCAGAGCTGCTTGCAGCCTGCGCATCAATTGTCCATTGAGCGCACCGCCACCGCACACAATCAAAGTTTGGCATTGTTTTGCAAATTGGTTGACATTGCTGGAGCAAGCTTGCGCGGTGAATTCGGTTAACGTGGCTTGAATATCTTTTGGTAACAATGATTCAAATCCAACGAGTTGCTTGTCAAGCCAGCTGGGGTTAAAAAGATCACGCCCTGTGCTTTTGGGTGGCAGCGTAGTGATAAAAGGTTCAGATAGCAGTTGGTTCAGCAGCTGCATGTTCACTTGGCCAGAAGCTGCCCATGCGCCGTCTGCATCAAAGGGTTGTTCCGTATGCGCGTAACACCACTGGTCCAATAGCGCATTGCCAGGTCCGCAATCAAAACCGAGCAAAGGTTCATCCTTTTCGTAAGCGCCCAACACGCTCAGATTAGAAATGCCGCCAATATTCATAACGGCAGCATTTGCGATTTGTGAAGCAAAAACAGCTTGATGGAATGCGGGCACCAAAGGCGCTCCTTGACCGCCTGCGGCAACATCTCTGCTTCTGAAATCAGCCACCACATCAATGCCAGTTAATTCGGCCAGTAATGCAGGGTTGTTCAATTGGATGGTGTAGCCTGTACCGTCAAATTCAGCTGGGCGGTGCCTGACCGTTTGCCCATGTGCGCCTATCGCTTTGATTTGGTTGGCATTGAGCTGGCTATTGCGTAGGAGCTGCATGACCACTTTCGCATAAACATGCACCAAAGAATTGGCGGCCAAAGCGGCGCGGTGCAATTCGTTGCCAGCTGCGGTATTGAGTGCAAAAAGCTCATCGCGCAAGGGTTGTGGCATAGCTTCGCTTGCGTGTGCAATGATTTGGGGCGATGCCGAAGTTAAATCGTAAACAACACCATCCACACCGTCTAAAGATGTACCAGACATCAAACCAATATAGAGATCGGTACCCATGAATGGTTGACTCAAAAGCGTATACGCTGCTTGCTCTTTTGTGACTGGTCGAGACTTACTGTGCGCGGGCTTGAACGATGGTGGCAGCGTCTTTGAGTTGCAGTTTCAAGAGACTGGCCGCCTTGTCAAACGCAGGTTTGGCAGCGGCCGAAATCGGTTGTGTGTTGCGTTCGTTCGCAATCGTTAACGGGTCTTGATGTTCGCCATCTACGCGGAATTCAAAGTGCAAATGCGGTCCTGTGCTAAAGCCTGTTGAGCCAACTGCACCAATCACTGCGCCTTGCTCTACCTTTTGGCCTTTTTTCACATCAATGCGACTCAAGTGCGCAAACACTGTGGTTTTGTTATTGCGGTGTGCCACTTCAATCACGTTGCCATAGCCGCGCTGTACGCCTGCAAAGGCAATAACGCCATCACCCACGGTGCGAACTGGTGTGCCCGTTGGCGCTGCATAGTCGATGCCTTTGTGCGCACGCTTGTCTTTGGAGATGGGGTGCACTCGAATACCAAAACCGCTGGAGACGCGGGTGTATTTCAAAGGTGATGTTAAAAATGCTTTGCGTAAACTCAAACCTTCAAGCGAGTAATACTGTCCTTTGCTACCAGCATCTTGAAACCACATGGCTTGGTGCAATTTTCCTGCGTTGATGAATTCGGCACTCAACAATTGCCCCGTGCGCAATGTTTCACCATCGGCTTGCAATGTTTCATACACCATTTGAAAACGATCACCCTTGCGCAAAGCGCGTCTGAAATCAATATCGCCTGCGAACAATTCAGCAAATTGCACGGCAACAGAATCGGGTACATAAGCGGCGTCTGTGGCAGCAAACAAAGAAGACTCTATCGTGCCACCTGCAACACTGTGGTTCACTTGCAAAGGCGCTGTTTCGGTTTGTGATGTAAAGCCAGAATCAGTTTTTTGAATGCGTAAACGTTGAAAGTTGGTCGCATCGTCTTGTTCTATCCAACGCGCAGTCAAGGTCAGCAATGTGTTGCTGGCCGTCGCCTCTGCACTGAGTAGTCGCCCTGCACGGCTGAACAAAGCTTTCTGTAAATCAGGGCTGCTGCGCAAATAAGTGGATGCTGCGGCATCAAATATACCCAAGCGCTTGAGCAATGTATCCGCTGTATCGTTGGCGCGTGTGCTGGTTGAGCGCACCAAAGTCATGGCCGTAATGGGCGTCGCAGCTTTGAAGCTGCCTTCTTTATCTTGTTCGTTGCCGTTTTGTAAGGCTTCAAGAATGTTGCGAACTACCACTGGGTTGGCGCTTTCTTCCAAGGTCACCACGGCATAAGCACCACCACCAATCGACAACATCAATACAGCAGCCAGAGCGGCCAAGCGCTTGGGATGTTGGTGAATGATAGTAGCGATTTGTTTAAAAAACATGTGGCAAAAAATGTGAAGTTATAAGACTGATAGAAGAGAAAGATAAAATACAAACCAAATCAGTTTTTGTCTTCTTTAAAGAGCCTGCTTTTGGACGAAAGCGCACAGTATAACGTGTAGATGGCCTTTTTAACAAAATATCAATATGAATCAACGCAATAGCACCGAATCTCAAACAAATGCTTTGAATGACCTGTCCGACAGTGTGAAACACGCTTTGGCAGTGAGTTTGCGCGGCTGCGAAGAGTTGATTCCGCAAAGTGATTGGATTAAAAAATTACAAAAATCTGAAGTCACGAAAACCCCTTTGCGCATTAAATTGGGTTTAGATCCAACTGCCCCGGATATCCACATCGGTCACACCGTGGTGTTGAATAAAATGCGCCAGTTGCAAGATTTGGGGCACACGGTCATTTTTCTGATTGGTGATTTCACCAGTTTGATTGGCGACCCATCAGGCCGCAACAGCACGCGCCCACCACTTACACGTGAGCAAATTGAAGCCAACGCACAAACCTATTACCGCCAAGCCTCCATGGTGCTGGACCCGGCTAAAACCGAAATTCGCTACAACAGCGAATGGGGCGATGCGCTGGGCTCACGCGGCATGATTGAGTTATCTGCCAAATACACCGTGGCGCGCATGATGGAGCGCAACGACTTTCATGACCGTTTCAAGTCCGGCACGCCCATCAGCGTGCATGAGTTTCTGTACCCACTGATGCAAGGCTACGACTCGGTGGCATTGAAGTCAGACTTGGAACTGGGCGGCACCGACCAAAAATTCAATTTGCTGATGGGTCGCCATTTGCAAGCCGAATATGGCCAAGAGCCGCAATGCGTGTTGACCATGCCCTTGTTGGAAGGCACCGACGGCATTGACAAAATGTCGAAAAGCAAAAACAACTACATCGGCATTTCAGAAGACGCCAACACCATGTTCGCCAAAGTGCTGAGCATTTCAGACGTGCTGATGTGGCGCTGGTACACCTTGCTCAGCTTCAAGTCCGAAGCCGATATTGCCGCCCTGCAAGCCGAAGTGGCCGCAGGACGCAACCCCAAAGACGCGAAAGTTGCCTTGGCCAAAGAAATCACCACCCGTTTTCATTCAGCAGCAGCAGCCCATGCCGCAGAACAAGACTTCATCAACCGTTCGCGCGGCGGCGTGCCCGATGACATCACTGAAATCACATTACCCTTGGGTGAAGGCGGCGCGGCAGTCGGCATTGGCGCATTGCTCAAAATGGCGAACCTGGCCGCATCCAGCGGCGAAGGCAACCGCCTGATAGACGGTGGCGGTGTGCGCATCGATTCCAACGTGGTGAGCGACAAAGGCTTGAAATTAGGCGCAGGCGTGTATGTGCTGCAAGTTGGCAAGCGCAAATTTGCGAAAGTCACTTTGCTCTGAAGACAACAGTAATGCTATATTTTTAATAGCAAACTAGGCAATCAGTACGCCGGCTAGAGGCCAATTTTCTATATAAAACTGACAAAGCGCAGTCTATTTGAGGGAGTGCAAAGGCAGGTCATGCTTGATGGCGATGGCGTCGAGTTGGGCGCGGGTTTTGCTGGCGGCCCAGGTGGCGACGGCTTGGTGTGTGCTGGCTTTGAATGGGGTTTGTAGGCTGTCCATTGGGATGCCAATAACTGAACACAGTGTGGCGGCAAAATGCGGCTCAAGTGCAGCCAGAGCAACGCGACCATTTTTGCAAGGGTACACCTTGTAACCTGCATGCGCACCACCGATGGGTGAGTTTGGCAGGGTCAAGCCCCACGCACGTGGCAGGCCCATGTAGGCGGCGGCATCAGATAAGGCAATTTCTTTGTAGACACCTTTTGGGATGTTTTTAGACGGCTGTCTTTGTTGCAACACCGCTTGCAAAATGGCTTCGGTGGCCAAGAGCGAGCCACCCATGTCGGCGTACAAACTGGCGGGCAAATCCAAACCCGTGACCAAATCGTTTTCGGCCATATAGGTTAAATCGTGCCCCGGAATCTCTGCCAACTTACCAGGCGAACCGACGATGGCAACCAGGTTCAGCTGGGGGTAGGCTTTGTGCAAATCTTTCCAAGCCAGACCCAGTTTTTTCAAGGCTGAGGGCCGAAATGAGGTCAGCAGCACATTGGTTTTGAGCAGCTCGCGCTGTAAGACTTTTTGCCCTGCGGCTGTTTTTAAATCGGCCGTGATGTTGCGAATGCCTTCGTGCATGTGCGCGTAGGCACGTGCACTGTGCAAACGCATAGGGTCACCATTGGGTGGCTCTAGCTTGATACACGTTGCGCCCATCGCTTTGCAGCGCATCAATGCGGCCGGACCGGGTAAATTCAAACTTAAACTGAGAACGCGAACGCCTTTAAGTGCCTTGGCTTGAGTTGCTGTCATAGAGAAGTGAAAAGTTAGCGAACCAAAATCTCAACGCGGCGGTTTTGCGGCTCGTCCACATTGTCTTCAGTTTTGATGAGCAGCTCGCGTTTACCGCGTCCTACAGATTCAATGCGTGCTGCAGGCGCACCACTGTCGACCAGTAATTTGGTCACAACTTCGGCGCGTTTGAATGAGAGCTCGTCGTTGGCCAACAAAGCACCTGTGGTGTCGGTATGACCTGTGACTACCAAATCAGCGCCTTTGCGTTGGTTGGTGTCACCTAAAATTTTGGGTAACGCAGCTTTCGATTCGGGTGTTAATTCAGTGCCGCCGGGCATGAAATTTAAGATGTATTTCGTGGGCGCAGGTGGCTTGTTAGCAAACAATGCGGGATAGGCTTTTTGCACTTCTGCGCTGGTGGTGGCATCCAGTTTCACGGGTGCATCTTCTTGGCCAGATGCGCGTTGGTATGGCGTGCTTAAAATTTGCTCGCCTTTGGATGATTTGACCACCACGCTGGATGCGCTACCATCCGCTTGTGGCAACAAAATCACGCGGGTGATCGGCGCGCACGCGTTCAGCAACAATACTGCGGCAATGACAATTAGTAGAGACAGCTTCATTCTGCTTTCTCTTCGGTTTCTACAATGAAGTCGGTGCCACGAATACCCACACTAACCGTCTTTGTTTTGATTTGAATGGCCGCAGGGTTCACTTTGGCGATCAAGCCTGTCAACATACGCATACTGCCTTGCAACAAATTGATCAAAATATTTCCGTCTTGGGTGGTTGCATTGAATGCAAATTTATCCAGGACCATGTGCGAGTTTTCTGTCAATACCAGCGTCGTGCCATCGCGTAGCACCACGCTGCCAGAACTTTGCTTGCCGGTAATGAGTCGGTCACTGGTTTTGACGGTATCCCCGGGTTGCAAGGCACGTTCACCTTGCGCATTGCGGACACGCACATCACCGGACACCATTTTCACAATACCCGCTTTTTCATCGCTGCTTGAACTTTGAGACCATGCTGGCGTGCTGACAAAAAACACGCACGACAAAACACATGACCAGAAGGCGGTCATTCGCCCAACATTGACTTTTTTATTGATTCTTTTCATACCCAGTCTCATTTCCCGTAAGCAAGTTAACAATTAATTTTACGCTTGTTATGGATTAAGTGTGTAAGGGTTTGTGATGCCTAGTTTGGCCAATATGTGCACTTCCAAGGCTTCCATCTTCACCGCGTCAGCTTTACTGGTTTCATGGTCGTAACCCTGCGCATGCAACACGCCGTGCACCAACAGATGGGCGTAATGGTCGGCCAATGTTTTGTGGTTGTCATGAGCTTCTTTTTCAACCACAGGGGCACACAAAACAATGTCGCAACTCACATGCGGAGCTGCGCTGTAATCAAAAGTCAACACATTGGTAGCATAGTCTTTGTGCCTGTAACTGGCATTCAAAGCGCGCCCTTCTGTTTCGTCCACAATGCGCAAGGTGATTTCTAAGCTCTGAACACCAGCTTGCAAAGCGTGTTTGATGTATCGTGCCACTTTGTATCTTGGCAATGCTTCACGGTGCTTGGCAACATTAAGGAAACGCGCAAATTGCAAAGACAAAGTGACAACCGGCGTTTGCATTATTTGGATGCTGTTGCTGACACTTTCAAGGCACCCGTTTTGAAAGCCTTGGATGCGGTTTGGTAATAAGCCACGGCTTCGTTCAGCAAACTTGGGTTAATTGCTGTTGGCGTTGCTGCCAATGTGATTGGATCTATGCTGAAACTTTCTACCTCTTGTTTGGGCAAAAGTACCGTGAGGGTGTTGTTTTTCAAATAGCCCAATGCCTGGTAGTTGCTGATAAATGCGCGTTGTGCAGCCGGCGCGGTGCTGAAAAATGATTGACCAAAGAATTGCTCAACGCCCTTGATGCCCAATACATCCATTAGCGAGGGTGCAATGTCGATTTGGCTGACCAAAGGTGTGTACACATTGGGTTTGAGCAATGCCGGTGCATAAAAAATAGCTGGGATGTGGTAGCCCGCAACGGGTAAACGCGTTTTGCCGGCGGCAGAGGCACAGTGATCGGCAACGATGACAAACAGCGTGTCTTTGAACCAAGGTTTCTTTGACGCGTCCTTAATGAATTTGCCAATGGCATAGTCGGTATATTTCACCGCGCCTTCGCGCCCACCGGGTGAAGGAATGTCTATGCGATTGGCCGGGTAGGTATAGGGACGGTGGTTGGAGGTGGTCATGATTTGCGCAAAGAAGGGTTTTCCGCCCGTGCCCTTGTCGCTCTTGTCGTCTAAAGTGCGAATCACTTGGTCAAACAAATACTCGTCTGCCACGCCCCACACGTTTTCAAATCCAATTTCTGATTTTGGGATATCGGTGCGGTCTATAACGCGGTAATTGTTGGCGGCGTAATAGGCGTTCATGTTGTCAAAATAACCATAACCACCATAGAAAAAGAAATTGGCAAAGCCTTGAGGTTTAAGTAGTTCGCCCATGGTGGACAAATGTTCGTTGCCAGGGCGGCGTACAATCGCTTGCCCAGGAATGGGTGGAGTGCCCAATGACAAGGCCTCCAAACCACGCACGGTTCGTGTGCCAGTGGCGTACAAGCGTTCAAATTTCATGCCGTTTTTGGCTAGTTTGTCGAGTTCGGGTGTCAAGCCGATGCGCTCATTGTCAGCGCGGTATGAGTCCATGTACGATGCCGATAAACTTTCAACCGAAATCAGGATGACGTTTTTGGGTTTGCCGATAAAGGGTGTCGCAGCATGCTTGCCAGTGGCCATCGTCGCCGTTGGTAAAACTCCGCCCAGTGCATCACCTAGTGGTGAGCGCTTCACACCCAAATCAGCCAACGCAGTGTTGGCCTGCTGTTGTGAGATGGTGCGGTAGAACTTGTCGTAATCCAACTCATTGCGTCTTTGCGCGGCCGCAATGGTAAACAAACCATTGCCTGAAAGCTCCGAGGCATAGGCGTTTTTGGCGTTCACACTGGGGGTCAATGCTGGCAACATGGGCTGTTCCATTTGGTCAATGTTGCCGTAATACATCAATGTGGCAGGAACGACCAGAGCAAACAAAGCCAATGCAGCTCGTTGCAACCAAGTCACGCCTTGCGTATCGGCACGTCGTACGGCAGACCAGATGAACAACAGCACAATGGCGGCGACAGCACCAATACCAGCCAATATCCAGCCAACGGGGTAAGACTCTCGAATATTGCCAATCACCTCAGAGGTATAAATCAAATAATCCAGCGCTATAAAGTTAAACCGCGTTGAAAATTCCAGCCAAAAAGTGGCCTCTGCCACTGCGCCGAATAGCAACAAAGCAATCGCCAGCCAAAACCACACCATGCGCAAAACGCGGTGCCATGTTTTGCCGCGCCACTTGTTGGGAAGCAGGGCTTCATACAAACAAATGGGTGCCAGCAACACGCTGATAACACACATGTCAAACCAAAATCCTTTGACAAAAATCTCAGGCCATAAAGCCAAAGGCACGGCCTCAAATCCTTTGAAAACGGTGCCATCAAAGCTTGTGAAAATGGTCAAGCCCAAACGCGTGAGCGTGTAGATGCACAAAGCAACCAAAGCCGCGATGACAGGGATTTGTGGGGTGAATCGATAGGTATGTGGTTTACGCATGGTGAACGAGTTTAACAAGCTCAGATAAAGTTGAACTTAATGGGGCTTATCAAAGATTCGGCGCCAATAAACGCGTTAGGTCTTTTTCAACCATACCGCGTCGTTGCACCATGTCTTGTAACTGGTCCTCACCAATTTTGCCCACGTTGAAATAGGTCGCTTCTGGGTGCGCCATGTAGAAACCACTCACGCTGGCGGCAGGTGTCATGGCCAGGCTTTCTGTTAAGGCCATGCCAATTTCATCGCATTGCAAAAGCTTGAACATGTCGGCTTTGACGCTGTGGTCAGGGCAAGCAGGGTAGCCAGGCGCAGGGCGAATGCCTTGGTATTTTTCGGCAATCAAGTCCGTAGGCGATAACTTTTCATTTGTCGCATAGCCCCACAAATCGGCACGCACACGCTGGTGCAGCATTTCAGCAAAGGCTTCGGCCAAGCGGTCTGCCAAGGCTTTGAACAGAATGCTGCTGTAGTCGTCCAATTGGGCTTGGAATTCTCTTTCTTTCTTCTCAGCACCCAAGCCCGCGGTCACGGCAAACAGGCCAATGTAATCTTGCTTGGCAGAATTTATATGATCTTTTTGGGCTGTAGGCGAGGTATTTATTGCCTGAGTTGCTATATTATTTATAGTATTGCTGGCGCTGCCTACTTTTGGTGCAATAAAGTCCGCCAAGCAACGGCTGGGTCGCATTTGGCCATCAATCTCTTGTTTTTCAGTTTGTTGGCGCAAGCCATACCAAGTCATGGCCACTTGGCTGCGCGACTCATCGGTGTAAATTTCGATGTCATCGTCGTTTACCGTGTTGGCAGGGTAAATCGCCATCATGCCATTGGCTTGCAACCATCGCCCTTCGATAAGGCGTTTGAGCATGGCTTGTGCATCGGCAAAAACGCGCGTGGCTTCAGCACCCACCACCTCGTCTTTCAAAATGGCAGGGTAAGGGCCTGCCAAATCCCAAGTTTGAAAGAATGGTCCCCAGTCAATGTAGTTGGCAATTTCTGCCAAGTCGAAGTTTTTGAAAACACGGCGACCGATGAATTTGGGTTGAACCGGCGTGTAGTTTTGCCAGTCAATGCGGGTTTTATTCGCCCTTGCTTGCGCAATCGGCCACAGCGGTGTTTGTTTCTTGTTTGCGTGTTGGCTGCGTACTTTGTCGTAATCGGCGTTCAGTTCGGCGATGAATTTGTCCGCTTGGTCGCTGAGCAAGCCTTGTGCCACACCCACACTGCGTGATGCGTCAGGCACGTAGACCACAGGGCCTTCGTAATGCGGCGCAATTTTGACCGCGGTGTGCACACGCGAACAGGTGGCGCCACCAATTAACAGCGGCATTTTGCGTAAACGGAAATAGTCGTCCTTTTGCATTTCGGATGCCACGTATTGCATCTCTTCCAAGCTGGGCGTGATCAATCCCGACAAACCAATGATGTCTGCACCCTGCGCTTTGGCTTCTTTCAATATTTCGTGGCAGGGCACCATCACACCCATGTTGACCACTTCAAAGTTATTGCATTGCAGCACCACAGTGACGATGTTTTTGCCAATGTCGTGCACATCGCCCTTCACAGTGGCGATGACGATTTTGCCTTTGGCTTTCACGTCTTGTCCTGCCGCGGCTTGCTGGCGCTTTTCTTCTTCGATGTAGGGCACCAAATGCGCCACAGCTTGCTTCATCACACGCGCGCTTTTCACCACTTGCGGTAAAAACATTTTGCCTTGACCAAACAAATCGCCCACCACATTCATGCCGTCCATCAAGGGGCCTTCAATCACGTGCAGCGGTCGGCCGCCTTTGGCGAGGATGGCTTGGTAAGCTTCTTCGGTGTCTTCGGTGATGAAGTCGGTAATGCCATGCACCAGCGCATGTGACAAACGTGCACCTACGTTAACGGGCGCGTCCGCTGTACCACGCCAGGCGAGCTTTTGGCTGTCGTCTTTGGCAGCGCCCTTGGCAGTTTCGGCCACTTCTATGAGTCGCTCACCAGCATCTTCACGGCGGTTCAACACCACATCTTCCACGCGTTCGCGCAGCACTGGCTCTAGGTCATCATACACACCCACCATGCCGGCGTTGACAATGCCCATGTCCATGCCTGCTGCGATAGCGTGGTACAAAAACACGGTGTGAATCGCTTCACGCACAGCGTCGTTGCCGCGAAAGCTGAACGACACGTTGGACACACCGCCTGATACTTTGGCACCCGGCAGGTTTTGTTTGATCCAGCGCGTGGCATTGATAAAGTCGACCGCGTAGTTGTTGTGCTCTTCAATGCCCGTGGCAATGGCAAAAATGTTCGGGTCAAAAATAATGTCTTCTGGCGGAAAGTCCACCTCATCCACCAAGATGCGGTAGGCGCGTTCGCAAATCTCAATTTTGCGCTGGTAGGTATCGGCTTGTCCGGTTTCATCAAAGGCCATCACCACCGCAGCAGCGCCGTAGCGCTTGACCAATCGTGCTTGGCGTTTGAATTCGTCCACGCCTTCTTTCATGCTGATGGAGTTGACAATGCCTTTGCCTTGCACGCAGCGCAAGCCTGCTTCAATCACACTCCATTTGGAGCTGTCAATCATCACCGGCACGCGTGAAATGTCGGGCTCTGAAGCCATCAGGTTCAAGAACTTCACCATCGCCGCTTGGCTGTCCAACATGGCTTCATCCATGTTGACATCAATCACCTGTGCGCCGTTTTCAACTTGTTGGCGGGCTACGGCCAAAGCGGCCTCGTATTCGCCATTCAAAATCATGCGGGCAAAGGCTTTGGAGCCAGTTACATTGGTGCGTTCGCCCACATTAACGAACAGCGTGTCTTCTTCTATCAGTACAGGCTCTAAGCCAGATAAGCGCATAGGCTGAACTGGTGCTGGAATTCCTTGGTTCATAGGGGCTGGATTTGAAATGGTTGTCATAAAGTTCACCCTGGCAAATGTCGTTTACATATGTCATGTATTTAGCGGGTGAGCGCCGTTGCAAACCCGAACGCACAAGGCATTGAGGTTACAAACCAAGCCTCACGCTATGCAAATGATTGCAGCGTTGCAACGCTCCTTGGTATGTGGAGGCTTAATTATCGCTGAAGTTAGCTCTTAGGAGCTGAAGTCTTGGGCATGGATTCGCTGATCAATGTTTCGCTTGTGAAATAACTGGGAAGCTTTGCACCACAGTCTTTGCAGTAATGGGCATCTGGCAAGTGCCCTTCGCTCATGCATTCGGGGCAAGATCGAGTGGTAGGCATCGTTTTCTCGTTGCGGTATTTTTCGGCGGTCAACTCACTGGTGACTATGCCTGTTGGAACTGCCAAAGTGCCCCAGCCCATCAACATGATGACCGAGGCAATGAATCGTCCCAAGTCAGTTTTGGGGGTGATATCACCAAAGCCAACGGTAGTGATGGTTGTAATCGCCCAATAAATGGAAGTAGGGATACTGGTAAACCCATGTTCAGGACCTTCCACAACATAAAGCAAGGTGCCCAGTATCAAGACCACCATCATGACCACAGACAAAAACACAGATATTTTGCGGCGACTGGCTTTGAGCGCATGGCCTAAGGCTTGAAATTCGGATAAATAAGCAGTTAAGCGAAAGATTCTTAGAATGCGAATCAAACGCAAAATGCGCACGTCTATCAGTGCATGCGCTTCGGGGAATAGCAATGCCAAGTAAGTCGGCATAATAGAAATCAAATCAACCACACCATAAAAGCTGGTAGCGTAGCGCAAGGGGTGCTTTGAACTGTAAAGCCGCAGTGCATATTCCGCTGTAAACAGCAGTGTGAATATCCATTCGAGAATTTTCAACGGCTGTCCAAAACGCAGATGGATAGCCGCAACGCTGTCCAAAATCACCACACCCACACTGGCCAGAATCGCAACTATCAGCCAGCGGTCAAAAAGCAGGCCTGCTTTTGTATCGGCTTCAAAGATTATGGTGTAGATTTTTAAACGCAGTCCATGCAAAGAATTCTCTGCAGGTGTTTGCACGGGTTTGTTTGACATAGGTTAGCTAAAGATTTCAATCAACGAGTCAATTGGGTTGGCGACTGTTTTTGCCAAAGTTTACAGTCAATACCTGGTTTGTATCAGTTTAGCAAGGCCAACGATTCATTCATGACCCGCGCATCAAACGCCATGCTCACATGGCCTTGGGCTTTAACCAAGCGATTGTCGGCATCTGCCAGCATGGCAGTGGATGTGGGGGCTACGATGTTGTCGCAATTGGCATACCAGCAGGTGAATTTGGTACGGCGCTCAAACGTTTCAGTTTTGGCCAGCGCTGTGACCCACTCTCCGAATCGGCGCATCTGCACCGTATTGACATGCTTGCCGATGAACATGGCGACTTCTAAAGACAATTGTGTACCCGAATGTGGTGTGCCGATGGTGATCACACGGTGTACACGTGCATCCGCATTTGAAGCTGTGCGCAGCCAAGCCCTTGCGGCCAACCCCCCCATGCTGTGGCAAATCAAAGTGGGCGCTTTACCTGTCGCGGCGGTAACTTTGGCAATGGCGTCCTCAATGGTTTGGGGGTAGTTGTCAATCGAGCCAAAAATCGGTTCTAAGCTGACTGCCACAAAAGCCCGTTGCTGCGATAGTAGCGCACGCATCCACGGCATCCAAAAGCCACGGTTACACATAAAGCCATGGATGAACACCACACCGCGTTTAGTGGAATCAACACCGGTTAAGTTATCGGCAATGCTTTGGTGGCGAAACGGTTGCCACCACATGAAAACGCGTTGTGCGGCTCGGGCTTCGCGTAGCCAAGCCATGCCCAGCTCTACCCACGTGGCGCGGGGCGCTGGGTCGGTTTGATTCCAATATTGGATCAGCAAGAACAACAAGCCAAGGTAAAACGCGGACAAAATCCCCAGCGTTAAAACACCGACCACAAACAAGGAAAAGGATGGCCAAACCAGCAGCAACCACACGGCCATTAATGCCAAATACGCAAAGACAGTGGATTTTTGTAAGCGTGCAATCATGCAAGCATTGTGCCCTAAGCCTACAATGGTGGCATGATTTCTAGACTTTCCACTCCAATATCTTCTACTTCAACCATGCCCGCAACAACGCTGAACGGGCAATCCGCCGCTGAACAGCTGATGCAACAAAGCAAGCGGCCAGCGCCCCAAGGTTCTGCGACGGAACAGCGAATTGCCATCGCTAAAAAATTGTTACTCACGCCCTTTGGTTTAACCGAATCCCATTTGGCTCGCGCTTTGAGTGAAATTCGTGCACACAAGGTTGATGACGCCGATTTATACTTTCAAACCACCCGCTCTGAAGGGTGGAGCTTGGAAGAAGGCATCGTGAAAACCGGCACTTTCAGTATTGACCAAGGCGTGGGTGTGCGTGCTGTCAGCGGTGAGAAAACCGCGTTTGCGTATTCAGATGATATTTCCATGGCGTCGCTCTTAGATGCAGCCCGCACTGTCAGATCAATTTCGGCTGTAGCCGGCAACAAATCTGCCAAGATAGCTATAAAATCTATAGCTAAAAGTCGTTCGCTCTATTCTGATCTGGACCCCATTGCCACCTTGGACAGCGCCAGCAAAGTAAACTTGTTGGAAAAAGTAGAAAAGATGGCCAGAGCCAAAGACCCACGTGTCAAACAAGTCATGGCAAGCTTGGCCAGCGAGCACGACGTGGTGCTGGTGGCACGTGCCAATGGTGTGCTGGCGGCAGATGTGCGGCCACTGGTTCGCTTGAGCGTGATGGTGATTGTGGAGCAAACTATCAAAGGCCAATTGCGCCGTGAAACAGGCTCCGCTGGCGGCGGTGGTCGCTTTGGTTTGGGGTATTTTGACGAAGCCTTGATGCAAGATTATGTGAACCAAGCGGTTCACTCCGCGCTCACCAATTTAGAATCTCGTCCCGCTCCAGCGGGTGTGATGACAGTGGTGCTAGGCGCAGGCTGGCCGGGCATTTTGTTGCACGAAGCGATTGGGCATGGTTTGGAAGGCGACTTTAACCGCAAAGGCTCCAGCGCATTCAGCGGCAAAATTGGCAAACGTGTGGCTGCCAAAGGCGTTACCGTGTTGGACGACGGCACGCTGCCAGACCGGCGTGGTTCGTTGAATGTAGACGACGAAGGCAACGCCACTCAGCGCAATGTATTGATTGAAGACGGCATTTTGAAAGGCTATATCCAAGACAGCATGAACGCACGCCTGATGGGTGTGAAGCCCACTGGCAATGGTCGGCGCGAAAGCTACGCCCACACGCCCATGCCACGCATGACCAATACTTATATGCTGGGGGGTGACAAAGAACCTGCCGAAGTAATTGCCAGCATTAAAAAAGGCCTGTACGCCAGCAATTTTGGCGGCGGTCAGGTGGACATCACTTCAGGCAAATTTGTCTTTTCAGCTTCCGAGGCCTACTGGGTAGAAAACGGAAAAATCCAATATCCCGTCAAAGGCGCCACGCTGATTGGCAGTGGACCAGAGTGTTTAAAACAAGTCAGCATGATTGGCAATGACGTGAAACTCGACAGCGGTGTGGGCACTTGTGGCAAAGAGGGACAGAGCGTGCCCGTGGGTGTTGGGCAACCGACGCTGCGGATTGATGGTTTGACTGTGGGTGGGACGGTTTAACATGAGAATCCTACACACCATGCTGCGCGTTGGCAACCTTCAGCGCGCGATAGACTTTTATACGCAAGTGCTCGGCATGCAACTGCTACGTACCACCGAGCGCCCCGAGCAAAAATACTCGCTCGCTTTCGTGGGCTATGGCACCAACCCCGATCACGCTGAGATTGAGCTGACCTATAACCATGGCGTTGAAAGCTATGAGCTGGGCAACGCCTATGGCCATATTGCGATAGGCGTGCGCGATGTTGCGGCTACTTGCTCTGCTGTGCGTGAGCGCGCAGCGAGCCTAGGTGGCTCGATTACACGTGAGCCAGGGCCCGTTAAGGGCGGAAATACCGTGATCGCCTTCATTTCTGATCCGGATGGTTACAAAATAGAGTTGATTGAGCGACCCAATTTGTAATTCTGAGTTATCAAAATTTTCCGAAAAATTATGCAAAGCAATTCAAAAAGGTTGGGATGCGCCTGCTTTGCTGGCCTGTACATCCGCATGGTAGCTTGAGCGAACCATGGCACCCACGGCGGCGTGGCTGAATCCCATTTCGTAGGCGCGAGTTTCGAACATTTTGAAAGTGTCGGGGTGGACATAGCGTTTGACGGTCAAATGCGCGTTAGACGGTGCAAGGTATTGCCCAATCGTCAACATGTCAATGTCGTGGTCGCGCATGTCTTGCATCACTTGCAGCACTTCTTCATCGGTCTCACCAAGGCCCACCATGATGCCGCTTTTGGTTGGGATATGGGGGTGCAGTGCTTTGAATTTTTTCAGCAACTGGAGTGAGAATAAATAGTCAGAACCAGGACGCGCTTCTTTGTAGAGGCGTGGCGCCGTTTCTAAGTTGTGGTTCATCACATCGGGTGGTGAGGCGGTTAAGATTTTCAATGCGCGATCGTCACGACCTCTGAAGTCGGGCACCAAGACTTCAATTTGAGTTTGCGGCGAAAGTTCGCGTATGTATTGAATGCAGTCCACAAAATGCTGTGCGCCACCATCACGCAAATCGTCGCGGTCCACGCTGGTGATGACCACGTATTTGAGTTTCAGCGCCGCAATGGTTTTAGCCAAGCTCAATGGCTCATTCACATCCAGTGGGTCTGGCCGGCCATGCCCGACATCACAAAATGGGCAACGGCGTGTGCATTTGTCACCCATGATCATGAAAGTAGCTGTACCTTTGCCAAAACATTCGCCAATGTTGGGGCAAGAGGCTTCTTCGCAAACGGTCACCAGTTTGTTGCTGCGCAACACGTCTTTGATTTCATAAAAGCGCGTTGAGGGCGAACCCGCTTTCACACGAATCCAGTCCGGTTTTTTGAGAATCTCACCTGGCACAACTTTGACAGGAATGCGTGACAGCTTGGCGCCCGCTTTTTGCTTGGCCAACGGGTTGTAGTCCTGCTGGCTTTGTGATTCACGAATGGTGTTGTTTGTGCTCATTTGCACATTTTATGCTTTCAATTAATTCAGCTACGCCATGTGGCCAATAGATTTGTATACTCGGTTTATCCATTTTTGACCCTTGCTGAGAAACCCCATGAAAAAACTACTCTTGGTCCTTTTGATTTTGCTAATGCCAGTTTTGTATGTCTACTGGTTTTATTTCAACATATACAGCGACGGTGAGCGTGAGGGCGTGATGATGAAAATTTCACGAAAAGGCAATGTCTTCAAAACATTTGAAGGCGAAATCATGCAGCCCGGATTTCGCACGGGTGGCGGCAGCATCAATTCAAATAACTTTAAGTTCACAGCCATTGACGACGTAGTGAGCAAAAAACTGAGCGATGCCACGGGTAAAACGGTGAAAGTTCACTATGTGCAGTACCGCAAAACTTTGCCTTGGCGTGGTGATAACTACGATGCCGACAATGCCGAACCAGGTCAATACATAGTTGACCGTGTACTGGAGGTCAGTGCGGCATCAGCACCTGCACAAACGCAATTGCCACCCATGGTGTTGCCGACGCCTACACCAGCAGCTCAATAATTAAGCCAATAGCTGTGTTGGTTAGATTGGGGCTAAATTGGGGCTAGATACGCGCTGAGTTTGTTGGCCAAAACTTTGGCCACATCGTCCCAAGAGGCGGATACGCCGAGCATGGCGAGGTCAACAGTTTGCAGTCCAAAATAGCCACATGGGTTGATACGCGAAAATGGTTCTAAATCCATTGCCACATTCAGCGCCACACCGTGGTACGCGCAATGTCGGCTGACCTTGATACCCAAGGCGGCGATTTTGCCTAAGCCCGTGAAATCTATCGTTGTTTGTCCGAGGTTGCTTTTTTGAGGTCTTTGCGGCAGCATCGCGTGCGAAAACGGGTCATCCAGCCGCACATAAATGCCAGGCGCACCCGCCACGCGGTGACCCGTTACGCCAAAATGCGCCAAAGTACGAATAATGGCCTCTTCCAACCTGTATACATAGCCTTTGACAAAAAAGCCAGCTGCTTTCAAATCGATCAATGGGTAGGCCACTACTTGCCCAGGGCCGTGGTAGGTCACCTGCCCGCCACGGTTGGTTTGAATGATGGGAATGTCGCCTGCATTCAAAATGTGTTCGTTTTTACCTGCTAAGCCCTGTGTAAAAACGGGGTTATGCTCACAAATCCATAGCGTGCTAGGCAATGAATACGCTGGATGAGTGTCAATTTCATCATTATTTTGTAGGTTCCGCTTATCTGTATAGGCTTGCATCGCCTCGTAAGTGGGCAAGTACTCAACACGACCAAGAAATTGGGTTTGCATGAATTCGAAAATCTAAAGCAAGGCGTTATTTAAAGTGCCATTTTCACCAAGGGGTGTGTAGATAAGGTGCGGTAGATTTCATCCAGTTGCACGCGCGAGGTGGCGGTGATGTGGATCGTGATGCCCAAGTAGTTGCCCGCTTTGCTCTCGCGCAGTTCGATGGTTTTGGCATCGAATGTGGGGTCAAATTCATGTGCAATGCTTGTAATGGCATGAACAAAGCCGTCCACTTTCGCGCCCATCACTTTAATGGGGAAGCTGCATGGGTAGACGATGAGCGACTCTTCAACCACGGGTAATGTGTGAATACCTGGTTTCGTTGTATCGACTTGGGCTTGGGGCTTTTTGGGCGTGGTATTCATGTTCATTAATCCGATATGGGGGTATTTTGCATTCGATTCAACAGTAAAAAACTCCCCAAATGGAAGAAAAAGTAAACAACAACCTTCATTTAGTTGGTTATTGCTGAGGGTTTATACGTATAATGGGGAGCTTTATTGCGGGTCTATATTTGGGGTTTCATATGTTTGTAAGAGCTCTGCTATCAAAACATTTGAAGAATCAAGAAGCCAAGCGCACAGCTCTACAAGAGCAAGCGGTAGCTAGATTACGCACTAAAAGCACAAACGGTATCGAAAGTGGTGATAGTGGAAGAGGCGCAGATGGGTTTGCGAATGCCTCAGAGGCTGCAGCGGATGCGTCGCCCTTGACTGCACAGCAGGCTAAGGATTTGCGCGACAGTTTTCGACAAGATGGTTCGGCCATATCGCCTTGGCAAATACTTGCTTGGCAGTTTGTAGCGGGCTTGGCTGTGTCGTTAGCTGTTTGGTTGGTAACTGGTAAGCCGAATATGGCAATGTCAGTGGCATACGGGGTAATCGCGGTAGTTTTGCCAGCGGCTTTGTTTGCCAGAGGGTTGATGAGTCAGTTTTCAAGCTTGAATGCCATGACCGCTGGTTTTGGTTTTTTTGTTTGGGAAGCGTTAAAAATTGCGGTAACCATCGTTTTGATAGCGTTGGCACCTAGTTTGGTGGCAAATTTGGACTGGTTGGCAATGCTGATTGGCTTAATCGTCACCATGAAAGTGGTTTGGTTGATTTTGTGGATGACAAGACGATTGCAAGCTTCTCGTCATCCTCAAGGTCTAAAGTAGTGGTTTGGGTGAATCAATTTGTTGGTTCGAATGCAAGTTTGATAAATAAGCGTAAAAACATAAGAGTTCAATATGTCTGAAGCAGCAACAACGGCAATCAAAACAGGTGAGCACGCCGGCCCAACAGCCAGTGACTACATTGTTCACCACCTGACGCATTGGCAAAACAAAAAGCAAACTGAAATTGTCGATTTTTCAGTTTTCAATTACGACTCCATCTTTTTCTCTGTATTGCTCGGCTTGGTAGGCAGCTTTTTCTTGTGGAAAGCAGCTAAAAAAGCCACTTCTGGCGTACCTGGTCGTTTGCAGGCTGCCGTCGAGATATTGTTTGATATGGTCAATGACCAAGCCAAATCCATTGTGCATAACGCCAACAGCCGCAAATTGGTTGCGCCATTGGCTTTGACGGTGTTTGTGTGGATCTTTTTGCTCAATGCTATGGATTTACTACCTTTGGATTTGTTGCCATTGATTTGGGAAAAAATCTACGGTGCTATGGGGCACGATCCGCATCATGCCTATTTACGTGTAGTTCCTACTGCCGATTTGTCTGTCACCATGGGTTTGTCGGTTGGTGTTTTGGTGGTTTGCTTGTTTTACAACATGAAAATCAAAGGCATGGGCGGTTGGGCTCATGAATTGGTTTCTGCCCCTTTTGGTACCAGCAAAAATCCGATTGCGGCCGTGGTGCTGGCAGTCGTGAATATTTCAGAACAATTAATTTCATTTACAGCTAAAACCGTATCGCATGGCATGCGACTGTTTGGCAATATGTATGCTGGCGAGTTGGTATTTATGCTGATCGCTTTGCTAGGTGGTTCTTGGGCTTTGTCCTTTGATCCAGGTAGTTTGGCATTGTTGGGCTTGCATGTAGTGGCTGGATGGGCGTGGGCTGTGTTTCACATCATCATCATTGCCTTGCAAGCTTTTGTGTTCATGATGTTGACCTTGGTTTATATCGGTCAATCACATGACGCACATTAATTTGTTTTTGTTTTAGCGTTGGTTTTATTTTTTCTTTTCGTTTTTTAATCTAGGAGTCATCATGGAAGTCATTAGTTTTGCTGCTCTCGCTGCTGGTTTGATCATTGGTTTGGGCGCTTTGGGTGCTTGTATCGGTATCGGTATCATGGGTAGCAAATACCTTGAGTCAGCTGCTCGCCAGCCTGAATTGATGGGTGAATTGCAAACCAAGATGTTCGTTTTGGCTGGTTTGATTGACGCGGCGTTCATTATCGGTACAGGTATTGCTTTGTGGTTCGCTACTGCTAACCCGTTCCTCGCACAAATCGCACGTTTGGTTAAGTAATCATTCGCTTGTTATCTCAAAACTTCATTGAAGGAGATTTCCAGTGAGTATTAACGGAACCCTGATAGCGCAGCTGATAGTCTTCGTACTGTTGGTGGCATTCACGATGAAATTCGTGTGGCCACCTATGGCGAAAGCTTTAGATGAACGCGCTGCAAAAATTGCTGATGGTTTGGCTGCAGCTGACAAAGCAAAAACAGAGTTGACTAACGCTAACAAGCGCGTAGAAGACGAGTTAGCTAAGTCACGCACTGAAACCGCTGCACGCTTGGCAGATGCTGAGCGTCGCGGACAAGCCATTGTGGAAGAGGCCAAAGCCAAAGCGACAGACGAAGGCAATAAAATTATTGCTGCCGCCAAAGCCGAAGCTGAGCAACAAACAGTTAAGGCGCGTGAAACTCTGCGCGAGCAAGTTGCAGCGTTGGCTGTCAAAGGTGCAGAGCAAATCCTTCGCAAAGAAGTCAATGCCAGTGCGCATGCCGATTTGTTAGGCCGCTTAAAGACTGAACTTTAAGACTAACTCTAATTTTGAATTGAACGATACGAGCACCTTATGGCTGAACTAGCAACCATTGCCCGCCCTTATGCGGAGGCACTTTTTAAGGCAACTTCTAAAGACTTGAACGGCGCTGCTGTTTGGGTGGACGCGTTGTCTGCTGTTGCGCAAAATGAACAGTTGCAGCAGTTTGCTGACAGTCCTAAAGCCAGCACCAATCAAATTTTTGATTTGATAGCAGGCGTTGCCAAAGTTGATTTGCCTGAAGCGGCAAAAAACTTTTTGCGCACAGTGATTGAAAACGGTCGCTTGAACGCATTGCCAGAGATGGCAACGCAGTTTCGCGCTTTGAAAAATGCGCAAAGCGGTTCTTCAGACGCCATCGTGCACAGTGCTTTCCCGATTGATGCCGCTGCTTTGGCTGATTTGGGTAAGACTTTGGAAGCGCAGTTCAAACGCAAACTCAATTTATCGGTTGTATTGCAACCAGAATTGATTGGCGGTATTCGTGTCGTGGTGGGTGATGAGGTGCTAGACACTTCTGTGAAAGCCCGCTTGCAACAAATGAAAGTGGCTTTGACAGCTTGAGCTTAGGCTTTAGTGATCAAGGCATGGTTAATTTAACTCAATAAAGAAAGAAGGAAAGAGTCATGCAACTCAATCCCGCAGAAATCTCTGATCTGATCAAAAGCCGTATCGAAGGCCTGTCAGCCAGCGCGAACATTCGCAACCAAGGCACTGTGGTTTCAGTGTCCGACGGCATTTGCCGCATTCACGGTCTGTCAGATGTGATGCAAGGTGAGATGTTGGAATTCCCCGCCGGTAGCGATGGTTTGCCCACCTACGGTTTGGCCCTGAACCTGGAGCGCGACTCTGTAGGTTCTGTGATTTTGGGTGAATACGAGCACATCTCTGAAGGCGACACGGTTAAATGCACCGGCCGTATTTTGGAAGTTCCTGTGGGTCCTGAATTGCGTGGCCGTGTTGTGAATGCGTTGGGGCAGCCCATTGATGGCAAAGGCCCTGTCAATGCCAAGATGACTGACGTGATTGAAAAAGTTGCGCCAGGCGTTATTGCACGTAAATCCGTTGACCAACCGATGCAAACTGGTTTGAAGTCAATTGACTCTATGGTGCCAATTGGTCGTGGACAGCGTGAGTTGATCATTGGAGATCGTCAAACTGGTAAAACAGCTGTTGCTATTGACGCCATCATCAACCAAAAAGGTCAAAACATGACCTGTATTTACGTGGCGATTGGTCAAAAAGCTTCTTCCATTAAAAACGTTGTTCGCTCTTTAGAGCAGGCTGGCGCTATGGAATACACCATCGTAGTCGCCGCCACAGCTTCAGAATCAGCAGCTATGCAATATGTTAGCGCTTACTCTGGATGTACCATGGGCGAATACTTCCGCGATCGCGGAGAAGATGCGCTCATTGTTTATGACGATTTGTCTAAGCAAGCGGTGGCTTATCGTCAAGTGTCTTTGTTGTTGCGCCGTCCACCAGGTCGTGAAGCTTACCCTGGCGACGTGTTTTATCTCCACAGCCGTTTGTTAGAGCGTGCTGCTCGTGTGAACGAGAAATACGTTGAAGATTTCACCAAAGGTGCGGTAAAGGGCAAAACAGGATCTTTAACAGCCTTGCCAATTATTGAAACACAAGCGGGTGACGTGTCTGCATTCGTTCCAACCAATGTGATTTCGATTACTGACGGTCAGATTTTCTTGGAAACATCTTTGTTTAACGCCGGTATCCGTCCTGCGATTAATGCTGGTATTTCTGTTTCACGCGTTGGTGGCGCTGCACAAACCAAAATCATCAAGAGCTTGTCAGGCGGTATTCGTACCGATTTGGCACAGTATCGCGAATTGGCAGCTTTTGCACAGTTTGCTTCTGATTTGGATGAGGCCACACGCAAACAGCTGGACCGCGGTGCACGCGTGACAGAGTTGCTCAAGCAAGCTCAGTACACACCACAACCAATCAGCTTGATGGGTGCGACATTGTTTGCAGTCAACAAAGGCTTCATGGATGACATCGCTGTTAACAAAGTGTTGGCTTTTGAACATGGCTTACATGGCTACTTGAAAGACAAACATGCTGCATTATTGGCTAAATTAGAAGCTGCAAAAGCAATGGACAAAGACGCGGAAGCTGAATTGACTGCTGCGACTACAGCATTCAAAAAGTCATTTGCATAAGTTGCTTTGTAGTCATTAAACAGACAAGGGGCAATCATGGCATCCGGCAAGGAACTACGCACCAAGATCAAATCGGTTGAAAACACCAAGAAGATCACCAAGGCGATGGAAATGATTTCTGTCTCCAAAATGCGCAAAGCGCAAGAGCGCATGCGCGCAGCGCGACCATACAGTGAAAAGATTCGCAATATCGCAGCGAACTTGGGAGAAGCTAACCCTGAGTATGTACACGCATTCATGAAAACCAACGATGCCAAATCGGTCGGTTACATTGTGGTCAGTACTGACAAAGGTTTATGCGGTGGATTGAATACCAATCTGTTTCGCGCCTTAACCCTTCGCTTGCGTGATGGTCAGACTGCAGGTCAAACAGCACAATCGGTTGCCATTGGCAGCAAAGGTTTGGGCTTTTTGTCACGCATGGGAGCCAAAGTGGTGTCGCAAGTGACCCATTTAGGCGACAAACCTCATCTTGATAAATTAATCGGACCTGTCAAGGTTTTGTTGGACGCCTACGCGCGCGGTGAAATCAACTCAGTGGTTCTGTGCTACAACAAATTTGTCACTACCATGCGTCAAGAGCCTGTGACTGAGCAATTGCTGCCTTTGTCGCAAGCCAAGTTGCAAGAGCAAGCCCAAAAGAGCGAAGCTGCAACCGGTGTAAAGCATGGCTGGGATTACATCTATGAGCCAGATGCGCAAGCTGTTATTGACGATTTATTGGTGCGTTATGCCGAGGCTTTGGTTTACCAAGCCGTTGCTGAGAACATTGCATCTGAGCATGCTGCGCGCATGGTGGCCATGAAAGCTGCGACAGACAATGCAGGTAATGTGATTGCTGAGTTGAAGTTGATTTACAACAAAACCCGTCAAGCTGCCATTACCAAAGAGTTGTCAGAAATTGTGGCGGGTGCAGCGGCGGTGGCATAGCCGAGCCGTAAAAGCAAACAAGGTTTAAGTTTTAGTTTAAGTTTTAGATTTTTAAGTTTTTGTATTAATTTTTTTGGAGCAAAAAATGGCTCAAGTCCAAGGCAAAATTGTTCAGTGTATCGGTGCGGTGGTTGACGTGGAATTTCCACGTGACCAAATGCCTAAAATTTATGACGCCCTCAAAATGGATGGCTCAGCATTAACGCTGGAAGTGCAACAGCAATTGGGCGACGGCATTGTGCGTACCATTGCGCTGGGTTCATCCGACGGTTTGCGCCGCGGCATGATTGTGCAAAACACGGCGCAACCCATCATGGTTCCCGTTGGCAAAGCCACATTGGGTCGCATCATGGACGTATTGGGCGCACCCATTGACGAGCGTGGTCCAGTTGCTTCAACTTTGACTTCTTCTATCCACCGCAAAGCACCTGAATACGACGAACTCAGCCCTTCACAAGAATTGCTTGAGACAGGTATCAAGGTGATTGACTTGGTTTGCCCGTTCGCAAAAGGCGGTAAAGTAGGATTGTTCGGTGGCGCGGGTGTGGGCAAGACTGTGAACATGATGGAATTGATCAACAACATCGCCAAAGCACACAGCGGTTTGTCTGTGTTTGCGGGTGTGGGTGAGCGTACTCGTGAAGGTAATGACTTCTACCACGAGATGGCAGACTCTAAAGTGGTTGATTTAGAAAACCTCGAAAACTCCAAAGTTGCGATGGTTTACGGTCAGATGAATGAGCCGCCAGGCAACCGTTTGCGCGTGGCTTTGACTGGATTGACCATCGCAGAATCTTTCCGTGACGAAGGCAAAGACGTGTTGTTCTTCGTTGACAACATCTACCGTTACACATTGGCCGGTACCGAAGTGTCCGCCTTGTTGGGTCGTATGCCTTCTGCTGTGGGTTACCAACCTACATTGGCTGAAGAAATGGGCCGTTTACAAGAGCGTATTACATCTACCAAAGTGGGCTCCATCACTTCTATCCAAGCCGTTTACGTGCCTGCGGATGACTTGACCGATCCATCACCTGCGACAACTTTCGCTCACTTGGACTCAACCGTTGTGTTGTCTCGCGACATTGCTTCTTTGGGTATCTACCCAGCGGTTGATCCATTGGATTCCACCAGCCGCCAGTTGTCACCACTGGTTGTGGGCGAAGATCACTACAACACAGCACGTGCTGTACAAGGTACTTTGCAACGTTACCGCGAATTGCGCGACATTATCGCGATCATGGGTATGGACGATTTGGCTCCTGAAGACAAATTGGCTGTGGCACGTGCGCGTAAAATCCAGCGTTTCTTGAGCCAGCCTTTCCACGTGGCCGAAGTGTTTACCGGCTCTCCAGGTAAATATGTGCCATTGTCAGAAACCATCCGTGGCTTTAAGATGATTGTGAATGGTGAGTGCGATCACTTGCCAGAGCAAGCGTTCTACATGGTTGGCACAATTGACGAAGCGTTTGAAAAAGCGAAAAAATTGGCAGCTTAATCAACAACACAAGGTAAATCATGAACACTATTCATGTTGATGTGGTCAGTGCAGAAGAATCCATCTTCTCAGGTGAAGCCAAATTTGTGGCCTTGCCAGGTGAAGCGGGCGAACTCGGCATTTACCCACGCCACACGCCTTTGATTTCTCGCATCAAAGCGGGCTCTGTGCGCATTGAAAAAGCCGATGGCACAGAAGAGTTTATTTTTGTTGCTGGCGGCATTTTGGAAGTGCAACCTAATTGCGTCACCGTCTTGTCTGACACAGCGGTGCGTGGTAAAGATTTGGACGAAGAGAAAGCCAATTTGGCCAAAGCGGCAGCCGAAGAAGCGCTCAAAAACGCTAAAGGCGAATTTGATATTGCCAAAGCACAGTCCGAGTTGTACGCCATTGCGGCTGAGATTGCGGCTCTGCGCAAATTCCGCAAAAATAAATAAGCTAAACTTACGACATTCAGAACTTAAGCGTTCTGAATTTTAAACTTTCAAAAGCCTCGAGGTTCATCGAACAGCGGGGCTTTTTTACATCCAACGCACACACTCTACATCCACCGTAGTGCTGCCATCGCTGAGCATGAGTGATCCCTCTTGAATGGTAGCTTGTAACTGCATGCTGCGATTGGCCAATTTGGCCAGTTCTTGTGATTGCAAGGTGGGTACACGCCAAATTTGCAAATTTTTTGCACGGCTGACTTTGTTTTCGATGGCCTTGAACCAGACTTCAGCCGCATGGTTGAAACAATAGACCATCACCAAGTCTGATTTGCCGCACGCACGCATTATGGGCTTCTCTTCAGGTGCGCCCACTTCGATCCACAAGCGAGTGGCCTGTGTGTAATCACGCAAATACACGTCTGGATCATCAGGGTCAGACAAGCCCGCACCAAATGTTAAAGTGCCATCGCCACCACAGATGGCTTGCAACTGATGCGCTTGCAGAGCCATGGCGGCCAATCGAATCATCATGCGCTCATCAGTCTCGCTGGGGTGTCGGGCCAAGGTGAAGGCGTGGTCCGCGTAATAGTTGTTTTCAATGTCAGCAATGGCCAAATTGGCTTTGAAAATGGTGGATTTGATGGCCATAGGTGATATGTTAAAGAGTGAACAATGCTATGTTATTAATAGCAAACTAGGCAATAAATACTCCGGCTAGAGGCCGAAAAAGCATATAAAGATGGTAAAAGAGGCTTAAAGTGCGTCTTAAACCCGCTTGGCCAACTCGGCTGCTTTGCCTACGTAGCTGGCAGGTGTCATGGCCAGCAAGCGTGTTTTTTCAGCTTCAGGAATGTCCAAAGAAGCGATCAGTTGATGCAAATCTGCTGCGGTCACGGTATTGCCACGTGTTGCTTCTTTGAGCTTCTCATAAGCGCCTTGCACACCATAGCGGCGCATCACGGTTTGAATCGGCTCGGCCAACACTTCCCATGCAGCATTCAAATCTTCATTCAGTGCAGTTTCGTTGAGCTCAAGTTTGTTTAAACCTACCATCATGGAGTTGTACGCCAAAGTGGTATAGCCGAACGCTACACCCATGTTGCGCAGTACGGTGCTGTCGGTGAGGTCGCGTTGCCAGCGGGAGATGGGTAGTTTTTCACTCAAGTGTTTGAGCATGGCATTGGCCATACCCAAATTGCCTTCGGCATTTTCAAAGTCAATGGGGTTGACTTTGTGCGGCATGGTGGATGATCCAATTTCACCTGCTTTGAGTTTTTGTTTGAAGTAGCCCAAGCTCACATAGGCCCATACATCGCGTGCCCAATCTATCAATATGGTGTTGGCACGGGCAGTCGCATCAAACATCTCGGCCATGTAATCGTGGGGTTCGATCTGGATGCTGTAGGGCTGGAATGTGAGACCTAGGCCAAAGGCATCCACGTTGTTGGTGCTAGGTTCAGCGCGTTCAATCACGCCTTTGCTGAATGCTTCCCAGTCAAAGTCTGGCCAGGCGGACAGGTGTGCGTTGTAGTTGCCCACTGCGCCATTCATCTTGGCCATGATGCTGACGCGTGCAATGTTATCGCGTGCTTTGGTCAGGCGCATCATGACATTGGCAATCTCTTTGCCTACCGTGGTCGGGCTGGCGGTTTGACCGTGTGTGCGGCTGAGCATAGGTACAGAAGCGTAGGCATGTGCCATTTCTCGCAACTTGGTAATGATGCCATCCAGTGCCGGCAAGAGCACGCGATCACGTCCGGCTTTCAATTGCAGGGCATGACTGGTGTTGTTGATGTCTTCTGAGGTGCAAGCAAAATGCACAAAACCGCGCATGGCGTGTAATTCAGGCAGCGCATCGAATTGCCCTTTAACCCAAGTTTTGGTTTCGCCAGTACCTGAAAAGTAACCCGTTAACCAGTACTCTACCGCTTTAACATCGTGGTTGGTTACTTTCTCAATGTCTTTAATGGCTTGAGCATCACGCTCTGAAAAATTCGCCATGATGTTCAGCAAGTGCGATCGTGCCGCTTTCGACAATGGCTTGAATTCGTCAAATCCCGCATCACTCAAGCCCACGAACCAAGTAATCTCTACTTGAACACGGTATTGCAAATAACCAAACTCGCTCATGATGGGGCGAAGCTTGGCCAGTTTGGCGGCATAACGTCCGTCAAGCGGCGACAGCGCTGTTATGGCAGAAAAGTCAGAAGTATTGGGCGTTTGCGTGGTGCTGTGGGATGTCATGCTCTGATTGTAAGTCAGTGCATGAAGCGCCCTTCGCGGTTCACAATAGATAAATCAACAAATGACGAGCCCACATGGTCGTTTGGTTTGTAAACGATCTTGATGTCATTTAAGTCAAAGCTGGCGTTGCTTAATCCTTTAACAAAACTCTCGCGCGTTAAATTTGGTCCCGCTTGCCGCAATGCAAGCACCAAGGCTTTGGCTGTGATGTACCCTTCCAAACTGCCGTATGAGAAATCTTGATTTGGTTTGATGCGTTTGAAAGCTTCTTGGTATTCACGTGTCACTGCAGTTTTCTTTTCCCATGGGCTGGGTACGACTTGCGAAAATATGATGCCTTGGGCTAATGTTCCTAGGTGTTTGGCCATTTGAGCTGATCCTGAGTTAACAGCATATATCGCTGGATGAACACCGCCTTTGTCGTGTAATTTACGAATGAATTTCTCATAGATTCCGACACTGCCGTGGTTAATCACCATTTGAGCACCGCTTTGTTCAATTTGCTGCGTTAAAGCAGTAAGTTGTGCATCGCTGACATCTGATTTAAATGGCATGTCTAATACAAACTGCATGCCCAGATCTTCGCAAATCAGTTTTACATTGGCCAAATGCTGTTGCCCCACTTCAGAGTCAGAACGCAGAAAAGCGACTTTGCTGATTCCCAAGCTTTTGGCTTGTTTGAGCATTGCACGGAACTCCTCACGGTGTTCGGTGCGAACAGGGAAGACTAAAGGCTGATGCGGTCTACGAAGCGTGGGCGAGCCAGCCATTGGACCAAAAAACGGTATTTTTAATTCATTTGTGACTTTCATGACTGCGGTTGAGGGACCGCCCTCAATCGAACCAAAAATGATAAAAGCCTTGTCCTTGGTGATCAGTTCACGCACATTGGCTTCGGCCTTGTCAGATTTGTTGTCGTCGTCCAATGTTTTTAAAATAATTTGACGTCCGTAAATACCACCTTTGCTATTGATATCATTCAGATGGGTCTCTATGCCCGCCATGACTGCCAAGCCGTAATCATTTTTACCACCTTGCAAGGTGATGGATTGGCCAATCAATATGCTGCTTTTACTGACGCCATTCTCAGACCATGAGATTTGTGTTGCAAAAATGGTCAAAAATGTAACAATGAGTCGCTGGAGTAATTTCATAAAGTTGTTATGCCCCAAAATAGGTTGCAAATACTTCGTCCATTGTATGAATCTCGCGTGCAATTGACTTGTTGTAAATCAAATACTGATTTAATTAACTTAATCTGACTAAATATTAGACCAACAACATGTCAGAAAAGTTCAAACCCCTTGCAAAGCTAAATATCATATATGGGTTCTTGTAGAATGATAAAAATGATGCAGGCTTGCATTTAATTTACTAAACCAAAACTTGACTTACCGAATGTTGAAACTAATAGGCACCAATTCCAGCCCCTATGTCCGAAAAGTTCGGATCGTGATGGCGGAAAAGAAACTCGAATACAGCTATGTGATTGATAACGTATGGGCGGCCGATACGGGCATTGTGCAAGCCAATCCTTTGGGAAAAGTGCCGTGTTTGGTGCTGGATGCGGGCGAAGCCTTGTTTGATTCGCGGGTGATAGTTGAGTATTTAGATGTGCTATCACCCGTCGGTAAGCTAATCCCATCATCAGGACGCGAGCGTGCCGAAGTGAAAACTTGGGAGGCGCTGGCTGATGGCTTGTTAGATGCCGCTGTTTTGGCGCGTTTAGAGGCTACTTGGGCAGGTCGCACAGAGGCACAACGCAGCCAAACTTGGATAGACCGCCAACTTGGCAAAGTGAATGATAGCTTGATAGCGATGAGCAAAGGACTGGCAGACAAGCCGTTTTGTTCTGGTATTCATTTAACTTTGTCAGATGTGGCGGTTGGCACGGCATTGGGTTATTTGGATTTTCGATTCCCTGATATCAATTGGCGCATGACGCATCCTAATTTAGCCAAATTACAAGAAAAACTCATGCAAAGACAGAGTTTCATGGATACCATACCGGCATAAGACGGCGTAATCCAATCTAACTGCGGTATGGCGAAATTGCCTGCAATCTTTGACAAAATCGTCTCACGAAAAGAGGCGCAATTGCGTGTGGACGAATTGCCAAAACCTGTGATTTTTACCAATGGCGTATTTGATGTGCTGCACGCGGGTCATGTCAGTTACTTGGCGCAGGCGCGTGCCTTGGGTGCCAGTTTGGTGGTGGCGCTGAACACGGATAGATCTGCCAAACGATTAGGCAAAGGACCTGACAGACCCTTGAACAACGAGCTTGACCGTGCGACGGTACTTGCTGCATTGGAATCAGCCAGCTTGGTGACATGGTTTGATGAAGACACGCCGTTGGAGTTGATCAACGAACTGCGCCCAGATGTGATTGTGAAGGGCGGCGATTACGATATGAATCTATTGGCTGAGACCAAACTGGTTGAAAGCTATGGCGGTAAAGCCATGGCATTGCCATTTGTGAAGGGCTACTCAACGACAGCTTTGGTGAGCAAAATCCGTGCAGGTAAATAAGCTTACATCGCGATAAATAACGATACGCTCTGCATACTACAAGCCGCTAAAAGAACACTGTTTTTAGCTACGATTCAGAACCAAATTGTCGCGGTGAATCATCTCAGGCTCTGCCATGTAGCCTAAGATCTTTTCAAATTCGCTGGAGCTCTTTTTACACAATTGACGTGCTTCAGCACTGGCGTAATTGGCCAAACCACGCGCGATTTCATGGCCTTGGTCATCTCGAATCGCAATCACATCGCCACGTGCGAAATCACCCTCTACAGCCGTCATGCCAATGGGCAATAGACTTGTGCCCACTTTTTGCAGCTTGTTGACAGCACCTGCATCCACTATCACCGCGCCACGCAATTGCAAGTGGTCCATCATCCACTGTTTGCGAGCTTGGTTTTTCTGGGTTTGTGCAACCAATAAGGTGCCGATGGCTTCGCCTTTGGACAATCGAACCAGCGCATCTGGCTCTCGCCCCCAAGCGATGACGGTAGATGCGCCTGATCCTGCGGCGCGCTTTGCAGCCAATATCTTGGTCAACATACCTCCACGCCCAATGCTTGAGCCTGCGCCGCCTGCCATGGCTTCTAGCGCTAGGTCACCTGCCTTTGCCCGATCAACAAATTTGGCCAAAGGGTCTTTGCGAGGGTCAGCTGTGAACAAGCCTTTTTGGTCGGTCAGAATGACATATGCATCCGCCTCTACCAAATTGGCTACCAAGGCGCCCAAAGTGTCGTTGTCGCCAAATTTGATTTCGTCAATAACGACGGTGTCGTTCTCGTTGATAACAGGTACGACGCCGTGTTTGAGTAATGTCAGCAGTGTTGATTTGGCATTCAAATACCGCTCACGGTCGGCCAAGTCGGCATGTGTGAGCAGAACCTGCGCAGAGCCCAAGCCTTGCTCGCGCAGTTTAGTTTCATACATTTGCGCCAAACCCATTTGACCGACTGCCGCAGCCGCTTGCAATTCGTGAATGGCACTGGGACGTGTTGCCCAGCCCAAGCGTTTCATGCCTTCAGCAATCGCACCGCTTGAGACCATGATGACCTCGCGGCCATCAGCGCGCAGCTTAGCTATTTGATCGCACCACAATGCAATCGCTGATTCGTCTAAACCGCGCCCTTCGTTGGTCACCAAGCTGGAGCCCACTTTGACCACAATGCGTTTGGCGTGCTGCAAAAGTGTTTTAGTCATTATTTTACAAAAATATATATAAAATCAGGCCGTAGCCAGCATTTTTATTGCCATAAATGCTATCATAATTATAGCAATATAGCGATTCAACAATTATTCGGAAATAGGTACAAAGCGCGGGTCAATGTATTCGGGTGCTTGCTCTGCAACTTGTTCAGATTGAATGTGTTTGTAGATGGCTTTCACCAAAGGCTCACAGCCTTCGCGTGTGAGTGCAGAAATTTCAAATACAGGCCCTTTGAATTTCATACGTTTGACAAAATCAGCCACCACGCCAGCACGTTGGTCTTTGTCCACCATGTCTAACTTATTCAGCACCAACCAGCGTGGTTTTTTGTACAAACCTGCATCGTACTTTTTTAGTTCTTTGGCAATCGCTTTGGCTTGCGCCACAGGGTCAACGCTGTCGTCAAAAGGCGCCATATCAATGATGTGCAGCAAGAGCCGAGTGCGTTGCAAATGGCGCAAAAACAAATGACCCAAACCAGCGCCTTCGGAAGCGCCTTCAATTAAGCCAGGTAAATCGGCCACAACAAAACTCTGTTCTGGACCGACCCGAACCACGCCCAAATTGGGGTGCAATGTGGTAAATGGGTAGTCTGCAATGCGTGGTCTGGCATTGGAAATGGCGGTAATGAAGGTCGATTTGCCTGCATTGGGCATGCCCAGCAAACCCACATCGGCTAAAACTTTCAGTTCCAGCTTCAAACTTTTTTGTTCGCCAGGCCAGCCTGGGGTCTTTTGACGTGGCGCCCGGTTCACCGCACTCTTGAAGCGCATATTGCCAAAGCCACCGTCGCCCCCTTTAGCGATGGTGATCACTTCACCAGGTACCAAGAGTTCGTACAGCACTTCGCCTGTTTCGGCGTCGGTGATGATGGTGCCGACGGGCATTTTGAGGGTGATATCGTCGCCAGCAGCACCAAACATGTCCGATCCCATACCATGTTGGCCGCGCTTGGCATCATGCCGTCTGGAATAGCGAAAATCGACCAAGGTGTTCAGGTTGGCATCAGCTACTGCAAACACATGCCCACCACGTCCACCGTCACCGCCATTGGGACCGCTGAATTCTTTGTACTTCTCATGTCGAAAAGAGACGCAGCCTGCCCCGCCATCTCCTGCAGAAATGTCGATATAGGCTTCGTCTACAAACTTCATGATTTGATTTTAGTTGATGTACTGTTTTGCCGTCATAAAGCAAAAAGCCCGCGCTATGCGGGCTTTTGCGACGCAAAGCGAATTGACTTACGCTTGTACGGGAGTGATGTTGACCATTTGCTTGTTCAAAGCGCCTTTGGTACCAAATGATACCGTGCCGTCTTTCAATGCAAACAAAGTGTGATCTACGCCCATGCCGACATTGTCGCCTGCATGAAACTTGGTACCACGTTGGCGAACAATGATAGAACCCGCAGAGATGAGTTCGCCTCCAAAAGCCTTCACGCCAAGCATTTTTGGCTTGGAATCACGGCCATTTCGCGTCGAGCCGCCGCCCTTTTTTTGTGCCATTTTTCTTTCTCCTGAAAGTTCCTAGAAATAAATTGCTAGAAATTATTTTTTAACACCACCGACGAGGGCGTCGGTTAGCGCTTTGAATTCAGCCATCTTGCCGTCACGCAGCAATGCGGCTTGTTCAGCCCAAGAAGCTGGGTTGGCCAAGCTGAAACGTCCGCCAGATGCTTTGAGCATGGCAGTGATGTCATCTGCTTTAGCTGCAGCCAATTGCGCAAAAGTGGCAATGCCGCCTTCAACCAATACTTTGGCTATCTTCGGTCCAATGCCTTCGATGACTTCCAAATTGTCCTTGCCACCTTTGCTGGTCGCTGCCAACGCTTTTGGCGCAGGGATGACGGCAGCAGTTGCAGCTTTGGATACGCCGCCTTTGCCATCGGTAATAGCTGCGATGAATAATTCGGTATAGCCTTGGCGATGACCCTGGCGTTTTTGATAATGCTTACGACGGCGCATTTTGAAAATGTGCACTTTATCGAATAAGCCGTGTGACAACAAAGTTGCCGTTACAGTCGCACCGGATACCAAGGGTGTGCCAAGCATGAGTTCGCTACCGTTTCCGACAGCCAACACTTGATCAATCACAACTTCTTGGCCTACATCCGCAGCAATCTGTTCTATTTTAATTTTTTCGCCAGCGACAACACGAAACTGTCTGCCACCGGTTTTTATGACCGCGTACATAATGACCTCTTTAAAAAGTTCTGCGGAAGGATTTCCGTAGAGCCAAAGATTATAGCATTATCAACAAACCATTGGTAAAAATGCCAAACAACGACAAATCGAGGGGTTGAGCTTTCTATAATAGCTAAACTTTAGGTGAAACATCTTGCTTGCCCACACCAGCTCCAGTCAAACTGCACTTCAATTAATCGCCCCAGACATGGCTCGCGTGGACGCAGTGATAGCGCAACGTTTGGAGTCAGAAGTTCCACTTGTAGGCCAAGTATCGCAATACATCATTGCTGCCGGAGGTAAGCGCTTACGTCCAGCTTTGTTGCTGTTGATGTGCGGTGCTTTGGGTTACAAAGGTGATCAGCGGTTTAATCTTGCTGCCGTAGTGGAGTTCATTCACACTGCAACCTTATTGCATGATGATGTGGTGGACGCTTCTGAATTACGCCGTGGACTTGCAACAGCCAATGAATCGTTTGGTAACCCTGCCAGTGTCCTAGTAGGGGATTTCTTGTATTCGCGTGCGTTTCAAATGATGGTGGATGCCAACGACATGCGTGTGATGCAAATCTTGTCTGACGCAACCAATGTGATTGCTGAAGGCGAAGTGATGCAGCTGATGAACATACACAATGCCGATTTGGACGAAGCAGCCTATTTGCGTGTCATCAGGTCTAAAACAGCCAAGCTATTCGAAGCGAGTTCTCGCTTAGCAGCCATTCTGGCCAAATCCAGCAGTGAAGTTGAAGAAGCGTGCGCTGTATACGGACAAGCCTTAGGAACCGCATTTCAAGTCATCGATGATGTGTTGGATTACGATGGTGATCCAACTGTGATGGGCAAAAGTTTGGGTGATGACTTGCGAGAAGGTAAGGCCACCTTGCCACTCATTATTGCGATGCAACGCAGTCAACCAGCGCAACGTAAAATAGTACAAAACGCTATAGAAACTGGCGACAACGCTCAAATTCAGTCCATATTGTCAATAATACGCGACACTGGTGCATTAGATGCATCCCGGCAAGCAGCTGCAATAGAGGCGCAACGCGCAATTGATGTTTTAATTCAATTTGAACCGAATAAACATGTCAATGCATTATTGGAACTCGCCTCCAAACTTTTGATAAGGCAAGCATAGCTAACTAACACGGCAAGAATTTATGGCAACGAATGCAGGCAACAATCCCAACGCTCAGAAGTCGACTGTCAAAGGCGTAAAAGAGTTCGTTTACGACTGGGAAGGCAAAGACCGCAAGGGCAAGCAAGTGCGTGGAGAAATGCGTGCGGCTGGCGAAAACATCGTGCAAACAACGTTGCGTAGACAAGGCGTTATCCCCAATAAAATCAAAAAGCGCGCGACCAAATCTGGCAGATCAATCAAGCCAAAAGATATTGCAATTTTCACCCGGCAATTTGCGACGATGATGAAAGCAGGCGTCCCCTTGTTGCAAACCTTTGACATTGTTGGTCGAGGCAACCCGAATCCCAACGTCACTAAATTGTTAGGTGATATACGAACAGAAGTAGAAACCGGCACTTCATTGAGTGCAGCCTTTCGTAAGTATCCAAAATATTTCAATACACTGTATTGCAATTTGATTGAAGCAGGTGAGTCGGCTGGTATTTTGGAGTCGCTTTTGGATCGGCTGGCCACTTACATGGAAAAAACAGAGGCCATTAAATCCAAAATCAAATCTGCTTTGATGTACCCCATCGCCGTGGTGGTGGTGGCGTTCGTTGTTGTGACCATCATTATGCTGTTTGTGATTCCCGCATTTAAAACTGTATTTAGTTCATTCGGCGCAGATTTGCCGGCACCTACTCTGTTTGTCATGGCAATTAGCGACATGTTTGTGAAATGGTGGTGGTTGATATTTGGTGTTATCGGTGGTGGTCTTTATTTCTTTTTTCAGGCTTGGAAACGCAGCGAAAAAATGCAAATGGTGATGGACAGAGTTTTGCTTAAAGTGCCTGTATTTGGTGTATTAATTGAAAAGTCTGTTGTTGCGCGATGGACCAGAACTTTGGCAACGATGTTTGCCGCAGGTGTGCCATTGGTTGAGGCGCTTGATTCAGTTGGTGGGGCAGCAGGCAACTCAGTGTACTTGGAGGCAACCACAAAAATTCAGGAAGAAGTATCCACGGGTACCAGTCTTACCAATGCCATGACCAATCGGTCGCTATTCCCGCCAATGGTTTTACAAATGTGCGCCATTGGAGAAGAGTCCGGCACAATTGACCACATGCTTGGTAAAGCGGCTGACTTCTACGAGGCCGAAGTGGATGACATGGTTGCGGGCTTGTCCAGTTTGCTAGAACCCATCATCATTGTATTTTTGGGTGTCATCATTGGCGGTATTGTTATTTCCATGTACTTGCCCATCTTCAAGCTCGGTCAAGTTGTCGGCTGATCTAGTGTCATTAGTATGACTGACTCAGTATTTATTGCTGGATTTGCTGGCTTCTTTGGCTTATTAATTGGCAGTTTTTTAAATGTTGTGATTTATCGCTTACCGAAAATGCTTGAGCGTCAATGGGAGGACGAGCATGCAGAATTTTCGGGTAAAGAACCCGACTTAAAAGCGCCGTTTAACTTGATGTTACCGAAATCTCACTGCTTGAAATGCGGCCATCAAATTCGCTGGTATGAGAACATTCCAATCTTGAGTTATTTGTTTTTAAAAGGCAAATGTTCGAGTTGCCTAACGCCAATCAGCATCCGTTATCCATTGGTCGAATTGCTCGTGGGTATTTTGTTTGCATTTTGCGTATGGAAATGGGGCTTTACGGCTCAAGGGGTTGCATGGTGTGGATTCAGTGCCGTCATTGTGGCGCTGGCAATGATAGATTGGGATACAACGCTGCTTCCAGATAACTTGACATTGCCTTTGCTATGGGCGGGTTTAATCTTGGCTGCACTAGGTGTCACAGGTGTTTCGCTCGATGCGGCTGTTTGGGGGGCTGTAGGCGGATATTTATCGCTATGGGTCATTTACTGGGTATTTAAACTAATCACCGGTAAAGAGGGAATGGGCTATGGCGATTTCAAATTATTTGCTGCGCTAGGCGCTTGGTTCGGCTGGCAGGCATTGATCCCTTTGATTCTGCTTTCCTCGATTGCGGGTGCCATTGTTGGGATTGCACTGAAATATGCCAGTCAATTGCGCGAAGGTGCTTATGTGCCGTTTGGTCCCTTTCTGGGCATCGCAGGAATCACAGCTATGATTTTTGGCGCCCAATCCATACTGAAGCTAGTAGGCCTGAATGCTTAAATAAGCAAAGAGTATAAAGATGCAATTTGGAGCTTATCGAGTCGGTATTACTGGTGGAATAGGCAGTGGTAAAAGCACAGTTACCACGCAACTAAAGTCTTTGGGTGCGGGAGTGATTGATGCAGATGCCATCTCTCGCCACTTAACCTCGAGTCATGGCGAAGCAATGAATGCGATTGTCGAAAAATTTGGAGATGAATATCAGTTGGCAGACGGAAGTCTTGATCGTTCTCGTATGCGTGAATTGGTCTTTAATCAAAAAGATCGACGTAAAGAGTTAGAGCAGATACTACATCCCCTCATACAAAATGAAATGAAAAACCAATTTGAGACCATGAAAAAAAATGGCATAAAACTGGTTGTGTTCGATTTGCCCTTGCTTGCAGAGTCGAGTAAATGGCGCAAAAATTTAGATAAAATAATTGTTGTTGATTGTTCGGTCGAAACTCAAGTATCACGCGTATTGACTCGTGATGTACAAAACAACAACAGAACTACACCAATGACGCGTGATTTAGTCATCAATATAATTGCCAGCCAAGCCAGTCGTATAGACCGTTTGAAACTGGCAGATGTTATTATCTTAAATGACGAAATAACTCGACAACAACTAAATGATGAAATTGGGCAAATCTCTGAATACCTTAGCCCGATTTAAATAAAAAAAGCATTGTGATTCAGTACGAATACCCCTTTAACGAAAAAGTTCGAACGTATTTACGTCTGGAACATTTGTTTAATCGACTGAATGAATTGGCATCTCGTGAAACGGCACTGGATCACCATTACGCATTAACAACCATCTTTGAAGTGATGGACGTAGGGGCAAGAGCAGATTTGAAAACGGATGTGTTGAAAGATTTAGAAAAGCAGAAGCAAATATTTAACTCTTATCGAGGCAATCCTTCGATCGCAGAAGATGCACTTGATGATGTGCTGGCAGATTTGGAAGATTGCTTTATCAATTTGAATGGCGTCAGTGGGAAAGCTGGACAGAAATTGACAGAAAACGATTGGTTAATGAGCATTCGCAGCCGTATGGGCATTCCAGGCGGCACTTGCGAATTTGATTTGCCTGCCTATTTCGCTTGGCAGCATGCCGATACTCAAAAAAGGCAAAATGACTTACAAGTTTGGATCGCAACGTTGTCGCCATTGGCGAAGGGTATTTATCTCTTGTTAAGGATTCTGCGGCAATCGGGGATGCCACAAAAAATGGTGGCAATGAATGGTCAGTTCCAACTTAATTTGCCACAAGGAAAACCGTCGCAGTTGTTGCGTATGCGTATAGACGAAGAGCTTGGGCTCATTCCTGAAATCAGTGGCAATCGCTTAATCGTTTTAATTCGGTTAATGCGACAAGAAGAAGATGCCAGATTGCATGCCAGTGCGGATGACACTGCGTTTGAGCTGACGCTTTGCGCATAGCAATGATGACAAAGCTACAAAATCAAAAACCCGCACTCAAAAAGCCCACCTTCCACAGCCGTTTGTATGCGGCAGTGATGCAAGGACGACTAACTGGAGCAATCAAAAAACGCATTAAACCACGCTTGATTCGCATTGGCCAGGTTGCGATGAAGTCACCAATTAGCAAGGGACTCTTCACATGGGCATTGTCTTTTTCACCGCGATTGCAGTCTCGTGTTCACAGGGTGTTGTGGAGTGAATTACAACTGTCTACACGCGCATTTGGAATCTTCGAAAACTTGAAAAAAGCGGTTGAAGAAAGTACATCTTCCAAACAACATGCGCATACTGATTGATTTACAAGGGGCACAGTGTGACAGTCGTTTCCGGGGCATAGGAAGGTACAGTCTATCGTTGGCGTTGGCCATGGCTAGAAATGCCAACGGACATGAAATCTGGTTGGCTTTGAGTGCAGCTTTTCCGCAGAGTATTTTGGATTTACGTCATGCTTTTTCAGAGCATATTCCACAAGAGCGGATACGTGTTTTCAGCATCCCACAACCTACCGCAGAAGTTGATCCTGCAAATGCGTGGCGTGCACGTGCTGCGGAAATCATTCGGGAAGAGTTCTTAGAAAGTATTCAGCCAGATGTGATACACATCCCAAGTCTGTTTGAAGGCTATGGCGATGACGCAGTGGCATCGTTGGGTGTTTGTACAAAGGGATACAAGACGGCGGTAACGCTGCACGATTTGATTCCTTTGTTAGACCAAGAGTCCTACTTGCCCAACCCTGTTATCCGTGATTATTACTTTCGAAAAATCGAATCAATCAAGCATGCAGGATTGCTATTGGCGATTTCTGATTCGTCACGCAAGGAGGCGATCCATGCGCTTTCGTGGCCTGAAGACAAAATAGTTAACACCTCAGAAGGTTCTGATGCACATTTTCAGGTTTTAGATATAACACCTGAGCGAGACAAGTCGATACGCTTGCAATATGGCATGACGCGCAAGATTGTGTTGTATGCCCCGGGTGGATTTGATTCTCGTAAAAACTTTGATGGCTTAATGAAAGCCTATGCATTGCTGCCATCCACGATTCGAGCTGAATACCAGTTGGTCATAGCAAGTCGATTAAGCAAAGGGTCTGATGATTCGCGAACCAAACTCTATCAATGGCGAGATCAGGCTGGATTGAAAGAAGATGAACTGGTGCTGACAGATTTTGTGCCAGATGATGACTTGGTTATTCTTTACAACATTGCAGACTTATTTGTGTTCCCTTCAAAGCATGAAGGTTTTGGTTTGCCGCCACTGGAGGCTATGGCTTGTGGTGCGCCAACGCTTGCATCAAATACCTCTAGCCTGCCAGAAGTTATAGGCTGGGATCAAGCCTTGTTTGATCCGCACTCCCCACCTGATATGGCCAGAAAAATGGAGCAAGCATTGATAGATTCGGCCTTTCGGTTGTCATTAAAAGAGCATGCGCTGAATCAAGTTAAAAACTTTTCGTGGGATAGCAGTGCCAAACGTGCGATAGCTGCGCTCGAGGCGTTGCATGTAAAAAATCAAGCTGCTAGTGCATTGACCAAAAACACAGCTGATAGTGAACAGATGCAATCTTCGCAAAATGGGATTCATGCGATTGCGTGTTTGTCGCGTACTGCTTCATCGCCAGACAGTGATTTGGCAAAGGCGGCAGCTGCTATAGCCTTTAATACTTCGACAAAGCAGAATAGACAACTTTTGGTCGATATCACGGAACTATCACGTCATGATGCCAAGTCTGGAATTCAGCGTGTCGTGCGCAGTTTGTTGCTTGAATTGATCAAACAAATGCCCATTGCATATCCAGCATTCAGCTTGCGGCCTATACAGTTCGATGGCCATCAGTACCGCTATGCCAATCGTTTTATGGCACGATTCTTAAAAAAATCTGCCGATGAGCAAAAAAATAGCCTAGATGACATTGCTGAGATTAATCAAGACGACATATTTTTTGGCTTAGATCTCGTTCCACCATTGGTAACCAAGCAACAAGCTTTGTATCAACAATGGCGCGCTTATGGTGTGCAAGTGTATTTTGTGGTTTACGATATTTTATTGGCGCACCGACCCGATTGGGCTCCTGAAGAGGCTTCTGCAGTTTTATCTGCTTGGCTGGATGCCGTAACACAAGTGGCAACTGGTTTGGTTTGCATCTCAAATTCAGTGGCAAACGAATTGCGCATTTGGCTAGAACAAAACCCAAGAAACAGGCCTACATTGCCAACAATCAGTTTCTTTCACTTGGGTGCAGATCTGGTTAGCAGTGCGCCTACAAAAGGGTTGCCGAAAAATGCTTTAACCACACTTGATCTGCTCAAAAAGCGTCAAACATTTCTATCGGTTGGTACATTTGAGCCACGCAAAGGGCATTGGCAGATGTTGAAAGCTTTTGAGGATTTGTGGGCAAAGCATATTGATGTCAATTTGGTGTTGATTGGTAAACAAGGCTGGATGATGCTGCCGTATGCGCAGCAATTACGCAAGCACCCAGAGTTCAACAAAAGACTGATTTGGCTAGATGCTATTAGCGATGAGTATTTGGAAAAAATATACTCAGCTTCAAGTTGCTTAATTGCTGCATCAGAAGGCGAAGGTTTTGGTTTGCCCTTGATAGAGGCGGCCAGCCATCACTTACCCATCATTGCGCGAGACCTGCCCGTGTTTCGTGAAGTAGCAGGCGAGCATGCGTATTACTTTAGCGGATTGTCTGGCGAGGATTTGTCCAAGGCAGTTATTACCTGGCTCGATTTACTTGCGCATGACGCGACACCTAAGTCAGATCATATGCCGCACCTTACGTGGGCGCAAAGTTGCGCGCAAATTTTGCCTTTGATTCTTCGCCCGAGTAAAGAGAAACTCTAGGCAGGAAAATCTCCCACAATTTATTGCAATCTTTTAACTGCGCCCATAAATATCGGCCAATCGGACGATATCATCTTCACCCAAATAAGCACCACATTGCACCTCTATCAGCACCAATTCATTTTTGCCAATATTGCTTAAACGGTGTTTTTCTTTGACTGGGATGTAGTGGTATTGACCCACTTCGGTTCGGTGCTCTTTGTCACCAATCTGAACTATCGCAATGCCTTGTACAACCATCCAATGCTCAGCGCGTTGGTGGTGGTATTGCAAGCTGAGTGATTCGCCTGGCTTGACGGTGATGCGCTTGACTTTATAGCCTGATTCTTCTTTCAAAGTGGCATAAGTTCCCCAAGGTCGATGGACTTTGGTATGCAGTTGTGTGCTTTCGTGTTTGCGCTCTTTCAACTCGTCTACGATTGCTTTGACGCGCTGGGCTTGATCTTTATGCGCCACTAATAAGGCGTCAGGAGTGTCAACAATGATCAAATCATGCACGCCCACAGTCGCCACAATTTTGGGCGTGTGGCTGTCTACTTGTACATGCGTGTTGAGGGTATCTACAGCAACCACATCCGCTTCAAACGTATTGCCGCTGGCATCGGCCGTGTGTGCTAAAGCAACTGCTGGCCAAGCACCCACATCGCTCCAAGCAAACTTGGCAGGCACCATGGTGACGTTTTGCGCCCTCTCCATGACGGCATAGTCAATGGATATATCAGGCTGCTGACTAAAGGCATGGGCATCAAAGCGAAGCACATGATCTTGTATTTTGTGTGAGCCTGTATCCTGTGTCGTCATTTGCGCACTTTTCATCACGCGTTCGGCCGCATCAATTACTTCCGGACTGTGATCTCTGAAGGCTTGCAAGATGGTGCCAGCAGTGAAACAAAACATGCCGCTGTTCCAGTAGTATCGACCGGTGCTCAAATATTGGGCCGCAGTTGTAGCATCGGGTTTTTCTACAAAGCGCAGTGCTTTTTGTGCAGTACGAGAGACTTGCTCAACTTCTATGTATCCAAACCCAGTTTCTGGTGAGCTTGGTTGCACGCCAAAAACAACGAGTTGACCTTGCAGTGCAGACCGTGCGGCTTCTAAGGCGCAAGACACGTAGGCTTCGGTATCTGGGATTAAATGATCAGCAGGTAAAACCAGCATCACTGCATCATCACCATGTGTTTGTGCGCACACCATGGCCGCTAATGCAATAGCTGGGCCAGTATTACGTCCTTTGGGCTCAAGGATGTAGCGTGCGTTGGGCGGGTCTTGTAAGTTGGCAATGACTTCGCGCGTTAGAAATAAATAATCTTGATTGGTCACAATCAGTGACTCGTCTGCACCGCAAGCCTGTCCGCGCTCTATGGCTTGTTGCAACAATGGGCTGCCACCGAGCGAGAGAAAAGGTTTAGGATAAGATTGTCGAGATGCAGGCCAAAGTCGAGTACCTGCACCGCCAGAAATGACAACGGATATGAGTTTCATGAAACGATTATAGAAGAAGCTATTTGTTGGGAACTTGCTGTTGGCTTTGGGTAACAAAGCCTATGCGATTCAAGCCAGCCTGTTGTGTCACACCCATCACCTCTGCCACTTTGCCATAAGCCACCGTTTCATCTGCACGCAATTGAACTTCAGTATCTGATTTAACAATCGCTATTTGCTTTAAAGAGTCGGTAAGTTGGGTCAAGCTGGTAGCTTGCTCATTCAAAAAAACCTGTCCATTTTTATCAATCACGACTGTGACAAAATTCGGTGCGTCAACTGGGTTGGGCGCACTTGTTTTGGGTAAGTCGAGTTTGATTGCACTGGTCATTAGCGGCGCTGTGAGAATGAAAATGACCAGCAATACCAACATGACATCGATCAAAGGCGTCATGTTGATGTCGCTCATGGGTTTGACATTGTTGGTGCTGTTTAATCGGCCAAAACTCATTGCAAAATACCCCGCAAATCACTGGCAAATCCTTCTAACTCAGCCTCAATTTGTCCAATGATGCGGCCAAATACGTTGTAAGCAATCACCGCCGGAATGGCAACCAATAAACCCGCGGCTGTCATAACCAAGGCCTCACCGACAGGCCCAGACACTTGTGCAATCGTCATCTGCCCAGCACCGGCAATATTGGTCAAAGCATGGTAAATACCCCAAACAGTTCCCAATAATCCAACAAACGGTGCGGTAGAGCCAATGGTGGCGAGCAAGACTTGCCCGAAATTTAATTTGCGACTGATGCCGTGTAAGGCATCTCGCAAAACGCGCGTGAGTTGCTGAGATTTATCACCCGCTTGCGCAAGCGTGTGTTCTTCCATACGACCTGAATGGCTGATGCGTTGCCCTGCCGTAATCAGTGGAGTCACTAGTTTAGAAGGGTCGAATACACTGGCTTGCTGTAAACCAATATCCAAATTTGGAGCTTGCCAAAAGGCAGCTGTGCTGCGTGCAATGTCTTTTCGGGCTCGTCGCAAAGACCAAGCCTTGATCAAGATAACCACCCAGCTTGTTACCGACATCAGCAATAAGACAATCGCGACAGCTTGGCTAATGGCATCGCCTTGGAACGCAAATTGAAATGCATTCATCTATGACCTAACGAAAATTCAACACGTCGTACATGTCATATAGTCCATTGGGTTTGTCGATTAAAAACCGTGCTGCCATCAAGCTGCCCTTGGCATAGTACTCACGGCTAGAGGCTTTATGGCTGATTTCAATGCGCTCTCCTGTACCGGCAAACATGACAGTGTGGTCGCCCACAATATCGCCACCACGTATGGTTGCAAACCCAATACTGGATGGATCGCGTGGACCTGTTACGCCATGCCGCTCAAATACACCACATTCTTTCAGGTCGCGTCCCAATGCTTCAGCAATCACTTCGCCCATTTTGAGCGCAGTACCTGATGGGGCATCGATTTTGTGCTTGTGGTGCGCTTCGATCACTTCAATGTCGTAGCCCGTATTCAAGGCCTTTGCTGCCAGCTCGAGCAGTTTGAAAGTGACATTCACACCCACGCTCATGTTGGGTGATAAAACGATGGCAATATCTTTGGCTATCTCAGCTATCTCAGCTTTTTGTTCAGCATTAAACCCGGTTGTGCCAATCACAGCTTTGACGCCTAATTTTCTGCATGCCTGTAGATGTGCCAATGTGCCTTCGGGTCGTGTGAAATCCAATAAGACTTGGGATTGCGAAAGGCCTTTTTGAAAATCATTCGTCACAAAAACGCCGCTGGCTTGGCCTAAATAGCCCAATGCATCAGAGTTGATCGCAGGCGAACTGGCGATATCCAAAGCGCCTGACAACACGCAATCTTCACTGGCGTTCACAGCTTCCAGCAACATGTGGCCCATGCGGCCGCTGGCGCCTGCAACCGCGATGCGCATGGGGGCTGTGACATGATTCAAACCACTCATTTCTTATTGCCTGACAAGGATTCAACAAACTCTTGCTCTGTCAACATGCCTTCACCATCAATTTTGTCCAGTGCATCACCTTTGAAATGAACGGTGAGTTTATACGGTTTGGTTTCAACACCTTGACGCTTGAGCGTGAAAACATATTCCCAGCGGTCAGCGTGGAAAACACTCACCAACAATGGCGTGCCTAAGATGTCCATCACCTGTGCGCGTGGCATGCCTAGTTTGAGGGCGTTAATTTGTTCTTTGGAAACAAAGTTTCCTTGTGCCACATCGACTTTGTAGGGGATACCACCACAAGCCAATAAGATTGAGCTGATGAGTCCAGCAATTAGCAATTTCAATGCAAGCAAATAAGGGCGGCTAGATTTCATGGTAATTCACTTATGAAATGGGTTAATTTTTGATGTCGGGGTTATGATGCTAGCCATTGTAGCGTTTGAGTGAGTTCCGAAACCAATATGAACATCAATGATGGGTTAAAAAACACAGGGTTGAAAACAACATTGCCGCGTCTGAAGGTGCTGGAGATTTTCCAACGCGGTGACCAACGCCACATGGCGGCAGAAGACGTGTTCAGATCCTTGTTACTTGAAAACACCGATATTGGTTTGGCAACGGTTTACCGCGTGTTGATGCAGTTTGAACAAGCTGGCATTTTGACCCGCAGCAGTTTTGATGGCGGCAAGGCTGTATACGAGCTGAATGAAGGTGAACACCATGACCATTTGGTTTGTTTAGATTGTGGTCGGGTGGAAGAGTTTTTTGACGAGCAAATCGAGCAGCGGCAAAAAACCATCGCCAAATCGAAAGGGTTTGTGATTGCTGACCACGCTCTGAGCCTTTACGCCCATTGCTCCAAAACCAAATGCCCACATAAATCCAAAACGCAACACCAGTGATGGATGGCTGATAAACGGCGAACAGTGTGCAAGGCACAGACCAAAAAAAAAGCGCCAACGGCGCTTTTTTTAATCTACAAACTAAATTAACCTTGGTGTGGACGTTTACCTGGGTTTTTCTTGTTGTTGGTGTGTGATCCACGCTCTAAGCTGATGCGTTGTCCTTTGCCAGTGGTGTAGCAAACACCTTTTGGTGCAACTGGACGTGGTGTGGCTTTGCGCTCAGCCTCGGTGCGAAATTCTTTGCTCATGGTCAATATCCTTTGGGTTCTGTGAAATGGTGGGTGAGTCGTTTAATTTAGGTCATAAAACGAGCCTAGCCCTACATTATCCTATATTTCGCCTTGGCTGGCCTTTTGCAGCAACATGGCATCGCCATAGCTGAAGAATCGGTAGTTTTGATCAATGGCTACTTTGTACAGGTTCATGATGTGCGCATGTCCAGCAAAAGCGCTGACCAGCATCATGAGGGAGCTTTTGGGCAGGTGGAAGTTGGTGATGAGTTTGTCTACAATTTTGAAATCAAACCCGGGCGTGATGAAGATGTTGGTATCGCCCTGTGTTTCACCTGTTTTCGCCCAGGTCTCGAGTGCGCGCACGCTGGTGGTGCCAACGGCCACAATCTTCCCGCCACGTGCTTTGCATTGGGAGATTTTCTCTAGTGTCGCCGGGTCAATGCTGTAACGCTCAAAGTGCATCACATGCTCGCTGATGTTTTCGGTTTTAACAGGTTGAAAGGTACCAGCACCCACATGCAGAGTGATGCTGGCGCGCTCTACACCTTGTTGGTCTAAGGCGGTTAATAAAGCCTCATCAAAATGCAACGCGGCAGTGGGCGCGGCGACGGCACCGGGGTTTTTGGCAAACACGGTTTGGTAGCGGCGCACATCGTCGGCTTCATCGACGTGGGTGATGTAGGGTGGGAGCGGTACATGACCGTGCTTGTCCATCAGTTGGTAGGGGTCATCGCCACTGTCGTTGGACAGCACAAAGCGAAAGAGCGCGCCGTCTTTTTCAGGCCAACGTCCCAGTAGGGTCGCTGAAAATGCACCCCCTGCCATCCAAAGCGTTTCTCCCGGTTGCGGCTTTTTGCTCACGCGCATGTGCGCCACCACTTGGTTACCGGTTAGCACGCGCTCAATCAATAATTCCACCTTGCCGCCAGTCGGCTTTTCGCCAAATAAACGGGCTTTCACCACTTTGGTGTCGTTGAAGACCAACAAATCACCCGCTTGCAGCAATTCCGGCAAATCACGAAAGATGCGGTGCACAGCCTGTGCGCCTGTGCCGTCAAGTAATTTGGAGCTACTGCGTTCGGGGGTTGGGTGTTGCGCTATCAGTTCATTTGGCAGTTCAAAATCAAAATCTGCAAGGGTATAGCTGCGATCAATTGCGCTAGCAGCGGTTTTTGGGTCATTCATAGTGCAGAATTGTCCCATGCCTGTGTCGCCATCTGCCACCCAAGATAAAAAAGCTGCAAATAAAAAAGCGCCGCTTGGTCAGACGTCGCCAGAAAAAGCCAAAGCAACCAAGCCGCCAACAAGCAAAAGCCATTTGCAAAAGTGCTTTGAAAAGCTGGGTTTGCTGCGCGACATTGATTTTGCCCTGCACTTGCCATTGCGCTATGAAGATGAAACCAAGCTCACACGTTTGCGCGATGCACGCGAGGGAGACACGGTTCAGTTCGAAGCTGTAGTGACAAACTGTGAGGTGACTTACCGACCACGACGACAACTGTTGGTGACGGTGGAGGACGGCACAGACACCTGCACATTGCGCTTTTTCAGCTTTTACCCATCACAGCAAAAAGCGTTGGCAGTGGGCAACAAAGTACGGGTGCGCGGTGAGATCAAAGGTGGCATGTTGGGCTTCACCATGATGCACCCCAGCTTCAAAGCCGCAGGCGCTGACCTCGCCACAGCTCTCACACCCATCTACTCCACGGTTGCCGGCATGCCCCAAACGTATTTGCGCAAAGCCATCTTGTCTGGCTTGGCGCGGGCGGATTTAAGTGAAACCTTCCCCAGCAGTATGGGGGCAAGTTTTAATGGTCAAATTAGCCTGCAGCCTGCATATTCATTGCCTGAAGCGCTATCATTTTTGCATCATCCCAATCCTGATTCTGTCTTGGCGACATTGGAAGACCGCAGCCATCCAGCATGGCAACGACTGAAAATGGAAGAGTTGTTGGCGCAACAACTGTCGCAGTTGCAAGCCAAGCGCGAACGTGCGGCCATGCGTGCGCCAGCGCTGGGATTGAACTCGCTGCAAAACACGCAATGCAGTTTGTATGCGCAGTTGCTTGAACGTATCCCGTTTCAATTGACGGCAGCACAAGAACGCGTTTGCAGTGAGATTGCGCAAGACTTAACGCGTGCCATCCCCATGCATCGTTTGCTGCAAGGCGATGTGGGTTCGGGCAAAACCGTGGTGGCAGCGCTGGCCGCTGTTCGTTGCATCGACGCGGGTTGGCAATGTGCTTTGATGGCACCCACCGAAATTTTGGCAGAACAGCACTTTCGCAAACTCATTGCTTGGTTAGAGCCTTTGGGTATTTGCATCGCGTGGCTAACTGGCAGCCAAAAAACCAAAGAACGGCGCGAAGCTTTGGGCAAAATAGCCAGCGGTGAAGCGACCTTGGTCATCGGCACGCACGCGGTGATTCAAGCCAAAGTGCAGTTCAAAAATTTGGCGCTCGCCATCATCGACGAACAACATCGCTTTGGCGTAGCACAGCGCTTGGCCCTGCGTGACAAGATGAGCGATGACGGCTTAGAGCCACACATGTTGATGATGACAGCCACACCCATACCGCGTACGCTTGCGATGAGCTACTACGCCGATTTGGATGTGTCCACCATTGACGAACTACCACCAGGCCGCACGCCCATTGTCACCAAAGTCATCAGCGATGCCCGACGTGATGAAGTGATAGAGCGCATTCGTTCTCAGTTGGCTCAAGGGCGTCAAGTGTATTGGGTATGCCCCTTGATTGAAGAAAGCGAAGCGCTGGATTTGAGCAACGCCACAGCCACGCACGAACAACTGTGTGCCGCCTTGGGTGATTTGAAAGTTAAAACCATGGCTGGACAAACCCAGGCTGTTCAAGTCGGCTTGTTGCATTCGCGCATGCCAGTGGCTGATAAAAAATCCGTCATGGCAGCGTTTGTGGAAGGTGCCATGCAAGTCTTGGTCAGCACCACGGTGATTGAGGTGGGCGTCGATGTACCCAATGCCAGCTTGATGGTGATAGAGCATGCCGAGCGATTTGGCTTGTCGCAGTTGCATCAATTGCGCGGACGCGTGGGACGCGGCGCTGCTGCATCGGTGTGTGTGTTGTTGTATTCAACAGGTGATGCACCACGATTGGGTGACACCGCTCGCGAACGACTCAAAGCCATGGCGCAAAGCAACGACGGTTTTGAAATTGCCAAGCGCGATTTGGAAATTCGCGGCCCGGGTGAGTTTTTAGGCGCAAGACAATCGGGTGCGGCGCTGTTGCGCTTTGCCGATTTGGCGACCGATACCGAGCTGCTCAATTGGGCGCGTCAACTTGCACCTGTCATGCTGGACAGCCATCCGGAGCTGGCACAAAAACATGTTGAACGCTGGCTGGGCAGCAAGGCCAATTATTTGAATGCATGAGCAATTGACACTGCCACAGTGTTGGCAGAATAATGTCTATGAGTCAAAATATATGAAAAACTATGCTATAGACGGCGTATTTATTTCCTACTGCGCTATTAAATATATAGCGTTGTGCTGCAACAAGGCATCAAAGACCACGCACAATCTGCATCGCTTCTTCAATGCGTTCCACCGCGTGAATGGTCAAGCCTTCGAAATCTTTATTGGGTTTTCCACCTGCTTTGGGGGCGTTGGCTTTGGGAACAATCGCCACACTGAAGCCTAATTTGGCGGCTTCTTTCAAGCGCTCTTGGCCGCGTGGTGCTGGGCGCACTTCGCCTGCCAAACCCACTTCACCAAACGCAATGAAACCTTTAGGCAAGGGCTTGCCACGCAGGCTGGATGAGATGGCCAGCATCACTGCTAAATCGGCAGCAGGCTCCGTGATGCGCACACCACCCACGGCGTTGACGAACACGTCTTGGTCCATGCAGGCTACACCCGCATGTCTGTGCAACACAGCCAGCAACATGGCTAAACGGTCTCGATCCAGTCCGACGCTGAGTCGGCGTGGGCTTGGGCCGCCACTGTCAACCAGCGCTTGAATTTCAACTAAGAGTGGGCGCGTGCCCTCTAGCGTCACCATCACACAACTGCCGGGTACGGGTTCTGAATGCTGGCTTAAAAAAATCGCGCTGGGGTTACTCACGCCTTTGAGACCGCGCTCGGTCATGGCGAAAACGCCGATCTCGTTCACTGCACCAAAGCGGTTTTTAATGGCACGCACAAGCCTGAAACTGCTGTGTGTATCACCTTCAAAATACAGCACGGTGTCCACCATATGTTCCAGTACACGTGGGCCTGCCAACGCACCCTCTTTGGTGACATGACCAACCAGCACAATAGCAGTGCCACTGCTCTTGGCATAGCGCGTCAAATGCGCCGCGCATTCGCGCACTTGGGCCACCGAGCCGGGGGCGGAAGTGAGCTGCTCTGAGTACACGGTTTGAATCGAATCAATCACCGCAATATGGGGTTGCTGTGCTTCGAGTGTTGCCAATATTTTTTCGAGACCAATTTCAGCCAGCACTTTCACTTGCGATTTATCCAAACCCAAGCGGCGTGAACGCAAAGCGACCTGTGCACCACTCTCCTCACCGGTGACGTAAAGTGTGTTTTGCCCGCTGCGTTGCAATGAATCTAGGGCTTGCAGCAATAAGGTTGATTTACCAATGCCGGGGTCACCGCCTATGAGCACCACACCGCCTTCAACCATGCCTCCGCCCAGCACGCGGTCCAGCTCTTCATGCCCTGTGGGTGTGCGGTGAAAGTCGGCGGCATCGATATCTGACAGTACGGCGACGTCGGCTGTCTTTGCCAATGATGCAAAGCGATTTTTGGTGGGCGCATTGCTCTCAGCGATGGATTCCACTAAGGTGTTCCACGCACCACAACCTGGGCACTTTCCCAGCCATTTTGGAGACGATGATCCGCACTCGGTGCAGGTATAAACTGTTTTTTCTTTGGCCATGGCGCAATAATACTGTATATAACAACATATATCTATGTTTTTGAAATATTGCCATAAGAATTAATTTGCACAGGCTTTGCGTAGCTTTACATTGGACATACAGTGCGTTTGCATAGGCAGAGCACACTAGCTTTCATTCCAGAGCCAAACTTAAAGACTGTGGATGTGGTTCAGTAACTTAACTTCACAAGGATCTCAAATGAAATTCTCAACTTCAAAATTTAATCAAAAATTGGCAATCGCCGCATTGGTGGCATCTGCATTTGGTGCAACAGCCTTTGCGCAAAATGCCACACCCGGTACACCTCCAGAAGGTCGCGGTGGTATGCAGCACCAAATGGGCAAAATGGGCGCGGGTGAGCAAGGTAAAGGACAAGGCGCTGGTCAAGGACAAGGTCCTGGCTTTATGCAAGAACGCATGCAGGCACACCGCCAAGCACGCGCTGAAAAACGTTTGGCAGAATTGAAAACCAAACTCAAAATCACCGCTGCACAAGAAGGCGCATGGACCACCTTCACTACTGCCATAAAGCCGCCTGCAGCAGGTGCCATGGGCGTTCGCCATGACCCTGCACACCGTGCTGAAATGCAAAAGCTGACAACACCTGAGCGTTTAGAAAAAATGCGCGCGATGCGCCAAGGTCGTCAAACGCTGATGAATGCTGAGATGGACAAACGTGCCGATGCAACCAAAGCGTTTTACGCAGCTTTAAGCTCTGAGCAAAAAGCGGTATTTGATGCTGTGGGCATGCAAGGTGGTCGTGGTCATGGAGGCGGTCATTTTGGTCGCGGTGATCATGGTGGCATGGGCGGCGAGCATCGTGGTCATGGCCGCATGGGACCAGCCAGCTAAACACTGTTTCGCGTCATACAAAAGCGCTGCAAGTAATTTGCAGCGCTTTTTTTATGAGCAAAGTTTTGCTTTAGGGAAATACGGTGATGGGTGAGTTGTCAGCCCATGCTGGGTAAACCGTCATCGCTCGTTTGAAGTCGGCAGAGTGCTCAAATGCGGATAGCCAAGCTTGCACACTGGGCAATGGTTGAGCAGCAAACCAATCAATGTTTACATGCGCGAATTGTCGAATAAATGGCAGTATTGCGGCGTCAAATATGCCTATGTTGCTATTAAATAAATAGCGTTGTTGTGTCAATAACGATTCCAAGTTCGCAAGAAAGAACAGGGCTTCATTGCGCGCTCCTGTGCCATCTTCCAGACCATGCTGCTTCGGGTATTTGTAGCGATCAAGCAGTTGTTTGAATTCTCCATCACAGCGATGCAGCAATTGCATGCCGCGTTCAAACACTTTGGCGTCTGACGGCAACCATTGTGCTGGGTCGTGTTGACGCAAAGCCCACAGCATGATGTCCCAGCTTTGCTCAATGACTTCACCTTGCGTGGTGACAAGCACCGGCACAGTGCCTTTGGGTGAGGTAGCCAAGAATTCAGTAGGTTTGTTGCGCAAGACGACTTCGCGTAACTCACTCTGAATACCGCTTGTCAATAGCGCCAAGCGTGCGCGCATGGCAAAGGGACAGCGTCGAAAGGAATAGAGGATGGGAAGCTTGCCAGAGGGTGGCTTAACTTCAGTCGTCATGGGGCAGCTTGGTTTTGTCTTTCAACGCACGCTTCACTCCGATATACGGTTCATCGCGCAGTTTGGCCAAATTGATTTGCCGTTGCCGTTCTTCAAAGCGCGCAATTTGTTCGGGCGTTTTGGTGTCATGGCAACGTGGGCAACTGAGTCCTAATACAAAATAGGGCGAATCTTTGTCCGCTTGGCTGATGGGTTCGCGGCAGGCGCGGCACAGGTCGTAATCGCGCGGCTTCAAACCGTGTCCCACACTCACACGCTCGTCAAACACAAAACATTCACCTTCCCACAGGCTTTGTTCAGGCGGTACGGTTTCCAAGTATTTCAAGATGCCACCTTCCAAGTGGTACACCTCGTCAAAACCTTGCGACTTTAAGAATGCGGTCGATTTTTCACAGCGAATGCCACCCGTGCAAAACATTGCAACTTTGGTTTTTTTATCGATTTCGCCAGATTGTTTGGCGTCTGAATTGGCAATTTGCGGCTGCGCCATCAACCATGCTGGGAATTTGGAAAAGCTTTTCAGTCGCGGATCCACCGCGCCTTTGAATGTACCAATGTCCACTTCATAGGTGTTACGGGTATCGATGACCAGTACGTCGGGGTCAGAAATCAGCGCATTCCAATCTTGTGGTTTGACGTATTTGCCAACGGTTTCGTTGGGGTTCACCGTGGGCACGCCCATGGTGACGATTTCTTTTTTCAGCTTCACCTTCATGCGGTAAAAAGGCGGCTTATCTGACCATGATTCTTTGTGCTGCAAATTGGCCAAACGCGCATCAGAACGCAAATATTCGAGTACGGCGCGCACGCCAGATTCAGGGCCGGCAATGGTGCTGTTGATGCCTTCGTTCGCCAACAGTATCGTGCCTTTGACATCTTGCGATTCGCAAAATGCCAACAGTGGCGCTCTCAAATCTGCAAAATCAGAAAGCGTCACAAATTGGTAAAAAGCAGCGGTCAAATAGCGTGAGGTCATGCCTCACATTCTATCGACAGCTGCTTTCAAGCCATGCGCCTGTGGTGCAAAGGCCTATTTTTTAACTGAGCAAGTGCTCCAACCAAACAGTGCATAAGGTGGGCACCAGCCGATGGCTGCTGTTCCAGCCAACACAGCACCAGCCAAATAGCCAGCCCAAGCGTATGCGCCAAAGTTACCCATATAGGCCAAAGCCAAGAGCACCAAACCAATAATGCCGCGCAAAATGCGGTCAATGCCGCCAACGTTTTGTTTCATACTTTTCTCCTTCAATCAAGTTGCTGAAATTGGAAGTTACCTTAAATAACTTCTGGTCCGATTAGACACCTGAAATACAAAAGTGTCTGTGACAACAGTCACTTAACTCAAAATGGGCTCAGGGTTACAAATGGCGCGCAGCGCTGCCGCATCCACAATGTTGATGTGTTCGCGTGATTGGCTGATCCAGCCTTCGCGCTCAAAGCGGCGTAACAAGCGCGTCACCACCTCGCGCACGGTGCCCAGTTCGTTGGCCAAATCTTGGTGGGTTTTGTTGAGTTGATTGCCGTGTCCCAGCAAAGCCGCGGCCAAACGTTGGTCGAGTTTGTGAAAAGCCACCGAATCGATCAGGCTGGTTAAATCCGCCATGCGCAGAGCAAACAATCCCAGCACTTCATTGCGAAAAGCGGGTGCTTCGAGCCACTTCAAAAAAATGGGTGGCGGTATCAAAACCAACTCGGTGTCTTTGGTGGCTACTCCGTAAGCGGACATTGGCTCGTTGCTGAAAAGACAGGCAGACGACACCAAACACAGCTCACCGGCCAACACACGGTACAACTCTAAAGAGCGACCTTCACCAGAGCGGCGTGATACCCGCACTTCCCCCGATAAAACCATAGGGAAGCCCTGACAAGGCTTGTTTTCTTCAAACAATACAGTACCCAAAGGTACTTGCATGGGTATGGCAGCGGTGCCCAAGCTCACTAAACTGGGTTCTACCTGCGCCAAGGAGGGGTAAAGTGTCAATAATTCAGCCATTTAGAGAGCAAATTTGGTCGATTAAAGTGGTAAAAATCCATTTATTGGCATGGTAACACCCCTGTAGCTAGTCAGCAGGCCTTAAATTTACCTTAACTTCACACGAGAATTGAACTTATACCTTAGCACTCCATCAAAGAGAGTGCTAATATAGGGGTTACTACTGTATTGATAGGACGTAGATTTGTTCAAAGGAGTAAAACGATGTCTGTGACTTTACCTGTACCTGCCACAAAAACCGCCGCGACAACTGCCGCCAATACGCTGGCGGTGGTGACACCATGGGCCATGCCACAGGCTGTTGGACCCACGCTGGGGAATTTGGATGCCTACATCACGGCAGCCAACCGCATGCCCATGCTCACTCTGGAAGAGGAGCAGCGCTTCGCCAAAAACCTGCGCGACAACCATGATTTAGACGCCGCTGAAAAGCTGGTGCTGTCGCATCTGCGCCTGGTGGTTTCCGTTTCCCGCAAATACTTGGGTTATGGCTTGCCCCACGGCGATTTGATTCAAGAAGGCAATATTGGCTTGATGAAAGCCGTCAAACGTTTTGACCCCGACCAAGGCGTGCGTTTGGTCAGCTACGCCATGCACTGGATCAAAGCCGAGATTCACGAATACGTGCTGAAAAACTGGCGCATGGTCAAAATGGCCACCACCAAAGCACAGCGCAAATTGTTTTTCAATTTGCGTTCGATGAAGCAAGGCTATAAAGCCGATGCCGCTGCATTGGGTGACGAAACCCACAGCAACACCATGTCCGAATCAGAAGTGCAACTGATGGCCAAAACGTTGAACGTCAAGCCTGAAGAAGTGACCGAAATGGAAATGCGTTTGGCTGGCGGCGACGTACTGTTGGACCCCACACCCAACGACGATGGTGAAGAAGCTTTCGGCCCCATTTCGTACCTGAGTGACACACATCATGAGCCGACCAACATGATCGAAGCGCACCAGCGCGACATCTTGGCCAGCGACGGCATTGCAGCCGCCTTGGCCAGCTTAGATGAACGCAGCCGCAAAATCGTTGAAGAGCGCTGGCTCAAAGTCAACGACGACAGCTCAGGCGGCATGACCCTGCACGACCTGGCAGCCGTCTACGGCGTCAGCGCCGAACGCATTCGCCAAATTGAAGTGGCCGCGATGAAGAAAATGAAAAAGACTTTGGCAGAGTTTGAATAAACTTTGCTGAAGTGAATACAAAGGCTGCGTGCGTAAGTGCGTAGCCTTTTTTATTGACTAAATTGGCATTTAGATAGCAAATAAATTGCCTTGTGCGCTATGAAATAAATAGTGTATTTTGAAACTTGAAATGCTTATCCAATAAGTTGGAAAAAGAATGTCAATATAAATAAAGTAGACTTAGATAATTCAGGAATATTTCAAATATATCAATTCGTATTTAATGCAAGGCGACTACTCCAAGAGAACATCTTTTCGTGATGAGTTGTTGCGTCGCATTGGTCGCAATGTCGTGAATTTTCAATTCCTTGAAAGTATCTTGCGCGACATGATTCCAACTTTGTCTTTACAAACTACATATCCTAGTAAGCATGCACAAAGTGTTAAAACGAAACAAAAAGCCAAGAAAGATACGCTTGGTATTCTTGCTGGCACATTTTTAGATGGCGTTTTCTACTCTTCAAATGTGGATGTCGCTGAAAGTATCGAAGAGGTACACGAAATTACTTTAACAAGCAAATTTCAAATTGATGCAGATACAGAAAAGATTGCTGAACGTAAAAAAGGGTTGTTACGACTTGTTGTCGAAAGAAATAAACTCATACATCGGGAGGTACTGAAAGTTGATCTGAATTCAGAAGAGCAGTGCCAGTGCCTATCTGAAAAGCTCGATGAACAAAACGACAGAATTAGAGAGAATCTAATGTTTTTAAACAACATACGAAAAGCACAGCGAGAAATATATTTAGAACTTTCAAGATATATACAAACCGATGAGTTTGTAACTGCATTCTTAAGTGCAAAACAAAGTGATACAAACGACAAGGAGCACCAATGACAAGAAACACTGACGACTTGCAATACGCTGGCTTTTGGGTGCGGGTGGGGGCTTCGTTGATTGATACGATTTTGCTGGCGCTGGTCACCACGCCGTTGCTGGTTGCCATTTACGGTTGGGCGGGCCTGGACTATGGGTATGCTGTGCGCTCAACCGGGTTTGTCGATATTTTGGTGACTTGGATTTTGCCGGTGGTGGCGGTGATTTGGTTTTGGGTGAAGATGCAAGGCACGCCTGGCAAATTGTTGCTGTCATTGCGCGTGGTGGATGCAAAAACGGGCAAAAGTCTAAGTGTTGGGCAAAGCTTGGCGCGTTATGTGGGTTACATCATTTCAACCATTCCGCTGTGCTTGGGATTTTTGTGGGTGGGCTTTGACAGTAAAAAACAAGGCTGGCATGACAAGATTGCGGGCACGGTGGTGGTGCGCAACCGGCGCCATGGCGTTGAGTCTGTGCGCTTTGATCAAGCCTAGTTTATAAGCATTATTGGCCTATAGCCATCGTATTGATTACCTAGAGTGCTATTAAATATATAGCGAATGCTGAGCGTGTAAAGTGCTTGCATCCAGCCTCAAGCTCTGCCACAATCATGCGATGAACTACCAAAACATCCTCCTCACCACCGACAGCGGCATCACCACCATCACTCTGAATCGTCCTGACAAGCGCAATGCCTTGGCATTGGACGTGTTGACGGAATTAACCGATGCGTTTCAAAAAACAGCCACCAGCAATGCGCGTGGCGTGATACTGGCGGCGAATGGTCCTGTCTTTAGCGCCGGGCATAACTTTGGTGACATGGCGGGGGCAACTTTAGAAGAAACGCGCCATGTGTTTCAAACCTGCACCGACATGATGAATGCCATGCAAGCCATGCCACAACCCTTGATTGCCAAAGTGCATGCATTGGCGACAGCGGCAGGTTGTCAGTTGGTGGCAACGTGCGATTTGGCGATTGCAGCTGACACGGCATCGTTTGCGATTCCGGGTGGCAAAGCGGGTTTGTTTTGCCACACGCCCTTGGTGGCCTTGGCGCGCAACGTGGGGCGCAAGCGTGCGCTGGAAATGGCGATGACGGGCGATGCCATCAGTGCTGCCACAGCGGTGGATTGGGGGTTGATCAACCGCGCCGTACCTGCTGACCAATTGGATTCGGCAGTGCTGGATTTAATCACCCGCGCCACGCGTGGCAGTGAACTGTCAAAAGGCAATGGCAAACGCGGTTTCTACGCGCAAATGGAAATGCCACAAACCAGCGCCTACCAATTGGCGGTGGAGCTGATGGCAACGGGTGCTGTTAGCAGCGACGGTCAAGAAGGCATACAAGCATTCTTGCAAAAACGCCATGCGAATTACACCCAGCGCTGTGAAAGTTAATGGTGTTTTAGGCCTCTAGCCGGCGTATTAATTGCCTAGACTGCTATTAAATATATAGCTAACGAATAGCAAATAGGCATTCCACTTGCTACACTAGATTTTGAACGCTGTACTCAACAGCCATGGTGTGTGACTTGCCAGCGACAATGGAGACTGAGTTCTCTAAGGCGTTGGCGCTTTCCAAGCACACCATTTCGCGCCAGCCGCCTTGGCCTGTGCTGCCTGCACCCATGTCGCCCATTTTGTCGGCTTTGTCTTGCCACGGGTTCCATACCACAGTGGATTGGCTGCCGATTTTGTTGATGTGAATGTGGCGCTTGAGGGCGGCATCTTCAATCACACAGGCACTGCTTGAATTGACATACACGCGGTCAAATTCTTGCTTAAAGGTGATGTCACCCGTTTGCAGTCCGCGCACACCACCTGCGGCTTTGTCCCAGTAGGCGGTGTTGTCCAAGCCAGTCACGTGAATGTTGCCAATGTCGCTGATATGGAAATAGGTGTGCAAGGCTTCGGTGATGTTGATATCTGAGTTGCCCATATTGCGTGTGGTCAATGCCATTTTCAAAGTCTGCCCGACATTCACTAGCAAAGACACTTGGCATTCGTGTGGCCATTGTGCGCGGGTGGCATCGCTGGCTTGCAAGGTGAAAGCGATTTCGGTGGAGCCGTCGTCAAGATTGCGGCTACTGACCACCTGCCATGGCACAGTGCGTGCAAATCCGTGTACCGGAAAACTGGGTTCGCTGGCGTGTGTGCCAAACCACGGCCAGCAAACTGGCGCACCACCGCGTATTGATTTGCCTTGAGCTAATTTAGCCGCTTGTGAGAGCCAAATCACTGGGGCGGTTTGTGATTTGGGATGCCAGTGCATCAAGTGCGCCCCCTGCAAGCAAATGCTGGCTGAGCCATATGCGTTGTTGATGTTGGCCACCCATAGTCCACCATCTTCGCTGTAGCCTTGCTGCGCAAAGCTGAGTTGATTGTTGATGGCAAAAGGAGCCAATTCGTCGTAGAGAGAAGTCATGTTGTGAATATGAAGTTAAAACGGATAGAGCAGCAACGGTGAGAAGTGCAATGATGGAAAGGCAATGAACAACGAAACCAGAATTTACTTTAACAACTGCTTGATGTCTGCCGCCAAAGCGGGTGCACCGCTGCCGTAACGGGTATATAGCCGCACTTTGCCCTGCGTATCAAAAACGTAGCTGGCAGCGGTGTGGTCTATGGTGTAGCTGGTGTCAGTTTTACCGGGTACTTTTTTGTAATAAATCTTGAATTCTTTCACCACTTTAGCGAGCGCTTCAGGGCTGCTTGCCGTGAGGCCTAAAAAGTCTGGGCTAAAGTTAGCCGTGTAGGCTTTGAGCACCTCTGGTGTGTCGCGAGCGGGATCAACCGTGATGAATAAACCAACCACTTTGTCACCATCTTTGCCCAGCAGTTTTTTGACCTCAACCAACTCGGACATCGTCGTAGGACATACATCTGGGCATTGGGTATAACCAAAAAAAACGACAACAATTTTGCCTGCAAAATCGCGGATTGCACGTGGCTTTCCGTCATGGTCCAACATGGCGCCATCGGCAGCAAAATCTCTCGCATAGTCAGCGCCGGTGATGTCGATGGATTTGAATTGCAGTTTGTTATCAGTGCAGGCGACCAAACTGAACAATGCGGCAACCATGATCAACATGTTTGCAAAGTATCTGGAGATGGTGGAAGTCATAGCGTGTGTATTTGCGAAATTTATAGCGTGTTGTCGCATTCAAGCCTTTTAATTTATGTTTTTCTTGGCGTGTTTTCCAAGAGATTTGCTAATTCGTGTTTCCAAGATTTGGCATGCAAAGCAGTGCCGTGACCTGATGTGAGTTCTGAAGCTGGAATTGTAAAAGACTTGCCATTTTTCACACGCTTGATTTCGCGTTCAAGTACACCATTCTCAATGGGGTAACGTTCATCGTCTGCCGAGTTGATGGCCAGTAATGCTGCGGTGATGCGTTCCAATTCGGCGGACGCACTGTAGTCAGCAGATGCAGACCATTGGTACAGGTGGTCGTTCGCATCGCCTTCAAAAGGGTCCGTGAGTTTGGCATTCAGTAGTGCATCCGCATTGGCGCGTGTATTGGCTGCTTTTGCAATCGCCAAGTTACCACCGTTGGTGGCGATTGAATAAAAGGCAGAAGCAAATTGCAAACTAGCAGGTTGTTGCAAGTAATTACCTTCCAACCAATCAGGGTCGTTGCGAATTGAGTCAATAATCAAACGGCGCATCATCCAATTGCGGCCGCTCATCTCTGTAGGCAGTGATGCTAATGGTACGGCAATGTCCATCATGTTTGAGTATTGCTGTGCCCATTGCCACACATGCATACCACCCATGGAGAAGCCAATGATCGCGCGCAGGTGCTTTATGCCCAAGTGTTCGGTAAGCAAACGGTATTGCGCTGTCACCATGTCGTCATAGTTATATGTTGGAAACCGCATACGCAAACCGTCAGATGGCTTGCTGGATTTTCCCGTACCAATCGCATCGGGCAATATGACGAAATAACGGGTTGCATCTAGCAGTTGCCCTGGGCCAAACAATTCACCACCAAAATTAGGATTCAAGAGGCCAGCACCCGAACCCAATGTGCCATGTAAAACCAGAATCGGTTCACCCGTAGGTTCGCCAACGCAGGTGTAATGCAATTTCAATTCAGGCAAAACTTCGCCAGTATGAAATTTGAAATCATGCACCAGCCAATCGCCTTCACGAAGTGTTGGGTAGTTAAAGTCTGATGCCGACATGTTGGCTTGGTTTACCTATAACAAATAGTGATCGACGAGCAGAGCCGCAAACAACACGCTCAGGTGAATCAAAGAAAAGCGAAATGTCTTGCGCGCCAGTGCATCTGAATAATTGCGCCACAGGGCAAACGCGTAGCCAATGAAACCCAGATTCAAAGCTACCGCAGCTACCAAGTAAATCCATGAGCTCATGCCGTAGATAAATGGCATCAAACAAGCTGGTAGCAAAATGAAGGTGTAGAGCAACACTTGCAAGCGTGTGAACTCATTGCCGTGGGTGACGGGCAACATGGGCAAACCCGATTTGCGGTACTCTTCCACACGGTACAAGGCCAGCGCCCAAAAGTGTGGTGGTGTCCACAAAAAAATAATCAAAAACAAAATCAAGGCTTCAGGGCCAACCGCATTGGTCATCGCCGCCCAGCCCAGCACAGGTGGCATGGCACCCGATGCACCGCCAATCACTATGTTTTGTGGTGTAAGTGGTTTTAAAATGACGGTGTAAATCACGGCATAGCCGATGAAGGTGGCAAAAGTCAACCACATGGTGAGTGGGTTGACCCACACATACAAAAGCACAGAGCCCAAGCCGCACAATACCGCAGAGAAAATCAGCGTTTGTGTATCACTGAGTTGTCCAATCGCAGTGGGGCGCCATGCAGTGCGGCGCATTTTGGCATCAATGCCTTTTTCAACGATGCAATTGAATGCCGCAGCCGCACCTGCTACCAACCAAATGCCCAAACTGGCTATCGCAGCCAGTTTGATATCGGCCCAGCTTGGCAAGCCAGGGACAGCCAACACCATCCCAATCAAAGCGCAAAAGACGATGAGCTGCACCACGCGGGGCTTGGTCAGGGCATAAAACTGTTGGTAAATGTTCATATGAAAGTTTCGATTCGCAGTTTAGGTGCTTACAGCGGGTGTTCTACAAAATCACCTGACTTGTGTTTGATATTGCGTTTGCTATTGCTTTGGATACTGAATGTGAGTGTTCGCTCAACTGTCGTTGTACTCAAAATCCAAGTCATGATGAGTACCAAAGCAGCTGCCCCAGCAGTGTGCGACAAAGCTGCTATCAAAGGCCAATCCAGAATGACGTTGCTTAACCCAGTGATCAACTGCCAAATTGCTAATCCAGCAAGCCAATGCGCTGATGAGCGCATGCTTGGGTTCTTGCGCAAAACCCAGCTCAATCCAAACAAGGCCATCAATACCAAATAGGCTGCAATGCGGTGGCTATAGTGAATGGCAGTTAACGCAGAAAATGAAATATTTCCCCCACTTGCTGTGAGCCCTAACTCACGCCACAAAGTAAAGCCTGATTCAAAATCCATCGCTGGCCACCAACTGTTTTGGCAAGTCGGAAAGGTGTTGCAAGCCAGTACCGCATAGTTGGTACTGACCCAACCACCCAAGGCCATTTGCAGCCACAACAAACCAAATGTGAGCCACAAAGCCAGGCGTTCTTGAGCGCTGATGCCCACAATCATTGTTTGACTACTTGCCACTTTGTACATGGCTGCTTGTTTGCACAGCAAAGCAAATAAGAGCATGGCGCCGAGTAAATGCAAAGTCACTATAGCAGGAAAGAGTTTCCAGGTCACCGTCAACGCGCCAAATGCACCAACCACGCAAACCCAAAATAAACTAAAGCTTGGCCACCAAGGGTTGATGAGGGCGGTGGCATTGATTTGGTAGTCGGCCAACATACGCACATTGTTGCCATTGTCATTGTGACTGTGAGATGCTGCATGGCTTTTGTATTTTGACAACCAAGTAAATGCCGTCAATACCATGATCAAGACGCCCACACTTGTTGCCAAATAACGGTGCAACATTTCAATCCATGCTTTGGTGTGGGTCACGGGGCCAGTTGGCATGTCATTTTGCGCTGCAGTGATATGTGCATGTGCACCCCAAGGACTGGCGCTACCATAGCAGCCGGGCCAGTCTGGACAGCCCAAACCCGAGTCGGTTAAGCGTGTGAATGCACCAAAAATAATCAAATCGAATGTTAAAAAGAGGGTCAAAAAAGTCAATGTTTGGAGCCGCTTTGTCGATTGCGCTTGACCATTTTTAAGCCACCACCAGCTGATCGGTCCCAGCGCCACGCACAAGCCCAACAACATCACCTTGAGCACAGGTGCGAGGTTGATGAGCGCTGTGTTATCCATGTTAACGACCTGCTTTATCCCAAGATGCTGATGCACGTAATACACGCTCAACATCTTTTTTAATTTTCTTGGCAGACTCGTTGTCTGTGCTGGTGTTGAAACGCATCATCCAGTTGCCCATGGGGTCTACCAAATACAAATGGTCGCTCAATTGCTTGCTGGGTGCTGCTTGCAACCATTGCGATAAGTCTGTAGGTGACATTTGCAACACAGTAGCCGTTTGTAGCGCTGGTTTGAGAGCTTCTTTGACTTTGGCGCCATCGTTCACAATCCATACCCAGTCCAGTCGGTCTTTGTCTTTGCCTAAACTTTCGCGTATTTGTCGTTGCAAAAACAAGTGTCGCTCACAAACAGCGTTGCACTCACCACCTGCCACACTGATGAGCAGCCATTGACGTTTCAGATCGGGTAGCTCAACCGGTTTCATGTCAAGCGTCATAGCGGATAGCTGCGGAATCATTTTGGCCGGATTGATGATGTCGCCATAGCTGGTCGTCGCACTGGGTTTGATAACGTAAAAAGTGAAATAGGATGCAATGACAGGGGCCGCACAAACCAACCAAATGGCCAGCATTTTCAAACGACCATATTTCGTTTGTTTTGCGTCAGTCAAAACATCTTTTGGGTTTGGCGCAGAATGAACGGTGAGTTCTGTGGGTAATTGTTCAAGTTTCATTTCAAATGGTTTGTTTAAACGCGGGAGTTTCTTTGTGGGCGAATCACTTGAAACCAAAGATAAAGTCCAGCAATGAGTGCGCTAAGCGCCCACCATTGGAACATATATCCATGGTGTTTCTCTATGCCCAAATTTGGCTGCAACCATTGTCGTAGCAACCCATCTTTGTTAGCGCTAGCTTTTTCTGAATCAATTTGCAAGACAGAAAAATCCAGCAACTTCAGGTTGAATTCTTTTTCTAATCCAGCAATGTTCACATTTTGTCGTATCTTGCCAATTTCGTCACCGTTGAACTCGTATAGTTTGGAAGGTGCAAGGGCAATGCGCCCAACAATGCTCACGCGTCCTGGTTCAGTATGGATGTCGGGAAGCCGTGCTCTGTCCATGAAATTGCGGGCAACCCAACCACGCTGGACGAGTATGGTTCTGGTTTCGCTTGAAGGCGTCGTTTCAAATTCAAATGGCGTGATGACAAAGAAGCCGGGTTTACCATTCATTTGGCGGTTATCGAGATAAAGGGTGTGTTGATTCAACCAACGTCCGGTTAACGATACTTGTCGATGCAATACCGTAGTCATGTTGCCCATGTTGTTGGACAAGGCTGTTGCATCTAGTGCGGACAGTTGCGCTTGCTGCACAATCAAATCTTGGTAGGTTTGTTTTTCTCGTGCACGATTCAATTGCCAAAACCCAAGATTAAGCGTCAGCACAAAGGATGCCAAAGCGCTTAGGGTAATTAGCCAGAGACGTAACTTTGCAGATTTGATATTCAAGCGATAATCTCACTTATGAAATATTTCATTTTGATCGGTTTTGTCGCAATTGTGGCTAGCTTGGGCGCTGCAATGTTTTATATGCTTAAAAACGGCAAGAATGATCTTGAGGTTTCTAAAGTTGATCCCATCAATATGGCGCGTTCGTTGGCTTTTCGAGTAGGGTTTTCAATTGTATTGTTTGTGTGTATTCTTGTGGCGTGGATGTTGGGCTACATACAGCCGACTGGTATTCATCCGGGTCAGTAATCTGATTACTTCCACCTAAGACAATAAAATAAAGGCGCAAATTGCGCCTTTATTTTATTAAGCTCTAGGGCTTGGACTATAACCAATAGACAACAACATACAGGCCCAACCAAACCACGTCAACAAAATGCCAATACCATGCAGCACCTTCAAAGCCAAAGTGGTTTTTAGACGTGAAATGGCCTTTTTGCAAACGCAATGTGATGAATAACAGCATCAACATGCCGAGGAAAACGTGGAAACCATGAAAGCCAGTGAGCATGAAGAATGTGGAGCCATAGGCGCCTGAAGACAATTTCAAATTCATCTCAGCGTATGCGTGATAGTACTCATAGCCTTGTACAAACAAGAAAACCAGACCTAATAAAACTGTCAACCACATAAAGGTAATGGTTTTGCTGCGGTTGTTAGCAATCAATGCATGGTGTGCAATGGTCAATGTCACGCCAGAAGAGAGCAACAAGGCTGTATTTATGGTGGGCAGCCAAAAAGGCGTCATGCTGGTGAATGGCTCTATGAGACCTGCAGGCGCTGCCGTTGCACCAGCTTTGACTGAAGGCCAAATAGCTTCAAAACCGGGCCATATGAGCGCGTTTTCCACATTACCAAGAGCTGGAACAGAGACGGTACGCATCCACCATAAAGCAGCGAAGAAACCACCGAAAAACATCACTTCGGAAAAAATGAACCAGCTCATGCTCCAGCGGAATGAGGTATCAACACGTTTGCTGTTTTTGCCACTGACGCTTTCACCGATGGCATCCTTGAACCATTGAAATAGCACGATCAGAAACCACACCAGACCAAAAATAAACAGATACTTGCCAGTAACTGAGTCGTTCATCCATTGGCTGGCACCAAAAAACAAAAAGAACAAACCCATTGCCGCGAAAAATGGGTGGCGTGATGGTTCGGGTACGAAATAATGGGGCGCTTTATCGGCTGCTACGTTACTCATGTCTGCTCCAATTAATTAAAAAAGTATAAAAATAAAGTGCTAAATCACTCATTCAATTGGTTTATTTGCTTAGAACCAAATTAACAACCGAAATACATGCAAAGATAAACAATCCTGCACCAATGATGCCCGCGACAACGATGGCGATTGGGTTGGTTTGACTCATGTCATCTTTTGCCGCTGAGCGGCTGCGCAAGCCAAGAAATGCCCAAGTCACCATTTGCATGCTGCGTAAAAAAGAAATCTTGGTTTTGCCTTCTGCTTGTGTTGTTTCACCTATCGTCATAACTTAACTCCAAGCACAGGTAATTGCGGGATACCGCTTAGAGCTATACCTGGTTTTGTTTGAGAGCCGACAACACGGGCTTCTGGCGCTGGTGGTACTTTGCCGCCTACCTCAAAAAATGTATATGACAGTGTGATTGTTTTCACGTCGGGTGACAGTTTGGGGTCAACCACAAACACCACTGGCCATAGTTTTTTTTCACCAGGCTCCAATGTGTATTGTGTGAAGCAAAAACATTCAAGCTTGTGAAAATTGGGGCCAGCTTGCTCGGGCGCATAGCTGGGTATCGCTTGTGCTGCAATGCGACGATCTTGTTTATTTTGGAACTCATACATCACAGTGGTCAATTCGCCCGGGTGTACCGTAATGCTTGATTTTTCGGGTTTGAAAAACCAAGGGCCACGCACATTCGCGTCAAATTCCACCATGATCGTGCGAGAAGTATCGACTTGCGTATTCTTATCATACGTTCCATTTGTCCATTTGTTGCTCTGCCCTTCGCCAATAGAAAGCACGTTAAGTCCTGTTGCTGCACAAAATGCTTGATACAGAGGCACAAACGCGTAGCCGAAACCAAACATACAGACGGCGACAAACAGCAGTTTGCCTTTCAAGCGCGAGTTAAGCTTCCAAATGTTCACGGATTATTTTCCAAAAACTACCATGCGAGCGAGAAAGCCAACAAAAAACACAATCGCAATCAACCCCAATGTCAGCCCTAAATTGCGGTTTTTAAGCTTTTGCTTTTGCAGCTCGTCGGATGGTTTGTTCATTATTAATCTTAGTTTTGTTTACCCAACGATTTTGGTCGCAGTTACATCCAACTTTGGTGGTGTTTCAAAGGTGTGGAAAGGTGCAGGAGAGGGAATCTCCCACTCTAAGCCCTCTGCGCCGTCCCATGGTTTTTGAGCTGCCTTTTGACCGATGCCGCGCATGGTAGGTATCACAATGAAGAAGATGAAATAGACTTGCGCAAAACCGAACAAGAATCCACCAACAGAAGACAACATGTTGAAATCTGCAAACTGCATCGGGTAATCAACATAGCGACGTGGCATTCCCGCCAGACCCAAGAAGTGCATCGGGAAGAAGGTGATATTGAACGCAATTAAAGACCACCAGAAATGGATCTTGCCACGGGTTTCGTTATACATCACGCCAGTCCATTTGGGTGCCCAGTAATAATAACCAGAGAACATGGCAAACAGCGAACCTGCTACCAGCACATAGTGAAAATGTGCTACCACGTAGTAGGTATCTTGCAACTGAATATCAATAGGTGCCATGGCTAAGATCAGACCGGTGAATCCACCCATGGTAAACACAAAAATGAAGCCCACTGCAAACAGCATGGGTGTTTCAAAAGTCATAGACCCGCGCCACATCGTAGCAACCCAGTTGAATATTTTCACAGCTGTAGGAACTGCAATCAGCATGGTTGCATACATAAAGAAAAGCTGTGCTGCGACAGGCATACCAGTTGCGAACATATGGTGCGCCCATACGATAAACGACAAAATCGCAATGCTAGAGGTCGCATACACCATGGATGTATAACCAAACAACTTTTTGCGTGAGAACGCTGGTACAACTTGGCTGATGATGCCAAAAGCAGGCAAGATCATGATGTACACCTCAGGGTGACCGAAGAACCAGAAAATATGCTGGTACATCACTGGGTCGCCACCACCTGCAGGGTTGAAGAAGCTGGTTCCAAAATGACGGTCTGTCAAAGTCATGGTGACAGCACCAGCCAAAACAGGCATTACAGCAATGAGCAAAAACGCAGTGATGAGCCATGTCCAGCAGAAAATTGGCATTTTCATCAATGGCATATCAGGCGAGCGCATATTTAAAATGGTCACAATGATATTGATGGCACCCATGATGGAACTGGCGCCTAAAATATGCACAGCAAAAATAGCCGCATCCATGCTAGGCCCCATTTGCAAAGTCAATGGGGCATACAAAGTCCAACCAGCTGCGGGTGCGCCACCTGGCATGAAAAATGAGCCAACCATCATCAATCCAGCGGGTATTAACAACCAAAAACTGAAGTTATTCATGCGCGCAAAGGCCATATCCGCAGCACCTACTTGCAATGGAATCATCCAGTTTGCAAAGCCAACAAAACCAGGCATGATCGCGCCAAACACCATGATTAAACCATGCATGGTTGTTAATTGGTTAAAAAACTCTGGTTGCATCATTTGCAATCCGGGTTGAAATAATTCAGCGCGAATCAACAGAGCCAATACACCACCAACCATCAGCATGGTCAGTGAGAACAACAAATACAGTGTGCCGATGTCTTTATGGTTAGTTGCATAGACCCAACGACGCCAGCCTGAAGGCGCGTGGTGATCATGGTGGTCGTCATGGCCATGTGACATAGGGTGTTCTAAGATTGCGCTCATGAAATGATTCCTTTAAATTCTTTTGTCAATGCGTTGTAATGTCAGTATTAAGATGCCGCAGCTTCTGTCTTTGATGCGGGCTTAACTTCAGCCTTCTCTTCAGCTTTTACTGCGGCAGGTGCGCTTTTGGCTTTTTCGGCAAGCACCCACTTTGAATAATTCTCTTGTGACAATACTTTCACATGTATAGGCATGTAAGCATGCTCTTTGCCGCATAACTCGGCACATTGGCCGTAATAGTCACCTTCTTTTTCAGCCCGAAACCAAGTATCACGAACAAAACCAGGAATGGCATCTTGGCGGACGCCTAAGGATTGAACGGCCCAAGCGTGTATGACATCATTGGCAGTCGTGATCAAGCGAACCTTTTTGTTAACTGGCACTACCAATGGATTATCTACCTTGAGCAAATAATCATTCACTGACATGCCACTTTTTGGGCCGCCTTGATTAGAAAGCAAGCGCTGCTCTTTATCCAGAGCTGATATGAATCCAATGCCTTCACCTTCGCCACGTATGTAGTCATAGCCCCATTGCCATTGCATTCCCGTAGCTTTGATTGTTAGATCTGAATTGGTGGTGTCTTTCATGGCAATAACTGTCTTTGTTGCTGGCCATGCCATGGCAATCACAATGAGAAATGGTGTCAGAGTCCACGCAATTTCTACTGTAAGTGAATCATGGAAAGTAGCAGCTTTGTGACCTTTGGATTTGCGATGTTTCCAGATGGAATAAAACATCACACTGAAAACAGCGATGAAAACAACTGTGCAAATAACCAGCATGTACCAATGCAACCAGCTTTGGTCTTGTGAAATCTTGGTAACGCCAATAGGCAAATTCAATTGGTTATAGGCTGGGCCTCCTGGCAAGTCAGTTGCAGCCATGGCTGCAGTTGCTGCAAAAGAGCTCAAAGCCAGCGCGGGTTTTAAAAAAAACGGGGTTGTCTTGTCAGATGTCAATGGATGTATCTTGGTTGCCACTTTTATTACCTCAAATTTTCTTGTAAACCTAACCGATGTTCGGGATTGGAGCTCTTATTTAAACCGTGTTTGTGAAATTGTTACCAGATCGCCGTTCAGGGAGCCGATATATTTCGAAATTTCCTTGAGTTCGCTGAGGCTGTATTGCTTCACCATACCCACCATGACGGGGTTGTTACGGGCAGCCACAGGGTTTTTCTCTGTTTTATATGCTTTTAAAGCGACATATAGATAGTCTGCATGCTGACCAGCGATTTTTGGATAGGCAGCTGCAATGGGTTTAGCGTAATTTTCACCATGGCATGCAACGCAACCACCTTTCTTCAGTAAGGCTTCAACGTTTGCATTGGGCTCAATGTTAGGTTGTTTGCCCAATGCTGGGCGATTGTCAACGCCGTGATCTGTATAAAAAGCAGCCAAATCATGGATGTCTTGCTCGGTCAATGACTTGGCAATACCGCGCATCGTAGGGTGTTTGCGGTCGCCATTTTTATAAGCTTGTAGTGCGGCTACGATATAGGCACCACTTTGACCGGAGATTTTGGGTACTTTATGAATTTCAGGAAAACTGGCTTGCAGACCAACAATACCATGGCATCCAATGCACATGGCATTTTTGGCTTTGCCATTCGCTGCATCACCTTTGATATCTTGTGCCTGAGCTAGGTTACCTGAAGAAATATATGCGGTTAATGCAATAAATACGCTAAAAACGGTATTGCTAATGCGTTTGGATACAGATTTATACATTTTGAGTGCGTGATGAGATGATGAATATCGCGTAAAACATGCGCGAGCATTGATATACATCAATCATTCTAGCTTCTAAGTGTGCTATAAAATACTCGTGGAAGTATGTGATTAGGGTTTACCCTAATGTTTTTGCGCCTTATACTTCGTTGCATCGTGCAAATAATCCACAGATTAGCTTTTCAGCCCCACTCGCAAAGTTGTGCTTTAACCATTGGCAACTTCGATGGGGTGCACCGCGGACATCAAGCAATGCTGGCATTGCTTAAAAATGAGGCCTCACACCGCGGTATTCCCAGTTGCGTAATGACATTTGAGCCGCATCCTCGTGATTATTTTGCAGAAGCGGCCAAAAAACCTGAACTGGCTCCTGCTCGTATCGCCACTTTGCGCGACAAATTAGCTGAATTGGAGCGTTGTGGCATCGACAAATGTTTGGTGATGCCATTTACAGCTGCATTTGCCGCTCAGTCGCCACAAAGTTTTATTGATGACATCTTGGTCAAAAGCTTGGGTGTGAAATACGTGCTGGTTGGTGACGATTTCAGGTTTGGTGCAAAACGCGCTGGCGATTATGCGATGCTGGATACGGCGGGTGAAGCGCAAGGTTTTGATGTTGCGCGCATGAACAGCTATGAAGTACATGGTTTGCGTGTATCCAGCACAGAGGTTCGCAACGCATTGTCGCAAGGGCGCATGGACGACGTGGCCAAACTGCTTGGCCGTCCTTACAGCATCAGTGGTCATGTGGTGCATGGCCGCAAATTGGGGCGTGAATTGGGTTGTCCTACCTTGAATTTACGCTTCTCACATTGGAAGCCCGCAGCTAGTGGCATTTTTGCTGTCAGAGTTCTAGGTTTGACAGACAAACCACTATTGGGTGTGGCAAATATGGGTATTCGACCCTCATTAGATCCGCAAGATGTAAACGGCGGACGGGTTTTGTTGGAAACCCACTGTCTAGATTGGCCATCGCATCTGGGTATGGATAGCGGTTACGGTAAAATCATTCACGTGGAATTGCTGCATAAACTACATGATGAATTGAAATACGACAGCTTGGAAGCCCTGCAAAAAGGCATAGCCCAAGACTGTACGGATGCGCGTGTGTATTTTCAAACGCAAACAGCATTGCCCATATCACGAATTTGAATGGGTCAAAGCTTTCAGCTTTGACCCGCAGCCTTGCTATACCGAACATTCTCAGCCTTGTAATTTAGGCGCCCCCTCTTTGGCACACCAGTGTGCCGCAATTTAAAAAACATTATGACGACGCCCACGAATACCGCCTCGAACACCGATTACCGAAGCACCCTCAATTTGCCAGACACCTCATTTCCCATGCGAGGTGATTTGCCCAAACGCGAACCGGCTTGGGTAAAGTCTTGGGAGGACAAAGGCATTTATAAAAAACTGCGCGATGTTCGCGCTGGCAAACCCAAATTTATCTTGCACGACGGTCCGCCATACGCCAATGGTCAAATACACATTGGCCATGCAGTCAATAAAATTTTGAAAGACATGATTGTTAAAGCACGACAGTTAGAAGGCTTGGACGCTATCTATGTACCAGGTTGGGATTGCCATGGTTTGCCGATTGAAAATGCAATTGAGAAATTACATGGTCGCAATTTGTCACGCGATGAAGTGCAAGCCAAAAGCCGTGCTTTTGCGACCGAGCAAATCGCGGGTCAAATGGCAGACTTCAAGCGTTTGGGTTTGTTGGGTGAGTGGGACAACCCCTATCGCACCATGGACTATGCCAATGAAGCTAACGAGATTCGTGCGCTCAAGCGCATCATGGAGCGAGGCTTTGTGTACCGTGGCTTAAAACCCGTATATTGGTGTTTTGATTGCGGTAGCTCATTAGCAGAGTTTGAAATCGAATACGCCGATAAAAAATCGCAAACATTGGATGTGGCGTTTCAATGCGCAGAGCCCGAAAAACTTGCCAAAGCTTTTGACCTAGACAAGCTCAGCAAAGATGCCTTTGCCGTGATATGGACCACCACCGCTTGGACTATTCCCGCCAATCAGGCATTGAACCTGAACCCTGAATTGGAATATGCGCTGGTTGATACCGAACGCGGTATCTTGCTATTGGCATCGGTCTTGGTCGAGAAATGCTTAGAACGATACAAGCTAGATGGCAAAGTCATAGCCAAAACGATGGGCAAGAACTTGAGCCTATTGAATTTCAAACACCCACTCTACGATGTGGATGCAGGTTATCAACGCTATAGTCCAATATTCTTGGCCGACTACGCCACAGCCGACGATGGCACTGGTATCGTGCATTCTGCGCCCGCATACGGTGTGGAAGACTTTAACAGCTGTGTTGCCAATGGCATCAGCACCGACGACATTTTGAACCCCGTACAAGGCAATGGTCGCTATGTGGACGAGCTGCCTTTGTTTGGTGGCTTGAATATTTGGAAAGCATGTGAGCGCATCATTGAAGTATTGGGCACATCTAATCGCTTGATGGCTACCGAAAACATAGTACACAGCTACCCACATTGCTGGCGCCACAAAACTCCAGTAATCTACCGCGCAGCAGCGCAATGGTTCATCCGCATGGACGAAGCCACAGCCACTACGCAAGGCGTATTCACCAAAGATCCAGCAAGCAAATCGCTGCGGCAATTGGCGCTGGACGCGATTGACGAAACCAGTTTTTACCCAGTCAGCGGACAAGCCCGCTTGCGTGCCATGATTGCAGGCAGACCCGACTGGTGTGTGAGCCGTCAACGCAGTTGGGGCGTTCCCTTGCCGTTTTTCATTCACATCGCCACGGGCGAATTGCATCCACGCACCATGGAGTTGATGGACATTGCCGCCAGCATGGTTGAAAAAGGCGGTGTAGAGGCTTGGAGCAAAGCTACAGCAGAAAGCTTGATTGGCGCAGATGCAGAGCATTACACCAAGAGTACCGATATTTTGGATGTGTGGTTTGACTCGGGTACCACACACTACCACGTGCTACAAAAGAGCCATGCCGATCAATCGGTGTGGCCAGCAGATTTGTATTTAGAAGGCCATGACCAACACCGCGGTTGGTTTCATAGCTCGCTCTTAACAGCTTGCGCCATGTACGACCACGCTCCCTACAAAGGCTTGCTCACGCATGGCTTCACAGTGGACGGCAAAGGCCGCAAGATGAGCAAGAGCGAAGGCAATGTGGTCGCGCCGCAAGCGGTGAGCGACAAGATGGGCGCAGAAATCATTCGTCTGTGGTGCGCCGCCACCGATTATTCTGGCGACTTGTCAATTGATGACAAAATTCTGGCGCGCGTGGTGGACATCTATCGTCGCATTCGCAACACACTCAAATTTTTGTTGGCCAATACCAGCGACTTTGACCCTGCGGTTGACGCAGTGCCTGTTAGTGAGATGTTGGAAATCGACCGCTACGCGATCAGCCGCTTTGCGCAAATGCAAAGCGAAATTCTGGCGCATTACAAAGTGTATGAATTTCACCCGGTGGTGGCCAAATTACAAGTGTATTGCAGCGATGAATTGGGCTCGTTCTACTTGGATATTTTGAAAGACAGGTTGTACACAACTGCGCAAAATTCCAAAGCTCGTCGCAGTGCGCAAACCGCGTTGCACCTCATCAGCCAAGCACTTCTGCGCTTGATGGCGCCGTTTTTGAGCTTCACTGCCGAAGAGGCGTGGCAAGTGGTGGGCAAGTCTGAATCGATTTTCATGGAAACTTATGCCCAATTCGATGCGCCTGATGAAGCCTTGCTAGCCAAGTGGACGCGCATTCGTGAGTTGCGCGACATGGCCAATAAGGAAATTGAGGCTTTGCGCGCTGCAGGCACCGTGGGCTCATCCTTGCAAACCAATTTAACGCTGGAATTACCACCGGCAGATTTTGAATTGCTGCAAAGCTTGGGTGATGATCTGAAATTTGTGTTCATTACATCTGCTATAAATATTAAAGCAGCTCAGGCAATCAATACGCTGGCTACAGCCTCAAAAGACCATAAATGCGAGCGCTGCTGGCATTACAGCGACACGGTGGGCGCTGATACCGCGCACCCCACCATTTGCACACGTTGCGTGAGCAATTTGTATGGTGCGGGTGAAGTGAGAACGGTGGCGTAAATGGCCAAAGTTAAAACGAACACCTGGTGGATGTGGCTGAGTTTGGCCTTCATCATCATCTTGTTGGACCAAATCACCAAGGTGCTGATTGTGGGTAACTATAGGCTAGGCGACAGCACCTATGTCACGTCATTTTTTAATGTGGTCAGGGCGCACAATACTGGCGCAGCCTTTTCATTTTTAGCCAATGCGGGCGGTTGGCAACGCTGGTTTTTTACGGGCATTGGTGTTGCGGCAGCAATTTTCATCACCTACATGTTGAGAGCACACGCGGGACAAAAGCTTTTTTCATTCGCATTGGCGTGCATTTTGGGTGGTGCGATTGGTAATGTGATAGACCGCGTTCTGTACGGTTATGTGGTGGACTTCATGGATTTTCATTGGTCATTTCTCGCTCCTATTTTTCATGGTGGTCACTTTCCCGCTTTCAACGTCGCCGACAGCGCTATCAGCATTGGCGCGGTATGTTTGATTTGGGATGAATTGCGACGAGTTAAAAAAACCAGCTGAATACAGTTGGTCTTTGCCGTTTATTTTTTGCGATTCATTCTGACTTTGCGCCTATGCACCGGCCATAACCAAGCGATTTGCACCAATGCGTAGCCTAGGCCTGCCAGATTTAAGCCCAGAATCAACAAGCCAACTACCAATGGCCAACCTAGGCTTTGCAACCACGTTGACACCGCCATGAACCAATCAGTTGAGCCGAAGTGCGCAGTTGTGATGCCTGACAGTGGCACCAAGGCAGCTTCTGTCGGTAAGAAAAATGAGCCAATTTGATAAGCAACCAAGTACAAAGGCACAATGGTGAGCGGGTTGCTAAGCAAAGTAGCTCCAAAGCCAGCCACGATATTGCCGCGCCAAAGAATGCACGCTAACAATGTGGCAGGCATTTGAAAAGGGCCAGGTATTAAGCTGCAAAAAAGACCAAACGCCAAGCCTCTGGCCAATGGCTCGCGTGTAAAGCTGAAAATGTCATGCTTGTCAATCCAAGGCTTGAGTTTTAACATGGCGGGGCCACTCATCATGGCCAGAACCTTGGGCTCTAGCGTGCGAAACCAATGCTTCAGATGGTGACTCTTGTTTCTCATACGCTGAGCGGCTCAATGTTTTTTGCCATGGGTCTTGCTGGGTTTCAAGGCTGAGGCAATCATAGAGATAGCAATGATACTCGCTGTGACCATCAATGCATACCCAATAGGTATTTTGTAAAAGTCTATGATCAGCATTTTGGTTCCAATGAAAACCAATACGAGTGCTAAACCGTAAGCCAGCAAGTGAAACCGGTCAGCCAAATCTGCCAACAGGAAGTACAGTGCACGCAGACCTAAGATGGCGAAAATATTGGCAGTCAACACGATAAACGGATCTTGCGTGATGGCGAAAATGGCGGGAATGCTGTCAACCGCAAAAATAATATCCGTCACTGCAATCATGATAAGCACCACAAACAAGGGGGTGTAGTGCCGCGTATTGTTAATCATCGTGCTGAGCTTTTCACCATCAAACTTATCCGTTAATTTGATATGTTTGCGCAAAAATGTCAGGACAGGATTTTTAGAAATATCAGACTCTGATCCGGCTGCAAACCACATCTTGATGCCTGTAATGACCAGGAAGGCGCCAAATACATACAGCAGCCAATGGAAAGTCGCTAAGAGCCAAGCGCCTACCAAAATCAAAATGGCGCGCAAAATAATAGCGCCGATGATTCCGATAATCAGTGCACGCTTTTGATGTTCAAGCGGTACTGCGAAGTAGCTAAATATCATCAAAAACACAAAGACATTGTCGATGGATAGACTTTTCTCTACCAAATAGCCTGTGATGAATTGCATCGTGACAGTGTTAGCTTGTTCACGCCCTTGAATACCGTCTAGATACCACCACAGCAGTCCCGCAAAAATAAATGACAGCCCAAACCACAGGATGCTCCATGAAGCAGCCTCTTTCATGGTGACTTTGTGCGCCCCTTGCTTTTCCATGACCAAAAGGTCAATGGCAATTGCTACGATCACAAACGCAGCAAAGCCGACCCACATCCACCAAGTTCCAATTGTTTGCATCTGGAATGTTCCTAATATGAATAAAGATGCAAATGTAAATCCTTTTAACAAATATAAAAAGCGATATAAAATTAACAATTAGTTCGTAAAAACAGAAGTATTCAGCGCGCGTTCAAACGCAAGGCAGCATGAGTCAATCATTTAACTACCGACATTTGTATTATTTTTGGATTGTGGCCACTGAAGGAAGCATGGTGGGCGCAGCAAAGCGGCTGAACATGGCCATACAGACCATCAGTACCCAAGTCAAATTGCTTGAGCATGAGCTTGGATTCGCATTGTTTAAGCCTAAAGGGCGGGGCTTAACGTTGACAGATGCCGGGGTTGCTGCTTTGGCAGAAGCCGATCATATTTTTGCTTTAGGCGAAAAATTACCCAGCAAAGTACGTGATGCCGTTCGCGGTAAAACGCTACGCTTGCATGTTGGCATCTCAGACGGCATCGCAAAGATGGCAGTACACCGACTGCTTGCCCCCATACTCAAGGACGATCACCTTCATTTGATCTGCCAAGACGGCGAATTTGATGATTTAATCGCAGACTTGGCCACACATAAACTTGACTTGGTGCTGGCCGACCATGCCCCTGCATTGAGCTTAAATTTCAAGGTGCAGCACCAAATAATGGCCACCAGCGCTGTATCGTGGTACGCCACTCCATTGGTTGCAGAACAAGCCGTTATCGATTTCCCCCACTGCTTGGCACAGCTGCCAGTGTTGCTGCCTACCACACACAACGCCTTGCGCAGTCGCTTAAAGCACTGGTTTGAAAGCGAACGCATCAATCCCAACGTGGTGGGCGAGTTTGAAGATAACGCCTTACTCACTACCTTTGGTATATCTGGAATGGGTGTTTTCCCAGCCGCAGATTGGTTGGAAGACTATTTAACACAACAGCATGGGCTCATCAAAATTGCGGGATGTGGCGATGTCGTGGAGCATTTTCATGCCATTTACACACAGCGCAAAGTGATACATCCTTTGGTCAGCAAGCTCCTCATGTCAAGTGATTAAAGCTAACCAATCAATAAATACTAAACCGTCAAAATGGTGCAGCCCGTGGTCTTGCGGGCTTCTAAATCGCGGTGCGCTTGTTGTACATCGGCCAGCGGGTAACGCTGGTCGATGCGTATTTTGACGGCACCACTTTCCACTACTGCAAAAAGCTCATCAGCCATCGCCTGCGTCGCTTCGCGACTGATGATATGGCTGAACAGGGTTTGGCGTGTCACATAAATAGAGCCTTTGGCGCCCAGAATGCCAGGTGCAAAAGGAGGCACCACACCAGATGCATTGCCAAAGCTGGCCATCAAACCAAATGGCTGCAGGCAATCTAGTGACTTGTCCCACGTGTCTTTACCAACCGAATCGTAAACCACCTTCACACCAGGCTTCATACCTTTGGCCGCATTCGCAGCTGTAGTGATTTCTTTGACACGTGCTGCAAAGTCTTCTGTGTTGTAGTTGATCGTGAACGCTGCACCATGCTCTTTCGCAAGCTGGCATTTTGCGTCTGAACCTGCTGTACCAATCAATTGCAAGCCCAGCTCCTTGGCCCACTGGCAGGCGATTAAACCCACGCCACCAGCGGCTGCATGAAATAGCACAAAGTCACCCGCTTGCAAGCCGCCTTGTGGCAAGGTTTTGCGCAACAAATACTGTGCGGTCAAGCCTTTGAGCATCATGGCCGCCCCTGTTTCAAAGCTGATGGCATCGGGCAACTTGCACACGTTCATGACGGGCATCACGCGGCGTTCGCTGTAGCTGCCGGATGGGTTGCTGGCGTAGGCCGCGCGGTCACCCACCTTCAGGTGCGTCACGCCTGCGCCCACGGCTTCCACCACGCCAGCGCCTTCCATGCCCAAGTTCAGCGGCATGGGTAGTGCGTACACACCACTGCGTTGGTACACGTCAATGAAGTTCAGTCCAATCGCGTGGTGCTTGATGCGGATTTCGCCCAGCCCTGGCTCGCCCACTTCGAGTTCAACCAGCTTGAGCTCTTCAGGCCCGCCGTTTTTGTCAATGCGTACTGTTTTTGAAAGCAATTGGCTCATACGTATCCTTATTGGAATAATTTTTCAACTTGCAACAATGTCAGCACACCCATCACCGCAAAAATGGCTGCGGCAATGGTGTGTACCAACTTCATCGGTATTTTCGCTGCAAATTTATTACCCACAAATACCGCAGGTACATCGGCAATCAACATGCCCAGTGTGGTGCCAATCACCACCATCAGCGGGGCTGCAAAATGCGCGGCCAGCGCCACAGTGGCAATTTGTGTTTTGTCACCCATTTCAGCCAAAAAGAAAGTCACCAGCGTGGCACCAAATACGCCCAGCTTTTGCGCCACTTGGGTTTCCTCTTCTTCAATCTTGTCAGGTATCAACGTCCAAACCGCCATGCCAATGAATGACAAACCCAACACCCAGCGCATGGTTTCAGCGCTGACAACGCTGGTAATCCAAGCCCCCAAAGCACCCGCCAAACCGTGATTCACCAAAGTCGCCGCCAAAATACCGAGGATGATAGGTACAGGTTTCTTAAACCGCGCCGCCAATATAAAAGCCAACAGCTGCGTCTTGTCGCCCATTTCCGCCAAAGCGACCACGCCAGTAGAGATGTAAAGAGATTCCATAAATGATTGCAATGAGAAGGTTTTAGTGTACTGGCAACGTGGCGGACAAAATTGCTATGTATTTAATAGCAAACTAGGCAATGAATACGTCGCATACAGGTCTATTTTATATATAAAAATCAAATAACCCCAATTTGCTGTGATGTTAGCTTATCGCAGACGCAGTTTACTTAGGATAATGTCAGCATGACAACGATACCATCAAAAAACTTCAACACCTTGCCTCTTGCCCCCGCCACTTTGGCGAATTTGGACAAGCTGGGTTATACCGAGATGACGGCGATTCAGGCTGCTAGTTTGCCTGTAGCGCTGTTGGGTAAGGACTTGATTGCGCAGGCCAAGACGGGCAGTGGCAAGACGGCGGCGTTTGCTTTGGCGCTGTTGGCGAATTTGAATCCGCGGCGCTTTGCGGTGCAGGCTTTGGTGCTGTGCCCGACGCGCGAGCTGGCAGACCAGGTGACGATGGAGCTGCGCCGATTGGCGCGTGCGGAAGAGAACATCAAAATAGTGACGCTGTGCGGTGGCGTGCCATTGCGCGGGCAGCGTGCTTCACTAGAGCATGGGGCGCACATTGTGGTGGGCACGCCAGGGCGGGTGATGGACCATTTGGAGAGGCAATTTTTATCACTGGAAGCGCTCAACACTTTGGTGCTGGACGAAGCCGACCGCATGTTGGACATGGGATTTTTGGACGACATTGCCACAGTGACAAAGCAATGCCCCAAAGAGCGGCAAACCTTACTGTTTTCTGCCACTTACCCTGAAGGCATAGCCAATATTGCCAAGCAATTCATGCGCGACCCACAAACCATCAAAGTTGAATCGCAGCATGCCGAAAATTTAATAGAGCAACGCTTTTACCAAGTGACGCGTGAAAGCCGGTTGCCAACAGTGGCATTGCTGTTGAATCATTTTCGTCCCGTCAGCACACTGGCCTTTTGCAACACCAAAAACCAATGCCGTGAACTGGTTACCTTGCTGCAAGCGCAGGGCTTCAGCGCATTGGCTTTGTACGGCGATTTGGAGCAACGTGAACGCGACCAAGTGCTGGTGCAGTTTGCGAACCGCAGTTGTTCGGTGCTGGTGGCGACCGATGTGGCGTCGCGTGGATTGGACATTGATCAGCTGGAAGCAGTCATTAATGTGGACGTCACACCCGATGCCGAAATTCACATTCACCGCATTGGCCGCACAGGGCGTGCCGGTGAAACGGGTTTGGCTTTGAATTTGGCCAGCATGGACGAAATGGGTTTTGTTGGCAAGATTGAGCAATACCAACACCGTGAATCAGTCTGGCACAAAGTGGAAGAATTGACACCTAAAAGCAAAGAGCGATTGTTGCCACCCATGGCGACGGTGCACATACTGGGCGGCCGCAAAGAAAAGATTCGCCCTGGCGATGTGTTGGGAGCTTTGACAAATGATGAAGGCGGCCCTGCATTTACACGCGAGCAAATCGGCAAAATCAACGTGACAGAATTTTCAACCTTCGTAGCGGTGCAGCGTGACCTTGCAAAGGAAGCCATGCATAAACTTAACAACGGCCGTGTGAAAGGCAAGAGTGTCAGAGCACGCTTGATGTGATTTTTTAACGTGCTTGCATTGCTTATATCGAGCACATAAAAAAAGGCCCACATTGCTGTGGGCCTTGAAGTTTAAGGAAACTGTCGAAATAGTTTCAAGTGTCCAATCTGTACTTGATTAACGGCTGTACGCTGTTTCGCCGTGTGATGTGATATCCAAGCCTTCGCGTTCTTCTTCTTCTGGAACACGCAAGCCAATGATCATGTCAACCAGTTTGAAAGCGATGAAGGCAACAACTGCTGACCATACGATGGTGACCCCTACGGCTTGCAATTGAATCCAAACTTGGCCACCGATGCTATAGCCTTCGCCCACTTTATTGGCAACGTAGTCATAAATACCTGTACCGCCCAGCGATGGTGATGCAAATACGCCGGTGAGCAAAGCACCCACAATACCACCCACGCCGTGAACGCCAAACACGTCAAGTGAATCGTCTGCGCCCAGCATTTTCTTGAGGCCATTCACGCCCCATAGACACAAGAAACCAGCAATCACACCGATGGCGATGGCACCCATGGGTCCTACAAAACCGCAAGCTGGTGTGATGGCAACCAAACCTGATACAGCACCCGATGCAGCGCCCAACATGGAAGCTTTACCTTTCATCAAGGCTTCACCAGCAATCCAAGCCAAAGTTGCCGCAGCTGTTGCCACCAAGGTGTTGATGAATGCCAAGGCAGTCAGGCCATTGGCTTCAAGGTTTGATCCAGCATTGAAACCGAACCAACCAAACCACAACATCGAAGCGCCCACCATGGTCAATGTTAAGCTGTGCGGTGTCATGGCTTCTTTACCGTAGCCAATGCGCTTGCCAACCACATAAGCACCCACCAAGCCAGCCACAGCGGCGTTGATGTGTACCACGGTGCCGCCTGCAAAATCTAACGCACCTTTGCCCCACAAGTAACCCGCGCCAGCCACCACTTTATCGAGAGAAGCGGCATCGGTTATGGCATCTGGACCTGCCCAGTACCAAACCATGTGAGCGATTGGCAAATAGCTGAAAGTGAACCACAGTACGGAGAATGCCAGAACAGCAGAGAACTTGATACGCTCAGCAAAGGCGCCCACAATCAGTGCACATGTGATGGCAGCAAATGTTGCTTGGAAGGCAATGAAGCTCAGCTCAGGAATGACGACGCCTTTGGAGAAAGTGGCCGCTACTGAATCAGGTGTGACGCCTTTGAGAAACAGCTTGTCAAACGTTCCAAAGAAAGTGCCATCACCACCAAATGCCAGTGTGTAACCGTATACAGCCCACAAGACATAAATCAGTGCGCTGACAACAAAGACTTGCATCAGAACAGAGAGCATGTTCTTGCTGCGCACCAAGCCGCCGTAGAAAAGCGCCAAGCCTGGAATCGTCATGAAGATGACCAAAGCCGTTGCGATTGTCATCCAAGCGGTATCACCTTTGTTAGGTGTGGGAGCAGCGGCAGGAGCTGCGGCCGGCTCAGCAGTTGCTGCTGCAGCTGCAGGTGCGGCAACGGCGGCCGTAGCAGGTGCAGCCGCATCAGCTGGTTTGGCAGCTTCAGCAGTTGCAGTGACTGCAGCGGGTGCAGCTGCAGGTGTAGCGGGCGTAGTTTGGGCGATTGCAAAGTTACCTGCCAGCCACAAGCCTACACCCAAGGTGAGGGAAAGAAGTAGATTTTTTTTCATATGAACTTTCTGTAAATATCTTGGTAGGTTGGCCTTAGAGGGCTTCTTTGCCAGTCTCACCCGTGCGAATGCGAACGACTTGCTCTAAGTTGTAGACAAAAATCTTACCGTCGCCAATCTTGCCTGTGCGTGCTGCACCTTCGATGGCTTCGATGACTTGGTCAACGATGGCAGCACTGACAGCAGCTTCGATTTTGACTTTCGGTAAAAAATCAACCACATACTCTGCACCACGATACAGCTCGGTGTGCCCTTTTTGACGGCCAAAGCCCTTGACTTCGGTCACGGTGATGCCTTGAACGCCGATGGCTGAAAGTGCTTCACGAACTTCATCCAATTTAAAGGGTTTGATAATGGCAGTGACTATTTTCATATTGAATCCTTTGTAGTTTTACAGACTTTAGAAGCTGTATTTCAGACCGACAACCACACCTGCTTTGCCGGTGAATTTACCTGCTGGTGTGTAGTAGCTGTCTTTATCAGCGTCAGTTCCGACAACAGCGGCAGTAACTGCCAAACCGTTGCCAAAGTCTTTCGCCAAAGTGACTGAATAATCGGTATAAGAATAAATACCGTTGCCAGTACCAGCAATGCGTTGATGTCCGATATGAGGAACCAAGCTAAAACCATTACCCAAATCAAATGTCGCGCTCAAATCCAAATAACCGCTGTTTTTGCTGTTTGCAAAACCAAAAGTGTTGGTCAATGAGTGTGAGTATTTCAATGTGGCTGGTCCTACAGTCCCAGCTGCATAGATTTCAGTTGTGTTTGCAGATGTTGACAAAGCGTTGCTTGGGTAAACATAGGTCAAAACACCCACGTCATAACTGACGGCGCCAGCAGATCCTTTGTAGCCACCATAAATATCGAGCTCAACATCTGAATCACCGCCAGCGTCTTTCACCCATTTGATGGTTGAAGCCCAAGCACCAACGTACGCACCACTGCTGTGAGCGAAATCAACGCCACCTTGCACGGCTGGTTGCAAGCGAGATTGTGAAATGCCACGGTAACGGTAGTCTGTCACCACGCCAACGTTGTAGCTCAAAGTGCTGGCGGGTGCAGCTGCAGCTGCAGCGGGTGCGGCTGTTTGCGCAACGGCTGAGGTACCAGCCAAAGCTGCCAAGATAGAAGTCAAGAGAATTGGTTTTGCAAAAAATGTCATAGTTAGCTCCATTAAAAAAAGTTAAAGAAAAATGCGTACGGAGCATATAAAGCATGAAGTGTGCCAAAACTAAGATCTATTCATGATTGAATGGATGCAGCAGGCACATTGGCTTCCAATAGTGTGCGTATTAGCAACACTCGGATGAATTACGCTTGGTAATTTCTAAAAACTGTGTATATTTACAGTTGTATAAATAATCAGTTGATGCAGAAAAGAAGATGCTTGTGCGTTATTCAAGGCCAACTGTCTTTGTTGCGCACCAAAATAGGGAGTTTTTATGTCAGGATTCGCAATGGTGCAAAGTCGCGCCGTATTGGGCTTAGAAGCGCCTTCGGTGACTGTGGAGGTGCATTTGGCCAATGGGTTACCCAGTTTTACCTTGGTTGGTCTGGCCGAAATTGAGGTAAAAGAAGCCCGAGAACGCGTGCGCTCCGCTTTGCAAAATTCTGGGCTTGAATTCCCAAGTAATAAGCGCATCACAGTCAACCTGGCTCCTGCAGATTTGCCAAAAGATTCAGGACGCTTTGATTTGCCAATTGCGCTGGGTATTTTGGCAGCTAGTGGGCAAATTGATGCTGAAAAGTTAGCAGATTTCGAATTTGCGGGAGAATTGTCGCTGGGCGGTGAATTACGGCCCGTTCGAGGTGCATTGGCTATGAGTTTGGCGCTCAGCAAAATGGATATTCGCCCCAAAATGGTGCTTCCAGAATCCAGCGCTGCCGAAGCCGCATTGGTCCCAGATGCAATCGTCTACCGTGCCAAGCATCTATTGGACGTGGTTGGACAGTTTGTGACTGAACCTGCGCTAGACACCAACGATGGATGGTGTCAGATACAAGCGCAAACAATGAATACTGACAAAACAGCATCAAAATACCTTGATTTTGGTGATGTCAAAGGACAAGCTGGCGCCAAACGCGCATTGGAGATTGCCGCCGCAGGTGGGCACAGCGCTTTGTTGGTAGGCCCGCCAGGTTCTGGAAAGTCTATGCTGGCACAGCGCTTTGCTGGGTTGTTACCTCCCATGAGCACCAATGAGGCTTTAGAAAGTGCAGCGATAGCGTCCTTAGCTGGGCGGTTTTTGATTGAAGGCTGGGCCCATCGCCCCACACGCAGTCCGCATCACTCAGCCAGTGCTGTTGCTCTTGTGGGTGGTGGGTCGCCACCAAGGCCGGGTGAAATTTCCTTGGCACACAACGGCGTGCTGTTTTTAGACGAATTGCCTGAATTACCTCGAGCAGCTTTAGAAGCTTTACGCGAACCGTTGGAGACGGGGCAAATCACGATATCGCGAGCGGCGCGTAGAGCCGATTTTCCGGCACGTTTCCAACTCGTCGCTGCGATGAACCCGTGCCCATGTGGCTATTTAGGCGCGGTCATAGGCAGCACACCCAGATCTTGCCGTTGTACGCCGGATCAAGTGTCAAAATACCAGGGCAAACTTAGCGGCCCCTTGTTGGACAGGATTGATTTACACATTGATGTGCCAACTTTACCTGCTGAAGAGTTGCTCAATGCACCAGCAGGTGAAGCAACTGCCCACATTCGCAGCCGCTGCATGGCCGCACGCGAACGCAGTTTGGCGCGGCAGCGCAAATCGAATCATGCCTTGCAAGGGCAAGAGATTGATGAATTTGTCATGTTGGATGAAGCTGCCAGCAAATTTCTCAATGTTGCGGCGGCGCGCTTGGGTTGGTCTGCACGTGCTACACACCGCACGTTGAAAGTAGCCAGAACCATCGCCGATTTGGCTGGGTCAATTCACACGCAAGTGACACACGTGGCAGAGGCCATGCAATACCGCAGAGCCCTGCGAGGTCATTAAGCCAGTATCACAACTGTGTTGGCCAATTCGTTTCGGCGCGTTTCGCCTTCAGCCAATGGATGGTATTGCACCAACAAAGCAGAAATTTCTTCCAAAGATTGCGTTAGCCCATCTTCAAAACGCTTTTCGCGCAAAGCAGAGCCTAAGCGTTTGACAATGCTTTGCCACTCTTCATGCGGTACGTGTTGGTTCAAGCCACGGTCCGCAACCAATTCAATGTCATGTTCGGCCAACAGCAAGTAGATCAGCACGCCGTTGTTGCTTTCGGTATCCCAAATGCGCAATTTGCCAAACATCATCAAAGCGCGCTCCCGCATGATGGCACGCATGGATTTTTTATGCCACACATGCCTCCACAGATAACTGAAAGGAAGTCCCGCTTCAACGCAAATGCGGACCTCACCGCTGTGTCGCTGTTCGCTGGCAGTGATGCGCTGCATAAGGCGTTGGGCCAAGTCACTGGGCAGAGCTTGTCGGCAATCAGATGCGTCCATCCAACGATGTCGCACCAGCGAAACAAAGCGTTTAAAGAAGTTGGGATGTGCCATTTTGTTACCAGTCGCCCGAAGCGCCTCCGCCACCGAAATCACCACCACCACCTGAGCTCCAGCCGCCACCGCTGCCACCAAATCCACCGCCGCCAAAACCGCCTCCGCCACCAAAGCCACCACCGCGACTACTGCGACCGGAATTCATCATGGTTGAAGCGCCAGAGAACAATGCAAACAGCAAAGCCACGAAGCCGGCTACACCAGCAATCACCAAACTGGTAGTGACCACAAATGCCAAAGTACCCACAGCACCGCCGGTGACCAAAGAGCCTAATTTCTTGCCAAATATTCCTTTTGCAATCGCGCTGCCGATTGGCAATGCAAACAGCAAAAAGATGGCTATGTTCATCCAGCCAATGTCCTCACCTAAATTCAGACTGCCATCATTGGCAGTCACCTCTGGCAAGGCCTCACCTTGCACAAGGGCAGCAATTTTGTCCACACCTGCAGACAAACCGCCAGCGTAGTCGCCGGTTTTGAACTTGGGCGTGATGGTTTCTGAAATGATGCGCTTAGCGGCCAAATCAGGAATAGCGCCTTCTAATGCTTTGGCAACTTCGATGCGCACTTTGCGGTCTTCTTTGGCCACAATCAGCAGCACACCATCGCCTACGTTTTTGCGACCAATTTTCCAGGCATTACCCACGCGGTTGGCATAACTGCTGATGTCCTCTGGTTGTACCGTGGGCACCATCAGCACCACCACCTGTGAGCCCTTGGCTGTTTCCAGCGCGCTGAGCTTGGCTTCCAGAACGGCTTTGTCGGTCGGGTTTAAAGTGCCGGTATTGTCAACCACATGCCCCGTGAGGGCGGGTATGGGCAACACATCTTGCGCATGTGCGAAGGGCAGCAGCGATGGCAGCAGTGTACATACTGCCAGCAAAAGCCCAATCCAGCCCTTTGCAGCCAGTTGGATGAAACGTTTCATGCGCAAATGATCAGTCTATCGCGTCAATGCAGGCTTAATTAAGGCTTTTTGTTGAAGTCAACTGCAGGTGGTTTGGAGATAGCCGCTTCGTTCTCGACAGTAAAGCCCTCTTTGGTTTTGTAGCCAAACAGCATGGCAGTCAAGTTGGTTGGGAAACTGCGAGTTAGTACGTTGTATTCTTTAATCGTAGTGATATAGCGGTTACGTGCCACGGTGATGCGGTTTTCTGTGCCTTCCAATTGCACACGCAAATCGCTAAAACCTTGGTTGGCTTTCAAGTTAGGGTAGGCTTCGCTGACAGCCATCAAACGGCTCAACGCGCTGCCCAATTCACCTTGAGCGGCTTGGAATTTCTTCATCGCAGCTGGGTCATTCAACATTTCAGGGGAGACTTGAATGGCGGTTGCTTTAGATCGCGCTTCAATCACTTTGGTTAATGTTTCTTGTTCAAAATTGGCTTCACCCTTGACGGTGGAGACAATGTTGGGAATCAAATCTGCACGGCGTTGATATTGGTTCAAAACTTCTTTCCAAGCGGCATTGGATGTTTCGTCAAGACTTTGGAATTGGTTGTAACCACAACCCGTTAAAGCAACAGCAGTAACGATAGTAGACAAAATAAGTAGCCAACGTTTCATGATCATTCCTTTATGGTGGTGGAAAATAGCAAGCCAATTGCTTTGAGGACATTACATTAACACAAATTAAATCAAAACTAAACTTAGCAAAAACATTAAGCTATACAAGCAGAATTAATATGCATAAATGAAAGCCTTTTTCAATGGATGATATTGTCAAACAAGCCATGGCCAAATGGCCCAACGTGCCGCACTGTTACGGTTGGTTGGGTTTGGACGCGCGTGGCAGCTGGTACATGCGAGACGACAAGGTGCAAGCACAAGGCACATTTGCGAATGCCAAGGGCTCGCTTTTAAAGCATGACAAGCTCATTGCTTTCATCAACCGCAATTATTTAACCGATGACAACAAACAAAGTCCAGCTGCAGGTCATTGGTATTTTCAAAACGGGCCGCAGCGGGTCTATGTAGAGCTAGAGGCCACACCGTTTATTTGGCGTGTTCAGGCTGACTTTTCGGTTGTGTCTCACAACGATGCTGCCGCCAGAATACAGCGCTGTGTGATAGATGAACATGGACGCTTGTATTTGGACACTGACATCGGTTTTGGCTTGGTTCATACTGCAGACATGCTTTTGGCGGCAGATGCTGTGGAGCAAGGCTTGTGGGTGCCAAAAGAAATGTTGACCCATGATTTGCCTAGCCGTTTTGGCTATGTACGCAGTCCCAAGTCTGTGCAAAAAAGTGCATAGACACACCAGAATTGCTATATATTTAATAGCACACTAGGCAATAAGTACGCTGGCTAAAGGCCAAAAAACCATATAAAAAGCCGAGGTGCAGGCAGCGGCTCGGCTTTTTTTCCTTACGGGCAAGGATTTGTTTTACTTGGCAGGTGCTGGTGCTGGTGCTGGTGCTGGTGCTGGAGCTGGAGCTGGAGCTGGAGCTGGAGCTGGTGCTGCAGGCTCGGCGAATTTGCCACCAGCTGCGTTGGCCATGTACACCACGGCGCGACCAATTTCCAAATCGTTGAATTCGCCACCGCCTTGTGGACCCATTGCGCCTTTACCTTTGAGCGATGAATTCAATAATGCAGCATAACCAGCGCCCAAACGTGGAGCCCAAGCGCCTGCGTCACCAAACTTAGGTGCACCAGCCACGCCCGCTGTGTGGCAAGCGGTACATTGCGCTTTGAAAACTTCTTCACCTGAACGCAATGGGCGGTTGGCATCGCCCATGGCGACAGCGCCTACTTTTTGAATGCGTGCTGCCACCGCTCTGGCGCGGTCGTCTTCGTTGATGCGCTGAGGCGCAGGGCCAGGTACGAAGTAATAGATTAAGCCAATCAGCAACAACAAAGGGACCAACAGGGTAGAAAAGTTTAAACCCTTGCGTGAATGGGCGCCGTGGCTGGATTGTGCGTGATTGTCAGTGTGTGGATTGCTCATGGTCGTCTCTGAATGGTTTTGAAAAAAGAGAATCTGTGATTATAAGGGCGAGGCCATAGCTACCAAAGTCCAGGTGCAGACAAAGACCTACAATACTGCTTTTGTAGAATGGGCGGCTGTAGCTCAGTGGATAGAGTATTGGCCTCCGAAGCCAAGGGTCGTGGGTTCGATCCCCGCCAGCCGCACCAAGTCTTAGTCAAAATCTAAGTCAATCTGACCAATTCGCATCACCAGTGAGCGTATTCCCTATCTTGACACCAGCTTGAACTGCTCGATAGACTTGAGCTTCGAATTTCGACAGCTTTTTACATCTTTGCAACATCAAACCAATGGAGTCCCCATGAAACTTAAATCCCTAGCAGTCACCGTATTAACCAGCTTTGCCTTAGTGGGCACAGCCAGCGCGCAGCAATTTTTTCGCATCGGCACTGGCGGTACGGCGGGTACCTATTACCCTGTGGGTGGCATGATTGCCAATGCAGTGTCGCAGCCGGGCAAAATCGTTGCCACAGCACAGGCCAGCAATGGGTCCTTGGGCAACGTTAACAGCATTGCGGGCGGCTCCATGGAATCTGGTTTCAGCCAATCAGACGTGGCAACATGGGCGCAAACAGGCACAGGCATTTTTGAAGGCAAACCGAAAGTGGCTGGCCTTCGCATGATTGCCAACCTGTACCCCGAGAGTATTCACGTGGTTGTCAAAAAGGGTTCGGGTATCAAAAGCATTGCCGACCTGAAAGGCAAGCGCGTGGCTTTGGATGAGCCAGGCTCAGGTACGTTGATCAACGCCCGTTTGGTGTTGGCCGCCTATGGTATCAAAGAGGCTGATATCAAGCCTGAGTACATCAAACCCAATCAAGCCGGCGACAAAATGAAAGACGGCGCTTTGGACGCTTTCTTCTTCACAGGTGGTGCACCTGCAGGCGCCATTGCTGAGCTGGCCACAGCCGGTGCAGGTATTGAATTGCTGCCAATTGACGGTGCCCAAGCCGACGGTCTGCGCAAGTCGAGCAGCTTCTTTGCAGTTGATACCATCGCGGCCGACACCTACAAAGGGGTGGCGGGTGTCAAAACTTTGGCAGTGGGTGCACAGTGGGTGACCAGTGACAAGGCCGATATGAATACAGTCTATGAAATCACCAAAGCTTTGTACAGCGATGCCGCACAAAAGACATTGGCTGCAGGTCATGCCAAAGGCAAATTCATCACACTGAAAAATGCAGTGCAGGGTGTTGGCATTCCGTTTCATCCAGGCGCTGAAAAATTCTACAAAGAAGCTGGCGTGCTGAAATAAGCTGTGCTTTGTTTTCTAATCCAGTCAAGTTTTCATCTCACTGCTTGAACTGGTTTTGAATATGACGGGCGGTTTCATACCGCCCGTTTTTGTTGCTAATTGAAAGATTCACGAATGAGCTTGGCCCACACCACCACACTACCCGACGACAAGCAACTTCTAGCGATGGAGGAAAAATTTGACCCTGAGATGCGTTTTCGCCCCTCGGTGCCACCTGCTACGGTGTTGATAAAGTGGCTGTTGATTATTTTGAGTTGCTTCCATTACTACACCGCAGGTTTTGGTTTGCTGCGCGAAACCACGCACCGTGGCGTGCATTTGGCGTTTGTGATTGGACTTATTTTCTTGGTGTTCGCAGGGAGTAAGACCGGAAACGATCACCATAGGATTCAGAACAAACTAACTTCTCCTGGCGGTATTCCACTGTATGACTGGTTGCTCGGTATTGGCGCAGCTATTGCTGTGCTGTATATACCTTACACATTTGAAGATTTGGCATTCAGAGTGGGAAATCCCAACTTCAATGATGTGCTGTTTGGGACTGTGCTGTTCATCGCATTACTTGAAGCAACACGACGCAGCATGGGCTGGCCCCTGCCGGTCATCGCTTTGGGCTTTACGTTTTATGCGCTTTTTGGGAATTACTTTCCAGGCCTGTTACAACATGCGGGGTCAGGATGGAGCCAGTTCATCAATCACCAATACCTCACCAGTCAGGGCATATACGGTGTCGCTGTTGGCGTGGTGGCCACTTACGTTTTTCATTTTGTTTTGTTTGGCGTACTTGCCACGCGCATCGGCTTAGGGCAATTGTTTTTAGATATTGCATCCAGCATTGCAGGGCGGTATGCAGGCGGCCCTGCCAAAGTCAGCGTATTTGGCTCAGCCATGTTTGGCATGTTGTCGGGCTCATCAGTGGCGAATGCCGTGACAGTGGGTTCTTTGACCATTCCTGCCATGATTCGGGTCGGCTACAAGCGTGAATTTGCGGGCGCTGTAGAAGCCGCCGCCTCCACAGGTGGGCAAATCACACCGCCCGTCTTGGGTGCGGCAGCATTTCTGATGATTGAGTTTTTAGGCTTACCGTATCAAACCATCATCATGGCTGCCATCGTGCCTGCATTCATGCATTTTTTCGGCGTTTTCATGCAAGTGCATTTCGAGGCTAAGCGTTACGGTTTGCGTGGCTTGAGTGATGAAGAAATGCCAAAGTTGCGTCAAAGTTTGAAAATGCGTTGGCCCACCTTGATTCCTTTATTTCTGTTGATTAGTATTTTGGTCAATGGTCGCACGCCTTATTTGGCGGCTTTTGTCGGCATTACATCCTGTGCCATCATTGGACTGACGACGGCGGTGAGCGGCAACAAACCCAAGAACTGGGGCTTGATGTTGGTACTGCATATGGCACTCGTATTGATTGCATTTACCAATCTTGATGAGATGGTCAAACTGGGCGTCTTTGGTGCCAGTGTGGTGCTAACTATCCTGTTGATGCGTGTCCTTAACATCCGTGGACGCATTGAACCCAAGGTGTTGGTTGAAGCTTTTGAAACGGGCGCTAAATATGCATTGGCGGTAGGTGCAGCTGCTGCGACAGTGGGGATTGTGATTGGTGTTGTCACACTCACAGGGGTAGGTTTCAAAATCAGTTTCATCATCACAGGCGCAGCGCAAGCGATTGCAGGGGGTTTGGGTAGCGTCTTACCACAGCAACTGATTGCCATGCCATCACTCACGTTGTTGGCTGCCTTGGTGATGACAGCCAGCGTTTGCATTTTGATGGGTGCGGGAATACCGACAACAGCTAACTACATCATCATGGTCACTGTGGCAGCGCCAACCTTGGTGCAATTAGGCGTAGAGCCTTTGGTGGCGCATTTCTTTGTGTTTTATTACGGTGTGTTGGCAGATATCACGCCACCAGTTGCGCTGGCCGCCTATGCGGCAGCGGGTATGGCAGGAAGTGATCCGTTCAAGACAGGCAACACAGCATTTAGGTTGGGCATTGCCAAAGCATTGGTGCCATTTGTATTTGTGTTTTCACCCTCATTGATCTTGGTTGCGAAAGGCTTTACATGGTTTGATTTTGTGGTGACTTTCACAGGTTGTGTGCTGGGCATCAGCTTTTTAGCAATGGCGTTTTCCAAGTTTTGTTTGGTCGAGATGAAACGCTGGGAGCAGGTCTTGTGCATTGCCGCCGCTTTGTTGATGGTAGCGCCAAGCTTGGCTGCAACGCTGATTGGCGTGGTGATGGTGTTACCCGTGTTGTTGCGCCAACTAAAGGCGTGGCGAATTGATAAGCTTAGCATCCCCATCAATTAAGCTAACAGGCAATGTTTCGTAAATTGCACGCAACATCTGACGCATCATTTCGCTTCAAACACGCCTTGGTTCAGTTTTCGGTATTGGTTAGGGCTCATTCCCGTACGTTTTTGAAAAACCGCGAGAAATAAGCGGGGTCGTCAAAACCCAGTTCGGCTGCTAAATTGGCGGCGGGTGCGGCGATGTAGATGAGGCGGCGACAGGCTTCTTTGGTAAGCCGTTCATGTACCATTTCCAGCGCATTACACTGGCAAAGCGATTGCGTGATGCGATTCAAGCGTGGCGTGGTCAGCCCTAATTCTGCAGCATAGCGCTGCATGGGCCAATGCTCTAAGAAGTGCTGTTCGACCAAACTTAAAAAGCGTGTGATGACAGCATGGTGCAGGTGCGCACGGCCTTCTAAATTCAGCTGTTCCAAAACATGGGAACGTGCCAAACGCCAAATCACAGATTGCGCCAACCAGCCAGGAATGGGTGATTGTGGGTCGTTGGGCAAAATAAATTCGCCCAACAACTCATTCATCAAACTGCCAAGGCGCGTTGCATTGGGGTCATCAATGGCAAAGCGAAGTATGCGTGGTGCAGAAAAAAGTTTGCGCGCTGCATCTGCGCCAATGGCTTGTGCGTCTGCGTCAGACAAGAACTGGGCGCTGATGGTCAATACTTGACCGTGAGTTTCGGGCGTGAAATGAAAGCCATGTACCACGCGCGGTGGAATAACGATAGCAGCAGGGGCTGTCACGGTATTGTGAACATTGTCCAAAACCAAATCAGCCACGCCAGCTTGCAACCACACGACTTGGTACAAACCGTGGTGCACATGCGGGTCAATTTCCCAGTGATACAAACGGCTTCTGGATTGAATTTCCTCAATGTGCAGCAAACCATGTTGGTCAGCAGCAGATTCACCATAAAGTGCAAACGATGGTATTTCGCCGAAGGACTTCTTTTTTGGAGATGATTTGTAATTGTCCAATGACATTGAGGTTTCCGTGTCAAATATATTCTTACGGGCGATTGGCAGTAAAGCCACTATTTTGAACGAAAAGTGCAAGTTTATGAAGTATTTTCACCATAAAAAAAATAAAAATTAACCTAAAGTAAGCCACTCGAATAAATACAAAGGAGACTAACCATGTTCAGTTTTGATCCCTATTCGCCAGCGGTTGATGCCGATCCGTTCCCGTATTACAAAACCCTGCGTGATGAGCAACCCTGTTTTTGGAGCTCTGAAGCGCAAATGTGGATTTTGTCGCGCTATGCCGATATTGTTTCGGCAGGGCAGGACTGGCAAACCTATTCATCTGCCAGTGGCAACTTGATGACCGAATTGCCAGGCCGCGCCGGTGCGACCTTGGGCAGCTCAGATCCTCCAAAGCACGACCGCTTGCGTGGATTGATTCAGCACGCCTTCATGAAGCGCAACTTGCTGGCCTTGGAAGAGCCGATTCGTGATATTGCGAAACAGGTGTTTGGACAGCTCAAAGGGGTGAAGGAATTTGACTTCAAAGATGTGTCGTCGCAATTCACGGTCAAAGTCTTGATGGCTGCCTTGGGCTTGCCCATGGGTGATGAAGCCATCGTGCCAGAACAAGAAGTGCGCGACAACGCTGTGATGATGGTGCAAAGCGATGCACGCACGCGTGCCAAAGGGCCAGAGCACATTGCCGCCTACAACTGGATGCAAGAATACGCCAGCAAAGTGATTGCCATGCGCAAAGCAGAACCGCGCAATGACTTAATCAGCAACTTTGCGTTGGCCGAAATTGATGGCGACCGTTTGGATGACCGCGAAGTGCTGCTCACCACCACCACCTTGATCATGGCGGGTGTCGAATCTTTAGGCGGTTTCATGATGATGTTTGCCTACAACTTGGCAACATTTGATGATGCGCGTCGTGCGGTGGTGGCGAATCCGGACTTATTGCCCGATGCCATCGAAGAGAGTTTGCGTTTCAACACGTCGGCTCAGCGTTTCCGTCGGCGCTTGATGAAAGACGTAACCATACATGGGCAAACCATGAAAGAGGGCGATTTTGTCTGCTTGGCCTACGGCTCGGGCAACCGCGATGAACGTCAATACCCCAACCCCGATGTGTACGACATCAGTCGCAAACCGCGTGGTCATTTGGGTTTTGGTGGCGGTGTCCATGCTTGCTTGGGAACTGCCATTGCGCGCTTGGCTGTCAAAATCGCTTTTGACGAGTTCCATAAAATTGTGCCAAACTACAGGCGTACTGCGGATCAGTTGCCTTGGATGCCTTCGTCCACTTTCCGCAGCCCATTGGTGTTGAATTTGACCGTTCAGAGCCCATAACAAAACTTGCAATTTATCAATTAGGAAAATTTAGACATGACACACATCACCTACGTTGAAGCCTCCGGCGAGGCAAATACATTCAATCTGCCAGAAGGTTGGAGCCTGATGCAAGGCGCTACCACCAATGGGGTGGATGGCATCATTGGTGAATGTGGTGGTTCATGTGCTTGTGCGACTTGTCACTGCTACGTGGATGAAGCGCGTTTGGCTGATTTGCCTGAAGCTTCAGAAACTGAATTGGCCATGTTGGAACATGTTGCTTCACCGCGTAAACCTAATAGCCGTTTGGCATGCCAACTCAAAGCAAATGCCAAGCTGGAAGGTTTGGTTGTGCATTTGCCAGAAACACAAGAGTAATTGCAAGATTACCTGCAATCAAACTGCAAGAAAATTCAACATGAGTGCCGTCGTCATCATCGGGACTGGTCAAGCAGGTGTGCAGGCGGCTGAGGCATTGCGCGCAGGTGGTTTTACCGGAACAATTGACTTGGTTGGAGACGAGCCACATCCGCCCTACCATCGGCCACCTTTGTCCAAGGCTTGGTTGGCGGGTGAAATGGAAGCCGCACAACTGACCATGCGTTCACCTGAAGTGCTGGCGCGTAAAAACATCAACTTGCGCACCAGCGTGACTGTGACGGCTATCAATCGCACAAGCAAACAGCTTGTCCTAAATGACGGCAGCAGCTTGTCTTTTGATTATTTGGTTTTAGCTACTGGCGCAAGCCCGCGCAAATTGAGCATACCAGGCAGCGATGCAAACGGCGTTTTGGCACTGCGTTCCATGGCCGATGCCAATGCAATGGCAGAACGCCTAGCCGTGTGCTCGCAGCAGCAACTTCCCGTCGTGGTGGTGGGTGGCGGTTTCATTGGTTTGGAAGTGGCTGCCACCGCGCGTAAAAAAGGCTTGGCAGTTACCGTGCTCGAAGCCGCACCGCGTTTGTTGGGGCGTGTGTTGGCGCCAGTATTGTCGGATTGGTATGCCGCCTTGCATCAAAGTCATGGTGTGCAACTCATCTTGAATGCGCGCATGCAACAGATTGAAGCCGATGCCAACAACACGGTCACTGGGGTGCGATTGGAAGATGGCACACTGATACCTGCTGGTTTGGTGGTGGTGGGTATTGGCGTTGCAGCCAATGACCAACTGGCACGAGACGCAGGTGTGATCTGCGACCGAGGTATTGTGGTGGATGCGCATGGTCAATGCAGCGAGTCCGCAATTTTTGCTGCGGGCGATTGTGCCGCACGCACTTTGGCCGATGGCAGTTTGATTCGATTAGAGTCGGTCCAAAATGCCACCGAACAAGGCAAATCAGTAGCAGCAGCCATCTTGGGACAAGAGCGCCCATTCACCGCCACGCCGTGGTTTTGGAGCGATCAATACGACAAAAAATTGCAAATGGCAGGCTTGTCAATGGGCGCGACTGACTGGGCGGTGCGTGGTGACATGCAAAGCGGCAGTTTCAGTGTGTACCATTTGCGTGATGGCAAACTGTTGGCGGTAGACAGCGTGAACGCCGCCAAAGACCATTTACAAGCACGTAAATTATTGGATGCACATGTGTCGCCAAGTGCGGCACAGATTGCCGATCTCAATTTTGATTTGGCTGGCTTACTCACTTGAGTCTAAAGTAGGCTCTCGCAATGCACCACGAAACATCTTTGACTGCATTCCCCGCAACTGAAGTGATTGCAGAAACAGCGGCAACACTGATTTCTTCACGACGCACCATTTTGCCAAAGCGATTGACATTGCCAGCGCCTGATGAAGACGCTATGGCGCAAATTTTTGCAGCCGCTGCAGCTGCTCCCGATCATGGTCAATTGTTGCCTTGGCGATTTGTTTTAATTCCTGTCTCAGAGCGGCACCGTTTGGGGCAGGTTTTTGTGGATGCATTGTTGGAACGCGACAGCACGGCTTCTGATCTTGAATTGAATCGTGCCCGTGAAAAAGCAGAACGTGCGCCTGTATTGATGTTGGCCGTGGTGGACGCCGTGTGTGGCGATCCGGCCATTGATTTGAGTGAGCGTCTGGTTTCAGCAGGGTGCGCGATTCAAAATATGTTGCTCATGGCGACAGCTTTGGGATTTGGTTCCGCGTTAACCAGTGGCAAGGCGCTGAAATCCACCGCCTTGCGCTCACTGTTTCACCTGTCAATATCTGAGCACGCCGTGTGCTTCATTAGTTTGGGCAGTGTGGGTTCGACCAAACGAACCAGCACACGGCCTGATGCCCATGCTTTTGTAACTACTTTGCCACGGGCGTAGGCGTCATATTGACTGCTTTGCGACCTGTGATTTTGCTTTTCAGCTTTTGTACAAAGCTTGGAATATCGTCCACCAAAGTGAAGAAGCTGGGTGTGACCAACAAACTCAAAATGGTAGAGGTGATCAAACCGCCAATCACCGCAGCCGCCATGGGTGCGCGGAAACTGTTGTCTGCTTCACTCAAGCCAATCACCAAAGGCAGCATACCGGCCACCATCGCAATGGTGGTCATGATGATGGGTCGTGCGCGTTTGTGACACGCGTCCAACAAGGCTTCGAGGCGCGTCATACCAAATTCACGCCGCGCCATGATGGCGTATTCCACCAGCAAAATCGAGTTTTTGGTGGACACGCCAATCAGCATAATCAAACCAATGAACGAGGGCATGGACAACATTTTGTTGGCAATCAGCAAGCCTAAAAAAGCACCGCCGAAGGACAAAATAACGGATGGCAAAATGCTCATAGGATGCAAGAAATCTTTGAACAAAAGCACCAACACAATGTAGATACACAATACGCCGGTCAACATTGCCAAACCAAAACCTGCAGCCATTTCACCTTGCATTTCTGCATCGCCTACTTCAACCTGTTGCACATTGGCGGGCATGTTTTTGATGCTGGGCAACTTGCTGACAGCTTCAGTGACATCGCCCAAAGGCACACCCGATAGCTCCACTTCAAAGTTCACATTGCGTACTCGGTTCAAGCGTGTGACCACAGCAGGCCCACCTGTCATTTCCATGCTGGCCACTTGGCTTAACATCACTGGTCCTTTCACGCCCGGCACCATCAAACGACCCAGCACGTCCAAATCTTTACGGGCTTCGGTGTCCAATTTGACGACGATGGGCACTTGGCGTTGGCTCAAATTCAGTTTGGACAAGGCAGAGTCATAGTCTCCCACGGTCGCGACACGCAAGGTATCACCAATCGCTGCGCTGGTCACGCCCAAATCTGCTGCTTTGGCAAAATCGGGGCGTATGGCCACTTCGGCACGCGTTAAGCTGGCACTGGAGCTGATATTGCCCAGGCCAGGAATGGTGCGTAAATCACGCTCAATGGCCGCGGCCGATTGTGCCAAGGCTAAGGGATCGTCGCTTTTCAGCGCCAATTGGTATTTTTCACCATTGCCACCCAGTCCTACCTTGAAACGCGCACCTGGCAAATTGGCCAAAGCCGTGCGCATATCGCCTTCAATGACTTGTTTGCGTGGTCGCTTGCCACGTTCATCCAACAACACGGTTAACGTGGCTTTGCGTACTTCAGGTACGCCACCAGCCATCGGGTCAGCACCTGCTGTGCCGCCGCCTATGGTGGTGTAAATGCTGGCAATGTTTTTCACGCTTTTAAGCAATGTGCGAGCGTGCTCTGCTGATTCCCTTGTTTGCGACAACGTGGTGCCTGGAGGCAGCTCAATATAGACTTGCGTTTGTGAGTTGTCATCTGGCGGAATAAAGCCACTCGGAATCAAAGGTACCAACATCAAAGAGCCGATGAAAAATCCCAATGCCATGAACATTGTTTTCCAACGGTTGTGCAGTGTCCAGTTGGTGATACGCAAATACAAAGGCATCCACTTCGGTTCTTCATGCACATGGGTTGAGGGCTTCATGATGTAGGCCGCCATCATGGGCGTCAACAAACGCGCTACCAAGAGCGACGCAAAGATGGCGAACACAGCGGTCCAACCAAACTGTTTGAAAAATTTACCAACAATACCGTCCATGAAAGCCGTGGGTAGAAACACCGCAATCAAAGCAAAGGTGGTGGCAATCACAGCCAAACCAATTTCGTTGGCGGCTTCCATCGCGGCATTGAAAGGCGTTTTGCCCATGCGCAAATGGCGCTCAATATTTTCTACCTCCACAATCGCATCGTCCACCAAAATACCCACCACCAATGACATGGCCAACAGCGTTACCACGTTGATGGTAAAGCCCATGTAGTTCATACCAATGAATGCCGGAATGGCCGATAAAGGCAGCGCCACGGCAGACACCAAAGTCGCGCGCCAATTGCGTAAAAAGAACCACACCACAATCACAGCCAGCACCGCACCTTCGTACAGCATGGCCATGGAGGCATCAAACTCTTCCTTCACAGGCGTGACAAAGTCAAACGCTTGTGTGAGCTCTAAATCGGGTTGCTTGGCCTTCAATTCAGCCAGTGCTTTTTGCACACCAGCACCTACTTCAATTTCGCTTGCCTCTTTGCTTCGGCTGACCTCAAAACCCACCACCGATTTGCCGTTCAAGAGTGCCACGCTGCGCGGCTCAGCCACGGTATCAGAGACTTTCGCCACTTCATCCAAGCGCACGCGACGGCCATTGCTCAGGCTCAATTCCATGGCAGACAATTCAGCCACCGTGCCGACTGTGGCCAAGGTTCGCATGGGCTGTTCACTGCCACCCAAATCGGCGCGGCCACCGGCATTTTCGGTTTGTACCATTTTCAGTTGGCGTGATATATCTGCCGCAGTTGTGCCCAAGCTTTGTAACTTGATTGGGTCCAAAGCTACTTGCACTTCACGGTTCACACCGCCCACGCGAGATACCGCGCCCACACCGCGCACACCCAATAAAGCACGCGCGATGGTGTTGTCCACATACCAGCTCAAAGCCTCGTTGTCCATCTTGCTGGAGTTGATGGTGAACGCCATGATGGGCTGTGCTGAGAAACTGATCTTGCCGACAATCGGGTCGCGCAAATCGCTGGGCAAATCACTGCGTACTTGTTGTACCGCACTGCGCACATCGTCCACAGCTTCTTGTGTGGGTTTCTCTAAACGAAACTCGGCTGTGATAGACACCACGCCATCGGTGACAGTGGTGTAAATGTTTTTCAGGCCTTGCAAAGGCGCAATGGCGTTTTCAAGCTTGCGCGCCACTTCAGTTTCTAATTGTGCAGGAGCAGCGCCAGGCAAAGCGGCAGACACCGTGACCATGGGCATTTCAAGGTCTGGGATTTGCTGCACCTTCATGGCGCGGAACGACATCAAGCCTGCCAGTGTCAGCAATACAAACAGCATGATGGCGGGGATGGGGTTTTTAATCGACCATGAGGAGAAATTCATTATTTCGCTCCTGCTGCTGTGGCTGGCGCAGCCTTGGTTTCAGCTGGCTTCACCTCAGTGGGTTTCGCTTCAGATGCTTTTACTTCAGTTGTTTTGGCATCCACAATTTTCACCACATCGCCATCCGCTAAAAACGCCGCGCCCGAACTGACAAATTTCTCGCCCAATTTGGCACCTTGCTTGATTTCAACCAGTTCGCCCATGCGGCGACCGGTTTCAACTTTGACTTGACTGACTTTGTTGTTGGCATCCACGCGCATGGCATAGGTAAAGCCATCTCGCAGCACCAAAGCGGGGTAGGGCAAGGTCAGCGCAGTGGCTGTGCCCATGGCAAACTCACCTTTGGCAAACATGCCGGCTTTGACACCGGGGTGTGCGGGCAAATCAACGTAAACCAAGGCATTGCGAGTAGCGGCATCCACAGTAGGTGCAATGGTGCGAACAGTGCCTTGCACTTGTGCGCCGCTGGCCGATGTGATGCTGACTTTTGAGCCAGGTTTGATGTTGCCGACCTCTGTGCTTGTCACTTCAGCGCGCCATTCCAAGCGACCACCCCGAATCATGCGAAAGAGCTCGGAACCCGCGCCCACAACAGCGCCCACGGTGGCACCACGCGCAGATATCACACCGTTATCTGGCGCACGAACCTGCGTGTTTTGGGTGCGCACGCTTTGTGCTTTCAGCATGGCTTGGGCGGCCTCCACCCGTGCGGCGGCGGTTTTCTCGCCGGTGATGAATTGGTTAATTTGCTGCGCGCTCAATGCGCCGGTATTTTGCAATGTGCGTGCCCGCTCGGCGTTGGCAGCTGCGTCAATGGCGTTGGCCTGTGCTTCCATCAAAGCAGCTTTGGCTTGTGCCATATCGGCTTGCACAGATTCGCCTGCAAAGGTGGCGAGCAACTGGCCTTTTTTGACCGAGTCACCCACATTCACCAAAACCTGTGTCAAGCGCAAGCCATTGGCTTCGGCGCCCACACTGGCTTCTTGCCAAGCAGTCACATTGCCATTGGCAGGAAGTTTCAAAGCCAAGCTGCTGTTGCTGGGTTGCACAGTAGTTACCGTTAAAGCAGCCTTGGGTGCAGGCGCTGCTTTGTCAGATTTTTCTGCTGGCTTGGCCATATCGGTTTTAGCGTTCGCTGTAGCTGATGCGTCTGCTGATTTGGCAGCAGCATCGTCCTTGCTAGAGCAGGCGACGCCACCAAAGGCGAAGGCCAACGCAGCAGTGAGTGCCAGAAATTTCAAGGGTTTGGATTGTTGGTTTGTTTTCATTTTGGTTTATCCGTTAATTCAATTGGAGATGAATGCTCAAGGTCGTTTCTAGGTCGCTTATTTGTTAGTTTCATTTTTTGCGGTGTCTTGTGACCAGCCACCACCTAAGGCGCGGTACAAGGCCACCCAAGCGGCGCTTTGTTCACGCTCTAAATTCAGCAGTGCTGTTTTGGCGGCCAAAGCGGTACGGCGTGTGTCTTCCAAGTCGCTCAAGCTACCGAGGCCACTTTTGTATCGTGCCTCAGATGCTGCAAAGGCCGCGCCATAACCTTCGGTAGAAATTTTGGCGTCAATCAAACGGTCTTTGGTGCTTTGAATATTCAACAAAGCTTCTTCCACCTCGCGCACCGCGCCACGCACCTTGGCGCGGTAGCTGGCTACAGCTGTTTCGTAATTGGCTTTGGCCGTATCAAGTGCCGCACTGCTGCGCCCACCGTCCAAAATCGGCAAGGTCAATGACAAAGGACCAATCGACCAAGTGTTCAGAGTGGTGCTGACGCCGCCTGTTCGTGCGCTGGCCACTGCCACTGAGCCAGACAGTGCCAAGCGCGGGTATTTAGCGGCCTGTGCACTGCCGACATCACCACTGGCTGCTGCCACTTCTTGTTCTGCGGCAAACACATCTGGACGTTGCGCCAATAATTGTGCTGGCACAGCGGGCATTTGCATCTGTTGCATTTTGTCACTCAGGGCGGTAATGGACTTTGTCGCTGTGTAGCCATTGTTCAAATCCATCTTGGACAGTTTTTGTCTTAACAATGGCTCCGTCTCGTTGGTCAACACCACCAACGCCTTCACCACTGAATCACAGTATGTGCGCTGCATGGTCAGCATGCTTTGACCCTGAGCTGCACTGGCGCGTGCCAAGGATGCATAGGCAGGTGCGCTGAAACCAGCGTTGGCCAACAGTCCAGTTAGCCGCGATGATTCAGCCCGCGATGCGACATCGTCTTTTGCCACCGCAAGCAGTTGCTCGCAGGTGCGTAAGTTCAAATACAGATTAGCCACCTCGGCCGCAACCGACACGCGGGCTTCATGCCAACCGGCCTCACTGCCAGCCAAACGCGCTTGTGCTGCTTCTTGTGCGGCACGGTTGCCACCCCATAGGTCTATTTCCCAACTGGCTTGCAAACCCACTTGCGCCACGCTGGCCACTGGCGTTCCAACTTGGCTCACGCCACGGTTCACTGCGGCTGATGCGCCAAGGTTTGGCGACGTGGCGGCACCTGCTGCTACCACAGCGCCGCGCGCCTGAGCAATGCGGGTGCTGGCTGCGCTGATGGATGGACTGGCGGCTTGCGCACTGTTGATGAGCTCAACCAAAAGTGGGTCGCCCAAATTGTTCCACCACGCATTGAGTGCTTGCATCGAGCCTTGGTGGGGCAAGGTATTTGAAGTCGCATTAGTTTTGACCGCTGCTGGTACAGTGCTGTGCCATTGGCTGGCAACAGCGCTGTCGACTTGCGGCGATGGGGCTGTCACTGCGCAAGCGCTAAGCAGCACGGGCAGCAAGGCCAGCGCCAAGTTAAGACGATTAAGTTTGTATCGGGTAGGTTGATGCTTCATTTTTGTTTTGCTTTTGCTTTTACTTTTGTTCAGGTGTTCAGAATGTCAACTTTCTTGCGTCGGTCGGCTTCACTGGCCACCATGGCCATGGCATAGTCCACCAAACGGTCGGTGTAAATATCAATGGCTTCAGGGGTTGCTTGCAATTGTGGTGCCAAGGCATGTGCCACGTCGCGCCCGACAAACATGTAAATGGCCAGTCCTACAATGGAATGCGCCAAACGGTGAATATCGTCATCTGGTGTTGGCACATTCAAATGCAGGCACAGACCGGCGACCAAGCCTTCATGTCCGGGGCGAATTTCGGCGTCGATTTCTTGCGCCCACAAGCCAGTGGGCTCCAGCATTTCGCGGTAGCGCAAACGCATGCACAGTTGCACCAGCTCGCCTTGCTTCAGTGGTTGCACAATTTGCGACAGCATCATGCGCAGCGCTTCTTCCAGTGACATCGAATGAGGGTCTAAACACGCCAAATTGCCACAGTCTCCACCCATGGGTTCGGTGTAGGCAGCGCGGTACAAACCGGCTTTGTCGCCAAAGTAGTAGCTGATGGCGGCGATGTTCACTCCCGCAGCCGCAGCCAATTGGCGCGTCGATGTGTTGGCAAAGCCTTTTTCAGCAAACAGTTTCAAGGCAGCCGCCAGCAAGCGATTTCGCGCTTCTACGCCGTCCGTGCGTGTAGGACGACAATGGCGACCATGAAAAGTGTCGTGGTATTCGGAGATTTTTTGAAGAACGTCAGCAACTGTCATGCTGGCGATTATAGCTAGTTAAATCAAACGTTTGATTTAACTAGGTTGTCGTTAGGGTTATTTATTGCTGGTCAGCTCTATTTAGAACAAAAATATATGCCAAATTGGCACCTAGCCGGCGTATTAATTGCCTAGTTTACTATTAAATTTGTAGCTTATGCTTAATTTTGATTGCCCTGCACCAGATACAAATACTTTTGAAACCCTGCAAACACCTGCCCAATTTCCTCTGGTTTGCCCAAATCAGCCACCGCGTCAGCTATAGAGTCGTGGTATTTGAGTTTGAGCAGCGGTGTTAACTTGGCCAAATCGAGCTCTTCTACCCCTTCGCTGACATAGTGCGACAGCACGAATGACAAAAACGCCTGCTGCTTGCTCGCAAATTGTGTACTGATTCGCATGTTGGCACGTTCAGCCCGCTCCTGGCGGCTCAGCGGTGCCTGTGCGTATGCTACGTGGGCGAGCACGTCGTACAAATCACTCTTTTCTGCGTCGATGATTTTTTGCATCTCGCGCAGCTGGTCGCGGCCAAAGCCCTTTTCGGCCAGACCATCTAGCAGCTTGCGTCGCGTGGATGGCTCACTCCACAAGCTGCACAACTCGTCTTCATCTTTGAAAAACTCTGGGATTTGACCAAACAATGAGGTCATGAACTGCTGCGACGACATCGGCGTGCCATCCGGGTGCCAAAAGCTAGTCACCATCATGTGTTGAATACTGCGTGCCTTGCCGTCCGCAAGTTTGACTTGGATTTTTTGTTTAACCTCGTATGTTGCGCCAGGTTCACGCGCTTCAGGTGGCTGGCGTGGTGGCGTGTCGGTTGGGTAAATGGCTTGTTCGCCTTCATGGTCCACCACTATCGGCTCGCCGTCCCACTGTGGGTCGCTGAAATGGTGGTGCGCCCGCACAAAGTCATAAATCGTGAAGTAGTCTTTGCCGTCGTACAGCCGTGTACCGCGACCGATGATTTGTTTGAACTCAATCATCGAGTTCACCGGCCGCATCAGCACAATGTTGCGCACATTGCGGGCATCTACGCCAGTGGACAGTTTCTGCGAGGTGGTCAAAATAGTTGGAATGGTCTTCTCATTGTCCTGAAAGTCTTTCAAATACTGTTCACCCAGCGCACCATCGTTAGCGGTAACGCGTTGGCAATAGCTCGGGTCTTTGCTGGTTTTGATTTGGTTGATCAAGTCGCGCACTACCAAAGCATGTGTTTGCGTGGCGCAAAACACCAGCGTTTTCTCGCGCTGGTCAATCAGCGACATGAAAATCTCGACCCGCTTTTTCTCCCGTTCCTTGATTTCAATCACCTTGTTGAAATCCGCTTCTTCGTATCGGCGACCCTGCTCAATATCGCCTTCCACCAATGTATCGTCAGAGGTGTAGACGTAATCATCCAGTGTGGTTGCAATTTGTTTGACACGAAACGGCGTCAAAAAACCGTCGTTGATGCCGTCCTTCAGGGAATAGCTAAACACTGGTTCGCCAAAGTAGGCGTAGGTATCGGCGTTTTCATTCCGTTTGGGTGTTGCCGTTAGTCCCAACTGCACCGCCGGTGAGAAATAATCTAGGATTCCGCGCCAGTTGCCCTCATCATTCGCCCCGCCACGGTGGCATTCGTCGATGATGACCAGGTCAAAAAAGTCCGGTGGGTAGTCGCCAAAATACGGCGCATCGTCTCCGCTGGTAGTTTTGCCGCTCATAAACGTCTGGAAAATCGTGAAAAACAGGCTGCCGTTCTTCGGCACTTTGCCTTTTTTACGGATTTCGTCGGGTGAAATCCGCACAAAAGCATCGTCTGCAAAAGCCGCAAACGCGCCAAAATCCCGTATAGCTTGGTTCGCCAAGGTGTTGCGGTCTGCCAAAAACAAAATGCGTGGTCTGCGGGTGGGTTCATGCCCTAAATTCCAACGCGCTTGAAACAGCTTCCACGCAATTTGAAAAGCAATAGAAGTTTTACCCGTTCCTGTTGCGAGCGTCAGTAGCACCCGCTTGTCACCCGCTGCGATGCGCTCCAGCACCCGCGAGACGGCTATTTCTTGGTAAAAGCGCAGTTGCCAAGTACCGCTTTTATCAGGAAATGCGATCTCGGCAAAACGGTCACGCCATGTATTCACAGCTGCAAAAGTTCGATGCCACAGCTCGTCCGGCGTCGGAAAATTCAGTCCCCCGTCAGATGCCAAGTTTGGTACATCCCCCTCCGCGCCAGTGTGCATGTCCACACCATACACGCCCTGCCCGTTGCTGGCGTAGGTGTAGCGCACTGACAATTTGGCAGCGTAGTCTTTGGCTTGGCCAACTCCTTCGGTCAGCTCTTTATCCCATGCTTTGGCTTCAATCACCGCCAGCTTGGTGTTGCGATACTCCAGCACATAGTCTGCGGTCAACGCCTCCCCACGCCGACCCGAACCCTCAATCCGCCCCAGCGTGATTTTGTATTCGCGCCTGATTCGGCTACCTGCCACCACGCCCCAGCCCGCGCGGACTAATGCGGGGTCAATGTGTTCGGCACGGGTTTCGGCTTCATTCATAGATTTGCAATATACCCCAAGATCACCAACATCTTCCGTCTACGCCAACCTAGCAATCGCCACGCTGGCTGCATTGAGATGAAGTTCAAGTGCATCAATGCACGCACCAAAGCGAGGACTAAAGCCATTTGAAGCACGAACGCGGAATAGGAATTCGCGACCCAAATCTTCTGCACGTCGCCAAACGTCGTTGGGTACATCGGCCGCAATGTTTGGCGCAGCGATGCTTGTCGGCAGGCCGCCACTGCTGCGAGGCGCAAAAGCCATCGTCGTCATGTCATAAGCCGGCGCAAGAGCATAGGGGCGACCATGCTCGGACATGAAAGACAAATTGCCGTTGTGCATATCCGAATTGCCAATTAGCGTACCAAACGCCCACAGCAACGCAGCATCCTCTGCTGCCTGCGGCACTGTATGACCCGCATCGACAAGTCGGCGTGCAATCAGCGGCCAGCTTGACGTGCCAGCCCCCACAAATTCAGCATCCAATGCGGCCAGCGAATGCAAAGCACGCCGCCCCAAGCTGCCCACACGGTCAAACCGTGCCACTTCAAGAAAACGCTGACCGTGATGGTCGAACACCTCAGTTTGCGCGGCAGCGATGCCCGCTGCACGCAAGGTCTCCAGAGCCAGATGCTCGGCCAATAGCAAATCGCGCCACCGCTCACTCACCGGGCTATCCTGTGCCTCGCTGAACTTCACCAGCAAATGGCGTGGCCCAGCTGGCGTTTCGGCATACACCGCAAACTTCGGCTGTTCCCCGCCGGCTGAAGACCCCGGCGACTCGCCGTCAGCCGCATCCAGTGCGAGCTGGCGATAAGCCTCGGCCTTCTGCGCCACGGCAACGGGCGCAGGAAGCGGTGTGGCAAGAAAGCGATCACGCGCCACATCACCCAGCAATAAATTTCCCACCACATCATGGCCATGCGCCAGCAATGCACGCAAAGCATGTTCATCCCGCCAATCGCCAAGGCGTGTGGGCAGCCCCAGTGCCGCAGCGTGTCGCGCGGCATAGGCTCGCCCAAGAAAGCCCTGTGGAAACATGTCGGCCAACCACCATGGCAGGCCATCACTGTACAGCGTCGTGCCATCTGCCTGTCTCATCACAAACCCCTGCGGGCGCACGGCAACCAGCGTACCCAAATCTTTGATCTGCCCCTCGTTATTGACCCGATAAACGGGAATATCCAGCAAGCCACGCAGCGAATCCCGCAAGGTGTATTGCATAGATCGCGCTGCACCCAGGCGCACCACCTCATCCCCCAAACGGCCAAGCGCCCGCGACAGGGTAGACTGGCTAATCCCAGTTTTTTCAATCAGTTGCTGCGCAGATTGCGGGCCAACTGCCAATAATCTGCGAAGTTCATCCAGCTGCAATGACATAGTGGTGCATAGATAAATGAATAGATAAACGAATAAATAGGTGAATAGATATTATGCCAAAACTTGACAACATGCACAAGCGCAGGCATTGCGCCCCTATAGCCGCGACCACCACACCGTAGAAAGAAAATTGACGTCAAAGCACGTCAAAACCCAAGTATTACCCCTCAAATACGCCTCTAGCCGGCGTATTTATTGCCTAAATAGCTATTGTTTTTATAGCAATCCGCTAAACGCCTGATGCAGCAACGACTTCTTCAGGTCGTCCAGGGCTTGGAGTTTGCGTTGGTAGAGGGATTCGAGGCGCTGGGTTTCGACCAAAATTTCATTTAATTTAGCAATAATTGTCATTTGCGCTTTTGGTGATTGTGGAAATGGAATCACGAGCTCCCCAAGTTTGGTGGCGTTAAAACCACCTTGTGCGCTGCCTGAAACTCCTGCACGAATACTTTCCCAGTATGAAGGCGTTTGGAAAAAGAAATTAACAAACTGCGGCAAGAGATCTTTTGCTCTTAATTGCACACGAATCAAATATGATGCAAAGACGGCATCTGGCGGTTCGACCACGAGATAACACTTTCCAGTAGTAGCACCCGTTCTGGCAAACACAATGTCGCCATCCGCTAACTTGTATTTAGGCGCATCGTTCATATCAATTAGGCAGAATGGAACACTTGGCCAATCGACGCGATTATCTTGGATATCTGTGATGCGAAGAAATTTTGGTCCGACTTGCGCCCATGAAGCAGATTCTGTGTAGCCGTAATTAATCCGAGATAAGTCGCTAAGCTTTTTCTCCACCCACCCATCCCCCCGCTGCGTAAACACCGCCTGCAAATGACTCTCGAAAATAGCCCGCGCATTCAGCAGATTCGCCTCGCAGTTGGCGCGGGCGGTGGCGATGTGGTCGAACGCGGTGTCTAGGATGGCGACGATGCGGTGTTGTTCGGGGAGTGGGGGGAGCAAAATGTCGCGCTCATCCATTGAACTCTTCGACACATGAATCATCGTCGTGCCAGCACCTTGATCAATTTTTATCTTTTCGGTATCCCAAGACAGAAAATGGAAAAGGAATTTTTTATCAATAAGTAAAGGATCAGGAGCAACTTTCCAGATGTGGTAATGAAAAATTACTTTTCCACCAGTCCATATACGCGGCCCGAAAGATGCAGACCAAGCATATAAAAGATCACCTGTATCGCAATATTTTCTTTCCTCAAGCTCTAAATCTGAGTAATACCAGTGGTTATTTGTAAAAAAATTTCCCACTCGTAAAACTGGATATTTCCCGTCTGAAAGTAATTCTGGCTTGCTGTAAGCACGTCCGTTGATGAGTTCGCATACTTCATTCAACTTTCTTTTATGCCACCCCTTCATCACAGCAGCGCCCGAATCGTCGCCAACACCTCAGCACTCTCACAATCCAGCGCCGCAATCTCCTCCATGATGTCTGCCGGGCTGCGGTGGGTTACTTCTTCGCCGCCGTTGGGGTTTTTGACGGACAGGTCGAAGGTGGCGGGGTTGATATCTGCTGCTTTCACGCTCCAGCTTTTGGGCGAGTCGGCAAAGCTGGCTTGCAGCGCCACAAACTCGGCCAAGTCGGCATCGTTCAGCGGGTTGGTTTTGCCCATGTTGCGGCCGGGGGCTAGCTGGTAATACCAAACTTGCCGCGTGGGTGCGCCTTTTTCAAAAAACAGCACGACCGTTTTCACGCCAGCGCCCAAAAATGTGCCGCCCGGGCAGTCCAGCACGGTGTGCAGCTTGCAGCTTTCCAGCAGGAGCTTGCGCAGGCTGTTGCTGGCGTTGTCGGTGTTGCTTAAAAAGGTGTTTTTGATGACCACGGCAGCGCGGCCACCGGGTTTGAGCATTTTCAGGAAGTGCTGCAAAAACAAAAAAGCGGTCTCTCCCGTTTTGATGCTGAAATTCTCTTGCACCTCTTTGCGCTCTTTGCCGCCAAAGGGCGGGTTGGCCAACACGATGTCGTAACGGTCCTTGTCCTGCACATCGGCCAAGTTCTCGGTCAAGGTGTTGGTGTGGATGATGTTGGGCGCTTCAATGCCATGCAAAATCATGTTCATGATGGCGATGACGTAGGCCAGCGATTTTTTCTCTTTGCCATAAAACGTGCGCTCTTGCAGGGTTTTAAGGTCAGATGTGCTGAGTTTTTTGCTGCTGCTCAGGTAGTCAAATGCCTCGCACAAAAAGCCAGCGGAGCCTACTGCGCCGTCATAAATGGTCTCGCCAATGCGGGGCTGCACCACCTGCACCATGGCGCGGATGAGCGGACGCGGAGTGTAATACTCGCCGCCATTGCGGCCGGCGTTGCCCATGTTTTTGATTTTGGCCTCATACAGGTGCGAAAGCTCGTGCTTTTCGGTCTGCGAGCGAAAGCGCAGCTCGTCAATGTGGTCAATCACCTCGCGCAGGTTGTAGCCGCTGTGGATTTTATTTTTGATCTCGCCAAAAATCTCGCCAATTTTGTACTCCAAGGTGTTGGCACCATTGGCTTTTTCTTTGAAGCCGTGCAGGTAGGGGAAGAGCTTGCGGTCGACAAAATCTCGCAAATCATCACCCGTTTGCGCGGCGTTGTGGTCGAGTTTGCCGTTGGCGTCTTTGGGCGCGGCCCAGCTGTCCCAGCGGTAGGGGGCATCCAAGATGTAGCTGTACTTTTTGCCTTCCAGCGCCGCCATGGCGGCTTTGTCTTGTTCCAATCCGTCTAAAAACTTGAGGAAAAGCAGCCAAGAGGTCTGCTCGGTATAGTCCAGCTCGCTGGCGCAGCCGGCCTCTTTCCACAGCACGTCGTCGATATTTTTAAAGGCTTGTTCAAACATGCGGCATCATAACCCGTAGCCTAGCCAAGGTTTTGGCTATCGGCAGGGTTTGAAAAATAAATATATGAAAAATTTGCCTCTAGCCGGCGTATTAATTGCCTAGTTTGCTATTAAATTTATAGTATTCGACTAGTTTGTAACGGTATAGCCTTCTTCTTGAATCGCTGCCGTCAGGGCTGTTAGGGGCTGGTTGGACTTGATTTCGACCTTGTTTTGGGTGCGGTCGGCTTTCACTTCGGCAGCGGGGTCAAGTTGTTTGATGGCGCGTTCAACGGCTTTTTCGCAATGGCCGCAGGTCATGCCTGTAACGGTGAGGGTGGTGGTGTTCATGGTGTTTGTCCTTGCACAACAGGTGAATGGTGAATAAGGACTATTATCCAGCAATGACAACGCAAACGCAGCTATCCAAACAGACTACGCAAAACGACAAGTTGGCCACCATCGATATTGGCATTGGCGGCATGACCTGCGCGTCGTGTGTGGCGCGGGTGGAAAAAGCGCTGAAAAAAGTACCAGGCGTGGCAGAAGTGAGCGTCAACTTGGCGACCGAGACGGCACGCATTCAGGTGGCAGGGTCAGAAAACATCGACGCCAAATTGCGCCGCACGGTGCGCGATGCGGGCTATGAGCCACTGGCTGCCAATGCGGCGGTGGATGCTGTGGATGCATCGCCTTGGGCAGGATTCATGCCAGTGGGTTTGGGGCTGCTTTTGTCTGCGCCTTTGGTGTTGCCGATGATTGGAGACCTGTTTGGCAAGCATTGGATGCTGCCAGCGTGGGTGCAATTTGTGTTGGCCACACCGGTGCAATTCATTTTGGGAGCCAAGTTTTACAAAGGCGCGTACAGCGCCATCAAAGCCTTTGCGGGCAATATGGATTTGCTGGTCGCCATTGGTACCACTGCCGCGTGGGCTTTGTCCGTATGGTTGTGGCTGACGGCAGAGGCTGGCAGCATGGTGCATTTGTATTTTGAAGGGTCTGCCGTCGTCATCACCTTGGTGTTGTTAGGTAAATGGTTAGAAACACGCGCCAAACGGCAAACCACATCGGCGATACGCGCTTTGCACGCATTGCGACCCGACGTGGCGCATTTGATGGGTGCAGATGGCGAAGTGGATGTACCGGTGCTAGAGGTGATGGTAGGCGATACATTGGCCGTGCGAGCCGGTGAGCGTATACCGGTGGATGGCGTGGTGTTGCAAGGGGAAAGCTCCGTCGATGAATCCATGCTGACGGGTGAGTCCTTGCCCGTGCACAAAAATGAAGGCGTAACTTTAACGGGTGGCTCCATCAACGGTGATGGCCGCTTGCTGATGCAGGTCAAAGCTGTTGGGAGCGAAACCGTTTTGGCCAACATCATCCGTTTGGTTGAAGATGCGCAAGCTGGTAAAGCGCCCATTCAAAGATTGGTTGACCAAGTCAGCGCCATTTTTGTCCCTGTGGTTTTAGGTATAGCCTTGTTGACGCTTTTAGGCTGGTGGTTAACTGGCCATTCGTTTGAATTGGCATTGATACGCGCCGTGGCGGTCTTGGTCATTGCCTGTCCATGTGCCTTGGGCTTGGCAACACCCACTGCCATCATGGCGGGCACAGGTGTGGCAGCGAAGTTCGGCATCTTGATTAAAGATGCGCAAGCGCTTGAACTGGCACACAAAGTCAATGTGGTGGCGTTTGACAAAACGGGCACCTTAACAGTTGGCAAACCGCGTTTGACAGCGTTTGTGCTTGCAGATACTTTGGCTGATGCTTTAGTTGATAACATTGCCGATACATCGACTGATGCAACACAACTTCTAAGCCTTGCCGCAAGTTTGCAAAGCGGTAGCGAACACCCCTTGGCGCGCGCGGTGGTCGATGCCGCCAAAGCGCGTAACTTAAACATTCCTGCACCTGACAATGTACGCGCTGTGCCTGGTAGAGGCAGCGAAGGTGAAGTGGGTGTAGAGAGTTTTCTCATTGGCAGTTTGCGTTGGATGCAAGAGTTAAAAGTCGACATGGGAACATTGGCAACCCATGCCACTGACATGCAAGCGCAAGGCGCAACCGTGTCTGCCATGGCGCAGCGCACAACGCAAGGGAACACACAAAACATCAAGCTCAAAGCGCTGATGGCGTTTGGCGATGAACCCAAACCAGGTGCGAAAGAGACCATCGCAGAATTAAAAAATCGCGGTATCAAAACAGTGATGATTTCTGGCGATAACCGTGGTGCAGCAGAAGCTATGGCGCGCCGCCTGGGTTTGGATCCGACAGCAGGTGAAGTCATGTCAGAGGTGTTGCCAGGCGACAAAGCTGCGTTGATCAGCAAGCTCAAAGAAGGCGATAAGAATGTTGTTCTGATGGTGGGTGACGGTGTCAACGACGCACCTGCACTGGCAGCAGCCGATGTGGGCATGGCGATGAGCAACGGCACAGACGTCGCCATGCACGCCGCCGGCATCACCCTCATGCGCGGTGACCCCATGCTGGTTGCTGCAGCCTTGGACATCAGTGCCAAAACAGTGGCCAAAATTCGTCAAAATTTATTCTGGGCTTTCGCCTACAACGTGGCTGGCATTCCACTCGCCGCTTTGGGTTACCTCAATCCCGTTGTCGCAGGCGCAGCCATGGCGCTCAGCTCAGTCAGTGTGATGAGCAATGCTTTGTTGCTGAAGCGTTGGAAGCCGAAATCAAAGTAAAATGAAGTGCTATATATTTAATAGCATACTAGGCAATCAGTGCGCCGACTAGAGACCAAAAAACATACAAAAATGCCAGAACAGATGGTTTAATGCCTACTCAGACTTGGCATTCTTTAGCGACAGCGCCAATTCATACAAATCATTGCGTGGTGCTTTGCTGATGTCGGCAGCGAGTTTGACGGCGGTTTTCAGGGGGAGTTCGGCCAAGAGCAATTTCAAAATACGTTCTGCATCGTTGTTTTGAGATTGCATTTCAAAAGGGTGCAGCACCAAGGCAAATTCACCACGCGTGTGATTGCTGTCTGCCGCCAACCATGCGCTGAATTCATGACATGCTACGGTAGCAATTTCTTCAAACTGTTTGGTCAATTCGCGCCCGATGGTGATGCGTCTGTCACCCAAAATACCCAAGGCTTTGGCAAGCGCTTCGATGCGGTGCGGTGCTTCCAGTAACACCAAGGCGTGTGGCAGCGCTTGCAGATTCAATACCGCAGCTTCGCGCTCCATGCTTTTGTTGGGTAGAAAACCAATGAACTGAAAACCAGTGTCTTGCGTAATACCTGCTGCGCTCAACAGGGTGGTGACACTGCTGGCTCCGGGTAAGGGCATGACGCGCAAACCAGCGGTACGCACCAAGGCAACCAAGCGCGCACCTGGGTCGCTCACAGCGGGTGTGCCAGCATCACTGACAAACGCAACGCGCTCACCGCGTTGCAGGCGTGCTATCACTTGCTCTGCCGCTTGCGCTTCGTTATGCTCATGCACCGCCAGCAAGGCATCGCTGTGAATGCCGTAAGTGCGCAACAGGGGTTGTGTGTGGCGTGTGTCTTCGCAGGCAATGGCATCGACCAGACCCAACACATGCAGCGCACGCAAACTGATGTCAGCCAAATTACCAATGGGTGTCGCCACCACATACAAGGTGTTGGCGGGGAAGTGCTGCATGGCAACGCTTTGCATCAGCGCGGCTTGTGACAGTGCGGCTTGCGATAGCACGTTTGGGTGGTCAGGGTGGTTGGGGTTCAAGTTATAGTTCCATTCATGACAGCACATTTCAACAACAGCGATGTCAAAACCACCAAAGCCACAGGCGATGCGGCTGAGGATGTTGCTTTGCACTATTTGCAAGCACAAGGTTTGAAGCTGCTAGAACGCAATTATCGGACACCTGGACGTGGCGGTGGTGAAATTGATCTCATCATGCGCGATAAAGAGGGAACTTTATTGTTTATCGAGGTCAGACAACGCAGCAATAAGTTACATGGTGGTGCGGCGGCCAGCATCAGTGCCACCAAACAAAAACGCATTGTGTTTGCCGCCAGGTTTTACTTGACACGCATCAAACCGCTACCGCCCTGTCGATTTGATGTGGTGTTGGTGGAAGAAAAAGTGACGTGGCTGAAAGCCGCTTTTGATACCAGTGGGTACTAATGTAGTTTGGGATGTGGGTGCATAGACTGGATCGGCATGAACACGGGTTATCATTGAAAGCACAAAAAGCAATCTTATGAACAAACAAAGATGAACGAACAAAGCATTGAACAGAGTTTCATCGACAGCGCGGATTTGAAATACCAGGCTGCGCAACAACTGAGCAAGCCGATTGCCTTGGGCATACAAGCCTTGATCACTTGCGTCACCGGTGGCGGCAAGGTTTTGGCTTGTGGAAATGGCGGATCTGCCGCAGATTCGCAGCACTTTGCCGCTGAATTTGTGGGCCGCTATGAGCGCGAACGCCCTGAGTTGGCAGCCATCGCATTGACCACTGATAGCTCGGTATTGACGGCGTTGTCCAACGACTATGGTTTTGAACAAATTTATGCCAAACAAGTGCGCGCTTTGGGTCAAGCGGGCGATGTGCTGGTGGCCATTACCACCAGTGGTACTTCGCCCAATGTGTTGGCAGCCGTCAAGGCAGCACACGAGCGCGAAATGACAGTGATTGCTTTGACTGGCAAAGGTGGCGGAAAAATGAGCGCCAGCTTAAGAGAAACTGATATTCACATTTGTGTGCCGCATGACAGAACCTCGCGCATACAAGAAGTGCATCTCTTGGCATTACACTGCTTGTGTGAAGGCGTTGACAATCAATTACTTGGTGAAAAGGAATCCTGAAATGAACACACAACAAGCAAAACTGACAAAGTTGATCAAGCTGACGGTATTGGGTGCTGTTTTGGCAAGCCTGGCCGCTTGCGAAGTGCTGGTCGTGGGTGGCGTGGTCGCAGGTGCTGCAATGGTCGCAACGGACCGCCGTACATCGGGCGCTCAACTTGATGATGAGGGAATTGAATTACGCGCCAGCTCACGCTTGCGTGACCGCTTTGGTGAAAAAGGACATTTCAACGTCACCAGTTTCAACCGACGTGTGTTGATCACGGGCGAAGTGGGCAATATGCCTGATAAGCAAGCTGCGGAGCTCTTAGTGTCGCAAGTTGAGAACGTCAAAATCGTGGTGAATGAATTGACCCTTGCACCCATGACATCGACATTGAGCGAACGCTCTAACGACACGTACCTCACAGGTTTGGTTCGCGCGGCACTTTTAGAAGCCAAAGATGTACCGTCTGCAGCTTACAAAGTGGTGACAGAACGCAGTGTGGTGTATTTGATGGGTCGTGTGACTGAACGTGAAGCCAAGCGCGGCGCAGAAGTTGCCAGTGGTGTTCGCGGCGTGGTGAAAGTTGTGCGCAGTTTTGAGTTGATCACTGATGCCGAAATCAACACCCAAACCCAGCCACCAGCCAATCAGCCTGCTCCAGCTAAGCCATAAAGCGGGTTTTTAATTCTGTGTGCCTTGAGCAGACATAAGGTTTACATCACCGTTAAGTGTTCAGTGCCTTCCGCTAAATTGGTATTCTTGCCACGCACGCTGGTGAGTTTGATTTGCAAGCGTAAATCATTGGCGGAATCGGCATTGCGTATCGCGTCTTCATAGCTGATCAGGTGCGCTTCATAAGCATCAAACAAAGCTTGGTCAAAAGTTTGCATGCCCAAATTGCGGCTTTTCTTCATGATCTCTTTGATCTCTGACACCTCGCCTTTGAAAATCAATTCAGAAATCAATGGCGTGTTGAGCATGATCTCAATCGCTGCAGTGCGTCCTTTGTTGTCTTCTTTGGCAATTAAACGCTGAGAAACAAAAGCCCGTAAATTGAGTGACAAATCCATCAGCAGTTGGCTGCGTCTGTCTTCTGGAAAGAAGTTGATGATGCGGTCCAAGGCTTGGTTGGCGCTGTTGGCATGCAAGGTGGCCAAGCACAAGTGGCCGGTTTCGGCAAACGCAATGGCGTGGTCCATGGTTTCGCGGTCGCGAATCTCGCCCATCAAAATCACATCGGGTGCTTGGCGCAAGGTGTTTTTCAGGGCAACTTCCCAGCCCTCTGTGTCCACCCCAATTTCGCGTTGTGTCACGATGCAGTTTTTGTGCGGATGCACAAATTCAATGGGGTCTTCAACAGTGACGATGTGGCCAAAACTGTTTTCATTGCGCCAATCCAGCATGGCCGCCATGCTGGTGGTTTTGCCAGAACCGGTTGCGCCGACGACGATGCACAAGCCGCGTTTTGACATGGCCACGTCTTTGAGTATGCCGGGCAAACCCAAGCTGTCGATGGTCGGAATCGTAGCAGGAATGGTTCGCAGCACCATACCCACACTACCTTGTTGAATAAAAGCGCTGACGCGAAAACGCCCAATGCCTGAGGGTGAGATGGCGAAATTGCATTCCTTGGTGTGCTCAAATTCCGCAATCTGTTTGTCGTTCATGATCGAACGCGTCAATGCCAAGGTGTGCCTGGGTGTCAATGCTTGTTGTGAGACCTTGACCACCTCGCCGTCTACTTTGATAGCAGGTGGAAAATCGGCCGTGATAAACAAGTCGCTGCTCTTGCGCGACAACATGAGTCTGAGCAGGTCGTTGATGAATTTGCTGGCTTGTTCACGTTCCATAATGGCATCCTAAATAGTCATTGCTGCTGCTTTGATTGTTGTGCACGCATCAGCCTGGGAAGTTTTCTGGTGACTTGGCTTTGCCGCGTGCTTCAGCGGTGGAGATTTGATTACGTTTGACCATTTCAATCAAATTTTGATCCAGTGTTTGCATGCCATAACTGTTACCCATTTGAATCGATGAGTACATTTGTGCCACTTTGCCCTCGCGAATCAAATTCCGAATGGCGCTGGTGCCAATCATGATCTCGTGCGCGGCCACGCGGCCATTGCCATCTTTGGTTTTGCACAAGGTTTGTGCAATCACCGCTTGCAGTGATTCGGACAACATGGCGCGTATCATTTCTTTTTCTTCGCCAGGAAACACATCAATGATACGGTCAATTGTTTTGGCAGCGCTAGAGGTGTGCAAGGTGCCAAAGACCAAGTGCCCCGTTTCTGCCGCAGTCATGGCCAAGCGAATGGTTTCTAGGTCACGCAACTCGCCGACCAATACAGCATCGGGGTCTTCACGCAAGGCGGATCTCAATGCTGCGGCAAAGCTTTGTGTATGCGGACCAACCTCGCGTTGGTTGATAAGGCACTTTTTAGATTCGTGTACAAATTCAATCGGGTCTTCGATGGTCAAAATGTGACCAAACTCTGAGTTATTCAAATGGTCCACCATGGCCGCCAGTGTGGTTGATTTTCCCGAACCTGTAGGGCCAGTGACCAACACCAAGCCACGTGGTTTCAAGGCCAAGTCTGCAAAAATCTTGGGCGCATGCAATTCTTCTAAAGTCAAAATTTTTGAAGGAATGGTTCGGAATACAGCGCCAGCGCCGCGGTTTTGATTAAAGGCGTTGACGCGAAAGCGTGCCAAACCATCAATTTCAAATGAGAAATCAATTTCTAAAAACTCTTCGTAGCGTTTGCGTTGGCTGTCGTTCATGATGTCGTACACCATGGCGTAAACTTGTTTGTGGTCCAGCGCATCCACATTGATGCGACGCACATCGCCATGCACGCGTATCATGGGCGGCATGCCTGCCGACAAATGCAAATCTGATGCGTTGTTTTTGACACTGAATGCCAAGAGTTGGGTGATATCCATACGGCTGTGTTCGTTAAATAATCAGAAAAAGATTTATAGTCAATTATGACCAACATTCAGCAAAATATCGATGCGGTTTTGCAACGCATTGCTAAGGCGTGTAACAAAGCCCAGCGCAACCCGCAAGAAGTGACCTTGCTGGCGGTGACCAAAACAGTGTCGCCCGAATTGATCAAAATCGCCGTCGCCGCTGGACATCGTCATTTTGGGGAAAACTATGTGAGTGAAGGCGTTGAGAAAATCGCAAACTTGCAGTCTGAAACGAAAGCGTTCGGGCTTGTTTGGCACTGCATCGGCCCCGTGCAAAGCAACAAAACCCGATTGGTCGCTGAGCATTTTGATTGGGTTCACAGCATTGACAGGCTCAAGATTGCACAGCGTTTGAATGACCAACGTCCAATAGATGCAAAGCCATTGCAAGTGTGCATTCAGGTGAACATTGATGGTGGGGCTAACAAATCAGGCATTGCACCCGACGAGGTGCAAGCATTGGCGCAAGCCATACAACATTTACCCAGAATGCAATTGCGTGGCATCATGATTATCCCAGAGCCTACTACTGATTTGATAGCTGCTCAGGCGGTCAATAAACGGGCTAGAGACCTATTTGATGCTTTAAATACACTAGGGTTCAAACTCGATACCTTGTCTATGGGCATGAGTTCCGATTTAGAGCCCGCTATAGCCTCAGGCAGCACCATGGTGCGCGTGGGCACAGCTATTTTTGGCGCACGGGCTTAGAGTTTGTAAAGAGCTTACTTTTTATTCTGTTCCATTTGTTTGCTCATGGCTTCCATTTGCTTGGCCATGGCTTCCATGTTTTTCATGTCAATTTTGACTTCACCTTTGGGGGTTTGAATGGTCATTGTGGCCGAGTCGGTGGGTGTGCCAGGTGCTGCAGGTGTGGTGGTAATGACAGCGTTGCCCGCTGGTGTTGTGATGGTCGCTTGACCGGGAGTGCCATTTAAATCAGCATTCTTATTGATTTTGATTTCACCCATCGGGGTAGAAATTGTTGCATCACTACCTCGCATACCTGCGCCGCCCATCATGCTACCCATTGAGGGCGTAAAAGCACGGCTGACCAAACTCAACAGCACGCCGCCAATGATGCTGGCAATTATGAGCACCACCATGTAGGGAATGGTTTTTTCTTTGGGGTTTTTCATCAACACAGGTAAACCCAAGTACATCACGTACAAGGAATACAAAGCAACCAAAAGTCCAACAAATGACAAGGCTGGCAGCACATTGAATACACCAGCCAACATCATCGGCGTGCCGCCAAAGACAGCGAGTTTCAATCCCTGTTCCAAATTACTTTGCCCACCAAATGTGGGTGCCAATGTGCTGGCCAACCAGCCAAAAACAAAGGTCATGACCAACGACAAGATGTAGGTCGTTACCATCATGCCCAAACCGCTGACAAATGGCATTTTGAAGCTGAAACCAAAGCCACCCACGCCGATCATCGTCATTCCGATAAATCCTGCTACTGCAGGAATGGCAGCCAATATCAACATATAGGGCACAAAAAGCGATTGCGCATCATGTTTTTCGGCATCAATCACAGGCCAGGTGGTTGCAGGACTCAGGCTGATGGCTTTGGCGCGTTCGACGAGGTTCATCTGGAACTCCTTTGGGGGGTTAGTTTTGTTGTTAAAAAAGCACTCGAATAATCAAATTTATTATAGGACGCTAGCACATAAGGCACAAGCACAATGCAATCGCGTACAGACACTTATAGGCAGACTTCATTCAGCGTCATTTCCCGCTGATCCGTAACCCGCTTATGATTGCGGCATGTTCAGTTATCGCCACGCCTTCCATGCCGGCAACCATGCGGATGTGCTCAAGCACGCCACATTGATTGCCATTCTTAGCCACATGCTAGAAAAAGAAGCCGCCCTGATGGTGGTGGACACCCATGCTGGTGCTGGTTTGTATCGTCTAGATGGTGACTATGCGCAAACCAGCGGAGAGTCAGTCGATGGCATTAAAAAACTGCTGGCTGCAAAAAACACCAAACCAAAGCAAGCTGCCAGTTCGTCTGCAGCAAGCAAGAACAAAACAACAGCAGGGGTTCACGGAATTGAATTGGCGCCATTGTTGCAAAACTATGTATCGCTGGTAGCCGAATACAACAAAACCGACAGCAGTCGTATTTACCCCGGCTCGCCTTTCATCATGGCGCATTTGTTGCGCGATCATGACAAGCTCAAATTGTTCGAACTGCACCCCACCGATGCCAAAACATTGGCTGACAACATTGCACAGCTTAACGCTGGTCGCAAAATTGCGGTGCACGCACAAGACGGCTTTGAAAACGTCAAAAAATTCTTGCCACCGCCAGCGCGTCGTGCCTTGGTGTTTTGCGACCCCAGCTATGAAATGAAAGATGACTATGCGCGTGTGCTCGCCATGGTCACTGATGGAATGACACGCTTTGCCACAGGCACTTTTGCGGTGTGGTACCCCATCATTCCACGTCCCGAAGCGCATGACTTGCCCAAGCGTTTGAAAACATTGGCAACCAAATCCGGCAAAAGCTGGCTACATGCCACGCTCACAGTTAAATCCAGCAAATTAATCACCGACAACGAAGGCGAAACGGTGAGACCTGGCCTGCCCGCTAGCGGTATGTTCATCATCAACCCACCCTTCACCCTCAAACCCGCCTTGGCGCTGGCCTTGCCACAACTGGTGACCCATTTGGGACAAGACAAAAATGCCGCGTTTACTTTGGAGTCTGGTGGCTAATTGTTTAAACAAATCAAGTCATGAAATCGAGGCATGGTGTGATGTCCACTGAATCTGCTAAAGCTTTGTGTATGGTGATGACCTGCCCCAAGTGAATGGTTTTTCACCGCTATCGTCTGTTACCACTATGAATAAACGCTCATTATCTACAGCGATATAACCGCGCCGTGCATTACCATCTTGATATGTTGCAACGATTTCTTTCGATTGCAGACCTAAAAACACTGTTTCAGCGCCGATACTTATTTTGATTGAGCTTGCAGAAGTAATGTTACCCAAGATGTTGCTACAAGCAGAATCTGAGTGTGCAACTGCATTCGAATAATTTGCTGTCAGCTGTGCAGCAGAGTCTTTGCTCAGGTTCGTGGTACCTGTTTGATAATAAGTATTCCCGTCTTGAGCTTTATAGGCGAAGCATTTTGATTTCCACTTGCCTATAAATGCATCTGCCACATCAGATGCCCCATCACCACATGCCGATAATGCAGCAATCGTGACTGCCACCAGTAAGGTTTTAAGTTTGTTTTTCATTCGTTCCTTGATGAATATGATTGGAGAATTGATGCAACATTAATCTAACAGGTCGATTTAAATTTATTCATCAACTTTTCAAAAACAATTTGTACACTGGGTTGTTGGTTTCTTCCACACATGGGTAGCCCAAAGTTTTTAAGAAAGTAGTGAAGGCTTTGTCATCTTTGGCAGGCACTTGCAAACCCACCAAAATGCGACCATAGTCGGCGCCTTGGTTGCGGTAGTGGAACAGGCTGATGTTCCAACCCGGGCGCATGGCTGACAAAAATTTCATCAGCGCACCGGGTCGTTCTGGGAATTCAAAGCGCAACAAACGCTCGTCTTTTGCCAGCTGCGAATGTCCGCCCACCATGTGGCGAATGTGGTCACGCGCTAAATCGTCATGCGTTAAATCGATGGCTTTGAAACCTTGCTTGGTCAGTGTTTTGGCTATGTTGACGCTTTCACCTTTGGCGGTAGTGGTCAAACCCACAAACACGTGCGCTTGTGCTTCGTCACTGATGCGGTAAGTGAACTCGGTGATGTTGCGTTGTGTTGGCGCATTTTGCGTGTCATTTTGGCGTTTATCCGGCGTATTAATCGCCTGCTTTGCTACTATATTTGTAGCGTTGCTGATGGATGCAGGTAACACACCACCTGCTGGCAAACTGCCCAGCAAGGTGCAGAATCTCTTGAAACTACCTCGCTCTTCGGGAATGGTGACGGCAAACAAAGCTTCGCGTTCTTCACCTACTTCGGCGCGTTCTGCCACAAAGCGCAAGCGGTCAAAATTCATGTTCGCGCCGCACAAAATAGCAGCGAATGTTTTGCCTTTGCATTTATGTTTGGCCACGTATTGTTTGATCGCTGCAACGGCCAATGCACCCGCTGGTTCAACAATGCTGCGTGTGTCAGTGAACACATCTTTGATGGCTGCGCACACGGCATCGGTATCCACTTCAATGTAGCTGTCCACCAAGCCCGAATTGGCGACCCGAAACGTCTCAGCGCCCACCAATTTGACGGCGGTGCCGTCAGAGAATAAACCCACATCGGGCAGCGTCACACGCTTATTGGCTTTGACCGATTGGATCATGGCGTTGGAATCGTTCATCTGCACGCCAATGACTTTGATTTTTGGATTCACCGCCTTGATGTAGTTCGCAACACCAGAGATCAAACCGCCGCCGCCTATGGCCACAAAAACCGCATCGAGTTTGCCCAAATTCAACAAGGGCATTTGCTTCAAAATCTCCATCGCCACAGTGCCTTGTCCAGCAATCACATCCGCATCGTCGAATGGGTGTACAAACGTCAATCCTTGTTTTTTTTCTAAGGCCAGCGCATGGGTATAAGCATCTGAATAACTCTCACCAAACAGCACGACTTCAACATGCTTGCCGCCAAAGCCTTTGACCGCATCTACCTTGACCGCAGGGGTGGTCACAGGCATCACGATTACAGCACGTATACCGAGTTTCGCAGCGGATAACGCAACTCCCTGTGCATGGTTGCCAGCAGATGCGCAAATCACGCCTTTTTTGCGTTGTGCTGTACTCAAATGCGCGATTTTGTTGTATGCACCGCGCAGCTTAAAGCTGTGCACTTCTTGGCTATCTTCACGTTTGAACAACACCGTGTTGCCCAAGCGTTGGCTTAGGTTTTTGGCGTGTTGCAAGGGGGAAACAATTGCTACGTCATAGACGCGTGCGTTGTCGGTTTTGTGCTGGTAATCTTGTGGTGACAGGTGTTTGCTCATACCCCCAATGATAAACGCGACAAAATTCCTAATTCAAAGACAAAAAAAAGCCCCAAACCGTAAGGTAGTGGGGCTTAAATCCATCTTTTCAGAGGATGGAGGAGACAATCGGTGCTTGGCAATTAAAATAAACTGCGAAGCATGGGAACGAGTATATATAAATTTTGCTGCAATGCACCAAAAATATTAGAGTAAACCCTCGAATAAAGTTTCGCATCGTGGCATTTTGCACATTTATGCAAAATTTTCAGTTTGCTAAACCAGCACATGGGTACAAATATCCTTGAAGATGATTTAAGAGGGAGAAAAAAGTATGCAATGCACAGTCACCTGGACGGGAAATGCGGGCACCAAGTCGAACATGGGCTTTGTTGCTGAAACAGGCAGTGGGCATTTGATCGCTATGGACGGCGCGCCAGATGCGGCCAAACCCGAAAACGGCGGCCAAAACTTAGCGGCTCGCCCTATGGAGCTACTGTTGGCGGGCTTAGGTGGTTGCTCATCCTACGATGTAGTTTTGATTTTGAAGCGCGGTCGGCATGCAGTGCAAGCGTGTTCGGTCGCCATAGAAGCTGAGCGCGCTGACACGGACCCCAAAGTTTTTACCAAAATCAACATGCACTTCACAATCAAAGGCAAAAACATACCCAAAGAAGCCATAGAGCGCGCCATCGCCATGAGCCACGACAAATACTGCTCTGCCAGTCTGATGCTGGGCAAAACAGCTGAAATCAGCACCAGTTTTGAAGCGCTGGAAGTCGTTTAAGTGGCCGTATAAATAGCGTGTATGTTGCAATGCGACAACAAAACAACAGATTTACACTCTTTTTTACCCTGTTTTATTGCAAAACGAGTCAACCAATGGTGCAATAGACCCAACTACCCGAAAGGGGGTTAGCTTGGGTAACAAATACGATGAATAAAGTTAAATTTAAACACCGTATTTGCTAGGCACAATTTATTAACCTTAAGGAAATTTGAAATGAAAAAATCCCTACTCGCACTCGCAGTGTTGGCAGCTTCTGGCGCCGCATTCGCACAATCTTCTGTAACTTTGTACGGCCGTGTTGACCTCGGTATCACAAAGATCACTGGCCAATCAGCTGTTATGGCTGACGGTTCATCTGTTGGTACATCATCACGCATTGGTTTCCGTGGTGTTGAAGACCTCGGCGGCGGCTTGAAAGCTGGCTTCTTGGTTGAGACACAATTTGATGCTGACGCAAGCAAAAACGGTGGCGCTGGTTCTACAATCGGTTCACGTAACAGCTACATTGACTTGATGGGTGGCTTCGGTGGCGTTCGTTTGGGTCGTCATTTGAACCCAGCTTTGTTGTTTGCTGCAACATACGGTGGACCATGGGGCACTGACTACGGTTATGCCAACAACGCTAACATCTTGTCAATCGAAGGCGCACGTTACAACAACGCCATTTCTTACATGGGCAAATTCGGTGACGTGTCTGTCATGTTCACTACTGCTATGAAAGAAGGCAACACATACGCAGTTGCTAACGGTATCAGCACTGGCGCTGCAGCAGACGCTGCAACAGTTGGCGCACCTACCGGCGCAGTTGGCGCAGCAAAAATGCCTTTGGCATTGGCTGTTAACTACGGCGCAGGCCCAATCGCTGCTGGCGTAACATTGACTAAAAACGGCCGCGGTGGCGACAAGTTGTTGACTCAAGTTGGTTTCACTTACGATGCTAAAGTTGTTAAAGCTTCTTTGGCATTCGAACAAGACGGCAACCAAGTTGGCGGCAAAAACGCATACAGCTTGGGCGTGTCAGCACCTTTGGGCGCTGCTAGCGTGAACTTCGTTTACGGCAAAGACCAAAAAGGTTCAGCTGCTGACGTAACACAAATCGCTGTTGGTGGTCAATACAATTTGAGCAAGCGTACTAACGTATACGGTTTGGTTGGACAACTCAAGTCTGCAGGTGCAACAGCATCTAACCAAGTTACTTTGGGCGTACAACACCAGTTCTAATATAGGGCTGACGTAAGTCAGTTTTATATAAAAACTTAAAAGCTGCTTAGGGCAACCTAAGCGGCTTTTTTTTGTGCATAAAATTACGTGGCTAATATGCGCATGGATGTTGTATTAAAACTTTGGCGGTGCAAATAATGGATAAATGGGATATGAAAAGTGTGACGCTTGTCATTTTTTTGGCGGCAGGATTATCCGCATGCAACAATTTGCCTGAAAAGCGAGCCGTGACAACTGAAAACCAAACGGACAGTGCACCCAGTGAAAACACTCCCAGAAGTTTGACTTGGCAAGTGCCAGCATCTTGGCAACTAGCGGAAGGCGTCGCGGGCAGCACTTGGCAGCATTTTACTTTTCCTGGTAAAACCCCCACCAACTACAAAATAGCGCATGAAGATGGGCGCGATGCTATTTGGGCCAGCTCGCAGAGCACATCCAGCGCAATACGCTCTGACATCAACATCGATGCGAAACAAATTGGTAAGCTGAAATTTTCATGGAAAGTGCCTGCACATTTATTGGATGCAGATGTCACAGTGCCAGAACTAGACGATTCGCCTGTGCGCGTGTTTCTTACGTTTGAGGGCGATCGCAGTAAATTTTCTGCAAAAAACGCTTTGGTTTCCGAAATGGCAAATCTGCTCTTAGGTGAGCCTTTACCCTATGCCACGTTGGTGTATTTATGGAGCAAGCAACAACCTTTAGGCAGTGTCATTTTGGGTCAGCGTACAGATAGAGTCCGTAACATTGTGATCGAAACCGGTAGCGTAAATTTGAACAAATGGATGGATTACGAGCGAGATATTGGTGTGGATTTTGAAAAAGCCTTTGGTGAAAAACCGGGCAAACTATTGCGCATCGCTTTGATGACAGACAGTGACAACACCAAATCACAAACCACAGCTTGGTATGGGGCGCCCAGTTTTATTGTGAAGTAGCGAAATCCCTTCTACACTTAGGAAATAAAGAGACTTTTTGCATGAGGGAAAGCACCTAACAGCATTGGTTCCTATCTGTGGCATAGTCTAGGTTTTCGAAATCAGCGTTTTTTGAATGAAGGAGATCTGTATGAAAACCAAACTCGCAGTCTTGGCCATGGCAATCTTGGCTATGCAAGGTGCTTACGCAAAAACATTCAAGTGGACCAGTGCCAGTGATATTCCCACTTTAGATATTCACTCACAGAATAATGCATTGGGTAATGGAGTTCATGCGGCCTTATTTGAATCACTTGTGTATTACAACAGCCGCACTTTCAAAGTGGAGCCACAATTGGCAACCGAATGGAAGTTGCTAACCCCTACTCAACTGCGTGTGACACTGCGCAAAGGTGTCAAGTTCAGTGATGGCAGCGCATTAGAAGCCGAAGATGTGATTTTCTCTATCCATCGCGCCATGTCCAAAACATCCAACTTCGGCGTCTACACACAGGGCATAGACAAGGTAGTCAAAGTAGATGCAAACACCATTGATATTCTGATGAAGGCCGCCAACCCGGTGATTTTGAATCAGTTGACAGAATTGCGTGTGATGAGCAAAGCGTGGGCTGAAAAAAATAAATCGGTAGAGCCAAAAGACAGTAAAACTAAAGATGAAAACTTTGCACACCGGAATGCTATGGGAACAGGTCCCTTTGTAGTTGACAGTTGGCAACCAGATCAAAAATTAGTGTTGAAGCGCAATCCCAATTGGTGGGGGAAGATGGAAGGGAACTTGACAGAAATTGTCTACACGCCCGTGAAATCTGAAGCAACACGCGTGGCAGCAATATTGTCTGGTGAAGTTGATATGGTGCTAGACCCTAATCTGCAAGATTTAACACGCATTCGCAACACGCCCAATCTAAAAGTGTTGGATGGTGCTGAGAACCGTACCATTTTCTTGGGCATGGATCAATTCCGTGATGAACTTCCAGGTTCCAATGTGAAAGGCAAAAACCCGCTGAAGGATGTGCGTGTCCGCAAAGCGCTTTACCAAGCGATTGATATCAGTACGCTGAATCGTGTCACCATGCGTGGATTAAGCCAACCGACTGGCACCTTGATCGCGCCCCAAGTGAATGGTTGGACTAAAAAAGCCGATGCACGTCATCCATTCGATATCAAAGCATCACAAAAACTATTAGCAGATGCGGGCTACAAAGATGGTTTTGAGGTTGATTTTGCTTGTCCAAATAACCGCTACATCAATGACGAAGAAATATGCCAAGCCATCACAGCCATGTGGTCAAAAGTGGGGGTGAAAGCAAAATTGCGCACGCAACCCTTGGTGACTTATTTCCCAATGATCCAGCGTTATGAAGCCAGTATTTATATGCTTGGTTGGGGTGTGCCAACATTCGATGCTTTGTACAGCTTGCAATCTTTGGTGCGCTCAGTAGGCGCTGGCGGAGACGGTAATTACAACGTTGGTCGGTATTCCAATCCACAAATGGATGCTTTGGTAGAGCGCATCAAGAAGGAAACTGATGCCGATTTGCGTCGCAACTTGATTGAGAAAGCATTGGTTTTGTCACATGAAGATGTGTCGCATTTACCTTTGCACAATCAAATTATTCCATGGGCAATGAAGAAAAACATTGACTTGGTTCATCGCGCAGACAATCGAATTGATTGGCGTTTGGTGAAGGTCAATTAAAGCAAGATAGACGCCGCAGATGTTCGCTTTTATCATACGCCGACTCTTTCAATCCTTGATTGTGATGGTGTCGGTAGGCTTCATTTCGTTCATGCTGTTTCAGTATGTGGGTGACCCTGTGCACTCCATGCTGGGTGTAGAAGCATTGCCGGAGCAAATTGCGCAACTGCGTGCGGATTTGCGTTTGGATAAACCTTTTGTGGTGCAGTATTGGCATTTTCTTGGCAATGCTGTCCAAGGTGACTTCGGCATCAGTTTGCGGCAAGGGGCGAAAGTGTCGCGACTCATTGGTGAACGTTTTCCGGCAACGATTGAGTTATCGCTAGCGGCCGCGATGCTGGCCCTCATTGTGGGTGTGCCTATGGGCGTTTATGCTGCGCTGCGACGTGGCACCTTTGCCACCCAAACCATGATGACTATGTCGCTTTTGGGTGTTTCTTTACCTACCTTTTTGATTGGCATTTTGCTTATCTTGGTTTTTTCAGTGTGGTTGGGCTGGCTGCCTAGCTTTGGTCGAGGCGAAACGGTGCAAATAGGTTGGTGGAGTACAGGCTTTTTAACTTGGGATGGCTTGAAGCATTTGATATTACCTGCCATCACCCTGACCATTTTCCAATTGACACTCATCATGCGCCTAGTCCGTGCTGAAATGTTGGAAGTGTTGCGCACTGACTATATCAAGTTCGCACGTGCTAGAGGTTTGTCAAACCGCGCCATTCACTTTGGGCATGCACTCAAAAATACCTTGGTCCCAGTGATGACCATAACGGGATTGCAATTAGGCGCATTGATAGCCTTTGCCATCATCACTGAAACCGTATTTCAATGGCCTGGCATGGGTTTGTTATTTATACAGGCCGTCACATTCGCCGATATTCCGGTCATGGCCGCCTATTTGTGTTTAACAGCACTGATATTTGTTGTTATCAATTTGGCGGTTGATCTGCTGTACTTTGTAGTAGATCCACGTTTGAGTTTCAGTACTGGAAGTGGTCATTGATGCAGCAGTTCAACATGGCTTCAGCGCACGGCCGCGCGTTTGCTCACATTGCACAGTTTCATCCAGAGCTCACTGCATTCAGACGTGATTTACATGCGCATCCCGAATTGGGTTTTGAAGAAGTTTATACCTCTGGCCGCGTCAAACAAGCCATGGCGTTATGCGGTGTTGATGAGATTCAAACAGGTTTTGGCAAAACAGGCGTGGTTGCAGTGGTGCATGGTAAAACCAATACTCGGAATCAAATGATTGCATTGCGGGCCGACATGGATGCCTTGCCTTTGATAGAGCAAAACGACTGTGCTTGGAAGTCCAGCAAAACGGGACTGATGCATGCGTGTGGACATGACGGCCATACCGCGATGCTGGTGGGGGCTGCACGCTATTTGGCCGAAACACGCAATTTTGATGGCACAGCGATTTTGGTATTTCAACCCGGCGAAGAAGGCTTTGCAGGTGCACGCGCCATGATTCAAGACGGTTTGTTTGACCAATATCCAGCACAGGCGGCATTCGCTATTCACAACTCGCCAGAAACGCCTGTTGGCATCATTGGCTTAACTCCCGGCCCTATGCAAGCTGCGGTAGACCGAATTGAGATTGTCGTAACCGGCAAAGGCGGACACGGTGCGCGACCACAGAATGGCGTTGATCCTGTGTTGGTGGCGGCGCACATCATCACCGCGGCACAAAGTATTGTGTCACGCAATGTGGCAGCGATTGAGCAAGTGGTTCTCAGCATTTGCTCCATCCATGGTGGTAATCCGGGTGCCATGAGTGTGATACCTGGCAGCGTGACCTTGGTTGGCACAGTCCGCACCTACCATGAAAGCATGCAAGATAAAGTCGAAAGCAGGCTGCGATCTTTGTGCGAATCAATTGCTGCTGGTTTTGGAGCAAGCGCTGAGTTGAATTACGAACGTGTTTACCCAGCAACTGTTAACACCGAACCAGAAACCGAATTTGCGGCCAATGTGGCTGCGAAATTGGTTGGGGAGAGCAGGGTGATTCGGAACATGCCACCGAGCATGGGTGGGGAAGACTTTTCATTCATGCTGCAAGTGGTGCCTGGGGCTTACATGCGTTTAGGGCAAGGCAACGTGAATGGATGTATGCTGCACAACAACCGTTATGATTTTAATGACGATGTGTTGCCACTGGGCAGTGCTTTGTATGCCAGTTTGATAGAAGAGGCCATGCCTTTGGTACATAAAGAAAATTAAAGCGATAGAGAATTGATTTTGTAAGTGATAGATTTAAAAGGAGAAGTAACATGAAATTTATGAAAAAAACGGCTACTGCCAGCGTAATTGTTGCCTGTACTGCTATTAATTTAGCGGTAATTCAAAACGCAAATGCTGCCACGCTGCGTGTGGCGAACCAAGGTGATGCGCTGTCGTTAGACCCACACTCGTTGAATGAATCGCTGCAACTGTCAGTGGTGGGCAATGTCTATGAAGGACTGGTTTATCGCGATCGTAATTACAAGCTTGAACCCGCCTTGGCAACAGATTGGAAGCAAACGTCCCCAACAGTTTGGCGTTTCAATCTGCGCAAGAATGTCAAATTTCACGACGGCACACCCTTCACCGCTGATGATGTCATATTCAGCTATGAGCGTAGCAAGGGCGATGGCTCTGATATGAAGAGCTATGTGGGTCAAATTAAAGAAATCGTGAAGATCAACGACCACGCCGTTGACTTTGTGCTCACAGCACCCTTTCCGATTTTGCCCGAGCGCCTATACAGCTGGATGATCATGAGCAAAAAATGGTGTGAATCGAATGGTTCTACCAAACCCGTGGACAGGCGCAAAGGCATTGAGAACATCGCATCTTTCAAAGCCAACGGCACAGGCCCCTACCGCGCACGTGAGCGCCAACCCAATGTTCGCTCCACCTTTACACGCAACGGCAACTATTGGGGTAAATTTGAAGGCAATGTGGAAGAAGTGATCTTTACACCGATTGGCAATGACAGCACCCGTGTAGCGGCTTTGTTGTCAGGTGAGATCGATGTCATGGAACCCGTGCCAGTACAAGACGTGGCGCGTGTGAATGGCAACCCCAATCTCAAAGTGTTGCAAGGCCCAGAGTCGCGCATCATATTCTTGGGCATGGACCAAAAACGCGATGAATTGCAATATTCCAGCGTGAAAGGCAAAAACCCTTTCAAAGACGTACGTGTACGCAAAGCCTTTTATCAAGCGATTGACATAGAAGGCATTAAGAAAACAGTCATGCGCGGTGCGGCAGTGCCTTCTGCAACGCTGATACCACCACAAGTGAAGGGTTATGCAGCAGACTTGGCGACCCGTTTTCCCTATGATGTAGAAGCAGCTAAAAAGCTGCTTGCTGATGCGGGTTATGGAGCTGGGTTTGAGGTGAAGTTGAATTGCCCAAATGACCGCTATGTGAACGACGGCGAAATTTGCCAAGCTGTGGCTGCCAATTTGTCAAAAATTGGTGTCAAGGTGAACCTTGAGGCTGAAACCAAAGGAACCTATTTCCCTAAAGTGCTGAGCCGTAACACCAGCTTTTATATGTTGGGTTGGACCAGTTCAACGGGTGATGCGCACAACGTGCTTTACCCAATCATGTCTTCCCCTGGCGATGGTGGTCGCGGTCAATTTAACTTGGGTGCCTACAGCAATCCAAAGGTGGATGATTTGACCACTAAGCTCGCTTCTGAAATCGATCAAACCAAGCGTGATGCCATGATTCGCGAAGCCATCAAAATTCACCAAGATGATGTTGGTCACTTGCCTTTGCACCAACAAGCTTTGAGCTGGGGTTCCAAAAAATCTGTTGAAGTTGTACAGTATCCAGACAATTACATGCCCTGGAAATTCATCAAAGTGAATAAGGCTGCAAAATAAACCATGCGTGCACTGCAACAATGGTGGAATGGGGATGTAGGCTATAGTTTTCGCAACTCCCCAGTTGCCATTGCGGCCGCCATCGTTGCATTGTTGTGTGTGTTTTGTGCGGTATTTGCAGGATGGGTAGCACCGCACAATCCGTTTGACTTGACAACTTTGGAGTTGGGCGATGCGCGACTGCCGCCCGCGTGGTACCCAGAGGGCAGTGGTAAATACTGGCTTGGCACAGATGATCAAGGCCGTGATATTTTGTCTGCCTTGATGTATGGCGCCAGAATATCCTTGGCTGTTGGTGTTTTGTCGGTGATTCTGTCGGTACTCATCGGTGTCAGTCTGGGTTTGCTGGCAGGGTTTTTGGGTGGGTGGGTCGACACCTTTTTGATGCGTTTGTGTGATGTGATGCTGTCTTTCCCGGCAATTCTGGTGGCACTTTTGATTGCTGGGGTAGGTCGCGCGCTATTCCCCAATGCGCCTGATACATTGGCTTTGGGTGTCTTGGTTTTATCCATCACGCTGACAGGTTGGGTTCAATATGCACGAACTGTGCGCGGAACGACCATGGTGGAGCGCAACAAAGAATATGTGCAAGCCGCGCGCGTGACGGGAGTGCATCCTTTTCGTATCATGCGCAAGCATGTACTGCCTAATGTGCTTGGTCCCGTACTCGTGTTAGCGACCATACAAGTCGCAACAGCCATCATTACCGAGGCCACATTGTCGTTTTTGGGCGTCGGCGCACCTCCAACTGCACCATCCTTAGGTACATTGATACGCGTTGGCAATGATTACTTGTTTTCAGGCGAATGGTGGATTGCTGCCTTCCCGGGTTTGATGTTGGTAGTCATTGCGCTGAGTGTGAATTTACTCGGCGACTGGTTACGCGATGCCTTGAATCCAAAACTGCAATAAAAACGTACTGAGCATGTCACCACTACTTGAAGTCAAGAATTTAATTGTTGAATTTCCCAGTCGGCACGGAACACTGCGTGCACTGGACGGCGTTTCGTTTGATTTGGCCGCAGGGGAGATATTGGGCGTTGTAGGAGAATCTGGTGCAGGCAAATCATTGACTGGTGCAGCCATCATTGGCTTGCTGGAACCTCCAGGCCGTGTTGCTGGGGGCGAAATACTATTACAAGGAAAACGCATCGACCATTTGGCGCACGAACAGATGCGGCATATTCGCGGCAAACAGATTGGAGCAATTTTTCAGGACCCACTGACCTCGCTGAATCCCTTGTACACAATTGGCCAACAGCTCACAGAAACCATTTTGGCGCACTTGCCTTTGAGCAAAGCCGAAGCCAGGCAAAGAGCGATTGCATTGTTGCAAGACACCGGCATACCAGCGGCTGAGCAACGTATTGATCAATATCCGCATCAATTCAGCGGTGGCATGCGACAACGTGTGGTCATTGCATTGGCACTGGCAGCCGAGCCTATGTTGGTCGTGGCAGACGAACCCACAACTGCGCTTGATGTGTCTATTCAGGCGCAAATCATAGGTTTGCTAAAAGAAATTTGCAAAAAACGTGGCGCAGCCGTCATGCTCATTACCCATGACATGGGCGTAATCGCTGAGACTTGTGACCGTGTGGCCGTGATGTATGCAGGGCGCATAGTAGAAATAGGCCCTGTCCACGAGGTCATCAATCACCCTGCACACCCGTATTCCGCTGGCTTGATGGCTGCCATTCCAGACATCAGCGTTGACGTTGAGAGACTGCATCAAATTGAAGGTTCCATGCCGCGATTAAATGCCATTCCGAAAGGCTGTGCCTTCAATCCTCGTTGTTCCCAAGCATTTGATCGCTGTCGAGAAGAGCGACCTAAGCTGGAAAGTGCGGGTGCAACCCAAGCAGCTTGCTGGTTGTTGTCAAATCAAGTTGAAACTCAAAAGCATGAGGTCACTCAATGAGCAAGCCAAGCAAAGCGCTTGTTCAAGTGCAAGACATCGCGATGGATTTCGATGTGTCGCCCCCGTGGTTGACGCGCGTGATAGAACGCAAGCCTAGGCTCAAATTGCATGCCGTCGATGGCGTAAGTTTCGAAATTGAAAAAGGCAAAACATTGGCCTTGGTGGGCGAATCGGGTTGTGGCAAGAGCACCGTCGCGCGCTTGATGGTCGGTCTTTATTCACCCACGCGCGGCAGTTTCACATTTGATGGCAAAGATGCGCATGCAACTTATAAGAGCGCAGATGAATTGAATTTGCGTGCGCGCATTCAAATGATATTCCAAGACCCTTATGCATCGCTCAATCCACGTTGGCGGGTGCGAGACATCGTCGCTGAGCCCTTGATAGAGCATGGCATCATCAAAGATGAAGCTGCATTGAGTGCACGTGTGGGTGAATTGTTGAGTTCAGTGGGGTTGAGCCCTCTGGACATGCCCAAATACCCACACCAGTTTTCGGGTGGGCAGCGCCAGCGCATTTCCATTGCGCGTGCCTTGGCAACACAGCCAGAATTTTTGGTTTGTGACGAACCTACCAGCGCTTTGGATGTGAGTGTGCAAGCGCAAGTACTGAACATCATGAAAGATTTGCAAAACACGCAAGGCCTCACCTATTTGTTCATCAGTCACAACTTGGCTGTTGTGCGTCATGTAAGTGACCGAGTGGGTGTGATGTACCTAGGGCGTTTGGTCGAGCTTGCGGACAAACACACCTTGTTTGATCGACCCTTGCATCCCTATACCAAAATGCTGCTCGATGCGATTCCGAAAATGCACGACACTGGCCGTGCCCGAACACCAGTACAAGGCGAGGTGCCCAACCCCTTGAATCCGCCATCAGGTTGTGCATTCAACCCCAGATGCCCACATGCCAACGAACGTTGCAAAGCTGAACGTCCCGAAATGATCGACATGGCTGGTACTAAAGTAGCATGCCATGCGGTACAGGAAAATCGTCTGTAACGTGTTCTGCACACCATCGGAAGTTTTCTGTATCGCTTAGCGTAATTCCCTATTCACCGCTTCAATTCGATTAAGTATCATCAGCATGCTGAAATACAACTGATGGGATTGGGGAGACAATGAAAAAAATATGGGTAGCTGCTGCATTCGTGGCTTTAAGTGCTGCAACACAAGCTCAAACAGTGAATGTGATTTGTTCGGTACAAGCCGAGTGGTGCAACATGCTTGGCACGGTCTACGGCAAGGCCAAAGGCGTGAAAATCAACATTTCCATGAAAGGCTCTGGCGAAGCTTTGGCTCAATTGATTGCTGAAAAAGACAATCCCAAAACCGATATTTGGTTTGGCGGTACAGGTGATCCCCATTTGCAAGCAGCTGAGCAAGGTTTGTCTTTGGAATACAAATCGCCTTCCATGTCGATGTTGCACACATGGGCGCAAAAACAAGCCGAGCAATCGAAATACAGAACCGTAGGTATCTATTCTGGGCCTTTGGGTTTTGGATACAACACCGAATTATTGGCCAAGAAAAAACTTTCCGTACCGAAAACATGGGCTGATTTGCTGAACTCTGCACTCAAGGGTGAAATTCAAGTGGCCAACCCAGCATCCAGCGGAACGGCTTACACCATGGTGGCTACATTGGTGCAGTTGATGGGCGAAGACCAAGCGTTTGAATACATGAAAAAGCTACATAAAAATATCAGCCAATACACACGCAGCGGCACAGGACCCATCAAAGCAGCAGCACGTGGAGAAACCACTGTATCTATCAGCTTTGTGCATGATGGACCAGGTGAAAAGATAGCCGGTTTCCCTATCGAAACCATCACACCTGCAGACGGAACAGGTGCTGAGATTGGTTCGATGAGCATCATCAAAGGTGCGCGCAATTTAGAAGAAGCCAAGAAGTTTTACGAATGGGCTTTAACACCGGCGGCGCAAGAAATGGCCGCTGCAGCCAAGCAGTTCCAATTGCCATCTAACAAGAATGCGAAGAATGATTCGAGAATTCCTGATTTCAAAAAGATCAAATTCATCAATTACGACTATGCCAAGTATGGCGCGTCGGCAGAACGTCGTCGTTTGATTGCCAAGTGGGAAAAAGAAGTGAATTCTTTGCCTCGTTAACTTGATAAAGCTAAGGTGTTGAGCGCATAACTTTAGCGGGTTATGCGCTCATTTGTTTGAAACAAGCAACCGTGAATAAAAACCCCAATAAAGCGATTCGTCTGTGGCTGGTGCTCGGCTTATTGGCGTTTGTGCTATTGCCTTGGTATGCCATTCAAGACACCGCTTGGTACAGTGTCCTGCCTCAAATATTTGGTGGTAGTGAAACTGCAAACGGTTTGGTACAAGCCTTGACCTACGGCAGAAAATGGTTGCTCATCGGTTTGGTCGGTCTGATCATTGCGGCGATGGGTTTGGCAGTGCCAGCGGGCAAAACGCAGGGCAATTGGTTCATGGCGGGTGGTGGTATTGGTTTTTTAGGTCTGTTGGTCAGTGGATTTTTAATTGGCGCAAAAGGTTGGCAATTTGAAGCATTCAATACGCAGTTTGGCGAACTGGCGTTGAATCAATTTGGCATTGGCATCGGCGCATTTGTGGTGCTGCTCGCATTGGTGATGATCAGTGCCTTTGGCATAGCGCGACGCGGCTTTTTTAAAGGCGATTTGTTCATCGCATCAGCTGTTTTGAGTTGCACCGTTTTGTTGCTGATGTTCATTGCGTTTCCGGTTTCCAAAGCGCTGTACGGTGCGTTTTTAACCGAAGAGGGCAAGTGGTCATTCACGGCAATTTTTGAACGCATCGGCAATGAACGCATATGGGGCTTGAATTGTTTGGCAGGTGGTCAGCGTTGTGGTGTCGCGTGGAACACATTGTTTTTGGGCTTGATGACAGCGGCCACAACCACCGTATTGGGAACCATGATGGCGCTGATGGCTGAGCGCAGTGCGGGGCCACGCATACAAACGCCTTTGCGTGTGATTGCATTATTGCCCATCATCACACCACCATTCGTCGTCGGTTTGGGTTTGATTTTGTTGTTTGGTCGCGCCGGCATCGTCAATCAATTTTTGGAATATGCGTTTGGCATACCACCTGGGAGGTGGTTTTACGGTTGGTTTGGTGTCTGGATTGCCCAAACATTTGCCTTTACACCCATCGCATTCATGATCATGCGTGGCGTGGTGCAAGGCATTGCGCCCAGTTTAGAAGAGGCCGCACAAACGCTGCGTGCCAATCGCAAACAAACTTTTTTCACCATCACCCTGCCTTTGCTCAAGCCCGGTTTGGCCAACGCTTTTTTAGTAGGTTTTATTGAAAGCATGGCAGATTTTGGCAACCCCATTGTGGTGGGTGGGCAGTTTGCGGTGTTGTCTACCGACATCTTTTTTGCCATTGTGGGTGCGCAATATGACCAAGGTCGCGCGGCATCCTTGGCTTGGATATTGACGGTGTTTGCCTTATTGGTATTCGCATTGCAGCGCGGTTTATTGGGTAAGCAAAATTACACCACGGTGAGCGGCAAAGGCGATGCGGGTATTGCCATGGTGCTACCCGACAGTGTGCGCAGAACACTCAATGCTGTGGTCTATCCGTGGCTGGCCTTTACTGTTGTCGTGTATTTATTTGCTTTTGCAGGTGGTTTTGTTCAGACTTGGGGTCGCGATTACACCTTCACCTTGTCGCACTTCAAAACGGCTTTTGGTATTGAATGGGGTGAATTTGGCATGGTGTGGGCTGGCACCGCATGGAGCTCGTTCTTCACCACCATTAAATTGGCGGGCATATCTGCACCCATGACGGCGGCTGTCGGTTTGTTGATTGCCTACATCTTGGCGCGTACCGAATTCAAAGGGCAGGGGCTGTTTGAATTTGCTGCCTTGTTGGCTTTCGCCATACCCGGGACGGTGTTGGGGGTGAGTTATATATTGGCCTTTAATGTACCGCCTGTCGAATTAACAGGTACAGGCTTAGTCATTGTGCTGTGTTTTATGTTTCGCAATTTACCTGTGGGGGTGCGGGCAGGCACTGCGGCGTTCAAACAGTTGGATAAATCATTGGACGAAGCCTCACTGATGTTGCGCGCATCGACGGCGCAAACTCTTTTCAAAGTGGTTTTGCCATTGCTTAAACCTGCACTGGTAGCGGCCTTGGTGTACAGTTTTGTACGCGCCATGACCACCGTCAGTGCGGTGATTTTCTTGGTCACCGCCGAGAATGAATTGGCCACCACCTACATCATTGGCCGCGTTGGCAATGGCGACTATGGTGTGGCATTGGCCTATTGCACTGTGCTGATCATTTTGATGTCGCTGGCGATAGCGCTGATTCAATTTTTGGTCGGTGAGCGCAAATTGGGTCGTCGCAAAGCGGGTACGCCAGCGACTGCCCTTGCAGCCCATTAGCCGATTGAGGGCATATTTAAGAGAACACTATGAACAAAGGCGTTGAATTCAAAAACATCAGCAAGCGATACGGTACGGACAAAGCTGCATCCTTGGCTGTTGACAGCATTTCATTTGAAATTCCCAAAGGCAGTTTGACAACCATTTTGGGGCCATCGGGTTGCGGTAAAACCACCACGCTGCGCATGATTGCGGGCTTAGAGTCACCCACCAGTGGGCAAATCATCATGGACGGCAAAGACGTCACCACACTGGGACCAGCAGAGCGCAATGTGAGCATGATGTTCCAGAGCTACGCGCTCTTTCCTCATATGAGCGTGTTAGATAACGTGATGTATGGACTCAAAATGTCAGGCATTAGCAAAGACGAAGCGCAAACCAAAGCCAGCGATGCCTTGAAAAACGTGGGCTTGACGGGATTTAATGAGCGCTTACCCAGCGAGTTGTCTGGCGGTCAGCAACAGCGTGTGGCTTTGGCGCGCGCTTTGGTTTTAGAGCCGGGAGTTTTGTTATTCGATGAACCGCTCTCCAATTTAGACGCCCGCTTGCGACGTGAAATGCGCGAAGAAATTCGCGGTTTGCAACAGCGCTTGAACCTCACGGTGGCGTATGTCACGCATGACCAAAGCGAAGCTTTGGCCGTGAGCGATCAAATCATTGTGATGGACCACGGCATCATTGCGCAACGCGGCACACCGCAAGATTTGTATGAACGTCCGCAAAGTGAGTTTGTCGCTGGCTTCATGGGTGAAGCGATGCTGTTTCCCGCAGAGCCGACTGAGGGAGGTCAGGTCAAGGTCGGATCCATGCGCATCACACCTCGCAACGCGATACCAGCCGGCAAAATCAAAGTGGCGGTGCGTCCTGAAGCGTGGCACATTGAAAAGAGCGGTGTAGGCATGCCTGCCAAATTGATCAAGTTGGCCTATTTGGGCAACAACTACGAATACACCTTTGATACCGAATTGGGCAGTATTTTTGTGGTGTCGCCCGATTTAACCGATGTGTTGCAATTGGGGCAAGTCGTCCACCTCCAACTCGCCCCACATGGGGTATCGGTTGTTGTAGCCAACTAAGCTGATCAATTGAGCCGAAGAATTGAGCTGAACAAATTCAGTTATATTTAGGCGAATGAAATTTGAAGACCGTACGCGCTGTGACCGCACGCCCGCTTGGGCCGCTTTGCACGCCCACTACCAAAACAGCGTCAAAGACTTTGATGTGCGCGATGCCTTCGCGCAAGATGCGACTCGCTTTGAAAATTTCAGCCAAGCAGCGCCCCATGTGTTCGCCGATTTGTCAAAAAACCGACTGGATGCCACCACCCAAAATTTGCTCATCGATTTAGCAAAGCAGTGCGGCATTGAAGCACACCGTGATGCCATGTTTGCGGGCAGTGCGGTCAACAATACCGAAAACCGCGCCGCCATGCACTGGCTGCTCCGACGCCCGTCTGCTGGCCATAAATTTTTTGAAAATCAGCTTGTAGCCGGCATAAATACTGCCTATGTTGCTATGAATAATATAGCTAATAACGATGCTACAGGTGTTGGCAAGTCCAACTCTGATGAGGTGCAGCAAACTCTATCGTCCATGCTGGCGTTCGCCGAACACATTCGTGCCGATGCGCAGTTCACCGACATTGTCAATATTGGTATCGGCGGTTCTGACAATGGGCCGCGCATGGTGACTCAGGCACTTGATGCTTTTGCGACGACGGGCAAGCGCCTGCATTTTGTGTCCAATGTGGATGGCGCTGAACTGGCGGCTGTGCTGAAACAGCTCAAAGCCGAAAACACCTTGTTCATCGTTTCGTCCAAGTCGTTCACGACACTTGAAACCATCACCAATGCGCACTCTGCCAAGGCATGGTTTGCCGCAAATTATCCAAAAAAATCTGAATTAAGTGTGGCGGACAAAGGTATCGCCAGGCATTTTGTGGCGCTGACCAGCAATGTCAAAGCCGCACAAGCATTTGGCATCAGCACCACCTTTGGCTTTTGGGACTGGGTGGGTGGGCGTTATTCTCTGTGGTCTGCCATTGGTTTGCCGATTGCCATTGCGATTGGCGAGCAAAATTTCAGAGATTTATTGGCAGGCGCAGCACAGATGGATGCGCATTTTTGCACTGCGCCATTGACGCATAACTTGCCGGTTCGCTTAGGGCTATTGGATGTGTGGTACCGCAATTTTCATGGATTTACCAGCCGTTGTGTAGCACCGTACCACAGTGCATTGAAACGCTTACCCGCATACCTGCAGCAACTGGATATGGAAAGCAATGGCAAGCGGGTTGATGCCAAGGGCGAAGTCTTGCCATTCGCCACGGCCACGCTTGTGTGGGGTGAGCCTGGTACCGATGGGCAGCATACTTTCTTTCAGGTATTGCACCAAGGTTCAGATACTGTGCCAGTTGAATTTGTAGTGGTCAAGCGCGAACGACATGGCTTGGCGGGGCATCAAGAAAAACTGTTGGCCAATGCGCTGGCACAGTCACAGGCGCTGATGTTGGGCAAAACCGACCCCAATGGGCACAAACATTTCCCTGGCAATCGTCCCAGTACCACGCTCCTTTTAGACGACTTAACGCCCGCCAGCCTGGGTGCGCTGATTGCGCTCTATGAACACCGCACTTTTGTCGCTGGCAGCGTGTGGGGCATCAACAGTTTTGATCAATGGGGCGTGGAACTTGGCAAAGCCTTGGCCACCGATATTGAAAAGCGCTTTCAAACGGGAGACCTGTCAGGTTTGGATGCTTCGACCCATGGCTTGATGCGCAAGCTGGCTGAATAAACGCAGCTCAGTCCTGCCACACCACACCGGTGTCACTCAAAATGGCATGCAGCGGTATATCGTGCGGCTCGGCTATGAAATCAGGCAGCCAGCCGTTGCTGTAGCCCAATCCTACCGTGTTGGGTTGCGGTTGCAGGGTTGCCAAGGTGCGGTCATAAAAACCACCGCCATAGCCCAAACGGTAGCCGTTTGGCCCATAACCCACGCAAGGCACAAACAACAAAGTCGGCACCACCACTTCGGTGCCTTTGGGTTTGGGGATGCCGTAGGCGTCTTCTTCCATCGGGCAGCCGGGATACCAGGCATGAAACACCAAGGTCTTGTGCACTTTGTCCACTACGGGCAATCCAATTTTGCGGGGCGAGCGGCTCGCCAGTGATTGCGTCGCCAACTGCGTCTCAATGGCATCATCAATAGGCGAAGACAAATCACCCTCTGGCACATATTCCGATGCTGGACTTTGCGAGATTGCATCTTCTTGCCAGCGGTACAGCGCAGGCAAAGGGTCAAATTCTCCTTTGATGGGCCAATAAGCGCCTATGATGGTGTCAGGTTTGTCAAACAGCCAAATGCGCATCACACTTTGTAAAAGTGCGGCACGTTGTAGTCTGTCTGGTAAATTCAAACGTTGTTCTATCAGTGCTTTACGTGTTGCACTTTTCACAGCACTTTTATCGGTCATTTTTTCCATCACAATCCCTAATACAAGTTTCGCAAGCTTTTTATTCATCCATGACGAACAGAGTTAAACATTACACCTTAAACAAAGCTGTTCTCAAGGCTATTTTGACAGCACTTTATGCCCCTGCGTGTTTGACTGGGGTATTTGTTGCATTCACCAGCGTCGCAAACGCACAAATCACTTCCAACCCGCGCATTGACAATGTGTTGGTCGAGATGAGCCAAGCTTTTAAAAAGGTGGACAGAGCAAAACTCACCAGTCTTTTGCCACAAGTCAGCGGGCATCCTCAAGAAGCTTGGGGTGCTTATTGGGAGTTGAAATCACGCTTGGAAGATGCTTCTGAAACAGAAGTACAAGGTTTTTTAAGCCGCTATGCGGGCACGTACCAAGAAGACCGCTTGCGCAACGATTGGTTGTTGCTCTTGGGGCAACGACGCGATTGGGGCAATTTTGCAGCGCACTACAGCAAATTCCGCATGCGCGATGACAAAGAGGTGCAATGCTACGCGCTCTTGATCGATCATTTGCAAGGCACAGCCAGTCTTACCAACACAACACCCGCTGAGCGTGTCGCCTTGGTGCGTAAAAATTGGTGGTCGCTTCGCGATGCCGATGACGGCTGTAATTTGGCCGCTGATCGAATGATCAATGACCCCAATGCAGCCACGCCCTTGATGACAACACACGACGCGTTTGTCAAAGCCCGCATTGCTACCGAAGTCAACCGCAAACGCGCCGCCATCAACGCACTGCAAATCGTCACCAATGCCGGCAAATCAGCGCGCAACGAAGACACCGTGCTCGACATCATTCGTTTGGCGTCCAGCAATGCCGATGGCGCAGCGAGCATGCTCAACGCCAAAGGCGGCAGCTTCAGCACCGAGCAACGCAACTGGACTTGGGGCGCGATAGGCAAGTTGGCCGCATTGAACCAAAACAGCAATGCCGCCAACTACTTTGCCAACGTCACCAAAGACAGCGATTTAAACGACGACGCCTTGGGCTGGAAAGTGCGCGCCCTATTGCGTGTGAACAGCAAGCCAAATTGGTCAGCTGTGGCCAAGGCCATCGACGCCATGAGTACCCATGCGCAAAAAGAAGCCATCTGGGCCTATTGGCGCGGACGTGCCTATTTGGCCAACAAAGAACTCGCTTCGGCCAATGCCTTGTTTGAATCCATTGCATCGGTGCGTGGTTTTTACGAGCAATTGGCGCTGGAAGAATTGGGTCGCAAAATCACGGTGCCGGCAAAGCCGGAGCCTTTAAGCGATGCCGAAAAAGCCAGCGCACGCCTGAACCAAGGCTTGCAAAAAGCCTTGCACGCCATCGCCATTGGCTTACGCTCCGAAGGTGTACGCGAATGGAACTACAGCACCAATTTAATCAACCCACGCGGCACGCCGGGTGGCATGGACGAGCGTGAACTGTTGGCCGCGGCAGACTTGGCATGCCAGCGCGAAGTGTGGGACCGCTGCATCAACACCAGCGAGCGCACCAAATCAATCATCGATTTTGACCAGCGTTTCCCCATGCCGTTTCAACAATCTGTGGTCAAGCGTGCCAAAGAAATCGGCTTGGACCCTGCCTATGTGTACGGTCTGATACGGCAAGAAAGCCGCTTCATCATGGACGCACGTTCTGGTGTGGGCGCATCGGGCTTGATGCAAGTGATGCCCGCCACCGCCCGTTGGACCGCCAAGCGCATTGGCTTGACCAACTTCACCGCCGACCAAATCACCGACCGCGAGACCAACATCGCCATCGGCACCGGCTATTTGAAATTGGTGTTGGACGACTTTGCAGGCTCCATGCCGCTGGCTGCTGCCGCCTACAATGCGGGCCCCAATCGCCCTCGCGTATGGCGCAATGGTGCGGTGGTCGAAACGGCCATTTGGGCCGAGAATGTGCCCTTTGCCGAAACGCGCGATTACGTTAAAAAAGTGCTCAGCAACACCACCAACTACGCCGCCATTTTGACGGGGCAAGCGCAGTCGCTCAAAGCACGTTTGGGTTTGATCGGCCCATTGGGTTCTGATGCGCCGCCAGTGAACAAAGAACTCCCTTGATGCAACAAATAATATGATGAACAAAATCAACAAAATAGCAGTTTTGGGTGGAACTGGTTTTGTGGGTCGGCGGGTGTGTGAAAAGTTATCACAATTGAATATTCAAGTCACTGTTCCCACGCGCAACATCAACCCATCACACTATTTGCATTCATTGCAACAGGTGAAACTTGTGGCGTGTGATGTGCATGACTCGATGGCGCTGCAATCGGCACTAAAAGGGCACGATGCGGTGGTCAATCTGGTTGCAGTGTTGCATGGTAATGAAACCAAGTTTGAACACGTCCACGTGGAACTGCCCAGAAATATTGCACACGCTTGCCAGCAAGAAAACATCAACCGGTTGGTTCATGTCAGCGCCTTGGGCGCAACACAGGACGCGCCTTCCATGTACCAGCGTAGCAAAGCCAGAGGTGAGGCTGTTTTGCAATCTGCAGGTTTGGATTTGACCATTCTGCGGCCTAGTGTCATTTTTGGCGAAGAAGATAAATTTTTGAATTTGTTTGCACGATTGCAAAAAATATTTCCAGTCATGCCATTGGCTGGCGCCACCACAAAGTTTCAACCCGTTTGGGTCAACGATGTGGCACAAGCGGTCGTGCAGTGTTTGTTGCAAGAACCCACGGTAGACAACACAGTCATAGAAGCTTGTGGGCCCGATGTGTATACCTTGAAAGAATTGGTGCAATTCTCAGCAAGCGCTGCAGGCATAGCGCAAGGTAAAGGTAGACCAGTATGGGCATTGCCTTCGTTGCTGGGACAACTTCAAGCGTGGACAATGGGATTGATGCCAGGTGAGCCATTGATGAGCTTGGATAATTTCAACTCGATGAAAGTTGACAACATCAGTCAAGGTCATTTGCCAAGCTTATCGTCAATAGGTATCACACCGCACAAAATGAGCACCATCGTGACCAGCTATTTGGGCAAGCAAAAATAAATGAACAAAAAACCCCTTTGAAAAATCAATTGAAGAAAGGCACAACATGCAACTCTACATCGGCAACAAAAATTATTCTTCGTGGTCCATGCGTCCGTGGGTGCTGTTGAAACAAGCGGGCATTCCGTTTGAAGAAGTGAAGGTGCGCTTTGATTCGTTTGATGACAATTCGCAATTCAAAAAGACCATGACCGCCATCAACCCCATTGGCAAAGTGCCGGTGTTGGTCGATGGCGATTTGGCGATTTGGGACACCTTGGCGATTGCTGAATACCTGGCCGAACAGTTCCCAGAAAAAAACCTGTGGCCCACCGACAAAGTTGCGCGCGCCCGTGCCCGCACCGTGTGCGCTGAAATGCATTCAGGCTTCAATGCGCTGCGCAGCAACTTCCCCATGAACATAGAAGCCAGCTTGCCCGAAATTGGTGAACTGGCCTTGCGTGTGAAACCCGAAGTGCAAAAAGACTTGGCACGCTTGGTACAGCTGTGGGGCGATTTATTACAAAAGTACCAAGGCCCGATGCTGTTTGGCAACTTTAGCATAGCCGACGCCTTCTTCGCCCCCGTGTGCATGCGCATCAACAGCTACACCCTGCCACTGCCCGAACCTGTAGCCGCCTACGTCGCCCGCGTCACCGCTTTGCCCAGCGTAGCGGCCTGGATTCAAGATGCTTTGGCAGAAAAAGATTTCTTAGATTTTGAAGAGCCTTATCGCACTCAAGACTCAAAAAAATGATGGGTTGACGGCGAAATCTGATGCCTGTTCCTTGGATAATTAAGTTTTAACTTATTTAAGGAAGAGTGATGATTCAGCGCATTAAATTTTTGGCAGTTGCAGCAATTGCGGCTGTGTTGGTGGCTTGCGGTGGGGGCGGTGATGACACGACACCAAATTTTGCGGGTAATTATAGTTTCAGCACATTTACAAAGACAACAGACACCTGTGGTGGTACTTCCGCTGCCACAATAGAGGGTGGAACTGATGTAATTGTACAAAATGGACGAGAAATTACTGCAGGTGAATCAAAAGGTACGGTAGACGGCGACAATGGTGGCTATACGCTATCTGAAACACAGGTTATCAACGGTGTAACCGTTGTAGCGAGTATTGCTGTTCGTTCAACTTCACCTGGCGCAACAACTTTTAATGTTCAGCTGAGCAGCGTAGGCACATTAGGAAACGTTACCTGTTCAATCATTTACACAGGTACAGCTACCAAAGTCTAAATCCCCTTGAACCCGCTAAACTACCCCCATGGAAATCTACATGGTGGGTGGGGCGGTGCGGGATGCTTTGTTGGGACTGGCGGTTCAGGACAGAGACTGGGTCATCGTGGGTGCCACTCCCAAAATTTTGCAATCTGCGGGCTTTTTGCCCGTAGGCAAAGACTTCCCTGTTTTTCTACATCCCAGCACGCGTGAAGAAGTGGCGCTGGCGCGGCAAGAGCGCAAGACTGCGCCGGGTTACCATGGCTTTGCGTTTCACGCAGCGCCCGATGTGACGCTGGAAGACGATTTATCGCGGCGCGATTTAACTATCAATTCCATAGCAATCTCGGCAGCAAACATGCCGGATACATGTAAATTTAATCAAAAGTTTTCTGAGCAACAAACACTCCAACTGGATCGCAGCAAATTGATTGACCCCTACGGCGGTGCGCGCGATTTGGACGCTAAAGTGCTGCGCCATGTATCCAATGCGTTTGCCGAAGACCCAGTACGCATTTTGCGATTGGCGCGATTTGCCGCACGCTTTGCTGACTTCACAGTGGCGGCAGAGACTATGGAGCTGATGCAAGAGATGGTGCAAAGCGGTGAAGTGGATGCGCTGGTACCCGAACGTGTGTGGCAAGAAATCAGCAAAGGGCTGATGGAGCACCAACCATCACGCATGTTTGAGGTACTGCGCGAATGCGGGGCGCTGGCGCGCTTACTGCCCGAGCTCGACAAGCTGTGGGGCGTGCCGCAACGCGCCGAATACCACCCCGAAATCGACACCGGCGTGCACATGATGATGGTGCTGGACATGGCGGCACGGTTGAACGCCAACCTGCCTGTGCGCTTTGCTTGCCTGTGCCACGACTTTGGCAAAGGCACCACGCCTGTGGATGTGTTGCCGCGCCATTTGGGGCATGAAGGGCGCAGCGAAAAATTATTGCAAGCGGTGTGCGCGCGCTGGCGCGTACCGACCGACTGCCGCGATTTGGCGTTGGTGGTGGCGCGTGAGCATGGCAACATTCACCGCAGCCATGAACTGGGTGCGGCGGCAATTGTGCGTCTGCTTGAGCGCTGCGATGCGTTTCGCAAACCCGCGCGTTTTGTTGAAGTGCTGTTGGCCTGCGAATGCGATGCGCGTGGCAGGCTGGGCTATGCCGATAGCAGCTATCCGCAATCAACGCGCTTGTTGCACAGCTTGCAAGTCGCGCAAACCGTTACCGCCCAGAGAGCTATTAATTTAATAGCACCTCAGGCAATCATTACGCCGGCTAGAGGCCAAAAAGACCTAATAAACTCAGTGAACTTAAGCGGTATACAAATTGGGCAGCTGATGCTGGCCGCCAGAGTGCGTGCCGTGGCGGCATCATTGGGTGAAACGCTTGCATTGATACCATAGCGCAACCTAACCAGCGCGTTGTTTCAGCCAGCGCATGAAACCACCCAGCATGGGAATTTTTTCATACAGTTCTTCAGCCGCATCCCAATAATCGCGGTGCAAGGTAATCAAACCATCGTCGTTCAACACCAAATGCGTGGCACCCAGAATGCACTGCCTTTGTGCTTGCTTGAAAGACTTGAAGTTAAAGCGAAATTCCCAAGTTAAAAAGCACTGGTGCTGGTCAAGCATGCGCTCTTTGATGGTGAAGCGTGGGTTTTCGACTTGCACAAACATGTGCTCAAAAATAGCTTGAATGGCGGCTGTGCCTTGTACATCGTTGAACGGGTCTTTGAAGCGCGCATCGGGTGCGTAGATCAACCCGAGTTTGCTGACTTTGGGCGGATTGAGGTTTTCAAAAAAATCGACAATGCGTTCGATGTGGGTGTTCGTATGACTCATTTGAACGAGGTGGGTTGATTGTTGATTGCGATGTGACTGTGTGGTTCAAGCTTGTTTCAGTCGTCCTGCCAGCGCAAAAAATAGGCGGTTGGGCAAGACGCGCAGCACTTTCATCCAGCAGGTGAATTTTTTAGGAAAGTGTATTTCAAACGCACCTTTGGCCCAGCCTTGTAGCATGGCGCGGGCAGCGTCTTCGGTCGTCATCAGTGCTGGCATTTTGAAGGTGTTTTGTTGCGTCAAAGGTGTGTCCACAAAACCTGGGCTGATCAAAGACACACCAATCTGGCTAGGGTGCAAATCAAGGTACAGTGTCTCTGCCAAATTGGCAATAGCGGCTTTGGTGGGGCCATAGGCCAAACTTTGTGGTAAGCCACGGTAGCCAGCCACACTGCCTATCAAGCTGATGTGACCACGTTGACCTGTTTTGGACACAGCTTGGTTTTGCAAAATGGGTACCAGCGCAGCCAGCACTTGCAATGCACCGATGTAATTGATGCTGTTGTGTTTCAGCATGTCGGGCAGATCAATGTTGGTTGCGCTCATGGCGCGGTAGTGACCCGCGCAGAACACCACGCAATCCAAGCGACCTTGGGCTTGTAATTTCAATGCAGCAGCTTGTACCGCCGCAGCATCGGTGACATCCAAAGGCAGTGCAGTGGCTTGCGGATGCTGCGCCACAAATTCATTCAGTGCGCTGGCATTGCGTGCCGATACCACCACGTGAGCGCCACGTGCATGCAAGAGTGATGCGGTGGCGCGGCCAATGCCTGTGGATGCGCCTATCAGCCAAACGGTTTGACCACGCCAGTCTTCTATGCGTGGGTTCAGGGGTGCGAAGAGGAAGCTCATAACATCGTACCCATTAACGTTTCACAAACGACAAAGTCACTTCACCTAAGCCCACACCCCATTTGCTCATGCTGGCTTTGTTGAGCATCACTTTTATCGTTCATCAAATACATCCAGTCGTCAAACTGCACGTTGATGATGTTGCCATCCACTGGTAAGGCAAGTGTGTAGGTCCAATAAAAAGCGTTACCGCGTTGTTGTCCATTGGCTGTGCCAACCACATCGTCCGCCGTACCAGTAAAACGACCATCTGCATGGCGCGTCAGCCGCCAAACACGGCGCTGTTTCGTGCCGTCAGAATAGGTGAAGGCTTCGTCTAAAACGCCGCTGTTGCCGTTCCAAGTGCAATCCATCACCACGGTAAATCGTTTCACCACTTGGCCAGAGCGGTCGGTGAACACGCCGTAGGCATCCAAGGTGCCATTGAAGTATTTGTCCAATTCAAGCACTGGTTTTTCTTTGGCATAGTCATCGATCTGTGGTGTGCTGCAGGCTTGCAGCAAAGCCATTGCGCTGATGAGCAAGAGTGTGCTGCAGCGTTTAAATAGGGTTGTCATGGTTGAGTGGTCTCGTTTTAAAAATGAATGATGGACTTAATGATCGGCTTCAGGTTGAGCAGGCAGCAAGGTCGTTAAGGGCTTTGCTTTGATGAAAGAAAAATACAGCAAGATGGCGGCAGCGGCTTTGAGTAGACAGGGCAGCAAGCAATACGCCAGTGTTAACAAGAGTGAAGCCTGTGCATCACGCGCGCCGGGTACGTAGCCCAGCAAACCCAAAAGTGGCAATGCCAACCCTGCAGCCAACGCCAAGTTGAGCTTGCCGGCAAAGTTCCACCACCCAAAATAAATACCTGCGGTTTGTTGCTTGGGTTCATGTGTTTGTATTTGCCCAGCCAACATGGCAGTGGGCACGGTCAAGTCGCTACCCAGTGCAGCGCCAGATAAAGCGCACACCAATAAAAACCATGCAATGTCACCTGCACCCAAAACGCCCGCGCCCGCAAACACAGCAATTGACAAAAGCATGCCAAACAACCACACCCGCACCAAACCCCAACGTGCAACCGCCTTGAGCCACAGTGGCATAGACAGTGCAGCAAACAAAAAATATACGCCCAAGGCCGCAGACTGCATCGCCACACTGGCTTCTAATCGGTCTTGCAAAAAGAACAAAACCAAAGTGGCTGGGATGGCGCTGGCAATGCCATTCAATAAATAAACCGCCAACAAGCGCCTGAAGTCCGCATATTTCCAAGGCAAGCGCATATCTTGTGAGGTTCGAACAGGCGTCGTCGATGAAGTGGGTGTTGCCTGTGCTGTCACTGCCAGCAAGCCATTTGGGTGCGTAGACATGCGCCATGCGGCGTAGCCAAGCCATAAAGTCACTACAAACAAGACCTGCATGGCGGTGATGCCGGCCAGAGTGGGAGTGACCGTTGCCAACAACACGCCAACCAATCCAAAACTTTCGCGCCATGCCACCACACGGCTGCGGAAATTGGCATCGCCGCCCAACATCGCGCCCCAAGCATGGTAGGCCAAACTCAAAAAACTGTAAGCGGTGTAGGTCAACACCAGCGCCGCACCTGCCCACCACAACAGCGCATTGGCATCGTGCGTCATGGGCGAAAACAAAGCAGTAAATCCAATGCTTAAGGCCACACAGGCCAAGGTGCTGATTCGAAACAATGCGCTTGCAGATTGTGCATACAAGCCGTCGCATAAACGACCCAGCCACGGGTCAATCAAGGCATCAAATAAACGCACACCCATCAATAAAAACCCCAAGGCTGCCAGCGAAACGCCCCATTGTTGCGCGTATAAATTGGGCATCAAGACATACAAAGGCAAAGCGCAAAAAGCCAGTGGCAAACCCAACAAGCCGTAGCGCAAACCATCCTGAATGTGCCAAGGCATTGCTGTCATGGCATCATCAGCGGCTTGCGTGATGGGCTTTGGATCACTCATATGTGCTCACTTGCGTTCACTCAAACCACGATCAGAATTTGGCCTAGGCTCTAACAAGGCCAGCCGCATTTTGGGCTCGGAGGTTTGCTTAGACAACCAAATACCGAAGAAGTATTTGGCAAACTCAACATCATTGATTTCACCGCGCAATTTGCCGTTGTGCCAAAATTTTGCGCCCTTACCCGGCAGGTGAAAGCCGGTGATGTTGTCGCCCGCTTGAACATTCGGGAATACTTTTTGCATTTGTAATTCCCAGTTTTGCAACAAACCATCGTCGAGCTTGCTTTGCCTGCGCATTTCTTCTATAGAGCGTTTGGCAATGTCTTTGCCCTGAAAATTACGCAAGTAATTCAGATCCAAAGCAAATTCATGCTGCGCATAGTTATCGGCAACAAAATTGGCATTGCGCCACAAGCTGGCTTTGTAGATTTCGAGTCCAAAAAAAGTCAACTTGGACTCACCAGTTAAAGCCAGAGTTGGTGAAGTGCTCCGAATTTCGGGAGGCAGCGTTTGCGCGATGCCATAGGCACCATGCAACATGACCAAGCTGCATAAAAACTGTGCGAATTGAGCGCGCTTCATGCCCTTGTTACTCTGGTTTTTGCAAAGTGAATTGCATCAGGTTGATATCGCCGGTATCAAACGCCGCTTCGCAATAAGCCAAATAAAATTCCCAAATGTGCATGAAGCGTGCATCAAAACCCAGCTTGGCGACTTGCTCTTTTTGCGCCAAAAATGCATTGCGCCATTCCCGCAAAGTTTGGGCATAGTCAGGACCAAAAGCAAAGGCATCAACCACTTGCATGCCAGCCTGCTCGGCTTGTTCACGGAATTTTTGTGGGCTGGGCAAGCAGCCACCAGGGAAGATGTATTGCTGAATAAAGTCAGTTGATGCGGCGTAACGTTCAAACAAATCATCGCGTATCACAATGCTTTGGATACAAGCGCGGCCACCGGGCTTCAACAGTTTGTTGACCGTTTTGAAGTATTCAGGCCAGTAAGATTGACCCACCGCTTCCACCATTTCGATGGAGCAGATGGCGTCAAACGGCGCATCGCTGATGTCGCGGTAGTCTTGCAAACGCAAATCGGCTTGCTGCCCTTGGCCGGTCGCAATACCCAATTTGTGCATTCTGGCATTGGCATAGTCCAACTGTTCGGTGCTGAGCGTGACGCCAACGATTTGGGCCTTGAATTCGCGTGTGGCTTCTTCTGCCAAAGCGCCCCAACCGCATCCAATTTCCAGCACACGACTGCCGCTCTTCACGCCCGCCATGCGCAAGGCGCGTTGTACTTTGGCGGTTTGCGCTTGTTCAAATGGACGCGTGAAATCACCTTCATACCATGCGCCCGAATAGTTCATGGTTTTATCCAACCACAGTTGATAAAACGCGTTACCCAAGTCGTAATGCGCATGGATATTTTTGCGGCTGTTGCTGCGACTGTTGTGGTTCAGCAGGTGTTTGATGCGATACAGCAAGCGCCCATACCAAGTGCCAAACACCATGGCATCGATAGCCTGCCGGTTGCTGCTCAAGAGTTTGAGCAGCTCGGTGAGGTTGGGCGTGGTCCAATCGCCAGCAATGTAACTTTCAGCAAACCCAATGTCGCCCGATTTCAAAGCGGCGGAAAATACATTCCAGTTGTGCAGTGTGATACTGGCGCTGAAATGTGCAGGATTGCCTGAAGTTGTTTGAACGTGGTAGTCACCAAAATAGCGGCTTGAACCATCAGGGAAATGAACGGTGAGTACGCCATGCTGTAACTTTTCAAGCAACTGCAAAGCGTAACGCGCGGTGTTGGGGATGGCTGTGTTGGTGACTGTAGGGTAAGGAGAGGTAGCTGTATTCATCATCAATCCATATAAAAAATGAACTTGCACAATTAGCGAGAAACTTAGCGAGATACAAGCACTTCGGGTGGCGAAGGCTTGTGGAAGAACGGAACTTTTTTTAACCACAAGCGCAAGGCTTGTGAATGAATGTGAAGTATCACGCCCCACGTCATGGCGGGGTAGCGCCAAAACGCGCTTCGCAATGTTTGTGGCGTGATGGGCTGCAAATTGCCTTGTAGTCGTGTGCACAGTGTGGGTGTGATTTCTTTTGCATCTGCTGCTTCGAAGTAATCCACAATGGCAGAAACTTGTGCGCCCTGCGCGCTGTTGAGCTGATCAAAACGAAAACGGTATTGACCTGTAACCGGGTTGAATGGTGAGACGTGAAATACTTTGTTGGCAAATTGGTTTTCGCCATAACTGGGCGCATCCAACAAGTAACAATGCTTTTCGCCGAAGGTATTGTTCACTTCCGCCACAATGGCACGCAAAGCACCGCCTTGGTCGTTTTCAGCGCGATGGCAATACCAAAAACTGACAGGCTTGAAGGTGTAGCCCAGTACCCGTGGGTAAGTTTGTAACCATGCTTCTCCACTGGCGTCGTGTATGCCATGCTGTTGCAAGAGCTCGTCCAGCCATGCCAAAGCGCCACCTTGGGCTACGCTGCGATGGTCGCCGTGATCGGTATCAAAAAAGCTCAGTAAACCCGCACGGTTGTTTTGCCATGTACTGGAGCCCTGCATGCTTTTCGACAGGCTGCGCATGGGCAACATGAGAAAGTAGGTGGCGTATTTGAACGCGTGGCGCTGCGGTCGTGTACGCGCATGGAACACATGACCAAAGCCAATGTGTGGCATGTTTGGCATCAAATGTTTCCCCCCAGCAAACCGGCATCGCTCAGCAGTTTCACACTGGCACTTAAACCTGCTTTGAGGCCATCTTCGTGAAAGCCATAGCCCATCCATGCACCGGCAAAATAGCAGTTGTTTTGTCCTTGTAACTGTGGCATTCTTTTTTGTGCAGCCACGGCGCGCAAATCAAAAACAGGGTGCGAATAGTTGATGGTTTGCAATACCTTTTGCGGGTCTATCGCACGCACAGGGTTCAGCGACACCATGACCGCCTGTTGCCAAGGCAGAGGTTGCAGTTTGTTGAGTAGATAGTGCAAGCAAACTTGCTGTCCTTCGAGCCCTTTCGCTGTGGCGCGTTCGTAATTCCACGCAGCCCATGCCTTAGGGTTTTTGGGTAATACGCTGGTATCGGTATGCAGCACAGCGGTGTTTCGCTGGTAAGAAATTGCGCTTAAAACAGCTTGCTGTTCAAGACTAGGGGCGCTCAAAATTTTCAAAGCTTGGTCAGAATGGGTGGCGAGGATGACTTTGTCAAACCATTCGCTGCTAGTGTGCGTGTGCACGCGCACCCCGCTGGGCTGTCCATCACTGGCTGCTACGTATTCAATTTTTAAAACGGGTGAATTGAGACGCTTGTCCTCAATACCGCTGATGATTTGCTTGACATAGTTGCGCGCGCCGCCCGCAACAGTCCACCACTGCGGGCGATTGCTGACTTGCAGCAAACCATGGTTGTGGCAAAAGCGCACCATGGTGGATGTCGGGAATTGCAACATTTGCTCGGTTGGACAGCTCCAAATGCAGGCCATCATGGGCAAAAAATACCAGTCGCAAAATTCTTGGCTGAATTCGTGCGCACGCAAAAAATCGCCCAATGGCATGGCTAATTCATCGTCATTGCCATTTGTAGCCAAGCGTGTGGTGAGCTTGTTAAAGCGCAACAAATCGCGCAACATGCGCCAAAAACGGGGGTTGAACAAATTGCGTTTTTGAGCAAACACCGAATCCAAATTGGTGCCGCTCCACTCCATGTTTGAAGCCGGCGATGCTGGATCAGTAGCTTGCACAGAAAACGACATGTCGGATTTGACTGTTGCGACTTTCAGTTCCGCCATGAGTGAAATGAAATGCGGGTAAGTGCGTTCGTTGAACACCAAAAAGCCGGTATCCACACCGTGTGTCACAGGTCCTGTAGGCGTTGGCAAGGTGACATCGACCGTGTTGGTATGGCCACCAAAATAGTCGCCGGACTCGAACAGCGTGACATCCACTTTGCTTTTAAGTGCATGGGCAGCAGCCAGACCAGATATGCCAGAACCAACAATTGCGACTTTCATTGAACCCAAACTCCTTAACAATGATTTTTGGCTATTGTATACCAATTGGTATTTATAAATACTTAATAGTCATAATTTAATCTATTTTGTATTTATTTAGTCTTTTGATTCATTTTTCGCGATTGCTGGACTAAAATATACGGATGACGAAAAACCCACCTGTGAAGGTTTCATTCAAAGCCCAGATGCTGTTGGCACGTGAAGACGCGATCATTCGATCGGTCAATTTGATGCTGGCGCAAAAAGGCTTCGACGCCATGACGGTGGACGAAGTGGCCGCCGATGTGGGCATTGCCAAGGCCAGCTTGTACAAGCACTTCCCCAGTAAAGAAGATTTGGCTGCAGCGGCAATGGTGTTTGTGATGCGGCGCGCTCAGCAGTATTTGGATGAATTGCCAACACAGGCCACACCGTTTGAAAAAATCAAACAAGTAGTGCGCTGGGTGATGTCGCTGAAACTCGCAGGTGAAATGCCCTCATTGCCCAGTCAGAACTCCAGCTTGCGCACCACCTTGATGAACAACAAAGACTATATGGATGGTTTGATGGACGTCAGTGACCGTTTAGGCGCATGGATTGAAGCGGCGCAAGCGCAAGGCGATATCAGCAGCAAGTTACCTGCCATAGCGGTGCTCTACACCTTGTACGCACGCGCCTGTGACCCTGTTTTGGAGTTTTTGAAAATGGGCGATTTGTACAATGACGATCAGGTCATCGACTTGGTGATGGCCACATGCTTTGATGGCATTAACGCACGTTGATTGGTCTAAGGAAAGATGCATTGCAAGAATTAACGCTATTGTTTAAATAGCAGTTTAGGCAATCAATACGCTGGCTAGAGGCCAAAAACTCTAATAAAAACAGCAGAAGTGATGTGCTAGCGCTTGAACGCCACCACGGTTTGTTCTTGCTCGCCCAATCCTTCAATGCCCAGTTTCATCACATCGCCTTTTTTCAAAAACAAAGGTGAGGGTTTGCCTTCTTTTTTCATGCCCATGCCCACGCCAGGCGGTGTCCCAGTGGTGATGACGTCACCTGGCATCAGGGTCATGAACTGGCTTAGATAGCTGATAATTTTGGCAACACTGAAAATCATGGTTTTGGTTGAGCCACTTTGCATGCGCTTGCTATTCAAGTCCAGCCACAGTGTGAGACTTTGTGGGTTTGGAACTTCGTCACGCGTCACCAGCCACGGACCAATGGGGCCAAATGTGTCGCAGCCTTTTCCTCTGTCCCACTGTGGTCCACGCTCTAATTGGAATTCGCGTTCAGAAATATCATTCACAATGCAATAGCCCGCCACAAAATTGAGCGCTTCTTTTTGCGAAACATAGCGTGCTTTGGTGCCGACGACAATGCCCAGTTCAACTTCCCAGTCTGTTTTGGTCGAACCTTTCGGTAGCATCACCGGGTCGTTCGCACCTTGAATGCAGGTGGTTGATTTCATGAACACGATGGGTTCTTTGGGTATGGGCATACCCGCTTCAGCCGCGTGATCAGAATAATTCAAGCCAATGCCAATGAATTTGCCAATCTGGTTTACGGGGCTGCCCAATCGGCGTTTGCCTTTGGCAAGCGGCAATTTTGAAGCATCCAATTTACGAATTTTCGCAAGTGCTTTGTCACCGAGCTGCTCTGGTGTAATGTCTGCAATGACAGCACTCAAATCACGCAGCTTGCCGTCGTTATCAATCAAACCCGGCTTTTCTTTGCCGACAGGTCCAAAGCGTACTAATTTCATGGTGTTAGGTGCGAAAGGTTAAGCCAGCAATTGCGCCAAACTGGCATCCAAATGCTCAGTGGGCATGCGTTTGAACCCGGTGCGCGTGAAGCGTTGTACACGACCCACCACAAACGCAGTCAGCACCGATGCCTTGACTTGCGCATCCACTGTGGGAGTGCTGGATTTTTGCACGTCAGCCAACAAGCGCAAACTTTGTTTCAGACTGGATTCGAAGCGATCAAAAAACTGGTTCATGCGTTGCTGCAAGCGTTCATTTTCAAATACCAAGGCATCGCCCGCCATGACGCGCGCCATGCCGGGGTTTTTTTCAGCAAATTGCAGCAGCATCGTCATGATTTTGGTAACTTGCGCTTTCGGGTTGGCTTCGCGTTCGTAAATTTGGTTGATGAGACTGAATACAGAAGATTCGATGAACTCAATCAGACCTTCAAACATTTGCGCTTTGCTGGCAAAGTGGCGGTACAGTGCGGCTTCGCTGACATCCAATTTTTTAGCCAGCGCAGCGGTTGTGATGCGCTCTGCGCCAGCGCCTTCCAGCATGGCGGCCAGCGTTTGCAAAATTTGCACACGTCGCTCGCCGGGTTTGGGGCGCTTTTTACTGACGTCAGTGTCTTGGTCTGGTGTTTGAACGGTTTCTTGTTGTGTGGTGTTCATAGCGTCAGCATGAATGTAAAAAGTTGCAAAAGTTGCAAAAGTAGATTTCCCCGTACTTTAGCACGTGGCAAAGCATGTTCAAGGTATAAACTAGAGCCCATGCTTTGGATTAAATCACTACACATCGTTTTTGTGACCAGTTGGTTCGCTGGTTTGTTTTATTTGCCGCGTATTTTTGTCAATTTGGCCATGGTGCCAGAAGGTTCAAGTGCGGAGCATGCAAGATTAATCCTGATGGCCAATAAGTTGTACCGGTTCATGACCATTTTGGCCGTGCCAGCTGTCGGTTTTGGGCTCTGGTTGTGGCTATATTACGGCATTGGCTTGAGGGGACTAAATGGCTGGATGCATACCAAACTATTTTTGGTGGTGCTCGCGCTGGGCTACCACCACAGTTGTGGTCGCTTGTTGAAAAAGTTCCAAAGCGCACCAAACAACTATGCGAGTCATCGCAGCCATATTTGGTACCGCTGGTACAACGAATTGCCGGTGTTGTTGCTATTGGCCATCGTGATTCTCGTGGTGCTTAAACCTTTTTAAGCGACCGTCATCCGCATGAATAGCTCATTGAACCGCTGGTAAATGGCTACATACACCGCAAAAACCCAGCACAAAACCATCGCGTGGCCATTCACTTTGGTCTATTTGGCATTGGTCATCTACGCCAGTTTGTACCCGTTCGAGCAATGGCGTGATCAAGGGGTTGTGCCATGGGCCTTCATCTTTCAACCTTGGCCAAAATACTGGACTTGGTTTGACATCGTCATCAATATGTTGGGCTATGCGCCATTGGGCTTTTTAGGCGCGCTGACAGCATTGCGCATGGGCTATGCCAAACAGGCAGTTTGGCTGGTTAGTTTGCTCACGCTGTTGTTGTCATTTGTTCTAGAGGGCATTCAAAGCTATTTACCAGCGCGTGTTTCGTCGAATGTGGACTTTGTCTTGAACGTATTGGGTGCTTTCATCGGAGTGGTTTGCGCTTGGGGTTTGGAGCGAATAGGCGCAATCAACCATTGGCATCAATTCAAAACGAAATGGTTTACGAAAGATGCACACGGTGCTTTGGTGCTGCTGGGTTTGTGGCCCATGGCATTGGTCTTTCCTGCGGCCGTGCCTATGGGTTTGGGGCAAGTACTGGAGAGGTTGGAAGAGTATTTGGGGGAAGCGTTAGCAGACACGGCGTTTTTAGAATGGTTACCCATGCGGTCTGTTGAGCTTGAGCCCTTGTTGCCTGGTGCAGAAGTTTTGTGTGTGATGCTGGGTGCATTAGTGCCAATATTGTTGGGCTACTCGGTAATCAGCCACATATCGAAACGATTCGCATTCATGTTGGCCAGCTTTGCGGTGGCAATCATGGTGTCATCATTATCAGCAACACTTAGTTTTGGGCCAGAACATACGTGGGCATGGATCAGTTTGCCTGTTCAAGTTGGGTTTATATTTGCCATTGGTTTGGCGGTGTTATTTCTTATCTTGCCAGTTCGTGCGTGCTTAGCTTTGCTGTTGTTGGTGCAATTGCTTTTGCTATTCATCTTGAATTTAGCGCCCACCAACCCTTACTTTGCGCAAACTTTGCAAACATGGGAGCAAGGGCGGTTTATCCGATTTCATGGCGTGGCGCAGTGGCTGGGTTGGCTTTGGCCATTTGTAGCGGTGGGTTACGCAATAGTGCGCGTATCGAGTAACCAAGGATTTAAAAACAAATGAATCTTATTCCAATCAATATACACATTAATGGCGCAAACTTGGTATTCAAGGTCAGAGAAAACTCAACTGGCGACCACGGTGTGGTGCATCAAATATTCCAAAGTCTAGATTACGACATATCTCAATGGGTGCAGGGACAAAAACTACTTCAATACCATCAAGAACAGTCTGCTGTTCGTCAATCCTTAATCATTGACGCAGGTGCCAATATTGGTGCATCGGTGGTGTATTTCAAAAATATGTATCCCAATGCCTATGTGTATGCGATTGAGCCAGATATAAACAATTGGCAATTGCTTGAAATCAACTCAGCCAATTATGTCGATAAAACCAATTTTCATGGTGCCATTTCAAATATCGATGGCACTTTGAGGTTAATTGACCCTGGTTTGTCTGATTGGGGGTTTCGAACACAGGCGTCTGTCGAAAGCCAAGAGAAGCAAATTACAGTGAAAAGCATTTCACCGCAAACCATCTTGGACGACGCAAAATATGCTCAGATGACACCATTGATTTTCAAAATAGACATTGAAGGTGCGGAGAGTCAGTTGTTTCAGGGCGATACCTCATGGATGTCCAAATTTGCAATGATTGTCATTGAGCTACACGACTGGATGCTGCCATTTTCTGGTTCCTCAACTCATTTCTTCAAAGCCATGGTGCAGCACGACTTTGATTTCGTGCACAAAGGTGAAAATGCATTTTTGTTTAATCGCCGCATCTTGTCACCTGACGTTTTGGCTTAGTGTATGAAACTTGTTTATGTTTGATATTGAAAAGCTGAATGTCGCGCTGAAAAATCATTTGTATGAAGAGGCGAGCAGCGCCTTTGTTGAGTTAATGCGCGTGATTGAAAAGAATGGACATGTACCGCTGTCACAGTCGGTTTTCTCTTCCAGATCGGTTGATTTGAAGGATGAGGAATTGATTCAGCACGTCGCACAGTCGGTGCATGAATTGTTTGTGAATCCAGAAGTCCAAATCAACATTCCAGGGTACGACGCTTTGATGGCTTGGCAAATCACATTGTCAAACTTGTTTTATTTGGCCGAATCACCAACACCGGAATCAGCCGTTGAAAGCATACTGAAGCAAACGAATGGCATTGTCTCAAGCGCCAATGTGCTGAAGCTGTGTCTGCTGTTCAGCACCGAATCAACACAAACCGAAACACTGGCACCCATTTTGCAAACTAACCCGGAGTTGTTCTTGAATGTGTGCATGTCACTGGTATGGGGGTGCAGTGGAACGGCGCAATCATGTGCCAACCGCGAATGGGCTTATGCGCAAATACCGTCATTGTTTGAGAAATTAGAAGCGCCAAATTTTCCGACCTACAAGATACATGGCTTCTTCATGCACAGCAGCTATGGTTTTGCAGCAAACAAACATGCTTTAAAGGCGTACTTGAACCAGCAAATACAAAGAAAAATTGCTTCTGCGAAATTCCAAAATACGCCAAAAACTCACAATAGCTATACAGCACAAGCGAATGCATGCATGCAAAAATCTTTCGATGCTGTTGGATGTTCTAAAAAAATCATACTGGTAAATTTGGAGTTTCTCAACACCACCCATTCGGTCTATCGTGTGCTGGGCAAAAGTTTGTTGGCCTTAAAGCAAAATTACATCCTTGTGGGTGTGGCTTGGCCTGGGTATGTGCATATTGATGATGATTTTTTCGATGACTTCATAACATTGTCTGCTGCTGGAGATTTGTATTGTGCGCAAGAAATCATGGACATTGCAGCAGCCTACCAACCTGTGGCTGTGTATTACCCCGCCTTGGGCATGTCGCCTTGGGCTATTTACCATTCCAACATGCGTCTAGCCCCCTTGCAGTTTGCAGCCATTGGTCATGGCGCAAGCAGTTTTGCTACTGAGATTGATTATTTTGTGATTGAAAGCGACATTGCGGGTGACCACAGCACTTATTCCGAAAAAGTGATTGCGGTAAAGCCAGGCGCAATGCCGTTTTACCCGCCTAACGACATCCATTACCCTAGGCGTGATAACCATTGGGCAGATGATGCCGTGTTGAACATTGTTTGCAGCGCCTCATCCATGAAGTTGAATTACAAATTGCTGCAAATTTGCCAAAACGTGGCTAAAAAATATGCAGATTCCACACACCAAATTGACTTTCATTTTTTTGTGGCGACGTATGGTGAGGGCATGTCAGCACAGTCTTATCGAAAGCTCATTGCGTCATATCTACCTGATGCCACCATCCATTTGTCCAAAAGCTTTCAAGATTATGTGAATGCATTGAGCGAAATGCACATCAGTGTCAGCACATTCCCCTATTCCGGCATGAATACGGTCATTGACTATGCCATGTTGGGGATTCCTGGCATACGTATGCAAGGCCCTCAGGTGCATGAAATGATAGAAGCAGGTATGTGGCGGCGCATGGGCATGCCTGAATGGACGATCGTGAACGACGAGCAAGCGTATGAAGCAGCGCTTTGTCGTTTGATCGAAACACCTGGGCTTAGGCAAACTTTGGGCCAGCAGTTGCAACATGAAGAACGCTGGAGAGTATTTTTTGATGGCGATGCGACGCAATTTGTGGATGCAGTCGATGCCATGATTGCCAATCACACTGCGCAACTCACGTAAAATTGCCGCATGAACCAAGTCAAATCACCAGCCAAACCAGCCGAACCCTATTACAAACACCACATCTTCTTTTGCCTGAACGAGCGCAAAGCGGGCGAAGAAAGTTGCTCGGCGCATGGTGCGCAAGCTGGTTTTGATCATTGCAAAATGCGCATCAAAGCTGAGGGTTTAACTGGGCAAGGCATGGTGCGAGTCAACAAGGCAGGTTGTTTGGATCGCTGTGCGGGCGGACCTGTGGCGGTGGTGTACCCGGAAGGTGTTTGGTACAGCTTCATTGACAATCAAGATATTGACGAGATCATTGATTCGCATCTGAAAAATGGGCAAATCGTTGAGCGATTGGTGTTACCAGATGCTGTGGGTCGCTAAACCCAAATTCCCTTTGTAACCACGTTATCGATTAAAATTTATGTAAAATCGGCCTCTAGACGGCTAATTTATTGCCTGTATTGCTATTAAATATATAGCAAATTCTGTTCTCATCTATTCTTATATTCATTGCTCATGGTTCACTTTTTTAAACGCACGGTTATCATGTTGTCGTTGTGCATGGGTGCCGTTGTAAACGCCCAAACCACGCCACTTTTGGCGGCACCCGAAGTCGCCGCCAATGCCTATTTATTGATTGATGTCACGGCCAATCAAATCTTGGCATCCAAAAATATCGATGCGCCTATAGAGCCGGCTTCCTTAACCAAATTGATGTCTGCCTACGTGGTGTTTGATGCGCTCAAGGCAAAAAAAATCGACCTCAAGCAAACCATGCCCGTCAGCGAACGCGCATGGAAAATGCCAGGTTCGCGCATGTTCATCGACCCCAAAATGCAAGTGCCAGTGGAAGACCTGATCAAAGGCATGATTGTGCAGTCGGGTAACGATGCGGTGATGGCGCTGGCTGAAGGTGTGGGTGGCAGCGCAGAGCGGTTTGTGCAGATGATGAACGCGCAAGCGCAGTTGTTGGGCATGAAAAACACCGCCTACAAAAACCCTGAGGGATTAACGCAAGCGGGCCACACCACCACGGCGCGAGACCTGAGTATTTTGGCTATGCGCTTGATGCGCGATTTCCCAGAGTACACGCACTTTTACGCCATCAAAAAATACCGTTACCAAGGTACCCCTACCGCTAATGACAGCAATCGCAATTTGCTGCTGTTTCGCGATCCCACGGTTGATGGTTTAAAGACCGGGCATACTGATGCTGCGGGCTATTGTTTGATAGCCACCGCCAAGCGCGATTTCACAGGGCTTGGCATGGGTACAGCGGTTGGCAGCCGTCGCATGCTGGCCATAGTGTTGGGTACGAGCAGTGAGAATGAGCGCGCCAACGAAGCACAAAAATTATTGAACTGGGGTTATACCGCCTTTGAAGCCGTTAAATTGTTTGATGCGGGTCAAGCGGTCGTCTCCCCTAAAATTTGGAAGGGCGCTGACAACAACCTGCGTTTAGGTCAGCCTGATGCTATCGTGGTGGCTTTACCAACCGGCAGCGCCAGCCGCATCAAAACCAGCATATCCCGACCTGAGCCTTTGCTAGCACCTATCAGTAAAGGGCAACAAGTGGGTGTCCTCAAAGTGGGCTTGGACCAACAAAACGTGCTGGACATCCCTTTGATAGCTTTGGATACTGTTCAACAAGCAGGGCTATTGGGTAAAGCCTGGGATGCGATTCGCTTGTGGATTAAATAAATCACAATTTTGTCTTTAAACAACAAAGATTACTAGGGTAAACCAGAATCTTTAGTATTAAAAAATCGAGCTATCAAAGAATATTTACAAAAATAATCGTTTTCTTCACACTTTCAGTTGAAAAAATTGTTGACGTAGGTTCTAATGAATTTAAATGTAAGAGTTTGTTGCAATTCAAGAGTGGGACACTTTGGCTAATTCGATGCGCCAAATTTGAGGATGAATTGCAGGTGGACCACATTTAAGTTTCATTCAATGTGTAAAACAAGCAAGGAAGCACACCATGAACAGAGTTTACAAATCGATTTTTAATGCCCGCACGGGCACTTTTGTTGCTGTCAGCGAGGCCACATCCTCAGGCGGCAAAGCCAGCAAAAGCAATATCTGCGCTCTGGCTCCTGTCGCCTTGGCCATAGGTCTCACACTTGCCACACCCTACGCTGCGGCGGTGACGGTGGGTTCGAATAATGCAGGTAATGCGTTTGCTGCGCAGCCAGCGGGTTCAGCAGGGTCTAGCTTAGGTATAGCTGTAGGGCCTGGTGCAGGTGTAAGCGTTTCAGGCGACAGGAACACTGCTATTGGACAAGATGCTGGCAATACCGTCACTGGTGACCGCAACATCGCTATTGGGCGCTTTGCTGGCAGCACCGTCTCTGGTAACTTCAACAATGCCATTGGACACGATGCCGGTCGAAGCGTCACTGGCGATAACAACAACGCCTTTGGTGAAGTTGCAGGCCGAAGCGTCACCGGCAATCAAAACAACGCATTTGGAACCAACGCAGGACAAACCGTCAGCGGCAATCAAAACAATGCAAATGGTGCCTCGGCCGGTCGATTCGTCACCGGTAACGGTAACACTGCTATTGGAACCTTTGCTGGCAACAGCGTCACCGGTAGTCAAAATAACGCTATTGGAGCCAATGCAGGCCAATCCGTCAGCGGCAGTAACAACAACGCATTTGGCGACGCAGCTGGCCAAAATGTCACCGGTGACCTAAACTACGCAAGTGGAGATGCAGCAGGCCGAAGCGTCAGCGGCAGCTATAACCAAGCCAGTGGTGCCAATGCAGGTCGTAACGTCACCGGCAGCAACAACCAGGCCAGCGGGAACAGTGCGGGTCAAAACGTCACCGGCAGCGACAACCTGGCCAGCGGAACCAATGCAGGCCAAAGCATCAGCGGCAACTACAACCAGGCTAGCGGGTGGGGTGCAGGCCGAAGCGTCAGCGGCAGCTACAACCAGGCTAGCGGGGTCATTGCAGGCCAAAGCGTCACCGGCAGCTACAACAACGCCAGCGGGTACGCAGCAGGCCAACGCGTCAGCGGCAACGACAACCAGGCTAGCGGGCGCAATGCAGGCCAAAGCGTCACCGGCTTCGACAACCAAGCCAGCGGGCGCAATGCAGGCCAAAACGTCAGCGGCGACGACAACCAGGCCAGCGGGAGCTTTGCAGGCCTAAGCGTCACCGGCAGCAACAACCAAGCCATCGGGCGCAATGCAGGCCAAAGCGTCAGCGGCAGCTTCAACAACGCCAGTGGGTACTTCGCAGGCCAACGCGTCACCGGCAACAATAACCAGGCTAGCGGGAGCTTTGCAGGCCAACGCGTCAGCGGCTTCGACAACCAGGCTAGCGGGACATCTGCAGGCCAAAGCGTCAGCGGCCATTACAACCAAGCCAGCGGGCGCAATGCAGGCCAATACGTCAGCGGCGACGACAACCAAGCCAGCGGGCGCAATGCAGGCCAAAGCGTCACTGGCAGCGATAACCAGGCCAGCGGGGCCTTCGCAGGTCAAAGCGTCAGCGGCAGCTTCAACAACGCCAGCGGGGGCTTCGCAGGCCAAAGCGTCACCGGCAACCTCAACCAAGCCAGCGGGCGCTATGCAGGCCAAAACGTCAGCGGCGACGACAACCAAGCCAGCGGGCACTATGCAGGCCAAAACGTCAGCGGCGACGGCAACCAGGCCAGCGGGCGCAATGCAGGCCAAAGCGTCTCAGGTAGCTATAACCAGGCCAGCGGGCTCAGTGCGGGTCAAAACGTCTCAGGTAGCTTTAACCAGGCCAGCGGAAGCAGTGCGGGTCAAACCGTCTCAGGTAGCTTTAACCAGGCCAGCGGGCTCAGTGCGGGTCAAAGAGTCTCAGGTAGCTATAACCAGGCTAGCGGGATCAGTGCGGGTCAAACCGTCACAGGTAGCTTTAACCAGGCCAGCGGGCTCAGTGCGGGTCAAAACGTCTCAGGTAGCTTTAACCAGGCCAGCGGACCCAGTGCGGGTCAAAGCGTCACAGGTGACTTTAACCAGGCCAGCGGCATCGGTGCGGGTCAAGGCGTCTCAGGTAGCTATAACCAGGCCAGCGGACCCAGTGCGGGTCAAAACGTCACAGGTAGCTTTAACCAGGCCAGCGGCATCGGTGCGGGTCAAAGCGTCTCCGGTAACTTTAACCAGGTCAGCGGGAGCAGTGCGGGTCAAACCGTCAGCGGTAATGACAATATCGCTATAGGACGCAACGCAGGTGGAAATATTACGGCCTCACAAACCATCAGTATGGGTTTAAATGCTAGAGCCACTGCCGATAACGCGATTGCCATCGGTGCGGATGCTACGGCTAGCATAGCGAACAATGTGGCGTTAGGCCGACTGTCTGTTGATAAAGCGGGTATGGCAGTAACCACCACCACCATGGGTGCGATTGTGGGCAACAATGCGGGTGTGGGTTCAGCGGCGAATGGGGTGGTTAGCGTGGGTGATGCCGGACGTGAACGTCAAGTAGTGAATGTGGCCGCTGGTGCAGTAACCTCTACTTCCACAGATGCCATTAATGGCAGTCAACTCTTTGTGGTGGGCACGGCTATTGCATCAACTGACACACGCGTAGGCGCTGCAGAAGCGCGTATTGCGGTGACTGAATCACGACTTAACTCCACAGATACACGACTTGCCGTCTCAGATCAGCGCACGACTACTTTGGAAAACAAAGTGGCTGTGATGGGCGACCAAATCTCGGATGTACGGCAAGAGTCACGTCGCGGGATAGCCGCCGCTGCGGCTTTGGTCATGTCCAATCCAGCGCTAGCGAAAGGCGAAACCAGTTTAGATGCAGGCGTTGCGAGTTACCGTGGTCAAGCGGCGATTGGTATAGGTGTTACACACCGATTGAATGAAGCGGTGACTATCAATGGTGGCGTTTCCTCCGCTGGTAAGGGCGACACGATTGTGCGTATGGGCGCAAGCTGGAAGTTCTAAGCTTTATTGTCAATTAGAGCTTTTTAGAGCTTTATACCCCGTCAAACCAACAAGCAATAAACCATTGCTTGTTGGTTTTTTAGTTTGAATGTGTCATGCGCGGTTGGGCCTGTCAATAAATACGCAACAATACACACAAAGTCACCTTCAATTTACAGGAAGTCAATGTTGCATATCGGTATCACTATTGGGCTTCGCCAGTCTGATGAGACTATTTGGAGCAATGGCATCAAGCAAACGGCGGTTGTCTTCGCTAAGCTGTTAAAAGCTTCGCCAAAACGCCATAAAGTGACTTTGGTCAATACATCAACGGTGCCTATAACCAAGCAAATCCCTTGGGATTTGCTTCAGTACCCCACTTTGCAGTTCGATGTGGTGAAGGACGAGCTGGATGTGTTGTTGGTGATGGGTGGTGCTATCAGCCAGGAGTCGCTGGACGCGCTCAAAGCTCGCGGTACCAAAGTGGTGTCATTTCGCTTGGGGTCAGAGTATTTTGTATCGATGGAGCGCATAATTTTTGATCAGAAGAGCCATGACGCGCGGCCGGTGCACTTGGTGGGGTTTGACCAAATGTGGTTGATTCCGCAGGTGTGGGAGGCCAATCATGCCTATTTGCAGGTGCTGCACCAGTTAAGCCCTGCGCAGCTTAAGCAAGTGCCGTTTGTCTGGGACCCCATGTTCATAGAAGATTATGCAATGACCCAACAACTTGTCGACAAAGGCGAGTATCGGCCCCGTGCTGGGCCAAAACGTTTGAGTTGTTTTGAGCCAAATATCAATGTATTGAAAACATTTATTTACCCTTTACTGATAGCGGAGACGGTATACCGGCAATCACCGCACGATATTGCTTATATGTCAGTCTTAGGATCGCAGCACTTCAGAGAAAATGAGGAGTTTTTGGGGCTAATTGAGCACCTGCAAATCGTCACAACGAAGGGCAAATGTTATTTTGAAGACAGGTACATCACCCCTTGGTTTTTGGCAATGCACACTGATGTGGTGCTCAGCCACCAAATATTTAATCCGCTAAATAACCTCACGCTTGAGGTGGCTTGGCTGGGTTACCCCTTGGTACATAACTCGCATATGTGCCCTGATTTGGGCTACTATTATGAAGGTTTTGATGTGGCGCAGGGTGCACAAATGTTGTCCCATGCGATACACAAGCACGATGAACGTTGGGAGGCCTACCGTGAGCAAAGTCGAGCGACAATCGCACAATATTTGCCCAACAATCCGACTTTGGTGACTGCTTATGATGCTTTGCTGGTTGGACTTTTTACAACATGATTTATTTAATGCACTTTAACCTTTTGCCACTTGTGATGCGCCAGCGAATGCATCGGTTTGGTAAAGCATTCACAGTTTTAGGCGTAAGCTTGTTGGCTTATCTTTTGATTGCGAGTTTGATATGTCGTCCAGCACATGCTACAGGTAAGGAAACATTGATTCGTGTACACGGCAATGCTTTCGTACCAGAAAGCACATTGCAATTGTCACGCGACGGCACACGACACATGACTTGGGGTTCTAGCTTTACGGCACCTGCTGGAACGAATGCTTGGTTTCATGTGCCCTTGCCAGCCACCCAAGTCGGTGTGCAAGAAAAACACTTTATGCAATGGGTGTATGTATTATTTAAGTCAAAGACATCCGTTATCACAGAGGTCCAACTGTGGGATGGTCCGTTTCCTGTGCAGTCGTTTACAAACTTGTCGCTTTCAGGCACGCACAATGTCACGATGGACGCGTCCAATCAGTTCCTCGTCCAGTCCAAATACCCCATTAGCATGGGTATTGGTATTTCCGTTCGTGTGAATTTTGGTAACGATGGAACACAAGATGTCAGGGCGGTGGGGGAAATCATGTTTACGGGTGCCGGCGCACTGTATGTGGCTGAAGTATTAGACGCACAAATACAACGAGATTCGAAGCACACGCCTTTAAAGTTTGAGCCAAAATTACGCCCTGCTACTGCAACCAAATGACGGTGAATGCTTGTGCCAAATTCCAAATATCCAATGAAATACCATGTCCGATCTTTCTAGTCGCCTTGAACCCATCAAACTCAATTTAGGCTGCGGTTTCAAGCGCATTCCTGGTTATATCAATGTTGATTCAGTGCCCGATTGCCAGCCTGACCAAGTGGTGAATTTAGAGCTTACTCCGTGGCCCTGGGCGGATAACAGTGTGGATGAGGTTCAGCTGATTCATGTACTGGAGCATCTAGGTCGCGAGCCGCAAGTGTTTATTGGCATCATGCAACAGCTATACCGCGTGTGTCGTCATGGTGCTAGCGTCCATGTCATTGTGCCCCACCATAGACATGACAATTTCTATTCTGACCCGACACATGTGCGACCTGTCACGCCTTTGGGTTTGTCGCTTTTTGATAAGCAGCTGTGCGAGTCATGGGTTAAAAGTGGCTACGCCAATACGCCGCTGGCCTTGTATTGCGGGGTTGATTTTGTGACTGAAAGTGTGCAACACGATATCGAAGAACGTTGGCTTAAGCGCCTCAATGCTGGACATATTTCACCGGAGCAACTAAACGATGCAATGCTGCATCAATGCAACGTGATCACCCAAAGCCGGTTTTTGCTAAAAGTTCGCAAGACAGAATCAAATTTATGACGACAGCGACCGTCACTCCCGAAGCAAATGATGTCCTAGATGCAGGCATAGCAAAGGCACTACGTCTCATAGAGTTGATGGCGTGGGCTGATGCTCTGGCTTGCTGCAATGATATTTTGGCGATAGCGCCTATGCATGCAAAGGCACATCACCTTGCGAGCTATGCAGCTGGGCGATTGGCAGCGAATGATGCAGGCATGTACGATTTGGCCTTGTCGCATGCGCAAATGGCGGTGCAAATTGACCCCTATCAACCTTTATATCGTTACAACCTTGCCGTTGATTTGAATCTGCGGGGTCGTGAAAATGAAGCGGCTATTCACTATCAGGTCTGTTTGAGGCAGGAGCCTGATCATCAAAATGCGTTGTGGAATTATGGTGAAATGTTACGTTTGGCAGAACATTTTGATCTTGCAGCCGTATTGCTTGAGCGGTTTGCAGCGAATGGCGGGAATTACCCAGCATTACATCACCGCTTGGCGGTTACCTATGGCGCATTAGGATGGGATGATAAGGCGGAAGCCCATTTTATTCGGGAGCTAGGCGCATCGGATATGCCAGACGCACTGACGCGGTGGGAGTACGCTTTATTTTTGCTTTCTCGGGAACGTTTTGAGCAAGGTTTTGCAAACTATGAACGTAGGTTCCAAGCTGGGGGGCGTAACAGCGTGTTTTGCCACCCATTTGACATACCGCTTTGGCACGGGCAGTTGACGCGTGGCAGTACTTTGCTGGTGCACGGGGAGCAGGGTCTTGGGGATGAAATGATGTTTGCATCGCTTTTGCCCGAGGTGCTCGCTTCTGCGCGTCAATCACAAAGCCGCATCATTCTGGCAGTCAAGCCGCCACTGGTTCAACTTTTCTCTATGTGTTTCCCTGATGCCGTGGTACGACCTCATCGAGTAGGAAGTGCAGCGTTAGACGTATCTGAGTTTGGCGCGATCAATTGGCAGGTGCCCATTGGAAACTTAGCCGTGCTTTTTAGGCGCAAACTGGACGACTTTAAGTTGGGGCAGTTGCCCTATCTCTTTGCAGATTCGCAGCGGGCGAAGTGGTATGCAGATCAGCTTGAGTTGATGGAGCCACCCAAGATGCCGACGAGCGCTAGAGGCACGACTGAACCCGCCAGACCAGTTTTGCGGGTAGGGTTAATGTGGGGCAGCAACCCAGCACCGGTAAATGACAAGTTTGTTCGTTGGAGTCAGCAACGCAGTATTCCTGTGCAAATGTTTGAGCGATTGGCGCATTTGGTTCCTCATCTGCGCTTTGTCAGTTTGCAAAATAGGGAGAGAGGCCATGAGGCTGCTTTGGCTCCCAAGCTGGATATTTTCGACTTTAGTGAGCAGCAAACAGACTTTTTTGAGACTGCGGCACTGATTCAGAATCTTGATCTGGTCATCAGCGTGGATACCTCCATCGCGCACTTGGCCGGCGCAATGGGTAAAGAGACTTGGGTGCCACTCATGAGCCGCGCAGACTGGCGACACGGTCATTTGCGCAGTCATAGTTATTGGTATTCAAATACGCGTTACTTTCACCAATCTGCGAATGGCGATTGGGCTCCAGTTGTTGATGCGTTGGCAGATGCTTTAGAGGAGCGATTACAACAAACAACCAGTGCAATAAAGAATATGGCACCGACAATGCCAGAAAAATCTGTAGCAGATGATTTCCAGGCAGACCTTAATCTCGCACTGATGTGGTTGAATCGACGTGAGTTTGACCAAGCACGCCCTTACTTTGAAAAGGCCCTGAGTACTTCTGATAATAGTCCACGTGTGCAGTGGGAATATGCGATGCAGCTTTTGACGGAAGGATTTTCCGTGGGGTCATCCAAGGAGCAAACAGATGCGCGATTGGCACGAGGCTGGGATTATCATGAGGCCAGACATGCCATATTTGGATGGGAGAAGTTGCATCTTTGCCCTTTGCCATGGCCTGTTTGGACGGGGCAACCACTCAAGGGGTGCACGATCGTGGTTCACGCAGAGCAAGGTATTGGTGATGAAATCATGCACGCCTCTATGCTCACAGATTTGGTGGACATGGGTGGGCGCGTCGCATTGGCGTGCGTACCATCATTGGTAGCGTTGATGCAATTTTCATTTCCAACGATAGTTGTGTTCCCGCATCCACGTGGTAACACGCAAGATTGGCATATGACGTTACCGGCATGGACGCGCTCAATTGTCAAGGAGTTGGGATCTGTTGATTTTCAGATTTCCATGCTAAGTTTGGGACAACAATTGCGGCGTAAAACTACTGACTTTCATAGACAAGCATACCTGTTTCCTGATCCAAAACGTGTCGCTGCAATGGCCAAGCACTTAAATCAAACGGCATATGTAAAGTTGCCCGCGAAAGCATCCCCCAAATTGCGGGTCGGTTTGGCGTGGTGCGGAAGTTTAGGGGACGAAAACGCCAGAGCTAGGAGTATCGAGTTGGTAAAATTGCTGCCTTTGGCTACAGTCGGTAAGACGTTGGGCGTTCAATTTTTCAGTCTGCAAAGTCGGCAGTTTGCAAAACAAGCCAGCGAGGTGCCTGAGCTTTCATTGATTGACATGAGTGAATTTACGGATGACTTTGCTGACGTGGCAGCATTGATGGCACATCTGGATTTGGTTATCAGTATTGATACTTCTTATGCCCATCTGTCTGGCGCCTTGGGCATTCCAACTTGGCGTCTGGTTATTCGCACTTGTGATTGGCGCTGGGGTTGGGGGCGTGCTGATAGCCTTTGGTATCCGCATGACCGCTTATTTAGACAAGATCACGATGGTGACTGGGACACAGTCATCAATCATGTAGCAAATGAACTAATAAGCTTTAAAAATCAAATACAAGCATGACACTCTTAACAAGTCAAACTATCACCAAATACCACGATAATAGTTTGGCTAAAACTTTTGGGTCGAGCGTTCAAGCGAATGGCTCAGATCCTGCAAAACAACACGGCTTAGACGAAGTTCAATATTGGGTTGCGGAAAACCATTTGCACAACTGTCTATTATGGTCACAAGAGGATTTGGCGCGTCGTACTTGCGTACCAGATGCTGAGATTGTCGCTAATAAGCGTGCGATTGATCGGCATAATCAAAGTCGCAATGATGCGATTGAGCGTATCGATGAGTGTTTGCTTTTAGCACTTGGTCTGGTAACGCCAGCCAGTGCAAGAAGTGATTCGCCCGTGATACGTCCGTCTACAACTGCGCGCTTGAACAGTGAAACAGCAGGCAGCATGATCGATCGACTTTCGATACTTTCACTCAAAATTCATGCCATGAAATTGCAAAGCCAGCGCCAAGATGCCACAGATGCACATCGCAAAGTATGCACAGACAAGTGTGCTCGACTGGTGCAGCAGCGTACAGATTTAGCGAGTTGCCTTGACCGTTTGCTTGCTGATACTAAAAATGGGCACGCTTGGTTTCAAGTTTATCGCCAATTCAAGATGTACAACGATGCTAACTTAAACCCTGCATTATTGGCTGAGAGTCTGCGCAACAAAAAACCAGCATTCAAAGCTTAATTATTGAATGAGTAGCCTCTTCATCTCTAAGGGGTGTTCGTGTCTTTTCCGTACTTTCTCAAACAATAGTGATTTACCCAATACACCAACCGCATCAAAACCAGCATATCCCAACCTGAGCTTTTGCTAGGACCCATCAGTAAAGGGCAACAACTGGGTGTCCTCAAAGTGGGCTTGGACCAACAAAGCGTGCTGGACATCCCTTTGGTAGCTCTGGATACCGTCCAACAAGCATGGATATTGGGTAAAGCATGGGATGCGATACGTTTGTGGATTAAGTAAATCACGCTCAATCTATCAAGTAAAAGCGATAGAGCTAAGTGTAAACCCTGATATATGCATCGCAAAAAGTAGTGCTTATTGTTGCGTTGGTCTCATTTAATTTGCTCAAGACCCTATTAAATTTGTAATATTTCACACATTCGTGGAATAACTTGTTAAGATATTCTTAAGTTGCGTAAAAATGATTGCTTAAAGTGCATGAATTTTGGCGTGCAAATGTAAGCAAATTTAGAAAACAGGATATTGCAAGGAGCAGATATGACGAAAGTAACCACCACCCAGCGTATTGTTAATACCAAAATTAGCAAAACCCTTGCGACCTTATTGGTGAGTTCAGGCTTTGTGATGACCTTGCCGGTGGCGATGATGCCATCCCAGGCTTATGCAACGGGTACCACCAATGTAGTGATGTGTGGTAACGGCGTGCCCTTCGTCGGGGGGGCCGACTGTACAACGAATGCATCAGGTACTCTAGGTAGTTTAAGTGCATTGACGATTAGCTCAACAAACCTAACAGCAGGCACGTTCCGTGCAACCAATGCGACTGCAACGAATCTGTCATCAACAAATTTAACGACTGGAAGCATAACCACAGGAACATTAGGCGTAACCAACCTGACCGCAGTCAACGGATCTGCCACCAATTTGACTGTTGGCAGCGTTACAGCTGGAACAATCAGCGCGACAAATCTGACGACTGCCAATGGTACGATCACCAACCTCACAGCTGCAAACGGCACGATCACCAATCTGTCTGCAGCCAACGGCTCCATAACCAGATTGACAGCCGTAAACGGCACGATTACTAATTTGACCGCAGCTAACGGTACGATCACCAACCTGACTGCTGCGAACGGTACGATCACAAATCTCACAGCGGTCAACGGTACGATCACGAACCTGACAGCGGCAAACGGTTCAATTTCTAGCTTGACTGCTGGCAGCGTTACGGCTGGTACGGTTAATGCAACAAGTTTAACTGCCGCCAACGCCTCTACAGGCACGCTAACAGCGGGTAATGTTTCTGCGAATGTGGTTGCAGTGAACACGCTTCTTGCAACAAGCATGAATGCGAATACGATTAATACCAGCAACTTGACTGCGACAAATTTGAGTGCTGGAACAGGGACAGTAGGCAGTTTATCTGCTGGTACTGTTAGTACTGCAAATGTTACCGCTTCTAACGCTTTAATTGGTAATGCGGTCGTTGGTGGGATAACGGCTGGAAATGCAAGCGCCACAAATCTGACTGCTACAAATGGAACAATCACCAGTCTGAGCGCGGCGACCATTGACGCGACCAACCTAACGGCTGTGGATACCTTTTTAACGAGGTTGACATCTGGAACAATAGCCGCGAATTCAATTGGCGCAAGTAGCTTGGGAGCTGGAACTATTGCTGCTTCAAACCTGACGGCAGTTGAAACATCAACGACGAACCTGACTGCAGCCACAGGCACCATCACCAGCCTGAGCGCTGCGACCATTGGGGCGACCAATTTAACTGCCGCAAACGGTTCAATTGCCAGCTTGACGACTGGCACATTTGGAGCAACTAACCATGGCACGTTACCAACCTCCACTGCTGTCACGCCTTCCACCTGACTGCGGCGAATGGCACGATTACCAACCTGACAGCGGCCAACGGTACGATCACGAACCTGACTGCGGCGAATGGAACGATCACCAACCTGACAGCGGCCAACGGTACGATCACCAACCTGACAGCGGCCAACGGTACGATCACCAACCTGACAGCTGCCAACGGTACGATCACTAACCTGACAGCGGCTAACGGTACGATTACGAACTTGACTGCTGCGAACGGTACGATCACGAACCTGACTGCGGCAACGGCAATTGACTGCTGCGAACGGTACGATCACCAACCTGACTGCTGCCAACGGCACGATCACTAACCTGACAGCGGCTAACGGTACGATTACGAACCTGACTGCAGCGAACGGTACGATCACCAACCTGACTGCTGCGAACGGCACGATTACCAACCTGACCGCGGCGAACGGTACGATCACTAACCGCGCCAACGGTACGCTCACCAACCTCACAGCGGCCAACGGTACGATTACGAACTTGACTGCTGCGAACGGTACGATCACTAATCTGACAGCCGAGAATGGAACGATTACCAATTTGACCGCTGCTAACGGTACGATCACGAACTTGACCGCTGCCAACGGCACGACACGCCCCCCAGGTACGATCACTAACCTGACTGCAGCTAACGGTACGATTACCAACCTGACAGCGGTTGATACGACAACGACGAACTTAACGGCAGCCAACGGCACGATCACTAACCTGACTGCAGCTAACGGTACGATTACCAACCTGACAGCGGTTGATACGACACCAACTGTGCGAACGGTACGATTACCAACCTGACTGCAGCGAACGGTACGATCACTAACCTGACTGCAGCTAACGGTACGATTACCAACCTGACAGCGGTTGATACGACAACGACGAACTTAACGGCAGCCAACGGCACGATTACCAACTTGACAGGTGCGAATGCAACGATTACAAATATCACTGCTTCGAACCTCACGACAACCAATTTGACAGCTGTAAATGGCACGATTACAAATCTGCAAAGTATCAACATCAACACGGTCAATTTGTACGGTCAAAATGCCACATTGGTGAATTTGACCAGCAGCAACGTCACTGCAGGAAACTTGACTGTGTCAAGCAGCATGGCGGTCAAGCCTGGTGCCAATGTTGATATGGGTGGTAACAGAATTCAGAACGTGGGTGCTGGTGTTGTTGATGGTGACGCTGCCAATATGGGGCAATTGCGCATTGTTGATAAATCCGTTAAACAACAGGCTGCGATATCTGCTGCGTTGAGTGCAATGCCACTAGTGGCCGGTGCCGTTGGTGAAACGACGGTGTCTGCTGGCGTAGGCTCATCGGGCGGGCAATCAGCTTTGGCTGTTGGTTTGGCTTCGCGCATTACCGAAAATCTGACTATTAAAGGCAATGCGGGTGTAGCTGGCTCGACTAAAACCATAGGTGTAGGTATCGGCTTTACATTCAAATAAATCCGAATGTATGTATGGGGGTGCAATCATTCAATTTGATGCACACTTAAATACGGCATTTAGATGAATCATAATGAGCGGGGTAACACCTTATAGTTACCCCGTTTTTTTATGTCAAATATTGATAGAGCCTTTAAGTACGTCGAATAGGTATGAGTAACAACGATCATTTGCAAGATTTGGGACAACGCTTTGAACTGGGGTTGAAACACCATCAGGCGGGCAATTTGAATCTGGCGGTCTCTACCTATAGAGAAATACTGAGTATTGAACCGCGACATGCAGATGCACTTCACTTGCTTGGTGAGGCCTTATACCGCCTCGGCCAATTTGACGAATCCTTGTTTAATTTAAATCGGGCTATAGAAGTATCCCCACACCATTTTTATTTGAACACTCGCGGTATTGTGTTTCTTGAGTATGGTTACTTACTTGAGGCAGAGCAAGACTTAAGACGTGCTATCAAGGTGTTGCCAAATTATTTAGAAGCACACATCAACTTAAGCAATGTACTGCGCAAAAAAGGCGACTTTAAAAATGCCAAAAAATATGGCGAGTTGGCTGTCAAGCTTGATCCAAATTCAGCGGCTGCATGGAATGCACTCGGGGCGCAGCAAATGGAATCTGCCAAACTTGATGAGGCGATTGCATCTTTTGATAAAGCACTGAGTCTTGCACCACAAGCACTGGTTACTATCAAGAACAAAGCCAAAATATTGGTAGTTCAAAAGAAATGGCAAGAAGCTATTCCGCTATTGCAAAGTGCAATAGGGTTACAAGATTTTGAAGTTTTCTCCATGTTGTCACGCGCCTATTACATCGTGGGCGAGGTTGAGAAAGCGATAGATCCATTTATTGAAGCCATGCGTGTTAGTAATCCGGTTATTAGAAAGAATTACTTTTCAGCGTTAGAAGGTGTTGAGCACGTGATTGCGATGTGTGATGCATTAGGCGTTTATCGTTCTAACTTCAGTGCAGTGGCTGAGCTTTATCAATTGGCAATTGAGGCCTTGCCTGAACACACGACACTCATCAATAATTTAGCAGTATCACAATTTAATCAGTCAATCTATGATAAATCTGTCGAAAACTTGCGCAGATTGCTTGAATTGGATCCGGGTAATGTACAGGCACGAACCAATTTAGGGGTTAGCTTGATTATGCTGGACAGATCAGAGGAGGCCATTGCGGAATTTGATATTGCACTGAAACATGACCCGCAATTTCTGGCGGCTGCGGGTTGGATGATTGGTGAGAAAAATAGGATTTGCAGTTGGGATGGCATCGTTGAGTTGCGACGTAAGGTGGCTGAGCTGTTAGACAGACCCGGAAGCACACAGTCTGTGAATTCTTTTATTTTGTTGAGCAATTATGACGATCCAGCTAAGTTTCTAGACTGGTCGCGCATTAATTCCAGAGAAAATTTCGCGAATCTTGGTATACAAAGTCCACCGATGCGTGGTGTGGGTCGCAAGCATGACAGAATTCGAGTCGGTTATTTCTCAGTTGACTTTAGAAACCACCCGGTTGCACATTTAACCGCACCCTTGTATGGTCTTCATGATAGAAATAAATTCGAGGTTTGGGTTTACTCTTATGGACCAGACGATGGTCATGCAGTTCGCAAACGCATTCAGGATGGTGCTGAGCATTTTGTAAATCTGGAGGGCTGCTCTCTTCAGGGTATGGTGGACCGGATTCGTGGTGATGAGATTGATATTTTGGTAGATTTGTCAGGCAATACGCGTGGCGCTAAGATTCAAGTGTTAGGTCATCGGCCAGCGCCAGTCCAAGTCCATTGGCTTGGTTTCATAGGCAGCATGGGAAGCCAATACTATGATTACACCATCGTCGACGGTTTTGTTGCGCCCAGTGGTGCAGACCAGTATTACGATGAGAAACTGGTACGTCTGCCACATACCTTTCAAATTAACGATACGGCAAGGCCATTGACTTATGCGCCTGTCACACGCGCCCAATTCGGTTTGCCTGAAAAGGCTTTTGTGTTTGCCGACTTTAACCAGTCATTCAAAATTCAACCCGAAATATTTGCCGCATGGGTGCGAATTATTAAGGCTGTACCAAACAGTGTTTTGTGGTTGGCATCTGGGCATGCTATTTACTTAAAAAATATTCGTGCTGAGTGGGTGAAAGCAGGTTTAGACTCAGAGAGATTGATTATTGCACCGCGTGTTAGCGTGGAGCAATATTTGGCGCAATATCAATTGGTTGATTTATTCTTAGATGTATTCCCATATACCAGTGGCACTACCGCCAGCGACGCACTATGGGCGGGCTGTCCGTTACTGCCACTTGTGGGTCAAACAATGGTTTCACGTATGTCTGGCAGTTTGGTACGGGCGGCCGGGTTGCCAGAGTTGTTGACGTATACAGTAGATGAGTATGTAGAGAAAGCCATCGAGTTGGCAGAAAATCCAATGATACTTAACGATATGAAAGTTAAATTATTGACCAACAGGTTCGCGGCACCACTGTTTGACACGAAAAATTTCGTGAAATACTTGGAAGCAGCTTATGAACAAATGGCGAAGCAAGCATTTTCGGGAGAAGCATTCAAAGCGATTACGATAGATGCGTAGTGCTCAAGTTAAAGGGACATTTTTTTAATGCTGTTAGAAAGTAAATTATGGGTTTAAAGCTAGATTTTGGTTGCGGAAATACGCCGCGTGCGGGTCATTTGGGCGTAGACATCACAACAGTAGGTACGAAAGCAGATATTGCTGTTGATTTGTTCAGTTTTCCCTGGCCATGGCCAGACAACAGTGTGGATGCTATCTGGTGTAGCCATTTCTTTGAGCAGGTTCCTGGCAAAATACGCGGACCATTTATGGAGGAGGTGTGGCGTATTTTGTCGCCAGGTGGTGAGGTGACCATCATCTGTCCTCATGCTAGAAGTAATCGTTCGGTGCAAGATTTAACTCACGAATGGCCACCGATTGTGTGGGAGTCATTTTTGTACTTCAATCGTGGCTGGCGTAAAGCAAATGGGTTGGATCATTTTCCGTACCCTACAAAATGTGATTTTGATTTCAGCTATGGCGACACGCCGCATCCGGATTTTGCTGACAAACCACCTACAGAACAAGCATTCGCAGTGAATCACTATTGGAATGGCGCCGTTGACGTTACTGTCAAAATGGTCGCGAAGAAATAACCATTTCATTGCCTAGTATTGAATTGTCTGAATAGCAAATACTAAGAATAGTTTCTGCAACACAATTAAATACCGTAGATTTTGTCAGCGAGAGTCCATGAGCCAGTCGCTTCAGCGCTAAATTCATGACAATAGAATTAACTTCGCGGTAGCCTTTGAAAATAAGGCAGGTCTTTATGTGATATTTAATCGTACGTTTAGGTGCATGGCCAATTTCAATTACCCATAAGCACGCATCAGCAGGATACTTTTCGACAGAATGGTGTGAGGCTGCGCAGCAGTATTTAACAAAATGGGTTGAATGAGGCCCATTTTTTCTAATTCAAATCTAATTTCATTTACTGCTATAATTGAAAGCTTTTCGGAATTTCCGAAGGGGTAGCCGTCTTCGTAGGAGAAGACTATTTTTTACACGTTCTTATCGTTTGGGGACGTTTTTATTTTTAGGAAGCAGCAGTGCCAACCATTAATCAGTTAATTCGACATGGACGCGAGGTGGAAACCATCAAGTCCAAGAGTCCTGCTATGCAGAACTCGCCACAGCGTCGCGGTGTTTGTACACGTGTGTACACCACCACGCCAAAGAAGCCTAACTCCGCTTTGCGTAAAGTTGCCAAAGTGCGCTTGACCAACGGTTTTGAGGTGATTTCATACATCGGCGGTGAAGGCCACAACTTGCAGGAACACAGCGTTGTGCTGGTTCGCGGCGGTCGTGTGAAAGACTTGCCAGGTGTGCGTTACCACATCGTGCGTGGATCGCTCGATTTGCAAGGCGTGAAAGATCGCAAGCAATCGCGTTCTAAATACGGTGCAAAGAAGCCAAAAGCTAAATAAGCCAAGTAAAAATTTTTTTCGGTGCTGATATTTGCGTGGCGCAAATAAGCAGCGTAGTGATTCCAACTTTCAATGTCGAAAGCGAATCGAGTAAGTGAGGTCTGAATGACCATTGATGTATTAATTAAATGATTAATGCATCCACTGAAGCAAGATATAAGAGGTGAAACCATGCCACGTCGTCGCGAAGTCCCCAAACGTGAAATCCTGCCTGATCCTAAATACGGCAACATCGAACTCGCAAAATTCATGAACGTTGTGATGCAAAGCGGTAAAAAAGCTGTTGCAGAGCGCATCGTTTATGGTGCTCTTGAGCACATTGAGAAAAAATCTGGCGGCAAAGACCCATTAGAGGCGTTTGCCATCGCCATTAACAACATCAAACCCATGGTTGAGGTGAAATCTCGCCGCGTGGGTGGTGCCAACTACCAAGTGCCAGTTGAAGTGCGTCCTGTGCGTCGCTTGGCATTGTCAATGCGTTGGCTCAAAGAGGCTGCTAAAAAACGCGGCGAAAAATCAATGGCTTTGCGCTTGGCAAACGAAATGATTGAAGCAACTGAAGGTCGTGGCGGCGCCATGAAAAAGCGTGACGAAGTTCACCGCATGGCTGAGGCGAACAAAGCCTTCTCCCACTTCCGTTTCTAAACGCAGCTTCAAAAGGAAAAAATTATTATGGCTCGCATTACACCTATCGAGCGCTATCGGAACATTGGTATTTCAGCGCACATTGACGCTGGTAAAACCACTACCACAGAGCGCGTTCTTTTTTACACTGGCGTGAATCACAAAATCGGTGAAGTTCATGACGGTGCTGCCACCATGGACTGGATGGAACAAGAGCAAGAGCGTGGTATCACCATCACGTCTGCTGCTACCACTTGTTTCTGGAAGGGTATGGACGGTTCACGTTTAGACCACCGCATCAACATCATTGACACCCCAGGCCACGTTGACTTCACCATTGAAGTTGAGCGTTCAATGCGTGTGCTCGATGGTGCTGTGATGGTTTATTGCGCTGTGGGCGGCGTACAACCGCAGTCTGAAACCGTTTGGCGTCAGGCAAACAAATACAAAGTGCCACGTTTGGCGTTTGTGAACAAAATGGACCGCACTGGTGCCAACTTCTACAAAGTGGTTGAAGGCATGAAATTGCGTTTGAAGGCCAACCCAGTGCCTATCGTGATCCCAATTGGCGCTGAAGAAAACTTCACAGGCGTGGTGGATTTGATCAAGATGAAAGCCATCATTTGGGATGAGGCTTCACAAGGTATGAAATTCAATTACGTTGACATTCCAGCCGATTTGTTGGCGACAGCAAAAGAATGGCGCGAAAAAATGGTTGAAGCTGCTGCCGAAGCCACTGAAGAGTACATGAACAAGTACCTTGAAGAGGGTGACTTGACTGAGGCTGAAATTTTAGACGGCATTCGCAAGCGTACCATCGCCAGTGAAATTCAACCCATGTTGTGCGGCACTGCGTTTAAAAACAAAGGCGTACAGCGCATGTTGGACGCAGTGTTGGACTTCATGCCTTCACCGATTGATATTCCGCCTGTGAGTGGTATTTCTGAAGACGAAACACCAACAACACGCAAAGCCGATGACAGTGAGAAATTCTCTGCATTGGCATTCAAACTGATGACCGATCCGTTTGTGGGTCAGTTGACATTCGTTCGCGTGTACTCTGGCGTGTTGAACAAAGGCGACACCATTTACAACCCTGTACGCGGCAAAAAAGAGCGTATTGGTCGTATCGTGCAAATGCATGCCAACGAGCGTGAAGAAGTTACTGAAATTCGTGCTGGCGACATTGCTGCCTGTATCGGTTTGAAAGATGTAACCACAGGTGAAACCCTGTGCGATCCATCATCAATCGTCACACTCGAGCGCATGATTTTCCCTGAGCCCGTGATTACACAGGCGGTTGAGCCTAAAACCAAAGCTGACCAAGAGAAAATGGGTATTGCTTTGCAACGTTTGGCACAAGAAGATCCTTCATTCCGCGTTAAGACCGATGAAGAGTCTGGTCAAACCCTGATTGCAGGTATGGGCGAGTTGCATTTGGAAATTATTGTTGACCGCATGAAGCGCGAATTTGGTGTTGAAGCCAACGTGGGTAAACCACAGGTGGCTTACCGCGAAACAATTCGCAAGACCATCGAAGATGCTGAAGGCAAGTTCGTGCGTCAATCAGGCGGTAAAGGTCAATACGGTCACGTTGTGCTCAAAATTGAGCCAAACGAGGCTGGCAAAGGCATTGAATTCGTTGATGCGATCAAGGGTGGTGTGGTTCCGCGTGAATACATTCCAGCTGTTGAAAAGGGTATCAATGAAGCGGTGACTCAAGGCGTGATGGCTGGTTACCCAGTTGTTGACGTGAAAGTCACATTGCATTTCGGTTCATACCACGATGTTGACTCGAATGAATTGGCGTTCAAAATGGCGGCCATCTTTGGTTTCAAAGAAGGTTGCCGCAAAGCGAGCCCCGTTATTCTTGAGCCGATGATGGCGGTTGAAGTCGAAACGCCTGAAGACTATGCAGGTAATGTGATGGGCGATTTGTCTTCACGCCGCGGTATGGTGCAAGGTATGGAAGACATGGTTGGCGGCGGTAAAGCGATTAAAGCTGAAGTGCCATTGTCAGAAATGTTTGGCTATTCAACCACTTTGCGCTCAATGTCTCAAGGTCGTGCTTCCTACACCATGGAGTTCAAGCACTACTCTGAAGCACCTCGCAATGTGACAGAAGCCATCATGGCTTCACGTACCAAGTAAGGTGTAAAGTAGTTATTGCTCTAGTACGCTATATATTTAATAGCATACTAGGCAATAAATACGCTGGCTAGAGCCTGATTTTATATAAATTTTAGTTGTCTGCGATTGTGTGCCCTTCACTGCCCGTGGTGAGGGAATCAGCAACACAGTGCAAACATTAAACCAATTCACGGGTATTGCTCATTAAAGGAAGCCATCATGGCAAAAGAAAAATTTGTACGTACCAAACCCCACGTGAACGTAGGCACGATTGGCCACGTTGACCACGGTAAAACAACCCTCACTGCTGCGATCACGACAGTTTTGGCGGCTAAATTTGGTGGACAAGCCAAAGCCTACGACCAAATCGACGCAGCACCAGAAGAAAAAGCACGCGGTATTACCATCAATACAGCGCACGTTGAATACGAAACAGAAACCCGCCACTACGCCCACGTGGACTGCCCAGGCCATGCTGACTATGTTAAAAACATGATCACCGGCGCAGCCCAAATGGACGGCGCTATTTTGGTTTGTTCAGCCGCTGACGGCCCAATGCCTCAAACCCGCGAACACATCTTGTTGGCACGCCAAGTGGGCGTACCTTACATCATCGTCTTCTTGAACAAATGCGACATGGTTGACGACGAAGAGTTGTTAGAATTGGTTGAAATGGAAGTGCGCGAACTCTTGGACAAGTATGACTTCCCAGGCGACGCAACCCCGATCGTGCGTGGTTCAGCCAAACTCGCCATGGAAGGCGACAAAGGCCCCATGGGTGAAGGCGCGATCTTGAAACTTGCAGACGCCTTGGACACCTACATCCCCACACCAGAACGCGCTGTTGACGGTGCCTTCTTGATGCCAGTGGAAGACGTGTTCTCCATCTCTGGCCGTGGTACTGTGGTAACTGGTCGTATCGAGCGCGGTATCATCAAAGTCGGCGAAGAGATCGAAATCGTCGGTATCGTCGACACCGTCAAAACCACCTGCACCGGCGTGGAAATGTTCCGCAAACTCTTGGACCAAGGACAAGCTGGCGACAACGTCGGTATCTTGTTGCGCGGCACCAAGCGTGAAGAAGTTCAACGTGGTCAAGTTTTGGGCAAACCAGGCTCCATCAAGCCACACACCCACTTCACCTCAGAAATCTACGTCTTGTCCAAAAGACGAAGGTGGCCGTCACACCCCATTCTTCAACAACTACCGCCCACAGTTCTACTTCCGTACCACGGACGTAACCGGCGCGATTGAGTTGCCAGAAGGCAAAGAAATGGTGATGCCAGGCGACAACGTGTCGATCACAGTCAAGTTGATCAGCCCGATTGCGATGGAAGAAGGCTTGCGCTTCGCGATTCGTGAAGGCGGTAAAACCGTCGGCGCGGGTGTTGTGGCTAAGATTTTGGCTTAATCGTTAGAGAAAGCTAGACAAACTTATGGCAACCAAACAAAAAATTCGCATTCGCCTCAAAGCGTTTGATTACAAACTGATTGACCAATCTGCAGCTGAGATTGTTGATACTGCTAAGCGTACAGGCGCTATTGTCAAGGGTCCCGTGCCTTTGCCAACACGCATGAAGCGTTTTGATATCCTGCGTTCACCGCACGTGAACAAGACCAGTCGCGATCAATTCGAAATTCGCACGCACCAGCGTTTGATGGACATCGTTGACCCAACAGATAAAACTGTTGACGCATTGATGAAACTCGACCTGCCTGCTGGCGTGGACGTAGAAATCAAGTTGCAATAAATGGCAACTCAGCTTTAAAAGACTGAATTTAGGGCTGAATTTCTACAAATAGTTCAGAAATTTAGAGCGAACTTGGCTTTTATGCCTTGGTTCGTTCTATAATCTGAGGCTCTGTGTTTTTTAAGCATAGAGTATTATTAACCCTCTTTCACGCAAAACGCATGTGGCCAATTGAAGTCGCAGCGGTGGAAGAATAAACCGTGAGAACGGGAGAAAAACATGAGTCTGAGCAATTCCTTAGGGTTGCTGGGGCGCAAGGTTGGCATGATGCGTGTCTTTACCGATGAAGGGGATTCAGTTCCTGTCACGGTAGTCGATGTGTCAAACAACCGTGTGACTCAGATTAAAACCAATGAGAATGATGGCTACGTTGCCTTGCAGGTAACGTTTGGTTCGCGCAAAGCATCGCGTGTGACCAAGCCAATTGCTGGCCACCTTGCGAAAGCAGGCGTTGAAGCCGGTGAAATCATCCAAGAATTCCGTGTAACTGCTGATACCGCTGGCCAATACGCTGCTGGTGCAGTTGTGCCTGCGTCTGCTGTATTTGCAGTCGGTCAATCCGTTGATGTGCAAGGCACTTCAATTGGTAAAGGCTTTACCGGAACCATTACCCGCCATAACTTCAGTTCACAGCGCGCATCGCACGGTAACAGCCGTTCGCACAATGTGCCTGGTTCTATCGGTATGAACCAAGATCCTGGTCGCGTGTTCCCTGGAAAGCGCATGTCGGGTCAAATGGGTAATGTGACTAAAACGATTCAAAATTTAGACGTGGTTCGCATTGACGAAGCGCGTCAATTGTTGATGATCAAAGGTGCTATTCCTGGTTCAGCTGGCGGTTTCGTCAGCGTTCGTCCAGCGGTTAAAGCCAAGACTGTGAAAGGAGCGAAATAATGAATATCGAACTCCTGAATGACCAAGGTCAAGCAGCATCAACTTACGATGTACCAGAGACTGTGTTTGGACGTGATTACAACGAAGACTTGGTTCACCAAGTGGTTGTCGCATTCCAAGCCAATGCACGTCAAGGTACACGTGCTCAAAAAGATCGTCGCACAGTTCGTCACTCAACCAAAAAGCCTTTTGCGCAAAAGGGTACTGGTCGTGCACGTGCTGGTATGACATCTTCTCCTTTGTGGCGTGGAGGCGGTCGCGCTTTCCCAAACAGCCCGGATGAGAATTTCACACAAAAAATCAACAAGAAAATGTACCGTGCTGGCATGGCTTCTATTTTCTCTCAGTTGGCACGCGAAGGTCGTTTGGCCATCGTTGACTCTTTGAAAGTTGACTCACCTAAAACTGCACCATTGGCTGCAAAATTCAAAGCTATGAATTTGCAATCTGTTTTGGTGATTGCAGATGAGGTGGATGAGAATTTGTATTTGGCATCTCGTAACTTGGTCAATGTGATGGTTGTAGAGCCACGTTACGCTGACCCAGTTTCTTTGGTTCACTTTAAGAAAGTGATCGTGACCAAAGCTGCCGTCGAAAAACTCAAGGAGATGTTCGCATGAGCCGCATGAATCCGACCAAAGCAGAATGCCAATTTGACGAAGGCCGTTTGATGCAATTATTGGTTGCACCCATCGTGTCTGAAAAAGCAACCATGGTTGCTGACAAGGGCAATGTTGTCACATTCAAGGTGCTGCAAGACGCTACAAAACCTGAAATCAAAGCCGCTGTGGAATTGATGTTCAAAGTTGAAGTGAAATCAGTGAATATGGTGAATACCAAAGGCAAAACCAAGCGTTTTGGCAAATCAATGGGACGTCGCGACAATGTTCGCAAAGCCTACGTGATGCTCAAACCTGGTCAAGAGCTGAACCTATCTGGGGAGGCTGCGTAATCATGGCTGTCATTAAAATGAAACCAACCTCACCAGGCCGTCGTGGCGTGGTGAAGGTAACACGTGATCATCTGTACAAAGGTGCACCTCATGCTCCATTGTTAGAGCCACAAATGCAAAACGCTGGCCGTAACAACAACGGTCATATCACGATTCGTCATCGTGGTGGTGGACATAAACACCATTACCGTGTCGTTGACTTTTTGCGTAACAAAGACGGTATTCCCGCAAAAGTAGAGCGTATTGAATACGATCCAAACCGTTCAGCACATTTGGCATTGGTTTGCTATGCTGATGGTGAGCGTCGTTATGTAATCGCTCCTCGCGGCTTAGAGGCTGGTGCAAGCATCATGAGCGGAGCAGAAGCGCCGATTCGTGCTGGTAACACATTGCCTATTCGCAATATCCCTGTTGGTTCAACCATTCACTGCATCGAAATGCAAATCGGTAAGGGCGCGCAAATTGCACGTTCGGCCGGTACTTCAGCAACCTTGCTCGCTCGCGAAGGCATTTATGCTCAAGTGCGTATGCGTTCAGGTGAAGTGCGCAAGATTCACATCGAATGCCGTGCAACCATTGGTGAAGTCGCCAACGAAGAACACAGCTTGCGCCGTTTAGGTAAAGCCGGTGTGAAACGTTGGATGGGTATTCGTCCTACCGTTCGTGGTGTGGTTATGAATCCTGTTGATCACCCACATGGTGGTGGCGAAGGTAAAACTGGCGAAGGCCGTCATCCTGTCGATCCTTGGGGTAATCTCACCAAGGGTTATCGTACCCGTAACAACAAGCGCACCCAGGTTATGGTTGTGTCGCGTCGTAAGAAATAAGGGGAAGGCACATGACTCGCTCTCTCAAAAAAGGTCCATTTGTAGACCATCACTTGGTTGCAAAGGTTGATAAAGCCGTTGCAGGCAAAGACAAAAAGCCGATTAAAACTTGGTCACGCCGTTCTATGGTGTTGCCAGAGTTTATTGGCTTGACAATTGCTGTCCATAACGGCAAGCAACATATTCCTGTGTATATCACCGACCAGATGGTTGGCCATAAGTTAGGTGAGTTCGCGCTCACTCGTACTTTCAAGGGTCATGCGGCTGATAAAAAAGTCGTGAAGAAATAAGGAAAGACCATGGAAACACGTGCAACATTACGTGGCGTGCGTTTGTCAGTAGACAAAGGACGCCTGGTCGCAGATTTAATTCGCGGCAAAAAAGTTGACCAAGCATTGAATGTTTTACAGTTTACGCAGAAAAAAGCGGCTGTGATTATCAAGAAAGTGCTTGAGTCGGCTATCGCAAATGCAGAACATAACGATGGCGCTGATATCGATGAATTGAGAGTGAAAACTATCTACGTCGAACAAGGCGCTACGCTCAAACGCTTCACCGCGCGCGCTAAAGGCCGTGGCAACAGCATCAGCAAGCCCACGTGCCATGTGTACGTGACGGTTGGTAATTGAAAGGTCTGAATTAATATGGGACAAAAAATCAACCCAACAGGCTTTCGCCTAGCTATTAGCCGCAACTGGTCATCACGTTGGTATGCCAATAACCGCGATTTCGCGGGCATGTTGGCGGAAGACATCAAGGTGCGTGAGTATCTGAAGGCCAAGCTTAAAAACGCATCTGTGTCACGCGTTCTCATTGAGCGCCCAGCAAAAAATGCGCGCATCACCATTTTCTCTGCTCGTCCAGGCGTCGTTATCGGCAAAAAAGGCGAAGACATTGAAAACTTGAAGCGTGATTTGGGCAAACAATTGGGTGTGCCTGTCGCTGTCAATATCGAAGAAGTGCGCAAGCCAGAAATCGATGCCAAATTGATTGCTGATTCGATTACTCAACAGCTTGAAAAGCGCATCATGTTCCGCCGTGCCATGAAACGTGCCATGCAAAACGCCATGCGTTTGGGCGCATTGGGCATCAAGATCATGTCTGCAGGTCGTTTGAATGGTATCGAAATTGCGCGTACCGAATGGTATCGCGAAGGCCGCGTGCCATTGCATACATTGCGTTCAGATATTGACTACGGCACTTCTGAAGCTCAAACTACATACGGCATTATTGGCGTGAAAGTTTGGGTTTACAAAGGTGATACTTTAGGTCGTAACGATCTGCCAGCAGTGGTAGAGACACCACGTCCAGAAGATGACCGCGCTGGTCGCCGTGATCCACGTGGTCCGCGTCGTGAAGCACGCCCTGCAGGTACGACTGGTGACAAGCCAGCTGTGCGTGCGCCGCGTCGCATTGTCAGCGCTCCCGTTGATGGAAGCGATAAACCCGCAGAGGCTACTGCCACTGTTACCCCAGGTGCTGATGCACCGAAACCTGCCGTTAAGCGCGTACGTAAAGTAGCCGCGCCTGCCGCTGCCCCAGCAGCGACTGACGGCAAAGGAGAATAATTATGTTGCAACCCGCTCGTCGCAAGTACCGCAAAGAGCAAAAAGGCCGTAACACCGGTGTCGCTACACGAGGCAGCTCAGTGGCGTTTGGTGATTTCGGTCTGAAATGTACTGACCGTGGCCGTTTAACTGCGCGCCAAATCGAAGCAGCACGCCGTGCTATTTCTCGTCACGTTAAACGTGGCGGCCGTATTTGGATTCGTGTGTTCCCCGACAAACCAATTTCCCAAAAACCTGCTGAAGTGCGTATGGGTAATGGTAAAGGTAATCCTGAATACTACGTTGCTGAAATTCAGCCTGGCAAAATTGTGTTTGAAATTGTCGGTGTTCCAGAAGAGTTGGCTCGTGAAGCGTTCCGTTTGGCTGCTGCCAAACTGCCTTTGCGTACGACTTTTGTCGCACGTGCACTTGGTCAATAATCAGGAGAAACAGATATGAAAGCTACTGAATTACGCCAAAAAGACGTTGCAGCATTGCAAACTGAAGTCAAAGCTTTGCAAAAAGCACATTTTGGCTTACGCATGCAAAAAGCAACTCAACAACTCACCAACACTGCAACGCTCAGCTCTGCGCGTCGCAACATTGCGCGTGCCAAGACCATTTTGGGTCAAAAGCAAGCCGCAACCACTAGCAAATAAGGAGCAACTGAATGACGGAAGCTAAAACATCCCTCAAGCGCACCTTGATTGGCAAGGTGGTCAGCGATAAACGCAGCAAGACTGTGACTGTGCTGATTGAGCGCCGTGTTAAGCACGAACTCTACGGCAAAATTGTTGCTAAAAGCAGCAAGTACCATGCACACGATGAAAAGGGCGAATACAAAATGGGTGACACTATTGAGATCACTGAAAGCCGCCCAATTTCTAAAACCAAAAACTGGGTAGCCAGCCGTTTGGTACAAAAGGCTATTGTCGATTAATGTCGGTGTGTAAGGCTTTTTTCAAAGTCTTTTAACACTTCAGCAATGACCCTATAAAGCGGCTCACAATTGTGAGCCGCTTTTATTTTGTGCGCTGTGTTTTGAGAAAATACGCGTTTCACTATCATTAACTTTTACAGGAAAACATCATGATCAAAGTCGGCGACACCTTACCAGCAGCAACTTTAATGGAATTTGCAGATGTTGAAACTGAGGGCTGTAGCTTAGGCCCTAACGCGGTCGATGTGAGCAAAGCCAGCGCAGGTAAAACCATCGCGTTATTTGCTTTACCTGGCGCTTTCACGCCAACTTGCTCTGCTAAACATGTACCTGGCTATGCCGAGCGCGTAGCAGAATTCAAAGCAGCAGGCGTAGACGAAATTTGGTGTGTAAGTGTCAACGACGCATTCGTCATGGGGGCATGGGCGCGCGATCAAAAAACCAATGGCAAAGTACGCATGTTGGCCGATGGCGATGCGGTTTTTACCAAAGCAACAGGTTTGACGCTGGACCTTAGCGGCAAGGGCATGGGTTTGCGCAGCAACCGTTATTCCATGCTGGTGAAAGATGGCAAAGTCACCACACTGAATATCGAGGCACCAGGTAAATTTGAAGTCAGTGATGCTGCGACCATGCTGACACAAGCGAAAGCATAAAATCAGCGAAAACCTAGATTGCTATATATTTAATAGCAATATAGGCAATAAATACGCCGTCTACAAGCCAATTTTATATATAAAATTATAAATCTACCTTGAGGTAGTGTGCGCCTGCCAGCGGGTTGTGGTAGTAAGGTGGAATTTCCTTGAAGCCAAGGTCTTCATACATCGCACGCGCAATTTCCATGTCATCCAATGTGTCTAAAAGCACGCTATCGTAGCCGCTCATGCGTGCCGCATCAATGATAGATTCAGCCAATTGCCGGCCTAAGCCTAAGCCACGAAATTCCGGACGAACAAACAAACGCTTCATTTCTGCCGCATTGGCATAATCGCTGCTATCAATGGGACGCATAGCGCAACAACCAGCCAATTTTTGATCGACCCAAGCCAATAAAAGAGCACCTCTGGGTGGCGAATAATCACCAGGTAAGTTAGCCAATTCGGTATCGAAATCTTGGAAACACAAATCGATGTTGATGGCCTTGGCGTATGTTAGAAAAATTTCCTTCGTTTGCAATAAATCAGCTTCATGCCGAGGAGACAGAATTTCAATGACAGGCATGGTAATCAGTATCAAAATCTTTGTGGAATCGTGGCTAGCTTACTGTTAGGTAGACAACTGCAGCACAAGCGAGAAGTGTAATCAGAGCCAAGAGTCGCATGCGACCATCATCTCTCGATGGCGGTGTATCGGCATCAACTAATTTGTCACCGTGAATCATCGGCTTGACAAGGTTTTCGCGCTTTTTTAATAAATAAAACAAAATTGCGCCTATGTGAGAAACCACCAACAAGATGATGAAGAGTTTGCCAATTTCTGTATGATAAAAACTGGCTTGACTGACGGTGGCATTCGAAACATATTTGGCTAAGGGTCCCACAGCTGCAATCTCGTCATCACTGAATAATCCAGTTGCAACCTGCGCTGAAAGTGTTAGCAAAAGTGCAAACACCGATAAGGCCCCTAAAGGGTTATGTCCAATAGCATGATGTTTAGGATGTGCACCTTTCAGGTAATTGATCATGCTTTTAGGGGAGTAGATGAATGTTGTAAATCGCGACCAATGCCCGCCAATCAAGCCCCAAACAATACGGAAAAGCAGCAAAGTAAAGACAACATAACCTAAGCGGAAATGCCACTCCATGGCATTGCCTCCGACATTCCCGGTGATGATTAAACCGATGACACTGAAAACAAGCAGCCAATGAAAGATACGTGTTGCCAAATCCCAAATGCGAGTAGTCTTCATGGTGCTAAATATTGAAAGTTAATGTATGGCAATGATAAGTGTTTACCCGAATGATTGCTAAATTGTATGAACTTTTGAATTGAACAATAATCACATCTGTTCAATTTAATAAGAATTGAACTCACTGATTGTGATAACTCTTACACAAACCAATAAGGAAACTTATGAAAAAAATAGCAGGCTTTGTATTATCTGTTGCAGCATTGGCAATGGCAACACCCGCATCTGCGCAATTTAGAAAACCCGAAGATGCTGTTAAATATCGGCAATCAGCTATGTCAATCATGGGTAACTACATGGGGCGAATAGGAGCGATGGTGATGGGGCGTGTACCATTTGATGCCAAAGGTGCACAAGAAAATACCCGCGTATTGGTGTTGGTGAGCACGTTGCCAGGACAAACGTTCACGGCGAACACAGAATCATTGAAAGGCTCAAGGCACACCTGAAATCTGGAAAGAGCAGGATAAGTTCAAGGCAGGTTATGACAAGATGGTTGCTGATGTTGCCAAGCTCGATGCAGCTGCAAAAACGGCAATCTGGATGCAATCAAAACGGCATTTGGTGATGTGAGCGCTTCTTGCAAAGCTTGTCATGATAACTATCAAGCCAAATAATAACTTGTATGGTTTGACAACTTTGAATGTCCTAGCTGCTAGCAAGGCATTAACTCGCAGTTGAATATTTTTGGGCTATAATCCAAGGCTCACGGTGGCTGTAGCTCAGCTGGTAGAGTCCAGGATTGTGATTCCTGTTGTCGTGGGTTCGAGCCCCATCAGCCACCCCACTTTTCAAATCCCCCCATTTCTCGCATCATTGACCTAAAAAAGCCAAATCTTGGCTGCTGAGGGAATAATTTTGCCCACCGCGCTGTGCAATCTTGATGGCGCCGAGATAATTACCTAATGCCGCACATCGCTGCAGTGACCACCCTTTTTCAAGACCAAATAACAACGCGCCTCTAAACGCATCGCCACAACCCGTTGGGTCCACAACTTCTTTGGCTTTAACTGGTGGCACTAAAGATTTTTCACCCCCCACCCAAACTTCGCATCCGTGTTCGCCCAAGGTAACGACCAATCCCTGTACTTTTTGTGAAATTTCTGCACTTGATAAGCCGGTTCGGTCAGAAAGCATTTTCCCTTCATAGTCATTTACTGTGACCCAAGTAGCTAATTCAATAAATTGCAACAGTTCATCACCATTGAACATGGGTAAACCTTGTCCAGGATCGAAAACAAAAGGAATCTCGGCATCTTTGAATTGCTGCGCATGTTGCAACATGGCATCGCGGCCATCAGGTGAAACGATGCCAATCTTGGCACTTTCGTGTTTAACCACCGCCGTTACATGTGCCTGCATCATGGCGCCTGGATGAAATGCTGTGATTTGGTTGTTGTCATGGTCGGTCATGATCATGGCTTGGGCGGTATAACTGTCGGTAATTTCTCGGACAAACTCAGTGCTCATTCCTAAATCGATGATGCGTTTGGTGTAATCTGCACCGTCGCTACCCACTGTTGCCATGATGAGTGGTGTTCCACCGAGTTGCTTTAAAGCGTATGCAATATTGCCAGCGCAACCACCGTATTCTCGCCTTAAGGTTGGTACAAAAAAGGATACGTTCAAGTTATGCAATTGATTCGGCAATATTTGGTCAGAAAATTTGCCACCAAAATTCATGATGCTGTCGAAAGCTAAAGAGCCACAGATGATTGCTGCCATAAGTTAGATGTGAAGGTGTGTTAGTGAAAGAATAAAAAAGGCATCAAGGGTAAAACGCTAAGACCCGGTAGCCAGTTATTTGTGATTTTTCGAATGGTGTCGAATTTGTTGGATGAATGAGTAAGCGCATCGTTATTTGAGATTCATTTTGCGCAGGAATGGTTGGTTCTTTAAATTTAAGTTCTTTAACAGACAAAACTCGCTTCAGTACAGCTCTGTCATTGGCGTCAGTGAGACTTAACTCCAATGCTGGTACAGCGATTGGCGAAGTTGCATTGTTTTTGATACTGACCTTGAGTTCTGAGATTTCTCCATCAATCGTGGATTGAACTTTTTGAAACGAAGATGCATCGATTTTTAGTGCATCGATTTGCAAGTCCGGTTGAATGCTGCAATTCAAGAATTCGCAGGCCGTTGTCATTGTTCGGTGCATCCCAATGCTTTTGGCGGCCAAATGATCACGTTGATCGTAAATCACTTGAAATGCCAAAAGAAAAGCGAAAACAAACAGAGAAAAAATCGTTAGTCGAAGAGTCGTGGCTTGTTGCCAAAAGGCTTTTCTATTTGCATCTCTGACAAAAGCTAAAGCACTGACATCGGGGGCAATAGAATTCTCATTACGTTTCGAACTATTCGCTTCATCAGTACTTTTGCTAATTTGAGGTTCTGAATATTTATTCGGAGTTTTATCAATCGATATTGGATTCCTCTGAAAGTTTGCCTCAGGGAAGCTTTGTTTGGGTGAGGCAGCGGCCTTTGGGAATACCTTCTGTGGTTCAGTAATTTTTCCTACATCAATGGCTTGGGCTGCGCGCTCGAGAACCAAATTCGTATTGGCATCAAATACTTCAGAACAGCGTCCGCATCGTACCCAGCCACTGGATATCTTAAGTTGATCAGGTACAACTTTGAATGCAGTTTTGCAGGCAGGGCATCGTGTAGTTAAATTCATAACGCAGCAATTGTAGAGCGCTGACAGTCAAACAAATAAAGTGATTAACTAAAACGATGCGGTCATCAGAATCCAACCCTCTTCAGTGTTGGCAACTTCGAGTTGACAGTAGGGAGCATAGGCAGCCTTGAGCTCATCAGCTTGCCTTTCTAAAATACCAGCAAGGACCAACGATCCGCCTTTGGCTACTCTTGAGCATAACAAGGGCGCAAGTACTTTCAATGGTGAAGCTAAGATATTGGCCAATACTGTCTCGTATTGGCCAGATACGGTATCAGTCAGTCCCACACGAATAGTGACATTGTTTGCAGTCGCATTCAAAAGACTCGCCTCGACAGCTGATGGGTCAATATCAACTGCATCAATGTCCAATGCGCCAAATTTTGCTGCCCCAATGGCCAGAATCCCTGATCCACATCCATAATCCAGCACACGTTTAAATTTGCTACTGTCCGTTTGTCTGGCAATCCACTTGAGACACATGCGGGTTGTTGGGTGCGTGCCTGTCCCAAAGGCCAAACCTGGGTCAAGTCGAATGATTTGCTTGGCCGCTTCAGGCGGCTCATGCCAAGTAGGAACGATCCAAAAAGTGGGTGTGATTTCAACTGGTTCAAATTGTGATTGTGTCAAACGAACCCAGTCCTGATCATGTAATTTGAAAATTCCTAGATTAGAACAAAACTCAAAAAAATCCTGCGCTTTGAGCAATTCAGCGGCCTCTGCTGCTTTGTCTTCTGTTGCAAATAAGGCAGTGACACGACTTCGCTGCCAACCCCCTTTGGGTGGAGGCATATCAGGTTCGCCAAATAGAGCTTGCTCTGCGTCGGTTTGTGCATCTGCATCTTCGACTGAAATACTTAAAGCGTCTAAAGCGTCTAAAGCATCACTCAGCTCGTCAATATGTGCCTCAGGGCACATGATTTTCAATTCATTCATGAAGAGATTAGTTATTTTCAGTCAGCGTATCTGATTATTTAGCGTTGGTGTTGGGCCAACCACTCTTCTAAGTAATGGATGTTAGTGCCGCCCGCCATAAATTTGGCGTCAACCATTAAATCACGGTGCAGAGCAATGTTGGTGTTTATGCCTTCTACAAGCATTTCTGCAAGCGCCGTACGCATTCGCCCCATTGCTTGTTCGCGTGTGTCCCCGTGGGTGATAATTTTGCCTATCATGCTGTCGTAATTTGGCGGAACAAAGTAATTGGTGTAAATGTGTGAATCAACCCGAACACCAGGCCCGCCAGGTGCATGCCACATGGTGATGCGGCCAGGTGATGGTGTGAATTTATAAGGATCTTCTGCGTTGATACGGCATTCAATTGCATGACCACGCATTTCGATTTGTCGTTGTGTGAATGGTAACTTTTCTCCAGCCGCGACCATGATTTGCGTTTTGACAATATCTATTCCCGTTACCATTTCGGTAATGGTGTGCTCAACTTGAACGCGGGTATTCATTTCGATGAAATAAAACTCGCCGTTCTCATATAAAAATTCGAAAGTGCCAGCACCACGGTAGCCAATTTTCTTGCATGCTGCGACACATCTTTCGCCAATCCGATCGATGAGTTTGCGGGGAATGCCAGGGGCTGGAGCTTCTTCAATCACTTTTTGATGACGACGTTGCATAGAACAATCACGGTCACCCAAATAAACGCCATTTTTATGTTTATCTGTCAGAATTTGAATTTCAACATGGCGCGGGTTTTGCAAAAACTTTTCCATGTAAACGGCAGGGTTGCCAAATGCTGCGCCTGCTTCGGCCTTGGTCATTTGCACCGCATTGATGAGAGCAGCTTCAGTATGTACCACACGCATACCTCGCCCACCACCGCCTCCTGCTGCCTTGATGATCACGGGGTAGCCTACCGACTTGGCAATTTTTCTAACAGCAGCCGGATCATCTGGCAACTCGCCCTCAGAGCCCGGTACGCAGGGGACACCGGCTTTGATCATGGCTTGTTTGGCAGAAACCTTATCGCCCATGATGCGAATCGAGTCTGCAGTTGGCCCAATAAACTGGAAGCCACTTTTTTCAACACGATCTGCAAAATTGGCGTTCTCACTAAGAAAGCCGTAACCAGGATGTATGGCTTCAGAATCTGTGACTTCAGCTGCTGAAATAATGGCTGGCATATTCAAATAGCTGAGTGCAGAGGCGGCAGGCCCTATGCAGACGGCTTCGTCTGCGAGTTTGATGTATTTCGCATCTTTATCCGCTTCCGAGTACACCATGACGGCTTTTACACCCATCTCGCGGCAGGCGCGTTGTATGCGTAATGCGATTTCACCGCGGTTGGCAATCAGGATTTTTTTGAACATGGATGACGTTTTGGTTATGACTAAGGTCGATGATGGGCTTTACGCAATCACGATCATGGGTTGGCCGTATTCAACAGCTTGCCCGTTTTCACACAAAATCTGTGTCACGGTCCCCGCTCTATCAGCCTCAATCTCGTTCAATATTTTCATTGCTTCAATGATGCAAACTGTATCGCCAACCTTGACCACATCCCCAATTTCCACGAAAGATTTGGCCCCAGGGCTGGCTGCTCGGTAAAAGCTGCCCACCATGGGTGACTTAACTGAATGTGTGGGTGCGCTAACTTCTGCAATGGGGGCTTCGTTGGGCGCAGGTGCTGCAATCGGCGTTGGTGCAATCGGCGTACTCTGCGGAGCCTGTTGAACAGCGATGGTTTGTATGCCAGCATTTTGGGCGTAGCCTGTATTGCTGCCTTTAACAATGCGAACAGTACCCTCGGCTTCAGTGATTTCTAACTCGGTAACATTTGAGTCGGAAACCAAGTCGATTAGAGTTTTCAGTTTACGTAAGTCCATTTGGGATCAACCTTGAAATTTTAAGGAAGTGCGAATTTACATCAAAATTGATATTAAATTCGCTTATTTACGCTAAGTTACGTTAATTTCATCCAATTTTGCGTTAGTTCAGCAATTAAACAAGCAAAGCTGAAGTTTTGGTTCAGCATTTTGAGGTGCCAATCTAACTTAGCTTGTTAATTTTTGTGATGTTAAGGCTGCGAGCCAAGTTGTTAAATCCGAACTGTTTAGTTTACCCATTTTACGTTGCATTATGTGACCATTGGCGTCGAGGAGTATTGAAAAAGGCAAGCCAGCCGACAAATTGCCCCAAGACTTGCTAAGTGTAATACCGGATGCTCCCGTTATGGCAATTGGGAAAGACAGTGGAGTTTTGCGCAAGAAAGAGTTCACGGCCTCTGCCTTGTCTACAGCTAAACCCAAAATTTGAATGCCGTTAGACTGGTTTTCGACGAAGAAGCGATCTAATAAAGGAAGTTCCTCTACGCAGGGTGGGCACCAAGTAGCCCAAAAGTTAATCAACAGGGGAGTTTTTCGAAAAGAGGCCAGCTTTAAATCAGAGCCCGCTGGCGTGACAAATACTTGGTCCCATAGATTCGGCAATGTGTCACTTTCCGAGGTTTGGAAATTGGAATATCCTCCATTTTTTGAATGCCACCAATAAGCTGCAATGCCTGTGCCTAGCGCTGCAAAGGCAGTTGCCAGTATCAGGGCGTTTCGTTTGGTTTCGTCTGGCTTCATGAGAGGTGCTGGTTAAAATGGAAAGTATGCATATTCATATTTTAGGCATTTGTGGCACATTCATGGGCGGTGTAGCGGCATTGGCGCGTGAGGCGGGTCACAAAGTTACAGGATGCGATGCCGGCGTCTACCCACCCATGAGTGACCAATTGCGATTATTGGGTATTGATTTGATAGAGGGTTTTGGCGTTGAGCAGTTGTCGTTAAAACCAGATTTGTTTGTCATTGGAAATGTAATCAGCCGATCTCATCTGCCAGATGGCCCTGCCAAATTCCCACTCATGGAAGCGATTTTGGACCAAGGCTTGCCCTATACCAGCGGACCGCAGTGGCTGTATGAACATGTTCTCTTTGGTCGTCATGTGTTGGCTGTAGCTGGGACGCATGGAAAGACAACGACCACATCCATGCTGACTTGGATTCTCGAACAGTCTGATTTGCAGCCAGGATTTTTGGTCGGTGGTGTGCCATTGAATTTTGGCGTTTCGGCGCGCTTGGGTGGAGATACAGGGCGCAAACTTTTTGTGATTGAGGCAGACGAATACGACACAGCTTTTTTTGATAAACGCAGCAAGTTTGTCCACTACCGTCCCCGTACAGCTATATTGAATAACCTCGAGTTTGACCATGCGGACATATTTGATAATTTAACAGCGATTGAAAGGCAGTTTCACCATTTAGTTCGCACTGTACCGGCGTCTGGACGCATCGTTGTCAATGGCAATCAGGCCAGTTTAAAAAGGGTTTTGGCAATGGGGTGTTGGAGTGAAACCGTGCAGTTTGGCTCACAGAATGGGCTGGGGTGGATTGCAAGTGGCACACACAATGATTTCACAGTTTTGTACAACGGAGTTGCAGTTGGTCACGTTAGATGGTCACTGCAAGGTGAACACAATCAAAACAATGCACTAGCAGCCATTGCCGCCGCGCAGCACGTCGGAGTACCGCCTGATGCAGCAGCAGCTGCTTTGTGTAGTTTTCAAAACGTCAAACGCCGTATGGAATTGCGCGGCACAGTAGCTGGTGTGATGGTCTATGATGATTTTGCGCACCACCCCAGCGCAATTGAAACCACTTTAGAGGGCTTGAAGCTGTCGCTGCCGGATGTGACCAGCAAGAAGCGTATCCTCGCTGTATTGGAACCACGCAGCAACACCATGAAACTGGGCACAATGAAATCTCAGTTGGCGAATAGCTTGAATGCCGCAGATTTGGTTTTCTGCCACAGCGGTGGCTTGGACTGGGATCCGACAGAACCTTTGGCTTCTTTGGGAAGTGCTGTTGTCGTGGCGGACTCCGTAGACGAATTAGTCAAGCAAATCATGAGCAAAGTACAAACAGACGATGTAATTGTGTGCATGAGCAATGGCGGCTTTGGGGGTATTCATGCCAAGCTGTTATCAGCACTAAAGATGAAAACAGGCTTGAATTGAAAAATATTATCCTCAACGCGGATGATTTCGCGATGAATGCAGCGGTTTCTCGCGGCATCATCAATTTGGCGCGGTTGGGGCGTTTGACTGCAACCAGTGCCATGACTTTGTCTCCAAGATGGCAGCAAGATGCTATGGCATTGAGAGAGTCAAATGCACAGATTGACGTCGGTTTACATTTGGACTGGACCAGTCCATTTGCGGTGGCTAAAGGGCATGGGCTGAGTTTGAAACGCGGTGTCTTAATAGCTGCTTTGGGTGGCTACAACAAGAGTACTGCGCGCGCGGTGATAGAAGAGCAACTGGATGTCTTTGAACAAGTTTGGCAAGCCGTTCCTAGCCACATTGATGGGCATCAACATGTGCATCAATTCAGAGGCATTCGGGATGCCTTGGTAGAAGTAATAAACAAACGATACGGAAATTTACCGAGGTTGCAACGACCCTATTTGCGTGTGTCAGACGATCCATCCGATCAATTCAACTTTAAATCCAAATTCATCGCATCACTGAATGCCAGTGCTATAAAAAAAATAGCAATAAAGGCTGATATTACGCCAACTAGAGGCTTGTTTGGTGTGTATAATTTCACAGGAGGAGAGTTGGCTTACGCGCATCGTATGGCACAATGGCTAAAAGAGATTCCTGCTGGCGGCATCATAATGTGCCATCCTGCACAAGGTAGTTTGGATAATGGTGATGTTGATGATGGAATTTTGAAAGCGCGTCACTGGGAATACAGCCATTTGGCAAGCGATGCCTTTGCGCAATCAATTAAAGATTCAAAGATTACTTTATAGAGCTTTATATGCTTGGTTTATTGTGAAACGCCCAATAGCGACTCAGTAAATAAGTTTGCGCACCCGCTACTGCAAAGCCAGCCGGCAATGCCAGCCATGATGGCCAATCAAAAAATCTAATAAGCAAACTGAAGACAATTTCGTTACAAATAAAACCTGCTAACGAAACGCCAACGAAGCGTCCCAAACTCTCACCCACACTGGTTGTGGTGTCCTTGAAACTTAAATTTCTGTGCCCCCAAAAACTGACTGAGAACGCCACGCAAAATGCCAGAAAATTATAGAGTTCTGGAATGTTGGATGCTGGAATTAATTTCGGAAGTATCCATTCCAACGAGAAATAGACAATCAAGTGTGTCAAGCCAGCTGCTGCTGCGACGCCAAAAAACCAAATGCCAGACATTACGCTTGACCAACTTCAGGATGGCTTTGAAGTCCCTTGCCAATCTTTGATCCAATTAAATACATGGGTCGTTGTTTGACTTCTTCATAGATGCGTCCCACGTATTCAGCCAAAACGCCAATTGACAACAACTGAATGCCACTTAAAAACATCATGCCGACGACAATTGTGGCGTACCCCGGTGTATCTGCACCGAACCAAAAGTAGTCAAAAATAACCCAAGCACCATAGCCTAGTGATGCCAAAGACAGCATCAAACCAAAATAACTGACCAAGCGCAGTGGAGTGACCGAGAAGGCCATCAGTCCTGTCATCGCAAGTGACATGGCACCTCGAAAACCAAAATTCGATTGCCCATCAGCACGCGGCAAAGGCTCGTAATCGATTGCAGTACTGTTAAAACCAACCCAGGCATACAAGCCTTTCATGAATCGGTTGCGCTCAGGTAGTTCACGCAATGCAAGCACCACCTTTTTATCCATCAATCGAAAATCTCCAGCATTTGCAGGAATCTGGACCCGGCTGCGCCAGTTGATGAGTTTGTAGAAAACGCTGGTGAACGCGATTTGTAGTGCAGATTGATCATGCCGTGTTTTGCGAATTGCATAAACTACATCGCTACCGTGCTCCCATTTTTGGAGCATTTCAGGAATTAAGTCAACTGGATGCTGGCCATCTGCATCAAGTATGACAACAACATCGCCTTGCGTTGCTTCCAAGCCCGCAGTCAATGCGGCTTCTTTGCCAAAGTTGCGTGACAAATTCAGCGCGACAATCTGTGGGAATGTGGTGCATAAGTCAGCCAAAATCTTGGCTGTAGCATCACGGCTACCGTCGTTCACGACGATGATCTCAATGTTTTTTGATAAATTGTTGAGCGCTTTGATAACATGCGGTACAACTACGCCTAAATTCCCTGCTTCGTTGTATGCGGGCATGACACACGAGATGGATGGATTACTGCGTTTGTTCTGCGATCTGCTTGTTTCGGCGTCTGTCATGTTCGGATGAAGGGCTGTTTGTTCAGTCATGCCACTATTTTATGAATTAAATTCCTAGTCAGGGATTTTTTGTAAAGATGAGTTGAATATTTTCAAATCACTTTGCGCCTGAAAATAAGTCCTGATCTCAAAGGCTTTATTGGCATTTTGTTGGGTCACTATGACTATACCTTCAATGGTGCGCGGGTTGTCTAGAGTACCCAATAGGCTACCAGCGGATAAAGTGATATCGCCATCCAATACAAAATCCCATTTCCCGACGGTTTGTTTCGGCGGATTTTGACTGGAATAGTCGATGGAAAAGCGGTATTTACCTTCAGGCAAAGCCACAGATGGACCATAGCTCAACCATCCAGATTTGACCTGATCACGGGGCATCAATGCTTGCTGAAAGCCGGCTCCAGTAACTTGGCCAATGATCGTATTCAATTCAGTAGGGCGCCATAGTCTGCCGTTCGAAACCACACTAATTGGGCTGTTCAATACGGCCTGTTTCTCCCAAAATAAGGCATTGCTGCCTGGTAGGCAAACCAAACCGCGTGAGCTTCTTACACATTCTCCACGTACCATGGCTTTTTGCAATGCGACAGGATAGGTAAACTTTGACGAAAATGGCACATGATGATCATAGGCGCTTGAAATCAAGTACAAATGACGCGGTTCAAAAGAGGTATCTGCCGCTGAATTGTCCGCCTTGCAGTTTTGTTTGCTTCGCGCGGTGTAACCCGTATTGATTTTCTTATTGAACGCATTGGCAAGTTGCATTGACCATATGTAGTGTTGGTAATGTGGATCAGCGCATTGGTAGGTCGGGTACAGCATAATCTTGTCAACTTGAGACATGACCTCGCTCCATTCTGAAAAGTCCAATTGGCTAGACTTTCTTGCTTCAGTTTGAATGCGATCAAGCCATGGTTTGACGTCTTTAACTTGTAATATGAGCGCGCTCAACATCAAGAGGGCGATAAACAGACGCCAGTATTGCTTGCGTTGCGCGTGTGCTTTTAACAAACTCACTATCGCAGTAAATAAAATCAGGTAACTGACTAGCCAAAAAAATCGACCAGATGCGCGGAAGGTCCCTGTCAACCAATGCATCCAGATTGGCACATCAAAAACTTTGATGACACTGTTGCCAAAATGAACATTGTTAGACAAGGCATACAGAAAGAACCCCAATGCCAATAAACTCAAAGCGGAAAATTTGCGCGGTAAGTTTTTGAGAGTTTTCCAATTCAAAGCCAGCGCGAACGGTATCAAAATCAGCAGTCCAGCGCCCAGGTAGTTGAAACCTTCGTAATAGGGAAACGTAAATACCGGAGCAATGCCACAATGGATATAACGGCTTCCACCACAAAACGGGTCGCGCAAGTTCAGGTAAAAAAAGTCTCCAAAACCAGCCAAGTAGCTTTTTTGATCGGTATAGCCAAGTAGCCACATGGTTATAACGAGAACCGCACCAAAAGATGCAAGCCGCTTGAGTTGCAACAACCAAGATTCGCCCGATAAACCTTTGTCAATCAAGAAAGCAGCAAATACACCTGCAGTAAAAGGCAAAAAATACGGATGAATGGTTAATGACAGCATGATCAAAAAAACAAAAGTGCTGCTCACACGTTGGCTGGACCAAATGTGTCGTTGCCCTAAAAAATACAATGCCAACGCTAAAAGGATGACGCTTTGCATCATCAATGCCGGATGGTGGTAGCGCGCATGGAGAACTGGCCAAGTGATTGCAAAACCGATAGCTACCAATTGCCCAAACCAATGTTTGATACCTAATGCCCGTATCAGCGCTGTAGCAGCCAGCGCTTGCATGACAAAAACCAAACCTATCCACCAGCCAAAGAAATGAAAATGTTCTGCAAAAGCATTTGGGAACATACTCATCAATGCTTTGAAAAACAAGGCGGCAATCGGTATGCCATCCATCAGAGCGATGCTGATACCTTCGGGGTGATTCAGGCTTGTGGTTTTCAACAATGGGAATTGCCAAGGGTCATGTGCATAAAAGCGCCAGCCAGATATATGCTGAGCTATGTCACCATCATCAAAAACGCTGCTATTCCCCATTAAAAAAGTCAACGGGAATAGATAGGCGACAAACAGAATCCCGATAACCAACGCCAAAAAGATGCTTTGACGATTGTCCAATTCGGCAAAACTTTTCGCATTTTGTTTTTGTATGTCGGTGCTGCGCATTGGATTCAAGGAATTTTTTGTAGTGAAGTACTCAAGACCTGCAAATCACCTTTGGCGATAAATTGTGTCCGCATTTCTAGGGCGTGCCCAGATTGGCTTTTGGCAATGTTGATAACCCCTTCAATGCGCTGTTTTTTACCGACAGTACCATACAGCTCACCGAACCCAAGTTTAGTTGTGTTATCCAATGTGACGTCCCAGTTGCCTACTGGTGTCGATGAGTCGCTGGAACTGTTGTAATCAATGGCATATCTGTATTGGCCTTCAGGCAAATACACGAAAGGGCCAAACACAAGCCAGCCTGGTTTGGTCATGTCTTTGGGAACCAAACGTTGTTCGACCCCTTGTCCTTTGACAATGCCTATTTCGGTACTGAACTCGGCGGGCTTCCACTGACGCCCTTGTGGAATCAGATTGATAGGGCTTGCCACCATGGGCAGAGATTGCCAAAATGCAGGGCTGGATCCGGCTAAACAAATCATGTCGTCAAGTCTTCTGACACACTCACCCTTTTCCATCGCGTGTTGTAAAGATTTGGGGAAGATAAAGTTTTCCGTAAAAGGCGTGTTGGCGTATGCACCACTGGAAATGATATACAAATGACGTGTTTTTAAGTCACGCTGTAGCGAAAGAACGTCTGCATCACAATCTTTGTGTCCGCGTGCCGTGTAGCCAGAATTAATTTGTTTGCCATAGTAACCAGCCAACCGCATGATCCAAATGTTGTGCTGGTAATGCAAGGGCGGGCATTCATGAATGGGGTAAACCATGACTTTGTCCACGTGCGTCATAACCGTTTCCCACTCTTTGAAATTGAGCGTACTAGGTTTGGCTGATTCTGCCTGAATGCGCAATAACCACGGCTTGACATCTTTGATCTGCATAACCAGTGCCGTAACCAATATCAATGAAATAAGCCATGAACGTTTTTTGAGTAAGCTTGCTAAAGTCAAGTACAAGACAAATAAACTGATAGGCCAAAAAAACCTTCCTGCCGCTCTGAAGGTTCCGGTCAATGTGGCAGTCCAAGATGGCAGCGCATAGGAGAAGATTTCTGTATTTCCAAAACGAATTTTGTTGCTGATCGCATACAGAAAAAATCCCAGCAATAACGCTGTCAGCGCAGGCGAATGTTTCAGCAGTGTAAGTAAATGGTGTCGATTCGAGAATAAAGCCACAGGAATCAAAAGCAGTAATCCCGCGCCCAAATAATTGAAACTCTCGCGATAAGGGAACACATATTCTGGGCCTTCACCACAGGTAATCAGTTTTCCACCACCGCAAAAAGGCTCAAGTAAATTCAAGAAAAAATCATTGCCATAGCCGTTGTCGCCGTAACCCAAGGCATCGTAAGCGCTGTGACGGGTGTAGCCCAGTAGCCATATCAATGAACCCAGCAACAGCAGAAGGGACAACAGTCGCCAAAGTTGTAAAAGCCATGATTCTTTTTTGAGAATTTGATCCACCAAAAAAGCAATGAACAGCGAAACCGTCATCGCTAAATAATAGGGATGAACCATCAAAGCAACGACGTTCAAACCGACCAACGCAACGCTCGCTCGTTGACTTGTCCAAGTTCGCTTTTGTCCCAGCCAATAAAACGCCAGGCCAAACAAAATGATGCTTTGTGTCATCAGTGCACTGTGGTGGTACCGTGCATGCAGGACTGGCCAGGTTAAGGCAAAACCTACTGCAATCACCATTGCAAACCAACTTTTTGCACCCAAAGCGCGAATCAAGAATGTTGCTGCAACCGCTTGGGCTATAAATACAAAGCCAACCCACCAACCAAAATAATGGAAATGCGCAGGAAAAGCATTTGGGAATAGCGTGATTAAAAACTTGAAGAACAATGCAGCAAGTGGAATGCTGTCTGTAAACGCAATACTCACTCCATCAGGGTGATCTAGCTTGTAGGTATGCAGCAGAGGCAAATGCCATGGTTCTTGCATGAAATACCACCAGCCAGAGATATGTTGCGATATGTCTCCAAAGTCTGTCACTGTGCTGTGACCTTGCAAAAACGACAGAGGAAACAGATAGTTGACGAAACCACAAGCGATCAGGATGGCGCTTAAGTAAACGCCAAACGGTGTTGCAGAACCAAAGTCACGCCAAGCTAGGCCGTGATTCGCAAATGGTTGAGACATTACCCGCTTCATCATTTGATTTGATAGCGTTTGTACAGCCATAAAACCAAAGCAGGTAACAGGCTGACCACAATGATGGTCACAAAATGCAGCACGGTAGCAAATGCGATGGCTTGTGCCGGATTGAGCTTAGCGGTCATCACGGCGGCCTCTTTAACCAGCAAATGAAAACCACCAGCCGAACTGGGTGTTGGAATCAAAGAACCAATGGAGCCAATGGCGAAAATAATCAAGCATTGTGCTGCATCAATTACGTCCTCTAAGCCAAAGGCCAGAATCATCAAGTAAAAGTTCAGCCAATAGGTAAACCAAATAAAAATACTGACCAAGGTAACCAAGGGCAATATGGCAATGTTCTTTAAGGACAGTGTTCCTTGGTTAAATTGTTCGGCCAGTTGAAATAATTTGACGCGCAAGTGTTCGCTCAAAAGACTTTGGAATGAGGGGATTTTCAAAAGCCTTGAAAAAATGGTGCCGGTAAAAGGCATTGCAACCAGCCCAACGATGACGACAATCACCAAAACCAAACCACCCGATTTGAGCCAAGGCATCGCAGTCAAAAGGGCGGGGGGCAAAATCAGCATAGTCAAGCCAAAGACAGCCAGTAAAAAAGCAACATCCAGTAATCGATCAATCAGCAATGTGGGCAGCACGCCCGCCCAGGGCAGTTTTTCGCTCTTGCATATTGACAACAAGCGAACCACCTCGCCACCACGGGGGGCAAACACGTTAACGCCATAGCCAATCGCAACGGCATAAAACGAATTGAATTGGCTGATATTTGGCTCAGATTCAGATTTGAGTGGCCTGAGTAGCAACGTCCAACGGTATGAGCGTAAGAAATTACCAAATACGCCTGAAACAATGACCAAAAAGACGGGAAAAGGCTTGAGATTTTTGGCGTAATTCCAAATGTCGTTCAGGTCTATACCTTTGAACGCATACCACAGCAGACCAAGCGCAAGCACCAATATGAGCGCTTGTTTGAGCAGGCCTTTGTAAGCGGGGGGCGTTTGTTGAGATTCCTGCATATGTATTCGTGAATTGAATTGTAAACGAGCCTGTTTTCAGTAAGCTAAATGGTAAAATCTTGCCCGCTTTACTTGGTTATTGAAGTTAATGAGCACTTCAATCTCAATCTCAATCTCAATCTCAAGGAATATTATGTTTAAAAGATTCATTCAAACCATGGCATTGCTTGTGCCATTGTTTTTGGTGGCTTGCGGTGGTTCCAGCACAGATGGTGGATCAACTACTGTGAGCTATGTGGGTACCTATTCCGGCACGACAGTCGGTGTGAATGCTGGACCAACAACCATGACTGTAGCAGGTGACTATTCCGTCAAAGGCACATTCACCATCAACAACCGCACAGACGATAACGGTGCACCTGCTGTTTACGAATCTACATTCGACGGCAAAGTAGATTCTTCAGGCAAAGTCACGGTGAATGCGTTTCTCGAAGGTGCTTTAGTGATGATTTTTACTGGGCAAATCAACAGCTCAGGCGCATTGACAGGAACTTACTATGAAGCGGCACACCCAAATGATCCATCGAAACAAGGTTCATTCAGCTTGCAAGGCCCTGCCAATGGTGGAGGCTCTTCATCAGGTGCAGGAGGCTCAGCCAGCAGCTGCACAGGTTCTTATGTTGGTACATACGACATGCCGTCACACGAAGAGCGTATCCGCATCCGCAACATGTCTTTGGTGGCCAATGGCAAACCAGTTACTGGAAACGATGCTATAGATAATGAGGCCGCAGGCGGTGGAGGTGTAGACGGTGGCATTTACATGACAGGCTCTTATGCATTCGAAACCGATGCCAATTGCAATGTTGTCAAAGGCACAACTTTAGTTGGTTATGTATATGAATACGGTGTCAGTGGCACAGTTGCCAAAGGTGGCACATCTACACTCATTTGGTCAGGCCAAGGTTCGATTGGCGAATTCACTGTCAGCGTAGATTCTGCTAACAACATCACGGGTAATTTCTATCACCCAGCACCAGACAGTTTTGTCTATGGCGTGATGAGCGGCCGTTTCACACCGAACGGTAAGATTTAAACCATCACATTGATAATTTACAAGCCCTGCATGTCACCGTGCAGGGCTTTTGTTTTGCCTAGATTAAAATAGACAATTCTTATCCTTATGGCTACAACCAAGGTAACTTTTGATCGTGCTTAAATCAAATCATTCAAACCCTACACGTCAATTACCCCAGCCCCAATCTGCTTTTTGGCAAGGCAAACGTGTCTTGTTAACGGGGCATACGGGCTTTAAAGGCGCTTGGTTGGCGCAGTGGTTGTCTGCGATGGGAGCGCATGTCACGGGGGTTGCGCTTGAGCCGTGTACAGAGCCTAATTTATTTAACCTGGCCAAAGTGGGCGACAGTGTGCAAAGTCACCACATTGCCGACATACGCGATGCGCAAAAAGTTGCCAGTATCGTTCAACAAACCAAGCCCGAAATTGTTCTTCATTTGGCGGCCCAAGCCTTGGTACGCGATTCATACACTGATCCGCTGGGCACATTTGCCAGCAACGTGATGGGCACTGCCAATGTTTTGGATGCCTTGAGGCATGTTGACAGTGTGCGCTGCGTGGTGGCAGTGACGACCGACAAAGTGTATGCCAACCAAGAATGGGCTTGGCCGTATCGCGAAACCGACCGCTTGGGCGGGCATGACCCCTACAGTGCCAGCAAGGCTGGGTCTGAAATCGTCATATCAGCCTACCGCTCCTCATTTTTGGCAGCTAAAAAAATAGCCTTGGCTTCAGCGCGTGCAGGCAATGTAATCGGTGGTGGCGACTGGAGTGCGAATCGCATCATCCCCGACGCTGTGCGTGCGTGGCAAGCTAATCAAGCTCTGAGCGTGCGCCGACCTCAGGCTATTCGTCCTTGGCAACATGTGATTGAACCCATTGGCGCATATTTGATATTGGCTGAACGCTTGTGGAATGACGACCAATTTGCACAGGCATGGAATTTTGGTCCGCAAACGCATGAAGCTGCCACCGTGCGTGATGTGGTGGGATTGGCTCAACAAGCGTTTGGCTCAGGTCAGGTTGAGTGGGGTGACGGTACAGACGGACCGCATGAGGCAGGGCTGTTGATGTTGGACACTTCGTTGGCCAAATCACAACTGGGTATTCAATCCGTATTCCCATTATCGCAAGCCATAGAAATGACCATGCACTGGTACCGAGACCTGAATGCCGGCATGGACGCAGCACAACTGTGCCAACGCGATATCGCGCAATACCTGAGTAATGTGCAGCAACACAATGCCAGTTTAGCTGCATGACAAACACTGGCAAGCGTTTCCAAATCACACCGTGCCCGTTGCAAGGCTTGCATCGCATTGAGCGCTTGGCGTTGGAAGATTCACGTGGTTGGTTTGAACGCTTGTATTGTTTCAACACTTTTTCTGCATTGGGTCTGAAGAAAACCGTTCAACAAATGAACCGATCGTTCACCGTTCAAAAAGGCAGCGTGCGTGGCATGCACTTTCAGCGCGCGCCCATGGTTGAAACCAAAATAGTGAGCTGCACACAAGGTGAGGTGTTTGATGTGGCCGTAGATTTGCGCCCTGACTCACCAACATATTTAAAGTGGCATGGTGAAATTTTATCGGCTAGCAACCGTCGCAGTTTGTTGATTCCCGATGGCTTTGCGCACGGTTTTCAAACACTGAGTGATGATTGCGAAATGCTGTACTTGCACACCACCGCGTTTGCCGCTGAACTGGCCGATGGTCTGAACCCACTGGACCCCAAACTAGCCATTACTTGGCCGCTGGCTGTGACTGAAATGTCGCCAGGTGACCAACAACGTCCCATGTTAACTGCCGAATTTAAAGGATTGATCGTATGAAATGCCGCCACTGCCATGCACCAGTGACACTGCCATTTGTGGATTTGGGCAGCTCCCCACCCTCCAACGCCTATTTAACCCCCGCGCAAATGCAAGCACCTGAAACGGTGTACCCCTTGCGCGTGCTGGTATGTGAGCAATGTTGGCTGGTGCAAACCGAAGACTTTGCTGGTTTTGACGACATGTTTTCTGCTGAATACGCTTATTTCAGTTCCTTTTCCAGCAGCTGGATGCAGCACGCCACCGCTTACAGCGAAGCGATGACAAAGCGATTTGGCTTGAATGCCAACAGTTGCGTGGTCGAGGTTGCATCGAATGACGGTTACTTATTACGCAACTTCAAAGCGGCAGGTATACCTTGCTATGGCATTGAACCAACGGCCAGCACCGCCAAAGCCGCTCGCGATATTGGTATTGAGTCGATTGAAGAATTTTTTGGTCAAACCTTGGCGCAGAAGCTACTGACCCAAGGCCGCCAAGCTGACCTTACCGCTGCCAACAATGTACTGGCACACGTGCCTGATATCAACGATTTTGTAGCGGGATTTGCCATACTGCTCAAACCTCAAGGTGTGTCCACCTTTGAGTTTCCGCACTTGATGAACTTGGTCAAGTTCGCGCAGTTTGACACCATTTACCACGAGCATTTTTCGTATTTGTCGCTCACAGCGGTCAAGACGATTTTCAAAGCCAATGGTTTGACCGTGTTCGATGTGGAAGAGCTACCTACGCATGGCGGCAGCTTGCGTGTGTATGCACAACGCAGTGATACGGGTCAGCATGCCATCAGCCCACGTGTGGCAGATATGCTCAAGCGTGAAGACGATGTGGGCATGCGCACAGCCGCCTACTACGGCAAAACGCAGGCCGATGCGGTGCGCATCAAACGCGATTTATGGCGCTTTTTGTTGCAAGCCCAAGAAGAGGGCAAAACCGTTGCCGCCTATGGTGCTGCTGCCAAAGGCAATACCTTGCTGAACTACGCGGGTGTGCGCGATGATTTGGTGAAGTTCGTCATTGATTTGAACCCCGCCAAGCAAAATAAATTCATGCCCGGTTCACGCATACCCATGGTGGGGCCGGATGTGCTCAACACGGTCAAGCCCGATTACATGTTGATCTTGCCGTGGAATTTAGAAAAAGAAATCAAGGCGCAATTGGCGGCCAAGCACAATGTGACATGGCAATATGTGATTGCCGTGCCTGAGCTGAAAATTTCATTAAAAAATCGTTCTGTCTTCAACTCACCCGCATGCCCGGCTGCGCGCCTGGCATGGGTTCCAAAATATAAATGCCAGGCTGGGCTTTTTCATCTGCCGCGCTGGCCGCTAAGACCATGCCTTCAGACATGCCAAACTTCATTTTGCGCGGCGCCAGGTTGGCTACCATCACGGTGTGCTTGCCTAACAAGTCCGCTGGCTTGTAACTGCTGGCGATACCACTGAACACATTGCGCGTTTTGGCTTGACCAGCATCGTCCACTTCGCCCACGTCTAGCGTTAAACGCAAGAGTTTGGTGCTGCCTTCCACCGCTTCGCAATGCACAATTTTGGCAATGCGCAAATCCACTTTAGCAAAGTCATCAATGCCAATGGTGGCTGAACTGCTCTGAGCTACAGGCGCAGATGCTACTGATTTAATAGCAGTCTTGGCAGTATCTATGCCGGCTAGAGGCTCATTTGGCACTTCAAATAAAGCGTCAAGCTGTTTCACATCGACGCGCTGCATCAGGTGCACATAATCACCGATGCTGTGCTCTGCGCCCAGTTGTGTGGCCGCATCGCTGCTTTCGAAGGGTTTGGTTTTTAGGAATGTTTCAACACCGTATGCAAGTTGCGGCAATACGGGCTTCAGGTATATGGTCAGCAACCTAAAGGCTTCAATGCACACCGTGCACACATCGTGCAAGCGCGCATCCATGCCTTCTTTTTTGGCCAATTCCCAAGGTTTGTTGGCATCCACATACACATTCACTTTGTCTGCCAAAAGCATGGTTTCGCGCAGCACTTTGCCAAAGTCACGGCTCTCATACAGCTCTTGCATGTTGTCTTTTTGTGCGCTAATGAGCTTGAGCAATTGTTGTCCATCTTCGGTGATAACACCCAATTTATGGTCAAACTTTTTAGCAAGAAACCCTGCCGCACGGCTGGCAATGTTGATGTATTTACCTACCAAATCACTGTTAACCCGCGCTAGAAAATCGTCGGCGTTGAAATCGATGTCCTCATTGCGCGCGCTCAATTTGGCAGCCAAGTAGTAGCGCAACCACTCTGGGTTCATGCCCAGACTTAGATACTTCAGTGGGTCTAGTCCTGTACCGCGGCTCTTGCTCATTTTTTCACCGTTGTTGACGGTCAAAAAGCCATGCACGAAGACATTGGTCGGCGTTTTGCGGCCGCTGAAATGCAAGCACGCTGGGAAGAACAAGGTGTGGAAGGTCACAATGTCTTTGCCAATGAAATGGTATTGCTCAACTGCCGGGTTAGCCATATAGGCATCGTAGTTTTCGCCGCGTTTTTCCAGCAGGTTTTTGAGCGACGCCAAATAACCAATGGGCGCATCCAACCACACATAAAAGTATTTACCGGGTGCATCGGGAATTTCAATGCCAAAGTAGGGCGCGTCGCGCGAAATGTCCCAGTCGCCCAAGCCTTCAGAAGTGCTGCCGTCAGGGTTGGTGCGCACGCTGAACCACTCTTTAACCTTGTTGGCCACTTCAGGTTGCAGCTTGCCATCTTGCGTCCATTTTTCTAAAAATTCGACACAGCGCGGGTCAGACAGTTTGAAGAAAAAATGCTCAGAGTTTTTCAGTTCAGGCTTTGCGCCAGACAGGGTTGAGACGGGGTTGATCAAATCGGTGGGGGCGTACACCGCACCGCAGTTTTCGCAATTGTCACCATACTGGTCTTTGGCGTGGCATTTGGGGCATTCGCCTTTGATGTAGCGGTCGGGCAAGAACATGTTTTTTTCGGGGTCAAAAAACTGTTCAATGGTTTTGGTTTCGATCAGCGAGCCATCGGTGCGGTCGCGCAAGTCGCGGTAAATTTGGCGTGCCAACTCGTGGTTTTCGGGTGCGTCAGTGCTGTGCCAGTTATCAAAACTGATGTGAAAACCGTCCAAGTATTGTTTGCGCCCCGCCGCAATGTCAGCCACAAACTGCTGTGGTGTTTTGCCGGCTTTTTCTGCAGCAATCATGATGGGTGCACCGTGGGTATCGTCCGCCCCTACAAAATTAACGGCATTGCCCTGCATTCTTTGAAAGCGCACCCAAATATCGGCCTGGATGTACTCCATGATGTGACCGATGTGAAAATTGCCATTGGCATAGGGCAATGCGGTGGTAACGAAGAGTTGGCGTGGATTGGATGACATAGCAGAAACTTGGGGAAAGTAAGGCGTTAATTCTTTAGGGTAATTCGCTATTTTATGAGTTGTCGTTACACTTCGTGCCGTTCTGGCTTTTTATTCTGCAATAAAGCTCCAGTTAAACCGCTTGCTGTCCAAGCCTTATTTTGTAGGTGTTGGGCGCTCTATTTTTTAGTTTCATTCATATTTTTTACTGCCATGGCAACTCAAGACCAACTTCTTCAAGCCCTTCAATCAGTTGTTGACCCGAATACGGGCAAAGACTTCGTTTCCAGTAAAGCACTGAAAAACCTATCGGTCAACGATGGTGATGTGTCTTTTGACATTGAACTGGGCTACCCTGCCAAAAGCCAAATGGATGGCTTTCGCAAAGCATTGATTGCCGCTGCCAAATCTGTGGCTGGAGTGCAAAACGTCTCTGTCAATATCGGCAGCAAAATCACGGCACATGCCGTGCAGCGTGGTGTGGCCTTGTTGCCCAATGTGAAAAACATCGTGGCGGTGGCATCAGGCAAAGGCGGTGTGGGCAAGAGCACCACAGCCGTGAATTTGGCCTTGGCTTTGGCGGCAGAGGGCGCATCTGTCGGCTTGTTGGACGCTGATATTTATGGCCCTAGCTTGCCGATGATGATGGGCATTGATGGCAAACCTGAAAGCTTGGATGGCACCAATTTAGAGCCCATGGAAAACTACGGCGTGCAAGTCATGTCCATCGGCTTTTTGGTGGCGCAAGACGAAGCCATGATTTGGCGCGGCCCAATGGCCACTCAAGCGCTGGAACAACTGCTGCGCCAAACCAACTGGAAAGATTTGGACTACCTCATCATCGACATGCCACCTGGCACGGGCGATATTCAACTCACCATGTCACAACGCGTGCCCATGACGGGCGCAGTGGTGGTGACCACGCCACAGGACATTGCTTTGTTAGATGCCAAAAAAGGCATCAAAATGTTTGAAAAAGTCAGCGTACCGATTTTGGGCATCGTGGAAAACATGGCAGTTCATGTCTGTACCAATTGCGGCCACATTGAACACATTTTCGGTGCCGATGGTGGCAAGAAAATGGCGGCTGAATACGACATCGCCTATTTGGGCGCGCTGCCATTGAACATGCAAATCCGCGTGCAAGCCGACAGTGGCAAACCGACGGTTGTGAGCGAGCCAGACGGCGACATCGCCAAAATCTACAAAACCTTGGCACGCCAAGTGGCGGTCACCATCGCCGCGAAAAACAAAGATTTCTCTAATAAGTTTCCAGCGATTAAGATTTCTAAAGAAACTTGATGCTCGTTTTGATGATGAATCGATGATTGCCCGCTGGGATCACGGCTTGATCCTAAAATGCAGTCATGGGTTCAACAATCATCACACCAGAGCAACTGCGCGACAACATTCGGCGCAAGAATAAATACAGCAAGCTCAAAGGGCGGCAAACCGATGCACAGTCTTGTGCAGAGGTGGCGGCCTTTGCTGGGTGAGAAACCAGCAGATGGGTATCGCCGTGATTTGTTGATTGAGTATTTGCACCTGCTCAATGACCGTTACCACGGCTTGCATGAACGCCATTTGGTTGCGTTGGCGACATTGATGAATATGCCCATGGCGGAAGTATATGAGGTCGCTAGCTTCTATCATCACTTTGAAATCATCAAGAGTGTGGATGTAGACGGTAGCATTACAGATGGTGCAGCACCCGCGCTCACTATCCGCGTTTGCGACGGTTTGTCGTGTGAAATGGCGGGCGCACAAGCGCTCGTCAAAAAGTTGCCAGCTATTTTGGGTGATCCGTCTATCCGCATCATTCCATCACCTTGTATGGGGCGTTGCGAACAAGCGCCGGTGGCGATGGTGCACCAAAGCGCTGTACCGCACGCCACAACCGAATCTGTCCAGATACAGGCATCTGCACACATGGACAGGCAAAAATATATAAGAAATCAGGCTATATCCGGCGTAAATGTTGCCTATGATGCTATTAATAATATAGCAGACTCGGGATTTGTCGGTTTGGAAGCGTATCAGCAGCAAGGTGGCTATGAGTTGGCCAGTAGACTGGCATCTGGCCAATTGGATGCTGATTCGGTAATCGCTGCAATGGACGATTCTGGCTTGCGCGGCTTGGGTGGAGCAGGCTTTCCTACTGGGCGCAAATGGCGTATTGTTCGGAACGAAATTGCTCCCAAACTGATGGCAGTCAACATCGACGAAGGTGAACCCGGTACGTTCAAAGACCGCACCTATTTAGAGAGCGACCCACATCGCTTTATCGAAGGCATGTTGATCGCTGCTTTGGTAGTGGGTGTGGATGCGTGCTACATCTATTTGCGTGATGAATACCACGACTGCCGTCGCATGCTCACCGTTGAACTCGCCAAATTGCAGGCCAATCCACCCATTGCCCTGAAAGGCAAATTGCCGCACATCGAGCTGCGCCGCGGTGCGGGTGCTTACATTTGCGGCGAAGAATCCGCCATGATTGAAAGCATCGAAGGCAAGCGTGGCGAGCCGCGCATGCGCCCGCCTTACATCGCGCAAGTGGGATTGTTTGGACGCCCGACCTTGGAACACAATTTTGAAACCCTGTATTGGGTACGCGACATTGTGCAAAAGGGGGCGGATTGGTTCAATGGCTTTGGTCGCAACGGACGCAAAGGGCTGCGCAGCTTCAGCGTCAGTGGTCGCGTTAAAAAACCGGGCGTGAAGTTAGCGCCGGCTGGTATCACCTTGCAAGAATTGGTGGATGAATTTTGCGGCGGCATGTTGGATGGGCACAACTTGTACGCCTATTTGCCCGGTGGTGCATCGGGTGGCATCTTTCCAGCCAGTTTGGCCAATGTGCCTTTGGACTTTGACACTTTGCAACTGCATGGCGGTTTTATCGGCTCTGCTTCTGTGATTGTTTTGAGCCAACACGACAAGGCACGTGATGCGGCGCTGAACATGATGCGGTTTTTTGCCCACGAAAGTTGCGGCCAGTGCACGCCCTGCCGTGTGGGCACTGCCAAAGCTGCCAAATTAATGGAAGCGCCGGTTTGGGACAACTCTACACTTGAAGATTTGAACCAAGTGATGGCGGACGCGTCGATATGTGGTTTGGGGCAAGCCGCACCCAACCCCGTGCGTTGCGTGCAAAAGTACTTTGCGCATGAAATCAGCGAATCGCCCGCAGGCGTGGGAGACGACCAATGAGCGCCTTGGTTGACTTCACACTCAATGGTGTGGCGATACAAGCACATGAAGGTGAAACGATTTTTGATGCCGCTTTGCGCCATCAGGTTGACATCCCCCATTTGTGCCACAAACCCGGGCCAACCGGTTTGAGACCCGACGGCAATTGCCGCGCCTGCGTGGTTGAGATCAAAGGCGAACGAACCTTGGCGCCGTCATGCTGCCGCAGTGTCGCAGCGGGTATGGACGTTCAATCCACCAGCGAGCGTGCCGTCAAAAGTCAAAAGATGGTGCTGGAAATGTTGCTCAGCGACATGCCTGATGCGGGGTACAAGTGGAATGAACATGATGAATCCTTGCAGCACGGTGAGCTGAGTGACTGGGCACAGCGCATGGATGTGACCGTTCGTCCCGCACTGCAAAGTTTGCGACGTGAGGAAACCAAAGCGGATCTGTCACACCCCGCTATAGCTGTCAATTTGGACGCCTGCATTCAATGCAATCGCTGCATCCGCGCTTGCCGCGAAGAGCAAGTCAACGATGTCATCGGCATGCGTTTGCGCGGCGCACACAGCGAGATAACATTTGATTTAAACGACAAGATGGGCGACAGCACTTGCGTAGCATGTGGTGAATGCGTGCAGGCTTGCCCGACCGGTGCGTTGATGCCGAAGACGCAGATTGGTTCACAAATTGTCGATAAAAGTGTGGACTCGGTTTGCCCTTTTTGCGGTGTAGGTTGCTTGCTCACTTACCAGGTCAAAGGCAACAAAATAATGAGTGTGGAGGGGCGTGATGGCCCTGCCAACCATGGACGTTTGTGCGTCAAAGGACGCTTTGGCTTTGACTATGCGCACAGCACTGAGCGATTAACCAAACCTTTGATACGCATTGCGGGCGCGCCCAAAGCCATCCCATCTGAAACACACGCAACCGACTGGCGCAACACATTCAGAGAGGCTAGTTGGGAAGAAGCTTTGGCGCTCACATCCGGGGCGCTGGTGAATTTGCGCGACACGCATGGCAAGAAATCGTTGGCAGGTTTTGGCAGTGCTAAAGGCAGCAACGAAGAAGCGTATTTGTTCCAAAAACTGGTGCGCACCGGTTTTGGCAGCAACAATGTCGACCACTGCACGCGGCTATGCCATGCGTCCAGTGTGGCGGCATTGTTAGAGGGCGTGGGTTCTGGCGCTGTGAGTAACCCAGTGAGCGATGTGGAGCACGCTGAGTTGATTGTGGTGATTGGATCTAACCCCACATCGAACCACCCGGTTGCGGCAACGTGGATGAAAAACGCGGCCAAGCACGGCACCAAAATTGTGCTGGCCGACCCACGCATGACGGACATCAGCAAACATGCGTGGCGCACTTTACAGTTCAAAGCGGATACCGATGTGGCAATGGTGAATGCTTTGATTTACACCGTTATCGAGGAAGGTTTGTTGGATGCCGATTTCATTGCCAACCGTGCGAGCAATTTTGAAGCCTTGCGTCAAAGTGTCAAAGCGTTCAGCCCAGAATCAATGGCAGAGGTTTGCGGTATTCCTGCGCCTACCTTGCGCGAAGTGGCGCGTGCGTTTGCCAAAGCCAAAAGCGCCATGATTTTGTGGGGTATGGGCGTGAGTCAGCACATCCATGGCACAGACAATGTGCGGGCATTGATTGCGCTGTGCAGCATCACGGGTCAAATTGGCAAACCAGGTTCGGGCCTGCACCCTTTGCGTGGGCAAAACAATGTGCAAGGCGCCAGTGATGCGGGTTTGATTCCCATGATGTTCCCGAATTACCAGCGCGTGACCAACACCGAAGCGCACACCTGGTTTGAAGATTTTTGGCAAACCAAATTGGATGACCAAGCCGGCTACACCGTGGTTGAAATCATGCACAAAATCTTGGCTGATGACAGTGACCCACACAAGGTACGCGGCATGTACATCATGGGCGAAAACCCAGCGATGAGTGACCCCGATTTGAACCACGCTCGGCATGCTTTGTCCAGTTTGGAGCACTTGGTGGTGCAAGACATTTTCATGACTGAAACAGCGTGGCTGGCCGATGTGGTGTTGCCGGCTACGGCTTGGCCAGAAAAAACTGGCACCGTCAGCAATACCGACCGCATGGTGCAGATGGGGCGACAAGCCATTGATGCGCCGGGCGATGCGATGCCTGATTTATGGATCATTCAACAGATTGCTGCACGCATGGGTTTGAACTGGAATTACAGCGGTGCACAGAACGGTGTAGCAGTCGTTTACGAAGAAATGCGACAAGCCATGCACGCGGCGATTGGGGGCATCACGTGGGAACGTTTAGAGCGCGAATCCAGCGTCACTTACCCTTGCTTAAAAGGAGACGATGCGGGGCAAGCCATTGTGTTTGTAGACCGATTTCCGACTGCTGATGGACGCGTGCAATTGCAAGCTACACAATTCATTCCAGCAGACGAAAGCCCCGACGAAGAATTTCCATTCGTGCTCATCACAGGGCGGCAATTGGAGCATTGGCATACTGGCAGCATGACGCGTCGCTCTGAAGTGTTGGACGCCATTGAATCGGTAGCGACAGTGTCCATGAACCTAGCAGACATGAAAGCATTGGGTATTCAATCGGGTGATAGCATCACGGTGAAATCGCGCCGTGGGCGCATTCAAATCCAAACCCGATTGGACAATGGCACACCGCCAGGCACGGTGTTCATCCCTTTTGCATACGCAGAAGCGGCCGCGAATTTGCTGACCAATGCCGCACTTGATCCGTTTGGGAAAATCCCTGAATTCAAATACTGTGCGGTGGCGATAGAAGCGGCCAAAGGCTGAATCAGCTATATTCCACACATATGTCTCAACTATCCTCGTCGAGAAGACCTTGCATCGAAGTTGCCGTAACTATGCGGCGCGAACCGATTGTGGGGGCAATGAGTCGATGGCAATCTCATAGATGGGTGTTGGATTCTGTTGATGTGATTGAAGAAGGGCAACCCAGTTCAGCCACCAAGTTGACAAGTCTTGATGGTAATGAACGCTGGATTCACGCTGGGCTTAAAGTGGAGTTGTTTACCGACGATGCTGAAGGTTATTACCTCAACGTGACCACACCCGCACCGTGCTGGTTTGTGCTGTGGCGCATGGAAGAAGAAGCCAGTATCAGCGATACACCCATTGCAAAACCTGAAATGGTGAGTTTGAGCTACCATGATGCAGGGCGTTGGTTGGACGCGCAAGAAACGGTAGAGCAAGTTCCATTGCCGGCTGAGGTGTTAGCTTGGTTGCAGGATTTTGTTGATGCCAAGCACGTGATAGAACCCAAAAAGCGCAAACGTCCAGATAGTTTTAAGCGCTTAGAGGATCGGTTCGGCAATCCGGTTTCAATCACGACGACAAAGAAATTTGGAGGTGGTGGCCATGACTGAAGGATTTTTAGGTCGCTGGTCCAAGCGCAAGCAAGAATCGCTCACAATTAATACGCCGACAGATGCTAAGGCTGTACAAGATGTGACAAAAGATCAGTGTTGCGTCCAAAGTTTGCAAATACTGACCTAAATGATTCGACCAAACTTGAAACGGCTAAACCTGCACTTGCAGACGCGCAAGATGTGACATTGCCGGAATATGTCAGATGTGTTGAATTTGACAAAAGAATCAGACTTCGCACCGTTTGTGGCACGCAATGTCTCACCTGAAGTGCGTAATGCCGCTATGAAAAAACTATTCACCGATCCCCATTACAACGTGATGGACCGCTTGGATATTTACATCGATGATTATTCCAAGCCCGACCCTTTGCCCTTGGCGATGATGCGGCAGTTGGCCAGCGCCAAGTTTTTGAACTTGTTTGATGATGAAGAGAAAAAAGAAAACGCTGATCTTGAAAAGAAAGAACCTGAATCTGTACCACAATTTGAGAGTCAAGATACAGATCTGAAAAGTGATGTCACAATCACAGAGCAAGAAATTCCACAACAAAAAACACATGACCACACTGATCTGCGATTGCGGCAAGACCATGCCGCTGAACCCCATCAACCTCGGCGCGGCACTGAATGAGAAGCTGACACTTCATTCGTCTTTGTGCCGACGCGAGGCGGGGGATTTTCAACGTGCCATTCAAACCGGCGAAGACGTTGTCGTTGCATGCACACAAGAAAAACGACTGTTTTCAGAGTTGGCAGAGCAAACTGAAGGTGCAACATCGGTCATCCGTTTTGTCAATATTCGTGAGACAGGTGGCTGGAGCAAAGATGCCAGTCAATCAAGTCCCAAATTGGCCGCACAGTTGGTCACCGCCCATCTGCCAGAACCAGAGCCAGTAACTACCGTTAGCTATTCAAGTTCTGGCCGGTTGTTGATCATAGGGAAGTTGGATGCTGCAGAACATGTCGCTGATTTGTTAGGTGATGACTTCAACACCAGTATTTTCACTTTGGGAGTGGGGCAAGGCGAAGTACTGCAAGAGCGCAAATACCCGATATTGGGCGGTGACATCAAATCACTCACAGGTTGGTTAGGTGAGTTTAAATTGACCTGGATGCAAAATAATCCGATTGATTTGGATTTGTGCACACGTTGCAATGCCTGTGTTGCGGCGTGTCCAGAAGGTGCAATTGGTTTAGATTACCAAATCGATTTGGATGCCTGCAAGTCACACCGCGCATGCGAGAAAGCGTGCCAAGTTGCAGCCATCAACTTCTCGCGCGAAGTTGAATCCTCGTCTGATACATTTGATTTGGTGTTGGACTTGCGACCAGCGCCCACTTTCACGCAGCATGCTGTCCCACAAGGATACTTTCACAGCAAAGGAACAGATGCTCAGGTTTTACTCAAAATGAAGTCTCTCGTAGGTGAATTTGAGAAGCCAAAATTCGTCGCCTACAAACAAAAGCTTTGTGCGCATAGTCGCAATGAAAAAATCGGATGCAGTGCGTGCATGGATGTGTGCTCAGCATCTGCCATTAGCAGTGACTTTGAGCGCCAGCAAATCAAGGTCAATCCCCACTTGTGCGTGGGTTGCGGCACATGTTCAACAGTTTGTCCCACTGGTGCACTGTCGTATGGCTATCCACGTGCCAGTGAGCAAGGTGTCAAACTCAAAGCACTCATCAGTACTTATGCACGATCAGGTGGCAAGAATGCCGCTTTGTTGCTCCACAGTCAAGTGCGTGGGCAAAGTTTGGTGAACGATCTGGGTCGTGCTGCCAGATTAGACAAAGACATTCATGGTGTGCCAGCGCGGGTAATACCCATTTCTTTATGGCATACCTCATCTATGGGCTTGGATGTTTGGTTATCAGCCATTTGCTACGGTGCTTCGCAGGTTTGGGTGTTGATGACAGATGAAGAGGCGCCGCAATACAAAGTGTCATTGACTGAACAAATGGCCGTGGCGCAAAGTATTTTGACGGGTTTGGGTTATTCAGGTGAGCATTTCAAAATCATGCAAGTCAAAGATGCGCGCGACTTGGCGACTCTTGACCGTGATTTACAAAGCGCTCCTGCACAAGTGCCATTGCAAGTCGCCAGTTTCGCAGTTCAGGCAGAAAAGCGGACAACATTGGAATTGGCGCTGGATCATTTAATCAACCATGCTCCTGTCAAAACCAAGGCAGAACATATTGCACTGCCGACCACAGGCTCACCTCTAGGGGCGATCAAGCTCAACAAAGAGGCTTGCACCTTGTGCTTAAGCTGCGTGAATGCATGCCCAGCCAATGCATTGCAAGATAACGTTGACGCACCTCAACTTAAATTCATTGAAAAGAATTGCGTGCAATGTGGGTTGTGCGTCAAAACCTGCCCAGAAAAAGCGCTCAGCTTGGTACCGCAATTGAATTTGTTAAAAGATCGTAAAGAAGCTGTTCTGTTGAATGAAATGCAGCCTTATGCTTGTATTCGCTGTAACAAACCATTTGGCACACTCAAAGGAATTGAGGCCATGTTGGGCAAGCTTGCGGGGCACAGCATGTTCCAAGGCGCAGCATTGGAACGTTTGAAAATGTGCAGCGATTGCCGTGTCATCGATATTCATACATCCAACTCTGAAGCAAAAATTACCGATTTGTAGCTGTAAAGCTTGAGTAACTCACCACATGACCATGTCAAAAACATCTGTCCTCCCCATATCCAGTGCGCTGGATGAAGAAACTGCACGTGCTGAGCTTTACGGATTGCTTGCAGCGCTTTACTACGTAACGCCAACGCCTGAAATACTTGCGCAATTGCGTGTGGCCGTAACTGAGGCGCCACGAGCTGGCGCTTTCCTTGAGGAGCCTTGGCGGGCTTTAGTCGGTAAGGCCAGGCAGTTATCGGATGAGGCCATACAAGCTGAATACGACACACTTTTTGGGGGCGTCAGTAAGCCTGAAGTTTACTTGTATGGATCGCATTACCTCAGTGGTTTTTTGAATGAGAAACCTTTGGCAAAATTGCGATCAGATTTGCATGCGATAGGTTTGGAGCGGTCTGAATCCATGTCGGATACTGAAGATCACATTGCCTATCTTTGTGAAGTGATGCGCTATTTGATTGCCGGTGACGATGTTGCGGTGGCCAACTTGACCCGCCAGCGAGAATTTTTTGCAACACATATTCAGCCGTGGGTGAACATGCTGTGCGACGACATTAAGTTGAATACCAAAGCAAACTTTTATGCAGATTTGTCTGACTTCACTCGTGCTTTTATTCAAGTAGAAGCACAGGGTTTTGATATGTTGGTTTAATTCACCTCGATTGGAATGCATAAGGTATTTTGTATGTTAGTTAGGGAATTCCCTTATGAATTTATTTGCAGACTCTTAGCTTCGAAGGTACATTAGAAGCTATCTATTCAAGTCAAACTCATGTTCAATAAAGTCAGGAGCCATCTATGACAAACAGTCCCCCAAACAATCAAAGCAAATCATCTCGCCGTGGGTTTTTCTTGACGGCAGGAGCGGCGGGTGCTGCAGTTACAACCGTCTCGGTGTTGAAGTCGCCGGCTCCCGAGGCAATTGCTGAAGTACTCAAGCCAGCACCGGATAAGGGTGGTGGTTATCAACTGACCGAACATGTCAAACAGTATTACAAAACCGCCATGGTTTGAAAGTCGTTTGACTAATTTGCTCATGCATTTTCTTTTTGGGAGCTTTTCATGTTGTTAACCAAAAAATCGAATTCCACAGATTCCTCTGGACGATCACCTTTCATACACAGTTTGCGACGGGGCTTGTCGCAAGCCTTGCCGACCATGGACAGACGCGCATTTTTGCGTCGTTCAGGTTTGGGTGTCGGTGTGGGTATTGCTGCGACTCAGTTGACATTGGTTAAAAAGGCCAATGCCGCTACTGAAAAATCTGTGGTTGGTGCGGGCAAAGTAGAAGTCAAACGCACGGTTTGCACGCACTGCTCGGTCGGGTGCGCAGTTGACGCCGTCGTTGAAAACGGTGTCTGGGTGCGCCAAGAACCCGTATTTGATTCGCCATTAAATTTAGGCTCATACTGTGCAAAAGGGGCCTCTTTGCGCGAGCATGGTCATGGCGAGTTTCGCTTGCGTTACCCAATGAAATTGGTCAATGGCAAGTACCAGCGTATTTCATGGGATACCGCTTTGACAGAAATCAGCGCCAAGATGATGGAGTTGAAAAAAGCCAGTGGTCCAGACAGTGTGTATTTTGTGGGATCTTCAAAACACAGTAACGAGCAAGCTTATTTGTTGCGCAAATTTGTGAGTTTTTGGGGTACCAATAATTGCGACCACCAAGCCCGGATTTGCCATTCCACCACAGTAGCTGGTGTTGCGAACACCTGGGGCTATGGTGCGATGACCAATTCGTACAACGATATGCAAAACAGCAAGTGCGCTTTGTATATCGGTTCGAATGCCGCAGAGGCGCATCCGGTTAGCTTGTTGCACATGTTGCATGCCAAAGAAACCGGTACAAAAATGATTGTGGTTGATCCGCGATTCACGCGCACCGCGGCTAAGGCCGACGAATTTGTGCGTATTCGATCGGGTTCAGATATTCCATTTTTATTCGGCGTGCTGTATCACATCTTCAAGAACAATTGGGAAGACACCAAGTACATCAATGACCGTGTTCATGGCATGGAAAAAGTCAAAGAAGAGGTGCTCGCCAAATGGACACCTGCCAATGTTGAAGAAGCGTGTGGTGTCAAAGAAGAGCAGGTCTTCCGTGTAGCCAAAATGATGAGCGAGAACCGACCCAGTACCTTGGTCTGGTGCATGGGGCAGACACAGCACACCATTGGCAATGCCATGGTACGCGCATCGTGCATTCTGCAACTGGCCTTGGGCAACGTAGGTAAATCAGGTGGTGGCACCAATATTTTCCGCGGGCACGACAATGTGCAAGGAGCCACAGATGTGGGTCCAAATCCTGACTCTCTGCCAGGCTACTACGGAATTGTGGAAGGTTCTTGGAAGCATTTCGCAAAAGTGTGGGGTGTTGATTTTGAGTGGATCAAAAAACAATTCGCTTCACCAGCCATGATGTCCAAGCCAGGGACTACGGTATCACGCTGGATTGATGGCGTGCTTGAGAAAAACGAACTGATTGATCAAGATTCCAACCTGCGCAGCGTCTTCATGTGGGGACACGCACCTAATTCACAGACTCGCGGATTGGAAATGAAGCGCGCGATGGACAAGTTGGATTTGCTGGTGGTCATAGATCCCTATCCATCAGCAACAGCCGCTATGGCTGCCATGCCGGGCAAACCTGAAGATTTGAATCCCAATCGTGCTGTTTATTTGTTACCAGCAGCGACTCAGTTTGAAACCAGTGGCTCAGCTACTGCATCAAACCGCTCCATTCAATGGCGCGAAAAGGTCATTGAGCCTTTGTGGGAAAGTCGCAGTGATCACATGATCATGCAGCAGTTTGCTGACAAGCTTGGTTTTGGCAAAGAGTTGTCTAAGAACTACAAAATGCAAAAAGTAAACGGCATGGATGAGCCTGTGCCGGAAGACATTTTGCGTGAAATCAACAAAGGTGTTTGGACCATTGGTTATACGGGACAAAGCCCAGAGCGCTTAAAGGCACACATGCGCAACATGCATGTATTTGATGTCAAAACGCTAAAAGCCAAAGGCAATGCCAAAGACAAAGAAACCGGTTACGACTTTACGGGGGATTATTTCGGTTTGCCATGGCCTTGCTACGGGACAGCAGCCATCAAGCATCCAGGCTCCCCGAATTTGTACGACACATCCAAACACGTGATGGAAGGCGGCGGCAATTTCCGTGCAAACTTTGGCGTTGAGCGTGAAGGGAAGTCATTGTTAGCAGAAGATGGCTCTCATTCTATGGGTGCTGATATCACCACTGGCTATCCAGAATTTGATCATGTGCTGATGAAAAAGCTCGGCTGGTGGGATGATTTAACCGAGGCTGAAAAAGCGGGCGCAGAAGGTAAAAACTGGAAAACCGACTTGACAGGTGGTATCCAACGTGTGGTGATGCAAGTGCACGGTTGTCACCCATTTGGTAACGCCAAAGCACGAGCTGTGGTTTGGAATTTTCCTGACCCCATACCGCAACATCGTGAGGCCTTGTACAGCACACGGCCCGACTTGGTTGCCAAGTACCCAACGCACGATGATAAGAAAGCCTTCTGGCGTTTACCCACTTTGTACAAAACGATACAGCAGAAAAACATTGCTGACAAAGTGCATGAGAAATTCCCATTGATTCTGACTTCAGGTCGTTTGGTTGAATTTGAGGGCGGTGGTGAAGAAACCCGTTCAAACCCATGGTTGGCTGAATTGCAACAAGAGGCATTTGTTGAAATCAACCCTAAAACAGCAACTGAGCGGGGTATACAAAATGGCGGGCGGGTATGGTTGGTAAGCCCTACTGGTGCACGACTCAATGTGCAGGCACTTGTTACGGAACGCGTTGATTCAGGCACCGTCTGGATGCCGTTCCATTTCTCTGGCCGTTGGCAAGGCGCGGATATGTTGGCGCACTACCCGAATGGCGCAGCGCCAATCGTTCGAGGTGAAGCTGTTAACACGGCCACAACATATGGTTATGACAGCGTCACGATGATGCAAGAAACCAAATCCACCGTTTGCAATATCGAGAAAGCATAAGGAGTCATCATGGCAAGAATGAAATTTGTTTGTGATGCAGAACGCTGCATCGAATGCAACGGCTGTGTGACGGCTTGCAAAAATGAGAACGAAGTGCCGTGGGGTGTGAATCGCCGGCGCGTCGTCACATTGAATGACGGTGTTCCTGGTGAAAAATCCATCTCCGTAGCGTGCATGCATTGCAGCGATGCGCCCTGTATGGCCGTTTGCCCTGTCAATTGCTTCTATCGCACCGACGAAGGTGTGGTGTTGCATGACAAAGATGTTTGCATCGGCTGCGGCTACTGTTCTTATGCTTGCCCTTTCGGCGCACCACAGTTCCCATCACAAGGCACCTTTGGTGTGCGCGGCAAGATGGACAAGTGCACTTTCTGTGCTGGTGGCCCAGAAGCCAATGGCAGTCAAGCTGAATTTGAAAAGTATGGACGCAATCGTTTGGCTGAGGGCAAATTACCTGCATGTGCCGAGCAATGTTCTACCAAAGCACTCTTGGCTGGTGACGGCGACATTGTGGCCGACATCTTCCGTAACCGCGTCCTGAAGCGCGGAAAGGGTGCCGAGGTATGGGGCTGGGGTACAGCATACGGCGCGAAGCAAGTTGGGCAACCGCCTGCAGTTGCGCCTACAGCAGCGACACCTGCAACGGGGGGTAAAGTATGAAGAAAACACTCATCATCTTGGCTTCATTGACAGTGTTGGCGGCTTGCAGTGACAGGCAGCAAACTGCTGATACACCAAACAAAGATACAGCGCCATATTCTGGTACCGGTGTTGCTTCATTTACCCAGCCAGGCTGGAAAGCAGGCGATACACCTGCCGATAAAGCGGCATGGGAGCAGCATTTGAAAGCTCGTATGCAGTACGGTCAAAATGACTATACGCGTGCCAACTGAAACACAGGAAGGAACTGCTCTATGCTGCGTTCAAGTCTTGTAAAAATTATTCTGGCTTCCTCGTTTGTAAGTTGTTATGCTGGTTTGTCGGTCGCCCAGCAAGCAACTGCACCAGCAGCTGCGGTAAATGCTGCGCCTGCGGTTGCAGGTGTACAAAGTGCCAATATATTTGAAGTCAAACCAGATGCCAGTCTGGATGCCAACTACGCTAAACAAACCAATGGTGAACGTGACAAGGTACAGCCTGGCAACAATGCGCCCATGTGGCGTCAGGTTGGAAGCGGTGCCGAAGGATACAGCAGTCTGCCGAAAACCAGCGCGCCAGAAGCTGGTGTTTTGATTCAACCCTTCACACAATACCCAGGTTCGCGCTTGACAACAGCTGGTGAAGCTTGGAGACAAGTGCGCAACAACTGGATCATTCCATACGGTGGAGCATTGTTATTGATTGTGCTGGGCGCGATTGGTTTGTTTTATTGGCGCAGAGGCACCATTGAGCTCAATGAAAGCCTGACCGGAAGAAAAATAGAGCGCTTTACACCGTTTGAACGATCTGCTCATTTGGCAAACGCCATTGCATTCACCATACTTGCGGTATCTGGTTTGGTCATGGCTTTTGGACAATATTTTCTAATGCCATTGATGGGGAGCAGTCTGTTTGGTTACCTCACATTTTTGCTTAAGAATGCGCATAATTTTGCGGGCCCATTGTTTGCGATATCTCTTCTTGTGGTGATATTCACCTATGTTCGCGACAATTTACCAGCCAAGGGTGATTTGAATTGGTTTCTCAAAGGTGGTGGCTTGTTGTCAAAGCAACATGTGAAGGCTGGGCGATTTAATGCTGGCGAGAAATTGCTGTTTTGGCTGGGGGTTTTCGCGTTTGGCCTGATAGTGGTGGCATCTGGTTTGGTTTTAGATAAACTGGTTCCGGGCTTGAACTATGAACGCAGTACGATGCAGATTGCGCACATGGTGCATGCAGTTGCAACCATCGCCATGATGGGCTTGTTCATGGGGCATATTTATTTGGGTACCATTGGAACTGAAGGAACTTTGCAAGGCATGCAAACAGGTTATGTCGACGAGGCGTGGGCCAAAGAACATCACGAATTGTGGTTAGAAGACGTTAAATCGGGCAAAGTTTCTGCGGATCGTACGGCTGATAAACATGCAGCACGTATTGCAGCCGCAAAAGTTGTTAAAGCATAAAGGACTGTGGAAATGAAATCTCAATATACAAAATCGATTTTCATTTTGTTGATGCTTGGATTTGCAAGCGCCGGTTTTGCAAAATTGCCAGCACCCTCTGACGAGGCCAAAGCAAAAGCTGCTGAAGCCGCTGCTAAAACGGCTTGGAGTGGAAAGGTTGACAATTATTTATTGTGCAAGTCACAAGATAAAACAGCAGCGCACTATTACAAAACAAATAAGACAGCTAAGCCGGCAGTGGCAACAGCGCCGTGCGCTGATCCGGGTCCTTTTGTTTATCCATTGCCTGAAGCGGCAGCACCGGCAGCAGCAGGTACAGTGGTGGTCGCAAAACCTGCCGTTGTTGCAGCACCGGTTGCCGCGGCTAAAAAGCCTTGAGTTAATGCCTTGAACTAAAGCCCTGAATTGAACGCTACGCTTCCTTTTTTAACACAGGCACGCGCGCCTGTGGTGCGTGAAGTTGTCGTCACGGATGAGTTTGGGCAAAGTAGAACTCTTTTTATCCCTGCAGAACGCGCCTTAACCATTTACGTGGACAAGCGTGAACTGGTGACCTTGATGACGCTGGGCGCACACCCAGAATGGTTGGTTTTGGGCTATTTGCGTAACCAGCGTTTGGTCGAAACATTGGATGAGATTGAATCCATCACCGTTGATTGGGATGTCGGTGCCGCAGCTGTGAAAACGCGCAATGGCATATCGGACATTGAAAAGCGCACCGAAAAACGGGTGGTGACCACCGGTTGTGGGCAAGGCAGCTTGTTTGGCGATGTACTGGATGCCTTAGATGGCATCCAGTTGCCAGCTGCGCATGTCACGCAAACACAGCTAGAAGAAATCACCGACACCATTCGCTTGCAAGACAGTATTTACAAAAAAGCCGGATCAGTGCATGGTTGCGCTTTGTTTTCAACCCAAGACACGCATGCAGAAAAATTAATTTTTGTAGAAGATGTTGGGCGTCATAACGCGATTGACACCATTGCAGGCTGGATGTGGCTGCAAGAAAACAAAGTCCAAACTCAAGAAGTTGTTTTCTACACCACAGGCCGCTTAACCAGTGAAATGGTTATGAAATCAGCGCAAATGGGCATCCCCATTGTGGTGTCGCGCAGTGGCATGACGGAGATGGGCTTGGCATTGGCACAACAATTGAATCTGTGTGCGATAGGACGCGCGACCAACAAGCGGTTCTTGTGCTTTTCGGCACCTGAACGTGTGCAATGGCAAGCCATGGTTGTGGCGGCCTAATCCAAATCTCTAGAACTATCTAAACCTCTTGCGTTGCATCGCGCCCCATGAGTTGCGCTACGGCATTTTTTGCACTGATGGTGCCGTCCAGCACGTCCACCACACTTTGCGTGATGGGCATATCCACACCCAGTGACCGTGCGCGCTGGCTCACCGTGCGTGCGCTGTAAACGCCTTCTGCCACATGGCCCAGTGAGGAAACGGCTTGCGCCAAACTTTGGCCTTGGGCCAGCAACAAACCCACTTGGCGGTTGCGGCTTAAATCACCAGTCGCAGTCAAAATCAAATCACCTAAGCCAGACAAGCCCATTAAAGTTTCAGGCCTGGCACCCAGTGCCACACCCAGCCGTGTCATTTCTGCCAAACCGCGTGTGAGCAGTGCAGCACGCGCATTCAAACCCAAATTCAAACCATCACACAAGCCTGTGGCAATGGCCAAAACGTTTTTAACTGCGCCACCCACTTCGACACCAATCACATCGTCATTGGCGTACACACGCAAAGTGTTGCTGTGAAATGCCGTAACCAAGGCATCGCACACGCTGGCGTATGTTGGCTGGCAGCAACCAAGGCTGTGGGTTGACCGCGTGCCACTTCCAGCGCAAAACTGGGGCCACTTAAAACGCCAAAGCGCAAATCACCGTGGCAAACCTGTGCTGCAATTTCATGCCCCAACAAACCCTCTTGCCCATCTTGCGCTGTCTCAAAACCTTTGCATAACCACACCACTGGGCAGGTGACCTTATTCAACTGCAACAGCATGCTGCGCAGAGCTGACATGGGTGTGGCGATGATGCACAAATCAGCTTGTTGACTGTGTGTAGCGATATCACCGTGTGCGATTTGCAGTGCAGCGGGTAGAGGAATGCTGGGTAAATAGCGGGCGTTGACACCGTCAGTCTGCATCTGTACCGCTTGCGCCACATCACGCGTCCACAGCGTAATTTGATGACCCGCATCAGCCCCCTTGGTCGCACTGGCTGCATTGACTGCCAAAGCCGTACCCCAAGCACCCGCACCAAAGATTGAAATTTTCATCTGCTAAGTCTGTTGCAAACGGCCTATGCTATATTTTTAATAGCATATTAGGCAATAAATACGGCGTATACAGCCTGATTTATCATATAATTTTCGGATGCAAGCTTATTGCAGCGGCGTGGCAGCCGCTTCGGCTTGTTGCTGTTCGTACATGGCTTGGAAGTTAATTTCAGCCAAATGTACAGGCGGAAACCCAGCGCGAGAAATGATGTCAGACACATTGCCGCGCAAGTAAGGATACACAATTTGCGGACAAGTGATGCCCATGATTTGTGGCATCTGTTCTTGCGGTAAATTGCGAATTTCAAAAATACCTGCTTGCTTGGCTTCAACCAAGAAAACGGTTTTGTCGGCAATTTTGGTGTGCACAGTGGCTGTTACCGATACTTCATACACGCCTTCAGAAATAGGTGTGGCTTCCACACCCAATTGAATATCCACAGCTGGGTTGTCATGCTGCAACAAAATAGCAGGTGAATTGGGTTGCTCGAGTGAGGCTTCTTTCAAATAAACGCGTTGGATTTGAAAAACGGGATCTAGGTTGTTGCTTGCTTCATCAGCCATGGTTTGCTTTCGGTATAAAGAAAAGGGTTCAAGAAGAACCCATTATCTCAGACCTGCCAAAGCGATTTGCTTAAGCGTTCAATTGTTGTTCCAAGTCATGCAACACTTGGTAGCAGTTGAACACTTGCGCCACGCTGGAATTCGGTTCGCGCCCTTCTTTGATGGCGGCGAAAAATTCGCGGTCTTGCAGTTCAATGCCATTCATGGACACATCCACTTGGCTGACATCAATCTTCTCATCCTTGCCGTTGAATAAATCGTCATAGCGTGCGATGTAGGTGGCGCTGTCGCCAATGTAACGGAAGAATGTGCCCAATGGTCCATCGTTGTTGAAGCTCAAGCTCAAAGTACAAATCGCACCATTGGCGGCTTTGAGCTGAATTGACATGTCCATGGCAATGCCCAGCGTTGGGTGAATCGGTCCTTGAATCGCATTGGCTTTGACAATCGGGCTACTAGCTTGGTAGGCAAATAAATCAACCGTGTGCGCGGCGTGGTGCCACAGCAAATGGTCGGTCCAACTGCGGGCTTGGCCCAGTGCGTTCATGTTGGTGCGTCTAAAGAAATAGGTTTGCACATCCATTTGTTGAATGTTGAATTTACCAGCTTGGATTTGCTTGTGCACATATTGGTGGCTGGGGTTGAAGCGGCGTGTGTGGCCGCACATGGCCACCAAGCCGCTGCTTTTCGCCATCGCTACCACATCATTTGCGCCTTTGAGGGTGTCGGCCAAGGGGATTTCAACCTGCACGTGTTTGCCTGCTTTCAAACATGCCAAAGTTTGCTCAGCGTGCATTTGCGTGGGGGTGCACAAGATGACAGCATCCACTTCCTTCAGCGCCAAGCTGTCGTCTAGATGGGTAGTGACATGGCCAATGCCATATTTGGCCGCGACTTCTTTGGTCTTTTCCAATTCGCGGCTGACGAGCGAGACAACTTCAACGCCTTCTATGTTTTTAACACCGTCTAAATGTTTGATACCGAATGCACCTGCGCCTGCCAAGGCGACTTTGATGGTTTTGCTCATGTGTTTTCCTGTTGCTGAATCCTTGAGAGGATGACTTAATTTTGGTTTTCTAAAATCAAATGCCCCACCGATGTGTTGCTGGCGGGCACATGGTGAAAGCGGTGAATTTCTTTGGGTGCTTTGCCTATCTTGGCAAGGTCGTCGCTCACATCGGCCATCGCGCCGCGTGCAATCAGCCACATCACCAATTCAATGCCTTCAGAACCGGCTTCGCGTACGTAATCAATGTGCGGCAATGTGGCCAAGTCGGCCGGATTTTTCACCATGCGCTCAACAAAAGCTTTGTCCCAATCCAAGTTAATCAAGCCCGCGCGTGCGCCTTGCAGTTGGTGGCTCATACCGCCTGTGCCCCAAATTTGAACGTTCAAATTTTGGTCAAAACTTTCAATCGCTTTGCGCAGGGCTTTGCCCAAGTTAAAGCAGCGTTGTCCCGACGGCACCGGGTATTGCACCACGTTCACCGCGAAAGGGATGACAGGACAGGGCCATTCTTTCACATCGCCACACATCAGCGACAGTGGCACCGTCAAGCCGTGGTCCACATCCATTTTGTTGACGATGGTGAGGTCAAAATCTTGCTGAATGACAGATTGCGCTATGTGCGCGGCCAATTCGGGGTGTCCTTGCACTACAGGCACAGGGCGAGCGCCATAGCCCTCGTCCGCTGGAGTGAACGATTCCGCGCAGCCAATAGCAATCGTAGGAATCATCTCCAAACTGAATGCGGTGGCGTGGTCGTTATAGACCAAAAATATCACGTCCGGCTTGTTGTCTTTCATCCATTGCTTGGATTTTTCGTAACCCTTGAACACGGGTTGCCAATAGGGCTCGTGGTCTTTTTTCAAATCAAGTGCCGCGCCAATGGCGGGCACGTGTGAGGTATAGACGCTTGCGGTAATTTTTGCCATGGTATATCTTTTTTACGCTGTACTTTTAGTCCAATAATTTGCCGGTGCCATGCCCTTGCGGCTGGCGGTTCACTTGGGCATCGCCATTCTCGCCAATCACGCGGTTACCATTGGCAGAGCGGCCACCGGCAATCATCATGTCGCGGTATTCAATCTCGGTCATGCCTGTCATGCTGCCCGCCATTTGCTGAAAGCTTTTGCCATGCGTGGCGCCCAATTTGGCCAAGAAATAAATATTGCCACCCAAGGCGATGGCACGGTTCAAGTCGGCAGTGAGTACAGCTTGCTTTTGATCTTCGGACATTGGCCACTCATCCAAATATGCGCGCTGATTGGCTTTGAATCGTTCGCGGTTTTCGGCCTTCATCAGCGACATGCAAAACTGGTTCAGGTGAAAGCCTTTGCGGCTTTGTTCAGCATCAAAAATGGTGGTGCCAGGAATATCCAGATAAGGTTTGTGCAAGGACATTAAATTTCTCCAAACTTGCCAGAATCAAAATCGAAAAAGGCTTGTTGAATTTCTGCTTTGGTGTTCATGACAAAGGGGCCGTAGCCAACAACGGGTTCGTTGATGGGCTCGCCTGCTAAAAGCAAAACTTGTGCATCGCTGCTGGCGCTGATACTCACATCACTGCCTTTGCGGCTCAACACCACCAATTGCGCTGCGCCTACTGTGTTGCTGCCATTGACTTGTACCGTACCACTTTGCACCAAAAGCAAGGTGGTCCAACCGTCGGGTTGTGATAGCGACATGGTTTGTCCTGCTTTCACGCGCACATCCCACAAACGCATGGGTGTGTAGGTTTCGGCAGCGCCCTTGTGTCCATCGAGATCGCCAGCTATCAAACGCACCGAGCCAGCATCTGAATCAACTTGGGCGATTTGCGCTTTGCTGATGGCTTGGTAATGTGCGGGAGTCATTTTGTCTTTGGCGGGCAAGTTCACCCACAGTTGCACCATGTGCATCAAGCCACCTTGTTGGCTAAACGCTGGTGAATGAAATTCATTGTGCACAATGCCGGCCCCTGCAGTCATCCACTGCACATCACCAGCAGCTATGGTGCCACCGCCTCCGGCCGAGTCGCGGTGTGTGACTTCACCTGTGTAGGCAATGGTGACGGTTTCAAAACCGCGGTGCGGGTGCGAACCCACGCCGTTGGGTTGCCCCATGTTGGGCGCAAATTGTGTGGGTGCACCATAGTCCATCAACAAAAACGGGCTGAACAATGCCGCGTTGTCGTTGTAATTGAACATACCATGCACCTTGAAACCATTGCCCACCCAATGCTGTGGTGGTGCGCTTTTGATTTGTACGATGGTTTTGGCCGTGGATTGTGCGGTGCTTTGCGCAACAGGTGTGGTCATGGTGATTTCCTTATGAATTCCAATAGAGTCGGTTGGGATTGTCCACCAACAGCTGGTATTGCAATTCTGGCGTGCTTGCGATGTGCGGGATAAAGTCCACCAACAAGCCATCGTCCGGCATGTGGTCTTTCAAATTGGGGTGCGGCCAATCGGTGCCCCACAATACGCGGTTTGGAAATTCTTCCACAATCGCTTTGGCAAACGGGATGACATCGGCGTAGGCATTTTGCTCACCGTTTAGCGCTTTGGGACCGGTTACGCTCAGGCGCTCGGGGCAGCTTACTTTGCTCCACACATTGTGGTGTTCACGCATGAATTTTTGGAACAAGGCAAATTGTGGTCCGCTGACTGGCAGCGACACATCAGGTCGTCCCATGTGGTCGACCACAATGGTGGTGGGCAGTGCGGTGAAAAAATCCCACAGCTCTGGCAAATCCACCGCTTCAAAATAAATTACCACGTGCCAGCCCCACTTGGCGATGCGGCTGGCGATTTCCATCAGCTCGTCTTTGGGTGTGAAGTCCACCAAGCGTTTGACAAAATTAAAGCGCACGCCGCGCACACCCGCATCGTGCATGGCTTGAATTTCAGCATCGGTTACGCCACGCTTTACCGTGGCCACACCGCGGGCCTTGCCTTTGGCGGCTATCAATGCATCGACCAAAGCGCGGTTGTCTGCACCGTGGCAAGTGGCTTGCACGATCACGTTTTTATCAAAACCCAAATGGTCACGCAGTGCAAACAATTGTTCTTTGGATGCATCGCAAGGTGTGTATTTGCGTTCAGGCGCATAAGGAAACAACGCACCTGGCCCAAACACGTGGCAATGCGCATCCACCGCGCCCGCAGGGAGTTTGAAACGCGGTTTGCTGGGACCTGTGTACCAGTCTAACCAGCCTGGGGTTTTGGTGAAATCACCGGTTGTTGGTTTGGTCATGTTGAGTTGGTTTCTTTATGCGCTTGTTATGTTTGCAGGCTGTTGCAGGCTGTTGCAGGGTGTTCGCTGTAGCGATTTCTGTCCGCAGGACAGTATGAGCCTAAGCGGATACCCAGTAACAGCCAGAGGTGACATCAATCAATGTACTTCAGCCCGGCTTTAGCCAATGGTTCACGCATGCTGTACATGTCCAAGCCCAAAACGCCTGAGGCTAATTTGGCGCGTTTTTCGCCTTCAAAGCTTTCACGCTTTTGCGCAGCGGCCAGTGTTTCGACCGCACGCGCGGCGGGGACACACACCACGCCATCATCATCCGCCACAATCACATCACCCGGTGTGACCAACATGCCTGCGCAGACGACGGGAATGTTGACAGAGCCCAAAGTGGCTTTGATCGTGCCTTTGCTGCTGATGGCTTTGCTCCACACCGGAAAATTCATGCGCTGTAACTCTTTCACATCGCGCACGCCGGCGTCAATGATGAGCGCACGCGCACCACGCGCTTGGAAACTGGTGGCGAGCAAATCGCCAAAATAGCCGTCGGTGCAGTCAGCTGTCACAGCAGCCACCACAATGTCGCCGGGTTTGATCTGCTCAGCCACAACGTGCATCATCCAGTTATCGCCCGGGTGCAAGAGGACGGTCACTGCCGTGCCAGAAACTTGCTGCCCCGCGTAAATAGGGCGCATATAGGGTTTGAGCAAACCGACCCGGCCCATGGCTTCGTGCACGGTGGCCGAGCCCAATGCCGCCAAGCCGTCGGCGGCTGCGCGGTCAGCACGTTGGATGTTGCGGTAAACAACGCCTAATTCATACATGGTTTATTGGCCTTTCTTTTTCAATGCGGCATCCAAGCGCGGGAAGACGCGGCGGGTGTTGGCTTCGTAGATTTGATAACGGTCGGCATCGCTCAAAATTTTCGATGCTTCAATGTAGCGTTTGGTGTCGTCGTAGTAGTTGCCGGTTTCAGGGTCAATACCGCGCACAGCGCCAATCATTTCAGAGGCAAACAACACATTTTTCACAGGGATGACTGTGTTCAATAAATCAATGCCTGGTTGGTGGTACACGCAGGTGTCAAAGTAAATGTTGTTCAGCAAATGGTCTTGAAGTAAAGGTTTCTTGAGCTCTTGCGCCAAGCCACGGAAACGCCCCCAGTGGTAAGGCACTGCGCCGCCACCGTGCGGAATCAAGAAACGCAGGGTAGGGAATTCTTTGAACAAGTCGCTGGTTAAACATTGCATGAAAGCGGTGGTATCGGCATTCAAATAATGCGCGCCTGTGGTGTGAAAGCACGCATTGCAGCTGGTGGATACATGAATCATGGCGGGGATGTCGTACTCCACCATTTTTTCGTAAATTGGAAACCACGCTTTGTCTGACAAAGGTGGCGATGTCCAATGTCCGCCGCTTGGGTCTGGGTTCAAATTGATGCCAACGTTGCCATATTCTTTGATGCACTTTTCCAGTTCAGGAATGCAGCTTGCAGGGTCGACGCCGGGTGATTGCGGCAGCATGGCGACGGGTACAAAATTGTCGGGGAAGAGTTGGCTCACGCGGTAACACAGCTCGTTGCAAATCGCGGCCCAAGTGGATGACACTTGAAAATCGCCAATGTGGTGCGCCATGAAGCTGGCGCGTGGGCTGAACAAAGTGATGTCGCTGCCGCGCTCTTTCATCAAACGCAATTGGTTGGTTTCAATCGATTCTCGCAATTCGTCGTCGCTGATTTTCAGGTCGCTTACTTTGGGCATGCTGGCTGGGTCTTTGATGCCCGCAATTTGTTTGTTGCGCCATTCTTCCAATGCTTTGGGTGCAGTGGTGTAGTGGCCGTGGCAGTCGATGATCAAGGGTTTTTGTTGGCTCATAGGTGTTGTTGATTCGTTATTGATGTGGTTCTATATGAAAAATCAGGCTGTAGACGGCGTATTTATTGCCTAATGCACTATTAAATATATAGCATTGAAATGGGTGCTATGTGATTAATTCCATCCCTTGCCGCAGCTTGGCTGCATTGGCAGCAGGTGATGTCATGAATGCCAGAACCGCATTGGTGGCGCCTTTGTTGGTCGATGTGCTGCACACACCGGCAGAAAAGGTTGTGGTGATTTGTACTGCTGGTGGCAGCGGCCCCACAATGCTGATACCGTCAAGGTGAATCAATTCACTCAGCTGCTGAAATCCCAGCGCCACATCGCCTTTGGCTATCAAGGAGCCAACCGGCACACCCGAAGCGGCTTGTATAAAGTGTGGTGCGACTTGCTCGGTGATACCCCATCGTTCAAACAGTTTGGCCAACGCAACACCGCTGGGGCCGGTGGAATAACTGATGGCTTTTTGCTGCGAAACCGTGGTAAGAACTGTGGCTTTAAGTTGTGCCTCTGAAGAAATATCTGGGAGTTCCGCTCCCGCGCGCACCGCAACTGCAACGCCTGATGTGACCAAGTCCACTTTGCTGCCAGCCACAACATGACCCGTTTTAATCAGAGCTTCGATGGCATCGGAGGCTAAAAATACCAAGTCGAATGCCTCTCCAGCCAGAATGCGATTGCTTGCATTGACGCCACCTACCGAATCGACTTTGAGATGAATGCCTGTCTGTTGTTGATAAGAAGCAGCCAGTTCAATCAATAGTTGACGCGTGGCCATGGACGAAATGCCGGTGATAGTCATTGAAGCATTGTTTTGCATGTACAGATTGTGGCGAACGACAGTGCAGAAGTGAAGCCAAGTCCTGCACTAGCTGATATAACAAAATAGCATAACTAATTTCAAGTTATCAAGATATTGCATGTTGAGTCGTACAATCAAATTGTGGACCTTAAACAAATTGAATCTTTTGTGCGCGTGGCAGAAATGGGCAGTTTTACCCGCGCTGCCAGCAGCCTGAACGTGGCGCAGCCGGCGCTGAGTCGGCAAATTCGTTTGCTGGAAGTGGAATTGCGGCAAAATTTATTGGTACGCAATGGCCGTGGTGCAGTGATGACCGAGGCGGGCAAAGTCTTGCTGGAACATGGGCGCGGCATCTTGCACCAGGTTGAGCGGGTGCGTGAAGAACTGGGGCGTGTGCGCGGTGCGCTGGCAGGACGCGTGGCGATAGGTTTGCCACCCAGCATTGCCAAGGTGCTGACCGTGCCTTTGACACGCGAATTCCGCGCCCAGTTGCCGCAAGCGGCTTTGTCCATCAGCGAAGGTTTGTCCAACGCCATGCAAGAAGCGATTGTGAACGGGCGCTTGGACATTGCGCTTTTGTATGGCGCTACACCTATGCTGGGATTGGATATCACGCCGTTGTTGGACGAAGATTTGTTTTTGGTGCAGCGCCAAGGGCAACGCCAACCGCCTAAAAGCATCACACTGCAAAAGCTCGCGGCATTGCCCTTGATCATTCCCACGCGTCCGAATGCAATTCGCATGTTGGTTGAATCAGAAATGGCCGCTATCGCTTGCGAGCCGCAAATTGCTTTGGAGATTGACGGTGTGCCAGCCATTTTGGATTTGGTGTTGGATGGCGCGGGCTGCGCGGTGCTGTCAAAAAACGCGGTCAGCACATCGGGGCAAGCGCATTTGTTTACAGTTTGTCCGATTGTGGGTTTACACAGCAAAATGTCCATCGCCATCAGTTCGCAGCGCCCTGCCACGTTGACACAGCAAGCCATGCTGAAGTTGATACAAGGCTTGGTGGCGTCAACTTGGAAACCCTCATGAACCGATATAAATAAGACGCGATAATTCAGGTATGAGTACGCAACCTACTTTCAAACTCGCAGGCGTGATGGGCTGGCCCATCGCCCATTCGCGTTCACCCAGTATTCACAACCATTGGATCCAGCAACATGGATTGAATGGTGCATACGTGTTGCTGCCGGTTGACCCTGCAAACTTGCAAGCCGCACTCAAAGGCTTATCAGCTTTGGGTTTTGTCGGCTGTAATTTAACCATTCCGCACAAAGTCATGGCACTGTCATTGGTAGACCGCATTGACGCCACTGCGCGTCGCATGGGTGCCATCAACACCATTGTGGTGGAAGCTGATGGATCATTGAGCGGTTACAACAACGATGGCTTTGGCTACATTCAAAGCTTGCGCGATGCGCATCAAGAGTGGCGCGCTGACGCCGGCCCCGTATTGGTGATGGGCGCGGGCGGTGCAGCCCGTGCTGTGATTGTGAGTTTGGCCGAGCAAGGCGCCAAAGACATTCGCATTTGCAACCGCACGGCAAGCTCAGCACATGCATTGGCAACAGAATTTACCACCGAATTTGCACACGCTTCCGATGCGGTAAAAGGTGCAATGGTGACTGCTGTGCCGTGGGAAAAGCGGCACGATGCGGTCGCTGACGTGATGCTTCTTGTCAACACCACCAGTCAAGGCATGGGCAGCAACCCTGCGCTTGATTTGTCTTTGGATCAATTACCGCTTCAAGCTTTGGTGTCTGACATTGTGTACATACCGCAAGAAACGCCCTTGCTCAAAGACGCCAAAGCGCGCGGCAATCCTACAGCGGGTGGATTGGGCATGTTGTTGCACCAAGCCAGACCTGCCTTCAATGCCTGGTTTGGCGTGATGCCGGAAGTGACACCAGCGCTGCGTCAAAAAGTCGAAGCAACGCTGTAAATTTATAAGAAATTGGCCTGTAGCTGGCGTATTGATTGCCTATGTTGCTATTAAATATGTAGCAAATAAACAACAACTAAAAATAGACTGCATAAACACGCAGTTTTAGTCTGGCTTGTATTTTGAATGGGCAATCAAACGATCGGCATAGTCTTGCCATTTTGGTTTTTTCTCTAAACCATCAAACACACCTTCACGTGCCAAGCCAGCCACCCAGTCGTGCTTTTTCGCAATGGCAGACGTCATGATGGGTTCAAAGCCAGCTTCTTTGACCGTGTTGGCAGATTCGCGCATTTCTTCGGCGCGACGTTTGCCGTGTTGCACCACGCGGCTGAAAAAATACGCGCCTGTTTGTTGCCAATCAATGCTGGGAAAGGTTTCTGCCAGTGTTGGCAGCACATGGTCTTCCACACCGTATTGGCGTGCGGTGGTGTAGCTTTCAATCACCAAAGCTTCTAGGCCTTTTATCATCACACTGCGGCTCATTTTGATGGCACTGGCCACGCCAATGTCAGGGCTCACCACTTTGACATCCATGCCAAACCCCAGCAATTGCGGCGCTAAGTCAGTGGCTATCGCACCGCCAAGCAACATAGGAACGCGAATGCCGTAGGGCCCAATGCTGGTCATCACTCCGGCTTCGATGTAGTGGCCTCCTGCATCTTCAATTACCTTGGATGCAGCTTGTTTGGTTGCGGGCGATGCGGAGTTCAAATCTAAAAAAACACTGCCCTTGTTGATGTATCTAGCTACCTCTTCGGCTACGGCCAATGTTTGCGATGCGGTGACGGCTGAGATGATGAAATTGGAGGCGGTGCACAGCGCTTTCATGCCATCGCACGCGATGAAGCCCGCTTGTGTCGCGTGTTGGATTTCAGTTGGCGCTGTATTTGCTGTACTTACTGAATTTGGGTTTGCAAATTTCAAATCCCACACGTGCGCTGATTGCAAATGTGATTGCAAACCCGCCGTGATGATTTTGCCAACTTCTCCGTAGCCGACCATTCCCAGTTGCGTGAGTTTCATGCTGCGAGGATGCCTTAAAGATTTATTGTTTAGGAATGTTGGCGCGCGTGATCACTTCACCCCAACGTTTGATTTCTGCGTTCAGCAATTCGCCCAAAACTTCAGGGCGGCTGGCAACTGCTTCAACACCCAAACTGTCCAATTTTTGTTTTACATCAGCCGATACCAATGCCGCAGTTACTGCCACATTGAGTTTGGCTACTATGTCCTTGGGCGTTTTGGCTGAGACGGCCAGAGCGTTCCATGATGCGGCATTCATGTTGGTGACGCCAGATTCTTTGGCTGTAGGCACATTCGGCATACTGGGTGCGCGTTTCAAACCCATGACTGCCAGAGCGTGAATGGCTTTGGCATCAATTTGAGTTTTGACTGGGCCTAAAATTTCAACCGCTGCATCAATTTGTCCACCACGCAAAGCGGTGATAACCGCTGGTGTGCCATTGAACGGTACGATTTGCACATTGATGCTGGCAGTTGACTTGAACAACTCTGCGGCTAAATTTTGTGTGCTACCGATGTTGATGGTGCCGACATTGAGTTTGCCTGGGTTGGCTTTGGCAAAGGACAGAAGATCTGCCAGCGTTTTGAAAGGTGAATCAGCTTTCGTAACCAATGCAATGTCAAAAAATCCCAAAGTCGATACAGGTGCAAAGTCTTTAACTGTGTCAAAGGGCAGCGATTTGAATAAGCTGGCTGAAACGGCGGTGCCATTGGACATCAGCAGCAGGGTGCTGCCATCGGGCTCCGATTTGGCCACCAATTCGCCCGCAGCAATGCCACCCGCGCCGGGTTTGTTTTCGATCACCACCGCCTGGCCCAAAAACTCTGCCATCTTGGCGCCTACGGTGCGCGCGGTCAAATCGGCAATGCCGCCCGCACCAAAAGGTACAACAATTTTGATGGTTTTGTTGGGAAAGTTGGCAGCCGTTTGCGCCTGTGCCAAGTTGGCTACGAAGCTCAGTGTCAATGCACTGACACAGACAAGTGATTTGAAGAAGGAGAGAGAGGGGTGTTTGGAATCGACCATAATGGAAATTTTATGGCAGAACACGTCGTTGACCAAACCACCCCATCAGCCCTGCATGGATTATTTGTAGCCCACACGGTCCAACATTTGTTGCACCTTGATTTGATTTTTGGCGACAGCTGTCAGTGGAATCGTTTCGCTTTTGAATGCACCACCGCTCATGGTTTTCAATGCGGTGTTGTCAATGGTCACACCTTTCACAGTGGGCCACTCGTTGTTGCCATTGGCAAAGTGGTTTTGTGCAAAAGGGCTGGCCAAGTATTCCATAAACAAAATCGCGTTGTCACGGTTTTTGGCGTACTTGGCAACTGCACCACCGGCAATGTTCATGTGGGTGCCCCATGTACTTTGGTTGGGGAACACAATGCCCACTTTTTCCATGGTGGCGCGGTCTTCTGGGTTGGTGGAGCGCATCATGCGCGCGACGTAATAGGTATTGGTCAGCGCTACCCCGCACTCGCCCGAAGCGACGGCTTTGATTTGATCGGTATCGCCACCCTTGGGCGCGCGCGCCATGTTGTCAACCATGCCTTTGAGGAATGTTTCTGTCTTGGCTTCGCCCATGTGTTCTATGATGGTCGAGAACAAGCTCAAGTTATAGGGGTGTGATCCAGAGCGAGTGCATACTTTGCCTTTGTTTTTGGGGTCGGCCAATTCTTCATAGGTGTCGACGTCGTCTTTTTTGACTTTGGCTTTGTCGTACACAATCACGCGCGCGCGCGTTGAGAAGCCAGTCCATGTCACGCCGTCTTTGGTGGCGGCGGAGCGCAAGTTGGCAGGAATGCTGTCATCCAACAGTTTGGATTTGATGGGTTGAAACAAACCTTCAGAATCGGCCTTGGTTAACCGTGCTGCATCCACCAACAAAATCAAATCAGCGGGTGAAGCTGAGCCTTCGGCCTTCAATCGAGAAATGATGCCGGCATCATCAGAGTCCACGCGGTTGATTTTGATGCCCGTGGTTTTGGTGAAGGTGGCATACAAGGTTTCGTCAGTGGCATAGTGGCGTGCCGAATACAGGTTCAAAACCTTTTCTGTGGATGGCGCACTGGTTTGTGCTTGTGCGACATTCAAACTCGCTGCACATATGGCTGAAATGATGCTCAAAGATAAAGCTGATTTAACTAAAGCCGGTGAAAATAATTTAGGTTTAAGCTGAACAGGCATGAGAACTCCAATATCAAAATGATGCTAACGTAAATGAGAATGATTCTTATTATATAGCCAAATCTCAATTTGGTTTTGACCTGCGTCAAGGAGTGATCAGTCAGCAGAAAATTAACGCGAACGCAGGGTACGGCTGAGCAAGATCACTGGCAAAAGCCCCACCAGCACCAAAGCCAAGGCTGGCAAGGCGGCTTCACCCAGGCGTTCGTCGCGAGCCAATTGGTATGCCACCACCGCCAAAGTGTCCGAGTTAAAAGGGCGCAACACCAAGGTGGCGGGTAGCTCTTTCATCACATCCACAAATACCAAAAGCGCAGCTGCTGCGACCGAACGCTTAAGCAGTGGTGCGTGTATGCGTTTCAATAAATGCAGGCCTGATGTGCCCAGCATGCGGGCTGATTCGTCAAAGCTGGTAGGAATTTTGGCGTAGCCACTTTGCACCGATTGCAGTGCCACACCACTGAAGCGCACCACGTATGCCCAAACAATACCGACTGCAGTGGCGGTCACCCAGTAACCAACACCCATTGAGGGGAATAAGTTTTGCAGCCATCCCACCGCCAATAGCAAACCCACCACAATCACTGCCCCAGGTATGGCATAGCCCACGCTGGCCAATTGCGCCACAGCATGCATCCATCTATTTTGTCGGGTACGCACGGCAAAAGCCAAGCCTATCGCCACCACCACGGTAATCACCGTGCTGATACCACCCAGCATCATGCTGTTGGCGATCCAATGTCCAAATTGCTGCCATGGCAATTGCACATCGGGGTCAGACCAGTTAGCGGCAAGCGGTCTTAACATGAAAATCAAAGGCAAAATAAACCCCATCAATATAGGTATGAGGCAAGCCAGCCAAGCCAGCAAAAGTGCACTGCCTTGGAGTTTCATGGGTTGCTGCGCTTGTTGTGAACCTGCTGCAATTTTGTTGCTGGAAAAACGCATTTTTTGCTGCGCGCGTCGCTCTAACTTCAAAAGCAGTATCACCAATACCAATAGCATGGTGGCCAACTGCGCTGCTGCGATGCGGTTGTCCATCACCAGCCAAGCTTTGTATACACCTGCGGTAAAGGTTTGAATGCCGAAGTAACTGGACACACCAAAATCAGCCAAGGTTTCCATCAATGCCAAGGCCACACCTGCAGCAACCGCTGGTCGTGCCAGTGGTAGCGCAATTTGCCTGATGCGGCGCGGTAAAGTTGCCCCTAACAAGCGGCCTGCGTCCATTAAATGTGCGGCACGTTCTGACAATGCCGTGCGGGTCAGCAAATAAACATAGGGGTACAAACAAAAGGTGAATACCCAGGCGGCACCCGCTACATTGCGCACTTCTGGAAATACGCGACCTTCTAAACCAAAATTGTGGCGAATGGCTGTTTGCAGTGGTCCACTGAACTGTAAAAAATCTGTGTACGCATAAGCCACTACATAGGCAGGCATGGCCAGCGGCAAAAGCAAGGCCCATTCAAAAACTTTGCGGCCTCTAAAGTCAAACAAGGTCACGGCCAATGCGGCACCCACACCAATCATCGCCACCCCAATGGCCACACTGACACACAAAATGAGCGTGGTCCAAGCGTAATCGGGCAAAACCGTTTGGCTGATCTCTTTCAGTATCTGCGCCGATTCATTGTTCCATTGCAGCCACGATAGCAATAGGGCAGTCACTGGCAGCAGCAGCACAAGGGCAAAAATCGCCAACAAAGCCCACATGATCCATCGCCCCACGTGCAACAAAGGCGCATGCGCAACACCATACGCTGTCTGAGGTTTCAGCGTTTGGGTGAATGGGTTGGAAGAATGTGACGACATGAATTTACGGTACTGCTTCAAATGCGAATTGTACGCATGCGCATGGCGCATGCATGTACCCCTACAATAAGCGCTATGTTTTTACAAGTCTCTCAGCTCGAAGTTAAATACGCCAAAAGGTCAAAAGCCGCAGTGGATGCGGTCACTTTTGGTTTGCGCGCCGGTGACATTGGCGTGCTGATTGGGCCTTCGGGTTGCGGCAAAACCACCTTGCTTCGCGCAGTGGCGGGCCTGGAAAAAGCCAGTGCCGGGGACATCAAGTTGGCAGGCCATGTTGTCAGTAGCGCCACAGAATTTGTGCCCGCAGAGTCGCGCAAAATTGGCATGGTGTTTCAAGACTACGCGCTGTTTCCACATTTGGATGTGGCGCAAAACATTGCATTTGGTCTGACACATATTCCCAAAAATGAACGCGCAAGCCGTGTGGCTGAGGTGCTGGATTTGGTTGAGCTTGCAGGCTCAGAGCACCGTTACCCGCATGAACTGTCAGGCGGGCAACAGCAACGGGTGGCCTTGGCACGCGCTTTGGCACCCAAGCCGCAATTGCTGCTGCTGGACGAACCCTTTTCAAATCTCGATGTCGACTTGCGCGAACATCTGGCGCATGAGTTGCGCGTGATTCTTAAAAATGCCAATGCCACCGCCTTGTTTGTCACGCACGATCAACTGGAAGCGTTTGCCATTGGCGATGTGATTGGCGTCATGCACGAAGGGCATTTGCACCAATGGGACGATGCCTACACTTTGTACCATCGCCCAGCCACACGCTTTGTGGCGGGTTTTATCGGGCACGGTGTTTTCATGCCAGCAACCATTTGTGAAGGTTGTGCCAATGCTAAAAACCCATTGAAAAATCACATCTTGGTGCATACGCCCATGGGCGATTTGGTTGATGTGGACGAGTGCCCATTGCCCAGCGCCTACCCCAATGGTGAATGCGATGTGCTGCTGCGTGCGGACGATATTGTGCATGACGATTTATCGTCAGTAGAAGCCAAAATATTGCGCAAATCATTCCGTGGTTCTGAGTTTTTATACACCTTGCGCTTGAAAACGGGAGAGACCGTGATGGCGCATGTGCCCAGCCACCATGACCACAAAGTGGGTGCATGGGTGGGTATTCGTGCCGAGGTGGACCACGTGGTGACATTTGCGCGCCAGCAAAATACACAAGCAATTTAAACGCTGGCTTTAACCTCATCTAAATAAGTCTTTCACTTTCGCTGGTAACATCCTTGTTCATACATTCAACTAACAAGCACCATGAAACCTGATCAAGCCCAAAACGATAACGCACATGACATCGGTCGCCCCATGTCGGCGGTGATTCGCGAACGCATTAAAAATGCCAATAAAGGCTACTTTGCCAACGACAACATTGGTGAATTTTTGCAAGTGGGTGATTTGGAAAAACTGCTGGACGAAGTTCAATCCAAAATGCAAGGTGTTTTGGAAAGCTTGGTAATCGATACCGAAAACGACCACAACACCCGCGATACCGCCAGGCGTGTGGCGAAGATGTACCTCAAAGAAGTTTTCAAAGGACGCTATGTGCCAGCGCCGGACATCACCGAATTTCCCAATGTCGGGCATTTGAACGAGCTCATGATTGTGGGTCCCATCACCGTGCGCAGTGCCTGTTCACACCATTTGTGCCCCGTGATTGGCAAAGTATGGGTGGGCATCTTGCCGAACAAAAACACCAACGTGATTGGTTTGTCCAAATATGCACGCTTGGCCGAATGGGTGATGGGTAGACCGCAAATTCAAGAAGAAGCGGTGTTGCAATTGGCCGATTTGATTGAAGAAAAAACACGCCCCGACGGCGTTGCTGTGGTCATGGAAGCTACCCACTTTTGCATGGGCTGGCGCGGCGTGAAAGATTTGGACAGCAAAATGATCAACTCCGTCATGCGCGGTGCATTCTTGAGCGACATGAACCTGCGTCGCGAATTTTTGGCGCTGATACCCAAATAGATAAACCTTGCCCTAAGCCTTGCCAGTCTCCGCGCTCATACTGGTTCTGATAGCTGCGGTCATCCACGCTACGTGGAATATCGCCGCTAAAAAAGCGCATGGCGATGCGCGTTTTTCATTCTTCTCTAGTTTCATCATGGCGGTCTTTTGGGGCCCATTTGTCATTTGGTACGGTTGGGATGCGGTGCCAAGATGGGGTACGCTCGAATGGACATTTTTGGCCATCAGCGGTTTGGTGCATTGGGCCTACTATATTATTTTGCTAAGAGGCTATCGCCTCAGTGACCTCACGGTGGTGTACCCATTGGCGCGTGGCAGTGGCCCTTTGATTTCATCCATGGTTGCCATCATCGTGTTTGGCGAGCGCATTTCGGCCATGGGTTTTCTGGGTATCTTGGGCGTGGTGTTGGGGGTTTTTCTCATTGCGGGCGGGCCAGGATTGTTTCGGGTGGCGCATGACCCTGCCAAGAAAGACCGCATTAAAGCGGGCGTTTTTTGGGGGTTGCTGACAGGTGTGTTCATTTCGGCTTACACAATTCTGGATGCCTATGCGGTGAAGATGCTAGCCATGTCGCCTATTTTGTTTGACTATTGGTCAAATATGTTGCGAATGCCTTTTGCGCTGGTACCCGTGTTACGTGATTTGCCTGAAGCCAAACGGCTGTGGCAATTGCAATGGAAGTACGCTGCCATCGTTGCCATCATCAGTCCTGTTGGTTATGTCATGGTGCTGTATGCCATGCAAATTGCGCCAGTGAGCCACGTAGCACCCGCGCGCGAGGTCAGTATGCTGTTTGCCGCATTTGTGGGTGGCCACCTTTTGGGCGAGACAGACCGCGGCCTGCGCATCATCGGCGCGGCCGCCATCGCCCTGGGCGTGGCAGCCTTGGCTTTGGGGTAATTTATATAAGAAATTGGCCTCTAGACGGCGTATTGATTGCCTAACTTGCTGTTTAATTTATAGCAAAACAGAAAAGCTAGGCAAACAACATCAGGCCGTGTGAGTATCTACAACTTGGGGCAAAGTACCCAATAAGCGTATCAATTCTTGCTGTCGCGCCGTGCCCGTTTTTGCAAAAATGTTTGAAAGCTGGCTTCTGACTGTGGGCATTTTTAAATTCAGAGTTTGACCCATTTCGATAGGCGTTTTGCCCTGCAAAATCAATGGCACCAATCGCGATTCGGCTTTCGACAGCGCAAACGCATTGCTCAAAAAGTCTGCCGCAGCATCTGGGCGTTTTTCTGGGTCAACCAACATCAACATGACCGAAGCACGCGTTTCACCTGATGTGTTTCGCACAGGCGCAGACAGCGGTAGTGCCATCATCATGATGCGCGTTTTTCCAAAAACGGTGGCACCACCTTTGGTGTTGGCTGCAGCATCAATGAGCTGGGCTAATTTGCCCGAAACCGGAAGTCCGGCACTGAATATGTCAGGGATTAAATTTTTGGCAGCCCGATTGGCATGTTGCACACGGCGTGCCGGGTTGATGAGCATGACGCCAAAATCCATGCTGTCCAAACTGGCATGGTAGGTCGATAATTGTTCGCGCATGCTGCGCCATTCCCAGTGCAAACTAAAAGCTTTCTGTATGTGTGGATACAGCGCTTTAAGCGAATTCGTATCTGCCTGAGTGAATGCCTTTGCCCCTGGTGGACGAAAAAAATTCAATGCCATGGGTGGTGTGTCAAATGCATTGTTGCTTTCGAACAGTGTGGCAGTCAGCAGGTGCTCGGCGGGCATGGTGACTAAAAAGTCGCGGTAAAAGGCGGTGCGTTTCAATTGCGCAGTGCTGACGTGATCTGTGCCAATCACAACTGCGCCTTTTGTGAACAAACCTTGTTTGGAACCCGTGCTCAGCCAAATATTGTGTTGCCACCAATAGTCCGCATAAGCTTTGCCACAGCTCTCAGAGAAATTGTGCGTGGCATAAACATCCTGCTCGTATTGGCCTTCGCCTATAAACACAAAAATGCCGATATTGGCATCCAAATAGCTACACAGCATTTTGACAATACCGCTCCAAGCATCTTCATGCCCAACTGCTTCGTACAGGCTAAAAATGATGTTTTGTGGCTCAGTTTTCATTCATTTGAATGTATCGGATTCGCTTCGTTGTGTAAACAATCGCAAGATTTTTGACAATTCTGTCTCTAATTAAAAACAACAAAGGTACTTATGAGGCAAAGCAATAAATCTAACCGTTCTCATATACGCCACGGCTTGTGCGTGTTGGTGGCGAGCTGTTCAATTTGCATGCCACAACAAGCTTTGGCGGCTGAGCCGATAGGTCAAGTCAAGCAATGCGTATCAGAGCTGTGGGACTGCGGAACTGGTTCATTGAAAACATTCGCAAAGGGTGTTGAAGCAGCCGGCAATGTCCTGTGGTTTATTGCGAGCAATCCAGATTGCGTCGCTGGCATGATAAGTGGTAACCCGGTGACCGTGGGTGCCACCGGTTTGATTGTTGGTTTGGGTGCTGCTGGCGTAGTTAACAAGAATCAGTGCGAGGGCGACATCTATGGTGTAGCCATGCAGCCTATCGCTGCTGCATTGGATGAAATCATCCCAAAGTCGTTACTTACTCCAAATCTTAAAAATGGCTTTGTCAATGTCCTGAAAACACAAGGTACTGAGGTTTTGAAAGGTTTCGCGCAACCGCTACCTGTACCAGCAGTGCCGCCGAGCCTGGGTGGCATCATTACCTGTGGCTGCAATGCTTTGGAGTCGGGAGCGGAAGCTCTAGAAGATATTAAAACCGTGGCTAGATTGGCTAAAGAAACTGCACAATCCTGCAAAAGTGCGGCTAACAGTTGCCCTGGCTTAAAGCAAGTTCTGCAGGTTGGTGGCTATGTCGTGCAGGCCGTTACCGATCCATCAAGTATTGTTCAAGATTGCGACAGCATGTCTCGCCAGCAATATGTAGCAGCTAGGCTTAGACCGCTGATTCCTGAGGTTGTCAATCAATTTAAGGAAAACCGACCTTGGGCTAATTCATACGGCGAAAGCCTTTTGTCCAGTGCTTTTGAGACCTGCCGTAGCTATTACGACAGCCACTGTTACAAAGAAAAAGCAGCGGCGGATTTCTGTCAGGGTCCTGTTAACGATCAAAACTTTGATCCTGAGTTATGGGCAGAGATTGGCAAACTGCTCAACGGCCCAGTGTTCGATGCTTACTTTAGCGAGAACTGGTCCAAGTTGTTGGCGCTTCCTGCATGCCCTGCGGCAGCGGGCATATCCATCGGTAAAAATACCGCAACTGGTGACACTGATGCGCTGGCTATGCGCAATCAGAACGCCGAACAGTGTAAACAAGAGCTTCCAAGCTTGGTTTTTGGCGGGAGTGGCAGTTACAATGCCGCCGTGCGCGACATGCTACCGCAAAGTCGTGAAGCTTGGGCTGCTGCAGGCGTACGTGGCGTGCAAGACAAGCCGCCACTTGACCAAGCCCGGCTGTACTTTCGCCGCATCATGACGTCAGCTGCGGTGGTCAGTCGAATCAAAATTAAACAACGCATCGATTACTACGTGCAGCGTGATTCTGAGATCAAGGTTTCAGGCGCAACGTTGGCGATGCCAACCACCGTGTTGAACCGGTCTTATGGGCTTTGGGCCAAAACCATCGTGGCTTTTAATGCGAATAAGTGTCCAAAAGATGCCAAAGGCTGGTCGGGCTTTGGCAGTAAAGATAAATTGGACTATATCTGCCTGAAAGATTTGGCCAACAGTTTGGGGCTTGATACAGAAGAGAAACTTGTGAGCCAAGAGTTTGGTGTCATCGTCGCGGAAAACCACATGGCGGATGGCAGCTTTAAAGGCGCGTCGCCGTATGTAAAAGCTTCGCAAAAATATTTCCAAGCTACCAAAGCATCTCCTCCCAAAGATGAGAGTGATGCGAATGAGCATTGGAAGACGGCCAAACCCATTGCCGATGCAGAGTTTGTGAACATTGCGTCCAACCTGTTTCCCAAACATGCAGCGCGCGTCACTGCCAATAATGATAGCCGTAAAAAACAAAAGGAAAATTTTGATGCCTTCATAACTGTGGCGGAGGTTGAAAGTAAGGATCAGATGACTCGTTGCCAAAAGACCAACAAAGTCGAGGCCTGCAAAAACGATATGACCAAGTTGCTGCAAGATGAGAAAGCGGACATGACCGCCATTATCAATGTCGCCTATGTGGGCTTAAAAACTACGACAGAGCCAGTAGATGAAAAGGTTTACGCTACCACCATCAGCAAATTGAGTGAGCGTTTGAAAAAAACGGAAAAACTGTATATCAGTTCGGCTTTGCTCTACCCGCTGGACATGGGGAAAGTCGATAGCAGGGGTTTAAAAGGTATGACACCTAATGCACCAGGTGTGATGCCAAATGTGACAGGTGCGATTGACAAAGGTGGTGCGGCGTCCATGCCACCTAAAGCAGGTGAGTCTTTAGCGCCTAAAACGTCGGTTGCCATCCCGCCGATAAGCACCAGCTCACCATTTGGCATGCGTGCTGCACCAACGATGGTTTCAAGCAGAAAAAGTGCGCCCACTGTCACTGCCGCGCCGCCGCAAGTAAATAATGGATTTGTCGACAAGAGTCCTAACCCCAATATTGGACAAAATGTAGGGGCTGAGTTAACTGCAGGCACACCTTCACAACCTAAACAGGAGAATGTCGCAGTGATTTCTCCTATGACCCCTATCGGTCCAATAGGGGTCAGTCAGCCAGCGATCCCCAAAACTGCTGCGCCCATTATCCCTACAACCACTATCAGCCCTATGGTTACCGGTCAGCCCGCGATGACCAAATCAACTGTGCCCAATGCACCCAGCACAATTGCACCGGCAGTTATTCCGTTCAACGAGAAGTTATACCGCGACAACCGAGCAAAAGAGTTTTTAGCGCAATGGCTCAACCGCTGTAAGGACAATGATTGCCGTCGTGATGTTGGCGCTTTGCTGGCCAAGCAGCTCGATGAAGAAGTTGCTCAAATCAAAGCTAATTTGGCTGCTTGGCAAGATAAAGCTGCGCAAGAGCGGATTCAAGGCATCGTTGAAAGTCGCTATGTTGCGCAGTTAAAGGCTGAGATAGCATCGCCTGCGACTGCAATCGCTTCGCCACCAGTACTTCCTACGAGTCCTGTTAAAGCAAGCGCACTCAATACGGATCGCATTACAAATACGCCTGCAAAAACACCTGTAAAGGCACCTACAAATGTACCCACAATTGCGCGTTGATTTAGCCAATCGCCTAACTTTTGGAGTTTATGTGACTGAGACTAAAACCAGCCTTAGCCGAAGGCAACTTTTCTCATGTCGGCCTATTCAAGCTTTAACATTGAGCAGTCTAGTGTTGACTTCACCATTGGTATTTGCACAAGCGCTTGTGCAAACACAAACTCAAGAAAATGCCAACGCCGCCAACCAACAGATTCTGCAAAAATGGCAAACGCAAACGGGCCAAGCAGGCACAGTCAATACGCAAGGCCAAGTTGAGTTTCATGGTGATGCAACACTTGATATTTATAACAGCAGTGTTACAAACCCAAGTGGGAAAGGTGATTTGACTCCACTCAAAACCGGCACATTCGAGAAAATCGTGTTGCAAGGTGATTGGCGAAGTACCTCCGCAGAAGATGATGTCCTATACGCGCAAGGCGTGGTCACAGGTTCGAACGATCGTTCTGTATTGGCGCGTTATGCCAACATTGCCAATAGCGTTCAAATTGGTCGAAGTGGCGTGGGCTATCAGTTTTCATTTGGCGACGTGGTGGCTGCTTTTTCTGGCTTGGGTTCCAATTTGGGTTTGCGTGGGACGCTGGGGACGAGAGAGTTAGGAGCATTAACCGTAACAGGCTTTGCGGGAGTTGTGGCAGAAAGTTGGGAAGCTTTAAATAATCGATCGGCTTTGGATGGCTTGGCACCTCGAACACGCTATATACGTGATGTGCTCGGTGCGAAAGCTGAATATAAAATTTCGGACACGCTCACTGGTTTTATGACACTGCAAAATTACCATGATCGCCTAGGTTCTGTAGAGTTGCCAGCTGGATCAGTTGCGTTAGATGGCCGTATAACAACGGTGGGATCAAAATATGTGAATGGGAATTTACAAGTCAGTGCTGAAATTGCACACAGTTCAAAAAACGACTTGGTTGCGCAAATTGACCGAAGCGGTAATGCGGGCATTATCGATGCGACTTACCGTTTAGATTCAGTATCATTGCGCACTGGCTATCACGATCTTGATGCTAATTTTGCATCTTTGGCTCAAACGACAACAGCAGGTTTACGAGAGTGGTATGTTGGTGCTGATTGGGCCATCTCGCCGCAGATAACATATGGCATAGATGTGCGAGATGCCGTGACGCGTACGGCAGCATTGGGCGACACACCCAGCAGTCAATCATCATTGCAATCTTTGACAAACAGATTTAATTACAACGTACAGACCGTTCCTGGTTTGGCTTTTTCTGTCTCAGATACTCGCAATAAAGGTAAAGACGCACTTCAAAACAGCACCCTGAATGACGCAACTCAACTGGTAACGTCATATACCACTGCCGAATGGACAGCGTATGCATTGATTGGCGTTGGTCGATCTAGAAATCCCTTGAATGATGCGGCAGATAGCAACAACCGAATGTGGCAAGTGACTGTAGGTAGAAATCTAAGCAACGCCACTGCTGAAACGCCAGCGGACTGGTCGATGAGCCTGCAAGCGACCGCGGGGCGACAATTGCAAACGCTTAGCACGACAGGGGCAGAAACACGAACCAGCAATGCAGGCATCAATGTGACGGGTACATCGAGAACTTACGGTAATTTGAGCTTGGGTTTACAACATCAACGCAGCACGCAGCCCATATCGGGCACAGCAAATTTAACAACAAACACCTTGCAGTTAGACTGGACAAAAGCATTTGGGCAACAATTAACAATAAAGGCATACGCAAGAATCAATCGTCGCAACCATGGTGATGTCTTGCTACAGGTGGACGAGCGCATCATTGGTGTGCAAGGAGCTTTCAAATGGTAAGCATATCAATTCGTTGGAAGAACAAAATGAAAAAAATGCCTGTATTGAGTTTTGTCATCGGGATCATGGGCTTTATATGTCAACCTATTTGGGCGCAAGACACTGTCAAGAGCACGGAAACTACCATGCCAGCAGCAGGGTCAACTGGGGGCTTGAGTTCGCTAGGGAATCCTAAAATTTCCACACAATGCGTACCGAATTCTCCTGCGCAGCAAGCATTAGATGCGCTACTGCGTGCTTATGAACAAGGAAATATTGGATTCTTTCAGCAACGGTTAGACCCAGCCATGATTGGGTTCAGCAACCTGATCAATGATCTGATGACCATGAGCAACGCACAGCGCCAAACGCGCCTGCAAGTGCTTGATCGTCAAATGCAATGTGGCCCAGATGTGGCCGTAATTGATTTTGCATGGGAGAAATACTATTTAGATACCGCTACATTTCGCCCTGTGGTCACACGCGGTCGCGGCTCTGTATTGATATCAGGGCTGGCTGGTGGTATTTCTGGGCAATGGCGGATCAGTGGGTTGGTTGGAGATACACCGTTTAAACCAAGTTTTTCTGATGGCACGGTTGTTGCAAATCCCAGTGTCGTAAGTCTCGCGGGCACACCTTCTGGATGTGTCTCTGGAATTGCCAGTGGTTTTGCAGTTGCTGCATTAGGCGCACCAGCTTCTGGTTCAGCCTTTGTGAATGCACCACCTGCCTGCATGTTTCCAATTGCGCCTGTACCCGTCAGCTGCACAGTCAGCGCGCCCGGATTCTTCCCGCCAACGGTTGGAACCGCTTCGCCCGCCAGCGTGAACCCGAGCTGCAGCGCGGTTGCCGTGGGGACACCGCTAGGCACAGGTTTGGCGCCGTTGAATTACACCCTGACAGGCAGCCAAAGCTTCACGGGCGCACCCGGCAGCACCGTCACGATCGCGGTGCCAGCGCTGTTGTCGGCGATAGGTGCTGCAACTGCCGGCCCGGGCAGTTACACCGTCACATCCACAGCGGCGACCACCTGCACTGTTACAGTCACAATTTCTGCAAGTGCTACACCTACAGTCCCAGCATGCACGCCAAACAATACCAATTTAAATGCAGCAATTGAAATACGCGATGCTGACTTAAGCGCACCTGTAGCACAAGTCCAAGTTCAAGCAAGCAATGGTGACAGTGAAATATTTAATCTTCCCAAAATATCAGCAGGTGTATATCGTCTTTCCACGATGCCTGTAACTCGTGGTGCAGCGCGAGTGCAGACAAGCAATGGCAGAATAGAATTGTTAGGTTCTAGCCCCAGCGCCTCCGTGACCTTAACTATTCGCTACACCGATGCCAAGACCAGTTCGGGTGCGAGTGTAGTACGTCAAACGACTTTGATGCTGGTCCCATAAACTAAGAATTGATTTATCACGAGAAGGAATTATGAAATTATCTGCAATGCCAGTGATCATCATGGGAATGTTAGTGACTAATATTGCCCACGCCCAAAACATCCAACCCGGCCAATACGACTATGCCGTGACAACTGAAATGATGGGGATGAAAATTCCGATTAATTTCAAACAGTGCGTGACGCAAAAAGATGTGGATTCCAACCAAGCGTATGTGAATCAAAAAGGGTCTGATGGCTGCACGCCGCCGGTTGTGAAGCGCGATGGCAGCAGCATCGCTATCAAATACACTTGCAGCAACCCCAAGATGACGGGCGAGGGAAAGGGTGTTGTCAGTGCCGATTCATTCACCATCCACATGAATGTGATTCAACATGACATGGGCAACAGCTTGATCAAAACACAAGTGACAGGCAAACGAGTGGGTGCTTGCTAAGCGATTAGACAAAAAATATAAAAAAATTGGCCTCTATCCAGCGTATTAATTGCCTAGAGCGCTATTAATTTAATAGCGTAGTTGCAGTATGGGCGTGGTGTTAAGCTAACAAGGGTGTCAAGCCGCCAGCGCTGTCCAGCGCCATCAAATCGTCGCAGCCACCCACATGGGTGCTGCCAATGAAAATTTGTGGCACGGTGCGCCGGCCTGTGGTTTGCATCATTTCATCGCGTGCTTTGCCGTCCAGGTCGATGCGGATTTCTTCAATCGTTGTCACGCCTTTGAGTTTCAGTAGGTTCTTGGCGCGAACGCAATAGGGGCAAACGGCGGTGGTGTACATTTTGACGGCTTGCATGGCGTAGTCTCTTGTTGAAGTAGTTATGCTTTTTCGATAGGCAAATTGGCAGAGCGCCACGCGCCCAAACCGCCCGACAACGATTGCGCTTTTTCGTAACCCAGTTTTTTGGCAATGCCGACGGCGCGGCGTGAACGCATGCCACTGGCGCAGGCCAAAATAACAGGTGTTTCTTTGTTTTTCACCGTGGCTGCCAATTGGCCTTCCAGTCGCGACAAAGGGATGTTTTTCGCACCCACAATGTGCGCATTGGCGTATTCAGTAGGTTCGCACACGTCAATCACCACCGCTTTTTCACGGTTGATGAGCAATACCGCCTCGGATGCGGTCAAATTTCCACCCGCAGCGCCCTGCAATTGCGGCAAAAACAGCATAAAAGCCGAGCCAATGGCAATGAAGAACAACATCCAGTTTTGAGCAATAAATTCCACAGTTAACTTTCTAAAATTGAGAAACCAAAGAGAAGCATTTTAGAATAAGAGGGTATTTTTTTCTTTGAGTGACCTAAATAAGCCTAATTTCAGGGTTTAAAGCATTTTTTTAGCTCTGATTGTCCCAACCCAAAAGCCTTTGAAAGCCTTTCATGCACAAGTTAGTTTTGATTCGCCATGGCGAATCCACCTGGAATTTAGAAAACCGTTTCACCGGCTGGACCGATGTAGGGCTGACGCCAGTCGGGATTGCCCAAGCACAAAGCGCTGGCGCGGTGCTCAAAGCCAATGGCTATGACTTTGATATGGCCTACACCAGCGTGCTCAAACGCGCCACCCACACGCTGTGGCATTGCTTGGACGCGATGGACCGCACCTGGTTGCCCGTGGTGAACGACTGGCGCTTGAACGAACGCCATTACGGCGCACTGCAAGGCCTGAACAAAGCCGAAACCGCCAAACAATACGGTGACGACCAAGTGCTTTTGTGGCGCAGAAGTTACGACGTGCCACCACCGAGCTTGGAAGCGAATGACCCACGCTGCGAACGAGGCGATATCCGCTACAAAAACTTGAAACCAGAGCAAATCCCATTGACCGAATGCCTGAAAGACACCGTGGCGCGCATGATGCCGTTTTGGGACGAATCGCTGGCACCCGCTATCCAGGCTGGCAAGCGCGTCGTCATCGCTGCGCACGGCAACTCCATTCGCGCATTGGTCAAACATTTGGACGGTATTTCGGACGCCGATATCGTGGGTTTGAACATTCCCAATGGCACACCCTTGGTGTATGAGCTGGACGCCAACTTAAAACCCATCAAACACTATTATTTAGATAGCAAATAGGCTACATTTGAGTAGCGAAAAGTGTTTGGAATATGCGATATTGAACTAAGCAGCATGAATTGGCTCTTAGGTGTATATTGACAGGTTTTTCAGTACAACATTCAGTAGCACAATTCAAAGGTCATATCACAGGTCATTTCATGGGTCAAAAACTTAAAACAGTAGGATTGCTTGCAGCCGGTGCATTGGCAGGCGCATTGGCCACCATGTCGGTGCAGACCATGGCGCGTGGTGCTTTAGCGCCTTTGCCCTTGGAAGAACTGCGCCAATTGTCCAGCGTGTTTGGCTTGATCAAAAGCGACTATGTTGAGCCTGTGGACGAGAGAAAGCTGATCTCCGATGCCATCTCTGGCATGGTCTCCAGCCTCGACCCACATTCACAGTATTTCGACAAAAAATCGTACAAAGAATTTCGTGAAGGCACCTCCGGTAAGTTTGTCGGCGTGGGCATCGAAATCAGTTTTGAAGATGGCTTGGTCAAAGTGGTGTCACCCATCGAAGGTTCACCCGCCTACCGTGCCGGTTTGAAGCCGAATGACTTCATCACCAAAATCGACACCACTGCGGTGCGCGGTTTAACGCTGAACGAAGCAGTCAAGCGCATGCGCGGCGAGCCCAATACCAAGGTGATTTTGACTGTGTTTCGCAAAGACGAAAACCGCAGTTTCCCCGTCACCATCATTCGTGAAGAAATCAAAACCCAATCGGTTAAAGGCAAAGTCATCGAACCCGGCTATGCGTGGGTGCGTTTGACGCAGTTCCAAGACCGCACTGTGGAAGACTTTGTGAAAAAGATCGAAGAAGTCTACAAAGCCGACCCCAATTTAAAAGGCTTGGTGCTGGATTTGCGCAATGACCCCGGTGGCTTGCTCAACGCGGCTGTGGCGATATCGGCCGCGTTCTTGCCAGAGAATGTGGAAGTGGTTTCCACCAACGGCCAATTGGCTGAAAGCAAATTCAGCTACAAAGCCTCACCCGAGTTTTATGCAGGCCGCATGGGTGGCGACCCCTTGAAGCGCCTGCCTGCTGCGCTGAAAAAAGTGCCCTTGGTGGTGTTGGTGAACGAAGGCTCGGCCTCTGCCAGCGAAATTGTGGCGGGCGCATTGCAAGACCACAAACGCGCCTTGATTTTGGGCAGCCAAAGTTTTGGCAAAGGCTCGGTGCAAACGGTGCGCTCATTGGGGCCTGATACCGGCATCAAAATCACCACCGCCCGCTACTACACACCCAGCGGCAAATCGATTCAAGCCAAAGGCATCATTCCTGATGTGATGCTGGACGATACCGCCGAAGGCAGCCCCTTCGCCGCGCTGCGCACCCGCGAAGCCGATTTAGAAAAGCATTTGTTAAGCGGCCAAGACGGCAAAGATGCTGACCCTGCGAAAAAAGCCGCGCTTGAAAAAGAGCGCGAGTTGGCGCTGAAAAAACTGGAAGAAGAAAACAAAAAACCACCAGCAGAGCGCAAGCTGCCTGAATACGGTTCAGACAAAGACTTCCAACTGCGCCAAGCTTTGAACCAGCTCAAAGGTCTGCCCGTTTTGGTGAGCAAAACGCAAGAAGTGCGCAAAGAAGAGAAAAAAGAATAATTAGGTCTCAGGGCACTTCTAGAAATTCAGATTTCCGAGATGAAGTGCTAGGCGCACGGCGCACAGCAACCGGAATGTACTGCCGGTACATGAGGATTGCGAGCACCGCGCAACAATGCAATTCGCGCGGAAAATGAATTTATAGGAGTGCCCGAAAGTGAACGACGACCAGCTCCTGCGCTACTCCCGACATTTGTTGCTGAATGAAATTGGCGTTGAAGGGCAAGAGCGAATCACACAGTCACACGCCTTGGTCATAGGTGCTGGTGGTTTGGGCTCACCCGCTATTTTGTACCTGGCCACAGCGGGCGTGGGGCACATCACCATTGTCGACAACGACACGGTGGACGTCACCAACTTGCAGCGCCAAATCGCCCACACCACCGCCGATGTGGGTGCATACAAAGCGCAATCAGCGCAGCAAAAAATTGCGGCGCTGAACCCCGACGTGCAAGTCAGCACCGTCTTGCAGCGCGCCGATGCGGCATTGTTGGATAGTTTGGTGGCACAAGCCACTGTGGTGCTGGACTGCACCGACAATTTTGCCACCCGCCACGCCATCAACGCCGCCTGCGTGAAACACCAAAAGCCATTGGTCAGTGGCGCTGCCATCCGCTTTGACGGTCAAATCACCGTGTACGACCCACGCGACAAAACAGCACCTTGCTACGCCTGCATCTTCCCCCCAGACGCGGAAATGACAGAAGCCCGCTGCGCCACCATGGGCGTTTTCGCCCCCTTGGTTGGCATCATAGGTGCCATGCAAGCCGCCGAAGCCCTGAAACTCATCAGCGGCGCAGGCAAACCACTCACAGGCCGTTTGCTGATGCTAGACGGCAGAGACATGAGTTGGAACGAAGTTCGCCTGAAGCGCGATGCGGGGTGCAAAGTGTGTCGGCACATTGCATCATAATGCAGCGTAATGCTATATATTCAATAGCAAATTAGGCAATCAATACGCTGGATAGCGGCCAAAAAAGCATATAAAATTGACATGGCATAAGCTTTGTGAACCAAATACTTAAACCTTATTCCTGCAAAGCAAACTCTGTCAGGGCAGCCCACAAATCATAGAAAAGTATGTCTACTTTGTAGTGCAATCAACACATAAATTTGTAACCAAATTAAACATTCGCTAAAAATAACTTAAAGTTTGCTGAACCAAAGGAGCATCATGTGGTCAGCACTCAGCACTCAGCACTCAGCACTCAGCACTCAGCACTCAGCACTCAGCACTCAGCACTCAGCACTCAGCACTCAGCACTCAGCACTCAGCACTCATCACTCAGCACTCAACGTTTGGCGTTTGGCGACTCATTCTTGTAAGTTTATTTTTATCGTTTAGTACATCGTTATCCTTAGCAGCAACGCAAATTATTCAGCCCATTACTAAATGGCCTGTAGGCGTTAATGGCCTATTAAATTCTGGACAGGAGGTATGTAACGAATATGCCAAAATTTGGCAAACTACCCATGGCACAACAGCAGTATATGTAAACGATGATGTTATTGGTACTAACTATGGTAGATGCCTAGTAAGTATGGTGGTTTACCATCCAGTGGTAGAACAACAATTTCTACAATTGAGGCCAGCAGGCGGCGTCTATTGTCCAATAGGATTTCGCTTGAAGATGTTTGGTAAAGATGCTACAACATCAAACACTGTGCCAACCATTTGGTCTTTAGGTGTATATCCTTTGCCTGATGGAAGATTTATGGACATTATTAAGTTAGTAACTCAATGGGGCCCGACTAAATTTGATGATTCGCACTTATATTGCGAAGGCGAAGCCACCTCGCAACGTACACTCAGCCTATCCACCACCCCCAACCAAAAAGACCCCCGCCCTGCAGGCACGGGTGGGGTATCAACGTATGAGCTGATTGCCACCGTGACAGAGAATGGCAATCCTTTAGAGGGGGTGGCGGTGACGTTTGGGGTGGATGTGATGGCAAACACTGGTGGACATGACCACCATGATGCATCGCGGCCCAAAGGTTATGTGAATGGCGCTGTTACGGCAAACGGTGTGACCGATGGGCTAGGTGAGATCAAGGTGACATTCGCCGCCGATCAAGTTGCAGGTACGCATGTGGTTGCGGCATTCTGCAATAGTTGCGCGAACACTTCTGTTACTGCGAATGTGAATGTTAAGGTGCCAGATCTAAGCCCTATTTCTCCAAATACGCCAAGAAAAGCAGATGGTACTTATCTTTATTCTTTAACCAGTGTAGACCATGAGCACCAAGGGCAAAGTCGGTACGTTGGTAACCAATATTACTTAACTCAAGAGGCGTCAAATAATTTGAGCAATCTGATTGAATTACTTGAAATTGAAGGTTGGGGAACTGTGGCATTGAACGATGCCAGTTTGTTTTGGGGTGGCTTGTATGACATTTCATATACAGACAAGTATGGCGTTTTCCACCCCTCTCGTTGGACAACACCACATTCGGAACACAGAAAGGGTGAAGAAATTGATATTTCGTTCACGCGGGCAGGCAATCCCATCAGGGTAGCAAAGCAGAAACAGTTTTACAAAAAATTCTGCGAAGACAAAAAAGTTAAAGTGCCATTTTCAATTTTGCACCATTACAAAAGTGGGCCGCATTTCCACATTCGACTTGTAGACGCAAACAGATGCGGTAAAACTCCAAATTAACAAGAATATTTTATGAAAACCATACAAAAATCGCTTTTATTTATTGCTACTTTTTGTTACGCTAATTTTATGTATGCGCAGGACAGCGCTGTATACAATGCCTCGAGAGGTACGTGGAGTTTGTATTACCAAGATGCAGAAACTAAGCAATGGGTAAATAAAGAATATGTGCAACAAAATGCTATAGCACCGCAAGTACAGTCTAGTGTCCGCTGGACTGGTAAGGCGTTTCAATACAACTACACTGTGAGAAACCAACGCTTAGCAAAACAAGCAATAGATTTGTTTAGAGTTTGGGGCATACCTTTAATTTATTCTGTGCCTAATATGCCGCCAATTACGGCAGACTTCAAAGCTGATAGTGAAAACTGGTGGCAACAACGTTGGGCACAATCGTCTGCCAAGAGAGAATTCGAAAATAACACTGTTAAAGCCCCCAAAGGCTGGAGCGCTGGTCTGCGCACAGACGAAGAAGCGAATCAAACCAGCTTCGTTTTTACACCAGGTCTAAAAGACAGTGACCCTAGCGGAATCAATCCAGGCGATACTTTGCGTGGCTTTAGAGTAGATAGAACAGAATTGCCAGGCGTCACAACTGCCAAAATGACAGGTGCTACTGATGAGCCTTGGGGTTTGGACGCATTACCTGAGACGCCTTACTGGGAACAAAAGGTTGATGAAATCCAAGACCTAGATTATCTAACCGTTCCAGTTCTCGCCCCTATCATCGTCGTCCCAAGTCCTTACAACGGCGCAGAACTTGCTAAACGCATCAAAACCCACATGGCAAGTTGGCTGAAACTTGGCCTTATCACCCAAGACACCTTAGACCGACTAAATCGCAGCTTTGATTCACTCATCGCCGCACAAACTTACAACAACATCGCAGGCACGCGCGAAGCGGTGCGGGAGATTTTGCAAGAGGCGTATAGCCATCACCGTGGATTGGATCACAACAAAAACGAAGAAGATGACGACGAACATGATGCAGTGCCAATTAACAGCAAGGCGCCAGCAACCGTACCGATAAACCGCGTAGCCGCTAGAACACTTAGTTTTGATTTGATGTATCTACTTACCCGTGCGTATGTCGGCAGGTAATGCTATATATTTAATAGCACATTAGGCAATAAATACGCCGTATACAGACTATTTTTGCTTGTATTTTACAAAGCAAGAGCCGCGTTGTTGTCTGAATTGGCGGGGTTCTGCGGGGTTTGGGTTGGCGAAGAGGCCGCGTTTTTCTGACTGGGCTGTTTGCTCTTCTTTCGCGTACATGCCATTGTTGCGGCGCGAGTGGTAGGACCAAGCGTGGCCGTTGCTGACCAGCCATGCGCCTATGTCTTCGTTGTTTAATTTCAGTTTGGCAATGTCTCTGCCGTAGTCGTCTTTGCTGCGCGTGTCGACAACTACGGCTTTGTGCAAGACTTTTTGTTGCAAGGCGGCTTGTGATGTTTTGCCGTAGGTTTGACAAATCTCTGGCGCGTCTATGCCTTCAATGCGGACTTTGCGCGTGACGGTTTGTTTGGTTTTAGCCATGCCGTTTTGGCTGCTGCTGATTTGGGTTTCTATCCACAGCGTGTCGCCATCGCTGACGCGGGTCACTTTGCCTTCCCATTGGCTGGGTTTGAACCATTTGCTGTGCGCTGGCAGGCTGAGGCTTAAGCACAGCAGTGCCAGGCTGAAATATCGCAGTGGGATTCGCATGGTATGACTGTGTATGGTTTTCAATAACGCTTGCCGATGAACCACAAGCTGGTGCGCATGAAGGCAAAAGCGATTCGGTCGCGAATGCGTTGCGCCCACGGCCTGCTGGCCAGTTCGCTGTGCAAAACGCGTTTGCTGTCGTGATGCATGGCGTAGCTCAAACGGTCGCGCAGGCTGGTGGCAAAGGCGGTGTCTTGCACCACCACATTGGCTTCACGTGCCAAGAGCAAGCTCAAGGGGTCGAGGTTGGATGAGCCTACGGTGGCCCACACACCATCAATCACCGCCACTTTGGCGTGCAAGTAGCTGGGGGCGTATTCGTAGATTTCGATGCCCGCCGCCAAAAGCGCGCCATACACTGGCCTGGCGGCATGGTATTGCAAGAAATATTCGTACCTGCCTTGCAGTAAAAGCTGCACTTTGACGCCGCGCTTGGCGGCACTTATCAAGGCCTTGCGAATCTTCGCGCCGGGTAAAAAGTAGGCGTTGGCAATGATGATGTCTTTGCGCGATTCGCCGATGGCTTGCAGGTAGGCGCGTTCAATTTCAGAACGGTGACTGACGTTGTCGCGCAGTACCAAATAGGCGATGGTGTTTTGGTTTACCTGAGGATTGTTTTTAAACTGGGTGCGAAGTGTCGACTTGGTAAAGTATTCCAGCGCGGACAACATTTTGTCTGAGACCGTGGCTTTGCCCAGCTCATGCGGTGCCATTTTTTCCCACAACTGGTGGGTGACAGCGTGCATGGTTTGCGCAATAGCGCCTGAGACGCGGACACAAAAATCAAAGCGTGCAGATGTCAAAACACCATGATTGGGGTCATAAAAGTCATCCAAGATATTGATGCCGCCACAGTAGCCCAGGTTGCTATCAATAACAACCAACTTGCGATGCAACCTTCGCCATTGGCTGGGAATAAAAAATCCAAAGGTCACGATGGGCTCGAAAACCAAGGTTTGTACACCAGCAGATTGAAAACGTTGCGCCCATTCAACCGGCCATTCAGGCGTGCCATAACCATCGACAACCAGTCGCACCTTCACACCGCGTAATGCTGCACGCTCTAAGGCTTGTGCAACTTCAGCGCCACTGCCTTTGGTGTCAAAAATATAGGTCTCTAGTTGAACCGTGTGCTGTGCCGCATCAATGTCTTGAATCAATAATGGGAAAAGTTCAACGGTGCCTTGTAGTAATTGCAAAGTCGCATCAGCCGCAGTGCTTGCGTGCTTGGATGGGCTTTGGCGTTCGACATTCATGAATTGAAGTGCTGGCAGCGTTTGGTGTGCTATTTTGCCATGACGAAATCCGCAATCAAGGGCAAATGGTCAGACATGCGTGCCCAGTGACGACCCTGCGGCGCATGTGCGTGCGTGGGTGTCAAATGCCGCGCGTAAACATAGTCAAACTGCACCAGCGGCAGTCGGGAAGGAAAGGTGTACAAACGCTTGGCGGTGATGGGGTTGGCTTTAAAGGCTTGCAGGTGATACGCTTTGAGTGCTGAGGCGCTGGCCAGGCCCCAATCGTTAAAGTCCCCTGAAACAATCAAAGGCGCGTTGTCTGGTATTTCGCGTTGAATGTAGGCGATGAGCTGGTCAATTTGGCGGCGTCTGCTGGCTTTGATCAAACCCAAATGCACCACCACCACATGGGTCACCACGCCATGAATCACCATCTCCACGTGCAACAATCCACGTTGCTCAAAGCGGTGGTCAGACATGTCTTCATGCCGCTGTGACAGCACAGGCCAGCGCGTTAGCAATGCATTGCCGTGTTCACCGTGTTTGGTGATGGCATTGGTTTGGTAAATGGGGGTGTAGCCTAGAGGTGCCAAAAAGTCGGCTTGCTCTTGATCAGGCCAGCGCTCAAAACGTGCTGCATGTTTGCTGTGCGCTTTGCGCACCTCTTGCAAACAGATGATGTCGGCATCAAACTGGTCAATCGCCAAGCCGATGTTGTGAATCTCCAGCCGGCCACGCGGACCTATGCCGTTGACGCCCTTGTGTATGTTCCAGGTCGCAACCCGAATGCTTTCCACAGTGTCGTGATCAAGTATTGGTAAACACTGCTTTGCGCTTGTTCACAAACGCGTCCATGCCTTCTTTCTGGTCTTGTGTTGCAAAGAGGGCGTGGAACATTCTGCGCTCAAACATGATGCCATCGTTCAATGTGCCTTCAAAGGAACGGTTCACCGATTCTTTAGCGGCCATGACGGCGATTTGAGAAAACTCGCAAATCATCGATGCCGCACCTAGGGCTTCTTCCATCAACCTTTCTAGTGGCACCACGCGGCTGACCAAGCCTGCGCGCTCGGCTTCTTGGGCATCCATCATACGGCCAGTCAGCGCCATGTCCATGGCTTTGGCTTTGCCAACAGCGCGGGGTAAACGTTGTGTGCCACCGGCACCAGGAATGATGCCCAGTTTGATTTCAGGTTGACCAAATTTGGCATTGTCGGCAGCGATGATGAAGTCGCACATCATCGCCAACTCACAACCACCACCGAGCGCAAAACCACTGACTGCGGCAATGACGGGCTTGCGGATGTTGCGGATTTGCTCCCAATTGCGTGTGATGTAGTCGCCCTTGTAGGCATCGGCAAAGCTGTATTTGGCCATCGCACCGATGTCAGCACCGGCTGCAAAGGCTTTTTCACTTCCCGTCAAAATCATACAGCCTATGTTTTCATCGGTATCAAATGCTTTGAGGGCTTTGCCCATTTCATCCATCAATTGGTCATTCAGTGCATTGAGTTGTTTGGGGCGATTGAGGGTAACGATACCAACGCGAGCTTGTGTGGTGACGGTGATGAGTTCGTAGGTCATGATGAAGTGTAAAAATGTAATGTAGTGTGCGTATTATCTAACCATTTGATTGAGCTGAATGATGGGCAATAAGACCGCCATCACAATCAACAGTACCACCACACCCATGGCAACAATCAACAAGGGTTCTAAGATGGTTGCCAAGTGCATGGCACGTCGTTGTACCTCGATGCTGAGTTGCTTGGCAGCGCGTGACAGCATAAGGGGCATTTGCCCTGTTTGTTCGCCCAAACGTGCAAACATGCTGACGATGCCGGGAAAACGCTTTTTCTGCGCCAAGGCAGAAGCCAATGGCGCACCTTCGCGCACCAAAACCAGAGCATCCATGGCATCGGCACGCATGGCGGTATTGCTCAAGGTTTGCGCTGCAGCTTGCAGGCTTTTCAGTATTGGCACACCTGCGCTGGCCAGCATGGCCAAGGTGCTGGCAAAACGGGCGGCATTGTAGCCACGGGCCAGTTTGCCAATGACAGGCATATTTAAAAATGCCGCATCAAACTTTTCTCGATAGACGGGGTTTTTCAACGCGAAGTGCACGCCAAGTGCAATCAATACAAGCGCTGCCAGAACCCACCAGCCATAGCTGCGCACAAAGTCACTGGTGGCAAGCATAGCTACCGTTAGAAAGGGCAGTGCTTTTTTTGTGCCAACGAATACATTGGCTACTTGTGGAACGACATAACCCACTAAAAACAGAACGATGATGATGGCCACCACGGTGACGATGGCAGGGTAAAGCGCAGCGCCCATGAGTTTGGATTTCAAAGCCTGTTGCTCTTCCAAATCATCGGCCAAGCGTTCCAAAACCAATCCCAAGTTACCACTTTGCTCACCCGCAGCAATCACTGCGGTGTAAATATCTGAAAACTCTTTAGGGTGTTGTGATAACGCCTTGGCAAAGGTGCTGCCGGCATTCACTTCTGCGCGCAGGTTGGCCAGTAAATTGCGTTGGCGCTCGTCTTCACATTCATCGGTTAAAGCTGTCAGTGCGCGTTCTAATGGTAATCCGGATGAGACCAAGCCCGCTACTTGACGGGTCCAGATAGCCAAGTTTGTCGCGTTATATATGCGGCTACTGAATAACACACGATTCAAACCTTTCCCAGACGTGCCCTCAATCACAGACCCACTGATGGGTTCAACCGCTATGGGAATCAGCGATTGGTTGCGTAACAGGCTGCGAACGGCGCGTGCGGTATCGCCTTCGAGCACACCTTTTTTAGTGTTGCCTTGTGCATCTATTGCTTCAAAGGTATAGGCGGGCATGGTCGTCGAAGGTTTGTCTAATCACGTGTCACGCGCAGTAATTCTTCGCGTGTGGTCACGCCCGATTGCACCAAACGCTCACCATCGTCACGCATCAATGTCATACCAGAAGCCAATGCGGCAGTGCGGATATCGGCCTCACTGGTATGGCTGTGAATTTGTGCGCGTATGGCATCTGTTGTCACGAGCAATTCATAGATACCCGTACGCCCAAGATAGCCAGTTTGCCCGCATTGCTTGCAACCCGCACCTGCACAATGCGTACAAGTTTTGCGAACTAAGCGCTGTGCCAACACGCCCAACAAGCTCGAGCTGAGCAAGAAGGGCTCAATGCCCATGTCCGTCAAACGGGTGACCGCACTGGCAGCATCGTTGGTATGTAAAGTAGCCAGCACCAAGTGACCGGTAAGCGATGCTTGGATGGCGATTTGCGCTGTTTCAAAATCACGAATTTCACCAATCATGATGACATCCGGGTCTTGTCGCAATATGGCGCGCAAGGCCTTGGCAAAGGTTAAATCAATTTTTGCATTGACTTGAGTTTGGCCTACACCTGGCAGTTCATATTCAATCGGGTCTTCCACTGTCATGATGTTTTGACTGCTGGCATCCAAACGATGCAAGGCTGCATAGAGCGTGGTTGTCTTTCCTGAACCAGTTGGACCAGTTACCAAAATGATGCCATGGGGTTGCGCCAATAAACCATTGAAACGGTTCAGCGTTTCGCCTGCCATTCCGACCGCTTCTAAACTAAGCCTGCCCTCAGACTTGTCAAGCAAACGCAATACGGCACGTTCGCCATGTGTGCTGGGCAAAGTGCTGACACGCACATCAACAGCGCGCGTACCTATGCGCAAGCTGATGCGACCATCTTGCGGCAGACGCTTTTCAGAAATATCCAATTCAGCCATGATTTTGAGACGTGAAATCAGGGCAGCGTGCAGTGCACGGTTGGGTTGCACCACTTCGCGCAGCGTGCCATCCACGCGGAAGCGCACGCTGGAATGGCGTTCGTAAGGTTCAATGTGGATGTCGCTGGCACCGTCACGTGCAGCTTGCGTTAACAGTGCGTTGAGCATGCGAATGATGGGCGCATCATCGGCGGCTTCAAGCAAGTCTTCAACTGCTGGCAAATCTTGCATCATGCGGCTCAAATCTGCATCAGATTCAACTTCACTGACCACCGATGCGGCGTTGGACTCACCTTGTGCGTAGGCTTCGCTGATGCGTTGCGCCAACACATCTTTGTTCAAAGTTTCAACATGATTGACTTTGAATTTGCGCAGCACCTCACTCAAAGCACTTTGCGAAGTGGTGTCGTGCATCAGGACAATCAATACTTGACCATTGTCTTCAAGTAAAACTTGGTGTTGTCTTGCAAACGAATAGGGCAGAGGGAACTTCATTACAGAGTTAGATCAGTTAACTTTTGTAGGTGTGGCATCAGTGGCAGTAGGCGTAGCTAAAGGGTTGGTATTCGTCTTAACTGGTAACGGCAGCTTGGCAGATTCGTTGATTGGCAGAATGAAGTTATATGCTGGCTGAGCAGATTCTTGACCACTGCGCATTAAGTCGTATCGATCAAGCGATAGTTTTTCTGTGGCAGCACCATCGCGTACAACAACAGGCCGTAAAAATACCATGAGATTGGTTTTTTTACGACTGCGAGATTCGGTTTTAAATAAATTGCCAATCAGTGGAATGTCACCTAAAACAGGTACTTGTTCTTTGTTGCCAGAAAATTCATCTTGAAGTAATCCACCCAATATCACAATGCCACCGTCTTCTACCAATACATTGGTTTGTATCGATCGTTTGTTGGTGATGAGGCCTGTTGCAGAATTAACGGATGATGCCTGTACGCTGCTCACCTCTTGATAGATTTCAAGTTTGATAGTGCCGTTTTCGCTGATTTGGGGCTTCACTTTGAGTGTCAAGCCTACGTCTTTACGCTCTACGGTTTGAAATGGGTTCACTGTACCACTGCCAGCACTTGCGCCATTGTTGGTGTATTGTCCAGTCACAAAAGGGACGTTTTGACCAATGATGATTTTGGCTTCTTCGTTATCAAGCGTCAGCAAGTTAGGTGTAGATAAGATATTACCTTCGCCAGTGGTTTGCAAAAAGTTGGCTAAGGCGCCCAGTATGTTTTTGCCGGCAATGATTGTGCCGATGGCCACATTAAAGCCTGTGCCAGGTGTCAAAGTTGAAGTGGCTGCTTGTGTTGTTAGAGCCAATAAGTTATCACCACCCGACCCAAAATTAGTACCCAATTTGCTGGAATTATCAGCATTTGATTTATTACCCAGCGCATGCTGCCATTGGATGCCAAATTCAGCTGCTTTGTCAGAATTCACTTCGGCGATTAAAGATTCAACAAATACTTGTGCACGACGACTGTCAAGCTGGTCGATGATGGCTCTTAGCTGTCGGTATTCAGGTTCAGGTGCTGTAATGATGAGTGAATTGGTGGCAGGATCAGCTTGAATTTGCCCGCCTGTTGAAGGCTGATTGGTACTTTGAGTAGGGGTGCTGGCAGTATTTGTATTGGTTGTCGTTGTCACGCGCGGCGTTGTTGACGCTGTGCCAGAAGAGGGCATGGCCGCTCTGAGCGTAATCGCAAGTTTCAAAGCATCTGCATTTTTTAAGAAAACAACATGCACATTGCCAGAGGCGCTTTGCGAACTGGGTTGATCAAGTTTTCCGATTAATGATTTAATCAAGGACATGCGTGCAGCATTGGCAGTACGCACAATCACGGCATTGCTTCGTGGTTCGGCAATAATGGTTGTCTTAACCGATGTGTCCGATTGTCCTGGCGTTGCTGCAGTAGTCGCCGCAGCTACAGTGGGGCCTGCCCCACTGTCAACTAAGCGCATTAACAAGGGTGCCAAATCATTGGATAGCGCATATTTCAAAGGAATAATTTCCACATCTGTGGCTGTAGGTACATCACTGGCTGCGATGATTTTGGCAATGCGTTGCAAATTGTCAGCATAGTCGGTGATGACCAATGAATTGTTGCCAGGGTTGACATTGATGGTGTTATTTGGACTAATGAGTGGGCGCAAAATCGGCAGCAAATTGGCAGCAGAATCGTAGTTCAAATTGAAAATTTGAGTCACGATTTGATTACCACCTGCTTTGGCAGTGGTTGGAGGAACAGCACCAGCAGAAACCACACTTGTTTGCAGTTTGGCATCAGCTTCAGGCACAACTTTAAAGATGCCTTGGGAATCGACGACGGCAACAGACTGTAGACGCAATGCAGTTAAAAATTGCTTGTAAGCGGACTCTGGTGACAAAGGTTTTTCACTCGACAAATTCATCGTACCTTTCACGCGAGGATCAACCACGATATTTCGTCCGGTTATGACACCCATCGTGCGAGCAACAGCATCAATTTCCGCATTGACAAAATTGAGTGTGATGTGCTCGCCTTGTTTTTGAGCATAAATATTACCTGTAAATAGCGTCAATATTGCCAAGAATGCTATAAAATGTATAGCGTATTTGCGTTGCTTTGATGGATGAGTGTATGTAGCCATTTGTGAATGATTGTGTGTAGACATATTAAGCAGCAGATGTGCAACTAAAAGTTATCCTAAGGTAATGATTGAGCGGGGCCCAACTCGTCGCCCTAAAATATCCAAGAAATTGTTCAGAGCTGCTTCTGAACCCGTTGCGGCGGTAGCTTCTCCCCTGAAACGCCAACGGTTTCCAGTAAATTCCCCTGTTCCAGTTAATTGCAAACTGCCATTGAGTGTTTGTACATTTAATTTTGGGATAGTTCCACCTTGTAAATTAACGCGGTAACTTCCTATCGGTTTGAGTGTTGATAAGCGGGTCGATGCATCGATGATGTCTAATTCAGCTTGCCCATCGAGTTTGAATTGTTGGTTTAGCCAACTTAATTGAAGTTGTTTGGTTTGCAAATTCAAAATGGCTTGTAAATCAATGGTGTTAAATGGCGCACCCAGTCCAGATAACAAAGTGGCAGGCCATTTGGATTGACTTGGTTTTATCTCAGCTAAGATTCCAGATAATTTAGGTAGAACCAAAATTTGCAACGCATCAGTGGTACAGCATTCTGCACTTAATTCTAAATGAATGTTATAGGGTAATTGTGGCTGTATTTGCCAGTGAATGCGCCCGGGTAAAGTCGTTGCATCTCTGCTGCCAGCTCCACCAGATAAAACCAATTGCGCAGATCCTTGCCAAACACTGCCATATGCATCGTTCAAGACGATGTGATCGTTGCTGAATTTTTTCACTGAGTAAGTCAGCCATGCTGCTGGCGCAAATAAGAGCACAGCAATCAAAACTCCAATCACGCCACCGATAAGCGCCCATGACCAAGGCGCTTGTGCTTGAGGAGACTTTGCGAGTTTGTGACGGGATAATTCCATACTCATTTAGCCGGCAAAGTGAGTGTCATGCTGCCATCCCAACTTGGATTTGGCGCATTACTGCGTGTGATCTTCGCTTCTTGTGGGATTGCGCGTGCATTGATGCGTGCTTCGGTAAGAAATTCAGCTACAGATTGTGGCGTGGCATTTTTCAAGGTCAGTAAAGCGCGATTTCCGGTAATGCTGATTTGCCCAGTGCCACCTAATCGTTGAGTTACTGTGTTATGTAATGCTTTTTGTGCATCATCTAGACTTAATTTGGGCTGTTTTTGCAGTGATTTTGCTTCTGCGCTTATGCGTTGCATGTTCTCAATCTGGGCATCAATTTGACGATGCAAACCAGGTGCATTTCGCAGTGTATTCAATGCAGGCGCTATGGCGATAAGCCACAGCAAGCACATACTTAAAGCGACACCGATAACCAGCCAGATTCGTCGATCACGAGGTTTGAGCTGTTGCCAATATTGTTTGATAAGCGTCAATTTGGATGATAACACTTGAGCCAATGGAGGTTTAATTTCATTGATTGTGGTGCTATTACTCATAAACCCACCTCTGGTGATACAGATATCCGATTACCATCGCGAATCAGTACATAGCCGTTTGCTTTCATTTTCAATTGCGCCTGAGTAAACTCTGCGTCTGTCCAATTGAGACCAGTGAAGGTGGTTTTATTCGCGATAAACTCTATCATTGTTGGTGGCGTCTTTGCGTTTGTATGTAAACTGAATGCAGACAGAACTGACTCATAACTTTGTGCTGATACTGAACCCGTGCTTTGTCTCAGCGAGATAAGCTCTTTATTCATTTGCAGCATGGGATCTACGACAACTTTGACTTGTGGGAAAGTTTGGGTAAGTTGATTGGTGAGGAAAGTTTTTTTAGTTTCCAGACTGTTTTTTTGTTGCCATGCCCAAGTGTTCAACCCAATTACATTTGCGAGCAGTAAGCCAATTAAGCCCCATCGAGCTGGACGCCAAGCTAAGCCCTTCCAGAATGCCAGCCAAATGCGACGCAAGCGTTTCATGCCGTCGCCATCACCGCTGAGCTTCTGGTCAAACTGTGCCAATTCCCAATTTGTATCAGCGCTTTCAATCAGACCAATCGCAGGCTGACGAATTTGTATGGGTCGTTCCAAAATTTTCTCAGCCAATGCTGCTGCTGCCGGCTCCGATGACACAATCGCATCATCTGGAATATATAGCTTATAACCATTGCTAAAGTTTGGAGAATGGGTTTGTGAGTGCGATGAAATCGGAAATGTCAACACACCCTTTTGCGACACTGTTGTCAAGAATGATTCTTCTGTAGTGCCAGTGATATAGACGTAAGATGCAGATCCTGATTGTTCCGGTGTAGCAGCAGGCGTAACCTGCACGACACGGTGGCCCGCCATTTCGAATTTTGAAATTGACTCTGAGAGCCACGCTTTGTTACAGCAAGCAATCCAAGACTTTATTCCCTCTTTTCCAATTTGAGTCGCAGGCGAAAGTGCTAAAGCATATAAATTCGTATCATCAAGAAGCTGTTCTTCAAGCAGTCCGTCTAGTACTGCGCGCATTTGTGATTGTGGAATTTTGGGTATGGCAATTTGGTGCCATGACAAAGCCTGACTAGGAGCCACCAAAACAGTGGTATCTGCTTTTGGCAATAACTCCATAGGCGCTTGACCACTGTTCAGTATGGTAAGGGTTTCATTGCAGACGACATAGGTATATTCACAGTTACTTTGAGGCAAGTGTGAATTAAACGTTTTTTCGGTTTGATCCGAACTACGGTACGACCAAGGGAGGGATACGATCAGCTTGTTCATCGTGTTATTGTAAGGATGTCACAGTGGCACGTTCACGCCACATGGTATGAACATTATTAAGATTATCACGGCGCACCAATGATTGCTCTTCAACTACGACGCTGTCCAATCGTAAGCGACCTCGAACTTCAAAGAATCTCGAGGAGACGCTGTGTTGATTGGGTGTGAGCTTGTTGCCAAATGAAGGGTTTAATTTTGCCGCTTCCTCCAAAGATGTGAAGTGTTTTTGTTCACGTGTTGAAACGGCTAATTTGGCATCAGCGATCTGCAAATCTGGAATCGTAGCAAAGATAACTTCAGCCGGTGCAGTATTTAAATTGACTGTAGTGCGTTCATTGATGAGTTGAATATATGGGGTAATCTTCTGGAGTGTGGTCTTTGAAAGCCCAAGCCAATCTAATTGATTTATACGTTGGGGCATGAGCGGCGTGGTGGTGCTTGCTTCAGTGCCGGTAGCTAATTTGATTTGTTGTATCAAGTTTTCTAGTTCAGTTAGAGGAATACTCAATAAATTGAACAATCTTGTAAATGCAGCAAAGTCAGGTTGTGACACGGTGCCCTTATCGACGAGGTTGTATATGTTTAATTTTGATTGAGCGTCGACAACATGGCCGGATAAAAAAGCGTCAATTGATTCTTCTGCAGTTAAGCCACCTGTGTTGTTTTGATCTGCTGCAAGAAAGGTAGAGAGACGAGATTCTTGTAATGCTACTGACCAAGGTTCAGCTAGGTGGTCAGTTGTCCCAGCCCGGCCATCGATGCGAAGTATGAGTCGAGACCAGTCCAAAGCGCCAATCAATAACCAAGCCACTTGGACACGACCGCGCTCGGCTTTTTCTACCTCAATGCTACGGTACTGTTGCCACAATGCGGTAGCGGCAAATGTTGCAACAAGTGTCACTGTGAGCATAGCAGATAACAAAGCTGCTCCTTGCTGCCGTGAACACTTAACGTTATCTGAACATCGCGGCGGGGAGTTAATCATCACGATTTGCCACCACCAAGAGTTGGGCGTAACCAGTCGCGGGTGATTTTGCCTTGTATGGGTTGCCCCTCTGGCAGTGTAAGTATCAAACGCACGCCATCAGGAAGTTGTACTTGAGCTGAGTTCGGGCTAACATTGTCAGCGCTTGAGAGAGAGTTACTCCAGGCGTTGTTGCGGTAATAGAAGATTTGCCACTGGTCGATATTTGCTATGGCAACTACATGATCTTTGTTAGTTTCAGAAGGGGATTGCGCCCATTGATTTGCTTGTTGCCACGCTGCAAGCATAGATGACCGTGTTTTGAGGGGATCAGACTGCCATCTCAACCATTGCTGCTTGCCGTCTTGGTTTTTCTTACTCCATGCGACCACTCTGACAATGTCGGTATTATTTTCAGTATAGCGTCGTACCATGCGTAATACTTGACCATCAAAGTCAAGGGAATTGATGCTCGGAATTTGAGGAACTTCCCAAAGCATGTCCAAATCTACTTGCCATTGGGCAAGTCCCGCCTGCAAAGCCAATACGCCATCCGTTTTGGTTTGAGTTTGGGTCTGCATTTGTGCCATGTTGTCAAGACTACGCCAACTCAATATTGCAAGAATCGCCATGATTGCAATGGCAATCATCAATTCAATGAGTGTAAATCCAACTGCGTTGCGGAAATTTGTCTTGCTAAAAGCCATCAGTAGCGCCCCACGACGGTAGATAGTTTTATCAAGACTGAATCACCGTCTTTTATCAAAGCATCAACACGTCGAAAACTAGGATTCGGAGTGGTTGTAACATCCATGGTCCCAAGAAAATTTCGCCCACCTTGTTCGCATAAAAAAGTGCTGTTGCCAACATCTGGCATGGATTTAGATAATCGTACTTTTATGAGTTGGTTTTCTGCACAAATCTGACCAAGAAGCACATCAACCAAACGTTGTGAATTGTTAGCTAAGTTGTCTGTTGCCCGAATCCCTGCTAAAAGCGCAACACTAACAATACCTAATGACACCAATACTTCAACCAACGTAAAACCACGCGCACTGCGTAATCTGTTCTTATGACCCAAGTATCCATCCAAACTCAATTTATTCTCACATCATTAGAGACAGGTTCTGTAATCGGATTGATGGCGAATGGTCGTAAACCATCAGATGAAATGATGATGCTACGCCCAGAATTTCTCAATTCAATTTCTTGCTTGCTGAGAATGGGCTCTGGTCCTAAAGTCAAAATCTGCGAGGTGTCTGCACTTGTTTCATTGCTTAGCCATTTTGTGGGGAATGAAATCAAATCTTCATATGCGTCGGTTTTGGTATTTTTAATCTGTGGCAAACCGTCAAATTTAAATCCATCCTGAGTGGCATGCCACGTAATAGATAACCCGCTAGCTCGAGATTGTGCCCGAGCAGAATCCAAGAGTGCAGTTATACGCTGAGCATCGCGCTCTAATGCAGTCTGCGAAGAGTCAGGTATAACCAAAATAGTACCAGCACTAACTATAGCGATGATGGCAATTACCACCATCAGCTCAAATAGAGTGAAGCCACGTATTATTTGGAAGCGACCCATCGTGGTAGACAAACTGTCTTGATTATTGCCAAGAGCCTATGTCGGCATTCTTGCCTTCACCGCCTGTTGCGCCATCAGCACCGAAGGACATGACATCTACTTCGTTTTTGATACCTGGGTTCAAATATTGATAGGGCCTTCCCCAAGGGTCATTGGGGAGCTTTTTAATGGTTTGTTTCCAATTCGGTACTGAATTCCCTGTCGTAGGACGCTCAACCAATGCTTGGAGTCCTTGCTCAGTGCTGGGATAAGCTTGGTTATCTAGTTTATACCGATCTAAGGCCTGAGCAATTGTGCTTACATCAACTTTGGCCGAGGTGCTTTTGCCTTCGTCGGCGCTGTCCATTAAATTCGGTACGATTAGAGCAGCCATTCCTGCAATAATCGCCAAAACAACCATCAACTCAATGAGGGTAAATCCTCTTTGTGCTGTTTGATGACAATATGAACTCTGTAAATTTATCTGAACTTTCATCGACCACTTTCCTCTATATAGGTATTTACTGTCAAACTGACGCTGCTGTAGCTCATCATAATCGCAATACATGAATTCAAAATTATCACGAATCGGATCTAATCAAACATTCAGTACAGGCAATAATTGGCTTGTACGGCTAGTTACATTTGCAATTTGGATGTTCGTGCTTTTATGTGTTGTCTATTGGGGTTTTAAGTTTACTAAATTCAAGCCAATTAGTGCCATTCCTGCAGGAATAGTTCCTGTCAAAGTCGTGGAAACACAAGCAGTTGCCCAGCTTTTGGGTTCTAGTGGGTCCATTGGAAATAAGCCAATAAGCACGGCGATAAATGCAAATTTTGTCCTGCATGGTATTGCCAATACAAACTCAGGTGGTGGAATTGCTTTGATTGCTGTTGACGGCAAGCCCGCCAAACCGCATGGGGTTGGAAGTCAAATTACGGAGTTATGGAAACTCAAATCGTTATCGCGTACAGGGGTTACTTTAGTCAGTAGTAAATCAAGTGCAGAGGAGATGTCTTTGACTTTACAGGCTCGCCAGCCGACAACAGGCATCGTTGTCAATACAAATTCAGCTAATGCTAGTTCAAATACACCACGCATACCATTACCGATGCGGAATAATGCTGTAGAACCGAATAACTCGACACCTGGTGCCTCTAATCCATCTGAAAGTAACTCTGGTGCTTCAGCGAGTGTTTCTGGACTGTTACCTTCTCCGTCAGTACGGGCGGTAAGTAAATACACTAGTCAAGACACCAATACGACACCAGTTGGTTCCATGGCACAGGTTGAGCAGTTAAATGCTCCACTTACTTCTAGCCGAGCGCTCTCAAGTACCTCTGCCGATAAATCGTCAATGAAATAGTAATTTCAAAGTAGGTGGTAGCGTGTATGTAATAATTGTTCCAAACCAAATTGCAATAATATTTCGCGTAAATGATTGGCAGATGTGCTCTTTTTAATTCCAGTAAATTTGGCCAGCATGAGTTCATTTTTCAAGCTATGCTCCCATCCTACAAGCTCAGTCACCGTGACTTGATAGCCGCAGGCCTCCAAATACAAACAGCGCAAAACATTGGTGATTTGGCTTCCTAATTCTCTGGTGTGTAGCGGATGTCGCCAAAGTTCAGCTAGTGGTTTTTTGGCGATTTCAAGACCGCGTTTGTTGCGCAAACAAGCTGCGATTTCTGCTTGACAACATGGAACAAGAACCATGTATCTGGCTGTTTTTTTAAGCCCAAAGTCAATCGCATCATCTGTTGCTGTATCACAAGCATGCAATGCTGTAACAATATCAATGTGATCTGGAAGGGCATTGACATGTGTCGCTTGTTCAACTGACATGTTGATAAAAGACATGTTCTTAAATCCCAGTCGCTCTGCCAATTCTTGGGATTTTTGTACCAAGTCTGATCTAGTTTCAATGCCGTAAATATGGCCTTCACGCAGTGCATTGGTTGCAACTGGCCTTTGGTCATTGAAGAACAAATCATAGAGAATGAAACCCAAATAAGATTTACCTGCGCCATGATCCGCCAAACTAAAAGGCTTGCCAGACTGGCAAATTTCGAGCATTAGTTTTTCTATAAAGCCGTAAAGGTGATAGACCTGCTTTAATTTTCGGCGAGTGTCTTGGTTGAGTTTGCCTTCTCGAGTAAGTATGTGAAGTTCTTTGAGAAGTTCGATGGATTGTCCAGCACGAATTTCTGCAGCTGCAGGTTGTAATGACGTTTTTACAATGATTTTGGCGTTAGACGTCATCATTCTGATATGGTTGTGGTCGCTACTCGTAAGCCTAAATCTCGCCATCCCTCTAAACCTATTCGTCGCATGGTATTCATATTGACTTCAAAAATAGATTCGGCATTTGGTATGGCTTGCAGGGCACGATCAATACTGGATTCTCGTAGCAAATGCAAAGTGGGGTAGGGTGCGCGGTTGGTGTAATTGGTGATGTCGTCAACATCGGTACCTGCAAATTGATATTGTGGGTGCAGGGTGGCAATTTGAAAAATGCCATCTAAATCAAGTTTGGTTAATGACTTATTAGCTTTAAGAATAAATTGATTGAATTCCAAAAAATCATGCAAGCACATTGGCGCAATCAGTAATGTTGTATCAGTAATTGTTGGTGAAACGGAATTTAAAAAGATTAATTCACTTTGTAAATCGGCGAGTAATTCAGATTCAGATTTTGCATCGCTTATCGCATAGCGGATCAAACTTTTCACATGAACTGATTTGGCGAATGGGCACAGGTTTAAGCCAATGACAGCCCGTTCTAGCCACTGTTGACTATCTGAAATGACTTGTGATGTAGGACCATTCGTAGAAATCATGACAGTCTTAAGATTTGACCAAATGAATCAAGATTTCAACTACAGAGTGCGATGACTTCGCGCACTAAATCATCTGGCGCACTTTGGATGATGCATTGCCCAGATTGCTTAATTAATACAAATTGAATCTCACCTGCTTCAGCTTTTTTATCAATTCGCATCAGCGATAAGTATCGATTAGCGCTGGTTTCTGAGCTTGTTCCTAAGGCCGGTGCTACAACGGGCAAGCCCGCACGTTTGATAAGTGCTGTCAAACGCGAGACATAAGCTTCATCTACATAGCCAAGTCGTTTGGACAAATGAGCTGCCAGCACCATACCACACCCAACAGCTTCACCGTGTAGCCATTGCCCGTAACCCAATCCCGTTTCAATAGCATGCCCAAAAGTATGGCCATAGTTCAAGATTGCGCGAATTCCGGATTCCCTTTCGTCTTGGCTAACAACCTGAGCCTTAATTTCGCAACTTCGTTTTATGGCGTACGCTAATGCATCGTTATCTTTCGCTAGCAAAGCATCCATATTAGATTCAAGCCAAGATAGAAACTCTAGATCAGCTATGGGGCCGTATTTGATGACTTCCGCCAATCCGGCGCTGAGTTCACGCTGAGGCAAAGTGTCGAAAGTATTGATGTCACACAAAACCAATTTGGGTTGGTAAAACGAGCCAATCATATTTTTTCCCAACGGGTGATTGATACCTGTTTTCCCGCCAACGGATGAGTCAACTTGGGCTAGTAACGTTGTTGGTACTTGAACAAATGGTATGCCCCTCATGTAACAAGAGGCAGCAAAACCTGTAATGTCACCGACAACACCACCACCTAACGCAAATAAAGTAGTTTTACGATCACATGAGAGTTTGAGCAATTCATCAAAAATAGTATTTAATGTTTCCCATGTCTTATATGACTCTCCATCTTGAATCACTATGGTGTGAATATCACGATATTTACTTCGCAATGCCTTCTCTAGTTGGTTTGCATACAAAGGTGACACTGTCGTATTCGTAACGATTGCGGCACTGTTTGCATTGGGTAAGTTTTTAATAAGACTAGCGTTATTTAAAAGACCTTTTCCAATATGAATATCGTAACTACGCGTTTCTAAATTGATAGAGACTATTTGTGATGCTTGACTTTTATCCATGACAGTATTTTAGAAGAGGCGTTGCACTATTTTGGAATGACACCCGCTAATTCGAGCTGCATAATCGTCATATTAAGTAGGCTGGCAGATGAAGGACGTGCGATATCAACGGCGAAATGAGAAGCTTCTGTATAAAGAGGGTCTCGAAGTTCAAATAATTCGCGTAACCGTTTTAACAAGTCATTGACCTGCAATAACGGGCGTTTGGTATCGTGTTTCAAGCGTCGATAAATTTCTTCAGGTGATGCTCTTAAATACACAACTGTGCATCTTTCATGCAGATTGTGTCTATTTTGGGAGCGCAGCACGCTACCGCCACCAGTTGAAATAATACCTTGATGCGAAATGGTTATTTCGTCAAGTATAGACTGCTCATAGTCGCGAAACGCATCCTCGCCTTCGCGTTCGAAATACTCGCGAATGGTGCAACCAAGACGTTGTTCAATAAGGTGGTCTGTATCAACAAAGGGCAACTGCAAGCGTTTGGCGAGTTGACGCCCCAGTGTCGATTTCCCGCTTCCCGGTAGGCCAACAAGTGCTATGCAGATATCTGAACCCACGAGTGATAAAGTCACCTTCCTGAGAAGAACACGATCAACGCGCAGACGTTCGGTCTGAAATCATTTTTGGAGTAATGAATACCAAAAGTTCTCGTTTTTCAGATTTACGTGTTTTAGTTTTAAACAGATTTCCCAATAATGGAACATCGCCTAAGACAGGGACCTTGGTTTCATCTAAAGTTTCTTCTAAAAGGAAAATGCCACCTATGACGACTGTGCCGCCGTTTTCAACTAATACCTGAGTCTTGATGTGTTTTGTATTGATCGCAATCCCTTGCAATGTGGTTTCGCCACGACTATCTTTATTGATATCCAAATCTAAAATGATGTTGCCCTCAGGGGTAATCTGAGGGGTAACTTCAAGTTTCAAATTTGCCTTCCGGAATGCAAGCGATGTAGCTCCGCTGGCAGAAGCAACTTGATAAGGGTATTCCGTTCCTTGTTCGATTAACGCTTTAACTTGATCTGCCGTTACGATACGAGGGCTGGCCACAACTTTGCCGTTCCCGTCAGATTCCAGTGCAGACAATTCCAAATTCAAGAACCGCCCAGCAACGCTGCTAAATAGTGAGATACCTATGCCTGCTGGGCTGTAGCCATTTAGTCCTGCTGCCGCCAAGTTGATTAATTGAGTATTAAGGCTACCAGTAGTTTCGCCAGTTGTTGCAGAAACGGCATCATAGCTTCCTGCGAAGGCTATTCTGTTACCGCCGTTTGTACCTTTAGTTAATTGGTAACCAGGCACACCACCACGCTGACCAGTTTGGTCACTTCCACCCCATTTGACCCCCAATGATTTTCCAAAAGTATCTGCCGCTTCAACAATTCTCGCTTCAATCAAAACTTGTCGAACGGCGATATCCAGTTTTGTTATCATTTCCTGAACCTGAGCCAACTTAGATGGGACATCGGTTACAAAAAGTTGATTGGTTCTTGGCTCAGCAATGACGCTACCTCGAGAAGAAAGTAAGCCTCGTGATGTCCCTCCTGTTGAACTGTTGCCAGTAGAGTTTGAGCTAGGCTGTAGCTGTAATGCGATGTCGGCGGCTTTGGTGTAATTCAACTGAAAGGATTGAGTCACCAATGGTTCAATATTTTGAATGGCAGCCTTAGCCTCAAAGTCCTGTTTTTCTTGTGCAGCCAATTCGTCTTTGGGGGCAATACGTAGCACATTCCCTGTTTTACGCATTCCTAGATTTTTAGTTTGGAGAATAATATCCAATGCTTGATCCCATGGAACATCTTTGAGTCGCAAGGTCACAGCACCTGATACTGAGTCAGACGTGATGATGTTGAAATTTGTGAAATCGGCGATTACTTGCAAAAGTGATCGAACTTCAATGTTTTGAAAGTTTAACGACAACTTCTCACCCGTGTAGCCAATGCCTTGAGTTAACTTTGCAGGGTCAACTTTTTGTTGACGGACTTCGACAACAAATTGATTATTAGCCTGGTACGCGGAATGCTCCCAGTTGCCTTTTGGCTCTATCACCATTCGAACTCGGTCGCCAGTTTGGAATGTTGAGATGAATTGAACAGGAGTACCATAATCTGTGACATCAAGTCGTTTGCGTAATCCTTCAGGCATTGTCGATTTTAAAAATTCAACGACCAATGTTTGTCCTTGTTGTTTGATGTCGACGCCAACTTGATTGTTAGCTAAATCAACAACGATTCGACCAGCATTATCTGCACCACGTCGGAAATCAACATCCTTTATTGATAAGGTGTCCTCGCGATTTAAATTCTCTGCAAATGCAGTAGCAGGAGATGAATTCGCACTGATAGCTGGTGCTTCAAGCAAAACAAGCAGTGATTTATCTTGAATTTGTGTTTTAAAACTGACTGGCTGTTTTAAATTGAGAACAACACGAGTGCGTTCGCCAGCTTGTACAACATTTGCAGAACGGGTATTTCCTTGGCTCATGGAAATAGTTGAGGGTGTAACTCCACTGGCTACATTGGGGAAATCTAATACGATACGTGCAGGCGACTGTATTGCGAAACCTGTTGGAAGTGTGCTAATAGCTTGTGAAAATCCAATTTTTATGACTTCAACACCTGATTGTGTTGATCCTGTGACGGATTCGATTGCATTTTGTGCGTTTGCATGTATTGTCGAACACATCATGAATCCCAGTATTAATGCAGAATAACGCATCAACATTTTGGCGTGTAAGTGGAATTGTTTGATGAAATGGTTATTTAGTATGTTCATTTTTCATTGCCTTGCAATTGCAAGTTCGCTATTCGTTCAATCCATTCGCCTGCAGCGTCTTGTACTATTTCCCTGAGCACGATTTCTGAGTCTGTTATTTTTGTAATACGGCCATAATTTTGACCAATATAGTTGCCAACCTTTACTTGATAGAGCAACTTGTCAACCTTCAATAAACCAACTTTGGATTTGTTTTTATCAATGCTGCCAACCATTGATATCGTATCGAGGGGCGCGCTCTCTAATGCTTCTTTTCGTCTAGAAAGTTCTGGCGAAAGCAGTGCCAAGCTTGTGCTGGATTGAGTGTTATCTCGACGCAGAGCTTGCAATAGTTTTTGATTGTTAAAAGGTGAAATTTCTGAGGCCTGGTCGTATGCTTGGGGAATAAATTTCTTTGGTTCAGAAACAGGCTTTACTTGCGCAACTGTGTTGCCACGTTCAGCTACCATCCATTGTTTTAATTCATCATTTTTTGAATTAAAACAACCTGTTAAAGCAATCAGACTGAGGCAAGCAGCTATCCGAAATGTAGATATGTTGCTAAAAGTAGCGGGAATCATGGCTTAGCTCCTGCAGCTTTGGCTTTATCCGCTTTCGCTTTTCTTTGGGTAGCGAGTTCCTCAGAGTCGAGGTAGCGGAAAGTATTCGTAGTGGCTTCTAAAGACAAAATGCCATCTCTGCCAGTAACTGGTGTCACACTCAGATTTGTTAAAGTCACAATTCGCGAAAGATCTGCTACGTCCGCGACGAAAGAGCCAATATCATGGTACCCACCAGTCACTTTTACAGCAATAGGGAGTTCTGCGTAGTAGTCTTGAAGTTTGACCTGACCAGGTTTGAATAAATCAAATTGTAGCTTTCTACCAATTCCTGCTTGATTGATATCCGAAAGCAAGGCATCCATTTCTGCTTTACTGGGCAGCTGCTTCTCAAGTTCAGTAACATATTGCATAACTTGGGTACGTTGTTTTTTAAGTGCCTCCAGATTTGCTGCTTTGGCTAATTTTTTTGAGTATTCAGTACGCAAATCTGTCTCTTTTACTTCTTCGGCTAAAAGTGTATCTCTGGAATTTGTGAGCCAAAAAGCCCATAGCAAACCAACAATTGTCAAAGTTACCAATGCATAAGCCAAATATTTGGGTAGCGATTTCCATGAACCAGGGTCATTCAGATCTGTTCCCCGAAATTGGGACATGATCGATTCTTGTATTCTGACTAAATCGAATTTTGTAGGTGTTGAGGTCGCCATAAATAATTTCGTAATTGTGCTTGAGTGCTGAAGATACTATTTCTTTACTGGCGAATTAACCGGTGATGAACTGGAAGTTGGAGTGGCTGTACCAGTTTTGGCAAAAGTATCGCTTTCTTTGTCTTTAGTTAGCTTTTTTAATTGCACACTCACTATAAAATTCGACACACGTCTTTGATCTTTTGCGCCAAGAGATGCTGAGCCCGCGATGATCTCAACCAATTCTGGCTTGGTGACAAACGGACTGTTGTTTGACAGATTTCTCAGAAGTTCAGCAACACGTTCATTCGATTGTGCGGATCCGGTGAGGGTTACCAAAGAATTTACTTGCTTCATACCTTTGAGATACACGCCATCAGGTACTCGCTTTACAAGTTCATTCAACAGGTGGACGGGCAAATTGCGTTCAGCTTGCAGGTCTTCAACAGCGCCTTGCCTTGCACGCAAGTCAGCAATTTCTTGTTCTATCGAAGCTACTTCTTTGATTTGTGCATTCAAACCAGTTATTTCAGAGCTTAGAACAATGTTCCTACCTTGTTGCTCAGTAATTTCAATTTGATACCAAACATAAATAAGTCCAGCAAGCAAACCACCTAACAGGGCGGAAGCGGCCAAAGATACAAAGAATGATTCACGTCTTTTGACTTTCGCTATCTCGCGATGCGGCAACAGGTTAATCAATATCACTTGGTGAACCTCCGCATGGCCAAGCCGCAAGCTGTTAAATACGTCGGCGCTTCGCTAGACAATTTTTTCTCTCTCACGCCGCTAGAGATTTGCATATCCTCAAATGGATTAGCAGCGATGCAAGGGAAAGAAGTTTGATCAGTAACTGTTTGTCCCAGCCCACTAAATTGTGAGGCTTCACCAGACAGAATCACATAATTGACACTGTTGTATTTTGAACTTGTGAAGAAAAATTGAAGTGCGCGACCAATTTCATTACTTAATCCAGTCGTAAATGGGATTAAGACACTTTCTTTGTAGTCGCTAGGCAATTCGGCATTCCGACGTTTGATGACGGCCTCTTCCATGGTCAAGCCGTATTGCCTTACGATGAGTTTCATCAGCTGTGCTGTACCAAATGGTTGCTCACGCTCGTACAGAACTTTGCCATCTTGCAATACCTGCATGGTGCTTGATTGAGATCCAATGTCAAACAAAGCAACAATGGCTTGCGCCCCATTGTTGGGAAGTTGTTGTATCAGTCTATTCAGTGATAACCGAGAGGCATACGACTCAACATCAATTACTTTCAGGTTGAGTCCTGCAGCTTCAGCCAGTGCGAGTCGATCTTGAACTTTTTCCTTGCGAGATGCCACAATCAAGACTTCAACATCACCTTGTGCGTTTGGCGGCTCTTCTAATCGGCAGAAATCTAAACTGGCTTCTTCTAATGCAAATGGAATATATTGGTTGGCCTCTGCTTCAACTTGCTCTTCAAGCTCGATGTCGCTTAAACCAGCAGGAACCATCATTTTTTTAGTGATAACCACTGACGGGGGTAGCGCCATGGCGACATTTTTGGTCTTTACGCCGGTCTTTTTAAGTAGGCGCTTTAAAGCCAGTAAAACCTCATCAGGATTTTCAATACTCCCATCCACAACCCAACCATAGTCCAATGGTTCGGTCGCGCATTTTTCTAGAACCCAAGCATTTGCTGAGGTTTGACTCAATTCAACCAATTTAATACTGGGCGAAGTAATATCTAACCCAAAAAGTGGTGGAGACTGCCGGTTAAATAATGATCCAAAGAGGCTCAAATTAAATCCAATGTTGTTTTAAGAGGGTCAAAGGCAAGATCAATTTGAATTTGCCTTACTGAGAATGCATATGCTATCAGTAGGTTACACCATTTTGTCGTTTTTGGCTTTCTTGCTAGCAAAATTGTAGCCACAATCCAACAAAAAATGAACTCTTTAGTTCAATAAAGACATTAACTTAGCGCACAATCTTTATGTATTACCAGAATTGCTGGTTAGATTAATCAGTTTAACTTCAATTTAAGTAACAGTCGTGCGCTTTCATATACTATTGCTTCACACATTATTTTGAGAAAATTCTGATATGACATCGCAGTCTGACCATGATTTGAGTAGCGCAGGTTTGGTAACACCCAAATTTGCGTTACTAGGTATGCCAACGATCCGAAAAGTAGCTATTTGGGTTGGGATAGCTATTTTGGGATTGGGTGCCGTTTTAACGCTGGTTGTCGGTCTGGCTTTGGCTTTGGCTTATCCAAAATTACCGGATGTTTCTGAATTGTCCGATTACCGTCCCAAGTTGCCTTTGCGTGTCTATTCGTCTGAAGGGGTTTTGATGGGGGAATTTGGTGAGGAGTTGCGCCAATTAACGCCAATAGCCCAAATACCTAAGGTGATGAAAGACGCTGTTATTGCCATTGAGGATTCTGATTTTTATTCTCATGGAGGCATCAATTACAGAAGCATGTTGCGTGCGGTGTTGGCAAATTTGGGACGCTCTAAAAGTCAAGGTGCGTCGACCATCACCATGCAAGTTGCAAGAAATGTCTATTTATCCTCTGAAAAATCTTATGTGCGTAAGATTTATGAAGTTTTGTTAACATTCAAGCTTGAAAACCTACTCACCAAAGATCAGATTCTAGAGATATATATGAATCAGATTTTTTTAGGCGAACGTGCCTATGGTTTTGCATCAGCAGCAGAAATATATTTTGGGAAAGCTCTTAAAGATATATCTATAGCAGAGGCCGCAATGTTGGCTGGCTTGCCGAAAGCGCCCTCAACGTTCAATCCAATAGTGAATCCCAGCCGCGCACGCGTGCGTCAACTTTATATCATTGAACGCATGTTGGAGAATGACTTTATCACCAAGGAACAAGCAGCTGCAGCCAATAAAGAAGTACTCAAACTTAAAAGAGACAGCGATACTGCAAAACCGCATGCAGAGTACGTATCTGAGGCCGTAAGACAGTTGGTCTATGCGCAGTATGGTGCAGATACTTATACCAAGGGTTTGAATGTGTACACAACAATTAAGCACGCCGATCAAACAGCTGCTTACAACGCTCTGCGCAAAGGTATCATGGATTTTGAAAAACGACAAAATTACCGTGGGCCAGAACTATTTGTAGACTTACCCAGTAATCAGGCGGAGCTTGAGGATGCCATAGATAACGTATTAACAGATCATCACAACATGGATGATTTGAAGGTCGCAGTCGTCACGAGCGTCAATGGCAAAAAAGTGACTGCCACGATGCAAAACGCAGAAACGATTGAGATTACAGGCGATGGTTTGAAATTAGCTTCGTTAGGTCTGTCGGATAAAGCGCCCGCGAATATCAAAATCCGACGTGGAGCTGTTATTCGGGTGATCAAATCCATAAAAAATACGTGGGAAATCGCGCAATTGCCTGAGGTTGAAGGCGCTTTTGTTGCACTCGACCCGCGCACCGGAGAAATCAAAGCATTGGTCGGCGGGTTCGATTACAACAAGAATAAATTTAATCATGTCACCCAAGCTTGGCGGCAGCCCGGATCCAGTTTTAAGCCCTTTATTTATTCATCTTCGCTAGAAAAAGGGCTTTCGCCAGCAACTGTTATCAATGACTCCCCTTTGTTTTTTGATGCCAGCGTGACTGGTGGTCAACCTTGGGAACCTAAAAATTACGATGGGAAATTCAGTGGTCCAATGTCGATGCGAACAGGCTTAGCCAAATCCAAAAACATGGTTTCTATTCGCATTTTGAAAGAAGTGGGTCCGCAAAATGCACAAGATTGGATCACCAAATTTGGTTTCGAAGCAGAAAGACACCCTCCGTATCTCACGATGGCGCTCGGTGCGGGTGCGGTAACACCTTTACAAATGGCAAGTGCCTATTCAGTTTTCGCAAATGGCGGATACCGTGTGAACCCTTATCTGATCAGCAAAATTACCGATCACAAAGGCGCAGTGATTGCCGAGACAAACCCCACTGCATTAAATGAAACAATGCGCGTGATTGATGCCAGAAATGCCTTTGTTACCACCAGCCTTTTACAAGAGGTAACCAGTGTGGGTACCGCGGCAAAGGCCAAGGCAGCGCTGGGGCGTGGCGACATTTATGGCAAAACGGGTACAACCAATGATTCGATTGATGCGTGGTTCGCTGGCTTTCACCCAAGCTTGGCTGCTGTGGTATGGATGGGTTATGACAATCCAAAACCATTGGGCAGTTCAAATGCTGAAACGGGTGGAGGCTTAAGTTTGCCCATCTGGATCAGCTACATGCAACATGCACTCAAAGGCGTGCCTATAGCCGAACTGAACACACCTGAAGGCGTAAGTCGTGTAAGTGGTGACTGGGAATACACTGAGTTTGCAGGTGGCGGTATTCGCAGTTTGGGTATGGAGGATTACGTTCCGTCTGAGGGTGAAGCAAGCATAAACACGCCAAAATCACTGAATGAATCTGAAAAACGGTCAATCCTAGATTTGTTTAAACCTTGAAACTCAATCTGCTAAGTGATTGCTCACTGGCGAAATCTGAAAGCATTTGAAACAATTCGCCATTCCCCTTAGTGTCCAGCCAATGTCCGTTGTTATTTTTATAATGAAAGCCGCCCCGCTTGGCGGCGAGCCAAATTTCTTGTAACGGCTTTTGAAGGTTCACGATAATCTGGCTACGATTTTCAAAAGTCAATGTAATCATGTTGCCGGTACGTTGGTTGTCGATATCGGTATCGGTTGTGGCGTTGATGTGGTCACACGCAGCCTCTATCCGTTTCAGTGCGTTTTCTGCAAGGTCAAGAAATTCGATGTCAGTCATTACAATGTGAATTATGAAAAATACCATGCAAATTGTAAACAGAGTCAGCAACCCGCGTAAATTAGGGCTTTTCAAAAGCACGTCACTTTTGATAGCTGCTTTGGCGCTCAGTGCGTGCGGCCAACGTGGATCGCTTTACTTGCCACAAGTTCCAGCCGGTACGCAACGTACCAGCTTGGTTGAGGCCGCCACAGCCGCTCCGAATACCGCGTCGTCAAAAACGCCAGCCGATGCCAAGGCGGATTCAAGTTCAACAACGCCGGCACCTGCTAAAAAATTGTCAAATTAAAAGTCAACATGTCTGTCCTTTCATCAGAAATTTCTTCAGAATCTAAAACGCTTCCGGGGCATCCGTATTTCTTTTACCGCGATGGTCAATTGACCGCAGAAAATAAAGACATCGCCAAATTAGCCAAGGAATTTGGCACGCCTTTGTTCATCTATTCCAAAGCGTCCATGCTTGCTGCATTGGGTGCTTACCAAAAGGGTTTTGCTGGACGCAAAGTGCAAATTTGCTATGCAATGAAGGCCAATTCCACGTTAGGTGTGTTGCAGGTGTTCGCTCTGGCTGGTTGTGGCTTTGATATCGTTTCGGGCGGGGAGCTCGATCGTGTGATTGCCGCTGGTGGTGATGCTTCCAAAGTCATCTTTTCGGGTGTGGGAAAAACGCGCGGTGAAATGCGTCATGCCTTGAATTTGGGTGTGGGTTGTTTCAATGTTGAGAGTGAGGCCGAGCTTGACGTGCTGAACGAAGTCGCTTTGGCTGTGGGTAAGAAGGCCAATATCAGCATTCGTGTCAACCCCAATGTGGATCCCAAAACACACCCTTATATTTCGACTGGCTTGAAAGGCAGCAAATTTGGTGTTGCAGCAGAGAGAACTGTAGCTTGCTACCAGCATGCTGCGAAATTGCCTGGTTTAAAGGTGCTGGGGATAGACTGCCACATTGGCTCACAAATTGTGGATGATGGTCCTTACTTAGACGCGGTAGACCGCATGTTGGATTTGGTTGAGAGCATTGAATCTGCCGGTGTGCAGATTCACCATCTTGATTTTGGTGGCGGCTTGGGAATTTCTTATAACGGTGAACAACCGCCGCAAGCTGATGTGCTGTGGCAAAAAATATTAGCCAAACTAGATGCCAGAGGATTTGGTGACCGCCCGTTGATGATTGAACCAGGGCGTTCTTTGGTTGGCAATGCAGGCATCTGCGTAACCGAAATTCTCTACCTCAAACCCGGCGAGCAGAAGAATTTTTGCATCATTGATGCCGCCATGAACGACTTGCCACGGCCTGCCATGTACCAAGCCTACCATGCGATTGTTCCCGTTGTACAAAACGCTGATGCCAATACCAATGCTAATGCTAATGGGTCAACTTACGATGTGGTGGGACCTGTGTGTGAAAGCGGGGATTGGATCGGACGCGATCGCACACTTCAAATCAAAGATGGCGATTTGTTGGCGGTGATGTCAGCTGGCGCATATTGCATGAGCATGGCCAGCAACTACAACACCCGTGGTCGCGCTGCTGAAATATTGGTTGATGGCGACTCTGCGCATCTGATTCGTCAGCGTGAAAGCAGCCAAGACCAAATGCGCATGGAAAAATTAATCGCATAGTTAGTCAAACTGAAGGACTAAGGAGAAAACCAATGAAAATGATCATTTACTTTTTGGTTGCTTTATTTATGCTGACATTATTAGCTGGACAATTGGGTTTTTTAAGCGGCAAGCAACCTTCAAGCCTTGGTGTCAAAGCAGATAGATTGAAGCAACCATCCTTTTCTCCCAACAGCGTCAGCAGCCAAGCAGATTTGTACCCTGATCATCCGCAACTTCAATATGCGCGCATCGAGCCATTGCCTTTGAAAGACAATAACCTAGCCACTTCCATGGTCAAGTTGGCAGATGTTTTGCGCAGCTTTCCAAGCACTGCAATCATTGAGACCAAACCTGACTACATCTATGCCCAATCGCAAACCCGTTTACTGAAGTTTGTGGATGACGTCGAATTTTGGTTTAACCCTGCAAAGGGCGCAATTGATGTGCGAAGTAGCAGCCGATTGGGTCGCAAAGATTTTGGTGTGAATCGCCAGCGAATTGAGCTAGTTCGGCAAAAATATATGGAAAACTAGGCTGTAGACGGCGTAAATAATGCCTATATTGCTATTAAATATATAGCGTTTCAGTCCTTATGCGTCCATTGCCAAAGTAAAAGAGCCACATCATCAACGCCTTTTTTCTTCAGCGCTGAAAACAAACGCACCTCGCCACCACCGGCTTGTATTTGCATGATCGACAGCGCTTTGGCGGCTTCGGTTTTATTGAGTTTGTCAGACTTGGTCAATACCACCAAAAACTTCAAGCCTTCTTCAATGCGGGGGCGAATCACTTCCAACAATATCTCATCTAATTCGGTTATGCCGTGGCGTGGGTCGCACATCAGCACAATGGCTTTCAGGTTTTCGCGCGTGATTAAATAATTGGCCATAACCCGTTGCCAGCGCAATTTGTCGGCTTTGGGTACGGCTGCATAGCCATAGCCAGGCAAGTCAGCTAATACAGCATCAGTCACGCCTTGCTTGCCCAAGCTAAATAGATTGATACTTTGTGTGCGACCCGGTTTTTTTGAAGCAAATGCCAAGCGGTGTTGCTGTGTCAATGTGTTGATACAAGTCGATTTACCCGCATTGGATCGTCCCACAAAGGCAATCTCTGGAACCGACAAAGGCGGCAAAAACTCCAGTTGTGGCGCTGTGGTCAAGAACTTTGCCGTGTGCATCCAGCCCATGGCAATTTTTTTTGATGCAGCGATATCAGCTACATTTTGCTGAGCAGTTTTGACTGGTGTGGACTCTGTTGTTGGCATAACCTCTATTAGAACCGAATAGATAGCCGAAATGAGAGAAGAATCGAAATGAAAAGAACTGAGTGGTCAGCAATTCCCAAGTATAAGTCTGCAAAATTTTAAGGATGCTTTAATTTCATTCTTGTAAGGTGTTCAATCTTGCTTTCGAATATAGTGCTGATGATGGAAATCAGTGAAACAATCAAACCTACTGACTATGAAAATCTTAATTGCTGAGGACGACCCCCAACTTGGTGATGCGTTACAAAGTGGCTTACGCCTGCAAGGCTTTCAAGTCAATTGGGTGCGTGATGGCTTCGCCGCTTTACATGAATTGCGTCAATCCGACTATGCCATCGTCGTGTTGGATATTTCCATGCCACGCATATCAGGCTTAGAAGTTTTGCAGCAAATGCGCAGTGAAAAAAACTCAGCACCAGTTTTGGTTTTGACGGCGCACGATGCCAATCACGAAATTGCCACAGCTTTGGATGCGGGAGCGGACGATTATGTGGTTAAGCCGGTGGATTTATCCGTTTTAGCTGCGCGTTTGCGTGCACTCACTAGGCGTGCGCAGGGTGCAGCTGCGCAATCGGTTATATGTGTTGGGTCTGTCAGCCTCAACAGTGTTACCCGAGATGTATTGGTTGATGAACAAAGTGTGAGCCTGTCCAGTAGAGAATTTGATTTGCTGCAAGCTTTACTAATGGCCAATGGGCGCGTGCTAACGCGTGACCATTTGGAGCAGCAACTTTACTCTTGGGGGCAAGAGGTTGACAGCAATGCCATTGAAGTTCATGTTCATAATTTGCGAAAAAAATTAGGCAAAGATGTCATACAAACCATACGGGGAATTGGATATCAAATCAAACACGACGTGCAGAGTTAGCATTCCATAAATGGCAAAACATTATTCCCTGCGCTCGCGTTTGTTATTTTGGATCATTGGTGGGAACATTGTTTTATGGCTGGCATCAGGGTTGATTGTTTGGTATGAGGCCAGTCGAGAGTTAGAGATTTTGCTTGTCAATTTATTAAACGGCAATCTCACCGCAGAAAAATTCCAATCTGAACGTTTAGAGCTCATCAGGTCATTGGTGCGCACTCTTATTTGGCCCTTGGCAGTGAGTTTGCCCTTGATGGCAATTGGCATTGCCATTGCGATACATTTTGCAAGCAGAAGTTTGACGAACCTCAGTGATTCGTTGGCTAGCAGATCTTCGCTGTCGTTTGAACCAGTAGAAACACAGAATTTGCCCATAGAGGTTAAGCCCGTTGTCGATCAATTGAATGGGCTTTTTGAACGAATGCGTGAAAGCGTAGAGAAAGAACAGCGTTTTACATCTGCTGCAGCGCACGAACTCAGAACACCAATATCTGCGATGCGCGCGCAAGCGCAGGTTGCAAGCTTATCAGATGATTTGACAGTGCAACGGCATGCTTTGAGCGAATTGATGATTGCTTGTGACAGAGCCAGCCATTTGGTTAATCAATTGCTGTATTTGGCACGGTTAGAGAATGAAAACCAACAAGTACCACTTCATGTTCAAACCCAACGGTTTGATTTGAACCGGTTATTGAGAACCATGCTGGCTTTAGCAACCATGCAAGCACAAGCAAAAAATCAAACCATTTCATTAGATTCTGACTCGGAATATCCGGTATTCTTGGTTGGGCGCAATGAAGCTTTGATTGGCTCGTTGTTGCGCAATTTATTAGATAACGCGGTGCGTTACAGCCCTAGAGATGCCAAAATTGAAGTCAATATTCAATCAAAATCAGAGCAAACTTGCATCGAAATAGCTGACAGCGGTCCGGGTATGTCTGAAGCAGATATGGCTCAGCTGGGTGAGCGCTTTTTCAGGTCGCAAAAAATCGAACACAGAGACGGTAGTGGTTTGGGATGGTCAATTGTGAAACAAATTGCCGCTTCTGAAAATTTGCACATCAATGTGCGTCGCTCCGCAAATTTAGGTGGGTTGTCAGTAACGGTTTGTTTTTTGTAGCCATAGGGTCGATTTGGCTACCGTAATTCCAATGGATTAGCGCTGATTGCTTAATTTGCAGCAAGTGGTGAGCAGTTCATTGTAAAATGCGAGAGGTTTTCCACGTTTACCAATGGGTCAAAACAATCTGAGTTTGAGCCCTATTATTCTAAATTCCATGATATGAAATCTGCATTCTCAAAACCAAACTTAAAAATTGCATCCGTTTTTGCAACTGTTTTCATGGGTGTCGTGACTGCTGCATCCGTGTTTGCAGCTAACCCGCCTGCAGCACCTGCAACGCCTGCTTCTCCAGCAGCAGCCACCGCGGCAACTCCTGCGGCGCCCGCACCAACGGCTGCACCAGCAGTGACAGGTAAAGCGGATTTGGTCAAAGGTGAAGCCAGTTACGGTACGGTATGTGCAGCTTGTCATGCGCCTGATGGCAATTCCATGATTCCGGCTAATCCCAAATTGGCACAGCAACATCCTGAATATTTGGTCAAGCAATTGCAAGAATTCAAATCTGGCAAACGCAGCAACGCCATCATGACGGGCATGGTCGCAGCTTTGAGCGAGCAAGATATGAAAAATATTGCTGCATGGCTCGCTACCAAAGCCAACAAGCCTGGTCAAGCGAAAGACAAAGATTTGATTGCCATGGGTGAGAAAATTTACCGTGGCGGCATTGCAGACCGCCAAGTGCCCGCTTGTGCAGGTTGTCATAGCCCGAATGGTGCTGGTATCCCCAGTATTTACCCGCGAGTCAGTGGTCAACATGCTGATTACACTGCTTTGCAGTTGAACACTTTCCGCGATGGTTCTCGCAAAAACAGTGTGGCAATGACGCAAGTGGCTGCAAAAATGAACGACCGCGAAATCAAAGCGGTGTCAGACTATATGGCAGGATTGCGTTAATACTAAGAAAACTACGTTGCAATCCCCTGAATCAGGCGGGCTTATCGCGAGGTAGCCCGCCTTTGCTTTTGGTAATTGCTGTTTAATACGGCTACAAATATGTCAACTTCAACCCACGGTCTGCGATTGCGTTCAGGTTCTCATGCCATCAGGGCATTGGTGGAGCTATTGTCGTCTATGCGTTTTGCCATATCGCTGTTAACGGTGATATGTATCGCTTCAATCATTGGAACGGTGCTCAAGCAAAACGAACCTTTGGGCAATTACATCAACCAATTTGGTCCCTTTTGGGCAGAAGTATTCACCGTAGCAAGTTTGAACCGGGTTTACAGCGCGTGGTGGTTCATGCTGATACTGGCATTTTTGGTAGTGAGTACCAGTTTGTGCGTGATCAGAAACATCCCCAAAATCATTGCTGATTGGTCTGCGCTGAAAGAAGGGTTACGCGAGCAAAGCCTCAAGTCTTTTGGGCAACATGCACAAGCCTCGCTGGCATTGAGTCCAGAACAAGAAGCACAACGCATAGGACAAATGTTGGCCAGTGCTGGCTGGAAAGTCAAGTTGCAAGAGCGCAAGGTGGCTTCAAACGCAAGCACCAATGAAAACGCCAGTGCAGAGAATGGCAAAGTCTCGGGATGGATGGTTGCTGCCAAAGCGGGGCGCGCCAACAAGCTGGGCTACATTGCGGCGCACAGTGCTATTGTGCTGATTTGCATTGGTGGCTTGTTAGATGGTGATTTGATTGTTCGCGTACAAATGTTGTTAAATGGAAAAACAGCATACCAAGGTGGTGGTTTGATAGCCGATGTGAAGCCTGAGCATCGCTTGAGTCCCAATAACCCAACATTCAGAGCGAATTTACTAGTGGCCGAAGGTGCGCGCTCCAGCACGGCGATATTGACGCAAGGCAATGGCGTTTTGATTCAAGATTTGCCTTTTTCAATTGAGTTGAGTAAGTTTGTGGTTGAACACTATTCAACCGGCATGCCCAAATTATTCGCCAGCGATATCATCATTCACGACAAAGAAACAGGCAAGCAAACGCCCGCGCGCGTTGAAGTCAATCACCCAGTCAACTACAACGGTATTGAGATTTTTCAATCCAGTTTTGATGATGGTGGATCGGCTGTCAAACTGACCGCAGTGCCTTTTACGTCAGCCGGCCAAGCATTTGAAGTAGATGGTGTGATCGGCGGTTCAACCCAATTGCTCAAAGACAAACAAGCGAATGCAAAAACACAAGGCACCGAGATAACAGCCAGCGAGAAGTTGACACTTGAATTCAGTGCCTTGCGGGTATTCAATATTGAAAACTTTGGAAAAAATGGCGCAGGGCAAAGCGACTCAGCAGTTGATGTGCGCAAAGTCGATTTGCGCGATACCATTGATTCAAAATTAGGCGCAGCGAATAAAACCGTCACCAATAAAGCACTGCGCAATGTGGGTCCTAGCATCACCTACAAGCTGCGTGATGCGGCTGGTCAAGCGAAAGAGTTCCACAATTACATGTTACCGGTCAAAATGGGTGATGCCGACACTGATATTCCGGTGATGTTATTGGGTGTACGTGAAAACCCCGTCGACGGTTTCCGTTACTTGCGCATTCCAGCTGATGAAAAAGGTGGCATAGACGGCTTCCTTAATATTCGCACAGCCTTGTCTGACCCCAAAATACGCGAATTGGCCGCACAACGGTATGCAAAAAAATCGGCTGATCCAAGCCGTCCGGAGATGGTGGATCAGCTGGCCATGTCAGCATCGCGCGCGCTTGGTTTGTATGCAGGCGCAGAGTCAGCAAGCAAAGCGGGCTCCCCACAGGTAAGTGCTGGCTTACAAGCTGTAGCCGATTTCATAGAAGCCAAAGTGCCAGAAGCGGAGCGCGAAAAAGCGGGTGAAGTCTTGATACGCATTTTGAATGGTGCATTGTTTGAACTGACACAATACACGCGTGAAAAAACTGGTTTGAAACCATTAGAGTTGAATGACGTGACACAAGCCTACATGACGCAAACGGTGTTATCTGTAAGTGACTCTTATGCCTACCCAGCGCCCATGACTTTTGTATTGAAAGACTTCAAACAAGTGCAAGCCAGCGTGTTCCAAGTGACACGCTCGCCTGGCAAAATGGTGGTTTATGCTGGTTGTGCATTTTTGATACTGGGCATATTTGCGATGCTCTATATTCGCGAGCGCCGCCTATGGGTTTGGTTGCGTTCTGACGAGCAACCTAATAATGCACAAACTCAAGCCACCATGGCATTGTCAAGCAACCGCAAAACCATGGATGGGGACAAAGAATTCGTTCATTTGGCGCAGCAACTATTGGGCGTCAAACCAATTGCTTCAACCCATCCCAAATAACCAAGTGATTAATCTGTTTCAGGGTGGAACAAATTCAATTAATTGACATCCAACACGTTACATTTAACGAATGAGAGCATCAAACATGTCTGCAACAAGTCCTCAAAACAATAGCCTCAAAACCATATCATTGAACGAAAGTAGCTGGTCTCGGCGCAATCTTTGGGATTGGCTATTCGCCGTATGTGTTCTTGTCGGTGGCTTGTATGTGTTTAAGCACTATGCCGATGCGATGGATGTTTATGAAAAAGGCATCTTGGTAGCGACCATTCCTTCTGCCATTTGGTTGGGTTGGTTTTGGCGACCTTTGCAAGGCTTGATGGCGGTTGTTGCGGCTTTTTCTTTGCTGGGAATTTGGTCTTACCAAACAGCTGAAGGTGGCAGTTTGGCAAGGGCGGAAAGTGTATTTTGGCTGAAATATTTTTTATCCAGCCAGTCCGCCATTTTGTGGATGAGCGTGCTGTTCTTCATGAGCACCTTGTTCTATTGGATAGGCGTATTTGCCGACAAGCAAAGCAAAAACATGGAAATGATTGGCTCCCGCATGGCTTGGGTGGCAGTGGCCATGGCCTTGATAGGCACTATGGTGCGCTGGTACGAAAGTTACCTGTTGGGGTCAGACATCGGCCATATACCGGTGAGCAATTTGTATGAAGTGTTTGTCATGTTTTGCTGGATGACAGCTTTGTTCTATTTGTTTTTTGAAGAGAAATACAACACGCGTTCTTTGGGCGCCTTTGTGATGCTGGTGGTCAGTGCGGCAGTTGGCTTTTTGGTTTGGTACAGCGTGGTGCGCGGTGCGCATGAAATTCAACCCTTGGTACCCGCATTGAAAAGTTGGTGGATGAAAATTCATGTGCCAGCCAACTTCATTGGTTACGGCACATTCGCTTTGTCTGCCATGGTGGCTTTTGGCTATTTAATCAAACAGCAGGCCAATGAGACGCGTTGGTACAAACTCACGCCCTTGCTGCTGTTGGGTGTCATTTTGTGCTTTATGCCATTGGTATTCAGACAAAAAACTTTGGAGTTTGGTGGTAGTTATTGGCTGGGCTATTTGGCAATTTCTGCATTGATTGTGGGCGGTATATTGCTTGGGCGCAAACGCATCGCAGCCAAATTACCCAGCTTTGAAGTGATGGACGATGTGATGTACAAGGCCATCGCTGTTGGTTTTGCGTTTTTCACCATTGCCACCGTATTGGGTGCGCTGTGGGCGGCAGAGGCCTGGGGCGGCTATTGGAGCTGGGATCCTAAAGAAACCTGGGCACTGATTGTGTGGTTGAACTATGCCGCTTGGCTGCACATGCGTTTAATGAAAGGCCTGCGTGGCACAGTCGCAGCTTGGTGGGCTTTGGTCGGTTTGGCCATCACAAGTTTTGCATTTTTGGGCGTGAATATGTTTTTGAGCGGCTTGCACAGTTACGGTACGCTTTAACCAGTGGTCAATTTTTCAATTGTTGTGCCAGTTGGAAATGTATGAAAAATAGGCCTCTAGCCTGCGTATTGATTGCCTAGTGTGCTATTATATTTATAGCATCATACAGAATTAATTGTACCTAATAAACAGAAGGCGCGCCGGCTGGTCTGCTTTTGAAACGTTTGTGCACCCAGTAATATTGCGCAGGCATGGTAGCGATATACCCCTCTAATTGCTGGTTCATGAAGGTGGTGTCTGCCACCATGTCCGGTGTCGGAAAATTGTCCCATGCGGGTAACACTTCGACTTCATAACCGTCATGGGTCATGCGGTTGATAACCGGTACCACTTTGGCTTTACCCAATCTAGAAAAACGATGCAGTGACGGTATGGTGCAGGTTGGAATACCATAAAACGGCACAAAAATCGATTCTTGCGGGCCAAAATTCATGTCCGGCAAAATGCCCAGCATTTCACCTGAACGCAGTGCTGCAATGATTTCTTTGACCCCTGCAATGCGACCAAACAATCGGATGTTGCCGAAACGTGCGCGCCGCTTCAATATCCAAGCATCAATGGTTTTGTTGGATTGGTTGGTGTAAATGGTGATGAGTTTGCGCTGTATTTGCTGCGTGAAAGCGGTGTTACCCGCATCCATGCCAACAAAGTGTGGCACAAACAAAACAACAGGTTCGTTGTTCTGCAATTCATGGACAGCACCTGTGATTTTTAATCTTTTTAAAGTGACATCTGGCCGACCATGCCACAGCCAGCTTCTATCCAGTAAAGCTTGCATAAAGTAAACAAAGTGTTCGCGCACCAATTTTTTAATTTGTGCATCTGTCAACACCGGGAAACACAATTTCAAATTGACAGTGGCAATGTGTCGGCGTGAACGAATAGTGTGGAAAAACAAAACACCCAATGCTCGCCCCAATGCACGTATCCACGACAAGGGCAACAAGGCTAACAGGCGTATGAAAGCAATACCCAAATAAGCCAGTAGCTCATTCATCCTTGCACCGTCTCCACAGTTAAATTCTCTTTTCGCGGCGTTTTGTAGCGGCCATAACCCCATAGATATTGCGTTGGGCAACTGCGAATCAACGCTTCCATTTCGATGTTCATTTGTCCGACCGCCGTTTCGAGATCGTCACTCCATGCGGCAGTCAGTTCACGAAAGTGCAAAGCAAAACCGCGTCCCCACGGTAAGCGTTCACCCCAGCCCACCAAAACAGTCGCCCCCGTTTGGGCATGCAGTCGCGCAGCCAATGTCATCGAATAAGCATCTTTACCAAAAAACGGCACCCACACGCCCATGCCATCGGGCGGCACTTGATCGGGCAACAAACCAACGGCTTGACCCTTTCGCAGTGCTTTGATCATTTGCCGAACACCAGCCAAGTTGGTGGGCACGGTGGCCAGTCCAGAACGGTTGCGCGAATTCGCCACCAAATCGCTCATCCATGCTTTGCGTGCGGGTCGAAACAACACAGTGAATGGGCCAAAGCGTGCACCAAAGTTTTGTGCCCAAGCTTGACCTATCATCTCGAAACATCCCAAATGTGGGGTTAGAAAAATAACGCCCTTGCCAGTTGCATAAGCCTTTTCAACCACACCAAAATCGTTGCATAGAAATGGAGCTTCTGCTTTGCCTTGGGATTTGCCTTTGTTGTTCATCCACAGTTTAGGCAGCTCCGCAACCATGCGACCCGCACTGGGTATTGCGCCCTTGACCGCAGTAAATGAATACCCGGCTTGCTGGCTGTTTTGCAAGAAACGGTTTCTGTATGAGGGCGACAAAGCAAAAACGACCCAGCCCAAAACAGAACCGATACCGTGTGCCAGCCACAGAGGCAGAAAAGAGAAGCATTTGAAGACGAAAATCATTGGCTCAATTATCTAGGCAAATAGTTCCAAATTTTGTTAAAATACGCCTGTCGCTGAGTTAACTGAACTACTTGCAGGGCGACGTTAAAGATATCTGCTAAAGCGTTCGCCACAGCTCAAAGAGGCTCACTCCAAAAAGTTAGGCAACGCGTCCTTTAACTTTATTGGAGTTTTTTTATGGCGAGCGATTTTTTATTTACCTCTGAATCTGTATCCGAAGGTCATCCAGACAAAGTATCTGATCAAATTTCAGATGCGATTCTGGATGCAATTTTCAAACAAGACCCACTGAGCCGTGTCGCGGCTGAGACATTGTGCAACACGGGTTTGGTTGTTTTGGCGGGTGAAATCACCACCAATGCGCATGTGGATTACATCCAAGTTGCACGTGACACCATCAAGCGCATCGGTTACGACAACACCGAATACGGTATCGACTACAAAGGCTGTGCTGTTTTAGTCGCGTACGACAAGCAGTCGAACGACATCGCCCAAGGTGTGGATCACGCATCCGACGACCACCTCAATATTGGTGCGGGTGACCAAGGTTTGATGTTTGGTTATGCATGCGACGAAACGCCAGATTTGATGCCAGCACCCATTTACTATGCACACCGTTTGGTCGAGCGCCAAGCGCAATTGCGCAAAGACGGACGCTTGCCATTTTTGCGCCCAGACGCAAAAAGCCAAGTGACCATGCGCTATGTCGATGGCAAACCTGTTGGCATCGATACCGTGGTGCTTTCAAGTCAGCACGATCCTGATCAGTCTGAAACACAGCACAAAATGAAGGCATCATTCACCGAAGCCATCATTGAAGAAATCATCAAGCCTGTGTTGCCAAAAGAATGGTTGAAAGATACCAAATACCTCATCAACCCTACTGGCCGCTTCGTTGTGGGTGGCCCACAAGGTGACTGCGGTTTAACTGGTCGCAAAATCATTGTTGACACCTACGGTGGCGCATGCCCACATGGTGGTGGTGCGTTCAGTGGAAAGGACCCATCCAAGGTAGACCGTTCTGCAGCCTATGCAGCACGCTATGTGGCTAAAAACATTGTGGCAGCAGGCTTGGCCAAGCAATGCCAAATCCAGGTTGCATACGCGATTGGCGTGGCCAAACCGATGAACGTCACTGTTTATACAGAAGGCACAGGCGTGATGTCTGACGAAAAATTGTCAGCATTGGTGCAAGAACATTTTGACCTGCGTCCAAAAGGCATCATTCAAATGCTTGACTTGCTGCGCCCCATCTACGAAAAAACAGCTGCCTATGGCCATTTCGGTCGCGATGAGCCCGAATTCACATGGGAAAAGACTGACAAGGTTGCTGCATTGAGGGCATCTGCAGGCTTATAAAATCAGATTGCTTCATTAAAAAAAGCCGTCAGATGTGAGTCTGACGGCTTTTTTAATGCGATACTTTTGTTGTGCATTGTCAATGCAGAAGGAATCATATGATGTTTAAACATTTTTGGATACTGATTTCCATCACATTGTGTTTGATGAGCACTGCTGCGCAAGCGCGCGATCCTATTCGTGTTGCAGCACTTGATGCTGCTGGCAAAGAGATTTTTGTCATCGAACAAGTCTATAACGGGAAGCGACAAAAAAATCCCAATACCAAGCCAAGTCGCGACCCAGAAAAATTTGAAACGGATTTTTACCAAATTACGTACAGAAATGTGAGCAGTGAACCTGTCACTGTTAAACGCATGGCGTTGGGACTGCGACATGGTGCAGGCACCATGTTCGGAGTTAGAAAGGGCAACAGTGAAGACAGTTGGGGCGCTGGGTTACAAGAGATGGATTTGGGTCTGAAGCCGATGTTTAGCAATAATGTTCTGGGACCAAAACGAACACAGTCTGGTGAATACTTTATATCGACAGCTGGTCCAAACTTTATCGACCGCATCATTCAAATTGAGCATTTGGGTAAAACCTATGAACTGAAATGGGAGATGCCGTTTTACAAAGGTGGCGAGTAGATTGGGCGATACCGCTGTTTGTCTTGATATAGTTTCACAAGAAAAATGGCACGTCTTCCACGTTTAAGTTTGGCTGGTTATACGCATCTCATCTTGCAACGTGGGAACAATGGACAGACAGTTTTCACTTCAGCAACTGATTATGAAATGATGCTGAATCTATTGTCAGACAACTCGCGAAAATTCAATGTAGACATCAACGCTTACGCACTGCAACCCGATCATTTTTATTTTTTGGCAACACCCCAATCAGTGGATGGCTTACCACTCATGATGCAAGCCATTGGGCGTTCATATGTCAGGTGGTTCAACAACTTGCATGGTCGCAGCGGTACACTTTGGGACGGACGGTATAAATCGACGGTCATTGATGCCGATAGAGATTTGCTGGACGTCATGGTTTATATGGATACGAGTCCAGTGCGTGCAGGTTTGGTAGCTCAAGCTACGGAATATGTTTGGACTAGCCATGCTTATTTCATTGGACAGGGCGTCAAGCATCACTTTGATAAACTACTTGCACCGCATGCTGCTTACTGGGACTTGGGTAATACACCTTTTGCACGCGAGATGAAATACGCTGAATTGGTCAAATGTGGGATAGGCTCTTCGCGTCAATCGGAAATACGCGATGCTATTCTCAAGGGCTGGGTTCATGGAACCCCATCATTCGTAACGAAAGTTCAAGAATTGACTGAAAGACGTGTCATAAAGAAGTCAGCAGGACGCCCTGTTAAGAGCAAATCAATATCTGTGTAATTAAGCGTTGCCAATTCGGCACGAAATAATGATATTATTTTTTTGCAAAGGGTGAGCCATCCGTTATGCTCAGTTCATCGTCATTTTGAAAGAAATTGAATGCGCAAATATTTAAGTAGCTTATCGTTAGTCATTTACGGTTTATTGGCCAACTCAGTGCAGGCGCAAGCATTACTCTTGGGTATCAGCGAAGGCACATCGGGCGGACTGGATGCGGCACAAGTGATTGCAAAGTACAAAGATGTTGGTGATGCAATTGGTCGTGGTATACGTGCCAATGTCAATGTCGTGTTTGTACGCGATTTCGCAACTTTGGAAGAAGGTCTCAAAACCAATCGTTATGCCTTTGCCATGGCGCGGCCCAGCGATTACCCCGCACGTGCCATGCGTGACAGCGGATACAGTTACGTTGCCCATGCCAAACCCGATGGGCAATGCTTTATCCTTGTTAAAAAAGATTCGCCAGTGAAAGCTTTGTCTGAAATCAAAGGTAAAAAAATCGCTTTGCCTGAAAAAGTTGCTTATATGACAAAATTTTGTACGGCAGAATTGCGTAGCCAAGGAATTGATTTAGAGAAAGAAAAATCGGTCACTTTTGTCAAAGAGCAAGCAGCTGTTGCTTTCTACTTAGATAATAAATTTGCCGATGTCGGTGCGGTGGCTTCGTATTCAGGCGTGGGTAAAAATTGGGAGAAAAAAGGGGATCGCATCTTGCACAAAAGCGTTGCACAACCCTATTTCCCATTGGTAGCATCCAACAAAATTAGCCCACTTCAAATTCAGGCAATACAAAGAGAATTGTTGGCGATGTCGACTACAAATTCTGGCAAAGATGTTCTTTTGCGCATTGGTATCAGCGGATTTGATACAAGTGGCGAGGCCAAATTGCGTGATTTACCGAAATGGCTTGAGCAAGAAGTCAAAATCCAGAAATAATGAAACAGGGAAAACAGTCTTCAATTTGAAATTGAAGCATATTTAATGTGTCCCTAATTAACATAGCTGTTAGTTTGGTTTGTTATTAATTAGGTTCTGACCCTAATTAAATTTATTGGCAAGCATGTTGCAGTGCAGTAAAATCAATTCCCCATTTTTAGATTCGGTGACCAAGGACTGCGCTATGACAAACATCATTTCGACCCCAACTTTGACCCCTGCTTTGACGCATATGCAAGAAGTTGCGCATCTAACTCAAAACGGTTTGTACGCTGGTAAGCAAGAGCACGATGCGTGCGGTGTAGGCTTTGTCGCGCACATCAAAGGGAAGAAATCGCACGACATCGTTAAGAACGCGCTCAAAATTTTAGAAAACTTAGACCATCGGGGTGCTGTGGGCGCAGATAAATTGATGGGTGATGGTGCAGGCATCTTGATTCAATTGCCAGATGCACTTTATCGCGAAGAAATGGCGAAACAAAATGTCGCGTTACCTGCGGCGGGTGAATACGGCGTGGGCATGGTTTTCTTGCCCAAAGAGCACGCCAGTCGTTTGGCTTGTGAACAAGAAATGGAACGCGCCATCAAGGCAGAAGGTCAAGTCCTCTTGGGATGGCGCGACGTACCGGTGAACCGCGATATGCCCATGTCACCCACAGTTCGTGCAAAAGAGCCCATTTTGAGACAAGTATTCATTGGCCGTGGCAACGATGTGATTGTGCAAGATGCGCTGGAGCGCAAGTTGTACGTGATTCGCAAAACAGCCAGTGCCAATATTCAAAATTTGAATTTGAAACACAGCAAAGAATATTACGTGCCCAGCATGTCCAGCCGTACAGTCGTCTATAAGGGATTGCTGTTGGCTGATCAAGTGGGCACATACTATCTTGATTTATCAGATGAACGTTGCGTTTCGGCACTGGGCTTGGTACATCAACGTTTCTCTACCAACACCTTCCCAGAATGGCCATTGGCGCACCCTTATCGCTATGTGGCGCATAACGGCGAAATCAACACTGTCAAAGGCAACTACAACTGGATGAAAGCACGTGAGGGCGTAATGTCGTCTCCCGTTCTGGGCGCGGACTTGCAAAAGTTATACCCCATCAGTTTTGCTGATCAATCTGATACAGCCACATTTGACAACTGTTTAGAGTTGCTCACCATGGCTGGCTATCCCATTAGCCAAGCGGTGATGATGATGATTCCAGAGCCTTGGGAACAACACACCACCATGGATGCACGACGCAAAGCGTTCTACGAATACCATGCCGCCATGATGGAGCCATGGGACGGTCCAGCAAGCATCGTGTTTACCGATGGTCGTCAAATTGGCGCTACCTTGGACCGAAATGGATTGCGACCAAGCCGTTATTGCGTCACCGATGATGATTTGGTCATCATGGGTTCAGAGTCTGGCGTGCTGCCAGTGCCTGAAAACAAAATTGTGCGCAAGTGGCGTTTGCAACCAGGCAAGATGTTTTTGATCGATCTAGAGCAAGGTCGCATGATTGATGACGAAGAGTTAAAGGCCAATCTTGCCAACAGCAAACCGTACACACAATGGATTGATAATTTGCGCATTAAATTGGATGATGTGGCTGCAACAGCAGCTGATGCCAAACCCAGCACTGAATCACTATTGGATTTACAACAAGCCTTCGGTTTCACTCAAGAAGACATCAAGTTTTTGATTGCGCCCATGGCCACAGCAGGTGAAGAAGCCATTGGCTCAATGGGTAATGACAGTCCCTTAGCAGTGTTGTCTGATAAAAATAAACCGCTGTACAACTATTTCAAACAGTTGTTCGCGCAGGTGACCAATCCACCGATTGACCCGATTCGTGAAGCGATTGTGATGTCATTGGTTTCCTTCATCGGTCCTAAACCCAATTTGCTTGACATCAACCATGTCAACCCACCGATGCGCTTAGAAGTGAGCCAGCCGGTGCTGAATTTTGCTGATATGGCCAAGTTGCGCAATATTGAAAAGCATACCAACGGCAAATTCCGCAGCTGCACATTGGACATCACTTACCCCTTGGTGTGGGGTGATGAAGGCGTTGAAGCCAAATTAGCTTCTTTGTGCGCGCAAGCGGTGGATGCCATCAAAGGTGGGAATAACATATTGATCATCAGCGATCGCGCTGTGAATCAAACGCAAGTGGCGATTCCTGCGTTGCTGGCCTTGTCTGCCATTCACCAACACTTGGTGCGCGAAGGTTTGCGTACCAATGCTGGCCTAGTGGTGGAAACAGGTTCTGCACGCGAAGTGCACCACTTTGGCGTGTTGGCTGGCTATGGAGCCGAAGCGGTTCACCCGTATTTGGCAATGGAAACATTGGCCGACATTTGCAAAGAATTGCCAGGCGAATTGAGCGCCGACAAAGCCATCTACAACTATGTCAAAGCGGTTGGCAAAGGCTTGTCCAAAATCATGTCCAAAATGGGTGTCAGCACCTACATGAGCTACTGCGGTGCACAACTGTTTGAAGCCATAGGTGTGAATTCTGCAACCATCAACAAATACTTCACTGGCACATCAAGCCGTGTGGAAGGTATTGGCATTTTTGAAATAGCAGAAGAAGGTATACGCATGCACCAAGCCGCGTTTGGCAACAGCCCTGTGCTGGCCAACCGTTTGGAAACGGGTGGCGAGTACGCATGGCGAACACGTGGTGAAGAACACATGTGGACACCGGATGCAATTGCAAAATTGCAGCACAGCACGCGCGCCAACAACTGGAACACGTACAAAGAATACGCGCAAATCATCAACGATCAATCCAAGCGTCACATGACCTTGCGCGGTTTGTTTGAATTCAAGATCGACCCCAGTAAAGCCATTTCGGTGGACGAAGTGGAACCAGCCAAAGAAATTGTCAAACGCTTTGCTACTGGTGCCATGTCTTTGGGTTCAATTTCAACCGAAGCCCATTCCACATTGGCAGTGGCCATGAACCGCATGGGCGGCAAGAGCAACACCGGTGAAGGTGGTGAAGACCCAGCGCGTTACCGCAATGAGCTCAAAGGCATTCCAATCAAGCAAGGTCAAACCATGTCTGACCTTTTGGGTAAAGAAACGTTTGAAGTGGACTACACCTTGAGCGAGGGCGATTCCATGCGCTCCAAAATCAAGCAAGTTGCTTCAGGTCGCTTTGGTGTCACAGCGGAATACTTGAGCAGCGCCGATCAGATTCAAATCAAAATGGCGCAAGGCGCCAAACCGGGTGAGGGCGGCCAATTGCCTGGAACAAAGGTGTCCAACTACATTGGTAAATTGCGCCACTCTGTGCCCGGTGTGGGCTTGATTTCGCCACCACCGCACCACGATATTTATTCGATTGAAGATTTGGCGCAATTGATTCACGACTTGAAAAACGTGGCACCGCATGCTGACATCAGTGTGAAATTGGTGGCCGAAGTGGGTGTGGGCACGATTGCCGCAGGTGTGGCCAAGTGCAAGGCTGACCATGTGGTGATTGCTGGTCACGATGGTGGCACAGGCGCATCGCCATGGTCGTCCATCAAACATTGCGGCAGCCCATGGGAAATTGGCTTGGCCGAAACACAGCAAACGCTGGTGCTGAACCGCTTGCGTGGCCGCATTCGTGTGCAAGCCGATGGGCAAATGAAAACCGGTCGCGACGTGGCGATTGGCGCACTTTTGGGTGCGGATGAATTTGGCTTTGCCACGGCACCCTTGGTGGTGGAAGGCTGCATCATGATGCGCAAATGCCACTTGAATACCTGCCCAGTGGGTGTGGCAACACAAGACCCTGAGCTGCGTAAAAAATTCACCGGCAAGCCAGAGCATGTGGTCAACTATTTCTTCTTCATCGCTGAAGAAGTGCGTCACATCATGGCGCAGTTGGGCATTCGCAAGTTTGACGATTTGATCGGCCGCGCTGATTTGCTGGACATGAAAAAAGGCGTTGAGCATTGGAAAGCCCAAGGCCTCGATTTTGGTCGTTTGTTTGCTGTGCCAGCCGTGCCTGCTGATGTGCCACGTTTCCATGTGGCTACACAGGAGCATGGTTTGGAGCGCAGTTTGGATAACGTGCTGATTGAAAAATCCAAACCTGCGATTGAGCGTGGTGAGAAAGTCAAGTTCATGGAAGTGGCTCGCAATGTGAACCGTTCGCTCGGTGCAAAGCTGTCTGGCGCATTGACCAAAGTGCACCCAGAAGGTTTGCCAGACGACACCATCCGCATTCAGCTTGAAGGCACTGGCGGGCAATCGTTCGGCGCGTTCTTGGCCAAAGGCATCACCTTGTATTTGATTGGCGATGCGAATGACTACACCGGCAAAGGTTTGTCGGGTGGCCGCATCGTGGTGCGCCCAAGTTTGGATTTCCGTGGCGAGGCGACACGCAACACCATTGTGGGCAACACCGTGATGTACGGTGCCACCAGCGGTGAAGCATTCTTCAGCGGTGTGGCGGGCGAGCGCTTTGCGGTGCGTCTGTCAGGCGCGACTGCAGTGGTCGAGGGTACAGGCGACCACGGTTGTGAATACATGACCGGCGGCACAGTGGTGGTTCTGGGCAAAACTGGGCGCAACTTTGCAGCGGGCATGAGTGGTGGCATTGCGTATGTCTATGACGAAGATGGACAGTTTGCGTCACGCTGTAACACAGCCATGGTGAGCTTGGACAAGGTGCTCACCGATGCCGAGCAAACAGCCACTGTCGACAAAGCCATTTGGAACAAAGGCCAAACAGATGAAGTGCAACTCAAGCAGTTGTTAGACGACCAACACCGCTGGACCGGCAGCAAGCGTGCGCGCGAGCTCTTGGATACCTGGGACACTGCACGCGGCAAATTTGTCAAAGTTTTCCCGACCGAATACAAGCGCGCTTTGGGCGAGATGGCAGCCGCAAGTGCCAAGGCATCGGCTAAAAATATTGATAAAAAAGCACCTCAGCCGGCGTAAATATTGCCTAGACTGCTATTAAATTTATAGTAAACAAATCATTGAAACCAAATTCAGGACATCATCATGGGTAAAGTAACTGGCTTTATGGAGTTTGAACGTTTAGAAGAGGGCTACAAGCCTGTGACTGAACGCCTCAAGCATTACAAAGAATTTGTGATTGGTTTGGACGACAAGCAAGCCAAGACGCAAGCGGCGCGTTGCATGGATTGCGGCACACCGTTTTGCAACAACGGTTGCCCTGTGAACAACATCATTCCAGACTTCAATGACTTGGTGTACCACGGTCAGCCAGCCGATTGGCAAGAAGCGATTGACGTGTTGCACAGCACCAATAACTTCCCCGAATTCACAGGTCGTATTTGCCCCGCACCCTGTGAAGCGGCATGTACCTTGAATGTGAACGACGATGCGGTTGGTATCAAATCCATTGAACACGCCATCATTGACCGCGCGTGGTCTGAGGGTTGGGTCAAGCCCATGCCCGCAAAAAACAAAACAGGTAAAAAAGTGGCCGTGGTGGGTGCAGGTCCTGCCGGCTTGGCAGCAGCACAGCAGTTGGCGCGTGCCGGTCATGCGGTCACCTTGTTTGAAAAAAACGATCGCGCAGGTGGCTTGCTGCGATATGGCATTCCAGATTTCAAAATGGAAAAATCACACATCGACCGCCGCATGGAGCAAATGCAAGCTGAGGGTGTGACTTTCCGTTTGGGCGTGCTCGTTGGCAGTGCATCGGATTCATTGGGCAAAGACAGCAAGGTGACCAACTGGTCCAAAGAAACCATCAGCCCTGCGCAATTGCAAAAAGATTTTGATGCCGTGCTCTTAACCGGTGGTGCAGAGCAATCGCGTGACTTGCCTGTGCCAGGCCGTGAGTTAAGCGGTATCCATTTTGCGATGGAGTTTTTGCCTCAGCAAAACAAAGTCAACGCTGGCGACAAAGTCAAAGACCAACTGCGTGCAGATGGCAAGCACGTCATCGTCATCGGCGGTGGTGATACAGGTTCGGATTGCGTCGGTACCAGCATCCGCCATGGCGCAGTCAATGTCACGCAATTTGAAGTGATGCCACAACCACCTGTGGAAGAAAACCGCCCCATGACATGGCCCTACTGGCCGATCAAATTGCGCACCAGCTCCAGCCACGATGAAGGCACTGACAAAGGTTTGTTGGCGCGAGAATATGCGATATCCACCAAATCATTTAACGGCAAAGGTGGCAAGGTCACCAGCCTCACCACTGTGCGCATTGAAATGAAAGACGGCAAGATGGTGGAAGTGCCTGGCACCGAGCAAGAACACAAAGCCGATTTGGTTTTGTTGGCCATGGGTTTTGTATCGCCAGTAGCCGCTGTGTTGGATGCGTTTGGCATCGACAAAGATGCGCGTGGCAACGCCAAAGCCAGCATGGACGAAGTGGGTGGCTATGCCACCAACGTCGCTAAAGTATTTGCCGCAGGCGACATTCGCCGTGGCCAAAGTTTGGTCGTTTGGGCGATACGCGAAGGCCGCCAAGCCGCACGGGCAGTGGATGCGTTTTTGATGGGTAGCAGCGTTCTGCCTCGATAAAGAAATTTGCCCCCGCGCTTGCCTGTAAAATCTAGGTTTTAACAGCCTGCCTAAAACGCAAAACTATCGCTATGTCCGCTTGGGTGCTTCCTGATCATATTGCCGATGTGTTGCCATCCGAGGCTAGGCATATCGAAGAGCTGAGACGCAGCTTGCTCGATACCGCTCGTGGCTATGGCTACGAGTTGGTGATGCCGCCGATGCTGGAGCATTTGGAGTCCTTGCTCACCGGAACGGGCGAAGCACTGGATTTACAAACATTCAAACTGGTCGATCAACTCTCAGGCCGTACCTTGGGCCTGCGTGCCGACACCACGCCGCAAGTGGCACGCATTGATGCCCATTTGCTCAACCGCAAAGGCGTGACCCGCCTGTGCTATGCCGGCAGCGTGCTGCACACCCGGCCGGACCGTCCGCAATCAACCCGCGAACCTTTGCAATTTGGTGCTGAAATTTACGGCCACGCGGGTCGTGAGGCAGATGTGGAAGTGTTGCTTTTGGCGCTGGACAGTTTGAAGGTGGCGCAAGTCAGTGACGTGAGTGTCGATTTGTCCGATGCGCGCATCGTGCGCCATTTGTTGTCGGCGGCCTGCGTGCAACAGGTATTGCCAGAATCGCACATGCTGCAAATTCATGCCGCATTGGCAGATAAGGATGCCAGTGAACTGGCTGCTCTAACAAAATCTTTCCCCAAAGCCGTGCAACAAGCGTTGTTGGCACTGGTACAACTGTATGGCGACTACAAAGTTTTGGATGAGGCTGAAAAAGCCCTTTCGCCAGCGTGTTTATTACCTGAAGTGCTATCAAATTTGAAGTGGTTGGCGGCGCAAATCAAGGATGCGAAGGTGACATTTGACCTCGCAGATTTGGGTGGCTACGCTTATTACAGCGGTGCGCGTTTTGCCATGTACGCCAAAGGTGCGCCCGATTCATTGGTGCGCGGTGGTCGCTATGACGAAGTGGGTGCCGTGTTTGGTCGCAACCGACCTGCAGTGGGTTTTAGTTTGGACATCAAAGAATTGGTCAGGGCGGTGGCGCCACGTCCACTCAAAGCCGCGATTCGTGCACCATGGGGCGAATCTAAGCCCTTGCAAGAAGCCATCAACCGTTTGCGTCAATCCGGCGAAACGGTGGTGTGCGTGTTGCCTGGGCATGAAAGTGAAGTGGATGAATTCAACTGCGACCGCGCCTTGGTAGAGGTAGCGGGGCAGTGGCAAGTGAAGGCGATTTAATACAGTTTTAGGTGAATGGAACAAGTGCAATGAATCAAGCAGTTAAAAAAGTAGGTCGTAATGTTGTTGTGGTCGGCACACAATGGGGCGATGAAGGTAAAGGTAAATTGGTGGACTGGTTAACCGAAAGCGCTGGCGGTGTGGTGCGCTTTCAAGGTGGCCACAATGCTGGCCACACTTTGGTAATCAATGGCGTCAAAACAGCGCTCAACTTGATTCCCAGCGGCATCATGCGCCCAGGTGTGAAGTGCTACATCGGTAACGGTGTGGTGGTCAATGTGGGTCACTTGTTCAAAGAAATCGAAGGCTTAGAAAGCAACGGTGTTGAAGTCCGTTCACGCCTGCGCGTGAGCGAAGCTTGCCCATTAATTTTGCCTTTCCACGAAGCTTTGGACGCAGCCCGCGAAGCCAAGCGCAGCAAAGGTGGCGCAGAAAAAATTGGTACCACTGGCAAAGGCATTGGCCCTGCGTATGAAGACAAAATTGCGCGCCGCGCTTTGCGTGTGCAAGACCTGAAATACCCAGAGCGCTTTGCCACCAAGTTGCGTGAATTGTTGAACTTGCACAACCATGTGCTCGCCACTTATTTGGGTGCTACCGCATTGGAGTTTGAACCCATTTACGCGGATGCGATGAAACAAGCTGAACTCTTGAAGCCGCTGATGGCTGACGTGTCACGCGAATTGAATGAAGCGCACAAAGCCGGTGTGAACATGTTGTTTGAAGGCGCGCAAGGCACGCTCTTGGACGTTGACCACGGCACTTACCCCTTCGTCACATCCAGCAACTGCGTGGCAGGCAATGCGGCGGCAGGCTCAGGCGTGGGACCGAATTTATTGCACTACATGTTGGGTATCACCAAGGCGTATTGCACACGCGTCGGTGGCGGCCCGTTCCCAACTGAATTGGAATGGCAAAAAGAAGGCACACCCGGCTATCACATGAGCACCGTGGGCGCAGAGCGCGGCACGGTAACAGGGCGCTATCGCCGCTGTGGTTGGTTTGATGCGGCACTCTTGAAGCGCTCAGCACAAGTCAACGGCATCACCGGTTTGTGCATCACCAAATTGGATGTGCTGGACGGTTTAACCGAGTTGAAACTCTGCACCGGCTACACTTTGGACGGCCAAACCATCGACATCTTGCCTATGGGTGCAGACGACATTGAGCGCTGCGTACCGATTTATGAAACCATTCCTGGCTGGACCGAATCAAGTGTGGGTGTGACCGATTACGCCAAATTGCCAGCCAACGCCAAAAAATATTTAGAGCGCATTGAGCAAGTGACAGGTGTGCCGATTCACGTTGTGTCCACCAGCCCAGACCGCGACCACACCATCATGATGCAGCATCCGTTTGAAGTCTAATTTGAACTCAATGCAAGTGAAAATTTATAAGAAATTGGCCTGTAGCCGGCGTATTTATTGCCTAGTATGCTATTAATTTTGTAGCATTACGGGAAAAATGTTTGTAGTAAGTGTTTTAACGAGAAATTAAATCAAGGAACTGAACCATGTTGACTGAAGACGGCAAACACCTGTACGTGAGCTATGACGAATACCACAATTTGGTAGAAAAACTCGCCATCAAAATCCACCAATCGGGTTGGAAGTTCGACACCATCTTGTGCTTGGCACGCGGTGGTATGCGTCCGGGTGATATTTTGTCGCGCATTTTTGATGTGCCTTTGGCCATCATGTCCACCAGCTCATACCGTGCAGAGGCGGGTACGCAACAAGGCGCTTTGGACATTGCCCGTTACATCACCACACCCAAAGGCGAAATCGCTGGCAAGGTTTTGTTGGTGGACGATTTGGCCGACACCGGCCACACCTTGATTAAAGTCATTGACCAGCTGAAAAATAACTATGCACCCATCACCGAGCTACGCAGCGCGGTGTTGTGGACCAAAGGCGTTTCTGCTTTCCAAGCTGATTATTCCGTCGAACACCTGCCCACCAACCCGTGGATTCACCAGCCCTTTGAAAGCTACGACAGCACGCGCGTGGAGCAATTGATCGCCAAGTGGTCGGTTTAAACCCTTTGTCGATTTCAGAGAACTTCGGGTAACATCTTCCTTTGCCTGCGTTGATGTGGGCAACTAGGAGGATGCAACATGAGCGATAGCGCAACAGAAAAACGCTTCGGCAGCTTTGCCGAGTTTTACCCTTTTTACCTGGGCGAGCACAGCAATAGCACTTGCCGCCGTTTGCACTTCATCGGCACCAGCATCGGCTTTGTGCTGATTGTCATGGCCATAGTCACGCGCAACCCCATGCTCATCCTCTATGGATTGTTGCAAGGCTACGCCTTCGCATGGGTCGGCCATTTCTTCTTCGAACACAACCGCCCCGCCACCTTCAAATACCCCTTCTACAGCTTCATCGGCGACTGGCGCATGTGGGCGGATATGTGGCGCGGTAAGGTGGGGTTTTAAACGCAAATTGATGCGCACATCTTGCCTTCTGCGGTGTGCAATCGTGTCTGCAAATCAAATATTCTGCCTTTGACAAAAATCAATTTCTTCTAGCCTTAAGTTTGACCTTGGTCAACACTGCACGTATTCAAAGTGCCAAGATGAAATTGTATTTTTAACCAAGGAGAATATGATGAGAAAGCAAATAGGTCTGATTGCATTGTTGATAGGTATGGCGTTTTCAGTCGTTGGGTGTGGTGGCGATTCATCTGACGATGCAACCGTTGCATTCAGGAACGATTCAACGAACAAAACAGTTTGTGCTATCTGGGACGGTGTAAATATGGGGCCACTTTTACCAGGTGAGAAAAGCGCATCTCGTGCTGCCAATGCGGGGACGCATACCATTAAGTGGACCGACTGTCAGGGGCATGATTTGACAACGACAGGATGGCCAAATTTGGTAGAAGGACACAGCTACACGTTTCCATATTAGGACTGAAAGTGTTCAATTGTTTTCGGTAGCAAGTTAATTTGTTGGCGCAGCGCGGAGGGTTTGAGTCGGATATTTTTCAAGATGCTGCGACCGAATTTTCTCCAATTGCGCAGCATTCACAAGTTGCGGCGCAATCTCTGCCAAAGGCACTAAAACAAACGCCCGTTGCCACATGCGCGGATGCGGAACTGTCAAAGTTTCAGTATCAATTTTTTCATCACCAAAAAGCAAGATATCCAAGTCCAGCGTGCGGGGTGCGTTTTTGTAGGGGCGTTCGCGGCCTGCGCTTTGCTCTATTTTTTGTAGCTGTTCAAGCAACCATTGTGCTGGCTTGGTGCACGAAACTTCAATGACAGCGTTGATGTAGTCCGGGCTTTTGGGTGCACCTGGTAGTGACTCCATTGCCGCTGTTTGGTAGAGCGATGATTGCTGGGTGACTTGCACATGGGGCAGAGCGTGAATGGTTTGGATGGCATCGCGCACGGCTTGTGCGTTGGCTGCTAAAGTTGCACCTAAATTTGCACCCAGAGCAATGTAGGCGGTGACGCGTTGGGGTGTCGTCTTAGGCATCATGAACCCATAGCCAAGCTCAGGACGAACGGAATACTTTTATTCTGTTGCTCCATCGCTTGGATTCGGTACAAAAGCGGGGTTGGCTTTTTTCACACCACCGCGCTTTCTGCGTCTGCGTTTTTTGGCAGGGTCGGTGTTGGTGGGCGCGTCAATTGTTTCGTCGAAATCACCTGTGTCGCTCGCTGCATCATTGTTAGCTGTCTTGCTTTTTGCGCTTGATTTTGGTTTGTTTTTTTGCGCTTCGCGTTGCTCTTGCCGCACTTGGTCCACCAAGTCTTCGCGCACTTCGTCGCTGGCCATGCTGAATTCTTGCCACCATTCGGCCAAGGCTTCGTCCACTTCACCTGCATCCGCACGCAGTCGCATGAAGTCAAAACTGGCTCTGAAGCGCGGCTGGTCCACCATGCCAAAAGGCGTGTTGCCCACGCGCTTTTCAAAACGGGGTTGCATCATCCAAATCTCGCGCATGTCGGCGGCCAGTTTGCCGCGGCCAGATACATCGCCTATGCGGGCATTGAACACATCGTCAATCGCGTCTTGCAGCGCAGGGTGGCTGTGTTGCTGCTGACGCAATCTGGCAGCCCATCCATCGCGCACATCGGCCCACAGCACGCACGCCAACAGGAAGCTGGCGACAACGGGTTTGCCTTCGCCCACACGGCGGTCGGTGTCTTCCAATGCCACGCGCACCAAGGTTTGGTCGGCGCGTTCCACCACCACGTCCAACAGTGGGTAAATTCCCTTGGCCATGCCCAATGCTTTGAGTGTGTCAATGCTGCTTTGCGCATGACCCGTTTGCAAGAGCTTGAGCATTTCGTCAA
>JADIYY010000002.1 GCA_016705065.1 Candidatus Aalborgiella aggregata | reverse complement strand
AAAAAGACGTTGCTCTAAACTGTGTGAAATTGTTGATAGGGTATTACTAAATGGGCAATTTTTTTGGGCAATTACGTAAGACGTGCTTTGATATCTTTATAGAAAATAACTCGATACATTAGGATTTTAGAAACAAAATAGGCGATGGCTGTAGCTATTGGTATGGTGATGACACCAAATTGATTGATAAATTGCAACTTGATGCCCAATGACAGGACGATATAGACCACCATCGACACCAATTGCGGCCGAGTAATGTGAAGTCCATTCAAAAGCATTGCGAACGAGCCTGTGATGCATTCCATAAATGTCCAGGCTGCAAATGCGAATAATAGCGACAAGGGTAAATCTACTTGATTGTTGAGCCAAACAGCAAGAATCCATTTGTTAAAGACCAGTAAAAACAGAATGATGAGAAGCGATATGGCAATGGTTGCTGCCATGCTTCGTTTAAAGGTGATGCGTATGAACGCAGTGTCTTTTCGGGCATAGGCATCGGCGTATGCGCCCCACAATGGTCCATTGAGCATATAAACGGCGAGCGTACTCATTTGAAACAAGCGATAGGCGATGCTGTATACAGCCACTGATGCGGCACCCAGTGTGCTGGAAATAATCATACTGTCTGCGCCCACGCCTAAAAGTACACCTAATTGCAGCAAAAAATAAAGGGAACCACTTTTGAAGAGTGTTTTGTACTGCCGTTTGATCTCATGACCAATGCCAACAAATGTAAATTGCTTTCTTGATATCAGCAATGGCAGCAAAATAACGCCGCTTAAGGACTGAATACCTAATGTGACCAGTAACAATGTGGGAATATTGGCTTCGAAATATGCCGCCAAGCCGACCCAAAGAAGCGAGGAAAGAACAAGCTGCAGGCAATCAGGACCTCAAAGGTGCTGTAAACCTGAAAAAAGTTTTGCATACCTGATCCAAATATGTTTACACCAAAAGAATGGCAAACCAAGAAGGCTTGGCGTATCTCTGGTAATAAATTGTTGTCCTTTACTTTAATCAAAGTGTTCAAAGGTAGTGTGGTTGCCAACAAGCTCAAGATGAATCCCATGATCACCGACACGATGAATAAAAACCCCAAACTGCCACTGATGGTTTTTTTCAATACATCTGGGTTGTCTTTCGCAGCGGCATGCGCGGCATGGTTGGTCAATGCGTTGCCAATGCCCAAATCTAGGACTACGAGCATGGTTGCAAAACTTGAAACAGTCATCCATACACCAAATCGCTCTTCGCCCAAGTAAGGCAAAGTCCAGCGAATGCTGAGCAACATGACGGCCAAAGCCATTAATTTGCTCAAAATGTTGGCAATAAATGACCACAGTGCCAAGCGGTATCGTTCTTGGCTTCTACCAGCTTCTGTACTTGAATCAAAGGGTTTGATGCGCAGGAACTTGATGAGCTTAAAAAAATTCATGCGAATCAACCAGTGTGTTTGCTTGGTGCGAATTAAATTAAGTGCGCAATAGTGCGCGGTGGCTTTCAAAATCTTGGCAAGCCAATTTCAATCCTGCTTCAAGCGTCGTACCTGCACGCCAACCGAGTGCATTTAACAGGCTGCTGTCCATTAATTTACGGGGAGAGCCATCAGGTTTGCTGATATCAAAATCAATCGTGCCTTGATATCCAACCGTTTTAGCCACCAATTTTGCAAGCTCAGCAATGCTGATGTCGCTGCCATATCCAACATTGATGTGGTTTTGCATGGCTTGTGTGTTGGCTTGAAAAGTAGATTGGTCTAAATTCATCACATAAACGCTGGCAGCAGCCATATCGTCCACATACAAAAACTCTCGCCTAGGTGTTCCTGTTCCCCAAATGGTGACAGAAGGTGCGGCACACGCTTGAGCATCGTAAAAGCGCTGTATTAAGGCGGGTATCACGTGAGAGTTTTCGGGATGGTAGTTGTCGCCTGGACCATAGAGATTGGTGGGCATCACACTGCGAAAGTCAGTACCGTGACTCCTGCCATATTGCCGGTTGTAGCTTTCGCACATTTTAATTCCAGCAATTTTGGCAACCGCATAAGGTTCATTGGTTGGTTCTAAAGTGCCCGTGAGTAATGCCGATTCAGTCATAGGCTGGATGGCAAGTTTGGGGTAAATGCAACTTGAGCCCAGAAACATGAGTTTTTTAACGCCAGCTCGCCATGCTTCATGGATGACATTGGCTTGTACCATCAGGTTGTCGTAAATAAATTCTGCCGGGTAAGTGTTATTCGCATGAATGCCGCCCACTTTTGCTGCTGCTAAATAAACCTGGTCTGGTCTTTCGGTCTCGAAAAAATGTCTCACACTGCTTTGATCGGTGAGGTTCATTTCCGTGTGTGTGCGATAAACAAGGTTGGTTTGTCCTTGCCTAACCAAACAACGCACAATGGCAGAGCCAACCATCCCATTGTGACCAGCAACGTAAATTTTTGGGTTATTCATTTGGTTTCTTTATAAATAAGCCATCGAATTGCAGCGTGTGGCCAGTCTGATCATCAATAAATACTGGCTGCAGGTTAACCAGCTCAAAATTCAATGAATGTAGTCGTTCGAGTACATCGAGCCATAGGTGTTGATTCGCATACAACGGCACCAATGACATTTCTAGAAGCAGTCCTTTGCATGCTTGAATACTGTTTTTGCACCATCTAAAACGTGCCATTCGTAGCCTTGAGTGTCAATTTTGATAAGCACATTGTCAGATGGCTTGCAGTATTGAGTAAAAATACTGTCCAAAGTTATCATGTCGGCGCTGATGCTGTGGGTGTACTTCGATTGTGGTGCAGAGTTGAGATGGCTGTTCAGCATCGGCAGAACCGAGCTACTTACCGAGTTGCCTGCCACATTAATTTGAATACTGCCTGTTGTGTCTCCGACTGCACATCGCGGATGAACTTGCCATTTTTCATCATGCTTAGTTTGATTTGAAAGTAAGTGATGTGCATCAGGCAAAGGCTCAAAAGAAACCAATTTCCCTTGATAGCCAAATGCCCTTAATTCAGTGCCAAATTGACCCGTATTCGCACCGATATCGATTACAACATTGATGTTTTGCGATTTGATAATTTTTACTGTTTGCAAAGCATAGGAGCTCATTGTCGTGAGTCGGCTGATTTGCCAACCGGCTTTGCGCAGCGCATGTTTAATTAAATCAATCGTGTTCATTTCATCAAAGAAGTTTCATTGAAGTTGCAGTGACAAGCGATTTAAAAAATACATTGTAGATTTTATTGGCATGCAACACTGGGTCAAATTGAAACAATTCGTTGTTGCGTAAGAAATATGCTGAGTAGCCATATTCATTCAAGAATTGAACAATATCGTTGACCGAAGTTGCATATTGCTTCAAATTTAAATCATACAACTCAAGCATAAGCAAATGTGGTCGTAATACTTGATGAGTCAATAAAGCATGTGCCCCAGTCAGCACCAATTTTTCTGCGCCTTCAACATCAATTTTGATGAAATCGATTTTCTCAATGTTCGCTTCTTGCACATAGGTGTCTAGCCTGCAAACTGGGCAAATAATTTTTTCTGCTTCCTGCTTCCTGCCAGAATCAATCATGGAAGAGTATGCACTGTCTGTAGAGACTGAAAATTCCACAAAGCCATCTGTAGCACCAACACAGGTTTTGTTAATGGTTAAATTGTGAAGGTGATTGATCTGTTTGGAAACGGAAATTAAATCCGCATTCAGTTGTATGGGCTCAAAAGCATGCACTTTGATGTTTTTTGATTTGGATGCTAGCACCAAGCTGAATAGGCCAATATTTGCACCAATGTCCAATATCACCGAATCATTTGGCAGTATTTCATTCAAATACCGCAGCTCTTCAATCTCGAATCGCTGTAGCAAAATTTCTTTGCCAACATCTTCGTTGGCGCGTACCAATATTTCTACACCTTCGAAAGTGGTTTGCTCAATTTTTAAGACAGTTTTGGCAAACTTGATATCAAAATACTTGCGTTTTGCAAAATTATAGTAACTGCGCCATCTTAGATACTTATTGATTTTCATGCCGATGTTGCTACTGGCTCAGTGTTGCTTCTTTAACAATCAGCACGCGAACTTCTGAGCAAGCCAGTATGTTTCAAAATAGTTCTTCATATAACTCTAAAGTAAAACTATTTAGATTGACAAACAATTGCACAGCTTTTTTAAGCGCATGGCGGAAATAGAAGGGACGTGTAGACCCAAAGCGTAATTGGATAGACTGAATACTTGCTCCCTCAATCAGCGCATAACTTGGCACTTTGCGTTTGAATTTTCCGTACGCAAAGTAATAGCAAAATGTGTACAGACCAAATGGATGTTGATGCGTAGGGTCAGAATAAAACCATGGGTCAGAAAAATGAGGCACACGGATTTCAATCTGACCGCCAGGTACAACAACACGTACCATTTCTTTGAGAATGGCTGATGGATTGTTATGGTGCTCTAAAAAATGGCTACTGTAGATGCTGCCAACAGAATGTGTATTCACGCTTTGCAATATGACCAAAGCATCGCCAACCAAATCAACGCCTGGACCTGCAAAAATATCTATACCTGTCGCACTGGGATCGCATTTTCCGGCACCGCATCCCACATCCAATTTTTGAAATTTAACTGTCATTTAGTCAAAATATCAAGAGAGCAACGATTTGATTTTTCCAGAAATCAATCGAAGTGGCGACATGAGTCTCCAGCTGGCAGAGTTTCGTAAATCATCTATGCTTTGATTCAGTTTTTCGATTTGTTTCTGCCGTAAATGTGCCCATTGCCCCGTAGATTTGGTTGGAAGATCACGTGTTTTCAGCATTTCAAAATAGGTTTGTGTATCCATGCCGCTGACGGCTTGCTGTATGCGTTTTTCAATTGCTTCAAAACGCAAAGTATCTTCATCGCTCAGTTTTAATCCAGCAGCTTGAAAAGCTTGCTCGATTAATTGGTATACCGTTATGCGACTGCCCTCGGCTGGCGCTCCAAAACGTGTGATGGCAGCACACATCATCAATATGGATCGAAAGATCAAATGTTTGATTTCTACTGGTGATTCAAGTTGCCATTCTTTGTCAATATAAGTGGCTCTTCCTTGATCATCTATCATGATATTTTGTGGGATGCAATCAATGTACTCACCACCCATAAGATTTGAATCGGTACCGGTAAATGGTGAATCATGATCTGCGGCTTTCAATGTCGCTAATATTGCTAAATATTTTTGAACAAATTGCCCAATTTGATCAAATGTCCAGCCATCACGCGTGATGATGTTGATAAACTCCTGTGACAGTGGCGTCCCTAAAACATATGTGGCAGTTGCTGGTGCAACAAATTGAATGGGCGAATGCGATGATGTACCAGATTGATTTGATTTGATAGGTGATTTATCAAGCCTGCGATATTCGATTGTCACTGCTTGCGAATCTTGACTTGCAAAAATAGTCTCTTTGCAATACTGTGCTAAGCGTGTTGTCGAGTAGTGGTAGGCTAGTTCATCGGTTTGAACAAGCTCTTGTGTCAATGGGGAGGCGATGATTAAAAACGAATTGGCCAATTCAAGCCCCAAATCGTTGGCAAACAAAACTGGCCAAGCCAATTCGGGGGAAAAATGGCATACCTCAGGCATCTGTGGGTCGCGTCTGACGCTTTGTGTTGCGAAAGTGGCAGCATCAAAATGTGGATGCGAAAATCCAGCTTCGGTGACGATAGATGTCGGTAATTTGTAGTCCGGAAATGGTGCTAAAAAATGAGATTTTATAAAACCAGCCTGTTGCAAGAGTTTCGTCAGAGCTGATCGTCCAAATGTTTGTGCTTGGTTCTTACCATATCGACCTTCAATTCCAATCATCGGCACACCAAAATGGTCTTCTGGCGCGCCGGCAAAGTATTTCAAACCCAATTGATTTTCAATGGCGATGATCAGTTTGCCATTGGGCTTGAGGAGTTGTTTAACACGTTGTAACATTGACAACGCAGGGTTGTCGCCTGGTGTAAAGAGGTTTGCATACTCCAATACGCCGATCAGTGTGATGACATCAAATTGAAAGGTGCACTGAAATTGATCAAACTTCTCAGTCAGGACAGTGACATTATCTAAATCACGGGTGCGAGATCTAGCGATGGAAGCCCTCCTTGGGCTGCCTTCCAGTGATAATACGGTGGCGCCACATTCTCCTAAAAAACGCGAAATGGCGCCACAACCCGCACCAATCTCCAGTACTTGCGAATCTTTGAGGGATGTTGTAAATGGGCGCATGATGTTGGCACGCTCGCTGGTGAGGTGGTATTGCGAAGGCCAGTCGGTGATGTTTTGGCGCAGTTCAGTCGATAGCGTCGGGATGTCATGAGCTTCTCTAATGATGTTGGCAATTCGAGTTTCGATTTCGTCACCGTCGTTATATGCAATACCTTTGTAATCTGGGTTAGACCAAACATTCACTTGTGCATCAAAAACGTAGCCAGCATCTAGCAGAATTTTTTTCATGATGCGATTACCTTGCTTTGCATCCCCATAGCAAGGTTGACGAGACCAAAAAATTGTTCATCAGGTCGAACTTGCAGGTGAATGACATCGTAACGTCTGTCATGTGGTGTGATTTCTTCACCATGTTTAGAAGCTATTCCTAAAGATAGAAAATAGTCTCCTGGCGCCAAATCACAGTTGAATGTCGATTGAATTTGTATCACTTGGCCTGCTTTACAAATAGAGGGAAGTTGAGAATTTAAAGTATTCGTATTGGTGCCGTAGACGGTGACACCTTCTTTGGTCTTGAAGGTGACACCAAAGACTGGGTTTGAGATTTCGTTCATAAACTTAATGCTAACTGCCAACTCAATTTTTTGCCCTGTAGAAAGAGATGCAGGGTAGACAACATTTTCAGACCATAATTTGAAATCAAGGATGCGAGCTTGCGCATCGCCCCATCGATATTCGTGTTCGTTGTATCCAACATGTGTGGCGAAGACATCCATATCAGTGCTGAGATTTGAAGCGTCTATATCTGGAGTATGTGTACTAACTATCGAAGCGAGCGACGTTGTTTTTGATGGCGCTTCTTTTCCAAACAGCATATCCATGTATTTATTGACAACGGCTTTAGGCTCACCGTATTCAAGTTGAATACCTTTGTCAATCAATAATGCACGGGTGCAATGGGTGACGATTTGTTCACTGGAGTGTGTGACCAGCAATATGCTGGTGCCATTTTCTTTAAGTTGTCGCAGGCGGTCAAAACATTTGGCTTGAAATTTGGCATCTCCTACTGAGAGCGCTTCATCTACTATCAAAATGTCTGGATTGATTTGCGATTGGACGGCAAAAGCCAGTCGTACCGTCATGCCACTTGAATACGTCTTGACAGGTTGATCGATAAAATCACCGATGTCAGCAAAATCGACGATGGCATCGAATCGTGCGGTGATTTCTTCTTTAGTCAAGCCCAATATAGCTGCATTAAAGAATACATTTTCTCGTCCCGTGAATTCGGGGTTAAAGCCAGAGCCCAATTCAAGCAAAGCCGCTATACGCCCGCGTGTCTGCACAGTGCCATTTGTGGGTGTCAGAGTGCCTGCAATGATTTGGAGTAATGTTGATTTTCCAGAACCATTGCGCCCCAATATTCCAACAGTTTCTCCGCGTCTGACACTGAATGAGATGTCATTTAAAGCTCTAAATTCTTTGTAATAGGGCCTGACAGGGCTGCCGATAAGGCTTTTCAGTCTGGGCAAGACAAACTGTTTCATGCGGTCACTTGGCGTATCAAAAATCTGATACGTTTTGCTCAACTTGTCTACATGAATTGCGATATCTTCTGCCATGATTTTGTGAATTTATTCGGATGTTTGACTACAAAACATCTGCAAACCCTTTGCGAGTTTTTTGAAACCAAGCAAATCCAATCCACGCAACAATGATTGCGACGAGCGTGTACACAAAAAGACCAACGAAATTGGGTAAATTTCCCCATACGATGACTTCACGTGTTTGCTCGATGATGAATGTCAATGGGTTAGCGTGCATCCATGGCCTTAGCTTTTCTGGCAATGCAGAAATTGGATAGAAAACTGGTGACAAAAACAACATGACTGTCATAGCCAGCCCTATGAATTGACCTACATCGCGCAGGTAAACCCCAAGTGATGCCAACATCCATGCAAAGCCCATCGTTAAGATAACCAGCGGTAAAAAGATCAGCGGCAAGAAAATGACAGTCCAATGTAAATAGTGGTTGACACCAATGAACACGATTGCAAGTACGGTTGCGCTAATGCCGGCATGAAACAACGCTGCGCCCATGTTAATGACAGGAAGTATTTCCAAAGGAAAAACCACTTTTTTGACATAGTTCACATTGCTAAGTATTAGACTTGGCGCGCGATTGAGCACTTCAGCAAATAAGCCGTGAACGATCATGCCTGCGAACAGTAGCACCGCAAACAAGGTTTTAGATTCTTCAGCGCCCGTGCTGCCACTGGGCACTGCACCCCAGCGTGATTTGAATACCACAGCAAAGAAAAAGGTGTAAACCAATAACATGAAGAGTGGGTTTAGAAACGACCACAAAAGTCCCATGGCGGAACCGCGGTAACGCCCCAATATTTCGCGGCGACTCATTTGAATAATCAACGCACGATTCATCCACAAACTGCGCAGCATGGCTGATAGTGAAGTGGGATGATTGGCGTGGGGGTTCATGGGAATGATTTTGGTATTGGCAAACTATTTTGCGCATTGCATTATAGTTGGCTCGCTAATTCGCATGAGCCATTCAACATTGGCCGTACCCCCGCTGTATTGATGCTCAATCGCCCAAAAAAAAGCCTTGCATATTTGCAAGGCTTTTTTAGATAGTGCACCGACTCTATTATTTGCCAGCCCGTAACTCACGGCGCAGAATTTTGCCGACGTTGGTTTTGGGGAAATCATCTCTAAAGACGATGTATTTAGGCGTTTTGTAGCCAGTTAAATGTTGTTTGCAATAAGCTTTGACATCTTCTTCTGTCAGGTTTGGATCTTTTTTGATGACAAACAATTTGATTGCCTCACCGGTTTTTTCATCAGGCACACCAATCACAGCACATTCCAAAACACCTGGGCAGAGAGAGACGGTTTGCTCTAATTCATTCGGGAAGACATTAAAGCCGCTGACAATGATCATGTCTTTAAGACGATCAACAATCCTAATAAAGCCTTTGTCGTCCATGATGCCCACGTCGCCTGTGCGCATGAAACCATCTGCGGTAAATGCCTTGGCCGTTTCTTCGGCTTGGTTGTAATAGCCTTTCATGACATTTGGGCCGCGAATGCAAATCTCGCCAGACTCACCTTGGGCCAAACTTTTGCCTGCTTCGTCCTTGATATGGATTTCAATACTGGGTAGAGGTAAGCCAATCGTTCCAGTAAATGCCTTGCTGGTGACAGGGTTGTTCGTGCCAATGGCTACTGTCTCGCTCATGCCCCAGCCTTCCACCATGGGACTTCCTGTTGCGGCTAACCATGCTTTGGCGGTGCCTTCGGTTGCTGCCATACCGCCAGCTTGAGACAAGCACAATGTTGAAAAGTCCAAAGTCTTAAATGACGGTGTTTGCAGCAGTGCGTTGAACAGTGTGTTCACTGCAGGCAATATGTGAAATGGACGTGACTTGAGTGTTTTGACAAAACCAGGGAAGTCGCGTGGATTGGGAACTAGGGTGATAAACCCGCCCCAACGGATGGCGAGCAAGCTCGTGGTCAGTGCAAAAATATGGTACAGCGGCAGAGCGGCAACGATATTGATTTTGCTTACGTCACCAATGCGTTCCACCGCTGGAAAAAACCAAGCTTCGGCTTGCAATGTGGCTGCGACAACATTGCGATGCGTCAGGACAGCACCTTTTGACAAGCCTGTCGTGCCACCTGTGTATTGCAAAAACGCAATCGAATCTAAATTCGCTGGACTGGGTTTGAGGTTTAAACCTTTACCTTTGGCAATGGCAACGTTGAAAGGAGTTACCTGCAAGCCCTTGGATGTGTCAAAACTAAAGGCCGGAACCATTTTTTTGATATTGCGCACCGCAAACGTGATCCATTTGCCAAATACAGGTCCCAGCAAATCGCCCATAGTGGCCAGTACGACACGCTTGATTGGTGTTTTATCTATGATCTGCGTTAATGTGGTGGCAAAGTTTTCGAGAATGATGATGGTTTCAGCGCCTGAGTCTTTGAGCTGATGCTCCAATTCGCGCGGTGTGTAGAGTGGGTTGACGTTGACGCAGGTATAACCTGCACGCAAAATGCCCGCCATGGTGACAGAAAACTGCGGAATATTCGGCAACATGATGGCCACGCGTGAGCCTGGTTCTAAACCTTGCGATTGCAGCCATGCGCCCAGCGCTGTTGACAGTTCGTCTACCTGTTTATAAGTCATCCATTTTTCCATGCACACTGAAAACGGATTTGCAGCATTCTTTTTGAATGATTCATCCAACAATTGCACCAGAGATTTGTATTGTTCCGGGTTGATCTCAGCAGGTACGCCTGGTGGGTAACTTTTTAGCCAAATTTTTTCCATTTTTGATTTCCTTCTTTCATTAAAAAACAATTAGATTGTGCGACCTAGCAACGCCTCTTTCAGTTTGTAATCAGCAGGTACTGGGCCGAGCCAAATTCGCAATAGTGCGTTATAAAACTCTGGTTCCTTGAAAGGTTCACCTTGTGGTTTTCCTTTGGCAGAAATGACACCACCAACTCCTGGTACCCATTCGACCATGATGGTGTCACCAACAGCTAATTTCTTTTGATCGCTGAATATTTGCCCCATCTTGATTAGGCCTGGAATCAATTTACCCATTTCCGACTTAGGTGTATTGTCTTCAACGCCGCGCGTAAATAACTTTCCCAACTCGTTGGAATCAACTTCACGCAGCATGGTCAAAGTAATTCGCTTTGAACCTGGCATGGAAATCACATCTTCCATGGTTGATGCCTTCTTTTGTAGATACAAACCTGCTGTATAGACTTTAAAAACAGCTTTGTAACGAATGCCTGCTCCGTTCAAAATCAGCTTGCTGCCACGTTGATCTATGACATCTTCATATTTCACACCTGATACATCAATGACTGCTGCCATGCTGCTAAGAGGACTGAATAGACCAGCCAAAGTCAGAATCACCAACCCCATTGTTTGCTTTGAAAGCTTAATCAACAACATGTCAAAATCCTTTTACAAAAGTGCACGGTCGTGCTTTTTTAGAGAACCAATTATGGAACTAAAAATTGTTTTTAAGCATGGGGTTTACGCTAAAGAGTTGCATAAAAATTTCGAACAATAGATAAAATTTTAAAACTGTTCCGGTAATTTGTTACACTGTCGCTCATGTTCAAACATCATGCTATTTCAGCGCCATCCAGCACAGGTCATATTGACCGGGGAGCTTGGCTTTGGCGACCTTTGAATTAACGCTACCCACTTTGGTTGCCGTTGATTGTTTAATGCATCAATTGGCAAAATAGTTTGAACCGCTTCTGCTCTTGTCCTCATCATCAATATAGGGGCATGTTTATAGAAGCAAGTGCTAAGAATCAATCAGTATTGTTAGCACTGGCAAAAAGGGCATATTGTGATCACCGAAATAGAATTTACCCAACTCAAAGCGCAAGGCTTTAACCGAATACCGTTGATGCTGCAAGCATTTGCAGATTTAGAAACACCGCTGTCCTTGTATTTGAAACTCACGCAAAGTGCCAATACAATCAACACCAATAACTACAAAAATAATAGCAATTTAGGCAATCAATACACAGGCTACAACAGCTTTTTGCTTGAATCTGTGGTGGGTGGTGAGCGCTTTGGTCGTTACAGCTTCATTGGTCTTCCAGCTCGCACATTGTTAAGGTCAAGTGGTTTTGGCTCTGAGGCGAAGACCGAAGTCATCAGCGATGGGGTGGTTGTTGAAACAAGCCACCTCAACCCGCTGGACTTCATCGCGCAGTACCAACAGCGTTTCAAAGTGGCACTGCAGCCCGGCATGCCGCGGTTTTGTGGTGGTTTGGCCGGTTATTTTGGCTACGATGCAGTGCGTTATATCGAGAAAAAGTTGGAGAAGTCATGCCCTCCAGATGAGCTGCACTGCCCCGACATTTTGTTGCTGCAGTGTGAAGAACTGGCCGTCATCGACAACCTCTCTGGCAAACTCTCGCTGATTGTCTATGCCGACCCTGCAACGCCAAACGCTTACGACATTGCCAAAGCACGTCTACATGCACTGAAGGAGATGTTGAAAGCACCCGTTGAAGCACCGGAAATCAAACCTTCAAGCAAGCAAACGGCTGTGCGAGATTTTGCCAAAGCTGACTACCTGACCGCTGTGCTGCGTGCCAAAGAGCTGATTGCCGGCGGTGACTTCATGCAGGTGCAAGTTGGACAACGCATCAAAAAACGCTACACCGAATCGCCGCTCAGTCTTTACCGCGCCCTGCGTTCGCTGAACCCATCACCCTACATGTACTACTACAACTTTGGTGACTTTCATGTGGTGGGAGCCAGCCCGGAGATTTTGGTACGGCAAGAAACAGTTTATGTGAACGATACCAGCGCACAAAAAATCACGATTCGACCACTTGCCGGAACTCGCCCACGTGGTGCAACACCAGAAGCAGATAAAGCCGCCGAAGTTGAACTCATCAACGATCCTAAAGAACGCGCCGAACACGTCATGTTGATTGATTTGGCCCGTAATGACATTGGCCGAATCGCCAAAATCGGCAGCGTTAAAGTGACTGAGGCATTTGCAGTGGAGCGTTACAGCCATGTGATGCACATCGTCAGCAACGTTGAGGGTGTACTGAACGACGGCATGACAGCGATGGATGTTTTGAAAGCCACCTTTCCAGCCGGCACGCTTACGGGTGCACCCAAGGTGCATGCCATGGAACTGATTGACCAGCTTGAACCTACCAAAAGGGGTTTGTACGGCGGTGCCTGTGGCTACATCAGCTTTGCGGGTGACATGGATGTGGCGATTGCGATTCGCACTGGCATCATCAAAAACAACACTTTGTACGTACAGGCAGCGGCGGGTGTGGTGGCTGACAGCGTGCCAGAGTTGGAGTGGGCAGAAACCGAAGCCAAAGCACGTGCGCTGCTCAGAGCCAGCGAACTGGTTGAGGAGGGCTTGGTATGAAACTCCTGATGATCGACAACTACGATTCCTTCACCTACAACATCGTCCAATATTTTGGTGAACTGGGAGCAGATGTGGAAGTTTTCCGCAACGATGAAATCACGCTTGAAGGGATTGCAGAACGAAATCCCGACCGTCTGGTCATTTCTCCTGGCCCATGTTCACCAAACGAGGCAGGCATTTCGGTGCAAGCGATTCAACATTTCATGGGCAAGTTGCCCATACTCGGTGTGTGTTTGGGGCATCAAGCCATTGGTGCAGCGCTGGGCGGCAAAATTATTCGGGCGCAAGAGTTGATGCACGGTAAAACCAGCGTCATCACCACCACGCAAACGGGGGTGTTTGCAAATCTGCCCAAACAATTCACCGTGAACCGTTACCATTCATTGGCGATAGACCGTGCCATGTGTCCAGTCGATTTGGAAATCACTGCTTGGACCGACGACGGCGAGATCATGGGCGTTCGCCACAAAGATTTACCATTTGCGGTGCGAATGGAAGGTGTACAGTTTCACCCTGAATCTATTTTGACTGAGCATGGTCATGCGATGCTCAAAAACTTTCTGGATTAAACTTTTTGAATTGAATCATAATGAAGTGGAGATTGTGCTATATATTTAATAGCAACATAGGCAATAAATACGCCGGATACAGCCTAATTTCTTATATATTTTATTGAAATACAACCCAATTACCATGCCACACCAAATTACCCCCCAAGAAGCGCTGTTGCGCACTGTTGAGCACCGCGAAATATTTCACGACGAAATGCTGCACCTGATGCGCTTGATCATGAGTGGCGAGATGTCGCCAGTCATGATGGCGGCGCTCATCACGGGCTTGCGCGTTAAAAAAGAAACGATCGGTGAAATTACCGCCGCCGCACAAGTGATGCGCGAATTTTCGACCAAGGTGGATGTGGCTGACAAAACGCATTTGGTGGACATTGTGGGCACGGGTGGCGATGGTTCGCACACCTTCAACATTTCAACTTGTTCGATGTTTGTGGCGGCAGCAGCGGGTGCCAAGGTGAGCAAACATGGCGGGCGCAGTGTCAGTAGCAAATCAGGCAGTGCGGATGTGCTGGAGTCTTTGGGCATCAACATCAACTTGCCACCTGCCGCCATTGCCAAGTGCATTGCGGACATCGGTTTGGGGTTCATGTTTGCCCCCAATCACCACCCCGCCATGAAAAACGTGGCACCCATTCGCAAAGAATTAGGTATGAAGACGATGTTCAACATTTTGGGCCCGCTCACCAATCCCGCCAGCGCTCCCAATATTTTGATGGGCGTTTTCCATTCAGATTTGGTGGGCATTCAAGTGCGCGCGCTGCAGCGATTGGGCGCTGAACACGCTGTGGTGGTCTATGGCAAAGATGGTATGGACGAAGTCAGCACCGGCGCGGCCACTTTGGTGGGCGAGTTGAAAAATGGCGTGGTGACGGAATACGAAATTCACCCCGAAGACTTTGGCATCCAAATGGTCAGCAACCGTGCCTTGCGGGTTGAAACGGCAGAAGATTCCAAAGCCATGTTAATGGGAGTTTTGGATAACCAAGCCGGCCCCGCGCGTGACATTGTCATGCTCAATGCGGGTGCTGCGCTGTATGCTGCCAATGTATCAAATTCGATTCAAGCCGGCGTGTTACTAGCCAAGAAGGCTATTGAATCAGGAGCGGCCAAAGCAAAATTAGCTGAACTCAGCACGCTCACGAAAGCGTTGGGCGCTTGATGGGGGCATTGCTGCATGATGAAGGCGCTTGGATTGCCATTGGCATTTCGGTGCTATTTTTGGTTGCCGCTTTTGTCATGCACCGTGTGTTCGTTCGAATTTTAAAAAATGGCACCTCTGACGTTCTGTCAAACGATGCCAAGGAATCAAACCATGACTGATATTCTTGAAAAAATCACCGCTGTCAAACACCAAGAAGTGGCGGCAGCTAGAAAGCGCAAATCTTTAGAAGCCGTCCGTGCAGATGCCGAATCGCGCGTTTTAACGCGTGATTTTGTTGGCGCTTTGCGCGCCAAAATCGCAGATGGACAGTCTGCCGTGATTGCTGAAATCAAAAAAGCCAGCCCTTCCAAAGGTGTTTTGCGGGCAGATTTTGAGCCGGCTGACATTGCACAAAGCTATGCCGAACATGGTGCTGCGTGTTTGTCAGTGCTCACCGACAAAGATTTTTTTCAAGGCAGCAGCGATTACTTGCGGCAAGCGCGGGCATCATGCACTTTGCCTGTTCTGCGCAAAGATTTCATGGTGGATGCCTATCAAATTTACGAATCTCGCGCCATGGGGGCAGATGCCGTTTTGTTAATTGCAGCGTGTTTGAATGATGGTCAAATGGCAGAGTTTGAGCAAATTGCACGCAGTTTGGACATGGCCGTTTTGGTTGAAGTGCATGATGCGGATGAATTGCAGCGTGCTTTGAAACTGAAAACGCCACTCATTGGCATCAACAACCGCAACTTAAAAACCTTTGAAGTCTCGCTAGACACAACCATCAACATGTTGGCAGATGTTCCAAAAGATCGCTTGCTTGTCACTGAATCTGGCATCACAACGCCTGCAGATGTGGCTCGAATGCGTGAAGTGGGCGTTAATGCCTTCTTGGTGGGCGAAGCCTTTATGCGGGCGGCTGATCCGGGCGAGGCCTTGGCAAAATTATTTGCTGTTTAAACGCTGCATGCTGCAGTTTTTGAAGCGAACCATGCCGATTGTCTTCGGTTTGGCTATAGTTGTAACCACGGTGATGCTGTTAATTCCATCGTATGCCGTGCCCAAAGCGTTCGATTTTTACGACAAGGCACAACACTGTTTGGTATTTACGGCTTTGACGGTGATGGGCATGGTGGCGTTTCCATTGCGGTTGAAAGCGGTGTGTCTAGGCATCTGTGTGTACGGCGGTGTGATGGAGGTTTTGCAAAGCTTGCTCACAAAAACTCGGCACGGTGACGTCGTGGATTGGGTGGCTGACATCATTGGCATCGTCCTAGGGTTTAGCGTGTATTGGGTGCTTATTAAATTCAGGAAGAATGCTTTCAACAAGATAGCTACCGAATGAATATACATAACGCCTAGAAGCATGTTTACATATGCAAAACGAACTATTTCAATCAACTGATCAGCCTCCTTGCCTTAACTTCTGGATGCCAAGCAATTGGCCGGTTGCAGCAGGATGGAACGAGTTAGTTGCTGAATTTTTAAGCAGTGAAACTGGGCGAATTTTGGCCAACAGCATCAAAAATCGAATTGATGCAGGTGCAGTCATTTACCCAGCTGCGCCATTCAAAGCGCTTGAACTAACGCCCTTGGATCAGGTTCGTGTGGTGATTTTGGGTCAAGACCCTTATCACGGGGCGGGGCAGGCGCATGGACTGGCTTTTTCGGTGCCTACAGGTGTCAAAATTCCGCCATCACTGCGAAATATATTCAAAGAAATTGCTCAGGAAACTGGCGATTTTGCGATTGCTAAGCGTATTGACGGATGTTTGGAGAGTTGGGCCAAGCAAGGTGTTTTGTTGCTTAACACTTGTCTGACTGTTGAGTCTGGCCAGCCAGCCAGTCATGCCAAGCTGGGTTGGGAAGTGCTTACTGATGCCATTATCCGCAAAGTTGCTACCAGAAATCGAAACGTGGTTTTTCTACTATGGGGCGCCCACGCTCAAGCCAAGCAAAAAATATTACAAGACCATGCTTCGGTGACAGGGGAGCATTTGGTATTGTGCGCCAATCACCCCTCACCTTTGTCTGCGATGCGACCACCTGCACCTTTTCTGGGCTGTAGGCACTTTGCTTTAGCAAATCAGTTTTTGCGTGAAAGAGGTTTGGACGAAATTAATTGGTAAATCGTCCAAACAAACCACCTAGCCTAGGGTAAATACTTGCTATAATCCTAGGTTCGTCACGGAGAGATGGCCGAGTGGTTAATGGCAGCAGACTGTAAATCTGCCCTCTTACGAGTACGCTGGTTCGAATCCAGCTCTCTCCACCAGTGACAGCGAGTTAATCATGAGTATGGTGGGCAAATTTGCGGGATTAGTTTAATGGTAAAACCTCAGTTTTCCAAACTGATGTCATCAGTTCGATTCTGATATTCCGCTCCAGTATTTGCCTGTTTATGGCGATTTTTGACCATATATAGGTAGAGATTTAGCCCGTTTGGCTCAGTGGTAGAGCACTCCCTTGGTAAGGGAGAGATCCCGGGTCCGATTCCCGGAACGGGCACCAGTTTATTGTTGAGATATTTTTAAGTATTTTTGTATTAGTTCAGTAGTTTTCATTCTTTATTGGAGAATTTAAAATGGCAAAAGAAAAATTTGTACGTACCAAACCCCACGTGAACGTAGGCACGATTGGCCACGTTGACCACGGGAAGACAACCCTCACCGCTGCGATCACGACAGTTTTGGCGGCCAAATTTGGTGGACAAGCCAAAGCCTACGACCAAATCGACGCAGCACCAGAAGAAAAAGCACGCGGTATTACGATTAATACAGCGCACGTTGAATACGAAACAGAAACCCGCCACTACGCCCACGTTGACTGCCCAGGCCATGCTGACTATGTTAAAAACATGATCACCGGCGCAGCCCAAATGGACGGCGCGATTTTGGTTTGTTCAGCCGCTGACGGCCCAATGCCTCAAACCCGCGAACACATCTTGTTGGCACGCCAAGTGGGCGTACCTTACATCATCGTCTTCTTGAACAAATGCGACATGGTTGACGACGAAGAGTTGTTAGAATTGGTTGAAATGGAAGTGCGCGAACTTCTGGACAAGTATGACTTCCCAGGCGACGCAACCCCGATCGTGCGCGGCTCAGCCAAACTCGCCATGGAAGGCGACAAAGGCCCCATGGGTGAAGGCGCGATCTTGAAACTTGCAGACGCCTTAGACACCTACATCCCCACACCAGAACGCGCTGTTGACGGTGCCTTCTTGATGCCAGTGGAAGACGTGTTCTCCATCTCTGGTCGTGGTACTGTGGTAACTGGCCGTATCGAGCGCGGCATCATCAAAGTCGGCGAAGAGATCGAAATCGTCGGTATCGTAGACACCGTCAAAACCACCTGCACCGGCGTGGAAATGTTCCGCAAACTCTTGGACCAAGGACAAGCTGGCGACAACGTCGGTATCTTGTTGCGCGGCACCAAGCGTGAAGAAGTACAACGTGGTCAAGTTTTGGGCAAACCAGGCTCCATCAAGCCCCACACCCACTTCACATCAGAAATCTACGTCTTGTCAAAAGACGAAGGTGGCCGTCACACCCCATTCTTCAACAACTACCGCCCACAGTTCTACTTCCGTACCACGGACGTAACCGGCGCGATTGAGTTGCCAGAAGGCAAAGAAATGGTGATGCCAGGCGACAACGTGTCGATCACAGTCAAGTTGATCAGCCCGATTGCGATGGAAGAAGGCTTGCGCTTCGCGATTCGTGAAGGCGGTAAAACCGTCGGCGCGGGTGTTGTGGCTAAGATTTTGGCTTAATACAGCTCTCTAGGGGTATAGCTCAATTGGCAGAGCGTCGGTCTCCAAAACCGAAGGTTGTAAGTTCGATTCTTACTGCCCCTGCCACCTGGTAAGGTGGTCAATGGAGATAGTGCAACGATTAAGGAATATATGGCAAACGCAGAAGTAGAAACCGTCGGCAGCGGCGCAGAAAAAATCAAACTCGCATTGGTCGCGGGCTTGGTTGTGGCTGCTGTTGTTGCTTTTTACATGCTGAGTAAGCAAGGTCAATTGGTGCAATGGGGTGCTTTGCTAGCAGGACTTGTTGCGGCCGGGTTTGTCTTATTTACCGCACAAGCGGGTAAAGACTTGGTCGGTTTCGGACGCGATTCAACACGCGAAGTGAAAAAAGTAGTTTGGCCCAGCCGCAAAGAAGCGACTCAAATGACGCTTTATGTGTTTGGCTTTGTTGTGTTGATGGCGCTCTTCTTGTGGGGTACCGACAAGACGATTGAATGGGTCATTTTTGACTTGCTTTTAGGGTGGAGAAAATAATGATTGAAGCTCTGGCGACAGCGGGTGAATCAGCAGCGAATGCAAATCCAGATTTGCGTTGGTATGTTGTGCATGCCTATTCGGGCATGGAAAAAGCTGTGGAGCGCAATATCATGGAGCGCATCGCGCAGTCTGCATTCCCTTCTAAATTCGGTCGCATTTTGGTGCCCACCGAAGAAGTGGTTGAAACCAAAAACGGTCAGAAAAAAACCACAGAGCGCAAATTCTTCCCAGGTTATGTTTTTGTAGAAATGGTCATGGACGATGACACATGGCATTTGATTAAACACACCAATAAAGTGACGGGTTTCATTGGCGGTGGAAAAAATCGTCCCTCACCGATTTCTGAAGCAGAAGTTCAGAAAATCATGACGCAAATGCAGTCAGGGGTTGAAAAACCACGTCACAAAGTTGAGTTTGAAGTGGGTGAATTTATCCGTGTCAAAGAAGGTCCATTTACAGACTTTAATGGTTCGGTCGAAGAGGTCAATTACGAGAAGAACAAAGTGCGTGTAGCCGTTACCATTTTTGGTCGTTCTACACCCGTTGAGTTGGAATTCAGCCAAATCGAGAAAACTTAAGAAATTTAAATTTTGCGCTTTTCGACTCGGCGCATAGACAAGCAATCACAAAGTGGTTGCGTGGTTTAAAGAGTTGTTAACCCCGGGGAGCTCATATTCATTTAGAGCGCTATTACCCGTAAGGAGAAAATCATGGCGAAAAAAATCGTCGGTTTTATCAAACTGCAAGTACCAGCAGGTAAAGCCAATCCATCACCACCAATTGGTCCTGCATTGGGTCAACGTGGTTTGAATATCATGGAGTTCTGCAAGGCATTTAACGCGCAGACTCAAGGCGTAGAGCCAGGTTTGCCATTGCCCGTGGTTATCACGGCATTTGCAGACAAGAGCTTCACTTTCATTATCAAAACTCCCCCTGCGACTGTTTTGATTAAGAAGGCCATTAAATTGGACAAAGGCTCACCACGTCCGCATACCGATAAAGTTGGCAAGATCACTCGCGCTCAACTAGAAGAAATTGCGAAAACAAAGATGAAAGACATGACAGCCGCTGATTTAGACGCTGCAGTACGTACCATTGCTGGTACAGCACGTTCTATGGGCGTTACTTCGGAGGGCGTGGTATGAGCAAGCTCACCAAAAAACAAAAAACCCAAGTTGGTAAAGTTGATGGCAACAAGTTGTATGCCTTAGCAGATGCTTTGGTGTTGGTCAAAGAGCACGCAACTGCTAAGTTTGATGAGTCAATTGACGTTGCTGTGCAGCTAGGCGTTGACTCCAAGAAATCTGACCAAGTGGTTCGTGGTGCTGTTGTGTTGCCAAACGGTACGGGTAAAACTGTACGTGTTGCGGTATTTGCACAAGGCGCTAAAGCTGAAGAAGCGAAAGCAGCGGGTGCTGATATCGTTGGTATGGATGATTTGGCAGCCATGGTTAAAGCTGGTGATATGCCATTTGAAGTGGTTATTGCAGCGCCAGACGCCATGCGCGTTGTGGGTACATTGGGTCAGATTCTCGGACCTCGTGGATTAATGCCTAACCCTAAGGTTGGTACGGTTACGCCAGATGTGGCCACGGCAGTTAAAAATGCCAAAGCTGGTCAAGTGCAGTTCCGTGTTGACAAAGCAGGTATCGTGCATTCCACCATTGGTCGTCGCTCGTTTGACAATGACAAATTGCAAGGCAACTTGGCTGCATTGATAGATGCATTGCAAAAAGCCAAGCCAGCAACCAGCAAAGGTGTTTACTTGAAGAAAGTCGCCGTATCTTCCACCATGGGTGTGGGCGTACGTGTGGATTCGCAAACAGTTGCGGCAGCTTAATTGCTGCGATGAGTTTGAATACGCTTGATATGGCGTAAAAAATTTAAGTCAACATTCAGAGTAATCTCAATGTTGGCTTGATGTGGTGGGCTGATAGTTGTTTTGTGCAACTGTCAGGCCATCCAAGACCGTTGGTGTGTGAGGGTTATTCGTGATGATCACACTTAAATTTTTGCATACGCAAATCACCAACGCAGATGGCGATCCCACTGCATTGGAATTTCCAAAACAGTTGGTCGCTGAAACAGTGGCATGCAAATGGCAAATCTAAAACAGATAAGTCAAATGTATATTAAGGAGTAAATCTTGAGTCTTAATCGCAGTGAGAAACAAGCCGTCATTGATGAAGTGAACGGCCTCGCAGCTAAAGCTCAAACGCTTGTGATAGCGGAATACCGTGGCATTACGGTTGCCGATATGACAAAACTGCGTTCCTCTGCACGTAGCAATGGCGTTAGCCTGAGTGTGTTGAAAAACACCTTGGCGCGTCGTGCGGTGCAAGGGAGCGGTTTTGAAGTTGTCGCTGACCAAATGACAGGTCCGCTGATCTATGGCTTTTCTGAAGACGCAGTAGCCGCCGCGAAAGTGGTAGCTGACTTCGCGAAGACCAATGACAAATTGGTCATTCGTGCAGGTGCGTATGGCGGTAAAGCTTTGGATGTCAATGGCGTGAAGCAATTGGCAAACATCCCTTCGAAAGAAGTGTTGTTGGCGCAATTGTTGGGCTTGATGCAATCCCCAATCTCTCGTACAGCACGTGTGCTGGCCGCAGTAGCTGGGAAAAAAGGCGAAGCAGTCGCAGCCTAAGGGTTTGCGGCATTTGTAACCAACGTAAAATTTTTTGGGGCTATTCATATTGAATGAGCTAAGGCCCTGATTGAAGGAAATAAAAATGGCATTTGATAAAGACACATTTTTGACCGCTCTTGACAGCATGACGGTCATGGAACTCAACGATTTGGTGAAAGCCATCGAAGAGAAATTTGGCGTTAGCGCTGCTGCTATGGCAGCACCTGCTGCTGGCGGCGCTGCTGCTGGTGGCGCTGCAGCTGCTGAAGAGAAAACTGAGTTCAACGTCATGCTTCTCGAAGCAGGCGCAAACAAAGTTTCTGTGATTAAAGCAGTTCGCGAAATCACTGGCTTAGGCCTCAAAGAAGCTAAAGACATGGTTGATGGTGCTCCTAAAGCAGTCAAAGAAGGCGCATCTAAAGCTGATGCCGATGCTGCTTTGAAGAAGCTTGTAGAAGCTGGTGCTAAAGCAGAATTGAAATAATTCGATCTGTTAGCCAAAGGCTGGAGCGCTCGAAAGAGGCTCCAGCCTTTCGTGTCTATATGTATTCATTGAATACACCGAAAAGTGAATTAAAAAGTTTGCTTTTCAGTGTCTTCTGATCCCAACTGCAGGAGATGCCTTGGTTCGGGTTGCGTGCAATGCGCAATCGTCCGCCATTGGTTGGTAGCGGCCAACCACCAAGCCCATTGCGCATCGTAGATGCGTGGGTCGAACAGTTTTTGTATGCCTTAGGAAAAATCCTTTGCCTGGAGAACACATGCCAACCACGTCAAGCTATTCATTCACAGAACGCAAACGCATTCGTAAAAATTTTGGTAATCGCGAAAGTGTTTTAGAAATTCCCTATTTGCTGCAAATGCAAAAAGATGCGTACACCGCATTTTTGCAAGCCGGTGTCTTACCGCAAAAACGTACCAATGATGGTTTGCAAGCCGCATTTACCGGCGCATTCCCAATTGTTTCTCACAATGGTTTTGTGGAAATGAAATTCTTGGACTACAACTTGGCAAAGCCAGGTTTCGATGTTCGCGAATGCCAAACCCGTGGTTTGACATATGGCTCAGCTGTTCGTGCGCGCGTTCAGTTGATCATATATGACCGTGAATCATCAACCGCACACTCAAAAGTGGTGAAAGAAGTTAAAGAGCAAGAAGTCTACATGGGTGAGGTTCCATTGATGACTGATAAGGGCTCATTTGTTATCAATGGCACGGAACGTGTCATTGTGTCTCAGTTGCATCGCTCTCCTGGTGTGTTCTTCGAACACGATAAAGGCAAAACACACAGCTCTGGCAAATTGCTGTTTTCAGCACGCATCATCCCTTACCGTGGCTCATGGTTAGATTTTGAGTTTGATCCAAAAGATATTTTGTATTTCCGCGTGGACCGCAGACGCAAAATGCCAGTCACCATTTTGCTCAAAGCAATTGGCCTGAATCCTGAGTCTATTTTGGCAAACTTCTTTGTGAACGACAGCTTCCAGTTGATGGACAGTGGCGCACAAATGGAGTTCATCGCTGAACGCATGCGTGGTGAGGTTGCGCGTTTTGACATCACCAGCAAATCTGGCAAAGTTATTGTCGCCAAAGACAAGCGCATAACCGTTCGCCATACACGTGAATTGGAAGAGTCTAAAACAACACACATCAGTGTTCCGGAAGATTACCTTCTCGGCCGCGTGGTTGCTAAAAACATCGTTGATACTGAGACAGGCGAAATTATTGCCAAAGCAAATGATGAATTGACTGAAGTGTTGCTTAAAAAATTGCGTACCGCTGGAGTGCAAGAACTACCTTGCATCTATACCAATGAGTTGGATCAAGGTGCGTACATTTCACAAACGCTGCGTACAGATGAAACAGTGGATGAATTTGCTGCACGTGTAGCCATCTATCGCATGATGCGCCCTGGTGAGCCGCCAACTGAAGATGCGGTACAAGCCTTGTTCCAACGTTTGTTCTATAACCCAGATACATACGATTTATCACGCGTTGGTCGCATGAAGTTCAATGCCAAACTGGGTCGTGCTGAATCTACTGGCCCCATGGTTCTGACCAATGAAGATATTTTGTCCGTTGTCAAAATTTTGGTCGACTTGCGCAATGGTCGTGGCGAGGTTGATGACATTGATCACTTAGGTAACCGCCGTGTTCGCTGCGTGGGTGAATTGGCCGAAAACCAATACCGTACAGGTTTAGCGCGTATTGAAAAAGCAGTTAAAGAGCGTTTGGGCCAAGCCGAACAAGAACCATTGATGCCGCATGATCTCATCAATAGCAAGCCTATTTCTGCAGCATTGAAAGAGTTCTTCGGTGCATCCCAGTTGTCGCAGTTCATGGATCAAACCAACCCACTGTCAGAGATCACGCACAAGCGTCGTATTTCAGCCCTCGGACCTGGCGGTTTGACACGTGAGCGTGCAGGCTTTGAAGTGCGTGACGTGCACGTGACGCATTACGGTCGCGTATGCCCTATTGAAACTCCAGAGGGGCCAAACATTGGTTTGATCAACTCTTTGGCTTTGTATGCGCGTTTGAATGAATACGGTTTCATTGAAACACCGTACCGTCGTGTGGTTGATGGCAAGGCAACGATGCAAATCGATTATCTGTCTGCTATTGAAGAAGGTAAGTATGTCATTGCGCAGGCCAATGCTGGCTTGGATAAAAATGGCGTTTTAACCGATGAATTGGTATCCGCACGTGAAGCGGGTGAATCGATTTTTGTTGATGCAGCACGAGTTCAGTACATGGACGTATCGCCCGGACAAATTGTTTCGGTGGCTGCTTCTTTGGTGCCGTTCTTGGAACACGACGATGCCAACCGTGCATTGATGGGTGCGAACATGCAACGTCAAGCGGTTCCTGTTTTGCGTCCAGAAAAAGCGTTTGTGGGTACTGGCATTGAGCGTGTTTCTGCAATCGACTCTGGTACGGTTGTGACCGCAACGCGTGGTGGTGTCGTAGATTATGTGGATGCAACCCGTATTGTGGTTCGCGTGAATGATGCCGAAGCACAAGCCGGTGAAGTGGGTGTTGATATTTACAACCTCATCAAATACCAGCGTTCTAACCAAAACACCAATATTCACCAACGTGCCATTGTCAAAAAAGGTGACAAACTGGCCAAAGGGGATGTCATTGCTGACGGTGCATCGACTGACTTGGGTGAATTGGCCTTGGGTCAAAACATGTTGATCGGCTTTATGCCATGGAACGGTTATAACTTCGAAGATTCCATCTTGATCAGTGAGCGCGTGGTTGCAGACGACCGCTACACTTCCATTCACATTGAAGAACTCGTTGTCATGGCGCGTGACACCAAGTTGGGCGCTGAAGAAATTACACGCGATATTCCTAATTTGTCCGAGCAGCAATTAAGCCGCATGGATGATTCAGGTATTATTTTCGTGGGTGCTGAGGTAGAGCCAGGTGATACTTTGGTAGGTAAAGTGACGCCAAAAGGTGAAACAACTTTGACGCCTGAAGAGAAGCTATTGCGCGCAATTTTTGGTGAAAAAGCCAGCGATGTGAAAGACACTTCATTACGCGTGAGCCAAGGTTCGCGTGGCACGGTGATTGATGTGCAAGTGTTTACGCGTGAAGGCATTCAGCGCGACAAGCGTGCACAGCAAATTATTGACGATGAACTCAAGCGTTTCCGTTTGGATTTGAACGACCAATTGCGCATTGTTGAACTCGATTCGTTTGCGCGTATTGAGAAGTTGCTAATCGGTAAAGTTGCCAACGGTGGACCACAAAAACTCGCTAAGGGTAGCAAAATTGACAAAGCGTATCTGGATGCAGTGGAAAAATACCACTGGTTCGATATTCGCCCAGCTGATGATGAAGTTGCTGCTCAATTAGAGAGCATCAAAAATTCAACTGAGCAAACGCGTCACAGTTTTGATTTGGCTTTCGAAGAAAAGCGCAAGAAACTCACCCAAGGTGATGAGTTGCCAGCAGGCGTCTTGAAAATGGTCAAAGTTTATTTGGCAGTCAAGCGTCGCTTGCAGCCAGGTGACAAAATGGCTGGTCGTCATGGTAACAAAGGTGTGGTTTCAAAAATCTTGCCAGTGGAAGACATGCCGTTCATGGCCGATGGCACACCCTGCGATGTGGTCTTGAATCCATTGGGTGTTCCGTCACGTATGAACGTGGGTCAGGTGCTGGAAGTGCATTTGGGTTGGGCTGCTAAAGGTATTGGCCAACGCATTGGCGATATGTTGCAAGCCGAAACCAAAGCTGCTGAGTTGCGCAAATTCATGGATACGCTTTACAACACATCGGGTCGTAAAGAGGACATGAGCAAACTCAATGACGCACAAGTGATTGAAATGGCAACCAATCTCACTGGTGGCGCAACATTCGCAACACCTGTGTTTGACGGCGCATCCGAAGATGAAATTCGCGCAATGTTGAAATTGGCTTACCCAGATGATTTGGCAAAAGCCAAAGGTCTGACCGCCACCCGCACACAAGCGCAGTTGTACGACGGCCGAACTGGCGATGCGTTTGACCGCACCACCACGGTTGGTTATATGCACTTCTTGAAATTGCATCATTTGGTTGATGACAAGATGCACGCCCGTTCTACAGGCCCATACAGCTTGGTCACACAACAACCTTTGGGTGGTAAAGCCCAGTTCGGTGGTCAGCGTTTTGGTGAGATGGAGGTGTGGGCGTTGGAAGCATACGGCGCGTCATACGTGCTGCAAGAGATGCTGACAGTGAAGTCTGATGACGTGGTTGGTCGTACACGTGTGTACGAAAGCATCGTCAAAGGTGAGCACACCATTGAGGCTGGCATGCCTGAGTCGTTCAATGTCTTGGTCAAAGAGATCCGCTCTTTGGGTATCGACATGGAACTCGAGCGCGGCCAGTAATTGAATTGTGACGAATACACATCACGAATGAAACAAGGACATAACACATGAAATCATTACTCGATTTATTCAAACAGTTCACACCTGATGAAAATTTCCATGCCATCAAAATTGGCATGGCATCACCTGAAAAAATTCGTTCATGGTCTTTTGGCGAAGTCAAAAAACCAGAAACGATTAACTACCGTACCTTCAAGCCTGAGCGTGATGGTTTGTTTTGCGCCAAAATTTTTGGCCCAATCAAAGATTACGAATGCTTGTGCGGCAAGTACAAACGTCTCAAGCACCGCGGTGTTATTTGCGAAAAGTGCGGCGTTGAAGTCACACAAACCAAAGTTCGTCGTGAACGCATGGGCCACATTGACCTGGCAGCACCTTGCGCGCACATTTGGTTCTTGAAATCTTTGCCATCCCGTTTGGGCATGGTGTTGGACATGACTTTGCGCGATATTGAGCGTGTGCTTTATTTCGAAGCATATGTCGTGACAGACCCAGGCATGACACCGTTGAAGAAATACAGCATCATGTCGGAAGACGATCATGATGCCAAACGCATCGAATACGGCGACGAATTCATCGCCAAAATGGGTGCTGAAGGCATCAAAGATTTGTTGAGCGATTTGGACATTGACGGCACGATTGAAAAGCTGCGCGGCGATTTGACCGGCTCTGAAGTCAAAGTCAAGAAAAATGCCAAGCGTTTGAAATTGATGGAAGCCTTCAAAAAGTCTGGCATCAAACCCGAGTGGATGGTGATGGACGTGTTGCCAGTGCTACCACCTGATTTGCGCCCATTGGTGCCATTGGACGGTGGTCGTTTTGCGACTTCTGACTTGAACGATTTGTACCGTCGCGTCATCAACCGCAACAGCCGTTTGCGTCGTTTGTTGGAATTGAAAGCGCCAGAAATCATTGCCCGCAATGAAAAGCGCATGTTGCAAGAATCAGTGGATTCTTTGCTCGACAACGGTCGCCGTGGTAAGGCCATGACTGGCGCTAATAAACGCGCTCTGAAATCTTTGGCTGACATGATCAAAGGTAAATCAGGACGTTTCCGCCAAAACTTGTTGGGTAAGCGCGTGGACTACTCTGGTCGTTCTGTGATTACTGTTGGCCCAACTTTGAAACTGCACCAATGCGGTTTACCCAAACTGATGGCGCTGGAACTGTTCAAGCCATTCATTTTTGCGCAGCTCGAAGCGCGTGGAATTGCAACCACCATCAAAGCTGCCAAGAAAGAAGTTGAATCAGGTACGCCTGTGGTGTGGGACATCTTGGAAGAGGTGATCAAAGAGCACCCCGTGATGTTGAACCGTGCGCCAACCTTGCACCGCTTGGGTATTCAAGCGTTTGAGCCGATGTTGATTGAAGGCAAAGCGATTCAATTGCACCCACTCGTTTGCTCAGCTTTCAATGCTGACTTTGACGGTGACCAAATGGCGGTACACGTACCTTTGTCAGTCGAAGCGCAAATGGAAGCACGCACCTTGATGCTGGCTTCTAACAACGTCTTGTTCCCAGCCAGTGGCGAGCCCGCTATCGTACCGTCGCAAGACGTTGTGCTGGGTTTGTACTACACCACTCGTGACCGTGTGAACGGCAAAGGCGAAGGCTTGGTGTTTGCCAATATTGCTGAAGTGCAGCGTGCCTTTGACGCGGGCGTGGCAGAGCTGACCGCGCGTGTCAATGTGCGTATCACTGAATACACCAAAGACAAAACAACAGGCGAATTTGTGGCATCTACAAAAATTCGTGAAACCACTGTTGGCCGTGCGTTGCTCAGCGAAATTTTGCCAAAAGGCTTGCCTTTTGAGAACATCAACAAAGCGCTGAAAAAGAAAGAAATTTCTAAATTGATCAACGTCTCTTTCCGCAAATGCGGATTAAAAGAAACGGTTGTCTTCGCCGATAAGTTGTTGCAAAACGGTTTCCGTTTGGCTACCAAAGCCGGTATTTCGATTTGTGTGGACGACATGTTGGTGCCAACTGAAAAGGCAGGCATCATTGACCGCTGTGAAGCCGAAGTGAAAGAAATTGGCGACCAATACGCAACTGGTTTGGTGACTGCGGGTGAGCGCTACAACAAAGTGGTTGATATTTGGGGCAAAGCTGGTGACGAAATCTCCAAGGTCATGATGGCGCAGTTGGCGGTTGAAAAAACCACCGACCGCCATGGCAAAGAAGTCAACCAAGAGTCTTTCAATTCCATCTACATGATGGCCGACTCCGGTGCGCGTGGCTCTGCCGCGCAGATTCGCCAGCTGGCAGGTATGCGCGGTTTGATGGCCAAGCCAGATGGCTCCATCATTGAGACACCCATTACCGCCAACTTCCGCGAAGGCTTGAACGTGTTGCAGTACTTTATTTCCACCCACGGTGCGCGTAAAGGTTTGGCTGACACGGCTTTGAAAACTGCGAACTCAGGTTACCTGACACGCCGCTTGGTAGACGTGACACAAGACTTGGTTGTAACCGAGCAAGACTGTGGCACACATGACGGTTCTTTGATGCGTGCGATTGTGGAAGGTGGTGAAACCATTGAATCACTGCGCGACCGCATTTTGGGTCGTACCGCAGCTGACGACATCTTGCACCCAGAAACACGCAAGGTGATGGCATATGCCGGCGATATGCTGGATGAAGATTTGATTGACGAATTGGAAGCCGCTGGCGTGGACGAAATCAAAGTTCGTACCGCACTGACTTGCGAAACCCGCTTTGGTATTTGCGCCAAGTGCTATGGCCGCGATTTGGGCCGTGGCGGTTTGATCAATGGTGGCGAAGCCGTCGGTGTGATTGCAGCGCAGTCCATCGGTGAGCCTGGTACACAGTTGACCATGCGTACCTTCCACATCGGTGGTGCCGCGTCACGTGCATCGATTGCATCCAGCGTTGAAGCCAAATCCAACGGTTCAATTGGTTTTAACAGCACCATGCGTTATGTGACCAACAGCAAAAAAGAGTTGGTGGTAATTTCTCGCTCTGGCGAAATCGTGATTCACGATGAACATGGACGCGAGCGCGAACGTCATAAAGTGCCTTACGGTGCGATTTTGACCATCAAAGCCGATGACAAAATCAAAGCTGGTACCATTTTGGCCAACTGGGATCCATTGACTCGCCCGATCATTACCGAGTTTGCTGGTAAAACCAAATTCGAAAATGTGGAAGAAGGCTTAACTGTTGCCAAACAGGTTGACGAAGTGACCGGTTTGTCCACCATGGTGGTGATCGATCCCAAGCGTCGCGGCGCAGCCAAGATTGTGCGTCCACAAGTTAAATTGGTCGATGCAGCTGGCAATGAAGTCAAGATTCCAGGTACCGATCACTCGGTAACGATTGGCTTCCCTGTAGGCGCTTTGATTCAAGTGCGTGACGGTCAAGACGTGGGTCCTGGCGAAGTGCTGGCGCGTATTCCTATCGAAGGTCAAAAGACCCGCGATATTACCGGCGGTTTGCCACGTGTGGCAGAGTTGTTCGAAGCACGCACACCGAAGGACAAAGGTACATTGGCAGAGATGACCGGTACGATTTCCTTCGGTAAAGAAACCAAAGGCAAAATCCGCTTGCAAATCACCGACCCAGACGGCAAAGTTTGGGAAGAGTTGGTGCCGAAAGAGAAAAACATCTTGGTGCACGAAGGCCAAGTGGTTAACAAAGGCGAAAGCGTGGTCGACGGTCCAGCCGATCCACAAGACATCTTGCGCTTGTTAGGCAGCGAAGAGCTGGCACGTTACATTGTTGACGAAGTGCAAGACGTTTACCGTTTGCAAGGCGTGAAGATCAATGACAAGCACATTGAAGTGATTGTGCGTCAGATGTTGCGCCGCGTCGTCATCGACAATGTGGGCGAATCCAACTACATCAGTGGCGAACAAGTTGAGCGCGCTGCTGTTTTGGACACCAACGATGCTTTACGTGCTGAAGGCAAAATTCCAGCCACATTCACCAATGTGTTGTTGGGTATTACCAAGGCTTCTTTGTCCACCGACAGTTTCATCAGCGCCGCGTCTTTCCAAGAGACCACCCGCGTGTTGACCGAAGCTGCCATCATGGGCAAGCGCGATCCATTGCGTGGCTTGAAAGAAAACGTCATCGTCGGTCGTCTGATTCCTGCTGGTACAGGCTTGGCATACCACCAAGCCCGCAAAGCCAAAGACATGATGGACGACGCCGAACGCCAAGCCATTGCCGACGCCGAAGCCAACGGCGAAGCCGCCAGTGAAGAAGTGTCTGGTGAAACCATGGTAGGCGACGAAGCCGCACCTGCGAACTAATCGCTAGATAAGCAAATAGAAAAGCCCCGCTACCGAAAGGTGGCGGGGCTTTTTGTTTGTAGCCTGTGCGGCAAGCCTAAATTGCTATATATTTAATAGCACACTAGGCAATCAATACGCCGGCTACAGGCCAAAAACACTAAAACTTTTTATAGCTAGGCAAGTATCGCCAGTGTCCTACAGGTAAGTCGCCCATGGGGATGCGGCCTATGCGGATGCGTTTGATGGCCAAGAGGCGCAGGCCTACTCGCTCTATCATTTGGGGGATTTGACCAGGGCGGATACCTTTGAAAGCGAAGCGCAGCCAAAGCTCGGTGGGTGTTTGCTGCGCGATGCTGACCTTGATGGGCGGCAGCTCAATGCCATTGAAACTCAAGCCATGGCACAAGCGGCGGATGGCGTTTTGCAACACCTCATCGGTGACAGGCCCTTGCAGTGCGCGCTTGCTGTCAACTTGCACCATGCATTCTTGTTCTACGCGGTCCGCATCGTCGTTCAATTTGCGGGCAATGCGAAAGTCTTGCGTGAAAACAATCAAACCACTGGCTTCAAGGGGCAAGGGCGTGGTGGGTGTCAGATTGGAAAAATGGCGCTGCAAAAATCGCGGTGCAGCTGCCGCGCCGCCTGCTAAATTGGGATCAACGGATTGTTTCGCTGGGTCCAACAGCAAAAGTGCAGGGTTGCGACCTTCGCCCGATTCGTAGCCCACGGGCTTGTGCATCAAGAGGGTGACTTCTTCCAGCGTTGCCAAATTGGCATGTGCATCGAGTTCAACTTTCTGCGTCGCCAACACGCGCGCGCCAGCTTGCTCAACCACTTTGCCATCTACCTTGACCCAGCCGCCTTCAATGTATTGCTCGGCTTCAGAGCGCGAGCAGTTGGCTTGTGCCGCGAGGCGTTTCGCCAAACGTTCGCCCACTTTTTGTTCAGCTATATTGGCAGCAGGCGTCGCTTTGACTGGTCTGGTACGTGGCTTTGGTTTAGATGTCGAAACAGACGCTGGATCTGGTTTGGGTGCGCGCTGCATGGATGTTGTGCGCGATGCACTCAAGCTGGCGACAACTTTTCTAAGCCGCCCATGTAAGGACGCAGCACTTCAGGAATCGTCACAGAGCCATCTTCATTTTGGTAGTTTTCAAGCACAGCGACCAAGGTGCGACCCACAGCCAAACCAGAGCCATTCAAGGTGTGCACAAATTCCATTTTGCCCTGCGCGTTTTTGAAACGTGCTTGCAAGCGGCGGGCTTGAAATGCTTCGCAGTTCGAAACCGAGCTGATTTCGCGGTAGGTGTTTTGCGATGGCAGCCACACTTCTAAATCAAAAGTTTTGGCTGCGCCAAAGCCCATATCGCCAGTGCACAAGCTCATCACACGGTAGGCGAGTCCTAACTTTTGCAAAATGGTTTCTGCATGCTTGACCATTTCATCCAAGGCTTCATAGCTCTTTTCAGGATGAACAATTTGCACCATTTCCACTTTGTCAAACTGGTGCTGGCGAATCATGCCGCGTGTGTCGCGGCCATAGCTGCCCGCTTCAGAGCGAAAGCAGGGTGTGTGCGCGGTGACTTTAATGGGCAGCTCAGATTCTTGAATGATTTGGTCGCGCACCAAGTTGGTCAACGGTACTTCGCTGGTCGGAATCAAATACAAGGCCGCATTGTCCGGCACTTCTTCGCCTTCTTGACCACCCTTTTTTGCCGCAAACAAATCACCTTCAAATTTAGGTAATTGGCCTGTGCCGTAGAGCGAATCGGCGTTCACAATGTAGGGCACATAGCATTCGGTGTAGCCATGTTCTTGTGTTTGCACATCCAACATGAACTGCGCCAACGCGCGGTGCAGTCTGGCCAATGGGCCGCGCATGACGGCAAAGCGTGAGCCGGCAATTTTCGCGCCTGCATCAAAATCAAGTCCCAACTTCTCGCCGATATCGACGTGGTCTTTTGCTGTAAATTTAATAGCATCTTTGGCAGTATCTACGCCGCCTAGAGGCCAATTTCTTATGCAAACATTGCCAGTTTCATCGGCACCACTTGGTACCGTGGTGTGTGGCAAGTTGGGTAGGGACAAGAGCAAACTTTGCAACTCGGCTTGAATTGCGTCAAGACGAATGGCGGAGTTTTCAAGCTCTGCTTTGTAACTGCCGACTTGCGCCATCACCGCATCGGCCTCGGCCTTGCCAGCATCGCCTTTGGCTTTGAGTTGACCAATTTGTTTGGACAAACTGTTGCGCAGGGCTTGCAGCTCTTCGGTGCGGATTTGGATGGTTTTGCGTTCGGACTCTAGCGCGGTGAACTTATCAACGTTCAAAAATGGCTGTGGTGACTTGCGTGCCTCAAGGCGGGCAATCACGCCAGCGAGGTCTTTACGGAGGAAATTAATGTCTAACATGTCCTAGATTTTAAGGCTTGAATGGGGCACGAGTTAAGGGGGAGCCAAATTTACAATTACACTCGTATTTGTATGCATCAACGAAGCCTTATCAAATTTTGCAAAGAATGCGGCCAAGCCGTCAGCTACCGCATTCCGGATGACGGCGACACCAAATCACGCGCCATTTGCTCGGTTTGCCACACCGTGCATTACGAAAATCCCTTGATGGTGGTGGGCACACTACCCGTTTGGCAAGGGCGGGTGTTGCTATGCAAACGCAATATTGAGCCGCGCAAGGGCAAATGGACGCTGCCAGCAGGATTCATGGAGCTGAATGAAACCGCCGCAGAAGGTGCTGCACGTGAAACGGTGGAAGAGGCGGGTGCGCAATTTGAAATGCAAGACCTGCTCAGTGTGCTCAGCGTAGCGCGCGTTGGGCAAGTGCATTTGTATTTCCGCGCAGCGTTGACCAGCGACCAATTCAACCCCGGTTTTGAAACCCAAGAAGCGCAACTGTTTGATGAAAAAGACATCCCTTGGGACGAGTTGGCATTTACAACCGTCAAACTCACACTGCAATGTTTTTTTGCCGACCGCGCCAAGGGTGTGCAAAACGTGCACCACTTGAATGTGAGTTAAGTCTGTATCAATACTAAGCAAGATGTGATTGCTATAGAAAATATAGCTATTCAGGCAGCAAATACGCCGACTATGACCGTTCTTGATGTTATTGCAATGCTATTAATAATATAGCACTCTAGGCAATAAACACGCCGCCTAGCGCCATATTTGGCACCTAATTTCTCGTAGGCAGGAATCCATATCCTAGCTAAACTGCGTTATAGTTTATGCAACGTATTTGTTCGCGTAACTGATCCAGCAAGCATGCTGGACTTTCTGAGGATTGTTATGACTGCTCATCCATACAGCATAAACGCAATAAGCCAATTGGCAAGCGGCTTTACAGAGGTTTTGTCAACCCATGTTAGGGCGACAACCGCCAATTTAGGGTGCGATCGTGTACAACCCCTACCACGCATCCGACACAAGGATAAGCTCTTCTCTGAGCTTTTGAAAAAGCGCCACATCACCATCGCAGAGAACAACCGTGTTCACTATCCCGAGTGAGCAAAGATCTAGCAGGGCGCTCAGCCTCGCTCCCTTCGGCTCTACGTTAATCTTCAGATTATTGAATTGCTTCAGCCGCCAACCATTGCAGCACAGGTATTGCACCCGCTAAAACAGGGCTGACTTGAACTGGTAGCTTTTGCCAGGCAAAGGTTTGCCCTTCACGCATTTGCAACTGGCCTTGCCATTGGGTGACTTTGCAAAAGTGCAGCCGCACTAGGGCATGCGGATAGTCAATCACGCTGTTGCGCCAAATCTCTGCATTGCTGATGTCAATGCCAATTTCTTCATGCAATTCGCGTTTGAGCGCATCTACCACTGTCTCATTCGCTTCCAGCTTGCCACCCGGAAATTCCCAATAGCCCGCATACACTTTGCCTGTTGGTCGAGTAGTGAGCAAAAATTGACCCTGTGCATTGATCAATATGCCAACAGCTACTTCGGTGATTGCACGTTGCTCGGTGCTCGTGCGTGGCACATCAGGGTCAACCACGGTGACATCTGCTGCGAGAGTTTCTGGCTTGGCATTCACCATCGCTGACAAACTTTCACGGTTTACAAACGGCCTGCAAAATCTTTGGCAAATTGAAACGCTACGCGGCCACTGCGGGAGCCGCGTTCGAGCGACCAAACCAATGCTTGTGCGTGTGCATCTTGGTGCGCGGATATATCGACACCAAAGTATTTAAGCCATTGATTCACAATCGCCAAATACTCGTCTTGGCTGAATGGGTAGAAACTCACCCACAAACCGAAGCGCTCTGACAAAGAAATTTTTTCTTCGACCCCTTCACCTGGATGGACTTCGCCATCGTCGGTATGTTTGTAGGTCAAATTCTCTTTCATGTACTCAGGAATCAAATGGCGGCGATTGCTGGTGGCATAAATCAGTACATTGGTGGACGATGCCGCTATCGTGCCATCCAAGATGGATTTCAGGGCTTTGTAACCCGGTTCACCTTCTTCAAAGCTCAAATCGTCGCAGTACACGATGAATTTTTCTGGGCGGTTGGACACCACATCCACGATGTCTGGTAAATCAACCAAATCCGCTTTGTCCACCTCAATCAAGCGCAAGCCTTGTGGCGCATACTCATTCAAGCAAGCCTTGATGAGCGATGATTTGCCTGTGCCACGCGCGCCCGTGAGCAGCACATTGTTGGCTGTTTTGCCAGCGACAAATTGTTGGGTGTTGCGGGCAATTTTCTCTTTTTGACCATCAATTTCTTTGAGGTCGCTGAAACGCAACTCAGCAATGTGGCGAACCGGTTCCAACACGCCATGGTTGATGCTGCGCTTGCGATAGCGAAATGCAACTGCGTTATCCCATTCAGGTGCGGTTAGGGCCTGTGGCAAGGTGGCTTCAAGGCGGACCACCAAAGATTCCGCACGGGTGAGAAAGCGCTCGAGTTGCTCGTTCATTGAATTTGTCTTGTAGTTTGGATATGGCGTTCTTAAGAGCGGGAATTTAAGAACGGTAGTCGGCGTTGATTTTGACGTACTCTTCAGAAAGATCGCAGGTCCAAACCGTTTGCGCACATGCACCACGACCCAAGTCAACGCGCACCGTGATATCGCTTTGCTTCATCACCGCTTGACCATCTGCTTCTTGGTAAGTCGGGTTGCGCCCGCCTTGGGTGGCCACATGCACATTGTCCAAATACAGCTCAATTTTGGTTTGGTCTAAATCTTCAATACCTGCATAACCTACGGCGGCCAAAATGCGTCCCAGATTCGGGTCGCTGGCAAAAAATGCGGTTTTAACCAAGGGCGAGTGGGCAATGGCGTAAGCGACTTGGCGACATTCCTCATTTGTTTTGCCACCATTGACCTTGATGGTGATGAATTTGGTGGCGCCTTCGCCGTCACGCACAATGGCGTGCGCCAATTGCTGGGCAACTTCCAACATGGCCGATTTCAATGTTTGGCCATCTGCACTCGACAGTGCTTGTATCGGCGAATGTTGCGCCTTGTTGCTGGCTATCACGACAAAGGAATCATTGGTTGATGTATCGCCATCAACCGTGATGCAATTGAACGATTCTTGCGCCAATTCAGTGGCCAGTTGTTGCATGACTGCGGGCGCAATGCAAGCGTCGGTCGCCATAAAGCCCAACATGGTCGCCATATTGGGGCGAATCATGCCTGCACCTTTGCTGATGCCCGTGATGCTGACCGTTGCACCCCCAATTTGTACCTGCTTGCTGAAGGCTTTGGGTACGGTATCTGTGGTCATGATGGCTTGCGCTGCATTGAACCAGTTGTCAGCTTTGGCGTCAGCGATGGCTGCATCCAAGCCCGCGATGATGCGTTCGCTGGGCAAAGTTTCCATGATGACACCTGTGGAAAATGGCAACACTTGTTGTGCATTGATGCCAATTTTTTGTGCCAAAGCTTTGCAAGTACTTTGGGCGCGATTCAAACCATCTTCCCCAGTACCTGCATTGGCATTGCCTGTGTTGATCACCATGGCACGTATTCCATTAGCTGCGGTACTGGTTTGACTCAAACGCAAATGCTCTCGGCAAATTTGAACAGGTGCCGCACAAAAGCGGTTTTTTGTGAAGACGCCAGCGACCGTCGCACCCTCGTCAAGCAAGATAACGGTGAGGTCTTTGCGATTGGCCTTACGCACGCCCGCTTCAGTGATACCGATGCGCACGCCAGCAATGGCTTTCAATTGACTGGCAACAGGAGGGTTCAAGTTAACTGGCATGGTTCGGCTCTCTTTTGTAAATACTTCTATGTTGATACTTTTCAATTATCCAAAAAAAACGAGCCAGAGCCCGTTTTTTCTATGTCTTTTATCGCTAGCACAGACAAGTGTGCTGCAGTTACGCCAATTTACCGTGACAGTGCTTGTATTTTTTGCCACTGCCACAAGGGCACGGCTCGTTGCGTCCAACACGTGGAACAGCATTCGATGCTTGAACAGTTGAATCATCCAGCACTGTTTGTACCTCACCCGTTTCTGTGGGAGCGGTGTAAGTGACGTTGGCAATTTTTTCGGCACGGCTTTCCAAGTCTTCGGCTGCACGCTCAATTTCTTCGCTGGATTGCACTTTCACAGTCATTAAGACTTTTGTCACATCGTTTTTCACGGCATCCAACAATTGCCCAAACAGTTCAAATGCTTCGCGCTTGTATTCTTGCTTAGGCTGTTTTTGTGCGTAACCGCGCAAATGAATGCCTTGACGCAGATAGTCCAAAGAGCTCAAGTGTTCGCGCCAATGGGTATCGATGCTTTGGAGCAGAACCATGCGCTCAAAGTGTGTGAAGTTCTCTTCACCAATTTGCTCAACTTTGGCATCAAAGGCAGCATTCGCCGCTGCGATCACTTTTTCTAGAATATCGGAGTCTTCAATTTGCTGTGCGGCATTCACATCCTGTGTCAGGTTCAGTGATATATGCCAGTCTTGTGCCAAGGCTTTCTCTAAACCTGCCAAATCCCATTGCTCTTCCACAGAGTCTTCAGGCACATAGGCGCGTGTCAAATCAGTGAAGCAGCCTTCACGCAGTGATTTGATTTGCTCGCTGAGTACGGTGGCGTCCAAAATGTCATTGCGTTGCTGGTAAATCACCTTGCGCTGGTCGTTGGCAACGTCATCGTATTCCAGCAATTGTTTGCGAATATCAAAATTGCGTGACTCTACTTTGCGCTGTGCACTTTCAATACTGCGTGTCACGATGCCGGCTTCGATGGCTTCGCCTTCTGGCATTTTGAGTTTGTCCATGATGGCTCTGACGCGGTCGCCAGCAAAAATGCGCATCAATGGGTCATCCAAGCTCAAGAAAAAGCGAGATGAACCGTTGTCGCCCTGACGACCTGAGCGGCCACGCAGCTGATTGTCAATGCGGCGTGATTCATGGCGCTCGGTGGCAACAATGCGCAAACCACCCACAGATTTCACAAATTCGTGATCAGTCGCCCATTGCGTCCGCAATTGTTCGGCTTTGGCTGCTTTGCTTGCGTCATCAAGCGATTCATCTGCATCCAGCGCATCAATTGCCATTTGCAAATTGCCACCCAACACAATATCGGTTCCACGGCCTGCCATATTGGTGGCAATGGTGATCATTTTGGGCCGACCAGCCTGCGCCACGATATCTGCTTCACGCGCATGTTGCTTGGCGTTGAGCACTTGGTGTGGCAGGTTTTCTTGGGTCAACAATTGATCGATGATTTCTGAATTTTCAATCGATGTTGTACCAACCAATACAGGTTGCCCACGCTGATAACATTCGCGTATCTCTGCGACTGCTGCTTGGTATTTTTCTTTGGTGGTTTTGTAAACACGGTCCAATTGATCAATGCGTTGGCTGGGACGATTGGGCGGCATGACCAAAGTTTCTAAGCCATAAATCTCTTGGAATTCGTAGGCTTCGGTATCGGCAGTCCCTGTCATGCCCGCTAATTTGTTGTACAAGCGGAAATAATTTTGGAAGGTGATGGAGGCCATGGTTTGGTTCTCAGCCTGTATGGCTACGCCTTCTTTGGCTTCAACCGCTTGGTGCAAACCATCGCTCCAACGGCGTCCTGTCATCAAGCGTCCCGTGAACTCATCCACAATCACAATTTCACCACTTTGAACAACATAGTGTTGGTCTTTGTGGTACAAATTTTTGGCGCGCAATGCGGCATAAAGGTGATGAACCAGTGAAATATTGGCTGGATCGTAAAGCGTTGCACCTTCAGGGATTAAACCCATATTGAATAAAATGCGTTCGGCATTCTCATGCCCCATTTCGGTTAAGACCACTTGCTGCGTTTTTTCATCTAACGTGAAATCACCTGGCTTGGTGACGCCTTCACCCGTGCGCAAATCCAATTCACCTTCTTGCTTACTCAACATGGGCGCCACTTTGTTCATGGCCAAGTACATTTCGGTGTGATCTTCGGCTTGTCCGCTGATGATCAAAGGCGTACGCGCTTCATCAATCAGAATTGAATCCACTTCATCCACAATTGCGAAATTCAAGCCTCTTTGAACACGGTCATTGACCTCATAAACCATGTTGTCACGCAAGTAGTCAAAGCCGTATTCGTTGTTAGTGCCATACGTGATATCCGCACGATAGGCTTCTTGCTTTTCTTCGCGCGCCATGTTGGGTAAGTTAATGCCAACTGTTAACCCCAAAAAATTGTAAAGTTTGCCCATCCAACGGGCATCGCGATTGGCAAGGTAATCGTTAACTGTCACAACATGCACGCCTTTGCCGCTGAGTGCGTTCAAATACACCGGTAAAGTAGCAGTGAGCGTTTTTCCCTCACCGGTTCCCATTTCGGAAATCTTTCCATAATGGAGCGACATGCCACCGAGCATTTGAACGTCAAAATGGCGCATTTTCATGATGCGCTTTGAGCCTTCGCGCACAACGGCAAAGGCTTCAGGCAGCAAAGCGTCTAAAGATTCACCCTTGGCAACGCGGTCTTTAAACTCAGTTGTTTTGTTTTTAAGTTGTTCATCGCTCAAACTCTCAAGACTTGCTTCCATTGCATTGATTTGTGCAACAGTTTTCTTGTATTGTTTGAGTTGACGGTCATTGCGACTGCCGAAAATTTTGGTGAGGAAGTTACTGGCCATCAATACAAAGTCAAGCGCTGAGCATCCAGTGACGCGGCGATCAACTACTCTAGTTAATTGTTGTAAATGTGTGAAATTATCTGGGGCTGGCCAAGTAAATTACAAGACCAGTCGCTGGCAGTGATTTTAACTGCATCGGTGCTTCTGAATTCACATGAAAGCAGCCGTCTTTCTTAACGTTCACCGCTTTTGAGGTGCTAATTTGCTATTCTGTGCCAAAGCGACGTTTTTCGCTGTATCGCCCGCATTCAAGAACTTCTGTGGGTCCTGCGGAACACCTTGAACGAGCACCTCAAAATGCAAGTGCGGACCCGTCGAGCGCCCTGTGGTTCCTACCTCAGCAATTTTTTGACCCCGCTTGATGAGGTCGCCTTTTTTGACCAAAACGTTTGATGCATGCGCGTAGCGCGTGATCAAGTCATTGCCATGATCAACTTCAACCATATTGCCATAGGCTGGATGGGATTCTTGTACAACAACAACACCGCCTGCTGCTGCATGAATGGGTGTACCAGGGCTGGCAGGAAAGTCAAGACCTGTGTGCAATGCACTGCCACCGTTCATGGGATCCCTGCGCCAGCCAAATGGTGAACCTACATCACCACCTAAAACAGGTTTTTGAGTTGGGATCATCATTTTTTTGATTTTGTTTTCGAACAAGCGTGACTCAATGACAGTGAGTAAGTCAACACGTTGACCAGTGTGTGCTTCTAAGGCATCCAACGTTGCTTGCATTTGTTCAACTGTTAAGGCCTGAGTGGAAATCAAGACGCCGCCGCGTCCGTCCGCTGTTTGCTTGAGTTCGGTAGGCGATATACCTGCTAAACCGGCAACCCTTTCACCTAGCGAATCCAGTTGCACCAATTTAGCCTGCAACTCGCCCACCTTTTTCGCCATCGCGTCTAAATTTTCTCGGAGATAACGATCGCGATTTTCGGTTTCGTCTTTGACCACAAATTTGACCATGGAACCAACAATCGGCCAACCTTCACGTGCTCCTTTTAGGAAAACCCAGTGGTAAAGCATTGCAGCGACGAGCATCAGTGTCAGCGAAATCAGTAGACCTAAGAAGAATAACTTGGTGCCACTCAAATGCAATGCTTTGCTCTTGGCCAACCAAGCATCGGTGATAATCAAATGCATAACAAAGTGTCCTCGAATTTAAATCGCATGAACCGTCGCAATACTCCCTTTACGCTGAAAGAAGCGGCCGAGGAAGCGCCTACATTGGCGAGTCTGATGCGCGCTTCAAGGGAGTCGAATGAAAGGTTGCAATCCATACAGTTCTTAATTCCTACAAAATTACGTTCTGTTATTTTTGCTGGCCCTGTTGATGGGGCTTCTTGGTGCTTGTTGATTGATGGGAGCGCCGCCATGTCAAAGGTAAGGCAGCTGATCCCAGTTTTTCAAGCGCATCTGGCATCTACAGGTGTGCCATCACTGGAAATACGTTTGAAATTGCGTTTAGCTCAAAACAGGTAAACATGCAATTGCAAACATTGAAAATGGTGCCGATTATCGGAGTCGAACTGATGACCTACCGCTTACAAGGCGGGTGCTCTACCAACTGAGCTAAATCGGCGTGTTTTGTATTTTAACTTGAAAAATGGTGAAGCTATAAAAGCCGGTTTGAAAAAACAGCATTACTTCACAATAGTCAAATGCGATCTGGTTCGTTTAGACGCTTCATTTGCACCAGCAGAAGGGGGGCTTGCATTTGCTTTACTTGTGTCGTCAGTTTGAGCAACGCTGCCTTCCATGACGGTGACTTTGGGAAATGACATGCCCTGTCCATTCTCTTTGGCAAAAATGGCTTGGACGTTGTTAATAGGAATCATCAAATCGCGTACTACGCCTGAGAAGCGACTTTTGAACTGGACGAATTCATTGCCAATCTGTAAACCACTGGTAGCGTCAATGCTTATGTTCAAAATGATTTCATTGTCCTTGACGTGTTCAATTGGAACAAGTGTATTCTTGTCAACTAACACGCTGATGTAGGGCGTAAAACCATTGTCGCTACACCATTCGTGCATGGCACGGATGAGGTAGGGACGCGTAGAAGTTAGAGCAGGCAAAGCATCCATAGCCATGCTATTGGTTTATTTGCGCATCACCTTTTCAGATGGCGTCAAAGCTTCAATATAAGCTGGGCGTGCAAAAATACGTTCCGCATATTTCAGTAACGGCGCTGCATTTTTGCTGAGGTCAATACCATAATGACCCAAACGCCAGAGTAAAGGCGCAATGGCAACATCCAACATTGAGAAGTTTTCGCCTAACATGTATTTGTTCTTCAAAAATACAGGTGCCAGTTGGGTTAATCGATCACGTATATGGGAGCGCGCTTTTTCGAGCACTTTCTCATTGCCTTTGTTGGCGCGGTCTTCCAAAATGCTCACATGCACGAACAATTCTTTTTCAAAATTAAGTAAAAATAATCGTACACGGGCGCGGTCCACAGGGTCGCCTGGCATCAGTTGTGGATGTGGAAAGCGCTCATCAATGTACTCATTGATGATGTTTGATTCATACAAAATTAAATCACGCTCTACCAAAATTGGCACTTGACCGTATGGGTTCATCAGCAAGATGTCTTCAGATTTGTTGTACAAATCAACATCGCGAATTTCAAAGTCCATTCCTTTTTCAAAAAGGACAAAGCGGCTACGGTGAGAGAAGGGACATGTTGTTCCCGAATAAAGCACCATCATGGTGAAGGACTCCTATAAACAAAAAAAGTGGCAGCACCTTGAGGCGCTACCACTCCAGGTTTGAATGGGCTATTTTACTTGACGTCTTTCCAGTACGCCTTGCTTAAGCGCCAAGTAAAGAATGCGAGCATTGATAAAAATGCCAAAACATACCAACCCAAACTCGTACGCTTGGCTTGTCCTGGTTCGCCCATCCACTGCAAAAAGTTAACCAAATCACCAACTGATTGATCAAAAGCTGCTGATGTCATCGTGCCTTTGGTAACTTGTTCCCATTTGCCAGTGAAGGTTTTAACTGCATGACCATGTTCTTGTTTTTCTTCAAAAATAGGCTTGCGTTCACCTTGCAGTTCCCACAAAACATGCGGCATAGCTACCGATGGAAAGGCCAGATTGTTCCAGCCAGTGGTAGTCGTGTCGTCACGATAATATGATCGTAAATAGGTGTACAAATAGTCTGCACCAGAGCCGCCAGCCCCTGCACGTGAGCGTGCAATCACAGACAAATCGGGTGGCGCTGCGCCAAACAAGTCTTTGGCTTGCTTGGGGTTGATGCTCGCTTGCATCAGTTCACCGATTTTTTCCCCAGTAAATAATAAGTTTTCTTTGATTTGCGTATCAGTTAAACCAATATCTTTCAAGCGGTTGTAGCGCATGTAAGCGGCTGAATGGCAATTCAAGCAGTAGTTAACAAACAATTTTGCGCCATTTTGCAATGAGGCATGGTCGTCAACATTGATAGGGGCTTTGTCCCAAGCAATGCCAACGGAAGCGGCTAATGCGCCAGACGACAAGCCAAGCGCCATGCAAGTTGACACGAACAAATTAAGGAGTGTTTTTTTCATGTTTAATTTCTCCTGTGCTTAATGTGCTTTAAATGTTACGCGGTCAGGCACAGGCTTGCACGTGCCAATCTTGCTCCACCAAGGCATGAGCAAGAAGAAGCCAAAATAAAACAGAGTACCCATTTGCGCTAAGCGTTCGAACAAAGGGGAAGGCGCCTGCATACCTAGATAACCCAGCATGACAAACATCACGACAAAAACGGCGTACATGTATTTGTGCCAATCAGGCCGATAGCGTATTGATTTCACTTCGCAATTATCCAACCATGGCAAGAAGAACAAGATGACGATAGCGCCACCCATTACCACCACCCCCCAGAACTTGGCATCAATTGCCATCATGGCTGCGGCAACTGCGAGAGCCACACCCATGGCTGCCAGTTTGAAGGGTTTAGGCAATTTAGATTTAAAGCCTGCAAAAGCGCCCGCTGCCAAAACGCAAGCGATTAAAACATACATCATTTCAGAAGTGACAGAACGCAGCATGGAGTAGGTGGGAGCAAAATACCAAGCTGGTGCAATGTGCAACGGTGTTTTTAGTGGGTCTGCAGGAATAAAGTTATTGAACTCTAAGAAATAGCCGCCCATTTCTGGCGCAAAGAACACAATGGCAGCGAACACTATCAGGAACAAGCTCACACCAAAAATATCATGCACGCTGTAGTAAGGGTGTGATGGAATGCTGTCAACAGGGTGACCATCAGGACCTAAGTTCTTTTTAACTTCTATGCCGTCTGGGTTGTTGGAGCCGGTTTCGTGCAGGGCAATCAAATGAGCTGCAATCAAGCCCAAAAGCACCAAAGGCACTGCGATCACGTGGAAAGCAAAGAAGCGGTTCAAGGTGGCATCGCCCACCACATAGTCACCGCGAATCAGCAACGACAAATCAGGACCGACAACGGGAATGGCAGAGAACAAATTCACAATAACTTGAGCACCCCAGTAGCTCATTTGACCCCATGGCAACAAATAACCCATAAAGGCTTCAGCCATAAGTGCCAAGAAAATAGCACAGCCAAACATCCAAGTCAGTTCACGGGGTTTGCGATAGCTGCCATAAATTAAGCCGCGGTACATGTGCAAATACACCACAACGAAAAACATCGAAGCGCCAGTCGAGTGCATGTAACGAATAAGCCAGCCCCAAGGCACTTCGCGCATGATGTATTCGACCGATGCAAATGCAGTAGCCGCATCTGGCTTGTAATGCATGGTCAAGAAGATGCCAGTGACAATTTGAATGACGAAAACAACAGTGGCCAAGACACCGAAGATATACCACCAGTTGAAATTCTTGGGAGCATAGTATTTGCCCCATGCACCTTCCCAAATCGGTGTCAATGGGAAACGGTTGTCGATCCAGTTGAGTAATTTTGTCCCAGCTGGGGCGTTTGGAGAAACTTCTTTGAATGTTGCCATGATGGTCTTTCCTTACGCTTTCTTGTCTTCACCAATGATCAATCGGTTATCCGACAGATACATATGCGGTGGGACTTCTAAATTGTCGGGTGCTGGTTTGTTTTTGTAGACACGTCCTGCCATGTCAAATGTTGAGCCGTGGCAGGGGCAGAAGAAGCCACCTTGCCAGTCATCAGGCAAAGAGGGTTGTGGTCCAGCGGCGAATTTATCTGATGGAGAGCATCCCAAATGTGTGCAAATACCGACCGCAACAAAAACTTCAGGCTTGATAGAGCGAGCTTCGTTGCGCGCATAAGTGGGTGTGTAGGTATCTGGATTGCGTTTTGAATCAGGATCGGCCAATTGGGGTGCCAAACCCTTCAGTGCGGCCAATTGTTCAGGTGTGCGACGCACAATCCAAACAGGCTTACCGCGCCATTCAACGGTTACTTTTTCACCTGGCTTGAGCGTTGATATGTCAACTTCGACGGCTGCACCAGCTGCTTTGGCTCGCTCAGATGGCGAAAAGCTGCTGACAAAAGGCACGGCTACAAAACCCGCACCCACTGCGCCAGCACAGCTGGAAGCAATTAACCATGTTCTTTTACTGTTATCGACGCTGCCGTCGCCACCCATCGATGGGGTCGTTAATGTGCTACTCATGTGTTTCCTCAGGTTTAAATCACTCAGAATCAAAAATAGGGCTTAAAACACGCTCAAGCCGAGTTTAGCTAGGGTAAACACTGCATTGTAGCTGACCAGTGGGAGCTAAATCCAACACGAGGCTTACCCGAAAGCATGATTTGATGTCCATTTTATGGGTTCATGCCAGCGAAAATCGCTCTGGATTTGGCAATTTAGCAAAATGTTGACGTCAAGTAAGCGTGTTGCATAATCGCCACCTTGTTGTTTATCTTAAAAGGAGACCCTCCATGAGCATGATGTCTGAATTTAAAGAGTTTGCCCTGAAAGGCAATGTGATGGACTTGGCGGTAGGTGTCATCATCGGCGCAGCATTTGGCAAGATTGTTGATTCAGTGGTCAATGACTTGATCATGCCCATCGTCGGTGCCATTTTCGGTAACCTCGATTTCTCCAGCATGTTCACCGTATTGGGCAAAGTTCCTGCCGGTACGGCCATGAATTTGGCTGATTTGAAAAAGGCTGGTGTGCCCGTGTTTGCTTATGGCAACTTCATCACCATCGCCGTGAATTTTGCAATTTTGGCTTTCATCATCTTTTTGATGGTCAAGCAAATGAACAAGATGAAAAAGGCAGAAGCAGCAGCTACACCTGCACCAACGCCAGATGAAGTTCTCTTATTGCGTGAAATCCGTGACAGCTTGAAGAAGTAATTAGTAGCTTTAATCGGGAAAACCGCCGTGGTGCAGCCTACAGGCGGTTATTTTATGACTGTGGTATCAAGCTTTTTGCCATTTTGATGGCGGCAATCAAACTGGATGGGTCAGCAAAGCCTTTGCCTGCAATGCCAAACGCCGTACCGTGGTCTGGACTGGTGCGAATGAGTGGCAAACCCAGCGTGACATTGACGCCATTCTCCACACCTAAATATTTCACCGGTATCAAGCCTTGGTCGTGGTACATGGCGATCACGGCATCAAATTCGCCCTGTTGAATTTGATGGTTCAGCACCTTTGACCGCGCACGCATAAAAATAGTGTCAGGTGCAAAGGGACCAACAACGTCAATGCCTTCTTTTTGTGCTGCCGCGATGGCTGGCGAAATGATGTCAATTTCTTCTTTTCCGAATAAACCGCCTTCACCTGCGTGTGGATTCAAGCCGGCTACCCCAATATTCATGCGTTTTGTGTGGTTGCCGCGATCATTTATGTGTTGCAAATCAGCCGCAGTAGCGTGCAAAAAGTCACGGGTGATGCGAATTGTTTGTAACACATTGTCATAGCTCACAGCCTCAATCGCGTCGCGTAAAGACATGTGGATGCTGACCAGCACTGTGCGCAGCTCTTCGTTGGCCAGCATCATGCGCACCGGCACATCGTGAATGGATTTGCCCAAAAAGGCAGCCGCTTCGGCTTGCAGCAATTCGGTATGCCCAGGAAAGGGCACACCAGCGGCATGCAAGGCTTCTTTGTGCAAGGGCGCAGTCACCATTGCGGCGATTTGCCCTTTGAGTGCCGCGCGTGCAGCCCAAATCACCGCGTCAGCTGCTGCTTTGCCAGCTGCTGCACTGATTTCACCCAAAGCATGCGTGCTTGTAAGCCCTGGATTTTGCTCATAAATTGATAGCATTCCAGGCAATAAATGCGCTGGCTCAATGCCAATTTGATGCTCAAAAAGGGACTCAATTGCTAAATCTGTGCCCAACATCTTGGCAGCGCGTTGCAGCGTGGCTTTTTCACCCACTACAAAACAACCTGCTGTGATCGCAGGCGCTTGGGCAAACGCTTTGACGATGATTTCAGGACCAATCCCAGCGGGGTCGCCCATGGTGATGGCAATGGGTTTAACTCGGTTCATGCTGGGTTGTCGATTTCGATGAATTGGTGTTCCATGCCTAAGTTTGCAGCCACGTGCGCGGCAAGCGCTGGCGCACCGTAGCGTTCTGTGGCGTGGTGCCCACAGGCGAAGTAGGCGACACCGCATTCACGCGCCAAGTGTGCTTGTGGCTCCGACATTTCGCCTGTGATGAAAGCATCAGCCCCAGCGTTGATGGCCGCTTCAAAATAGCTTTGTGCGCCACCACTGCACCAAGCTATTTTTTTAATAGCAGCATCGACATTAAATACGCTTGATACAGGTCGATTTAAGATAAATTCTAGGTGTTTATGTAGTGTTTCCGGCTGTTTCAGTGCTTCATTTGAATTAGGTTCAATGCTCGCCATCCAGCCCAATTGTTGTTCGCCAAAATGGGTGATGTTGCCGCTCGCACTGGCGCCTGGGCCAATCAGCCCAAGTTGTTGACCCAATTGCGCGTTGTTGCCCAATGTGGGGTGCGCATCCAGCGGCAAATGGTAGGCAAACAAATTGATGTCGTGCTCTAGCAGCAGCTTGAGACGTTCACGCATCCAACCCGTTACCAGACCCGATTGACCGCGCCAAAACAAACCATGGTGGACAAAGATGGCATCCGCTTTTTCGGCAATCGCCGCTTCGATCAGCGCACGGCTGGCGGTTACGCCAGAAATGATTTTGTGAATGCGGGCTTTGCCTTCAACTTGCAAGCCATTTGGGCCATAGTCTGTGAAACGCTCAGGCTGCAACAAGTTGTTAAATGCATCCAGTAATGATTGTCGGTCAGTCATGCGTGTGAAATGTTGAGATAAGTCGGTAGTTTAAAGAAATGAGACTTGGAAATTTGTCATTGTGCCCCCAGTTTGGTACTCACTTTACAAAACTCACATCAATTAAGTAGACAATAGCACCATGAAACGATTTTGGCTTATTTTTTCGCAAGCAGTGACGGTTGTGTTGGCTGCCTATTTTGTCGTAGTGACACTCAAACCATCTTGGTTGGGTGCTACCCAGTCGCAAGTTGCCGGCGTTACTGTCACTGAAGCGCCCGCTCAAAGCAATGCAACCATCCCTGTTGGCAGTTTCAGGGCAGCAGCTCAAAAAGCGTCAGCTGCAGTGGTGAGCATCAATATCAGTAAAAACGCTTCACGCCATCCGCAAATGGACGACCCTTGGTTTAAATTTTTCTTTGGTGAAGGCGCAGAGCGTGGTGCGCAACCACAAGCGGGAATGGGCAGTGGCGTGATAGTGAGTGCTGACGGTTATATTTTGACGAATAACCATGTGGTGGATGGCGCTGGCGAAATCGAAGTGGTTTTAAACGACAGCCGCAAAGCCATTGCCAAGGTGATAGGGACTGACCCAGATTCTGACTTGGCCATACTGAAGATCTCATTGGACCGATTACCAGCCATTGTGTTGGGCAACTCAGATTCATTGCAAGTGGGCGACCAAGTGCTGGCCATCGGCAACCCATTTGGTGTAGGGCAAACGGTGACCAGCGGTATTGTGAGTGGCTTGGGTCGCAACCAGTTGGGCATTAATACGTTTGAAAATTTCATTCAAACCGATGCAGCCATTAACCCTGGCAATTCAGGTGGAGCCTTGGTGGATGTCAATGGCAACTTGCAGGGCATCAATACGGCCATTTATTCCCGCTCTGGGGGCAGCATGGGGATAGGTTTTGCCATACCTGTATCAACTGCCAAACAGGTGATGGAAAGCATAGTCAAAGACGGTCAGGTGACACGTGGTTGGATTGGCGTAGAACCGCAAGATTTGTCGCCTGAATTGGCAGAAACGTTTGGCATTAAACCAAACGCCGGTACAGCAGAATCCTTACAAGGTGTCATCATCACAGGCGTGCTGCAAGACGCACCGGCTGCGAAAGCGGGGATAGTGCCTGGTGACATCATTCTGAGTATCGCTGGCAAGCCGATTCGCAATGTGTCTGAAATGCTTACTTTGGTCGCAGCCATCAAACCTGGCAGCAGTGAGAAATTTGGAGTTCTGCGCAAAGACAAAAAAATTGAATTGCAAGTAACAGCAGGAACACGTCCACGTAGCAAGGCGCTTGCGCGTTAAATAAACGTTAATGTCTAGCGGATAGCCTAGACATATTTTTAAACACGAGGAGCGCAGATATGCAACGAATGAACGTATTGAAGTGGGTGAGTGCAGCCGTATTAGCAGGTATGGGTTTAACGACCCAGGCACAAATCAGAGCCAGCGGCCCCGATTGGAGTTTGATTATTTCGGGTCCACAAATTGTCGTGCCGCCACCTCCACCCGTGCATATTGCACCTGTGCGACCTGCGCCAGTGGTCGTTGCACCGGTGCAAGGTCAACGGCCCAATAACGACTGGGAGCGCGATCGTGGCCAATGGGAGCGCGAACGTGGTGAGTGGGAACGCCGCATGCAAGATCGCGAAAACTATTGGTTAGAACGCGAACGTGCGTACGTCGCCCGTGAAAAAGCCATGCTAGAGCGAGAAAAACAGCGCCTAGAAAGCAACCGCCGTGCCTACGTGGCGATTAACGACAGGCAAGAGCAACAACTCGACAAAATTGTTGAAGGCGTGAACAACAACAACATCAGCAAAAACGAATTCACAGATTTGATGGTGCAACAAAAACAAATCAGTAACCAAGAACGAGCCTATTTGGCTGACGGCTTCTTGTCGCAAGAAGAATACCAGCATCTGAACACTTTGTTGGACTATGCCGACCACGCCATACGTTTTGCCACACGAGGTGAACCGCCTCGACGTGACCCGCGTTTTTATAAATCACGCTAAGCTAAGCATTCGAATGCCACAAAGCCGCACCTGTTGCGGCTTTGTTTTTTGTGGGCAAGGCGTTATAATCGGAGCATCCGAGGAGCGATGCAGTTCAACAGCGTTGAACGAGGCTCGGACAGCAAAGCAAACTTTGCCCCAACCGCGCTCACCCACTCTATCTTGTGCGGTGAGTCACTCCAAATGATTCCCCCGTGTGACAACGCATTGCACAAGGCAAGTGGTTTATTCCAACTTATTTAACCCTAAATAATTGAAAGTGAGCTATGAAACCTGTTGCTAAAGATAAATCATCAAAATCTGCGTCTGCTAAAAATACTCCAGCCAAAGTGCAAAAATCCGTGATTGCTGCCGTGGTTGAAGCAGCCAAGCAAGATTACGCCATTGCCGACCTGAGCCAAGCCGCTTTCGGCCGCAAAGAATTGAACATTGCCGAAACCGAAATGCCCGGCTTGATGGCCATTCGCGAAGAATTTGCGAAATCAAAACCACTCAAAGGTGCGCGCATCACCGGCTCTTTGCACATGACGATTCAAACCGCTGTGTTGGTTGAGACTTTGCAAGCCTTGGGTGCCGAAGTGCGCTGGGCTTCTTGTAATATTTTCTCAACCCAAGACCATGCTGCTGCAGCTTTGGTTGCTGCTGGCACGCCTGTGTTTGCCTACAAGGGCATGAGCTTGGACGTGTACTGGGACTACACACACCGTATTTTTGAATTCACCGGCAAAAAAGGCACGGCGCTTGAAGGCCCGAACATGATTTTGGACGACGGTGGCGATGCCACTTTGTTGATGCACTTGGGCGCACGCGCTGAAAAAGACATCAAAGTGGTTGCCAAACCAACCAGCGAAGAAGAGATTTGCCTCTTCAACGCCATCAAAGCCAAGCTGAAAGTGGACCCCACTTGGTACAGCCGTCGCTTGAAAAACATCATTGGCGTGACCGAAGAAACCACCACCGGTGTGTTGCGTTTGAACGAGATGTCTGCCAAAGGCACATTGAAATTGCGCGCCATCAATGTGAACGACTCGGTGACAAAATCTAAATTTGACAACCTGTACGGCTGCCGCGAATCATTGGTCGATGCGATCAAACGCGCCACCGACGTGATGGTCGCTGGCAAAATTGCCTTGGTGGCTGGTTACGGCGACGTGGGCAAAGGTTCGGCCCAAGCCTTGCGCGCTTTGAGCGCACAAGTGTGGGTAACAGAAGTTGACCCCATCAACGCATTGCAAGCAGCCATGGAAGGCTACAAAGTGGTGACCATGGAATACGCAATGGACAAAGCCGATATTTTTGTGACCGCTACAGGCAACAAAAACGTCATCACCTACAAGCACATGAACGCGATGAAAAACAACGCCATCGTGTGCAACATTGGTCACTTTGACAATGAAATCGACGTGGCATCTTTAGACAAATGCAAGTGGGAAGAAATCAAACCGCAAGTGGACCATGTGATTTTCCCGAAAGTGGGCAAAGCACCAGCTAAACGCATCATTTTGTTGGCCAAAGGCCGCTTGGTGAACTTGGGCTGCGGCACCGGTCACCCCAGCTTTGTGATGTCTTCCAGCTTTGCGAACCAAACGATTGCGCAAATCGAATTGTTCACCAAACCGAAAGAATACAAAGTCGGTCAGGTTTATGTCTTGCCCAAGCATTTGGACGAAAAAGTGGCACGCTTGCACCTGAAAAAGGTTGGTGCAGAGTTGTCACAATTGACCAAAGAACAAGCTGCGTACATTGGCGTGAGCGTGAACGGCCCTTATAAGGCCAACACATATCGCTATTAATTTTGCGCGCTGATCAACTCCTCGTACACCGCGGCTTGGCCAGCACGCGCGCGCAAGCGCAGCGGCTCATCGGCAGTGGTGTGCGTTGGTTGAGATTGTCATCACCCACATCTGCTGAAGCTGTTTGGCAAAGCGTCGCTAAAAATGGCGACATCATTCCGGATGACGCCGAAATTGAGCTATTGAATGATGCCGAGGCACGCTATGTGTCACGCGGTGGTTTGAAGCTGGAAGGCGCTTTGCTGCAATTGGGCTTGTCCGTTCAAGATGCAATCTGTTTGGACGTGGGGCAATCTACTGGCGGCTTTACCGACTGTTTGTTGCAACACGGTGCAGCACACGTGGTGGGTGTGGATGTGGGTTTTGGACAGCTACACGACAAAATCAGGTCTGACTCGCGGGTGCTGTGTCTGGAGCATACCAATGCACGTGAACCTGGTTTGATTGCTACTAATATAATAGCAACTCAGGCAATCAATACGCCGGATGAAGGCCAATTTGATGCTGAAGATCAGGTGACGTTTGACCTCATCGTGGGTGACTTGTCATTTATTTCGCAAACCTTGGTGTTGCCAGCCATAGCACCTTTGTTGAAACCGCAAGGGCAGATGGTGATGTTGGTCAAACCGCAGTTTGAATTGAATTTTGGGCAAGTGGGCAAAGGCGGCATAGTGAAAGATGAGGCCTTGTATGCGCAGGTGGAACAGCGGGTGCGCGATGCGTATCAGGCGCAAGGTTTAACTGTTCTTGCATGGATGGATTCACCGATAGAAGGTGGCGATGGCAACCGCGAATTTTTTATACATGCTTGCAAAAAATAAGAAGCTAGGATGAATAACATGACAAAAAATTTTCCAATCAGTTTTGAATTTTTCCCACCCAAAACACCAGAAGGTGTTGAAAAACTGGTGGCTGTACGGCAGGCGCTGTACCAGCTCAAACCTGATTTTTTTTCGGTGACTTATGGCGCGGGTGGCACCACACAAGCTGGCACTTTGCAAACGGTACAAAGTATTTTGGCTGACGGATTTAATGCCGCTCCGCACTTCACCTGCATTGGCGCAACGCGTGATTCAGTGCGTGCACAACTGGCGCAGTTCAAAGAAATGGGCATCCAGCGTATGGTGGCCTTGCGCGGTGATTTGCCCAGTGGTTACGGTGCACACGGCGAGTTTCATTACGCCAGCGATTTGATTGAATTCATTCGTGCAGAAACGGGTGACAGCTTTCACATTGAAGTGGCCAGCTACCCCGAAATGCACCCGCAAGCGAAATCCCCAGAAGCTGATTTGCAAGCCTTGGCCACCAAAGTGGGCGCAGGTGCTGATTCCAGCATCACGCAGTATTTTTACAACGCCAATGCGTATTTTTATTTTGTGGAGCAATGCCGCAAAAACGGCATCAACATTCCCATTGTCGCCGGCATCATGCCCATCACCAGCAGCACGCAGTTGATGCGTTTCAGCGATGCTTGCGGTGCAGAAATTCCACGTTGGATTCGTTTGCGTTTGACTGCGTTTGGCGACGACACCGCATCCATCAAAGCCTTTGGTTTGGACGTGGTGAGCAGCTTGTGCGAACAACTCATCCAAGGCGGCGCGCCTGGCATTCACTTCTACACCATGAACCAAAGCGTTGCCACCACGGCGATTTGCAAGAATTTGGGCTTGGCAGATTAGATAGAAATCTTTTGCTTCGGCAAGATGAAGTATTCGATTCCGCTCGGTTTGAAACTGTCAAAACTCTTCGACAAGCTCAGGTCGTACGGTTCATATTTCTTCGTACCGAATCAATTGTTAATTAGCCTTTTTGTTACAGCAAGTTATCCATGATGCCGGTCAATAAGCCCCCTCTCCCCCCCCCCCCCCCCCCCAGCCCCCTTCCCCCCCCCCCCCCCCCCCCCTTTCTTTTGCCCGATGCACGGCGCAAGAACCGTGAGCGCAAGGCGGTAGCCAGAGCTGAGAACACGCTTCACTAGCCGGGACGTCCATCCAGCCTTGGGCGACCAAACCAGCTGCCATAGCGCAGAGCCCAGCCACTTACGGCCAAAGACCACACCGCCGCAGCGACCACTAAAGGCCAGTTGCCTGAAGTCGGCCACATCGCAGCTAAGACGCGCAGCGTAATAGCCGTTTGCAACACCCAGTAGAGCGCCCATGCTGTGTTGTCGGCTGCTAGCGGCCGTCCACTATGACCACTGGCAACGCGGGTTCCCATGGCCAGCAACGTTGCGCCCAGATATCCCATGGTCATCGCATGTGTAGGTGCTAGACCCAGCGATTGCTGGTTTTGACTCAATGCCATCAAACTGTGGGACACCGCTTGCAGTGCCAATGTAATCCCAAGCCACAAAAACCCGCCATGCAGCATGGCCAACAGGCGAATTTTGAGACTTTGGATTAAACCCCAGCGCACAGCCAGCCACAACATCAAAGCGGCAGCGGGGACCTCCAATGCCACCTGTAACCAGCGTATACTGGTTGGCACAGGCCACAGCCAGACTTCCACACCCGACATGACACCCTCAAACGCCAGTATTGCCACCAGGCAGTGCAGCAGCCACATGGGTCGCCAGGCATCCAGCACTGGGAGTGCACTGGTGCTGAAAAACGGAATCATCCGGTGTGAAACGGCGGCAAACACCGGGGCTACAAAAATCCACAGCGCAGTTTGCGTCAGAAAGCGCACCACGCCATCTTCACGCAGAAAACTCCCCAAAGTGATGCCCCACAAGGCGACAACGCCAAAGCCACATGCTGCCAGCAGCACGTTCACATGAACCTTGTCGGTGGCGCGACTGATCCACCATAGTGCACCAAACTTCCAAGTAAAACCGGTCCAAGCAACTGCAACTAGGAACAGACCTGTAGCCCCAAGTGCTTCAGATGTATGCAAGCCAATAAGACACACCGCCCAACCTAGGAGCGTGAGCACTACCAAAGGGAGCAAGGCGCGCGTAGGAATCTCTGGCACGTCCAACCATTTAGGACCTGCGGTAAAAAGAAAGCCGACAAAAAACAGCGGCATAAAACCCAGTGACATCAACAAAGCATGCGCCGTACTGGGGGTCATCATCCACACCACCTGCATATTGTTGGTACGTGCCAGCAGAATGGTCGTCCACCACAGGGCGATGGTTGCCATCATGATTGCACCACTGAAAAATGCCAGGCGGTGTGGAGCCGCGAGCAGCCAACTGCGCCGCCATGTCATATTCGCAGGTGGCGGCGGCTTTTTGGGCGTGATGCGAATGGGGCGAAGGACGGACGGCTCGGTTGGGCCGTGCAGCGGTTTAAGTACCATAACTGGTATCCAAGGTACTATCGTGCCCCCGAGCAACCACAACCACCACCACCACAACCATCGCCCGCCGTCAAGGAGGTAGCGAGAGCCGCAGCAGACTTGCTGTCGCAGTCGGGGTCTTGCACTGTAAAGTCGATCACGATATTGCTCGGCTCGCGTACCACATAGACCATGCCGACCTGGTTGCTATAGCGGTCCGAAATCTGTTTCAGTAGTGGCAGCGGGTCGTGGTCATTAACGAAGCGCATGGTTTCGCCTTCGTTGAGCGATTCAAGCGCTCCAAAAATGGCAGCATGTCGGAAGCGTTTGGCGATGCCACGTGCATCAAAGCTGTAGACAGCGGTGTTAGTGGAGGTGTTTTGAATGGAGGCAGTGTTCATGGTTTTCCTTGGTTTGTACGCAATAGGCATTTACTCGATGTATCCGACGAACGCGGTTTTTCAGGTATGGGCGGGCGATTGTACGCCGCATCGGCGAACAGGGACTTGATTCAAAACAAGACTTTGTTTGATCTAGGTCATTAGATGGAGGGGGGCGATTTGTTACAGTTCCAACTGGTCTGACGCGACTACTGCGCCACCAAAGGTGCTTTCTGTTTATATCTTTATGCCCATAATGAACTCCTCTTTTACACCAGCTGCGGCGGCTCAATCCATGGAATTGGTCTGTCCAGCCGGCAGCCTGCCCGCACTCAAAGCCGCGGTGGACCATGGCGCAGACTGCGTCTATCTGGGCTTTCGCGATGCCACCAACGCCCGCAACTTTGCCGGGCTGAACTTTGACGAGGCGGCCATCGCCACTGGCATCCGTTACGCCCATGACCGGGGGCGCAAAGTGCTGCTGGCGCTCAACACCTACCCCCAAGCCTCCAGCACAGAGGTGTGGCGCAAAGCCATTGACCGTGCCGCCCAGAACGGGGTGGACGCCGTCATTTTGGCCGACCCCGGCCTGATGAGCTATGCCTTGAAACACTATCCCGAGCTGCGGCTGCATTTGTCGGTGCAGGGCTCGGCCACCAACTACGAGGCCATCAATTTCTACCACCAGCACTTTGGCATCGCCCGTGCCGTGTTGCCCCGGGTGCTGTCGCTGACCCAGGTGGGGCAGGTGCTGGAAAAACGCCGGTCGAGATCGAAGTGTTTGGCTTTGGCAGCTTGTGCGTGATGGTGGAGGGGCGTTGTGCCCTGTCTTCCTACGTCACTGGCGAAGCACCCAACACCAATGGGGTGTGTTCGCCACCCAAGGCCGTGCGCTGGGTTGAAACGCCCCAGGGACGTGAGTCGCGTCTGAATGGCGTGTTGATCGACCGCTATGCCGTCGGTGAAAACGCGGGTTATCCCACGCTGTGCAAAGGCCGTTTTGATGTGGGCGACGACAAAAACTACTACGCCATTGAAGAACCCACCAGCCTCAATACGCTGGAACTGTTGCCCAAGCTCATGAAAATGGGGGTGAAGGCCATCAAGATTGAAGGACGCCAGCGTAGCCCGGCCTATGTGGCCCAGGTCACCAAAGTGTGGCGCGAGGCCATCGACAACTGCCGCGACAACCCGCACCGCTACTCGGCCAAACCGGCCTGGATGAGTGGTCTGGACAAGGTTGCCGAAGGGCAGCAACACACCTTAGGAGCCTACAACAGGCCTTGGAAATAATGAAACTCGCGTTAGGACCCCTGCTGTACTACTGGCAGCGTGATGCCGTTTTCAGCTTTTATGACGCCGTTGCGGCAACGCCGGTGGACATTGTGTATTTGGGCGAAACCGTGTGCTCGCGCCGGCGTGAACTGCGTCTGGCCGATTGGCTGACCATTGCCGCACGTTTGCTGGAAGCGGGCAAGGAGGTGGTGTTGTCCACCCAGGTGCTGATCGAGTCGGGCTCGGACGTCACCACCCTGCACAAAATCGCGGAGATGTCGGTCAATGGCGACTTCATGGTCGAGGCCAATGACATGGGCGCGGTGCACTGCCTGGAAGGCAAGGTGCCCTTTGTGGCCGGTCCGCATCTCAACATCTACAACGTGCCTACACTGCAATGGATGGCCACTTTGGGCATCCAGCGCTGGGTGATGCCTCTGGAGATGGGGCGCGACGATCTGGCGCTGATGCAGCAAGACCGCCCTGCCGGTGTGCAGACCGAAGTCTTTACCTACGGACGCATGCCCCTGGCATTTTCGGCCCGCTGTTTCACCGCGCGGCATTGCAACTTGCCCAAGGACGATTGCCAGTTCCGCTGCATTGAACATCCCGATGGTCTCATGCTGCGCACCCGCGAAAGCGAAGGATTTTTGGTGCTCAACGGCATCCAGACCCAGTCGGCCAAAGTCTACAACCTGCTGCCTGAATGGGGTGCCATGCGCGACTTGGGTGTGGATGTGGTGCGTGTCAGCCCGCAAGCACAGCACACGCCGGTGATTCTTAAGCTGTTTCACAGTGCCATGACTGGGAAGATCACCTACTGACGCGGCCATGCAAGCCATAGTAAGCCTGATGCCTGGCCAGGCCTGCAATGGCTACTGGTACGGCAAGCCTGGTCTAGAGCAATTGGCAACCCAACCGGAGCTTGCATGAGTACCAGTCAAATTTTGCTACCCAAACCCATGGGCGACCTGCTGTCCCGCCTGCCCGCGTACCCTGGCTCGCTGCTGTTTGTCACCGCCTTGAATCTGGCACTGGCCAAGAGCCTGACACCGGACATCACCCAATTTTTGTTGGGCAAAAAGCTGCGGCTCCGGGTGACGGACGTCCAGTGGACATTTGACTTTGCATGGGCCAATGGCCGTTTCACCGCCTGCCAGAACAAGGGGGCCGCGGACCTCACCATCAGCGCCAGCGCCCATGACTTTGTGCTGCTGGCGCGTCGCCAGGAAGACCCGGACACCCTGTTCTTCAATCGCCGCTTGTCCATGGAGGGCGACACCGAACTGGGCTTGCTGGTAAAAAACACCATTGATGCCATTGAGCTGCCAGTCTTCAATTTGGAGCGCTTCAAACCTGCGTTGGTGCTGGAGCGCCTGAAAGCTAAGTTCCGGCCCCGTTGAGCCGACGATATGGACACCATGCCAGCCGACAAAAGCCAGCTGCCGCGCGTGTACTCCTGCGCGGGGTGCTATAGTGCAGCGCAGCTCACCAACCAGGTTGCTTTGCAACTGGACCGGCGCTGCGCGGCGGAAATGTCCTGTATCGCCGGTGTGGGGGGAGATGTGCCCTACTTGCTCAAAATTGCCCAGTCGGGGCGGCCGATTGTGGCGCTGGACGGATGCCCGCTGGTGTGTGTCAAAAGCTGCCCGTCACGGCACGGCATCGCGGCGGACCGCCACTACCAATTGGCCCAGTACGGCGTGAAAAAGCGCTACCAGGAAGACTTTGACCCCGAGGAGGCCGAGCGGGTGATCGCCCTGGTCTGGCCGATCTGCAATCACCTCTCGGCCCTGGGGCTAACGAGGCAGTCACCCTGACTTGCACTCCAGCCACTCCGCCCAAGCGGATCGTTGTGGCCATCTCTGGCGCCAGCGGTGCGGTCTACGGTGTGCGTCTCTTGCAGAAGCTGGCCGAACTGGAGAATGTGCAAACCCATTTGACGGTGTCTGAGGCGGGTTGTCTCAACCTGCAGCAAGAGCTGGACATGGAGCGTGCCCAGGTCGAGGCCCTGGCCGACGTGGTGTACCCAGTGCGCCATGTGGGCGCTGCGATCGCCAGCGGGTCCTTTCAGTGCGACGGCATGGTGGTGGCGCCCTGCTCCATGCGCACGCTGGCGGCCATTGCTCATGGCATGTCGGACAACCTGATTACGCGTTCCGCCGATGTGCTGCTCAAAGAACGCCGCCGCCTGATTTTGATGGTGCGCGAAACGCCTTTGAATCTGGCCCACTTGCGCAACATGACCAGCGTGACTGAGATGGGCGGCATCATTTTCCCGCCCGTGCCCGGCTTCTACCACCGCCCGCAAAGCATTGCCGAGATGGTGGACCACACCGTATGCCGTGTGCTGGACCTGCTGGGCCTGCCCCCCGTGCATGCGCCGCGCTGGGGCGGGCTGGCGGTGGCCGACCCGACCGATACCCTCCTTTAACCGACACCACCCCATGGCCTACCGTGATCTGCGGGAATTCATCGCCCAGTTGGAACAACTGGGTGAACTCAAACGCGTGAGCGCATCCGTCTCTCCGCATCTGGAGATGACCGCCCTGTGCGACCGCACCCTGCGCGCCGGTGGGCCTGCCCTGCTGTTTGAAAACCCCACTGGCCACAGCATTCCGGTGCTGGCCAACCTGTTTGGGACAACGCGGCGTGTGGCGTTAGGGATGGGCGTGGCCGATGTGACAGAGGTGCGCCAATTCGGCCATGTGCTGGCCATGCTCAAGGAGCCCGAAGCGCCCAAGGGTTTCAAGGAACTGATGGGCATGAGCGCCCTGGTCAAAACCCTGTGGAACATGGCGCCCAAAGAGCTGCGCAGCGCCGCCTGCCAGGAGGTGGTGTGGGAAGGTGCTGACGTGGATTTGGCTCGCCTGCCCATCCAGCACTGCTGGCCCGGCGACGTGGCGCCGCTCATCACTTGGGGGTTGGTCATCACCCAAGGCCCGCACAAGGCGCGGCAAAACCTGGGCATCTACCGCCAGCAGGTGCTGGAGCGCAACAAAGTCATCATGCGTTGGCTGCCGCACCGCGGCGGCGCGCTGGATTTCCGAGAGCACGGCGCATTGAACCCCGGCCAACCCTACCCGGTGTGTGTGGCGCTGGGCGCCGACCCTGCCACCATTTTGGGCGCGGTGACCCCGGTGCCCGACAGCCTGTCGGAGTACCAGTTTGCCGGGCTCTTACGCGGCAGTCGCACCGAACTCGTTAAGGCACTGGGTAGCGAGCTGCGCGTGCCCGCCAGTGCCGAAATCGTGCTGGAAGGCCACATTTACCCGGACGCCAAGCACCCCAGTGGTTTTGAACACGCCATGGAAGGCCCCTACGGCGACCACACCGGCTACTACAACGAGACGGCTGAATTCCCGGTGTTCACCATCGACCGCATCACGCAAAAACGCGAGCCGATCTACCACTCCACCTACACCGGCAAACCGCCCGACGAGCCCGCCATGTTGGGGCTGGCGCTCAATGAGTTGTTTGTGCCGCTGCTGCAGCGCCAATACCCCGAGATCACCGACTTCTATTTGCCGCCCGAGGGGTGCAGCTACCGCATGGCAGTGGTCAGCATCAAAAAAGCGTACCCGGGCCACGCGCGGCGCATCATGTTTGGCATATGGAGCTTTTTGCGCCAATTCATGTACACAAAATTCGTTGTGGTGGTGGACGAAGACATCAACGTGCGCGACTGGAAGGATGTCATCTGGGCCATCACCACCCGCATGGACCCCACGCGCGACACCCTGCTGGTGGACAACACGCCCATCGATTACCTGGACTTCGCCTCGCCCGTGGTGGCCTGGGTAGCAAGATGGGGCTGGATGCCACCAATAAATGGCCGGGTGAAACCAACCGCGAGTGGGGTCGCACCTTGGCAATGACGCCAGATGTGACGGCGCGAATGGAGGCGGTTTGGGAGGGATTGGGGTTGGCGCGTGGTTAGTAAGCCAAGCAGTTCGCAAGGCCCCTATGAAATAAAGGTTTATCCTAAATCCGGCAGTTACCCAGTCGCTGGCATAGGCGTCTAGCAACTGCACTACCGCAGCGGCATCGCGAGTGTCTGAATAGTCGGCACGGCGTATGCTGAATGCAGCAGCCATCAATTGCTCCTGACAGTGTTGACCAGCTTGATGGCATGCATCTGCATCATTTGGTACGCTAGTTGGCTGAACTCCGAATAATCCATCATTGACGATGTCAATGCGTTGCTTTGTGCATATTCTTCGTAGATGTTTTTTTAAGGGTCGCTATAGCTACGGCATCGCTACAATTAGGCAGCTATAGCAATCCTACTCTATAGACATATAAGTAGACCACGTAATAGACTCTGTCGATATAGAAATCATACAGTCTAGGGTTAAACTAAAAGTAGTGGCCTGTCGTGAGAACACGCATGCCGTGTAAGGTCACGCTGGAAGCACAGGTAGCATCTAGGCGGCCAGAAACCCCTCAATCAAACCTGCCAGCTCCTCTGGTTTGTCGTGGTGCAGCATGTGGCTGGTGTCGGGGATGACATGTGTGCTGCAGTTTTTGACGAGCTTGATGCGTTCGTGAAAGTCGGCCAGCGTGTATTTGCCGTCCCACCATTGACTCAGTGAATCGTCGCTGGCTTCGACCATCAATACGGGCGCTTCTATGTTGCGATAGATCGCCATGGTTTCTGCAGCGCGGTACAAATAGGCACTGATGAGCTTGTGTGCGGGGTCGCCCAATATCAACCATTTGCCAGCGTCCAAGCCCGTCATTTGTTCTGCTGCCCAATGGCGTGCCAGCCAATGTGCTTTGGCCATGCCGGCTTCATCGCGTGCCAAGCGCGGGTTGGTTTTCATCAAACGGCGTGCCACGCCTTCAACCGCGTTGTAGGCTTTCAAATCTTTTTCGCCACGGTGCAGGCTTTTGATATCGTCCAGCCACTTGGCATAGCGTTTGGGCGCTTGCTCGGGTGCGTTGTCTGGGCTGCCAAAACCTTCTAAATTGATGAGCTTGTGTATGCGCTCTGGACGGCTACCGGCGTACAGCATCACCACATTGCCACCCATGCTGTGGCCCAATAAATCCACGGGTTTGTCTGGCGAAAAGTGGTCCAAGAGGGCATCTAAATCGGCCAAATAATCAGGAAACCAATAGTTGTCTGTGGGTGCGCCTTTGGTCAAACCAAAACCACGCCAGTCGGCAGCAATCACCAAACGGTTCGCCATGAATGCGTCGCCAAACGCATCCACCATGAATTGGTAGGAAGCGGCCACATCCATCCAGCCGTGCATCAGTACCAAGGGTGGCAGTTCGTTTTTGGCATGCGGATCACCCCAAACCAGCACGTGGTAATGCATGTGGCGAATGGGTATAAATTCAGATCGAGGTGTGCGTTTAACGCTATAGGCTTGCATGGTTGGCATGGAATGTTTTTAGATTTTCTGAAATAGCATCATAATAAAAAAAAGAGAACTCTATGAAGACCCTTCAATCACCCGCATCACCACACAATCAATACGGCACACAGTACGATGCGCTTTACAGCCAATTTGCGTGGCAAGTGCCAGAGAATTTCAACATCGCCCAAGTGTGTTGCACGCGCTGGGCGAGGCAAACACCGCATGCGGTAGCGATTCGGGAACATACCGCTGGGCTATCTGGTCGAAACCGCAAATCTGCCCAGACCTACACCTATGCCCAATTGCAGCACGCCGCCAATGCGCTGTCCGCTCAATTGCGACAAGCAGGAGTTGTGCGCGGTGACCGGGTCGCTATTGTGCTGCCGCAGCGCTTTGAAACGGCTGTCGCCTACATGGCGGTATTGCAAATTGGCGCGGTGGCTGTGCCCTTGTCCATGCTGTTTGGGCCAGATGCGCTGGAATACCGCATCAATGATTCAGATGCTGTACTGGCCATTGCAGATGAAATCTCAGAACCCGTTTTGCGCGGTTTACAGGCGCATTGTCCAAAATTATTGACAATTTTGCCCGTAGCCAGCGTATCTATTGCCTATGTTGCTGCTAAAAATATAGCAAATGATGAATGGCTTCAAGTGCCAACCAAAGCGGATGAAGGCGCGATTTTGATTTACACCAGCGGCACCACAGGCCCACCAAAAGGCGCATTGATTCCACACCGTGCACTGATTGGCAACTTAACCGGATTTGTTTGCAGTCAAAACTGGTTTGGCTTTGATGGCATCAAAAACAAATCTTCCAAAGCCGTTTTTTGGAGCCCCGCTGATTGGGCGTGGACAGGCGGTTTGATGGATGCGCTATTACCCACGCTGTACTTTGGTCGTGAAATCGTGGCTTACCGTGGCCGATTCAGCCCTGAAGCCGCGTATGAATTGATGCAAACGCATGGGGTGACGCACACCTTTTTGTTTCCCACCGCGCTCAAAGCGATGATGAAAGCCTTTCCATCGCCTAAAAAGCATTTCAAACTCAAGCTGCAAGCCATCATGAGTGCGGGTGAAGCAGTGGGTGATGCGGTTTACGACTACTGTCAAAAGCAATTGGGTGTGACGGTGAACGAAATGTTTGGCCAAACCGAAATCAATTCACTATTTTGCCCCACCTTCGTACGGCAATTGTTCAGGCGCTCAAATCGACCCCCCAGCAAACCCAACAGCATGGGCAAGCCCTACCCAGGCCACAGGGTTGCGGTGATTGATGACGAAGGCAACGAATGCCCGGATGGCGTGCCAGGCGACGTGGCGGTGAACCGTTTTGACATTCATGGCGTGCCAGACCCGATATTCTTCTTGGGTTACTGGAAAAACGAAGCCGCTACCCAAGCCAAATTCACAGGCGACTGGTGCCGCACGGGCGATTTGGCCACACGCGATGCCGATGGTTATCTGTGGTACCAAGGACGCGCAGACGATGTGTTCAAAGCAGCCGGTTACCGCATTGGTCCCAGCGAAATTGAGAATTGCTTGGTCAAACACCCAGCCGTTGCCAATGCCGCCGTCGTGCCCAAACCCGATGCTGAGCGTGGTGCGGTGGTCAAGGCCTATGTGGTTTTGGCAGTGGGCTATGCTGAAATGTACGCTATAAATAATATAGCAATTCAGGCAATCAATACGCCGGCTACAGGCAAAAAAAGCATATATTTTTCTAAGAAAACAGAAAAAGACCTGATTGCCGAACTGCAAGCGCATGTCAAATCACTGTTGGCTCCCTACGAATACCCCAAAGAAATTGAATTCATTGATGCCTTACCCATGACCACAACAGGCAAAGTGCAGCGGCGAGTGCTGCGCTTGCAAGAGGAGGAGAGGGCAAAGGCGCGTGCTTAAACGTCGATGTCATTTGCATAGCGCATTGAAATCATTCGCTAGGGTTAACCCGACAATTGCTATGCCTGATGGTCGTCATCAATAATCGTGATTTGTCATTCTTTGATATGGCGCTACATTTGGCAAATGGGTTACAGATTTTCAAACGTCATTCAAAGAATGTATCTTCAACTTTTTTCACTTTTTCAGGAGTTTTTAAATGATCAAACGCGCAACTCTCAGTATGTTGACTTTGGCGATGGCCACCGCTTTCACTGCCGTGCAGGCTGGCACCGTATCAGTGGTGACTTCGTTCCCCAAAGAGTTAACTGGCATTTACAAAAAAGCGTTTGAAGCGAAAAATCCAGATATCAAAATTGAGATTTTGAACAAAAACACAACAGCCGGTATTGCGTACATCAAAGAGTTGCCAGCGGGTGGTAGGCCTGAGGTGATGTGGGCGTCGGCACCCGATGCTTTTGAAGTGCTGGCTCGTGAAAAACTGTTGCAAGCAGCACCAGAAGTTAAAAACGCCCAAGCACCCAGCAAGATCGGCAATTACCCCTTGAACGACCCTGAGAATCTGTATTACGGCCAAGCCTTGGCAGGTTATGGGCTGATGTGGAACACGCGTTACATGAAAGCCAACAACGTACCGACCCCCAAAGAGTGGGCGGATTTGGTCAGGCCTGAATATTTTGGTCATTTGGCCATGTCATCGCCATCTCGTTCGGGTACCACGCATTTGACAGTGGAAACCATTTTGCAAGGCGAGGGTTGGACCAAAGGTTGGAGCCAAATGTTGCAAATCGCGGGCAACAGTGCTGCCGTAACAGACCGCAGTTTTGCTGTGCCCGACGGTGTGAACAGTGGGCAGTACGGCATTGGTTTGGTGATTGATTTCTTTGGCTTGGCGGGCAAAGCTTCTGGCTTTCCAGTTGAATTTCATTACCCCACGGTTACAGCTGTGGTACCTGCCAATATTGCATTGGTGGCAGGTGGAAAAAATGCCGCCGACGCAAAAAAATTCATTGCCTTCACGCTGTCTCGCGAAGGGCAAGAGCTGTTGTTTGACCCCAAAATCAGCCGCTTGCCAATTTTGCCCAACAGCAGCTTTGGCAATAAAGTGCCTGCCAATTATCCTGACGCGATTGAGATTGCCAAGCGTGCCAAGGTTCAATTTAATTCCAATCTTTCCAGCGACCGTTATCAAGTGGTGGTGAGCTTGTTTGATCAAATGGTGACCTTCCGTCTGAAAGAGTTACAAGCCGCAACCAAAGCGATTCATGCTGCTGAGAAAAAACTCAAAGCCAAGCCCAACAAGCAAGCCGCTGATTTGATTGAGCAAGCGCGCAGCTATGCTTACTCGCCTTTGGTATCAGATTCCATGATCAAGGACACCACATTTCTGAAACTCTTCCAGCAAAACAAAAAAGAAGTCGCTGTATCCAAACAGCTGACTGGTTTGGAGGATTTGTGGAGCACCAAATCAAAAGCCAATTTTGAAAAAGCCGCGCAATTGGCTGAGCAAGCCAGCAGTCTGATCAAGTAACACACCCCATGTATCGGTAGAAATTTGGCGCATATGCGCATGTATCCGTACGCCAGAGTGTCTTCACATTTATTCATCGAAAGTTGTTATGTCTGAAACCTTGACAAAACCAAGCTTGTCCAACGCACCCTTTGCGCGACAAGGAATGCCCTTTGCATGGGGGCACTGGAGCTTGGCAGCTGTGGTGCTGGCTTTTCTGGCTGTGTTTTTGTTAGCGCCAGTGGGCATGGTGATTTACACCGCGTTTGTGAATGAAACTGGCGCATTCACGCTGGGGCATTTTGGAAACTTCTTTGAACAAACTTTGCTGCGCGAATCGTTTGTGAACAGCCTGAGCGTGGCTGCTTGGTCCGTGGTGTTTGCGTCCATCATCGCCATCCCCTTGGCTTATTTGACTGTGCGGTTTGAGTTCAGAGGTGCGTTGCTGATTCAAACTTTGGGTGTGTTACCCCTCATCATGCCGCCATTTGTGGGTGCCGTTGCTTTGCAGTTGATATTTGGCCGCAGTGGTTCGGTCAATTTGCTGCTAAACGACTATTTTGGATTCAGCATCCCCATCATGGATGGTTTGGTGGGCGTGGTGTTTGTAGAAAGCATCCATTATTTTCCCTTCATTTTGCTGAATTTAGTGGCCGCCATGCGCAACATTGATGGCGCGATGGAAGAGTCCGCCATGAACCTGGGTGCCAAGGGTTGGCGACTGTTTTGGCGCATCATTTTCCCTTTGTCCTTGCCGGGATTCTTGGCCGGTGCGGCGCTGGTATTTGTCAAAGTGTTTGATGATTTAGGCACACCCTTGGTGATGGGTGTCACCAACATGTTGGCTCCGCAGGCGTATTTGCGCATCACATCGGTGGGCATTGAAGACCCATTGGGCTACGTCATCAGTGTCATCATGATCACCTTGTCGATTCTGTCTTTGTGGATGGCGGCACGCATCATGAAAGGCAAAGACTATTCCACCTTGCAAAAAGGGGGCAATTCACTGCAGCGTCGCAAGCTGCGTGGATGGGAATCTGTCATGGCCTATGCGTGGGTAATGGCGGTGCTCTTGATTACATTGGCACCGCATATTGGTATTTTGCTGATGTCGTTCTCGCAAGTTTGGAGCTATTCGGTATTGCCAGACAGCTACACATTGGCGCATTACAGCACGGTGCTCACCGACTCACAAGGCATGATTGTCAACACGCTCAAATATTGTTTGATGGCTGCGGGCTTGGATGTGTTGTTAGGCACGGTGATAGCTTATTTGATTTACCGCACGCAATTGCCAGCACGCCAGTGGCTGGACTATTTGGCATCGATTGCGTTGGCAATTCCTGGGTTGGTCTTGGCCATTGGTTATTTGCGTTTGTTCCATGGTGTGAATGTGCCATTCACTGACACACCCATGGTTGCCACATGGTTTTTGATCATGATTGCCTATGCTGTGCGTCGCTTGCCCTATGCCTTGCGTTCTTGCATGGCAGCATTGCAGCAAGTGCATATCTCGCTTGAAGAAGCCGCCAACAGTTTGGGGGCGGGCAAAATCAATGCGGCGCGACGCATCATGGTGCCACTGATGATGGGCGGTATTTTGGCTGGTTTTGTGACAAGTTTCATCACCGCAGCGGTGGAATTATCGGCCACCATTTTGTTGACATCGGCACAAAGCCAAGCGCCTATGAGCTACGGCATCTACCTGTACATGCAAAGTATTGCGGGGCGTGGGCCGGGTGCGGCATTGGGTGTCATTGCCGTCGTCGTCGTGGCCTTGGGTACGTATTTGTCGCATCGCGTGATTGAAAAATCGCGTGAACCGGTGCGGCCACAAGAAGAATAAATCCTCAAGTACATATCAAATTTCCCTAGAAAGTCACAGACATGAATCTCAACAAAGTCTCCCTCGAAGCACGTCACATCAGTTTGAGCTATGGTAGCAATGAGGTATTGAAAGATGTCAATTTAAAAATCGAACCAGGTGAATTTTTTGCTTTGCTAGGCCCATCGGGTTCGGGTAAATCGACACTCTTGCGTTTGATTGCAGGATTCAACCAACATCAGCGTGGCGAATTGCTCATTGATGGCAAAGACATCACAGGCACACCACCACATTTGCGTAATTTGGGTATGGTGTTTCAAAATTACGCCTTGTGGCCACACATGACGGTGTGGGATAACGTTGCATTTGGTTTGGTTGAACGCAAAGAACCGAAAGAGTCTTTGCGCAACAAAGTGGGTGCTGCATTGGAATTGGTAGGTCTGTCGCAGTACGCTCAACGTCGTCCCAGTCAGCTCTCGGGTGGTCAGCAGCAACGTGTGGCTTTGGCCAGAACGGTGGTGATAGAGCCCAAATTGCTATTGCTTGATGAGCCGCTTTCAAATTTGGATAAAAACTTGCGCGTGCAAATGCGTGAAGAACTTAAAAACCTGCAGCGCACTTTGGGCTTGACAACTATTTTTGTGACACACGACCAAGAAGAGGCCATGACTACCGCTGATCGCATGGCCGTTTTGGACAAAGGTGTTTTGCAGCAAGTCGGCACAGCCACAGCTTTGTTTGATTTTCCAGCCAATCGATTTGTAGCTGGCTTTGTTGGCACGGCCAACCTGATGTCGGGTCAAATTACCCGTATCAATGGCGAAACACTCACGTTTTTAGCGGATGGCATCGGTGAATTGGTTTTCCCCTGTGGGGTGGGAAAACCAGCACTTGGGCACGCGACTATGGCTTTCAGACCACATACGGTCAGTATCAGTGTGCGTGATGAGAATGTGGACGCATCTCGTACTTGGTTAACTGGTCGCGTAGAAAGCTCAGAATTTTTGGGTGAATCGTCAAGGTACCGCGTCCGAGTGGGCGATATGGTTGTCGTCGCGAATCAGCCGCATTACTCTGGGTTGTCGTTGTTTCCAACAGGTGCAGATGTGCGTTTGGGAATTGAATCGACACAAGTCCGGTTTTTGCACGATTAGATAATCATTTGCAGTGGAAATTTATCAACTCCGGGCATTTGTCACAGTCGCGCAACTGGGGCATTTGACACGCGCAGCGGAGATTTTGCATGTCACGCAACCAGCAGTCACTGGGCAAATTAAAGCGCTTGAAGAAGAATTAGGTCTTGCCTTGTTCGACCGCAAGCCTGGTCGCATCACACTGACCAAAGCGGGGGAACGTTTGATGCCAGAAGCGCAGCAGGTCTTGGCATCAGCTGGTGCACTGCTTGGCAAGGCCAAGGAACTCAAAGGGGACGTTTCAGGTGTCATTGTCGTGGGCACTCTGGGAGATCCTGACCAGTTGAGATTGGGCTCTTTACTCCATGCATTGGTGAAGGCATTCCCCTTGCTGGACATCAAAACACGTGCTGGTTATGCCGAAGAGTTGCGCGAGCTGGTGGCCTCAGAAGGCCTAAAGGCTTCTTTCTACATCGGGTCACATATTCCACGCGAGGTTTTTGGCTTGCCTTTGCAAACCATCAATTACAGAGTGGTCGCACCATTTACTTTTCGCGAGCGAATATTGCATGCTGGATGGCGCGAAGTGGCTGATATGCCTTGGATCAGTGCACCTCCACAGCACCATGTCAGCTCTTTGTTAAAGGACATGTTCTCACGGCAGGGCTTGCTGCCGCACAATGTTGTGGAAACGGATGAGGTCAGTACCATGTTCAGCATGGTGCATGCTGGCGTTGGCTTGGCTTTGTTGCGGGAAGATATTGCAGTAGCCGCGGCCCAGCGAGATGAATTAATCATTTGGCCGCATGTGCGTATTGCAGCATTGTTGTCGTTTGTGTATGCCAAAACTTTAGAGCATGACCCGGCTATTCTTGGTGTTATTTCTCATCTGCGCAAAATTTGGGGATTGGATGAATAAGTCTGGAGGCAAACCTGTTGTCAACTGATTGCCTGCAAACTGACGGTGCTTAGGGCTAACAATGGCTAGAATCGTAAGATATTCAATAGCACCTTAAGATTCAATCATGCCGTCATCAGAAAATTCTTTCACAAATAAGCTTGTTCAACTCGGCTCCAGCTGTCTGCAAGTCACCCCTATTTGCTTGGGCACCATGACCTTTGGTGAACAGGTAGACGAGCCCACTGCACACCGCATTTTGGACCGCGCTGTTGAGCGTGGCATCAACTTTTTAGATACGGCTGAAATGTACGCCGTGCCGCCGCGCAGAGAAACCTACAACGCAACTGAAAAAATCATCGGCAATTGGTTGGCTAAGCGACCAGATGTGCGCAAGCAATTGGTCATTGCGACCAAAATAGCAGGGCCGTCACGCGGCATGGACTGGATTCGCAATGGCAGTGCCGATGTGACTGAAAAGGACTTTTTAGAAGCCTGCGATGCCAGCTTGAAGCGCTTGCAAACCGATGTGATTGACCTGTACCAAATCCACTGGCCATTGCGCCATGTGCCAGCGTTTGGGGGCGTGTATTTTGATCCCACAAAGGACAAACCTGTCACCCCCATCTTGGCACAGTTGCAAGCTTTAGATAAATTGGTCAAGGCGGGCAAGGTGCGCGCCATTGGCTTGTCAAACGAAACACCATATGGCGTGAGCGAATTTGTGCATTTGGCTGAGAAGCATGGTTTGACCAAAATCGCCACGGTGCAAAACCCGTATTGCTTGGTGAACCGCACCTTAGAAAATGGCTTGGATGAAACCATGCACCGTTTAGGTGTTTCCAATATTCCTTATTCGCCCTTGGGCTTTGGTTTGCTCACAGGCAAATACGACAAAAGTGGTTTGATAGGAGAGGGAGCACCAGCCAACGCCCGTTTAACGAAATTTGAGCAAAACCGCAAACAGCGCTGGGGCAGACCCGAGTCACTGGTAGCTGCTAGGCGTTACAACGCCTTGGCAACAGCCAATGGCATGACACCCACACAAATGGCCTTGGCGTTTTGCTACACAAAATGGCAAGTGGCCAGTACCATCATTGGCGTCACCTCTGTGGCGCAGTTGGACGAGTGTATCGACGCCTATGGCACCACTTTATCGGCTGACGTACTGGCAGAAATTGACAAAATTCGCTGGGAAATGCGTGACCCTGCACAATAAATTTCCTGAAGTTTTTTCGCAGAAGATTTAGTTGATTAAAAAATTCATCTTAGATTTCTTTTCGCCATCTGTTTCGGTGAACAATAAAGAGCTATTGCGCGCTTTTATTGGGGCGAGCCTAGGCATTGTTATCACCGCCATGCTGAGTCGTTGGTTGTTGGGTAGCTCCCATGTGATGTGGCTTGTGGCACCTATGGGTGCAACAGCAATCATCATATTTGGGCTTCCTGCAAGTCCTTTGGCGCAGCCTTGGGCGGTATTGTGCGGGCATGCTGTATCTGCCTTTGCAGGGGTTACCTGTGCGATTACCGTTGCAGATCCTGCAGCTGCGGCAACATTGAGTGTTGCCAGTGCGATGGTGCTGATGTTGTTATTGCGTTGTCTGCACCCGCCTGGTGGTGCAACCGCACTGCTGGCTGTTGTTTTGTCTTTCACCAGTTATCAATTTGTATTGTTTCCTGTATTGTTGAACGCTGGTTTGTTGGTTTTGGTAGGTGTTTTCTACAATACTGCAACCGGACATCGTTATCCGCATCGTGCAAATTTGGGTATTACCCCAAAGGCTGAACATGGCCGATTTAGCACTGCTGACTTGGATGTTGCATTAAATCGTTACAACCAAATTCTAGATGTCAGCCGCGATGATTTATCGGTGCTTTTACACCATGCAGAACTTGCGGCATACCAACGCAATCTAGGAAATCTTCGCTGTATGGATATCATGTCCCCTGATCCATTGACGGTCAATCTTGACACATCCTTAGATGCCACTTGGCGTCTCTTGCGCGAGTATCGTATCAAAGCTTTGCCTGTCACGGATGATACGAAGCACATCCTTGGCATCATCACTGTGGCCGACTTCATACGCCAAATAGATGCGGATAACCACAATGAAATGCAAGGGAATTTACAGACTTTGTTGCAGCGCAATGAAATGGACGTTTCTGATAAGCCACTGGCAGGGCAAATCATGGCGCAGCAGGTACAAACCATCAATCAAAACAAACATGCAATTGAACTGGTGCCTATATTTTCCGAGGCAGGGCATCGTCATATACCCGTGACTGATGATGAAAATAAACTGGTTGGCATCATCACGCAGTCAGATTTGATTCGTGCTTTGTACCATGCAGTGTCGGCATAGTTCACTTTTGCTGGCAGTCGGTTAACATATTCGAATTAAGCATTGGAGTTTTATTTTGGATACATTGCTGACTTTCTACCCTGTATTGGCTACGCTTGCTGCCTACCTCATAGGCTCATTGTCATTTGCTGTCATCGTCAGCAAGCTGATGGGTTTGAATGACCCGCGCACATTTGGCAGCAAAAACCCTGGTGCGACCAACGTGCTACGGTCTGGCAGTAAAAAAGCCGCCATTTTGACCCTGGTGTTGGATGCCCTTAAAGGCTTTGTACCCGTGGCCTTGGTGCAATGGTATGGTAAGCCTTATGGACTGGGTGAAGGCACGGTTGCCATGGTGGGCTTGGCGGCATTTGTGGGGCATTTGTATCCCGTGTTTTTTAAATTTGTGGGTGGCAAAGGCGTGGCTACGGCACTGGGCGTTTTGTTGGGTGTGCATTGGGGCTTGGGTTTGTTGTGCGTGGCGAGTTTTGCCATTGTGGTGTTCTTTTTTCGCTATGTGTCCTTGGCATCCATCGTTGCGGGTTTCTTTGCACCCGTCGCTTACTTGTTTGGTGACAGAGTCTTGTGGTCGGTAGACCGCTACACCATCATCATGCTGGTGGTCATGGCCTTGTTGCTGGCCATGCGACACAGTGCCAATATCATTCGTTTGGTGAAGGGCACAGAACCCAAATTAGGCGAAAAGAAAACAGCAGTAAATACGCCAGCGCATACAACAACGCATACAAAGTCGAAGAAGCATCACTGATTTACGTTACGATTCATTACCCAATCTTCCAATAACTGTAAAAACAGTCGCATCAAAACTGTCACCTATGTCACGCTATAACGCTCCATTTGAAATTCATGTACACGGTCAAGTTCCGTTGTTGGTGGGTGTCACGTTTGAACAAATCCAAGAAGCCTTGAAGCCGCTTTGGAAATACACAGGTGCGCGCTCCTTGTCAGATGGTGCTGGCAGCGCCTATGAAGACGAACCAGGCATACAACATAACGTTGCCGAACAAGCGTTGCAAATGTGTTGGACGGTGCGTGGCGATGAAGATTTTCGTCAAGCGCTTGACGAAATGTGCATGAACTTGAATGAACTGGCGTCCGAAGGCGCAGCCATTGAAGTCACGTTTTACGACACTGAATTTGACGACGAAGACCGTGAAGACGAACATTTGTCGGAAGATGACTCGCGCGATGATTTTGTGATTTTGTTCGTCGGCCCGACGCCAGCAGCCATCATGCAGGTGCAGCGCGATTTGCTGGTGCAAGATGTGGTGAACATGATGGAACGCCATTTTGATGGCGCTGAATTGTCAGGGGTAGTGGCGGAAATTGATAAATTATTCACCCAGAGGTTTGACGATTTGGTGAATTCTTTGGAATTGGGCAAGCCACCGCGTGGCATGGGTGGTTCAGGTCACGGCAACGGTGGAAGACGGCCTCGGCATTTGCATTAGGCAGTTTGCCTATTTCAAATTTCAAAAAGCCATTAGTTCGGTGATACAACAAAAAAACAAAAAACAAAGAGCAAAGGAGCAAAACTATGGCACTATTTTCTCAAGATGCACTGAATCCTGGCGTCAAAAAAAGCGAAGTCTTTGGCTGGGCTATGTACGATTTTGCCAATTCTGGGTACACCACCGTGGTGATTACTGCGGTGTTTGCGGCTTATTTTGTGGGTGGTATTGCACAAAAAGCAGAATGGGCCACCTTTGCTTGGACAGCGGCACTCAGTATTTCATACGCCATCGTGATGCTCACCATGCCCAGCTTTGGCGCTTATGCTGATTTACGTGCTGCAAAAAAGCGCTTGCTGATTTTGACAACTATTGCCTGTGTCATATGCACCGCTGGGCTGGCATTTGCGGGTCCAGGTAGTGTGGCAATGGCCATGCTTTTGATTATTTTGTCCAACACGTTTTATTCTTATGGCGAATCGTTAACAGCATCGTTCTTGCCTGAACTGGCCAAGCCAGAAGCTTTTGGCAAAGTCAGTGGCTGGGGCTGGAGTTTTGGTTATTTCGGTGGCATGTTGGCCTTGGGTATCAGCTTGGCCTATGTGCTGTGGGCGCAAAGCCAAAAAATTCCTGCTGATCAATTTGTGCCTGTCACCATGATCATCACTGCGGTGATTTATGGTTTATCGGCTTGCGTCACGTTTTGGTTATTGAAGGAACGTGCGGTGCCCAACCCCTTGGCTTTAAAGCAAAGTGGTTTCAAAGCGTCGTTGCAACAACTCAAAGTCACCTTCAATGAGGCGCGCAATTACAAAGACTTCATGTGGTTCTTGGCCTGTGGCGTGTTTTACCAAGGCGGCGTCGCGGTGGCCATCACTTTGGCTGCCATTTACGCTGAACAAGTCATCGGTTTTTTGCCGCAAGAAACCATGGTCTTGATATTTGTGTTGAACATTGCAGCCGCAGTCGGCGCGTTTGGTTTTGGTTACGTGCAAGACAAGTTAGGACACAAATTGGCGCTGGGTATCACTTTGGTGGGTTGGGTGGCAACTTGTGTCATCGCAGCGGTCACTACCACCAAAGGTGGCTTTTGGTATGCGGCGGCGATTGCTGGTTTTTGCATGGGTTCAAGTCAGTCGGCAGGGCGTGCCATGGCCGCTTTGTTTTCGCCGCCCAAGCAAGCGGGTGAATTTTTTGGCTTGTGGACCTTTGCCACACGCTTGGCTGCCATCATTGGTCCTTTGAGCTATGGCGCTATCACGTGGATGACAGGCGGTGACCAACGCACAGCGATTTTGTCAACATCAGTTCTGTTTATTCTCGGTTTGATTTTGTTGACCCGTGTGAACGTGGAACGTGGTCGCGCAGCGGCTTTGGCAACCAATCCGTGACAGCCTGCCATTGAGAAATATGTCGCCACAGACGGTTTTAGTTTTTTGAGGTTTTTATGCAAGCGCTCAGTTCACCAAATTTGAATTTCATTGATTGCCCAGATGCCCAAGGCATACACCGCATGGCGTATTGGGACTGGGGTAAAGTGGATGCTGATCACGTGATCCTGTGTGTGCATGGTTTGACAAGGCAAGGTCGCGACTTTGATGTCTTGGCACGCGCTTTGTGTGCAGCCAATCCGAATGTGCGTGTTGTCTGCCCAGACGTTGCAGGACGCGGTCAAAGCGAATGGTTGAAAGATCCCAATGCGTATGCCCTGCCAACTTATGCGTCGGACATGTTGGTTTTACTCAGCCATTTAAAGCCAAAAGTGTTGGACTGGGTGGGCACCAGCATGGGCGGTTTAATTGGCATGGTGGTAACAGGTCAAGCCAATTTGCCATTGTCTGTACCTGTGCGCAAGTTGGTGTTGAACGATGTAGGCCCGGTCCTTGAATGGGTTTCTTTGGTGCGCATTGGGCAGTACTTGGGGAAATATGGGCGTTTTGATAGCAAAGAAATTGCGGCAGAAGCATTGTGGCAAATCGCCAAAGGTTTTGGCCCGCATACCCCAGAGCAATGGTTGGAATTGACCAAGCCATCGTTGCGACCGTGGATCGACCCTGCTACTGGGCAAGCCAATGGGGTTACTTTGCGCTACGACCCCGCCATAGCACAGCCTTTTTCATTGGCGACGGAAGAATCCACCAAACAAGGTGAAGCGATTTTGTGGGCACTGTATGACAACATCAAAGCACAGACCTTGCTGGTACGAGGTGCTGATTCAGATTTGTTGTCATCAGCGACAGCATTGGCCATGACGCAACGCGGGCCCAAAGCCACTTTGGTGGAATTTGCAGGAGTGGGGCATGCACCTACTTTTGTGGCAACCAATCAATCGCAAGTTGTGGTCGATTTTTTATTGAAGTAAACGTGCAATGAAAATGTTGGACCGTGCGCGAGGTTTCGCAGAACCCTTGTTAGAGCGTGCGCAATTGGACACAGGTGAAAACACCTGGTCGCATGCGCAAGCCGTCGCACAAATATTGCAGGACATTGGTGGCTCTGAAGCCATGCAGGCAGCGAGCTTTCTGGTTTACACCTGCGATCATTTGAATAAACCCTATGAAGTCATCAGCCAAGCATTTGATGAAAACTTGGCAGGGTTGGCTGTTGAGACCACCAAACTCATGCGCGTGCAACGGCAAACCGCTGCAATGGCACATACCGAGACGGTGCGAAAAATGCTATTGGCTTTTTCGCGCGACTTGCGTGTGGTGATGCTGCGTTTGGCATCGCGCTTGCAAACCCTGCGCTACTTAGCCGCCAGTAAAGCACCTGTTTCAAGCGATTTGGCGAAAGAGTCTTTGCATGTCTTCGCGCCATTGGCCAATCGTTTGGGTATTTGGCAAATCAAGTGGGAAATGGAAGACTTGTCGTTCCGCTTCTTGGAACCTGAAACTTATAAGAAAGTTGCCAAGCTGCTGGATGAAAAGCGCACACAGCGTGAAAACTATGTCATGCATTTACGCGATACTTTGCAGGCAGATTTGGCCATGCTGGGAATCAAGGCAGAGGTGCAAGGTCGCCCCAAACACATCTACAGCATTGTTAAAAAAATGCGTGGCAAGTCATTGGATTTTGATAAGGTGCTGGACATTCGCGCACTGCGTGTGGTGGTGGCAAATTTGGATGATTGCTATGGCGCATTGAGCTGGGTGCATTCGCATTTTTCACCCATCCCCGATGAGTTCGACGACTACATCGCCAAACCCAAAGCCAATGGTTACCAGTCATTGCACACCGTGGTGCGCGACAAAGATGGTCAAGCCATCGAAATCCAAATCCGCACCCAAGCTATGCACGACAAAGCCGAACACGGTGTGGCCGCACACTGGGTGTACAAAGAGGCGGGTGCGAAAGGCTACGCTGGTGTTTCTGCTACTGGCAGTTATGACGCCAAAATTGCAGTGCTGCGCCAATTGCTGGCGTGGGAGCGTGATTTATCTGTTGCAGAAAATGGGGCTGCAAACGAATCACAGACAAACCAAGTGAATTCACAAGCGGCGGAACTGTTGAATGACCGCATCTATGTGTTAACACCCGATGCTGCGGTGGTAGAGCTGACACAAGGTGCGACCGCCATCGACTTTGCTTACACCGTGCACACCGACCTGGGTCACCGCTGCCGTGGTGCTCGCGTAGACGGCGTATTGGTACCGCTCAATACACCTTTGCAAAACGGTCAAACCGTCGAAATTACCGCTGCCAAAGAGGGTGGTCCATCGCGTGACTGGCTCAACCCTGAACTTGGTTTTTTAGCCAGTCACCGTGCCAAAACAAAAGTGCGTGCTTGGTTCAATGTGCAAGCCATGCAAGAGACGATTGCCAAAGGGCGCGAAGCTGTAGAAAAACTGTTACAGCGCGAAGGCAAAACATCCGTCAAATTGGCTGACTTGGCCGTACAGCTGGGTTTTAAATCAGCCGATGAATTGTTTGAAGTGGTGGGCAAAGATGAGTATTCCTTACGCACCATTGAAGCGTATTTCAAACCTGCTGTGTCAGATCCCAGCGCCGATGAAATTGTTCTGAAACGTGCCAAAACTGACAAGAATGCCAAAGGCGGTGTGTTGGTGGTGGGTGTTGATTCTTTGCTCACACAATTGGCCAAATGTTGCAAACCAGCTCCAGGAGATGCGATAGGCGGTTACGTCACGCGCGGCAAGGGCGTTAGTATTCACCGCTTGCAATGCCCCAATTTCATGGCCTTGCAAGCGCGCCAAACTGAACAAGATGAAGGCCGCGTCATCGATGTGGCTTGGGCGCAAAGCAAAACCAGTGAAAACAGTGTTTACCCGGTTGATGTGGTGGTGGAGGCGCTGGATCGCCAAGGTTTGCTGCGTGAGATTTTGGAAATATTCTCAAAAGACAAATTGAATGTGATTGCCGCCAACACACAATCCGTGCGCAACAAGCAAGACGACACTGCTTGGATGACCTTCACAGTAGAAGTATCCGATGCCAAACGTTTGAATAAAGTGTTGGGCAACCTGATGGAACTCAAAGGCGTCCGTTCTGCCAGACGCCGGTAAAAACGAAGCGCCGACCCTGTTACAATAGCGCCCATCGAACAGACTTATAGGCGCGTAGCTCAGCTGGTTAGAGCACTACCTTGACATGGTAGGGGTCGTTGGTTCGAGTCCAATCGTGCCTACCAATTGCTAAAGCTTGTAATCCTTTGTGAATCAGGGGGTTGCAGGCTTTTTTGGTTTTCAGTGTTAACTTTTTAAAGGCTAAACTATTATGAAATCACGTGCAGCTGTTGCTTTTGCCAAAGGCGAGCCCCTTCAAATTGTTGAAATCGACGTCGCACCACCCAAAGCAGGCGAGGTGATGGTCAAAATCACACACACAGCTGTTTGTCATACCGATGCCTACACCTTGAGTGGTGATGATCCAGAAGGCGTGTTCCCAGCCGTGCTGGGGCATGAGGGTGGAGGTATTGTGGTGCAAGTAGGTGAGGGTGTGACCAGTGTGGCGGTGGGTGATCACGTGATTCCCTTGTACACGCCAGAGTGCGGCATGTGCAAGTTTTGCCTGTCGGGTAAAACCAATCTGTGCCAAAAAATTCGCGCCACGCAAGGCAAGGGCTTGATGCCGGATGGGACAACGCGCTTTTCATACGAAGGCAAGCCGCTTTATCACTACATGGGAACCAGCACGTTCAGTGAATACACCGTGGTAGCTGAGATTTCATTAGCCAAAATCAACCCTGCCGCTCCTTTGGGTGTGATGTGCTTGCTGGGCTGCGGCGTGACCACTGGCATTGGCGCTGTGCACAACACAGCAAAAGTGAAAGAGGGCGACACGGTGGCGGTGTTTGGCTTGGGTGCAATTGGTTTGGCAGTGATTCAAGGCGCTCGACAAGCCAAGGCAGGACGCATCATTGCGATTGATACCAACCCTGGTAAGTTTGGTCTGGCCAAAGTCATGGGTGCCACCGATTGCATCAACCCGAAAGATTTTGACAAGCCGATTCAAGACGTGATCGTTGAAATGACCGACGGTGGTGTGGAATTCAGTTTTGAATGCATTGGCAATGTGAACGTGATGCGTTCGGCACTGGAATGTTGTCACAAAGGTTGGGGCGAATCCGTCATCATTGGTGTGGCAGGCGCAGGGCAAGAAATATCGACTCGCCCATTCCAATTGGTCACCGGTCGGGTTTGGCGCGGCAGCGCGTTTGGCGGTGTCAAAGGTCGCACACAATTGCCTGGCATGGTGGAAGATGCCATGCGTGGTGATATCGATTTAGATCCGTTTATTACCCACAACATGCCACTTGACCAAATCAACGAAGCTTTTGATTTGATGCACGAGGGCAAATCCATCCGCACCGTGATTCATTTCTGATACCACTGGCAGCCATGCAAAGTAGTCTAAAAATCCTTTCAGAGCATGCTTGTTTTGGCGGGGCGCAGCGCTTTTATGAGCACGACTCGACTGTCATCGGTTTGCCTATGCGCTATTCGGTCTATCTGCCACCGCAAGCCAAACAAGCTGCGGTGCCTGCTTTGCTGTATTTGGCTGGATTAACCTGCAATGAAGAAACTTTCATGATCAAAGCAGGCGCACAGCGCCTAGCCGCAGAGTTGGGTTTGGCGCTGATTTGCCCAGACACCAGCCCACGCGGCGAAGCGCCGCAAAGCATTGCAGGTGCCACGGCAAGCTGGGACTTTGGCATAGGCGCAGGTTTTTATTTAGATGCCATACAAGCACCATGGGCACAGTTTTGGCGCATGGAAAGTTACCTCATCAAAGAACTGCTGCCAATGGTTACCAGCACCCTGCCAATTGATGCTGATCGCATTGGCATTTTCGGCCATTCAATGGGCGGGCACGGCGCATTAACTTTGGCCCTGAAATACCCTGGCAAGTTCAAATCGCTCTCTGCATTCGCCCCTATTTGTGCGCCAACGCAGTGCCCGTGGGGTGAAAAAGCGTTCACTGGCTACCTGGGAAGCGATCGCAGCACATGGGCAGCACACGATGCCAGCTACTTGATGCAATCACGCACCACGGCGCCCTATCCAGCGGGCATATTGATTGACCAAGGTTTGGCAGATAAATTCTTGCCCGAGCAACTCCACCCACACCTGTTTGAAGCAGCCTGTGCAAGCGTATCGCAAGCCCTCACTTTGCGCCGTCATGCAGGGTATGACCACGGCTATTACTTCATTTCAACCTTCATGCAAGATCATTTGCAACACCACGCCGATCGTTTGTAATATTTGAATGCTTGGGGCGACTACCTTATTCAACACCAACTAAGGTCGATGATGGGTAAATGCAGTCAAAAGTTTTCACACAAGCAACAAAGCTTCTGGCCTAGGCTGATGTCAATTGGCTTATTGATGGCAGCTGGACTAGTCAATGCACAGTCAGGCAACGTCAAACCCCCCGCTGCGCTGACGCCTACACTTACACAATCTGTTGCCATCGGCATTGAACCAGTGGTGACGGGCTTAACTTTCGATAAAAAGCCATTCCAACTCAGCTCACTCAAAGGCAAAGTGGTGGTGCTGATGTTTTGGACGACCGACTGCGCAGTGTGCCGTGACCAAATGCCAGAGCTGCGTGAAAACATTCGGGGCTGGGCAGACAAACCGTTTGAGCTGGTGTTGGTCAGCGCGGACAAACGCATGAGTGATGTGGACAGCTACAACGCCATTGTGAGCCAGGCAGTGCCTGTCAAACAGCGCTTTGTGCAGCTTTGGACTGGCGATGTCGATTACAAATCCAGCGTCAATGTGGCGCAAATTCCGAAAAACCAATTGCCCTTGACCTTTGTGCTGGACAAAAGCGGCAAAGTGGTCGCCAGTCAAAACGGACGCATTCCTGTTACGTGGTGGGATTTTATTGCTGATTTGCTATAAATATAATAGCAATTTAGGCAATAAATACGCTGGCTAAATGCCATTTTTGATAATAAAATTTCAAAAAATACCGGTAAATAAAGTCCAATTGTCATAGCGGACATTAGTTTACCTGGGCTTACGCAGTCAATTTTGATTCAAATAAATTGACTGAAGACTTCAATAATATTGCATCTTTTTGCATTGGCGGGCTTCTACACTTCAGGACTCTTAAAGCCATTGGGCATGAAAATGCCAAAAAGATCACATTGAAAACCGCGCCGGAATCAAATTTATCGAATTCTCAGCCACCGCAAGCGCTGAGCCACACAAGCTATTCAACAGTCGCCATTGTGTTGCATTGGTTTTTGGGTTTGTCGATTTTTGCCATGTTTGCTTTGGGTGTTTACATGCATGAACTGCCGTTTTCTCCCGAACGCCTCAAACTGTACAACTACCATAAGTGGGCAGGCATTTGCTTTTTGTTTTTAACTGTGTTGCGCTTGCTGTGGCGTTTCACGCACCGCCCACCTGCATTGCCTGCAGCTATCGAGCAAGTCATGCCAACATGGCAAACCCGCATTTACCACGCCACCCACCACGTGATGTACCTGCTCTTCTTTGCCGTGCCACTGTTAGGCTGGGCGTACAGCTCTGCGGCTGGTTTCCCAATTGTTTTGTTTGGCGTTCTGCCTTTACCCGACTTGCTGACAGTAGACAAAGAATTTGCCAAGCTAATCAAAGAACTGCATGAGGTTTCGGCAATTGCCTTGATGGCCTTGGCCTTGCTGCACATTGCGGCGGCGCTGAAGCATCAATTCATCGACAAAGACAACTTGGTCAGCCGCATGCTGCCCAAACGGCATTGACCCTGTGTCAGTAAAAACTTTCCTTTAATTTTAGAAAGCCCTGTTATGAAACTGAAGCTGACCTTTTTAACCATCCTCGCGGCTGTGGCGAGTCTTTTTTCACCAGCCGTATTTGCGCAACAAAAGTTGTTGGCAAACCAAAGCGATGTGAGTTTTACCTTCAAACAAATGGGTGTGCCAGTTGATGGCAAATTCACCAAGTTTGATGCGCAAATTACTTTTGATGCCAGCAAGCTCGCAACCAGCAAAGTCGCCTTCACCGTGGACATTGCCAGCGCCACATTGGGCGATAAAGCTACCGATGCCGAGCTACCCAAAGCACCTTGGTTCAACACGGCCAAATTTCCGCAAGCAACATTTGCTTCCAACAGCATCAAGTCGCTTGGTGGCGGCAAATTTGAAGTGATGGGCAAATTGAGCATCAAAGGCGTGTCGCAAGATGTGACAGTGCCGGTTGTCATGACGCAGGCAGGGGCAGTTACCACAGCCGCCGGAACCTTTGCCATCAAACGTTTAATTTTCAAGATTGGCGAAAACGAATGGGCTGACACCTCTATGGTGGCTGACCCCGTTCAAGTCAAATTCAAAATCGCCTTGAGTGGTGTTGGCAAGTTATAAATTTTTGTTGAAGTTGTTTTCTTTCCCTTTCCTTTCCCTTAACTTTTAAATTGGAGATTTTCAAAATGCGTCATTTCGCTCTGTCCCTCACTGCCGCAGCAGCTTTATTTGCAGGTGCACAAACTGTACATGCAGCACCCTATGCCATCGACGGCACACACACCTTTGCCACTTTTGAAATTGGTCATTTTGGTACTACAACCAACCGTGGTCGCTTTGACAAAAAAGAAGGCAAGATTGAGTTTGATCGTGCAGCCAAAAAGGGTTCGATTGAAATTACTATCGACGTCGCTTCCATCAACAGCGGAACTGCTGCATTTGACAAGCATTTGCAAAGTGCCGATTTGTTCAATGTGGCGCAATTTCCTACCGCCAAATTCGTGTCAACTGGCATGACATTCAATGGCGACAAAGTCAGCGAAGTGGCTGGTAATTTGACATTGATGGGTAAAACAAACCCTGTCACGCTCAAAGCCACGCAATTCAATTGCTACAACAGCCCGATGCTTAAACGCGAAGTTTGCGGTGGTGATTTTGAAGCCACCATTGACCGCACTGCATTTGGTTTGAACTATGGTGTGGATTGGGGCTTTCCTAAAAACGTGCGCATTGTGATTCAAGCCGAAGCCGTTAAGCAGTAATCATTTGTTTCGATCCGGCGTTTCGACATATTTGTACATGACTTTAAATTGCTATGCATTTAATAGCATGTTAGGCAATCAATACGCCGGCTAGAGGCCAATTTTTCATATATTTTTGTTGGCACACACCTCTGCAGGTCATTTGATTTGCAGAGGTGTTTTATTTGGCATGTAGCAAAAAGTTGAAAACAGAATCAAGCAAAACCTTGCCGCTGAAAATAGTTGCAATACTTGCTAAGATAGCCAGTCTCCGAAATTGGCGCGCGCAGATTTTTGCATTCGCCAATTGAATCAACAACGCTATCAAATTGAATATGAACAAAATGACTTTTTCCCCAAGCATACGCATCGCTACCCTGGTCATTGGCTTGGGTGCATTCACTGCGCATGCTTCTGCGCAATCAGAAGCGGCTACCAAAGCCGCTAAAGAGCCAGGCGCAGTCAAAACTGCCAGCGGCTTGGTTTATTTGTCCTTGAAAGATGGAACAGGTATGCAACCCAACAGCACCGATACGGTAAGGGTTCACTACCGTGGCACTTTGCCCAATGGAACAGAGTTTGACAGTTCGTTCAAACGCAATACACCACTCGAATTTCCTTTGAATCGCGTCATCCCATGCTGGACTGAAGGCGTGCAAAAAATGAAGGTTGGCGGCAAAGCCAAATTGACATGCCCCCCTGAAATCGCTTACGGCGCGCGCGGTGCGGGCAGTGCCGTGCCACCGAATGCAACGCTGCATTTTGAAGTTGAATTACTGGGTGTGCAAGCTAGATAAGCTCACGACTACTGCTACTTAATCAGCGTTATGTTGAAATTCACCTGCTGCAGCGAAGTCAGCCAATTCGCCAAGCCAGACAAAGCGGCATTGCTGCGCGGTATTCAACGCGGGTATGAGCGCGAATGCCTGCGCGTCGACACAAATGGCAAGCTGGCGCTGACACCGCACCCTGCAAGTTTGGGCTCAAAATTAACGCACCCTTGGATCACCACCGATTACTCCGAAGCCTTGTTGGAGTTCATCACACCACCATCGACCGACCCGAATTTTCCGTTGCAGTTCTTGCGCGAAATCCACCGGTTCAGCGCAGCGCAGCTCAAAGATGAATTCATGTGGGCCGGCTCAATGCCCTGCGTGTTGAGCAAAGATGCCGACATCCCGCTGGCCTACTACGGCACCTCCAATTCGGCCAAAATGAAGTACGTGTACCGCGAAGGCTTGGGCTTGCGTTATGGACGGCACATGCAAACGATAGCGGGTGCACACTACAACTGGTCATTGCCGCAAGCGTTTTGGCAAACACTGTATGACAATTTCAAATCTGACTTGAGTTTGCAAGAATTCATCTCAGATCGTTATTTTGGTTTGATACGCAATTTTCAACGCTATGGCTGGCTCATTCCGTATTTGTTTGGCGCATCGCCCGCCGTTTGCGAATCATTTTTGCAAGGCCGAAAATCAGATTTGGACGAGCTGGTGCCCGGCACTTTGTATGGCCCTTATGCCACCAGTTTGCGCATGAGTGACTTGGGTTATCAAAATCGAGCGCAAGACCAACTGCACGTCAGCTTCAATTCATTGGCCGAATACACCAGCGCATTAGAAGCAGCCATTCGCACGCCAGACCCGTTTTATGAAGAATTGGGTGTCAAAAACAAAGAAGACGGTCACTGGCAGCAACTCAATGCGAATTTGTTGCAGGTTGAAAATGAGTTTTACGCTGGCATTCGTCCCAAACGTGTGAGCCAGCGCGGTTCGCGACCTGCCAAAGCCTTGCGGCAAGAGGGCGTCGAATATGTGGAAGTGCGATTGTTCGATTTGAATCCTATGGTGGACATTGGCATCACGCCCGACCAAAGCCAGTTTGCCGATGTGCTCTTGCTGATGTGCTTGTTCCGCGACAGCCCTGCTATCAGCGCACGTGAGCAAGCAGAAAATGACGAGAACAAACGCCGCATCGTCAATGACGGGCGCAACCCCAATTTGCACCTGCTGGTGCACAACCGCGAACAGCCCTTCAGACCCATTGCGCATGAATTATTTGACGACATGCAAGCCTTTGCCAACATGTTAGATGTTGCCTATGGTGGTGATGCATATGCCAAAACATTGGCAAATCTGCGCCAGCGCGTTGACAACCCCGATTTAACGCCGTCAGCCCAAGTGTTGCAACAAGCCAAAGTGCACGGAGGTTATTTCAAATACGCCAAACAGATGGCGCAGCAGCATCAACAAAGTCTCTTGCAAGATCCGCTGGGCGCAGAGCGTTTAAAAGAATTTCAGCAAAGCGCCAATGACTCGATACAAGAACAACAACGCTTGGAAGCAAATGACCAAGGCAGTTTTGAAGATTACTTGGCGCGGTATTACGCGTAAAGTCTAAACGCATAAGGCTGGGCTGGTTTCAAACAAGCTTTTCCTTATGTGATATGCGGGTTTGAACGGATGGTTGCCCCCCAGTCATTTGGCTATAGTGAACGTTTATTATTTATTGGAGACCACCATGACCATTCGTTCACTCTTGAAATCAATGCTGGCTGTATTTGCCGCATTCATGCTTTGCAACACTGCGTTTGCCCAAGACAAAGTGGTTTACCACATGGATGATGCCGCCAGCCAAGCAACCAAAGGTTTGCGCAACATACGCAACCATCTGGACGTGGCACCAGATACAAAAATCACTGTTGTGACCCATGCCAACGGCGTGGATTTCTTGATGGAAGGCGCGAAAGACGCCAAAAATCCAGATATCAATTATGGCGCTTTGGTTAGCGCACTCAAAGCACGCGGCGTCAAATTTGAAATTTGTGAAATCACTTTGAAAAACAGAAATCTGAAAAAAGACCAATTCATTTTGGATGCAGAATTCACTCCTTCAGGAGTGGTGCGCATTGGTCGATTGCAAAGCCAAGAAAAATTCGCTTACATCAAGCCCTGATTTAGGCTGTCTACCAAAGAAAAAAGCTCAACATGGTTGAGCTTTTTTTATGGGTCTTGAGAATCAAACTTAGCAGGTTTCTGCAAACAGTTCACGGCCAATCAACATGCGGCGGATCTCGCTGGTGCCTGCACCGATTTCATACAGTTTGGCATCGCGCCACAAGCGACCCAGTGGGTAGTCGTTGATGTAGCCATTGCCACCAAAAATTTGCACGCCTTCGCCAGCCATCCACGTGGCTTTTTCGGCGCACCACAAAATCACTGAAGCACAATCTTTGCGCACTTGACGCACATGTTCTGCGCCCAGCATGTCGAGGTTTTTGGCAACGGTGTAAGCGAATGAGCGACCCGCTTGCAACACGGTGTACATGTCCGCCACTTTGCCTTGCATGAGCTGAAATTCACCAATGCTTTGGCCAAATTGCTTGCGGTCATGAATATAGGGCAGCACATTGTCCATCACAGATTGCATGATGCCCAATGGACCGCCTGTGAGTACCGCACGTTCGTAATCCAAACCGCTCATCAGCACTTTAGCGCCGTTGTTGAGGCCGCCCAAAATTTGGCTTTCAGGTACTTCAACATTGTGAAATACCAACTCGCCAGTATGACTGCCGCGCATGCCGAGTTTGTTTAATTTTTGTGCGACTGAAAAACCGGGCATGGATTTTTCGATGATGAATGCTGTGACACCACGGGCGCCCATTTCAGGTTCGGTCTTGGCATAAACCACCAAGGTATCAGCATCGGGTCCGTTGGTGATCCACATTTTGCTGCCATTGAGGACATAGTAGCCACCCTTGTCTTCAGCTTTCAGCTTCATGCTGATCACATCGCTGCCTGCGCCGGGTTCGCTCATCGCCAACGCGCCTACGTGTTCGCCGCTGATGAGTTTGGGTAAGTATTTTTGACGCTGTTCGGGTGTTCCATTGCGTTTGATTTGATTCACACACAAATTGCTGTGTGCTCCATAGCTCAAACCCACAGACGCACTGGCGCGGCTGATTTCTTCCATGGCCACCATGTGCGCCAAATAACCCATTCCAGCTCCACCATATTCTTCGCCTACGGTGATGCCCAAAACACCTAAATCGCCCATCTTGCGCCAAACGTCCATTGGGAATTGGTCATTGCTGTCGATGGCTGCAGCGCGGGGTGCAATTTCAGCCTGTGCGAATTCGCGCACCGCATCACGCAAAGCGTCGATGTCTTCACCGAGTTGAAAATTAAGTCCGGGTTGGTTCATGGCAAGGTCTCCAAAATGCTGGTTTTGTTCAGTGATTGACGTTTACGTAAACGTCAAGTCCAGTTACCGATTGTAGCCAACTATGCCTACGGCGTTAACCTTGCGGTTTAGACAATTTAGATTGGCTTAAATTGGCTCAATGGGCTCTTTGGCCTCATCGGGTGCTTGCGTGTGCTTGATGAACAATTGCGCGGCCCAAATGCCCAGTTCATATAAACCGCACATGGGAATGGCCAATGCCAGTTGTGACACCACATCTGGTGGTGTCACGATGGCCGCTATGACAAATGCGAGCACCACAAAATAGCCTCTGAAGTCCTTCAATTGTTGAACTGTCACGATTTTCATACGCGCTAAAACAATCACCACAATCGGTACTTCAAAAGCCAAACCAAAGGCTAAAAACATATTCAGTACAAAGTCTAAATAAGCTTCAATATCGGGTGTTGCGCTGATGCTTTTAGGGGCAAAGTTTTGAATGAATTTAAAAACTTGCCCAAACACAAAGTAGTAACAAAACAAAATACCAATAAAAAACAAAATAGTGCTGGACAACACCAAAGGAAGAATCAGCTTCTTCTCATGGCTGTATAAGCCAGGTGCAACAAACGACCATATTTGCCAAAGTACAACTGGAAGTGCGACCAGAAAAGCCGTCATCATGAGAATTTTCAACGGAATGAAAAATGGCGATATCACCGATGTGGCAATCAGTGTAGAGCCTTTGGGCAAGGTCGCAATCAATGGAGCGGCCAAAATGTCATACAGTGCTGCTGGTCCAGGGTAAAACGCCAGTGCAATACCGACAACACCAATTGCCAGTGCAATCTTGATCAAACGATCACGCAACTCGACCAAATGCTGCACAAACGGTTGTTCAGTGCCGGCCAGCTCGTCAACTTTTTCCTTGGTTTTGTTTTTATCGTCGGACATGGGGTTAGAGTTGACTATAGCAAGCGCTTACGCTGGGAATGGTGAATGACAGATTAAGTTGAAATTTTTGCGGGGCGGTATTTGGCAACACGTGCCGCGCCTGACAAGGCTTTGGTGCGCACTCCTGCTCGAGCTTTGTACCAGTTGGGCGTGGCGCCTTGTTTTACGCGCCATTTCTTTTTAGGGTGGCTATAGCTGGGGTAGTTGTGGTCATAGCTCATCAAAGCCGCTTCTGTTTCAGCACTAAGCCCAGATGTTGCCGCTTCGCCAGTGGCTTCTTTCCAATCTTTTTCAAAATCAGTCACATTGCTTTGAATGCTGCTTTCAACTTCTTTGGCCGCATCTTGCATAGACGCTTGCATTTTCTTAAGCTCATCCAGTTCGATTGATTTGTTTACTTCTGCTTTGACATCTGCAATGTAACGCTGTGCCTTGCCCATCATCGTGCCAATCATGCGTGCCACACGCGGCAATTTTTCTGGCCCAATCACAATCAATGCGACAGCGCCAATCAAAGCGATTTTAGATATACCTAAATCAATCAAGATGTTCTACTGGTGTGGGTTTTGTGTGCCGGTGGTCACAGCACACATTGGAAATCAAGATTTTTGCTTGGCTTCTACGTCAATCGTAGTTTTGGCTGCATCTGCCGCAGTGTTGGTGACTTTTTCGGCCTTGTCGTCCACGCTGGCTGCACCGTCTTTCATGCCATCTTTAAAGCCCTTAACGGCACTACCTAAATCGCCACCCATGTTCTTCAGTTTTTTGGTACCGAACACCATGACCACGATCAATAAAACGATGAGCCAATGCCAAATAGAAAATGAACCCATGATGTATCTCCTGAAAATGTAAATAAGTTAAATGGCGTTTAACACCATCAATCACGTGATTTTAACCACGTAACCAAGGTCGTGGGCCGCCCATCACATGCCAATGCATGTGGTGAACCTCTTGACCGCCTTCGTTCCCCGTATTGGCAACGATGCGAAAGCCCCCTTCAGGATAAGGTCTACAACCTTCTTGCAGAGCCAGTTTGGGAGCCAATACCATCATGTGACCTAACAATCCAGCGTCCGCTTCGGTCACCTGCGCCAGAGACGTGATGTGTTTTTTGGGAATAATTAAAAAATGAACAGGCGCCCATGGGTTAATGTCATGGAATGCAAATACATGCTCATCTTCATACACTTTTTTAGACGGAATTTTGCCTTCAATGATTTTGCAAAACAGGCAATTTGGATCGTGCGACATCAGTTTTTATCCCATCCTTAAGCGCCAATGGCTTGGTCTTTGTTCATTGCCACCATGCCACGCACGATGCGGTACAAGAACCAAATTGAAATAATGCCCCACGCAAGCCATCCGGGAACAACCAGCAACAACCACAAAGGAATGGTCACAACATACAAAATACCCGCCCAAATGACGGTACGTATGCGCCAAGAAAAGTGGCTTTCTAACCAACTGCCTTCTGCTTCACCTTTTTTGACCAGATCAATCACCAGCGCCACCACCAATAAGGCGATACTGGCATTGGCTCCTGGCACCACAGCAGCAACAGCCACAATCAAATGCAGCAAATAGCTGACCCAGCCTATGGTTTTCAATGATTCTAGTTTTTCATTATTCGCAAGATTCGTGTTCATGGTTTCACCTTTGGTTTTAGCTTCAACATCAATGATATCGTTCATGGCTTGATTCCTTTTGACTCTGTCACTTCTCGAATTTGAGCTTTGCGCGAGGCTTTTTCTTCCAATCCGCTGGTGCCAACGCGCTTGTCCAATTCTGCGATGACATCTTGCGGTGATAAACCGTAATGCGTGAGCGCCACCATGCTGTGAAACCACAAATCTGCCGTTTCATACACAATTTTGGCTTTTAAATCAGCGCTTTGACCACCGTGGTCAGCATCTTTGCACGCCATCACAAGCTCGGTAGCCTCTTCGCCAATTTTTTTCAAAAACGCATCCGGCCCTTTGTGCAGCAAACGAGCGGTATAGCTGCTTTCAGGGTCGCCACCTTTGCGCGATTCAAGCATGCGTCCGAGTTGATTGAGGGAGTCGTTGGATGTCATAAATTGAAGGTAAATGGTAAATTGCTTGCCGTTATTTGTAGATGGCTTACTTATAGATGGTTTGGGGATCTTTCAAGACCGGTTCGGTAATTATCCACGCACCATCTTTGTAAAGACTGAAAAAACAGCTGTGTCTGCCTGTGTGGCAAGCAATCCCAGGTTGGTGTCCTTCTTGCGTCACTTTCAGTAACAACACATCGTTGTCACAATCCATGCGCAATTCATGCACCGTTTGTACATGGCCAGATTCTTCACCTTTGAACCACAATTTGTTGCGCGACCTGCTGAAATAAACAGCCCGTCCCAATTCAGCCGTCTTTTGCAGGGCTTCGCGGTTCATCCAAGCAAACATCAGCACGTCGTTACTGCCCAGTTCCTGTGCGATAACAGGTATCAGCCCTTGGGCGTCCCATTTGACTTCATCTAACCAATTTTGAGTTTGTAGCATGCATAGATTGTAGACAATCAAAGCCGCACTGGTATGCCTCGCTCTGCCATGCGCTGTTTGGCTTGGGCGACCGTGTATTCACCATAATGAAAAATGCTGGCGGCCAGAACTGCGTCTGCGCCACCTTGAATGATGCCGTTGGCCAAATCGTCTAGATTACCCACACCCCCAGAAGCAATGACGGGGATGCTGATGGAGTCGCTGACAGCGCGTGTGAGTTCCAAATCAAAACCTGATTTGGTGCCGTCTTTGTCCATGCTGGTGAGCAAAATTTCGCCAGCTCCACGTTCGGCCATCGCTTTTGCCCAAGTCACAGCGTCTAAACCCGTGTTTTGTCGGCCGCCGTGGCTGTAAACATCCCAGCCGGCGCCGATAACTTCGCCGTTGACCAAACGTTTGGCATCTTCAGCCGTGCGCCGCTTGGCGTCAATCGCCACCACAATGCACTGTGCACCGTATTTGGCCGAGGCATCGGCAATCACATCGGGATTGGCAATGGCGGCTGAATTGAAACTGGTTTTGTCCGCGCCCGCGTTCAACAAACGCCGTACATCGTCCACGGTGCGTACGCCGCCACCCACAGTCCGGAATGAAGACCTGGGAGCACAGCTTGATGTGCAGAATCATGTCCGCGCATCGCTGGTGGCAGTGATGTCCAAGAATGTCAGCTCATCCGCACCTTGCTCGTTGTAACGTGCTGCAATTTCGACGGGGTCGCCCGCATCGCGCAGTTCAACAAAATTAACGCCTTTGACAACGCGACCGCCAGTCACGTCCAGGCAAGGGATGATGCGTTTGGCCAGCATTTATACGATTTAGCCGTTCAACTCATCAGCCCGCGCCTGCGCAGCCTCAAAGTCCAGATCGCCACTGTAGATGGAACGACCACAAATCACGCCTTCCACACCTTCGTCTTCCACATCGCACAAAGCCTCGATATCTGCCATGTTGGACAAGCCGCCAGAAGCGATAACAGGAATGGTAAGCGCTTGCGCCAATCGCACAGTGGCTGCAATGTTGATGCCGGTGAGCATACCGTCACGGCCAATGTCGGTATAGATGATGGACTCAACGCCGTAGTCTTGAAATTTTTTGGACAAATCAATCACATCATGACCAGAAAGTTTGCTCCAACCGTCGGTGGCGACTTTGCCGTCTTTGGCATCCAAGCCAACGATGATGTGACCGCCAAAAGCAGTGCAAGCATCTTGCAAAAAGCCAGGGTTTTTAACCGCTGCTGTGCCAATGATGACGTAGCGCAGGCCAGCGTCCAAGTATCGTTCGATGGTATCCAAATCACGAATGCCGCCACCCAATTGCACATCCACTTCGCTGCCCACTTCTTTCAATATTTTTCGAATGGCCATTTCGTTTTTGGGTTTGCCAGCAAAAGCGCCGTTCAAATCGACCAAATGCAATCGCCGCGCGCCTTTGTCCACCCAGCTGCGTGCCATGACGGTGGGGTCTTCGCCAAAGGTGGTGGATTGGTCCATATCGCCTTGTTTGAGGCGAACACAGTGACCGTCTTTTAAATCAATCGCAGGTATGAGCAACATGATGCAAAAAAATGATGATTAGTTGGGGTTGATGAGAAAAGAAAACGTAGGGAAAAACTCAGAATTTGAAATGATGCGTGCTAAGTGATAGATGCAAATGGTGCGCCAAGGCTACTTTGTGTTTGAACTCAGGGGTTCCAATGTAGAAAATTTCGGTAAAGAGCCAATCCTTGTGTCGCGCTTTTTTCAGGGTGAAATTGTGTTGCAAAAATATTATCCCGCGCAATGGCAGATGTAAAGCGTTTTCCGTAATCTGTTTCGCCCACACTGTGGCTATTTTCTGACGGTTTGGCGTAGTAACTGTGCACAAAATAAAAATAACTATTGTCTGGCACATCGCCCCAAACGGGGTGGCGCTGGTTGGCGTACTGCCCAGAATGGTCGGTAATCGACACTTGGTTCCAGCCCATTTGCGGCACTTTGTAACGGCTACCATCGGGTGCAATCTGCCCAGCGATGTCAAACTTCACCACCTCGCCATGAATCAAGCCCAAACATGGGGTATTCAATTCTTCGCTGTGGTCTAACAACATTTGCATGCCCACGCACACGCCCATCAGCGGTTTGTGTTTGGCAGCATGCAGCACCGCGGACAACATTCCTGAGTCGTGCAATTCGCGCATGCAATCGCGCATGCCGCCTTGTCCAGGTAGTACAACGCGCTCAGCAGCCATCACCTCTTGCGGTGTTTTGGCCCAAATCACTTCAAAACCTGTGCCGCCCGCATCACTGGCCACCGCATGCACCGCCTGCGTCACTGAGCGCAAATTGCCCATACCATAATCCACCACGGCGACTGTTTTGTTGGTCATGAGTTGATTTGTAAAGCAGGCTGCATGCTATTAATATAATAGCAAACTAGGCAATAAATACGCCGGCTACAGCCATATTTTGTCTATAAACTACCCTTGGTTGAGGGAATCACGCCGGCGCTGCGAGGATCCAGCTCCAGCGCCATACGCAAGGCACGGGCAAAGGCTTTGAACACCGTTTCAGCTTGGTGGTGCGCGTTTTCGCCGCGCAAATTGTCGATGTGCAAGGTCACAAAAGCGTGGTTCACAAAGCCTTGAAAAAATTCAAAAGCCAACTGGCTGTCAAATGCGCCAATCATGCCGCTTTTAAATGGCACGTGCATTTCCAAACCTGGGCGACCTGAAAAATCAACCACCACGCGGCTCAGTGCTTCGTCCAATGGCACATAGGCATGACCGTAGCGGCGAATGCCTTTTTTGTCGCCTACTGCTTTGTGCACGGCTTGCCCCAAGGCAATGCCCACATCTTCCACCGTGTGGTGACCATCAATGTGCAAGTCGCCCACCGCTTGAATTTGCAAGTCAATCAAGCCGTGGCGTGCGATTTGATCCAGCATGTGGTCAAAAAATCCAATGCCTGTATTCAGCTTTGCCACGCCAGTGCCATCCAAATTGACGTGGACAGTGATTTGCGTTTCGTTGGTGTTGCGCGTGATTTCGGCGCTGCGGTTTGTGCTCATGCTTGGCATTTTAATCGAACAAGCTGGCTTGATGGCGAGCCAATTTTTCAAAAAGGCATCATCCGAAAGCCACAAAGCATCACTTTGCAGGTAGGCAATGTGGCTTGTTAATTCTTGTGCTTCTTTTCTGAGTGCCATTTGCAAGGATTTGGCTGATATGTTGCCGTATGGCAAATCCCATTCTTCTTGCATGCTGGTTTGCATTTGCTGCCAAGCGACACGAAGGGCATGGAGCTGCGCTTGCAATTGCTGTATGGCCTGCTTGAGTTTGTCTTTGGGAATGCTTGTGGTGTATGCGCTCTCTGTTGGGGATTCGGGTGTTTGCGTCAGCAACTGCAAGCGCATGAGTGTCAGCAGATCTTTGGCATCATGGGCTGCGTTGACCTGTCCCATCAGTGCTGTTTTGTGAACACGCTCAGCCTCGTCTCTTGCGCGGTCTGGATGCAAGGCGCTCGCCAATTTACGGTACATGTTACGCAGAAGGTTGGGGGTATTTTGTACTTCGCTTCCTGAACTTGAGTTTCCAATGACAGCTTGTTTGGCTTGTTGTCTTTTGGCTTGATGTGCTTGTTTAGCGGCTTCTCGCTCGGCAGTTTTATCTAGCGTGGTTTGCTCTGAAATGTGTGGATGTTCAGATTGAGTGAACGGTGTGGCTGCTCTTTGGGTGTCCGGCGGATTGAGCACTTTTGAGAATGCATGGACAAGGGTTTCGATGTCGGCCAGATGTTTTTTAGACAAACCAACTGGGTTGAGCAAGCGCTGTTCAAGCTGTTCCACAATTTGGGTATACAGTTGTCGCGCCTGTTGTTCAAGCGGGCGTAGCTTTTTATCGCGCTCTTGGCTGTGTGCTTCTTGTAAAAGTTTCAACGATTCCAGCGCTTGCGTTGCGGCATCCAACTCATCAAAAAGCGCGTTATACATGCGCTGCTCTGCATCCAAATTAGGTGCAGTGATGCGCAAGGCGCGAAAAGCAGGACTGACAGCTTGCTCGTGTACTGGATTGGATGGTTTGCTCGTGTCAGACATTCCAGCAAAAATTACAAACTCGATTGGAGAGCATCCAACAGAATGGCATTTTCTTCTTCTGTGCCAACCGTTAAGCGCACGCAGTTGGCGAGCAATGGGTGCATTTTGGAGATGTTTTTTACCAGCACGCCGCGCGCCTTGAGTCCGTCAAAGGTTTTTTGCGCATCAGGCACACGCAGCAAAATCATATTGGCTTCGCTTTTAAAGGCTTTGACTTGGGGCATCTTGGCAAACGCTTGAAAAAGCAGGGCGCGTTGGGCAACTAAATCTTTGGCTTGGGCGGCAAACACATCGGTATGCTCCAGCGCGAAGAGGGCGCATTCATAGTTCAGCACACTGATGTTGTAGGGTGGTCGCACTTTGTCGATTTCTGCAATCAAAGCTTTTGGCCCCAGCATATAACCCATGCGTACGCCGGCCAACCCAAACTTGCTCAAGGTGCGCATCAGCAACACATGTTGATGCGAATCTGGCTTGGCGCGAATGGTGTCCAAATAGGTTTTGCTGGAAAACGGTTGATAAGCTTCGTCCAGCACCACCAATCCACCAATAGCGCCTGCAGCTGCAATGATTTGCGCCATCGCACCTTCATCCCACAAATTGGCGCTGGGGTTATTTGGGTAAGCCAAGTAGGTGATAGCGGGTTTGTGCTGGGCTATGGCGGCCAACATGGCAGGCACATCCAATTCAAACTCTGCTGTTAAATCGACGCCGACAAACTTCAAGCCTTGCAATTGCGCACTCATGGCATACATCACGAAGCCGGGAAGCGGAGCAAGGATGGACGCACCAGGAACATCACAAGCCAATGCCAGTAGTGAAATCAATTCGTCTGACCCATTGCCCAACATGATGTCGTAGCCTGCTGGCATGTCGGCATAGCTGGCCAAAGCTGCGCGCAAATCGTTGACGCGACCATCGGGGTAGCGGTTCAGCGCCAATTTGCCCAAGCGTTCGCCCAACTGTTGTTGCAATTGCGCAGACAAGCGATGCGGGTTTTCCATCGCGTCCAGCTTGATCATGCCTTTGGAATCTTGAATCGCATAGGCGTGCATGGAGACGATGTCTTGTCGTATGCGGGATTGGATCAGTTGCGTGATTTGTTCGGTCATCGTTGTATTTTATATATGTTTTTTGCCTCTAGGCGGCGTATATATTGCCTATATTGCTATGAATTATATAGCAAATGATGTCATTTGCATGGGTATATCGATGCCAAGGCATTCAGCATTACCAGTTGCACAGGCATGTCGGCTTCATACAAATCCGCGTTCAATTTGCGCTCAGCATCAAACATGCTTTTGGCTTGGGTGGTGTTTAAGCGCCTATCGTTTTGACAAAACATAGCTGGGCCACCTTGCCGCACTGTTGTGGCGTTGGCTTCCTGCAAACCTTCTAAAACACCAATCAAATAGTATTGAACATACCATTGACCTTGCTTGGTGTTGGATCTTTCTAACTGCCGCAGTTCGCGCAAAGTCATTGCGTTGACGGTTGTGGTCACAAGCATGCCAATGGCAAGTGCAGTTGTGGCTAAGACAAAAGGGGGACTAAAAATTTTCAACGAGTTCAATTTCATTGCAACTCCTTGAACCCAACTCAAGTGGGTGTGTAGGCCAAGCGCACGTATATGGGCGCGAATGCTTCAGCTTGCGTGATGTCAATCAATGTTTCTTTGGCCAGCTCCAGCATGGCGATGAAGGTGACGATCAACACGGGTATGCCTTTGCTGGGATCAAACAGCTTTTCAAATTCAACAAACTTTTTGCCCTGCAGGTGGCGCAAAACAATGCTCATGTACTCGCGCACAGACAACTCTTCTTTGCTGATGTGGTGGTGTTGAATCAGCTTGGCACGTTTTAATATATCTTGCCAAGCGGATTGCAAATCGACCAAATGCACATCAGGGAAACGCGGTTTGAGTGACTGCTCAATGTAGATTTGCGCCCGCAAAACATCGCGCCCCATTTGCGGCAAGTTGTTGATTTTGATGGCGGCGAGCTTCATTTGCTCGTATTCCATCAAACGGCGCACCAATTCCGCACGTGGGTCTTCGGGCTCAACGCCATCAGCGGTCTTTTTGGGTGGCAAGAGCATGCGCGACTTGATTTCAATCAGCATCGCTGCCATCAGCAAATATTCTGCAGCCAACTCTAAATTGCTGCGTTTGATTTCGTCAACATAGCTCAAATACTGGCGCGTCAAAGGCGCCATCGGAATGTCCAAAATGTTGAAGTTTTGCTTGCGAATCAAATACAACAGCAAGTCCAAAGGGCCTTCAAAAGCCTCTAAGAATACCTCCAAGGCATCAGGTGGTATGTACAAATCTTTGGGCAAGTTAAACAGCGGTTCGCCATACAAACGCGCCAATGCCACTTGGTCCACCACCAATGGCATGGCCATTTGGTCGGTAGGCAAATGTGGCAAGGTGTCTGCCGCGTCGCTGAAAACTTCAGATGCACTCATTCGAAGAACTGTATTGAGCTAAAAATAACGACCTAGTGTTTGGTTTGGTAAACGTAAGCGCCTTGCTTAACCTTAGCGGCAGCAAATTCGGCTTGCAAAGTGCTGTCGAATTTGGGCTCCCACAATAAGGAACGGCCTTGGCGCTGCTCAGACTCGAGCTGAGGTTTGTCATGCTTGAGTTTTTCAATGAATTGTGTGGTGTCAGATTCGTAGTGGGGGCGGCGAAAGATGTTCATAAAAGTCTGCTTGGATAATCGGAATAATTCAAATAAGCGAATTTCTAGGTTTATGATGCGATGGCTTTAACCTGCGACCATTTAACCCTGCGACCATTTTACGAGGTGTCACCAGTGAAAATCCAATCAACAGCCATAAAAGCACTTTTTAGCAAATTTTGCTTGGTTTTATTCATCGCCAGTGGCACTTGGGTTCTGTCAGCTTGCGACAACCAACGTATTGCGGAGTTGGAGGAAGGTGTCGCCACCGAAGCTGATGTACGCATCAAATTCGGCGAGCCTGAAAAAATTTGGGACGGAGCTGATGGGGCACGCATTTTTGAATACAACCGCCAACCTGCTGGCGCCAAGAACTACATGATCACCATTGGCACAGATGGCAAAATGAGTTCGTTGAAGCAAGTTCTAACCTCTGCCAATTTCGCCAAAATTGAGATCGGTATGCCCATGGAAACAGTGCGCAAAATGCTAGGCAAGCCAATGAAAATTACGCCCTACGAGCTGAAAAAGACGTGGCATTATGATTGGCGCTATTTAGAGGGTGTAAGCCCATCTGAAGCCCAAATATTCACGGTGGTATTTGACAGTAATATGTATGTCATCTCTAAGGGTTCATCGCCAGACCCCGCGCAAAACCCGCATTGAACCACTCGTGAAAAATTAGGCTTGCTTCAGCAAGCCGCTGTCTTGCAAGGCTTTAGCCGCTTGTTTGATGGTTTCAAAAGGCATTTTGGCGCGTTTGGCTATGTCCAACAAGCTGTGAGAGCCATCCGATAAATTGAGAATCCACAACAGCGCCATCTCAAAAGTGGGGCGATGCACGGTAGCGCCTACATTGCCATACAAACCACGTTTACCTAACTGTGGCTCGCAATGTGGATTTTGGTTGATGTAGGTATGGTTGTTCTCTAAAACGTCAATGACTTTGAGATACACCTCAAGCGATTCGGCAATTTGCGCACCTGTCACAAACGATAAATTATCTCCAGAGCTGTGGTACTCGGGGAATTTGCCATGCGTGGAGCGCGACAGACTGCCTACCGCAAGGTTAAAGCCTGGCGAGCAATACTGACGTTCATCGTAACCGTAGGGGAAAAAGTCAATCAGGTTAAAAGATTCTCTCTCAGATGTGAGTACATGCTTAGCAGCATGATCTATTAAAGCGTCGCCTTGTCGGCTGGTTTTATAGCTGAATTTGCCTGCATCGCCTACACATACCACCACCAAGCCGTGTTGAATGCGTTTTGCATTTGTTTGATTGCGTGCCAGCCAAGTGATAGAGCCAATCGTTCCGGGAATGAACAAAAATCGATAGGTATAACGTAACTTGCCACCTTCAGCTTTAACCTGCTCGATTTGACGGGCTAAAAATGTTGCTAAAGCAATGCCCGACAGATTGTCATTGCACAGCGATGGGTGGCAGGTGTGACAAGAGATCAAAACCTCATCGGATGTTTCACCAACGATGACGTATTCTCCATAACTCAATGAGCCCGCTTCCAAAGATGAATCAATCACCACGTGATAGTCGTCTTCTGGCAATGCATCAAGTTGGTTTTGACTCAAACAAAAGCCCCATTTTTCTTGGTAGTAGCTGGTGCGGTAAGGTATCCTATCGGGATGTTCGGGTAGCGTCATCAAATGGGGGCGCAGTTCTTCCAAGGACATTTTTTGATTGACGGGTGTACTGTAGTTCAGTACATGCAGATTGGACTTTTTGAAGTCGATCACACGCTCGCCTTGGCTATTGGCGACATAAGCATCCTTGATGTTCCATTCTTTAGGTACGGTCCAGTCAAAAACTGGGGTGCCTGTTGGTACTTCGTGAACGGTGATGGGCAAAAGTTTTTGCACATGGGACAAGGTTTCACGCACGCCATTGCCTGTAATGCTACGGCAGATGGGGAACAAGGTGCTCACCAGTGCATACATTTGATCACCGATGGGTTTGAAGTCGGTAGCGGGAGAATAAATATTGATCATCTTGGTGTTAGATTATCTTGCCATTGGTTGATCATTTTTGCATCGGACGAATATGCAAATCTGTCATTTCGGCGGTTTGAGGCAATACCAGTGCAGCAAGTACTGCTTGTGCCACATCTTCAGCTTGCATCAGTTTGTTGGCTTGGTAATCTTGTCCTAAAAGTTTGTGTACCTGTTCTTGCATGGGCGATGCCGTTTTCCCCGGGTACACACTCATGACCCGCACACCATGTTCATTGACTTCCAAGCGTAAAGCATCTGCTATTGATTTGAGAGCAAACTTGGTAGAAGAGTATCCGGACAAATCTTGTTTTGATGCAATTCCTGCAGATGAATTGATAAAGACAACTTGCCCTTTGCTTTGAATGAGTTGTGGCAAAAGTAATTGTGTCAATAAAAACGGTGCACGCACATTGATGGCGTAAAGCTTGTCGAGTTCGTGGATATCAAAATCAACCACTGAACCAACGGCAAAAGCGCCCGCACTGTGGACGACAACATCCAACGGGTTGGCATCTTGTTGTAGCTCTTGTGCCAGGCGTTTGACATCACTCTCAACCGACAGATCGGCGCAATGGGTGTGCCATGCAGGCGGAGCTTGTTTCCAATGGCGCGCTACGGCATGGATGTGAGCGCCTGCCAGTGCCAATGCCTGTGCTACAGCGAAACCAATGCCGCTGGAAGCACCGGTAACCAGTACACGCTGATTGAGAAAGGGTTTTGAAGGCTGGATCATGCGGACGCTTTCGAAAGTTGAGACTTTAGCCCAAAATGGGTGTGCTGGGCTGTGATATTCTCTTGCGATTCATAAAATCAGATTATGCAAGCAGATATCACCATATTTTTGCCCGTTTACAACGGTGCAAACTACATCACCCAAGCGATTGAATCGGTTTTAAAACAGACCTATCAAAATTGGAAATTCTTAATTGTAGACAACTGCTCAACTGACAATACGGTGGAAATTTGCAAACCATACCTAGCTGACCCACGTTTTAAGTACATATTGAATGAGAAGAACTTGGGTGTACACGGTAATTTTCACAAAGCCCTTGGTTTGTGTGACACCAAGTACTTTGCTTATTTGAGCCATGATGACATCTATGTACGTTCCGATGCATTTGAAGAAGCACGTTCTATCCTTGAAGCAGATGGTTCATTGGCAATGGTGAATGCACCTGTTCGGTGGTTGGATCAACGTTCAAACTATATCAACAGTTTTGGCGTGTCTCAGGTTGGCTTCGCAGGTAAAATATTGGCGCGAGAAATTGCCAAAGCCAGTATTGTGCGTTGTCGTAACTTATACGGTATTGCCGTTTTATCTCGTACAGCACTAGGGCAGCATCTAGAGCTTGATCAACGCCTGCACCAAGCTTCAGATGTCAATTTTTTTGTTGGGATTGGAGGTGAAGGTCATGTCCATGTTTTACAAAATCCAGCCTATGCCATCCGCTTCCATCAAACCAACAATACCTTGCGTCAGTACGACACCTTGATCGATGAGATGAATATCGTGGCAGCCAACCATGGCATCTCTTTAAGCGTTTTTGAAAAGCTCATGCAACGATTCAATTCATACAAAGTTCGGTTAGGCAAATGGCTGTTCTATCAAATGCTGAACCAGCGCATGAAGACGGCAAAACATGATTGAAAAACTTAAGGCCATGAATTTTTGGCAGTTTTTTCGATATGTGGTTGTCGGTGGTTTGAATACCTTGCTGAGTTTGGCAGTCTATTACTTGGGTTTGGGCTGGTTACAACTACCTTATCAAGCCGCATCGGCCTTGTCAGTAGGGGTGGGAATCTTGGTTGGCTTTAAAGCACACGGGGCTTTGGTGTTCAAGAGTGAGGGCAGTTTTGTCCGTTATGTGCTGATTTGGACCACGATATATCTAGGAAATATTTTATTGATTGCGTTGGTGCGTGATGTGACGGGTGATTATTGGGCGCCTGTCATTTTGCTACCAGTGACGACAATGTTGGCTTATGTCTTATTGAAAAGATTTTCATTTAAGCAATAAAAGCACTTCTGAATAGCAGTTGGAATCACTTTGGTGTGATGGACATTTGTTCAATCTGAATCGCCAGCATGCGGGTGTCGGTTCCACCCCAACGTCTTGCAGGGCTGAATGGATCAGCAGGAATTATTTCTATTTTATGTACGGCTTCATTGGTTTGGAAATCAACCGATTTGGTTTCGAAATCTGAGGAGAAGATTAATTCCTTGATTTGCTTTCCTATCTTAATCTTCACAGGTTTGCCGGCATTCAGACCTGCTGCCTGAGCACGTATTTGTAATGAAAATGATGCAGGTAAAGGTTTGGATAACCAAATGGTGACGTGTTTGGCTGCATGCGCATCAGACCAGCGACCCAATTTTTCACCTTTGGTAATGGTAATGCCCGATAGTCCCGTGACACCACCCACGTATTCTGGGAAATCATTATTTTCTTTCCTCAAATCAATTGGCAGTTCAAACTTAGCTTGAGTTTGAACGGGAATTCCATTGACCAGTTTGAACCCAATTGTTGACAGAATGGCGTTCGTGTCATGGGGTTCCTGTGAACCAGAATTTTTCAAAAGTGATGCTTTTGGAAAAGGGTAAAACACCAATTGTTTGTCATGGCTGAGCAAACTTTGTTGCATAGCTTGTGAGCCCAAAGCGTTACCAATATCCTGTTCAACTTCGTTAAATAGCATGCAATTATTTTTTAAGCGTTCCTCTTTGGTTTTTGAAAATGGGAGGCATCGCTCGTCATATTCTTGTTGCAAAAATCCACGTTTGTCGATGTAAAGACCAGAGAATCCCATACTCTGAGCAACCAGCAATTGTTGCTCTATCGGTAAGGTAGCAAGTTTTCGGTAAAACCAATCTCCGGTACGACCACGTACACCACCAAAACTCCATCGCATATCAATGGTATGTAAGTGACCACGAGCTTGGTCATAAGAACCCATGTAGTTCACAAGACCATTGTCAGAGTAAGTCATATACGGCAATTGGTATACGGCTGCTTGCTTGGGCAGGGAAGATTCAAGCCTTTTAAAAAATGCGCTGTCGTTCTCGATGGCTGCTGTATTAGCTTCAAGACACTTGTGACAAGGGCGAACTGTTTGGTCATATAAGCCTAACCAAGTAATGATCAATGCAATAAAAATCCCTGTTATTTTTGAATACTTTCCCTCTTTCAGCCACAAACTGTATAGTGACTGAAACGCTATCACCAATGCCAGCAGTGCTAAGAACGCAATAAAAATACTGACGCGATTCCATCCTCTGAACGAACTGGAAATGGTCATGGCAAATATGCTTGAACCACCGCCCACAGTACCCATCAATACCAAACCAACCAACAACACTGCCAATATTTGAAGTACCCAAACTTTGGTTGAGTGCTTTGTTATTGAATCTTTGGGGATTCCATGCACCTTAATGATTGGTGAAATTAAGACGACAGATATCAACAATAAGAATCCGATAGAACCCATTGCCCCCAAACTGGCGCTGATGTTTTCAGTGATGAGAGGAAAATGATTGTTATACCGACTGGCAAAATCTGCAAATGCGTCAATCCGATGATCGCCGCGCGGCAAAAGAAGTTGTGTAATTTTCAAGGCATACAACTCAGATTCCTGTGCGTACCGGTTGATGCCTTCGCGGCTCTCGCCATTCTGTGCAATGTATATCAGGCTGGGTAAAACGTTCAAAATCAACCCAATAAAGACAAAACTTAATGTCAAAATTCCTTCACTGAAAATGCGCCATGACCGATGAAATGCCACTGCAATGATGATGCTCAAAACGAGAACGATACCTGCGAACAAATCGTAGTAAATACCAAACGAAGCCAAAACGAAGATAGCCAACACATGGACGAGTTTCGTAAACTGTGATACCTGTGGGTTGGTAAAAACTGTCTGTCCAGAAATTAATCTAAAACCCAAATAGAAAAACAGTGGTGCAACGAAATACCAAGTAAAGAAAAGATGTCCGATGCGACCGAAATGGAAGGAGGTAAAGGCATAAAGTACAGCGCAAGATATCGCAAAGTAACGTGTCACATCAAGAGATCGTGCAACCAGATAAGTCGCCACCGCGCAGACAGAGAATCCAAGTAAGAAATAGAGGTTTGTTGCAGCGAAAGCGGAATGAGTTGAGAGTCCTAAAAGCTTTAGAACCAAATAGCTTCCAGTGTCAGCGGTGGGGTAGTCAAGATGGTTGGAGCCAAATGGAAACCCCGAACGGGCATTCTCAAAATACCAAGAACCTTCGATGACACGCTGAATGTTCCATAAATATGCAAATCCATCACCTTCGTAAATAAAGGGGGTTTTAGTTTCAGGTAAAAGTCCTTTTGGCCATCCACTTATAAGAAGACTGGCACCAACGAACGACAAAATAGCGAGGAATAAGCACACTCGCCATTCAGTTTTAAAAATCTTTGTAATCGGGGTGGTGATCATTCAGGAAGAAGCTTTTTATTCCCCAAGAAGTACTTTGCATACTTCTTTGCAAAGGATTTTTACCCTATTAGTTATTCAAGCAATGGAATCAGCTTATCCCAAACATTTTGCATCATGATGGGTTGTGCCAATTCATTTTGGTGATAACCATAACCATCATTCAGTGTGTAAATGGGATTGAACAAAGTGCCTAGCAAAATGGGCACATAGGTTGCACCTGTTGCTTTGGCCGTATTGACCATCATGGTTGAATATTCGTTTGCATATTCACGGCCAAAGATGGTTAGTGTCACATCAGCTAATAATGCTTTGGCGCCATATCCTTGAACTATGCCAACCATAGATACAAATGTATTGGAGATGGACACCGTGGTAAATCCCGCTCTGGCATCATTGGTGCCATGTGCCAAGATGACATGAGTGGGCCTGTGGTATGCCATGAGAAATGGTAAACGTTTCAAACCTTCAAAAGCGAATTCTGAACCCAGACTTTCGTTGATGACTGTGATGGGTGCAAACTCGTCCATGCCTTCACTTTTTAATTTGTTGCGCAGCAAGTCAGCATACATTTTTCCGGGAGGGATGTTTTCATAATATTCGCCAAATAGTTCAACACCATAGCCTTGTGATGTGGAATCGCCAAAAACCATGATGACGGCAGGTTTTTTGGGTTTAACAACTTCAGGTTCACCGCTACCACCGCCGCAAGCAATTAGAAGAACAGTTAGTGTGACGACAAATAATGATTTGCAAAGGTTCAAAAAAATAGAAGAAGTACGCATGATGGTTTTATTGTTTTTCTATTGGTATGTTTGTAGGTATGGTAAATATCAACGGAGCGATCATTTTAAGATAAGTTTGAGAGGCATCAACTGTGAGGTGTCCATAGTCGACAGACGCCACTTTAACGCCATCCTCGCTGTCTCGGGTTAGGCACCCATCAGCGTTGCATAAATAATCAAGACCTGAGATGTAATCAACGCCCATTTGTTTCGCTAGATCGCGCATGCGTTTTTCATAAATCTGCAAATTGTCAATCAGACCAAATTCGCCTTCACCCATGCGAAGGGGAGGTTTGTTCAATGGATTCCCTTTTTTCCATGTTTCCACAATGTTATGTGGCAATGAATTTTTCCAATAAGGCGATGGTCCCATCACAATAATTTTTTGTACGCCTGCCTTTTTCAACTCCATAACCGTGTCGTTGAATTTGGATAAATCATACAAGCCACCAAAGTTACCCTTGCCATCCATGCCATGCGGCCAGTATGCATACAGCATAGCAATCTCGGGTTTCAGTTCTTTAATTAGGCGAAAAGAATCGTTGTTGATTTCATTACACCATGGTCGTTTGTCTCCCAATATGGGCGGACAAACAGCACCGTTGCGCTGCGCTACGCCAAACTTGTACAGTCCGGTGTCTTGTAAATGTTTGAGTCCTGGATACAGGGCAGCCGCGTGCGAATCACCCCATAAGAAAACAAGTGGGCGTTTGTCTTTGTCCACACAACTGCTGGAGAAATTCGAGGATGGAATACCTTGCTCCAAGATGCACTCATTACTGCGCCAACCTTCAGCCAATTTAGGTTGATTGTGAAGAATGGCTCTGATGAAGGAGGGAAACCTAGATTCAAAACCGCTATTTTTGTATATATAACGGCCCGCACCTGCAAGTGCGAGTAGTGCAATGCATAAAACGATTGGGATATTTCGAGTTTGACTGCCAAATCGAATTGGGCGCTCAACAAAACGGTAGGTCAACCAAGCCAAGACAATGCTCAAAGCAACAGCTGATAAGATCAACTCTGTGCTTGGCGATTGATTAGCGCTTAACTTGGCAAACACCAACAAAGGCCAATGCCACAGGTAAAGCGGGAAGCTGATCAAGCCAAACCACACCAGCAACTTGTTGGACAACACCTTGCGATTGAACCAAGCTTGCGGACCTGCATAAATAATGAGGTAAGCCGCTAAAGTTGGTAACAATGCCCAAAAGCCCGGAAAACGTCGCTCCGGCTTGATGAAGACCATGCCAATCAGCAACAAGAGCAAACCCGCCCAAGCTGCTTGATTGTTGCGAACATCCTGTTTCTCACTGGGTTGGCTTGCCGGACGGTGCAAAGCCACATACGCCAACACCGAGCCCACCAACAGCTCCCAAAACCGTGTTGCTGGCGAGAAAAAGGCCGCCACCGCGTTGTATTTAACGGTGACGATATTGGCCAGCAATGACGCAATGAGAAGAACCAAACACACTTTGAGCAAATTGACTTGTTTCTTCCAAGCGAACCAAGCAATCAAAGGCCACACAATGTAGTACTGCTCTTCAATCCCCAAAGACCATAAATGCAACAATGGTTTGAGTTTGGAGTCGCCATTGAAGTAGCCCGATTCGTTCCAAAACGCGAAATTTGACACAAAGGCTGCACCCGCTACCGTGTGCTTGCCCAAAAGCTTGTAATCAGCAGGCAACAGCGTGAACCAGCCGTAAACCAAGCAAGCCAACAACACCAGCGCCAAAGCCGGGAAGATGCGTTTGATGCGGCGGGTGTAGAAATCTAAAAAACTGAAGCTGCCGCGTTCAAGGTTCTGAAAGATGATGGTCGTGATCAGAAACCCTGAAATCACAAAAAACAAATCCACCCCAATAAAACCACTGGGCAAGAGCTTGGGGAATGCATGGTGCACCACAACCAATAAGACCGCGATGGCGCGCAGGCCATCTATGTCGGGGCGGTAGCTGGGGTGCTGCATGATGATAGTGCGACGAATAAGGGTGTTCTAAAAAGAATAAAGGCCTGAATAACTCACGCAAGCGAGTTGTTCAGACCTTTCGAAGTATACGTACTAAAAGTACGCTACTGTATTTTGACTTCGGTATTATTTACTAGCTGTAAAAGTACCCCAAAGAACGCCTGTCACATAAGTATCAGGGGCAGGGTGGTGGAACAGTCCTGTGAGTGTTCCATTGGCTTCAATACGTCCTTCTAACTGGCCTTGAGAACCTTGCCCGTACCATACCAAATCAAAGGTTCCGTCTTTGTTGACTGTTCCGCCAATATCGTATTCGTAAGCAAAGAAGATAAAAGTTTTACCTGCGGTGATACGGCAATTTGCGTCAGTTTCAAACCACATGCTGCCAGCCATCCAAATACCACCGTCTGGTGGGCCACCACCCGCGTTGGCATTGTCGATATCATCATTGCCAGTCACTTGAATGCCACGGTCTTTGAGTGACTGATTACGCTGTGCAATACGTTGTTCATGTTCGGGCATGTTGTAACCGCCCTCAAATCTGCCGAAGCAGCCACCTTTGTAGCCACTTGCCCCAGCAGTGGTTGTACCAGTTGTAGTACCGGTACTAGCAGGAGTTTCATCTGTCGTTACTGTATCTGTCTTGCCAACATTACAACCAACCAAGGTTGCTGAAGCCAACACCACTGCTGCCAGAGCTGACGCCGGTCGCCAAGTGAATGCATCGTTTAATTTATTTAGCCATGCCATGGTATTTCCTTTATAAAATGTGTTGCAACAACCAGTTAGTGCAGATTCTTTAAGTTGCAACAGTCTGCTTGGTTGAGATTTTGACAGATAAATTCCCTAAAGGACTGAATTATTTTGTAACTTTACGTTTATTTGTGTTTTTTATACTGGTTAAAGACTTACTTTAAGCTTGGGCTCAGAATCAATTGCAGATCTTTTTGGGCTTGATTGGCCAGATACGGCCCACCAAATTCACTGAAATGTTCGTGATCGAGGTACAAAATACGAGGTCCGTCCGTGACTTTGCATGCCATTTCATTGCACAAATACCGCTCTGGGTCAAAAAACTCGACATGCAACGCATTGAGCCACGCAACAAATGGTGTTTTGTAATTTCGCGAATTGTTTAATACATCCTGCATTTGCAAAATGCAGTTATTTTCTGTACTTAAGCGCAATGGTCGCACCACACAGGCGCGCGGGTTGGCACCAATGGGTGGCGCCAGTATCACAATAACTCGTTTCCCCAAACTTTGGTAATGACGCACCGTATTGGTAAAAGCTTGCTGAAATTCTTGTGCGTCTATCTTGGAATGCCCAAACCACTCATGCCCATGGAAATAAAGTGTCCAATTGGCGGCCAATATGACAGTGTGTATGCTTTTATTTTGATCAATGTAGGTCTTGGCTGCTTGGGTCAGTTCTATGCAGTGCTCGGGTCCAATACCAAGCAGCATTGGGCAAGCACCACGTCCAAATTGCTTAAATACAAATGTGTGTTCCCCCGCTTTGTGTTGCTCCGCAGCATAAGTTTGAAGCATCGGGGCAAAACCGTTGCCAACACTGTCACCCATCAACACGTGCGTAGGAGCTTTGTCTGGGGCATTCCCTTGATTGCACCAATCATCTTGTTCTTTGGCTAGGGTTAAAAATCGGCATGTTTGTGCAAATGTTAAGTTATCCCAAGTATTGATGTTGCTGGCTTGCGCAGCAGCACGCTGTGGGAATCCGTTTTGAATGTAAGTGATGTAGCCTGCCGTGCCCAACGCTGCCATTGCCATGCAAAGTGCGGTAATTTTCATGCGCTGATTGCTGCCCGACCGTATTGGTTTTTCAAGAAAACGATATGTCAGCCATGCCAACACAACGCTGAGCAAGAGCGCAGCAACTCGAAACTTAATGGCAGGTGTTTCACTCTCGACAATACGTGCAAAGGTCAAAAGCGGCCAATGCCATAAATACAGTGGGTAGCTGATTAAACCGATGCCCACCATAGCACGGTTCGCTAAAACATAGCGATTAAACCAAGCATTTGTACCTGCGGCAATCAAACAAAATGACCCTAGTACTGGTAATAAAGCCCATGTTCCTGGGTATGGGCGGGTTTTGTCGATGCGATAAAAGGCAAAGGCCAGCAACAAAACGCCCAGTGTGGATAGAACTTGTTTATGTGTTTGGTTGAGCCGAAAACTTTTTGCCGAAGTTTCTCTTGATTGCGTTGAAAAGTAGGCCAGCACGACACCAATCAACAATTCCCAGACACGTGAACCTGGAAAGAAAAAAGCAGTTGCACGGTCGATGCGGACAAAATACACATTAATGCCAAAAGACACGAGTAACAGGGTTATCAAAATCGTGATGAACAGCCATTTGCGCTTCCAAGTTGCCCACACCAACAATGGCCAAAAAATATAAAACTGTTCCTCAATCGCCAACGACCACAAGTGCAGCAAAGGCTTGGTCTCTGCCGCATTGTCGAAATAGCCCGATTCTTGCCACAGTGCAAAATTTGAAATAAACGCAGCCCCTGCCGCCATATGTTTACCCAGTTGCTCAAACTCGTCAGCAAAAAGGGCAAACCACGCAAACGTAAAACTGGTAAACAGCACCAGTGCCAAGGCAGGGAATATGCGCTTGATGCGGCGACCATAAAACTCTAAAAAACTGAAACTGCCACGCGCTAGGTTTTCAAAAATGATGCTGCTGATTAAGAATCCGGAAATAACAAAAAAAATATCAACACCGATGAATCCCGCTTTGAATTGCGCCGGAAACGCATGAAACCCCAGAACACTGAGTACTGCAATGGCACGCAGGCCATCAATGTCTGGTCGGTATTTGGGGTGATTCATGGTTGCGAATTAAGATGCTCGTAACCCAGACATTGCAAAACAATAAGCGCGTTCAGCATGGTCGCATAACAGTTGACCATCGTAGTAATCGCTGACATCCAATTTGTGCGCAGACTGAACGTTGGGCATTTCTAAAATCCCTTTGCTTTGCACTTCCATAAAGCCCGCCTCATTGAAAAGTGCCATGAGTTCCACAGGTGTGTATTCTTTTTTGTGATCGGGGTCGATGTAACTGTCATCACCCGTTTCGTATTTGGTGATGAGCCGATTGGGTGTGTCGCAGTAGAAATGTCCACCTGGATTTAAATGTTCACGAATCCAAACCAGAAGAGCCGGTAATTTATCGACATGAATATGTTCAACCACTTGCCCCATGAAAATCATGTCAAACGTTTGCGAAGCTAAAACCTTATTGTCAAAAATATCCTCTGCATAACCGTGCATGTATTGAACAGTACCCCAAGGGAAAACACGTTTTTCACCTTGTGAATAATTTGGCGCCCCCCAGTACTGTTGTTCCGGGGGTTTGTCAAAAATGGTCAATTCTTTCGGCTTGTGTTGGTAACCCAGTTCAATCAAGGCACCTTCAGGCACAGTAGGACTGCTGCCGCCAATATCCAGCACGCGGTCTGCAGAGGGCAGTTGTTTGACCCATTCCGAACGCGCGGTATGCAGGCGCTGAATGGGTTTGATGCGGCGATAGGGTTGGCGAAATTCAGGTGATTTGAGCATGCGCAGCAGCAAGCCCAGTTTTGAAAATTTGCCCGCTTGTATGCGTGCTTGTATGACTTGCATGCCAAAGTCATCGACAGAGCGATTGAACACCATGCGGTACATGATTTGCGCTTGTTCAATTGGCTTTAGTTGCTCGTTCTTGCATGTTTTCAGCAAAGCATACAAACGACGCAAGCGTTCATGTCGGCTGATGGAATCTTGTTCCACCATGAATTCACGGGACAACATGATTGAATCCATCATGTCAAAGAGGCGGCTTTCGGAATTATTCAAGCGCGATGACCATTTGGCTTGCGTATCAGCATCAATTGGTCTGCCTAAAAGGATACTGAAGATGGTCGCAACAGCGTCAGAGGTTTTGTGCGTTGCCATTAACTCAGCTCCTCCCAACGCTCCATGGCAGCCAGCAGCAAGTCATCAATTTCAGCATCGCGCTGTGTTAATGCCAGCGCTTTGGCGTTGTCAGAGCTGAACAATTTACCATCGGCCAATTGCTTGCGTATGTCAGTTTGTTCTGCTTCCAATGCTTCGATTTTGGCAGGCAATTCATCCAAGTCACGTTTTTCTTTGAAGCTGAGTTTTCGTGTTTTCGCTAGATTTTTGAGCGCGCCTGTCGATGAATTGTTGTTATTTGCAGGCGCATTGTTGGCGTTAATTTGTGCAGAATGCTCCTGATTTGATAGCGATTTAGGTAATAAATACGCCGCCTCAGGTCGTTTTTTACCATTATTTGCGGCGATTTCTTTGGCGCGCTTGCTTTGTACCAACCAATCTTGCACGCCGCCTTCGTATTCACGCCAATGCCCATCACCCTCAAACGCGATGGTGCTGGTGACGACATTGTCTAAAAAAGTGCGGTCATGGCTGACTAGAAACACGGTGCCCTCAAAGTTTTGTAATAACTCTTCCAGCAATTCTAAGGTGTCAATGTCCAAGTCATTGGTGGGTTCGTCCAGCACCAACACATTGGCAGGGCGTGCGTACAAGCGTGCCAACAACAAACGGTTGCGTTCGCCACCGCTCAAACTGCGCACGGGTGAATTGGCACGCGCTGGGCTGAAAAGAAAATCGCTCAAATAACTTTTGACGTGCTTTTTTTGATTGCCAATTTCAATCCATTCGCTGCCTGGGCTGATGAAGTCTTCCAAGGTGGCGTCTAAATCCAGGTTGTTGCGCATCTGGTCAAAATAAGCCACATCCAGTTTGGTGCCTTGTTTGACTGTGCCGCTGTCTGGTTGCAAGTCTCCCAGTATCAACTTCAACAAGGTGGTTTTGCCCGCGCCGTTAGGGCCTAGCAAACCAATTTTGTCACCGCGCAGAATCGTGCCCGTGAAGTTTTTGACGACTGTTTTAGTACCAGTCACTTTGCCATCAGCGTCTAGGGTGTTGAATGATTTGCTGACGTTTTCTAATTCCGCCACAATTTTGCCGCTGCTTTGGGCACTTGCCACATCCATCTTCACGCTGCCCATCACGTCGCGCCGCGATTCGCGGTTGGCACGCAATTCGCCCAAGCGGTTGATGCGTGCCGTGGCACGGGTGCGGCGCGCTTCAACGCCTTTGCGTATCCACACTTCTTCTTGGGCCAGCAATTTGTCTGCTTTGGCATTGATGACGGCTTCTTGTGCCAGTTGTTCCTCTTTTTGCAACAGGTATTGTTCAAAATTCCCTGGGTAAGACAACAATTTGCCACGGTCTAAATCAACAATGCGCGTTGCAACGCGGTTCAAGAAGCTCCGATCGTGGGTGATGGTGATAACGCTGCCTTTGAAAGCAATCAACAAGTCTTCCAACCACTCAATAGAATCCAAATCTAAATGGTTGGTGGGTTCGTCCAGTAGCAGTACATCGGGCTGCGACACCAAACCCTGAGCTAAAGCTACGCGTTTTTTGTTGCCGCCAGACAGTGTTCCCACCAAGGCATCACCATTCAAATGAAGGCGTTGCAGTGTTTCGGTAACGCGCTGCTCCCAATTCCAACCATCTACCGCTTCGATTTGGCTTTGCAAAGTATCCAAATCGCCTGCACCTGTCATATATTCATCCATCAGGGCGATAACGGGGGCGATGCCGACTTTGACCGCTTCGAATATGGTGGCGTTTAAATCCAAATCGGGTTCTTGTGACACATAGGCCATGCGCAAATTGTTTTGCAACTGCAAGGTGCCATCGTCAATTTTTTCTAAACCCGCAATGATTTTGAGCATGGACGATTTGCCTGCGCCATTGCGACCAATGATGCCCACGCGTTCTCCCAGTTCTAATGAAAAATCGGTGTGATCTAAAAGTGCAACATGGCCAAAAGCGAGTTGTGCGTCTATCAGGGTAATCAGTGCCATGCGTTGGGGTTGCTCAAAAAGGTGAATGTAAAGTGAGAAAGAGGCTGTAATCGAAAAGAATATTATTCAGCCAAAGCATGTGCAATGACTTCTCGTGTGTCGTTGCTCAAATCTTTTTTGGCAGCCACGCGTTCAATGCAAGATTTGGCGGCAGTTCTGTAGGGTTCACTGAGTTTCTTCCAGCGATCCAAAGCCCTAGCCAAACGCGCCGCCACCTGTGGGTTAAAACTGTCTAGCGCCAATACTTGTTCACACCAAAACACGTAGCCCGCACCATCTTGTCTGTGGAAAGCGGCAGGGTTGTTCACGCAGTAATTGAATATCAAGCTGCGTGCGCGGTTAGGGTTTTTGATATTGAAGTCAGCATGTTTCATCAACTGTCGAACTTGCGGCAAAACATTTCCATTGGTATCAGGGCTGCTGGCTTGCAATGCAAACCATTTGTCAATGACCAAGGCATCATTTTTAAACAGAGCATGAAATCAGCCAATGCGGTGCTTGCCAATTCGTGACCGCTGCTGACCAAGGCCTGCAAGGCATTGAATCTGTCGGTCATATTACCTGCATTTTTGAAGCGTTGATGGGTGATGTTTGGCCAAACGGTATCGCCCGTTGTTTTGGCGTTTAAACACAATTGCGACAATGCCATACCTGTTAATGAACGGCGACCGCTGGAGACAGCATCAGGGCTGTACGCACCGCTGTGTTGGTAAGTCTCATAAGCCCATTCCCAGTCAGCATGCAAAGCATTGGCCATGTGCGCACGCAAGGCTTCACGTACTAGGTGAATGCGTTCTGGGTCAACATCTTGCAATTGTTCAGCAATATACGACTCAGATGGCAGTGTTAATACCATCTCTTTAAAAGCGGCATCCAAGTGTGGATCACGCAAAACTTTATGCAATGACTGTGTATAGATTGTTAGCAACTGGTTTTCATGATCAATTTGTCCATTAGCCGGCGTATTATCTGCCTGTGATGCTATAAAATATGTAGCAACATTTAACCCCAAGCGTTGGGCAGCTTCCCAGCGGTTAAAGGCATCGGTGTCTTTAGATAACAAGATAAAGAGGTCAACTTGCGTGTAGTCAATATCCAAAATAACTGGTGCGCTGAAGCCGCGCAAGAGTGATGGCACAGCTTGTGTTGTGATGTTGGAGAATTTGAAAGTTTGTGTGGAATCTGTCAAAACCAAAGTTCTTGATGTCATGCTGACATCGTTTGCTTCAGCCTCCAGTTGCAAAGGAAGTGCATGACCATCGCGGTCCAGCAATCCCATAGAAACGGGTATTACATAAGGTTCGTTGCCTTCTTTGACGTGCTGTTTGAATGTCAATGAATAGCTGTGGCTGACTTCGTCATATTCACCCACTGCCTCTACACGTGGTGTACCCGACTGGCTGTACCAACGTTTGAATTGTGTCAAATGCTTGGCCAACTCGGAATTGGGATTGGCGTCGGCGATAGATTGTGCAAAATCATCGCAGGTCACAGCTTGACCGTCAAAGCGTTCAAAGTACAGCTTCATGCCTTTGGCAAAACCATCACGGCCGCTGTGTGATTCTGGCGTGCTGACCAGCGTTTGCATCATGCGCACCACTTCTGCGCCTTTTTCGTAAATGGTGGCGGTATAAAAGTTGCTGATTTCAAGGTAGCTATCGGGTCGCACTGGGTGCGACATGGTGCCAGCATCTTCCACAAATTGTGCTGCACGCAGGGCGCGCACGTCTTCAATGCGCTTGACCGCGCGGGCTGAATCAGACCCAGCCATGTCTTGCGAAAACTCTTGATCGCGGAAAACGGTGAGGCCTTCTTTCAAAGAGAGTTGAAACCAGTCGCGGCAAGTGATGCGGTTGCCTGTCCAATTATGGAAATACTCATGGCCAACTACCGATTCAATATTGGCAAAATCAACATCGGTGGCGCTGGCTTGGCTGGCTAAAACAAACTTGGTGTTGAAAATGTTCAAGCCTTTGTTTTCCATGGCGCCCATGTTGAAGTCACTGGTGGCAACAATCATAAAGCGCTCTAAATCCAAGCTCAGACCAAAGCGTGCCTCGTCCCAAGCTACACTGGCCATGAGTGAATTCATCGCATGTTCTGTCTTCTCCAAGTCGCCTGGTCGTACATAAACTTGCAGGAGATGTGTGTTGCCAGCACGTGAGGTAATGGTTTGTTCACGGCACACAAATTGACCTGCCACCAGTGCGAACAAGTAAGCAGGTTTCTTGAACGGGTCAAACCATTTCGCAAAATGGCGACCATCTTCCAATATGCCTTGCTCAACCAAATTACCATTTGACAATAAAACGGGATACGCTGATTTGTCTGCACGCAAAGTAACGGTAAAGACCGCCATCACATCAGGCCGGTCCAGAAAATAGGTGATGCGCCTGAAACCCTCAGCCTCGCACTGAGTGAAAAATGATTCGTTGCTGACGTACAAACCCATTAATTGGGTGTTCTTGTTAGGGTTACAGGTGGTAAAAATCTCCAGTTCGAAATCTTCGGGCAAATTGTCAAGCACCAGTTTCGAATTTTCCATTTTGAAACTGCAACCCTGTCCGTTGACCAATACACGTGACAGATTCAAATCTTCACCATCTAGCTTCAAGGCTTGCACGGCCACGTCCGCATTGCGTCTGACGCGCATTTTGTTCAGCACACGCGTTTTTTGCGGGTCCAGATCAAAAGTCAAGTCAACGCTGTCTATCCAATATGCAGGGGGCGCGTAATCTGCTCGATGGGTGGACTTAGTCTGCGTTATCTGCAGGTCAGTTTCAAGCTGCGACATTCAATTTCTCCAAAAAGTTTGACTCTAATAATTCATGGTAATTGGCTGCTGCTGCGATGACATGTGGGCCAGCTAAATCACTGGCGCTGTGTCCTGTACAGATTGCCACTGCACGCATGCCTGCGCGGCGTGCAGCTTCGATACCAAAGGGTGCGTCTTCGAACACTATGCAATTCTCGGCTGGTATCTGGATACGTTTGGCCGCTTCTAAAAATATGGCTGGTGTGGGTTTACCGGTAAGCCCCTCGTCACCGCGCGCTATGGCATCTGGTTCGGGTTGCAATTGCAGGTGCTGTAAAACAAAATTTACATTGTGAATGTCACCTGCCGTGCCTAAGCCAATTTTCAAACCGCGTGTACGTGCTAGCGCCACAAATTGTTTGAAACCAGCGACTTCTTCGAATAGGGGGCCGTATATTTCTCGGTAAAGCATTTCTTTTTCATGCACCATATTCCACGCTGTCGCTTCGTCTAAGTCTGGTTCGTCCAATAACACTCGCACGCATTCCAAACCATTGCGCCCAGTGGTGCGTTGCATCATTTCATCTAAGCTTAACTTGAGTTTGTGCTTCTTACCAAATGCCAACCAAGACAGGGCATGGTGCGGCATTGAGTCAACAATGGTTCCATCCATGTCGAATATCAATGCCTGCGTTAATGCCGTTGTCAGTGCTGGTGTAACCCCGCTGTTCATTCCCACAACCTCACTGTTAGTTATTGACAGCAGTTCATCAGCATCTCAATGCGAATCAAGTCCCACTGCGTTGGAATTGTGTTTGGCCAGCAATCACCGTTTTTTCAATCAAACGGTCATCACCCAACACAATCATGGCAAACAGCAATTCGTCTAAATTGCTGCAACGTTCCATTTTACGTGCCATTAAGGGTGTGCATTGGGGATTGAGAATCACAAAATCTGCGTCGCAACCGACTGCTAAATTGCCTACCATCCCTTCTAATCCCAGTCCTTTGGCAGCTCCTACAGTATGCTGCCACCACAAATGTTGGGGTGACAAACTCAAGCCTTTCTTTAAATGGCTGCCCTGCTGCACAGATGCGCGTCCCACGTAATAGGCGGCCAGCATGGTGTGAAATGGGCTGAAACTGGTACCACCCCCCACATCGCTGGCCAAGCCATAGGCAAAACCTGCGCTATCAGCTTCAGAAAAATCAAAAAATCCACTGCCTAAAAACAGATTGCTAGAGGGCGACACAGCTATTGCTGCGCCGGACTGCGCCATCAACTGGCGGTCAGCTGAATCCAGGTGAATGCCATGTGCAAAGACCGCTTTGTTGCGAAGTAAACCAAAATCGTTGTACACCGCAAGGTATGAGCGCGATAACGGGTACAGCTCTTTTACCCAACGAATCTCATCCACATTCTCTGCAACATGCGATTGAATCCAAACATCTGCATATTTGGCAGCCAATTCACCTGCACCACGTAATTGCGCGTCACTGCAAGTCGGCACAAATCGTGGCGTGATGGCGTAACCCAGCCTGTCAACGCCATGCCAACGCTGAATCAAGGCTTCGGTATCGACCAAACTTTGTTCTGTTTGGTCGCGCACACCCACAGGACAATTGCGATCTTGCAGGCATTTCCCTGTGATCAAACGCATATCAAGAGTTTGCGCTGCTTCAAAGAGCGCGTTCACCGATGCAACATGTGAAGTTGCAAATGTCAAGGCAGTTGTGACACCATTGCGAAACAATTCTGCTATAAAAAAGCGTGCAGTCTTGATGGCATATTCGACATCCACATACTGTTTTTCTTCTGGAAACGTGTAATTCTCTAACCACGGTAGTAAACCATCAGCGGGTGACCCAATCACATCGGTTTGCGGGTAGTGGATGTGCATGTCCACAAAGCCAGGTGCAATGATACGGTCTGGAAAGTGTTGAACATGCAGATCAGGATACTGGGCGCATATGTCTGAAATAAGGCTTTGGTAATTACCAATGGCCAATACCACTTGTTTGTCTTTGGCGCCACTATTGCTTTTGGGCCCAATGACCAGCAAACCATCTTCTTCAAACCGTGCGGAATGCGCGGGATCTTTGTCATTGGCAAAGTGCAGTATTTTGGCGCGATAGGCTTGAATGGTCATTCTGATCTAGACAAAATTTGCAAACACTTCATTGAGTTTTTCGATGTGTTTCATCTTGGCAGATGGCTCAAGAAAACTTGCTTCAAAGCTGTTTCGTGCCAACTGGTAAGCATGCTGTGCAGTCATACCAGTTGCCGCAAATGTTTGGGTGAAGTTCTCATTCATATAACCACCAAAATAACTGGGATCGTCAGAATTTACCATCGCCACCAAACCGGCATCCAAGAGTTGGGGCAAATTGTGTGCTGACAAATTATTGACGACACACAGCTTCAAATTAGACAGTGGGCAAACTGTTAAAGGTATGCGGTCTTTTTTTAGTCGTTCCATTAACAATGTATCTTTGCTGGATTGAACCCCATGGTCAATGCGTTCTACTTTCAGTACATCTAATGCGGACCACACGTAAGCAGGTGGACCCTCCTCACCAGCATGTGCCACCAGGTGCAAGCCTAATTCGCGACATCGCGCAAAAACTTTGGCAAACTTCTCAGGTGGATTGCCCACCTCACCAGAATCTAATCCAACGCCTATGAATTTGTTTCTATAGGGCAGAGCTTGCTCTAAAGTTTCAAAGGCAGCTTCTTCACTGAGATGACGCAAAAAGCACATGATGAGACTGGCATCGATTCCGTGCTTCGTCTTGGCGTCTATGCAAGCGCTATACAGTCCATTCATGACAGTATGTATTGCCACGCCACGCTCAGTGTGGGTTTGTGGATCAAAGAATATTTCACATACAGTGACATTGTCGCCCGCAGCTTTGGCGAAGTAGGCGCTTGCCAAGTCATAGAAATCCTGCTCAGTGATGAGCACGCTGGCGCCAGCATAGTAAATATCTAAAAAACTTTGCAAGTTAGTGAATGCGTAGGCATGACGCAAATCTTCAACGCTGGCATAAGGCAAGCTGAGTTGATTTCTTTTAGCCAGATTGAATATCATTTCAGGTTCTAGTGAACCTTCGATATGAATATGCAATTCTGCTTTGGGCATGGTGCGCAGTAAATCGGGCAGACGGTTGGGGGGTATAGGTTTGATTGGATGCATCTTTGTATTTTCCAATAAAAAAGGCTGCTTGTTTGAACAAGCAGCCTTCGCTGATTTATTACGCTAAATTATTTTTTAGCGCCAGGTATTTTTCCTTCTACGCCTTTGACGTAAGCGCCCATACCACCTAAGAATTTGTCATCGGCAACAACGTCTTTAGCTAACATCTCTTTGCCTTCGTTGTTCATGATTGGGCCTTTCCAGATGCTGTAAGTACCTGCTTTCAAACCAGCTTTGACTTCGTCGACCTTGGCTTTTGCATCTGCTGGTACATCAGCTGCAACATTGACCATGTCAATCGCGCCTTCTTTCACGCCCCACCAAGTGTGGCTGCCACCTTTCCAAGAGCCATCCAATGCTTCTTTTGTGGCTTTGATGTAATAAGGCGCCCAGTTGATAACTGCAGAACCCAAATGCGCTTTAGGACCGTAAGCGGTCATGTCAGAGTCCCAACCAAATGCACGTTTGCCTAATTTTTCTGCGGTTTGGAGCACGGCAGAAGAATCGGTGTTTTGCATCAAGACGTCTGCACCACCGTTAATCAACGCAGTGGCAGCTTCGGTTTCTTTACCTGGATTAAACCATTCACCCACCCAAATCACGCGGGTTTTGATTTTTGGGTTCACAGATTGTGCACCCAAAGTAAAGCTGTTGATGTTGCGAATCACTTCTGGGATCGCAACGGAACCAACCACACCCAAGGTATTTGATTTGGTCATTTTTCCTGCAATCACGCCTGCCATGTACGCGCCTTCATAGGTGCGGCTGTCGTAGGTGCGCATGTTATCGGCTTGTTTGTAACCTGTAGCGTGTTCAAATTTCACGTCTTTGAATTCAGGTGCCAATTTCAACATGGGTTCCATGTAACCAAAGGTTGTACCAAAAATCAACTTGTTGCCTTGTCCTGCCAAGTCACGGAATACACGTTCAGCGTCAGCCGATTCAGGTACTTTCTCTACAAAGCTGGTCACAATTTTGTCGCCAAACTCTTTTTCTAATGCTTTGCGGGCTTGGTCATGAGCAAATGTCCAACCACCATCGCCTGTAGGGCCGACGTAGGCAAATGCAATTTTGAGTGGTGCAGCTTTGGCAACAACTGGGGCTGCTGCGGGTGCTGCAGCAGGTTTGGCTTCTTCTTTTTTGCCACAGCCGACCAATGCAGCAGCTGCAATGGCAGTGAGAGCGGCCATTTTGATCATGGTGCGTTTTTGTATATCAGTCATTTCTATCGTTCCTTATAAAAACTAGCGTTAAAAAATCAAACAATCATGCAGTGTAAGAAATACAACTTTATGAATAAAAAGGCTTGCCCAGTGAAGCTGGCATATTGATGCGGATAAAAGCAGGGTTGCGTGATATGAGCGCCAATACGACGATGGTAGCAAGATACGGCATCATATTCAAGAACTGGCTCGCAATTTCTATGCCAGTTGCCTGTAGATGAAATTGCAGCATGGTCACACCACCAAACAAATAGGCTCCCAAGAGAACCCTAGCAGGTCGCCATGTTGCAAAGGTTGTCAGCGCCAAAGCAATCCAACCTTTTCCTGCCACCATACCCTCCACCCACAATGGTGTGTAAACCGTCGACAAATAGGCGCCTGCCAATCCACAAAGAGCACCTCCTGCCATCACAGCCATTAACCGAATGCGTCGTACAGGATAACCCAATGCATGGGCAGATTCTGGTGACTCGCCAACTGAACGCAGCACCAAACCTGTGCGCGTGCGGTACAAAAACCAGATCAGTCCGAACATCAGTGCAATGCCGATGTACACCATGGGGTGTTGTCTAAATAGCGCCATCCCTAGAAATGGGATATCGCCTAAAAAAGGTATGGCATATTGCGTTTGCTCAGGCAGCTTCACTTGCACATATTGGATGCCAGCAAACGCTGAAAAACCAGTACCAAATAAGCTCAGAGCTAGACCTGTAGCGTATTGATTGGTATTCAGCCAAATCACCAAGCCACCAAATATTGCAGCCAATATGGCACCAGCTGCCATACCAGCAAGAAAACCGAACCAAAAATTACCGGTGTGCGCCACGGTGGCAAAGCCAGCAATGGCAGCGCACAGCATCATACCTTCAGCGCCTAAGTTCACGATGCCCGCTTTTTCATTGATAAGCAGCCCCAAGGCAGCAATCGCCAAAACTGTGCCAGCATTCAGGCTGGCAGCTATCAAGAGGGCATAGGAATCCATCAGTTCACATCCTTTTTTTGCAATGTCATGGCAATGCTTTGGCGACTTTATTGCGCCAGACAATCCGATAGGCCAATAAAGTATCACAAGCCAGCAAACTGAACAGCAGCAAGCCTTGAAATACACCTGTGATAGATTTAGGCAGGCCTAATCGTGACTGGGCTAATTCGCCACCGATGTAAAACATGCTCATCAAAATGGCGGAAAAAATCATACCTACAGGATGCAAACGCCCAACAAATGCCACGATGATGGCGGCAAAACCATAGCCGGCCGGAACATAGGGTGTGAGTTGCCCAATAGGACCAGCAACCTCAAGTGCCCCAGCCAAACCTGCTGCGCCACCCGAAATTAACAATGCTGTCCATAAAGCTTTGCGAGACGAAAACCCAGCATAGCGTGCTGCGGCAGGCGCAAGCCCACCCACTTGCTGCGCAAAGCCCGCACGGGTTCGGAATAAAAATACCCACAGCGCAGCTGCTAATGCCATGGCGATGGGCAAACCAATGGACATGCGAGAGCCAGACAAAAGACGGGGGATTTGGGTCACCATTTCAAAGGTTTTGCTTTGCGGGAAATTAAACCCATTGGGATCTTTGAGTGGACCGTTCACCATGTAACCCAAAAGTGAATCGGCCACATAAACCAACATCAGACTCACCAAGATTTCATTGGCATTGAATTTGTCACGCAGTACACCCACAATGCTTGACCAGAACATGCCGCCCAATATGCCTGCCAACAAAATAAAAACCACAATACCGCGCGAAGTGTCTTTGTCAGCCAGCAAGGCCACTGCACTAGCTATGAGGGCGCCAAAAATGAATTGACCTTCTGCACCAATGTTCCAAACATTGGATCGAAAGCACACCGCTAAACCCAGTGCGATGATGAGCAAAGGCGTGGCTTTCACCATCAATTCACCCCATGCGTAGCCTGACCGAATGGGCTCCCAAAAAAACATTTGTAAACCACGTATGGGGTCTTTGCCTAGCAGAATGAACAAACAGATACCAATAGCGACTGTAATAGCCAATGCCAATAAGGGCGAAGCATACGTCCAAAGTGTGGAGTTTTGCGGACGCGCTTCCAGTTTTAAGATCATACTGGTTGCTCCACTACAATTGGGGCATGATTTGACCAAAGCCCACTCATCCATTCGCCTATTAAACTAACATTGGCTTGTGAACGGTCAATAGAAGGTGAGATGTTACCGTTCGCCATCACGTGCAAGCGGTCGCTAATTTCGAACAACTCGTCCAACTCTTCGCTCACCACCAGGACTGCGCACCCTGCATCTCGCAATGCCAAAATCGCACCACGAATCTGTGCAGCCGCACCCACATCCACCCCCCAAGTGGGTTGCGAGACAATTAGCAATCGAGGCGCGGCATCAATCTCTCTGCCCATAATGAATTTTTGCAAATTACCACCAGACAATGATTTGGCCGTTGCATTGGGACCGCTGGCTTTCACTTTGAATTCGGCAATGATGCGCTCAGCCAGTTTTTTCAATTCGTTTACCCGAATCCATCCAAATTTCCCTACGGCATTGGACCTTGTTAACAATAAATTTTGTGCCAAACTTAAATTGGGTACAGCACCACGACCTAAACGTTCCTCAGGCACAAACTGCAAACCCAATGCTCGACGCTGTGTAGGAGAAAATTTACCCACCGAGTAGCCTGAGGTTTCGTCAAATACACGAATGCTACCTGCATCTGCACGCGTATCTTCCCCAGACAATGCGTACATCAATTCTTTTTGGCCATTACCTGATACACCAGCAATACCCACTACTTCACCGGCGTGAACACGTAATGAAACATTCTCTAAATTGATGCCAAATTGGTTGTCACGTGCCAGCGTGAGTTGATTCACATCCAGCCGAATGTCGCCTTTTGTTACATCATTGTGCATGAGTGCGGGTGGTTCAGAACCAATCATCATTCGGCTCAACGAGGCATTGCTTTCCTCTTGCGGGTTGCAATGTCCGCTGACTTTGCCAGCACGCAAAACGGTGCAACCGGTGCAAAGCTCACGGATTTCATGAAGTTTGTGGCTGATGTACAAAATGCTGCAGCCTTCTGAAGATAATTTTTTCAACACCACGAATAATTTTTCAACCGCTTGCGGTGTCAATACGGATGTTGGTTCGTCCAGAATCAATAATTGTGGTTGACTCAGAAGTGCACGAATAATTTCAACTCGTTGCATCTCTCCCACACTGAGGGTATGGATGGGGCGATGCGGATCAATGTCCAAACCATATTCAGCGGCTTTTTCGTTGATACGTTGGGTGACCTCGTCAAGCCTCAGTTTTTTATCCAAACCCAACCACACATTCTCAGCTACTGTCAGAGTTTCAAACAAACTGAAATGTTGAAAAACCATGCTGATACCCAGCTCTCTGGCTTCTTGCGGATTGCGTATGTGGACAGCTGTGCCATTGAAATTGACTTCGCCAACATCGGGTTTGACAGAGCCGTAAATGATTTTCACCAGTGTCGATTTACCCGCACCGTTTTCGCCCAAGAGTGCATGGATTTCACCGGGAAGAACGACTAAAGAAACGTCATTATTCGCCACAACTCCTGGATAGCGTTTTGTAATACCTGTCAGCTGTAGCCTAGGAGTTGTCATTTTTGGAGTTTAAATTGAATGCGAATTCAAAGAAAGTGTATACACTATTGTAATGAGTTGGTCTGATTTTCTTCTAATGATTAACCCGAACATTGAGGACCTGGAAATGAAAACAAAACCTTTGCAATTTGTGAAAAATGGTGAAGTGGTGTCGCTTCACAATGTATCACATACCCAAACGCTATTGGAGGTATTGAGAGAGACATTGGATTGCAGGGGAACCAAAGAGGGCTGCAACGAAGGCGATTGCGGAGCATGTACGGTTGTCTTGGGGGAAGTGGACAACGGGCAAATGAAATACAGCGCTGTCAATAGTTGTATCCGAATGGCGCATTCTGTGCATGCCATGGGAGTATGGACTGTTGAGGATTTGACTACTTCGCAGAATGCATTGCACCCTGCGCAACAGGCCATGCTGGATTGTCATGGGAGTCAGTGTGGATTTTGTACGCCTGGCTTTGTGATGAGTTTGTTTGGGATGTATCAGAACCAAACGAGAAAGAACATAGCAATTACGCGCGAGAGTGCGCAGACAAGCTTGTCTGGCAATCTGTGTCGTTGCACAGGTTACCGACCTATATTGGAAGCTGCACAAAAGATGTCAGCGTATCCGGTTGTTGAAATCGATGATCAACCATTGATTCAACAAATTCAACAAATTAAGAGTTCAAATCATGAATCTACCGATTCATACTTTTTGCCGAAAACTTTAAAGGAATTGTTGTTACTTCGTGCCAAACACGTGAACGCACAAATTGTTGCTGGGTGCACGGATGTGGGGCTTTGGTTTAACAAAATGCACATGCATTTTGAACAAATACTTGATGTGACACAAGTGAAAGAGCTGCGAAAAGTTGAGTACTACTCCCATCATATTGCCATAGGTGCTGCCGTAACGCTAACGGATGCTTTTCAAGCAATCGAGCAAGACCGGCCTCAATTGCAAGCGTTTACGCGGCGATTTGCTGGTTTGCCAGTACGAAATTCAGGCACTCTGGGTGGCAATGTTGCGAATGGATCACCTATCGGCGATTCAATGCCCTTGTTGATCGCGCTTGGTGCCAATGTGGTATTGATGAGTATGAATGGGCAACGTGAAATGCCATTGGAAAATTTGTATGTGGGTTATAGAAAAAACGTGATGGCAAAGAATGAAGTTTTAGCTTGGATCAAAATTCCAAGACCACATCCAGATGAATTCTTGCGAATTTACAAAATCTCTAAACGCTTTGAAGATGATATTTCCGCAGTTTGTTTGGCAATCAATCTGCAAATCCATAGCGGAAAAGTCATCACTGCTTCTATTGGAATTGGAGGAGTGGCTGCAACACCAGTGCGAGCTTTCAAAACTGAGCAAGCTTTGCTACACAAAGACTGGAGTCAAGCCACAGTAGATTTGGCCATCAATGAATTGCGGAATGAATTTTCTCCTATTTCGGATATGCGAGCATCTTCACAATACCGTGTCCAGGTATTAGGCAATTTATTGCAACGGTATTGGCTAGAGAGCAGTGGTGCGATAAACCTAAATATCGAAAACTTGGACTTGGAAGGATTGAATGTATGAAGACGCTTCAACAAGAACCAGGACCAGCTGGAGGTCAATCAATTGCTCACGAAAGTGCTGCCGCGCAAATGATGGGCAGTGTTTTGTATATTGATGACATTCCTGAAGTGAAAGGCACACTGTTCGCTGCACCCATCATGTCAAATGTCGCACATGGAAAACTGATCAAAATAGACGCTAGCCAAGCCATGAAAATGGCAGGTGTACGCGGCATCGTAGATGTCAATGACATTCCAGGTCAGCCCATATTGGCATCCTTCACAGGTGACGAACCAATTTTTGCGTCTGACATTGTTCAATATGTCGGTCATGTGGTTGGGATAGTGTTGGCTGACACAGTCAGTCAAGCCAGACAAGCAGCTCGCATGGTGAAATTGGAGATAGCTGAATTGCCTGCTGTTTTGACTGTGCAAGATGCTTTAAAAGTCGAAAATTACGTGCTGCCGCCAGTTTTTGTAAAAAGGGGCGATGCGTCTGCTGCATTAGCTCAAGCTGAACATGTTTTGCATGGCACTTTGGAGGTAGGAGGACAAGAACATTTCTACTTAGAAGGGCAGATTGCTTATGTCATGCCACAAGAGCAAAACCAATGGTTGGTCTATTCCAGTACCCAGCATCCTGGCGAAGTGCAACATTGGGTATCACATGCATTAGGTTTGCATAACAATGCGGTGCGAGTGGAGTGTCGGCGTATGGGTGGTGGTTTTGGTGGCAAGGAAACGCAAGCGGGACATCTGGCGGTTTGGGCTGCTTTGGCTGCTAATAAGTTCAAATGCCCAGTGAAGTTGAGACTGGACAGAGATGATGATTTCATGGTGACTGGAAAGCGACACCCGTTTGAATATGAATATTCGGTGGGCTTTGACCAAACCGGCCGATTAAATGGTTTAAAGATCAAGATGGCTGCGAACTGCGGTTTCAGTGCCGATTTATCGGGTCCTGTAGCTGATCGAGCCATTTTTCATGCCGACAATGCCTACTTTTTGGAAGACGTCGAAATTGCTTCATACCGTTGCAAACTTAACGTGCAAAGCCATACAGCTTATCGCGGGTTTGGCGGACCACAAGGGATGATTGTGATTGAAGTCATCATGAGCGACATTGCTCGTCATTTGGGCATGGATCCTTTGGATGTTCGTCTGCGCAATTTATACAGCAGCGATGCAACAAAAAGTCAAGCAATTGGCATGTCAAAAATGCGTGACACAACGCATTACCAGATGAAGGTTGAAGACAATATTTTGCTGCCGCTGATTACCCAACTAGTGGGTACAAGCGAATACAAAAATAGGCGCAAAGTCATCGCTACATGGAATGCTGAAAACCACATTCTCAAACGTGGATTGGCAATCACACCTGTCAAGTTTGGCATCTCTTTTACAGCCACTTTGTTTAATCAAGCCGGTGCCTTGGTGCATGTCTATGCGGATGGCAGTGTACAAGTGAACCATGGTGGCACTGAAATGGGCCAAGGTTTGAATACCAAGATTGCACAAATTGTCGCGGACGAACTTGGAATCTCTTTTGCTCGTATTCAGGCAACAGCCAGTGACACCAGCAAAATTCCAAATGCCTCAGCCACAGCGGCTTCTGCAGGTACCGATTTGAATGGCAGAGCTGCCCAATATGCGGCACGCAATGTGCGAGATAACCTTGCTCAGTTTGTGAGTGGACTTGCTGTATGTGGTGCGGGCGAAGTCAAGTTTGAATCTGACCAAGTTGTGACGCCCAAGCATCAATATTCTTTTGAAGAAGTAGTCAAACTGGCGTACGCCAATCGCATACAACTGTGGAGCGATGGTTTTTACAGAACCCCCAAAATTCATTACGACAAAACCACATTGACTGGCCGTCCGTTTTATTATTTTGCCTATGGCGCTGCATGTACTGAAGTGGTGATCGATACTTTAACTGGCGAAAACAAGGTTATCAAAGTTGATATCCTGCATGATGTTGGAAATTCAATCAATCCAGCCATCGACAAAGGCCAAATTGAAGGTGGGTTTGTACAAGGCATGGGCTGGTTGACCACCGAGCAATTGGTGTGGAATCAAAAAGGTGTTCTGAGTACCCATGCGCCTAGCACCTACAAAATACCTACTTCAGGCGATATTCCGGAACATTTCAATGTGGACTTATGGCCTGAGCCGAACCGTGAGGACAACGTTTTTGGCAGCAAAGCTGTTGGTGAGCCACCATTTATGTTGGCGATCAGCGTTTTTGAAGCTTTACGCGATGCAGTGGCACAAGTAAATCAAGAGGATCAAACTGTTCAGCTCAAAGCGCCAGCCACTGCAGAAAATGTGTTGATGGCGCTTGGCTAATCAGTGCCTGAAATGCCGCACGCCGGTGAACACCATCACCACACCGTGCTCATCTGCAGCGGCTATAACTTCGGCATCGCGCATGCTGCCACCGGGTTGAATCACGCAAGTGGCTCCTGCGTTTACGACAACATCTAAGCCATCGCGAAATGGGAAAAAGGCGTCGCTGGCTACTGCCGTGTCTTTCAGCGATAGGGATGCGTGCTCGGCTTTGATGCTGGCAATTCGGGCCGAATCCAAACGGCTCATTTGACCTGCACCCACGCCCATAGTCATGCCATTGGCACAGAAAACAATCGCGTTTGATTTGACGTATTTAGCCACTTTCCACGCAAACAACAAATCCTGCATTTGTGCAGGTGTGGGTTGCGCTTTGGTGACGACTTTCAAATCAGATAAAGCCAATTCGTGATTGTCAGCCGTTTGCATCAACAAGCCAGAGCCTATGCGTTTCACATCCACAGCATTACGGCCATTTTGCCAATCGGTGTTGCCGACTTTTCCCAGTTGGTCGGGCAAATTAATTTGCAACACACGCACATTGGCTTTGGCTTTGAAAACCTCCAGCGCCTCGGGCGTATAGGCCGGTGCCATTAACACTTCTATAAACTGCTTGGCCATTTCTTGTGCTGATGCGGCATCGACCGTGCGGTTCAGTGCAATGATGCCACCAAAGGCAGACGTTGGGTCGGTCTTGAAGGCTTTGCTGTATGCCTCTAAGCTGTCAGCCCCTACAGCCACGCCGCAAGGGTTGGCGTGTTTCACGATGACACAAGCAGGTTCGCTGAAACTTTTCACACATTCCCATGCGGCATCGGCGTCGGCAATGTTGTTGTAACTTAGTTCTTTGCCTTGCAGTTGTACAGCGGTGACGAGAGAGCCTGGCGCAGGGTACAAATCGCGGTAAAAAGCTGCTTTTTGATGCGGGTTTTCGCCATAACGCAGGTCTTGCAATTTGACAAAGCGCCCATTGGATTGGGCAGGGAACAAGGCATGGCTACCATCGGCTTGAATGCGCGATAAATAATCGCTGATGGCGCCGTCATACTGGCTGATACGGTTAAAGGCGGCAACTGATAAAGCAAACTTGGTTGTGTCGCTTAATTTTCCGTCTGTTTTCAATTCCGTCAACACACCCGCATACTGAGATGCATCGGTTAACACGCCCACATCTTTCCAATTTTTAGCGGCTGAACGCACCATTGCCGGGCCACCAATGTCAATGTTTTCAATTGCGTCTTCTAAAGTGCAGCCTGCTTTGGCAACTGTGGCTTCAAAAGGGTAGAGGTTCACTATCAATAAATCAATGGTTTCAATGTTATGCGCTTTGATCGCCGCTATGTGTTCGGGCAAATCGCGTCTGGCCAATAAACCGCCATGAATTTTGGGGTGCAAGGTTTTAACGCGTCCATCCAACATCTCAGGGAAACCAGTGTGATCCGCCACTTCGGTGACTGGCAAACCGTTGTCTGCCAAAAGTTTGGCCGTACCACCCGTGGACAAGAGTTTGATGCCCAGTGCGTGTAATTCGCGTGAAAATTCTAAGATGCCAGTTTTATCAGAGACGGAAATGAGTGCGTGCATATCTAAATTGATTAGTTGAAGTGAGTGGTTTGTGGGCGTAATACAGTAGTGGAGGCGATTAAATCAATTGGTGTTCAATTAATTTTTTACGCAAGGTGTTGCGATTCAGGCCTAAGCATTCAGCGGCTTTCGATTGATTTTGATCAGCATACTGCATCACGACTTCCAAGAGTGGTTTCTCTACGGTTTTGATAAGCATGTCATAGACATTGCAAGGCGCTTCACCAGCCAAGTCTTTGAAATAGGTTTGTAAACTATCGCGTACACAGGAATCTAAAGTGGGCTTACTCATGACGTCTAACGTTGTGTTCTTAATGTGTTCTAAAATTTTTGAAGCAATCGTCAAAGGTATATTTGCAATTCTGTATTCAGTTTAATTGAGCTTGCTTCATCTTTGACTTGGGGTAAACGTTCATACTGCACGGCCAATTGATCAAAATAGTGCGTCACCGCACCAAGCTGAATATGGCTGTCTTCAATTTGGTTCATTTGTTGACGGAAAACTTCACCGCCGGGCAAATCTCGCACATACCAAGCAATGTGTTTGCGTGCTGTGCGTACACCTGCATATTCGCCATACAAGTCGTAATGGTCCTGCAAATGCTCACACAACAAACGCTTCACTTCCGCCACCAAGGGCGATGCAAGCTGTGTGCCAGTTGTTAAAAAATGCGCTATCTCTCGAAATATCCAAGGCCTGCCTTGGGCGGCACGGCCAATCATCACGGCATCGGCGCCGGTTAAAGACAAAACTTGTCGTGCTTTTTGTGGTGTATCAATGTCACCATTGGCCACCACGGGAATGTGCACCGCTGCTTTGACAGCAGCAATGGTGTCGTATTCGGCTTCGCCTTTATAACCTTGTTCACGTGTGCGGCCGTGCACGGCCAACATCTGTACGCCAGCTTGTTCAAATGTTTGTGCAAGCGCAACAGCGTTTTTGTGCGCTTGGCACCAGCCCGTGCGCATCTTCAATGTCACAGGCACATTGCGCGGTGCACAAGCGGCTACCACGGCTTCAACAATTTGCAAGGCCAAGTTTTCATCTTGCATCAAGGCGGAGCCTGCCCATTTGTTGCAAACTTTTTTTGCTGGGCAGCCCATGTTGATGTCAATGATTTGCGCGCCGTTGTCAATGTTGTACAGCGCCGCATCTGCCATCATGGCGGCATCCGTGCCAGCAATCTGCACGGCAATCGGATCCGTTTCACCTGTGTGATCAGCGCGACGAGAAGTTTTCAAGGTGTGCCACAAGTCACGGCGCGATGTCACCATCTCGCTCACTGCATAGCCTGCTCCCAGCTTTTTGCACAAAGTGCGAAAAGGTCTGTCTGTCACGCCCGCCATGGGGGCAACAAACAAATTGTTGGGGAGTTGGTATTGACCAATCTGCATAGTGAGGTGGGGTGTGTATCAGAACTGAGCGAATTAAGCTGCTTAAAAAAGAAGCACAATTGTAGCCCACGCACAGCGAATCAAGACCCTATACTCATGGCCTATGGAAATTTGGTTAGAACAGTTGTTGAGTTATCTGGCATTGCCAAAATTTGGTTTGAGTACGGTGTTTGTCGTCTCATTCATCAGCGCAACTTTGCTACCGTTGGGCTCTGAACCCGCAGTGTTTGGACTGATCAAACTCAATCCTGATTTATTTTGGCCAACTATTTTTGTCGCCACTGCTGGCAATACTTTGGGGGGCGTGGTCGATTGGTGGATGGGCTATGGTGCGCACAAGGTCAGTGACAAATACAAGCATTCAAGCGTTCATGTCAAAGCCTTAGATTGGCTGGAGCGCATAGGCCCCAAAGCCTGCTTGCTGTCGTTTTTACCTGTGGTGGGCGACCCCCTGTGCGCCGTAGCGGGCTGGCTCAAACTACCTTTTTGGCCCTGCGTGGCGTACATGGTGATTGGCAAATTCTTGCGCTATTTGGTCATGACAGCCCTGTTACTGGGACTTTTCCCCGCGAAGTTTGCCGGGTTTGGGTTTTAGATTGATACGCTAGATTGCTATATATTTAATAGTAATCTGGGCAATAAAAACGCCGGCTAGAGGCCAATTTCTTATATAAAACCGGCTTTTCAAGCCACTTTAGCGGCTTCTATCGGGTTGCGCAGGCGAATGTGCAGTTCTTTGAGTTGCTTTTCGTCTACCAATGACGGAGCGTCTGTCAGCAAGCATTGGGCGCGTTGAGTTTTCGGGAAAGCGATGACGTCGCGAATGGATTCTGCACCGGTCATCAAAGTCACGATGCGGTCCAGGCCAAAGGCCAAACCACCGTGCGGGGGTGCACCGTATTGCAAGGCGTCCAGCAAGAAGCCGAATTTGATTTGTGCTTCTTCGGGTGTGATTTTGAGCGCATCAAACACCTTTTGCTGCACATCTGCGCGGTGGATACGCACTGAGCCGCCGCCCATTTCCCAGCCGTTCAAGACCATGTCGTAGCCTTTGGAGATGCATTTCTCAGGTGCAGTGACCATCCAGTCCTCATGCCCGTCTTTGGGCGCGGTGAACGGATGGTGCGTGGCGGTGTAACGCTCGGCTTCGTCGTCGTATTCAAACATAGGGAAGTCCACAACCCACAAGGGGCGCCATGCGTTTTCAAACAAACCGTTCTTTTTACCGAATTCACTGTGTCCAATTTTGATGCGCAAAGCGCCAATGGCGTCGTTCACGACCTTGGCCTTGTCGGCACCAAAGAAAATCAAATCGCCATCTTTTGCGCCGGTGCGTTTCAGCACTTCGGCTATGGCTGCATCATGGATGTTTTTAACGATAGGGCTTTGCAAACCATCGCGGCCTTTTGCCAGCTCGTTGACCTTGATATAAGCCAAACCTTTGGCACCATAAATTTTGACAAATTCGGTGTAGCCATCAATTTCGCCACGGCTCATGCCACCGGTTTCGCGCGCAGCGCCGGGTATGCAAAGTGCAACCACGCGGCCGCCTTTCATGGTGGCAGCGCCCGAGAAAACTTTGAAATCCACATCGGTCATGACGTCGGTGACTTCTGTGAATTGCAATTTCACACGCAAATCAGGCTTGTCTGAGCCATACAGGTGCATGGCATCGGCATAGGTCATGACTGGGAATTCACCCAAATCAACGTTAATGGTGTTCTTAAACACGCGCTTGATCATGTCTTGGAAAATGTCGCGAATCTCTTGTTCGTCCAGGAACGATGTTTCAATATCAATCTGTGTGAATTCTGGCTGACGGTCAGCGCGCAAATCTTCATCGCGGAAACATTTGACGATTTGGTAATAGCGGTCGTAGCCTGCCACCATCAACAACTGTTTGAACAATTGTGGTGATTGTGGCAGGGCAAAAAAGTGGCCATCATGCACACGGCTGGGCACCAAATAATCGCGTGCGCCTTCAGGCGTGCTTTTGGTCAGCATCGGTGTTTCAATGTCGATGAAGCCGTTTTCATCTAGAAACTTACGCACTTCCATACTGACCTTGTAGCGCAGCATGAGGTTGTTTTGCATGTAAGGGCGACGCAAGTCCAGTACGCGGTGTGTCAGGCGGGTAGTTTCTGACAAGTTGTCGTCGTCCAGTTGGAAGGGTGGTGTGACAGAAGCGTTGAGCACCACCAATTCGTGGCACAAAATTTCAATCTTGCCACTCTTTAAATTGTCATTCACAGTGCCTTCAGGACGTGCACGCACCATGCCTTTGATTTGAATGCAAAACTCGTTGCGCAAGCCTTCTGCCAATTTGAACATGTCAGCCCTATCAGGGTCACACACCACTTGCACATACCCTTCGCGGTCGCGCAAATCAACAAATATCACGCCACCGTGGTCGCGCCTGCGATTAACCCAGCCGCACAGTGTCACGGATTGTCCCAATAAAGCCTCGGTCACCAGACCGCAATAAGTTGTACGCATTGCCATTTTTTGAATTACTCAGGTTGAAAACGATGGATAAATAATTGAGGTTGATAGATTTGAATGATTTGCTGGTGCTGTGCCTATATTTTGTCTGCCTTGATGGGCATGATCTTTGGCGAAACAACACCCATCGACACGATGTATTTCAGCGCTTCATCCACGCTCATGTCCAGCTCGATGCAGTCGCTCATTTTCAGCAACACAAAGTAGCCGCCCGTTGGATTCGGTGTAGTAGGCACATAAATGCTCACAAAATCATCTTTGAGGTGCTTTAACAGTTCACCATTGGGTTTGCCGGTAACAAAAGCAATCGTCCACACACCGGGTCTGGGCCACTCGATCATGACCGCTTTGCGAAAAGCATTGCCATTTTCTGAAAACAAAGTATCTGATACTTGTTTGACACTGGAGTAAATCGAGCGCACTACAGGAATCCTGTGTAAAACCGCATCGCCCCAAACAACTACTTTTTTACCCAAGAAGTTGCTGGCGGCAGCACCCACAATCAGCAAACTGATGACTGCCAATATCAGACCAAAACCCGGAATATGGAAACCTAATAACTTATCAGGATGCCAAGCTTCAGGCAGGATGAGCAGTGTTTTATCCAGTGTGCTGAGCATCCATTCAATCAGCCATATGGTGATGGCGACAGGCACAATCACCAGCAAGCCGGCAAACATCCATTTGCGCAAAGATGATAGCATCAAGCGCTTTCTGAAGATGGTGCAGCAGGGCAGCTGGCACAAGCTGCCGCAGGCGCCGAACTGGTAGAGCTGGTTGCAGTACTGCTGGTATTGGGGCTGCCTTTGAAATCAGTTGCGTACCAACCCGTGCCCTTCAGTTGAAAACCTGAGGCAGTGAGTTGTTTTTTAAACGTGGCTTGGCCACAGGCTGGACAATCTGTTAGCAATGGGTCAGACATTTTTTGCAAAACGTCTTTGGCATGGCCACAGGCATCGCATTTGTAGGCGTAAATTGGCATAAATCAGGGCGAAATATCGCGGTAAAGGGTGCAAAAAGGGCTCACTGAGCCCATCTTAAGCAAAGCATAGGATTATAAGTGCTAGCCCACGTGTGTGCTTAACCTTACAGGGAGTTTGCTTCAAGGGAGTTTGCTTCAGCTCAACTTTGTATCGGCTTTGACTTACGGAATTGACAAAACTAATAGGAAGACTAATCGTAAGAGCTGCCCGTGAAGTGGTGAACGTGGCCTTTTTTATCGGCAATGGCTTGCGGCAGCAATGTACCAGCAAACATGCCTATCAATGCAGCAATTAAACCAGCCAGCTGAGCTGGAAACAGCTCAGCCAAACTGCTTATGCTTAAAAAAGCCAACCATGTACCCACGCCCAAAACGATGGACAATACCGCGCCTTGGGTGGTGGCACGTTTCCAATACAAACCAAAAACCAAGGGGACAAACGCACCAACCAAGGTAATTTGGTACGCACCCGAGACCAAATCGTAAATTGATGTGCCTTGCATCGAAAGTGCGTAAGTCAAAACCAAAGCTGTGAAAACCAAGACCGACCAGCGCATGGCTTTGAGGGTGGCGGCATCACTCATGCTTGGCTTGATATTGCGCAGTATGTTTTCAACAAATGTGGTGCTAGGAGCGAGCAAGGTTGCCGATGCGGTCGACATGATGGCTGATAACAAAGCGCCAAAAAAGGCAATCTGCAACAACAAAGGCATTTTTTCCATGACCAAAGTCGGCAAAACCTTTTGCGGATCGTCTTTGAGCAAAGCGTTGGTGGTTTCAGGCATTATCAATACAGCGGCCATCACCACAAACATGGGCACAAGTGCAAACAAAAAATACAAAATACCACCGATGACAGGACCACGCACTGCGGTTTTGGCATTCTTGGATGACATCACGCGTGCAAAAACATCTTGCTGAGGTATTGATCCCAACATCATGGTGACTGCTGCTGCAATAAAAGGAATCCAGTCGCCGATGCCACCAGTAGGAAAGAGCTTCAAACTGCCTTTTTCTTGTGCCAATGCCATCACCTTGCCTGCACCACCAGCTAGGTCAGATGCAAACCATGCAATAGCGATAAGACCCAGCGCAATCACTATCATTTGAATGAAGTCTGTCATGGCCACGGACCACATTCCACCATACAAGGTGTAAACCAACACAATCGCTGTGCCTAACACCATACCTGCTGATGTCGAAATCTGTCCTTGCGTCAGCAAATTGAACACCAAACCTAAGGCTGTGATTTGCGCCGCAACCCAGCCCAAGTAACTCACCATGATGATGATAGAGCATGTGATCTCAATCACTTTGCCATAACGTTGACGGTAATAGTCGCCAATAGTAATGAGATTTTTCTGATACAACTTATAGGCAAAAAACAAGCCGACCAAAATCAAGCACATTGATGCCCCAACCGGATCTTCAACCACGGAGCCAAGGCCACCTTGCACAAAACGCGCTGACACGCCCAATACAGTTTCTGAGCCAAACCACGTGGCAAACGTCATTGCAATCACTACTGCCAGCGGCATACTGCGACCCGCTACGGCGTAATCAGCTGTATTTTTAACTCTTTTAGCGGCGTACAAACCAATTCCGATTGAGATGACCAAATATACGGCGATGAATGTCAACAGCATGTCTAAGCTTCCCTTTAATGAACTTTGCTTATAAACGAATACGGTAAATAATTTGCATCACGATTAAACCCAACACAAACCCAACACCGCTGTAAATGATGGCTTGCAACAATTTGTTGGTGCGCTTTTGTGCCGCCAGCAAGTCCATCAAGATTTGCTTATCATGTGATGCATCTTCTGTTCGCTGCTTCAAAAAATCTGCCAGCAACAGTGGTAAATCGGGTAACAATTTAGCATAACGTGGAGCTTGCGCTTTGAGTTCGGCCAGTAACTTTTGTGGACCCAACTGGTCCATCATCCAAGTTTCTAAAAATGGCTTTGCTGTGCTCCATAAATCCAAATCAGGGTCCAAGTCGCGGCCTAAACCTTCGATATTGAGAAGTGTCTTTTGTAGTAAGACCAATTGAGGTTGAATCTCGACATGGAAACGGCGTGATGTTTGAAACAAGCGCATCAACACCATACCCAAAGATATTTCCTTCAAAGGCCGGTCAAAATACGGTTCGCAAACTGCGCGAATGGCAGATTCCAACTCATCCACGCGCGTGGTTCTGGGCACCCATCCAGACTCTATGTGCAACTCTGCCACACGTTTGTAGTCACGCCTGAAAAAAGCTGTGAAGTTTTGTGCCAAGTACTCTTTGTCAACATTGGTCAAACTGCCAATGATGCCAAAGTCCAACAAGATGTAGCGCCCAAAGGTGGCTGGCTCTAAGCTAACTTGGATATTGCCAGGGTGCATGTCAGCATGAAAAAAACCATCGCGAAACACTTGCGTGAAAAAAATGGTGACGCCGTCGCGCGCAAGTTTTTTGAAGTCAACGCCCGCTTCTCGCAACACGTTCGTTTGGTTGATGGGTATGCCTTTCATGCGTTCCATGACGAGCACTTCTGGGCGACAAAAGTCCCAGTACATTTCCGGAATCAAAACCAAATCACTGCTATTGCTGTGCGCTTGCATATTGCGCTTGAGTTGCGCAGCACTGGAAGCTTCACGAATGAGATCAAGTTCATCATGTAGATGTCGGTCAAACTCGGCCACTACTTCGCGGGGTTTCAAACGCTTGCCATCTGTGCTTAAAGTTTCAACCCAGCCTGCCATCATGTGCATCAAACTCAGGTCTTTTTCGATGACAGGCAACATATCGGGGCGCAAAACCTTCACTGCAACTTCGCGAATATGCCCCTCTCTGTCGCGTATGGTCGCAAAATGCACTTGCGCGACGGATGCGCTGGCGATGGGCTTTTCATCAAAACTGATAAAAATTTCTGCCAACGGTTTACGGAATGATTTCTCGATATTGGCAATGGCGATGGCTGAATCAAAGGGTGGCACACGGTCTTGCAATTTGGCCAATTCATCGGCGATGTCCAGCGGCATCAGGTCGCGTCTGGTAGAAAGAACCTGACCAAATTTGACGAATATCGGACCCAATCGCTCAAGCGCTTGCCGCAAGCGTTGACCGCGTGGTGCAGATAAGTTACGTCCAATTGATAGTACGCGCGTGACCATATTGAGCCATGGTTTTTTGAAACTGGATAGCACCATTTCATCGAGACCGTATCGAAACACGATCCAAACGATGAAAGCACCGCGCGTCAAACGTCTCATGTCGTTTTGCCGTTCCTGCTGCTCGCTGAGTCAGGCATTTTGGTCACTACAAAATTTCGCAAAACGTTACCGACTTGTGTGAGCAAGCTCACGAATGCATGGGCAGGCGCGATGCCCACGATGCGCGCAATATCTTCTTCAACGTCCCATCGAACATTTTCACCTAACCAATTGATCACCGCAGCGAGTTCTACATCGCCATCAATGCTCAGAGCAGGCTTGTTGCCAGCTAGTAAATCTTGAATTATGTGTTTTCCTGATTCATCTGTAAGACGAAGGTTTAGATCGGCTTTGGCATTTGGACTGGCGCGGTCGAGTAAACCAGCCGGTGTGGCAACCAAACCCAATGAGTACTGCCGCCAGTGCGCGCGTATGACTTGTCCTTGGACTCTGGCCAAGCGCGCCATGGCCTCTGGCTCTTGCATCAACACATGGTTAAGTAACAAAACCAGACGTTGATGCAATTCATCCACCACCCATGTCGGTGGCTGAACTTTGCCTGCGAGCTTGGTGAAGCTGCTGGCCAGGTTGTTGAGAAAAGAAAAAGGGGACGATGTTTCCATAGTCCCCAATTATTCACGACTTTAGCCCTTTTTTAATTTCAGATTCTTGATTTCCTGAAATCAAATGACCGAAGTGGTCGGCAGCAACATAATTTATTGCATCGCTTGTACACCGGCAACTAACCAGCCGCCACCTGACTTGGATTTGGTCATGTTCCAAACTTCACGGAAAGGTGCAGGACTCACAGCACCATCTTCACGGATCATGCCGGAGAATTCAACGCTGGCCATGTATTCGGTAGCCGTGTCTTCAATGCCCAATAGCTGCGCATCCAGCATTACCACTTCCGTTTTATCGGTGCTTGTCGACGCGCCTCGATCAGCCAATTGCGATTTAATTTCATCGGCCATTTCGTCCGTCATCATGCCGCGCAAGGTCACCATGTCAGACTTGTCCCATGCATCTTGCAGGGTGACGAAGTTGCGTTTGGCAGCAGTCAAAAAGCCTGTGGTGTCAAAATCAGCTGGAATCCCCCAAGTTTGTGAACCTGACAGAGCTGATGCGCCTGCACCAGTAGATGACAATCCGGAGCCAATCATCGATTTGCCAGAGTCAAAACTTGTGGTGTTGCCTTCCCAAGGTCGAGCGGAGGCATCATTTCCAACATTGTTGGGGCTATATTGACGTGCGGTTACAGCATCGCTGGCTTTTACGCTGCCAGGTCCGGCGCCTTGGTAAGCATAGCCATTGCCAGATGAGGCTCCCTTGTTAGCGCGTGAACGCATGAACAGATTGAACAGCATCAAAGCACCCATGGCAAGTAAAGCAAACAACAGAATATTGCCGAATGCGCCACCAAGCCCTAAAGAGTTGGCCAGCCATGCCAATCCCAAACCTGCTGCCAAACCGCCTAACATGGCACCCCAAGGTTTCTTAGGTGCAGCTGCTGCGGGGGCAGCTGCGGGTGTGCCTGGCTTAGCAGCCGTTGTAGCCGAGTTTTGTGCTGGCGCTGTGGGTGCGCTATTGCGCTGCGTCACATTGCTTGATTGTTTGCCAAAAGACCCGCCGCCACCCATGCGACGCGCAGCCTCCGCGTTCAAGGATGTAAGCGTAAAAGCGATGACCAAAATAGCAGACCACAGTTTCATAGAAACTCCAAAGTAGGGCTTATGCAGTGGTATTTCAAGAGAACGCTACATAGTCACATGGGGTTTAAGGTTTTTTAAAGTTTTAAAAGTAAAAAAACAACACTCTGGCAGTCACACAAACTTAGGTGGTTAATGTTGATGCAAAAGTGCCGCTTTTGTTTTGCTACTTTCGAGTTGCGACAGCCACCATAAAAGTGCACGACCTTGTTCTAAATTGGAAGCTGCGCGCCATGCGTAACCTACGCGCACCACGCGCTCAGGGCGTGCAACTTTTTTGAGTACCAAGCGACCCGTTTCGATGTAAGGTCTGGCCATGCTTTCAGGTAAGAACCCGCCACCTAAGCCACGTAATTGAGCATCTAGTTTTGCGCTCATTGTCGCGACTGTGAACACATCTTGCCCACCTAAAATGCCATAGCTGAGTCCAGCGCCGCGTTGAACTGAATCTGCTACCGCTACCACACGGCTCTGCAGCAATGTCGCATCACTCAAGGGTTCCTTGGCATTGGCTAAGGGGTGATGTGGAGCGATGGCGTAAACAAATCTTTGTGAATCCAATGGTTTGTACAAAATTCCTTGTGTTGCTGCTGCTTCTGGCGCAACACCCAATGCCAAATCGGCCTGTCCAGTTGTCAAAGCAGCCAAAGTGCCCGACAAAGCTTCATCGCGAATTTTGATCCGTGTCGGTGGGGTTTCACCAATGAATTGCGCAAAGAATGCATCACATAACTCCATCAATGTGGCCTGTGAAATGATGCTGTCTACAGCTATGGTTAACTGGGGTTCCCAGCCTGTAGCAACGCGCTTGACTCGGTGTGCAATGGCATCCAAATCTGCCAATATTCTGGCGCCTTCACGCAGCAATTCTTGACCAGCTACAGTGAGCTTAGCATTGCGCGAACTGCGATCAAACAACAGCACATCCAATGCATCCTCAATTTGTCTAACCCTGTAAGTCAAAGCACTCGGTACCAAATCGTATTGCCGTGCTGCAGCGGCGAAGCTTCCTGTTTGGGCTATCAATTGCAGCATTTCTAAAGATTCTGGCGTCAGAACATCGCGTGGATTTTGCATGGGTTGTTGTGTTCTATTCAAATAGATTGAATGATGCCATCAAAATACAAATGCCACAACGTGTGAAATCCAAGATAAAGTCCAAGTAAGTGCTGCAAGGTTGGCAGACGGTAAATATTGAGCAAACATTTTCAATGGGAGAACGCCAATGATCACGATTAGAAAATCACAAGAGCGCGGTTATGCTGACCACGGGTGGCTGAAAAGCTACCACTCGTTTTCATTTGCAGGCTATTACGACGCGGAACACATGGGTTTTGGTAATTTGCGTGTCATTAATGAAGACCGCATTGCACCGGGTATGGGATTTGGCACGCATAGCCACAGTGACATGGAAATCGTGAGTTACGTTCTCAGTGGCAATTTAGCGCATAAAGACAGCATGGGCAATGTCAAAGGCATTCCACCAGGTGATGTGCAGCGTATGAGCGCTGGCACAGGCGTGCAACACAGCGAATTCAACCATGCAAAAGATTTAGAGACGCATTTTTTGCAAATTTGGATAGAGCCAAATACCCGTGGTATTGCGCCCAGTTACGAGCAAAAAACTTTTGCCAAAACAGACAAGCAAGGCAAGTTGAAACTGGTTGCCTCGTCTACTGGCGCGGAAGGCTCAGTCGCGATTAATGCAAATGCCGATTTGTATGCGGGTTTATTCGATAAGGGTGAAACGGCCAATTTGACATTGGCGGTCAATCACAAAAGTTATGTTCACCTCGTACGCGGCGAGTTGAAAGTTAACGGTGTTGTGCTTAGAACAGGAGATGCAGCCAAGTTAGTCAACGAACAAGCAGTGCATATCACTGATGCTGTCGACGCCGAAGTGCTTGTATTTGTTTTGAGTTAAAAGCGCAATCAGCACTTGATTCCAACATGCAAGGCTACTACGCCTCCAGTCATGTTGTGGATATCAACATGGCCAAAGCCCGCCGTTTTCATGATGCTTTTCAATTCTTCTTGGCTGGGGTGCATGCGAATGGATTCAGCCAGATAGCGGTAGCTGGCGTCATCTCCAGCTACGAACTTACCCAACTGCGGTAAGATTTTGAACGAGTACCAATCGTATATTTTGGAGAGGGGCTTGGCCACTTTAGAAAACTCGAGCACCAAAAGCTTGCCATTGGGTTTGAGTACCCGGTTCATCTCTTTCAATGCAATGTCTTTGTGCGTCATGTTACGCAGCCCAAATGCCACTGTCACCACATCAAAATGATTGCTGGGGAAAGGCAGCTTTTCAGCATCGCAAACAAAAGTCGGCAAGACAACACCCGCATTAATCAAGCGATTGCGCCCTTCGCGCAACATGGCTTCATTGATGTCGGTGTGCACCACTTGACCAGTTTTGCCCACCTTTTTGGCAAAGGCCAAAGCCAAATCACCAGTGCCGCCGGCAATATCCAAAACTTGTGAACCTTCACTGACATTTGCCACCATCACGGTGTAGGCTTTCCATGCGCGATGCAAGCCCATTGACATCAAATCATTCATGATGTCGTATTTGGGCGCGACAGAATCAAACACACCACGCACGTGGCTGGCTTTGTCTTGTTCGTTGACGGTTTTGAAACCGAAGTGGGTTTGAGTCATGGTGTTCGATGCGCTTTGCCGATTTAAGCAGAAGGAGGTGTTGTGCCCAAAGCTTTGACCAACTCGCCGTTTTCGTACATTTCCATCATGATGTCAGAGCCGCCAATGAACTCGCCTTTGACGTAAAGCTGCGGAATGGTGGGCCAGTTACTGTATTCCTTGATACCTTGTCGTACGGCGTCGTCTTCCAACACATTGACAGTTTGAATGCCTTTGGTGTCTACACCGCAGGCTTTCAAAATTTGAATTGCACGACCGGAGAAGCCGCATTGTGGAAAACTGGCGTTGCCTTTCATGAAAAGCACAACGTCGTTTGATTTAACCAGTTGGTCAATGCGGGTTTGGGTGTCTGACATGGTGAAAATCTCCAAAATTGAACAAAAAACAGATGGGTGATTATCCCTTGAAATGCATCATCGCGCACGACAACACAAATTGGCATGTCTTATGCATCACTTTTATAGCATTTCGAAAAAAGGACGCAGCATGCACGTATTCGGGCAAAAATGTATTTTGATTGGGCTTTTGTGCTCAAGTTTGGGAGCTTGGGCGCAAACTGTTGTCCTACCTAACGATTTGAAGGTTTTACCGGAGGCAAAAGAATCTGCAACTCTACCCGTAAATGAAACTTTATCCACTGCAACAACTGCAACACCAACAATTGTTGCTCCCGCACAGTGGACCTACCCGCCATTGGCGCCCGGCCGGTGCTATAGACAGTTAACGGCGCCACAGCGGATGTGCGTCTCAGCTCTGGTGCTAATGATGACGCTCCCTGGCATTGCACTTTTTTATGGTGGCATGGTACGCAAAAAAAACGTCATTAATGCCATGGCAAGCGCCATCCCTCGTTTGTTGGTTTCGGGTATCATGCTCCACCCAAATCCCTGATAGGTTTTGTCGAGGGCTGAATTACAAGATGGGGCCAACTATCTGTGAGTCATCGCCCCATACCTGAGTCAGTTTACGCAATGTTCCAGCTCACATTTGCCATTATCACGCCAGCTCTCATTGTCGGAGCGTGGGAGCGGATGCCTCGGTTGTTGGTATGGTTGTTGGTGTTGCCCAGCACGGTCTGGGAACCGGGTGGCCGCGGGCGTCTGACTTTGCCGGTGGCCGTGGCCATTAATGTGGTGTTCCTGGCTTGTTTTTGGGACCGCGGCGACCCAACTTGGGCGGGGGTGGGGTTGGGGCCCGGGGGCGCCGCGGTCTGTGTTCGGTGGTGTGGTCGGCTTTTGGTTTGGTGCTCTGGGGTGCTACCAGCTCTTCCAAAAGCGGCCTGTTTTTGGGCACGGGGCGGGGGCCTTTGTGCAGGTGTGGGTAACTGTCGGATGGACACAGTGGGTTGGCCCAGTGCGTCCGTGCTGCTCTTAGGCAGTTTGTGCCAGAGGTGGGCTGGCAGTTCAGGACGGCGACGAGGGAACAGGCAGACCATGTTGGACAGCGAAAAACTAGGTATTGCAGCCCATTTACACGTGTTATTGCGACGCAAAACTGGACGTGTCACCGACACTGAATGGATGGCCAGCAACTTAGAATACGCGACGGAAATCATACGCTTTGCTCGTGCAAAAGCTGTGGAAGAAAATCCGGTCCTTTGGGAAAGGCCCGTTTTTGATACCAAGGTAACACCAGAACTCAACAAGCCACTGCTGGCCAAGGTTTTTACTTCAGATAATTTGGATCGTGTCAAAGGACTGCGCTAACTGTTTTCGGTTCGTAATGTTTGCATAAGCCACTGGCCACCCGAACATCTTTCGATACCCGCCAAATCCAGTTTGCTGCGCACCTGTGAAAAGCCCTGACTTTTTAGCAACGCTCGCACTTTGGCAGCCTGATCGTAGCCATGTTCAAGCAAAAGCCACCCGTCTGGATTTAAAAAAGCGGGTGCGTCTTGAATGATGCGCCGAATATCATCCAGTCCCTCATCACCCGATGTCAAAGCTTGTTTCGGCTCATGTTTCAGAGCCGCCATGTGCGGATCGTCATCGGCGATGTAGGGTGGGTTGCTAATAATCAGGTCAAATTTTGTCAGATCAAATCTGGCATGGTCGTGTTCAGTTTTGAGCGCATCAAACCATGCGCTTTGCACAAAATCGATATCCAAGCCCAAGCGCGAGGCATTGCCTCGAGCCACATCCAATGCATCTGCGCTGTAGTCAATGGCCGTGACTTTCCATTCGGGTTGCGTATGTTTGATTGCCAACGCAATTGCGCCACTGCCTGTTCCCAGGTCCAATACGGTTCGAGTTGCTTGAATGCTGAGCGCCCAATCCACCAGCGTTTCAGTATCTGGTCTTGGCACCAACACACGTGAATCGACGTGCAAATTGATGCCAAAAAATGGTTTTTCTCCAACTAAATATGCGAGTGGAACGCCATTAAGCCGCTGCTGACAAAGCGCTGTGAATTGCTGTGCAATTGCCGAATCGACTACCGCATCATCATGCGCGATGAGCCATGCGCGATCGCTTTGTGATTTGCCCAAACAGAACAACAAAAGCAATTGCGCATCAATACGGTCTACGCCCTTGAACTTGGCTTGATGCAGTTGTATATGAATATTCAAGGCAGCGGTTTAGAGCAGTGCAGTCATGTCGGCGTGGCTATATGCTATTAATTTAATAGCAAACTAGGCAATTAATACGCCGGCTACATGCCAATTTCTTATATATTTTTAACAAAAATCACTTATCCGACCACTGTACACCGCCGGTTGCCCAGTTGGTGCGTGGAATATCAAAAAGCATCACATCCACCACATCTGGCTTTGAACCCAGCGTTTCAACAACTGCTTGGGTCAAGGCTTTGACCAGTGCAGTTTTTTGTTCAGGTGTACGGCCTTCTAGCATTTCGACGCGAATGAGTGGCATGGTGATTTCCTTTAGAAAAATGTGTCTTGCAACAATGCAGATGATATGCACATAATATATCCTGCAAGTGCTAGAAATTCTAATTAAGGGAGACAGATATGCTGAACGAGACAACTACGAACAACTTCACTGAGAATCAAATGAATGACGCCCACGCGCTATTGGATTCCAATGGCAATCAACACCAAGCGTCACGGCGTACCGCTTTGAAAGTGGCCTTGGGCGTGGGCTATACCGCCGCTGCCGGTGACATCATGGCGCAAACTGCGATTAAAACGTCTTCAGACGGACTGAAAACGGGCGAAATTACCGTTGAGGTCAATGGTTTCAAAGTGCCGGCTTTCATGGCTGCACCTGCAGGTAAAACCAATTTGCCTGTGATTTTGGTGATTCAAGAAATTTTTGGTGTGCATGAGTACATTGCCGATACTGCACGCCGTTTTGCCAAAATGGGCTATCTCGCCATAGCTCCAGAGCTGTTTGCGCGGCAGGGCGATCCTACCGCTTACGGTGCGATGGCAGATTTGATTCGAGAAATAGTTAGCAAAGTGCCTGATGCGCAAGTGATGGCTGATTTAGATGGCATGGTGAAATGGGCGGGTGCCAATGGAGGGGATCTCAATAAAGTGGCCATCACAGGATTTTGTTGGGGCGGCCGCATCACTTGGTTATTTGCGGCGCACAACAAAGCCGTCAAGGCGGGTGTGGCGTGGTATGGCCGCTTAGAAGGCGCACCCAATCCTTTGTCTCCAACCAACCCGATTGACTTGGTTGCCAACATCAACGGTCCTGTGTTGGGGCTTTATGGTGGTGCGGACACAGGCATTCCAGTTGCCTCTGTCGACAAAATGAAAGCCGCATTGGCCAATGGCAGCGCCGCAGCCAAAAAGTCAGAATTTATTGTTTATGACGGCGCACCACACGCCTTTCATGCCGACTATCGGCCCAGCTATCGCAAAGAACCCGCCGAAGATGGGTTTAAGCGGGCATTGGCGTGGTTAAAGGCCAACGGCGTAGCATGAGTTCAATGGCGTGCAAATAAGTCCAGTAACACGCGTTGACACCATTGCACGCGACTCATTTCTTGCTGACTACAAAGACCAACAAATTCCGTTGGTGATCACAAATCTGTCGCGCAATTGGCCTGCGCGTGATAAGTGGAACTTTGATTATTTTTGCCAAACTTTTGGTGACAATGTGGTGCCACTGTATGGATGCGAAGAAGCCAAAGGTCACAGGCACCAGCACGCGCACATAGCCGAAATGCGCTTTGGTGATTACATTCAAGAACTCAAGCAAGGCAACAACAAGTTGCGCATGTTTTTTTACAATATTTTGCAGCAAGTGCCTGCGCTATTGAGGGATTTTTCCTACCCAGAAATTGGGCTGAAACTGTTCAAAAAGCTACCTGTCTTGTTTTTTGGTGGCAAAGGCACCAAGGTTCAACTGCATTTTGATATTGATTGGGCTGATTTATTGCTGTGCCATTTTGGCGGACAAAAGCGGGTGTATTTGTTTCCTTATGATCAAACCAAATACCTCTACCACGTCCCTTATTCATTCAGCGGTTTGAGCGACATCGACATGGATAGGCCAGATTTCCAGCGTTTCCCAGCCTTGCAGCAAGCCAAAGGCAGTTTGGCTATTTTGAACCACGGCGATGTGCTGTATATACCGCCTGGCTATTGGCACTACATCATTTACGACGATGCGTCGTTTTCAATGACCTTGCGCGCATTGCCACGTAAGTTGAGCCACGTTTGGCAGCTGATCTACAACATCATCTATGTGCGCACGGTTGATGGTTTGATGCGCCGCTGGTTGGGCCAGCCGTGGAATGAACGAAACCGCCAACGTGCAATTGAACGCAGCAATGCGTTTGCCAAATAATTTGAATCGGCTTAATTCGCCGCTGCTTCCAATTCCGCCATCTGTTCCGCTTTGCGTGCCAAAAGCAAACCTTCGATCACCTCATCCAGCTCGCCCATCATGATGAATGAGAGTTTGTAAAGCGTGAGGTTGATGCGGTGCTCGGTTAGGCGGCCTTGCGGGAAGTTGTAGGTGCGAATACGGTCGCTGCGGTCTCCGCTGCCGACCAAACCTTTGCGTGTGGCTGCTTCTTTGGCATGGCGCTCGGCACGGTCTTTTTCGTTGATACGCGCTTGCAATACGCGCAGGGCTTGCGCCTTGTTGCTGTGTTGGCTGCGTCCTTCTTGGCATTCGGCCACAATGCCAGTGGGCAAGTGGGTGACACGTACGGCTGAATCGGTTTTATTGATGTGCTGACCACCTGCACCGCTGGCACGGTAGGTGTCAATGCGCAAGTCAGATGGGTTGAGGGTGATTTCAACCGCTTCATCTGGCTCTGCCATCACCGCCACTGTGCAGGCACTGGTGTGGATACGGCCTTGGGTTTCGGTGTCTGGTACGCGCTGCACGCGGTGACCACCCGATTCAAATTTCAACATGCCGTACGCACCGGTGGGTATGCCGCCGTGGTTGGTGGTGCCTGACATTTTTAGCACCACTTCTTTGTAGCCGCCCACTTCGCCAGGTGACTCGCTCATGATTTCTACTTTAAAACCAATGCGTTCGCCGTATTTGATGTACATGCGCATCAGGTCACCGGCAAACAATGCCGATTCATCGCCGCCCGTGCCAGCGCGAATTTCCACAAATGCATTGCGTTCATCGTCAGGGTCTTTTGGCAGCAACAAGCGTTGCAATTCGTCTTCAAGTCGTTCTAAGTCCAACTGCGCTTCTTTGACCTCCTCTTTGGCCATTTCGTGCATCTCGCGCATGTCGTTGTCGTTGAGCATCTCTTGTGCTTCAGCCAAATCTTTTTCGCGCTTTAAAAACAAGGCAAATTCAGAAGCGACAAGGCTAACCTCGGCGTGCTCTTTGTTCAGCGCCAGGTATTTTTTCATGTCATCGGTGATGCCTTCTTGTTGCAAGAAGAAATTGAGTTCACCTAAGCGGATGGGATAGCGTTCTAACTGCTGACGGAGGAATGGTTTCATGGTTTCTTTGTGAGGTTTTTGGAAGGCCTGAATGAGGAAGAACCGTCTTCGCCCTGAGTTTGTCGAAGGGCTTGACTAATAAGTGAACGCAGCTAACGCTCTTTGCGCAAAAACAGTTTTTGCACCACTTGTGCGGTGTGTTCTCGGCTGGCGGTATCACCAGCATGCAATTCGGCAAAAGTGCCGTGCAACATTTTTTGGGTGATACCTTTGGACAACGCTTCCAGCACTTCATCGACCGAAGCGCCCTTGGCCAGCAATTTGCGGGCACGAGCCAGTTCATGCTCGCGCCAGTTGTCCGTTTGCGCATTGATTTGTTGGATTAGCGAAACGCTGCCGGTGTTGGGGTTGCGCTGATCCAACCAATGCATAAAGCTTTGCACGCCCGCATCGATGATGGTTTCAGCTTCGGCCACAGCCGCTTGTCGATTGGCTTGCCCGGTTTGCACCACGCTGGCTAAATCGTCCACGGTGTACAAATACACGTCGGATAGTTCTTTGACTTCGATTTCAATATCGCGAGGCACGGCCAAATCCACCATGAACATGGGTCGGTGTTTGCGCTGCTTTAAAGCACGTTCCACGGCACCCAATCCGATGATGGGCAAGGTGCTGGCTGTGCAACTCACCACGGCATCAAATTCATGCAGGCGATTCGGTAAATCTGCCAAGCGAATCGATTCCGCGCCAAAACGGCTGGCTAATTTTTCGCCGCGCTCCAAGGTGCGGTTGGCAATGGCCATGTATTTGGGTTGCTTGGCTGCGAAATGCGTGGCGCACAACTCTATCATTTCTCCCGCACCCACAAACAACACTTTGGTGTCTTTAATGTCTTCAAAAAGTTGTCCTGCCAAACGCACAGCCGCTGCAGCCATGCTGATGGAGTGGGCGCCAATCTCAGTGGTGCTGCGCACTTCTTTGGCGACCGAAAAGCTACGCTGAAAAAGCTGATTAAGGGTTGCGCCTAAAGCGCCAGCCTCGCTGGCCATGCGCACCGCATCTTTCATTTGCCCCAAAATCTGCGGCTCGCCCAATACCATGCTGTCCAGCCCACTGGCCACCCGAAAGGCATGACGCGCGGCCAAGTTGTTTTGCAAGGTGTAAGAGTGTGCACCCAAGTCAGCCGTGGATACACCGCCCAATTTGGCCATCCATTGCAAAGTAGGCTGCACAAAAGCATCGGCAGACGAGGGATGGGTGTTGGCATCGTGCGCCAGATAAATTTCAGTTCGGTTGCAGGTAGAGATCAGCGCAGCTTCTAGTGGCACAGCTTCTGAGTGGGGTGCCAATACGCTTCCCAAATCTGTGCGCATGGTGTGCAAAGTGGGTGCGATTTGGTCCATGGCAAAGGCAAACCGCCCGCGCAAATCGAGCGGTGCAGTGGTGTGATTAATGCCTAATGTCCAAACAGCCATCTCTTGATTATAAAATTATTCGCTTCTTGAGAAGATTAAGGCAAGTTAAAGACAAGTTAGACTCTGACCATGGGCTATTTCCAATTCATGAACCACCTGTTTAACTTCATGCTGCCTGCGGCATTCATGGGTGTTGTTTTCCCTTTACTGTGTCGCACGATTTGGCCTAAACAAAAGGTAAGTCGAACCTTGAAGTCTCAAATGCTGATTACCAGCCTAACGGGTGTGGGTATATTGTTTGGGGGTCTTTTTATTTTCAGCACCGATGGCAAGATGATGACCTACTTCACGCTGGTCTTGTCGGCAGCGCTGTACCAATGGTGGTGGCGAGGTGCTTGGCGTGGCAAGTGAATCAACTCCGCCGCGCAGTGGTAAGCCAAACATCATTCAGGTCAAAGTCAAACCCAATGCCAGAGTCAGTTCCTTGGTGCTGCACGAAGATGGTACATGGCAAGCTCAAATCAAATCCTTACCTGTTGATGGCAAAGCCAATACAGAATTGATTGGTTTGGTGGCCAAACAATTTCGCTGCACCAAAGCAGCCGTCAGCATCAAAACAGGTGGAACTGGGCGGATGAAATTGGTGCAGATAGCCAATGCTTAGTATTATCCATAAAATTAGGCTGTAGCCGGCGTATTTATTTCCTATGTTGCTATTTAAATTATAGCAATTAGAGTGGTGAGAATTCATCCACTTTATCGGTGATGATGCCGTCAATACCCAAATCCATCAATCGTTTCACAGTGGCTTCATCGTTCACTGTATAGCTCAGGGTTTTGAATTCTGCGCTTTTGGCTTGGGTCATGGACGATGTGTCCCACAGCTTGTGGTTGCAGATGATGGCGACGCAATCCAACATCAAAGCCGTCTCCAACCAACCTTTCCAGAGCGTGTCCAATAGCAAAGCGCGCGGTAAATGCGGCGCTGTTTGTTGGGCGCCCATTAGTGATTCAGGTCTGAATGAACTCAACAATGGCGGTATGGCCTTGTCTTTCCATAGTTCAGCCGCTTGCTTGGCCACCACTTCACCGGTTTGTTGTTCCAGTCCAGGTGTGGGTTTGATTTCAATATTCAAGAAAAAATTGTTCTGTAAACAATACTGCGCAATGTCTGTAAAGTTGGGGATGGGTTCTTTGGCATATGTGGCTGTATGCCAGCTTCCAGCATCGAGTTTTGACAATGCTTCCCAACTGAATTCGCCTGCAGTGCCTTGCCCAGATGTGGTGCGCTCTAAGGTGCTGTCATGCAATAAAAATGGCACACCATCACTGCTTAATTTCACATCGCATTCAAACATTCGGTAACCGTGACTGGCACCGAGTTTGAACGCAGCCAAGGTGTTTTCAGGTGCCAATTTGCCTGCACCACGGTGTGCGATCCATTTGGGATAAGGCCAGTTGTTTGTTAGGCTATTTTGCATAGATTGTTTTTAAATTGTGCGATGATGGCTGCGATGAAAACCAGGTCATTTTTATCGCCCACACTGCTGGCTTTGATCGCCATTGCATTGTGGGCAACTTTAGCATTGTTGGGCTTGTCGCTCAAGCACATTCCCCCTTTCTTATTAACCGGTATCGCTTTGCTGATTGGCAGCCTACTTTCATGGCCTTTTTATAAAGAATGGAAAGTTTCATTTTCTGCGCTGGTATTGGGAATCTATGGCTTGTTCGGCTTTCATTTTTTACTGTTTATTGCCTTGCGTTATGCGCCGCCTGTGGAAGCAAATTTGGTGAATTATTTATGGCCATTGGGCATCGTGGTGATGGCACCTTTGTTTTTGCCTCATACCCGTTTGACCAGCATACACGTGCTGGCAGCATGCATGGGATTTGCTGGGGCGGCGATGGCGATTTTGGGTGCAGATATACTCAAAGATGGCTGGCAAGGTATTGTTGCCAAAGGCTTCGCGTGGGGCTATCTGCCAGCTCTCGGCTCCGCTTTTATTTGGGCCAGCTATTCATTGATGAGCAAACGCTTGGCTGATGAAGGACGTGGATTTCCCACAGCAGCGATTGGTTTATTTGGCTTGGTCTCGGGCGCATTGTCTTTACTCTGTCATGTGTTGTTAGAACCTTACACGAACATCAGCCACAGTGATTGGGTTTTGCTGGTGCTGATGGGTTTGGGTCCCTTGGGTTTGGCGTTTTATGTTTGGGATGCGGCTTTGAAGCGTGGAGATGCACGTCAAATCGGCATATTGAGCTACATCACGCCGCTGGCATCAACTGTCTTGCTGCTCATTTTCACAGGCCGTCATTTTGACTGGCCTATTGCGCTAGCAACCGCATTGATACTGGGTGCGGCGGTCTTGGGCAGCAATCGTAAGGTGTGATGCAGCGCCTATTGCTGCAAAACGTTTTTACGGTACGCGCTTCCCTGATACCGCATCAAAATGATGCACTTTGTCTGCGCGTGGTGTGGCAGAAACCGTGCTACCAATGGTTGGCGTGGCTTGGTTTTCATCGACACGAATGATGACGCGTTCATCTCCATGCAAACAGTACAACAAACGTTCAGCACCCAAAAGTTCGATGGCCTCAACTTGCAATGCCCAACCTTGACCGCTGGTGGTGATATCCAAATGTTCAGGTCTTACGCCCAAAATTTGGCCAGCTTTCACACCCGGTGCTGATTTGAGCAAGTTCATGGGGGGTGAGCCCATGAAGCTGGCCACAAACGTGCTGGCAGGGCGGTTGTAGACCTCTTCAGGTGTGCCAAATTGTTCCATCACGCCGGCATTCATCACCATCATGCGTTGTGCCAAAGTCATGGCTTCCACTTGGTCGTGTGTGACGAACAGCGAAGTGATGCCCAATTCGCGGTGCAGTTTTTGAATTTCCAAACGCGTTTGAGCACGCAACTTGGCGTCTAGATTAGACAAAGGTTCATCAAACAGAAACACCTGTGGTTGCCGCACAATGGCGCGCCCCATGGCGACGCGTTGGCGTTGGCCGCCCGACATATCGCGAGGTTTGCGGTCCAGCAGATTACCCAGCTCTAAAATTTTGGCAGCTTTGTCAACACGGGTTTTGATTTCGTCTTTAGGCACTTTGGCGATCTTTAAACCATAGGCCATGTTGTCAAACACGCTCATGTGTGGGTAAAGCGCGTAGTTTTGAAACACCATGGCAATGTCGCGTTCGGCTGGTTCTAAATCGTTCACCACACGGTTGCCAATGCTGATTTCGCCGCCTGAAATTTCTTCCAAACCCGCTACCATGCGCAAGAGCGTTGATTTGCCACAACCAGAAGGCCCCACGATGACAATGAATTCGCCATCGGTAATTTCGGCATTCACGCCGTGAATCACTTGGGTGCCTGTTTTGGCATTGCCGTAGCGTTTGATGATGTTTTTGAGGGAGATGGAAGCCATAAAATAAGCGATATTCTTTCAGTTTGCTATATATTTAATAGCTGTGTAGGCAGTAAATACGCCGGATACAGCCAATATTTATGTTATTTTTCCGTATCTACAAGACCTTTTACAAACCATTTTTGCATCAATACCACCACGAGGGCGGGGGGCAGCATGGCCAAGAGGGCAGTGGCCATGACCACGTTCCATTCGTTTTGCGAGTCACCACCAGCCACCATCATTTTGATGCCCACCACCACGGGGTACATGTCTTCGGTGGTGGTGGCCAACAGAGGCCACAGGTATTGGTTCCAGCCGTAAATGAACTGAATAACAAACAGTGCGGCAATGGATGTTTTGGTCAAGGGCAAGAGCACATCCCAAAAAAAGCGCATGGGGCTGGCACCGTCCATCCGTGCAGCTTCTACCAGTTCATCGGGCACCGACATGAAGAATTGACGGAACAGAAAAGTGGCCGTGGCAGATGCTATCAGCGGTATCGTTAAACCCGCGTAGGTATTGAGCATGCCCAGATCGGAGACGACTTTGTAGGTAGGGCCAATGCGCACTTCAACCGGCAGCATCAAGGTAATGAAAATCGCCCAAAAGAAAAAGTTTTTGAACGGAAAGCGAAAATAAACAATCGCAAAAGCCGACAACAATGAAATTGCGATTTTGCCAAAAGTAATGACCAGCGCCGACACCAAACTCACCCACATCATGTGCGCGACCGGTGCTTTAGAACCACCGCCGGCACCGCCACCCAAGAGTGCTTTGCTGTAGGTTTCCCACATGTAATTGCCAGGCAACAATGGCATAGGCGCTTGCACAATTTCTTGCGCCGTGTGGGTGGATGCAACGAATGCCAAGTACAAAGGGAACGCCACAATCAACACACCCGCCCACATGATGGCGTGCGCTAAGAAAGTTAAGAAAGGACTGCGTTCTACCATATCAGTAATTCACCTTCTTCTCTACAAAGCGAAACTGAATCACGGTGAGTGCCACCACAATGGTCATCAGCACCACCGACTGCGCGGCGCTGCCGCCCATGTCCATGGCTTTGAAGCCGTCGTAATACACTTTGTATACCAATATCGATGTCTCTTGACCAGGGCCGCCGTGGGTTGTGGCGTCGACGATGGCAAAGGTATCGAAAAAGGCATACACAATGTTGATGACCAACAAGAAAAACGTGGTGGGCGATAACAGTGGAAACTGAATCGACCAAAAGCGTCGCCACGGTTTTGCGCCATCAATGGCAGCGGCTTCTATCAATGATTTGGGAATAGATTGCAAGCCCGCCAAAAAGAACAAAAAGTTGTATGAAATTTGCTTCCAAACGGCAGCCAACACAATCAGCGTCATGGCATGTGTGCCATTCAAATAATGGTTCCAGTCAAAACCTATTTTCCCCAATGCGAACGAAACCACGCCCAATGAGGGTGAAAACATGAAAACCCACAATACACCTGCTACCGCGGGTGCAACGGCATAGGGCACGATCAACATGGTTTTGTAACCAAGCGCGCCTTTAATGATGCGGTCGGCAAAAATGGCCAATGTCAAGGACAAACCAATACCCAAAACTGCGACCAAGATAGAAAAAATGGCAGTCGTTTTAAACGAAGCCAGGTAACCCGCGTCGTTCCATAAGCGTTTGAAATTTTCCAAGCCCACCCATTCAGTGGATGTGCCAAAGGCATCTTGCAATTGAAAGGATTGCAATACCGCTTGAGCAGCAGGCCAAAAAAAGAAAACGCTGATGATGGCCACCTGTGGCGCGATCAACGCCCAAGGCAGCCAAGATGATTTGAATTGAACGCGTTTTTCCACAAACTATAAAAATATATGAAAAATATGGCTGTAGCCGTCGTATTGATTGCCTAGCTTGCTATTTAATTTATAGCAAGCTAGGTATTCAGATTATTTGCCTTTGTTGGCTGCTTCAAAGCGTGCCAAATGCTCATTGCCACGGGTGACGATGGCGTCCAGTGCTTCTTTGGCAGTTTGCTTGCCGCCCCACACTTTTTCCAATTCCTCGTCTTCCACAGCACGAATCTGCACATAGTTGCCTAAGCGAATACCACGGCTCTTGTCGGTCACTTTGCGAATCATTTGTGAAACCGCAATGTCAGTACCTGGTTTTTCTTTGTAAAAGCCAGATGCTTCAGTCAACTTGTAAGCGGCATTGGTAATGGGCAAGTAGCCGGTGCGCTTGTGGCTGGCAGACTGTACTTCAGGGCTGGACAAATAGCTGAAGAATTTGGCTACGCCTTTGTATTCAGCTGATTTTTTACCGGACATGACCCACAAACTGGCGCCACCAATGACGGTGTTTTGCGGTGCGCCTGGTACATCAGGGTAGAAGGGCATGGTGCTCAAGGCATAAGCAAACTTGGCATTTTTAGCCACGTTGCCATAGAAGCCAGCTGAAGTGGTGATCATGGCGCATTCGCCAGAAACGAAACTGGCTTCAGGCACATTGCCGCGACCTTTGTAGATGAACAAACCTTGTTTAGACATGTTTGCCAAGTTTTCGATGTGGCGCACGTGCAGCGGTGAATTGACCTTCATGCGTGCATCCAAGCCAGACAAACCGTTGTTTTTAGAGGCAAATTCCACGTTGTGCCATGCAGAGAAGCTCTCTAGTTGCGTCCAGCCTTGCCATGCGGTGGTGAACGGGCATTTATGTCCGCTGGCTTTCAGCTTGGCGGCTGCCAATGCCACTTCAGGCCAGGTGCTGGGCAGTTTCACAGTGTCAATACCGGCGGCTTTGAACGCATCTTTGTTGACGTAAAAAATGGTGGTCGAGCTGTTGAAGGGGAAAGACAACATTTGTCCATTTGGCGCGGTGTAATAGCCCGCCACGGCTGAAACGTAGGCTGTAGGGTCAAACTTTTCGCCCGCATCTTTCATCACTTGCGCAACGGGGACGATAGCGCCCTTGCTGGCCATCATGGTGGCTGTGCCCACTTCGAACACTTGCAAAATATGCGGCGCGTTGCCAGCGCGGAAGGCGGCAACCGCAGCGGTCATTGATTCATCGTAAGTGCCTTTGAAAGTGGGCACAATTTTGTATTCTTTTTGCTTGGCATTGAAATCTTTGGCCAAATCGTTGACCCATTCACCATTCACGGCGGTCATGGAATGCCAAAATTGAACTTCTGTTTGCGCCTGCGCTGCTAGGCTGCTTAAGCCCAAAACAGCAGTCAGCGCACTGATTTTGATAAGTTTTTTCATAGGGATATCTCCTTAAAGTACGGCAAATTGAGATTCAATGGTACACGAGCTCAAACAAGCTCAAACGGTGCCCATCAGGGATAACTGATTTATTTGAACACAGCAATATGTCGGTTGTAAGTCGGGTTATCCATTAGAAAACCGATGCTGAGTCTGTAAGGGTACTAAAATCAACGGTTTACGAATTCAGCGCCTGCCTTTTGCAATGCACTTTGCCTTTCACAATGACCAGCACCATCACTTCAGCCAGTACCGCACACCATAGCGAAAGATCAAACGACCGCATTCGCGAAATTCCCTACAACTACACCTCGTTTTCCGACCGTGAAATTGTGGTGCGTTTGTTGGGTGAACGCGCTTGGACGGTGCTGAATGAGTTGCGTACTGAGCGCCGCACAGGTCGTTCGGCACGCATGTTGTACGAAATACTGGGCGATATTTGGGTGGTGCAACGCAACCCCTATTTGCAAGACGATTTGCTGGACAACCCCAAACGCCGGGTGCAATTGGTCGATGCATTGAAGCACCGCTTGGGCGAAGTGCAAAAACGCCGTACCCCCGATGTGGACAGCGGTCGCGATGCGCATGTATCGGAGCTTTTGTCCTTGGTTGCGAACGCCATTGCCGCATTTGATGCGATTTTCTTAAAAGCCGCCGCCTTGCGCAAAGAGACGCATAAATCTTTGGGCAAATTGACCGCCAGCGACAACATCAAGTTTGATGGTTTAAGTCGCGTCAGCCACGTCACCGACGCCACCGATTGGCGCGTGGAATACCCATTTGTGGTGCTGACACCCGATTCTGAAGCGGAAATGGCTGGCTTGGTGAAAGGCTGTATCGAGCTGGGGTTGACCATCATTCCGCGTGGCGGTGGAACAGGTTACACCGGCGGCGCAATTCCTTTGACGTGGAAAAGTGCGGTCATCAATACCGAAAAACTGGAAGCCATGACCGAAGTGGTCATGCAAACCTTGCCGGGTCACAGCACGCCGGTGGCAACGATTTGGACCGAAGCCGGTGTGGTGACACAGCGCGTGGCGAATGCGGCCGAGCGTGCGGGCTTTGTCTTTGCGGTAGACCCCACATCAGCCGAAGCCAGTTGCATTGGTGGCAATATCGCCATGAACGCCGGTGGCAAAAAAGCCGTGTTGTGGGGGACTGCACTCGACAATTTGGCCAGCTGGCGCATGGTGACACCCGATGCCCAATGGCTGGAAGTGACAAGGCTGAACCACAATTTGGGCAAAATTCACGATGCCGAGGTGGCCAGTTTTGAATTGAACTACTTTGAAGCCGATGGCAAAAAGCTGATTCGCACCGAGCGCTTGGACATTGCTGGCCCATCGTTTCGCAAAGAAGGTTTGGGTAAAGACGTTACCGATAAATTTCTAAGTGGCTTGCCTGGTATTCAAAAAGAAGGTTGTGATGGCTTGATCACCAGTGCGCGCTGGATTGTGCACCGCATGCCGCATCACACACGTACCGTTTGTTTGGAATTTTTTGGCAACACCAAAGACGCAGTGCCCAGCATTGTGGAAATCAAAGACTATATGTTCGCTTTGCAAAAACGGGGCGAATCAAGCACGGTGTTGGCAGGCCTAGAACATTTGGACGACCGCTATTTGAAAGCCGTGGGTTACGCCACCAAATCCAAACGCGCCCACACGGGCACCAGCAATGGTTTGCCCAAAATGGTTTTGATTGGCGACATTGCAGGTGATGATGCCGACGATGTGGCGCGTGTCACATCCGAAGTGGTGCGCATTGCCAATTCACGCAATGGTGAAGGTTTCATTGCCATCAGCCCTGAGGCACGGAATAAGTTTTGGTTGGACCGCAAACGCGCGGCTGCCATATCCAAGCACACCAACGCGTTCAAAATTAACGAAGACGTGGTGATTCCTTTGCCACGTATGGCGGAATACACGGATGGCATTGAGCACATCAACATCGAGCTGAGTTTGCAAAACAAACTCAAGCTGTGTGATGCTTTAACAGCATTTTTCAAGCAAGATAAATTACCGCTAGGACGTGTTGATGATGCTGCTGAGTTGGCTTCTGGTGAATTGCTGGACGACCGCGTAACGCAGGCACTGACATTGGTAGCTGACGTTCGGGCAACTTGGCAGACTTGGCTCGATGATGTGGATGCCTTGTTCCCACAACTGCAATCGCACAGCCTGCGTGCCAGCTGGAAAACCGATATCCGCGCGCCTTTGCAAGCCTTGTTCACCGGCTTGGCTTTTGCGCCTATCTTGGAAGAATGCAATGCCATTCACCAACGCGTGCTCAAAGGCCGTGTCTGGGTGGCTTTGCACATGCACGCGGGTGATGGCAATGTGCATACCAACATCCCCGTCAACAGCGATGACTACGACATGTTGCAAACCGCGCACAAAGCGGTGGCGCGCATCATGGTGCTGGCGCGCAGTTTAGACGGCGTGATTTCAGGCGAGCACGGCATTGGCATCACCAAGCTGGAGTTTTTGACCGACGCCGAATTGCAACCCTTTGCCGATTACAAACAGCGCGTCGACCCTGAAGGGCGGTTCAACAAAGGCAAGCTTTTGCGCAAGAGTTTGCTGGTGAATCATCCGCTACAAAAAGTAGAGCAATCTAAGCAATCGAAACGCCGAAAAACGGACGGTTTGCCGCATATTTCAGACAATTTGGTGGCCGATTTAACCAATGCCTATACGCCCAGTTTTGGACTCATGGGGCATGAATCCATCATCATGCAGCAAAGCGACATTGGTGCGATTTCGGCTAGTGTGAAGGATTGTTTGCGCTGTGGCAAATGCAAACCTGTTTGCAGCACCCACGTGCCGCGTGCGAATTTGCTGTACAGCCCACGCAACAAAATTCTGGCCACCTCTTTGTTGGTAGAAGCCTTTTTGTACGAAGAGCAAACGCGCCGTGGTGTCAGCATCAAACACTGGCAAGAATTTGAAGACGTGGCGGACCATTGCACCGTGTGCCATAAATGTTTAACGCCATGCCCAGTCAACATTGACTTTGGTGATGTGAGCATGAACATGCGCAACTTGCTGCGCAAAATGGGCAAGAAAAGCTGGCGACCTGCCGCCGAGTTTCAAGCTTGGTTCATTGGCACAGCCAGCCCCGGGGCGATACGTTTTGGTCATGCCTTGACGAATCTCAGCTTCAAAGCGCAGCGCTTGGGCAATCGCGTCTTCAAATTGTTGGCACGCCAACAAACCAATTTGCCACCCGCCAGTTTGGGTGTGGCGCCTCTAAAAGCGCAAGTGATTCATTTTGTGAACAAAAAAATGCCAGCAGGTTTGCCCAAACGCACAGCACGCGCACTGTTGGACATTGAAAACAAAGACTACGTGCCCATCATTCGCAACCCGCAAAACACCACGGTGGATTCGGAAGCGGTGTTTTATTTCCCTGGCTGCGGTTCTGAGCGCTTGTTCAGCCAAGTGGGTTTGGCCACCCAAGCCATGCTGTGGCATGCGGGTGTGCAAACCGTGTTGCCACCGGGCTATTTGTGCTGCGGCTACCCGCAAAAGGGCAGCGGTCAATTCGACGAAGCCGACAAGATCATCACCGACAACCGGGTGCTTTTCCACCGCGTTGCCAACACCCTGAATTACCTGGACATTAAAACCGTGGTCGTCAGTTGCGGCACGTGCTATGACCAGTTACAAAGTTATCAATTTGACAAGATTTTCCCTGGCAGCCGCATCATCGATATCCATGAATTCCTGCTCGAAAAAGGCGTGACATTGGGTGATAAGTCAGGCAATGGCTACCTCTACCATGACCCTTGCCACACGCCCATGAAAACACAAGCGCCGATGAAAACGGTGAAGGCATTGATGGGTGACAAGGTACTTTTAAGTGACCGTTGCTGTGGCGAAAGCGGTGGCTTGGCGTCGTCGCGCCCCGATATTTCGACACAAATTCGCTTTCGCAAAGAGGAAGAAATTCGCAAAGGCGAATTGGCCTTGCGCGATACAGGCGCAGTAGCCGCACAAGCCAATGTGAAAATTTTGACCAGCTGCCCAAGTTGTTTGATGGGCTTGAACCGCTACCAAGACGACTTGAAGGCCGGCTTGCTAGAAGCGGACTACATCGTGGTTGAAATGGCGAATCAGCTTCTTGGTAAAGATTGGATGCCAGACTACGTAGCCAGTGCCAACAATGGCGGCATAGAACGTGTTTTGGTGTAACTGAGAAGTACTCAAAAATATAAGGACAATGGCAATAGAAGACAATACGGGAAATCGAATATTTGAGGTATTTTTATGACAACCAAACAAGCCACCCCCACTCCAGAAGACATCACCGTTCACAGCAAATCCAAACTGTTTGAAGTGAAGTTTTCAGATGGTGCACATTTCAACATTCCGTTTGAATTGATGCGCGTCCAGTCGCCATCAGCCGAAGTGCAAGGTCATGGTCCTGGTCAGGAAACTTTGCAAACCGGTAAACGCAATGTGGACATTGTGAGCTTAGAGCCCATGGGCAATTACGCCGTGAAACCCACCTTCAGCGACGGCCATGAATCGGGTCTGTTCACATGGGAATATCTGTATTTCTTGGGTTCCCAGCAAGCCGAATTGTGGAAAGATTATGAAGCCCGTTTGGCGGCTGCTGGCGTGGACCGCGATGCACCGATGATTGAAAAAGCTGGCAGTGCGTGTGGGTCGCACTGATACATTGGATTAAGACACCAGATTGAGACTTGTCCTCATTGTGTGAGGCGAATCATGGGACAATCAACCCATGCATCCACAAATTATTTTAGAAGCCTGTACCGAACTGGTACGGCTCACCCTTAAATTCGATCACCCGACTGACGCCATCGTGGCGAAATTCTTTAGAGACCATCGCAATTTTGGTCCGCGCGAACGCGCCACGCTCACCGATACCGTTTACAACGTCTTGCGCAACAAATTGCGCTATGACCACTTTGCACCCTCTGGCAGTGGCAGCAAAGAGCGGCGTTTGGCGATACTGGGTTTTGCCGCACCGCGTGCATTTTTAGAAGGCGCGATCAACGAGCAAGAGCTGGCTTGGATTAAAAACATCGACACCGTCAAATCGCATGATTTGCTGGACCGCCATCGCCACAACATGCCTGAGTGGCTGGTGAAGCCACTCAAAGAACAGTTGGACAGCAAACCGGGTGCAGGTTTTTGGCAATACGTTGAATCATTAAACGACACGCCAGGTTTGGACTTGCGCGTCAACATGCTGACCGATAAGCGCGAAGAAGTCGCCAAAGAGCTGACCAAAGTCGCCATCACCGCAGAACCTATGCCTTATTCGCCCTGGGGTTTGCGGGTTACTGGCAAAACCGACTTGCGCAATTTGAGCGCCTACAAACGCGGCGCAATTGAAGTGCAAGACGAAGGCTCGCAGTTGTTGGCCTTGCTGGTGGATGCCAAGCGCGGCGAAATGGTGGCAGATTTTTGCGCGGGTGCGGGTGGTAAAACTTTGGCATTGGGTGCAGCCATGCGCAACACCGGTCGCTTGTACGCTTTTGACACCTCAGCGCACCGCTTGGATGCCTTGAAACCACGTTTGGCGCGCAGCAGTTTGTCCAATATTCACCCAGCCGTGATTGCGCATGAGCGGGATGAGCGCATCAAGCGCTTGGCCGGCAAGATGGACCGCGTGCTGGTTGATGCACCTTGCTCTGGATTGGGCACGCTGCGTCGCAACCCAGCCATCAAGTGGCGCTTGACCCCCAAAGACATTGAAGACATGGCCAAATTGCAAGCGGCAATTTTGCAAAGCGCATCGCGCTTGGTTAAATCGGGTGGGCGTTTGGTGTACGCCACTTGCAGCTTGTTGAAAGAAGAAAACGAAGCCATCGCGCTGCAGTTTTCAGCCGCGAACCCAGATTTCAAAATGCTGCCGGTGGGTGAGGTGTTGACACAACTCAAAGTTGACAACGCTGAAACGCTTTGCTCAGGTACAGGACAAGAGGGTAGTTCGGGTTTAGAGTATTTGCGTTTGTGGCCGCACATTCACGGTACCGATGGATTTTTTGCAGCCGTTTGGCAAAGAAAATAATACTGTTTGAGACTTAAATGAAATTTTGAGGAGCGCGATATGAGTACAGACTTAAAGATTGACGTCGAGGTAGACGCCCGCAACTTGAATTGCCCTTTACCCATTTTGAAAGCCAAAAAAGCTTTGGCCAATATGACAAGTGGCCAGGTGCTTCGCGTTACCGCTACTGACAAGGGCTCACTCAAAGATTTTCAGGCCTTTGCCACCATGACGGGTAATGATTTGGTCGAGCAGGTCACAGCGGGTGAAGAATACCTGCACACCCTGCGCCGCCGCTAACAGGGCAAAATATATGAAAAATTGGCCTGTAGTCGGCGTATTTATTGCCTATATTGCTATTAAAAACATAGCATAATGATACTGGATACGAGTCTTAGGAATTGAACATGGCGCTTGTGCAAAAGAAAATCAAATTTTTCTACTATTTAAAAAGCTACGCCCGAATTTTCTTTCCCAAGCTCAGAACAAAAGCACATTTCGATGCGTTGAAAAGCCAACTCAAGCCGGCCGAGTTGGAAAAAATCCAAGCCCGTGTCGCCTATTACAACAAAGTAGTGGATACCTTTTCTTTGCCGTCCGCTGTGACCAAAGTCAGTGATTTGTTGCACCCTGTCACCCCCAAATCGTATTTTTTTGATACCTACGAATACGCCCAGTATTTTGACAAGCAGTTGCCATTGGCATGGGTGTTTGGCGATGTGATCACTGTTCCAACAGTGCCCAGCATTGTCAAAAGCAGACCCATTAGCGAGGGTGCTGATAACGCGAACAGTGTGTTGATGAATCTGGACAAGGTCAGGCACTTTCGGTTTGTCACCAATGACAAACCATTTTTAGAAAAGAAAGACCAACTCATAGGCAGAGCTGGTGTTTACCAAAAGCACCGCATTGAATTTTTTGAAAAATACTTCAATCACCCCTTGTGCGATTTGGGTCAAGTGAACAAAGCCGAAGGCCGGCCAGAGCTTTGGTACAAACCCAAAATCAGCGTCAGCGAGCATTTGGAATTCAAATTTGTTTTGAGTTTGCAGGGCAACGATGTGGCAACCAATTTGAAATGGATCATGTCGTCCAACTCCATCGCGGTAACTCCCAAACCCACTTACGAGACCTGGTTCATGGAAGGCACTTTGGTGGGTGGCAAGCACTACATTGAAATCAAACCAGATTATTCAGATTTGGAAGCGCAATTAACGTACTACTTGGCGCATCCCGACGAGTGCATGGCCATCATCCAAAACGCTCACGAACATTGCCAGCAGTTTTTCAATCCTGAAGTTGAAGATGTTTGCTCAATGATGGTGCTCGAACAATATTTTGCTTGTAGCAAGGGTTCTGGCAAGAGTATATAAGAAATTGGCTTGTAGGCGGCGTATTTATTGCCTAGTGTGCTATTAAATAAGTAGCATTTACGCAGTCAATGCGATTCAAAAGTGCAGATCAATAGCGTAAATTACGCAAAAATTGTTGGAAGCTGTTTCCCACTTCAGCGTGCTGCAAAGCCAGCTCTACCGTGGCTTCTAAAAAGCCTAATTTGCTGCCGCAATCGTAGCGTTTGCCAATGTATTCGTAAGCGTGAACCGGCTCGCTTTTAATCAGTTGGGCGATGGCATCGGTGAGTTGAATTTCACCATTGGCTCCTGCGCTTTGCTGACGCAGGTGATTAAAAATCGCGGGCGTCAAAATATAGCGACCGGCCACTGCCAAAGTGGATGGCGTTTGTGCTGGGCTGGGTTTTTCAACAATGCTGTCTACAAGGCGCAAACGTGCTTGCACCGCATGGCTGGCGACGATGCCGTAGCTGCTGACACGGTCCAAGGGCACTTCTTGCACGGCCAACAATGAAGATTGCACTTGGGCAAACAGCTGCACCATTTGTGCGGTGATGCCCTGCGCATTCGGTGTGCTGTGATTCACCATCAAATCATCGGCCAAGAGCACGGCAAAGGGCGCATTGCCCACCAACTGCTCAGCGCACAAGACCGCATGACCCAAGCCCAATGAGCGCGATTGGCGCACGTAGGAGCAATCCATGTCAGTGGGTTTGATGTTGTGAATCAGCTGCATCAATTCGGTTTTGCCGCTGGCTGCTAGTTCGGCTTCCAATTCATACGCTGTATCAAAATGGTCTTCAATGGCACGCTTGTTGCGCCCTGTCACAAACACCATGTGGCGAATGCCTGCGGCATAGGCTTCTTCTACCGCGTATTGAATCAGCGGTTTGTCTACCACCGGTAACATTTCTTTCGGTTGCGCTTTGGTGGCAGGTAAAAAGCGCGTGCCCAAACCTGCGACTGGGAAAACCGCAGTGGTGATGGTGTTGGGGTGGCGTGTGTTCATGAGACTGATGGAAGTTAACCCAAACGCTTCAACTGTTCTTGCAACTTGGTCAAGGTTGCGGTGTTTTGTGCAATGCGACCACGCTCCAGTTCAATCACAGCAGCAGGGGCTTTGGCAACAAATGCCTCGTTGCTGAGCTTGCCATTGATGCGCGCAATCTCGCCTTCCAAACGGGTGATTTCTTTGCCCATGCGCAATTTCTCAGCCGCCACATCCACTTCCATGTGCAAGCAAATGCGGGTTTCGCCCACCACAGAAACAGGCGCAGCTTGCGCGGCATTTGCCCAAGTGGCTTCATCTGCAAATACTTTGACCTCGGTTAACTTGGCCAGAGATTTCAGCACAGGTGCGGCTTGTTGCATGAATTCAGCTTCCGCAGCATTGGCGGGTAAAGCAAACAATGGCAGTTTGGTCGATGCGGGTACGTTCATTTCAGAGCGCAGGGTACGGCAACTATCGACCAAGGTTTTCAGTTTAGTTACATGTGCTTCGGCTGCTGGGTCAATGCGTTCGGCTTGGCTTTCAGGGTAAGCGGCGATGCTGACGCTGGCACCACTTCTTCCAGCGACGGGCGCAACCTTTTGCCACAGTTCTTCGGTGATAAACGGAATCACAGGGTGTGCCAAACGCAAGATGGTTTCTAAGGTGCGAATCAAAGTGCGGCGCGTGGCGCGCTGTTGACTTTCATCACCGTTTTGGATTTGCACTTTGGCAATTTCCAAGTACCAATCGCAAAACTCGTCCCACACAAATTGGTAAATGCGAGTGGCCACATTGTCCAAACGGTAGTCCGCAAAGCCTTGTGCCACATCGGCTTCAACGCGCTGCAAAGTGGATGCAATCCAACGGTCGGCTTGGCTGAATCTCATGTAGCCATGCCCAACGCTACCCGCAGGCAGTAGTTCATACAAACCGCAATCGTGTCCTTCACAATTCATCAATGTAAAGCGGGTGGCGTTCCATAGCTTGTTGCAAAAATTGCGGTAGCCTTCGCAGCGCTTGCTGTCAAAGCTGATGTTGCGGCCCAGCGATGCGAGAGAGGCAAAGGTGAAACGCAGTGCATCTGCGCCGAATGCGGGAATACCGTTTGGAAATTCTTTCTCGGTGTTTTTACGCACGGCAGGTGCGGTTTCGGGTTTGCGCAAGCCGGTGGTGCGTTTTTCCAGCAGGGGCTCCAGTGTGATGCCATCAATCAAGTCCACTGGGTCCAGCACATTGCCTTCAGACTTGCTCATCTTCTTGCCCTGCGCATCGCGCACCAAACCGTGAATGTAGACGTGTTTGAAAGGCACTTTGCCGGTGAAGTGCTTGGTCATCATGATCATGCGCGCCACCCAAAAGAAAATGATGTCGTAGCCTGTGACCAGCACGCTGGATGGCAGGTACAAATCCATGTCTTGTGTTTTTTCAGGCCAACCCATGGTGGAGAAGGGCACTAGCGCGGAAGAATACCAAGTGTCCAGCACATCTTCATCGCGTTTTAATTTTTTACCGGGTGCTTGGGCTTGCGCGTCCGCTTCGTTGCGCGCCACATAGACTTTGCCTTCTTCGTCGTACCAAGCCGGAATTTGATGGCCCCACCACAATTGGCGTGAAATGCACCAGTCTTGGATGTTGTTCATCCATTGGTTGTAGGTGTTCACCCATTGCTCGGGATAAAACTTAACATCGCCATTCGCTACAGCATCAATAGCACCTTTGGCAATAGATACGCCGCCTACAGCCTGTTTTGTCATAGAAACAAACCATTGATCGGTCAGCATTGGCTCTATCACTTGGCCAGTGCGAGTGCAGACGGGCACCATGTTTTTATGCGGCACAGCTTTTTGCAAAAAGCCTTGTTCTTCCAAATCTTTCAGCACCGCTTTGCGGCAATCGTAACGGTCCATGCCTTGGTAGGCTGTCGGTCCGTTTTCATTGATTTTGGCATCCAGCGTGAATATGGTGATGAGCGGCAAGTTATGGCGCTGGCTGCAAGCATAGTCGTTGAAGTCGTGCGCGCCTGTAATTTTCACGCAGCCGCTGCCAAATTCGCGATCGACAAAATCGTCTGCAATCACAGGGATTTTGCGGTTACACAATGGCAAATCAACCATCTTGCCGATTAAATGCTGGTAGCGTTCATCGTCTGGGTGAACACACAGAGCACCGTCTGCCAACATGGTTTCAGGGCGCGTGGTGGCGATGTGTAAACCCGTGACTGTGGTGCCGTCACCCAATTTTTGTGGCCCATCACTGAATGGGTATTCAATGTGCCACATGAAGCTGTTGCGCTCTTCGTTTTCTACTTCTAAATCGCTCACTGCTGATTTCAGCACAGGGTCCCAGTTGACCAAGCGTTTGCCGCGGTAAATCAAGCCTTGTTCATACAGCTGGACAAAAGTCTCGGTCACGGTTTTGGACAATTTGGGGTCCATGGTGAAGTATTCACGGCTCCAGTCGACACTGGCGCCCATGCGGCGCATTTGGCTGGTGATGGTGTTGCCGCTTTGCTCTTTCCATTCCCACACTTTGGCAACAAAGTTTTTGCGCGATTCTTCGGGCGTTGGTCCCATTTCATGGCGACTGATGCCTTTGGCTTGCAATTGGCGCTCCACCACCACTTGGGTGGCAATGCCGGCATGGTCAGTGCCTGGAATCCACGCGGTGTTGAAGCCACGCATGCGGTGGTAACGCGTCAGTGAATCCATGATGGTTTGGTTGAATGCATGGCCCATGTGCAAGGTGCCTGTCACATTGGGAGGCGGCAGTTGTATGGAAAACGCCAGTGCATTTGCATTGGCTTGTTGGGTGCCACGAAAGCCCGCATCGCCATAATGACGCGCTTCCCATTCTGGTCCCCATTTGGCTTCTATGTCCGCAGGTTCAAACGATTTGGAAAGGGATTGCAGGCTGGGTTGCAGAATGTCGGTCATGGAACGCTTTGTATAGATAAAGATGTGTATATCGGCAAAGCGTCTATTTTACGGGAATGCGCAGCGACGCTTGCCAAAGCGTCGCATTCAAGGAGCACCTTTACAACTTGGGTAGGCGCAGCATGTCTACCGTCTGGCGAATCATTTTCTGGCGGCCTGCAGTGTAGGGTGGGAAGAACATTTTGATGGTTCTAAGCCAAGTGCCTTTCAGAACAGCCCGTTCGTGAGAAAAGGCTTTGAATCCATAAAGCCCATGCGCGCTGCCGATGCCTGAGTTGTTGACACCGCCAAATGGCAAGTTGCCATGTGCGAAATGCAGCAAACAATGGTTCACGCATGCGCCGCCTGAACTGGTTTGTCCCAGTACTTGGTCTACGACACTGTTATCTCGGCTGTAAATGTACAAGGCCAATGGTTTGGGCTCGGCGTTGATGGACGCAATCACTTGATTGATGTCTGTGTAGCTGATGATGGGCAACAGAGGTCCAAAAATTTCTTCTTGCATGATTTTGGCGTCTGGTGGGATATCGCCCAACAAAGTCGGCGCAATGAAGTTGGTACTGATGTCTGTTTCACCACCCACGATGATTTTTGCACCGCGCTGTGTGGCGTCAGTCAGCAAAGCATTCACGCGTTCGGCGTGACGTGAGTTGACGATGCGAGTTAAATCTGGGTTGTTTTTGAGTTTGTCAGATGTGTCGCCATAGAACTGACTGATGGCCGTTTTGCAAGCTTGCAAGAACTCTGACTTGACCGATTCATGCACATATACATAGTCGGGTGCGATGCAGGTTTGCCCGTTGTTGATGAATTTCCCCCACATCACGCTTTGTGCGGTCATGGCAATATCAGCAGATGCATCAACAATGGTTGGTGATTTGCCACCCAACTCCAATGTGACGCTGCACAAATGCTTGGCCGCGGCTGACATCACCACTTTACCAACTGCTGGCGATCCCGTGAAAAAAATGTGATCAAAAGGCAGTGCCAATAAAGTTTGCGATGTTTCTAATGCCCCTTCAAACAAAGCTACTTCATGTTTGGCAAATACTTCATTAACTATTTTTGCCATCACGCCTGACACCGCTGGTGTCATCTCAGATGGTTTGAGAATGACCGTATTGCCTGCAGCCAAGGCAGAAACCAATGGCCCCATGCACAAGCTCAAAGGGTAATTCCACGGAGCGATGATCAATACGCGTCCTTTACTTTGCATTTGAACCGATCCGCGTGTGCCCATGGTGGTCATGGTGGGCCAAACGGAACGGGTTTTCATCCAGCTTTTGATGCTGCCAATAGCATGCCGCATTTCATCCATGATATGCAAAAGTTCAGTGGCTTCCACCTCAGAAGGTGATTTGTGCATGTCTTGCCAAAAGGCTGCATACAAAGCTTCTCGGTTTGCGAGTAACACTTCTCGCAGTTTTTTGATACGTGCAATGCGTTCGTTTGCGGTAGATGTGCGCCAACGCAAGGCGGTTGCCAACTGGCTGTCAAATACCTGATGTATGTCTTGCGCAGAGGCGCTGGTAGGTTGTAGTGTCATCTGTTTTACTCCAATACCTGAGCAATATACTCGCTTTTTACACCCTGAGGCTTAGCTTATATAATCCGCTTCGGATAGATGTTTACCCCGTTTCCAGCCAACTTATATTTATTTGGAGTTTTTAATGACAAACCGTCGCGAATTCATTGCTACTATTTCTTTCATGGGTACTGCTTTGGCAGCAAACCAAGCCATGGCACAAGCCGCCATGTTGGCTGAGACTGATGCACAAGCTGTTGCACTGGGCTATAAAGCAGACACTAAAAAAGTGGATGCCAAAAAATTCCCTAAGCATGCTGATGCACAAATGTGTACCAATTGCGCTTTGTTCCAAGGCAAAGCTGCTGACAAATCAGGCGGCTGCTCATTGTTCCCAGGCAAGCAAGTTGCTGGTGCTGGCTGGTGCAGCGCTTACGCTAAAAAGGCGTAAACACAGGGTAATTAAACTACCCATCATAAAAAGGACGCTTAGGCGTCCTTTTTTTATTGGCGTTGAAACTTCACTTATCTGAAAATAGCCACAGCAACGGAAAAGCTGATAAATGCCAATGCTGTTGAAAAAAGAATAATCTTTGCGACACGACCATTGTTTGCACCCATGCGTTCGGCCAATAAGGACACATTACTGGCACTGGGCAGTGCAGCAGCCAACACCAGTACAGTTAACGCGTAATTATCTAAGCTAGCGCCCATTTGCTTGGCAGTCGTTCCAACCAGCAAAACAAGTAATGGGTGTAAAAATAATTTCAAAAAAGCAACGGGCACGTATTCATGCAGGGGTACTTTGTCATGAATATTCATATCGGAACGTGCCAATACGGCGCCAATCGTGAACAAAGCGACCGGAGAGGCGGCATCCGCCAACAAACCCAGTGTGACTGCTACTGGTTTGGGTAGTGTCATTTCGGTTGCTGAAAAAAATGCGCCCAACAAAATAGCCCAAGGCATGGGGTTTGTGAAAACGCCTTTCAGAGATTTTTTTACGGCATTGCTGAAGCCGTGTTCTTCTGCGCCATCCAATTTGGACAGGGCAATGCATAAAGAACTCGTAATGAGCATGTCAATCATGATGGTTTGGATGACAGGTCCTGCCGCTTTCGCACCCAGCAACGCTACCAGTAAGGGAACACCCATGAATCCTGTATTTGGGAATGCAGCTACCAAAGCGCCAAATGAGGCATCGTTCCAACCAATGCGGCGCCCTTTGGTAATGGCAATGGTGAACCCCACCATTACCAATGCACAAAACAAATAAACAAGGACCACATTCCAATCTAAAAGTTGTGCAATCGGTGTACTGGAGCCAAATCTAAATAACAAACAGGGTAAAGCAAAGAACAAAACAAAGCTGTTCATGCCGCCTATTGCTGGCAGTGGCAAAAACCCCTTGCGTGTGGCCAGGTAGCCGCACAAAACCAATGCGAAAAAAGGGAAAGTAATTTGGAATACAGAAAATATATTTTGCACCCATGTATTGTGCGCTAACTTACCCTAGGTTTTACCCCTAAGTCCAAGTGCGCTGCAAGGCTCTAAAATGAGTCGAATTAGAAGATGGAGACAAAAGATGCGGATTCTTATTGCTGAAGACGATCAAGTATTGGCGGATGGCTTGCTGCGCACCTTGCGCAGTTCAGGCGCAGCGGTTGATCATGTACCTGATGGTTCGCAAGCGGATGCAGCGCTCATGACGAATACTGAATTTGATTTGTTGATTCTGGATTTGGGTTTACCCAAAATGAATGGATTAGAGGTTCTCAAACGTTTACGTGCAAGAGGTTCTAAGTTACCCGTTCTCATTTTGACAGCTGCCGACAGCATTGAAGAACGCGTTAAAGGGCTGGATTACGGCGCAGACGACTACATGGCCAAACCATTCAGCTTGCAAGAGCTCGAAGCCAGGGTGCGCGCGTTGGTGCGGCGTGGTGTGGGAGGCGTTATCAGCACCATCAAACATGGTCCTTTGGAATACGACCAAGCTGGTAGGGTTGCCACGATGGAAGGCAAAATGGTAGAGCTTTCAGCACGCGAGCTGGGCTTGTTGGAAGTGTTGTTACAACGCACTGGGCGATTGGTGAGTAAAGATCAATTGGTCGAACGTTTGTGTGAATGGGGTGAAGAAGTCAGTAACAATGCGATAGAGGTATATATCCACCGTCTGCGCAAGAAGATAGAAAAAGGTCCCGTGCGCATTGCGACAGTACGAGGCTTGGGTTATTGCCTTGAAAAAATCACCTAGAACGAATATCTTTAGGGGCGAACAACGCTCACTATTTGGCGAAATTTTAGATTGGATGCTGATGCCATTGCTGCTGCTTTGGCCGGCAAGCTTGGTCTTCATGTGGTTTGTCGCACAAAGCATCGCCAACAAGCCTTTTGATCGCGCACTCGAGTACAAAGTCCAAACCATAGCGCGTTTGGTTGTTGTGCAAGGTAACACAGTGAAATTTGAGATGACCGCCGATACTCGCGAACTTCTGCGTGATGATGTGGATCAGGTTTACTTCCAAGTTTTGGGTATTCGAGGTGAACTATTAGATGGTGAAAAAGATTTGCCTTTACCGCCATTGCCATCAGTCGTCAAAAAATCTACAGAGGCTGAACTTGTCTATAGGGATGATGAAATCCGTGGCTTACCCATTCGTATGGCCTATGTTTGGGTACGTACTTCATTGCCTGATGCTCAGGATATATTGGTACAAGTTGCAGAAACACGCGAAAACAGGTCAATTTTGGCAACGGACATTATCAAAGGTATCATGCTACCGCAATTCATTATTTTGCCCATGGCGGTACTGTTGGTTTGGTTTGCTTTGTATCGCGGCACACGTCCAATGAAATTATTGGAAAACAGAATAAGGTTACGTAAGCCAGATGACTTAAGTCCTTTAGACGAAGTCATCGTGCCTTTAGAAGTGGTGCCCTTGGTATCGTCGGTCAATGGTTTGCTGGCGAGACTCAAGGATGCCATGGTGACGCAAAAGAGGTTTTTAACAGATGCCGCACATCAACTCAAAACCCCCTTGGCTGGTTTACGCATGCAGGCTGAATTGGCTCTGCGCCAAAGCCACAGTACTGAAGATCTGAAACTATCATTGCAACAAATTGGGCGCTCAAGTATTCGGGCGACGCACACGGTGAACCAGTTACTCGCATTGGCCCGAGCTGAGGGTGATGGGCAAGTGATGCCAGAGCAAGTATGTAACCTTTCTGATTTGGTTAAAGACGTTATTCAAGATGCTCTGCCTAAAGCCATAGAAAAACACATCGACTTAGGTTTTGAAAGTGCCAATGTCCCACGTCAACTGGCTAAAAATAAAATGGTACGAGCCAACCCAACCCTCATCAAAGAACTAATCAGGAATTTGATTGACAATGCGCTGAATTACACACCTTCGACTTCTGAACAGCCAGGAATCGTGACTGTGCGTGTTTTTACTGACGATCAAACTTGTATTTTGCAAGTTGAAGATTCAGGAGTAGGGATTCCTGATGCGGAGAAGCAATTGGTGATGCAGCCGTTTTACCGTGCTTTGGGAACCAATGCGGATGGGTCTGGTTTGGGTTTGGCCATCGTTCAAGAGATTGCCAAAAAACACGGCGCCGTTTTAACCATTGAAGATGCAAAACCAGGACATATTCCCACTGGTGCCAAATTCACCATTCGATTTTTTCTGAATCCTCGAGACAGACCAGACAATCGATAGCAAAAATTGTTCAGGGTTTTATGTTACAGGATTTCAATGGTTTTCCAGACGCCGTTGCCGTCAAAGCATTGATTTTTGGAATCAAATCTGTGTCGATTGCAGGAAATACCAGTAGGTAATTTTTTTCATTAACTATTTCTTGTACCACTTTGGCAGTTCGAATGCCACGCTTACTTAAATCATTGAGTGATTGATTGGCTTCCGCTTGACTGGGAAATTGACCTAATGTGATACCCAAAGCCATCGGTCCTTCGTTGACAGGGATAAATGCAAGTTGCATTTTTTTTAGTTCGGCCTTCTTCAGTTCGAACATGCTGCTATTTGCATATTTACCCATGTAAATCAACCATTTTTGCTGACTTGGTATCTCTTCGATTCGCCAACTGTTGGCAGGCATCAGTGCAGATAATTTGTTACGCAATGGCTCAATTTGTTTGTCACTGTAGGTGCCTGTATGCAAACATTGAATGTTCACATTTGTACTTGCTGTTGTCGCAGTTAAAGTTGCTGATGTTTGAGCTGGTTGATTTTGTACTCGTGCATCGTTTATATCAAGCACACGAATGCGTTCTGGGTTGATTTGCTGCTGCAGTCGATGTGGCTCGTTTTGTGGAGCCTTGCCCCAACCCAATTCGCTGAAAATTCGATGCGACCATGCAAAATACAGACCATTGGCCAAGATCAATAATAGGACGACTAGACGCAGCATACGATGTAGTTTATGAGAAAAATTGCGCTTTATTTGGTCTATACGGCTTTAATAGACACTTCTGAGCTGCTGACCAATTGACGACCATTTACTGTCAAAACGATGAGGGCGCCCGAAATATCCACACCTTGAGCTAAACCTTGTGATATTCCTTGATCGATGCCCTGCAGTTGAACGGAATCTGCCATTGATTCCTTGTTGTTTTGAATAAGCACGGTTCGGTTGTGCAAAGCATCTAGTGCATTAAATGATTTTTGAAAAGGCGCAAATCCTTGCGTTTCAAACAATTGAAGGGTATGCACCAAGGGGGTGATGACTTGCGCCAAAGTGCTCGCCGCTTGCGCCTGGGCATTGATTTCTTGCAACCATGCTGGTGCAGTGCGCAATACCGATGTTGAAAGTTGTTTGGCCTGAAGAATGTTGATACCAATGCCAATCACAACATAGCGTTGGTTGTTGATGGCAGTGGTCTCAATCAAGATGCCGCCTAATTTGCGCTCTTTCAGCCACAAATCATTGGGCCATTTCAATTGGATGCTGGGGTCTAAGCTGCTGGCTAAACTGACACCAACCGCCAGTGACAGACCTGACCAACTGGCGGGCGAGAACGGTAAGCCCAATGAAAAAGTGAGCATCGGTAGCGCGTTGTCTACTCTGTCTGTTAAGGCGATCCAATCCCGACCAAGGCGTCCGCGCCCTGCAGTTTGATGTTCTGCCACAAGTAAAGTGGGCTCTAGCTTCCCATCTTTGGCACGGCGCATGAGCTCGGTATTGGTGGAGCCAATCTCAGGTAATATCTCAATGGTGAAACCCGGCAAAAGGGGTGCTACTTGTTCCCAAATTGCCTCAGCAGGCCACTGGATGACGGCAGGCCTGTGCATACGCATCACTTCTTGTGATTGGATTTGCGTTTGCCTTTTCTTTTTCTTTTAGTCGATTCGCTTTTGGCATCACGTTCATCTTTTTCTTTGGGTGCTAGCAAAGTCCCACGACATTTTTTCGCCCCGCAAAGGCATTGGTAGTCTGCCTTCAGCTTAGCGGTGTATGGCTCATCTATCACCAGTCCATAATCGTAATTCAACTCTTCGCCCGCTTGTATATTGCGCAAGGCTTTGATAAATACCCTGCCTTTTTTTTCGTCTGCTTCGCAATTGGGTTTGCAAGAATGATTGATCCACCTTGCAGAATTGCCATTGACATTGCCGTCAATCACATGCTTGTCATCAATTGAGAAGAAAAACGTGTGGTTGGGTTCTTTGGGGTTGTGCGGGTGACGTCGCAGCGCTTCTTTCCATTTGATCACTTCACCCTTGTATTCAATCAAAGTTTCACCTTCAGCAATGTCCATTTCAGCAAAAACCCCTTTGCCATGCACGCCCGATGAGCGCACTGCTATTCTTTTTGATGCAGTCTTTTGTGCTGACTTACTGTTGTTCTTCAGAGGGGAAACTTCGGTTTTAGCTGCTTTTGACGGCTTGGAGACAGGGTGTTTGGTGGCCACTTGAAAAATTATTCTTGGGAAAAGTTGAAGATTTTTTAAACAATGTCCAAAAATTTGGTATGTTTAATACGTACGGGTGCGCGTGTGCGCGTGCGCACGCGCGAGGAACTTATTGTAGCTAAATTGCCTACTGAATAAAAACGGATTGAAATAAGATGAAAACATTGGTCATTGCAGAAAAGCCTTCGGTCGCTAGCGACATCGTCAAAGCGCTCACGCCTTTGGCTGGTAAATTTGAAAAGCAGGACGAATATTTTGAGAGTGAAAACTACGTTATTACCAGCGCGGTGGGGCATTTGCTAGAAATTCAAGCGCCTGAAGAATTTGACGTGAAGCGTGGCAAATGGAGCTTTGCCAACTTGCCGGTTATCCCACCGCATTTTGATTTGAAGCCGATGGACAAGACCAAGACACGGCTCAACGCCATTGTGAAACTGGCCAAGCGCAAAGATGTGAATGCCTTTGTGAATGCGTGTGACGCGGGGCGTGAGGGGGAATTGATCTTCCGCTTGATTCAACAATACAGCAAAGCCAAACACCCCGTATCACGCCTGTGGCTGCAATCCATGACACCGCAGGCCATTCGCGATGGTTTTGCCAGCTTGCGCACCGACAAGCAAATGCTGCCACTGGCTGATGCTGCCCGTTGTCGTTCTGAGGCCGACTGGTTGGTCGGCATCAACGGCACCCGCGCCATGACCGCATTCAATTCACGCGATGGCGGTTTCTTCTTGACGACGGTGGGCCGTGTACAAACGCCCACCTTGTCCATCGTGGTGGAACGTGAAGAAAAAATCCGTGCCTTCCAAAGCCGTGATTACTGGGAAATCCATGCATCGTTTGCTGCGGTTGCGGGCGAATACCCTGCCAAATGGTTCAAGCCTGCACATAAAAAAGATGCTGATGATGCTGAAATCAAGGCCGATCGCGTATGGTCCGAGCGCGAAGCCATGGCCATTGCCGATGCAGTACGTGGCAAAAAAGCGACAGTAACTGAAGAAAGCAAGCCCAGTACCCAAGCCAGCCCATTGCTGTTTGATTTGACATCACTGCAACGCGAGGCCAATGGCAAGTTTGGCTTCAGTGCCAAAACCACGCTCAGCATCGCGCAAAGCCTGTATGAGCGCCACAAAGCCCTGACCTACCCACGAACCGATTCACGTGCCCTGCCGGAAGATTACGTGCCTGTAGTGAAGCAAACCTTTGAGATGTTGGCGGCCAGTGGCATGAAACACTTGGCACCCTTTGCGGCTACAGCGTTAAAAAACAACTATGTCAAACCCAGCAAGCGCATTTTTGACGATAAAAAAGTTAGCGATCACTTTGCAATCATCCCAACCCTGCAAGCACCCAGCGGTTTGAGCGAAGCCGAACAAAAACTGTACGACTTGGTGGTCAAGCGCTTTTTAGCGGTGTTTTTCCCCAGCGCCGAATATCAAAATACGACTCGCATATCTTTCGTGGCACCACATAGCTTCAAGACGGAAGGCAAAGTGTTGGTGAAACCAGGTTGGTTGGCCATTTACGGCAAAGAAGCGGCGGATGAAACCCCTGACGCAGAAGGCAAAAGCGCAACGATTTTGGTGCCTGTGCAAGCAGGCGAAAAAGTCTTGGCACAAACCGTTGACCCCAAAGGCCTGAAAACCAGACCACCTGCACGCTATTCTGAAGCCACGCTTTTGGGCGCGATGGAAGGCGCAGGCAAAACCGTGGAAGACGATGAGTTGCGCGAAGCCATGCAAGAAAAAGGATTGGGCACGCCAGCCACGCGTGCGGCAACCATTGAAGGATTAATCAACGAGAAATACATGCTGCGCGAAGGGCGCGAACTGATACCTACAGCCAAAGCGTTCCAGTTGATGACCTTGTTGCGCGGTTTGGGTGTTGAAGAGTTATCGAAGGCTGAGCTGACGGGGGAGTGGGAATACAAGTTGGCACAAATGGAACACGGCAAGTTAAGCCGCGATACCTTCATGGCAGAGATTGCCGACATGACCGCACGCATGGTCAAAAAAGCCAAAGAGTACGACCGTGACACCATTCCTGGCGACTATGCCACACTGAAGTCACCGTGCCCCAATTGCGGTGGCATCGTCAAAGAAAATTACCGCCGCTATACCTGCACGGGCGCTGCAGGTGCAACCGAAGGTTGCGGCTTCTCGTTCGGCAAAACTCCCGCAGGGCGCACTTTTGAAGTGGCAGAGGTGGAGCAATTTTTAACCGACCGCAAAATTGGCCCCTTGGACGGCTTTCGCTCCAAAGCCGGTTGGCCATTCACGGCCGAAATGGTCATCAAATACGACGACGAAACCAAAAACTACAAATTGGAATTTGATTTTGGTGACGACAAAAATGCCGATGGCACAGGCGAGATTGTTGATTTCTCAGCGCAAACCAGCTTGGGCGCTTGTCCTAAATGCGGTGGTGCGGTGTATGAGCATGGCAAAAACTACGTTTGCGAAAAATCCGTCCCCACCATGGCGCAAGCCACGCCGAGTTGCGATTTCAAAAGCGGCCAAGTCATCTTGCAGCAGCCGATTGAGCGCGCACAAATCAGCCAATTGCTCACAACCGGCAAAACCGATTTGCTCGACAAATTTGTCTCCATGCGCACCCGCCGCGGTTTCAAAGCACATTTGGCGTGGGACGCAGAAGCCGGTAAAGTGATCTTTGAATTTGCCCCTTCCAAATTCCCAGCACGCAAAACCGCAGCAGGCGCCAAACCAGCCCGTGCCACCAAAACTCCATTTGGCAAAACCGTTGTTGCCAAAGGTGAAAAAGCGCCAGCAGCCAAGAAAGCAGTCGCTAAAAAAGTGCCAGCGAAAAAAGTGGCTGCTAAAAAAACCGCCGCAACTAAAACAACAACCAAACCCAAAGCCCCCCGCAAAGTATCAGCCAGCGGCGGTTTAAAGCCCAGCGACGCATTGGCTGCGGTGATAGGTAGCGAACAAGTCCTGCGCACCCAAGTTATCAAAAAACTGTGGGACTACATCAAAGCCAACAACTTGCAAGACGCTACCAACAAACGCGCCATCAACGCCGACGCCAAGCTGCTGGATGTTTTCGGTAAACCACAGGTAACGATGTTTGAACTGGCAGGGATAGTGGGCAAGCACCTTAGTTAATGCTATATATTTAATAGCATAATAGGCAATTAATACGATGTCTACAGGCCAAAAAAGCATATAAAACTTTGTGAATGGTGTTGTGGCATATTGGGAGTTTAGATGAACACCACTATTACAGAGGTTTCACAACTTCTTCACATCATTTGTTGATGTAGCGCAATGTACCGCTTCACGCGAAGCTCAGAATAAATATCATTTATTGAAGGAGCTGGGTTATGAAGAATATTTTGCGTTCTGTTATTGCGGCGTTGTTCGTTACGCTCACACTGGGTGCATTGCTTGGAACACAAGCTTTTGCACAAAAGACAGAAGAAATTGTCCGCTTGAAAACGCGCAACAATGTGGAGCAGCCATATTGGTTGATTCGGCAAAATGCGCCTGTTAAAGTGGTTGCGGTTTTGTTCACGGGTGGGTTTGGTTTGCTGAAGTTGCGTGCCACAGATGCCGGCGTGGCATGGAGCGAAACGGGGACCAGCTACTTGGTGCTGAACAAAGATTTGTTCATTGATAACGAAACTGCGGTTGCCATTGTGGATGTGCCCAGCGACGAATCGTCTATCGGGTACACACCAAAACTTCGCAAGAGCGATGCGCACATGCAAGATGTGGGCTTCATTGTTAAAGATTTGCGCGCACGCTTTCCACAAGCCAAGTTGTTTCTGGTGGGAACCAGTCAGGGCGCAACTTCTGCTGCCTATGCGGGTAAAGCGTTGGGTAAAGAAATTGACGGTGTTGTTTTAACAGCTTCTGTTTTTGATTGGGCGCCCGCCGCGTGGCGCTTGCTCAGTGATTCCAATTTATCGGATTTTGATCTTTCTAAAATTGCAGCGCCATTGCTGATTGTTCACCATGTTGACGACAAATGTGTGGCGACCACTTATGCAGGCGCTGTCAAAGTCGCCGGTAAATTCCCATTTATCGCTGTGCATGGTGGCACGCCTGTCCAAGACAATGGCTGCGGCCCCAAAGGTCCGCATGGGTTTTTAGGGCGTGAAGAAGCGGTGGCGACTGAGATCAAAAACTGGATGCACGCACGACCATACAAGACAGAAATCCGCTAACCCTGCGACGGGTAGTTGTTGAATGGATCTGCCTGTGTATTTCTGGCGCGAAAATTGCTTCATTTAGGTGCGTTTTCATGGGAAATCTGGAGTTTGCACACTTTTGGTTTGCTTTTAAGATTTTTCAGACACTTTTTGCACATAAAAACAGTTAAGGATGGATATGGATGCACTGAAACAGGGCGCGGATGCGCTCTTTATTTTGTTGGGCGCGATCATGGTGCTGGCCATGCATGCGGGTTTTGCGTTTTTGGAGCTGGGTACGGTTCGTAAAAAGAACCAGGTCAATGCCTTGGTCAAAATTTTGGTGGATTTTTCCATGTCCACCGTGGTGTACTTTTTGGTGGGCTACAGCGTGGCGTATGGCACCAATTTCTTCATGGGTGCCGAACAGTTGGCAGAAAAAAATGGCTATGAATTGGTCAAATTTTTCTTCTTGCTGACTTTTGCTGCTGCAATTCCCGCCATCATTTCAGGCGGCATTGCCGAGCGGGCGAAGTTTTGGCCACAGCTGATTGCCACTGCTGTGATTGTGGGTGTGTTTTACCCCTTGTTTGAAGGTGTGGCTTGGGCGAACAAGTTTGGCATTCAAGATTGGATCAAAGCCACGACCGGCGAAAACTTTCGCGATTTTGCTGGCAGTGTGGTGGTGCATGCGGTGGGTGGCTGGATTGCTTTACCCGCAGTGATATTGCTGGGTGCACGCGCCAACCGCTATCGCAAAGACGGATCGATGAGCGCGCACCCACCATCCAGCATTCCATTCTTGGCCTTGGGCGCGTGGGTGCTGTGCGTGGGTTGGTTTGGCTTCAATGTGATGAGTGCGCAAACCATCGACAAAATTTCCGGCTTGGTGGCAGTCAATTCGTTGATGGCGATGGTGGGTGGCACCTTGGTGGCATTGCTGTTGGGCAAAAACGATCCTGGCTTCGTTTACAACGGACCATTGGCAGGATTGGTGGCCGTGTGTGCAGGCTCAGACGTCATGCACCCTTTGGGGGCAATGGTGGTGGGTGGCATTGCGGGCGCGATATTTGTTGTCATGTTCACGTGGACACAAAACAAATGGAAGATTGACGACGTACTGGGCGTGTGGCCACTGCATGGCTTGTGCGGCACTTGGGGCGGTATAGCAGCGGGAATCTTTGGTAGCAAAGCACTCGGTGGCATGGGCGGTGTGAGCTTGCAAGCGCAATTGATGGGCACCGCCATGGGCGTGGTGTGGGCTTTACTGGCAGGCATCACCGTGTATGGACTATTGAAAGCGTTATTTGGTTTGCGCTTGAGTGCAGAAGAAGAATACGAAGGCGCAGATTTGACCATTCACAAAATCGGCTCTACCCCTGACCGCGAGGTGAATTGGTAAACTTTCTAACTGGCGAAATGATCAGAGCTGAATCAATCGTTCAGGTTCTGTAATTAACTTATGCTATATTGCGTGCTATGAATTTAAAGCGCTTTGCTTTCTTTTACTTTTATTTTTGGTTCTCAGTCCAGGCGGACGAGAGGCAAGTGCTTAAGTAAAGAAGCCAGTCTTTCGAACAAACCGCCGAATAACAAATCGGCGGTTTTTTTTTGCCTTAACGATTGAATGCATTTTTTGAATAGTTCGAATTTTGATTTTAAAAACCAGGAAAACAGGAGTTAGCCATGACAACCATTACCAGCAACAAAACCAATGAGCTTTGGTATGCGAAAACCGGGAGCCCGACTGACAAAACCAGTCAAACCGACGACCAACGCATCAAGGACATCAACGTGTTACCTCCACCCGAACATTTGATTCGCTTTTTTCCTATTCATGGCAGCGCAGCTGAATCGCTAATCAGCTCCACGCGCAAAAACATTCACAACATCATGGCGGGCAAAGACGACCGGCTTTTGGTGGTTATCGGGCCTTGCTCCATCCACGACCCTGCGGCGGCCATGGACTACGCCAAAAAGTTGCTGGCACAGCGTGAAAAATATGCCGACACCTTGGAGATTGTGATGCGGGTGTATTTCGAAAAACCACGCACCACAGTGGGCTGGAAAGGCTTGATCAATGACCCGTATCTGGACGAGAGCTGCCGCATTGACGAAGGCTTGCGCATTGCGCGGCAACTGTTGATTGAAATCAACAGTTTGGGCTTACCCGCTGCGAGTGAATTTTTAGACGTGATTTCACCGCAGTATTTGGGTGATTTGATCAGTTGGGGTGCCATCGGTGCACGCACCACCGAAAGCCAGGTGCATCGCGAATTGGCATCCGGTTTGTCAGCACCGATTGGTTTTAAAAATGGCACCGATGGCAACGTCAAAATCGCCACCGATGCGATTCAAGCCGCAGCGGGTGGGCATCACTTTTTGTCCATCCACAAAAGTGGCCAAGTGGCGATTGTGCAAACCAATGGCAACCCTGATTGCCATGTCATTTTGCGCGGTGGCAAAGCCACCAATTTCGACGCAGAAAGCGTCGCAGCAGCCTGCAAAGAATTGCAAGCAGCCAAGTTGCCAGCTACTTTGATGGTGGATTGCAGCCATGCCAATAGCAACAAGAAGCATGAGAACCAAATTGAAGTGGTGAAGAACATTGCTGCGCAATTGACAAATGGTTCCAAACAAATTTTCGGCGTCATGGTGGAAAGCAATTTGCAAGCGGGCGCACAGAAATTCACACCAGGCAAAAACAAAGTATCCGAACTGGAATACGGTAAGAGCATTACCGACGCTTGCATTTCTTGGGACGATTCGGTGGATGTGTTGGACGTTTTGTCACAGGGTGTGAAGAACCGCAGAGCACATTAATCAGAGTCAAACTGAAATTTCAATTTCAGTTACGATGGCTAGCATGACGAACATGACAAAAGCGCTTAACAAACAAAAAGCCGTTTCAGGTATCCACTACCGGGTGGAGCCTTTTGATTTAAACGCGCATCTTTTTAAAGTAGTGTTGACCATCACCAAACCCGCATTGACACAGCATGTGTCTTTGCCGGTATGGATACCTGGCAGCTATTTGGTGCGCGAGTTTTCTAAAAATCTGCAAAATTTAATAGCTTTGCAAGGTACAAGAAATGCCAAGCAGTTGGATGTGGTGCAGTCAGACAAATGCTCATGGCAAATTGATTGCGACCCTACAAAACCTTTGCAGTTGAGCTATTTGGTTCATGCCTTAGACAATTCGGTGCACAGCGTGGCTTGATGCTGAGCGTGGATTCTTTAATGGAACCAGTCTTTGCTTGCGGGTAGAAGGTCAAGAAGACCAAGAGCACAGTTTGGAGTTGCTGGTCCCTGCAAAAGTCAAAGACTGGAAAGTGGCCACAGGTGCAACAGCAGTTAGGGTTAACAAAGCAGGGTTTGGCACCTACCAATTTGCAGACTATGCCGAGCTGATCGATTGCCCATTTGAGATGGGGGCGTTCTGGATTGGCCAGTTTTTGGCACATGGCATCCCTCATCGTTTTGTTGTTGCGGGAGCCAGCAGCACATTTGATGGCGCGCGTTTGTTAGCTGACACGAAAAAAATTTGCGAAACTGAAATCGAGTTTTGGCATGGCAAAACCAGAGCAAAGCAGCAAAAACCACCATTCAAAAGCTATGTGTTTTTGCTGAATGTTGTTGCGGATGGCGGAGGTGGCTTAGAGCACAGAAATTCGACAGCACTGCTGTGTAAACGCGATGATTTGCCGCGCTTGGGAGAAGTGAAGCAAACCAATGGCTATTCCGGTTTGCTGGGCTTGATCAGCCACGAATACTTCCATACTTGGAATGTAAAGCGCTTACATCCTGCAGATTTTTCTGAATTTGATTACAGCCAAGAAAATTACACCGAAATGCTGTGGTTTTTTGAAGGATTCACCAGTTATTACGACGATTTGCTCTTACGCCGTTCTGGCTTGATCGACAATGCGCAATACCTCGAGGTTTTGTGCAAAACAGTGAACCATGTTTGGCAAACACCAGGACGAAAAGTGCAGTCGGTGGCACAAGCCAGTTTTGATGCGTGGATCAAGTATTACCGCCCAGAGCCCAATACGCCCAACACAACAGTCAGCTACTACACCAAAGGGGCTTTGGTGGCCTTGTGTTTTGATTTGACGCTGCGGCATGAAGGAAAATCCAGCTTGGATGACGTCATGCAGGCGTTGTGGATGAAGTCTCACAATCAAGCCTCGAAAGGTGCGACGAAGTCCGCAAAAGGTGCCATCACCGAGCGCGATTTTGTGCAAGTGTTGGAAGAGTTAGGTGGTCGCTCTTACAAAAAGGAAATTGCAGCATGGGTGCATGGTACTGACGAATTGCCTGTGCAAAAATGCCTTGAATTGCATGGCATCAAGCTTCAAAAAGCATCAGCCACATGGCAGCAACTCTTGGGTTTGCGTGTGACTGAAAAGGCAGGCGAAGGCGTGCAGGTTAAAACCGTGCTCAGCGGTGGTGCGGCAGAAACCGCAGGGTTTGCGCCTGGCGATGAGTGGATAGGTATTGAATTATTGAAAGGCAAGGGCAGCAGCGCGTCGTCCCAAACGAATCAACCTAGTTGGCGAATTCACAAATTGGATGATTTAACGCTGTATGTGGGTGATGTTTCGAAATTTGTGTCTCAAGCAGCATCGTTCTCTGCTCTGGTTGCCAGAGACATGAAATTGATCAAACTACCTATGCAAATGAAGAACAAAAAGCAAGCGTCTGAAGACCATCTCATCTGGCGATTTGAAATTCAAGATAGCAAACGATTGCAACAATGGTTGGCCAATTAGCCATATATAAACCATAAAAAAAGCCCACCGAAGTGGGCTTTTTACTGTGAGCTAAATTTGTATCACTACAAATACAAAAGCTTATTTTTTAGCTGGAGCTTTCTCAGCTGGCTTGCCACCTTTGGCATCTTTAGCGTCAGCTGCAGGTGCTGCTTCAGTCTCAGCTGGAACTGCCAAGGCAACCACAGAAACAATCATTGGGTCGAACTTGCCATTGACCACGGCAGTAACGCCTTTTGGCATCACCAAGTTGCTCAGGTGCAAAGACGAACCCTTTTTCATGCCGCTCAAATCAACAGCGATGAACTCTGGCAAGTCTGCTGGCAAGCAAGAAATGGCGATTTCGTTCACGATGTGGGTCAACAGGCAGTTTTCAGTTTTCACAGCGGGAGACACATCTTCACCACTGAAATGCAATGGCACTTTCATGGTCATTTTGTGATCGGCTTCGACACGTTGAAAATCAATGTGCAAAACGAGTTGTTTATACGGATGGTATTGCACATCGCGCAACAAAACTTTGCTTTCTTTGCCATTCAATTCCATGTCCAATACGGATGCATGGAAGGCTTCTTTTTTCAAGGCGTGCCACAATGAATTGTGGTCCAACTCAATCAGTTCAGGCGTGCGTGCGGCGCCATAAACAATACCTGGTGTGCGACCAGAGATACGCAGACGGCGGCTCGCACCCGTGCCCTGCTTTGCGCGCTCAAAAGCGACGAATTTCATAATTTACTCCTAGATAAGAACCCACCGCGACCAGTGTGGTTCCGTTTTAAAAAAGACCAACAACCTTTTTTTTAATAAATCAAAGTTGTGATCTGCTTGTTGTTGACGATAAAAAAAAAGATTAAAACAAATCTTGTTCTTGTTCGTCAAACAATCTCATGACCGACTCACCGCTGGCAATGCGCTGAATGGTTTCAGCAATCAATGGCGCAACTGAGAGTTGGCGAATTTTTTTACAATTTAGCGCTTCAGCGTTCAAAGGTATGGTGTTCGTAATGACCACCTCATCCAAAGCACTGCCTTGCGTGATACGCTCGATGGCAGGGCCTGAAAATACAGGGTGTGTGCAATAGGCGTAAACTTTTTTAGCGCCACGTTCTTTTAATACTTCAGCAGCTTTGACCAGCGTGCCTGCGGTGTCAATCATGTCATCCATGATGACGCAATTGCGGCCATCAATGTCACCAATCACATGCATCACTTCAGACACATTGGCTTTGGGGCGACGCTTGTCAATAATCGCCATGTCGCAACCGAGTTGCTTGGCCAATGCGCGTGCACGAACCACACCACCCACATCGGGGGACACCACAATCAAATCTTTGTAGTTTTGCTGGCGCAAATCGCCTAGCAAAATCGGTGAAGCGTAAATGTTGTCTACCGGAATATCAAAAAAGCCTTGAATTTGGTCGGCATGCAAATCCATGGTCAACACGCGGGAGACACCGACCGTTTGCAATAAGTTAGCAACCACTTTGGCTGTAATCGGCACACGGGCAGAGCGCGGTCTGCGGTCTTGCCTGGCATAACCGAAATAAGGAATCACTGCGCTGATGCGTTCAGCCGATGCGCGTTTGAGCGCATCAACCATGATCAGCAATTCCATGATGTTTTCGTTGGTAGGGTTGCAGGTGGACTGCACCACAAACACATCACGGGCGCGCACGTTTTGTTTGATTTCTACAGTGACTTCACCGTCTGAAAAACGTCCCACATCAGCCGAACCCAAGGTTATTCCCAAATGTTGCGCCACTTCAGCCGCCAAAATTGGATTGGCATTGCCGGTGAAAACGAGAAAGTCAGATGAATGGGCTAGCATAGGATGTGTGTACGCAGTTACAGAAAACTTCAAACTGACAGTCAAACGATAAATTTGGCAGGGGCGGAAGGACTCGAACCTGCGCATGCCGGAATCAAAATCCGGTGCCTTAACCAACTTGGCGACGCCCCTACACGGGTAGCTGAATGCATTGAATCAACACTTTCAACCACCGAAAACTCAATAAATTATTCCTAAACCTCGCGACATTCGATTCAATTTGCCCAACTTTTCAGTGGGTGTTCAGATAAATTGCTGCAAAGTTTAGCAATGGCATTTTCAGGCGCATCACTCAACATGGCAGCTGAATCAACAAATTGACTGAGCTTGTCACTGCCCACGTGTGCAAACACTGCACTACCTGAGCCTGTCATTCTGGGCTGCAAACCTTTGTTTTCCAGCCAAGTTAAGGCCAAATTGACGTCAGGAGACAGCTTTTGAGCAACAGCTTGCAAATCATTTCGTCCAAAGTCAAAAGGATATGCAAGAAAGCCTGAAATTATAGCAGTTTCGGTGTCGCGTTTCAGCTCTGGGTGGCTAAAAATAGCTTGGGTGGCCAATCCTGCAGCAGGTTTGAGTACCAAAAATTGGGCCGGTGGAATGTCAATAGCATGAATTTGTTCACCAATCCCTTCTACCCAAGCATTTGCACCGCTTAGAAAAAAGGGCACATCAGCACCGAGTTTCAAGCCGATTTGCATCAAATCAGCACGTGGCAACTGCAAATTCCATAAACGGTTCAATGCCAAAAGCGTACTTGCCGCATCGGATGATCCGCCGCCCATGCCGGCTTCGGCAGGAATGGTTTTATTGATTTGGATATCGACACCCAAGTGTGTGCCTGAAAAGGCTTGTAGGGCGCGCGCGGCTTTGACTGTTAAATCTTCAGCAGGCAAGGGCGTTGTTAAATCTTCGCGTGTGACGCGTCCATCGTCTCGTACATCAAAATGCAATGTGTCGCACCAATCTATCAGCATGAAAACTGATTGCAGCAAATGGTAGCCATCGTCACGTCGCCCTGTGATGTGCAAAAACAAGTTGAGCTTGGCCGGTGCGGGGACGTTGTGAAGCGATTTCATGTGGTCGTATTGTGGCTTATCTACAGCTTTGCATTGCTAACGTTTATGCCGTCAATCTAAGGCTCTAACACCACGCGCAGTTCAACCGCTGGCAGTGGTGTTGTGCGCTTGGCGAACAATCTGGGGCGTTCAGTCTGTTGCATTTGCGACAAATCTACTTGCCAGCCTTCTGCTGGTGTCGGCACTGCAATCAACCAATCAAACAAGGCACTTAAGGGCAAAACTGTTCCGGTTAGTTCTTGCATCAAAGAATCGATGTGCGCAAAACGTTTGGTTTCGTTGTTGGCGATCAAGGTGGCATCGGTTGGTGTCCACGCAACTTGTGCGACTGTGCTGCCTATGGGCGAGAACACACTCAATTCGCCCCGCACCGCAGTGCCTTTGATTTCAAAAGCGCCAGACAAGGATTGTGGCGTTTCTGATTCGACTTTGATAGACAAGCGACCTTGTTTGTAAAAGATTTTGCTGATGTCTGGTTCTGTAATTGGGTTTTGATGATTATTTTGACCTGTAGTCGGCGTATTTGTTGCGCAGCTTGCTATTAAAATACTAGCAATTAGGGTGCTCACAGATGTGTTGAAAAATCGCCATCGCAATTGCAACAAGGCCATGCGCACTCTCACACCTTGGTGCTTGCGTCCAAACTCACACCCAAGCGTTTCAAGGTTTCAAGCAATGTGGGGTGGTTGGGGTTGATCATGCGTGCCGCTTGCCAAACGGTGATGGCTTCGGTTTTCAGCCCTTGTGTCCACAACACTTCGCCCAAATGCGTGGCAATCTCGGCATCGGGTTTGGCTTCAAATGCGGATATTAATATCAGTTTGGCTTGTTCTAAATTACCCAGCTTGAATTCAACCCAACCCAAGCTATCGGCTATGAACGGGTCATTGGGTGCCAGCTGCACGGCTTTGAGCAATAAAACTTTGGCTTCAGCCAAACGCAAGCCACGGTCTGCGAGTGAGTAGCCCAAGGCGTTGTAGGCTTGGGCGTCATCTGGCTTGGCGGCAATCACCAAGCGCAACAAGCGTTCCATTTCACCTAAGCGATTGGTTTTTTCCGCCAACATGGCCAAGTCATAGTGCCAATCGGCCAGCACAATGGATTTGGCATCGGTGGTGCTGAGTTTTTGGACGTTTTGATTTAACAAATCGTAGGCAGCTTGGAATTGCTGGTTGTCACGCAGCATTTGCACCTGTGCGTTCACTTTGTATTGCGATTGTTCGGGCGTTGCTTCAGGCAGCACGGTCAAGGCTTTCATGCCATCGTCAAAACGGCCCATCATCTGCAAGGTGCGCGCATAAAGCACGCGCATTTCAGGTTTGCTGCTGGGTGTCAACACCAATTTAGACAACACTTTTTCGGTGAGGGGTGCGACCGTTGCTTTGTTAGCTGTATTGGAAGCGCGCGCCAGCAAAGCCAGCAAGGACATCAAGGCCTCATCACGCGCAGCCACATCGTTGGCAAATTGGGTCTGCACCAAGGCCATGTAATCGTCCAAAGCTTTGGCTTGCAAATCCACTTTATTCAGGGCAATGGTCAGTTCGAATTCGGCGCGTACCGCATCCAGCGAATCAGGCAAAGCCGCACGCCACGCTTTGGCAACGGTCAGCGCAGATTCCCCTGCGCGCGCCTGCAAAGCGATGCCCATCGCGCGTTCAAATAAACGTTCATCTTTGGACTTTTTAGCGCTGTCCAAAATCAGCGCGTAGGCGTCTCTGGGTTTGTCATCCAGCAAACTCAATTCACCCAATAATATTTTGAAAAATAATTCGCCATCCATGGCGGAATTGACGATGGGTGTTTCTGTCGTTGTATCCGTCGTTTTGTCTTGCGCCCAAACTGGCAGGCTACTCGCGAACATGAACGCTGCGGCCCAACTCGCCCATGAAACCACCAACTTTTGGTATTTAGAGCGGGATTTGACAGGGGCGAAAATTGGCATCATAAACATGATAATAAATCATTCGCAAACGAGCTGCCTTCGAAATGGCTTTACGCCCAGGCATGAGGGTGCCAAATTCAGCGCCGCACAAGAAAAATATATGAAAAAACAGCCTGCAGCCGGCGTATTGATTGCCTAGTGTGCAATTAAATTTATAGCAATTAGAGACTACTTCAACAATTTACCCGCGCGCGCCACATTCCGCCATATCTTTATTGCCAATAAAACCAGCGGCGTGGCGTGCATCAGCAGATCGAAAATATCCAGCGGTTGAGTCAAGGTACCTTGACTCAGCATGCGGAGTTTTTCCACCAAGTGGGGTTCAGGCTGAAACGGTGCAAAACCCAAGTACACCGCAATCATCACCAACCACCACATTGGAAAGCGGTCAAGCCAGTTCAAGCTGTACCCGCCTTCACCTTCAAACGCCAAGCGTGCAACAGCGGCTCGGTGTAGCCGCTGGGTTGTGCCATGCCTTTGAAGACCAAATCGCAAGCTGCTTTGTAGGCAGCGCTGTTGGCGAAGTTGCCGGCCATTTTTTTGTAGAAGGCATCGCCTGCATTTTGACCATCCACCACTGCGGCCATGCGCTCAAACGTGGCGTTGACTTGTGCGGCATTGGTGACGCCGTGGTGCAACCAGTTGGCGATGTGTTGGCTGCTGATGCGCAAAGTCGCGCGGTCTTCCATCAAACCCACGTTGTGGATGTCAGGCACTTTTGAGCAACCCACGCCTTGGTCGATCCAGCGCACCACGTAACCCAAAATACCTTGGGCATTGTTGTCCAGTTCTTGTTGTATGTCTGTAGCTGTCCACTTGGCGCGCACCTCGGCAGAGGCAACTGGGATGTGCAACAGGCCACTGAGCAAAGCGTCACGCTCGATTTGCGCGTCGCGCGCTGCGTGCGTGGCTTGCATCTCGGCTTGAATGGCGCTGACATTGACTTGGTGGTAGTGCAGCGCGTGCAAAGTTGCACCTGTTGGGCTGGGTACCCAAGCGGTGTTGGCACCAGCTTTGGGGTGCGCCACTTTTTGTTCCAACATGGCTTTCATCAAATCAGGCATGGCCCACATGCCTTTGCCAATTTGTGCTTTACCACGCAAGCCGCAGCACAAACCAGTTAGCACGTTGTTTTTCTCGTAGGCGTGAATCCATTGGCTGGCTTTCATGTCGGCTTTGCGAATCATGGCGCCAGCGTGCATGGCGGTGTGCATTTCATCACCGGTGCGGTCTAAGAAGCCGGTGTTGATAAAAGCCACGCGAGCCTTAGCAGCGGCGATACAGGCTTTCAAATTCACACTGGTGCGGCGCTCTTCGTCCATGATGCCCAGCTTCACGGTGTTGACTGGCAAGCCCAAGAGTTGCTCCACGCGGCCAAACAATTCAGATGCAAACGCCACTTCGGCCGGGCCGTGCATTTTAGGCTTGACGATGTAGATCGAACCGGTGCGTGAGTTGCCAATGGTTTGTGTGGCAGGGCGCTTCAAATCGTGCATGGCAATCGCCACGGTGACGACGGCGTCCAAAATACCTTCTGGAATTTCGCGTACGGTGTTTGCGGCATCGGTGTACAAAATGGCAGGGTTGGTCATCAAGTGACCCACGTTGCGCAAGAACATCAATGAACGGCCATGTTGGCGTACTTCGCCTTTGCCATTGGGTGCTGTGTACACGCGGTCTGCATTCAAACCACGGGTGAAAGTTTTGCCACCTTTTTCAACCGCTTCGGTCAAAGTGCCTTTCAAAATGCCCAACCAGTTGCTGTATGCCAGCACTTTGTCGTCGGCATCTACCACCGCGACCGAGTCTTCCAAATCCAAAATGGTCGACAAAGCGGCTTCCACCACCACGTCGGACACACCTGCCACATCGGTTTGTCCAATGGTGGTGCTGCGGTCGATTTGAATGTCAATGTGCAAGCCGTTGTTGACCAACAAAACCGATGATGGACCAGCCGCCAAACCTTGGTAGCCAACAAACTGGGCTGGGTTTTTCAAACCTGTACGCTGACCGCCCATGGTAGAGACCAATAACTGGCCGTTTTCGACGTGGTACACAGTGGCATCAGCGTGTGAACCTTTTTCCAAAGGTGCTGCTTGATCTAAAAATGCGCGTGCAAAGGCGATGACTTTGTTGCCACGGACTGGGTTGTAGCCTTTGCCTTTTTCAGCTCCATCGGTTTCAGGTATTGCATCGGTGCCATAGAGAGCATCGTACAAAGAGCCCCAACGTGCGTTGGCCGCGTTCAAGGCGTAGCGTGCGTTCAAAATTGGCACCACCAATTGTGGGCCAGCTTGCAAGGCCAATTCACTGTCCACATTGGCGGTGGTGATTTGCGCATCGGCTGTTGCAGGTGGTGGCACGATGTAGCCAATTTTTTCCAAAAAGGCTTTATAAGCTGGCATGTCTTTGATTTCGCCTGGATGGGCTTTGTGCCACCCGTCCAATTCGGTTTGCAGGCGGTCGCGCTCAGCCAATAAAGCGATATTTTTAGGTGCCAAATCCGCCACGATGGCGTCAAACCCTTGCCAAAATTTGGCGCTGTCCACGCCAGTGCCAGGCAAGACCTGTGAGTTAACAAAATCATGCAAATTGCTGGCGACTTGCAAGCGGTGTGCTGAGGTGCGGTTAGTGGACATGGTTATCTTTCGAAAAATGGTTTAATCTGTAAAAATATGGTCAATTATGGCTGTAGCCAGTGTATTTATTGCCTAAGTTGCTATCAAATATATAGCATCACAATGGTTCCATAACGCGACGGTTTTCGCAAATGGCAGTGCTTGAACACCAGGGTAGGGCGTCGATACCGCTATGATAACTTCTTATCTGACGGAAGCTTGTGGGTCACCTCTAAATAGCTTGGAGATTGAATCGCATATTTTGCTTTTTCATATAAAGCATTAAGCTGTGGATGAACAAAATGATACCAGCCATTTCAAAACTTTCTTCTAAAGTAACTACGGCGATGTAAGTTAGATTTTTCAAGCCAAACTGCTCTACATGCCAACCGCCAAGCATTTCAAAACCAATGCAGCCACCCAAAAACAACAACGCTGAAAATACAAACATTCCACACGTTTGCTTTGGTAAATGCAACATAAAACGGTAGAAATATAAAGCCAAGCCAGCGACCAACACCAAAGCTGGCACAACCCAAGCGTAATACAAAACACCATATACCTGTAGCGCAAGCAGTTTGCGCATGGGTGTGACCATTAACTCATGTATGGAAACGGCTTCGTCAAAAGACATCAGAAAAAACCCCAAAGTCAATACTAGCCATTGTGTGGCAAACGTGTCTTTGTCTTGTTTTTTAAACAGATAAATCATGCCTAACAAGCATGCTGACATTAACAGCAAGACAGCACTGAAGAAACTGCTGATGTTGCCCTCGCGTGAAGTGCCCACCAAATACTTGGCCAAATCGACAGACCAACTGTGTCCAAACAGTAACGTACCTACATCACCATACAAGCTACCAAGGACTAGAAACATGGCAAAGAGTGACAAATAGTAAACTAAATTACGTCCATTTAATGGCAAAAGTACGGGTTGAATGTCCACCTCCGCATTTTATGCAATATAAAGCTAACAATTTATTACTTACCAATACAAAATTTAGAAAATATTACGCCCAACAAGTCGTCTGAGCTGAACTCGCCGGTGATGGAACTTAAAGCATTTTGAGCCAGGCGCAGTTCTTCAGCGAGTAAATCCAGCGCCTGAGATTTGGCATTGAGTTGGCTGCTGGCTAAATCCAAATGCATTCGCACTTGTCGCAAGGCCTGCACATGGCGCTCTCTGGCAATGTAGGTGCCCTCAGAAGCGGGTTGCCAGCCTACCACTTCAAGTAGGGTATGCCGCAGCGTTTCAAGTCCTTGCCCGCTTTTGGCAGAGATGGCGATATTGACGCTATCAGATGGCGTTGCCATTGCTTGCGCAGCCAAATGCGGTTGAACTGCATCCACCTTGTTCCACACCTGAATCACGGGCACACGTTGGGGTAACAATTTGGTGAGTTGGGAGGCGATGTTGGCATCTGCAGCTTGATAGCTGACCAATTCATTCTGGTCGTTCCAGCGTACCAAATCATGCAAAAACAACACAGCATCAGCCGCACCAATTTCTGCCCAAGCGCGTTCAATGCCGATTTTTTCGACTTCATCGTTGCTCTCACGCAAGCCAGCGGTGTCGATGATGTGCAGCGGTATGCCTTCGATTTGAATGGTTTGCTGCACCTTGTCGCGTGTGGTACCAGCAATGGGGGTGACGATGGCGAGTTCTGCACCAACCAGCGCGTTGAGCAAGGATGATTTGCCCGCATTGGGCTGCCCAGCAATCACCACTTTGATGCCTTCACGAAGTAGCGCACCCTGAGCGGCGCGCTGCATCACACTGGCCAAAGTGCTTTGTAATCGGTTCAGCTGACCTTTTGCATCGGCCTTTTGCAAAAAATCGATGTCTTCCTCGGGAAAGTCCAAAGTGGCTTCCACCAACATGCGCAGGTGAATGAGTGCGTCCAGTAAAGTGTGGACTTCTTTGGAAAATTCGCCAGACAAACTGCGCACTGCGCCGCGTGCGGCAGCTTCAGTGCTGGCGTCGATCAAATCCGCCACCGCTTCGGCTTGTGCCAAATCCATTTTGTCGTTCAAAAAAGCGCGTTGGGTGAATTCGCCTGGCTGGGCGATGCGCAGACCAGGTAATCGCGCTTGCTGTGTGGTGGCTTGTAATTCTGCACTGGCTTCCAAGCATCGCGATACCAAAAGCTGCATCACCACTGGTCCGCCATGCGCTTGCAGCTCCAGTACATCTTCACCCGTGAACGAATGTGGAGCAGGAAAAAAGAGTGCCAAACCGTGGTCTATGGCTTGGCCTTTGGCATCTAGAAAGGGCAAATAGGTGGCATCACGTGGTTTTAATTCGCGGCCACAAATCGCTTGAATGAGGGGGGCTAGGTTTTGACCCGAAACACGCACAATGCCCACTGCGCCGCGACCAGGTGGGGTGGCGATGGCGACGATGGGGGTTTGTGAAAAGGCCTTCATGAATGTTGATTGTCCAATAAAAAAGGGTCGCATTAATTGCGACCCTTTGATATAAGAATTAAATCCTTATTTGAACTTCGGCAAATTAAACTGAGGTGGCACGCCCATGCGTGTATTGATGAGCCACTGCTGCGCGATGGACAAGATGTTGTTGGTGATCCAGTACAAAACCAAACCAGCTGGGAAGAAGAAGAACATGACTGAGAACGCCAGTGGCATGAACCACATCAATTTGGCTTGCAGTGGGTCTGGTGGTGCGGGGTTGAGCGCGGTTTGCAACATGGTGGTCAAAGTCATGACCACTGGCAGGATGTAGTAGGGGTCTGGAGTCGATAAGTCGCGTATCCACAAAGCCCAAGGGGCGTTACGCATTTCAACAGAACTGAGCAGCACCCAGTACAAAGCAATGAATACCGGAATTTGAACCATGATGGGGAAGCAACCACCCATAGGGTTGATTTTTTCCTCGCGGTAGATTTTCATCATCTCTTGCTGCATCGCTTGCGGTTGGTCTTTCAAGCGTTCGCGCATGGCGGTGATACGCGGGTTCACCGCTTTCATTTTGGCCATGCTGGAATAGGCTTTGGCATTGAGCCAGTAAAACGCAATTTTCAACAAGAGAACGAGCGCAATGATGGCCCAGCCCCAGTTGCCAATTAGGCTGTGCAATGCATCCAGCAACCAGTACAAAGGTTTGGCCAACACAGTGAGCCAGCCATAGTCTTTCACCAGCTCAAGGCCGGGTGTGATTTTCTCTAAAGTTTTTTCAACTTGTGGGCCTGCAAAAAAGCGTGATTCGACTGTTTTCGAAGCGCCCACAGTGATGGGTTCTATGGCCGTGATCATGCCCACGGCGTACAAATTGTTGTCCACTTTTCGGGTGAACAAATCACGTTTGATGCCGTCAGGCAAAATCCAGGCACTGGCAAAGTAATGCTGCACCATGGCGACAAAACCATTGCTGGCTTGTTTTTCAGCATCCACTTTGTTTTTATCAATGTCGGTGAATTCGATTTTTTGGAATTTTTTGGCTTCGGTGTAAACGGCTGGTCCTGTGAAAGTGGAATAGAAAGCCGATTCACCGGCCAGCTTGTTGCCATCACGTAAAATTTGCAAATACAACTGCGGTGCTACGGGCGCTGTACTGGTGTTCACCACTTCGTGCTTGACGGCAATGTCATAGCCATCACGCTTGAGGGTATAGGTCTTCACCAGTTTCACACCGCCTGCTTCGGGTGATTCAAATTTAATGATCAGTTCTTTGGTATCGCCTTCAAATTTGCGCGCGCCCGGCGCAACCGCCATCACGGTTTTGTGAGTTGGAAAATTGGCCGCGCCTATCAAACCAGTTTGTGCCATGTAAACGCGGTCTTTGCTATCGTCTAACAACACAACGCCTTTGGTTTTGTTGTCCATGTCGGCATGTTGCAAAAACTCTGAGCGAACCAGTGAACCTCCTTCAGTGTCAAAGGTGAGCTTCAGCACATCGGTAGTGACATCGAAACGCTGCTTAGGCAATTCTGGCGCAACTGAAGTAGTGGTTACTGCGTTTGTATTGCCATTTTGAGCTGTAGGCAACGTATTAATTGCTTGAGATGCTATTGAATTAGTAGCATTTGGTACGCTGGTGCTGCTTACTGGTGTGGTATTGGGGGAAGGGGGTGTTGCCGCAGGAGTGGCTTGATTAGCGGCTACTTTGGTTGTTGGTGCCAAGCCAAATGTTGGGTTGTGTCCGTTATATACCTGCCATTGATCCCATAAAGAGATCATGGAAAAGCCAAAAATGACCCATAAAATCGTGCGGCGTATATCGTTCATGAGGCTGTTTTTTCTTTAGAAGAATGGGTTGAACTGTGTGCGAAAAATGAAAAAGTGTGCGGTACAGGGTCGGCTCCGCCATCGCACCATGGATGGCAACGACCGATGCGCTTCAATGTTAAATAACTGCCTTTAGCGGCACCGTGCTGCTCTAAAGCTTGCAATGAATACACAGAGCAAGTCGGCTCAAATCGGCAACCTGATCCCAACCATGGGCTCAGAAGCAAGCGATAGGCTTTAACAATACCCATTAGCAATTGTTGCGGCAGTTTGGTGATATCTAGCATCAAACAACCAAAGTTTTGAAAAGCTGTTGCAATTCAGAGCGAACGGCAGCTTTCAGTTTGTCAGATGTGGCACTGATGAATTCAGCACGGTCAAACCCAGATTTCAGCCTAACCACATAGGCGACCGCTTGAAATGGTGATGGGTTTTGTTTGGACATGTCGGTGCTCACGGCATAGATTTGGCGCTTGATGGTGTTGCGCGTGACTGCGCGTTTCGCCCATCGTTTTGGCACCAGCACCCCTAGGTAAGGCTCTGCCAAATTAAACAGTGGCACTGTCAGTGCCACTTGATGCAGAGCAAAATGGGGAGTTCTAGCCACAATTTGACCTTGCATCACAGCGGAAAACTGTGCTTTGGCGACGATGCGCTGCAAGGTTGAGTGCGAAGGGTTAAAAACGATTCCAGAGGCTGCCAAACTGCGTAGAGAAGTCTAAAAATTAGACTGCTAAACGCTTGCGACCTTTGGCGCGGCGTGCGTTGATCACAGCACGACCGCCGGCTGTTTTCATGCGTGCCAAAAAGCCATGCGTACGTGCGCGGCGAACTTTAGAGGGTTGGTAAGTGCGTTTCATGTTGGAATCCTAAGCTTGTATTGAGCAATTTTTCAGAGCCTACGATTATCGCAGATTTTAAGACTAAGGGTAAATAGGTGTTGTTGGATGCTTCAAAATGATGAGAATCCACGATTTATCAACTTAAATCAGGATTTATGGGCAAAGTTATTATCAAAATTTGTGTGGTGGTGTTTGGAGTGCTTGTGGCTGTGGGTGGGAGTTACGCGCAAACTGAACCGCCTAAAACACTGAAAATTGGTGTCATTGGTCCTTTTACGGGCGCTTCTGCTGATTTTGGCGTGCCCATGTTCAATGGCATCCAACTCGCTGTGGATGAGATCAACGCCGTGGGCGGCTATTTGGGGCGCAAATTGGAAATCGTGCGCAAAGATGATCAAGCCAATCCCGATGTGGGCTTGGCCCTGTCCAAAGAATTGGTTGCTGAAAAAGTGGCCGCAACCATTGGTTTTTGTAATACGGGTGTGGCAGCCAAGTCAATAGAGGTATTTCAAACCAGCAAATTGCCTTTGATTGTGCCGTGCTCGACGGGTTCGCCTCTGACTGCAAAATACCCTGCGCCCGAGAGTTATATATTTCGCACATCAGCCAAAGATGCCATCCAAGCCCCTTTTGTGGTTGACGATATTCTGAAACGTGGTTGGAGCAAAGTGGCGATTTTTGCGGACACCTCCGGATATGGTTTAGCTGGTCTGGCCGATGTCGAGAAAGCATTGGCGGCTAAAAATCTGAAGCCCGTTTACGTGGCCAAGTTCGCTCTGGGTGTCAAAGATTTAAGCAACGAATTGAAAGAAGCGCGCGCCGCCGGTGCCAACGTGATTTTCAGCTATACCGTGGGTTCCGAAAACGCGGTCATTGCCAAAGGGCGACAGGCATTGGGATGGCGCGTGCCACAAGTTGGCGCATGGCCTTTGTCATTCCCATTCTTTATCGATGGTGCCAAAGAAGCAGCGAATGGCGCTTTGATGGCGCAAACTTTCATCGCCGAGCCCAGTAACTCACGCCGTGCAGCGTTTTTGACCAGTTACGCTCGCAAATTCAATGTTGACAAAATACCCGTACCGATGGCGGCTGCGCAAGGCTATGACACGGTTTATATATTGTTGCATGCACTGTTCAATATTCGCGATGGCAATTACAACGGCCCTGCCATCAAAGCTGCGCTCGAGAGCAAGCTGCGTACCTATTACGGCGTGGTCGCTACATACGAACAGCCCTTTAGCAAAGAAGATAAAGATGCCGTGACGCAAAACATGTTGGTGATGGGCATGGTTAAAAACGGTGCGGTGACATTTGCCTACCCAGAAGATGCCAAACGCAATTTATTTGTGCAGCGTAAGCAATAATTTTTAATGGTGGCCAAAGTTAAATCGTAACGAAAAATGTAGCATCGTTTGCAGCCGTTATGATGTCGGCTTGAATACTTCTTCTCGCTTTCCTATTTCTAACGATGTTCTGCTGCGCCTGATGCCGATGGTGTTCGTGCTGATTTGGAGCACGGGTTTTATCGTTGCAAAATTCGGCTTGCCATATGCACCACCCTTGACATTTCTGACCATACGGTATGTTCTGTCGATTGTGTGTTTTCTGGTTTGGATCAAGCTTTCGGGTGCTGTTTGGCCATCAGAACAGTCACAAATGTGGCATTTGGGAGTCAGTGGTGCATTGGTTCATGCTGGATATTTGGGCGGTGTTTGGGTCGCCGTGAAGTACGGCATGGGTTCTGGTTTGGTGGCTCTGTTGGTAGGTTTTCAGCCCATACTCACCGCTCTATGGTTAACTTATGCGACTGACAGCACAAGCAATCATCCCCATGCAAAGCATGCTGTCACCAAACGACAATGGCTTGGCCTGCTGTTGGGTTTGGCGGGTTTGGTGCTGGTTGTTGCCCGCAAATTCAATGACACGAATGAGGTCAGTGCTTTAACTTTAGGCGCAGCCATGTTGGCCTTGTTCAGCATCACTGCTGGCACGCTGTATCAAAAGCGCTATGTTCAACCCACGGATGTTCGCACCGCCAATGTGACCCAGCTCACGGCGGCTTTGCTTGTCACATTGCCTTTGTGTTTGTTTGAAACAGAAGCCATTGTTTGGAATGCACCCTTTCTCGCATCCATGGCATGGGCTGTTTTGGCTTTGACTTTAGGTGGCAGTTCACTGATGTTCATGTTGGTGCAGCGCGGCGCCGCCACTTCAGTGACCAGCTTGCTTTACCTGGTGCCACCGACCACAGCCTTAATGGCATGGTTTTTATTCAACGAGTCCATCACCACAGTGACATTGTTGGGAATCGCTTTGACTGCAGTGGGCGTGAGTTTGGTGGTGCGTCAAGTTTCACCCAGACCCTAACTGAGCGCTTTTCCTATTCCCAAGGTGGGAGTACAGCCAACTTGAGTTTTTTCTCAAGGTCTAAATAATCCGGGAACACGCTGGCAACAATCGCCCAAAATCGGTGGCTGTGATTGAGTTCGTGCAAATGGCTGAGTTCGTGCACAACCACATAATCAATCACATCAGGGCTGAATTGAATCAAGCGCCAATGCAAGCGTATCGAACCATCGGCCTTTGCGCTGCCCCAGCGTGTGTTTGCATTGCTTAAATGCAATGTTTCCCATGTCACGCCCAATTGCTCTGCAAAATGATTCAACCGCTCGGTGTAAAGCACGGTGGCTTGCTCTTTTAGCCAATCTTGTGTGGTATCACGAATTTTCTTTCCATTGGCATGAGCCGGCAATGCCAGTAGCAGCGATGGCATATCGTTCAATCCGTTGCTTGGCTGCAATCTGGTGCAAGATTCATTCGACGCAACTATGACGTGAACTTGTTGCCCCAGGAAATCCAGTTTGGGTGCTTCTAGCCAATTGATGCGCGAAGCATCCACGCGGGCTTGTCGCTCTTGCATACCGCCTAATTTGCGAACAATCCACCGGCCTTTTTCTTGTACGGCTTGTTCGACAGTGTGCATCGGCATTCCGTAAGGCGCTCTAACGGCCAAGCCTTCCGCACTGACACTGAAAATCATGGTTCTGCGTCGACTGCGCAGCAAACGATAGTCAATCAATTGACCGTTGATATTGGTTTGCTGTGTTGAATCGGGGTGGCGAGAGATGACAGGAGCAGTTGGCGCAAATAAATCGAGTGTGAATTTCAGCAAGCGCTGCATGGTGGTGTGCGAAAGTTGGATGTCAAATCACTGTTTTCATTTATAGGCATCAGGATCAAGACGACGCATTTCTGCTTCTATCCATGCTTCAACCTCGGCCATCAACTCCCCAGGTTCGCGCCCCACACTGGGGATGGGTTTGCCTATCGAAATATCAATCACCCCCGGAGTTTTGATAAAGGCTTTCTTGGGCCAGCATTTGGCTGATGAAACAGCAACCGGAATCACGGGCGCGCCTGTGGCAATGGCCAAACGTGTGCCGCCCGTTTTGTATTTCCCTGTTTGACCACGAAGAATGCGCGTGCCTTCTGGAAACAGTATCACCCAAGTGCCGTTGGCCAACAGGCGCGTACCTTGGTCCACCATTTTTTGAAAAGACTGTGCGCCTTGTTTGCGGTCGATGTAAATCATGTCCATGCTGGCAATGACCCAGCCAAAGAAGGGAATGTAGTTGAGTTCGCGTTTGAAGACATAAGCCAAAGGATGCGGCAAGATGGCAGGCATGGCAAAGGTTTCCCACAGCGATTGGTGCTTCACCAAAATAATCGCAGGTGCTTTTTCTGCGAGTGGTAAATTTTCAAAGCCATGAACACGCTTGGTGATGCCCAAAATGACCTCAGCAGCATCAATAGAGAGCTTTAACCATCGCTGGCACACCCAATACATGGTGGTTCCAGATGCAAAAACCGAAGTGAGCAATGCCACCACTGTCCAAGGTACCAGTGTAATGAACAAAAACAGCGCATGGACGCTGGCTCTTAAAAAATTGATGATGCGGTTCATACTTTTGCCTTGTCGCGTTTGATCACAAAATCTGCAAAGGCAGTTAAATCTTGATGCACAGTGGTATGAGTAGGGTATTCAGGTGGTAAAGTGTGGCCACGCAGGTGCTCGGCCTTTCCTGTTAAAACCAAATGCGGCTCACAACCAGCGGCAACAATGGCCTCTATATCACGCAAGGTGTCACCCACACTCAATACACCATTGGCATCAATTCCCATGCGGTCCAAAATTTGTTCATACAAACCCGGTAAAGGTTTGCGGCAGTTACAGTTGTCATCGGGTGTGTGGGGACAAAAGAAAATCGCATCCATGCGGCCGCCCAGTGCAGCGAGTTGCTTGTGCAACTTGGCATGAATCGCATTGAGTGCAGAAATGTCAAACAAACCGCGCCCCAAACCTGATTGGTTGCTGGCAATGACGGTGTGCCAACCTGCATGGTTCAATCGCGCAATGGCCTCTAGTGCGCCAGGAATGGGAATCCACTCTTCCGGCGATTTGATGAAGTCATCGCTGTCTTGATTGATGGTGCCGTCACGGTCAAGAATGATGAGTTTCATAGCTTGTTTACTCAAGTCGCCAACTTAGACAAATCAGCCACACGGTTCATGGTTTCATGCAATATTTTGAGCAAAGCTTGACGGTTATCGCGCACATCCATTTGCTCAGCATTGACCATCACGTTTTCAAAGAACGCATCAACCGGCTCTCTGAACGCAGCCAATGTTTGCAATGAAGCGGTGTAGTCACCCGCGTCAAACTGTGCTTTGGCCTGAGGTGCCAGTTTGTTCATGGTGTCATACAAAGCAATTTCATCGGGTTCTTTGAGCAAAACGGTACTGACATGTGCATCTATGGCGTCAATGTCTTTTACTTTTTTCAAGATGTTGCTGATGCGTTTGTTGGCGGCTGCAAGAGCAGACGCTTCAGGCAAGGCCGCGAAAGCGCGCACGGCGTTAAGGCGCTTGGGTATATCAGACCAAGTAACCATGCCTGGCGCATAAATAACTGCTTCAACCTCAGTTAAAGAATTACCTGAGTCTCGCAGATAACCCTTCAATCTTTCAAATATGAAGTTTCCACTATCTGTTTGGTTTTCTACCAACATGCCTGCATGGAATGCGGCATACGCCATTCGCAACAAATCATGAATTTGCAGTGGCAAGTTTTTTTCCACCAACATCCGAATCACCCCTAACGCATGGCGGCGCAAAGCAAAAGGGTCTTTCTCACCGGTTGGTAAATTGCCCGTGCCAAACATACCAACCAAGGTTTCCAATTTGTCTGCCAGTGCCACCACCACGCCAACCGCATTGCTTGGTAAATCATCGCCCGCAAAACGCGGCTTGTAGTGGTCTTCGATTGCATCGGCTACGTCGGCACTCAAACCATCGTTCAAGGCATAGTAGCGTCCCATGATGCCTTGCAATTCGGGAAATTCGCCCACCATGTCGGTCACCAAATCAGATTTGGCCAACATCGCGGCTTGGTCGGCTTGTGCGGCCAATGAATCACCGCCTAACTGTTGACCAATGGCTTTGGCAATAGCACGCACACGCAGTATGCGCTCGCCTTGCGAACCAAGTTTGTTGTGGTACACCACCTTGTCCAAACCAGCCACCCGCGATTCCAATGTCTTTTTACGATCTTGGTCGAAGAAGAATTTGGCATCGGCCAAGCGTGGGCGAACCACACGTTCATTGCCACCAATGACTGCGCTTGCGTCTGCTGGGTTGATGTTACTCACCACCAAAAATTTGTTGCTGAGTTTGCCCTTGGCATCCAAGAGCGGAAAGTATTTTTGATTCGCCTTCATGGTCAAAATCAAACACTCTTGCGGTACCTCTAGGAATTCTTTTTCAAACGCACAGGTCAAAACATTGGGGCGCTCAACCAATGCAGTCACTTCGTCCAACAGGGCGGCATCCTCAATTGGTGTGTAGCTTGTGCCATCGGCAGCGCCGGCTTTTACAGCTGCAGCAACCAATTGGTGCGCTATCTCGGCACGACGCTCGGCAAAGCTGGCGATGACTGCGCCTTCTTTTAACAGCGTTTCGGCATAGCTGTCGGCGTCTTTGATGACAACGGGTGAAACAGCCGCCTCAAACCGGTGACCCAATGTTTCTCGCCCCGATTTAAGACCTAAAACGGTTATAGCCAGAGTATTTGTTCCATATAATGCTATTAATTTATGAGCAGGACGAACGAAGCTAACGCTGCTCCAGCCCGGCATATCGCAATTTTCCGCCAGCTGGTAGCTCATCACCTTAGGGATGGGGAGCTTGGCAATCGCATCGAACACAGCTTTTTGTAAGCCGTCGGCTAGCAATACGCCTTTAACTTTACTGTCGTAAAACAAAGCTTCTGCCTTGCCGTCGGGTGCACGCTTTAATGCCAGCAACTGCTGACGCATCGGCTGCAAAAGCTGCAAGTTTTTTCAGTAATGCAGGAGTGGCATTGCCGGAGCTGTCTAATCCGACACTAACGGGCATTAGTTTCTGATCTATTTGCCGATCTGGAGCTTGCTCCAAAACATCACGAACAAAGACAGCTAGGCGACGTGGTGATGCATACCAAGTCCAAGGCTGAGTGCGGCCAGTAGAAAGGTCTTCTCCTTCACTAATCAAGTCATAATCAACTAATGAGCTGTAAACGGCATCTGCAAATGCAATACCAATACGCTGAAGCGCTTTAGGAGGTAATTCTTCAACAAGAATTTCGACTAGTAAATTTTGTGTTGGCATTTAGTGTTTGCCTGCTTTGAAGACGTCGTAGGCATCAGGGGTGCCACTTGCGCCACCCAGTCGCTCGGTGCCATAGGGTAGCCGAGGCGCTCTCTAGATTCCAAATAACTTTGCGCCACGCTGCGTGAGATATTGCGGATACGGCCCATGTAGGCAGCGCGTTCTGTGACGCTGATGCTGCCGCGTGCGTCTAGCAAATTGAATGTGTGTGCGGCTTTCAGCACTTGCTCGTAAGCGGGCAGGGCGAGTTGTTGTTCCATCAAATATTTGGCTTGCTTTTCGTGTGCGGTGAACGCGGTGAATAAAAAGTCGGTGTCGCTGTGCTCAAAGTTGTAGGCCGATTGCTCTTGCTCGTTTTGCAAGAAAACATCCCCATAACTCAAACTCTCGGTGTATTTCAAGTCATACACACTGTCCACACCTTGCAAATACATGGCAAGGCGCTCTAGGCCATAAGTGATTTCGCCCGTGATCGGTTTGCAATCAATGCCACCGACTTGCTGAAAATAGGTGAACTGCGTCACCTCCATGCCGTTGAGCCACACTTCCCAGCCCAATCCCCATGCGCCTAAAGTTGGGTTTTCCCAATCGTCTTCAACAAAACGCACATCGTTTTTTTTCAAATCGAATCCCAGCGCTTCTAGGCTGCCCAAGTACAAATCCAAAATATTGGCGGGTGCGGGCTTTAGTACCACTTGGTATTGGTAATAGTGCTGCATGCGATTGGGGTTGTTGCCATAGCGGCCGTCTTTCGGGCGGCGGCTGGGCTGCACATAAGCGGCTTTCCAAGGCTCAGGCCCTAGCGCTCTTAAAAATGTAGCGGTGTGCGAAGTGCCAGCACCCACTTCCATGTCATAGGGTTGTAGCAGTGCGCAACCTTGGGCGTCCCAATAGGATTGAAGTTTGAGAATGATTTGCTGAAATGTAAGCATAGTACCTAGATTTTAAGGTAGTATTTTTTACTGTCCTCCTTATTTAAGCGTTTCTTTCCATTCTTATTGCTCTCTATCATGTTAAACACACTTCGTTCCATATTCTGTCCCACCGGCAAACTGCGTGCTGCCATCAATTTAGGCAATCCGATATTGGCCAAATTGGATGTTAATCAACAGCCTATTGGCGTGTCTGTTGATCTGGCGCACGAACTGGCCAAGCGTTTGGGTGTACCGCTCGAGCTGCTGGTTGTCACTGGCGCAGCCAAATCGGTTGCGGCCTTGAACGAGCAGCAAGCTGATGTGGGCTTCTTTGCGATAGACCCTTTGCGCGGCGCTGAAATTGCCTTTACGGCGCCCTATGTGCTGATTGAGGGCTGTTATTTGGTGCGACAAGATTCGCCGATTCAAAACAATACGCAGGTGGATGCGGCTGGCAACCGCATCGCAGTGGGCACGGGCAGTGCTTACGATTTGTTTTTGAGCCGTGAAATCAAACATGCACAGCTTGTGCGCGAAGCGAATGTGGCCGGCGTGGTGGAGGCATTTTTAGATCAAGGTTTGGAAGTGGCAGCCGGCATCAAGCAAGCACTGCAATCCAAAGCACAAACCAATCCAAAATTGCGACTTTTGGACGGTCACTTCATGGTGATTGAACAAGCCATGGGCGTACCCAAAAAATATGGCGCTGAAGTGGCAGACTTTGTGAACGCGTTTGTGAATGAAATGAAAACTTCAGGCTTTGTGGCTGCTGCCATGGCTAGTCATGGCGTAACCGGCGCCTCAGTTGCGCCGTGACAATTTAAGTCGCCAAGCCAAACCCAACACAATCACTGCAAAAAAATACCAAGGCCACAACCAAAAACGCGACACCACCCAAGCATAGGGAGTGATGCTGGTGTTGCCACTGACTTCGCCCACTAACACACCACGGGTGTGACGCTCTAAAGACTGTGTGACCTTGCCCTGTGCATCAATGATGGCTGTAGCGCCTGTGTTGGTGGCGCGAATGGTGGGCTTGGCCAGCTCCATTGAGCGCATGCGGGCAATGTTTAAATGCTGATCGATGGCGACACTGTTGCCAAACCAAGCAATGTTGCTGACATTGACCAAAATGGTTGGACCAGTGTTTGGCTTGGCATAGCGTTGAGCCAGCTCTTCTCCAAATAAATCTTCATAACAGATGTTCAAGCCCAGTCGTTCACCCTGCCATTCAAATGGTGCTTGCATTGCATTGCCACGTTGAAACGAGCCCAGTGGGATGTTCATCAAGTTGATGAACCACTGCGCAAATGGTGGAAAAAATTCACCAAAAGGCACCAAGTGCACCTTGTCGTATTGATAGGGTTTGCTTAGAAGCAGCGATTGATTGGTCTGGGCTTGGGGTTTTAATCCCACCACCGCATTGGTGTAGCCGTCAGAGCGACTGCCTACCAAGCCAATCAATGCCGCTTGTTGACTGCCCGCTTGGTTGAAGTGATCAGTGATGCTTTTCCAGTAATTCGGTTCCAGCTGTGCCATGCGCAAAGGTAAAGCTGTTTCAGGCGCGACCACCAATCTGTTGGATGTTTTTAAGAGTTGTGCTTGGTACCATGACAGCGCTGTTGCCATGCCAGTACCCACAATGAATTTTTCGTTTTGTGGAATATTGCCTTGCAGCAGCGTGACTTGCAAGGGTGCGCTGTGTGCGTAAGTGGTGCTTGGTTCGGTTTTTGAATACAGGTAGGTGGCAGCTACGAGCATTGTCACCATCACGCTTTGATTTAATAGGCTCTTGCGCGTTGGCGAGGACTTGCCGCTTGGTTTACCCCATACTTGGGCTAAAAACTGGGCCAAAAGCATGGCAAAAAACGCGGCAACAAAGCTCATGCCATACACGCCCAAATACGCTGCCAGCCCAGACAAAGGACCATCCACATGTGCATAGCCTACCGCGCCCCAAGGCAAACCAGTGAGCCACGTGCCACGTGCCAATTCAGCAAACAACCAGCATGCTGCAAAAATAATAGCAGTGTAGGCAGTATTGACGCCGGCTAGATGCCTAAAAAGCACTGAAACTAAAGTGTAGAAGAGCGCCAAGCAGCCAGCCAACAGCAGCACTGCAAAAGCGGCCAAGCCTGCTGGCAAGCCGCCGTAGGTGTGCATGGAAATGTACAACCACCACACGCTGCCCACCATCCAAGCGGTGCTGAACAACCAAGCTTGCCATGCCGCTTGCTTAACAGAGTTGGCCAGCAACAAAGCATATGCCAACACGGCCAATGCCAGTATTTGCAAGCACCACAATGCTTGTCCTTGTACGATGCCCAGTTGTTCAATGCCTATCTGAAAAGGCCAAGCCAGACTCACTGCTTGCAGGTAGCCTGCAAGCAAGAGCATGCCTGTAGAAAGCCATTTTTTCAACAACATGGTGAACGATAGACAGCGTGCTTCAACTATTTGGCTAAATGTTCAGGCATCACTTTGAACCACTTCACAGCGCCACCTTTGGTGTGCAGCACGGTGAAACTCAAACCATTGAGCACGGTTTTTTCGCCGCGTTTGGGCACATGCCCCATTTCATGCGCCACCAAGCCTCCAATGGTGTCAAATTGGTTGTCAGAGTCGGTTTCTAGTAAGGTAACGTTGAAAGTTTCGTTCACGCGCTCAATCGCGGTATCGCCGCTGATGCGGTAGGTTTGATCGGCCAGACCAAAAATATCGCCTTGGTCGTCGTCAATATCAAATTCGTCTTCAATCTCGCCGACAATTTCTTCCAACACATCTTCAATGGTGATGAGACCTGCCATGCGACCAAACTCATCAATCACAATCGCCAAATGGTTGCGGTTGCCTTTGAATTCGCGCAACAAATCGTTCAGACCTTTGGACTCTGGCACAAAAACGGGTGGGCGTAGAAGTGTGCGAATATTCAGCTCAGGCGCACGTTGCAATTTGAGTAAATCCTTCGCCATCAATATGCCGATGATGTTGTCTTTCTCCCCTTCGTAAACGGGGAAGCGTGAGTGCGCGGTGTCTATCACTTGGTGCATCAGCTCATCTGCATCGGCATCAATGTTCAGTAAATCAATGCGTGACACGGCCACCATCACATCGCCTGCGGTCATGTCCGCCATGCGAATCACGCCTTCAAGCATGGCACGGCTTTGCGCGCCTATCACGTCGTTGTCCTCGGCTTCTGCCAAAGACTCAATCAGTTCATCTTTGGAATCAGGGCCTGGGTTCAGAAACTCAACGATTTTTTTGAACAAAGATCGTTCAGTAGTCGCTGTTTTATCAATCGTTTTACTTTTGGGACTCGGTTCTGACACTGACAGTGGCGCACACGTTTTTTAATGCCGTCAAGGCTGTGCGCAGTTGTTGCGAAGCCTATAGGATAGCTGAAGTCAGTGACCGTTCAAAACTGACCAAAATTTTTGCGCATTTTTCGCATGAAATTTGATGCCGTAATCAATCTGCGCCATGTGGCTTTCCATCATCTCAGACAGCCGAGATGACAAGGTTGCATGGGGTAATTTCAAATGGGCTTCCGAGTCTGAGCCATGGTTTTCGACCAAGGCACCCGCTTTGCGCGCAATTTTTATCATGGCCGAATTTTGACTCAAGGCATTGATGTGCATGATGGCGACACCCTCATTGCGTGCGCGCAAGGCTGCACGCTCAAACAAACGCGATCCGTAGCCACGATGCCGCGCCGCTTTGTTAACCGACACGCCAAATTCAGCATGGCGTTGCTGGTCGAGACCTGTGGTAAAGGCAATGTGCGCAACGGCCAGTAAATCTAAATTGCGGTTAAAAATGCCGTAAAAATCATCGCGTTCAAAGTCCAATCCATCGATGTAACTTTGAATTTGTGCGTCACTGGCGTTGTATCCAAAACGCAAATAGCGATCCTCCTCACTTAAAGCGAGCAAATGCGCAGCGATGCGCCCTTTGTGCCAAGCGCTCAAAGTGCGTATAGGGATAATCTCGATGTGTTTAGTTTTCTTCACACTGACAATATAAGGGTAAACCCGAAGAAGTCCAGCGATAAATTGTTGCAACGCAGCAAAATTAACTGATTTAGAGGTGGAAACTTAAATTTTTGTGCGTTTATCATCACTTATTCAGCAATTTTTAGAAAGACACCCACATGAACCGTCGTCAACTCACCCTCGCACTGTCATTGTTGCCAGCCTTGTTGGCCAGTGCCATCGTCACTCTACCTACCCTGGTTGTGGCGCAAAACAAGCCCATCACCATTGTTGTGCCTTACCCCGCAGGTGGTCCATTGGATATTTCAGCCCGCATATTGGCTGATGGTGCACGCAGCAAGTTGGACACAACAGTTGTGGTTGAAAACAAACCTGGCGCGGGAGGCACCATCGGTGCCAACCAAGTTGCCAAGTCAGCTGCAGGCAGCCAACAGTTGCTGATGGGTGCCATCGCCACGCACGCTGCCAACCCGTGGCTGATGCCCAACTACCCGTTTGACCCCATTAAAGACTTCAAACCAGTCACTTTGGTGGCGCAAATACCCAATGTGTTGGTGATGAATGTTGAGCAAGCCAATAAATTAAATATTCGCAGCACGCGCTGACTTGGTGGCGTACATCAAAAAAAATCCGGGTAAGCTGAATTACAGCTCTGGCGGCAATGGCAGCATTGGGCACATTGCGGGTGAAATGTTGAAGTCGCTCACGCAAAGCAGCATGGTGCATATTCCATATTCAGGGGCAGGACCAGCACAGTTGGCTTTATTGTCAGGGCAAGTGGATGTGATGTTTGACAACTTGGCATCGGCTCTCACGCAAATCCGCGCCGGCAAATTATTGGCACTGGGTGTGACCACACAAAAACGCAGCGAAGCTTTGCCAGATGTTCCACCCATTAACGATACTGTAAAAGGTTTTGATGTATCAACTTGGTTTGGCATTTTTGCACCCAGCCACCTGAGCGATGCGGATGTTCAAAAATACGCCAACGCGTTTGCAGACACCATGAACGCAGCTGAAAACAAAGACAAATTCAGCAAAATGGGTTTCACACCCGAGCGTTTAAGCCCTGCCGAATTTGCCAAATTTGTGCAAGCTGAACACGCTAAATACGGTGCGCTGATCAAGTCAGCTGGCATCAAAATTGATTAGTCGAATCCAAGCGTTCGGCACTGCTAAATACGCATAAATGCTGCAATTTTAATAGCAACTTAGGCAATTAATACGCCGGCTAGAGGTACATTTTATGGTTGAAAAATTAAACAAGACATCCTCTACAGAGTTGCTCGCAACCCTGCCGAATTGGAAGCATGACGACGTGCGCGGTGCCATTACCCGCGAATTTGTCTTGGCAGATTTCGCACAAGCGTTTGCCTTCATGACGCAAATTGCCATTCAATCAGAAAAGCGCAATCACCACCCCGAGTGGTTCAATGTGTACAACCGTGTCACCATCACACTGACAACGCATGATGTGAATGGCTTGTCGCAGCAGGATATTGATTTGGCGCATTATGCTGACGCCGCTTTTGCCAACTTTCATGCGCCATGAAAGCCAATCAAGTCACCCGTCCAGACTGGACGATTGACCAAGGCTGGAGCAGCTACAGCACCGCTGATCACGCGACCTGGAAAACGCTGTTTGAGCGCCAATCCAAGCTGCTACCGGGCCGCGCCTGCGACGAATTTGTGCAGGGCATGCGTGACTTGCCCATGGTCGCAGACGAAATTCCAGACTTCCACAAATTGAACGAGGTGTTGCTGCCACGCACTGGTTGGCAGGTCGTCGCCGTACCTGGCTTGGTGCCAGATGATGTTTTTTTTGAGCACTTGGCAAACCGGCGTTTCCCAGCAGGGCAGTTCATTCGCAAACCAGACGAACTGGATTACCTTGAAGAGCCTGATGTATTTCACGACGTCTTTGGCCACGTGCCCATGCTGATGAACCCCGCCTTAGCCGACTTTATACAAGCCTATGGCGTGGGTGGCTTGCGTGCGCAAAAGCTGGGTAAACTGACGAATTTGGCGCGGGTGTATTGGTACACCGTGGAGTTTGGTTTGGTCAAGCAGGCAGACGGTTTGCGTATTTATGGGGCGGGCATCGCCTCGTCGCATTCCGAAAGCCTCTTCGCCTTGGAGGATGCATCGCCCAATCGTGTGGCCTTTGACTTGCAGCGCGTGATGCAAACCGATTACCGCATCGACGATTTTCAGGAAACCTATTTTGTCATTCAGAGTTTGGATGACTTGCTAGCTCTGGCCAAAATTGATTTTGCACCGCTTTATGCGCAGATTGAAGACAAGGCCGATATCCCGCCTGGCCAGCTATTGGCGCAGGATGAATTATTCAGTCGAGGAACAGGCAGTTATCACGCAAAAACGCGCTAAACGTGCTAATCGCTATCTATTTGATAGCAATATAGGCAATAAATACGCCGGCTAGAGGTCAATTTTATATAAATAATTGCCTCTGCCAGCGTCTTATATGACGTTTGCTTTACAGCGCAGCCACACGCGCTTGCAGTTGCGCTTTGGTTTGTGATAATTCGGCAGGCAGGTGGTAGGCCAGTTGGGTGAACAACTCGTCATGCAGTTTCAACTCATCGGTCCAAGCCGCTTTGTCAATGCTGGTAACGGTGTTGAATTCGTCTTGGCTGAATGCCAAACCAGACCAGTTCAAGTCTTTGTATTTGGGGCTTAAGCCAAAAATATTTTCTTGTGCTTGTGGTGACTGTGTGGCTTTGCCTTCGATGCGGTCAATCATCCATTTCATGACGCGCATGTTTTCACCGTAACCGGGCCAAACGAATTTGCCATCGGCGCCTTTGCGGAACCAGTTGACGCAGTAGATGTTGGGCAAGGTATGGCCAGACTCTTCTAATTTGTGCTCCATGTCCAGCCAATGCTTGAAGTAATCGCTCATGTTGTAGCCGCAGAATGGCAACATGGCAAACGGATCGCGGCGCACCACACCCATTTGACCGACCGCTGCTGCTGTGGTTTCAGAGCCCATGGTGGCTGCCATGTAGACACCTTCCATCCAGCTGCGTGCTTCGGTGACCAAAGGCACGGTGGTGGAACGACGGCCGCCGAACATGAAGGCATCAATCGCCACGCCGTTGGGGTTGTCCCACTCAGGATCTAAAGCGGGGTTGTTGATGGCGGACACGGTGAAACGTGAATTGGGGTGCGCAGCCTTTGCGCCAGTTTCTTTGGCGATTTGCGGTGTCCAGTCTTTGCCTTGCCAGTCAATCAAATGGTCTGGGATTTTGCCTGTGTCTTTTTCCATGCCTTCCCACCACACATCGCCATCGTCGGTCAGTGCCACGTTGGTGAAAATCACGTTTTTATCGAGCGAGCGCATGCAATTGGGGTTGGTATGCATGTTGGTACCAGGCGCGACACCAAAATAACCTGCTTCAGGGTTGATGGCATACATCTTGCCATCAGCATGTGGTTTGATCCAAGCAATGTCGTCGCCGATGGTGGTGACTTTCCAGCCTTCAAAACCTGCTGGCGGCACCAACATAGAGAAATTGGTTTTGCCGCAAGCAGATGGGAAAGCAGCTGCGATGTGGTATTTCTTGCCTTGTGGATTGGTCACGCCCAAAATCAACATGTGCTCAGCCAACCAGCCTTGGTCGCGGCCCATATTGGATGCAATGCGCAAGGCAAAGCATTTTTTGCCCAACAAAGCGTTGCCACCGTAGCCAGAGCCATAGCTCCAGATTTCACGTGTTTCTGGGTAGTGGACAATGTATTTGGTGGTGTTGCAAGGCCATTTCACATCGGCTTGTCCAGCGGCCAAAGGCGCGCCCACGGTGTGCATGCAAGGCACAAAAGCGCCATCAGCGCCCAGCACGTCGTACACGGCTTTGCCCATGCGGGTCATGATGCGTTGGTTCACGGCCACATAGGCGCTGTCAGACAACTCAATGCCAATGTGGGCAATCGGGCTGCCCAATGGGCCCATAGAAAATGGCACCACATACATGGTGCGGCCTGACATGCAGCCATCGAACAAAGCTTTTTGGCCGTCTTTGCCGGTTTGCAACAATTGACGCATGTCTGCAGGTGCCATCCAATTGTTGGTAGGGCCTGCGTTTTCTTTTTTCTCGCTACAAATGTAGGTGCGGTCTTCCACGCGGGCCACGTCAGATGGATCTGAACAGGCTAAGAAGCTGTTAGGGCGCTTGGCAGGGTTGAGCTTTTTGAAAGTGCCGGCATCGACCAATTGTTGGCACAGGCGTTGGTATTCTTCTTCAGTGCCATCGCACCAATAAATGTCTTTGGGTTTGGTCAATGCGGCCATTTCGGCCACCCAAGCGATCAACTTGGCATTCTTCACATACGCAGGTGCGTTCAAGGCGGGTGCAGTCATCAGATTACTCCAAAGTTTAAAAAAATTGGATTGATTCTATGGAGCCAAACCGCGCGTTATCTGTCAATCACAGGGAAATTTATGCATTATTTGCATAAGGTTATGCATGATAGAAAAAAAGCGTTTGCTGTGGGTTTTGCCTGATTGAGACCTACTTGGGTGATTTGTGCATCAGCCCGCAATCTCTGCGAAAATAAACGCATGAAGAAATACCTGACTGCCGCCATTGGCATTGCCGTTTTAGCCATCAGTGCCACCGTGTTCTTGACGGCAGGCAAAGAGCCTGCGCCTGAATCAACTTTTGTTTTGCTCGATGGCAGCAAACAGTACACGGCTGATTTCAAAGGCAAAGTAACCTTGGTGAATTTTTGGGCAACCAGTTGCGTAACCTGTATCGCTGAAATGCCCAAATTGGTCGAAACACATCAAAAATACAAGGCAAAGGGCTATGAAACAATGGCCGTGGCAATGGACTATGACACCCCCGCCTATGTGGTGCATTTTGCCAAAACGCGCGAGCTGCCATTCAAAGTTGCCATTGACAACACAGGCGCTGTGGCCAAAGCATGGGGCGATGTGAAACTCACACCCACCACCTACTTGGTGGACAAACAAGGGCAAATCGTGAAGCGCTATGTGGGCGAGCCCAATTTTGCGGAGCTGCATGCCTTGATTGAAAAGCTCTTGGTTTCTTGATTTTCATTCGCAGATTGCAAACCGCATGATTAAACTATTTGTCGGATTGGGTAATCCGGGCCCAGACTATGCGGCTACGCGCCACAATGCGGGCTTTTGGTTCATCGACGAATTGGCGCGACAACTTAATGCTCCCATGTCAATGGACAAAAGCCACTTTGGTATGGTCGGGCGAGCCACGGTTAAAGGGCAAACTGTTTGGTTGCTACAACCGCAAACGTTCATGAATCTATCTGGCAAATCGGTTGCCAGCTTAGCCAAATTTTTCAAAATTGCACCGGATGAAATTTTGGTCGTGCATGATGAATTGGATGTACCAGCTGGACAAGCGAAAGTGAAGTTTGCTGGCGGTCATGCTGGACACAATGGCTTGCGCGATATCCATGCCAAATTGGGTACTGGTGATTACTGGCGCTTGCGCATCGGCATTGGTCACCCCGGCGTGGGCAAAGATGTGGCCGATTGGGTGCTGAAAAAACCAATTCTGGACGAACGCATCGCCATTGATCAAACCATAGACCGCAGCCTTAAAGCGGTGCCTGATTTTTTAGCGGGTGATATGGAAAAAGCGATGCTGCAGATTCACACCAGTAAACCACCTAGGCCCAAGCCGCCAAAGCCTGATGGTGCTGTGAAGCCGCTTGCCTCGCAGCCAAAAGATGACAAGCTGCCTGCTTCGCAGCCAAAAGATGTCAAACCGCCTGCTTCGCAGCCGTTAAGCGACGGTATTTAGCCCACAGAGTTTCTTCGTCCTCTTCGTGTTTAGGGTCGAAGGGGATGCAGTCAACAGGGCAAACTTCGCGGCATTGGGGTTCGTCAAAATGGCCAATGCATTGGGTGCACTTGTTGGAATCAATCTCGTAATATTCTTTGCCCATGTGAATGGCATCGTTCGGGCATTCAGGCTCGCACACATCGCAATTGATGCATTCGTCGGTAATCATCAGTGCCATATTTGAAAATCCTGTTGTCTATTTGGAATGGGCTGCAGCCAAAGCTTTGGCAACTTCGGGGCTGACCATTTGACTGACATCGCCACCGAGTTTGCTGATTTCTCGCACCAATGTGCTGCTGATGGGCTGTAAATCAAGGCTTGGCAGCAAGAAAACGGTTTCAACCTCTGGTCGCAATTTGCGGTTCATGGCCGCCATTTGTGCTTCGTAGTCAAAGTCGGTCACATTGCGTACGCCGCGTACCACGGCGGTGGCGGACTGTTGTTTGCAAAAGTCCATGATCAAGCCATCAAATGGCAAGACACTCACGTTAGCTATATTTTTAATAGCAGTCTTGGCAATATCTATACGGGCTTCAAGGTTAAAAAGTGTTTTTTTATGGTGTGCGGCAGCCACTGCGATGATGAGTGTGTCAAACAAACCCGCAGCGCGGCGCGCCACGTCTTCGTGCCCTAAAGTGAAAGGGTCAAACGTGCCTGAGTAAACGGCAATGCGATTTGGAGTAGCGGGTTTGGACATGCAGGGATTATCTCAAATTACGCACAATCTGATAGTGCACCCACGTAATCAAGTGAATTGACTGGGGTCAATCGGTTTTTGAGATTGCTGGTATGCGTTGCAGCAGATGGTAGTGCACCATGCCTGCTTTGCCTTGGCGGTGCAGCAGCAAGCCATAAACTTCGGCTTCATCTGCAGTTAAGGCTTTGGGTGATTCGAAATAGATGTAACCAGTGTCTTTGACCACGCGGCTGGCTGCAGAAAGGGCTGCATCGGCCACGCCAATTGCATCAAAGGGCGGATCCAAAAACACCACATCGATGCTTTTGGCAGAAATGATTTTCAAGGCGCTCACACCATCGCCACGCTCGACTTTTACTGTCTTGGCTTGTAATTTGGTGGCAGTTGATTGCAATTGCGCCAGCACTTGCGACTGTTGTTCTACCATCAGCACATGTGCAGCACCGCGTGAAGCTGCTTCAAACCCCAATACACCCGTGCCTGCGAAGGCATCGACACAATGCATGCCACTCATGTCTTGCCCCAGCCAGTTGAACAAGGTCTCGCGAACGCGATCGGGTGTAGGACGCAGGCCTGGGAAGTGCGCTACAGCTAGCTTGGTTCGCTTCCATTGTCCACCGATGATGCGGACTTCACCTGGCGGTGTGCTTGGTCGTTTTAGAGTTGGTTTCTTTTTAGGCGTGATGGGCTTGAGCTTAGACATGCTCTGATTATTGCATCAGCTGCTTTGTGCTAATCCCAACAATCGCACTGCGTTGTCTTTCAAAATACCAGGCATTACTTCGGGCTTGAAGCCAGCTTCCTCAAAATCTTTCATCCAACGGTCGGGGGTGATGAGTGGGTAATCACTGCCAAACAAAATACGGTCTTTCAACAAGGTATTGGCGTATTGCACCAATTGTTTAGGGAAATATTTGGGACTCCAGCCACTCAAATCAATCCACACATTGGGTTTGTGAGTGGCCACGCTCAAAGCCTCGTCTTGCCATGGAAAGCTGGGGTGTGCCATCACGATTTGCATGTCGGGGAAATCAATGGCCACTTCGTCCAAGTGCATGGGGTTGCTCAACGCCAAACGCAAACCACCGCCACAGCGCATGCCACTGCCAATGCCGCTGTGACCGGTGTGAAAGATGGCGGGCATTTTGTACTCGGCAATCACCTCATAAATCGGCCAAGCCATTTTGTCGTAGGGGTGATAGTCTTGCACCGTGGGGTGAAACTTGAAGCCTTTGATGCCATGTTCTTCAATCAATTTGCGTGCTTCACGTGCGCCCATTTTCCCTTTGTGAGGGTCGATGCTGGCAAAAGCAATCATCATGTCGGAATTGGCTTTGGCGGCTTCGGCTATTTCTTCGTTGGGTATGCGGCGTCTGCCCATTTTTGATTCGGCATCTACGGTGAACATCACCAAACCAATTTTGCGCTCACGGTAGTAAGCCACAGTTTCGGCAATGGTTGGGCGTTTGCCATTTTTGAAATACTTGTCTGCCGCCTTGTCGTATTCTTCGCCATAACTGTCAAAAGGATTCCAGCAGCTGACTTCGGCGTGGGTATGAATATCAATCGCCACCAAATTTTTATAGTCCATGAAAGTCTCCTTGATAGATTGTTGCAACTTTGACACTGGATTTGATACCGTGCATAGGGAAAATACTTAGAAAATAAGCCAAAAATGGGTCGCCAAGTCAAATGATTATAGTTATATTTGATAACCATAATCAAGCCCAAAAACTAACACAATCAAGAAAATAATGACAAACAAGGATATTCACTTCGAACTCGCAAGCGGACACCCGGAAGTCGCGGTGATCCGTTTAACACGTGGCAAAAAGCGAAACGCCATCAATGATGGTTTGATACTGGCGATTCGTGACATTTTTGAAAAACTGCCTAAGACGGTGCGAGCCGCAGTGATTGACGGCGAAGGCGAGCATTTCTGCGCAGGATTGGATTTAAGTGAGCTGCAAGAGCGTGATGCTTCAGAAGGAGTTTTCCATTCGCGCATGTGGCACGCGGCTTTGGAGTGTGTTCAATACGGGCCTGTTCCCGTGGTGGCATCACTGCATGGCGCAGTCGTGGGCGGTGGGCTTGAATTGGCCAGTGCTTGCCACATTCGGGTAGCAGATGAGACTACTTTCTATGCGTTGCCTGAAGGTTCGCGCGGCATTTTTGTGGGCGGCGGCGGCGCAGTTCGCATTCCCCGACTGATTGGCACAGCGCGCATGACCGACATGATGTTGACAGGTCGTGTCTATAACGCGCAAGACGGTGAACGCATCGGTTTGGCGCAGTACTTGGTGCCTACCGGCACTGCATTTGAAAAAGCTTTAGAACTTGCCAAACGCATTGCCACCAATGCCACCATGACCAATTACGCTCTGACGCACGTGTTGCCGCGAATTGCTGACCAGCCTGCAGATCAAGGATTCATGACCGAAGCCATGATGGCCGCAATTGCGCAAAGCGCACCCGAAGCCAAAGACCGCGTGCGGGCTTTTTTAGAAGGACGTGCCGCGAAAGTGCAGAAGTCTTAAATCCATTGGCAATATTAACTTACACAATTTCAGCGCTGATATTTTCATGAGCACTCCCAAATTTAGACCTCTTACCTTTGGTGTGACACGCGTTTCTGTGAAAGATGGTGCATCAGGCGTGCACTACGTGAGCGCCGAACAAACCTTGCAAGCATTTCCCGATCGCATCACAGACCGCTTGCAGCATTGGGCTCAAACCTGCCCTGATCGTACCTTTATGGCACGGCGTGAAAAGTTGCCAGATGGCAGTACTGGTGCTTGGAAACACATCAGCTATGCACAGGCATGGACACAAGCGCGCAACATTGCCCAAAGTTTGATCAACCGTGGTTTGAGTGCAGAACGCCCTGTGGTGATTTTGTCTGAAAACGATTTGGAGCATGCGCTCTTGGCTTTGGGCTGTTTGGTGGCAGGCGTGCCATTTGTACCCACTTCGCCAGCCTACTCACTCATCAGTCAAGATTACGACAAACTACGCCATGTGCTTAAAACAGTGACACCAGGAATGGTGTTTGCTGCTGATGCGGCACGTTATGGTAAAGCCATTGCGGCAGCGGTTGATCCGAGTATTGAAGTGGTTGTAACGGATGGAGTCGAAGAAAATTTAGACGGGCGGCAAGTCACACCTTTTGATGCATTGACTGCAACTGCTGCAACTGCGGCGGTGGATGCCGCCATGCAGGCCACTGGGCCTGACACAATAGCCAAATTTCTTTTCACCAGTGGCTCGACCAAGATGCCCAAAGCGGTGATTAATACACAGCGCATGTGGTGTGCAAACCAACAGCAAATGGCACAAAGCATGCCGGTTTTAGCGCAAGAACCATTGGTGCTGGTTGATTGGCTGCCATGGAACCATACCTTTGGTGGCAACCATAATTTTGGCATGGTGGTGTACCACGGAGGCACTTTGTACATTGACGATGGTAAACCGACTCCCGCTTTGATGGGGGAGACTTTGCGCAATTTACGCGAGATAGCCCCTACGGTTTACTTCAATGTGCCTACAGGGTTTGAAGCCATTGCCCATGCCATGCACAGCGACGATGCATTGCGAGCCAATTTGCTATCAAAGGTCAAAATGTTCTTCTACGCAGGTGCTGCATTGGCACAACCTCTATGGGACAGCTTGTATGCCGCACAAGAAAAAGAAGTTGGCGAACGCATTGTGATGACCACAGGTTTGGGCATGACCGAATCTGGACCCTTTGCGATTTTTGTAACCAACCCCCATGTAAAAGCAGGTGACTTGGGTGTGCCTACACCAGGCATGACCATTAAATTGGTGGACATGCAAGGTAAAACCGAGGTGCGTTACAAAGGTCCTAACATCACCCCAGGTTACTGGCGTGCACCTGAAGACACTTCTGAGAGTTTTGATGAAGAGGGCTTCTTTTGCTCAGGTGATGCTGTTAAATGGATTGACGAAACAGATGTGCATTTGGGTTTGAAGTTTGATGGTCGCATTGCCGAAGATTTCAAACTCGCTACTGGCACATTCGTCAGCGTCGGACCATTGCGCGCCAAAATCATTGCCGCTGGCGCACCCTATATTCAAGATGTGGTGCTCACGGGCATCAACTTGAAAGAGGTCGGTGCCATGGTGTTTCCTAGTGCCAAAGTGCGAGAGCTCAGTGGCATGGATGCCAACGTGCCACTGGCTGATGTTTTGGCCAGTGACAAAGTCGTAGCGCATTTTCAAAACGTCATCAACGATTTGTCCAAGACCGCCACTGGCAGTGCCAGCCGCATTGCACGCATGTGTTTGTTGGCAGAACCTCCCACCATAGACCGTGGTGAGGTCACAGACAAAGGATCCATTAACCAACGTGCGGTGCTGGCACACCGCGTTGATACGGTTGCAAAGTTGCACGATGGCACTTTGCAGCATATTTTGAAACCAACTTAGTTCAGTTTTTCACCCGTGTATTTCAACCAAGTAAAGGAGACCAGCATGACAAATCGTCGTCAATTCGTTCAATCCGCTGTAGGTGCGGCTATTTTAGGTAGCACCGCATTTCAGCAAGCGTGGGCCCAATCAGGTTTGCCCATCGATCAAGTCAAGGTGCTATATGGCTTTCCGCCAGGCAGCGCAGGTGACATTTGTGCACGCCGCGTAGCCGATAAATTTGGTGGCACTGCATACAGCAAAAATAATGGTGTGATTGACAGCAAACCAGGCGCTGGTGGTCAGATTGCGCTGAATCTGCTGAAAAGCGCACCAGCCGATGGCTCTGTGCTGGCCATGACACCGTTTTCTCCCATTTCTTTGTACCCGCATATTTTCAAAAATTTGCAATACAAACCATTTGAAGACTTCCAACCTGTGGGCACCAGTTCCATGATTCACCACGGATTGGCAGTAGGCCCTATGGTGCCTGCCACCGTGAAGACAGTGAAAGACTTTGTGGCATGGGCAAAAGCCAACCCAGCGCAAGCCAGCTATGGCTCACCTGCAGCCGGATCGACTCCGCACTTTATTGGCGCACTATTGGGGTTGAACCAAAATTTTGAATTCAAACACGTGCCCTACCGCGGTTCAGTACCGGGTGTGACCGACGTTGTCGGTGGTCAAATTGCTTGCATGTTCACACCACATGGTGACTTTATTGCCAACCACAAAGCCGGCAAAATGCGCATCATCGCCACATCAGGAAAAACGCGTTCACCCTTTGTGCCAGAAGTCGCTACCTTTGCAGAGCAAGGCTTCCCAGAGTTGACGGTGGAAGAATGGTTTGGTTTTTATGCACCCGCTAAAACCCCTGCCAATGTGGTTGCCGCGGCCAATGCTGCTATTCAAGCAGCTTTGAAAGACAAATCTGTTTTGGATGCTTTGCAAGTGGTTGGTTTGATTGCGTACCCAGGCACACCAGCAGAGCAACTCAAGAGCTCACAAGATGAATTGAACCGCTGGGGACCACTGATCAAACGCATTGGTTTCTCGGTAGATTCCTAATCTGCAACTTCATTGAGATTTTAAGAAATACTGAAACAACACGCTATCAGGAACAACACAAAATGAAAACCGCACGAGTAACTTTTTCTATAGGAGTTGCCAGTGTGGCGCTCTTGACAGCGTGTATGCATACGGGCGATAAGACCCAAGGTACTGCGACACAACTTAAAGCAGCTGCACCTGCAGCGATGTCAGGCAAATGTGACGACATCGCTGTCAAATTTAAATACGACAATGTTCGCATCAGTAGTAGCGTTGCTGTTGCTGCGGGCGCAGTCGCTGTGAGTGGTGCGCCCAACGCACCCAAAACCGCATACGATGCCCCCGCGCATTGCTTAGTCAAAGGCGTGATGGATGAGCGCAAAGGCGCTGATGGGAAAAACTACGCGATTGGTTTTGAAATGCGTTTGCCCATGCAATGGAATGGGCGCTTTTACTACCAAGCCAATGGCGGTTTAGACGGCAGTGTGCAAGTGGCTTTGGGCGCATTGGGCGGTGGTCCTTTGACTGGCGCTTTGCACCAAGGTTTTGCGGTGATCAGCTCAGATGCGGGTCATGCTGGCAATCAAAATCCATCGTTTGGTGGCGATCCTGAAGCACGCCAGAACTATGGCTATGGCGCGGTTGCCAAGCTCACACCGATGGCTAAAAATTTAATTGCAACGGCCTATGGCAAAGCGCCTGACCGTTCTTACATTGGCGGTTGCTCCAATGGCGGCCGTCATACCATGGTGGCGGCATCGCGTTTCACAGACCAATACGACGGCTATTTGGTTGGTGCGCCCGGCTATCGTTTGCCGCAAGCTGCTTTGGCACAAGTGTGGGGTTCAGGTCAATGGAAAGACTTGGCGCCTGAGACACCTTTGGCAGCTTCAAGTTTGAATCACCCATTTGTGCCCAACGTGAAATTAACTGACATTAGCTTGGGATTTAATGCGGACGATAGGCAAATTGTTGCCAACGCCATACTTGCTAAATGCGATGCTTTGGATGGCGCAACGGACGGTATGGTGCAAAACGTTGCCGCTTGTCAAAAAGCATTTGATGTGCAACGTGATGTTCCCACCTGCACCGTAGGGCGCAATGGTAAATGTTTGGGTGTTTTGCAAAAAAACACCATTGCCAAAGTGTTTGCCGGTGGCAAAACAACAGACGGCAAACCCTTTTATGCCAGCTTTCCGTATGACCCAGGCGTTGCTGGCGCGAACTGGGCCGCATGGAAATACCAAAATTCACAAGCCTTAGACCCAGGAGCTCTTAGTTATGTGTTTAACAGCCCATTGCGTGAAGTGAAAGCCTTTGCGACCAACTACGATGAATTACACGCTGGCATTTACGCCAAACCTGCAGGCTTTAGCGAGAGCTCTGACGACACCATGAGCCCACCCAGTCACGATAAACCAATGTACATGAATGCACTGCAAAAACGCGGCGCCAAAATGTTGACCTACCATGGCGTCAGCGACCCAGTTTTTTCAGAAGCTGATACACGTGCTTGGGTGGATCGCGTCAACCAAGTCGTACCCAATGGCAGCAATGTGGTGCGACATTTCTCAGTGCCCGGTATGAACCATTGCAGTGGTGGACCCGCTGCAGATCAGTTTGATGCATTGACACCTTTGGTGCAATGGGTCGAGCAAGGTATTGCACCGCAATCCATCGCAGCCAGCGTACGCGGCGCTGGCAATGCAGGTGGCGTGAATGCAGAGTTACCCAAAACATGGGCCGCTAATCGCACCCGTCCTTTGTGCGCTTATCCTGCCGTTGCACAGTACAAAGGCAGCGGGTCCTTGGAAGATGCGGCCAGTTTCAGCTGCAAATAAAAATCCACTTCATTCATTTTCATTAAGCCAATTCAATTAGAAATTAAGAATGGATTACCAAGCACGAACAAGCGATATTCACTTCATCCTTGACAAAGTTTTGCAAGCGCCAGTGCAACTGCAAGGCTTGCAAAACCTTGCTGAAATTGAGGCCGACTTGATACAGCAGGTGCTGGAAGAATCGGGTAAATTTGTCAGTGAAGTCGTCGCACCTTTGAATCGCGTAGGTGATGAGGTGGGTGCGAAATTTGATTCAGGCAGGGTCACCATGCCACCTGGCTTTCGTGATGCCTACCAAGCATTTTGGCAAGCGGGTTGGCCAGCGTTGGCTTGTGCCACCGAAGATGGGGGGCAAGGTTTGCCTGCTGTGATGGAAGCTGTGCTGTATGAAATGCTCAGCGGTGCCAATCACGGTTGGACCATGGCGCCGGGCTTGTTGCACGGCGCGTATGAATGCATCAAACACCATGCCAGCAGTGAACTCAAAGCTCAGTATTTAGAAAAAGTAGCCACTGGTGAATGGCTCGCCACCATGTGTTTGACAGAGCCGCATGCGGGCAGTGATTTGGGTTTGGCGCGCACCAAAGCGGTGGTGCAAGGGGATGGCAGTTACCAAATCAACGGCACCAAGATATTTATCTCAGGTGGTGAACATGATTTGAGCGACAACATCGTGCATTTGGTATTGGCGCGTTTGCCAGATTCACCGCCGGGCCCAAAAGGTTTGTCCTTGTATTTAGTGCCCAAGTTTTACAGCGATGGTACTCGCAGCAACGTGGTGTGCGAGCGCATTGAAGAAAAAATGGGCTTGCACGGCAGTCCCACCTGCGTCATGCGCTTTGATGACGCCACTGGCTGGTTGGTGGGTGAAGCAGGGCGCGGATTGAATGCCATGTTTGTGATGATGAATGCCGCACGGCTACATGTGGCTTTGCAAGGCATTGGCTTGTTAGAAGCCGCATGGCAAAAAGCCGATGCTTATGCCAAAGAGCGTCGCCAAATGCGCGCACCAGCGCAAGCAGGTGGTCGCAGCAAATCCGCAGCAGAAGCTGATTTCATCATTCAACACCCGGCCATGCGGCGCATTTTGGATACCCAACGTGCGTGGATTGATGGCGGTCGTGTACTGGCTTACCGCACGGCAATAGAGTTGGACATGGTCAAACACCACCCTGATACCGAGCGCAAAAAGGCGGCTGAACGTTGGTGCAGCTTGGTCACGCCCGTGCTCAAATCAGCCTGGACTGCGCAAGCTTTCAGCGGCGGCAGCGAATGCCTGCAAGTGTTTGGCGGCCACGGCTATGTGCGCGAATGGGGCATAGAGCAAAATGTGCGCGACTCGCGCGTGGCCATGATTTACGAAGGCACCAACGAAATTCAAGCCATCGATTTATTGGTGCGTAAAGTGCTATCTGACGGCGGTGCAGGCATGGCGCTATTGATGACATCTTTAGAGCAAGTAAGCGAATACTACAAAAATAATAGCAATATAGGCAATCAATACGCCGGCTACATGCCAAAAACACTCATAAAGTTGACCGAAGAGCTGGTTCTAGCCAACCGCAACAACGCAGAGCTGGCATTTTGGGTGGCGGATGATTATTTACGCGCCGTGGCACTCACACTGATGGCGTGGGCATGGCAACAAATTGAAAGCGCAGTGGACGCAAACAAGGCCAACAGCACGCTAGACACCGCACGTTGGCAGCAACCTGCTGAGGCGCTGCGCTACTTTGTAATGCCCGAATTTGACATGCGTGTTCAAATCATTCAAGCCCGATTGACGCAAAGCAAAGTCTAACAACACGGCCTCGTTTAACATGCTTGACGAATCCAATACCGCCCAACCATGCATGAAAGAGTCAGTCCACATTCCCCATGTTGATAAAGTCAACACCCGTTATTTAGAAACACTGGTGGGCTACAACGCGCGCCGCACGGCGTTGGTAATCATTGATGAATTCATGCAGCGCATGGCGGTGTATGGGCTGCGCACGGTTGATTTTTCGGTGCTGTCGCTCATTACCCACAACCCTGGCATCACCTCCAAGCAATTGTGCAACGCACTGGGCATACAAGCGCCCAATATGGTCAGCATGATCAACACATTGGTCAAACGCAAACTCATCACCCGCCATCCCCATCCCACCGACGGCCGTGCCATGGGCTTGCATTTAACGTCCACGGGCGCAGACATGATGCATCAAGCCGAAAAAACCGCAGCCGAATTAGAAATCGACAAAACCTCCAAACTCAGCAAAGAAGAGCGCAAAACTTTGCTGCAGTTGTTGAAGAAAATTTACAAATAATCTACCGCTAATATTCCGCCATACCTGCTGTTTAACCTGCCGCTTAGCCAGCTGTTTTGGCAACGATGGCTTCGTCACGTTTGATTTGTCCATCGACAATTTCAATGATACGGTCGCATCTGGCGGCCAAGCCTTGGTCATGCGTCACGATGATAAATGAGAGGTTTAATTCAGCATGCAGGCGTCTTAGCAAGGTAAACACCTCGTTTGACGATGCTGTGTCCAAATTGCCTGTGGGCTCATCGGCAAGTACCAAAGGTGGATTCAAAACCAAAGCCCTGGCTATGGCAACCCTTTGCTGCATGCCACCCGATAGTTCGCTCGGTCGTTTGTGCATGGCATTTTCAAGACCGACGGCAGCTAAAACGGCGCGCGCACGTTCTTTTTGAGCCGGAGTGACACTGCCTTCGCGCATGAGTGCAGGCAAAGTCACATTTTCCAGCGCAGTAAAAGCAGGCAACAAATGGTGAAACTGAAAGACAAACCCCAGCATTTGTCGTCGCAACAATGTCAACGCAGCATCATCCATGCCAGTGGTTTCAAGGCCTTGAATGTGGTAACTGCCACTGGTCATGCGCTCCAGCAAACCAATGATATTGAGTAAGGTACTTTTGCCCGAACCCGATGGGCCAATCAAAGCCACAAATTCGCCAGTGCCAATACTTAAAGATAGCCCATGTAACACCTCGGCTTCATTAGGCAGGCCTATGTTGTAGCTCTTTTTGATGCCATTCAGCTCGATGAGTGGCTGGTGTTGAACTGAAGTAGACATAGCGTTGTTGAATTCAAATCCTGATGGCCAATGCCGGGTCTAGCGCTGCGGCTCTACGCGCAGGTGCTACGGCAGCCAATACGCCACACACCGTCGCAATCAAAGCGATACGCAGCGCCAATGCGGGTGCCAGCGTGATGACAAATAGCGGCAATCCATCACTGCCGCGCACAAACTGGGTGAAAGCCCAAATCAGCACCACCGCCAGCAGCACACCCAATGCAGAACCGATGGCACCAACAATGGCGCCTTGTAATAAAAACACGCGCAACACTTGCCCTTGGGTTGCTCCCATAGCGCGCAAAATACCTATCTCTTTTCTCTTTTGCACCACTGACACCACCAACACACTGGCGATACCCAGCACCACCACCACCATCACCACCACACGTATCAGCGAGGTGCTGACAGACTGCGCATTCAAAGCCGAGACCAATTGCGCGTTGGCTTGTTGCCAACTTTCAATTTTGTACGGAAAGCGTTGTGACAGCTCTGTCGCCAAAGTTTGTGCGATCCACACATCGCGCAAAGTGATATCCAAGTTGGTGGCGCCGCCAGGCAAATTGATCAAGTTTTGCGCCGCGCGCAGGGGCACAATCACGCTGCGTCGGTTCAGCTCACGCACACCCAAATCAACAATGGCTGTCACACGCAAAGAGTCGGTCAACACGTTGTTGCTGGTACCCGTGCTGATTAGCAATCGGTCACCCACACGAATGCCCAAATCGTTGGCCAATTCGCTGCCAATGATGCCGTCACCAGGGTCTAAGCGTGCCACGCCTGAAATGACTTTAGAACGCAAGCTCACAATTTTGTCGTAGCGCTCTAGCTCCACACCGGTCAAGGAAATGGACTTGCTGGCTTCGCCACGTATGGCGAGGCCTGCACCCAGCACCGATGGCGATACGGAAGAAACCTCAGGTATCGCCTCCAATACAGGTATCAGTTGTTGCCAATTAGAAATTGAACGAGGGCGTTGTGCGCGTGGCTGAGTTTGCACCAAAGTAGTGACCTCTTCGCGGGTAGGCAGCCTTGCTGAGGCGACAGTATCGTCGGGCGCACTGACAGTGATGTGCGCCTGCGCGCCCAATGTTTTTTCTAGTGTGTTGGTTTGCAGTCCCGTTATCAGCGCAGAAATATAGGCCACCACCGCAACCCCCGCTGCAACTCCAACGATGATGAGCACCGTTTGCATACGCCCTTCACGCAAAAAGCGCATGGCCACGGTGCGTTCAAAGCCTAAGACATTCCACATGCAGGCAAGCCTTCAGCGTCCCATCGCGTTCGTCATGGCAGATCCCGCATCTTCACCTTTGGCTTTGGCGTCTGATTGGGACAGCTTGTCGATGATTGTGTTGTCGATGAGAACTCGAACTTTGCCGCCAGCGCCTGGGCTTGCGCCCACTATCACCACCTCGCCAGCTTGCAAACCTTCCCGTATTTCTACGCCATTCAGGGTGCGCAGTCCCAGCTTCACTGTCCGCACGACCACACGCCCGTCCTGTACAGCAAATACGGTGGACGTTTGTGCTATATCATTTTTTGTCGCATCGCTCGATCGCAGGGCATTGATTGGCAAGACCAAAGCACGCTCGCGCTTAGCTGTTTCAACTTCTACCGACAAAGTCATATCCTCGCGCAAAAATGCAGGCGCATTGCCGGTAACGGAAAACTTCACTTCAATCGCACCACGTTGCGCGTCAACCAGTGGCGAGATGGCCTCCACTTTGGCAGTAAACCGTTGGCCGGGGTAGGCATCTGCCAGCACACTTGCGTTTTGCCCCACTTGCAGTTGTTCCAAGTAGCGTTCGTCTACCAAAGCTGTCAACAGCGGTGCGCTTTGTGTGGCCAAGCTCAATAGCGCTCGCCCTGCTTGCACAATCTGCCCTGGCTCCACCATGCGGTCAATCACCTTGGCATCAGCTGGTGCGGTCAATGCGGCTTGCGCCATGCGTGCCTGTGCGGCTGTGGTGGCTGATTTGGCCGCAGTCAGCTGGGCTTGGGCTTGCACAATGTCTGTGCCTTGGTCGGCATTGGCACTTTTCTGTGCTTGTGCATTGGCCACTTGCGCCTGTGCGACCGCAACGGCGCGTTGAGACTCATCCAGCCGCGCTTCGCTTAAAAACCCTTGTGCCACCAGTTTTTGGGTACGTTGTAACTCAGCTTGCGCTGCAATCAAAACCGATTCAGCTTGCGCCACGTTGGATTGCACCGCGCTGCGCCCCGTGCTGCGCAAGCCAGCCAATTTGGCGGCAGCCAATTGTTCATTGGCATGCGCTTGCATCACCGCAGCACTGAGTTCTTCAGTTTCTAAAACCAGCAGCTTGTCACCTTTTTTGACTACAGCGCCCTCCTTAACCAGCACCCGCAACACACGCCCTGTGATGGTGCTGCCAATATCCACACGCGACAAAGAGCTGACTCTGGCAGAAAACTGCAAAGTGCGCACCAGTGGTGCCACGCGCAATTCAACGCCCGTCACAGCCACCGCCCGCGTAAACCACCACCCAGCCCCCAGCGCCAGCACACTGGCAGCTGCAATGAAAACAATTATCAAATTTCGTTTAGACATGATTGCAGTTATAGCACGAAGCATGCCAGTGGCTGGGTAGGCAAATGACTGAAATTAGAGTCTTTAATTCGAACCACCCAACACAACAGTCACCATCTTCTCAGGCTGCAATTTGCGTTGCATAGCGGCTTTGATTTGTGCCGCGGTGATTTTGTCGATTTGCTGGGTCCACACGTCCAAGTAGTTCAGTGGCAAGTTGTTCCAGGCGATGTTGGCAACGTTGCCTAAGAGTTTTTCATTGCTGTCGATGCGCAGAGCAAAGCCGCCTATCAGGTTGTCTTTGGCGGCTTTCAGTTCGGCTTCTGTGGGGCCGTTGGCGACAAAATCTTTCAGCACGTCTTTGGACACCTGCACGGCTTGCGTGGCTTGGTCGGGGCGGGTTTGCAGGCCGATGGTGAATGCACCGGCATGGCTGCCCGGTGCAAAGTAGCTGTAGACGCTGTAAGTCAAGCCACGTTTTTCGCGCACCTCATTGGTCAAGCGCGAAGTGAATGCACCACCACCCAAGATGTGGTTGCCCACTAACAAAGCAAAAAAGTCCGGGTCGTCGCGCTTGTAACCGGGCTGGCCGATAAAGACTTGGGCTTGTGCGGCGTTAAAGGGAATGCGTTTGTCGACCGCTTGGGCAAGCGGTTTGACTTCATCGACAACAGGCAATGTTGGGCAAGCTGTGCCTTGCGTGCTGGATGCTTGTGGCAAAAACTTCATCACTGTGCTGGCCAATTCTTCGGCTTGCGCTTTGGTCAAGGCGCCCACCACGCTGACCTTGGCGCGGCATGCTAAGAGTTGAGTGTTCAATAGCGCTTGCATATCACGCGGGGTGATGCGATTCAAGCTGGCTTCAGTGGCTTCAAAACCATAAGGGTGTCTGCCGTACACAGCTTGCTCAAACGCGCGGGTGGCGAGCGTGGCGGGGCGGGTGTTTTGTTCTTTGATATTGGCAACCAAACGGGCACGCTCGCGTAGCCAAATCGGGGTTGGCAAGGTGGATTGTCCCATTTGCCTTGCCGCCAGCAGGGTAGCTTTGGGTAGCAAGTCTGGGTAAGTCAGGCTGCGCAAGTGAAAGCTCATGCGGTCGTCGCTGGCGTGTGCGCTGAAGCTTGCACCCAAGTCGGCCCAAGCTTCGCTGAGTTGGTTGTCATTCAAAGCGGGTTGTGTTCCATTTACTTTAACGCCTTTGGAAAGCATCAGCGCGGTGCTGCTAGCCAAACCGGCTTTGTCAGCAGGGTCACGCCTGCTGCCTGCATCAAAATCAATTTGCACATCCACCATGGGTATGGCTGGGCTGTGCACCAAGAAAATTTGGGCACCGCTGGCATGCGTCCATTGGGTGATGGGCAGGGCGGCGTAAGCCGGCAGCGCAATGCTGAACAACGATGTGAGCCAAAAATATATGAAAAATCTGGCTCTAGACTTCGTATTAATTGCCTGAATTGCTATTAAATTTATAGTATTCATGAGTGTGTTGACTTTAATGGCGTGAACCTATCGCAGGTGTGCGAGGCTTTTTAGTTTTATCTATGGGCTGTGGCAGCAGCACGCCCACTGTGAGCTGGTCGTCACCAAAATATTTTTTGGCTACGTCTTGCACTTGTACACTGGTGACCTGTCGCAGTTTGGCAATCAACTGCTCTGAGGTGTCTGGTGCAAAACCCTCTGCCCAGTAGCTGCCGATTTCACGTGCTTGGTGCATGACAGAGTCTTTTTTATACACCTCTTGTGACACCCATTGGGTTTTGACGCGATTGAGTTCTGCTTCACTCACGCCATTTCTCGCAATCAAAGCCACTTGCTCGCGCAAAGCCGCCTCCACTTTCGAGGCTGTTTTCCCTTTAGCGGGCACGCCTTCGAGCATGAAGATTTGCGGCCCACGTCCCATCAAGCCGTTGTAGGCACCTGCGCTGTCGGCGACAGCTTTGTTGCCTTGCGTCAATGCGCGTTCTAGGCGCGCACCTGAGTAGCCATCCAGAACGGCGGCCAGCACTGTCAGTGCCAGCGCATCGTGCGGTTTGGCGTTGGCACTTGTATCCGTGATGGATTCCATGGTAATTTGCGGTACTTTGAAGGCCAGCGCCACATAGGCTTGCTCAGCCGGCGCTTTGAAATCAAAGCGTTTGATGCCCATTTGTTGTGGCTCGGTGCGCGGTTTGCGCTCAGTCACAGATGTTGTGGTGCGAGCGGGAATGTTGCCGTAATACTTTTCAGCCCATGCCTTCACTTGCGCCACGTCCACATCGCCCGCCACCACCACTGCAGCGTTGGCGGGTGTGTACCAGTGTTGAAAAAACGCACGGGCATCAGCAGGCTTCATGGCTTCTAGGTCGCTCATCCAGCCCACAATCGGGCGGCGGTAGGGGCTTGTGGTGTAGATATTGGCGTTCAGTGCTTCGTACATCAGGGCGCGCGGCGAGTCTTCGGTGCGCATGCGGCGCTCTTCTTTCACCACTTCAATTTCTTTGGCAAATTCTTCATCGGCCCATTGGCTGTTGGCAAAGCGGTCTGCTTCTAAGCGCATCACATCTTCTAATTTATTGGACGGGATTTGTTGGTAGTAGCCAGTGAAGTCGCGTGATGTAAAAGCGTTTTCTTGTCCACCCAAAGCTGCCACTTGGCGCGAAAATTCACCCACTTTCACGGTGGGCGTGCCTTTGAACATCATGTGTTCCAGTACATGCGCCACTCCCGAAGTGCCATCCACTTCGTCTATAGAGCCCACGCGCACCCACAGCATGTGCACGGCGGTGGGGGCGCGTTTGTCCACTTGCACCATGACGCTGATGCCGTTGGCGAGTGTGAATTGGGTGATTGGGCTGACTGGGTTGAATGGCTTATCGGCAGGCGTTTGTGCCCAAGCACTTTGCAGCGCGCCTAAAAGCAGAGCCAGCAGACTAAAAGCAGACTTAGCTTGCAAAAGTGGAAATTTCAAAATGTGCCCCCAAGTTTCATAGAATAGCTGTAGATTCTAAGCAGCATACTTCGTTCCATACATTCAATCCCACATACCCACATTTCATGTTCAGTTTCTTCAAGAAAAAGCCCGCGCCAGATGCGGTGCCAAGTTCAGTAGCGCCAGTCGAATCTGTACCAAACGCAGTCAACACAGCACCGCGCAAAGCATGGTTGGACAAGCTCAAAGCTGGTTTGCGCAAAACGGGCAGTAGCATAGCCACTGTTTTTACAGGCACACAAATTGACGATGCGCTGTATGAAGACTTGGAAGCCGCGCTCTTGATGGCCGACACCGGCACAGCTGCCACACAGCATTTGTTGGATGATTTAAAACGCCGCGTCAAGGAAAACAAAACCACAGAGCTGCAAGCCGTCAAAGCTTTGTTGATAGACGCGCTGGCTGAGTTGCTCAAGCCGCTAGAAAAACCATTGCAAATTGGTTTGCACAAAACCACAGTGGTGATGGTGGCGGGTGTGAATGGCGCGGGTAAAACCACGTCAATTGGCAAACTCACCAAGCATTTGTCCACACATGGCGCGAGTGTCTTGTTGGCAGCAGCAGACACTTTCAGAGCAGCGGCGCGTGAACAACTGAACGTGTGGGCAGACAGAAACACCGTAGACATCGTCAGCCAAGAAGGCGCAGACCCCGCAGCGGTGAGCTACGACGCAGTGATAGCCGGCAAAGCACGTGGCAAAGACGTGGTGCTAATCGACACCGCAGGACGTTTGCCCACGCAATTGCACTTGATGGCCGAGCTGCAAAAAATCAAACGCATTATTGCCAAAGCTGATGGCGCTCAGGCAGACAACAACCGTGCTGCCGCCGAGCCACCTCAAGGCAGCACAGCCCCCTCGGGGGGCAGCGTAACACACGCAGTGGTAAGCGTGGGGGCAATGTCAGCGCCACATGAAGTGTTGTTAGTCATAGACGGCAATACGGGTCAAAACGCGCTGATGCAAGTCAAAGCCTTTGATGAAGCTTTGTCACTTACCGGACTCATCGTCACCAAGCTGGACGGCACCGCCAAAGGTGGTGTGTTGGCAGCGATTGCCTTGTGGGGCAGTCAACGCGCGGCAGGCGCAGTGCCTGTGTACTTTGTGGGTGTGGGTGAAAAGGTGGAAGACTTGGAAACCTTCAACGCGCAAGAATTTGCACAAGCCTTGCTGGCTTGAATCTTTTAACTTTAAATAATCAACATGACAACATTACTCGAACGCATTGAAATCGAATCCGGCCCCAACCCTACTGCCGCCATCATTTGGATGCACGGCTTGGGTGCCAGTGGCGATGACTTTGCCGCCATCGTGCCTGAATTGGATTTAACTGGCTGCCCAGCGATACGCTTCGTCTTCCCGCATGCACCTGTCATGCCCGTTACCATCAATGGCGGATACGTCATGCCAGCTTGGTACGATATTTTTGGTACCGAACTTGGGCCAGGTGCGGTGCGGCAGGAAGATGCTGCCGGCATTGCTCAATCGCTGCAGCACATTGAGGCACTGATTGCAAACGAAGTGGCGCGGGGCATCCACCCATCCCAAATTGTTATCGCAGGGTTCTCGCAAGGTTGTGCCATGGCATTACACACCGCTTTGCGCCATCCTGAAAAATTAGCCGGCATCATGGCTTTGTCAGGCTATTTGCCTCTGGCTTCAACCTTGGCTACTGAGCGCAGCACCGTTAACGCCAGCACTCCTATTTTCATGGCGCATGGCACGCAAGATCCAGTGGTGCAAATCAACCGCGCTGAAATGTCGCGCGATGTGTTGGCATGCTTGGGCTACCAAGTTCAATGGCATACCTACCCGATGCCGCACAGTGTGCACCCTAAAGAGATTGCGGATATTTCTGCATTTTTGCAATCGGTACTGGCTTAAAAATCATTACCGATATGGATATATTGATATGCAGTTATCAACTAAGTGAAATATACAGAGTGTGAAAATAAATTCATTTTTAATTCTTTTGGAGAACATATGCAAAGCAAATTGAACAAAATAACAGCCTGTCTAGCGTTAGGTTGTTTTGCGATTGGAGTCGCAAATGCACAAACGGGTAACCCTGCTTACGATGCATGGGCGAAAGCATCAGGCCCTAAGCCTGGGTTGTTTGAATACAAAATGACAACTGAAATGAGCGGTATGCCGGCTGGGAACCAATGTCTAAACCTGCTGGCCAAAAGGACATTGACGAAGGTCGTCAGTTTATGACCGGTCAAAAAGATACGGGGTTCAAATGCACCATCACCGACTTCAGTAAGCAAGGTAATATCGTGAAATACACACAGTCATGTTCCGGACAAGGTATGAAGATGAATAGCATTGCCACTTTAGAACAAAAAGGGGATATTCAAATTCACACTAGTAAAACAACCATGCAAAGCCCTGAGTTCAACACAAAGTCAAACAATGTGATGGAAATTCGACGTATTGGCGACTGCAAATAAACCTTTAGCTAATGTTCAGAAGTAAAAAGCCTCGTTACGCAATGCATAACGAGGCTTTTAATTTTGTGGCGGAGTAGACGGGACTCGAACCCGCGACCCCCGGCGTGACAGGCCGGTATTCTAACCAACTGAACTACCACTCCGCAGTGGTTGTTGCGTTTGCTTGTTTGTTCAACTCAGTACATGATGTACTTCGCTCAACTCACAAACCAAGTGCAACAAAACTTGGCGACCCCACGGGGATTCGAACCCCGGTACTCACCGTGAAAGGGTGATGTCCTAGGCCTCTAGACGATGGGGTCAAAACCTTGGAACTTCCGTAACCTTCGCAATTCTTTCTCTTTAGCTTGCATGAATATTCTGGTGGAGGTAAGCAGAATCGAACTGCTGACCTCTTGCATGCCATGCAAGCGCTCTACCAACTGAGCTATACCCCCAGTCTTGCAAACTTCAGAGCCTCGTATTATAGCCCGAAATTTATGCGCATTTCAGGCGCTTTAATGCTTCGTCTTTAGAAAATAAAGAAATGACCGCATCCAATGAGGGTGTTTGGGGTGTTCCCATCAGCAAAACGCGTGCTGGCATGGCCAGTTGCGGCATTTTCAGGGCGTGGGTAGACAGCACTTCTTTGATAACAAGCGCAATCGTTGCTTTGTTCCAGTCGCTTTGCGACAACTTGTCAACTAATGTTTGCATCGCTGGCTTGACTGCATCGGTCAGATGTTGCGCCAAATCCTCGGTTTTGATTTGGATATCTCCATAAAACTTGGCCACCCAATTGGCCAGTACTACGGTGGTGTCGCAGCGGTCTTTGAATAAAGCGCAGATAGCCACCAACCGCTCATCGGCAATGATGCCGCGCTTTTTAAGTTGTTGTGCCACCAAGCTCGCAAGTTCATCATCCGGCATGGCTTTGAGGTGCTGTGCATTGACCCAACGCAGCTTGGCTTCGTCAAATTGTGCAGCGCTTTTACCCAAATGATCAAGGTTGAACCATTCAATCAATTGGGCACGACTGAAAATCTCGTCGTCGCCGTGGCTCCAGCCCAATCGTGCCAAATAGTTCACCACGGCATCGGGCAAATAGCCATCTTCCGCAAACTGGGTGACGGGTTTTGCGCCTGCACGTTTGCTCATTTTTTCGCCTTGCTCGTTCAATACGGTGGGTAAATGCGCATAGACGGGCGGCTCTTTGCCCAAGGCTTTGAAGATATTGATCTGGCGTGGTGTGTTGTTAACATGGTCGTCGCCACGTATCACGTGGGTGATGGCCATGTCCATATCGTCCACCACCACGCAAAAGTTGTATGTGGGTGTGCCGACTTGTCCCAAGGGGGCGGGGCGGGCAATCACCAAGTCGTCCAACTCATCGTTGCTGATTTCAATGCGACCTTTGACTTTGTCATCCCACACCACAGAACCCGATTGCGGGTTTTTAAAACGCAAAACGGGTTCAACGCCTGCTGGCACGGGTGGCAAAGTTTTGCCGTGTTCAGGACGCCAAGTGCCGTTGTAACGTGGCTTCTCTTTGGCAGCCATTTGTTTTTCACGCAAGGCATCCAATTCGGCCACACTCATGTAACACGGGTAAACGTGTCCGCTGGTCAGTAAGTTCGCTAAGACTTCTTTATAGCGGTCCATGCGTTGCATTTGGTAAAACGGACCTTCGTCGTAATCCAATTTCAACCAAGCCATACTTTGCAAAATCACATCGACAGCCTCTTGGCTGGAGCGCTCTAAATCAGTGTCTTCAATGCGCAAAATAAACTTGCCCCCAGTGGCACGTGCAAATGCCCACGGATACAGGGCAGAACGGATATTGCCCAAGTGGATGAATCCTGTCGGTGAGGGTGCGAAGCGTGTGCGTGTTGTGGTAGTGGAAGTCATGCAAGCAATACAAATCAAGTCAAAGTAATATCAAAATAATCATTTCAAGGTGTCTAAGCCACGCAGCAAATCTTCTTTCATGTCGTCTGTATGCTCTAAACCCACTGCCATGCGTATCAAACCTTGTCCAATGCCTGCGGCTTGACGTTGCGATTCAGATAATTTGCCATGCGAGGTACTGGCTGGGTGGGTGAGCAGACTTTTTGTGTCGCCTAAGTTGGTGCACAAGGATAGAACTTGCATGCTATCGAGCACATGAAATGCACGGGCTCGTGCTTGTGTTGGGTTGTCAGCTTTCACAGCAAACGATAACAAGGCTCCACCGATACCGTTCATTTGTTTCATGGCCAATGTGTGTTGTGGATGACTTGGCAAGCCGGGGTAATAGACACGGGCGATATGGGGCTGCTTCTCTAGCCATTGCGCCATTTCAAACGCTTGCTTGCTTTGCGCTTGCATACGAATACCCAACGTTTCCAAACCCTTGAGAACCACCCAAGCATTGAAGGGCGACAAAATCATGCCGCTGTTTTTCATGACAGGTAAAAACTTTTCACTCACCAAAGCTGCGCTGGCGCACAACGCACCCGCCATCACACGACCTTGACCATCGAGGTATTTGGTACCTGAATGCATGATGATGTCTGCGCCCAATAATGCAGGCCTTTGCAAAGCGGGAGTGGCAAAACAATTGTCTACCGCCAACCACGCGCCAGCCTTGTGTGCCATATCAGCTAAGGCAGCAATATCGCATACCGCGGTTAATGGGTTAGTGGGGGTTTCAGCAAATAATATTTTGGTGTTGCTTTTGATGGCAGCTTGCCAAGCGGACAATTCGGTTTGCGATACCACAGTTGATTCAACACCAAAGCGTGCAAACTCCGTGCCGATTAATTTAATGGTTGATCCAAACATGGACTGCGATATGACCACGTGGTCGCCTGACTTCAACAGGCTGAACATCATCAGCATGATGGCGGCCATGCCTGAGGATGTCGCGATGGCGGCTTCAGTACCTTCCATCGCCGCCAAGCGCATTTCAAAACTGGTCACTGTGGGGTTGCTGGTGCGTCCGTAGGTGTAGCCTTCTTCTTCGCCTGCAAACCGACGAGCTGCGCTATCTGCATTGGACTGTATGTAACCACTGGTCAGAAAAAGGGCTTCAGAATTTTCTCCGAACTGGCTGGGAGGCAAAGCCATGCGCACAGCCATAGTCTCTGGTCGTAAATTTTTTGGTGATGTTTTTTGCGTCATAGCATATCTCTCAGTGCAGTCTATTCGCTCAAGTTGGGAAGTGCTAGGCGCGAGCTGTCTTCATCACCTTCACTTGTCTTGTTACTTGCCAAGCGGCTGCCATTCAAACGCGCAATGTCATCGCTGTTGATATCACCCGTCACATAGATGCCATCAAAACATGAAGCATCAAATCCAGAAATAGCTGGTTTCACAGCGTCGCTATTAGGAGCGAGTTTGAAGATGGCGGACTTCATGGCATCTACATCTTGGTAAATCAATGCATCGCAACCAATGAAATCGCGAATTTCTTCGATGCTGCGGTTGTGCGCCACCAGTTCGTCCGCAGTGGGCATATCAATGCCATAGACATTGGGGTAACGCACTGGCGGCGCGGCGCTGGCCATATATACTTTATGTGCGCCGGCATCGCGCGCCATTTGCACGATCTCTTTTGAAGTGGTGCCTCGCACGATGGAGTCATCCACCAAAAGTACATTGCGCCCTTTGAATTCACTGGCAATGGCGTTGAGCTTTTGGCGTACTGATTTTTTGCGTACCGCCTGTCCAGGCATGATAAAGGTGCGGCCAACGTAGCGGTTTTTGACAAAACCTTCGCGGTACGGCAAGCCCAATAAATGGGCCAACTGTGCGGCACTGGGGCGACTCGATTCTGGAATCGGTATCACCACATCGATATCGCTGGGTGGCACTGTTGAAATCACACGTTTGGCCAAAGTTTCGCCCAAATTCAAACGCGCTTGGTAGACCGAAATGCCGTCCATCACTGAATCGGGTCTGGCTAAATAGACGTACTCAAATATGCATGGGTTGAGCACTGGGTTTTTGGCGCATTGTTGCGCTTGCAAGTTGCCAGCTAAATCCACAAACACCGCTTCTCCTGGATTTAAATTGCGTTCAAAGCTGTGTCCTGTTCCCTCGAGTGCTACAGATTCGCTGGCAAACATCACTGAATTGACGCCGCTTGAGTTTGATTTTCCATAGCACATCGGGCGTATGCCAAAGGGGTCACGAAAAGCCAATAAACCATGGCCAGCTATCAATGCAATAACTGCATAAGAGCCACGCACGCGTTCATGTACACGCGCCACGGCCGCAAACACATCGTTGGCCACCAAGGTGTTGCCGCGTGTGGCTTTGTCCAGTTCATGCGCCAGAACATTGAGCAGCACTTCAGAATCACTCTCAGTATTGATGTGCCTATGGTCAGTGACAAAAAGCTCAGTTTTTAATGCGTGCGCATTGGTCAAATTGCCGTTATGCACCAAAACCAAACCAAATGGGGCATTGACGTAAAAGGGTTGTGCTTCTTCCTCGCTGTAAGCGTTGCCAGCGGTGGGGTAGCGTACTTGACCTAAGCCACAGTTACCGGGCAGTGAACGCATATTGCGGGTGCGGAACACATCTTTGACCATGCCTTTGGCTTTGTGCATAAAGAACTTTCGATCTTGTTGCGTAGCTATGCCGGCAGCGTCTTGCCCGCGGTGCTGCAAGAGCAGCAATGCGTCATAGACCAATTGATTCACAGGCGCGTTACTGACAACGCCGACTATTCCACACATAGAGTTCCGAACATGGTTAAAGCGTCGCAAAATTGAGCGCTTTGATTAAGAAAAAAATTCATAAAGTCAAGGGATGAGAGATTCATGGCAAATAGGCACCAAATTGTTGTGGCAATAATGGCTTCAATTTTTGCAGCGTGATTGTCAAGATGCCGGCTCCAGTGGATGCTTGCCAGTCTGGATGTGTGCGAAATTGCGTCATGTGTACCACCACGGTCAGTGCCAGAAGCAAAATCACACCTCTGAACAAACCAAAAATAGCACCCAGGCTGCGGTCAACAGGGCGCAAACCAACGGCACTGATCAATTTTTTAATCAAACTATTGATCAATCCTGCCACAAAAGCGACAGCTACAAAAATCAAAACAAAAGCAATCAAATGCCGCAGCGTGGGCGCGACGTCGGTTAGTGGCAATTTGGCAGCCACATCGGGGGCAAACCATTGCGCCGTCAGAAAAGCTGCAATCCACACAAATACAGATAAAACTTCAAATACCAAGCCTCGCCATGCACCTATCACAAAGGAGATTGCCAAAACGGCTATCAGTGTCCAGTCTAGGTAGGTCATGTGGGTGTATGTGTCTTGCAGCTACCTGATTGAAACTTATAGCGTCAGGATGGCTGCAGGCAAGTCAAGTTTTTTAATTTTTTCAGCCGCTTTGTCAGCTTCAGCACGGTTGGCAAACGGGCCAACACGCACCCGTGTACGTGTGCCTTCAGGCGTTTTAGCAACATGGGTGTATGTCTTTAGCCCAGTACGCTCGACTTTCAGGCGCACTTCACGGGCTTTGGCGGCATCGGCAAATGCACCAACTTGAACGATATACCGATCTGTGCCCGATGCGGCATTGTTGTTGCTGGCTGCATTGGTATTGGGATCTTTGCCTTCCAAAATTGCTTTGGCCTTTGCGCCGTCGTCAACAGTAGGTTTGGTTTTTGGTTCAACCTTGACCGGAACTTTGGGTTCTGCTTTGACTTCAGCTTTCACTGTGGGTTTGGCAGTTACCAATTCTTCTTTCGCATCCAAACTTGAAGAGGCTTGTACGGTTTTGGTTTCAGTTGCTGTAATCTGTGCAGGTTTCACACTACTCACCGCGGGTGCTGGTTCGGCAACTGCGCCGTTTGCAGCACTGTTTGGTGTTGTTTGTGCGCTGGTCGGTGCCGGTGCTTGTGTCGTTGTCTGCGTTGGCGCGCTGATAGGTACTACCTTGCCTTTATCGGGGATGATGATTTCAATGTCTGTGGGAATGGGTCTGGGCTTGTTATCAAATAGCAATGTGAAGGTGATGATGCCAGCTATAAGCAAAAGGGCTGAGCCAATCAGCCGCTGCCTCGCCCGCGTGCGCAGTGTCTCTACCGTATCGACGGACGCCGATTTTTTTCGGTTAGCGGGTTCCGATCGGCTGTCGGAGCTATTGCGGGTACGAAACAGAGCCATATGAAAATGCGTCTCAATAATGGGGGTCAAATTTTGGCATCTATGTCAAATGCTGTGCAGTTAATTTTGGTACACCATTTTCAAGCACACCACCGACTGTATAGAAAGATCCAAATACGACGATTCTATCAGTGGGCTGAGCATCGCTTATGGCTGCTCGCAATGCTTGTGCAGGGGTTTCAAAGCGCGACCCGTATCTCTCGCGACGTCCATTGTCGATAGCTTGCCAAAATTCAAGCAGTTGCGCGGCCGTAGCGGCACGTGTCGTGGGCAAATCGGTGAAATACCATTTGTCAACCAAAGGATTCATACGGGCAATCATTTGGGGTATGTTTTTGTCCGCCATCGCGCCAAAGACAGCGTGCGTACATGGTGAATAGCCCATGGCATCTAAATTCAGGGCCAATGTGGCAATTGCATGTGGGTTATGGGCTACATCCAAGACCAAGGTAGGTTCGCCGGGGATAATCTGAAAGCGACCTGGTAATTCGACAAATGCCAATCCGTTGCGCACAGCTTGCGCAGTGATGGGCAAACGATCTCGCAAAGCCGTTAAAGCAGCCAACACGCCTGCAGCATTGATCAATTGGTTGGCACCGCGCAAAGCTGGATACGCCAGACCCGCATAACGTTTACCACGCCCTGACCAAGACCATTGCAATTTGTCACCTTCAACGCTGAAATCTCTCCCCACCAGCCACAAATCTGTGCCAATGGCATTTGCATAGGTCACCACGCTGGTGGGGGGCACAGGATCGCTCACTACGGCGATGGCTCCGGTACGCATGACGCCAGCCTTTTCAAAACCAATTTTTTCGCGGCTATCACCTAAGTACTCCATGTGGTCTAAATCAATGCTGGTGATGATGGCACAATCGGCATCAATGATATTAACTGCATCCAGCCTGCCGCCCAAACCCACTTCTAAAATGGCGATGTCCAATTTGGATTCGGTCATCACATGCAAAATGGCCAAAGTGGTGAATTCAAAGTAGGTGAGCGAGACGTCGTCAAAATCACCACTTGAATCGCTGACCCTTGCGGCTTCGACGGCGAGAAATCCGGTCACGAGGGATTTGGGATCCACAGCAACGCCACCAATGCGCAAACGCTCTTCAAAATGCACCAAATGCGGAGAAGTGAAAACACCTGTTTTGTAGCCAGCTTGGCTCAAAATGGATTCAGTCAAAGCGCACGTAGAGCCTTTGCCATTGGTGCCAGCCACGGTGATGACAGGGCATTTGAAATGCAAGCCCATGCGCTGCGCCACTTCGCGCACGCGGGACAAGCCCATGTCAATCGGCTTGTCGTGCAATTGTTCGCAGTAGTTTAGCCATTGCTGTAGGCTGCTGCTGTTGTTGGGAGTTGTTAAAGGCGTTATTTCAGTCATGCTTGTATTTTCGTTCATTACAATGGACGACTTTGGGTCTGGTATTAATTTTATGGAGATATTCATCATGCGTTCACTTCAATTTTTCATGCGAATGGGTAAGCTTTCAAAAGTTGCTCTGCTGGCAGTGGGAATATCCGCATTTAGCGGGGTATTCGCGCAATCAACTGTCAAATTATTGGTAGGTTTTCCACCCGGCGGTGGTACCGATGCCATTGCACGCATCTTGGCTGAAAAATTGAAAGACCAGCTGGGTACCACCGTGGTGGTTGAAAACAAATCAGGCGCGGGTGGTCAATTGGCTGCGCAGGCCCTGAAAGCGGCAGCGCCTGACGGTTTGACATTGTTTTTAACGCACGACCACACCATCAGTATCTTGCCGCAAGTTGTCAAAACACCTGGTTTTGATTCAGCTAAAGACTTCGTCCCTGTTGCTGGTTTCGCCACATTTGTCAACGCTTTTGCAGTGTCTGGCGGTACACCTGCTAAGACATATCAAGACTATGTGGCTTGGGTGCGTGGCAATGGTGCTGGCAAAGGTGCAGTGGGTGTTCCAGCGCCTGCGTCCATTCCTGAATTCTTGGTCACCATCATCGGTAAAAAAAATGGATTTGATTTGCAGCCACTGCCTTACCGTGGCAGCGCTCCAATGATGGCGGACATGTTGGGCAACCAAATCGCGGCAGGCGTAGCGTCAGTGCCAGACTTTATAGAAAACCACAAATCCGGCAAAATTCGCGTCGTAGCCGTTTTGGGTAAACAACGCCAAGCGGCCTTACCAGATGTCCCCACCTTTGCCGAATTGGGCTTGGCTGGCTTTGAAGATGTACCTTACTATGGCATCTTCGCACCAACCGGCACACCGCTGGCCACCATCGAAAAATTGCAAGCCGCTGTGTCCAAAGCCATCGCCATGCCCGATGTGAAAGAGAAGCTCACTGCCATGGGTTTAACAGTTGAATTCATGCCGCACCAAGAACTAGGCAAACGCGAACGCGCCTACACCCAAGTTTGGACCAAAATCATTAAAGACAGTGGTTTTGTTGCTAAGTAAGGCGAAAATTATATTATGTCAGGCTATATACAGCGTATTTATTGCCTATATTGCTATTAAATATGTAGCATAAATGGATAAACTGTCGCTATATTTAGGGTTGGCGCGAGCACCGTTTTTGGTGCTGACACCCGCTTGTATCGCGTTGGGGCTGGCTTGTGTGTATCGGATAGCCGGGGATATCCCTGTATTTGAATCGGCTTTGGTTTTCATTGGTGCGTTGGCGGCGCATATCAGTGTGAATGCCTTGAATGAATACCAAGACTTTCATAGCGGTTTGGATGCACAGACACAACGCACACCGTTCAGCGGTGGCAGTGGGGTGTTGCCAGCGCATCCAGAATTAGCATCCAGTGCACTGACCATAGCCCTTATTGGCCTGCTAATCAGCATGGCAGTGGGTGTGTATTTCATCTTGCAGCGTGGCATGGCATTGCTGCCGCTGGGATTGATTGGTTTATTTTTGGTTATCGCGTACACACGGTGGATCACGCAACACCCTTTGCTGTGTCTGGTTGCGCCTGGACTTGGTTTTGGCCCTTTGATGGTGGTGGGGACCTGTGTGGCCTTGACAGGAACTTATGCGCCTCTGGCTTGGGTGGCATCCTTGGTTCCCTTCTTTTTGGTCAATAATTTGTTGTTGCTCAACCAATTTCCAGATGCTGAAGCTGATAGGCAAGTGGGCAGAAGGCATTTATTGGTAACTGCAGGTGCCACGCAAGCGGCACGCTGGTATGCGCTGCAAATGATGCTGGCTTTTGCCTCCTTGATTGTGGCTGTATTGATCGGCATAATGCCTTTTGGCGCGTTATTGGGCTTGTTGCCTTTGGTTTGGGTTATACCAACTGTGCGAGACGTATTGAGACATGCGGAAAAGCTGGAATTTTTGATACCAGCAATGGGGCGCAATGTGCTGATTAATTTACTGACCCCCGTTTTCATGGCAATTGGCATGGTGCTGTGGTGATACGTCGCATTGCGCATTTGGACATGGATGCTTTTTATGCATCAGTCGAGTTGTTACGTTATCCCCAGCTCAAAGGATTGCCAGTGGTGATAGGTGGTGGCAGGCGTAAAGTGGATGAAGCGCTGGAGCAATTGGCCGAAGGACAAACACACGCGGATATACCACTAGAAGCATTTGCACGTTTAAAAGATTACACGGGGCGCGGTGTCATTACCACAGCAACCTATGCCGCACGGCAGTTTGGTGTGGGGTCGGCGATGGGCTTGATGAAGGCTGCCAAATTGTGTCCAGATGCCATTTTGCTGCCTGTGGATTTTGACCAATACCGGCATTACTCAAAAGTATTTAAAGACACGATTCTTGAATTTACACCGCAAATGGAAAACCGCGGGGTGGATGAGGTGTACATAGACTTCACCGATGTGCCAGGTGGGCAAAGGCAAGGTGGGAGATCACTGGCCAAGCTGATACAACAAACCATATTTGAACGAACGGGATTGACGTGTTCAGTGGGCGTTGCGCCAAATAAATTGCTGGCGAAAATGGCCAGCGAATTCAATAAGCCAAACGGCATTTCCATTGTTCTGGAAGAAGATTTGCAAAGCCTGATATGGCCATTGGCATGTCGAAAAATCAATGGCGTTGGACCCAAAATGGATGAAAAATTGATGCACCATGGCATTCATACCATTGGTGAGTTAGCTACCAAAAGCGAAACATGGTTGATTAGTAACTTTGGCAAAAGCACAGGCGCTTGGTTGCACCGGGCAAGCTGGGGCAAGGACGACAATCCGATTTCCCTGAACAGCGAACCCGTATCAATCAGTAGAGAAACAACTTTTGACAGAGACCTGCATGCGGTGAAAGACAAAGCGGAATTGGGTGCAATATTCACCAAATTATGCGAGCAACTGGCGGGCGATTTACAACGCAAAGGCTATCAAGGCAAAACGATAGGCATCAAGGTGCGTTATGCCAATTTCAAGGGCGCGACGCGGGACCAAACCTTGGATATCTATACCGACGATGCAGCAACCATTCGCCAAGCTGCAGGCTTGTGCCTGAAGCGCATGCCACTCACGCAAAAGCTGCGTTTATTAGGAGTGCGGGTAGGTGGGTTGATCAAAAAATCAGATGATACCAAGGTCGAATCACTTAGCACACCTGTTGAATCATCGGATGATTTGATTGCTCAAATGGCTGAACCCGCTTCCTAAGGCAGTTTTTCTATTCCAGTTTTTCTTGGCAAGTAATGCAGCGTGCCGCTGATGGAGTCGCTTGCAAACGTGCCATGGGTATTTGCACACCACAGTCCACACACATACCGTATGTGCCGGTTTCAATGCGTTGCAACGCTGCCATGATTTGGCTTTGTTCATCGGTTTCGTGCGCGTCCATCGCAAACTCTAAATCACGCGCAGAGTTTAATTGCGCATCGGAGTCTTCGGCGTGGTTGAAATGTTCAGCCGAAGCTTCAGCACGACTGACGTCGCCACCGCGCAAAGTTGCGAGTTGACTTTTTGACTCAGCAAGCTGCGCAAGAAGTTGTGTTTTGATAGCGTTATACGTGTTAGATGTTGTCATATTGGCAAGTACGATTGAAAGTTGAACATGGTTTCATCTTGCGCCAGTCAAGCTGACTTGTCATTGATGCACATCAATCAAGTTCATGATGTCAGTTCTTATTTGGACAAAGTGACTTTTATTGCCGCGCGGTACGGATGTTGGCGGGTACAGCTTGGGGAAAGCTGGTGCGAAAGGGGTTGATGTCCAATCCACCGCGCCGTGTGTAGCGCGCATAGACACTTAACTTGATGGGTTTGCACTGCGCCCAAATGTCCATGTAAATTCGCTCAACACATTGTTCGTGGAATTCATTGTGGTTGCGAAAACTGATGATGTACTGCAGCAAACCCGCTTGGTCGATTTGTGGGCCTTCGTAGCTTATGCGCAGGCTGGCCCAGTCTGGTTGACCTGTTACTAGGCAATTGCTTTTCAGTAAATTGCTGGTCAGCACCTCGCTAACGGGTGCTTCGTCAAACACCGCACTCAGTAGTTGGGGCGCTGGCGTGTAGTGATGGCATTCAATATCTAAGCGGTCTAGGCTCAAACCATCAAATTCATGCACTGGTTCTTGGTCAAATTGTTCGGGTAACAAAATTTTGACACCAACCGATGATTGAATTGGGCTTGACTGGACATCTCCCAAATCCGAACCAGGAGTTTGCCAAATGGCATGGTTGATATCTTGACGCAGTGTTGAGGCCACCGCATCAACATCTGCAAACTGTGTATTGTTGAAACTGTTGAGATAGAGTTTGAAAGATTTGCTTTCAATGATGCTGATGCTGTCACAAGGTATCGTGAAGTGCGCGATAGCCACTTGAGGCTTGCCACGCAGATTGAGCCAACTCAACTCAAAAGCAGTCCATAAATCAGCGCCTAAAAATTGGAGTTTGCCAAGGATACCAAGCTCAGCGCGCTTTGGTGCTCGTGGTATGGGGAACAGTAAGGATGCATCGTAGCGATCGATGTACTGTGAGGCTTTGCCCAGCTGGGATTGTTCAGGTTGGTTCATTGTGCTGCAATCTTACGGCGAAATACCAAACGGTCGGCGTTGGATACTTCCGGCGCAAACGCATACCCAGCTGAATTGAATTTTTTAAGTTTAGCGGGCGTGTCTAAACGCTTTTGCACGATATACCGCGCCATTAATCCGCGAGCTTGTTTGGCAAAAAAGCTGATGATTTTGTACTGACCGTTTTTGTAATCTTCAAACACGCATTCAACCACGCGTGCTTTCAAAGTTTGCAAATCAACTGCTTTGAAATATTCTTGTGATGCCAAATTCACAACAATTGATTCGTTTTGTGTTGTTAAACATTTGTTCAGGTGTTGTGCAATTTGCTTGCCCCAAAAACCATACAAATTGTGTGATTTTCCAGTCTGTAATTGGGTGCCCATTTCCAAGCGATATGGCTGAATCCAATCCAAAGGACGCAACACGCCATACAGACCGCTCAATATTGTTAAATGGTCTTGTGCCCAAAGCAAGTCATCAGATTTGAGCGTGGCAGCATCTAGACCCGTGTACACATCACCATCAAAAGCGAGTACCGCTTGCTTGGCATTTTTGGCGCTGTATTTAGGGCGCCAAGCCAAATAGCGAGCCACATTCAAGCTGGCCAATTTGTCGCTCAAGTGCATCAGCTCAGCAATATTTTGTACAGATCGACCGCGCAAAACGCCTATCAGCTCATGCGTTTGCTTGGGGAAAGCAGGCAGTGTGTGTGGAAGTAGTGCCAAGTCGCCCGTTAGAGAGTCATAGTTGAGTGACTTGGCTGGAGAGAGTAAAAGCAACACTGTATTTCACCGTCAACACAATGACGGTTTTTGGATCAGAATAAATTATTCAATTTTTGCTTTAGCGCGCAAATCTTCTTGGAATTTTTGCAATTTTTGTTGTGTCAATTGCTGTGAAATTTGAGGTTTCACTTCATCGAGCTTAGGCAGTTGTGCAGCGCGTGTATCGTCCACACGGATGATGTGGTAACCAAATTGTGATTTGACTGGTGCATCAGTCATTTGGCCTTTGGTTAGCTTCAATATGGCTTGGGCAAATTCAGGTACATAGTTGCTGGGGTTAGCCCAATCTAAATCTCCACCTTTGGCGCCAGAGCCTGGATCTTTACTTTGCTTTTTAGCAATGTCTTCAAACTTTGCACCTTTTTTGATGCTGGCGATGATGGCTTTCGCATCGGCTTCTTTTTCTACCAAAATATGGCGTGCTTTGTATTCTTTGCCGCTGTTGGCTGCAGCAAATTTGTCGTATTCAGCTTTGATGTCCGCATCTGTGACAGGGTTAGATTTTTGGTAGTCTGCAAACAAAGCGCGAATCATGATGGTTTGGCGCGCCAATTCCATCTGAGTTTTGTATTCATCACTGTTGGCCACATTGCGCTTTTCCGCTTCTTGTATGAATATTTCACGCGCAATGACTTCATCTTTCAATTGCGCTTTAATTTCTGGCGTTACGGGGCGGCCAGATTTTGCAACTTCAGCAGCCAAAGCATCAATGCGGCTGCTGGGAACGGCTTTGCCATTGACGATGGCCACGTTTTGCGCGAAAACTGTGCCAGATGCTAACAAAAGCGCAAAGGCAGAGTTTTTGAGGAAAGTCTTTTTCATAATGATTCCAAGGTTAAAAAAGTAAAAAAAGCAAATTAGCTACTGGTAAATGAGTTTATTGCGATGTAGGGCGAATGACCTCAATAGCCAATGCATGCAAACCTGCGTCAATAAAATCTTGCACCGCATCATACACAAGGCGGTGGCACGCTACGAGGCTTTTGTTTGTAAAGAAAGGTGAAGCTATTCGAACCCTGAAATGCGTACCAAAACCAGTTCCGTTTGCGCCTGCATGGCCATTGTGCAGACCGCTTTCGTCTACAACGGTGAGTTGTGACGGCGTTAGTCGCTCGTTTAGACGCAGGTTTAAATTGTCGGCGGTGATTTGATCGGCTGTCATGTTCCTCGCTTATTCCATCTTTTCATCCAACTGTCACTTGACATCAACTGGGGTCGGACTCATTGTTTTGCAAGTATTTGGAAATATAAACTCCTTGTGCAACGATGAAAATCAATGGAAACGCATAACCCCAAATTTTAAAATCCACCCATTGTTCGGTGGTGTAGTTATACGCCACAAATGCATTCAGTGCGGCCATGCCTAAACTGTAAACCACCCATGCTACTGTTAGATTGCGCCAAATTTGATCGGGTAGTTTGATTTGTGCACCCAACATGGATTTAAGGAAATTCTTTTTATAAATCCACAAACCAATGGCCAATGCTGATGCCATGAAGGTGTAAAGCACAGTTGGTTTGATTTTGATAAAACGCTCGTCTTGAAAGCCCAATGTCATCGCACCAAAGCCCAACACCAAGGCCAGTGTGACTTTATGCATGGTTTGTAAAGTACCGTCCATTTTGTACAAAATAGCCATTTGCACCAAGGTGGCAACCATGATGACGCCAGTCGCAACGTAAATGTTATAGGCTTTATAAGCACCAAAAAACAGCAAGATAGGCAGAAAGTCGATTAGTTGTCGCATGAGCAGATTGTAACTTTACAAGAAAGATGGAACTTAATGATCCTTAACGTCAACCAATAACTAAGGTTAACAGTTATGCTAAAGCTAACGAAGGCGTTATTTGGAGGTATTTTTATGTCGCAATTAAAGAAAACAGTTTTATTGAGTGGTGTTGCAGCTACTGCATTGTTGATGTCTGGTTGCGTGGTTGCGCCACCGCATGTCGTACACAATGCCCGCCATCAAGCCATTGCCAATGGCGCAACGGTGAATGTTGAATATTACCAATCTGCCCCACCCGCAGAGTACAACGAGGTGATCACCGTGTCGCCTGGTGATGGTTACATATGGGTTCCTGGGCTTTGGTATTGGTCCGGTAATCGCTACTTGTGGCGTTCCGGTAATTGGCAGCGCCCACCATCTGGATACCGCACGTATAACCGAGGTACTTGGAATCACACGCCTGGTCGAGGTTGGTATCACTCTGGTGGTCACTGGCGTTAAATCCTTCACCCTAAACTAGGGAAACTCCGTAGAACTTGAAAAAAACTACGGCGGTTTTTGGGGTCATACTCATGGTGTTATTTCACATGTATGAAGGAGTATGCCCATGTTAGGATTGATGCAAGACCAGCCATTGCTGATCTCGACTTTGATTGAATTCGCCGATAAACACCATGGCGATTCAGAAATCGTTTCTCGCCGTGTGGAGGGCGATATCCACCGTTACAACTACAAAACACTTGCTGCACGTTCGCGGCAAGTTGCTGGTGCGTTGGATGGTTTGAAAGTCGGCTTTGGTGACCGTGTGGCTACACTCGCATGGAACGGCTACCGCCATATGGAATTGTATTTTGGTGTGAGTGGTTCAGGGCGTGTGTTACATACACTCAACCCACGATTACACCCTGACCAAGTGGTGTGGATAGCCAACCATGCCGAAGATAAAGTACTGTGTTTTGATGCCAGTTTCTTGCCTATCGTGCAAGCAGTGCATGCACGCTGCAAAACAATTCAGCATTACGTGATCATGTGCGACGCTGATAAGTTGCCGAAGGACTCTGGCATTCCAAATTTAATCAGCTATGAAGCATGGATAGCTAGTCAAAGTCAGAGTTACAACTGGCCCACATTTGACGAAAACGCTGCATCAAGCTTGTGCTATACCAGCGGCACCACTGGCAATCCGAAGGGGGTTTTATACAGCCACCGTTCTACGATATTGCACGCCTATGCAGCAGCCTTACCAGATGTGATGTGCCTCAGTGCTCGGGATAGTGTCTTGCCCGTTGTGCCCATGTTTCATGTGAACGCATGGGGTATCCCATACAGTGCTGCACTGACAGGCTGCAAATTGGTATTTCCAGGACCAGCTATGGATGGTAAGTCAATTTACGATCTGCTTGAATCAGAGAAGGTTAGCTATGCTGCGGGCGTGCCCACAGTGTGGCAAATGTTGTTGACACATTTGCAAACCAATGGATTGCGCTTCAGCACTTTAAAGCGCACGGTTATTGGTGGTTCGGCATGCCCGCCAGCTATGATTGCAGCTTTCAATGATGATTATGGGGTAGAGGTGTTACATGCTTGGGGCATGACCGAGATGTCCCCTCTCGGTACTTTGTGTACGCTAAAGAATAAGCATTTATTGCTGCCTAAAGAAGAGCAAATGAAAATTCGCTTGAAGCAAGGGCGTGCTATTTACGGCATGGACATGAAGATTGTTGACGAAGCAGGTGCAGCTTTGCCACATGACGGCAAGGCCTTTGGTGATTTGTTGGTCAAAGGTCCTTGGATCATCAGTGAATATTTCAAGCAAAGCGAAGAACCCAATCCCGCTAGTCCGCTTGTTAATGGATGGTTTCCTACAGGTGATGTGGCAACCATTGACGCGGATGGTTACATGCAAATCACCGATCGTAGCAAGGATGTGATCAAGTCAGGGGGAGAGTGGATCAGCTCAATTGATATTGAAAACATCGCTGTGGCACATCCTGCCGTTGCAATGGCTGCCTGTATTGGCGTGTTTCATCCAAAGTGGGATGAACGTCCTATTATCGCTGTGGTTAAAAAACCAGGTGCTGAGGTGACGCGCGAAGAATTGATCGCCTTTTACCAAGGGAAAACAGCCAAATGGCAAATTCCTGATGATGTGGTTTTTGTAGAGGCAATAACCTTAGGTGCAACCGGGAAAATGCAAAAAGCGAAATTACGCGAAACCTTAAAAGACTACAAATTGCCTGCTTAATCAATTCATGAAACCTAGGGGAATCCCTGAAGCAATGAATCCAAAATTAGAGTAGTCTCAACACTTGTTTGTCGGTGTTCAATTCAAGCAATTTTTTATAAAGGCATTTATGATGAAACTCAATCTTAATAAAACAGTGTTAGCAAGCGTGGCGCTGTTGGTGTCAGGCGCTGCTTTTGCACAGCAGGGCGAAACCGTCAAATTGGTGCGCATTGATCCACTAACAGGCTTACTGGGTCCAGTTGGCATCAGTCAGGATAAAGGGTATAAATTCTTCGCTGAAAAATTCAGCGGCGCTGGTAACCCTGCAGGTGTCAAGTTCGAGTTTCAAACCATGGACAATAAATTAAGTCCCGCTGAGAGTTTGAATGTTTTGAAAGCTGCCATTGACAGTGGCGTCCGTTACATTATTCAAGGGAATGGCTCTTCAGTGGCATTGGCTTTGTCAGATGCGATCGCTAAACACAATGAGCGCAATCCGGGCAAAGAAGTGATTTATTTAAATGACTCAGCTGTAGACCCTGATTTGACAAACAGTAAGTGCAATTACTGGCATTTCCGTTTTGATGCTGACACATCGATGAAGATGGAAGCCATTGCTAGCTTCATGGTTGATCAAAAAGATGTCAAAAAAATCTATTTATTGAATCAAGATTACTCTCATGGCCATCAGGTTGCCAAATATGCCAAAGAAACCATTGGTCGCAAGCGCCCAGATATTAAATTTGTCGGTGAAGATTTGCATCCATTAGCGCGTACTCGTGACTTTGCCCCTTACATTGCCAAAATTAAAGCTGCTGGTGCCGATGCTGTGATTACGGGTAACTGGGGCTCAGATTTGTCTTTGCTAATTAAAGCTGCCAATGAAGGTGGTTATACCGGTAAGTTTTTCACTTACTACGCAGGTGTCACAGGTACACCGACAGCATTGGGTACCAATGGTGCAGGACGCGTATACCAAATTGCTTACAACCACTACAACATGGGCGGTCAGATGGACAAGTGGATGAAAGAGTTCAATGAAAAGTATAAAGACGATTTCTATACTGGTTCTACCATTCGAATCTATCAGATGCTAGGCGCAGCAATGGCGAAGGCCAAGTCAACAAACCCTGTTAAGGTGGCGGCAGCACTGGAAGGTTTGGAAGTAAAAACTTTTAATGGCGATGTTCAAATGCGTAAAACGGATCATCAACTCCAACAACCCTTGTACATGACTGTATGGGACAAAGCCAGCGCCAAGTACCCCTACAGTCCAGAAAAAACAGGAATGACTTTGGTACCTTTGAAAGAGTATCCAAACTATGTGTCTAGCACGCCAACCAGCTGCCAGATGACACGTCCTACAAAGTAAGTTTCAAACTTAATGAATACAGCCCAAGCGGACATCCGTTCTGGGCTGTTTTTTTAATTTGGACTTCATAAGGACTTTATAAGGATAAATATCGCGTGGAGTTTTTCATCATTTCAATGCTCAATGGCATCAGCTACGGCTTGCTGTTGTTCATGCTCAGTTCAGGCTTGACACTCATTTTCAGCATGATGGGTGTGCTCAACTTCGCACATGCATCTTTTTACATGTTAGGGGCGTTTGTTGGCTATTCCATTTCGAAAATAACTGGCTTTTGGCCTGCTTTGGTGTTTGCACCCATTGCTGTTGGTCTCATGGGTGCATTTTTCGAGAAATATTTTTTACGCAAAGTACATAAGTATGGGCATGTGGCCGAGCTCATGATCACTTTTGGACTTTCTTACGTTATTCTTGAATTGGTTCAATTAGTCTGGGGACGCATTGCATTGGAATTCAAGCCGCCAGAAATTCTGCAGGGACCTGCGTTTACGTTAATTAATCATTCGGTAAGTGGCTTGCAGTTTTTATGGGGTGCAGCTCCGAATGATTTGTGCCAAGCTACAGACGCGGCCATTCGCGTGGTTTGCTCACCGTTTCCAGCCACACGTGCTTTCATGATGGTCATTGCCTTACTGATGCTGGTATCAGTTTGGCTGTTACTGACTCGCACACGCATTGGGCTAGTGATACAAGCAGCGCTCACACACCCAGAGGCGGTAGAGTCATTGGGGCACAACGTGCCAGCTGTCTTTATGTTGGTGTTTGGTGCAGGCGCAGGTTTGGCGGGGCTTGCAGGCGTGATAGGTGGCAGCACATTTTTGACCGAGCCGTCGATGGCTGCGACGGTAGGTTCAGTCATATTCGTCGTTGTTGTAGTTGGAGGCATGGGTTCTCTATCTGGTGCTTTCCTAGCATCATTAATCATTGGCTTGATAGAAACATTTGCGATTGCGTTTAACTATTCATTGGGCACATTGGCTGCTCAGCTGGGATTGAATTTAAGTGCAGCTGTACAACAAAGCTCGGTGGTCAAACTCACCTTGTCACAAGTGGCACCTATCCTGCCGTATTTGCTCTTGGTGCTGATGCTGATATTCAGACCCAAAGGATTGTTGGGGAATAGAGACGCATGAAAGCCAGTTACGAATTTAAGCCCATTAATGTAGGGCGTTGGTTGATTTGGGGCATATTTGCTGTGCTCTTATTGGTGGCGCCACAGCTTTTCACCAGCAGTTTAGCTATCACCATACTTTCACAAATTGGCATCGCCATCATTGCTTGCTTGTCCTTCAATATTTTGTTGGGACAAGGTGGTATGTTGAGTTTTGGTCATGCTGTTTACACAGGTTTAGGCGCTTACTTGGCTATTCATGCGCTGAATGCCATAGGAAATGGCTGGTATTTACCCGTTTCAATGGTGCCCATTGTGGGCGGCATTGCGGGTATGTGTTTTGCAGTTCTTTTTGGGTTTGTGTCGACTAAAAAATCGGGTTCAACATTTGCCATGATTACATTGGGACTGGCTGAATTGGTTTTTGCCATGTCATTGATGATTCCAGAGTTTTTTGGTGGCGAGGGTGGCGTTTCTAGTAACCGCATGGTGGGTAAGCCGTTTATGGGTATTACTTTTGGACCACCCATTCAAGTCTATTATTTGATTGCTGTCTACACATTCGTTGCTACCGCTCTGATGTTTGCATTTACTCGAACACCCTTGGGTCGCATGCTCAATGCAGTGCGCGACAACCCTGAACGGGTTGAGTTTGTGGGCTACAACACGCAATTGGTGCGCTATTTTGCGTTTGTCATCGCTGGTTTTTTTGCCGGAATCTCGGGTGGTTTGGCGGCGCTTAACTTTGAAATTGTTACCGCTGAAGTGGTGGGTGCGGCGCGCTCAGGCGCGTATTTGTTGTTCACGTTTTTAGGCGGCGCAACATTTTTCTTTGGTCCCATTTTGGGTGCCGTGATGATGGTGCTGGCTTTTGTGCTGTTTAGCGAATTCACAAAAGCATGGCTGCTGTATTTGGGCTTGATCTTCTTGTTCATGGTGATGTATGCGCCAGGTGGTGTGGCTGCACTCATCATGATGAATTTACGTATTGCTTCTTTCGGACACTTGGGCAAAGTCTTTGGGGCCTATTTAGCGATGGCAGGTGCAGGCATCGTGGCATTTCTGGGTGCATCGGCCATGGTGGAAATGATTTACCACTTGCAGTTGACCACGGGAGAGGGCTCAACCCTGTCGTATTTGGGCACAGTCTTGGATGCTAAAAAAGCCTCAAGCTGGTTTGGTGCTGGCTTTGTGTTGGCAACGGGCGTGTTCTTTTTTGAGGTCGTGCGAAGGCAATATATGCAGCAGTGGGATGAGATTCAAGAAGAAATTGAAAAAGAAATCAAGCGCAGGGAGGCCATATGACTGCGCTAAATAGTGGCACATCAAACTACGCGCTTGAACTGAAAGACTTGCGCAAAAGCTTTGGTAAAACAGAAATCATTCGGGGTGTGAATTTGGCCGTCCCAGCCGGTGAACGTGTCGGCATCATTGGTCCCAATGGCGCTGGTAAATCAACCTTGTTTAACCTCATCAGTGGGCGCTTTGAGCCAAGCAGTGGCGATGTGATATTGAATGGGCGACGCATCAATGGCAAAAAGCCATTTGAAATTAACCGCATGGGCTTGTCCAGAAGTTTTCAGGTGACCAATGTGTTTTCAAAACTCAGTGTGTTTGAAAATTTACGATGCAGCGTGCTTTGGAGCTTGGGATACAAATACACATTCTTTAAATTTTTGGCGGATTTAGACGATGCGAATGACCGCGCAGAAGAGTTAATGACCATGATCAAGCTCGATAAGAAGCGCGATGTGCTGGCAACTAACTTGACATATGCAGAGCAACGTGCGCTTGAAATTGGTATCACCATTGCGGGTGGTGCAGAAGTGATACTTTTGGATGAACCGACAGCGGGCATGAGTAAATCTGAAACATCGCGCTTTATCAATCTCATCAAAGAAGTCACCGTAGGCAAAACTTTACTCACCGTTGAGCACGATATGGGCGTGGTGTTTGGCTTGGCAGACAAAATTGCAGTGGTGGTTTACGGTGAGGTTTTGGCCTACGATGTACCAGAGGCAGTGCGTGCCAATGCGCGTGTGCAAGAAGCGTATTTAGGTTCTGTCGTCGCTGATGCACAAGGGGCTGGCGGTACCCAAGGAGCACAGCATGCTTAAAGTTGAAAAACTGCATGCCTATTACGGCAAGAGCCATGTGCTGCATGGCGTCACATTTGACATACAGCCGGGTGAAATTGTGGCCCTGCTAGGTCGTAATGGATCGGGTCGATCAACCACCGCCAAAGCCATCATGGGTTTGGTCGATTGGCAAGGCCATATGTCTTGGAAAGAGACATCCTTGACCGACAAAAAAGCCTACCAAATAGCGCACATGGGCTTGGGCTATGTGCCTGAAAACCGAGATATCTTCCCAACTTTAACGGTCAGGCAAAATCTTCTCTTGGGTCAAAAAGGCTCAGGTAAAAATAGCCGCTGGTCTTTTGACGACATGTTCAAAATGTTTCCACGCTTGAAAGAGCGAGAGCATACCGAAGCGGGCGTGCTCTCTGGTGGTGAACAACAAATGTTGACACTGTGCCGCACGCTGATGGGTGACCCCGATCTCATCATCATTGACGAACCTACTGAAGGTTTGGCACCCAAAATTGTTGAGTTGGTGGGTGATTATTTGAAGGCGCTGCGTGAGCGCGGCATTTCAGTTTTATTGATTGAACAAAAACTCACCATTGCCATGGCCATTTCAGATCGCGTTCTGGTCATGGGGCACGGTCATATTGTGTTTGATGGCACACCCGAAGCCTTGAAACAAGATGCGGGTATTCGCAAAGAGTGGTTAGAAGTTTAACTTTTTAACTTTTCAATTGCAGCAGTCATCGCTTTGGCTTTGATGTGACCAAAACCTTTTACTGACTCGGGCAGTCTAGCCCATTCGATGGCGTTTGTTAAAGTGGCTTCGTCAAGCTTGTTTGTCACGGTTCGCATTTTGCTCAAGTAGGCATTCAACAAAGCCCGTTCATCTTTGCGTTCTTGGGTATAGCCAAACACATCCAATGCAGTGCCACGCAAGAATTTCAGTTGGGCTAAAACTTGAAAGCATGGCATCATCCACGCACCAAAAGTTTGTTTTTGCAACTCACCTTTGTTATTTTTCTTTGCCAACAAGGGTGGAGCCAGGTGAAAACGCAGTTTGTAGTCGCCTTCAAACAGGTCTGATATTTTCTGCTTGAAAGTGCCATCGCTGTGCAATCTGGCAACTTCGTATTCATCCTTGTAGGCCATCAGTTTGAACAGATTGCGTGCCACAGATTCCGTTAAACGCAAGTTCGTCGGCTGCGTGCTTGTCTGTGCCATGTTGGTGTCGGAAATTCTCAATGCCAGTTCTTTGCTGCGCACATCGTCTACAAAATCTTGGTACTGCTTGGCATACGCCGCATTTTGATAAGCACTTAACTCCATAGAGCGTTTGGCAATCAACTCGTCCAAGTTTTCGCGTTCAGACCAGTGAATGATTTGTGCGGGCTGTAACAGGGATTGCACTTCGGACCAATTGTGCGCAGCACGGCAACCCCATTCAAAAGCGGCTTTGTTGTTGGCCACTGCTACTGCATTGAGCTCTATGGCTTGCATGAGTGATGCTTTTTGCAGTGGAATCCAACCTTTTTGCCAAGCATAGCCCAACATGATGGGGTTGGTGTAAATGCTGTCGCCTAAGAAGCTGGTTGCCATGGCATCCGCGTTAAACGTGCTGACACCCGCACTGCCAACCAATGTGCTGATAACACTGACGCATGCTTGCGCTGGGTTTTGCCAAGCTGGATTCTTCACAAATGCTGCCGTGGGTGTGCTGTGCGCGTTCAGTGCCACGTGGGTGTGGCCATGACGCATGCGGTTCAAAGTTTCTTCTTGCGCAGTGACAATGGGGTCGCAAGCAATGATTAAATCGGCCCCAGCAAATCCCACGCGGGTGGTGCGAATGTCGTTTTGATGATCGGCAATCAACACATGGCTCCAAGTGGCACCGCCTTTTTGAGCCAAACCGCCAGCGTCTTGCGTGACGATACCTTTGCCTTCAATCTGCGCGGCGTAGCCCAGCAGTTGGCCAATGGTGATAACGCCAGTGCCACCCACGCCAGTGACCACTATGCCATAGGCTTCCGAAGTGGATGGCAGTGTGGGTATGGGTAAATCAGATTTTATATGATTTTTTGAGCTGTAGACGGCGTATTCATTGCCTATATTGCTATCTATTTTATAGCGTACGTCAGTTTCATTGGCATTATCTTCAGCGATCTTTTTGAGGTTGTCTGTTTTGCCTTTGAGCTTGCCGCCTTCAACCGTCACGAAACTGGGGCAGAAACCTTTGACGCATGAAAAGTCGGTGTTGCAAGTGCTTTGGTTGATGCTGCGTTTGCGCCCAAATTCTGTTTCAAGTGGTTCAACGCTCAAACAATTGCTTTGTGCGCTGCAGTCGCCACAGCCTTCGCAAACGCGTTCGTTGATGACGACGCGTTTGGAGATGGCGGGATTGACGCCTTTTAATGCTGCACGCTTTAAGCGCCTGCGCTTTTCGGTGGCACAGGTTTGGTCGTAAATGATGACTGTCACACCTGGGATGTCTCGATATTGTTTTTGAATGGCATCCAGCTCGTCACGGTGCCGCACCGCTATGCCTTCAGGTAAGGCAATTTCGTTGTACTTGCCAGGGTCATCCGTTACAACCACGATTTGCGTAGCGCCCTCTGAGCGTACCGATTGCGCAATTTGTTGCACCGAATGCCCTTCAGGTCGCTCGCCCACTTGTTGCCCGCCGGTCATGGCAACAGCATCGTTGTACAAAATTTTGTAGGTGATGTTGACACCCGCTGCAATGGACTGCCGAATGGCCAAGAGACCACTGTGAAAATAAGTGCCATCGCCCAAGTTGGCAAATACATGGGGTTCGGTGCTGAATGGTTGTTGTCCTACCCAAGGCACACCTTCGCCACCCATTTGCGTGAAGCCAATGGTGGAGCGGTCCATCCAAATGGACATGAAATGGCAACCAATCCCCGCCATGGCGCGTGAACCCTCGGGTACTTTGGTCGAAGTGTTGTGTGGGCAGCCTGAACAAAACCAAGCTTGACGGCTGGCAGTTTGTGAACCCGTTTGTGTATGCACGGCCATGGCACGTTCAGCTGATTCTAAAATCGCCAAATGCGTGTTGATGCGCTGACGAATGGCGCTATCTAGACCACCATCTAAACCCAATTTAATCAGCCGTGCTGCAATGGCTTTGGCGATGATGGCGGGCGATAAATCGGCATTGGCACGTAGCAACGCCTGTGCCGATGGATTGGGAGTAGACCACTCTCCACCCTCCATTTCATTGAATTTGCCCAGCACCACTGGCCGCACATCGTTGCGCCAGTTGTAGAGCTCTTCTTTGAGTTGGTATTCAATCACTTGGCGCTTTTCTTCCACCACCAAAATCTCTTGCAAGCCCGTTGCAAATTCGCGCGTCAATTGCGCTTCGAGTGGCCACACCACACCTACTTTGTGCAAGCGTATGCCCAATCGACGGCAGCTTGCATCATCTAATCCCAAATCTAATAAGGCTTGGCGTGTGTCGTTGTAGGCTTTGCCACTGGCGATGAGTCCAAACTTATCGTTCGGTCCTTCAATCGCGTTGTAGTTCAGTTTGTTGGCGCGTATGTATGCCAGCGCGGCATACCATTTGGTGTCAAACAAACGTGCCTCTTGCGCCAGTGCGGCATCGGGCCAGCGAATGTGCACGCCGTCTGCTGGCATTTCAAAATCAGTCGGTATGACAACCTTGACACGCTCTGGGTCGACATCAACGGTGGCACTCGATTCCACGATTTCTTGAATGGTTTTCATGCCCGCCCATACGCCTGAAAAGCGGCTCATGGCAAATGCGTGAATGCCTAAATCTAAAATCTCTTGCACACTGGCTGGGAAGAAAACAGGCAAACCACAGGCTTTGAAAATATGGTCGCTTTGGTGCGCGGCAGTTGAGCTTTTTGCCACGTGGTCGTCACCTGCCACCGCAATCACACCACCAAACTCGGTTGTGCCTGCCATGTTGGCATGCTTGAACACATCGGCGCAACGGTCCACACCTGGACCTTTGCCATACCAAATGCCAAACACGCCATCAAACTTGTTGGTCCCCGTTGGTGCAAAACCCAATTGCTGTGTGCCCCAAATGGCGGTGGCGGCCAGCTCTTCATTCACGCCGGGTTGAAAAACTATGTCTTTGGCTTTTAAGAAAGGCGCGGCTTTCACCAAAGCTTGGTCATAGCCACCCAAGGGTGAACCTCTATAGCCACTGATGAACCCAGCAGTATGCTTGCCGCGTGTTGCATCGCGCTGTTGCTGCAACATTGGCAATTTCACCAATGCTTGCACACCGCTCATAAAGGTCTTACCTTTACTCTGTGCGTATTTGTCGTTGAGGGAAATGGGGAGAGCGTGGTGCTCGTTGGCTGTAGCCGAGCTGTCGGCTTTGCTTGCTAAATCAGTCATGTTGAAAACCTTATGAGTTTGATAAACCCTGTCGCACCAACCTTGTGGGTCAATTGACGGGTGAGCGAATTATGACTGAAAAAAGCCTTGCAGCTAATTAGGGATAACCATGTTGCACTTGTCCCCAATCCCATCGCGCCACACTGTGACACGCGAAAGTTTGAGGCCGTTTTCTTGCATGGTCTTGGCAATGAAAATGCACAGGTTTTCTATCGTAGGAATGCCCAAACCGGGTACTTCGTCTAAGAGGTGATGGTCCAGTAGCGCGCGCACTTTGGCGACTTCGACACGAATAAAGCCAATGTCCATCACCATGCCGGTTGCGGGGTCAACTGTTCCGGCGACGGCGACTTCGGCGTTGTAAGTGTGGCCGTGAATGCGGCGGCTGCCTTCGGTTTCGATTTTGCGCTCCAGGTGGTGCGCAGCATCAAAGAAGAAGCGTTGGCAGACTTCGAATGTGGCTTCTTTAGTGGCTTGTTTGGTAGGGCTTTGGTTACTCATAACTTTTATCTTGATGGGGGAAACCTTGCAATTACCGAATACCGGTCATTTTGTGCGTTTGCAAACTCAGTTTCCATGCGGGGTTTTTTAAACACATGTCAATGCAAGCCTGTATATTGTTTGTGTGATTCGCATTGTCCATGGGAGATAAATATTTATTGGCAAATTGCAAAGTAGGGTCAGCCGCAAAACGATTCAAGTCGGCTTCAGTGAATCCAGCTTGTGGCCACACGACTTTTAATTCGTTGCCATTTTTTTGCACCCAAGGCGTGGCGGCGTTGGATGAACTAGTGCCAGCTTTGGGACTGATGCAAAGCCAATCTAAACCTTTAGGCGCAATGATTGTTCCATTGCTTTCTACCGCAATGGTGAAATCTTCAGCATGCAAGGCATTGATGAGCTCTTCATCCACTTGAAGCAAAGGTTCACCACCTGTCAGAACCACAAAACGATTGGTCTTATCAGCGCTCGGCCATTGCAAAGCAATTTTCAAAGCCAATTCATCACAACTGGCGTATTTGCCACCGTGCGTGCCATCGGTACCCACAAATTCGGTATCGCAATACTGGCAAACCGCGCTCAACCGGTCTTCTTCTCGACCCGTCCACAAATTGCAGCCCGCAAAGCGACAAAACACCGCCGGCCGACCCGCGTTAGCTCCTTCGCCTTGCAATGTGTAAAAGATTTCTTTAACGCTGTAGGTCATGCCGCCCCGATATTCGGCACCAGGTGGCTGGTGGGTTGGCCCTTACGCAGGGCAGCAGTGAATGCCAACATGCGGTCAATCGGCAAGCGTGCTCGTACACCCAGTGCTGGGTCGACTTGAATTTCGTTGGCGCCTGTTTCCAGAACATGTGCCAGTGCGGCCAAACCATTCATCGCCATCCAAGGGCAATGGGCGCAACTTTTGCAGGTGGCGCTGTTGCCGGCGGTGGGTGCTTCGTAAAACACTTTGTTCGGGTTCTGTGTGCGCAGCTTGTGCATCATGCCGTTGTCGGTGGCGACGATGAATTCCATCGCATCCATTTCTCTGGCAGCTTTTAAGATGGCTGAAGTTGAACCGACTGCGTCAGCCAGTTTGATGACATTGCGTGGTGACTCAGGGTGCACCAGTACTTTGGCTTTGGGGTGTTCGCGCTTCAAGCTTTCTAATTCAAACGCTTTGAATTCGTCATGCACGATGCACGAGCCATTCCACATCACCATGTCTGCGCCAGTTTCACGTTGAATGTAATCGCCCAAATGTTTGTCAGGCGCCCACAGTATTTTTTGTCCTTTGGCTTTGAGTGCGCTGACAATGTCTAAGGCGCAACTGGACGTGACCAACCAATCTGACCGTGCCTTCACAGCAGCACTGGTGTTGGCATATACCACCACTGTGCGGTCTTTGTGTTCATCGCAAAATTTGCTGAAGGCATCGATGGGGCAACCTAAATCGAGCGAGCATTGCGCCTCCATTTCAGGGACCAGAATTCGTTTTTCAGGCGACAAAATCTTCGCTGTTTCACCCATAAATCGCACGCCTGACACCACCAGAGTTTGCGCTGCATGGTCACGCCCAAAGCGTGCCATCTCAAGGGAATCGCTGACAAGACCACCGGTTTCTTCTGCTAAATCTTGCAAGTCAGGGTGCACATAGTAATGCGATACCATGACGGCGTTTTTCTCTTTCAGCAGGCGACGAATTTTGTCTTTCAATGCCACACGTTCAGTTGGTGTAGGCTCTTTGGGAACTTTCACCCACACATTGCGCGTTGGGCACGATGGCTGTTCGTATTCGACATTGATTTGGTCCATGTGTTTCAAAACGGATGTGGTCATGATGGTTGGTTGGTTTGATTGACTGTGGTTTTGAAATTAAATGGCATCAAAGCGCATTGAAAAATCAATCGCTTTGACATCTTTTGTCAGTGTTCCAATGGATATGCGGTCAACGCCAGTTTCTGCAAGCTCTCGCAAACCATTCAATGTGACGCCGCCAGAAATTTCCAAAACCGCTTTGCCATTGTTGATGGCGACTGCTTTGTGCAGCATCGGAATGCTCATATTGTCCAGCAATATCATTTTGGCACCCGCATTCAGTGCGTCTGTTAGTTGCACCAAGTTTTCAACTTCAATTTCGATGAATTTGGCTTGTGGCGCCAGAGTGTTGGCGCGTTCCAGCACAGCTGCAATGCTGCCAGCAGCGGCAATGTGGTTTTCTTTGATCAGCACTGCGTCATACAAACCAATGCGGTGGTTGGTGCCACCACCACAGTGCACCGCATATTTTTGCGCCATGCGCAAACCGGGTAGCGTTTTGCGCGTGTCCACTATTTTGGCTTTGGTGCCTTTGACAATGTCCACATAGATTGCTGTTTTGGTCGCCACAGCACTCATCATTTGCAAAAAGTTCAATGCGGTGCGTTCGGCCGTCAATAGTTTGCTTGCTAACCCTTCAATGCGCACCACGACTTGTTCGGCCTCGCAACGCTGGCCTTCGTTCACATACCAACGCAAATTAGCACTGGGGTCCAAACCCTTGATGGCTGCTTCAACCCAAGCTGTGCCGCAGATGACGGCTTGTTCACGTGCCAAGATGCGTGCTGTGGTGCGCGTGTTGGGGTCAATTAAAGATGCGGTTAAATCGCCCGTATTGACATCTTCCAAAAGCGCGCGTGCCACATCTTCTTTGGCCTGCGTGGCAATGGTTTGATCGGTAAACTGACTCATAAAGGGCTCTTAAAACTTGAAACTTCAAAATTTGGAATAGACTTGCACATTTTAGTTTCGACTTAACTTGATAAATTGGTAGCCGAGTTCAAGTTAGTCTTCACTATAACTAGGATACGAATTAAGGATAGTTTATCCAGTTGCATCATTGACATTGTATGAAAGACGGAGCGTGAATTTATGAGCATTTCAACCGCAGCAACTCCCTACGGCACTTTGCCACCGGCTTCCACGCCTTCCGCACGCAAACCGGTGAGTCTGCCGCGGCTGCAAGAAATGCGGGATCGCGGTGAAAAAATCACCATGCTCACGGCCTACGATGCCACCTTTGCTGCTGTGGCAGACGCGGCTGGCGTGGAGTGTATTTTGGTGGGCGATTCGTTGGGCATGGTGTGCCAAGGGCAAAGCAGTACCGTGGCTGTCACTTTAGAGCACATGGCTTACCACACCAAATCGGTGACGCGTGGTTTGCGACGCGTACAGGGCACCACCTGGGTGGTGGGCGACTTGCCCTTTGGCAGCTACCAAGAAAGCAAAGAACAAGCGATCAGAAGTGCCACCGTGATGATGCAAGCGGGAGCACACATGGTCAAGTTGGAGGGCGGCGGTTGGACCACTGAGATTGTGCAGTTTTTGGTCGAGCGTGGCATTCCGGTTTGCGCGCATTTGGGGCTGACACCACAAACCGTACACGCCTTGGGCGGCTATCGCGTGCAAGGAAAAACCGATGAATCTGCAGCGATTTTGAAACGCCATGCACACGAATTGCAAGACGCAGGCGCCACCATGCTGGTGCTGGAAATGGTACCGGCAGTGCTATCTGCCGCGCTCACCCAAGAGTTACCACGCTGCCACACCATTGGCATCGGTGCGGGAAAAGGCACAGCTGGTCAGGTGCTGGTCTTGCACGACATGCTGGGCGTGAACCTGGGCAAAAACGCCAAATTTGTGCGCAACTTCATGGAAGAAGCGGGCGGCGTGCAAGCGGCCATGGCGGCGTATGTCAAAGCCGTGAAAGAAGGTAGCTTCCCTGACGATGCCATTCATGCATGGTGAGCACCATTTGACAACAGCCATACTGAGCGCTTTACCCGAGGAACAAGCTGGGTTGCTGGCGCTTTTACAAAACCCTGAACGCACAGTGCGGGCAGGACGTGAATTTTCGCAAGGCAACATGCATGGCAAGCCTGTGGTATTGGCTTTGTCACGTATTGGCAAAGTTGCTGCAGCCACCACTGCCACGGTGCTGATCGAACATTTTGGCGCGAATCAAATTCTCTTCACAGGTGTGGCAGGTGGTTTGGCGCCCCATGTTCAGGTGGGTGATGTGGTGTTGGGCACGCACTATATCCAGCATGATATGGATGCTTCACCTTTGTTCCCGCGCTATGAAGTGCCAAGCTATGGTCTGCAGCAATTTGCTGCGGATGAAGCCATGTTAGCTTCTGTTTTGAAAGCCGCCCAGCAAATTAAATCTGGCAGTCACACTGCAAACGCCTTCCAAATTCACCAAGGCCTGATCGCCAGTGGTGACCGTTTTGTCAGCAGCAGCACAGAGGCAAAAACATTGCGCGAAGCCTTGCCAAACGCATTGTGTGTAGAGATGGAAGGCGCAGCGGTGGCACACGTTTGCTACGATTACAACATTCCATTTGTGGCGGTACGTACCGTTTCGGATCGAGCAGACGACACCGCGCACCTGGATTTCGCCAGTTTCATACACGATGTGGCCGGCCCTTACGCTGTTGGATTGGTCAGTGCTTGGCTGCGTGCGCAGTGAAATCTGTTACGCTGATATTATTCAAGCAGCAATATGACAAAGGTTTTTATCTACTGTCCCTGTAAAATATTGATGTTTTTGGCCTCAAACCGGCGTATTAATTGCCTAGTATGCTATTAAATTTATAGCAATATCGTATGATTGTGTTTTTGAAAGAGTGATTTTGTATGTACATCGCCCACACCATTGCCGATTTACGCCAGCACATGGCGCAGTTCAAACACCCTGCATTTGTGCCGACCATGGGCAATTTGCATGCAGGGCATTTGGCACTGATCAAACAAGCCAAGCCTTTGGGCGATGTGACAGTGTCCAGCATTTTTGTGAACCGCTTGCAATTTGCGCCGCATGAAGATTTTGATTCTTACCCGCGCACCTTCAATGAAGACTGCGAAAAATTAGAAGCTGCCGGTTGCAATGTGCTGTTTGCACCGACTGAAAAAGATTTGTACCCAGAGCCCCAAACCTTCAAAATCTCGCCACCGGCTGAAGTGGCCGATATTTTAGAAGGGCATTTCAGACCCGGATTTTTTGTGGGTGTGAGCACGGTGGTGATGAAATTGTTCACCTGTATGTTCTCAGAAGCAGAAGGTAAGCGCACCGCTTTGTTTGGCAAAAAGGACTACCAGCAGCTGATGGTGATTCAGCGCATGGTGCAGCAGTTTGCACTGCCGATTGACATTGTCGGTGGTGAAACGCAACGCGCTGACGATGGCTTGGCCTTGAGTTCGCGCAATGGCTATTTGAGCAAAGAAGAGCGCGCAGAGGCGGTGCAATTGTCCAAAGCCTTGCGCGAATTGGCGCAAAACTACCGTGCCGATGCGAATAATTTGGCTGCGCTAGAAACCAAAGCCATGCAGTCGTTAGCCAACCGTGGCTGGCAACCCGATTATTTAACCGTGCGCCGCCGCGCCGACCTGCAGCCCCCACATGCCGGCTTTTCCAGTGGTGGCCAAAGCAGCGACCCATTGGTGGTGCTGGGTGCTGCCAAGTTGGGCAAGACGCGCTTGATTGATAACTTGGAGTTTTAAACACCGTCAATATGAACACCTCTTTCTACGCGCAAGGTTGGCGCACGTTGCTGCGCGATTGGCGTTCGGGTGAATTGCGCTTGTTGGTATTGGCTGTCACTTTGGCGGTGGCAGCTTTGACATCGGTGAGTTTTTTTGCTGACCGATTAAAGGGTGGCTTGCAACGCGACGCCCGTGCATTGCTCGGTGGTGATGTGGTGGTTTTGAGCGACAACGCAACCCCACAAAACGTGATTGATAAAGCCAAAGAATTGGGTTTGCTGACCGCCAATACGGTGGGCTTTCCGTCAATGGCACGCACGCCTATTGAACAGGGCGGGCAAACCAAATTAGTGGCATTGAAAGCAGTATCTGCAGGCTATCCATTGCGCGGACGATTGACGGTTGCCAAAACAACAGGAGAACCAGGTGAAAAAACAAACACCATTCCTACACCGGGTGAGGTGTGGGTTGATGGGGCTTTGCTTACTGCTTTGAACATCAAGCCAGGCGATGCAATGCTGTTGGGTGACAAGTCTTTCAAGGTCAATCGCATCATTGTGGCTGAACCGGACCGTGGCACTGGCTTTGCCACATTTGCACCGCGCGTGCTGATCAACCAAACCGATTTGGCAGCCACAGGCTTGATACAACCCGCCAGCCGTGTGACCTACCGTTTTGTGGTGGCCGACAATGACAATGCCAACGTGAATACGACCGCCTCACCCGCCAAAACGTTTGCCAATTGGGTGCAATCCACCTTGGATGCGGCCAACCAAAGCGGACCAAGCTCTTCACAGGCTGCGGCAGTGCGCGGTGTGCGCATGGAGTCGTTCGAAACGGGTCGACCCGAGATGAACCAAGTGCTGGGGCGCGCTGAAAAATTCTTGAGCTTGGTGGCATTGCTGGCAGCCTTGCTCAGTGCAGTGGCTGTGGCTTTGGCCGCACGTGCTTTTGCTGCCAAACATTTGGATGATTGCGCCATGCTGCGTGTGTTTGGTCAAAGCCAGCGCAGCATTGGTTTGAGCTACACCACTGAATTTGCGTGGGTGGGTTTGATGGCGAGTAGCTTGGGTGTCGTGCTGGGCTTTTGTGTGCACTATGTGTTTGTGTGGTTACTGGCAGGTTTGGTTGAAAGCAGTTTGCCCGCAGCGTCCATCTGGCCTGTGCTGTTTGGTTTGGGCGTGGGCATGACGCTGCTTTTCGCCTTTGGCTTGCCACCCGTGTTGCAACTGGCGCAAGTGCCGCCACTGCGTGTGATTCGGCGCGATGTGGGCAGTTTGAAACCCGCTTCCATATTGGTTTTGGGTTTGGGGGTGCTGGGCTTTTCAGCTTTGCTGTTGGCCGCCAGCAGCGACATCAAATTGGGCTTGATCGTGGTGGGCGGTTTTTTGGCTGCGGTACTGCTGTTTGCTGGATTCAGTTGGCTGGCATTGCAATTGTTACGCAAGAGCGTCAACGATCAACGCGCACCGCATTGGCTGGTATTGGCTACGCGGCAATTGTCGGCGCGACCTGCGTTTGCAGTGGTGCAAATCAGCGCCTTGGCCTGTGGCTTGCTGGCCTTGGTTTTGTTGGTGTTGCTGCGTACCGATTTGATCAGCAGTTGGCGCAAAGCCACACCACCTGATGCGCCCAATCGCTTTGTCATCAACATCATGCCCGACCAAGCTGATGCATTCCAACAAAAACTCAAAGATGCCAATATCACCAAATACGATTGGTACCCCATGATTCGTGGGCGTTTGGTGGCGGTCAACGAAGTCGCTGTCGGTCCTGATAGTTATGCAGACGAACGCGCCAAACGCTTGATGGACCGAGATTTCAACTTGTCGCACAGCAGCATGTTGCCGCCGCACAATGATGTGGTAGCTGGCAAATGGGTCAATGACGAACAAGGCGGCGCCAGTGTGGAAGAGGGCTTGGCCAAAACTTTGAATTTGAAACTGGGTGACCGTTTGCGTTTTGACATGGGCGGCGTGCCAGTTGACAGCCGCGTCACTTCACTGCGCAAAGTCGATTGGGGTTCGATGCGGGCGAATTTTTTTGTGATGTTTCCAGTGGCCACGCTGCCACAAGCATCGGCCACCTATATGACCGCTTTTCGTGCGCCAGGCTCGGTTGCGCAGGGCGCAGTGTTTGATAACCAATTGGTGCAAACTTTCCCCAACATCACCAGTGTGGACATGACAGCCACCGTGGCGCAGGTGCAAACTGTGCTGAACCAAGTTATCGGTGCGGTGGAATTTTTGTTTGGCTTTACATTGGCCGCGGGTGTGTTGGTGTTGTTTGCCGCTGTCACCGCCACACAGGACGAGCGTGCCAAAGATTTCGCCATCATGCGGGCAGTGGGTGCACAAAGCTCCTTACTGCGTCGCGTACAGGGTGCGGAGTTATTGGGTGTGGGCTTGTTGGCCGGTTTGCTCGCCAGCATCGTTGCCATGGCTGTGGCCTGGGTAATGGCGCGCTATGTGTTTGAGTTTGACTGGAGCATCTCGCTGTGGGTACCCTTGCTGGGCGCATTGGCTGGTGCTGTGATCTCACTCACGGCTGGTTCGATTGGTTTGCGCAAAGTGATTCGGCAACCGGTGGTGCAAACGCTCAGGTCGACTTAGTGCACTGATTAACGCTCTTGCCGAGTGGGGTCGAGCGGTGCAGGTTCTGGCAAATCAGATTCTGGGTTATCAATACAGACCTTGTCTTGCTTTGCCTCATATGAGACTTGCGGATCGGGCTCGTAACACGCATCGGGCGGCAGTTCCATGCTGTTGCGCTGCGAGTCAAAGCCATTGTCAGATTGACTGTCTTGGTGCTCATGGTGTATGGCACCGCGTAAATACCGCGAACGGGGTTCAGTTCTGAAATCAGCTCTGAACTCATTGCGAAAGTTAGCATGGTGGTCACCACGATGGTCATCTCTGTCGTGGGTGCGGTAGTTGGTGCGCGGCAAAAAGCGCGACAGCTCAGTCAAGGCCATCTCATACACATTGCGTTTGAATTCGACCACCACGTCCAAAGGCACCCAAAACTGATTCCAGCGCCATGCATCAAACTCGGGGTGGTTGGTGGCGCGCAGGTTGACTTGATTGTCAAAAGCCACCAGTTGCAGCAAATACCAAATCTGTTTTTGGCCTTTGTAAAAACCACGCGAATCGCGTCGTATGTATCGGTCTGGCACCTCATAGCGCAACCAGTCGCGGGTTCGGGCAATGATGCGCACATGCTCTGGCAAGAGTCCCACTTCTTCATGCAACTCGCGGAACATGGCTTGTTCCGGGGTTTCCCCTCGGTCAATGCCACCCTGCGGAAACTGCCACGAGTGGGTGCGTATGCGTTTACCCCAAAAAACCTGATTTTTCTGATTGAGCAAAATGATGCCGACATTTGGCCTAAAGCCTTCGCGGTCAAGCATAATCAAACCCTAAATTTTTAACTTGCATCTATTATGCACTTTTACATGCACATTCACCAGCTATGAAAGCCTCACAATTTTTTATTTCCACCTTCAAAGAAGCCCCGACCGACGCCGAAATTGCCAGTCACCAGTTGATGATGCGCGCCGGCATGATTAAAAAACTGGGTGCCGGTATTTACACCTACATGCCCATGGGCTTGCGCGTGATTCGCAAAGTCGAAGCCATTGTGCGTGAAGAAATGAACCGTGCTGGTGCGATTGAAGTGACCATGCCCGTGATTCAACCGGCCGAGCTGTGGCAAGAAACCGGCCGTTTCACCACCAATGGCCCTGAGTTACTGCGCATCAAAGACCGCCACGACCGCGATTTCATTGTGCAGCCCACCAGTGAAGAATGCGTGACGGACATTGCGCGACAAGAATTCAAAAGTTACAAACAATTGCCGAAAAACCTGTACCAAATTCAAACCAAGTTTCGCGACGAACGCCGCCCACGCTTTGGCTTGATGCGCGGGCGTGAATTCATCATGAAAGACGCGTATTCGTTTGACCGAGACGAAGCGGGCGCCAAAGCCAGCTATCAAGTGATGGCGGCTGCTTACCGCAAAATTTTTGACCGCTTTGGCTTGACCTACCGCGCAGTGGCAGCCGACAGTGGCGCAATCGGTGGCGATTTGAGTGAAGAATTTCAAGTGATTGCTGCGACAGGTGAAGACGCGATTGTGTACAGCACAGGCAGCGACTACGCCGCCAACATGGAAAAAGCCGAAGCCGCAGCGCCAGTATCCACTGGCAAAGTTGGTACACAAACGATGACGAAAACGCCCACGCCGGGCAAATCGACCTGTGCTGATGTGGCCATGCTGTTGGGTTTGCCGCTGCAACAAACAGTGAAATCTTTGGTTCTAGCTACTGACACCAAAGACGACAAAGGCAATGTCGTCAAAACCCAAGTGTGGCTCTTGCTATTGCGTGGCGACCACGACATGAACGAAGTCAAGGTTGGCAAACTCGCCGGCTTGGGCGATTTCCGCTTCGCCACAGTGCCTGAAATTGTGGCGCATTTTGGTTGCGAACCCGGTTATCTGGGCCCTATCAATACCAAACTACCAGTGAAATTGGTGGTGGACCGGGAAGTTGCAGTGATGACCGATTGGGTCTGTGGCGCAAACGAAGTCGATTTCCACATCACTGGTGTGAATTGGGGGCGTGATTTACCCGCACCCGAAATGGTGGCCGATATACGCAACGTTGTCGCAGGCGATGACGCACCAGATGGCAAAGGCGTTTTAGCGATAGAACGCGGCATAGAAATTGGCCACGTGTTCTATTTGGGTACCAAATACAGCAAAGCCATGAACGCCACTTTTTTGGACCACAACGGCAAACCGCAATTCATGGAAATGGGTTGTTACGGCATTGGCATCACACGATTGCCAGCCGCTGCCATTGAACAAAATCACGACGCCAAAGGCATCATCTGGCCAGATTCGATTGCACCTTTTACGGTGGTCATTTGCATGATTGGCCCAGACCGTAGCCCGGATGTGAAGGCCGCTGGCGAAAGGTTGTACGCTGAATTATTGGCCGCAGGCGTGGACGTGATATTGGACGACCGTGGCGAGCGCCCCGGCATCATGTTTGCCGAATGGGAACTCATCGGCGTACCGCACCGCGTCACCATTGGCGACAAAGGTTTGAAAGATGGTGTGGTCGAATACCAGCACCGCCGCGACAGTGAAGCCAGCAAAGTACCCAGCAACGATGTGCTTCAACATGTGATGGCGAAAGTGACTGCCTGATCAAGTGCTGAGATATTGATGCAGTGATGTATGGATTCTGAAACATCAAACGCCACTGACAATAGTCGAAGAAAATGGCTAAAGTCAGCGTGTTTATCGCCTACATTACTATTATTTTCAGAGCAATCACAAGCCGGCGCACAGATTGAAGAACCGCTCGCTGATGCGGTGCGCATCGCCATGCGCAATGCCGTGCACAGCTCCGACCCACCGATTCCCGAGTTCAAAGACACGCCATCGTATATCCAGTACTTGCGCTGGTTGGGTGAGATGAGTGAGCGTTTGAAACCTAAAAAACGCGACTTTCAAACGCGCAAAGAATTTTTGCAAACCGTTTGGTACGAAAGCAAACGTGCTGGGCTGGACACGGCTTTGGTGCTGGGTTTGATACAGGTTGAAAGTGGCTTCAAAAAGTACGCCATCAGCTGGGTTGGCGCACGCGGCTACATGCAAATCATGCCGTTTTGGCTGCGCGTATTGGCTGAAGACACTGACAAACATTCAACCAGCCACCTCTTTAACATGCAAACCAATATCCGCTTTGGTTGCGTCATCCTGCGCCACTATTTAGACCGCGAAAACGGCAACCTCTTCCTAGCCCTTGGCCGCTACAACGGCAGCCGAGGCAAAGCCGCGTATCCTGATGCGGTGCTGGCGGCGAAGAAGCAATGGGAATTTGCGGGGTGATTTATCTGAATTGAAATGGCATAAACGATGAACCCAGAAATCACCACCTACAACACAGCCCAAGCTCTTGCAGACCAAGCTGTTTGCGATCTGTTGGCGCAGGAAATTTGCAAACATTTTCCTGAAGCTGAAAACAAAATTTGGCATGCGCATCCGGTTTGGTTTTTGGATGGGAATCCGGTGGTTGGCTACAGCAAATTAAAGGGTGGGGTGCGTTTGTTGTTTTGGAGTGGGCAGTCTTTTGACGAGGCAGGTATGAAGGCAGAGGGCAGCTTCAAAGCGGCAGAGGCGCGCTACACCGATGTTCAGCAGGTGAGTGTTTTGGATTTGGCGCGCTGGTTGACAAAAGCGCGTGACATTCAGTGGGACTACAAAAACATCGTGAAGCGCAAGGGCAAGTTGGAACGATTAAAGTAACGCTACTTGCTTTAGGAGGAATCCTGTTTCTGAACCAGGCGCAAATTGTTGTTACCAAGTGGTCAGCAGGCCCCAATTGGCTGGGGGCCTGGCGCCGCGCTGTAGTCTTAACGGAGTGCGGTGCATTGAGGGGAGTGCCGTGCTGCCTTGCCTGGCGCGGCGGCGGGTGGCGCAGAGGCTGAGCACAAAGCCATTGCAGGGCTACCCGCTCCATTGAGCGGGGAACAACTGTAAAAATCTCCGGCCGTTGGTTCGAAACCGATGTCTCGGGCGATATCCAACGGCGCTGTTTGTATTCTGGTTGGACAATGCCATGAACGGGCTGGGCCTGCCCACACTCACACAGCCAGATAAGATTGCCACACTCATCCGTCAATTCCTTTCAAGCAAGTCATGACCACTTTCAACCACTCACGCGACATACCCGCCACGCCAGCGCAAGTGTTTGCCGCTATCAGCAACCCAGAGCGTTTGGCACGTTGGTGGGGGTCAAATGGTTTCACCAATACGTTCAGCGATTTTGATTTCAAAACAGGTGGCAAGTGGTCACTGGTGATGCATGGACCCGATGGTGCGAACTACCCAAACGACAATGTGTTTGGCGAAATTATTCCGAATCAAAAAGTGGTGGTGGAACACCCCATGCAACCTGTGTTTCGCTTGACGATTGAATTAGCGCCATCCAGCACGGGTACATTGGTCACATGGGCGCAAACGTTTCAAAGTGATGATGTGGCGCGGCAGATTGAACACATTGTGGTGCCTGCGAACGATGAAAACTTGCAGCGCTTACAGGCAGAGGTGCTGCGCTAATTTGCCTGTATTTTGATAATTTATATAAGAAATTGGCCTGCATCCGGCGTATTGATTGCCTAGTATGCTATTAATAATATAGCATTTGTGCATTGTAGAGAAATATTTTTTAAAGCGATTGAAAGGTAATTTGACATGAGTGAGTACATTCCCCCCAGCGTGTGGACTTGGGACAAAGCCAGCGGTGGTAAGTTTGCCAATATCAATCGGCCTATTTCAGGCGCAACGCATGAGAAAGATTTGCCGGTGGGTCAACACCCGTTTCAGCTTTACTCGCTGGCGACACCGAACGGCGTGAAAGTGACGGTGATGTTGGAAGAGTTGCTTGCGGCAGGGCACACGGGTGCGGAATACGATGCGTGGTTGATTCGCATCAACGAGGGTGAGCAGTTTGGCAGTGGCTTTGTGGCGGTCAACCCCAATTCCAAAATCCCGGCGCTGATGGACAGAAGCGGACCCGTGCCATTTCGCGTATTCGAATCGGGCGCCATTCTTTTGCACTTGGCCAACAAGTTCAATGCCTTTATGCCCACCGACCCAATTGCCAAAGCTGAATGCCTGTCGTGGTTATTTTGGCAAATGGGCAGTGCGCCGTATTTGGGTGGTGGCTTTGGCCATTTTTACGCCTATGCGCCCTACAAAATGGAATACCCCATCAACCGCTTTGCGATGGAAGTCAAGCGACAAATGGACGTGCTGGACAAACGCTTGGCCAACAACCGTTACCTGGCGGGTGATGAGTACACCATTGCCGACATTGCGGTGTGGCCTTGGTACGGTAATTTGGCAATGGGCATCCAGTACGACGCCGGTGAATTTTTGCAAGTGCAGGACTACACCCACGTACAGCGTTGGACCAAAGAAATTGCCCAGCGGCCTGCAGCGCAGCGCGGCCGCATGGTGAACCGCGTCACGGGTAAACCAGAGAGCCAATTGCACGAGCGACACGATGCCAGCGACTTTCAAACCAAAGTGCAAAAATCTTAATTTCAAAGACCAAACAAAAAGGTGAACCCCATGATGACCTTGTACGACTGCAGCACCGCCCCCAGCCCACGCCGTGCGCGCATCATGCTGGCTGAAAAAGGCATCGCCCACGAAACGGTACAAGTCGATTTGCGCAACAAAGAGCAAATGAGCGAATCCTTTCGCGCCATCAATCCGCATTGCACCGTGCCCGCGCTGCACACCGAAGATGGCTTGCTGCTCACCGACAACGCCGCCATTGCCGCGTATTTGGAAGCACGCTTCCCAGAGCCGCCTTTATTGGGCGTTACGCCTGCCGACAAGGCCGAGATAGCCAGTTGGCACTGGCGCGTCGAATTTGAGGGCTTTTTGGCGGTGGGCGAGGCCTTGCGCAACAGCTCACCCGGCATGGTGAACCGCGCCTTGCCAGGGCCCCACGATTACGCACAAATCCCCGCACTGGCCGAACGCGGCTTGCTGCGTACCCAGCATTTCTTTGACATGCTGAACCAGCATTTGGCCAACAAAACCTACATCGCTGCCAACCAGTTCAGCGTAGCCGACATCACCGCCGTGGTCGCCGTCGATTTCGCCCGCATCGTCAAAATCAAACCCACCGACCAACACCCCCATCTGCTGCGCTGGCGTGAAACCATGGCACAACGACCATCGTTCAGTCTTTGAATTTATATAACAAATTGTCCTGTAGAAGGCGTATTAATTGTCTAGTATGCTATATTAAATATAGCATTAACGCTCAGCATCTTTCAATATGGTGTTCATCAGCGTGCGCACTTTGGACAGCAGCAAGGGCTCTGAGCGGGAGGCCAGGGTAACTAGGCCGAAGCGGGCTTTGGCGTTCAGGGCGGGGGTGAGGTTCAGCTCTACCAAGTCGGGTGCGGCGGCGCGGATGGCCAGTACCACGGCGTCGCTCTTGCGTGCCACGTCGATCAAACTTGAAATTTCTTCTGAGCGCAAATTCACCAGTTTGTCGGGGTGGGCTTGGGGCCCGTAGCGCTCGACCAGTATGCGCGCCACTTCGTCACTCAATGGTGTGGATGCAACTGGATAATCGCGCAACATGGCAAACGTGAGTTTGCGCTTTTGGGTCAAGGGGTGACCGGCGCGGCACATGAATGTGCCCGTCATTTCATGGATGTCTTCAATTTTTAAGTCGGCTGAGGGTTGCAGGGAACGGATGTCGATCACCAGCGCATCCAGCAGTCGCTCGCGCAGCGCTTGCACCAACAGCGTGGTGCTGCCGCGCGAAATGTCAATGTGCGCTTTGGGGTGCTGGGTTGCCATCAGCATCATCAGCGGTGTTGTCAACATGGCACCTGGCCCAGAGCCCAAGCCGATGCGCAATTGGCCAATTTCACCCAATTGAAGTTGTTGGCTGGTTTGGCGCAACTCTTGGGCTTCGTCCACCAGCACGCGGGCGCGCTTGACAATTTCCAAACCAAACGCGGTCAACTCGTTCTTCCTGCCAATGCGGTCGAACAGCGCTTGTCCCAATTCGTCTTCCAGCGACTTGATGCTGCGGCTCAATGCGGGCTGTGTCAAATGCAGTTTGAGCGCAGACAGACTGAATGAGCCGGTTTGGGCCAATTCAATTAAGTGCTTGAGTTGTACCAATGTCATAGGGGGTCATAAGGGTAATTTGTATTCATCAAAGTTATACAAAGTGTCACAAAAATGCATTGGACATTATAGATACGCTGTCCCTAGAATGCAATCACAACAACCAATGAAAGGTAGAGACATGTCAACATTATTCAAACGTGGCGCCGTATTTTTAAGCGGTGTTCTATTGGCCAGCGCAGCATGCGCGCAAGCATTTCCAAACAAACCTGTCACGCTCTTAGTGCCATACCCAGCGGGTGGTTTGTCTGACGTGATTGCGCGTACTGTCAATGCGCCTTTGGGCAAAGCATTGGGGCAACCCGTGATTGTCGAAAACTTGGGTGGTGCCAGTGGCGGTATTGCGGCACAAAAAGTATTGAACGCACCATCAGACGGCTACATGCTGTTTCAAGGTTCACCCAACGAATTGATTTTGGCGCCATTGGCACTGTCTTCAGTCAAGTACAAATCTGAAGATTTCCGCCAAATTCACCGCATTGCCTTGGCACCTATGGCCATCATTGCACGTGGTGATATTCCAGCGAATAACGCCGATGAATTGGTGGCCTATGCCATGAAAGTTGCCAAAGAAGGCAAGCCCATGACTTACGCCAGCGTGGGCGTCGGTTCTTTGTACCATTTGTTGGGTGAACAAATGAGCAAGATGATCGGCGTACCAATGTTGCACATTCCATACAAAGGCTTTGCTGATGGGCTAAAAGATTTGATGGGCAATCAGGTTGATATTTTCATCACACCTTATGGCGCACCCCAAGTGGCATTGGCCAAAGACAAAAAAATCAAATTCATCGCGGCCACATCACCTGGCGCGCATCCGCTGCTACCGCAATTGGGACGCACCAGCGACAGCAAAAGCGCTTTGAAAAACTTCACATCAGAAATTGGCACAGGCTACTTCGTTAAACGCGACACCCCCGAGCCGATTGTGCAAGCCATGCACAAGGGCTTGCAAGCGGTGCTGGGTGATGCTGAGTATTTGAGCCGCATGGCAGCTTTGGGTCAATTGGCTTCACCTTTGCAAACATTGGATGTGGCCAACAAAGCATTTGTGGATGAAACCACGCAATACCGTGCGATAGCCAAAGCCATTAATTTGCAAGCGCAATAAAGTACGCGCAACAACTGATTAGCAGCAACATGACGTACTTGCAAGACGCACTGGTTCATCGTGTGGGTGAATTTATCCAGCTTCGGCGAGATATTCACCAACACCCAGAGTTGGCGTTTGAAGAGCACCGCACAGCAGATTTGGTCGCTAGCAAATTAGAAAGCTGGGGCTATAGCGTGCACCGTGGGTTGGGTGGCACGGGTGTGGTGGGTACGCTCAAGCGTGGCAGTGGCAAGCGCAAACTTGGTATCCGCGCCGATATGGATGCCTTGCCCATCAACGAAAATACAGGTCTGGCTTGGGCCAGCAGCACACCCGGCATCATGCACGCGTGTGGGCACGATGGGCACACGGCTATCTTGCTAGCGGCAGCCAAAGCCATTGCGCAAAATGATTCACTCGACAGCAGCTTCAATGGCACATTAAATTTAATTTTTCAACCTGCTGAAGAAGGCGGTGGCGGTGCCGTTCGCATGATGGAAGGTGGTTTGTTCACACACCACCCTTGCGATGCTGTGTTTGCACTGCACAACATGCCAGGCGTGCCGGTGGGACATTTTGTTTTTCGCGAAGGTGCGGCCATGGCTTCCAGCGATTACGCCAGCATTCGCATCAAAGGCAAGGGTGGCCACGGTGCCATGCCGCACCGCGCAGCAGACGCCTTGTTGGCTGCCGCCGCGATTGTGCTGGCTTTGCAAACCATTGTGTCGCGCAATGTGGACCCCTTGCATACCGCAGTGGTCACAGTGGGTGCACTGCATGCAGGGCAAGCCAACAATGTGATTCCTGAGTTGGCCACCATGGAGCTGAGTGTGCGTGCGCTGGACCCACAAGTGCGATTGCTGTTGGAGCAACGCATCAAAGCTTTGGTTACGGCACAAGCCGAAAGCTATGGCGTCACGGCTGAAATCGACTGGCGCAAAGGCTACTGTGTGTTGGTGAACGCTGTCAAAGAAACTGATTTTGCACGTCAAGTGGCCATCGACTTGGTGGGCGCAGCGCGTGTCACGCTACAAGGCCAAGCTCTAACGGGCAGTGAGGACTTTGCTTTCATGCTGGAGCAAATACCTGGCAGCTATTTGCTCATTGGTAACGGTGATGGTGATTCGGCAGGCGCGTGCATGGTGCACAACCCAGGTTACGATTTCAATGATGACAACATAGCCACTGGGGCAGATTATTGGAAAGCATTGGTGAAGGCGTTTTTAATCGAATAGTTTTTGTTTTTTTAGTCGACTTAATTGTCAACAAGTGATCGGGAGAGTCTGCCATTGCATCAAACCACTGGCAGCGCCGAAGGAGCAACCGCCCCGGAATCTCTCAGGCAAAAGGACCGATCACTTGCACATTCTCTGAAGAGCTACTGGCATTCATCGTCTGCCAGTGCACCGCAGGAGCAAGCGAGGCGCTGAACACAATCAGCACATCGTGAATCTCTCAGGTCCAAAACAGAAGGGGCGCTTTGGCATACGTTTTGTATGGCAAAGCCCAAGCCTCGACGTTTTGAAAGCTTTTATCGCATGAAAACAATCGCAATCATTGGTGGCGGCATCACAGGCGTCACCACCGCCTACGCTTTAGCCAAACGTGGCTTCACGGTCACGTTGTTTGAACGCCAGCGCTACGCCGCTATGGAAACTTCCTTCGCCAACGGCGGTCAGTTATCGGCATCCAATGCCGAGGTGTGGACGCACAAGTCAACCATTCTCAAAGGGCTGAAATGGATGCTCAAAAGCGATGCACCTTTGTTGGTTAACCCCAAACCCTCTTGGCACAAAATTTCGTGGTTTGCTGAATTCATAGCTGCCATGCCCCAGTATGAGCGCAACACCGTTGAAACGGCGCGCATGGCGGTGGCGGCACGTCAGCATTTGTTTGCATGGGCTGAAGAAGAGGGCATTCAATTCGATTTAAAGAAAGAAGGCATATTGCACATCTACCGCGATAAAGCGGGCTTTGATCATGCGGGACGTGTGTCGCAATTGCTGGCAAAAGGTGGTTTGCCACGCCGTGCCGTCACGCCGCAAGAAATGAAAACCATTGAGCCCACACTGGCAGGCAACTACTATGGTGGCTACTTTACTGAAAGCGACTCTACGGGTGACATTCACCTCTTCACCAACGGTTTGGCTGCAGCCGCACAGCGCATGGGTGTGCAAATTTTGTATGGTCAAGATGTGACTTCGCTGAAGAGCGACGGCCAATTGGCCGTTGTCACCACCTTCGATCAAGAAAGCAGCACCCACCATGCACACACTTTTGACAGCGTCGTTGTTTGCGCTGGTGTGGCCAGCCGCGATTTTGCAGCGCAACTGGGCGACCGCGTCAACATCTACCCTGTCAAAGGCTATTCCATCACGGTGAACTTGAACGATGCAGCCAGCCAAGCCGGCGCACCCATGGTGAGTTTGTTAGACGACGAAACCAAGTTGGTCACCAGCCGTTTGGGTTTGAATCGTTTTCGCGTGGCAGGCACAGCAGAGTTCAATGGCATGAACCGCGACATCCGCGCCAATCGCATTCAACCCTTGATCAAATGGGTTGAGCAATGCTTCCCCAACATCAACACCCGCTCCGTCGTGTCATGGGCAGGCTTGCGCCCCATGATGCCCAACATGATGCCGCGCGTCGGGCGCGGTAAGAAAGCCAATGTGTTTTACAACACCGGTCATGGACATTTGGGTTGGACGCTGTCAGCAGTCACTGCCGATATGGTGAGCCAAGTCATTTCAGAGTCAGCACAAGAGACAAGCCTTGCAGCTGGATCTGCGCGAACCAAGTTTGCGTAATTTTAGATGAAAAATTGACCTGTATCCAGCGTATTGATTCCCTAACGTGCTATTTAATTTATAGCATGCTGGGCAAATCGGTCACAGCAAATTCATCTTCTTTGCGCTTGCCAAAAGTTCATCTCTGAACTTGGGATGGGCGATGCCTACCAAAGCTTGAACGCGTTGTTTGGCAGATTTGCCGTCTAGTTTGGCGACACCGAATTCGGTGACGACGTAGTTGACTTCGTTTTTGCTGGTCGATACCGCCGTGCCCGGTGTGAGCATGGGGGCGATGCGTGAGATGGTGTCGTCTTTGGCTGTTGATGGTAGGACGATGAATGATTTGCCGCCTTTAGAGCGATTGGCTGCGCGCACAAAATCGGCTTGACCGCCAGTGCCAGAGAAGGGCAGAGGGCCTAAACTTTCGGAGCCGCATTGGCCTAAAAAGTCGATTTGCAAAGTGGCGTTGACGGAAATCAAATTGTCATTTTGTCCAGCAGAATACGGGTCATTCGTGTAGTTGACCGGGTGCATTTCCAGCATGGGGTTGCGGTGCATGAATTGGTACAGTTTTTTCGAGCCCAGCGCAAAGGTGGCGATGATTTTGCCTTTGTTGAAATTTTTGCGGCTGCAGTTGACCACGCCTTTTTCCACCAAGCTCATGATGCCGTCGCCCAACATTTCGGTGTGCACGCCCAAATCTTTTTTGTCAGTGAGTTGCATCACCACGGCATCTGGAATGCCGCCGTAGCCAATTTGCAGGGTAGAGCCGTCTTCAATCATGTCGGCCACATACTTGCCAATGGCTTCTTGCACGGGGCCAATTTTGGGCAATCCCACTTCCAGCACGGGCGCATCGTCTTCAATCAAGGCCGTTACTTGCGAAATGTGCACATGGCAGTCGCCGTTGGCAAAGGGTACGTTGGGGTTTACTTCTAAAACGATGGCGTGCGCTTTGCTTAAAGCCGCCATGGTGTAGTCTGCGCCCAAGCTGATGGAGAAGTAACCATGGTCATCCATGGGAGAGCACAAGGCAAAAACCACATCGGCCGCCATGTTGCCGCGCTCCATTTTGCGTGGAATGTCAGAGAAGTTGCAGGGGATGTATTCCACCCAGCCTAGCTGTGCGCCAGGACGTGCTTGCCCGCCCAAGAAGAAGCTGACCATGCGCACGTTTTCGTAGGTTTCAGGGTCCAGGTAGCCAAACTTGCGCATGGGCAATACGGAGCCCACTTTCACGTCTTTGTAATTGCGGCGTGCATCGGACAAGGCGGTTAATAAAACCGGCGGTTCACCCGCGCCCGTGGGCACCACAATGAAATCGCCATTCTTGACGTGTTTAATGGCCTCTTGCGCGCTCATGCGCTTGGATTCGTATTGGCTTTGGTAAGACATGTTGCGCTCCTCTTTTTGTTCTATAGGTGTGTAACCCGCTAGAACCTTTGTAACTGGTTTGTAGCCGACAAGTTTACTGCAAGACTTGACAATGAACTGACGTCTGCAACCTGATGATTGAAGATGGCACAGTCGAAAAAAAAGCCGGTCGCAACCGGCTTTTTGTTGGCGAGTTAAATATTATTTAACGTGCTTGCCGATCAAGCCAGCCATTTCGAACATGGACACTTGTGCTTTGCCAAACACTTCGCGCAATTTTGCGTCAGCGTTGATCATGCGCTTGTTGACTGCGTCTTGCAGTTTGTTTTTCTTGATGTAAACCCACAATTTAGATACGATTTCAGTGCGGGGCATGGCTGCTGCGCCAACCACTGCTGCCAATGCATTGCTCAAAGTCAATGGCTTCATGAAAGCTGCATTAGGTACGCGTTTTTTTGCTGGTGCTTTTGGCTTAGCTGCTTTTTTAGCGGCTGGCTTTTTAGCAGCAACTTTCTTAGCTGGTGCAGCTTTCTTTGCAGGTGCTTTTTTAGCAGCTGGCTTTTTAGCTGGAGCAGCTTTTTTCGCTGGAGCTTTTTTAGCGGCTACTTTTTTAGCAGGGGCTTTCTTTGCTGGAGCTGCTTTTTTTGCAGCAGGTTTTTTTGCAGTTGCCATGATTAATTTCCTTTATTTGAAGTTAAGAATCTGTCAATGAAGAAGACGCTTTAATCGACTCTCTTAGAAACGCATTCAGCGCAATTCATCGTTTGACTTGCGGATGCTACTGGAGAAAACAGCGTTTTCATAGGGGAAAACAGTTTTTTTTGCAAAAAATGTTGTTTTTTCAGAGGAGAAATGCTGTTTTTCCCTCTGAAGCACATCAATTATTCAATTTGGTGCGTTTTTCTCTCTGTGCTTGCCATTGGGTCGCAATGATCACGCCCAAAAGTGCAATGCACAGTGCAATAAACTGCCACGTGTTAATGCTTTCACCCAACACAAGCACGCCAACTACGGCGGCCGATACAGGCAAGAAAACAGTGAACACACCAGCTTGTGACGACGGAATAATTTGCAAGCCTGTCATCCACAACCACACAGTCCACACACTGGCAGCCAGTGCATAAAAAATTAACAGCAACCACATCTGATTCGACACACTGCCAAAATTAAATTGCCACGCCATGTACAAACCAAATGGTGTCATCAACACAAATCCCCACAAATTGATGAGTGCGCTGATGCGCTTGGGGCTCAATGTGTTGGTTAGCTTTTTACCAATCACTGCATACGCTGCTTCACACAGCACGGCACAAAAAAGCAAAACATTGCCAAGCCATGCACTTGTGAATGTTGTGGTTGTTGATGTGATGTTGATATTCGCATTTTGAATTTCGGTAGCAGATTTTGAAATTGCAAACAAAGCGATGCCCAACACACCGCATGCCACGGCCAGCCAGACGTTCAGCCCAATGCGTTCGCGCAAAAATATCCAGCTCAATACAGCGACCACTGCCGGAATGGTGGACATGATGATGCCGGCATTGAGCGCGCTGGTCATGCTGACACCAAAGAGCATGCAAATTGAAAATAAAAAGTTGCCTAAAAACGATTCAATGAAAACCAAGCGTTTGGTTTGTGGACTCATGGCGGCTTCATTGCTGGGTTTTTTCAACCAATGCAGCATTGCCAAGCCACCGATACCAAAACGCAGCCAAGCCAACAGAAAAATGGGCAGCACCACAGTGAGTGGTTTAGATAGCGCCACATAACTGCCTACCAAAGCCATGCTCAGTGCTAAACAAAAGTAGGCCAGTGGTTTGTTCATTTGCATGGATTTTATTTCGTTTAATTTTTCTCAATATGGAAAATCATATTTCATATCGAGAAATGCTATTTTTAACTTGTTGATTTATATTAATAAAATAAATATCTTCTATAAGACATAAGAGTGGAAAACACTCTTATATAAGACTACAATCATGTTTAAGAGATGCAGCGAATGGTTGCCTCGCCACTTTCATTTTTTTAATCATAGGAGTATGTCATGAGTCAGAAAAACCTCACACGCGAACAACAAATCGCGGAACTTGAAAAAGACTGGGCCACCAACCCTCGCTGGAAAGGCATCAAACGCGGTTACAGCGCGGCTGATGTGGTTCGCTTGCGCGGATCATTCCAAGTAGAGCACACTTTGGCACGTCGCGGCGCTGAAAAACTGTGGAACTTGGTGAGCAATGAGCCCTATGTGAATTGCTTGGGCGCGTTGACCGGTGGTCAAGCCATGCAACAGGTGAAAGCTGGGATCAAAGCCATTTATTTGTCAGGCTGGCAAGTGGCTGCTGATAACAACGAGTACTCAGCAATGTACCCAGACCAATCTTTGTACCCAGTTGATTCAGTGCCAAAAGTGGTTGAGCGTATCAACAATTCGTTCACACGTGCTGACGAAATTCAATGGTCCAAAGGCATCAACCCTGGCGACAAAGGCTATATCGACTACCACGCACCCATCGTGGCCGATGCTGAAGCTGGTTTCGGTGGCGTGTTGAATGCCTACGAACTGATGAAAGCCATGATTCGCGCTGGTGCAGGCGGCGTTCACTTTGAAGACCAATTGGCTTCAGTGAAAAAATGCGGCCACATGGGCGGCAAAGTGTTGGTGCCTACCACCGAAGCGGTACAAAAATTGATCGCAGCCCGTATGGCAGCTGACGTGTATGGCGTGCCAACTTTGGTGATTGCCCGTACCGATGCAGAAGCAGCCGATTTGTTGACCAGCGACTACGATGCCAACGACAAGCCATTCTTGACTGGCGAGCGTACTGCTGAAGGCTTCTACAAAACCAAAAAAGGTATCGACCAAGCCATCAGCCGCGCTGTCGCTTATGCTGATTACGCCGATTTGGTCTGGTGCGAAACAGGTACGCCTGATTTGGACTTTGCGAAGAAGTTTGCTGACGCAGTACACGCCAAGCACCCAGGCAAAATGTTGGCCTACAACTGCTCACCATCTTTCAACTGGAAGAAAAACTTGGACGATGCCACGATTGCCAAATTCCAAAAAGAATTGGGTGCAATGGGCTACAAATACCAGTTCATCACCTTGGCAGGCATCCACAACATGTGGTACCACATGTTCGATTTGTCACAAGACTACGTCAAGCGCGGCATGTCTGCGTACGTGGAAAAAGTGCAAGAGCCAGAATTCGCAGCACGTGACCGTGGCTACAGCTTCGTGTCACACCAACAAGAAGTGGGCACCGGCTACTTTGACGAAATCACCACAGTGATTCAAGGTGGTAAGTCCAGCGTTACAGCGTTGACCGGATCTACTGAAGAAGAGCAATTCCACTAAACACAGAAAATCAAATCTGTTTCACATCCCGCGCAGTTGCAAAATTGCGCGGGATTTTTTTATGTTTGATGTTGCTTGTAAACTTGGTAGGCACAAACAAGCGCTATTAAACTTGTAGCAATCGAGGTATAAAATACGCTGGATAAACCGTATTTTGTACTCATAAATCCACCACCCACGCCGCCAATAAAGCCTGTTAAGCCATAACCAATCACGGTGTACAAGGCTTGACCACGGCCACGGTGCCTGCCTGGGAAATGCTTCGACAACATGGCGATGCAGGCCGTGTGATGCGTGGCAAAAGTAATGGCATGCAGCATTTGGGCAAAGACCAAGAGTGCAAAAACACTGGCACTAGTGGCTGTGATGCCGGTGCGCAAAACCATCACAGCAGAACAAACCATGAGCCATGCTGGCAAGCTTATGGCAGGCAGCCAGCGGCTTTGGCTGAAAAACCAATAAATCTCTACGCCAATCGAAATCGCCCACAACAATCCGATGGTGGCTTTGCTGTAACCCAATTGATCACAGTACAACGAAAAGAAGATGTACAAGCTGATGTGCGAGATGACGTGGAAAAACAAAGTTGCAAAAAACCATTGCACTTTTCGCTCTTGCAAAATCGGCCAAATGGGCTCATTCACTTCATGTGCGTGGCGTGGCTCTTTATGGTTGGGTAGCAGCCAAACTGCAATGGTCACAGCCAACAGCGTGAAGGTGCTCCAAGCTGGAAAATCACGCATGCCATATTTTTCAAACCATGCACCCGATGCCAATACGGTGACCAGAAAACCGATGGAGCCAAACAAACGCACACGACCATAGCGCTTGGTGTCAAAACTGCCGCTGCTGCTCACCAAATGCGCCATGGCCGCTTCACTCATGGGCATCATGGCGCTGGTATGGGAAAACATGATGAGCAATATGAATGCAAACCACCAGGTACCCCAATTGAACCAAAGCCCCAGCGAACCGATGAGCGCCATGGTTGCGCCATAGCGCATCAGTTTTACGCGTTCACCCGTGTGGTCGCTCAGCCACCCCCAACCATAGGGTGCAACAATGCGTGTGATCGATTGAATGGTGATGAGCAAGCTGATGGTGATCAGGCTCAAGCCCAAATCTTTCAGCCACAATGGTAGGTACGGATTGAAGAAACCAATGTGCGCAAAATAACTGGCCGACATGGCGGCAAAAGGCGCGAGCTGTCTTGCTGTCGCGTTCGTCGCTTGCGTGTTCACAGCGCGATTCAATGTGCGTGGTTTGTTACTTGGCTTGCGCAGGTATGGGCTTGGTGGCCACGCGTACATCACTGCATTGTGCGCGTTGGCGCAAAGCGTGTTCCATCACCACCAATGCCAACATGGCTTCAGCAATAGGTGTTGCGCGAATACCCACGCAAGGGTCGTGCCGACCCTTAGTTACCACGGTGGCCGAGTTGCCCGCTAAGTCAATGGACTCGCGTGGCGACAAAATCGAGCTGGTGGGTTTGATCGCGATGGACACTTCCAAATCTTGCCCTGTACTGATGCCACCCAACACACCGCCTGCATTGTTGGATTTAAAGCCTTGCGGCGATAGAGAATCGCCATGCTTGGTGCCACGCTGGGTCACACTGCCAAAGCCAGCACCAATTTCAACACCTTTGACAGCATTGATGCCCATCATGGCGTACGCTATATCAGCATCCATTTTGTCAAACAAAGGCTCACCCAAACCTACGGGCACATTGCTGACCGATACGCGAATCCGCGCACCGCAAGAATCGTGCGCCATGCGCAGTTCTTCCATGTAGGCTTCAATGTGTGCAACGTTGGCAACGGGTGCAAAGAATGGGTTGTTGGGCACATGGTCCCAAGACTCAAAAGGTACGACCACATCACCCACCTGCGTCATGCAGCCGCGAAAAACAGTGCTGTATTGCTGTGCCAACCATTTCTTGGCCACTGCGCCTGCTGCTACCATGGGTGCGGTCAAGCGTGCCGATGAACGACCGCCACCGCGTGGGTCACGTAAACCGTATTTATGCAAATAGGTGTAGTCGGCATGGCCTGGGCGAAAGGTGTCCAAAATATTGCCATAGTCTTTGCTGCGCTGGTCGGTGTTTTTAATCAGCAAACAAATGGGTGTGCCAGTGGTTTTGCCTTCATACACACCACTTAAAATTTCAACCGCATCGGCTTCGTTGCGCTGGGTTACAAATTTGGATGTGCCAGGACGGCGGCGATCCAAATCGGGTTGAATGTCGGCTTCAGACAAAGGCATGCCAGGCGGACATCCGTCGATGATGCAGCCAATAGCTGGGCCGTGGGATTCACCAAAATTAGTGACAGCGAAGAGTGTTCCAAAAGTATTGCCTGACATATTGACTCGATTTTAAGCGCATTGCTTCAGAAACCCGCAAAAAATTGCGGTACAATCTTGGGCAAGACGGAGTGTGGCGCAGCCTGGTAGCGCACCTGGTTTGGGACCAGGGGGTCCAAGGTTCGAATCCTTGTACTCCGACCAAAAACATTGAGGGTCAGCGGCAAGCATTTGCCCCTGACCCTTTTTATTTGCCCCTTCATTTTTTTGCGGTTTTTCAATTAAAGTAAGCGTCTTGCAGTCCGTAGCTCAGTTGGATAGAGCATCAGCCTTCTAAGCTGAGGGTCGTGGGTTCGATTCCCTCCGGACTGGCCAATCTACATCGCCATGAACAAACCTGAACCTGTCCCCAAATCCATCACCAAAGTGCTGCATTCTGAAGAAGCTGCAACGCTGAGCATCGCCATGATTTGCTTGCTGGAATTCAGTAAAGAGCTGGCGCTCAAAAGTTCGCACGGCATGACCATCAACCAAGGTGTGTTGGATGAAATGGTCAAACGCCACGTCCTCGCTGCCAAAAGCAGCGAAGGACAAGGCATGAGCATTCAACAAGAAGCCAATGTGATTGGAGAAGCCGTGAAGCTGCTAGAAAGCATGCTGAGCCAAGTGGTGGCTGTCAATGCCAACCCGCCGCTTGGAAGTGACGAGGCTTAATCGCAAAGGTTTTTGCAAGGGCTTTCCCGCTTGACCGTTTGAAGCTTCGTTTGTAGGATGATTTCTGGCGTGACTAACACGGCCAGAATCATGACAACAAAACACAGGAGCGAGCATGTTCAACTATTCGTTACGGAAATTGGGTTTGGCTTTGGGGATATTGGGGCTGGCGGGTATGGCGTCGGCACAGGTAATTGTGAGTACGGCCTATGTGCAAGATGCTCTGAAGCGCAATGTGCAAGTGTGGGACGTGCGTGCAGACAAAGACTATGCGAAAGCGCATTTGACGGGCGCCTTGACGATTGGTGATGCTGCAACTGCGTTGCGTGATGCCAACGCAGAAGATTTTTTGAAACCTGAAGATGTGGCCAAAGTGCTGGGTGCGGCTGGCATTGATCCTGCAAAAGAAACCATTGTTTACGGCACACGCGGCACTTGGAATCCCTATTTTGGTCGCTATGCCCTGCGTTATTTTGGCGGTAGCAAGGTGAGTGTTTACCACGATGGCTTGGAGGCTTGGCAAGCCGCAGGTTTGCCAGTAGAAACTGGTGCAGCAAAAGCAACAACGCCCATTAAGTTGACACTGAAAGCCAATCCTTCACTTGCAGTAAGCACACAAGAAGTGATTGACCGTTTGAATCGCAGCGACGTGCAAATTGTGGATGCCCGCACACCCAAAGAGTTTGCTGGTGCCGACATTCGTGCCTTACGTGGTGGCAATATTCCTGGCTCGGTGAATATTCCTTATGAGATGAATTGGAGCGACCCTGAAACCATGTCAAAGTTGGCGCGCAAAGTGGTCACAGACAACAGCGGCATGGTGCTCAAAGCGAACGATGACTTGAAAGCGTTGTATGCCAAACTTGATCCGAACAAGGAGACAGTTGTTTACTGCCAATCAGGCGCACGTGCTTCGGAAACCGCAGGTGTGTTGGAGCAACTGGGTTTCAAAAACGTGAAGGTGTATGACTCGTCTTGGTTAGCCTATGGCAACAAGCTTGATGCACCTGCCAACAATGCCACCGTGTTCAATGTGGGCGCATTGAACGGCCGTATCGCGGGTATGCAAGCGCGCATCGAAACATTGGAGAAAGAACTCACCGCTGCGAAGAAACCAAATTAATGCTTTGCATAGCCATATTGCTATGATATATATAGCGCACTAGGCAATAAATACGTAGCCTACAGGCCAATTTGTCATGTAAAATGGCTGGGTAAATGAACCAAAACGCCTGCTGATTGCAGGCGTTTTGCCATACACAGAACGGCCCGGTCTTTGCTGAATAACTGCGTTTGGTGCTGCACTGCCAAGTCGATGAACTTTTGATCGTCAGGATCTTTGCAGACCCACGCTGCTTTAGGGGCAGACTCAACCAAAGTCACAGTCTTGTCGAATTGCTGCATCACACTGTCACTGCTGACTTTGTAAAAAGCCATGCGCGACATGATTTTGGGATAAGCCAGCACGCGCTCTAGCTCATCGCGCATGGCTTGGGTTGACAGCCAAGTCAGTTGTTTGTTAGCTAAACCATCCAGCAATGCTGATTTCAGTTGCTTGGATTCAGGGTCGTCAAAAACAAACAAATCTAAAACGATGTTGGTATCAATAACGACTTTAATAGCGATGAAGGTGACGGTATTTTTCAAACGATGGTTGGCTTGGTTCTGGCAGAGCCGGCTACCATGTCGAATTTGAACAATCGGCATTCAATGGGGCCATTCCACATAGGAATGCGTCGCGACTCTTTCAGGCGCATTTTGCTGGGCAACTTCATGTCTGGGGTCAAAACAAAAGCAGTCCAACCAGCGTAGTTTTTCTTCCAATGCGTTGCCAGTTGCGGGAAAAATTCAGATCCTTCAAGTCCCGAATCGTTGGTTTGTGCGATTTCGCGTTGACCAAATCGGGGCACGATTTCAGCATTGTCTTGCTCAAAATCATTGTTTTGTGACGCATGCTGGGGCTTGTAATTGGCGTTTTCGCGCACACCACTTCTGCGTGCGTTTTGTTGGGCGTTTTGCCCGGCTACGCCGCTGATGCCAATACGATCGCCGTATGGTGGGTTCACCAGCATGATGCCATTTTTCTTTTCGTTGTCGCAGGGGGGCATGCGTTGCAGTGCATCACCACCGCGAAATTCAAGCACATCGGCCACGCCAGCACGTTCGGCATTGCGGTTGGCAAAATCAACCATGCGGAATGACACATCGCTGCCAAAAATTTGGATGTTTTTGCGTTCTTCGGGAGTTAGCACGGCAGCTTGCGCTTCTTGCTTGATGGCGTCCCATACGTGAGGCTGAAACGGCAACAGTTTCTCAAAAGCAAAGCGGCGCATGGAACCTGGCGCGATGTTGCAGGCGATTTGCGCGGCTTCAATGGCGATGGTGCCACTGCCACAGCAGGGGTCGTAAAAAGGGGCGAAATTGGGCTCTTCAGTGCCGTTGTCGTCTGCAGCGTCGAAAATGGTGTCAGCCCAGCCGCTGGCGGCAATCATGGCGGCCGCCAATGTTTCTTTCAAAGGCGCTTCACCCTTGTCTTGTCGCCAACCGCGTTTGAAGAGTGGTTCACCCGATGTGTCAATGTAGATGGTGACGCTATCTGTCGTTAAATGTGCGTAAATGCGTGCATCTGGCCATTGTGTGTTGACATCAGGTCTGATGCCGGTTTTTGCTCTAAAGCGGTCGGCAATCGCATCTTTGATTTTGAGGGCGGCAAAGTTGAGCGATTGCAAAGGGCTGTGCTGCGCTGTGATTTCAACTTTGAAGCTTTCTTTGGGGGTGAACCAAATCTCCCAAGCCACTTGAGAAGCGGCGGTATACAAGTCTTGTTCATTGCGGTAATCGCCAAAATGCAGCTGTACCAGCACACGCTGGCACAAACGGCTGTAAAGGTTCAGTCGCATCACATCGCGCCACGATGTGCGCACCAGCACACCACCGCGCATCACCCGCAAGTCTTCACCCTGCAAGCCGGTGATATCGTGGACTTCTTGCGCTAAATAGTCTTCCACGCCAGCAGCGCAGGGGAGAAACAGTTGGAGTGAGTTCATTAGAGCAATTTTCGCAGATTGGTGGGTGCGATTTTCAGAGCCTCGCGGTATTTGGCCACGGTGCGGCGGGCGCAGTCTATGCCTTGTTCATGCAAGAGCTGTGAGATTTTGTTGTCTGATAGCGGTTTTTTTGGATTCTCAGAAGCGACTAATTGCTTGATCAAAGCGCGGACTGCGGTGCTCGATGCGTTGCTGCCACTGTCTGTACCCAAACCAGAGCCAAAGAAATATTTCAGCTCGTAGGTGCCAAATGGTGTTTGCATGTATTTGGCGGTGGTGACACGGCTGATGGTGGATTCATGCAAACCCAATTCGTCTGCGATTTCGCGCAGTACCAATGGCCGCATGGCCAATTCGCCATGTGTCAGAAACCCTTTTTGTCGCTCAATGATGGCATTGCTCACACGCAAAATGGTGTCAAATCGTTGCTGTATGCTTTTAATGAACCAACGTGCTTCTTGCAAACGTTGTTGTAAAGCAAGCGTTGCACCCGCGCCTTCACCTTTGTGATTTTTGAGTGCATTGGCGTAAATGTCATGCACCCGCAATCTGGGCATGGCATCGGTATTGAGCTGCGCTCTAAATTGAGGTGCATCGTTGGGTTTTTTACGAGCGATAGGGACTACAAATACATCGGGAACAATGATGTTGCGTTGCACATCGGCAAACTGCCTGCCAGGTTTGGGTTCTAAGCGCGTGATGAAAGCGATGGCGGTTTTGATAGCTGATTCTGACTCGCGACAAGCTTGCGTTAGCTTTTTGAGGTCGCGTCTTGCCAAGTAATCAATGGGTTGTTTCAAAATACACAGAGCCACCTGACAGGTTTCACGTGCTATAGCTTGGTCGGAGTCATTATTGTCACTGAGGTCTCTAAGGTCATTGAGGTCATGCAGATGGGCTTTGATTTGCAAGCTCAAGCATTCAGCCAAATCGCGGGCGCCAACACCTGTGGGCGTCATGTTTTGCAGCAGACTGAGTGCAACCGTGAATCTGTGCAACCATTCTTCTTGTTGTTCTATGTCTAAAGTGGCATCCAGGCTTTGTACCAAAGAGGGCAAACTGTCTTCTAAATAGCCATCTGCATTGAGTGATTCAATCAAAAAGTTGAGGGCTGCACTGTCGGACGCACTGAGCCGTAACACAGTGGCTTGTCCTTGCAAATGCATAGGCAGGGACTCTTGCTGTCGCCCCAATTCAGTCGCATCAAATTCGGCATTGGCATCATGTGCCGATGAACCGGTGGCCTCTGTACCCCATTCGTAGTCGTTCGGCGATATCTCGACACTGCCATCACCATCCCAATCATGGGCTTCCCAAGATTGATCAGATGTGTCATCGCTCGATCGGTCGGCGTAACTTTCTCTGGATTCATTTGAGCCGTCGGTAGAAGCGTCAGTGTTGCGTGCATAGTCGGGCACTTGCGCTAAACCAAACTCTTCACGCGGCGCTTCGTCAGCTTCGCGCTCCAGAAAGGGGTTGTCACTGAGCAATTGCTCAACCTCTTGGTTCAGTTCCAAGGTTGATAACTGGAGTAAACGTATCGACTGCTGTAACTGCGGGGTGAGGGCGAGGTGCTGCGAGACTTTGAGAGAGAGCCCTTGTTTCATGGCATGGGTCACATACTGAAATGCTCACCCAAATACACGCGGCGCACTTCCGCGTTGGCTATCAGGTCTTCAGGCGTTCCTTGTGCCAGTACATGGCCATCGTTGATGATGTATGCATGGTCGCAAATACCTAAAGTCTCACGCACATTGTGGTCAGTGATCAAAACTCCAATACCGCGCGATGTTAAAAAGGTGATGATGCGTTGAATCTCAATAACGGCAATGGGGTCAATGCCCGCAAAGGGTTCGTCTAACAAAATAAAGCGTGGCTGTGTGGCTAATGCGCGCGCAATTTCAACACGGCGACGTTCACCACCTGATAGCGACAGAGCAGAAGCATCGCGAAGGTGCTCAACGTGCAAGTCCTTGAGCAAATCTGTCAAACGCGTTTCAATATCCGTTTTACTGAGCTTTTGCCCTTTGCGCGGACCATCATGGTATTTTTGCAACTCCAAAACTGCACGCACATTGTCGGCCACATTGAGCTTGCGAAAGATGGATGTTTCTTGTGGCAAATAGCTCAAACCTAAACGCGAGCGACGGTGAATCGGCAAATGTTCCACTGACTGACCGTCAATCAAAATTTCGCCCGCATCAACACGAACCAAACCCACGATCATGTAAAACGAGGTGGTCTTGCCAGCGCCGTTAGGGCCTAACAAGCCAACCACTTCACCGCTGCGAACAAACAGCGAAACGTCTTTGACAACTTTGCGGCTACCAAATGCTTTTTTCAAGCCGCTAACTGACAGAAAACCTTCCATCGACACGGGTCTGCCAACGCTGGTTGGTGTGCCCGTGTTTGTGCGTGGGTTTGTTACTGCAGACGGTGATACTTGCGCCACTTTTCCCGCATTCCCCAAATTTCCATCCAACATGCTTACTTTTTCTCGCTGCTGATGGCTGGGGTTGATCTGAGTTGCGTGGTGATACCGCCAGGCATACCGCTGGCAGGTGTGGGAGCTGTGGTGTTATTGGCTGATTTGGGGCTGAGGATTGCGCGTACACGGCCACCACCCGAGCCATCGGCATTTTTAGCAGCACCACCTTCGACGTTATAAACATCGGTGGTGTTGTCATAGGTAATCAAGTTGCCAGAGATATCGTCATTCAAAACGACACCACGCAAGCGTTTGAGAACCGCATTTTTGATGAGTTTGACCTTATCGGCTTTGCCATCGTATTCCACGCTAACTGCTTCGCCTTCAATCCATTCGTCTTGACCATTTTCGCGTTTTTGCTTGAAATAGGCCAACTTACCAGGTTCGGCTGACACCACTGCATATTGATAACCTTCTGGGTCTTGCCGCACATCAATGCGTGCACCACGCATGATGATCGTGCCTTTGGTGATGATGACATTGCCCGTGAAAACACTGGTTTGTTTCAAATCATCGTACTTCAGGGAATCAGCTTGCGCATTGATTGGCTTGTCGCGATCTGCTTTTTCAGCGGACGCTGATTGTGCAAAAAACCCAAGGATAGCAACGACAAGGCTACTGAGAAGGCGGTAATAGATTTTTGTCATGAATTGATTGTAGCCAAAATGCGGTCGAAAGAAAGCAAAATACAGGCCAAAAAAAACCTGCAGGCTTGCTACAGGCTTTCGAGTCAGTTTCAATGAAAAATTAAGCAGGTTTGGCGTCTTTTGCCAATTGTTCTGTAATCTGTAAAGCACGGGTCATACCCTTAGCTAAAGTGCCATCCACATAGTATTTTCCAGCCACTCCCAATGATGGGACGCCATCAATTTTGTATGCATTGACCAATTGCTTGGCTTTGGCAACTTTGGTGTTGACTGAGAATGAGGTGTAGGCATCGACAAATTTCTTTTGATCAATCCCTTGTTTCACCGCCCAAGCCACAATCGCATCTTGTGTGTTGAGGTTGATTTTCTCTGCATGAATAGCGGTAAACACTTTGCGCTGCATGTCGTCGACACGACCTATAGATTCCAAGGCATAGTAGAGTTTTTGCAGTGGTTCATGTACTTGGTTAAAGGCAACGGGAACGCGTTTGAAACTGACGTTAGACGGTAAGCGTTTTAACCAATTTTCCAACTCAGGCTCGAACGCATTGCAATGCGGGCACCAGTAGCCAAAAAATTCAACAACTTCGACTTTGCCTACAACGGGTTCATAAGGAGCAGCCTTGTCTAGCACCATGTAATCAGTGCCTGCTTTGCCCAGAACAGGCTGCGCGACGCTCTTGATACTGGTTAAAGTGAACAAACCAGCTCCCAGTGCGGCGGTGGATGAAGCGGCTGCTATGGTAAATTGACGGCGTTTCATAAAAGCTCCTAAATTAAATCTTCAATCAAAAACACAAGCTTAAAAATACAAGTCTTTGAAACCAAAAAGCGGTATTGGTTCCAATTTTTTTCTTCAAGCATTCAAAACAATCAACGTTGGGCCCGAACCAAAGCAGCATCGGCACCAGTGGCGCTGATTTTTTCTTTCAAACGCTCAGCCTCAGCTTCTTTGTTGATCGGTCCCACACGCACACGGTATACCGTTCTTCCTGCTTGTTCACGTTCCGAAACCTTGGCATCAATCCCTGCCAGTGACAAGCGAGCGCGTTGCGCTTCCGCATCTTCTGCGTTTCGGTACGCGCCAGCTTGCACGAAATACACAAACGGATCAAGCCCTGGGTTGGATGACTTGGCTTCGGTTTTAGCTTTAACCAAATCACCAATAGGGTCATTCGAATTGGGCGTGGCAGTGGGTTTAGCATTCGATGCTGGCACAGACGGACTCAAGGAACCTGGGACCACAGGTGCAGTTGGCATCTTTGCTGATGCAGCTGGTGTATTTGTTGGCGCTGTCGTTGCAGTTGTGGTTGGGTTTGCAGGCTTGCCTGCAGGTGTATTCGCGTCAGGAATAGGTGTAGCAGGTGTCGTGCCGGGGACTGTAGGCTTGGCTGGGTTTTTGCCGTACAAGGCGGCATTGGGGTCCCAATCTTTGTTTTTCTTAGCTTCGTTTGCATCGGATTCGGCCGAATGAGTCTGTCCCTTATTCGCAAAACCCAAGGGCGATTTGGTGACATACACGGCCACAGCCAATGCCACGGCCAAGCCGAGAACGACGCCTATCATCAGACCCAAAAGCGTTCCACCCCGTTGTAGATTCGGTTGATTCATGGTTATGTATTCAAAATTAATTAACGCTATCAATGTGTATCAAGATGACAGACCAGTGGTCACATTTTCTCAGGTGCACTCACACCCAAAACAGCCAAACCGTTGCGTATCACCTGTGCCGTTGCGGCTACCAAGGACAAGCGTGCGAGTTTCACCTGTTCGTCATCAACCAATATTCTCTCAGCATCATAGTAGCTGTGGTAACAAGCTGCCAAGTCGCGTAGGTAAAAAGTCACATCATGCGGTGCAAAATCATGCGCGGCACTGGTCAGCATCTCAGGGTATTTGGCCAGTTGCAGCATCAAAGCCAATGCTTGCGGGCTGGTCAATGGGCTGAGGTCAGCGTTAGTTAGTAGGCTCAATTTGCTGCTATCGCTACCCGTCCATGTATTCAAAACAGAGCAAATTCGCGCATGCGCGTATTGCACGTAGTAAACAGGGTTGTCGTTGTTCTTGGCAACTGCCAAATCCACATCAAAAATGTATTCTGTATCGGGTTTGCGGCTGAGTAAAAAGAAGCGCACCGCGTCTTTGCTGGTCCATTCAATCAAATCCCGCAGGGTCACGTAAGAGCCTGCACGCTTGGAAATTTTGACCTCTTCACCGCCCTTCATCACGCGCACCATGGTGTGCAGCACGTAGTCAGGGTAGCCTTGCGGTATGCCGACGTTGGCGGCTTGCAAGCCGGCGCGCACACGGGCAATGGTGCCGTGGTGGTCGGTGCCTTGTATGTTCACGGCTTTGGCGAAACCACGTTGCCATTTGGTGATGTGGTAAGCCACATCTGGTACAAAGTAGGTGTACTGCGGTGCTTGATCAGGCGCATCTGTAGGGGCAGACTTCCTCATCACACGGTCTTTGTCATCACCGTAATCAGTGGATTTGAGCCAAAGTGCACCGTCTTGTTCATAGGTTTTGCCAGCCGCTTGCAACAGGGCAACGGCTTTGTCCACCAAGCCGTCTGAATACAAGCTTGACTCTAAATAATAGTTATCAAATATGACAGAAAAGGCCTGCAAATCTAAATCTTGTTCACGGCGCAAATAAGCCACGGCAAATTCGCGCACGGAAGCCGCATCGTCCAAATCACCCGATGCGGTGGTGCTGCGGTCATCTGCTTGAACCGTCTTTTTTGCTATGAAATCTGCAGCAATATCGGCAATGTATTCGCCAGCGTAAGACGCTTCTGGCCAATCTTTATCGCCAGGTTTGACACCTTTGCCGCGCAATTGCGTACTGGTGGTCAAAGTGGCAATTTGTACTCCGGCGTCGTTATAGTAAAACTCGCGGTAAACATCCCAGCCTTGGGTTTGGTAAAGGTTGCAAATCGTATCGCCCAATGCGGCTTGCCTGCCATGACCTACGTGCAAAGGGCCAGTCGGATTGGCAGATACGAATTCCACCATCATTTTTTTATGCAGTGGTACTTGATTGCCAAAAGTATTTTTGGCAGACAAAATTTCGCGCAACACTTCTTGTTTGGCAGCGGGTTTGAGCTTGATGTTCATGTACCCAGGGCCTGCAATGTCAATGGCTTCAACCCATTGGCAGTAAACCGCGGTTTTAAGTAGCGATTCACGCAAAGCTTCTGCCACTTGCCGTGGGTTCTTGCCCAAAGGTTTGGCCAATTGCATGGCTGCCGTGGAGGCGAAATCACCATGTGCGGCAACTTTGGGCGATTCAAAAGCCGCGCGCGCACCCGCTCCCGGCAAAAGAGTCTCTAGCTCAGTAGCTAAGGCGGTGAGCAAATTTTGTTTGATGGCGAGCATTCAGTTCGGATTCAGGAAAAATAAAACGGGATCAATGGATCATTCAAAGCTATGAATGAACTTGAATTCAAAACGGAATATCGTCATCCATGTCTTCAAAGCCGCTGGCCGGTTTGGCGGCGGCTGGGCGTTGTGCGGGAGTTGCTTGCTGGCGTGGCGCAGATGGCTCACCACTGCCTTGGCGGCTGCCTAGGAGTTGCATGCTGTCTGCCACAATGTCGCAGGTGTTTTGTTCGTGGCCTTCTTTAGTCGTGAATTTGCCGTATTTCAAACGGCCCTCCACATAAAGTGGATTGCCTTTTTTAACGTATTCGCCCACGATTTCAGCAAGTTTGTCAAAGAATGTGACGCGGTGCCATTCAGTGCTTTCGATGTTTTCGCCAGTGTTTTTGTCTTTGCGGCGGCTGGTGGTGGCAATGCTGATATTGGCAACCGCTTGACCGCTAGGTAAATAGCGAATTTCAGGGTCGCGCCCACAATTTCCCAAAAGAATGACTTTGTTGACTGATGCCATGGTGGTTTGCTCCCCTTGATGAACGGTTGTTACTTTGGATAGTTTGGCTCGTGTTGAACCCAACGAATGGCTAATTATCCTATAGGAAACTGCTCTGCCACCACCTGCTGATGCGCTTGGGCGTTTAAGTTACAAATATCTATAAATTGCTATAAATAACATAGCACAATAGGCAATAAATAAAACGGCTAGAGGTCAATTTGACCAATATTTATGCCATGCCGCCATTGATGGAGATGATTTGGCCAGTGATGTAGGCAGATTGCTTGGATGCCAAAAAGCCAATCAAATCGGCCACTTCGGTGGCGGTGCCAGCGCGTTTCATGGGCACGATTTTGGCAATGTCGTCTTTGCTGAAGACATCTGCTGTCATGCTGGTGGCTATGATGCCAGGCGCCACCGCATTGACAGTGATGCTGCGGCTGGCGACTTCCAGAGCCAACGATTTGGTGGCTGAATGCAAAGCGCCTTTGGCGGCTGAATAATTCACTTGCCCACGGTTGCCAGTAATGGCAGCGACGGATGACACATTAATGATGCGCCCCCAGCGCGTTTTGATCATGGGCATCATCAAAGCGTGGGTGACGTTAAAAAAGCCATTGACCGAAACATTGATTACTTTGTGCCATTGTTCAGCTTGCATGCCTGGAAAGACAGCATCGTCATGAATACCAGCGTTGTTGACCAAGATTTGGATGGGCGATTCTTCAAGGATGGGTAACAAAACTTGGGCAACAGCTTCAGCGTTTGTCACATCAAAAGCCAGAGCTTGGGCAGAACCGCCTTGGCTTTGGATGCTTTCAACCACGGCTTGTGCTTTATCAAGGGCGGTGTTGGCATGCACATAAACATGGTAGCCATCACGTGCCAAGCGCTGGCAGATTTCTGCTCCGATACCGCCACTGCCGCCAGTGACCAGTGCGCTTATTTTGCTGGTTTGCATGGTGTCAATTTCCTTTTGCCGTTTCTTGTATTGAATTCAAATGGTGTTGAGCACAACGGCTGCACGACCACTTAAGAGCAGGTGTTGATTAGCCATGATTTTGAATTCGTACATCAAATTGTGTTCGTTGGCAGTTAAACATTCTGCGTGAATCTGTAGATCGGATTGAATGTCATCTAAGCGTGGCACTTCAAACTGGGTATTGCGAATGCTGACCAAATAACCAACGCGTGGGTTGGTGTTGTCTGTGGGCGCAATCAAAGCGCCATGCACTGCCATGGCTTGTGCCGCGTACTCTACACCGCACACGCTGCTGAGTTGGTTCTGTAATCGCAGGGGGTTGCTCAGTTGTCGGTGGCTGTTGGCATCGCAGTGAATGTGGTCAGCATCCCATGACAGCACACTGTTGAGCAAACACATGTCGCCACTGTGTGGAATGCGCGCAGCAATCCATTCGTGCGACAAAGGCAAAGTACCTGCCGTGTTTGTATCTACGTGCCCTGACATGGTGTGACGGTGACAGCTATTTGGCAATTGTCTAAGTAATCCAGCACCAATGATTGAGTTGCATTACTTTGCTGAACTTGCGCAATCGCTTGCAACAATGGCAAGCCACGCGCAGCTGGTATATGCAAACGCAAATGTTCCAGTGCAACGTTTGCCATGTGGCTGGCGGGCGAATGTGTCAAGCTGATGTCGATTTGCACGCGCGAATTGGCAGTGCGTTTGGGTTTGAATACCAAACCAATGCCCAACGCATCAGCCAATGGTCGGGCGCTTTGCAAGGGCTCGGGGTAAGGGGAATCGGCCGCAATCAATAAAACTGCAGTTTGATCCGCCACAACCTGCGCCAGCGATTCAAGTAAACCTGCCCCAAAACTGCCATCAAACGCGCACAGCACAGATACATTGGTCATCGCGCCAGTGGCAATGCCCCAATAACCGGGTGCCGCGTTATGCACAGAATTGTGAAATCGGGTCGGTGAAATGGCGCGGTCGGATGATGCCAAGGCTTCGCAAATGGCGTGGCAGTTATCGCCATCGCCACTGGATGATGTGTAAACGCAGGGCAATGTTTTGGGGTCTTGCTGGGCATCTTCGCATGCAGCGATGCCAACTGCCAGACTCAGTTTGACAATTGCGCCTGTACGGCGGCGCTCTGCAGGCGGCAAAACAGCAGGTGCCGGCAGCACTGTTTTGCTGGCGATATAAGCTTGTTGCCCGAGTAAGACTGGTTGTGCTGATGCCCAATCAGCGAAAGCTGGGCCTATCAGACTGGTGCCCTCGATGTATGTAGTCAGTTTCATGCTTTGGTTACCTTGCCAAAAATAAGACTGCAGTTGGTACCACCAAAGCCAAACGAGTTGCTTAATACATATTGAACGGGTGCAGATTGGTTCTTCAGTAAATATTGAATCGGCGTCGCAGGGTCAAGTTGGTTCACATTCAAGCCCGCAGGCATGAAATTGTTTTGCAGAGCCAGTGCACTGATGACTGCTTCCAAACCGCCAGCCGCACCCAATGTATGCCCGGTTGCGCCCTTGGTAGAGCTGCACGGCGTGTTGGACCCAAATATCTGGTGCACGGCTTTGCCTTCCGCCGCATCGTTGCTTTGGGTGGCTGTGCCATGCAAGTTGATGTAGTCAATGTCGGAAGGTTTTAATCCAGCCGCATCCAGTGCAAATTGCATGGCCATGCTGGCGCCCAAACCTTCGGGGTGCGGTGATGACATGTGGTAGGCATCGCTGGACTCACCGATTCCCAATAACAAAATGGCATCTGCATTCATATCGGTTGGCACACGTTCTACTAAGGCAAAAGCGGCTGCTTCACCAATTGAAATGCCATTGCGATTCACATCAAACGGTCGGCAAACTTGCTCTGATATGAGTTGTAAAGAGTTAAAGCCATACAAGGTGGTCAAACACAAAGTGTCCACACCACCCACGATGGCGGCATCAATCAAGCCTGCATCCAACATTCTGCGTGCTGTGCTGAATACTTTGGCGCTGGATGAGCATGCCGAAGAAATCACAACGGCTGGGCCTTCCAAATCAAAATACGAACGCGTGAAATCAGCCACCGAGTAAGTGTTGTGCGTGGTGCCATAAATAAAATCGGGTGGCAAAGCGCCCGAGGTGGCATCGCGTCTGCGGTAAGCCAATTCAGTTTGCAGAATGCCAGCGGTACTGGTGCCCAAAAACACACCTACACGTTGATTGCCATAGCGTGCAATGGCGGCACGAACCGCATCTTCAAATCCATCTTGTGTTAAACCCAGTTGCGCCAATTGGTTGTTGCGACAGTTGAATCGACTTAAATGCACAGGTAAGGAAACTTCCTCCACACCTTTCACTTTTCCAATGAAGGTATTCAAATCCACATCATCAAAGGCACACGGAACCAGATGGCTACGACTTTGCTTTAACGCGTCTTGAGTTTGAGCAAGTCCATGCCCCAGCGCACTGGTGGCGGTGTAGCTTGAAAGGTAAAGGGGATTCATTCGAGATTTCATCCGAACATTAATTTAGACGTTCATTTTGGCGTTCATTCTATTCGCAATTTTCGCTGGTATTTCAGTGAAAACGAAAGCGAAACAAAAGCACCTAAAGCGCCTAAAAGAATACCGGCGAGTACATCGACCAAAACATGCTGCCTGACAGCCAATGTGGAGTAAAGAATTCCGAGGCACCAAATCCAGTTCAACATCAATACCCAAGTTGGCGATGCGAAATTGCGCAAAATGACATGCAGCCAAATGGCAGAGAACAAAGCCGTCGCGACATGCAAGGAAGGACAGGCATTTCCTGATGCGTCAATGCTTTTCAAAAATTCAACACTGGCATGCATGGTCCGTGTTTCACTCAAATTTGGCACTGTCGTTGGCCAAAAATAAAAAATGATTAAACCGATGCTACAGGTGACACCTATTGCAAAAGCATACCGATACAGTTCGCGTCGCGTTGCCAGCAAAGCTGGGGGTAATGAAACATAAAACCACAGCGATAAGTAAACAGGCATGGCCCAAGCTTGAAACTTGATCCAAGTATCAACCCATGTGATGGGCATTTCCGTCGTGGCAAATGCCGGGTTTTTCAGCAAATAAAGGTAAATCCAAAAAAAACCGGTGATGAAAACTGTCGTACCAGTGGCTTTGTGCCACATATGTTGTGTCAAGTGATGCAACACATTGGCATACCATGTTAGTGGTACAGCTGGTTGGTTCGTCTTTTGAAGCTTATTCGGCATGCTTAAGACGAACTTTGTGCTTGGCGCAGTGTGACAAAACGCAATTGCGCATCTTGCGCTGCTTGAATGAAGGCTGGCAGGACTTCCAATATCACCGCACTTTTGTTTTGTGTGCGAGCCGCATTGCCGTCATGCAGCAACACAATGGCACCCGCTTGCAGGCTGGCAAGTAAGCGTCGTTTCACGCGTTCAACGTTGCCCGTTTGAGTGTCAAAGCCACGCAAAGACCAGCTCACCAACTTCAAACCCAACTGATTCAAAACAGGTTCTAAAAAAGGGTTTCGATTACCAGCGGGGGCTCTAAAGAATGAAGGGGCACGACCCGTGATGGCTGTCAAGGTAGCTTGTGCTGTTTGTAGTTCTTTCTTGAAGCCATCGGGTCCCAAGAAAGCAAAATGATGCTGGTGGCTTTGCGTGTGGTTTTCAATATCGTGGCCGCGTTGCACAATTTCTTTGCACAGTTCGGGGTAGCGCTCTGCTTTATCGCCAATGATGAAAAAGGTTGCAGCAATGTTGTGCTCGGCCAGTAAATCCAAAACTCGTGGGGTGACTTCGGGGTCAGGACCATCGTCAATCGTCAGTGCTATCTCTTGGCGCTGAGCGGCGGCGTCAGGTAAGCGCGTGATGTTGCTGCCCAACCATGTGCTGCGTGGCAGCATGCCGACGATGGCAATGATGAGGTGGTTCAAAGCTAACAAAGTTAAACTGGTGAACCACTGCTCTGGCCAAATCAATGTAGCTATCAGCACAACACCATGCAGTAGCAATGATGCCCGCACAAATTGAGTACCCTGCCAAAGCGATTGAATGAGGTGCATCGGCATCAAATTGGCTGTTGTTTTTGCGAAGACGATGGCGCAAAAATGGCCGCATACAAAAGTGCCAATACCACACCCGGCGCAACTGTAACGCCCATGGCTTGCAAAATCGATACCTTTGAAAATGCCAATAAACCAAACCCTGCGACAGTGGTCATGTTGGCAACCAACATCGACGTCAAGGTGCTGGGAGAAATGACATCGCGCTTGGGTGAATCAAAAAACAGGGCATAGTTAGAGCCTACGGCAACGACCAAGAGCAAGCCAATCAAATGCAGAATAATCAGCTGTTGCCCAAACAAACTTAAACCTGCAGTCACAGTGATAACGGCAGCCAGCAAAGGCACCATCAGACGCAACACACGCTTCACTGATCGTGTGACAGCCAACAGCAATACAACCATGGCCAGCAATCCCCCTACAGAGAGTTTGATGGCTTCGGACAAATACCCCGCATACAAATGGTCCGACTCCAGTTTCATATCGACCAATATGGCTTTGGCATTCATGTTTGTGTTCAGAGCTTGCAAATCTGCATTCAGTCGCTGGGCGTCAATGCTGCTATTAGCGTTGGCGGTGAGCGGCAAAAGCGCACTCCAACGTGTACCTTGTTGTAGTAGCAAGGCATCCAATGCTGTTTGCATGGATGTGTTGGCCAAATCGCTGGCTTGTAGCAAGGGCTGCGCTTTGGCTTTTTCAATGGCGTTGTAAAAAGGTGCAAACACATCGGTCTTGAATGGCAATCCCACGCTGGCTGCTGTTAAATTTCGTTTTAAAGTTTCAACATCGGGTAAGCTGGCTTGTCTTTGTTTTTGACTGGCAAGGCTTGGCAGATACCGGCTAGGGGCTTCATAGCTGGCCAGCAAACCTTCGTCCTTGTGTGTTTGCAGGACATTGCCAATGCGTTCACTGTTTTGCAGCACATCTTCACGGCTAATACCCGTGGTCACGACGATATAGCGTGTATCGGGTGCACCCGTATCCATGCGCAAACTGGCATCCAATTGAATGTCGGTTTGCGATACGGGGCTGAGCGATGATATTTTGTCATTCCAGATGTGCTGGCGGTTTTGCACCACTACGGCGGTGGCCAGTGCAATGACGATCAACGCGGGCCATTTGATGGCATTTGCCTTTTGCACAAGCTTGCTCAGAATCAGCCCTAAGTTCGAAACTTCACGGATAGAAAATTGCTGAGGCAGTAAATGCGGTAGCACAAAACGGGTGACCAATGCCGCAGTGATCAAGCCTGCAATGGAATACAAACCAAGTTGTGCCAAACCAGGAAAGCCAGACCACAATAAAGCGGCAAAGCCGACGATGGACGTCAGCACACCCAAACGTATGGTAGGCCAAAATTGTTTCAACCATTGTGTTTGTCTTTGTGCGTGTGCAACAGTGCCTTGGCGCGATTGCACAAAAAGATAAATAGAGTAATCCACTGCTTCACCAATTAGCGCAGTGCCAAAGCCCAAAGTGATGCCATGAACAGCGCCAAAGGCCAAACTCACAGCCGCAATGCCAGCCAAGGCACCACTGATCACAGGTAAAAACCCCAAACCCAAAGCCAATACAGATCGGTAAACGGCTAACAATAGCACTGCTATCAACACCGTGCTGAGAATCGATAACCAAGTGACTTCAGAATGAATCGTCTCACGTGCTTTGACGCCAAATACGCTGGGGCCAGTCATTTGCAACGAGGCTTTTGAAGCGGCAGTTTGTAGGTCCTTGAAGTTTTTTGAAATGCGATTGATGGCTGCTTCTTGTGCATCGGTATCAGCACCCGATGCTTTGGTCTGCACCAGCATCACCGCACGTTTGCCATCGCGTGACGCCCAAACGCCTTCAGATAACGCCGGTTGTTTGGCACTGGTGAGTTGCCCTAATAAATGCATCATTTCACCGCTGGGGTCTTGCGGCAATATGGATTTCACCATCAAACCAGCGGGAGATGTCAGCAGGTCCACGCTTTCGTTCAAAGCGTCGCGCAAGCCTGCAACTTCAAAGCGCGCCGGCGTGACGGCTGAACTGAGCAAATAGCGGTTGTTAAAAAAGTAGGCGCGATCTTGTTCTGTGTTGACAGGTTCGCCATTTTGTACACTCACAAACGCTGGGTCTTGACGCAGCCTGCTGGCCAATTGCTTTGACAGTTGTGCGCGCTCTTTGGCATCAGCACCATCAATGTTGACCAAAATGATGCGCGAAGCCACGCCATCGCGTATTTGATCGAGCAAGAGCTGCTGCTCGGCCGTAGGGCTGCGCGGTAAAAAAGCGGACAAATCAGTGGTGAATGTGCTGCGACTGATGATGAGGCCGCAAGCCAATAGAAACGCCAGCCACGCCATAACTGCCAACTTGGCAGACCTGGAAATATGCTGCATACCAGCAGTCATTGGTGCGGCGTTGGGTTTCAAAACAAACTCACTGGGCAGCCAATTTGGGCGGTACGATTTTTTCAATCAACATGCGCGAGCTGTCACCATCTGCTTGTGTAATGCTGATGCTGCGCACTTCATCACGCACGCCACTGATGCGAATTTGCGCAACTACCTGCTTCATCTTGCTGTTGGTAGGTATCAATTGCAGTGTCCAAGACGCTTCACTGCCTTCCAGACTGAGGAGGTAGTTGCGCTCTAAGGCTTTGCGGTCACCCGCCAGCGTCCCGCGAATGCTGTCAATAAAAGCGGCGAGTTCTGGGAAGTCTTGCAACTGAACCTGGTGCTTTTGTTTGCCCTTTTCAACCAGCAGTTGATTGCCGTTGATTTGCATGGTCTCAGGCTTAGGTTTCAGCGTGCGCTTCTCCAGTTTGTCGGGCGCTGTATAAATCATGTCGCCTGATGCCACCAATGGGCGATCCAAAATTGCCATGGTTTTGGTTTCAACAAAGCTGACATGTCCCGATTTGATTTGCGCAAGACCATGCATCAATTGATCTATGTTCCACTCAGCAGCTTGAATCAATGGTGCATAAACCAAGGACCAGCACAGCGTGCAAGCCATCAGGACAGGGCGGTAAAGTGCAGGACGGAAAGCGTGAAAAGCAAAACTCATGTTTGTTGCTGTGATTGTGAAGATGGTATTTGCCAAAAATCAAAAAAGTTAAACCAATTATAGGGAGCCATGCGGCAATACTTCTCCAGTAACTGGGTGTAATCTTTCACCGCTTGCGCTACAGCTTCGCCTTGCTGTGCGGCGCTCACTTGGCTAAAGTCTGCCAATGGTTCGAAATTGATTTGGTAACGGTTGCCACCCAAATAAAGCCCCACCATGAATACCACACGCTGACGCAACAAAGCTGCCATGCGAAATGAACCGGTCGGAAAGTGCACGGTATCGCCTAAAAATTTCACCGGTTGCAACACATCGCCACCCAAAGTGCGATCTGCCAACATGCCAATCACAGTGCCTTGCGACAGTTTTTCGCGTACCTTGAGTATGGAGTCCACACGCCCCATGCTGATGATGTCGGTCACCGCATTCGGGTTGATGCTGGCCAGCATGGCATTGATTTTCAAGGCATTGTCTTCGTGCATCACAATGCTCACATTCAAATCAGTTTCTTGCCGACCAATGGCTTGAATCACTTCAAAGCTGCCCATGTGCGCACCCATGAGAAAGAGGCCGCGCTTTTCAGCCACCAAGTCGTCCAAATAATTTCGGCCAATGATTTCTATGTTGAACAGATCAAAGCGCTGGTTAATCAAATAAATGCGGTCATGGATGGTTGATGCAAAGCTGAACACCTGTTTGTACATGTCTAGCCATGATGCTTCTCGCCCCAATACCCTGCGCAAATACGCGCGCGATGCCTGACGGCTTTTGGCTGAGAACAGCAGGAAATACAGCGCGATGCCATAAAGAACAACACGACCTGCTGATCGACCCAAACGCAAGGAAATCCAAGTCATCACGCGAAGCATCAGCATATTGCTGCGCTCAGGGCGATTGGTCCATTCCGCTTCGCTCATACCGCACCCTTTAAGTTGACCGAGGCATTGACAATTTTTCGCTCGCCACACACGATGTCAAATTGAATGCGTTGTTCGCTTGTTCGTTTGTAATCTAAGGAAATGTGTATGTGGTCTTTTCCGCTGTTTTCACTGTCAGCGGGACTCAGTGGGCTTAAGAATTTGACTGAACTCAATTCGTATTGATCGAGTAGCAAATTTTCTGCCACGGCAATCGCTTGCAAAGCCGTGTCGAGCAAGACCACGCCGGGCACAATGGGTGCGCCTGGAAAGTGCCCTGCAAACGCGGGGTGTTGTACTGGAATTTGCAAGTTCAAGGTAGTCAAAGCGGTTTGGCGGATATCACGGTTTTATTAAAGATTGAATCATTGTTTTCAATGCTTCACGCGGTAGTTTGCCTGTGCTGTTACGCGGCAAGGCGGGCACAATGAACAGAGGGCGTGGAATGAAAACGGGTGCGACCAATTCGCGCAAAGCGGCAATGATCTGCTGTGATGTTAAAGTGGGTGCAACCACACAGGCCATTAGGCGCACCACATGGTCGGGCGAATCGTCATCGGGCATGTAGAAAGTGCCATCCAGCACACCAAGAATGCTGTTGAGCTGGTGGTTCAGGTGCGTGATAGAGCTGCGTCTGCCTGCAATGTTGATCAAATCAGCTGTTCTGCCTTGCAGCAAAAAGCGCTTGTCTTGTTTCAACTCAATCACATCGTTCATGACCACTTTGCCCAGCGCTTGACCACCAGTTGAAAACGTTTGCCCATCTTGCTGAATCAATTCGACCTCATCAAACAAATGCCATGCATCGGTTTGTGTCGGGCGTCGGGTTGCTATCGTGCCGGTTTCTGTGCTGCCGTAAATTTCTTGCAGTGGCGCGTTGAGTTGTTGCTCTAGCTCTTGCGCCAAGGCGAGCGACAACGGCGCCGTGGCAGACAATATCAGCGCAACTTCAGGTATGTCAACTTTGGCTTCCAACAGCATGCGCATGTGCACGGGTGTAGATACCAATATCCGTGGTGCGGGTACGCTTTCTAATGCACAAACAATATCGGCTGGGTAAAACGGTTGTTTGCTGCTCAAGGCATGGCCGCTTTGCAGTGCAAGCAGCACAGACGATTCCAGTCCATACATGTGCTGCGCTGGCACGGTGCCAATGATGGTGCCCGAATTGGGTTCTTTGGGTAAACCAATGCGCTTGGCTTCGGCTAGAACCGAACTTTGCAAAGTACCCCAATATTTGTGGTGCGGCACCGGTGTACCGGTAGAGCCAGAAGTGAACACTATCGCCACCAATTGTGCACTGTCGATTTGTGGAATGTTTAAGCTCGAATCAATAGTCGAATCAGTCGCCGAATCAATGGTCGTTGCGTTTGCTGTTAGTTCCGGAAATTGAAACTTCGGCAAGTCAATTTCGCAGTGCACCAAATCATGCAAGCAAAACACATCGGGTGCAAAAACTTGCATTTGCCGCACCATGTCGGGGGTGTGTGTGGACGGTAACAAACTGATTCGACCCGTCACAATCGCCGCCGCCAAACCCACGGCAAAGTGGTAGCGGTCGGCACACATGTTGAAAATGTGCTGGCTGTTGGGTAATTGATTTTTAACGGTGTTCACATCCGCTAAAAACTGCGCCAAGGGAATAGCGCGCGTGCCTTGCCATGCCACGATTTGGTCGGCATGCTGATGGCCAACCAAAGATAATTTGTTTGACAACTTATTCAAGCGTCGCTCCTGCGAGTTTCATTGTCGGCACGCTTGTTGCGCACGCTGTTCCACGATATTTTGAACGATTCCCAAAAGCGGTTACCGTACATTTCAGGCAAGCGCTTTCTGCGCACCAACAATTCAACTGTGAGCATCAGCAACACCAGCGGCAAGTACAAAAAGTTGGAAAACACCGACCACACCGGCAACGGTGTGAAGAAAAACAATAAGGTAGAAATCAACACCATCGCCCCAAAAAATGCCGACCAAGCCCAGGTGATTTGCATTGCATAGTGCGCGTGCTTGGGTGATATTTCACCATGCGCCATTTCGGCAAATTCGGTGCAAAGCGGCTTTCTGCCGGCAAACAATGTACGTGCAAAGGTGATGAAAAGCAGGCTTTGAAAACTCGCTTCTTGCAGCCAATACAGCATGCCGTGGCGTTGGTCTAGCCAATGCAAATTGGCAAAGATTGTGGCCAACACGGCGCCTATCAAAGTCAGCCATATCCAAGTGTGTGCTGATTTCCAAGCAAAAACGATGCTCATCACTGTGACAGGCAGCAAAGCCACTGCTGCGCCCAGCGGGCCGGTTTGTGAGGTCACAATCATGTAGTGCGCCAGCACCGGAAAGGCCAGCAAGAGCAGTGCAAAACCTACCCAGCGCAGCACAGGGGTGCGAGGGGTGAGCTTGCTCTCAGACATCAGCTGGTGCGCTGTGCTGCGATATGGTTGGTCAAATGCGCCAAAGAGCTGAAAATGACATTGTTGTCTTGGTTATCAGCCTTCAGTTGCAAGCCATAGCGCTTGGAAATCGCCAACGACAGTTCAAGAATATCAATCGAATCCAAGCCCAAACCATCACCATACAAAGGCGCATCAGGCGCAATGTCGGCAGCGGCGATATCGAGATTCAAGGATTCAACAATCAGTTGAGCCACTTCAAGTTGCAAATTGGTGTCTGTCATAAAAGGGCGATAAAAGTTGGTATTTTTAAGCTAAACAAGCATTTTACCTGCGCTTTTGCTTGTTAATTAGGTGTTCTGGCAATTTTGTATGAAAAATCGGGCTGTATCCGGCGTATTTATTGCCTAATGTGCTATTAAATATATAGCAAAACAGTGTTTTATGTCTGAGCACTGCGCTCAACATTCAGCGCCAGCAGGCGTTGCAAAATCGTTTCATCGGGCATCTCAGGGCTGTAGTCCGCCCAGCCATATGCGTGTGCCACCGCCATGTCCAGCGCTTTGTGCGCGGCGTCCAGCCACGCGGGGCGGGCGTTGTAGAGCTTGGTAAGGGTGCGCTCACTCAAATCTTTCTCATGACCGGCTTTGGCAACAATGCGGTCAGGGTAGGGCGAGTGCGTCATGCCCAGCGGAATCACCTCAGGTATGCGCTGTGTCCACTCAGGCGGGTTCAACCAGTTTTCGCGCAGCGCATTGAGTTTGAACGCCGCCTGCGCAATCGCCTGTACCGCTTCCTCCGTTCGGGCTGAGCCTGTCGAAGCCTGCAACACAGGCACCACCGCGCCACTGTCCAAAGTGCGGGTTTGCTGACTAGCTGTATCTTTTGGGGTGAGGTTGGTGGGGAAGGGAAAGGTTTCGAAGCACGATTTGGCGTTGTACGTCGGGTCGTTGCCTACACCGTGCATGGAGCATGCGTAATGACCAAACTTCGTGGAATCGGCTTGAGAGGATGCCAAATGAGGCATCGTCAGCGCGTGAAATGACGTTTAAGCGCGTATCTGGAGCTCGTTTGATCTAAAATGCAAAAACTCGGTGTTTTGAGACGCGAAGTCGCAATGTAGCGCGGTAAACCTTTCAGGCAGTTCGCATAGAAACGCGGTCTTTCATGAGCCACCAAAGCCGTCTGAGTTCGTTACTAACGTTGCCACCGCGCAGGTTTTACGTGACTGCCAAGTGAAAAGGTGCTCCAATTCGCGGCGTCCGCCTCTGTCATTCCCCGTAGTCAACAATCCAATATCACTGGCGCGGCGGGTCAAGTCTTGCCCATTTCGCCATGGTTTCACGACTTTAGAGTTCGGTTTGCCATTTGGGTTAGGCTGTCGCAGCCATTGGCGTGCCAATTCGCCTGAAATATCAAAATCGCCGTACTTTTTAGTGCCTTCAAAGCTGCTGTTCGCGTTTTCAGCCAAAGGTTTTGCCAGCGTCATGTCAGTCGCGTTGCTCAATTCAGCATTGATGCCGTCAACCCTTAGCCCGTTCAAAAAGTAGCCTTCACCCCAGCCAAAACTCACCAAAGACACCCGAACGGCTGCGCCATCGTTGACCCAGGCTTCGTCACTCCAAGCGTCAAAAATCTTGGTTTTCTCGCAGATGGCTTCCAATACAACGCGGTTGGAGCCGCTGCGGATGCTCTGCGTCGTTACCAAACCTGCCGCGCCCAAGCCATTGCTTTCAATTGCTTTGAGTGCTTTGTCAAACCAATAGCACACCAAATCCGCACCGCCTGGCACGCGGCCTGTGAACACGCTGTCCAGCGCTTCAAAGTACGCATCGCCCAATTCGCGGCGCTTTTTGCTACCACCCAAAAACGGTGGGTTGCCAACAACTACGCTGGCTTTTGGCCAATCGGCTTCGACTGGCTCAGGCTTGAACTTCAAGAGCGCATCGCGGCACTCTATGCAATCTAGGGGTTCTAGCACCGGGTTGGTTTTGAATTCGTAGCCGTGGGTGAGCCGCCATTGCAGCTCGCCTATCCATACCGACACCCGCGCCAGCTCTGCGGCGTATTCGTTCAGCTCTATGCCCAGCATGTTGTGCGGGCCGGTGACCAGATCGGTTTCGCGGTCTAGGCCAAGCGCCACGGCTTCGATGTGGCTGGCGTGTTCGATGTCTTTCAACACCTTCAAACCCAAAAACAAAAAGTTGCCACTGCCACACGCAGGGTCAAGAATGCGAAAGGCACGTAAATCTTCTAACCACTTTACAAAGGCAGCCTTGGCAAGTTTGTGGTGCTTGTCGTTTTTAGCCTTAGAAAGTGACATCAGCCGGCGTATTTCTTGCCTAGTTTGCTCCCATTTTTGTAGCAGTGGACGGCGCACCACAGGGTCGATGATGCGCGCAATGGTGGCGGTGTCGGTGTAGTGCGCGCCCAATTGGCTGCGTTTTTTCGGGTCTAAGCCGCGTTCAAACAGGGTGCCGAAGATGGACACGTCAATGGCGGTCCAGTTCAGCGACGCGGCATTGCGCAGCTCGGTCACGTCCATGATGGTGAGCGCGGGCACGGCAATTTTTTTGAACAAGCCACCGTTGAACCAAGGAATGTCGTCGTTGCCATACAAGCCGCCGTCACGCATGGTGGTAAACAGGTTGCGCAAGCCCACAGACAGTTGGTCAGCGGTCAACTTGCGGTTGTTCACCAGCCCTTCAAACATGCGCCGTGGCAAGAGTTCAACGTCTTCGGCAAAAAAGCAAAACAGGCATTGCGTTAAAAAATGCGCCACCACTTCAGGGTCAGCACCGCCAGTGACTTGGCCTTCTGCATTTTTGGTTTTGCCACGGTTGCGCAATTGCTCGGCCAACAGGGCAAAGCTTTTGGCTGCGGCTTCGGTGATGTCGCGTGTGGTTTGTTTGGGGCGAAACCATTCTGGATTTTCCCAAACGCGCTTAAGCAGCGCGCGCTTTCGGGTTGCGCCAGCTCGTCCAGCGTGATGGTGTGCACCACGCTGGGGTGACCCGTAAACTGGGTGTGGATTCGTATGGTGTGGCGATTGCACACTACCAAGAGCGGCGGGTTGCTCAGCGCCAAGCTGTAGCCCAGCAGTTGCTTCAGCGCTTTGTCTAAATCTTTACCTGGCGCTTTGTTTTCCCAAGCGAAAAAGCCACGCTTGAACACATCGGCATAGCCGCGTGCTTCGCCCAAGAGCAAAGTGTCTTGCTCAAAAATATAGTCGTCTGTGCCATCTTGTGCGCTGCTGCCGGGCGTGGGCACACCCAACAGCGCACACAAATCCATAAAGTGCGCTTGCGCACCTTGGCGTTCATTCAAACCAGCAGCCGTGCCACCTGCACCCCATTTGGCTTGAAAGTCTTGAAAATTCATTTCAAATCACACCTTCAAACATCATCACATCCACCGCATCGCCAACATTGACTGAACCTTGGTCGTGGTGCAGGACGATGAGGCCGTTGGCTTGGGACATAGAACTGAGCACACCAGAGCCTTGGTTGCCTGTGGTTTTGACTTGCAAGCTGCCATCGGCTTGGGTGGTGACGATGCCGCGTTGGTATTCGGTGCGGCCAGGTTTTTTGCGGATGGGTTCGAGGCTGGTGGCTTTTAAAAGCGGTAAGGGTTTGGCGTTGGCACCCATCATGCGCAGCAGGGCGGGGCGCACAAAGGCCAAAAAGGGGACCATCACGGCGACTGGGTTGCCTGGCAAGCCAAACAAGATAGCGCTATTGTTTTCATAGCAGTCTAGGCAATTATCACACCGGCTAGAGGCACTTTTTGCCCTATTATTTGCAGTGATACGGCCTACTGCCATGGGTCTGCCTGGCCGCATGGCGATGCGCCAAAAAGCAACGCCGCCCGAATCTGCCCCTAGTTTTTTCATCATGGCGCGTGTGTAATCGGCTTCGCCTACGCTGACGCCGCCACTGGTGATGATGGCATCGGCTGTGCTGGCTGCTTGGATGAAAGCTGCTTCTAAAAGCGCAGGCTCGTCACGCACCACACCCATGTCGATGACTTCGCAGCCCATGCGTGTGAGCAAACCAAACACGGTGTAACGGTTGCTGTCGTACACAGCGCCTTCGCGTGGTGCTTGGCCTAAGCTCAAAATTTCGTCACCGGTAGAAAAATAAGCCACGCGCAGTTTGCGAAATACCGTCACGCTGGGCAGCCCCAAGCTGGCAACCAAGCCCAATGCGGCGGGTGTTAATGTGTCGCCTTGCGACAGTGCTGGCTTGCCCTGCATCAAGTCTTCGCCAGCAAAGCGGCGGTTGTCGCCCAAGTTCAAGGTGTTGGGTGCAATGCTGATGGTAGAAATTGATGTGGTGTCGTTATTGAGCGTCTCCTCGACCGTGACCATCTCTTGTGGCACCACGGTGTTCAAACCTTCTGGCATGATGGCGCCTGTCATGATCTTGACACATTCGCCTGCCTTGACTGTGCCTTGCCATGCTTTGCCAGCCAGCGCGGTGCCAATGACAGTCAGCGTGAGTGACTGATTACTTTGCAACTGTGCGCCATCAAAAGCAAAGCCGTCCATGGCCGAGTTGTCATGCGGGGGCACGCTGATGAGTGAAATCACATCTTGCGCCAGCACGCGGCCCAAAGCGTCAAACAATGGCAATGTTTCAGTCTGAGTAACAGGGCTGACCAGTTCGGCTAAAAAAGCATTGACCTTGTCAGCGCGCAACGAAGTGGGGTCGTAGCCAGCAAGTTCGGCGGCGATTTGGTCTATGGTTTTCATGTGTGCAATTCTGCCAATGTGTTCAAATTTGCGAAAGCTTGCGGATCGTCAAGTGGTAAATTGAAAGACACTTTTACTTGCTTGTGTAAAGCCGTCCAAGCGCCAATTTTGCGACCACCTTGCGCTAAAAATTGACGCAGGCTGTCTGCCAATTCACGCTTCTTGCCACATTTGAGCAGACAAAACACGGGTTGATTACAAAGCTTGCCTGTCTCGTCGGGTGAGCATGCCATGGCAATGTCGGCTTCGGTTTCAAACAGTGCAGATGCCAAACGTTGTGCAACATCCATTGGAAAATAGGGCGTGTCGCATGGCGCTGTCATGAGGTAGGGTGTAGTGCAATTTTCAAGGCCAGTTAAAAAGCCAGCCAGCGGTCCTTGGAAATCGTCAGCATCCAATCTGGCAACATCAGTCAGTACCGGCAAGCCAAATGTTTTGTAAGTATCCACATTGCGGTTGGCACTGATGTTGAGGTGGGCGACCTGTGGCTGTAAGCGCGCAATGGCGTTGGCCACTAAAGGTGCCCCTTTGAACAATTGCAAACCTTTGTCGACGCCACCCATGCGGCTGGCGCGACCACCGGCGAGGATGATGCCAGAAATATCAGATTTTTTGATCAAATTTTCGACCAATTTAGCCACCGATGTAACTCATCTCGACGCGTTTAGGCACATTGGTGCTGCTTTGTGTATCGGGTGGCATGCTGCTGCGCAACTCGGAGTAACGATCCGTGCGTTGTTGCCATATTTGCGCGATGGCATTGGCGATGGTTGCGTCAGTAGTGACATCCGTGCCGCGTAACAAGGGCAGCAAGTCGTAGCCCTGGTTGGCAAACAAGCACAAATACAGTTTGCCTTCAGTTGACAAACGGGCACGGTTGCAATCGCCGCAAAAAGCTTGGGTGACGCTGCTGATGACACCAATTTCTCCCAAAGCCGGGTCATACTTTCCTGAAGCATCTGCATAGCCCCAGCGTTGTGCGGTTTCGCCCGGGTTGTTGGCTGCCAATTGCACCAGTGGCATTTCCTTATTGATCAAGGCCACCACTTCGCTCGATGGCATGACTTCATCCATGCGCCAACCGTTGCTGGCTCCCACGTCCATGTATTCAATGAAGCGCAACACCATGCCAGTGCCTTGAAACCGTCTGGCCATGGGCAATATTTGATCAGTGTTGGTGCCACGCTTGACCACCATGTTGATTTTGATGCCGCTGAATTGCCCCTTGGTATCCAAGCCCAGACCAGCTTCTCGTGCTGCATCAATGCCCGCCAACACATCTGCCACTGGAAAATCCACATCGTTCATGCTGCGAAAGATGGCATCATCCAATCCATCCAAACTCACGGTGACGCGATGCAAACCCGCAGCTTTCAATGCTTTGGCTTTTTTGGCAAGCAATGAGCCGTTAGTGGTCAGCGTTAAATCGAGTGCGTGGCCTTCAGGGGTGCGCAAGTCTGCGAGTTGAGTAATCAGTACTTCGAGGTTTTTACGCAAAAGTGGCTCGCCACCTGTTAAGCGAATTTTGCGAACACCGTGCGACAAAAATACTTTAGCTAGGCGTGTGATTTCTTCAAAACTGAGCAAAGCACTGTGTGGTAAATAGGGGTAATCTTTGGTGAAAACCTCTTTCGGCATGCAGTAGTTGCAGCGAAAGTTGCAGCGGTCGGTGACGCTGATGCGCAAATCACGCAGCGGTCTTCCCAAATGGTCAAGCAGTTGCCCTGTTGCATCAAAGTCTGGCAGATTCTTTAAATCAATGTTGTGCGCAAGTGGACGTGGTACACGTTCATCTTGCATGAAAATCATGCGATGATTTTTGTGAGGGTAGAGCGTTGCTTCAGACATATTGGCATTGTGCCATTTTCATCCGAAGTGGCTGGCCACAGCTTAAAGTCCTTTGCGGGAAAAGGTCAGCGTGGCGTTGGTTCCACCAAAGCCAAAGCTGTTGGACATCGCAGTTTCAATTTGGATATCGTCAATGCGATTCAAAACAATTGGCAAGCCGGCAGCGGCTGGATCTAAGTTTTCAATATTGGCAGAAGCCGCAATGAAATTGTTTTCCATCATTAGCAGCGTGTAGATGGCTTCATTCACACCGGCTGCACCCAATGCGTGACCGGTGAGGGATTTGGTCGATGCAATGTGTGGGACTTTGGTTTGTGAACCATCCGCAAACACAGCACGTATGGCTTCTATTTCTTTCACATCGCCCACCGGCGTGCTGGTCCCGTGGGTGTTGACGTAATCGACTTGCCCAACATCTTTGCCATTGGCATCTAACAGCGCCATTTGCATGCAACGCAAAGCGCCTTCACCGCTGGGTGCGACCATGTCGTAGCCGTCAGATGTGGCACCATAGCCGACCAGCTCAGCATAAATTTTGGCGCCACGTGCTTTGGCGTGTTCGTATTCTTCCAGCACCAAAATGCCACCACCGCCAGAGATGACGAAGCCATCGCGATCCGCATCGTAGGTGCGCGACGCTTTTTCGGGTGTGGCGTTGTATTTGCTGGACAATGCGCCCATGGCATCAAACATGAACGACAGCGTCCAATCTTCTTCTTCCGCGCCACCCGCAAACATCACGTCTTGTTTGCCCAGCTGAATTTGTTCGGCAGCTGCGCCAATGCAATGCGCACTGGTGGCACAAGCCGAGCTGATGCTGTAATTGACGCCTTTGATTTTTGCACCCGTGGCCAAGCAGGCGGACACACCGCTGGCCATGGCTTTTGTGACCATGTACGGACCAACGCGCTTGACGCCTTTTTCTTTGAGGGTGTCGATGCCTTGCGAAATGCTTACGTGCGATGCACCGCCTGCGCCCACAATCAAGCCCGTGCGCAAATTCGAAACTTTGTCTTCTGTTAAACCCGCATCGGCAATCGCTTCTTGCATAGCTAACCAAGCGTAGGCATGACCATCTGCCATGAAACGCATCAATTTGCGGTCGATGAGCGCTTCTACATCCAAGTTTTTTACTGAGCCCGCCACATGCGAACGCAAACCACGCGCTTCATATTCCGGTTGAAAAGTAATGCCTGAGCGGCCCGCTTTGAGACTGTCCAATACCTCGGCTTTGTTATTGCCAATGCTGCAAACAATGCCCATTCCTGTAACGACAACGCGACGCATGATGGTGTTCCTATTCGGTATAAGTTGAGCCGTTTTCAAATTTAGCTGGTATACAAACCAACTTTCAAATCTGTGGCAGTGTAAATTTCTTTGCCATCAATTTCCAAGGTGGCATCCGCCACGCCCATCACCAATTTACGCAAAACAAGGCGATTGATGTCAATGCGGTATGTGACCAGTTTGCCAGTGGGTAGTACTTCGCCGGTGAATTTGATTTCACCCGCACCCAATGCGCGACCACGTCCAGGTCCGCCACTCCAGCCCAAGAAAAAGCCAATCAATTGCCACATGGCATCTAGGCCTAAGCAGCCTGGCATGACGGGATCACCTTGAAAATGGCAATCAAAAAACCACAAATCTGGCTTGATGTCCAGTTCTGCAATGATTTGTCCTTTGCCATGTTTGCCACCATCCGCGGTGATGGATGTGATGCGATCAAACATCAGCATAGGAGGAAGTGGTAGTTTGGCATTGCCTTCGCCAAACAATTCGCCGCGCCCGCAAGCGAGTAGTTCTTCGAAGTTGTAACTGTTTTGTTGTTTCATGTTTTATATGGATGTGCTGACGACAATGATTATCTTACAAATCAATCAAAAAAATAGCCCACCAAAGTGGGCTATTTGAGTAGAAAAGGAAGCGCTGTTTTTTTTATTGCACGCTAACTTCGACGCGCCTTGCTTCAGAAGCTGGGCCATCAGCTTTGGCTTGTTCAGGTTTCTTTAATTCCACCTTATCTGCCGCCACGCCAGCTTCTTTCAAAGCAGCCTGTACATTCATTGCACGTTGTTTAGCCAATTCTGCATTTTTTACAGGGTCACCTTTGGCGTCGTGGTAGCCGCTGACAAAAGCTTTCTTGCCGCCAGCGACTGCCTTGGCTACGTCGGCCAATGCCGCAGCGCTACCAACAGCTACATCAGCTTTGCCAGATGCAAAGTAAAACTTCACCACACCATTTTCAACTTTGACTGATGCAGTATCTGATGATGCGGCCGAATCTAGAGCAGCTGGCGCAGCGCCCGTGTCATAGCCAGGGGCTGCGCCTGTTGCTACCACGGCTGCTGCAACAGCAGGCGCAGCAACCATAGGAGCGGCAGGCTTGCCGTGGATTGACATCATCAAAGGCACAATCAATAGCGCCACAATGTTGATGATTTTGATGAGCGGGTTGACAGCTGGACCAGCGGTGTCTTTGTAGGGGTCACCCACTGTGTCACCTGTGACGGCGGCTTTGTGTGTGTCACCGCCTTTTTGTGGGTTACACCATCTTTGTCAACGAAGTTGTCTTCGATGAGTTTCTTGGCATTGTCCCAAGCGCCACCGCCAGTACACATTGAAATCGCTACGAACAAGCCCGTCACAATGGTACCCATCAGCAAACCACCTAAAGCAGCGGGGCCGAGTGCCAGACCAACCACGATGGGTGCGACAACTGGCAAGAGCGAGGGAATCATCATTTCTTTAATGGCAGCGGTGGTGAGCATGTCAACAGCCGCGCTGTAATCAGGCTTGCGTTTGCCGGCCATGATCGCACCATCTTGGAACTGGCGGCGCACTTCAACCACCACTGAACCCGCAGCACGGCCCACGGCTTCCATCGCCATCGCGCCAAAGAGGTAAGGAATCAAACCGCCAATGAAAAGACCAATGATGACCATTGGGTTGCTCAAATCAAAGCTCACCAAGCTGCCGTAAGACTCTAATTTGTGGGTGTAATCCGCAAACAAAACGAGTGCGGCCAAGCCAGCTGAACCAATCGCGTAACCCTTGGTCACGGCTTTGGTGGTATTGCCTACGGCATCCAGCGGATCAGTCACATCACGTACGGACGAGGGCAACTCTGCCATCTCGGCAATGCCACCGGCGTTGTCGGTGATGGGGCCATAAGCGTCAAGCGCCACCACGATGCCAGCCATGCTGAGCATAGCGGTGGCTGCAATTGCAATGCCGTATAGACCAGCCATTGCATAAGCACTCCAGATGGCAATGCATACAAACAACACAGGCCAAGCAGTGGAGCGCATCGAAACGCCCAAGCCGGCAATGATGTTCGTGCCGTGGCCAGTGGTGGATGCTTGAGCAATGTGTTTCACAGGTGCGTATTGCGTGCCTGTGTAATATTCCGTTACCCAAACCAATACGCCAGTGAGCGCCAAACCCACGAAGCACGAACCAAACAGCGCCATTTGCGAACCGCTGGCCTTGATGGCATTGTCTGGAATGATGGCCACAGTCACAAAGTAAAAAGCGATGAGAGACAAACCGCCAGCCACTGCCAAACCTTTGTAGAGAGCAGGCATCACATTTTTCATGCCCGGCGATGCTTTTACGAAGAAGCAACCAATGATGGAAGCAATGATGGACACAGCACCTAGCGCCAAGGGGTAGACCACGGCTGATGAACCGGCGTTGGTCACCAGCAATGCACCCAAAACCATGGTTGCAATCAGTGTGACGGCATAGGTTTCAAACAAGTCGGCTGCCATACCAGCACAATCACCCACATTGTCACCCACGTTATCCGCAATCACAGCTGGATTTCGCGGATCATCTTCTGGAATACCGGCTTCAACTTTGCCTACCAAATCCGCACCCACGTCTGCACCTTTGGTGAAAATACCACCGCCCAAACGCGCAAAAATGGAAATGAGTGATGAGCCGAATGCGAAGCCAATCAATGGGTTCAACATCTGCGCCAAGTTTTTATCTGGAGTGTGGTTGCCATTGCCAGCTAAGAACCAGTAGAAAACGGTCACGCCCAGCAAACCTAAGCCCACCACCAACATACCAGTAATGGCACCACCACGGAAAGCCACATCCAATGCGGGGCCGATGCCTTTGGTAGCTGCTTGTGCGGTGCGTACATTGGCGCGCACAGAAACGTTCATGCCAATGAAGCCACACAAACCAGACAGTACCGCGCCAATGACAAAGCCAATGGCAGACATGCTGTCGAGAAAGAAGAATATCAAAATCGCTAAGACCACACCGACCACGGTGATGGTTTTGTACTGACGCGCCAAATAGGCGGCAGCGCCGGTTTGAATGGCGGCAGCAATTTCTTGCATGCGCGCATTACCTGCGTCTTGTGAAAGTATCCAACTGCGTGCCCACAAGCCGTATACCACGGCCGCAAGCCCACAAATGAGCGCTAGAACGAGCGCGGAATTTCCTGACATAGTTTTACTCCTCTACGGTTGATTCGCTTGTAGGGAGCTGCCTTGTGGTGACAACGCAATCTCCCGCTGCGTTGCTTCCTCGTCACATCCTTGTAGAAGCAACTACAAGGGGCTTGATTGGCCAACCTGATGAATGTAACCTTAAAATCTGATGGATTTCAGCCTTGTAAGGTTGTGACAAGTAAAATCAGGGTTAATCCTAGGTTGTTTAGATTTAAATCAAATCTCCAAAGCTTCAATTTAGGTTTTTCATCACTTTTCGTTTCAATTTTCTACTTTTTCCCTGTCTCTTTCTCCATTTTTAAAAGAAATCACCATGTCACTCGATAACGTCACCCCTGGTAAAAACGCGCCACACGAATTCAACGTCATCATCGAAATTCCGATGAATGCAGACCCTATCAAATACGAGGTGGATAAAGAAACGGGCGCTATTTTTGTGGACCGCTTTATGAGCACATCCATGCACTACCCAACCAATTACGGTTATGTGCCCAAAACCTTGAGCGGTGACGGTGATCCGGTTGACGTGCTCGTTATCACGCCTGTGCCCTTGATTCCTGGTGTGGTGGTGACTTGCCGCGTGATTGGCATATTGAAAATGACCGATGAAGCCGGTGAAGACGGTAAAGTTTTAGCAGTGCCAGTTGATAAAAAATGCTCACTTTACAGCCGTTGGCAAAAACCGGAGGATTTGAACGAACTGCGCTTGAACACCATTGCCCATTTCTTTGAACATTACAAAGATTTGGAAAAAGGCAAATGGGTCAAAATCAACGGCTGGGAAGGCCCAGAAGCTGCCACCAAAGAAATCGTGGATGGCATGGCAAACTACCAAAAGAGTTTGCAAGCCTAATCGTTAGATTTTTATAAGAATTTGGCCTCTAGCCGGCGTATTGATTGCCTAAGTTGCTATTAAAAGAATAGCAATTTAGACAAACGACGGATTATTTATCTTGCGGATACAACACGTTTTGCAAGCCCATTAATTTGGGCGGCACGAATGGGGTCCAGTTTTTGTGCGTTTGTGACAAACGATTCGCCACTGCCCACCAAGTACTAGGGTTGACGCCCAAACCAATGTGGCTGGCAAAGACCTCGATATTTTCAGTTCGTTCGTTGTTTTTGGATGGCGCTTGAATGCTGCCTTGCCATGCCACAACGCCGTCTGTTTTGGAATAAATACTGGCAGTCGGCATGGGTGGTGCTTCGGCTAAATTGAATTTTCCCGCTTCGTGTTCCACTTTGCGACCTGTGGCCAATTCGTATAAGCGCCACAAATTAGTTGACTTTGGTGTGCTGGCAAATGGTGTGCCCAGTGTGATGACGCAATGCACCATGTCGGGCAACATTTTGGCAATTTCGCGCGCGTAAATGCCGCCTAAACTCCAACCGATCAAACTGACTTTGCGGCCCGATTTCTTAAAATCTGCCGTGACTTGCGCTTTGGCCGCCTCTAAAACACCTTGCCGTGGACCTAGATTCATACCTTGATTCCAGCCGTCAACTTCGTAGCCCAAACTGGTCAAATACATGCGCAGTGGCGCGGTGCTGGCATCACCTGCGGCCAAGCCAGGAAAAATGATCACGCAATGGCCGTCACCTGCAGGTGCGCGTCGCAAGGCAGGCCATGCTGGAAGCAGAGTCCAGAATTCAGCGAAGACGCGGAATTCCAATGCCATCAATGCCAGAGCAGGTGGCGGGTGATGTATAGCATCGTCAGCAGTGGGAATCGTTTGTGCCAGTAAAGTCTTGTTAGCCATGCAACCGTATTTTTATTCTGAATCTGTGCAACGGTAACAGCTTTGCAGCATTGACGCTATATAGATGGTGAGAATAACTACGTTTTAGAGAGGAAACTCTGAAATCAAATTGCTATATAAATAATAGCAGTATGGGCAATTAATACAACGTTTGCAGGATGATTTAATGCCTAAATTCGCTTGCCATCGGTATTGACGACGGCCTCGCCATCTTCTTTGCTAAAGGCTGCTTGCTGTGCATGGGGTAATATTTCCAACACGGTTTCTGATGGTCGGCACAACTTATAGCCCAAGGGTGTGATGACGATGGGGCGGTTCATCAAAACAGGGTGCGCCACCATGGCGTCGATAAGTTCAGCGTCGCTCAGTGCAGGATTGGCCAAGTTCAATTCTTCATAGGGCGTGCCTTTTTGACGCAACACTTCGCGCACAGGAACACCCAAGGCGGTTATCAGTTCCACCAACTTGTCACGTCCGGGCGGTGTCTTCAGGTACTCAATTACGGTGGGTTCAGCGCCTGAGTTGCGAATCATGGCCAACACATTGCGCGATGTGCCGCAGTTGGGGTTGTGGTAGATAGTGATGGTTGACATATTGACAATTCTTGTAACTGAGCTTAACGACGCTCGTACCAGGGTTTGGTTTGGTTGACGACATAGACAACAAGCAGCATGGCTGGAACTTCTATCAGCACGCCCACGACAGTTGCCAAGGCTGCGCCGGAATTGATACCAAATAGACTGATGGCAGCTGCTACTGCTAACTCGAAGAAATTAGACGCACCAATCAATGCTGATGGGCATGCGATATTGTGTTTCTCACCCACCACCCGGTTCAACCAATACGCTAGTGCAGAGTTGAAAAATACCTGAATCAAGATGGGTACTGCAAGCAATGCGATCACCAAAGGTTGCTTGATAATTGCTTCACCTTGAAAAGCAAATAAGAGAATCAAGGTGCCTAATAGGGCCGCTATGGACCAAGGTCCGATTTTTTGCATGGCTGCATCGAAAGCAGCTGTTCCCTTTTTTAATAGGGACTTGCGCCATAGCTGCGCCAGAATGACAGGCACTACGATGTAAAGAATGACTGAAGTCAGTAAGGTATCCCAAGGGACCGTTATAGAGGAAATGCCCAGTAAGAACGCCACCAATGGCGCAAAGGCCACTATCATGATGCCGTCATTTAATGCAACTTGTGACAAAGTAAAGAGTGGATCGCCTTTTGTCAAACGGCTCCACACAAACACCATGGCTGTGCAAGGTGCTGCCGCCAATAAAATCAATCCTGCAATGTAGCTATCAAGTTGATCTGTTGGGAGATAACCCGCAAAGATATTGCGAATAAATAGCCATCCTAGAAAAGCCATGCTAAAAGGTTTGACGAGCCAGTTAACAAACAGCGTTACACCAATACCACGCATGTGTTTACGGACTTCGTTCATGGCGCTGAAATCTACTTTAACCAGCATCGGAATGATCATGATCCATATCAAAAGTCCAACAGGAAGATTAACTTTGGCCAGTTCGATTTTTCCAATCGTTTCGAAAAGTCCTGGCAGCAGCTTGCCTAGGAAAATGCCAACCAATATGCACAAGAACACCCATATTGACAGATACCGCTCAAACACACTCATAGGGGCGATATCAGCCTGCACAGTTTCCGCTTGATTTAAATTTTTCATAGGAAGCTCTCGCATTTATCTGCTCTTAGCCAGTTCTCTGGCACTGTTTTGCAAGCTCAATTTTGTCAAACTGGTAGTTGGCAGGCTGACTAATAATTCAATGCGCCGGCGAATCATCAGAAGTGTTTTGCGGAAAGCTTCAAGCTTTTCAGCATCTGAGCCTTCACCAGCTGAAGGGTCAGCGTAACTCCAGTGTGCTGTGGCAGGCTGACCAGGCCAGAAGGGGCAAACTTCGCCGGCTGCGTTGTCGCAAACGGTGATCACCAAATCCATTTTCGGTGCATCATCTCGCCCGAAATCGTCCCAACTTTTGCTGTACAAACCATCGGTGCTAATGCCGGCATTTTTCAGGGTTTGAATACCCAATGGGTTCGGCTGTTGATTTTCACGCGGACTGCTACCAGCTGAAAAGCCTTTGAACTTGCCGTTTCCAAGATGGTTCAGCATGGCTTCGGCCAAAATGCTGCGAGCCGAGTTGTGCGTGCATAAAAAAAGCACGTTGATGGGTTTGTCGGACATTGAAGCTCCTTTAAAGATTTTGGTTGACTAATGCCGGGGGGCGCACTTTGGGGGGGCGGCCCCGGACCGGGGCAGTTTTGATTCTGTATTGAATGGGGTTGATCCAGAAAAAACTGTGTCAGGAACAACCACAACAGGTGAAAACCCACCACCTTCGGTTCGAAAATTAGTCGTCTGTCCTTGATAAATGCGCGCGGCTAAGAGTTGAATACGACCGCCATAGGTGTAGGCACGCACGTCAAATTTCAGATTTGTGGCAACGCCATCAACATTGACCAATCGGTGGCCTGCGGGGACTAATTGCTGTGCAACATAGCTGCCCCAAGAACCTTGCAAAATTTCATTCCATACGCGTTTGGTGAGTTTGTCGCCACGGTATGCGGCTTTACTGGCAAAACCACTGATTGGTTTAAAAAACAGATTTTTCCGTTGCGCCCACAGTTCGTCCGCATTCTGTGGCGTCACATTGTGGGTTGGGGGTATGCAGCCAGACAATAATTCGCGATCAGCCTCAGATGCGCCCCATTCTTTCAAAATTTCCCCATTTGAAAGACGGGTTAAATGCTGTTTGTTGGCTTGCAATGCATGTGCGCGCGGGTGTGGAGTCACAACGACGTCACCAGAAACATAGGCGTCATGCAAGGCTGTATGCTTTGGCTCTGACAAATCAAAATCTGTGATGCGGTTATAGACCATGTCAATTTTGTATCGTCATCATCACTGCGATGCAGAAGTTGACCATCGCGCCAAGTCAGCGCTTGCGGGTCAGTGATGATGGTTTTGATGCCTCGCGCTTCAAATAGCTGGCGAAAAAGTTCAAATTCAGGTGCTAAATATTGTGATTCAGGCACATCGTCAACGATGGCAATACAACCAAGCTTCGCATTGCCTTTTTGAAGTTGCCATTCGTTCATGAACATGGCAAAAAAAGTGTTTTCTAATTGGTCTAAATCAACATATGAATTCATTGCGATGGCCATGGGTGTACAGCAGTTGCGGTGCGAACGTGCCAATGCTGCATTGAGCATGGCGCCGCCAGCGTTGGTGTTGATCTCTATCAGTTGGACCGCTGGATTTTCTGCGTATGTGTCATCGATATGAAAGTCATACCCCATGAATACACCCAATGGTCCGTAAGATTTTTTTGCAATATCTGGCGATTGTTGCAGCGCTGCCGCTTCAAATGCTGGTAGCTGCATCACTCGTTCGATAGCGCTAATCACGCTCTTAATGCGTTGGTAGCTTGATTGGGATAAGTACACCGCACTATCTGAAAACAAATGGGGTTGCTCTTGCGAGATGTCTAAAGCCATGCCTTGCAAACTTGCATCTCGTTCCAAGTCTTGGCGCAGATGATCACGGTCAAGGGTTTGACAGGTGCACCCTTGGTTCAAGGTGTTCGCGATGTTGTTGTACTTATTCATGCAGATGTTTTGCAGGATTTCGCCACTGACACAGAACAACTTTCACCTTGACAACAATGCTCTGTCAAATAGGCTAAAAGCGTGTTCATTTGATCGAAATTTGCGCGATATATCAGGTTGCGCCCACGCTGCTCGCAACTGATTAAGCCCGAATACACCAGCTCCTTCAGATGAAAAGACAATGCACTTGCGGCGATGTCCAATTGTTCTGCCAACAAGCTGGGCGTTAAACCATCGTCGCCCGCAACCACCATTGCTTTGAAAGCACGAAGCCTTTGTGTTTGAGCCAATGCTGTTAATGATTTGACGGCTTGCGATTCGATGATGTCTGGGGCTATTATTTTCATAATTCAATTATATTTGAAATATAGGATTGAATTGTATCTACATATATTTTTTTCATTGTCATGCAACTGTCACTGTGATGTCGTCAGCACGTCACACACCGCTGTCAAACTCACTGTGAAAGCAAAGAAACACAGCGTAAGACATCAACAAAGAAAGGATGCACAACATGAAAGAATTGCCAAACCCCACTTTCGACATTTCCCCGATTTCATTGCCACGGGGGTCACTTCACCAATCCCATCCAACGCTTATTGGGGCAAATCAAATCACAATTTCGGCCAATGTTCAGGTCGAGCGCTCGGGCATTGAAGTAACTTGGGCGAAACACCAAAGCGAGATTCGTGAAGCGCAGCGTTTGAGGTATGACATTTTCGCAACTGAAATGGGTGCGCGCATCAAGTCGCCTTTGGGCTTAGCTGGACATGATATCGATTTGTTTGACGACTATTGTGAGCATTTGATTGTTCGCGATAAAGCAAGCCAAAAAGTCATCGGTACTTACCGTGTTTTGACACCTATACAAGCAAAACGCGTTGGCAGTACCTACAGTGATTCAGAGTTTGATTTGGTACGTTTACGTGCGTTGCGTCCACACATGGTGGAACTGGGTCGCAGCTGCGTGCATGCCGATTTCAGACAAGGCGCCGTCATCATGGCACTTTGGGGCGCACTGGCTACGTTCATGGAACGCAATCAACTGCACACCATGATCGGTTGTGCCAGCATACCAATGATGCACAACGGCCTCATCAGCGGTGATGCCGCAGCCAGCATTTGGCGCCAGGTGAAAGAAAAGCACCTCGCGCCGTTTGAATATCAAGTGCGACCTAGATTGCCTTTGCCTGTTGAAAAATTAGATAATTCTTTAGACATCGAACCGCCCGCATTGATAAAAGGTTATTTGCGTTTAGGTGCAAAAGTATTGGGAGAACCCGCTTGGGATCCTGATTTCAATACCGCAGACTTGCCCATGATGATGCGGATTCAAGATATGCCTGCACGTTACGTAAAACACTTTTTAGGTAAATAATGGTGTCAAAACAAAATGCATAACATAGGCAGCACAATATGGATCTGATTATCTGGCGACATGCTGAAGCACAAGACAATGCTGATCCTGCTTTGGATTTTGAAAGACCTTTGACCCCACGCGGCTTCAAGCAAGCCACACGCATGGCTGGGTGGTTAGATAGACAACTGCCTGACAGTGCAAAAATTTTCAGTAGTCCTGCCAGACGCTGCAAGGACACCGCGGATAGATTAGACCGGAAGTACAAAACGATAGATGGTTTGCTGATGAATGCCAATGTCGATCAGTTGCTGGAATCTTTAGATTGGCCGGAAGCAAAAGCGACAGTCGTACTGATTGGGCATCAACCCATGCTCGGTCAGCTTATCGCAAAATTACTGGGATTCAAAGAAGATGAATGCGCTATCCGAAAAAGCACAGTATGGTGGTTACGCAGTCGCGAACGCAACGAGAAGTGGGAAACCGTTCTGGTTACTGTACAAAGCGCAGACATGTTGTGATCTGCGCATTAAATGCGCAAACACCAACTAGAAGCAGGTCAATTTACTTGCCTGGACGACCAGATTTGAGTGCAGGTACTGATTTCAGTGTGCTTGTAAGTTGCGCATCAGTCATTGATGCGAGTGCTTTGATTCCAGCTCGCAATAATTCACTTTTCTTAACTGCTTGACCCAATACCAATGCTCGCGCTTTAAGAGCGTCAAGCACCAAGTATTCTGGCTTTGGGATAGTGAAGCTATCGCGCACTAACTTCACTTTTTTTTCTTTAAGAAGTTTAGGCGCTGCAACTCCTTGTGTCGGAGCTACTGGTTTTACGACTGGCGCTGGTGCAGGTGCTTTCTTTACAATTAAAGCAGACTTTGTGCTCGTTACTGGCTTCTTTATTGCTGGCTTAACGGTTGAGACTTTTTTAACAGCTACTTTTGTGGGTGTTTTGCGTGCGTTAGTAGTTTTGTTGGTGCTACTTGGTTTTCTGATGGTTGACATATCAATCTCCTTTGGTATAAATGATTTATATAGTTTATACCAAATAAAAATAAATTACTATAGTCTATGAACAACAGTAACTACTATGTTGAAATTAACTTGAAGTAGTTTGAACAATCAGCTCCCAATTTGTCTTGCTCCAAGCAATCATTTCTTCACGTAGCAGGTGCGCAGATTGTGGATAAAGTTGTTCCCAGTTCGTTGGAATAAATAACTTAAAACGTTGTGGCTTGCTTCTGCTTTGCTCTAACTTCAGGCCAGTCGCTTCACATTCGGTTCTGGCATGGCACAAAATAACTGCCAGACGCAAACAGAGCAATTGCTGTACAAAAGCAGTATCTGAAAGTGCGGCATCTAATTTTCTGAGTTTTCCTCTATGCCCCAATATCAGCTGGCTTAGGCGATGCAGTTCAGATAAATCAAATCCCGACACATCGGCGTTGTCAACAATGTAAGCGCCATGCTTGTGGTATTCAGAATGTGAAATGCGTGTGCCTATTTCATGAAGCTGTGCTGCCCAACGCAATTTGCGGAGCAACAGGTTGAAACTATCATCGTTCACTTCTTGCTTAGAACGCAATTGGGTAAAAAAGAAAGATGCTGTATCGGCAACGCAGGCTGCTTGTTTGGCATCTACTTCAAAATTGCGGGCGAGTCGATTGATGGAATTGCTGCGAATATCGCCTGCATCGTCGTTACTTTCGATTAATTCATATAATACGCCATGCCGCAATGCGCCTTGCGCATGGTAGAGGTGGTCAATTTTAAGCAGATCAAAAACGGCACGAAGAATGCTGACACCGCCACCAATAACGGCACGTCGGTCTTCTTTAAGACCTAATAAATTAACATTGTCGGCATGTTTGGCTTTGACTAATTTTTCAAGTAGCCATTCCAGCCCATCACGCGTGACGGTCTCTGCTGGCCAACCTGAAGCCGACAAAATTTCTGCAACTGCCCCCATCGTGCCTGATGAACCATATGCCACATCCCACTGATTACGTGAATACAAAGCACATGTTTCATCCAAGATTGCTTTGGCAGCTACCTCGGCTGCTTTAAATGCAGAAGCCGATAATTCTCCGTTGGGAAAATATCGCATGGACCAAGCAACACTGCCAACACGGTAGGATGCCGTGGTTTGTGCATTCAAATGCTGCCCCAGTATCAGTTCTGTAGACCGACCACCAATGTCAATCACCAGTCTTCGCTCATCAGATTGAGGCAATAGATGTGCTACGCCTTGGTAGATGAGCCTGGCTTCTTCAGTCCCAGAAATGACATCAATAGGAAAACCCAGAAGTTCTTGTGCACGAGTGATGAACACATCCCGATTGCGTGCTTCTCGAATGGTTTGTGTAGCAACCGCACACACTGTTGAAGATTTGAAGCCAGACAATCGTTCGCCAAAGCGTGCTAAACAGTCCCAGCCACGTTGCAATGCTTCTGGCGTTAAGTTGCGATCTGCATCGAGTCCATTGCCTTGGCGTACGGTTTCTTTGAGGTATTCAGTGCGATGAATTTGGCCGTGATCAAGTTGTCCAATCTCAAGTCGAAAACTGTTGGATCCCAAGTCCACAGCCGCCAATCGTGTTCCATTTTTCATTGTTTAAAGGATGCAAATATTACAAGCATAGCACTCTTGGTGCATTGCCAATCACATCCAAGTTAAGGTTGCCGCAGCAATTAATAGATATTGGGTACGATCAGTTCGTCAGGTACTGCTTGCCGACTATAGTCTTCACGGTACTCGCGTGCAGGAAGCACGATGCTGGGATGATCTACTTCTTCGTAAGGAAATTGCGATAGCAAGTGGTGGATACAGTTCAATCTGGCTTTCTTCTTGTCATTTGCTTGCACTACCCACCAAGGCGAATCGGGTTTGTGGGTGCGTTCAAACATGATTTCTTTGGCTTTTGTATAGTCTTCCCAGCGCTTGCGTGACTCTAAGTCCATCGGACTGAGTTTCCACTGTTTCAATGGGTCATGAATTCTGCCTAAAAAACGCAAACTTTGTTCTTCGTCGGAAATTGAAAACCAGTATTTGATCAGATGTATCCCTGACCGAATCAGCATTTTTTCAAATTCAGGCGCAGTGATAAAAAATTCTTCGTATTGGGCATCATCACAAAATCCCATCACACGTTCAACCCCGGCACGGTTGTACCAACTGCGATCAAATAAAACTATCTCACCCGCTGCAGGCAAATGCGGTATATATCGTTGGAAGTACCATTGCGTTCGTTCACGCATATTGGGGGCAGGCAGCGCTACCACCTTGCATACTCGTGGATTGAGGCGTTGGGTTATCCGTTTAATAACGCCACCTTTGCCAGCAGCGTCTCGTCCTTCAAACAAAACCACCACTTTGAGGTTTTTATCGACAATCCAGTCTTGTAATTTCACCAGTTCGGCTTGCAGGCGGAAAAGCTCTTTGAAATAGATTCTTCGGTTCGCTCGGTACTCTTCAGTTTCTGGGGTCAGAAGTGCGCCACTTGCTGTAGCTTCCAATAGGTCTTCATGTTCAAGTTCCAATTCTTCATCATAGCTGTCTTTAAGATCTTCTCTTAAACGTTGCATTAAGTGTCTGTTGTCATTTGTCAATTTCTCTCTCCATCATCATTCAAAATCGAGCGTAACCCAAAAAGATGTCAATCTTGTGACATGTTGATAGTTGTAAAGGGTGGGAATTGGACGGAGTTATGTGTAGGACTAGTCTGATTTCACAACCGCATACCGTGTCAGTGTTTTCTCTCTGGCAAGTGCATGTTCCACAATCGGCTTTGGGTAATCTACTCCCAAGACTATTTGCACATCCTGCAACTCCATTGGTTTGGCAAGCCAAGGCTGGTGAATGATTTTTTTGTTAAGTTTTGCTAATTGAGGCAAATATCGGCGAATGAATTTACCATCAGCGTCAAACTTTTCGCTTTGAGTGACAGGATTGAAAATACGAAAGTAGGGTTGCGCATCGCAACCACTGGAGCTGGCCCATTGCCATCCGCCGTTGTTGGAAGCGAGGTCAAAGTCATTCAAGTGTTCGGCAAAATACCGCTCGCCCCAGCGCCAATCAATACCCAAATCTTTCACCAAAAAACTGGCTGCTATCATGCGCAGGCGGTTATGCATATAGCCGGTTTGCCTGATTTGCATCATGGCGGCATCAACAATTGGGTAGCCCGTTTGTCCATCGCACCACGCTTTGAACAATTGTTTAGCAGCTGCACCTTGCTCCCATTTGATGGCATCGTAAGCAGGTTTGAATGACTTTGTTGTGACATGGGGGTAGTTGAATAAAATTTGCGAATAAAAATCGCGCCATATTAACTCGCCAAGCCAAGTGCTTGCTCCCGCATTGCCTTGCAAACTGAGTTGGTAAGCCACACTTGCCAAGTGACGTATGGATATCGTGCCAAAGCGCAGGTGCACACTCAAATAGCTGGGTCCTTTGGTGGCTGGGAAATCTCGTGTTTGGTGGTAGTGGTCAATGCGCTCAAAAAAATCTTCAAACAATGATTTGGCACCACTGGCACCCGTTGGTATTTTGAGCTGCTTTAAATTGGTGCGTTCAAAGCCAATAGCTGCCAATTCAGGTATCTGGACTTGCCACGGTAATGGAATATTTGCTATGACTTGCGTCATTGCACTGGCATATGCTTTAACAGGGTAGGGCTTAAGGTAAAAGTTATCTGTGCGTTCGCTTAGCTTTTTAAGCCAAGCATTTTTGTATGGCGTGAATATGCCATAAGGCCTGCCTTGTTGTGTCAACAATTCGGTTCGTTCAAAGATGACATGGTCTTTGAAGGAGTGAAAGGCGATGCCGACATTTGCCAACTTGCCCAGAACAGTGGTGTCCCTGGCAATGGCCAGTGGTTCGTAATCATGGTTACAAAACACAGCTTGCACGCCCAAACTGTGCGCTAGCGCGGGTATTTCTTGTGTGGCAAAGGCGTGGCAAACCAGTAATCCTTTTGACTTTTGAATTTCCGATTTGTTATGGTGCGCCAGTTGGTTGAGGTCGCCACTGAGCTTAAGCAAAGACTCGCGAATAAATTCAACTCTGCGGTCTTGAACAGGCAGGGTATCTAGTATCGCTTTGTCAAATACGAATGCGGCATAGACTTTTTTGCAGCGCTTGAGGGCGTGATAGAGCGCGGCGTTGTCGTCCACCCGCAAATCGCGTCTGAACCATACCAAGCCTGTGTCATATTGCTTGCTGTTTGGGCTGTTGTTTTGACTACTCATGTTCCGCTAAAATGAACGTATGTCTGATGTTCCTCTACTGCATAATTCTCCACTCGATTCTGCACCCATTAATCTTACCCACCATTTTCTGATTGCGATGCCGGGTTTAGAGGATGAAGAGTTTGCCAAATCGGTGGTGTATGTGTGTGAGCATAACGAGCAAGGCGCACTGGGTCTGGTGATCAACAAACCCAGTGAAATTGATTTGAAACACCTGTTTGATAAAGTCGATTTACCTCTCACACGCAAAGATTTGTTGAAAGCCCCAGTGTTCAATGGTGGTCCAGTTCAAACTGAACGTGGTTTTATCTTGCACGAAGCCATGCAAAGTACAAACACAACTGGCGATTCTGCAAAGACTGAAACAGTCTATGCTTCCAGCATGGTGATACCGGGGGGATTAGAGATGACGACGTCACGTGATGTGCTGGAGTCCCTGTCTATGGGCGCTGGACCCAAGCGTGTTCTCGTTTCGTTGGGCTATTCTTCTTGGGGCACAGGGCAATTGGAATCTGAACTGGCCGACAACAGCTGGCTCACCGTTGCAGCCGACACAGCGCTGATATTTGATTCCCCTATAGAACAACGCTACAACCAAGCCTTGAAATTACTTGGTGTAGAACCATGGATGTTGTCATCACAGGCAGGGCGTGCGTGATGTTGCACGAAGAGATTGCCATGGAAGAAAACAACAGCTCGGTATTGACTGCTGCAATACCAGCAAACTTGCAGTCATTTATTGCTTTTGATTTTGGTTTGAAGCGCACGGGAGTGGCAGTTGGTAACCGCATCACCGACAGCGCCCAAGGACTGGCCACGCTGAAAGCAGAAGGCAATGCACGCTGGCCGCTGATAGAAGCGCGCATCAAAGAGTGGCAGCCCGATGCCATTGTGATAGGCGTACCATATTATAAAGATGGTGAAGCACACGACAACACACGCCGCGCCCAAAAATTTGGCAGGCAGCTGCACGCACGCTATAAACTACCCGTATTTGAAGTGGATGAGCGATTTAGCACCACCGAAGCTTTGCAAATGGGCGCCAAAGACCCCGATGCGACAGCAGCGTGTATCATCCTAGAGCAATTTTTAAGGAGCTTGACTTGACGTCATCACAAAGCGCATCTGTAAAAGCGACCAATGCACAGCCAGTCGAATCTGTGACATTAGATGCTGAAGCGCTGTATGCCCAATTGCGACAATATGTGAAACAAGTTCACACACCGACCACGCAAATAGTGGGCGTAACATCGGGCGGAGCTTGGTTGGCTGAACGTTTGCAGCAAGATTTGAATTTCAGTATGCCATTTGGCACTATTTCGTCCAGCATGCATAGAGATGATTTTTCGCAGCGCGGCATCAGCGGTGCGGGACAAACCAATCTACCTTTTGAGGTCAATGGCGCCGATATTTTGTTGTTGGACGATGTGTTGTACACCGGCCGCACCATTCGCGCTGTAGTTAACGAGCTATTTGATTATGGACGTCCCAAACAGGTGCAGTTGGCGGTGTTGGTTGACAGAGGTGGACGCGAGCTACCAGTACATGCAGAATTTGCTGCGGCCAAGTTGGCGCTACCTGATAACCAGACTTTGTATTTGGCGAAAAGCAGCACAGGCCACTTTAGCTTGGAAGTTCGGTCTAAACCCAAAGAGTCGGTCAAGCTGCAAAGCGAAAAATAAATAATTACAATCAAACCCACCATGCTTAACAAACGAAACCCGCAACTCAATCAGCATGGAGAATTGATTCACCTGTTGTCTACCGAGGGCTTACCCAAAGATACCCTGATCCACATCCTGGACACTGCCGAGAAGTTTGTATCGCTGAATGACCGCGAGGTGAAGAAGGTCCCTCTTTTGCGCGGAAAAAGCGTTTTTAATTTATTTTTTGAAAATTCAACCCGTACACGCACCACATTTGAAATTGCGGCCAAGCGCTTGAGTGCCGATGTGATCAACTTAGACATCGCACGATCCTCAGCTTCTAAAGGTGAATCGCTCTTAGATACTATTGCCAATTTGAGTGCGATGGCGGCCGATATTTTTGTGGTGCGTCACAGTGAATCTGGCGCGCCTTATTTAATAGCACAACACGTCGCACCCCATGTACATGTAGTGAATGCTGGCGATGGTCGGCACGCACACCCCACGCAGGGCTTGTTGGATATGTTGACCATTCGACATTACAAGAAAGATTTTTCAAATCTATCGGTCGCCATAGTCGGTGATGTGTTGCACTCTCGTGTTGCACGGTCAGATATCCATGCTTTAACTACTTTGGGTTGCGCTGAAGTGCGCGTGGTGGGCCCAAAAACATTGGTGCCCAGCAACATGGCTCAAATGGGGGTGCGTGTATGCCATTCGTTGGAAGAGGGTATTAAAGACTGTGACGTGGTCATCACACTGCGTGTGCAAAACGAGCGCATGACGGGTGCTTTATTACCTAGCAGTCAAGAATTTTTCAAAGGTTTTGGATTGACACAAGAGAAGTTGCAATTGGCAAAACCTGACGCTATCGTGATGCATCCAGGGCCCATCAATCGCGGTGTGGAGATTGATTCTAAAGTGGTCGATGGCGAGCAAAGTGTGATTCTGCCGCAAGTGACATTTGGTATCGCGGTGCGCATGGCAGTGATGAGTATTGTTGCGGGGAATGAAGCATGAAAATTCTGATTCAAGGTGGCCGTGTCATCAATCCTGCTACAAATTTTGATGAAGTTTGCGATGTGGCCATAGCTGCAGGACACATTGTTGCCATAAAGAATATCGCTTCAGACTTTGTACCGAATAAAACCATTAAAGCTAAAGGCTGCATTGTCATGCCTGGCTTGGTTGATTTGGCTGCACGATTACGCGAGCCAGGATATGAACATGAGGGTATGTTGCAAAGTGAATTGAATGCTGCCGTGGCAGGTGGCGTGACCAGTTTGGTTTGTATGCCCGATACAGATCCGGTATTGGACGAAGCGGGATTGATTGAGATGTTGAAATTCCGTTCGGAGCGCCAACAGCAGTCACGCGTATTTCCATTGGGTGCTTTAACGCAAGGCTTAAAAGGCGAAACTTTGACGGAAATGTCTGGTTTATTTGATGCAGGTTGTGTCGGTTTCAGTCAAGCAGAAGTACCTCTAGAAAACACACAAGTTTTACAGCGCGCTTTGCAATATGCCAGCACCTTTGGTTATACCGTTTGGCTGCGTCCGCAAGATGCACATTTGGGCAAGGGCGTAGCTGCCAGCGGTGCTTTGGCAACACGCATGGGTCTTTCTGGAGTGCCCGTGGCAGCTGAATTAATCGCCTTGCACACAATTTTTGAATTGATGAAAACGGTATCAGGCTCCCGAGTGCACATCTGCCGCATTAGCAGTGCAGCTGGTGTGAGTTTGGTGCGACAAGCTAAAAAAGAAGGTTTGCAAGTGAGTTGTGATGTGAGCATCAACTCACTCCATCTGATCGACACAGACATCGGTTATTTTGACAGTCGCGCCCGCCTGAACCCGCCACTGCGACAGCAAACTGATCGTGATGCTCTGCGGAAAGGGTTGGCTGACGGAACCATTGACGCTTTGGTATCAGACCACACACCCGTTGATGCAGATTCAAAAACCTTGCCATTTGCCAATAGCGAGCCAGGTGCGACAGGCTTGGAGTTGCTATTGAGTTTGGTTTTGAAGTGGCAAAATGACAAATCTGCCAATCACGTGACATTGTCTCAAGCATTGGCAACAGTGACCCATCAAGCGGCTCAAGTTTTGACATCTGCAGCGCAAAACAAAGTGACTAAATCACTGTCTGGTTTGGGTGAGCTTAAGTTGGGTGGCGTGGCAGATATCTGTGTATTTGACCCCAATGCACATTGGTTGGTGAATGCAGAAGCTTTGTACAGCCAAGGCAAACACACACCGTTTTCAGGATACGAATTGCCGGGTAGAGTGCGTACCACTTTGGTTGCAGGGCAAATCGTTTATGAAGATAAAACACGACATTGAATGAAGACTCGATTTGTTGCAGTCGTCAGACTTCTGAAGATTGCGCCCCATGTCGTTGCGGGCTTGTATTTCATTTACGGTCACTTCCCAAAATGGTCATCTGCAAGAAGAAGTCAATACGTTGAATATTGGGCGCATGGCTTGATTCAGCGCTTGTCGATTCAACTGGTTGTGAAAGGTGAGCCGCCCTGCTCTGGCCCCGTGTTATTGGTGGCAAATCACATTTCATGGTTAGATATTTTGGTGATGCACGCCGCACGGCATTGTCGCTTTGTGTCAAAGGCGGATGTTAAAAATTGGCCCGTGATTGGCACGCTGGCTGATGCTTCGGGAACTCTGTTCATTGAACGCACCAGCAAACGCGATGCCTTGCGCATGGTTGATGAGATGAGCCAAGCATTGAAAAATGGTGATATTTTGGCTGTCTTTCCAGAAGGTACTACTGGGAATGGCATTGATTTACTGCCGTTTCACTCGAATTTATTACAAGCTGCAGTATTGGCTGAAGCACCAGTCCAGCCAGTAGCCATGAAATTTGTGGAAGCACACAGTGGTGAGATCAGTCACGGCCCTAGTTTTGTGGGTGATGAAACCTTTTTAGCTTCGCTTTGGCGAACTCTTAAATCGTCTGGCATTGTTGCTGTAGTTAATTACGGAGAAATACAATCAACATCAGAGCGTGACAGGCGCTTAATCACCGATGTTGTTAGAAATGATATTGAGCGATTAAGAAAACTCCAACATCATTAACTGTGTTTTGATTCTTGAAAGCGCAGTTTAAAAGTAGATCCTGCACCCAGAGTGCTCTCAATCTCTAGCGTCGCACCATGGCGCAATGCTACATGCTTCACGATTGCCAATCCTAGACCCGAACCATTGGATGCAGATTCATCAAGCTGTTCGCGTGTTCGGCTCTTATCCGCGCGGTAAAAACGCTCGGTCAGTCGCGGGATATCTTCCTTGGCAATGCCACACCCAGTATCTTTAACGCTTAAAACGAATTTATCCCATGTGACGCTGATGCTTCCAGATTTGTATGAATAGCGAACGGCGTTATTGATGAGGTTGCTGATTGCACTTAATAATTCAGTTTTGGATCCTCGAATTTTTGCACCAAACTCAATATCAAAATGAAACGCAATCTCTTTCTTTAATGTCATGGTCAAAGCCTCTGCATCGAGTTTGCATTGCATCAAAAGTGGATGCAAATCAACCATTTCATGCAAAGGCTGTATGGGGTCATCTAACTTCGATAGAGTTAACAAATCTGTGACGATGGCATCTAAGCGCTGGCCTTGCGCAGCCATGGTACTTAAATATTTTTGTTGTTCTTCATGGCTTAATGACAAGGATTGCAATGTTTCGATATAGCCGTTGATGACTGTCAGCGGTGTGCGAATTTCGTGCGATACATTGGCTACAAAATCGCGTCGCATGGTTTCCGCTTTTGTAATTGCCGAAACATCGCGTATCAATATAAGTGCATTTTGCTGATTGTTTTTATCTGCACTACCATACGGGTATAACTGAAGAGCTTTATCTTCAAAGAATAATTCAGTTGTGAAATTTTGCTCGGCGATGTATTGTTGGAATTTGGGGTTTCTAACCAAATGCACAATGTGCTGATCAATATCGCGCTGGCTATCTATACCGAGTAAATTGGCGGCTGCATGGTTGCACCATTTGATGCGGCGTTGTCCATCTAAAAAAATCACCCCATTGGGAGATGCTTGAATCGCATCCAAGAAAGCCTGCAGCTGTACGAACGATTGTGAAAGCTGATTATTCAGCGCTTTAATTTCAGATGCGTGTCGCTGTCTGATGCTTCTCTCGCGGCTTTTCCACCATTGCCAAATCAAAAACAGTCCAACGACTGCAACAAATATCAGTAACAAAAATTCATTCAACATGCGGCGTCATTTTATAACCCACACCGCGTACAGTCGATATTTGCAGTGCTGCTTGGGGCGAAACGACAGACAAGGCTTCACGTAAGCGTTTGATGTGCACATCAACAGTTCGGGTGTCCACATCAGAATACCGACCCCATACAGATATTTGCAACAGCTCACGGCTCATAACTTTATTAACTTGCAACAAAAGCGCATGCAAAACCTTGAATTCGGTGAGTGACATGGGGACTTCAGTTCCTTTGACGCTCACACTGTGGGCTTCAGTGTCGAGTTCTATCAAACCAACCTTTATTGAAGTACTTTGCTCAATCATTCCAGGCACTCGTCTTCGCAGCACGGCTCGTACGCGTGCTATCAGTTCTTTGGTAGAAAAAGGCTTAGTCAAATAATCATCTACCCCAGCATCTAAACCTGATACTTTGTCAATCTCATCTGCCTTAGCTGTGACCATGATGATAGGCAGGTTTCTCGTTTCTTTTTGCGATCGCCAAAGTTTCGCCAAGGCCATTCCGCTCATGTTGGGAAGCATCCAATCAAGCAAAACCAAATCCGTGGGGCGTTCATAAACGATGGCTTGTGCTTCAGTGCTGTTGTTGGCTATTGCGCAATCAAACCCATTGTGTTTTAAGTTAATGGCAATCAGCTCAGCGATATCTGTCTCGTCCTCCACAATCAAAACAAATGGTTTTTGCATATGCTTATTGTTACTGTGTTTGACCTATGGCGTTTTCAATGGCAGAAAAGCTACTGTGGCGTACATCAGTCCCTTTGACAATATAAATCACACTTTCAGCGATATTTTTGGCGTGATCACCGATGCGTTCAATGGCTTTTGCGATGAATAATAAATCCAAACTGGCGCTGATGGTTTTTGGGTCTTCCATCATGTAGGTAATGAGGTTGCGCACAAAGCTATTGAATTCTTGGTCAATTAAATCATCTTCACGCAAAATATTGATGCAATCGGTGGAGTCCAGTCTGGCAAAAGCATCCAAAGATTTGCGCAATTGCTTGCGTGCCAAATCAGATGCCAATCGTAGTTCGATAGATGGCAATTTTAGGCTGGCGCCAGCTGTGGTTTGAGTTTTGCAGATCGATTGCACCATTCTGGCAATACGTTCAGCTTCATCACCTACGCGCTCTAAATTGGCAGTGATGCGTGAAATGGCCATCAATAATCGTAAATCTCCAGCTGCTGGTTGTCTGCGCGCAATGATGGTTGATAAATCACGGTCAATATCAATTTCAAAATGATTCACTGCTTCTTCGGCATTGGTGACTTGCTGCGCTGTTTCTGGATTCATGGATGCAAGCGCTTCAATGCTTAAGGTAATTTGTGCTTCTACCAAGCCGCCCATTTCTAAAACCCTTGTTGATACGCCACGCAATTCATTATCAAATTGTGTTGAGAGGTGTTTTTCCATGATATTCTTTCAATTAAAGAGTGCCTATTAGCCTGTGTGTGATTATCAACTTATCCAAAACGGCCGGTGATGTAGTCTTCTGTCTCGGTCTTGGTTGGTTTAAAGAAAATCTGGTCTGTTGCTCCAAACTCAATCAATTCTCCGAGATACATGTACGCAGTGAAATCACTGCAACGGGCAGCTTGTTGCATGTTATGAGTCACGATGGCTATCGTATAGTCTTCTTTTAATTCGTGCACCAATTCTTCAATCTTGCCAGTAGAGATGGGATCTAGCGCAGATGTGGGTTCGTCAAGCAACAAAATTGAAGGTTTTACCGCAACGCTGCGCGCGATACACAGGCGTTGTTGTTGACCTCCAGAAAGGCTCATGCCATTTTGGCCCAACTTGTCTTTCACTTCGCCCCACAATGCAGATTTGGTAAGTGCCCACTCCACTCGGTCGTCCATTTCGCTTTTACTCAAGCTTTCATAGAGTTTCACACCAAACGCGATGTTGTCATAGATTGTCATCGGGAATGGTGTGGGTTTTTGAAAGACCATTCCGATGCGTGCTCTGAGCAAATTGACGTCTTGCTTGGGGTCAAGAATATTCTGACCGTAAAAATTGATTTCACCTTCAGCACGCTGACCTGGGTATAGGCTGTACATCCGGTTAAGTGTTCGCAACAATGTAGATTTTCCGCAACCAGAGGGTCCGATAAACGCTGTGACCTTGTGCTCAGCAACATTCATGTTGATGTTTTTAAGGCCATGAAATTTACCGTAGTAAAAATTGAGATTGCGCACTTCCAAAGCATTTTTCAATATCTGCTCATTGTTATCAGTTGTTGCGCTCGATGACGTGTTATTAGTACGAGCTATGGAGAGAGTTGGAGCAGTTGTGGAAGTATTCATGGTGAAGTCATTATTTGTGAATTATTTAGTTTTTCGTTTTGCTAATGTGCAACACCTGATCAAGTACGCACTTTGTTACGGAAGAAGACCCTCGCCAAAATATTCAATGCCAACACAGTCAATGTGATGAGGAGTGCACCCCCCCAAGCCAAATTAATCCAATTGTCATAGGGGCTCATCGCAAACTGAAAAATCACTACCGGTAAATTGGCGATTGGCGACTCCATGTTGGTGCTGAAAAACTGGTTATTCAATGCGGTGAACAATAACGGGGCTGTCTCGCCACTGATGCGCGCTATGGCCAACAGCAAACCGGTCATGACACCACTTTTTGCAGCGCGCAGTGACACCATGGTGGCCACTTTCCAACGCGGTGCACCCAGCGCAAACGCTGCTTCGCGCAGACTGCCTGGAACCAGACGCAACATGTTCTCGGTAGTCCGCATGACCACGGGGATCGCTATCAATGAAAGCGCAAGACTTCCGGCATACCCAGAAAAATGCCCCACAGTTCGTACTGCAATCGCGTAGACGAACAAACCTAACACAATGGATGGCGCTGATAGCATGATGTCGGTAACAAATCGGGTGAACTCTGCTGTCTTACTGTTGTCACCATATTCAGTGAGATAAACGCCAGCTAGAACACCAATGGGGGTAGATACGAGCACAGCCAAGCCAACAATCATCAAGCTACCAACAATTGCATTGCGCAATCCTCCACCTTCGGAACCAGGGGCAGGGGTGTCTTGGGTAAAGAGGCTTAGTTCCAGCGCTGCAAAACCGTTAGAGAAAAGCACAAACAATATCCATACCAGAGCGATCAAACCCAGCGCCATTGCGCTCATCGATAGCATGAGACCGATGAGATTGGAGCGTTGTCGATTCCTGTATAGTGGGGTAGTGTTCATTTGCATGATAGTGTTCTTGATATGATATTTGCTGTATGTAACTGTATAACGCACATGGCTTTAGGTACCCTTGGCCTTTTCGGTTCGGTTAATCAACCATTTAGCCAACGCCAGCACCACAAATGTGATACAGAAAAGCAGGAAACCCAAGGCAAATAAAGTGTTGAAATGCAAGCCAGCTGCTTCACCAAACTCATTTGCCAGCACTGAGGCAATTGAAGTGCCTGGAGAAAAAAGTGAAGTTGGTAATCTGTTGGCATTGCCAATCACAAAAGTGACAGCCATGGTCTCACCCAATGCGCGTCCCATGCCCAACATAATGCCACCAATAACGCCTTTTTGAGTATAGGGAAGTACGACTTTGCGAACCACTTCCCAAGTGGTACAACCCAAGCCGTAAGCCGACTCGCGCAGGATAGAAGGCGTGATTTCAAATACATCTCGCATCACCGCCGCTATAAAAGGCAAAACCATAAATGCCAGAATAATGCCTGCAGCCAAAATACCAAGGCCATTGGTTGCCCCACCAAACAACCAACCTATCAAAGGCATACCACCCATTAGTTTTTGCACAGGCACTTGCAGATAGTCGGCAAAGACAGGTGCAAACACAAACAAACCAAACATGCCATAAATGATAGATGGCACCGCTGCAAGCAGCTCAATCGCTGTTCCAAGTGGTCGACGTAACCAAACAGGACAAGTTTCTGTCAGAAACACTGCAATGCCAAAGGCCAGTGGCACTGCAAGTATCAATGCGATCCCAGAGCTGATGAGTGTGCCTACGATAGAAATTGCAGCGCCAAATTCTTCGTTGTTGATATCCCACTCCACATACCAAAGGAAGTGAGCACCAAACTTAGCAAATGTAGGCCAAGCATAGATGAACAAGGATACGAGAATACCAACCAAAACGATCAATACAGTTAACGAGAAAAACTGTGTCAAACGGTGAAACAAGGCGTCTTGCAGACGTTGCCGCTTAGCGATTGCCACCATTGAAGCGGTGGGCTTTTCAGCTGCATAAGCGGCGATGTGGTTAGGATTCATGATTGCTGTACTTGGCATATGGGCACTCAGTTGAACGCATTGAAGATTGTTTTTTCATTGCGCATTCGAAAATCGAATACCCAATGAAAAAAGGGCCGCCACCTAGCGGCCCGTTGATGACCATTACTTGGTTTTGATCTGCGACCAAGTTTTCTCGCGAATCTGTTTGGTTAACACATCAGGCAAAGGTACATAGTCCAGATCAGTAGCCAATCCTTTACCATTCTTGTAAGCCCAGTCAAAGAACTTCAATACTTCAACGGACTGTGCTTTATCAGCAGGTTCTTTGTACATCAGGATAAAAGAGGCTGTGACAACAGGGTACGCAGTTGCACCTGGTTGGCTTACCAAAGAAATACCCATACCTGGAGCCTTTGACCAATCGGCATTGGCAGCAGCGGCTGCGAAGGTTAAATCATCAGGCATGACATACTTGCCGTCTTTGTTTTCCAGTGCCAGTACTGGAATGTTGTTCTTTTTGGCATATGCGTATTCCACGTAACCCAGGGCGCCCTTGGTACGGCTCACGTTGGCTGCAACACCTTCATTGCCTTTGCCGCCGACTGAGGTGGGTGCTGGCCACTTGACTGCTGCGCCTTTTCCAGGACCCTCAGCCCAATCTTTGCTGACAGAAGTGAGGTAATCAGTCCAGTTATAGGTGGTACCCGAACCGTCAGCGCGGTGCACAATGGTGATGGTCAGGTCTGGCAATTTTTTGCCCGGGTTCAACGCAGCTAACTTGGGGTCATTCCATTTGCTAATTTTCCCTAAGAACATGTCAGCCAATACGGCACCATTCACACGCAGGTCACCTTTAGCAAAGCCGTCCAAGTTAAAGACTGGCACGGTACCACCGATGACTGCTGGAAACTGCACCATGCCGTCTTTGTCAAGCTCGGCACCTGGTACGGGTGCATCAGATGCACCGAAAGCGACTGTCTTGGCTCGGATTTGGCGAATACCACCTGAAGAACCAATGGACTGGTAGTTCAAACCGATGCCGGTTTCTTTTTTGTATGCCTCAGCCCATTTGGCGTAAATTGGGAAGGGGAAAGTAGCGCCAGCACCAGTGATGTCGGCGGCAAAAGCAGTACCCATTGCCATAGTAGCTAATGCCGCAGCAGCGACAGTCTTGAGAAGAGTGCGTTTGGTATTCATAATAGTCCTTAAGGTTAAAAAATCTACAGATAAAAAGCACAGTAAGAGTGAACACATGAAATATATGTCGCGCATGTGACAGTTGTGTGACAGGCTGCCATATTGGTATTTACGCGAATACGCAGATTGATGAAAATCAATTAGCCTATGCTGATGAATCAAAATCAAGCCTCCAATTCCAATAACAGCCCCAGCGTGCAAGAAGCGAACGACTATGTGCCTTATGTGCCGCCAGCATCTGATGCGCCTAAGAAAGAAATTCTGAAATTGAATTTTTCTGATCCCTTCATATGGCTGCGCAGGGGTTGGCAAGATTTGTTGAGTTTTAAAAGCTGCACCACATTTTTTGGCGTCTGTTTCTTTGTCATGGCCGTGGTTTTGGGCATCGTGTTTCGCAACAAACCTGAATACACCATGTCCATCGTTTCTGGTTGTTTGTTGTTGGGGCCATTTTTGGCATTGGGTTTGTACGAAGTGAGTCGACGCAACGAGCTGGGACTGCCCAAGTCCTTTATACAATCCACCACCTGCTGGCGCAACCACATTCGCAGCATGGGGATGTTGGTATTGGTGCTGATTGTGTTGGAATTGCTATGGGGCAGGGCGTCGCTGGTGGTGTTTGCGGTGTTTTTCAACACGGGCATGCCATCCACCACAGGTGTGATGGAGGCCATATTCAACGCACAAAACTTGGAATTTTTGCTGGTCTACGCCATGGTGGGCGGCGTGTTTGCCGCTTTGGTGTTTGCTGTTTCGGTAGTGTCCATTCCCATGATTTTGGACCGCGACACCGATGCCATTTCGGCAGCTATCACCAGCATTCAGGTGGTGTTCGTCAATTTACCAGTGATGTTGCTGTGGGGTGCGTTGTTAACCGTGCTGGTAGCCGTCGCCCTGATACCCGCTGGATTAGGTCTCATCGTCATCGGCCCATGGCTGGGTTACGCCACCTGGCATGCCTACCGCGGCAGCGTGAAGTGGTTGGACAAGGTTTGAATTTCGACTTATGATTGAGCGCTAATGCTATATATTTAATAGCACCTTAGGCAATAAATACGCCGGCTAGAGGCCAATTTTGCATATAAAATGGTCCTTCGACAGGAATCGCATATTCGGCTGTAACCCGCATGAATGCTTGATGTTTTCTTTTGGTTAGTGGAAAATGCCCCCAAATGTGCCCCCACTTCACCAAAGGTAGATCATGAAATTGACTGATGCGAAGCTGCGAAGCCTCAAAACGACCGGCAAACACTTTGATGGTTTGGGTTTGTATTTGGAATTGACCTCAGCGGGCGGGCGGTATTGGCGTATGAAGTACCGATACAGCGGCAAAGAAAAGCGGTTGTCCTTTGGTGTGTACCCTTCAGTAAGCCTGAAAGATGCACGCGAATTGGCGGCAATAGCACGGAAAACCTTACAGGACGGCCAAGACCCCGGCGAATTGCGAAAAACGGCAAAGGCTAAGGCGGTGATTGAATCGGTTAACACCTTAGAGGCCGTGGCGACCGACTGGCTGGCACATCAAACAGCCCGTTGGACACCCATAACACTGCAACGTATTCGCGCTTCACTTGCTGCCAATATTTTCCCCACGTTAGGCAGCCGGCCAATTGCCAGCATTAAACCTGGTGAGGTTATGGCGGCGATTAAAAAAATTGAAGGGCGGGGCGCTAGCGATCAAGCTGGCCGCGTGTTGCAACGGGTGAAATCAGTATTCCGCTGGGCTGTGGTGCACGAACGAATTGATTCAAACCCAATGCTGGATTTGATGCCATCTGAAATTTTGAAGCCCCGTGAAGTTAAACACCGGCCAGCCTTATCCAATAGTGCTCTGCCTGAGTTTTTGGCAAAACTGGCCATTTATGATGGGGATGTTCATACAGTTCAAGCGCTTAAATTATTGATGTTGACCGCAACTCGACCAGGCGAAGTTCGCGGGGCACGTTGGACTGAAATTAACTTAGAAGCTGCTTTGTGGACGATACCTCCTGAGCGCATGAAAATGAAGGCTGAACACCGCGTTCCATTATCGCTACAGGCCATTGAAGTGTTGAAAGTAATGCAACCCCTAAGCGGTGATCGTGATCTGGTGTTTCCTAGCCCTTTTTACCCGAGTAAATCGCTAAGTGAAAACACATTTAATTCAGCGCTGGCACGAATGGGGTACAAAGGTGCGGCCACTGCACACGGCTTCAGAGCTTTATTTTCAACTGTTGCCAACGAATCAGACTGGGACGCGGATGTTATCGAGCGACAGCTAGCCCACAAAGAACGCAATGCAGTACGGGCGGCGTACCACCGCACCACCTACATGATTGAACGTGCCAAATTGTTGCAGTGGTGGGCTGACTACATAGACCAACGGCGCAAAGGTGCGGATGTTATCGCGTTACCTCAAAGGGCTGCGTGATTGAATTTATTGCTAAACAGTGGGGACACTGGGAACAAACGACAGATTTTCAATGTTTATGCGGGTTTTGACCATGCAACCCAATGGGAACAAAAAGGAACAGACTGGGAACAAAGTGGGAACAGTTTTATATGATGAAATTTATTAACTATTCATTCTTACTACCTGCAACCCAAACCATAACCCCGCTGATTCCGTTACGGTTGCCTACGCACCTTGCTGGAATTGAGCGCGGGCGGTATCCCCTTGGCACGTATCCCTGCACGCTGCGGGCTGTGGATAACTTTATGCAAATGCCTAATCTGTCAATTGCCTATTTTTTAGGCAGTGTGCATAACATTTGCAAGTGTTTGAATTTATTAAATATTCCCAATAATGTGCAAAAAGTTACCCACAATCCACACTTCATACGACGGGCGTTATGTTAAATACTGTGCGAAAACTAAATAAATCTGCACATTATAGGGAATTATCTGTACAATATCAAACTATTTGAAAGGTGCATATATGACGATAGAGGAATTAGACAAAGCGCTGGCTGCACTGGATTGGAAAATAAGCGACTTTTGCAGGGCTACAGGCTTGCACCGCAACACGCCTAGCCGTTGGCGTAACGATGGTGTTGAAATTCCCGTATGGGTTGCAAAGCATTTGGCCTTGCTGTTAGATGTGAAGCGCTTGCATGGCGAATACATTGCACCACAGGTTATTGAAGTATGACGCGATGCCTTAGCGCGATCTCTAAGGCAAAAGAGAGGGGCTATAAGTGCGTTAAAACTGCTAGCCCCTAACCAAAATCGATCATGAAAGGATCTAGGATGGCTAAGAACGATATTACACCTGCTACTGAAGCAAAGAATCGCCTGCATGAACAAAAGCCCGGTCGTGGTTATAGGGTTTCAATCATACGAACCGCAAGTGCAGGAATTTATGTTTGTCACACGCGAAGTGAATTTTTTGAATCACGGACAACTAAGACATTGGGTTTACGTTTATCCAGAAAAATTGACAAAATTGGCACAGCTAGACGGGTTTTAAGACGTATTCAGCGACGTGTGCCTGATGCTTATTTGATGATGTGTCAATCCTTGGTCGGTGATACGGCTTATCCATCTTGATTGGTATCTAGCATGAATGCTGCGAATGAATCAGAGTTTTGGCCGCCTGTATTTTCAAACACAGAGTTTAGAGCGTGGGCGCATCGAACTTTAAACCGTCTGCATATGGCTGCTGGGTGTGGTGAACACGCGATGGAAAAGATATTTATGTTTGAGGGTGTACCTCCTAATGACTGGGCGGCGGGTTTGGCTTTTGTCGCTAGAAGTGCGACTGACGATTCCTTGACCGTTGTTAATAGCACGTCAATAACTTAGTTTCACCACGCCTAGCCTGAGGTTGATCCCCAAAGGCGAAAAGTCGGAAACCTTCACCGACCTGGCACTGGTGTTTTATGAAGGCCGCACCGTGAAGGGGTTGTGATGGCCGCAAGTGCTGAAGAAAACAAACTTGTTGAATTTTGCAAAAGCGAAGGAATATCGTTTGAAAGTAGTGATAACCTAATTAAGCTTTGCAAAGGTTACAAAATACCAGTTGATGTTTTATCTGAATTAAATTGGCAAGTGGCATATTTGCGAGTGTTTAAAAAAAATATTCTTCCAAACTCACTCACTGAGACCCAGCGGAGAAAGCGCTTGGCAACATAGAGCTACTCGCTGGTAATTTGCGACGTGCGATTGAGGGTCTAACTTTTGTAGATCGTAACGCACTTGACAACGAATTTTTCGGGGTAGATGAGCCTAATTTTCTCAAGTGTTTTGAGTTTGTGGGGGACGCGCGGTCATTTGACTTGGCGGGTTCTTTGATTCCATGCATTGAAGCTGCTGCTCAAAAAACACAGGCACGATTTGTGGGTGCTGGGTTAGCAGGTGCTCCAAAGCTTACAGAACGACAAGCTGACTTTATTCGATGCATTGCTGGCGCACTTAAACCAGCTGGTATTACGCCTTCTAACTCTGGGAAGTTCTTAGAGTTTTGCAACATAATTTTTGAAGCTGCTGGTTTTCATGATGCACCAGAAAGGGCAATGAAATATTTTATGAAAAATTTACACCCTGAGATGAAAGTTAGAGGTTACTCACTTTAGCTGGGTTTTGATGTTTCACAGTCAAGGACAAAATAGGGTAATTTTTGCCCCCAAAATCGTCTTTGATTAAATTGAGCTTGATTTGCACAATTGATTTTTCTAACAATGAAAGGTCAAAAAAATGCAAGCAAGTCCGAGTAAGTACAGCCCAGAGCGGCTTTTGAGACTTCCCGAAGTCGAATCAACGGTAGGGCTTCGCAAGTCCTCAATTTATGATGGCGTGAAGCGTGGCACATTCCCCGCACCCGTGAAGTTGTCCCGCCGTGCTGTGTGCTGGCCAGCATCTGCAATTGATGCATGGATCACAGAGCGCATCAAAGCTGGGGGCAGTAATGGAAACAGCTAACCAATATGTGCGAACGCAAGCAATCGAGGCGGCAAAGATTCGTTTGAAACATGCCTCAAAAATCGTAGAGTTACACGCTCCAAAAATACTGTTTAAAAAGTTGGTCAAGCAGCCAAACTGCCCGGATATTCTGGTTCGGCTTGAAATGCCAGGTGTTATTCGAGTGTTTGACCCGTTGACCGGTGATTTATTGGCAGAGTCTTTGCAAGGCAAACCTGATCAATTGAATCCGCGATTTTCCCCTGCAAATTACAAGTAGGTGCACAAGTGGAAGCACATGAAATTACGCACAATAGCGTTACGCCACTGACAGATACGCGACCTGCACAGGCGCTGCGTGTTGCTAACTATCTTGACCAAATCCCAGCCAGCACACTGAAAGAAATAGACGCAGTGTGTGACACCGGCTGTATCTCCAAAGTGTTGTCTGACATGCCCGCATTGGGCTATGGCTTATCTAAAGGGTGGCGTGAAGTGATGTGTGCGTCGGGCAATTACACACGCATGGTTCGGACTTACACGTTACTTTTTCGCCCACGATCCCAGCCTGATCTATTCAACGATACCCTATGATAAAAAATATAACTCCAGAGCTGATACGCGAAGCCTTGCACCATATCCCAGCCAACATGCCCCGCAACGATTGGGCACGTGTGGCGATGGCGATTAAAAGCGAATACCCTGACAATACCGGCCTAGACCTTTTCTCTGACTGGAGCGCTTCGGCTGATGGCTACGATGTGAAGGCCACGCGTAGCACATGGCAAAGTATCAAAGCGGGCGGTGGCGTGGGCATTGGCACGTTGTTGCACCTTGCAAAAGAAAACGGCTTCGATTTGTCCAAAACAAACCCAGCCCAAAACACCCCCAGCCCCGAGGCCATAGCCCAAAGGGAACGCGAACGCCATGCAACACAGCAAGCCGAAAAGGCACGGATTGAAGCCGGCCATGCCAGTGCGGCCAGTGAAGTGCTGGCAATGTGGAATGAAGCCAGCGAGACAGGCAATAGCCCCTATTTGACCCGTAAAGGTGTACAGCCCCACGGTGTGCGCTTCACGGCAAATAACGGGCTGTTAGTGCCTATGTGTGACGGTGCGGGCGTGCTGTGGAATGTGCAACGCATAGCCCCAGATAAACCAAAAGAGGGAGGCACTGACAAACTGTTTAGAAAAGGCGGGCGCAAATCGGGGCTGTGGCACTTGCTGGGCAATGTAGGCAACGATACAACCCCGCCCGCTGTGCTGTTGCTGGCTGAGGGTTACGCCACTGCTGCAAGCCTTTATGAGGCTACAGGCTACCCCGTGGCCGTGGCGTTTGATGCTGGCAATCTAGGACATGTGGCCAAATCATTGCGAAGTTTGTACCCGTTGGCATTATTGGTGCTGTGTGGTGACGATGATGTACAGACGTTTGCACGTACAGGCAGCAACCCTGGGCGTGAAAAGGCAACGGCGGCGGCGCGAATTGTGCGGGGGCTGGCTGTGTTTCCTGCCCCTTTGCATGATGATGGCAGCGACTTTAACGACTTGCACCAAACAGCGGGGTTAGAGGCGGTGCGCTGCATTGTGATGGCCGCGATTAAAGCGCACCAAGCTAGCCAACAAGCCCCACAATCAACACAAACAAACAACCCAGCCAAGGGCAGCAAGCGTGAAAAAATTAAACCCAGTGGCGATACTGGCGATGATGGCCGCACCTTTGATGTGTTTTCAGTAAATGAACACGGCGTATGGCATCAAGGCATAGACCAAGACGGAAAACAAAAATCACCTGAATGGGTGTGCAGTCGTTTGGAAGTGCAGGCATTAACCCGCGACCAAGACGGTGGGGGCTGGGGTTACTTGCTGGCCTTTGATGATCCGCTGGGTAACGCTAAACAATGGGCAATGCCAGCCCGCATGTTGTCTGGTGATGGTGGTGAATATCGGGCTACGCTGTTGAACATGGGGCTTCGTATTGCGTCAACACCCCGCGCCCGCAATCTTTTGACCCAGTACATACAAACTCGCACCCCAGAGGAATACGCGACGTGTACCGACCGCATAGGCTGGCATGGCACAGCGTTTGTATTGCCCCGTGAAACCATTGGCGATGATGCTGAACGCATTGTTTTCCAGACAGATAACGCAGTTGAAAATACATTCCGTAGCAAGGGCGGGGCTGACCAATGGCGCGACCGTGTGGGCGCATTGTGTGCAGGTAATTCACGACTGGTGTTTGCTGTGGCATGTGCCTTTGCCGGACCAATTTTGCGACCGGCTGGCATGGAAAGCGGGGGCTTTCATTTTCGTGGCGATAGCTCCAGCGGGAAAACCACGGCGTTAAAACTGGCTGCGAGTGTCTACGGCGGTGCAAGCTTTTTGCAGCGATGGCGAACGACGGACAACGCTTTAGAGGCCATAGCCGCACAGCACAGCGACTGCCTGCTGATCCTTGATGAATTGGCACAGGTTGACCCAAAGACGGCGGGCGAATGTGCCTATATGCTGGCCAACGAACAAAGTAAAGCCCGTGCAACCCGTACAGGTTCACCCCGTACACGGTTGGTATGGCGGTTGTTGTTCTTAAGTGCTGGTGAACTGGGGTTAGCGGATCACATGGCAGAAGGCATGAAGCGCACCCGCACTGGCCAAGAGGTGCGCATGGCAGATATACAGGCTGACGCAGGGGCGGGGCTGGGTGCATTTGAAAATCTGCACGGCTTTCAAGGCGGTGCGGCCTTTGCCAAGCATTTGACCCAGCAAGCGCTCAATACCTACGGTGCTACAGGCTATGCATGGCTTGTATGGCTTTGTAGCAACGCTGACACGCTTAAAAAAAGAATCCGTGAGGGCATGTCCGCATTAATCAGCCAATGGATACCCAAGGGTGCAAGCGGTCAAGTTGAACGTGTAGTGGCACGTTTCGCACTGGTGGGGGCAGCGGGCGAGCTGGCAACCGAGGCGGGGCTGACTGGCTGGGAAAAGGGCGAAAGCGAACGGGCTGCAAAGGCTTGCTTTAATGCATGGCTGGCCGCACGTGGGGGCATTGGTAATGGTGAAGTGGTAGCCATGCTGCGACAAGTGAGACGGTTTTTAGAGGTGAACGGTGAAGGCCGCTTTACTTGGTGGCATAGAGCTGCTGATGACCACAATGTTAAAACGCTGCAACGTGCTGGCTTTCGTCGTATGTTGAATGACAGTGGTGAACCGATCAAGACCAATAACCAACACGGGGCAGAGTTTGGCGACAGGATGCCGTCTAATGTTGGTGAAGGTGTTAGTGTGGAATATTTCATTTTGTCTGAGACGTTCCGTTCCGAAATGTGCCAAGGCTTTGACTATCAGGCCGTATGTCGCGTGCTGTTGGATCATGGTTGCCTAAGCCCAGACCAAGACCGTGCATTCGATACAAAGCAGCGCTTACCAAGCTTGGGACTGACGCGGTGTTACCGGATCACCCCAGCGTTATTCGAGATTGATTTGTAAGCATTGCGTTACGTCATGGCCGCCGTGAGGCGGTGGGGTGCGGGAGCTTTACCCGCGCTGCAAAGCAATGGAGCGCTTGCACCAGTCACCAAGTTAAAGCAGTGCAGTACCTCAATGCACTAACTCGGAATGAGTTGTCCCCGCTGTCCCCACTCAGTGCTAGTCGACTGGGTACGCGCTAGACCAATGATTATGCGGTGTCCCCACTGTCCCCACTTGTCCCCAGTACAAATGTCGATGCCCCGAGGCTGAAAGGCAGAGCGACACCCCCATAAGGTACTGTGCCGGGGTCTCAGTACGAGGGTGGTTCTACCCGCACGCATTTTAGACTGCGAGGTTTTCCAAAGCATGTTAATTCCCTTAAGTGAGTTAATCGACTTAATCGGTTAATTCTCTTTTGTTACTTTACAGCACCCCCTGAAAGGTGCTACCTGTAACTTCTTATCTGCGGGTAATTACAACCATATCAAATCGCAGTTGCATGTGTGGCCTACGGGGGGGGTAAGTGAAGGGCGGGGCGGGGGTATAGTTTTGGATTAGTAAAATATGCCCCCAAATTTTTAAAGAATGCCCCCAAATGTGCCCCCTTTTGTGGCTGGAATGTGGCATACTCTAACGAACGCTAACGGATAATAAAAGCATTATCTCAGAGGGGAAAAAGAAAAAGTCGGAAGGCCATGAACCTATCCGACTTAAAATTTGGTCCCTTCGACAGGAATCGAACCTGTATCTAGCACTTAGGAGGCACTCGTTCTATCCATTGAACTACAAAGGGGCGCGGGGCTATTATCCCAGCTATTTGCAACTGAATTGCCAAGCAAAATCGGCTTACACTCTTTGCATGACATGGCACGCAAAATTAGACATTCAATACAAGTTAGAAGACGATCGAACGGTAGCACGGTATGAACGAGTAGGGCCTTTGCAAGTGTTGCAAAGCTTGTACCCTGAGGGCAATGCCGTGTGTCACAACGTTTTGGTTCACCCGCCAGGTGGTTTGGTGGGCGGTGATACTTTGGATATTACGATCAATGTGGCACCACATGCCCATGGGTTAATCACCACGCCGGGCGCAACGCGGTTTTATAAGTCCCTAGGTGAGCCTGCATTGCAACGTACCTCAGCCAAAGTGCAAGCCAATGGGCGTTTGGAGTGGCTGCCCTTGGAAGCGATTGCCTACAACGACTGCTCGGCTGAAAACCAATGCATTTTTCAGCTTGACGCAGGCGCTGAAATGATGGGCTGGGACGTAACTGCCTTGGGGCTGCCCCATGCCGATATGCCATTTGAATCAGGCAGTTTTACCCAGCATATCGAGTTGCCCGGCATTTGGCTAGAACGCGGAAAAATAGAAGCCAGTGACCAGCGACTGTTGAACAGCCCCATCGGCTTGGCAGGGCAGCGTTGCATGGGCTCACTGTTTTTTGCCAGTGGATCAGCACTGCAGCGCGACCGCGTGGCCTTGGCGCTGGCGGCAGCACGAATGGTGTTGGATACCCATGCCTTGAAAGGCACAGCTGGCGCAACCAGCCCCAATGACCATGTGGTGGTGGTGCGTGTGTTAGCTCCCATGGTGGAACCAGTGATGGATGTGCTGCGCCAAGTCTGGACTGCTTGGCGGCAAGATCTGTGGCAATTGAAAGCCGTTGCACCGCGCATTTGGGCGATGTGATTGGCCAGGTTGGAATGCTAAGTTTTTGAGTTGTGCGCAAGCACCATGCGCTTGATTTCAGGAGCGCATGAGCCGCAATTGGTGCCGCATTTCAAGGTGTCTTGCAACGCAGACAAACATTGCTCGGCCGTTCCTTTGGTCAGCGACAAAGCATCTTGAATGGCCACATCGGTCACATTGAAACAGGTGCAAATGGTTTTACCACGCGACTGCACGGCAATGGGGGCTTGGCTGCCCGGCACCAACAGTAAACGACCATAGTTTTGTGCAGGAAGTTTGTCTTGCAATAAAGTTTTGATCCAAGCTTCAGAGCGTGTGTCACCCGCTAATAAAAAAGCCTCTAAAAGCGCATGTTCTTTGCTGCCATTGATCTTGATGCTGCGGTGTTGACCTTTTTTCTTGTCGACATAGCGCATCACTGGCATGGCGGATTGGTTTGCCGTTTGACCAGACAAACCAGCAGACTGCAAACCCAAGATGGCTTTAATCTTTTGCAAAACTTCTGCGCTTGGTGCTTCATGACCAGCGGCGCGCAATAGAACACCAGTTTGCACAGCGCCCGTACCAGTGCCATCTTCAGTGTCAACAGTATCAGCAAAAGGCACGCAGCTGGCAAATGGAAATTGGCGCATCAGGGGCTTCAGCGCTTCACGTGCTGACAAAGCTTGGTCGCTGGGTAACCATGCCATCCCCAACAATGTCCAAGGCAATTCGGCTTTGAGAATTTTGACAGCCGCGTGCTTCAATTCAGGTTGTTTAGAACTGGGACAAAAGCTGGATGTGGTGAGTGCATTCACACCCGCCAAAGCTTTAACTGCACTGCCATCGCCATCCTTAGAGCCGCTTACATACTCTTCACCCCAGTGCATGGCGATGAAAGTTTGGCTCAATCCCACTTCTTTAGATGCCTGCGCTGGCAACAAAATGGAGCCTCGTTTGCTGGTGATGTGAACCAAATCACCGTCTTTGATCATGCGTCTGGTCATGTCTTGCACATTCATCTGCACCGCAGGTTCTGCGACATGGCCAAACAATTTGCTGACCGTACCTGTGCGGCTCATGCCATGCCATTGGTCACGTAAACGGCCTGTGTTCAGCGAAAACGGGTAGCGTGCATCACGTGCTTCAGCAACGGGTTTGTAGACCGTATTGACGAATTGTGCTTTGCCATTGGCGGTTTGGAAAACGTGGTCTTCGTACAAACGCGTTTTGCCTGCCACATCACCCTCGCGCAGAGGCCATTGCAGTGGCGATTTTTCTAGTGCCGAATAGCTCATGCCAGTGATGTCGATGTCGCGTCCGCGTGTGGATTCGCGGTGTTCCAGCCAGACCGATTCAGGTGTGGGGTAGTCGAACAATGTACTTGGTGACTTGATAGGCAACAACAATTCCAAACGTCTTGCAAATTCTGCGGCGATGGACCAGTCATGCCTTGCTTCACCAGGTGCGTTAACGGCCGCTCGCACGCGCGTGATGCAACGCTCTGAATTGGTGACAGTGCCTTCCTTCTCACCCCATGTGGTCGCGGGCAGCAGCAAGTCGGCATAGGCACAAGTGGCGGTGGTGGCAAAGGACTCTTGCACGATGACCAGCGCCCGCCCATGGCGTTGGGCTGGCCAGTCAGGGAAAATGGGCCTGCCCCGGCTTTGCCAATGTGGCCAGTGGCCAAATGCAAATTAATTAAAGCAGCATTTTTAGCCGCACCGCTGCTGGACTGGTTGAGTCCTTGGCAGTACAAACTTAAAGATGCTTTGCAGGTGGCAAACAACTGTGCTGCCATCAATAAGTCAGCTTTCTTGATGCCACATATTTCGGTGGTTATTTCTGGCGTGCAGTCGCGCACAGTGGCTTTCAGCGCTTCAAAACCATCAGTGTGCGTGTTGATGAAGTCTTGGTCAATCCATCCTTCCCACAGCATGATGTGCAGCATGCCGTTGAACAGCATCACATCGGTGCCAGGTTGTATTGGCAAATACAAATCGGCCAAATCTGCGGTGTCGGTACGGCGCGGGTCGACCACGATAATTTTCAGCGCAGGATTGGCCTTTTTTGCATCTTCAATGCGGCGAAACAAAATGGGATGCGCAAATGCCGTGTTGCTGCCCACTATGAAAATGCAATCGGCATGGTTCACATCGTCATAGCATGTGGGTGGTGAATCGGCACCCAGCGTTTGTTTGTAGCCTGCTACGGCACTGCTCATGCACAGGCGCGAATTGCTGTCGATGTTATTGGTGCCAATCAAGCCTTTGGCCAGTTTGTTAAAGACATAGTAGTCTTCTGTTAGCAACTGACCTGAGATATAAAATCCAATGGCATCGGGGCCATGATCGGCAATCACCTGCGCAAACTTGTCTGCTGCGCTGTCTAAGGCAATATCCCATGAAACACGTTGCGGTGTAAGGTTTCTGCTGGCACGTTGCATTGGGTACAGCAAGCGGGTTTGTTTTGTCACGTTTGCCGACGCCGTCAAATGCAAATTCAGACCTTTGGAACATAAGCGCCCAAAATTCGCAGGGTGCAAGGGGTCCCCACGCACACCAGTGATTTGGTCGCCTGTTGATTCAATGATGACGCCACAGCCCACACCACAGTAGGGGCAGGTTGATTGGGTTTCTTTCATGTCACCCCAACTACGCGACCTGGTTGATTCTGTGACATGGCCCTGCAGTGGGTGCGGTTTGGTCTAGTGCCAAGGTATCCAATTCAATTTGGCTCATATACACAACGCCATCGCTGACCTGTACTTTGAAGGATGGCGTGCTGCCTTCGTCTGGCTCTTGCGCAGAACCTGTTGCCAATCTAATGGTCCAGTTGTGCAGCGGGCACGCGACGCTGGTGCCAAATACGATGCCTTGGCTCAAAGGTCCGCCTTTGTGCGGGCAGCGATCCAACAGTGCAAAAACTTGGTCTTGGTCGTTGCGAAACAGTGCCACATCCATGCCTTTGGTACGCTGCACACGGCGTGCACCCAGTACAGGGATATCGTTAACGAGGCAGATTTTTTTCCAATCAGTCATAGTGGTTTACTTTTGTCAGTTAAAGATCAAACATTTGAGTTGATGTGCTTACAGACCAATTGCTATGTATTTAATAGCATATTAGGTAATAAATACGCCGGATACAGCCTGATTTTTCATATATTTTGTTGATACGCAGTGAAATATCAGTTTATGCAAGCGTCAGCTTGGTAAATTGCCTTGTATCCACATCGGCAGCTTTGAAGTCAAACCACGGATCGGGTTCGCCGTCCAAGGCAAACTGCAAACGCTCCCACAGCGCTTTTCGGCCAACAGCGTCGTCCAATATTTTTTTCTTCACATAATCCAAGCCAACGCGGTTGACGTAATGCACGGTACGCTCTAAATACCACGCTTCTTGCCGGTACAACTCGCAAAAAGCGCCTGTGTACTCCAGCACTTCGGCAGCGGTTTTGACTTTCACGAAGAAATGTGCCACCTCGGTTTTGATGCCACCATTGCCAGCGATGTACATCTCCCAGCCGCTGTCCACACCAATCACCCCCACGTCTTTGATACCGGCCTCGGCACAATTGCGTGGACAGCCAGACACCGCAAACTTGACTTTGTGTGGTGCGTACATACCTACAAACGCGCGTTCCAAATCTTTGCCCATTTGGGTGGAGTCTTGCGTGCCCATGCGGCACCATTCAGAGCCGACGCACGTTTTGACGGTGCGCAAAGCTTTGGCGTAGGCGTGGCCAGACGGCATGCCAATGTCTTTCCATACATTCACCAAATCCTCTTTTTTCACGCCCAACAAATCAATGCGCTGACCGCCAGTGACTTTGACAGTGGGGATTTTGTATTTGTCCACTGCGTCCGCAATGCGGCGCAGCTCTGATGACGTTGTCTCGCCTCCCCACATGCGCGGAATAACAGAGTAAGTGCCATCTTTTTGAATGTTGGCATGGCTGCGTTCGTTCACAAAGCGGCTTTGTGGATCGTCCTTCGCTTCCTTCGGCCACGAGCTGATGAGGTAGTAATTGACGGCAGGACGGCAGGAAGCACAACCGTTGGGTGTTTTCCATTCCATGAATTTGTAAACATCGGCTATCGTGAGTAATTTGTTTTCCACAATCGCTTCACGCACAGCTTGGTGCCCATGGTCGGTGCACGCGCACATGGCTTTGAGCTTGGGCGTGGCAGAGTAGTCACCACCAGCGGTGAACATCAGCAGTTGCTCTACCAAACCAGTACAAGAGCCACACGAGGCACTGGCTTTGGTGTGTTTGCGTACTTCATCCAGCGTGAACAAGCCTTTTTCTTTGATGATTTTGCAAATCGTGCCCTTGCTCACACCGTTGCAACCGCACACCTCTGCATCGTCTGGCATAGCGGCAGCTTTGCTGTGACCTTCGTGTCCCACATCGCCAATATTGCTTTCACCAAACATCAATTTGTCGCGGATGTCCGCGACATTGCGGCCGTCACGCAGTAACTTGAAGTAATAGCTGCCGTCCACTGTGTCGCCATACAAACAAGCGCCAATCAGTTTGTCGTCTTTGATCACCAGTTTTTTGTAGACACCGCCATATGGGTCACTCATCACCAGTTCTTCAGTCCCTTCACCGCCCTGAAATGCACCCGCACTGAATAAATCAATACCAGTTACTTTCAACTTCGTAGATGTCAATGAACCAGAATATCGTCCAATGCCGTGCAAAGCCAAATGGTTGGCCGCCACTTTGGCTTGTTCAAAAAGCGGTGCAACCAAGCCATAGGCAATGCCACGGTGTGCGGCGCACTCGCCCACAGAATAGATGCGTGCATCTGTCACAGTTTGCAGTGTGTCGGTGACGACGATGCCACGGTTGCAATACACGCCAATTTTTTCGGCCAGTTCGGTATTGGGTCGAATGCCCACTGCCATCACCACCAAATCGGCTGGGATTTGGGTGCCATCTTTGAATTGCAACGCTTTTACTCGGCCTGCTTTGCCTTCTTCTTTGTCGCCAATCAAAGCCTGCGTTTGCCCGCCCATGACAAATTTCAAACCGCGCTCTTCCAACGATTTTTGCAGCAAACCACCGGCCACAGTATCCAATTGACGTTCCATCAAAGTTGGCATGACGTGAATGACGGTCACATTCATGCCGCGTTGCATCAAACCATTGGCAGCCTCCAAGCCCAACAAACCACCACCAATGACAACTGCATTTTTATATTGCGTTGATGCGGCGATCATTGCATTCGTATCCGCAATGTCGCGGTAGGCAATCACACCATCCAAGTCTTTGCCAGGAATCGGTAACATGAACGCATTCGAGCCGGTGCACAGCAACAAGCGGTCGTATTCCACTTCCATGTCATCGTCAGCTGTCACGGTGCGGCGGGCACGGTTCACATCTACTACTTTTTTGCCTGCGTGCAAGGTGATGTGGTTGTCGGTGTACCAGTCCCATGAATTCAAAATAATTTCGTCTACCGTTTGTTCGCCTGCTAAAACAGGGCTGAGCAAAATGCGGTTGTAGTTGGGTTGGGGCTCTGCACCAAAAATGGTGATGTCGTACAAATCGGGTGCAATTTTCAACAATTCTTCAATGGTGCGCACGCCTGCCATGCCGTTGCCCACCATGACCAATTTCATTTTTTTCATGCAGCTTTCTCCACATGTTTTTGGCGCGTGTACAAGAAATCAATGACAGCTTGACGGTAGTTGGCATACTGTGCGTTTTTAGCCAAAGCAATGCGGTCACGCGGCCTAGGTAAATCCACTGTCAATATGTCGCCAATCGTTGCAGCGGGGCCATTGGTCAGCATCACAATCTTGTCACTTAAGAGCACAGCCTCGTCCACATCGTGGGTCACCATCACCACAGTGCTGTGCGTTAGCGCAACAATACTGAGCAATTCGTCTTGTAGTTTGGCACGCGTCAATGCATCCAATGCGCCAAATGGCTCATCCATCAGCAGCACTTTGGGCTCCATTGCCAATGCTCTGGCAATGCCCACACGTTGTTTCATACCGCCAGATATTTCACCTGGACGTTTAGAAGCAGCAGCACTTAACCCGACCAATGCCAAGGCGGCATCGGTTCGTTCTTTGAGTTTGATTTTGCTCTCAGAAGGTGCACCGGCATTTTTATCGCCTGCACCAAAAACACGCTCCACACCTAAATAGATATTTTCATAGCAGGTCAACCACGGTAGCAGTGAATGGTTTTGAAAAACCACTGCACGCTCGGGACCAGGGCCTGCTATCTCACGGTTGTTCAATAACAATGCACCTTGAGTGGGCGTTGTCAAACCAGCGATCAAATTCAGCAAGGTTGATTTGCCACAACCTGAATGCCCAATCAGTGTGACAAATTCTCCCTTGGCCACATTCAGATTCACGTTTTGCAGCGCACAAAACGGTCCATTTTTGGTTTTGAAGGTTTGTTCAACGCCTTGAATCTCGATGTACTTGCTGGTTAAATTGTCGCTCATGATTTCACCTCTTCGAACGTAAAAGCTGTGGCGAGTTTGATGAGGGCGTATTCCAAAATCAAACCAACAATGCCGATCACAAAGATGGCAATGATGATGTTTTTCACATTCAAGTTATTCCATTCATCCCACACCCAAAAACCAATACCCACGCCACCCGTCAACATCTCAGCTGCCACAATCACCAACCATGCTGTACCGACTGCCAAACGCACTCCCGTCAACATATAGGGCAGTACAGAGGGGAACAAAATCTTGGTCACAATCTTCCATTCCGATAGATTCAACACCTTGGCCACATTCATATAGTCCTGTGGCACGCGTTGCACACCGACCGCGGTGTTGATGATCATGGGCCAAATTGAACAGATAAAAATAGTCCATATCGCTGCCGGGTTGGCACCTTTGAATACCAACAAACCGATGGGCAGCCATGCCAATGGCGAGACAGGGCGCAACAGGCTGATGAGTGGATTGAACATGCGGCTTAAAAATTCAAACCTTCCAATAGCAAACCCTGCCGGTATGCCAACCAAAGCAGCCAAGCCAAATCCAACTGCCACGCGTTCAAGTGACATCAGGATGTTCCAACCGACACCTTGGTCATTGGGTCCCTTGCGGTAAAACGGGTCTGAGAAAATGGATACCGCTTGTTGAAAAGTGTCCAGCGGAGTAGGTATGCTGCCTGCCGTAGCGGCAGAGATGGCTGACCACACACCCACTAATAATATCAACCCCAAAAGCGGTGGCACTATCGTTTGCCCCAGGCTTTTGAAGTCAATGCGCCAATCAAGACCAGCTTGTGATGACATTTTTAGATTCCTTAAGCTTTAACCTTGAAACCATCGGCATACTTTTTAGGGTCTTTGCCATCCCAAACCACACCGTCCATGAGCTTGGATGTGCGCATCACATCTTTCGGCACAGGGGTTTTGCTGGCAGTGGCTGCCGCTTTGTAAATGTCAATTTGATTGATTTGCTTAGCAACAGACAAATAGTCAGGATGGTCTTTGAGCAAACCCCATCGTTTGTGCTGCGTCAAGAACCACATGCCGTCAGACAAATACGGGAAGTTCACTGCACCATCACCATAAAACTTCATGTGGTTGGGGTCATCCCAAGTTTTGCCCATGCCATTTTGGTAGCGTCCCAAGATGCGTTGGTTAATAGCGTCAACGCTGGTGTTGACATAGCTCTTGTCGGCAATGGTTTCAGCCATTTTCAGTTTGTTTTGCAAGCCAGCATCAATCCATTTGCCAGCTTCCAAAATGGCTGCTGTCACGGCGCGTGCAGTATTCGGATATTTTTTGACGAAATCGCCGGTAGTACCTAAAACTTTTTCTGGGTGATCTTTCCAAACATCTTGAGTGGTTGCGGCTGTGACGCCAATGCCATCAATGATGGCTCGGTGATTCCAAGGCTCCCCCACGCAATAGCCATCCATATTGCCCACACGCATATTGGCCACCATTTGTGGTGGCGGCACGGTTATGACTTTGGCATCGGTCATGGGGTTGATGCCATTGGCAGCCATCCAGTAGTACAACCACATGGCGTGCGTACCTGTGGGAAAGGTTTGCGCAAAGGTGTATTCGCGCTTTTCTGACTTCATCAACTTGGCCAAACCAGCACCATCAACGGCCCCTTTGTCAGCCAATTTTTTGCTCAAAGTGATTGCTTGACCGTTCTGATTCAAATTCATCAATACTGCCATGTCTTTTTAGCGCCGCCCACACCCAGATGCACGCCATAAATCAAACCGTACAGCACATGGGCGAAGTCCAGTTCACCCGTCACCAACTTGTCTCGCACACCTGCCCAACTGGCTTCTTTGGTAGGAATGATTTTCACGCCATATTTTTTATCAATGCCCAATACGGATGCCATGACCACACTGGCGCAATCGGTAAGCGGTATGAAACCAATTTTGACTTCTGTCTTTTCTGGTGCATCCGAACCGGCTGCATAAACTGCTGCACGCAATGCGGGCGTTATTCCCACAGCACCGACTGCTGCAGCTTGCAAAACTGTGCGCCTGTCCATTGATGAACTTGCAAAAGGTGTTGATTTCAAGTCAGTCATAGTTAACTCCTTAATGAATATAAACAAACAATAAAAAAAGGCGTCCTCACGAAAATGCAAGCGAACGAATCGCTGTACGTTTTGTGGGGACGCCTTTGTCCTGATTTCAAATTAACTGCCGCCATTGGCAGTTGGTATTCAGAAAATGCGATGAAGTTCTGAAGTTGTACTGGTTAATGCAATATGCATGCCAATTCGATTGGCTTCTGGTTTTTATGCCAACAAATCAAGCACATCCAGCATGCGTTGTGCAACATCAACCATTTTCAGGTTTTTGTCCATCGCAGTTTTGCGCAGCTTTTCATAGGCATCTTGTTCACTAATACCTTGACGTTGCATCAGCAGACCTTTCGCACGGTCGATTAATTTTCGGTCTTGCAATTCTGTTTTGGCTTGTGCCAATTCGTCGCGAAGTTCTTGTTCATGTTCAAATCGCGCCATGGCAACTTCTAAAACCGGTCGAATTCTTTCGGATGACAATCCTGCGACTACATAAGCTGATACACCGGCTGCAAAAGCATCTTTCAAATGGCTGGTGTTGTCGTCATTGGTAAAAAGCACAATGGGTCGGCGTTCATCGCGCGTGGCCATCACCACATGTTCCAGTGCATCACGTGCACCACTTTGGGCATCAACAATGATCATGTCAGGTTGCAATTGCGCCAGCCGTTCTGGTAAAAAACTGTCGCAAGGCAAACTGGCGATCAAGTTGTAACCGCTTTCAAGTAGCCCAATTCGCAAACTGCGCGAGCGTGATTCCAGCACGATATCGTCTTCGTTTTCAGAGGCCATCGCGTCTGGAGTGATAACGACGATGCGCAGATGCTGGTTTGTATTCATACGCTAAATCGCAACCAATTGTCGAATGCCATCAGTCAACATATTTTTGCCTAGACCCTTGGCAATAACCTCGCCCCGCTGCATGACCACGTAATCGTCAGCCAGCTCTTCAGCAAAATCGTAATACTGTTCGCACAGCAAAATGGCCATATCACCCCGGTCGGCCAGCATGCGGATGACGCGGCCTATGTCTTTGATGATGCTGGGTTGTATACCTTCAGTGGGCTCATCCAATATCAGCAGTTTGGGTTTTGCAGCCAATGCGCGTGCAATGGCCAGTTGCTGTTGTTGTCCACCAGACAAATCCCCGCCGCGTCTATGCAGCATTTGTTTGAGAACGGGAAACAAATCATATAGCTCGCTGGGAATGGGCGTGCTGGCACTTTTGTAAGCCAAACCCATGCGTAAATTGTCTTCAACAGTTAGCCGTGAAAAAATTTCTCGCCCCTGCGGCACATAACCGATACCCGCACGGGCGCGTTCGTAGGGTGTGGTGTTGGCGTTGGCAGATTTAAGAGCTTTGCCGTCAAATTCGATGGTGCCGGTTTTGATGGGTATCAGGCCCATCAATGATTTCAACAGCGTGGTTTTTCCAACACCGTTGCGACCGAGCAAGACGGTAACTTTTCCCACATGCGTTTCTATGCTGAGATTGCGCAGGATGTGCGATCCGCCGTAGTATTGATTGATGTTTTTGGCTGTCAGCATGTTGAGTCTTCTTGTGTTTTATCGACCTAAATAAACTTCAATCACACGTTCATCGTTTTGTACTTCCGCCAAGGTGCCTTGCGCCAGAACGGAACCATCGCACAATACGGTAACGATGTCTGAGATGGTGTCAATAAAGCTCATGTCATGTTCCACCACCATCAGGGAATGCTTGCCTTTCAATGACAGGAATAATTCAGCCGTTCTTGCGGTTTCTTCATCGGTCATGCCGGCAACAGGCTCATCCAATAGCAAGAGCTTGGGGTCTTGCATCAGCAACATGCCGATTTCTAGCCATTGCTTTTGTCCGTGGCTCAAATTTCCAGCTAGATTGGTGACTTGGCTTGATAAATGAATCGTTTGCAATATGTCAGCTAATTTGTCACCCTGCGATGAATCTAATTTAAAGAGCATCGACGACTTGACATTTTTATTGGTTTTCAATGCCAGCTCTAAGTTTTCAAAAACAGTTAGCTTCTCAAAAACAGTGGGTTTTTGAAATTTACGGCCGATGCCCATTTGTGCAATTTGCGGCTCGTTGTAGCGCAGCAAATTGATGGTGCTGCCAAAGTAGACGCTGCCTTCATTGGGGCGTGTTTTACCAGTGATGATGTCCATCATGGTGGTTTTGCCAGCACCATTAGGGCCGATGATGCAGCGCAGTTCACCTGGCGCAATATCTAAAGACAGTTTGTTGATGGCTTTAAAACCGTCAAAGCTCACGCTCACATCTTCTAAATACAAAATACGTCCGTGGGTAATATCCACTTCACCCACAGGCGCAGCCAGCCGTGCAAAACCAGCGCTGCGACCGCCAGAAGCGGTATGTCCTGTGATAGCTGCTTTGGCTTGTGCTTCTTCAAAATGGCGAGCCCCTTGCTCCATCAAGTCGGGTGTCATTTTGCACCGCCTTTCTTGATCTCTACTGGGTTTTCTAAATCAGTCGTATTTTCAGTGTTCAATTTCTTTGGTTTGAATTTATTGATGAACTTGTTGATCAAGCCTATCACGCCATCAGGCAGGAACAGGGTCACACCAATGAACAAAGCACCTAAGAAGTACAGCCAGAACTCAGGGTAAGCCACCGTCAACCAACTCTTCGCACCGTTGACAATGAAAGCGCCTGCAACAGGACCAATCAAGCTTGCTCTGCCACCCACGGCAGCCCAAACTGCCATTTCAATCGAATTAGCAGGACTCATTTCACTGGGGTTGATAATTCCCACCTGCGGTACATACAAAGCGCCTGCAATGCCGCACATGATGGCTGATAGGGTCCAGATGGTCAGTTTGTAACCGACAGGTGAATAGCCACTGAACATGACACGCGTTTCAGCATCGCGTATCGCCTGCAACACGCGGCCAAATTTACTATTGACCAACCATTTGGAAAACAAAAAGAATGCCAATAGCACAAGTCCCGTCAACACAAACAAAGTCATGCGCATGGTTGGTGTGGCAATGGGTATGTCCAAAATGCGTTTGAAATCGGTGAATCCATTGTTGCCACCAAAACCTGTTTCATTGCGGAAGAACAGCAGCATGGCGGCGAAAGTCATGGCCTGCGTGATGATGGAAAAGTAGACACCTTTGATGCGTGATCTGAATGCAAAATACCCAAATACAAAAGCAACCAAACCAGGTACCAAAACGATGAGAATCAAAGTGGCGATGAAGCTGTCGCTGAATGTCCAATGCCACGGTAAAGATTTCCAATCCAAGAACACCATGAAGTCAGGCAATTTGCTTTTGTAATTGCCATCCGTCCCGATTTGGCGCATCAGGTACATGCCCATCATGTAGGCACCCAGTGAAAAAAACAAACCATGACCCAATGACAAGATACCGGTGTAGCCCCAGATTAAGTCAATTGCCAATGCGCAAATTGCAAAGCACATGAACTTTCCGATTAACCCTACCGCGTAATCGCTGAGATGCAATGCACTGTCAGCCGGCACCCATAAATTCAGAATGGGAACCAAGCAACTGATGACCAAGAGTGCGCCGATAAAGCCACTCCAACTGGCACGTGAAAGCAAAGGCGTTGGAGCGGGTAGGGTCGCTTCAAATTTTGATGGTAATTTTTCAGTCATGCTTCGGCACTCCGTCCCTTCATCGCAAAAATTCCTTGTGGTCGTTTTTGGATAAAGATGATGATGAAGACCAAAACAGCTATCTTGGCCAAGACTGCGCCAGTCCATCCTTCAAGCAGCTTGTTCAATATTCCCAACCCTAATGCTGCATATACGGTGCCAGCAAGTTGGCCTACGCCGCCCAATACAACCACCATGAAGGCATCGACAATATAACCTTGCCCCAGATCAGGTCCGACATTGCCAACTTGGCTTAAAGCGCAGCCCGCTAAGCCAGCAATGCCCGAACCCAATGCAAAAGCATAGGTGTCGATCCGCGCTGTGTTCACTCCCATGCACGAAGCAATGGGTCGGTTTTGTGTAACGCCGCGAACAAACAAGCCAAGTCGAGTTTTGCCAATCAACCATGCCATACCCAGCAACACTGCTGCTGCAAATCCGATAATGACCAAACGGTTGTAGGGCAGCTGCAGGTTGCCAAGCACTTGCACACCACCACTCATCCAACTGGGGTTTTCTACCCCCACATTTTGGGCACCAAAAATACTGCGCACACCTTGCATCAGTATCAAACTGATCCCCCAAGTGGCTAGCAGAGTTTCTAAAGGTCTGCCATAAAGAAATCGTATGACGGTACGCTCTAATGCGGCACCAACCAAAGCAGATGTTAAAAATGCAACCGGAACTGCAGCCAGCAAATACCAGTCAAAACCAGCAGGTAAGTATTTTTGAAACAAGATTTGCACCACGTAGGTGGCGTAAGCACCAATCATCATCAACTCACCATGTGCCATGTTGATGACACACATAAAGCCATAGGTAATTGCCAAGCCTAAAGCGACCAAAAGCAATATCGACCCCAAGCTGATGCCGCTGAACATGGCACCCAATTTGTCACCCCAGGCCAAAGAGGACTCAACCTCACGCAAGCTGTTGTTGAGCGCTGTTTGAACATCTGTTTCAGTTTCAGATTTCAAGCGATCAAGTAAAGCTGTTTTGGCTGTGATGCTGGTGCTACTTGAAAGCAACTTAGCAGCTTCAATGCGTTCGGCTTTGTTATTGCTATTGAGCAATATAGCAGCGCGCAGCAATTCTAATTGTGATTTGAGAATGGGTGCAGTTTCAGCGGCGATGGCTTTTTGAATTAAGGGCAATTTGGATATATCGGTGTCGCTTTGCAGGGTTTTGATAGCAGCACTGCGTGCGGATTCGTCTTTGGAGAATAATTTCAATCCTGCTAAGGCGGCATCCAATTCGCCCCGCATGCGGTTGTTATTGACAATGTCTTCCAAGATGTTGGGTAGAGGCAACTCAGTGCCAGTGACAGGGTCAAATGCTTTGGAATCTTTGATGATGAAGACTTTGCCATCAGCAAGCTTAACGGCATCGTCAGACAGCGCTTGTATGAATGCATGTGTCTTTTCATCTGCTTGCGCCAATGACTTGCTCAATGCTTCTACCCGCGCATCGCTTTCGCCAACCGATATGGCCATTACTTCAGATGCGGTCAACGCATGAGCCTTAATTGCTATAAATATTATAGCAATACAAGTCCATTTAATGCCGGAAATGGCTTGTTTTAACATATGAAACCTTGAAATTAACTGAATACCATCATTCTCACGGTAGCGAGAATGATGGCTGTCCTAAGTGACGAGGGATTACTTCTTAACTGGGAAATCCGGTTTTGTAGCATTACCTTCGATGAATGGGCTCCATGGTTTGGCTTTCACTGGGCCTGGTGTTTTCCAAACCACATTGAATTGGCCATCGGCTTTCACTTCACCAATAAAGACAGATTTGTGCAAATGGTGATTCTTCTCATCCATCTTTGAAGTGATACCACTTGGCGCCTTGAAGGTTTGACCTGCCATCGCAGCAATCACTTTGTCTGTGTCGGTTGATTTGGCTTTTTCTACGGCCTGTTTCCACATGTTGATACCGATGTAAGTGGCTTCCATAGGGTCGTTGGTCAGAGGTTTGTCCGCGCCAGGTAACTTTTTGGCTTTGGCATAAGCAGCCCACTTTTTGGTGAACTCATCATTGGCTGGGTTTTTCAGGCTCATGAAATAGTTCCAAGCAGCCAAGTGACCCACTAATGGCTTGGTATCAACGCCACGCAGCTCTTCTTCACCTACAGAGAAGGCCACCACTGGTACGTCTTTAGCTTTCAAGCCTGCATTACCGAGTTCTTTGTAAAACGGTACGTTGGAATCACCATTGATGGTAGATACCACGGCTGTTTTGCCACCGGCAGAGAATTTCTTCACATCAGCCACAATAGTTTGGTAGTCAGAATGACCAAATGGTGTGTATTTTTCGTCAATGTCTTTGTCAGCCACGCCTTTGGATTTCAAATACGCACGCAAAATTTTGTTGGTGGTACGCGGGTAAACATAATCAGTACCTAACAAGACCCAACGCTTGGCGCCGCCACCTTCTTTGCTCATCAAATAATCAACGGCAGGAATAGCTTGCTGATTGGGCGCAGCGCCAGTGTAAAACACGTTTTTGCTGAGTTCTTCACCTTCGTATTGCACGGGGTAGAACAACAAACCATTCAATTCTTCCACGACTGGAAGAACCGATTTGCGTGATACAGAAGTCCAGCAACCAAAAATCACTGCGACTTTATCTTGTGTCAGCAGTTGTTTAGTTTTTTCAGCAAACAGTGGCCAGTTAGATGCTGGATCGACGACGACAGGTTCGAGCTTTTTACCCATCACACCACCTTTGGCATTGATTTCATCAATCGCCATCAATACGGTGTCTTTCAATACGGTTTCTGAAATAGCCATCGTGCCAGATAGGCTGTGCAAGATGCCTACTTTGATGGTGTCTTTGCTTTGCGCCATGGCACTTCCAGTCACACCCGCTGCTAAGCCAAAGCCCAGTGCGATGGATGCAGTGATGAGTTTGAGATTTCCTCTACGGTTCATGATATTTCCTTTAGCGTTTAGTTGGTTGATAAAAACACGTACCCAAATATGGGACATGTACAACTGAGCAAATCTTGTGCCAATTTTTAAAAGACTATGAATGCGAGTGAGAGCCTTGTGTTTCTTTCCCCAAATCCTGCGTATCTTGGCGCGCCGGACACGCACCAAGTCAGAGGATTAACGCCAAAGTGGTGCATCCACAATGGTGCACCGCTAAAGTTTTAAACCTTATGTATGCCTTTTGTTGGCATTGGATTTGCATTACAGTAAGCAAACAACATATCGATATTTAAAAACGCCACAACAATTGCCATGGAACTTACACCCAGAGAAAAAGACAAGCTTTTGATATTCACCGCCGCTTTGGTTGCTGAAAGGCGCAAAGCACGTGGGTTGAAGTTGAATTACCCAGAGGCGATTGCCTATATCAGCGCAGCGGTGATGGAAGGCGCGCGCGATGGCAAAACGGTCGCGCAACTGATGAACGAGGGGCGAACGTTCCTCACCCGCAATGACGTGATGGATGGCATTGCCGAGATGATTCCAGACATACAAGTGGAGGCAACCTTCCCAGACGGCACCAAATTGGTGACAGTGCATCAACCGATTGTTTGACAAAGGTCTTCAAGAAAATTGAATAGGAGAACATGATGAGAAGTAAAAATACTATCAAAATAATAACAATGTACGCAGCATATACGCCAGCTAATGCCTTATTTGCACATGATTTACATGATGGGCAAGGTATTTTAGGTTCTCATTGGCACAGTTCCGACGTCATGGGCTATGTCGTCTTGGCGATAGCTGTTGCCTTGACACTGTGGCTCAGTAGGGGTGATAAGTGATACCTGGTGAAATGCTCATCGATGATGGCGTGCATGTTTTGAACGCTAACGGTCGCACACGCACGATGCTTGTTAAAAATACCGGTGACCGACCCATTCAGGTGGGTTCTCATTACCATTTTGCAGAAACAAATGCCGCATTAGGCTTTGACCGCGAAGCGTCGCGCGGTATGCGCCTGAACATTACTGCTGGTACGGCAGTGCGGTTTGAGCCCGGACAACAGCGCACAGTTGAATTGGTGGATTACGCTGGCGACCGCGTTGTATATGGCTTTCGTGGACTGGTGAATGGACCACTCGATGCCATGCGTGTTTCAAAATAATCAAAATGATGTGATTCGATGACACAGCTCAATGACTCAAGGGTCAAAGGAAACCTGAATGGCTACGATAGATAAACGTGCTTACGCCGAAATTTTTGGTCCAACAGTGGGGGACCGTGTTCGCTTGGCGGACACAGGCTTGATTGTTGAAGTAGAAGCGGACTACACCTTGCGGGCTGGCGGTTATGGTGAAGAGGTCAAGTTCGGCGGTGGTAAAACAATTCGTGACGGCATGACGCAAAGCCAAAGAACCAGATTGCAAGGTGCTGTAGATACTGTATTGACCAATGCGCTTATTTTGGATCACTGGGGCATCGTTAAAGCTGATATCGGTCTTTTCAACGGGCGCATTGTTGCCATCGGCAAAGCGGGTAATCCCGATACGCAGCCCGGCGTGGACATAATCATTGGGCCCGGCACAGAAATCATCAGCTGCGAAGGGAGCATTGTCACCGCTGGCGGTGTAGATACACATATTCATTTCATAGCACCTCAACAAATTGAAGAAGCCTTGTGCAGTGGTGTGACAACCATGTTGGGTGGCGGTACAGGCCCTGCGACCGGTACGTTCGCCACCACCTGTACACCGGGGCCTTGGAATATTGAACGCATGTTACAAGCAGCCGATGCATTCCCGATGAATTTGGGTTTCATGGGCAAAGGCAATGCATCATTGCCAGCGGCCTTGCACGAACAAGTCAATGCCGGTGCTTTGGGTTTGAAATTGCATGAAGACTGGGGTACCACGCCCGCTGCGATTGACAATTGTTTGAATGTGGCTGAAGAGACAGATGTGCAAGTCGCCATCCACACCGATACCCTGAACGAAAGTGGTTTTGTTGAAGACACTGTTGCAGCATTCAAGGGCCGCACCATACATACCTTTCATACCGAAGGTGCTGGTGGTGGCCATGCGCCCGATATTTTGAAAGTGGTGGGCGAACCCAATGTATTGCCTAGCTCTACAAACCCCACGCGACCCTACACCATCAATACCTTGGATGAGCATGTCGACATGTTGATGGTGTGCCACCATTTGGACCCTGCGATTGCTGAAGATTTGGCTTTTGCTGAAAGCCGTATTCGCAAAGAAACCATTGCTGCAGAGGATATCTTGCATGACTTGGGTGCCATCAGCATGTTCAGTTCAGACTCACAAGCCATGGGGCGTGTCGGCGAAGTCATCATTCGCACATGGCAAACAGCGCACAAGATGAAGGAGCAGAGAGGGAAATTAGAGCAGGATACTGCTCGACATGATAATTTTCGTGTGAAGCGCTATTTGGCGAAATACACCATCAACCCAGCAATCGCGCATGGTATCGCTCATGAAGTGGGTTCTATTGAAATAGGTAAATGGGCAGACATTGTGATTTGGAAACCGGCATTCTTTGGTGTGAAACCTGCTCTGATTTTGAAAGGTGGGTTCATTGCGATGGCTGCGATGGGTGACCCAAATGCCTCGATTCCCACTCCTCAGCCTGTGCATTACCGTCCCATGTTTGGTGCTTTTGGTGGGGCGCTGTCCAAAGGTTCTTTGACCTTTGTGTCGAAAGCAGGTTTCAATGCTGATTTGGCGCAGCTTTATGGCTTGAAGAAGACCCTATCTGCAGTGAAGGGCATTCGGGGAATCGGTAAACGACACATGGTGCATAACGACTATTTACCCAAAATGGAAGTGGATGCTCAAACCTACCAAGTGCGTGCCGATGGAAAACTCTTGACCTGTGAGCCTGCGACCAGTTTGCCCATGACGCAGCGTTATTTTTTGTTTTGATTTCCTTTGCTGCCTATATATCTGATTTTGTATGTTGACTGCTTCAAAAATAGTCTCGCATGGGGCGGGTTTAGCAACTGTGCTTTTGAAACGTGCCAGTACCGTTGAGCTCGATTGGGATACACGTCAGAAAAGTCGATTTGAAACCACTGATTCTGCGGGTCGGCAAATTGGCGTTTTTCTAGCACGAGGTGTTGTGGTCAGAGGCGGCGATGTATTGGTGGCCGAAGACGGAACTTTGATTCGCGTTATCGCCAGGGCGCAAAATGTATTGCACATCACCTACTGCAAAGAACACGGCACACCATTTGATTTGATTCGTGCGGCCTACCATTTGGGCAACAGACATGTACCCATCGAACTCAAACCTGATCATCTCAAAATTGAACCTGACCATGTTTTGGCGGAAATGTTGAAGGCCATGAACTTGATTGTTGTGCAGATGGAATCGACATTTGAACCTGAAAATGGTGCGTACTCTACACAAACTCATTCACATGGAAATGCTGGCGTGCACTCACATTCACATGCACATTCAGATCGCGAGCACCATCATTGATGCGTCGTTGTTTACATTCCACCCGCAATAAGATGCCCGCACCGAGCTTGCTACAACTCATGTGGTTGGCATCTCCGGCTTTGCCTATTGGCGGATTTTCTTACTCAGAAGGCTTGGAAGCTGGTGTGGATCACTCTAGCATCCATGGCTTTGAGTCTGCGAATAATTGGTTGGAAGATCAATTGCAGCTCAGTCTTGCCCGTGCCGATTTGGGTGTTGTCGCCAAAGCCATTGGGGCATGGCGGCGTTCTGATTGGCACCGCATTGAAGAATTGAATGATTGGATGCTGCAAACGCGAGAAACCAACGAACTGCTCTTGCAAACTGTGCAAATGGGACGCTCCATGTTAGATTGGTGGCGAAAGCAAGATAGTTTTCATTTGTCAAATATTCCAAACCAACTTAAAAATGTTCAGCAAAACGAAGATGATTTCCATTTGGTGAGCCTTATACATTCTCCCACTTACCCAGTTGTCTTTGCATTGGCAGCAGCAGCGACAAATGCCGACATTCGTGACTGCTTGACGAGTTATGCTTTCGCGTGGTCTGAAAACATGGTGCAGGCGGCTGTGCGTGCAGTGCCTTTGGGGCAAACAGATGGCCAGCGGATATTGGCGAATTTGTCAGCACAAATACCCGCAGCAGTCGATAGGTCCATGCAATTGATGGACAGCGAACGACAAGCTTTTTCACCCATGTTGGCCATACTGTCTTCTCAGCACGAAGCACAATATTCACGTCTATTTCGTTCTTAAATTATTTCATCTCACCATCATTTTTTAACATGTCAACACCATTGCACCAAATCAAACAGCGCACAAAAAAAATGCCACCGCTTCGTGTAGGAATCGGCGGGCCTGTCGGATCAGGTAAGACAACCTTGCTGGAAATGCTGTGCAAAGCCATGCGTGATACCTATGATTTGGTCGCCATCACCAACGACATCTACACCAAAGAGGATCAGCGCATTCTCACGGTCAGTGGCGCATTACCAGCAGAACGCATCATGGGTGTCGAGACCGGCGGCTGCCCACACACAGCCATACGCGAAGATGCATCCATCAATTTGGAAGCGATAGACCGCATGTTGGTTGATTTTCCAAACGCAGATATTGTTTTTATTGAAAGCGGTGGTGACAATTTGGCAGCAACGTTCAGCCCTGAATTGAGTGATTTAACAATTTATGTGATTGATGTTGCAGCGGGTGAAAAAATTCCACGCAAAGGTGGGCCTGGCATCACCAAAAGCGATTTATTCGTGATCAATAAAACCGATCTAGCACCTTATGTTGGGGCTGATTTAAATGTGATGGAGTCGGACACCCGTCGCATGAGAACGACTGCACAGGGCTTGAAGCCCTTTGTGATGACCAATTTAAAAACCAATGCTGGGCTTGCAGAAGTGGTTGCCTTTATTGAAAGCAAAGGAATGCTGAAAGCCTGATTAGTCCATGTGTGATGGACAGTAAAAAGATAGCCTACTGTAGAATGAATGGCAGCGCAGCAAGCCAATAAATCTACAGTTTGAATACTCCCGCTTTACAGTTCACTCCAGCAACGCTTCGACTTTCTAATGTGAGTTGCTCACGTACTGGTAAACCGCTCTTCGGTGCTGTGGATGTGTCGCTGGAATCTGGGCAGTGCTTGCACATCACAGGTGCAAATGGTGTTGGCAAAACCAGTTTAATGCGCACGATTTGCGGACTGATGCCGGCTGAGTCGGGTGATATTCTATGGAGCGGTGCGTCTATCCAGCAAGCTCGAGACGAATTTCATCAGAATTTGTGTTACCTCGGTCACCAGAATGCACTGCAAGAGGCTGCAACGGTGCAAGACAATTTGAGATTTCTTGGCTCATTAAAAGGGTTGGCATTTGATGATGCCGACATTCAGTTGGCATTGACGCAGTTTGGTCTGAGTGGCAGCGCTAAGCGCTTGGTGCGGCATTTGTCACAAGGGCAAAAACGTCGCGTGGTGTTGTCGCAATTGGTATTGAGCCAAGCAGCGCTCTGGGTTCTGGACGAAGCATTTGTCAGCCTAGATGAGGCTGGGCAAGGAATTTTGACGGCTTTAATCACTACACATTTGCGCCGTGGCGGCATGGCAGTTTTGACCAGCCACCAAGCCATCGTATTAGACGATGTTGTGCCCCAAATTCTGGACTTGTCAGCATGAACCCATTAACAAGTTCAATTAGCAAGAAACATTTAGGGCTGTTCGGCGTGATGTGGTCAGTTTTCAAGCGTGAAGTGTCATTGGCCATGCGACACAAGGGTGAAGTATTGATGCCATTGGTATTTTTTGTGTTAATCGCCAGTTTGTTCCCGCTGGCTGTTGGGCCAGAGACTGCACAACTGCAGCGCATGGCACCCGGTGTGTTGTGGGTGAGTGCCTTGTTGTCAGCAATGCTGTCTTTGCAGCGCCTTTTTGCAACAGACTATGCCGATGGCAGCTTAGAGCAAATGGCTTTGTCAACTACGCCATTGATGTTATCAGTTGCGGCAAAGACTTGGGCACACTTTGTATTGTCTGGCTTACCTCTGGTTTTGATAGCACCTCTTTTAGGGTTGCAATATGGTTTGAACGCCGATGCCTTGGGTGTGTTGATGCTGACTTTGCTATTGGGAACACCCGCATTGACTTTGATTGGCAGTGTGGGTGCGGCATTGACTTTGGGGTGCGCGGTGGTGGTGTGTTGCTGTCATTGCTGATATTGCCCCTATTCATACCGGTTTTGATTTTTGGCGCAGGTGCTGTGCAAGCCCATATGACAGGCATGGGTGCTGATGGGCATGTGTCCCTGCTGGCAGCCTTGCTGGTACTATCGGCGTTTTTCGCGCCATTGGCGGCAACAGCAGCTATCCGTATATCGTTGGAATAATTTTCGAATGTCCACCTCTGCACGTCACTTATTTAAGTTTGCTTCACCGCAACACCTGTATGCTTTGGCGGGTCGTCTCTGGCCATGGTTTGCAGCGTTGGCGTTTGGTTTGATGCTCTTGGGTTTGTGGATTGGGTTTTTTGTAGCGCCCATCGATGCGCAACAAGGTCAAGGCTACCGCATCATCTATGTGCACGTACCTGCTTCGCAAATCACCATGTTGATTTATTTGGCCATGGCGTTTTGGGCGGCATTGGGTTTGGCTTTTAATACGCGCGTTTCTGGCATGATGGTGCGTGCATTGGCACCCACGGGTGCGATATTTGCATTTTTGTCGCTGGCCACCGGTGCGATTTGGGGCAAACCCATGTGGGGTACTTGGTGGGTGTGGGATGCACGGCTGACTTCAACTTTGATTTTGTTATTCTTGTACTTGGGTTATTTGGCATTGCATGCCAGTATGGACGATACACGACGTGCCGACAAAGCCGGTGCACTGCTGGTACTGGTAGGCGTGGTGAATGTGCCCATCATCTATTTTTCTGTCAAATGGTGGAACACTTTGCACCAAGGCGCATCGGTATCGTTCACACAAACCAGCATGGCCACCCCCATGCTGATGGGGATGTTGGTGATGGTGTTGGCGTTTTGGATGTATGCCATCGCGGCATCCTTGTACCGTGTTCGCACCATTATTCTGGAACGTGAAAGTCATGCTGATTGGATTAAAGAGCAGGTGAAACATGTTGTACGCTAATTTTTCTGAATTCGTCAACATGGGTGGGTATGGTGCCTATGTGTGGAGCAGCTTTGGTTTGTGTGCTACGGCGATGTTGATGGAGTGCTTGACATTGCGCAGTCAACGACGAAGTGCGATTGCACGATTGCTTGAAGAGATGCAACATGCAGATCAATATGACGCATTGAATGAAAGACCTCAAACATGAAGCCACGCCACAAACGCATGGTGCTGATTATGGGTGGTTTGCTTAGCTTGGGCTTGGCGGCCTATTTCGTTTTGAACGCTTTTCAAAGTAATTTGGTATTCTTTTTTACCCCCAGCCAAGTTGTGGCGGGTGAAGCACCACAAGGTCGTGTGTTTCGCATAGGGGGCATGGTGAAAACGGGCACAGTCAAACGTGACAACTTGACGGTGAGTTTTCTGGTGACGGATACCGTGCGCGATGTCAATGTCAATTACACCGGCATACTGCCCGATTTGTTTCGCGAAGGAAAAGGCGTGGTGGCTGAAGGCAAATTGAATACAGAGGGTGCATTTGTTGCCAGCGAAGTGCTCGCAAAACACGACGAAAATTACATGCCACCAGAGGCGAAACATGCTGTTGAACAAGCGCAGAAAACCATCAAAACACTCAAGTAAAAATGATTCCTGAAATTGGTCTTTTCTCGCTGATTCTTTCGCTCTTTGTGGCATTGACACTGGGTATTTTGGGCATCGCTGGTGGACAACAAGCACGCAGTGACTGGATGGCAATGGTGCGCCCTTGTGCACAAGCACTGTGGGCATTGACGGCTTTGTCATTTGTTTGTCTTGCTTACGCATTTTTCACCAACGATTTCTCTGTCGCCTATGTGGCGAACCATTCCAATTCAAAGATGCCCGATTTGTACCGGTTCGCGGGTGTATGGGGTGGCCATGAGGGCTCTTTGCTGTTGTGGGACTTCATGCTGGTGTCGTGGATGCTGGCTGTAGCTCTATTCTCTAAACAACTGCCAGACGTGATGGTCTCACGCATCTTGGGTATTTTGGGTTTGGTAGCGGTAGGGTTTCTGTTATTCATGTTGTTCACATCCAATCCTTTTTTGCGTTTAATCGATGCGCCACCCGATGGCAAAGATTTAAACCCTTTGTTACAAGACCCTGGCTTGGTGTTTCACCCGCCTATGTTGTACATGGGCTATGTGGGCATGGCGGTGCCGTTTGCTTTTGCGATAGCCGCTTTACTGCAAGGCAATTTGGATGCCGCTTGGGCACGTTGGACACGGCCTTGGGCAACTGCTGCTTGGATTTGTTTGACGCTGGGCATTGCCTTGGGTTCATGGTGGGCGTATTACGAATTGGGCTGGGGTGGCTGGTGGTTTTGGGACCCGGTTGAAAACGCTTCGTTCATGCCATGGCTGGTGGGTACCGCATTGATTCATTCACTGGCCGTCACTGAAAAACGTGGTTTGTTTCGCAATTGGACCATAGTGTTGGCCATCACGGCTTTTTCATTGAGCTTGTTGGGAACATTCTTGGTTCGTTCGGGTGTGCTGACATCAGTACATGCGTTTGCGACAGACCCCAAGCGTGGTGTGTTCATCTTGCTGTTTTTGACCGTTGTGGTCGGTGGCTCACTTGCCTTGTACGCAGCACGTGCGCACCTTATGCGGTCAAGTGGTGCAATGTCTATGGTGTCGCGCGAAACTTTGCTGTTGCTCAACAATGTCTTTTTGGTGACGGCTGCAGCCAGTGTGTTGTTGGGCACTTTGTACCCTTTGATTTTAGATGCGCTGAATTTGGGCAAACTGTCGGTCGGGGCACCTTATTTCAATGCGGTGTTTGCTCCGCTGATGATGCCGGTGTTATTTTTGATGGTGGTGGGCACTTTTGCCAATTGGAAAAATGACAATCCGGTGTCACTGCTTAAACAGCTGAGTCCCGCCGCAGTGTTGGCACTGTTATCGGGTTTTACTTTGCCATTTGCTGCAGGGCAATGGTCGATATGGGTGGCGATTGGATTAAGTCTTGCTGTGTGGGTTGTGTTGGGCAGTGTGATTCATATCGTGCAGCGACTGACGGCGCAAAACAATTCGGCCATTGGCAATTTGAAAACTGTACCCTTGTCATATTGGGGCATGCATTTGGCCCATATTGGGATTGCCGTGTGTGTGGTCGGCATTACCATGGTGAAAGGCTATGAAACAGAAAAAGATGTGCGCATGGCAATGGGTGACACGGTGTCAGTGGGTGGCTACACGTTTCAACTCAAAAATATTCAACGCGTACCCGGACCGAATTACATCGCCGATGTCGGGGAAGTGGCATTGTCACGCAACGGTCAATTTTTGAAAAATTTGTACCCCGAAAAACGTGCGTATTTGTCAAGCACCATGCCCATGACCGAAGCCGCTATTGATACGGGCTTGTTGCGCGATGTGTATGTGTCGTTAGGAGAAAAATTAGACGATAGCGATCAACCAGCCTGGGCCATGCGGGTGTATCACAAGCCTTTTGTCAGTTGGATTTGGGGTGGCTGCATGTTGATGGCATTGGGTGGACTGCTGGCAACGCTAGACCGCAGGTACCGCAAACGCAAAAATGACAGTAACCGTCCAGATGGCAGCAAGCTTGCAATGGTATGAAAAACAAAGCCTGGATACCATTTGCTATTTTCATTGTGCTGGTCGCATTTTTAGCGATTGGTTTGAAACTGAACCCGCGCGAAGTACCATCGCCATTAATCGGAAAACCGGCCCCCGCATTTTCAGCACCGCGTTTGCTTGCACCTGAGAAGCTGCTATCTAACGTGGACATGCTGGGCAAGGTGTGGATGCTGAATGTGTGGGCATCGTGGTGCGTGGCGTGCCGTGTAGAGCACCCTGTGTTGATGGCTTTTGCAAAAACGAACACACTGCCCATCATTGGCTTGGACTACAAGGACACCGCAGTAGATGGGATGAAATGGTTGGCGCAGCATGGCGACCCTTATGAGACATCGGTCACCGATCCTGATGGACGCATTGGTATTAATTTTGGTGTGTATGGCGTGCCTGAAACCTTCATCATCGACAAAGCAGGCGTCATTCGCCACAAGCACATTGGTCCTGTCACTGATGCTGCTCTGAAAGACATCATCGTGCCAATGGTTCGGGAATTGCAGAAATGAAGCTGCACCATGTCTTGTTGAAAACTTTGAAAGCCATAGGCATTGCTGTGATCGTGAATGTAAGCGTATCGTATGCCAGTGAAGCGCTACCCTTGGCTGATGATCCTGTGGTCGAGCAGCGCCTGAACACCATTGCTGAAGAATTGCGCTGTTTGGTGTGTCAAAACGAATCGCTGGCGGGTTCGCGTGCCGATTTGGCGCTGGATTTGCGGCGCGAATTGCGAGGCCTTATCAAAGCGGGCAAAAGCGATGCTGAAATCAAAGACTTCATGGTCAGTCGTTATGGCGATTTTGTGCTGTACCGTCCACCCGTTAAGCCCCAAACATGGCTGCTGTGGTTTGCTCCATTGATATTGTTGTGCATAGGTTTGCTGGTGTTGGTGCGTACTGTGAAACACAGTCAAAGCAAACACAGTAGAGCGGGTGAAGACGATTGGGAATTGGAAACACCGGTTTCTGCATCTGAAAAAAAGAAAGATTAGGCATGATTATTTTCATCACCATCGCGCTGCTGTTAACCATGCTGACCTTGGTCTGGATACTGCGACCGATTTGGGGCATAAGCAAAGGTGCAAGTAAAACCGCAGTCGGTATAGCAGGAGTCACGCTCATTGGTGCATTTGGTTTGTATGCATTGCTAGGTCCTATAGCTTTTTCTGATTTCTTCAATCAAGATAATAAGCCAGAAACTCCAGCAGCCCAACAAGCGGTTCAGGATGAAATTGTGGGTGATGCGCAAATCAAACAAATGGTCACCACACTGGCGGCCAAGCTGGAAGCCAACCCCAATAACCCAAATGGCTGGGTCATGTTGCTGCGTTCATACAAAGTACTGGGTCGATACGATGAGGCGGATGCCGCATACACCAAAGCCACAAAGTACATAGGAGAAACGCCAGAATTGAAAAGCGCTTACGATGAATTGAAAGCAGCGCGTTCTAAATAAACAAACCCTTGTACTGCTCCCGCAACACGTTCTTTTGCACCTTGCCCATGGTATTGCGCGGCAGTTCTGATAGCGCAAAGCAGCGCTTTGGGATTTTGAAATTGGCCAGTGTTGCTTTTAAATTGGCAATGACGTCATCGGGGGTGAGGGTGGCGTTGGGTTTGAGAATCAGCACGGCCACGCCCACCTCACCAAAATCAGGGTGCGGCACACCGATGACGGCGCTTTCGGACACGCCTGGCATGTCGTTGATGGTGGATTCAATTTCTGCGGGGTAGACGTTGTAGCCACCGCTGATGATGAGGTCTTTGCTGCGTCCGACGATGGTGACGTAGCCGCGCTCATCGATTTTGCCCACATCACCCGTTTTGAAGAAGCCATCTGCGGTGAATTCTTCAGCCGTTTTTTCGGGCATGCGCCAATAGCCTTTGAAGATATTGGGACCTTTGACTTGAATGCCGCCGATTTCATTGGTCGGTAAATTTTGACCACCGTCGTCCTGAACACGAAGTTGCACACCAGGCAGTGGAAAGCCCACCGTACCGCCGCGTCGTTCGCCGTCTTTGGGTAAATAGGGGTTGGATGTCAGCATGGTGGTTTCACTCATGCCGTAGCGTTCCAAAATGGTGTGGCCGGTGCGTTCTTGCCAGCTGTTGAAAGTTTCTAGCAACAAAGGTGCAGAGCCAGCCAAGAATAAACGCATCCTGCTGGTAGCTTGTTTGGTCAAACTGGGCTCAGCCAACATGCGCACATACAGCGTGGGTACACCCATGAAGACTGTGGCCTCTGGCATTTTTTGAATGACGAGTTTGGGGTCGAACTTGGACAGCCAAATGGTTTTGCTGCCATTGAGCAATGCGCCATGCAGCGCTACAAACAAGCCGTGCACATGGAAGATGGGCAGAGCGTGGATGAGCACATCACCGCCTTGTGCGAGCGAGGCGCCTGGTTTTTGCCAGCCCCAATAATCTTTCAGCACCTGCGCGTTGGACAGCAGATTTTGGTGCGTCAGCATCGCGCCCTTGCTGCGCCCTGTTGTTCCACTGGTGTACAAAATGGCGGCCAAATCGTCGGCCTTGCAGTTTGCTGGAGTATGCTGGTCACTGCAATGCGCCGCGCGGTCTAACAGCGATCCGGTGCGGTCATCACCCAGCGTGAACACGTTTTGTGTGCCTGCTTTGAAAGCGATTTTGCTGACCCAACCAAAGTTGGCTGGACTACAAACCACAACCGACGGCTCGGCATTGCCAATGAAGTATTCAATCTCGCCACTTTGGTAGGCGGTGTTGAGTGGCAAAAACACGAAACCCGCGCGCAATGTGGCGAGGTACAGCATCGCGGCTTCGACTGATTTTTCAACCTGCACGACAATGCGCGCACCTTTTGGCAAGTCAAGCGATTGCAGCAAATTCGCCAGCATGGCGGTGGCACGGTCCATGTCACGCCAGCTGTAGTACAAAGCGTTTTTACCCACATCGGCGGTTTCAATGGCAACGGCGTCTAAGTCTTTGGGGAATGCCGCACGCAAGGCGGTGAAGAGATTGTGGTTCATATAAAAATTTAAACTGTATTCCAATTCGGTTTGCGTTTATCAATGAATGCCTGTATGCCTTCGCGGTGTTCGGCGCTGTTGGCATAGTTGTATGTGTCAGTATTGCTTTTTGCTATGTTATTAATAGCATCATAGGCATTATTTACGCCGTCTACAGGCTGATTTTTCATATAAAACTGCCTGAATGTCTGTTTATTCAGTCTGGCCGCTTGAGGTGCCAAAGCCAATATGCGATTAACCGTTTGCATCGCCGATTCGGCCAATTCAGTCGCATCCACCACGCGGTTCAAAAAACCACGCGATTGCATGGTGGTGGCAACTAACACCGCTGCTTCCAGCAACATTTCTTTGGCTGTTAAATTGCCTACAGCGTTCGCCACCAAATGTGCCTCTTTCGGTGCCATGGGAAAACCCAGCTTGGCAATCGGTGCGCCAAACTTGGCTGTATGGCTGGATATGCGCATGTCGCAGCAACTCGCGATTTCTATACCTGCACCCATGCATGCGCCGTCGATTTGCGCCACGATGGGCACATCGCAATCGAGCATGGCTTGCAAACCACCCCAAACATCCACTTCGTGAAATTCGCGCAAACTGGCTTCGTTGAATCGAAAGCTGGGGTATTCAGAAATATCACCACCTGCGCTGAAAGCCTGGTGCTTGCCACAAGGTGCGCCTGTTATCAACACACAGCGCACCTCTGGATTGGCTTGTATGCCCTCAAACACAGCACGCAGTTGCTGCCACATGTGGCGCGACATGGCGTTGAGTTTGTTGGGGTTGGACAGAGTGACACGCGCCAACCCATCTTGCACACCGCAAAGGACTTTTCCTTCGCTCGAATCTTGCCTTGCTGTCAGCATTAATCCAATTTTGCGCCAGACGCTTTAACAACGGCAGCCCAGCGCTTCACTTCGTTGCTGACAAACGCGCCGTATTGCGTGGGAGTCAAGGTACCAAATTCAGCGCCATTGTTGGCCCAAGCGGCTTTCGCGGTATCTTCTGCGCCGGCACGCTTGATGTCTTCCACGATGCGGGCTTGCACATCCGCCGGTGTGCCTTTGGGTGCCCACAAGCCATACCAAGTGGACACGGTGTAATCAGGCATGCCCAATTCGGCTGCGCTGGGTACATCGGGGAAGGCTGGGTTGCGCTTGTTGCCAGAGACCATCAGCGCTTTGATGCGGCCACCTTTGATGTGTGCGGCTGATGATCCCAAGCCGTCAAACATCATGTCCACATTGCCAGCCATCAAGTCTTGCAAGGCCGGGCCTGCGCCGCGATACGGAATATGGGTGATGTAGGTTTTGCTTTGTTGCTTGAACAACTCACCTGCCAAATGATGCGATGTACCACCACCGGCTGACCCATAGTTGTATTTGCCAGGGCTGGCTTTCACAGCGGCCATGAACGCTTTGAAATCACCCGGAATTTTCTTGGGGTTGACCACCAGCACTTGCGGCACACTGGCCAACAGCATCAAGGGCACAAAATCTTTTTCAATATCATAGTCCAGCTTGGGGTACATGCTGGGCGCAATCGCATGGTGCACAGCACCCATGAACAAGGTATAGCCATCTGGAGCTGCTTTGGCAGCAATGCCTGCGCCCAAAGTGCCACCAGCTCCGCCACGGTTGTCAATGATCAGTTGTTTGCCAAAAACTTTTGAAAACGATGCAGCCAAAGGCCGTGCAAACGCATCTGTACCACCGCCGGCAGGGAAGGGGACAACCAAGGTGACAGGCTTGGCTGGCCAAGAGGATTGTGCAAAAGCTGCGTGCGAAAAAGGCAAGGTAGCCATGGCAATGCCCTGCAACGCTGTGCGGCGTGACAAAGTAGTTTTAAAGTTTGATGTCATGAGCGAGTCTCCTGGTTATTTTGAAATTCTGCATCCCTTAGATTAACGATATTACCATTGTGAATAAAGGTACTCAGAATATACATGAACACCTTCAAAATAGGCAATTGTGAAACTTTAGACCAAAACGCATACAAACGGGCTTTCTGTTGGAGTGGACTTACCTCACTAAGATATAGTTTTCAATTTAGATTGGATCACCGTGTTTTGAATATGTTAAGCAAATCAATCCTGCTTAAGTGCCGAATCAACCGTATCAAGATATAGCTCAATGCGCCACTGACACAAACTAAACCCAGAGTCAAAGGCGTCAAGTTTGCAAATTTGAACAGCGACTGCAGCACAGGTACCGTGTTGATCAAAAGCAATGTGAGCAAACTAGCGAAGAGGACAATGAAGAAAGAGCGATTCGAATACAGTGATGCATGGGCATTTGCGTTAATTGATTTTAAGTTGTGCCACGCCAATAGCAAGCTGCCCAAAATCATTGCCACAAAACTTGCGGCACGAATCTCATCATGCTGAACGCCCAAACTGCGCAATTCAAAAATCAAAGCCATCAACGAAACTAAAACAGCCGCACCTTGTAAAGTACTTGTCATAATTTGTTGATAACTGAATAAGGTTGACACAGCTGGTCGAGGGGGGCGTTGCATCAAATCAGATTCTGCATCCTCCGACTCAAACACAAATGAGCAACTTGGGTCGATGACCAACTCAAAAAATGCCACATGCGCCGGGAAAAGCAACAAGGGCCAGCCCAATACGATAGGCACGACAACCATACCGGCAATTGGTACATGCACAGAGACTATAAAAGCCAATGCTTTGCGGATGTTGTCATAAATTTGGCGGCCCTGCGCGATTGTTTTCACAATTGCGTCAAAGTCATCTTGCATCAGCACCATCGAAGCAGCCTCACGAGCGACGTCGGTGCCACGTTGTCCCATCGCAATACCAATGTGCGCAGATTTAAGTGCGGGTGCATCATTCACACCATCACCCGTCATGGCGACGACTTCGCCCGAACTTTTCAAGGCATTGACAATCAGGAGTTTTTGCTCGGGCTTGATGCGTGCAAAGACTTTGATTTCACCCACTCTTGCGGCAAGTTGATCAGGTGTTAGCAAGGACAATTCATCACCCGTCATGAGCATGTGGCGTGAATGGTCTTCTATGCCAACGATACCGGCTTGGCTGGCAATGGCCATAGCGGTTAGCGAATAATCGCCAGTGATCATCACGACCTTTATACCTGCACTTTGGCACTGTGCCACCGCTTTGGGAACGCTCTCGCGCAAGGGATCAGCCAACCCAAGTAAACCAATGAATTCAAAATCAAAGCCGAGCTGATTAATCGGCCAATTCGTACCTTCAAATTTAGCTTTGGCAACACCTAAAACGCGCAAACCAGCAGCGGCCATGGTATTGACGGCTTGGCGAATTTCTTTTGCTTGTTCAGCACCCATGTGGCACAAATCAAAAATGGCTTCTGGCGCACCTTTTGTAGCTATCAAAGCTGGTTCTTGACTTCCTTCGGTTTGCCACACATGGGTCATGGCCAACAGCTCGGGTGTCAAACCATATTCATGAACCAATGCACGTTGACTGCGGGCGTATTTTGGATCTTTCAAGTGCGTGTCAGCCAGCGTCAATATGGCACGTTCCATCGGGTCGGTTGGGTTGCGTTCACTGGCCAGCATGGCATATTCCAAGACCCCACACAATTGTGGTGACGAGAGCGGCAAATGGCTGCCAAATTGCCATTGTTGATCTGGCGTGCGCAGTTCCGACACTGCCATTTTGTTCAGGGTTAACGTACCAGTTTTATCGGTGCACAGCACGGTTGCAGAACCTAAAGTTTCGATGGTGGCGCTGTGCCGAGTCATGACTTGATTTTTGGATATGCGCCATGCACCCATGGCCATAAAAAAAGTCAAAACAAGTGGAAACTCCTCCGGCAAAATGGCCATGGCCAAGGTAATGCCAGTTAATCCACCTTTGAGCCAATCAGCATCTTTCAAGCCATAAAACAACACCACCAACAGACTCAAAGTCAAACCAATCGTGCCAAAAAGCTTAACCAATTGGCGCGTTTGAATATGCAAGCGTGTGGGTTCATCTGGAATATCGTTCAATGCTTTGCCGATTTTGCCCAATTCACTGTTAACGCCCGTCGCATACACTTGCGCCAATCCATGTCCTCTAACCACCAAGCTTCCAGAATACACATTGGGTATTTCTTGGGCATTCTCATTGGATGGCATTAACTTATCTACGGCGACGGATTCGCCCGTTAACAGTGATTCGTCAACCTGCAAATTGTTTCCGCTGATCAATTGCGCATCGGCAGGTATGCGATCCCCTTCAGCAAGCACGATCACATCACCGCGCACTACCTCGTACCCAGCGATTCGTTTGCGTTCCCCGTCGCGCAAAACCAATGCACGTGGGCTTGATAAATCGCGTAATGACTCCAGAACATTGTCCGTGCGTTTTTCCTGGACAACGGATATCGTGGCTGTTGCCACCACAGCACCAAGCATCATCATGGCTTCTACGAAATCGCCTAAGAGCAGATAGATTCCACCTGCGACAAATAGCAATAAAAACATGGGCTCCCGCACCACGTCCACCACAATGCGAATCAGCGAGCGCGCTGTTGAACGTTGTATCTCGTTAGGGCCGTCTGTTTCCAGGCGACGCTGCGCTTCTATTTCTGATAAACCCTGTTCAATCGCCATGGTTCATTATGTTCCCATCATGATGTGGTGGGAATTGACTCAGCGCAACAGCGTTGCGGCTGTTTAAATATCGTCAAGCAACATGTAGGGTAAGGGCAACAAACGCAATGCGGCGCCCGTTGGTGAACCCAATGTCAAACTGCCGCTTTCACTGGCCGTGATTTGCATGGACACGATGGCGGTAATGCCACCATTGGGGTTAGCCGCTAATTGCGCCACGGTGCCGCAGGCCTGTTCGGCGTCGTTGCTGTGGAAAACTTCTTGTCCCACTGCTGGCTGGGCATTGGCATCATCCATTTGCGCCAGGTAGGCGCGGCGTTTTAAAGTACCTCTGAACTGGCTGCGTGCCACCACTTCTTGACCGGGGTAGCAGCCCTTTTTGAAATTGACACCTTCTACCGATTCGTAATTCAGCATTTGCGGTACAAAAGCTTCGACGATAGGTGTACTGATGTGCGCAATGCCAGCCATGACGTCCGTCCACTGCCAAAGTTCGTTACTGATGGTTTCACCTGCAGGTGCTGTGCTGCCCGCAGGTGCCAGCAACAAAGCGCGGTTGCGACTCAGTGCTGGGCGTAGTTTTATCAATGTTTGAGTATAAAATTGGCCTGTATCCGGCGTATTAATTGCCTGAGGTGCTATTTTTTCTATAGTATCAACAGCATTACCAAGCAAACCATAAATGTCGAATTCGCTGCTGGCATCACTCAATTTCAACTTGGCACGCATCACGAACATGCTCAAGCGCTTCATGGTTTGCGGCAAAATATCCAAATTGCAAACCAACAAAATCTCATCGTTGGATTTTTTAAAACCAATGAAACTCGCCAACATGCGGCCTTTGGGCGAGCAATAGGCTGCCAGGCGTGATTCGTTGACACCCAAAAGCACAAAATCGTTGGTGAGCTGGCCTTGCAAAAACTTGGCGGCGTCTTCACCCTGAGCGCGTATCACTCCCAAATGGCTTAATTTGGCTGCGCCGCTCATTGGCAAATCTTCAGGCAATTGTTCTGTCGGATTTTTCTGTGTGGGGTTTGATTCGGTATGCATGGCATGAATTATCATCCGTCTGTGCGGCAATCAGTTTTGCTGTGTCGATTCTCTTGTAAAAAATAATGAAATTACTGTACCGACTGATTCTGATCGTTGTCTTGCTGGCAGGCGCTGCCGTGGCTTCGCTTTTACTGTGGAGCAATCAACCTCTGACTTTGGCTGCCGACAAACTGGAATTGAACATTGAAAAAAATGCCAACCAATCGGTGGTGCAGACCATCGTGGCAGCAGGCGTGCAAACCACGCCTGCGCTCTTGCAACTGTGGTTCAGGTTATCAGGTGACGCCAAAAAAATCAAAGCAGGTGTGTACGACATTGAACGTGGTACCACACCGCAAAGTTTGCTGAAGAAATTGGTCTCAGGTTCGCAATCTTTGCTGTCCGTCACTTTGGTAGAAGGCTGGAATTTCGCACAAGTGCGTGAAGCCATGGGCAAAGCCGAGCGTTTGAAGTCCGATAGCAAGCTGCTCAGCAGCGCCGAATTGATGGAAAAGCTGGGCAAACCCGGCGTCAAACCCGAAGGTCGATTCTTCCCCGATACCTACACTTACGCCCGTGGCAGCAGCGATTTGGCGGTTTGGAAAATGGCCATGCAAGCCATGGATAAAAATCTAGAAGCCGCATGGGCACAACGCTTGCCCGATTCACCACTCAAGAGCCCTGATGAGGCCTTGATTCTCGCCAGCATCATCGAAAGAGAAACGGGCAGCAAGCTAGACCGCGCTTTGGTGGGCAGCGTGTTCAATAACCGCCTGAAAATCAATATGCCGCTGCAAACCGACCCTACCGTGTTGTACGGTGCCAGCATGGACAGCAAAGGCGAGTATGCACGCGCTTATGAGGGGCCTTGGTTGCCCGCCAAAGCACAAAAGAACGCATGGAACACCTACCAAATGACAGGTTTGCCGCGCACACCGATTGCCATGCCGGGCAAAGCATCACTCATGGCGGCAGTACAACCTGCCAGCAGCAATGCCTTGTATTTTGTCGCCAAGGGCGATGGCACAGGTGGAAGCACCTTCAGCGTCACCTTGGCAGACCACAATCGGGCGGTGAGCCAATACATTCAGAATCAAGCTAAAAATAAATAGAGGTAAACACAGTGACACAGCGTACAGTGACACAGCCATCTGGCATGTTCATCAGTTTTGAAGGCATAGACGGTGCGGGCAAGTCGACGCACATTGAGGCATTGGTGTCCGCATTCAAAGCGCAATACGGTGCTAACAAAGTGCTGCATACGCGCGAGCCTGGTGGCACGCCCTTGGCTGAAAAATTACGCCAATTGATTTTGAACGACGCCATGGATGCTTTGACAGAGGCCTATTTGATATTCGCCGCCAGACGTGACCATGTGAATCAAGTCATCGCACCCGCGCTTGCGTGTGGCGATGTGCTGCTGTGCGACCGATTTACCGATGCCACTTTTGCTTACCAAGGCGGTGGGCGCGGTTTTGATTTGAACGTGCTATCGACATTGGAGCAATGGACACAAACTCAAAACAAACAGCTGTTGCAACCGCAACTCACGCTGTGGTTTGACTTGCCAGCCGAAGTGGCCGCAGAGCGCTTGGCGGGTGCGCGCGTGCCCGATAAATTTGAAGCGCAACCGGTAGAGTTTTTTCGCCAAGTGGCACATGGTTACCAAAAGCGCATGGATGCTGACCCTGCGCGATTCGTCAAAATCAACGCCAACCAAAACCGTGACGCGGTTTGGGCAGAGGTGTTGCAAGCGGTGCGGGCCAAAGGGTATTTGGCATGAGCGACGATAACGTGGTAGTTGAAAAACCCGTTGCACCCTGGATTGCAGCGCAAACGCAAAGTTTGTTGAAGCAACGCGGCCATGCGTGGTTGCTGCAAGGGCCATCGGGTTTGGGGCAGTACGAACTGGCGCTGCAACTGGTGCGCGCATGGTTGTGTGATGCACCCACGCCAAGCGGCGCATGCGGCGTTTGCACCAGTTGCCATGCGATTGATGTGCGCACGCATGCTGATGTGTGTGTGCTGATGCCAGAGACGGTGATGCTGGAATTGGGTTGGCCGTTGTCAGAAAAAGCGCAACAAGAAATTGACGATAAAAAGCGCAAACCCAGCAAAGAAATTCGCATCGACGCCATGCGCGATGCAGTTGAATTTGCACAACGCACAGCCAGCCGCGGCCACGGCAAAGCCATGCTGGTTTACCCAGCTGAGCGCATGAACCACATCACGGCCAATGCATTGCTGAAAACGTTGGAAGAACCACCAGGCGATTTGAAATTTGTGTTGGCTTCAGAAGCTGCGCACCAATTGCTGCCCACCATACGCAGCCGTTGTTTGACCCACACCATGACTTGGCCTAGTGAATCAGAATCCAGCAATTGGCTGGTGGCGCAAGGCATCAAGCAAAGCGATGCTGCGCCGCTCTTGCGTGCGGCAGGCCATCGACCGGCTGATGCGTTGCTGTTTGCGCAAACCGAGCGCACACCCAGCAATTGGCAAGCTTTTCCCAAAGCCATGGCCAACGGCCATGTCGCGCATGTGGCCAAGTGGCTGCCTGCTGACCTCTTGGACGCGCAACAAAAACTCTGCCACGATTTAATGGCCAGCAAAACAGGTGCGGTACCGCGCTTTTTCAACGCTGCTGATTTGCCCACAGCAGTCGCGCTGCCCAGCTATGCGGCGCTATCGCAGTGGCATCAACATTTACAAGCCACAGCCAAAACCGTTGAGCACCCATTCAACACAGGTCTGATGCTGGAAGCCATGGTCAGCGAAGCGCAACGGGTTTTGAAGTCCCGATAATTTTTTCTTATCTCTGTGGCATGTCTTTGGCGCTGTAGCCCAAGCTCACGGTAGCGTCATCCGGAATGGCTGGCATGCTTGCGTTCCATGCTTCCCAATCCGCTTTCATGGCGGCCAATCGCTCAGGTTGCTGCTGGCCTTGGTTGGCGCGTTCGCGTTCGTCGGCTGGAATGTTGAACAGGTAATCGTTGCCATCCACGCGCAGGTATTTCCAGTCGCCATCGCGCAGAGCTCTTTGACCTCGGTGGTTCATGCGCCAATGCATGGGGCGAGGGAAAGTTTGCTGGGGTGCTTTGAGCACCTTCAACAATGAAACGCCATCCAATGGGTAGTCTGCATCGCCAGTAACGCCCGCCGCATCCAACATTGTGGTTGACCAATCCATGGTCATGCACGCTTGGGTGCTGACACTGCCAGCAGTAATGACTTTAGGCCAGTGGGCGATCCACGGTACGCGAATACCGCCTTCGGTTAAATCCATTTTGCCGCCGACTAAAGGCCAGTTGTCAGAAAAGCGTTCACCACCATTGTCACTGGTGAACACGACCAAGGTGTTGTCTGCCAAACCCTGCGCCTGCAAACTGTCCATGATTTTGCCAATGCCTTCGTCCATGTGGTGAATCATGCGCTGATAGGTGTGGATGTTGCCACCGTGCAGGTGAAAGAGATTGCTTTTGATCTCTTGCGCCAAAGCTTCATCGTCGCGCGTTTCCCATGGCCAGTGCGGGGCGGTGTAATGCACACTGAGAAAAAATGGTTTACCAGCTTTGGCATCCATAGTCATGCGCTGCACATAGTCAATCGAGCGATTCGTAATCAAATCTGTCAAATAACCTTCTTCAGCGCGTTCTTCCTCGCCAAACCACAAATCGTGCATTCCTGTGCTGGCGCAGTGTGTGAAGTAATCTACACCGCCTGCCATGGGTCCAAAAAACTCGTCATAACCTGAACGCAACGGGCCAAAAGCAGGTGGATAACCCAAATGCCATTTGCCCATCAATGCGGTGTTGTAGTCGCTTTTTTGCAAGAGCGATGGCAAAGTGGGATGATCAGACGGCAAACCCAATGTGGTGCTGTAGCGTGCTTTGCTGTTGATGGGCTCTTCTGCCGCACCTCGCAAACGGTACTGATATCGTGCCGTCATCAGCGCAAAGCGAGTGGGCGAACATACAGGCGAGTTGCTATAGCCCTGTGTGAACTTGATGCCCTTGGCTGCGAGCTGGTCTAAAACGGGAGAGACTTTGCCAAATTTGGCGTCTCTGCCACCGTAGCAACCCAAATCGGCAAAGCCTAAATCGTCGGCAACAATGAAGATGATGTTGGGGCGCACTGCTAGTTCAGTAGTTTTCAAATCCATTAAAGTTATCTGTAACCAGTGTGGTGCTTAGTCAAATTTCAGCCCCGATTGCTGAATTACGGGTTGCCATTGCGCTTTGAATTTTGACAACATGTCTTTGGTTTGCTGTTGAGTCGATGAAATCGGCTCTGCTTTGGCGTTGATGAATTTGTCTCGGACTGCTGGCATTTGCATGATGGCGGCCACTTCTTTGGCGATGCGCGCGGCTTTATCTGCTGGCATGCTGGATTTGGCAAAAATCACATTCCAGCCAGTTGCCGCAATGTTGAATCCTGATTCCTTTAAAGTGGGAATGGTTGGAACTGAGCGCTTTTCACCTGATGTTCCAAGGATTTTGATTTTTCCTGCTAGATGCAGCGGCAGCATGGTATCAACAGTGTCAATGGCGACAGGTACGTGCCCGCCCATCAAATCGGTGTTCAAAGGTGCAGATCCTTTGTAGCCAATCACGGGAGAATTGGTGTTGGTGGCTTTGTTCACCATGAGCGCAAAAAAGTGCGGCAAGCTTCCGGTCGCAGGCACACCAAAATTTGCTTTTTCAGGGTTGGCCTTGATCCATGCCATCATGTGCGGAAATTCACGCACGGGTACAGCCGTGCCGACAGCCACACCAAACTCATAAATCGAAACTTGACTCAGCGCTTGGAAATCTGCGTCTGGGTCATAACCCGTGCTTTTGAACACCAAAGGTGCAACGGTGATCAATGCGGGATTGGCGATGACCAGAACATTGGCGTCGGCAGGCATGCGCTTGATGTTTTGCATGGCCAAGCGGCCACCTGCGCCGACCATGTTTTCTACCACCACATTGCTGCCTAAGCGCGTTTGCAACTCGTTGGCGACGATGCGTGCGGCCAAGTCGGTTGAACCGCCTGGAGGGTAAGGCACAATCAGGCGCAAATTATTGTCTTGTGCTTGCACGCCTGTTATCGATAACAAGCTTGTAGATAAAAGCGCAGCCAACATCAATCGTTTGGTGGTGTACATGGTCATTTCTCCTGTATTGAAAAAGTTTCTATTGCGAGTTTAAATGACAGTGATTTAATTGATGTAATCAATCATCATGCGTATTTACCCTGTAAATCGAAACTTGTGGCGCACATGCAATCAGAAAATAGTATCAATCGCAAATGAATAACTTATGGCGAACAAACTTACGCAACCGACACAAATTGACGATTTGCTGCTGTACCGTCTGAGACGGCTTGTTGCTACCGGTGGTGCTACGGTGATACGCATGTGTGAAGGTCAATTGGGTATCACATGGCGTGAATGGCGGGTCATGGCTTCGTTGCGACCGGGTGTGTCGCTGCTGTCATCAGAATTGGCCGTGCATGCACAACTTGATAGAGCTAGAACGTCACGTGCGATAACCAGTTTGGTGAGTAAAAAATTGGTGCTGAGACAACTCGTACCGCATGATCAACGAAAGGCCACAGTCACGCTGACGGACAAAGGTCGGGAAATGTATGAATCGTTTTTCCCCGTTGTGGTTCAGCTGAACCAATTTCTGCTTGATGGTTTGGACGAGAGTGTGATCAACCAGCTTGACCAAGCTTTAAGCCATGCGCAGGTTCAAGCCGATCAACTCAAAGACAAAGCAGGGCAGGCGAAAGCCAACCGTGGTAGACGGACGGTGAAAACGTAAAACGCCCAATACGTCAATTATGCTATATATTTAATAGCGCACTAGGCAATAAATACGCCGTCTACAGCCTGGTTTTTCAAATATTTTGCTAGCGAACCACTAACACAGGCAGGCTGGCATGGGCGACGACTTTGGATGCAACGCTACCGATCAAAAACTTCTCAATGCCATTGCGACCGTGCGAACCGATGATGATGAGGTCAGAGCCATCGTCCGCAGCGGCTTGCAAGATGCCCTTGTGTGCGGCCACGTCTTCAATCAAGCGCGTATCAATATTGACAGCGGTGCCATCTTTTGCCGCCAGTTGTTTGACGTGATCAAAAGCTGTCACCGACAGTTCTTGCGCTGCCGCCATGTAGGACTGGAATCCGTATGGGTTCATCTCACCAATGCCTAAATAGGGATAGGGATCAACCACATAAACGGCCAGCAATCTGGCACCATAAGCTCGCGCCATGTTCACAGCCATGCTGGCAGCGTGGGCAGATGCATCTGATCCGTCGGTGGCGAAAAGTATTTTCTTAAACATAACATGCCTCTCTTAAAGGTGGGTAGAAATGAAGCTTTCTCAACAGCTTCATACTACACTTTTCATACAGAAAAACAATGCTTGTTACGCTGATAGGCGGTGATTTTTAGCCAGTTATTTGACCTAAAACAAGTAAAGACCAGCTTTAAAACTTGATGCCGGTTGGGTTGCTGGGGTCAAGCGTCCGAGCAGGTGTAGGTTGTTCTTTGGGTGCGACCGATGTTGCTGATGAGCTAGGTTTTTCGGCTGTCTTTTTTGCTGCGACCAATGGTGTTGGCGCTGGGTTGGTGTAATTGCGCGGCAAGGCCGATTTTTGCGGATAGCCAGCAGCGTTCAGGTAAGTAGACCATTCGGCATCATTAAAACCTTTAAGTTGCTGACTACCAATGGTGAGAGTGGGAAAAATGTTTTCAGAAAAGCGCTGCTTGAATTCGATCATGTCTTCATTGGTATTCACCGTTTTTTCGGTAAAGGGAATACCGCGTTGCATTAAATACAGTCGTGCATTGACACTGTATGGGCTATCAGCAATGGTGTACAAGGTGACGGGGTAACGGTTCACCACTTGCTGTACAGCGAAAGGCAATGTTGGGTTTGCGGCGCTATCGCCGGTGAGTTTATCCTCAGAACCAGGTTTTGGCGGAACTTGGGAATAGGTGACACGCCCTTGTTTGTCAATGCTCTTGTACACTTGTTGAGCATGAATTTGGCCTGCAGTCAGCATGGTGATTGCCAATAACGCTATAAATCTGGTAGCGTAATGGGTGGCAAACTGGCTGCTTGAATAGGGCAATGGTGTGGTTATGTTGTTCATCATGTAAATTTTAAGCCATGCCTTGATGTCTGAGCAAGGCATCCAATTGTGGCTCTCGGCCTCTGAAAGCTTTGAAAGATTCCATCGCAGGGCGGCTGCCACCACTTTCCAAAATGGCTTGGCGGTATTTCAAACCCGTGATTTTGCCATCCACATCGCCACTCATGCGTGCTTCTTCAAAAGCGGCGTAAGCATCGGCGCTTAACACTTCAGCCCATTTGTAGCTGTAATAGCCAGCCGCATAACCACCCGCAAAAATGTGGCTGAAGGTATGCGAGGTGCGGCTGTAAGAAGGAGCTTGAATCACGGCTATTTCCTGGCGCACTTGCCGCAGCAAACTCAACACCTCGTCATTGCTGAGTGCTCTTGTTTGCGTGTGCAAGAGCATGTCGAACAATGAAAATTCAATTTGACGCAGCGTTTGCAAACCGCTTTGGTAATTTTTGGCGGCGATCATTTTGTCGAAAAGTTCGCGTGGTAGTGGCGCACCTGTTTCCACATGTGCGGTCATGTGTTTGAGCACATCCCATTCCCAACAAAAATTTTCCATGAATTGGCTGGGCAATTCCACCGCATCCCACTCCACGCCGCTGATGCCGGAAACATCGCGCTCATTGACGGTGGTGAGCATGTGCTGCAAGCCGTGGCCGCATTCGTGGAACAGGGTGATCACATCGTCGTGCGTGAGCAGTGCTGGTTTACCGTCAACGCCATCTGCAAAATTACATACCAAGTGGGCTACTGGAGTTTGCAATTGTCCTGAATCAGGACGCAACCAACGGGCACGTACATCGTCCATCCAAGCGCCACCGCGTTTGCCTGTACGAGCGTTCGGATCCAGATAAAACTGACCAATGAGAGTGGAGCCCCGTTCAATGCGATAAAACTTAACAGCGTCGTTCCAAACGGGGGCTTGGTCTTGACGGATAGATACATCAAACAACGTTTCAACAATTTTGAAAAGTCCTACCAGAACTTTAGGCAGTGGAAAGTATTGTTTGACTTCTTGTTCGTTGAACGAATAGCGTGCTTCTTTGAGCTTCTCACCAATGTAGGGCCAATCCCATGCTTGTGGGTCTGGCATATTCAAATGTTCTTTGGCAAAGCTGCGCATATCGGCCAAATCTTGTTCAGCGTAAGGACGTGCACGTTGGCCTAAGTCGCGCAAAAATTGAATCACTTGTGCCGGTGTGTCAGCCATTTTGGTGGCCAAGGATACTTCGGCATGGTTGTTGTAGCCTAAAAGCTGGGCTTCTTCGTTTTTCAAAGCCAGCATCTCGGTGATGATGTTGGAGTTGTCAAATTGCATGGCATCTTTTACGCTGTCAACTGTTGAGTAGCTGGCTTGGTCCGATGCGCGGGTTGAATTGGCTTTGTACAAAACCTCACGTATACGGCTGCTGTTTGCAAATTGCATCACTGGCAAATAGCAGGGCATTTTCAAGCTGAGTTTGTAATCGGTGGTTTTGCATTTACCGCTGGCCGCATCTTTGGCTGCCGCCGTCTGTGCGGCTTGCAATACGTCATCCGGTACGCCTTGGAGTTCATCCATGCTGGCGTAATACACAAACGCTTCGGTGGCATCCAAAGCGTTTTCGCTGAATTTTTGGCTCAACTCGGCCAAGCGTTCTTGAATTTGGGCAAAGCGTTCTTTGGCAACACCTGTGAGCTCCGCGCCGCTCAAAACGAAATTGCGGATGGCATTTTTGTGTGCTTGCAGTTGTTCGGTGTTCAATGTTGACACATCAATCGCTTTGTATTTTGCGTACAGCGCTTCGTTTGCACCCAATGCGGTATAAAAAGCGGTGACTTTGGGCAAGGCTTCGTTGTAAGCGGCACGAAGTTCGGGCGTATCGGCGACATGATTCAAATGATTCACAGCACCCCAAGCACGTCCCAGTTGTTCAGTAGCCACATCTAATTCTTTGGATATGTCTAACCATTGAGCGGGAAAGTCAGCCGCCGTAACGGTGTCCAAAGCTTGCTGTGCATGGGCCAGCAAAGTATCCATCGCAGGTGCAACGTGCGTGGGTTTGATTTGATCAAACAAAGGCATGGATGTGGCTATGCCTACTGGTGTTTTAAATGGCGATAAGAGGGGGTTGGTGGTTTCAGTCATGTCGGTATAAATGGAGATTGATTGCAGCTATTCAAGCGCAACTTTGCGTAGATCATGCACAAAACAGCGTAAACCAAACGTAAATGTATGGTCAAGCAAGATTCAGCGCACAGTGCGCTCAGCAGAAATCAGTGTGTTAACCAAGAGCATGGTGATGGTCATAGGGCCTACGCCGCCAGGCACAGGTGTGATATGGCTGGCTATCGGTTTGATGGCTTCAAAATCAACATCGCCGCATAGCTTTCCATTACCGTCGCGGTTCATGCCCACGTCAATGACCACCGCACCTGGTTTAACCATATCGGCGGTGAGCACATTACGTTTGCCAACGGCAGCCACGACCACGTCGGCTTGCAAAGTGTGGACTTTCATGTCTGGCGTGGCGCTGTGGCAAATGGTGACGGTGGCATTGGCAGCCAGCAACATCATCGCCATGGGTTTCCCAACGGTGTTGCTACGACCAATCACGACTGCATGCTTGCCTTTCAAGTTGATACCCGTGCTTTCAATCAGCTTCATGCAGCCGTAGGGTGTGCAAGGGTTAAAGCCGGGTTTGCCGGTCATCAATTCGCCTGCACTGAGCGTGGAATAGCCGTCCACATCTTTGCTGGCAGAGATGGCTTCAATCACCGCGTGGGGGTCAATGTGTTTGGGTAAGGGCATTTGCACCAAAATGCCATGAATGCTGGTATCGGCATTGAGTGCATTGATGTGCGCCAGCAAGTCGGCTTGGCTCAAAGTGGCATCATATTTATCGAACACACTCTTGATACCGCAATCTTCGCAAGCTTTAATCTTATTGCGCACATAGACTTGGCTGGCTGGGTCTTCGCCCACCAAAATCACAGCCAAACCCGGCATGATCCCTTTGGACTTTAACTGAAGAGTTCGCTCAGCCACATCGGCGCGCAGTTGTTTGGAAAGAGCGACGCCGTCAATGATTTGTGCTGTCATGGTTGAGTCAGTTGAGAATTAAATCAGCGCTAAAGAGCGCAATTACAGTGAGCGTGTCGGAAAGTATCATTCTGCTGTGGCAGTTTTGCCAAGTGCAATTTTCAATAAATCGGCAACCGAATTGGCTCCCAGTTTTTCCATAATATTGGCGCGGTGCGCCTCTACGGTTTTGATGCTGATGGCCAAGTCGTCGGCGATTTGTTTGTTCAAACGTCCTGCTACGATGCGTTCCATCACCTGTGCTTCACGTCCGGTTAATTTGCTGATCAAGGCATCACGGTTAGCAGCTTCTTTTTGCTGTGAAAAACTGCTGGCTGCCTGCGTCAACATGCGTTCAACCAATTTCAAAATATCTTCCTCTTTGAATGGTTTTTGGATAAAGTCTGTCGCACCTTTTTTCATGGTGTCTACCGCCATGGGCACATCACCATGACCTGTGATGAAGACAATGGGCAGTGGAGATTGGCGTTCAATTAAACGGTTTTGCAGGTCCAGACCAGACATGCCTCCCATGCGAATATCGACAATCAGACACGCAATTTCGCGTGCGTCGTATCGGCTTAAAAATGATTCGGCTGAATCAAAACAGCGAACGCGGTAGTCTTTTCCTTCCAGCATCCATTGCAATGAATCGCGCACTGCTTCGTCATCGTCAACGACGTAGACAGTACCTAATTTAGTTGTTGAACCCATACGCATACTCCCGTGTTTTTAAATGTACAGCTATCAGACAAGATGACGCTAAATGACACCAAGTGGTGCTAAGCTGGATTCAATTGCTCCGTCTTCAATTCCGATTCGGTGGGCAAAGGCAACCAAAAGCTGAAACGACATCCCGTGATCAATTCACCATTGTAAATGTTCTCTGCTTTGATGCGTCCTGCATGAGATTCAACGATAGACCGGCACAAACTCAAGCCCATCCCCATGCCTTCTGCTTTGGTAGAAAAGAATGATTCATACAAGCGAGCCATGACATCAGGCGGAATGCCAGAACCTGTGTCGATGACCGAAAATTCAACACCAACGCGAGACTCTTCTGTCATGGGTGCAACGCGCAATTCGACCCGGCGATTACTGGGTGTGCGGCGCGCATTGTCGACCGATTCGGCCGCATTTTTAAGCAAGTTGATCAAAACTTGCTCTATCAATATTGGGTCTACAAATAATTTGGGTAAGCGTGCTGCGACATAAAAATGCAGATGCACATTGCGCCTGCGCATTTCGATGTCAGCCAATTCTCTGGCAGATTCAACCATCAGATAGATATTCGACAAATTCCGATTCGGCGCACTGCGTTTAACGAAAGTACGGATGCGTTGAATTATCTGAGCCGCCCGCTGCGCTTGTTTGGACGTTTTTTCTAAAGTAGAAATGATTTCGTTTTCAGAGATTTGCTGGTCTTTAATGCGCGTCACAATGCCGTTGCAATATATGTTGATGGCTGTGAGCGGTTGGTTTAGTTCATGCGCCACACTTGAAGCCATTTCACCCATAGTGATGAGTCGGCTGGCACTTTGGGCGCGTTCTACTTGCAAGGCTTCTTGCATTTCGGCATTGCGCCGCTGAGTGATGTCTGTCGCGATCACCATCTGTGCCAATCTGCCGTCTACCCAAGTGATGTAGCGCGATCGAATTTCCAACCATTTGTTCAAATCCGCACAGAAGAGTTCAAACTGATTGCTACTGTCAGTGTTGATTTGTGAATAAGGCAAACCGGCCAGACTGTCTACGTCATCACCACTTTCTTCAACTTGCTCGCGCAGTGGAATGCCCGCTTCGGCTATCAGTCGCATATGCCCTACGGTGTCAGCGCCAAACCATGAGCGGTAAAGTTTGTTAGCAAAAAGCAAATCAGTGCGCCCTAAGGGAGCCACCGAGACCGAAGCATCCATGCTCTCTAGTACCGTGATGAAGCGATCTTGTGACTCTAGCAATTGGTGCCGGATGCGATTGGGTTCGGTGATGTCGGTGGTGGAAGTCATCCAGCCTGTTTGCACACCTTTGTCGTCTATCAGAGGTGAAACATACATGCGTGCATCAAACTGCCCACCATCTTTGCGGCTGACTTTAAATTGAAAACCGCTAGCGGGTGATTGGCCACTGAGCTGAATTCTCAATTGTTCGTTCAACAAAGCATGGTCATTTTTCGGCCAGTAGGGAAAAGGTGCGGTACAACCCACCAATTCTTCTTCAGACCAACCAGTCATTTGACAAAACGCAGGGTTGACATAGGTAATCTTGCCTGTCAAATCCAGTGCGCGCATACCAGTGAGCATGGAATTTTCCATAGCGCGCCTAAAGTTGGTTTCGCGTATCAGTGCTTGTTGTGCAAATTGGCGTTTGCGCGTGTGTCGCCAGGTGGCAAAGAGCATCCAAACGGTTAATACACTCAATGCGGCTGCCAGCCAAAATAAGGCGCTTCCCACCAAACCCAATGATGTACGATAGCCTTGTGCTCTGAGCAATAAGTCATTACCAACTGGCGAAACAGGCAATTGGTATTCATAGGGTGTTCGGGATAGTTTCAGTGCTGCTGTGATGGAGTAGCGCGGTGTAATTGCGGATCCGGCTAACACGCTATTTTTTCCGTTGATGAGCGTGACGGCATATTTGGTGTTGATTTCTGAAGGTACACCAAACCGCAATAAGCCTTCGATAGAGTACTCGCCCAATATCAATCCAGCAAATCGACCATGGTCTTGTATCGGTACAAATACCTGCAATATTGGGAGCACTCCTGCATTGTCTGTGGTGATGGTATGCGCGTAAACAGGGCCTGACGAATCTTTGACCAAAGCGTAACCCGAAGCAGATTCACGTTGATTGAGTTTGTCCCCTTCGCGTCGAATTTGTGTATTGATGGCGCTGGCAACGGTGTAAGTGGCAATTACTTTTTGTTTGTTATCAATCCAAGAAACAGCGTGCAATTCAGGATGTTTACTGATTAAATCTTCGGCTTGTGCAATAAATGAATCATTGTTAATGTCATTGCTGGCTATATCCCGCGCTAATCGCTGGAATTTCTCTTGACGGTCCAAAAGTCTCAAGCGTAAATTTTGTTGAGCGTACTCCACATCGCGTTTGATGGATTCTTGTTCGCGGTCAATTTCCTCTAAACGCAAATACGCGAATGAAGCCAATATCACGATCAAAAACAACAAAACACTGACGATTGGCCCCAGCAATGCAAAGCGATCTTGCCGATGTGGCGTTTGTTTGCGCCACCAAGTACGAAATTGGGCACTTAATGAGGCGATGTTCATTTACAGCGAGAGACTTTTTAGACGATACATACCAGAGAGTGTAGAACAAAGTGGCATCTCGTTAAATTGTCTTTAAATATCACTATATGAAATCAAGATTCATAATTTGATATTTTTAATAATTTGTGCCAAAATAGAGCACACAGCCTAAAACTTGACGAATGTGGTGCGATGCATGCATCATCAATCCGTCAGGTATCAAGCTCAAAACAAAACACAGGAGACAAACCATGACAGACAATTCGGTAAACACTGCGCAAACAACTGCAAGCACCGTTCAAGATACTGACAAATTAGAAACGCGCGAATGGATGGACGCTTTGTCTGCCGTGATTGAATCAGCAGGACCAGAGCGTGCTCACTTCTTGTTAGAAGAGTTGTTAGAGCACGCGCGCCAAAGCAGCATTGACATGCCTTTTTCGGCCAACACCGCCTATGTCAACACCCTAGAGCCCACACAAGAAGAACATTGCCCAGGCAATATTGAAATTGAAGAACGCTTGCGTGCCTATATGCGCTGGAATGCGATGGCGATGGTGGTCAAAGCGAATCGCCATCACCCCGTGGACGGCGGTGATTTGGGTGGGCACATTGGTTCATTTGCGTCATTGGCGCACATGTTTGGCGCGGGTTTTAACCATTTTTGGCATGCTGAATCTGAAAACCACGGTGGAGATTGTTTGTACATCCAAGGCCACGTTTCTCCAGGTGTATATGCACGTGCTTACTTAGAAGGTCGTTTGACAGAAGAGCAGTTGCTCAACTTTCGTCAAGAGGTTGATGGCAAAGGATTGTCGAGCTACCCACATCCTAAGTTAATGCCAGAATTCTGGCAGTTCCCTACAGTATCGATGGGTCTTGGGCCTTTGATGGCGATTTACCAAGCACGCTTCTTAAAGTATTTGCATGCACGCGGCATTGCCAATACTGAAAACCGCAAGGTGTGGGTGTTCTGTGGCGACGGTGAAATGGATGAAGTGGAGTCATTGGGCGCGATCGGTTTGGCAGCACGTGAAAAATTAGATAACCTGATTTTTGTAGTGAACTGTAATTTGCAGCGCTTAGATGGTCCTGTGCGCGGCAATGGCAAGATTGTGCAAGAGCTGGAAGGCGAATTCCGCGGCTCAGGTTGGAATGTGATCAAGCTCTTATGGGGCAGTGATTGGGACCCGCTCTTGGCGCGCGACAAAGATGGCGCATTGAAAAAGCTGATGATGGACACATTGGATGGCGACTACCAAGCCTTCAAAGCCAATGATGGCGCTTACGTTCGCAAACATTTCTTCGGTCGTGACCCACGTACTTTGGAAATGGTGGCGCACATGAGCGATGACGAAATCTGGGCATTGCGCCGCGGTGGTCATGATCCTAAAAAGGTCTATGCTGCTTATGCTGAAGCTGTGAAGCACAAAGGCCAACCTACTGTACTCTTGATCAAAACGGTCAAAGGTTTTGGCATGGGCAAAAGTGGTGAGGGCAAAAACAATGTACACCAAACCAAAAAGCTCACCGATGAAGACATCAAAATCTTCCGTGACCGTTTCAACATTCCCGTGCCAGACAGCCAAATTGCGGATATTCCGTTTTACAAGCCCGCTGACGACACGCCCGAAATGCAATACTTGCATGAACGCCGCAAAGCCTTGGGTGGCTATTTGCCGCACCGCCGCACCAAAGCGGATGAATCGTTCACCGTACCTTCATTAGAAACATTCAAATCGGTGATTGAACCAACCGCCGAAGGACGCGAAATTTCTACCACGCAAGCGTATGTTCGTTTCTTGACGCAATTGTTGCGCGACCAAGCCTTGGGCCCACGTGTGGTGCCTATTTTGGTGGATGAGGCGCGAACTTTTGGCATGGAAGGTTTGTTCAGGCAAGTGGGTATTTACAACCCAGCTGGGCAAAATTACACGCCAGTCGATAAAGACCAAGTGATGTACTACCGCGAGGACAAGGCGGGTCAAATTTTGCAAGAAGGCATCAACGAAGCCGGTGGTATGAGCAGTTGGATAGCAGCTGCCACCAGCTACAGCACCAACAACCGCATCATGGTGCCCTTCTATGTGTATTACTCTATGTTTGGTTTCCAGCGCATTGGTGATTTGGCTTGGGCTGCGGGTGATATGCAAGCGCGTGGCTTCTTGCTGGGCGGTACTTCTGGTCGCACCACGCTCAATGGCGAAGGCTTGCAACACGAAGACGGTCACAGCCACATCATGGCCGGTACGATACCCAACTGCATCAGCTACGACCCCACCTTTGCGCACGAAGTGGGTGTGATCCTGCACCATGGCTTAAAGCGCATGGTCGAGAAACAAGACAATGTGTATTACTACATCACCTTGTTGAATGAAAACTATGCGATGCCGGGCCTCGCTGCAGGCACTGAAGAACAAATTATCAAGGGCATGTATTTGTGCAAGCCTGCAGACAAAGCTGCTGCCCTGTCTGTTCAACTGTTGGGCTCTGGCACGATATTGCGTGAGTCGATTGAAGCACAAGCTTTGTTGGCCAAAGATTGGGGCATCGCTGCCAATGTATGGAGCTGCCCAAGCTTCAATGAATTGACCCGCGATGGTCAAGATGCTGAACGCTACAACTTGCTGCACCCCACGCAAGCACAGCGCCAATCATTTGTGGCGCAGCAGTTAGACAAGCATGCCGGTCCTGTGGTTGCATCCACTGACTATATGAAAGCCTATGCCGAGCAAATTCGCCCTTTCATTCCTAAATATGCCGATGGCACACAACGCGCTTACAAGGTTTTGGGAACAGATGGTTTCGGTCGCAGCGATTTCCGTAGCAAACTGCGTGAGCACTTTGAAGTCAATCGCCACTACATCGTGATTGCGGCACTCAAAGCCTTGAGTGAAGAAGGCAAGTTGCCAGCAACCAAAGTGGCCGAAGCCATTAACAAATACGGCATCAAAACCGACAAACTCAATCCTTTATACGCTTAATTTTCTGGAGATAAACATGGCATTGATAGACATAAAAGTTCCAGACATTGGCGACTTCAAAGATGTGGCGGTGATTGAGCTGCTGGTTAAAGTTGGTGACACCATCAAGCTGGAGCAATCCTTGATGACGGTGGAGTCTGACAAAGCAGCGATGGAGATTCCTTCATCCAGTGCAGGCGTGATCAAAGACTTGAAAGTGAAGTTGGGCGATAAAGTGAATGTAGGCGATGTGATTGCGGTCATGGAAGTTGCAGGCGATGCAGCATCACCTGCAGCTGCAACTGCTCCTGCAGCAGCATCAGCAGCAGTGGCCACGCCAACCCCTACAGCAAGCACACCGGCACCAGCAAGCGTTCAAGCTGAGCCAGCAGTTGCTGTGCTTGCTGCCAGCTCTGCATCAGCGCCTGCCCCAGCACACGCGCCCACAGCCAACACACTGAACTTACCCCATGCCTCACCGTCTGTGCGCAAATACGCACGTGAATTGGGTGTGCCATTGGCCGAAGTCAAAGGCACAGGTTTGAAAGGGCGCATCACAGATCAAGACGTGCAGCGCTTCACCCAAGGTGTGATGTCTGGTGCTATCAATACAATAGCATCTCAGGCAATGAATACGGCTGCTACAGGCCAAAAAGGCACTGAAAACGGAGGAGGACTCGGTTTACTGGCTTGGCCTAAGGTTGATTTTGCCAAGTTTGGCCCGATTGAGCGCAAAGAAATGGGGCGCATCAAAAAAATCAGTGGTGCCAATTTGCACCGCAACTGGGTCATCATTCCACACGTCACCAACCATGACGATGCTGACATTACTGACCTGGAGGCCTTCCGTGTCTTGATGAACAAAGAGAATGAAAAGTCGGGTGTCAAAGTCACCATGTTGGCTTTCCTCATCAAAGCCTGCGTGGCGGCGCTGAAAAAATTCCCTGAATTTAATTCTTCTTTGGATGGCGAGAGCTTGGTCTACAAACAGTATTACCACATTGGCTTTGCGGCGGATACGCCCAATGGTTTGATGGTGCCTGTCATCAAAGACGCGGACAAAAAAGGCATTTTGCAAATCTCGACCGAAATGGGCGAGCTGGCAAAAAAAGCGCGTGATGGCAAGTTAAGCCCAGCAGAAATGACAGGCGGTTGCTTCTCCATCAGCTCACTGGGAGGCATTGGTGGACGCTATTTCACACCCATCATCAATGCGCCTGAAGTGGCGATATTGGGCGTGTGCAAATCCAACATTGAAGCGAAATGGGACGGTAAAACTTTCCAACCACGCTTGATGTTACCGTTGTCGCTCAGTTGGGATCACCGCGTCATCGACGGCGCTGCAGCTGCGCGCTTTAACGCATACTTGGGTCAGGTACTCGCCGATTTCCGCCGAGTCATGCTTTAAAGGATTGGCCCATGACCACAGTTGTCGTCGTTAAAAAGAACAAGCAAATCGTCATTGCAGCCGAAAGCTTGGTCACATTTGGTGATACACGCTTGAACCATCGGTTTGAAGCGAACACCAAAATTTTCAAGTTCGAAACCGCAACAGGCCCAACCTACATTGGCATGGCAGGCACTGTTGCGCATTTTCCAGCCTTGCGCAAAGCGATTAACGCATTGCCTAAAGCAGATCGAAAGTTTGGCAGCAAGGACGAGGTATTTGACACCTTTTTGAAACTGCACCCGGTGCTGAAAGACACCTACTTTTTGCAAACCAAAGAAGAAGACAACGACCCCTATGAGTCCAGTCAATTCAGTGTGGTGATTGCAAATCAAACAGGAATTTACGGTTTGTACAGCTACCGCGAAGTGTTTGAGTTCAAAGAATTTTGGGGCATAGGATCAGGACGCGGTTTTGCTTTGGGTGCCATGCATGCCACCTACCACAAAGCCAAAACCGCTCGCGAAATTGCGCAAGCAGGCATACAAGCAGGATGCGAGTTTGATAAGAATTCTGGCGGCGCCATGGATTTGTACAGCATCAAAATGAAATAAACAGCTGAATCAAAACAAACAAAAAATTCAGTTATATAGCGAGAAAAAATTATGGCAACCCTAGACATTAAAGTTCCAGATATTGGCGATTTTGCAGACGTGGCAGTCATCGAGTTAATGGTCAAAGTGGGTGACACCATCAAAGTTGACCAAAGTTTGCTCACAGTCGAATCCGACAAAGCGTCTATGGAAATTCCTTCCAGCCATGCCGGCGTGGTAACTGCTTTGTTGGTGAAGCTGGGTGACAAGGTCAAAGAAGGCAGCGCTATCGTGACATTGGAAGTTTCAGGTGCAGTGGCATCTGAAGCCGCTACAGCACCTGCAGCGCCTTCTGTGGCTACAAATAATGTATTAAATCAGCCTGTAGCCAGCACAAATATTGCCAATACTGCTATTAATAGCATAGCATCTAGCTACACAGGTACAGTTGACATGGATTGTGACGTACTGGTTCTAGGTGGTGGCCCTGGCGGCTATTCGGCGGCATTCCGTGCGGCCGATTTAGGTTTGAAAGTGGTCATCGTTGAGCGCTACGCCACCTTGGGGGGTGTGTGTTTGAACGTGGGTTGCATACCATCCAAAGCACTGTTGCACGTGGCAGCGGTGATGGATGAAGTGGCGCATTTGGGCGACTTGGGTGTAGATTTTGGCAAACCTGCTGTCAATGTAGACAAGCTGCGTGGTCACAAAGAAAAAGTCATTGGCAAGCTCACAGGTGGTTTGGCGGCAATGGCGAAAATGCGCAAAGTGACATTGGTGCGTGGGTATGGTTCGTTCATCAGCAGCAACCATGTTGAAATTGAAGAAACCACTGGCACTGCGCAGGATAAAACAGGCAGTAAAAAAGTCATCACATTCAAAAACGCCATCATCGCCGCTGGCAGTCAAGCGGTGCGTTTGCCATTCATGCCGGATGATCCACGTGTGGTTGATTCCACAGGCGCATTGGCGCTCAAAGGAGTACCTAAACGCATGTTGATATTGGGCGGCGGCATCATCGGTTTGGAAATGGGCACCGTTTACAGCACCTTGGGCGCGCGCTTGGACGTGGTTGAAATGATGGACGGCTTGATGCAAGGCGCTGACCGTGACTTGGTCAAAATCTGGCAGAAGATGAATGCCAAACGCTTTGACAACATCATGCTGAAAACAAAAACAGTGGGTGCAAAAGCCACGCCCGCTGGCATAGAAGTCACATTTGCCTCGGCTGAAGAGGGCGTAGCAGCACCCGCGCCGCAAACCTATGATTTGGTTTTGCAAGCCGTTGGCCGCACACCCAATGGCAAGAAAATTGCGGCTGACAAAGCGGGCGTCGATGTCACAGACCGCGGCTTCATTCCAGTCAACATCCAAATGCGCACCAATGTGCCCCATATTTTTGCCATTGGTGACATCGTCGGTCAGCCCATGTTGGCGCACAAAGCCGTGCACGAAGCGCATGTGGCGGCTGAAGTCATTGCTGGTGAATTGCAAGGCAACAAAGAATTGGCAGCGGCAGCATTCAATGCGCGCGTGATACCAAGCGTCGCCTATACCGACCCTGAAGTGGCATGGGTCGGATTGACCGAAGACGAAGCCAAAGCCAGAGGCATCAAGGTCAAAAAAGGCTTGTTCCCTTGGACAGCCTCAGGCCGCGCGATTGCCAATGGCCGCGACGAAGGAGTCACCAAACTGCTGTTTGATGACAGTCCAGAAGCACACGGCCATGGAAAAATACTAGGCGGCGGTATGGTTGGTACTCATGCGGGCGACATGATTGGAGAAATCGCCTTGGCGATCGAGATGGGTGCAGACGCCGTAGATATGGGCAAAACCATCCATCCGCATCCGACGTTGGGTGAGTCGATTGGTATGGCTGCAGAAGTTGCGCATGGGTCTTGCACGGATTTGCCACCCGTTAAGAAATAAATCGTCTCTGGGATAATCTCACAAAGCCTTATCCGGAAGCGGATAGGGCTTTATGCTTTGCGGGTTCGTACAATCGCTGCAAAAGCATTGGATTCAACGTAACGTTACATACGAACCGAACTAATATTAGCATCAATAAAATTAAGAGATACTAAAAATGGAAAAGAAAAAGATTTCAATCCTTGGCGCTGGTGGTGCCGGAGCATGTGCTGCTTTGGAATTGTCTCAACGAGGCTATAGTGTTGATCTTTATGAGGAGGGTCCAATTCCAATTCGAAAAGCCAGCTATGTAAACGAAGGCAAGATCCATGTGGGATTTATTTACGCAATGGATCGTGATTTACATACAGCTAAGCAAATGATTCTCGGAGCTTTGCATTTCATTTCAAATTTAAAAAGATGGATTGATATTAAGCCTGAAGATGTGATATCAACACCTTTCAATTATTGTGTTCACCGAGGATCGTTGATGAGTCCCACTGAACTTGCTTCGCATTACCATGAATGTATTAAGATTTTTAATACCTATAAAGCAGAATACAAGAAAAGCTACCTTGACCTTTTTGATTCGATTGAAGCCAATCTTCTTACGAAGAAAGAGGCTGACAAAATTGTGAATTCCGAATTTATTGAAGCTGTATTTTCTACGTCGGAGTATGCGGTTGAAACTAGGGCTATTGCCAATCAATTAACCGAGGCACTTTACGCAAACCCTTCAATTAACTTGATATTAAATACTAGAGTAATGTCGGTCGAACGAAGTGGATCAGGGTTAATCATAAAAGGAAATTCAAATGGAGTACAAATAGAAGAGAAGTACCCGATTGTAATCAATGCTACTTGGAATGGGTTATTAGAAATCGATAAATCAATGGGTGTGGAACTGCCAAAAGCATGGTCGTATAGATATAAATATGGTAACAAAATACTTATTCCCATAGCGCCAGATAATCTGCCTTCATGTACCATGGTTCAGGGCCCGTTTGGTGATACAGTAAACTTCAAAGATAAAGGCGCATTCATTTCCTGGTACCCTATAGGAAGAGCAGGATGGTCAGAAGAGTGTCGGCCTCCGGAATGGGACAGCATGTTTAGCGATACTGAGAGGCACAATATATTTAACAGCAGCTTCAAAGAGCTAACTAAGCGTGTGCCCGCCTTGGGGAACATTGCGTTTAACCCAAACAATGTTAGTCCAGTTGGAGGAGTTATTTATGCGCTTGGTAATACTGATGTCGATAAGCACGATAGCAAACTGCATACCCGCTCTGAAGTAGGAATTAGATCGTACGGTAATTATCACTCTCTTCATACAGGAAAATATACACTTATCCCTTATTGGGCTGTAAAAATAGCAGACAGGATTGAGGGGTTATCATAAAAGTATATGACTCCAAACAACCCTCTTATATCAATTATTATTGCTACTTATAATTGCAGTCATCTTTTAAAGTATGCAATTAAAAGCGTTCTCAATTCAACATACAACAATTGGGAATTGATCATAATTGGGGACTGTTGTACTGATGATACTGAAAGTTGTATTGCAAATTTCGAAGATAAGCGTATCAGCTTCATAAATCTAAAGGAAAATAGTGGTCAACAAGCCAAGCCAAATAATGTGGGAGTTTCTTTGGCAAAGGGTAAATACATTTCTTTTCTAAATCAGGATGATATGTACTTTGCTGATCATCTTTCGTTGTGTGTAGCACATATGGAAAACAATGATGATGCTGAAGTAATATGTGTTCCAGGGGTGCAGGTACTGCCGGGAGCGTCTGAAGACTTGAATTTCGACAAATTTAAAGCAGTAATAGTAGGGGTGCATCCAAATGGAAGATATTCGCCATTCGAGAACTCAGTTGCCTCTTTGTGGTTTCTTCGAAAAGCTTCTTTATATAAAGTTGGAGAGTGGAAAACAGAAAATTCTCTTTACGTCCCGCCTTCGCAAGAATGGCTATTCAGAGCCTGGAAGAAAGGACTTAAATTCCATTTTCCTGAATACACTGGAGTATTAATAATTTACAGCGCTGAAAGAAAAAATTCTTACTTACAAAAAAGTAGTTATGAGCATGAGTATTTTATTAATCAATTAAATGATCCCATAATTAAAATAAAATTGCTGGAGCAGTCAGCAATTTTTTCTTCTAATCTATGCCACGTCCTACTTTACCAAAAACCCCTACGCCACCTTTTAAGAGCAGGAGCTTATCCGTTTTATAAGTTGCTCGAAAAACTATCTATACATCCGAACTCCTTAAATATGTTCATAAGATGGGGTGGCAAAGGAAAATTTATTTCGAATGCGCGAAAAAAAACTGGATTATCTGAGATCCCGTAAGTGCTAAGTTGCTGTTTGACTACAGCCCCGAAGCCCATGATCACGGCTAGATATTAGGCGGCGGCATGGTTGGCACCCACGCAGGCGACATGATTGGTGAAATCGCCCTGGCTATCGAAATGGGTGCAGACGCCATCGACATCGGCAAAACCATTCACCCGCATCCAACTCTTGGTGAGTCGATTGGCATGGCGGCAGAAGTGGCGCATGGTTCATGTACCGATGTGCCACCAGCGCGCAAGTAGCTTGTGATGGCATTTGGTATAGCGGAATCTATACCCAAAGGTACTGGTCAATGGACTGCACAACTGTCAGAATAGATTCATTCTCAACAACTTCCATACGGAGTTAGATATGAAACTACAGAATTTTTCATGTGCTGGTCGTTTTCTAATGAAATGGCTTGGTTTATTATTAGCTATGCTTTGCGTTGCTACAAACGCAAACGCGCAAGCTGCCGAATCTGATTTAGCTGGCGCTAAAGATCACCCCTATATCAAGCGCTTTGCCAATTCGTCCATTGTGTTGTACGACACCAAGCGTTTTGACTCGGTTGAATTTCAGACCTCAACTTTCGCCCGGTTCAATACTGTGAACCGGCAACGCGAGTTTGTGTCTGCGCCTGTTGTGGCTGAGGAGCGCGTACGCGTATTTGGTATGAAGCGCCAGGTGAAACGACCAGTCTCGAGGTATTCAGAAACTATGTCAATGAATTGCCATCGCAAGGTTTTACAATTTTGTACGACTCAAGCAAAGACAAGCAAGCAGGTCGCTGGAATGGGTTCTTGACCGGTTATGGGTTTGGTGGAACCAAATTGTCAACATCCCGTAGCGAATTTGTGATGTATGGCGCAGCGGTAAAAAACTTGCACACATTGACAGCCAAGCGCGATAAAGATGGTCAAGCGACTTATCTGCAACTGACAACAGTGCAATGGGATAACGATAACAAAACCTTCAAAGCCCAACGTGGTGTGTATGCTGCTCTGGATATTGTGGATGTGGCTGCAATGAAGCAAAACATGATCACGGTCAGCGCATCAGAAATGTCAAAAGCCATCAACGCAACAGGCCGTATCGCCTTGTATGGCATTTTGTTTGATACGGCAAAAGCGGACCTCAAGCCCGAGTCCAAACCTGCGCTGGAAGAAATTGCCAAATTATTGAAAGCTGAACCTAATTTGAAACTCAGGGTTGTGGGGCATACCGATAACCAAGGCAACTTAGATAGCAACATTGGACTTTCAAAACGACGTGCCGAATCGGTGAATGCAGCGCTTGCATCGCAGTACGGAATTACCAGCAATCGATTGTCCGCATTTGGTGTAGCAGATTTGGCACCAGTTGCCTCAAATGCCAATGAAGAAGGGCGTGCCAAAAACAGACGTGTTGAGTTAGTGCCTCAATAAAAGAAACAAAAATTTGACATTTTTTAATGTCTTTAAGACTAAGTAACCCTGAGTAATACTTGCTTGAGTTGATGAAATTCAACCGGCTTATGCAGCAAGGTTGAATTGGGTAACTGCTGGATGGTTTGCAGATCTCTGACTGCGCTGTCGCCTGTGATGAGCACAGCAGGAATGTTTTTGTGGGTGTGGTCCCGCACTGCTTGAACAGCATCCAAACCTGTACCACTTGCACCTAGTCTGTAGTCAGCCAGAATAACGTTGATTGCTTGCAATTTTGAATGCACATCCTGTGCGACAAGTGTGTTGACTTCGTCTAAATTAGCGCACGCCGTAACAGTAGCACCTGCGTGGAGCAGCGATTGTTCAAATAGGTTGCGTAATTGAGAGTTATCTTCCACATAAAAAATAGTCAAACCGGCAAGCGGTTTTTCCATTTTGGCCGCTGGAACTTTGGTGAAGTTATTGAGTGCGGTTTGTTGCGCATTCAACAGATTGTTTTGCAATGGCTTCGCATTCAATTCCAACCAAAACGTGCTGCCCATGTTCTTTTGAGATCGCAAACCAAAAGGGGTTTGCGTCAGTTCGGCCAAGCGTTTAACAATGGATAAGCCAAGACCGAGACCGGCATCATTGTTGCGCGCTGGGTTGTTTACCTGTGCGAATTCGTTGAAGATGGTAGCCTGTTCTCCTGAACTGATACCTATTCCACTGTCACGAATTTCCAGTCGGCCACGTGCTTGCCGCCAAGCTACCCATACGCCGCCAGTTTGTGTGTATTTGATTGCGTTGTGAACCAAATTGGATACGATGCGATCAAGCAATTCTGAGTCGTGCTCTACCCATGCTGCTGTTGGAACAAAATGCAACCAAAGACCCTTGGAAGCAGCCAACTCACCGAATTGCGCGTCTAATTTATTGAATAACTTTTGCAGACTGAAATTTTTAATTTCAGGTGTGACATGGCCTGAGTCGATTCTGGATATGTCCAATACTCTGTCAAAAAGATGGCGTATTGCATTGAGATTAACTTCAATTTTTTCTATGATTTTTTTATCCTGCAAATTGGTTTGGGATGACATTTTGAAGCCATCAAACAACAAGCTGATCGCTTGCAAGGGTTGTCTTGCATCATGACTTGCAGCTGTAAAAAAATGTGATTTGGCGGCATTGGCAGCGTCTGCGCGATCGCGTTCAATGCTAAGTTGCTTGGTCAGCTGTGACAAAGCTTCGTTTTGCTTAGCAATTTCGTATTGTTGTTTGATGGGCAATTGAATGGCTGCAGCCGCTGATGCGCCATAGACAGATAGGCTAAACGTGGAAATGATGAAGTACACAGCAATGATGATGTGGGCAACATCACCACGCATTAGAAATGCAATTGTTACAGGCATAAATACCAAGGCGGGTAAAAAGCGTGAAGCTGTCGCATAGGAAATATTTTTGATGAATGCACTGAACATGTACATGATCAAGCCTATGACGACCATGGATTCAAAGTCGGGTCTTTCGATGGTGATGAGCAAGCCCACAAATCCCAAAGCTGCACAATCTATCCAACAATTCAGTACCAAAAGTTTGAGGTACATACTGGAAGCCTCGGGCAATTGACGCTTATCCATGTCCTGGAAGCGATGGTAAAAATGCAATGCCAAGTATAGGATTGAGTTCGTACCCCATATTCCCAGAGCTAGCATCAAACGCAGATTGTTGGGCCAAACCTCTAGCAAGTACCAAAACATTATCACAGTGGCGGTCACAATGATGGGCCGAACCAGCATGCCGCGGTATAAATTTTCTTTGATGACAGCGCGCACTCTGGCATCCTGCATCAAATCAGATTTGATGGGTGATGACTTTGATGCTGAACTTAATGGCAGGCTCATAACAGCCAGTTTTGAGATTTCACAATGGCTTCAGATCGGTTATTGACTTCCATCACCGAATACAAAGTGTGCAGATGACTTTTGATGGTGCCTAAACCAATGCCCAGTTGCGAAGCAATGACTTTGCTGGGTTTACCTGTGTGCAGCATCTTTAAAATTTCGCGCTGTCGTGCAGTTAATTTTGCGCTGCCAGATGCTTGGTGTGCTTTTTGCGGTTTAACACCAGATTCTGTTGAGCCGTCTGAATCATGCGCTTGTTGTTCTTGTGCAAACGTTTCAAGTGCAGAGCGCAAATGTTTTAACAACTCTGCTGAACCAGTGGTTTTATTGACTGCGCAATATATGCCACTGGATGTTAAGCGCTCTACCAAACTAGGGTCCTCCAACGCTGTGCAAACTATCACGGGCACACCAGCAGCACGTTGAGTGATTTGCGACACACTGTCGGCCCCACGCATACCAGGCATACGCAAATCAAGCACAATGGCATTAAATCGTTCGGCATCATTGCTAGCGTCAATTTTTGCCATGACACTTTGAAAATCGTCTGCAATCTCACACCGACTATCAGGCCATGCGGCTTGAATCATCAACACGATGCCATCACGCATCATGGCATGGTCGTCAGCGACTAATATATTTGGTGGCTTTGGATTCTGCATGATTGGTCCAATTCTATACTCCAAAATATATGACAAATATGGCTATAGTCGGCAAATATATTGCCTATAGTGCTATATTAATGATAGCTTTTTCATAGTAGTATTCTACAACCGTCTTAAAATTGTGGTGAACAATAGACGGAAAGATGTAGAGTGTCCATGAACAATATTACCTTACAACCCGTACTGAGGTAGTTGCATACCTGGTATTGCCAGCTTCAGCTGTACCAGAATCGAAATAAATTGACCAAGCCCATCGGTTAGGCGTACCTGCTTGAGTGGCTGTCCAAAATCTTTGGAATGCAGTCGTTGTGCTGAAATTGACGAACCAAGTGGTATCGATTTTGGGTGACAGCGCTGGCTTGACTAAACCAAATAATTCATCTTTGCTAGGTAAGCGCCAATCGTTGAACCCACACAAATTAGTGGCATTGATTGCATTTTTAAAACCTGTGGCGTTAGTGGCATTATCTATATCGGCTTGAGTTGGGTTGACGAGAGTAATGCCATTCCATTTCTGTGCCACGGAAGTGTCGTTGTAGTTTGTTCGACCCATTTCGTCATTGGCACGCAATCCAGTGCCAGCAGGCGTTTGGCCTTGCCAAATCAAACCTGTGGCATTGTCCCGAACGCACTCAGATTTGTCGTAATACGTGGCCACATTGGCGGCATCGCAACCTTTGAACACCAAGCTGTAGCCAGTGGCGCCAATGGGTGCTGCCGTACACGCAGCAGGTGCTGGTGCGGCGGGATCAGTGGCGCTGGGTGCTGACGCGGTGCCAGATGTCGCATCGGCTGTGGATTCTGAATCACCACCACTGCATGCCAATAGCATTGAGCACGCAGCCAGAGCGATTAAGTGTTGTTGGTATAAGTTCATTTGAATACTCCTTAAAAAATCAGAACTTTTACATTCAAGTACTGAAATAATAAGAAACAGTTCAAATTTTTTCTAGTGCATTTAGGTATAGACCAAAAGGTATAGAAGCAATTCTCTGAGAGCTAGGAGTTCCACGAAATTGATTATTTTTGTTCTACAGGCAGTAATCTTGCAAACGATGCGCCAGTTCTTTGGCCGTTCAAAATACCTTGTTTGAGAGGATGCTGAATGGGTAACAATTGCCAACATTTGACGTCATTGCCGGATTGCATTGCCAATTGCAAACATTGCAAGCCATCTGCGCGTTGGTTTTGAGTTGTTTTAAAGAAAGCACCATGATTCAATGCGCCCGCGTAAATGGACCAAAGTAATGCAATGAAAGGTATGACCCAAGTTAAACGAGTAAGCAATATGTCGCGATTTTTAGATTTTGTATAAACAAAAACCATCGCAAGCAACCAAGGCCAAAGTAAGGTTACCCAAAAAAAATGAAACCGGTGAAATCCCCAGCCAAATACTTTCAGTAGTTCAGTGTCTTCTGCAGGTCGCATATGGGCTCTACCAGCGCTGATTAATACAAGGTACACGAAAACCACACTGGTGAGTGCCAAAAAGACTAAACTGGTTTGGCGAAGTTCAATTGCGTATTTTTCGAATCGGTTTGCATTAAACATTCGAAATATGAAGAAAACGAAAAAGCATAGAACTGCGACCACAGTGAGTGTCAAAACCAGTGAAACTGCCGGTTGATTGATTGGCAGCATCATGGACCGTGCAATTTTTCCCATCATAAATAACCAGAAGTCAATTTCTGTTGGCAGCGCCATTCGCAGCCCAGGAATGTGAGTGCCTTTCTGAATGCCAGTAATGACCCACACTTGCGCTGTGGTACTGATTAATCCTGAAATTAAAAGTCCCAAACCTCCGAATCGCATTCGGCTTTTTTCGAAATCTGATCCACGCCAAAAATGATGAGCAATTAATAACACAATGCCCAAAGTCAACGATGAAAATGCGCCACTGATGTAACTAAACCCACCCAATAAGCCCAAAACAAAACAACTCAAAAAAACCTTGGTTGCTTTCCATTGCAATGCCAACACAATATACAAACTTGTTAAACAAGCAAGTAATGGGAGCGCCTGGTGATAGGCTAAGTTTTGCCAGCCCCAATATGTATCGGGTTGCAGCATGAGTATGGTTAAGCTAAATGCACTGGCGGCCAGCGTTTTGTCTTTCAATGTAAAGCTTAATAACTTCCATTGAAGCAGCAGTAACAAACCCAGTACCCCGATCATGGAAATGAATTGGTATGCAATGGTATTGCCATCAATTAGGCGATATGCCAATGTGTCTAGTATTTTGCCAACAGGATAAAGCGTGTCGTTACCGTGTGCGAATAAATAGCTGAGCTTGAAAGACCGCATCGTTCCGTCAATATAAGTACCCCAATCATCCCCAAGCGGTAGATCGATACCAAATCTCAACCAAGATAAGCCACAAATAATCAGCGAAAGCCAAGGTAATGCAACAAATATTCGTTGCATTTGAATGTTTGAATTCAACAACGTTACGGGTTTTGTAAGCAAGTTCTAACGGGACAAAGATGCCGTATATGCAGATGTGTTTAAGCTTCCGACAGCATTGAGTGCAGGGGATGCGTTGGCAAGTTTGACCTTCGTATCCACGTTGTACCATGAGCTAAACACTTGATTGAGAGGGCGTATATCGGGCAGTATGTAAACGATGCCGTCTGATTCTTTGAAGGAAGGGGTGATGATCGTATGGAAAAAATCAACTGGGGCGTTGATACATCCGAATGAAATCCGGTTATCGGCAATAGTTAGTGATGCCAAACGCTCCGCACGCTTTTCTGCTTTTGTTCCTTTGACGATGGCGTGAAGCGAAACAGCACCATCGTAATCAATCCAGACAATTTCTTTGCCTTTGATGTTCTTGTCCAAAGAGGATAAAAAACGTCCTGGTGGTGTGGTTTTTTCGTGCGGGTTGATGGAAGACAGTGGTCGGTCACCAATGCCTGGAAAACTGGTATCGCCTACCGTAAATCCCAAAAGCACTGGCGCTTCACCGCGCAACACACCATTGGCATGAAACACGTAGACCCTGGCACTCTTTTTGTCAACGATCACAAAGTTGCGGTTTTCGTTGTCGCCAGAATCCACCACCCAATCAGCCATAAGTTTGGTCTCAACTGAAGCGCTGGCTTGTAAGAAATTGGCGCGGCGAATTTGAATTGTGTTATTGGCTATTGGAGTTTGGGTTGTGACAGGAGGTGTGGCAACTGGGTTTTGCGATATTTGTGGCTTGTTGACTGTTTGTAAAGCTGTGCTAGCGCCAGAATCAATTGGACGGGTCGTTGAACAACCGACAATTGTTAACAGGCCAGCTAGCAACAAACTACCACAGAATAGTTTTTTCAATACCAAAAATTGCTGAAACAACGTCAATGATTGTGTAGACATATGCATATCAAGGGATTCTAAGTTGGAAACCTTAAGAGGTAAAGAAGCTCCGTTATAATAGGGCGCTTGTCCTATCACTCAAAGTACGCCTAGCGCATTAAAAAGCCTCATCCCTGACAAAGCAGCTTGAAAATGACACCAAAAGTGTTATCGCAGAGCCAGCTTGGGCGTACCCGTTAACTATTCGGAGAACCCTGTGCTTTTGTCCATTAAGCAGCGCCACCCACCCGCCATATTGGCACTCGCAGACGGCACCGTCTTTATTGGAAACTCCATCGGGGCAGCATCAAAAGATGTACCCTATACCGTCGGTGAAGTTGTTTTCAACACATCCATGACGGGATACCAAGAAATTCTGACAGACCCCAGCTACTGCCAGCAAATTGTTACCCTGACTTATCCACATATTGGCAACTATGGCATCAGCGAACAAGATGTCGAATCTGCCAAAGTCAATGCGGCTGGTTTGATTATCAGAGACTTGCCCTTAATAGCATCCAATTTCCGCTCCAGCATGAGCCTGACCGAATATTTGGTCAAAGAAAAAACCATTGCGATTGCCAATATCGACACACGACAATTAACTCGACATTTGCGCACCCACGGCGCGCAAAACGGATGTATTTTTGCTTTGGCCGATGGCGAATCGGTGACGCAAGCGATAAAAGACAAGGCCATCGCGTTGGCTAAATCAGCACCGAATATGGCTGGCCTCGATTTGGCCAAAGTTGTGACGACCAGCAAGCCATACAACTGGACACAAACCGAATGGCAATTGCACAACCCGACCTTGCAAGGCAAAGCGGGTTATTCAGAACAAACCGCTGCCGATGCCAAATTTCATGTGGTGGCGTACGACTTCGGTGTCAAATTCAACATCTTGCGCATGCTGGCAGAACGCGGCTGTCGCGTCACCGTCGTACCAGCGCAAACCAGCGCGGCTGATGTGCTCAATCTGAATCCGAATGGCATTTTCTTATCCAATGGTCCAGGTGATCCAGAGCCCTGCGACTACGCCATTACGGCCGCCAAAGAATTGATTGAAACGGGTATACCGACATTTGGTATTTGCCTTGGTCACCAAATCATGGCTTTGGCCAGTGGTGCCAAAACTTTCAAGATGAAGTTCGGCCATCACGGTGCGAACCATCCAGTGAAAGATTTGGACACGGGCAAAGTCAGTATCACCAGCCAAAACCACGGTTTTGCGGTGGACGAAAAAACACTGCCTGCCAACCTGCGCGCCACCCACGTCAGCTTGTTTGACGGCACGCTGCAAGGCTTAACCCGCACCGACAAACCCGCATTTTGCTTCCAAGGCCATCCAGAAGCATCTCCGGGTCCGCAAGACATCAGTTACCTCTTCGACCGCTTCGTCACTTTGATGGAGGCGAAATAAAATGCCAAAACGTACCGACCTAAAAAGTATCCTCATCATCGGCGCCGGCCCCATCATCATTGGTCAAGCTTGCGAGTTTGATTATTCTGGTGTGCAAGCCTGCAAAGCCTTGCGCGAAGAGGGCTACAAAGTCATCCTGATCAACAGTAACCCTGCGACCATCATGACCGACCCCGCCACGGCGGATGTCACTTACATCGAACCCATCACATGGCAAACGGTTGAAAAAATCATCGCCAAAGAGCGGCCTGATGCAATTTTGCCGACCATGGGCGGCCAAACAGCTTTGAACTGCGCTTTGGATTTATGGCACAACGGCGTTTTGCAAAAATACACGGGTGCAGCCACCGGCAAACCTGTCGAACTGATCGGCGCAACACCTGAAGCCATTGACAAAGCCGAAGATCGCTTGAAGTTCAAAGACGCGATGACCAAAATCGGTCTCGGTTCTGCCCGCTCAGGCATCGCACACAGCATGGATGAAGCCTGGGCTGTACAACGCACTGTGGGCTTTCCTACCGTCATTCGACCCAGTTTCACCTTAGGTGGTACAGGTGGCGGTATTGCGTACAACTCAGAAGAATTCGAGACGATTTGCAAACGTGGTTTAGAAGCTTCCCCAACCAACGAGCTCTTAATTGAAGAATCCTTGCTGGGTTGGAAAGAATACGAGATGGAAGTGGTACGCGACAAGGCGGACAACTGCATCATCGTTTGTTCGATTGAAAACTTGGACCCCATGGGAGTACACACGGGCGACTCGATTACGGTTGCGCCAGCGCAGACCTTGACCGACAAAGAATACCAAATCTTGCGCAATGCTTCATTGGCAGTATTGCGTGAAATCGGTGTTGATACAGGCGGCTCTAACGTGCAATTCTCCATCAACCCCAAAGATGGTCGCATGGTGGTGATAGAAATGAACCCGCGTGTATCGCGTTCATCTGCTTTGGCATCAAAAGCCACAGGTTTCCCAATTGCCAAAGTCGCTGCTAAATTGGCATGCGGCTACACGCTCGATGAATTGCGCAATGAAATTACAGGCGGTGCAACACCCGCGAGTTTTGAGCCGAGCATAGATTACGTGGTCACCAAAATACCGCGTTTTGCATTTGAGAAATTCCCTGCCGCGGATTCTCGATTAACGACACAGATGAAATCCGTCGGTGAAGTGATGGCCATTGGCCGCACATTTCAAGAATCGTTCCAAAAAGCCTTGCGCGGTTTGGAAGTGGGCGTGGACGGCATGAACGAAAAAACCCAAGACCGTGAGGTGTTGGAAAAAGAATTGGGTGAGCCGGGTCCAGATCGTATTTGGTACGTCGGCGATGCATTTGCGTTGGGCATGAGCGTGGACGAAGTTTTTGCCTTGACCAAAATTGACCCTTGGTTTTTGGTGCAGATTGAAGAGATTGTCAAAATCGAATTGGCACTTGAAAAAACCAGCTTAGACAAAATTGATGCTGACACCTTGCGCTTGTTGAAACAAAAAGGTTTTTCAGATCGCCGCTTAGCCAAACAATTGCGCACGACAGATACCCAAATTCGCGAAGCGCGTCATGCGGCAAATGTGCGCCCTGTGTATAAACGTGTTGATACCTGCGCTGCGGAATTTGCTTCCAATACGGCTTATTTGTATTCCACATATGAGCAAGCAGGTAGCGAGTGTGAGGCACTGCCGTCTGACAAGAAAAAAATCATCGTTTTAGGCGGTGGTCCTAATCGCATTGGTCAAGGTATTGAGTTTGATTACTGCTGTGTACATGCTGCGATGGCCATGCGTGAAGATGGCTACGAGACCATCATGGTCAACTGCAATCCTGAAACGGTTTCAACTGATTACGACACTTCTGACCGTTTGTATTTTGAGCCTGTCACTTTAGAAGATGTACTGGAAATTGTTGCGGTTGAAAAACCGGTAGGTGTGATTGTTCAATACGGCGGTCAAACGCCTTTGAAGTTGGCTCTGGCACTTGAAAAGAACGGCGTTCCAATTATTGGTACAAGCCCAGACATGATCGATGCCGCTGAAGACCGCGAACGTTTCTCAGCACTGTTGCGCGAATTGAATTTGCTGCAACCTCCAAATGCAACAGCCCGTACCGAAGCTGAAGCGCTTGAAAAAGCCACGACTTTAGGCTACCCACTGGTCGTTCGCCCAAGCTATGTTTTGGGTGGTCGGGCCATGGAAATTGTCCATGAACAGCGTGATTTAGAGCGTTACATGCGCGAAGCGGTCAAAGTCAGCCACGACTCACCCGTTTTGTTGGATCGCTTTTTGAACGATGCGATTGAGTGTGACGTGGATGCCGTGCGCGACCACATAGGCCGCGTGTTCATCGGCGGCGTGATGGAACACATTGAGCAAGCTGGCGTGCACAGTGGCGATTCGGCTTGTTCCTTACCTCCGTATTACCTGACTGCTGCGACAATTGCCGAAATCAAACGCCAAACTGCTGCCATGGCGAAAGCCTTGAATGTGGTTGGCTTGATGAATGTGCAGTTTGCCATTCAGCAGATCGATGGCAAAGATGTCATCTACGTTTTGGAAGTGAACCCACGTGCTTCACGCACAGTACCATTCGTCTCTAAAGCAACGGGCGTTCAGCTTGCCAAAGTCGCCGCACGTTGTATGGCTGGCCAGTCATTGGACGCACAAGGTATTGGCGCAGAGGTCACACCACCCTATTTCAGCGTCAAAGAAGCCGTATTCCCCTTTGTCAAATTCCCAGGTGTCGATACGATATTGGGGCCAGAAATGAAGTCGACTGGCGAAGTGATGGGTGTGGGCAAAACATTTGGCGAAGCCTTTGTTAAGGCACAGCTGGGTGCTGGCACCAAATTGCCACGCGCAACAGATGCAGTGAATAAAGTCTTTATCACAGTGAAAAACAACGACAAAGCGCGTGCTGTGGATATTGCACGTGCTTTAGTAGCGATGAATTTTGTAGTAGTAGCAACCAAAGGTACAGCCGCTGCTATTTCAGCTGCCGGTGTGCCGTGCACGGTGGTGAACAAGGTGACTGAAGGTCGTCCTCACATTGTGGACATGATTAAAAACAATGAAATTGCAATGGTGATCAACACTGTTGAAGAACGTCGCAATGCCATTGCTGACTCTCGTGCCATCCGTACATCGTCACTTTTAGCGCGGGTCACCACATTCACCACCATCTTCGGCGCAGAAGCTGCCGTTGAAGGCATGAAGTACATGGATAATCTTGGCGTGATTTCAGTGCAAGAAATGCATGCGCAGCTGGCCTAAAAAGCCAGACAGCACAAGAAGAATAAGTGATAAATATAGCTCTAGGCGGCGTCTTTGCTGCCTAGATTGCTATTAAAATTATAGCATTTGCGCTATAACGTATCTTCGGTTCTTGTTAAATCTGCTCGCCCGTCACGCCTACGCCTTGGCTGTAACCGCCATCAACGTACATGATTTCAGAGCTGATACCACTGGCCAAGTCACTGAGCAAGAATGCGGCAGCGTTGCCCACTTCTTCAATGGTGACATTGCGTCGAATCGGTGATGCGCCTGCTACCGTGCCCAGCAATTTGCCAAAATCTTTGATGCCACTGGCTGCCAAAGTTTTGATAGGTCCTGCGCTGATGCCATTGGCGCGCATTCCCTTTGGCCCAATCGCCTCTGACAAATAGCGCACAGATGCTTCTAAAGATGCTTTGGCCAAGCCCATGGTGTTGTAGTTTGGAACAGCACGCAAAGCGCCCAAATAGCTCAGTGTTAATAATGAAGATTTTTCACGTAAATAGGGCAAAGCCGCTTTGGCCAAGGCTGGAAAACTGTAGGCACTGATGTCGTGCGCAATGCGGTAGTTTTCACGTGTCAGTCCGTCTAAAAAATTACCCTCAAGTGCTTCTTTGGGGGCAAAACTAATACTGTGCACAAAACCGTCAAATTGCGGCCAAGTCTTCGACAAATCAGCAAACATTTTTGTGATGGCTTCATCACTGCTCACATCGCAGTCAAAAATCAGTTTGGAATCAAACTCTGCCGCAAAGCCTGTGATACGTTCTTTGAAACGATCTCCAACATAGCTGAAGGCCAATTCCGCGCCTTCACGGTGACATGCCTTGGCAATGCCGTAAGCGATAGAACGGTTGCTTAGAACGCCGGTAATGAGTAGTTTTTTTCCGCTTAAAAAGCCCATGATGTTACTTTCTATAAAAACAAGTCGAAAAATTAAGCTGGTATAAAGGTTGCGCTGATAAGATATCACCGAATTGTCGCTTAAAAATCAAGATTTCAAAAATTCGCTTGAATGAATCAATAGAATTTGAAACAATAATTTTCAGAATCGACATGAATCAAATGGCGTTAACTGTTCTGTGACGAAATCATTGATATGAAAACCACATGGCGAATTGGGATTGCAACACTGTGCATCGGTTTTTTGTATGCTTGCGCCAGCAAACCTCAACAAAAAACCGACTCTGTTCAAACGAAGCCAACACCTGCGACTGCAACTTCTGATAATGCTACCGCTTTGTCTAACGAAGAAGGTTTGGTTAAAACAGAAGTCATTATCGACAATGCCAGCCCAGTGAAACCAGAAACCAACGGTATATTGGCACGATTAAGTGCTGCACAGCAATCACGAATAGCGCAAGCCGTGAGTCAGGGAAGTGACGATGCTGTAGCGCGCAGATTGGTGTTTCAAGCAACACCCAAAATGCGAAGTTTCATAGAACGCTTGTCATGTATCAAAAGCTATAACGATGGCGGTGCGGCTGCATTACAAGCTTTAGCCGCACCCGGTTCGTCGTTCAAATTTTTTGTGCCCCCCATGCATGGTATCAAACTGCATGACAAATCTAAATGCCTATCGGTGTCCAGTGTCGTCATTAAGCATGTAAAGAACCCACTCAAACCCAGTGCATCGTCATGGACAGATGCTTTGCAAATCAAAGTATCTTTTATCGCTGATGACAGTGGTGAAACTAGCACCAGCAACCATGAGATGAACAAAAACACCAGAGGTGTTTGGTGGTTTACAAGATGAGCGAGATGAAATTGATATTTGCTCAAGTGAATTTGATTTATCGACGCTTGTTGATTTGTTTGCTTATGTTTGGAGCTGGTCTGTCATCGAATGCTTGGGCGGCGCATGCTTATTCACTTTGGGGCGACATCAAATACCCAGCAGGGTTTAAATATTTTGATTATGTGAATCCCAATGCACCTAAGGGCGGTGAGCTGGTTGCTGTAAGTAACTTACGCGTCTCAACTTTCGATAAATACAATCCCTTCACTATCAAAGGGACATCTCCAGCTTACTTAAGTGAAATGTTGTTTGAGTCATTATTGGTGGGATCAGGTGACGAATTAAGTACTGCATATGGACTATTGGCTAATGATGTTTCAGTTCCGGCTGACGGACTAAGTGCAACATTCAGAATCCATCCTGATGCACGTTTTCATGATGGAAAAGCCGTGCAAGCGGCTGATGTGAAATACACTTTCGATACTTTGAACGGCAAATTTGTATCCCCAGCCTATCGCACCATGTTAGAAGATGTTTCCAAAGTAGAGGTTTTGGATGCATTGACGGTGAAATTCACTTTCAAACGCAAAAACCGCGAACTACCGTTGACGGTTGGAAGCTTACCAATCTTTAGCCGTGAGTGGGGCAAAAACAAATCGTTTGACAAAGTGATCACTGATATACCAATTGGCAGTGGCCGTTACAAAATTGGCCCTGTCAATTTCGGTAAGGACATCACTTATGTTCGCGACCCCAACTATTGGGGGGATAAGCTCAATGTCAATGTGGGTAGCGGAAACTTTGATCGCATCACGATCAAGATTTATAAAGATAACGTAGCAAGACTTGAAGGATTGAAGGCGGGTGAATTTGACTTCATGCAGTTTTATTCTGCAGGAGATTGGGCGCGACGTGCCACTGGCAAACGATTTGATAAAGGTGATTTAACTAAAGGTGTTTTTAAGCACAGCTTGCCAACTGGATTCCAAAGCTATATTTTCAATACGCGATTACCGAAACTTCAAGATGTGCGAGTTCGGCAAGCAATTGGATTGGCACATGATTTCAATTGGATGAGTCAGCGTTTGTTTTACGGTGCATACAAACCAGTCAATGGCTTATTTGGCAATACAGATTGTGCAGCAGTAGGCCTTCCATCAGTAGACGAATTGCAATTTTTAGAACCTCTGCGTAAGCATGTACCAGTGAATGTTTTTGGCAACATGGCAGGTCAACCCAATGCCGACGGCAAAGACAATTTGCGTGCAAATTTGGTTAAAGCACGCGATTTGTTAGCCAGTGCTGGCTGGAAAGTTAAGTCTGGTGGTGACGGGGTTTTACGCAATGCTAAAGGTGAAGCTTTTATATTGGAATATCTTGACAGCCAAGAATCCAAAGCCACGACATTGGCATCATGGCAACGAAACTTAGCCAAGCTCGGTATTGCACTGAAATTGCGAGCTGTCGATTTTGCTTTATACCAACAGCGCATTGATAAATATGAATATGACATGATCAGTATCAATTTTCCTGGAACGAATAACCCTGGTATTGAGTACATGGACTTGTTTGGAGCAAAATCTGCTGATATAGAAAGTTCGGGTAATTATTCAGGTGTCAAAAACCAAGCAGTAGATGCACTAATTGAGCGCATGATCAATGCACAATCCAAAGCAGAATTGATCCCAGCCTGCCGCGCCTTTGAGAGGGTCATTGCACACAGCCATATCATGATTCCACAGTGGTACAGTGGGCAGCATAATGTTGCATATAACCCTAAAAAACTAGCCAAACCAAGTATCGAACCTAAATATTACAAAGCAGACTCTTGGCTGCTTAGTAATTGGTGGGCGAGATAATAGCCACACGCATTTCAATTTTAATTTGCTTATATAACTATGAAAAACACTCCAAATAAAACCGCCACCCCTTCAGTTGAATTCGATACAGCCAAGCTGATCGATTTGCAAAAGCAATACGTTGACGATGCCACCAAGTTGTGGCAGCAGGCGTGGGGCAATGTGACTAGTCCATCAAGTTCGAATGTTCAGGCTTCTGACAGGCGCTTCGCAGCCGATGCTTGGAAAAACAACCCAGTTGCTGCTTTAACAGCATCGGCGTTTTTAATGAATGCGCGTGCCTTGCAAGGCATGGCTGATGCTGTTCAGACGGATGACAAAACCAAAGCACGCATTCGTTACGCAGTGGAGCAATTCAATGCCGCTGCCTCGCCCAGTAACTACCTGATGACCAATGCCGAGGCTTTGCAAAAAGCCATAGACACGCAAGGCGAGAGTTTGAACCAAGGCATGAAAAATTTGCTAACGGATGTGAAACAGGGTCACATCAGCATGACGGATGAATCGCAATTTGAGGTGGGTAAAAATGTCGCCACCACCGAAGGCGCAGTGGTTTTTGAAAACGAACTCTTCCAGCTCATCGAATACAAACCACTCACCAAACAAGTGTACGAACGTCCATTTTTGCTGGTGCCGCCGTGTATCAACAAGTTTTATATTCTCGATTTGCAACCTGACAATTCACTGATTCGATATACCGTGGCTCAGGGTCATCGCACCTTTGTTTTAAGTTGGCGCAACCCCGACGAATCTTTGGCCGGTTTGACATGGGATGACTACATTGAAGATGCCGCCATCAAAGCCATCACCACGGTACAAGCCATCACAGGCTCAAAACAAATCAACACATTGGGATTTTGTGTAGGTGGCACGATTTTGGCTTCGGCTTTGGCGGTATTGGCCGCACGTGGCGAAAAGCCAGCTGCCTCGCTCACACTGCTGACATCGATGTTGGACTTCACTGACACGGGCATTTTGGATATTTTCATAGATGAAGAGTCGGTTCACAAACGTGAGGTGGAATTAGCTGATCCCAAATCCCCTAAATTACTCAAAGGTCAAGAATTGGCGACCTCATTCAGTTTTTTGCGTCCCAACGATTTGGTTTGGAACTATGTGGTGGGTAATTATTTGAAAGGTGAAACCCCGCCTGCTTTTGATTTGCTGTATTGGAATTCGGATTCAACCAATTTACCTGGCCCAATGTACAGCTGGTATTTGCGCAACACATATCTAGAGAACAACCTCATCAAGCCGGGTAAAACGACAGTGTGTGGTGAAAAGCTCGATTTCAATTATTTGGATATGCCAACCTACATTTATGGCTCGCAAGAAGACCATATCGTTCCTGTGGGCGCAGCCTATGCATCGACACAAATTGTGCCTGGCAACAAGCGCTTTGTGATGGGTGCGTCTGGTCACATTGCGGGGGTGATTAACCCGCCATCTAAGAATAAGCGTGCATATTGGACCTATGAACCCAAAATAACAGCAACAGACAGTAAGGCTGGTAAAAGTAAAAAAGCTCAGAATGCAGTTTTCCCAGCTACGCACGCCGAGTGGTTTGAAAAGAGCACGCAGTATCCTGGCAGTTGGTGGACCGATTGGTCAAACTGGTTGGCTGGGCAAGCGGGCAAGAAAATTGCGTCACCGAAGGCTTATGGCAAGGGTAAGTACCGAGCTATTGAGCCCGCACCGGGACGCTATGTGAAGGCCAAGGCGTAGTATTATTCATACGCGAAGTAGACATATTCATCAATAGCAGTAAATGACACACTAGGAATTATCATGGCATCAGAAAAAGACATTGTTATCGTATCTGCCACCCGCACTGCGGTTGGTAAATTTGGTGGTACCTTGGCCAAAACGCCAGCACCTGAACTCGGTGCAGCCGTGATTGCAGACTTGCTCAAACGCACAGGCGTATCCGCCGACCAAATTGGCGAGGTCATCATGGGTCAAGTGCTGGCAGCTGGTTCTGGACAAAACCCAGCACGCCAATCGGTCATCAAAAGTGGTTTGAACCAAGCCACACCCGGGTTGACCATTAACGCGGTATGCGGTTCTGGCTTGAAAGCGGTCATGCTGGCTGCACAAGCCGTAGCTTATGGCGACAGCGAAATTGTGATTGCAGGCGGTCAAGAAAACATGAGTGCAGCGCCTCACGTGTTGTTAGGATCGCGTGACGGCCAGCGCATGGGCGACTGGAAAATGGTGGATTCCATGATCGTGGACGGCCTGTGGGATGTGTACAACCAGTACCACATGGGTATTACCGCTGAAAACGTGGCGAAGAAATTTGCGATTACACGCGACATGCAAGACGCTTTGGCTTTGGCCAGCCAAACCAAAGCGGCGGCAGCGCAAGATGCCGGTCGTTTTAAAGACGAAATCTTGCCGTTCAGCATTGCACAGAAAAAGGGCGACCCGATTGTGTTTGCGGCAGACGAATTCATCAACCGCAAAACCAATGCCGAAGCCTTGGCAGGTCTGCGTCCCGCGTTTGACAAAGCGGGCGGCGTGACTGCGGGTAACGCTTCAGGTATCAACGATGGCGCTGCGGCCGTGATGGTCATGACAGCCGCCAAAGCAGCGGCATTGGGCTTGACACCGATGGGGCGCATTGCCAGCTTTGCTACTTCAGGACTTGACCCCGCACTGATGGGCATGGGGCCAGTGTCTGCATCGCAAAAAGCATTGGCACGTGCGGGCTGGAAAGCGCAAGATTTGGACTTACTGGAAATTAACGAAGCCTTTGCCGCACAAGCGTGTGCAGTAAATCAAGAAATGGGTTGGGATACCAGCAAGATCAATGTGAACGGTGGCGCCATTGCCATTGGCCACCCAATTGGTGCATCAGGCTGCCGTATTTTGGTCACGCTCTTGCATGAAATGCAAAAACGCAATGCCAAAAAAGGCATCGCATCCTTGTGCATTGGCGGCGGCATGGGTGTCGCACTGACCATCGAGCGTTAACCATGTATATAGATAGTCTAAGCAGTTTTATATGAAAAATCAGGCTATAGCCAGCGTATTTATTGCCTAGATTGCTATTAAATGCATAGCATTATCAGAGTATAGTAAAACAAATAAATTAACAACTTAAAAGAGGAGCATCAACATGAATGGAAAAGTAGCTTACGTCACAGGTGGTATGGGTGGTATCGGTACCGCTATTTGTCAGCGCCTGCATAAAGAAGGTTTCAAAGTCATTGCGGGCTGTGGCCCAACACGCGACCATGCCAAATGGATTGCCGAGCAAGCCGCTTTGGGCTACACCTTTTACGCATCAGTAGGTAATGTGGGCGCATGGGAATCGACGGTTGAAGCATTCAGCAAAGCCAAAGCCGAACACGGCGTGATTGATGTGCTGGTAAACAATGCCGGCATCACCAAAGACCGCATGTTCTTAAAAATGACACGCGAAGACTGGGATGCGGTGATTGAAACCAACCTCAACAGCATGTTCAACGTCACCAAGCAAGTGGTGGGCGACATGGTCGATAAGGGATGGGGCCGCATCATCAACATCAGCTCGGTCAACGGCGAAAAAGGCCAAGCAGGTCAGACCAATTACTCAGCCGCCAAAGCCGGCATGCATGGTTTCAGCATGGCGCTGGCGCAAGAAATGGCGACCAAAGGTGTGACAGTGAATACTGTTAGCCCAGGCTATATTGGTACCGACATGGTCAACGCCATTCGCGCTGATGTGTTGGAAAAAATTGTCGCAACCATTCCGGTCAAACGCTTGGGCAAGCCAGCCGAAATCGCATCCATCATCGCATGGTTGGCGTCAGAAGACGGTGGCTACACCACAGGTGCAGACTTCTCGGTAAATGGTGGTTTGCACATGGGTTAATCATGGGCTTCACATGTGTAGTGCATGTTGAATGAAGGTTCGAGCATGAATGAGTGATTCATTCATGCTTTTTCTTTTTTTAGGAGGGCAAAATTATGATTGCAAAACTTTTTTTAGCACTCGTTGCTTTATTGGTCATCGTCTTGGTTGTTGCATCTACCAAGCCAGACAGTTTTCGTGTGGAACGTTCTGTCAGCATCAAGGCACCTGCGGACAAAATTTTCCCCTACATCAACGACCTGCACCAGTGGGACGCTTGGACTCCTTATAACCGCGACCCTGCTATGAAGAAAACCTTTGGTGGTAGCGCGGCTGGCAAAGGGGCAACTTATGGCTGGGAAGGCAACAAAGAGGTGGGTAAGGGCGATATGCTGATCACCGAATCAAGCGCACCCAACCTGGTGCGCATGGACTTGCATTTTCAACAACCGTTTGAAGCCAATAATCAAGTCGATTTCAAATTGGTGACCGAAGGTGACAGCACCAAAGTCACTTGGGGCATGGATGGCAAAAATAACATGATTTCCAAAGTCATGGGCCTGTTCATCAACATGGACAACATGATTGGCAAAGACTTTCAAGCGGGTTTGGACAAACTCAAAACCGTCGCTGAGAAATAATTCAAATTCCCTTTTTTACCATCGCTACCAGTTGGTCTAGGGCAGCGCTCCAGCCAGCTTCGAAGCCCATGGCATCGTGTTTTTGACAGCCTTTTTGATCCGCATGCAGAACAGTGGCGCGGTAGCGAGTGCCATCCACGCCATTCACCTTGTGTGGCGCCATTTCTACGATGGCGGTGAACATGAATTCGGTTTGTTCTTCGTCATTGCAGGGCACATTGGGTGGTGCAGGTCTGTAGCCGGGCAGCAAGGCATTGGTCCAAACAATGCGCTCGTCTTTTATGGTTTCTAAATAGCAACCTGTTCCTGGAAACTCTTGACCTTCTGGTGATTGCATCACTGTGTGCATTTTGCCGCCAGGGCGCACATCCACATCGGCGTGAATGGTTTTCCATGGCAGTGGGCAAAACCACTGTTTAATTAAATCGGGTTCGGTCCAAGCACGCCACACCAAATGCGGTGGCACATCGATGAAGCGCTCAAAAGTCAAATCCAATTTGGGGTTGAGTTCCTTCGTCTTCATTTTTTTTCCTTTTAGATTTTGCAGCGGCTTTTGTCTTGGTCTGTGGCGATTCGATTTTTGGCGAATTTATTTGGTCTTTTTGGGCTGTAGGAGTTGTATTGATTGCCTGAGTTGCTATTAAATTTGTAGCTAAATCACTCTTAACAGTATCCGCAGCGATTTCCTCTTTGCTTGACACTGCTGCTGCAGCAATAGCGGTTTCGGTGGTTTGCAAAGACTTTGCCACTTCATCTAAACGGTCTAAGCGTCCTTCCCACAGCAGCTTGTATTGGTCAATCCAATCGATAGCTTGCTTGAGTTTGGTACCATTGAGCTTGCAAGGGCGTTGCTGCTTTTGGACGGTTTTGGTCAGTAAGCCGGCTTTTTCCAGCACCTTGATGTGTTTGGAAATGGCGGGCAAACTCATTTTGAATGGTGCCGCCAAATCATTGACTGTTGCCTCACCTTGCGACAAGCGTTTGAGCATCGCGCGGCGCGTTGGGTCAGACAAGGCGGCAAAAGTCGCGCTTAATGAATCTTGTTTGGATATGGATACTGCGGGCATGGTGCTGTCTCTTAATTGCTAGTTAACCTTTGGGTTAAATGTAGCAAGCTCAACAGCTTCTGTCAAATTGAATTGACACACTGTGAAAACGCCTTCAATGCTTCTTAATCAGCCTTTTAATCTGCCTCATAAGCCCGTAAAAAACTCGCAAATCGTGGTTTTCCTGATGGCGTGACATCTTTATAGGTGTAGGTTACAGTGCTGCCAATGGCAGGTGGGTGTTGGCGTTCTTGGTCTGATAAACCTGTGCCCAGCTTGAAGCGAATGCCTTCGGGTGTTTTGACGACGAGTGCGCCTGTCATGCCGGCGTATTTGCCTTTGCCGGCAATGTGCGATATCACTGTGGCTTCTGCATCCAGCTGTGGTTTGAGTTTGAGCAGCACATCGCTGCGCCCCGTGGTGTAGGGCGCTTTGGCCAAATGCAAAACCAAACCTTCGCCACCTGCTTTGACAACGTCTTGCAGTTTGGCTTCCAATGTGGCGCGGTTGGCCGCTGTGAATTGCTGCACCGTTTGCAATGGTGCAAAGTTGGCTGCTTGCACGATGGCTTGCAGTTGCACATGGCGTTGTTCAAACGATTTGCTGGCAAAATTTTGGTAGGCTGGTAACTCAAATACCATGTAGTTGACTTGCTGCCACTCGCTGTCAATGGCTTGCGTTTTGCGAACAATACCAGAGAGCTTGTCGAACGCACCGCGTACCAACCACAACTCGCCATCCAGCGCGGTTTTGGGTAACTTATCGGTGAACCACTGAGGCGCAGCAATGGCTTTGCCACTGCGAAAGCGCAACTGCTTGCCGTCCCACAGTGCACGCACGCCATCCAATTTTTCGCTGATCAAATAGCCTGCAGGGTCTATGCCAGCGGGTGCGTTTTTCGCCAACAACACAAGTTCTGCAGACTTGGTGCTGACTTTGGCGAACAAGTTGCTGCCCAGTGATGAGCCTGCAACGAAAGTGATCAGCTGTGCAAAGAACGTGCGGCGGTGTAGTGAATGTTGTGTCATTTAATTCCAAATCATAGACCGCATGGATATGGAGCCCATGTCGATGCTGTCGTTGAACGTGCGCAACTCGTCTTTGCTGTCCAAAGCGCCAGCAGAATAGAGCAGGGGCAAATAATGGTCGTGGGTAGGATGCGCTTGGGTGGCGAGTGAACCGAGTTTCAAAAATTCGCTTAGCGCGGCATAATTTTTGTCTGCCACATGTTTGGCGGTGATGGCATCAAACTCCAACGCCCAATCGTAGGGCTTGTCGTGGCGGTTGCGATCAAGCGTGCGCAGGTTGTGCACGATGTTGCCACTGCCCACAATCAAAACGCCTTGGTGCCGCAATTGTTGCAACTGTTGTCCCAATTGGAAATGTTCAATCGGCGCTCGGCTGTAGTCCATGCTGAGTTGAACAACGGGAATATTCGCTGCTGGAAACATGGGTTTGAGCACCGACCAGGTGCCGTGGTCCAAACCCCATTGCTCTAAATCAACTTCTAAAAACCCTTTGGGAATGGGCGATACCAATAACCGGCTCAGCTCTTGTGCCACTTTGGGCGCGCCAAGTGCGGGGTATTGTTGGTCAAACAGTGCTTGTGGAAAGCCACCAAAATCGTGAATGGTTTTTGGCTTGTCCATGCCTGTGAGCCACCAGCCACGGGTGATCCAGTGTGCTGAGATGCATAAAATCAGGCTTGGTTGAGGATATTTCTTGCCATCGCCAAATTCTTGGCCTAAAGCTTGCCATTGGCGGCGATAAGAATTGTCTTCAATCGCGTTCATGGGCGATCCATGTCCTAAAAATAGCACAGGCATTTTGGGCGAAGGCGTTAAATTTTGCAGATTTTTTAGCATAGTTGTGTCTGATTATGAAGATTATGTCGATATTGGGGTTTTCACTCCATTCGAATTCAAAATTTTAGGTTATATTGCACTGCAACATAATTATTTTGTTAACTTTAAAGGTACAAAACACCATGCTTTACCAACTCTACGAAACACAACGCTCACTGATGGAGCCGTTTGTCGATTTTGCCAAGGCATCGTCCAAAGTTTTGGGCAACCCCAAATCGCCATTCAGCCAAAATCCCATCATGCAACGCATGTCTGCGGGCTACGATTTGATGTACCGTTTGGGCAAAGATTATTTGAAGCCTGAATTCGGCATCAATACAGTTGAAATGGGCGATGTTGAAATTTCGATCAATGAGCGCATCGAAATGAGCAAACCGTTTTGTGATTTGATTCGCTTCAAGCGCTTCACCGATGACGTTGCCACTTTGCAAAAACTCAAAGACCAACCTGCAGTATTGATTGTTGCGCCGCTGTCTGGCCACTACGCCACGCTGTTGCGCGACACTGTGCGCACCATGCTCAAAGATCACAAGGTCTACATCACCGATTGGAAAAATGCCCGCACAGTGCCATTGACAGAAGGTGAGTTTCATCTGCATGATTACGCCAACTACGTGCAAGAATTTATTCGTCACCTGCAAGCCCAATATGGCAACTGCCATGTGATGAGTGTGTGCCAACCCACTGTGCCAGTATTGGCAGCAGTGTCATTGATGGCATCGCGCGGTGAAAAAACGCCGCTGTCTATGGTGATGATGGGTGGACCGATTGATGCCAGTTTGTCGCCAACAGCCGTGAACAATTTGGCCATGAATAAACCCTTGTCATGGTTTGAAAGCCATGTGATTTACCGTGTGCCAAGTAATTTTGAAGGCGCAGGCCGCAAGGTCTATCCAGGCTTTTTGCAACACAGCGGCTTTGTGGCCATGAACCCGCAAAACCACCAAAACAGCCATTTTGATTACTTCAATGATTTGATCAAAGGCGACAATTCCAGTGCCGATTCGCATCGCAAGTTTTATGACGAATACAACGCTGTGCTGGACATGGACGCCGATTACTATTTGGAAACCATCGCCACCGTTTTCCAAGAATTTAAATTGGTCAAAGGTACATGGGATGTGCAAAACCCACAAGGCAAATTGGAGCGCGTGAAGCCGCAAGACATCACCACCTCCGCACTCTTGACCGTAGAGGGTGAGTTGGACGATATTTCAGGATCAGGCCAAACCCGTGCCGCGCACGGTTTGTGCAAAGGCATACCCAAAGACAAACAAGAACACTACGAAGCCAAAGGTGCTGGTCACTATGGTATTTTTAGCGGTCGTCGCTGGCGCGAACAGGTTTACCCTGAGGTGCAAGCCTTTATTGCTAAAAACCATGTGAAACAAACGGCAGTTGCCAAGCCTGTTGCAAAGCCAATAGCAAAGCCTGTATTGAAAGCAGCTGTGAAGACCAAGGCCATTGCAAAGCCAAAAGCTGCTGCAGTTGTTAAAGTGAAAGTTGCTTCTAAAACAGCAGCACCTAAAAAAGCTGCAGTCAAAAAAACCGCAGTTAAAAAGCGCTAATCCAATCCTTATTTAGAGCGTGACTTCATCGCACGCTCTACTTCGCGTTTGCCTTCACGGTCTTTGATGGTGTCGCGTTTGTCGTGCTCGGCCTTGCCTTTGGCCAGCGCGATTTCGCACTTCACTTTGCCAGCTTTCCAGTGAATGTTAACGGGCACCAAGGTGTAGCCCTTTTGCTCGACTTTGCCAATCAGTTTGTCAATTTCTTCGCGGTGTAGCAGCAGTTTTTTGGTGCGCACATTGTCTGGGTTCACGTGGGTCGATGCGGTGTGCATGGGGTTGATTTGGCAGCCGATTAAATACAGCTCACCATTGCGTATCACCACATAACCATCGGTCAACTGCACTTTGCCAGCGCGCAATGACTTCACTTCCCAACCTTCCAGCACCATGCCGCATTCAAAGCGCTCTTCAAAAAATAATTGAAAGCGGCTTTCTTGTTGTCAGCAATGCGTGTTTGCACCGGTTTGGCGTCAGACTTGGCTTTGGCAGCAGTCGGCTTGGGCTTGGTCGGTGGAGATACGGGTGAAGGAGATTTGGCCATGTCAAAAAGTGGAAGCGAAAATATTGGCGATAATTCAAACTGTACACATCACATTGTCCATGAAAACCGTTCACAAGTCCGTCCTCATCTGGTACAGCACCGCACAAATGTTTGATTTGGTGACCGACGTGGTTCACTATCCGCAGTTTCTGCCGTGGTGTGACCATGCACGCGTGCTGGCACTAACGGATACTGGCATGAGTGCGGAAGTTGGGATAGCCATCGGTGGTGTGAAGCAATCGTTCACCACTCAAAACGAGCACCACATTGATGAGGTCACCCAAGCCAGGCACGTGATATTGACATTGGTGAATGGCCCTTTTTCAAAACTGGACGGACGTTGGGACTTTATTCCTGTAGGCGATGCCAGCCAAGGTGCCTGCCGCACCGAGCTGCGCTTAAATTACGGTTTTGACAACCCCATGCTGGCTAAACTGGTTGGCCCGGTGTTTGACAAAATCGCTGCCAGTTTTGTCGATGCGTTTGTGAAGCGTGCCGAGCAGGTTTACGGCTGATACAGTTAATGACAGCTTTGCTCAACATCACTGTGGTGTATTCACCCGCGCCAAGAGAAGTGCAAGAAAAGTCAATGGTCGTGCACAGCGGTTGTACCGTTCTGCAAGCTTTGCAGCAAGCCGAGATGCTGGACATTGCCTTGTCTGAAGGCAACACAGTGGGAATTTGGGGCAAAAAGACAAGTCCATCACACGTGTTAGAAAACCAAGACCGAATCGAAATCTACCGCCCCCTCAAAGTAGACCCCAAAGTCGCCAGGCCGTGAACGCTTTCAAAAGCAGGGCGCCAAGTCCAAAGGTGCAGGTCTGTTTGCCAAGCGCAGAGTGGGTGGTAAGGCAGGTTATTGATGTCAACAAGACTGGCATCCAGTCACTGTTTGATGCGCATCAAGAACACATACGCTGCGATTGAGTAAGCTGAAGAATGTTTAATTTGAACGGAGTATTTATGCGTGTAAATAAAGTTTCTGTGCTGCTTACATTGTTCATTGTGACCATTTTTCACGCTGTCTTAGCGCAGCCTGTCGTCTCAAACGGCATCCTTCTTACTCAAACGGGTCACACACTGTATACCTTCGACAACGATGTTGTTGGTTCCGGCGTGAGCGTTTGCAATCCGCCTTGTAGCAATATCTTTCCACCTTATTTGGCGGTGGACAAAGATACTGCAACTGGTGATTACACTTTAATTACCAGACAGGACGGCACTAAGCAGTGGGCATACAAGGGCAGGCCTTTGTACCGGTTCTATGCCGACGACAAGCCTGGCGACAAAGGCGGCGATGGAATGAACAGGAATATCTGGCATATCGCACGGCAGTAGCAGTCGCATCTAATGAAAGATTGGCCTGCGCGGAATGAAGCTATATATTTAATAGCATACTAGGCAATATATAGGTCATCTAGAGGGAAATTACTTATAAATTTTAGACTGGTTTGGTCTATTTGCCATCGGCTCCGATGATGCCTTCTATTCGTCCTCCCCTAATTGAGGATTCCAACCTTTTTGATGCGCTGCTTGTATCGCTTTGTCGTAAATTGCGAAATGGCGTTTTTGAAGGTCGAGTGGCAATTGACGTGGCAGGTTGCCATATTTGTCCCATTCGGATTGCACTTGTTCCATTAAAGATTGCATACGCCCCAAAGACCACTCTTTGCAATCTTCAGTTTCAGGAATTAAGCCAAACAGCCATCCGGCCAATACGATGCGACCTAACTGGGTGAGGCCGTGATTATCGTTGTGTATTCCGGGGTAGGTAGATTCCATGTGTGTCTTTCTATCTGGTGAGTCCTGCATAGAGCAATGGTAGTTTTTCAGGTAATCGTTGCACTTGGTCAACTACCATGTAATTTCTTTGTCCAAAAATGCGCGAAACGTAATTGTCAGCGCGTGGGTCAAGGCTTATGCAAAAGGTTGTCACACCGAACTTGGCGATATCTTCAACGGCTTTTTTGGTGTCCATTCGCAAATATTGCGGATCACGCACATCTACGTCTGCAGGTTCGCCGTCTGTGATAACGATCAGCAATTTTTTAGCCGAAATTTGCTTTTGCAGATGGCACCCTGCATGACGAACGGCAGCGCCCATTCGGGTTGACAGCTGTCCAGACATGCCAGCTAATTTGGATTTGGCATCATCATCCCAGTGTTGGTCAAAATTTTTGAATCGAAAATAATCAACTTCGTGGCGTCCATTTGAGCAAAAACCATGTAGTGCAAAGGAATCACCAACTTTGTTAATTGCATCCGCCAACAGCACGCATGCTTGTTGCGTCAATTCGCGTACCGAATAAGTTTGATCTTGCACTTTATCGTTGGTTGATTCAGACAAGTCGAGCAACACCAATATGGAAAAATCTCGTGTTTTTCGGACACTTCTCATCATGATGCGTGGGTCGGGTTGATTGCCCATGCGGATGTCGATTAAGCTTTCAATGGCTGCATTGACATCAATTTCATCACCATCTTCAAGTCTTCTTATCCTTTGAACGCCTTGTGGTTGCAAGGCATCCAGTAAAAACTTCATACGGTGAATTTCACGCTTGTATTGTTGAGTGATGTCTTCGATAACTTGCAATTCACCTTTTTTCGCACGTTTCTCAATCACGGTTGACCACGCAGGTCGTTCCAATTGAATTTGATAATCCCATTCGGAATAGTGAAATGGATCAGAGATAGGTTCTTTGCCTTCTAATTCATTGAAACTCAGACCCTGGCTGTCATCACCAATATTTTCGTATGGAAACAACTCTGAGTTGAGAACCCAAATTTCTCCAGCATCTTCACCTGCCGTTTCTACGTCAATCTCGTTAACCATTTCCATTACGTTGACATATTTGCGAACTTGCTTGCTGGTATCGTAGCCAGCATTGGCAGCTTTGCGGAAATCAAATTCCTGAAACGCCCAAAAATAGCGATTATCGTCACGGTACGGTACAGTTAATATGTCAGTTCTGGGGTGGAATGCCATGCGCTTCATAGTCAAACTGTGTGCCAACTCTACGCCAATTTCCCAAGATATTTGGTTGCTATGGAGATTGTCATCTGCTTGCATAAACAACTGGCGTCCTTGTGTAATCCAATCGTCATTGTCCTGATAACTTTCGTCTAGCAATGCACGTGCCAAGCGATTCAAGAAATCACCTAGGTTCTTATCCATACTTGGAGTGGCCGTGTGTAGTTTGCACCAGAGATTCTTCAAACCAGGAAAACGTTGAATGGACAATGCCTCGACACGGGCATCTTCAATCACACTAATCACTGCCATTTGTAACGGTGTCATCGATTCGGCAGAGATGGGCATCCCAAAACAGGTTCTTGTCCTTCGGGGGGTAAAGTCATCGAATGCATCAGGAATGTGTATCAGGTAATCTTCGATATAGGGTCGATAGCCTTGTCTTGATTCGAAATCACCTGAGGTTGGGCGCATAAAAAAATCACGTGCCCACAATGCACGTAAATACATGTTGATACGGCGCTGTACATCGACCAGCAAGGTGCCTTTGCGCTCCTTTTGTAAGATTGCTAAAGATTCTTTAGATTCCAAATTAAAGTAGCGAATCTGCTCGTCGAAATTGGTACGATGTGCGTTCGCACCCCATAAAGCCCAGCGACGTAAGCCTCCCAAAGTCAGGTGTTGGAAAAGCACTTCCAGTTTGTCCAACATTGGACGTACACCGCGTGGCACTTGCGCTATCAATGTGTTGATAAACTGCAGGTACTTGATAAATAATTCGGCATCGCCTAGACGATTGGACGCAGTACCGGCAGTAGCCAACAAGCGCTCAATGACCGCGCCAGAAGTGCGCGATGCCATTTCGAGTGATGCTGTAACCAATTCGCCAAGCACATCCTCACCAATCTCTTTGGAAACTGCTGGAGCGGCTTCTAACCAAGTTGCCACCAGTGAATCACCCTTGCCCAAACCATGAATGGCTGCAGCACCCTTTAGATAATTGTCCAAACCGCGCGGTGATAAGGTTTTGGTGGCTTCATGCCAATGTGCCTGCAATGCATTTTGGCTGTGCGCTGATAAGTCTTCGAGCAACTCAGCGTAATCCGCAAGATTAAACGACATACCCAACATCCTTTGATTAAAAGAACGTGCTGACTGCTGCATCTAGCGCGTCGCGCATGTCGGGGTCGTCGGTAATGGGTCGTACCAGCGCAACACGGCATGCTGCTTGTGGACTTACGCCCTTGGCTATTAAACTTCCAGCGTAAATCAACATCCGGGTGGACAAGCCTTCATCAAGACCGTGTCCCTTAAGGTTGCGTGAGCGTTCGGCAATTGACACCAGTTTGCCCGCTGTCTCGGTGTTGGCGCCAGATTCATGTGCTACAACCTCTGTTTCGATAGCATGTTCGGGATAGGTGAAATCTAGACCACCAAAACGTTGTTTGGTTGACTGTTTCAAATCTTTCATTAAAGATTGATAACCTGGGTTGTAGGATATAACTATCTGAAAATCGGGGTGAGCTTGCAATAGCTCCCCTTTTTTCTCCAAAGGCAACACGCGCCGGTTGTCGGTTAGTGGGTGAATCACGACAGTGGTGTCTTGGCGTGCTTCTACCACCTCATCCAAATAACATATTGCCCCATGCCGTGCTGCGATGGCCAATGGACCGTCATGCCATTCAGTACCTTGCGCTGAAAGTAAGAATCGCCCAATCAAGTCTGATGCTGTCATATCTTCATTGCATGCAACGGTTATCAGTGGTTTGTTCAGTTTATGTGCCATGTATTCAACAAAGCGTGTTTTGCCGCAGCCTGTCGGACCTTTAAGCATCATCGGCATGCGCACCGAATACGCTGCATCAAATAGCTCTACTTCATCTGATACGGCACGATAGTAGGGTTCTTTTTTGATGCGATATTGGTCGATGATCGTACTCATTACTTTCTCCTTTATGATTCATACAGCCCCCAGCCGCGTGCATAGCGCAGCTGGGTTCGTTGGCAACATACTTGCAGCTTGGCTTAAACTGTTTTTCCGCGGAAGACGACCATAGCCGTGCCTTGTGATTGATTGAAGTTGTTGTAACCAATCAATCGAACGTGGTTGTCAGGGTTAGCTTTATGGCAAGCCTCAGCTTCGGCCAAAACCTTGTCCACATCGGTTTCGCCAAACATCGGCAATTTCCACATGTACCAATATGAATCCATAAGGTACTGCGGTTCAATGTGCTCAACAGCGGGGTTCCAACCTTTCTTGATCAGGTATTCAACCTGTTTTTTGATGCTGGTGATATCCATTGCTGGCAGGTAAGAAAAAGTTTCAAACTTTCGGCTGGCAGGATCGGAGAGGCGAGAGTTGTAATCCATGACGTCAGACATATGTGATTTCCTTTCAAAATACGTAAAAAATAAATTTAGAAAAAGTTAAAGAAAGTTAAATTGATCGGCTTATTTATGTGCAATATCAAGCTTGTCGACCGTATCAAATTCGAACTTGATTTCTTTCCAAGTTTCCATGGCAATCTTCAACTCGGGCGAGTGCAGGGCCGCGGCGGTCAGGATTGCCTTTCCTTCTTTTCGACAGCCACACCTTTGTTGCGTGCTTCAACACAGGCTTCTAAAGCCACCCGGTTAGCCGCAGCGCCGGCCGCATTGCCCCATGGGTGGCCGAGCGTGCCACCGCCAAACTGCAGCACAGAGTCATCGCCAAAAATTGAAACTAAGGCTGGCATGTGCCACACATGAATACCGCCTGAGGCAACAGGTATCACGCCAGGCATGGAGCCCCAATCTTGGTCAAAGAAAATGCCGCGACTGCGGTCTTCTTTAATGAAACTATCACGCATGATGTCAATCCAGCCTAAAGTGGCATCGCGATCACCTTCAAGCTTGCCAACCACTGTGCCAGAGTGCAAATGATCGCCACCCGATAATCGCAAAATTTTGGTCAGCACACGAAAGTGAATGCCGTGGTGCGGGTTTCGATCCAGCACGGCGTGCATAGCACGGTGAATGTGAAGCAACATTCCGTTGTCACGACACCAGTTTGCTAGGCCTGTGTTAGCTGTCAAGCCGCCTGTCAGATAATCGTGCATGATGATAGGAGCCCCGATTTCTTTGGCAAATTCGGCACGTTTGTACATTTCCTCAGGCGTGGGTGCAGTGACGTTGAGGTAGTGTCCTTTGCGTTCGCCTGTTTCGCGTTCGGCTTTCAATGTGGCTTCGTGCACAAATGCAAAACGATCGCGCCAACGCATGAACGGTTGGCTGTTGACGTTTTCGTCATCCTTGGTGAAATCCAAACCTCCACGCAAGCATTCGTACAAGCTCGTCCGTAATTCTTTGCTGACAAACCCAATTCGGTTTAATGGTGCAACCTAATAATGGGCGGCCATATTTGTTCATGCGGTCACGTTCAACTTGAATACCTGCAGGCGGCCCGCCACATGTTTTGACATACGCAATTGGGAAGCGCACGTCCTCCAAACGCAATGCGCGCAATGCTTTAAAACCGAACACATTGCCCACCAGCGAAGTCATCACATTGACGACAGAACCCTCTTCGAACAGATCGATAGGGTAGGCTACGAATGCATAAAAGCATGTGTCATCTCCTGGCACGTCTTCTATGCGGTAGGCTCGACCCTTGTAGTAATCCAAATCGGTTAGCAAATCTGTCCACACAGTGGTCCAGGTGCCGGTTGAGGATTCGGCAGCCACTGCGGCAGCTACTTCTTCGCGGGGCACACCCGCTTGTGGTGTGATTTTGAAGCAAGCCAAAATGTCAGTGTCAAGTGGGGTGTAGTCCGGTGTCCAGTAAGTTTGGCGATACTCTTTCACGCCAGCGTTATATGTTTTTACAGCCATCTATATCTCCAATCTTTGAGTTAAATTCCCCCGAACCATTCGGGTTGACGCGGAGTTTAGGCAGCTTTATGAATAATTAAAACTGAATAGTTTTTATACTAAGAATATGGTTTTACTTATAATTGCCCACGATGCGATTTAGCCTACGTCAACTCCATATCTTCGAATCGGTGGCACGCCACCTGTCATACACTCGCGCCGCTGAGGAATTACATTTGACGCAACCAGCCGTGTTTGCGCAGGTGAAACAATTGGAAGATAGTGTCGGTTTGCAGCTCATTGAACGTATTGGAAAACAGTTATTTCTTACCACAGCAGGTCATGAAGTACTCGTAACCAGCCGAGAGACAGTGTCAGCCATTGAGCGCTTGGAAATGCGCTTATCCGATATGCAAGGCTTAAAAAGTGGGCGTTTGCGCGTCGCCATGGTCACAACAGCAAAGTATTTGATTCCCCGTTTATTGGGCGAATTTTGCTTGAAATATCCAGGAATCGAGGCATCTTTGACAGTTACCAATCGTGAGAAATTATTGGGACGATTGGCCAATAACGAGGATGACTTGGTAATTTTGGGTACTCCACCGGAAGGAGTTGATGTGATAGCTACATCGATTGCAGACAACCCCTTGGTCGTGGTGGCGACCAAACAACATGATTTGGTTGGCAAAAAGCGAATACCGCTGGCCCGCATTGTGCAGGAGCCATTCATTTTGCGTGAATCAGGTTCAGGTACACGCCTGGCAGCTGAGAGTTTTTTTGCCAGTAAAGGTTTATCGCTGAAAGTACGTATGGAGCTGGGAAGCAACGAGGCAATTAAACAAGCCATTGCCAGTGGTTTGGGGGTATCGGTGATGTCGCAATACGCATTGACACTTGAGGGTTCCGATGGTTTGCTGCAGCCGCTTGACGTAGTCGGTTTCCCCTTGCGACGCCAATGGTATGCCGCTTACCTCTCAGGTAAACACTTGTCGGTTGTGGCTAATGCTTTTTTAGCGCACGTTATCAATCACCGAAAATGATTATTGGTTAACATAACGGCATGTTAAATGCTATAAATATAATAGCATACTAGGCAATCAATACGCCGGCTAGGCCAATTTCTTATATATTTTCGACCAGATTGGTCTATTTGCAGTCTGCGGCAATAATGCCTTCGATGCGTTTGGTTTCTACCATGCGAGCGGCATCGTCCATGAATTCGCGTTCGCCTTTGCTGTTGGTAATGGTGGATCGGATTCCTGAATCCAAGGACATTTTGGCGCGTTTGGCGCGTTCGCAGTTATCCGCGCGTGCGGCGGTTGTTTGTCGGCTTCGGCTTTTTTCTTGGCGGTTTCGGCTTCTTCAGCCGCTTTCTTTTTGGCTTCTAGCTCTTTCTCTTTGCCGGCGTTGGGGTCTTTTTTCGCAGTTGGGCTGGCTTTGCTATTTTCGTTCACAGTTTTGCCATCCGTTTTTGCGTCAGATTTCGCATCGGAGGGCGTAGCGTTATCTGTTGGTTTGATGGTTTCTAGGTTGGCGGGAACGGTTGTATTTCTGGGTTGCTGCACCACTTTTTTAGCGGGTACGCTCGCTGGTGGCGGCTGGTCACTGTAGACTTTGCGGCCATTGGCATCAATCCATTGGTATTGCGCAACAACGGGCAAAACACATGCAAGGGCAGTTAGGCTTAAAAAATACTTGAGTTTCATACCCGCAAGTTTAGCCTGAACGGGTTAAAAATCAAAACCGCGCAAGGTACAATACATGGCTTTGGAGCCCTCCCAATGCGTTTACTAGGCAAAGCACTCACATTTGACGATGTCTTGTTGGTGCCAGCATACTCTCAGGTCCTGCCCAAGGACGTCTCTCTCGCCACCCAGTTCACCCGCAATATTCGCCTGAACATGCCATTGGTGTCAGCGGCAATGGACACCGTGACCGAATCCCGCTTGGCCATTGCCATTGCGCAAGAGGGCGGTATCGGCATCGTTCATAAAAATCTCACCGCACAAGAGCAAGCCGCGCAAGTGGCCAAAGTGAAGCGGTATGAAAGCGGTTTGCTGCGTGACCCCGTTGTCATCACCCCTACCACCACCGTGCGCCAGGTCATGGCGCTGTCGGATCAACTCGGTGTATCTGGCTTTCCGGTCTGTGATGGTGGCAAAGTGGTTGGCATTGTGACGGGCCGCGATTTACGCTTTGAAACCCGCTACGACCAGCCTGTCAGCGAGATCATGACACCGCGTGAGCGCTTGATCACGGTTCCTGATGGCACCTCGCCCGATGTAGCGAAAACTTTGCTCAACAAACACCGCTTAGAACGCCTGTTGGTGGTGAACGATGCGTTTGAGCTCAAAGGCCTCATCACCGTCAAAGACATCACCAAACAACTCAACTTCCCCAACGCCGCGCGCGACGATACCGGTCGCTTGCGTGTGGGTGCAGCGGTGGGTGTGGGCGAGGGCACCGAAGAGCGCGTGGAAGCGCTGGTGAAAGCCGGTGTGGATGCCATTGTGGTGGATACCGCACATGGCCACAGCCACGGCGTGATTGAGCGTGTGCGCTGGGTTAAAAAGAACTATCCGCAAGTTGAAGTTATCGGCGGCAACATCGCCACCGGCTCAGCCGCACTGGCACTTGTGGAAGCCGGTGCCGATGCCGTTAAAGTGGGCATTGGCCCTGGCAGCATTTGCACCACCCGCATAGTAGCGGGTGTGGGTGTGCCGCAGATCATGGCGATTGATAGTGTGGCCACAGCATTAAAAGGTACTGGCGTACCGTTGATTGGCGATGGCGGCATTCGCTACAGCGGCGATATTGCCAAAGCGCTGGCAGCGGGCGCGTCCACCGTGATGATGGGCGGCATGTTTGCCGGCACTGAAGAGGCGCCGGGCGAAATAGTGTTGTTCCAAGGGCGCAGCTACAAAAGCTACCGCGGCATGGGCAGCATTGGCGCTATGCAGCAAGGCAGCGCCGACCGATACTTTCAAGAATCATCCACCGGCAACCCCAATGCTGACAAACTTGTACCTGAAGGCATTGAAGGTCGCGTGCCCTACAAAGGCTCAATGGTCAGCATCGTCTACCAAATGGCCGGCGGCATTCGCGCCAGCATGGGCTACTGCGGCTGCGCGACGATTGAAGACATGCAAAACAAAGCCGAGTTCGTCGAAATCACCAGCGCCGGCATCCGCGAAAGCCACGTCCACGACGTGCAAATCACCAAAGAAGCACCTAACTATCGCTCTGAATAACAAATCTAACTATTCTTTTTTACCGGAGACTCCATGAAATTTTTTCGTGTATTTTTTGCATTTTCTATTGCAGCAATATTAGCTGGCTGTGCCACAAATTCTGATCGTATCAATGAGCGTTTGGCTGGCATTCCAGAATCTGGCCGTGCTTATTTGACTGGGAACTTTTGCTGTGGAATGTTCGCCACAAAAAGAAAATTGTTACCACATGTTTAATTCACTCACGGCATATTTCAAAAACTTAGAAGATACGGATGTTGGGAATAATTTGAACGCTACCTTTGGTGGGGCGATTATCAAAGATACCGAATATGATTTTTGTAAACCGTGAAAAGCGGGAAAAAGGCTATCACTTTTGCCATGGCTTTGCCAGCTGGGCCTTATGCTTTTTATACACTCACTTTTACCAACTTTGCTGGCGGTGGCACTGGATATTCAATTAAAAAAGAGAATCAATTTAATTTACCTTTTACTTTGGCAAAAGGAGAAATTATTAACATTGGTAAAGTAAAAATTACCACTGAGTCTGGTAAAAATATTTTTGGCTTAGGTGTAGCACTACCTGGGCATTTGAGTATCTCTCCTGTAACTGATCAAGACATCAAATCAGCAATCCAAAAATGCCCAGAATCCGTTCGCAATAAAACAGTTCGAAATGCATTTTTGAAGATTGAAGATGCAAAGGGTAACTCGTTTGTTAAAGCAGAAAATACAAAGTAAATATTACCGTTCCAATCATTTCGTCCTAGTTTCATGTCCCACCAAAAAATCCTCATTCTCGATTTCGGCTCTCAAGTCACGCAGCTCATTGCCCGCCGTGTGCGCGAGGCGCATGTGTTTTGCGAGGTGCATCCTTGCGATGTGTCTGACGAATGGGTCAAAGCTTATGCGGCTGATGGCAATCTCAAAGGTGTGATTTTGTCTGGTAGCCATGCCAGCGTGTATGAGGATGAAACCGACAAAGCACCGCAAGCTGTTTTTGAGCTGGGCGTGCCGGTGTTGGGCATTTGCTACGGCATGCAAACCATGGCGCAGCAATTGGGTGGCAAGGTAGAGGCGGGTAAAACGCGCGAGTTTGGCTCGGCGCAAATTCGCGCACGCGGCCACACCGCTTTGCTAGACGGCATCGTGGACAGCACCACGGCTGAAGGTCACGGCATGTTGGACGTGTGGATGAGCCACGGCGACAAAGTCATCGACATGCCGCCCGGCTTCAAGCTGATGGCGTCTAACGATGCCTGCCCAATCGCTGGTATGGCCGACGAAGCGCGCAAGTTTTACGCGGTGCAGTTCCACCCCGAAGTAACGCACACCATCAAAGGCCAACAGATTTTGGAGCGCTTTGTGCTGGAAATTTGTGGCACCCGTGCCGACTGGATCATGGGCGACTACATCTCAGAAGCCGTTGCGCGCATACGTGAGCAAGTGGGCACGGAAGAGGTGATTTTGGGTTTGTCTGGCGGCGTCGATTCATCCGTTGCCGCTGCGCTGATTCACCGCGCCATTGGAGACCAATTGACCTGCGTTTTGTGGACCACGGCTTGTTGCGCTTGAACGAGGGCGATATGGTGATGGACATGTTTGTGGGCAAACTGCATGCCAAGGTGATTCGCGTGGATGCCGAAGCGCAGTTCCTTGGTCACTTGGCAGGGGTGAGCGACCCTGAAGCCAAGCGCAAGATCATTGGTCGCGAATTTGTAGAGGTATTTAAGGCTGAAGCCGGCAAATTAACTGCCTCAGGTGCTAGCAAAACGGAGCAAAATGGTTGGCCCAAGGCACCATCTACCCCGACGTGATTGAATCCGGTGGCGCTAAAAACAAAAAAGCCGTCGTCATCAAAAGCCACCACAACGTGGGTGGCTTGCCCGAGCAACTGGGTTTGAAACTGCTAGAGCCTTTGCGCGAATTGTTCAAAGACGAAGTGCGCGAACTGGGCGTGGCATTGGGCTTGCCGCCCGACATGGTCTACCGCCACCCCTTCCCAGGCCCCGGTTTGGGTGTGCGCATTTTGGGCGAAATTAAAAAAGAATACGCTGACCTGCTGCGCCGAGCCGATGCCATCTTCATCGAAGAGCTGCGCAACACACCCTATGTGCCCGCTGCCAACGAGCCAGTGAACACACGCCACCCCAAAAAGACCTGGTACGACGCCACCAGCCAAGCCTTCACCGTGTTCCTGCCGGTAAAATCCGTAGGCGTCATGGGCGACGGCCGCACCTACGACTACGTGGTAGCCCTGCGCGCCGTACAAACCAGCGACTTCATGACAGCAGACTGGGCCGAGCTGCCCTACGCCTTGCTCAAAAAAGTGTCATCAAGAATCATCAACGAGGTTCGCGGCATCAACCGCGTAACCTACGACGTGAGTTCCAAACCGCCAGCGACGATTGAGTGGGAGTGAGGCATAGATATTTTTTAATAAGAACTTGAGATTTATATGTCTTTATCATGGCAAGCAGCAGTTAAGTTGGCATTAAATCGATATTCTGCGCGTCATAAGACTATTCAAATTCAAAGATTAAAATTTTTAGAAGAAGAATTAGAACCAATAATAAATGACACACATAAAAGTGGTCAAACGCCGAAGCAAACTATTAGCCGGATATTGCAAGAGTTACGCGATGAGGGTTTTTTATTCTTTTCAAATAACAATGGTGAATATACGTTAAATCATGTCCCAGTAAATGTATTAACTGAAGACTTGCCTGACGATGTCCTTGAAAACGCTATTGATAATGGGAATTTAATCCTTGATGAAGTAGCAACCTCAAATACTATTCAGACAGTACGTGTGCGTCAGGGTATGGGCGCTTTGAGAAGATTAACACTTAAAAATTATAGAAATCAATGTGCACTTTGCGACATTAATGATGGCCGACTTTTGGTCACTAGTCATATTGCAAGATGGGCAGACAAACCAATGGCACGTGGATTATTGTCCAACACGATTTGCTTTTGCTCTATGCACGATAAATTGTTTGAGTACGGATATTTTTACTTTGATGAACATATCGATTTGATATGGCAAAACCTACATTTTGTTAATGCAATTGAAAATTGGAAAAAATATTGCACTGAGAAATTTAAGTTACCTTTGCATCACAGTCCCAGTCCAATTTTCCTTGCGGAACATAGAAATCGTGTTTATTTGAAATCATGAAAATTCAACTATGACTAAGAATGAATTAAATAATTGGTCGAGTGCAATTGCAACGCGCATTGCAGACGAATGGAGCGGTGCAACTGATTTTCCAAACGATGCGAAATTATTGCGCGTAGCCTTGAAAAGAATGTTGCGAAATGATTCAATGGTCGTCGCAAGCTTTATAGGTTCAGGAATTATTGAAGAAAATTATTTTGAAGCAAAATAATCTCAATAGTCTTAGGCTGATTGAGTTATTAGCAAATGAAATTTGCGTTTTTTATTCCGTGATTTTGAAACCAGCGGTTGCAAATACAACTCTAACAATTGGCTAATCTGTAAGCATGATCACCCTACACCACTGCGTCAGCGCGCGTTCGTTTCGCCCATTGTGGATGTTGGAAGAGTTGGGTATTCCTTATCAGCTGCGTATGCTGCCTTTTCCGCCACGGGTTTTGGCGCGGGAATATTTGCAAGACAACCCGTTGGGTACTGTGCCGCTGTTGTGTGATGGTGATATTCGCATGACTGAATCTGCTGCCATGTGCCAGTATTTGGCAGCGCGTTACAGTCCCAATGAGTTTGATGTGCCAGTGAACGATCCAGCTTATGGCAGCTACTTGAATTATTTGCACATGGGCGAGGCGACCTTGACCTTTCCGCAAACATTGGTGTTGCGCTACACCCATTTTGAAAGTGCGGAGCGTCGCCAGCCGCAAGTGGCAACGGATTACAGCCGTTGGTTTCTGGCGCGTTTACGCGCGGTAGACGCCGCACTGAATCAGCAAGAGTACATTTGCGCCAACCGTTTTACTGCGGCTGATGTGTCTGTGGGTTATGCCTTGCAATTGGCTGAGCATCTGGGTTTCAAACCAGAATTTGCATCAAACGTAGCGGCATATTGGGAGCGTTTGAAACAAAGACCAGCGTTTCAACGGGCCTTACAAGTGCAACATGAAGCAGCCTTGGCCCAAGGCGTACCTACTGTGCCCTCACCCGATATTCGTTAGGTCTTGCTTGTAAACCTGAAGTGCTTGAATATTTATTTTTTAACCAATTCAACACGCCGATTTTTCGCACGCCCATCTTCACTGCGGTTATCCGCAATGGGGCGTTCTTGTCCAAACCCTGATGCACTGAGTCGCTTGGCGTCAATGCCACCTGCATTGACCGCGTTCATCACGCTTTTGGCACGGTTTTCAGACAGTAACTTATTCGCTTGCGGCTGACCGACGTTATCGGTGTGTCCTTCAATTGAAATATTCATTGCAGGGGCTGATTTCAGCATGGTGACAATCTCTTTGACAGTGGCTAGCCCATCCGACTTTAAATCATGCTTGCCGGTATCAAAGTTGATGTAGAGGGTTGCAAATCCATTTTTGTTTAATTCATCCAGCAGCTTGTTTGCCGACACTACTTGCTGCATGGCAGCAACTTCGACAATCCAAATTTTGTAGCTTTGTGTTGGCGCGCTGAAAATGCCAGGCTCAACGCGTACCCAAACATCTTTGCCACCAGTCGTCACACGCAAGGTTGTTTCACCACCATCGTTGTCACGCGGTACACGGTCATAGACGACTTCACCACCAATGGACTTGATAGCATTTTGATAATTGCGGATCAACTGCAATGGGCTGGGTTGCTTGTCGGGGATGTTGTGAAAATAATGGATGATGGTGGCATCGCCTTCAATTGTCTTTTTTTCAGTTTTTACGCCAGCACCCAGCTTGCCGTCTTTGGCAGAGCTGACTTTGAATTCAACTGCATTGAATGTTTTTTGATACTCGGTGATGCGCGAATCTGGAAAGCGTGTGAGCAGCGGGTGGTCTTTCGATTTCGGCAGATCGGCATCTGCAAATGCGGATGGGATGGCGATGCCTATTAGCACTGCAACAGAAAGAGTGTTAACGACAATGCGCTGAAATAAATTTTGGATGGCTTTCATCAAATAACTCCTATTGGTGTTGCATCAGATATGACAGTCACGAACAGCGAATTGATTATGCGCGTTTCCAAAAAAAATGTCTCAGTTCATGCCACAGTCATGCCTCAGCTTTTGTAATAGTTGTTAAGACAATTTACAAATCAAGTTGCCAATTCTGCCCCACCAAATCCTTGCCAAATGAATGGTGTGCTTCTTGTTCGATGAGCTTAAAGCCAGCAGTTTCGTAGATGTGTCTGGCTGTGGTGAGGATGTCGTTGGTCCATAGCACCATGTGTTGGTAGCCGGCGCTTCTGGCGAATTCGATGCATTCGTTGACCAAGCGCTTGCCCAAGCCTTGCCCTCTGACGGCTGCGTCCACATAGAGCAAGCGCAGTTTGGCAGTGGTGTCGTCTTGTCGAACGATGAAGACGGAGCCGACAACTTCATCGCCACGCACAGCTACCCAACATTTTTCGCGGCCGGGTACAAATTCTTTGTTGAATTTGCCAATGATTTCTGCCAGTAAAGCTTCAAAGCTGATGTCCCAACCGTATTCGTTGGCGTACAGCAAGCCCTGCTTGTGGATGATCCATCCATAGTCGCCCGGTACGGGGTCGCGCAGGGTGATGGTTGGACCGTTTGAATGATGCATACTTGCTTCAAGCCCTTGCACTGCCGTTTGCAGTTGACAGCAGTTGCCCAATGGTTAAACCTAATACCAAATCGTCAACGTGACCGAATTCATGGAAACAGATTTCGCCTGCAGTATCAAAAATTACAGTGCTGGGTGTGCCACGTAGGTTGAGGGCTTGCATCGTTTGAGGAATGGCTTCGTCTGGGATGTGGCGATCTACGCCAATGGGAAAGCTAAGGCGATATTCGTGGATAAATGCTTCTAAAGCGTGAGGCTGCATGGCAGTGTGGTGCTCGAAAACGGTGTGTAAACCTATCACTGCAACTTGCGTATTTTTAAAGATGGTTTGCATCTTTTTTAGCTGCTGAATGCTGTGCGCCACACACGCAGGGCACAACATTTGGAATGCACCCACCACCACCACACGCCCTTTGAGTTGTTCCAGCGTGATAGCGCCTTTTGTGTTGAACCACTGACTGATAGATAGCTCAAAGGGTTTTGATTTCATGATGAATGCTTTCTATTTTAAGGCAGCAAATTATTTGTTGACTTTGCCAGGTAATGAAAGATCACCTGAGGCCACTTTAAATACGTTTACCACACACAAGAGCGGGTTATGCACACTTGCGCTAACTCGCAATGCGGCAGTCACACCGTCAAACGTTGCGGCATTGACAACGCCGATATCGTCAAATGGAACACGTACCTCTAATGCGCCTTTCTTGAAAAGGGGGTTCCAGCCAGGGCTGTCGATCAAAATCGGCAAGCCTGGCCAAGTTTTAGGTAATTTCGGTTTGGCATCTTTAGGAATGTCCACAACTTTGAGTGCGCCTTTGCCACAAGCTTCATCCGGTTGCAATACGACCCAATGTGAATGCCATACGTTGCCATCGTTTTTCGGATTGCCATCACCGTTTTCGTCGAACAAAGGTGTATCGTCAAAGTCTGGGTGCGACGTTACAGCAAAAGCCAGAATACCTGCTTTGGTATCGAAACCAACAGTCGCAGAATCTAGTGAAGTGGGCCATACGTAGGTAAACACCGAGCTACCTGCCAGCTTGCCTGATTTGGTAGGTTTAGATAAACCTGCATTGCCTGATACCGCCATCTGGAATACCGCTACATTTCCCTCTGTTGTGATTTTGGTATGGACAATGTCAAAAGGGGCTTTCAGCGTTTTAGTTGGTTTTGACGGTATACCGCCACTGTGATGGCCATGTGCCATCGCAAGACTGCTACCAACAGTCAAAATAACCCCCATCGCCAATTGATTCAGTTTGTTAGCTTTCATGATTTCTCCTTTAAGTCTCAAAACTCGCAAAGGCCATTCCTTTACGTAGAGTTAAGTAGAGTTTGTAGTTTGATGCATGTTTTTGTACAATAGGTGTCTTAATGTTCATAATTCATACCCATTTGTACTAAATCATGGTACCTGTAGATCGCCTGTCATCGTTGTTAGAACGTTTCCGAATTTCAACGCGGATGTCTTTCTCTGGGCTGATGTGCGGCAAACATGTATTTGCTGAAAATAACAACAAAGCTTATCTGCATGTGATGCGCCGTGGTGTGATGGAGGTTCGTCATCCAGGAGCGAAAGGGGTGCCAACGCGAATTAAACTGGACCAGCCCTCGCTGATTTTTTATCCGCGCCCTTTTACCCACCATTTTTATAATACCCCGCGTGATGGTTCGGATTTCACTTGTGCCGAGATAGCATTTGAGGGCGACTTGACACACCCCATTTTGCAGGCGCTTCCACCATTCGTAGTATTGCGATTGGATGAAGTCGAAGGATTGCAAGCGTCGTTGAATTTGTTATTCGCCGAGACAGAAAACGTTCGATGCGGACATCGGGTCCTAGCAGATCGCTTGTTTGAAGTTGTGCTTATCCAGTTGTTGCGCTGGCTCCTTGATCATCCGACGCACGCCAACATCAGTAGCGGTTTATTGATGGGGCTTTCGTCACCACAACTCGCCAAGGCGCTTACAGCGATGCACGAATCACCGGGTGCGCCGTGGACGGTGGAGCAATTGGCCGAAGTCAGTGGTATGTCACGCACAGCTTTCGCGGTAAAGTTCAAGGAGATGGTCGGTCAGTCGCCTGCTGAATACGTGGCAAACTGGCGATTGACGATTGCACAAGCACGGCTGCGCGAGGGTGTGCCATTGAAAATGTTGGCTGCTGAATTAGGCTATAGCTCTCAGTCTGCTCTAACGCGAATCTTTACCGCGAGACTGGGTGTATCACCGCGAGAGTGGCTTGCGCAGTGGATAGAGGTTTGATGGTTTAGCGGTATGTCATCGGTTTTTCGTTAAGCACAGCGGCTAATCTGTTGATGTATCCAACATTCATCTTTGCGTGACGTGCTTCGCCACATATACCCAATGCTTTGCATCCACCGGCATGATGGATAAACGATTGCCGCGCGCTAACAGACGCAAGTCGGCCAAGGCAGCTTGTTCGCGCAACCATTTCAGAGGAATGAGTTGCCAGCGCTCTACCAACTGCACATCGACCATGACCCAACGCGGAGCGTCGGAGGTTGATTTGTGGTCGTAATATTTTGATTTGGCATCAAACTGGCTGGGGTCGGGGTAGGGCGCACTGCTGATTTTTGCTAAACCCGCTATGCCCGGCTCTGCGCAACTGGAGTGGTAATACCAAACCAAATCGCCCACTTGCATGTCGTCCCGCATCATGTTGCGTGCTTGGTAGTTGCGCACACCATACCAAGGCACGCTTTGCTTGGGTCTGGCGGCCAGATCATCTATAGAAACATCGGATGGCTCTATTTTCATCAGCCAATACTGCACAGGCTTTTTCTTCATAGTCACACTTTTACCAAAGCCAAGGCGTTGATGCAATAGCGCAAGCCACTGGGTGCGGGGCCATCTGGGAAGACGTGTCCTAAGTGGGCATCGCAGACATTGCAAGTGGTTTCTACGCGCGTCATACCGTGGCTGTGGTCGGCGGTGTAGGCGACGACATTGGCGCGACGGTTTGGGTGAAGCTGGGCCAGCCACTTTGGCTGTCAAACTTGGTGCTGGCATCAAACAGCTCGGTGCCACAGCACACGCAGCTGTAGCGGCCAGGCTGGAACAGGGTGCACATGTCCGAGCTGTGCGCACGCTCGGTGCCGTGCTGTCGTGTCACATAAAACTGCTCAGGCGTGAGGTGCACTTGCCATTGCGCATCGCTGATTTCCATGCGGCGTGGCGGTGCAGGGTTGCCGTTTTGTGCCAATTGCAGCACGCCGCGCCATGTGAGAATGTCGTCATTGTGTTCCATGGATACTCCTTGCTTGGTGTCATCAAGTCCCGCAAAACGTTTTGTAGCAAGCGGTGATTTTATACATCAACCAGTATGAAATCAGCTTTGCTGACGCTGCATTCGGGGCATAGCCAAGTTTCAGGCACATCTGCCCAAAGGGTTCCGGGTGGTATCCCATATTCGGGCCGACCTTCGGCTTCGTTGTAGATAAAACCGCAAACGGCGCACATATATACCTTCATGTTAAATACTCCTTTAAAAATGGGGTGATTTTCAAATTCAATTAATCATCGTGATGAACACGAGAATTCCCAGTGCTATTCATGACATTGTTTGGAAACAGCCCGTTAGGCGAGTGTTGACTCTCCCATGTGGCATAAGCCAGTACGGCTAATAAAAGTAACACTGCAAGCCAGACTCGGTTTTTCTTCACGAGATCGGGACCTGGTCCTTCAACGCGTCCAGTCAACATGGGTTGGGCTTGATTTTTACGATGCCAGACGCTCATTCCAGATCAGGATTAAATGAGCAAGAACTAGCATGAGGAAAGCTTCGCCAAAGAATTCATGCACTTCTTCTAGCCAATCGCCTCCAAGAAAATCACCAAAGTTGTTGTAGACACCATAGCCACTCAAGGTCAGTGGCACCACCATGACCAGCAAAGCGATGACTGCGAAGGTCATCAACAAGTTTTGACCTTGACGCCAATTGATTGGCGCTGAAGCGCGGTTCATCGTGAGTGATTTCAGCCATGACGGTAGGCTGGCGAGCTTGCGCCACATTGCACCAAGGCTGGCCTGTCGGGGGCCAAATAAACCGTAAAGGACGCGAAAGACCAACAACCCCGCCATGGTGTAGCCAAGTGTGACGTGCAGCATGCGCCATCGTTCACCATCAGCTGTCAGGTAGGCGCCCAAGAAACTCAGGACAAAAAGCCAATGGAACATGCGCGTGGGTGCATCAATCATCAGCCGGCTGGGTTTGCTTGCGGCAGAAGAGGTCTGTGCGGTTGATTCATAGGGTGGGTTAGTTAACATTGCTGGTACTCCTTGTTAGTTGCTCCATGCACGTTTAGAGCGTGCATCGATTCCGATTGGAAATTTGAGGGTGTTATCGCTGTAAATACCTTTGTCGGCACTGCTGTGACACGCAGCGCAGTTGGCTTCGCTCTTGACGCTGGGTAGCTTCCACACACTCGGTGTTATCTCTTTGTGCTTTCGGATAAACCAAGCAGATTGCGTGATGCGGTCATTTGGCGGAACTTCAGCCACGCGCTTGTAAGTGCCACTTTGGGTCTCAAGCCATGTGCTCAATTGCTTCACGGTAGCATCGTCTAGACTTGCATCTGTTCCATAGTGTTTGTCTAGCCCTGCCATGATGCGTTGCCAAGATTGCTTGGGTAACATGCCAGGTGGATAAGCAACATGGCAGGCTGTGCATTCTTGGGTATACGCTTTTGGCGTGTTAATTGGTAACTTGGAGCCACTATCAGCGAATGCGGTGGAAGAAAAGATCATGCCCAGCGTTGCGATGAAAGCGAGAGCGCCAAGTTTGTTGTGTGAACCGATGGTGTTTGTCATCTTAAATGTTACTTTCATTATTTAAGATTGATGAGGTATGCCAGTACATCCGCCTTTTCGGAGGGGTTGCACTCGCGGCTGAGTACATCTTTGCAGTTGCGGCGAAACCATTTCTCTACCGTAGCGGTATCGGTAAATGATTTGGTGTTGAAGGCAGGCGCCAAGGGAGGAATTAATTTCCCTGTACTGACGTGTTTGCCATCTTTGATGGGAGGTGTGCTATGGCAGGACGCACATGACAAATCATTGCCTTGTTTGGTATTAAAAAATGCCTGACCTTTGACGGCATTGCCCGGTGTACCTGCCTGTACGCTCCATTGTTGAAGTTGAGCGGTGGCAGAAGTATCAGCAGCTTGCGCGTTGCCATGCAACAAGATGCTTATCGTTGCATTGATGAAGATGGAAGCTGTGAGGATGGACTTTTTAAGTGTATTCATGGTTGATGGCTCTTGTGGTTGATGAAAAGTAAATCTGGTATGGCTGTATTGTTGATGGCACAGATTGAACCCATGCTGAAGATGTCATTCATCTGTCGTTCAGAAAGCGAGACCTAAAATGCAAACATGACCAAACATTCTTTACTTCATGGGTATGTCAAATCGCCAATGCCAATCACTAAATTGATTGCGATTACGGTAATGACAGTGAGTGCCCTTATCACCACCGCAGCCTGGGCCAGTGACAGTGATGACCATGAACGTGCCAAGAAAGCTTTGCAGTCTGGTCAAATTCTTCCACTACGCACCGTGCTGGAAAGTTTGGAGCGAAAACAACCAGGTAAAGTATTGGAAGTAGAGCTTGAACAAAAGGATGCGCTCTGGATTTACAAAGTGAAGTTGTTGCGTGCTGATGGCCAGTTGATCAAATTGATGTTGGACGCAAAAACTGCTGAATTAATCGAACGCAAGAATCGCGACGTACCTGAACGGCGTAAGATTGAGAGTTCCCGTTAATATGTTTTATTAATATGAGAGTTCTGCTGGTAGAAGATGAACCGAGTTTGCGTGCCCAGCTGAGTGACAGCCTGAAACATGCAGGCTATGCTGTGGACGAAATTGACAATGGTTTAGATGCACATTTTTTAGGTGACACGGAACCATTTGATGCCGTCGTTCTCGATTTGGGTTTGCCTGTTTTAGATGGTCTCACCGTTTTGAAACGATGGCGTAGCAGTGGGCGAATGATGCCCGTGTTGATTTTGACTGCCCGCGATAACTGGAACGAAAAAGTTGCGGGCATTGACGCTGGTGCTGATGATTACCTCACAAAGCCATTTCACACTGAAGAATTACTGGCTCGTTTGCGTGCATTGATTCGGCGATCAAGCGGACTGGCTTCTGCGGTGTTGCAATGCGGTTCGCTCACACTTGATACGAGAACCAGTCGTGTCACGCTTGACGGTCAGTCAGTGGTGCTGACCAGCCATGAATACAAGGTGCTGGAATACTTAATGCATCGAATAGGAAGCGTGGTCTCGAGAACAGAAATCATCGAGCATATTTATGCACAGGACTATGATCGTGACTCGAATACCGTTGAGGTTTTCATTGGGCGATTAAGGAAAAAGCTGCCTGCTGAATTGATTGAAACAGTTCGTGGGCAGGGCTATCGTCTCGGCCCAGTGTGATACGCATGCACCCAGTCACCGAAGATCACAAAAATAGCCCGTGGCGCATATTTCAGTCGCTGCAAATTCGTCTTTTAGTCGGCACGATTTCTGCATCGCTGGTTGCCCTCATATTGGCTGGTTTCGTATTAGGAGGTTTGTTTAAAGAGCATGTGCAAACCCAATTTCAGACCGGTCTTACACAACAGCTTGATCAGCTCATCGCTAAACTTGAGTTTGATTCAGCAGGCCGTCCAGTAATTAACCCGCAATCTCTTTCCGATCCCCGATGGCAACACGTTTACTCTGGACTCTATTGGCAAATTGATGAAATCTCCTTGGATGGCCTGTCGCGAACGGGCGTGCTGCGATCTCGTTCGCTGTGGGACAGTAATTTGCAATTGAATACCGATTCATTAACCGATGGCGCCTTGCATGTACACGAGATTCTAGGACCTCAAGACAGCACGCTGTTGCTCTTGGAGCGCACTGTTCGTACGGTAGAGCAGTCCACAGCTAGCTGGAGATTGATTGTTGCGGGGATTTAAAGGATACGCGCGATGCAGTGCAACGTTTTACGAATGTATTGGTAGTTTCTTTAGCCGTTTTGTTCTTTCTCTTAGTGTTGGCTGCTTGGGCGCAAGTCGCTGTGGGTCTTAAACCACTGCGGCAACTGCAGCATAGTCTGAAGCAAGTACAGCAAGCAAAATCAACACGTCTTCTGGGTGCGTTTCCCACTGAAGTGCAGCCACTTGTTGACGATTTCAATCGCGTGTTAGAGCAGAATCACCAGGTTTGAGCGTGCGCGCACTCAGGCGGGTAATTTGGCTCATGCACTCAAAACGCCATTGTCGGTACTTGATCAAGCGGCTTCCCTAGAGCTGAAAAAAAATACCAGTGAACTGGCACGGCAGGTGCAAGAACAAGTGATTTCGGCGCGTCGCCATATCGACTGGCATTTGGCGCGGGCACGTGTCAGCGACGCAACGGCTTCCAGGACAAAGAACCGATGTGGCCATTGTATTGGCGGGTCTGGTTCGCGTCATGGAGCGTGTGCATGCGACTCGAGAAATTTCGATAGAGACAAAAATACCAGATTTACCTCTGTACTTTGCAGGAGAGGAGATGGATCTGCAAGAAATGCTGGGAAACCTCTTAGACAACGCCTGCAAATGGGCGCAATCCCGCATCAAGGTAACGGTTGATCTGATTCCGAATATTCAACCGCCTGAATTCCTAGTGACCATCATGGACGATGGATTGGGCATCGACGATAAGCAAGTAACAGCAGTCATGAGAAGAGGTGTCCGGTTGGACGAGTCTGTGCCAGGCACTGGATTGGGGCTGGCAATTACCCAAGAGTTAGCCAGTCTATATGGTGGGCAGTTAATCTTGAAAAGGCTTGATACAGGCGGGGTTAGCGCAACACTCCAACTTCCGGCGACATGATCAAGTCCCGCAAAACGTTTTGTAGAAAGCGGTGACCTCTAAAGGTGCTGGACTGGCCAGTTTGATGTCGTGTTCACCAATTTCAGATGGCTGTTGAATAGCTGCCAGCAATTGCTTGAACGCTGTCCAATCGTTGTGCGTGGTGGCATTGTAGAGAGCCTCTTCAACCAAGTGGTTGCGGGCAATGTAAATGGGGTTGGCGCGTTGCATGATGGCAAGCTGTTCATGGCGAGCCACTGTATGTTGTTGCAAACGTTGCTGCCAAAGGGCGAACCAGTTGTTGGCGTTTTCGGTATTTGAAAACAAAGTTGCGAAACTGTTTGATTTGGGTTGTGCAGTTTCAGATTCAATATCAGCCACTAAAACATCGACCAAACATCGCCAGCCTTGGGTGAAGTCAATGCTTTGGTCTTGCAGCAGTTGTAAAAAATCAAGCGCGAGTTGATGGTCATCATTGGTATGTTGGTCTGCGGCATTCGTTGTTTGCAAGCCTAGTTTGGAACGCCAAACAGCCAAACTGGCATTGGCATAGCTTGCATCAAACTCGCTTAACGCATCCAAGGCCAGCGTGGAAGCTTGGTCATCATCTTCATGGATGAGCGGTAACAATGCCGATGCAAATCGACTGAGGTTCCATTTGGCAATGGCGGGTTGATTCGCGTAGGCATAGCGCCCTTGGGCGTCGATGGAGCTGAACACGGTTTGCGGGTTGTAGGCTTCCATGAAGGCGCAGGGGCCGTAGTCGATGGTTTCGCCACTGATGCTCATGTTGTCGGTGTTCATCACACCGTGGATGAACCCAAAACCCATCCACTGCGCGATGAGCTTGGCTTGTTTGTTGATGACTTGCTCTAACAGATAGAGGGCTTTGTTTGCTACAGGCGTGGTTTGCTCGTCTTCAATGGGGTAATGGCGCGCGATGGCGTAATCAACCAAACGGCGCAATGCATCGTTATCACCACGGGCGGCAAAAAATTCAAACGTGCCCACACGCAAATGGCTGGCGGCTACGCGTGTCAACACGCCTGCAGGCTGCATGCCTTCTCGCCGAATGTGTTCACCCGTGGCCACGGCTGCCAACGCGCGTGTGCTGGGCACACCCAAAGCATGCATGCATTCGCTGACCAATACTTCGCGCAACACCGAGCTGAGTGTGGCTTTGCCATCGCCACCGCGTGAAAACGGTGTGCGGCCGGAGCCTTTGAATGCAATGTCTTGACGCTGTCCATGCGTATCAATCACTTCACCCAATAAGAGTGCGCGCCCATCACCCAGTTGCGGTGAAAAGTGGCCGAATTGATGCCCCGCATAGGCTTGCGCAATGGGTTGTGCCCCTGCTGGTGCCTGGCTGGCCGACAACATGGCCAGCCCAGCAGTCGAATGCAGATCGGCAATGTGAAGCCCTAGAGATACAGCCAAAGATTCATTCAACCAAACCAATTGTGGTTGCGGTGCTGCCGTCAATTTCCAATCCGCATACATGCCCGTCAAATCACGTGCGTAACTGTTGTCAAAGTTGATGTTCAAGGGTGCTTACCTTTTGTTTTATACAGAGCGAGGCAAGCGCCAATTGGGTCGCACATAGTGGCAGGTGTAGCCACCAGGGTAGTGTTCTAAATAATCTTGATGCTCTGGTTCGGCTTGCCAAAATGCGCCTGCGGGTGCCAGCTCGGTCACCACTGTGCCGGGCCAAATACCAGAGGCGTTGACTTCGGCAATGGTTTGCAAGGCCGTTTGTTTTTGTGCGTCGCTTGAGTAGTAAATGCCGGAGCGGTAGGAAGCACCCCTGTCGTTGCCTTGGCGGTTGGGTGTGGATGGGTCGTGGATTTGGAAGAAAAATTCCAAAAGTTCGCGAAAGCTCAAAACGCTGGACTTGAAAACAATTTCAATCGCCTCGGCATGCGTGCCATGGTTGCGGTAAGTGGCATGGGCCACATCGCCGCCGCTGTAACCCACGCGTGTGCTGACCACGCCAGGCATTTTGCGGATTAGATCTTGCATGCCCCAAAAGCAACCACCGGCCAAAATGGCCGTCTCTAGTTGTTCACTCATTTTGTTCTTTCATTATTGATGACACTAGCTAAGGATATACCATGCATGTTGTGGATCGAATTTCAGGGTAATATTCCCACACGTGCACCACGACTTCTGCCCTCAATATGTACCAGCCACCTCAGTTTCAATCTAAAGACCGCGCGCAAGCGCTGCAGATCATGCGTGCGCATCCATTTGCATCGCTCATCAGTGTGGATGATGCAGATTTGCCGTATGTGACGCATTTGCCCTTGCATGTTGAAATGCAGGGTGAACAAATGGTGCTGCTGGGCCACTGCGCCAAACCAAATCCACATTGGCAGTATTTGCAAACAAGGCCAAATGCTGTAGTGACGTTTTTGGGACCACACGCCTACCTGTCACCGCAGGTGTACCCCGATTTGGCGCGTGTGCCGACTTGGAATTACTTGGCAGTGCATTGCACCGTTGAAGCCACGCTGATTGAGGATGAGTTGGCAAAAGACCGCTTGCTGAAAAAATTAATTGGCGACCATGAACCAAGCTATGCTAAACAGTGGCGCGATTTGGACATCAAGTTTCAGCAACGCATGTTGGCAGGTATTGTCGGCTTTGAGCTCAAAGTGCTGGATTTGCAATGCAAAATTAAAATCAACCAGCACCGCACCGAAGCGCATCAGGCCATGCACAAGATGTACGCAGCGGGAACTGAAAATGAACAAGCCTTGGCGGTTTGGATGGAGAAGTTGGGGCTCATACAATAAAGTGTTAATTGAAAAGCAGGGAGGTGAATCATGCGCGGTGTATCACGATTTTTGCTGTTCATGGTGGCCATTGCTGTGATGGCGTATTTGGCAAAAACGCAGCTAGAGAGTTTTACCTCCGTCAAAAAGAAATTGAATGACCCCACTTTTACGGGGGTGAGTCGAACCCAGGACATTGATGCCAATGCCAGCAATGCCACTGGGCAATTGAAAAACCAAGTGGAAGCTGCGATGGATGCGGCTGCTACCGCTCGCAAAGAGGCTGAGCCAAAATAATGATAAAATTAGGCTGTAGGCGGCGTATTAATTGCCTAATGCGCTATTAAATTTATAGCATTGTGAGAGTATTATTGTTTTCATCAGCTATCAAAAAGTATGACTTGTGCATGCATTTGGTGATTTGCAAAATCTAACCATGATTTGCAGGATCTGAGCTTTTCCTATCTGCTCATGCGCGTGGGACTGATAGCCTTGCTAACATCGCCATCGCGCGACCTTTTACCCTTTTGATGGTTCGCGAAAGTAGGGATTTGTTGATCAACGCAAATTCTGAAGGATACTTCAGAAAATATTCGCCACCTCCATGTGGCGCTTCTTGTTGACTGACGGTTTGCCAACGTGTTTGTTCGTCTTTTCTTCCAACCGTATACATGTTGCGCCGGTATTTCACAATTTTCATACTGGAAGATCTGTAGAACGCCTTCAAATATTGTTCTACATTGTTGAACAGATTCGGATTTTGAATAATAAAAGGGATGATAAGTAGGCTACGCAGGAATGTCTCCCTATCCGCCACTGAGAACCGGTCAGTGACACCTCCATATTCTTCTCCTATTGGTATATAGATACTGCCCGGTTTTACGGTGGGAAGGAAATTCGAAACATAATAATGATCGGCTCGAGTTAAGACATACCTGTCATACACCATAGGCAACTTTATCAAATTTTCGTACAGCTTTTGGCGGAACGAACAGATGATCATGCCTGAACCTTTCAGCCCCTGATACGGTCCCCACAAGTTTTCCAGATGATTATGCGTTCTCCATTCTTTGGAAACGCCGTCATAGGTCATTTCCCAGACCTGAGTGTCTGTTTCGTCAATCTCCCAAATGTATTTGGCGTGCTGTCGCCAAGGAGAGTCTTGGTAGCTATTGCCAACACACAGACAAAGATCGCAGTCGTCTCCGAAATTTTCTAAGTAAGAGTTGTACGGCATATCTCCGCCGCGCAAATTCCCGATGATGCAAAACAAGGTCTTTTGTCGGGCAGGACGCATTAATGAAAGGGGACTCATCTTACCTGCCTGCGCATTTCTCTAACCATTGATAGCAGCATAAGCACCGGCAAACAAACTCACTGATTACGGCTCCACAAGAGCGCATCGAGATACGCTTTGACTTGCGCTGCTTGGTGGGTAGCAACATACCATTCGATGGTTCGCTCCAACCCTTCACGGAATGTATGCCGTGGCTGCCATCCAGTTGTCTCTCGTGCAAATGTTCCGTCCGCAGCCCTGTGCAAAACCCCGACAGGGTTCGCTAACTGATGTTTGATACCCATAGGCGGAGTCCATCGCATGATGTCGAATACCTCTGCGGCCGCGTCATTGAGACTAATGAAGTCGCTGATCCCGGCGTTCACCGCGCTACCATCTTCAATGGACTCGCAAGCCAGGACAAGTGCATTCACCACATCGTCCACATAAGTAAAATTCCGCGTCTGTGTACCATCTCCCCATATCTCAAAAGGTGACTGTTCGATAAATGCCTTTGCAATCAGTGCCATAATCGCGTGCGTTTCGTTCTCTCGGGGGCCATATGCCGTGAAGATTCTGACCGCGGCCGCTTTAATCCCATGCTGTTTACGATAAGCCCGCAGAGAGAGCTCGCCCATCAGCTTGGCCCAGCCATATTCTTCATCAGCGAACATACCGCCTCGTTGCGTGAAGGAGACCATATCCTCTCGCAAGAGCACCTTGCCGGTCTGGATGTCCGTGGGGTAAACACAGGCCGAACTCGCGAAGGTGATTCTCTCGACGCCATTTGCAACAGCACTGCGGAATACTGTGTTGTCGAGGGCCATGTTGTTGACGCAGTTGGCAGGATGGGAAGCAATATACCCCCGCCCCCCGTGATCTGCCGCCAAATGGAACACAACTTTGCAACCCTGAGATGACTTAATCGCAAAATCGGGTTCCAGAAGGTCGCCTTTGAGGAACTCAATCTTGCTTTGAACTGCATCGAGATTCTCGAGCCTTCCGCTCGACAAATTGTCAGCAACACGAACAGATGCACCTTTTTGTATCAACCGCTCGACCAGATGGCTGCCGATAAAACTGGCTCCTCCAGTGACAAGAACCTGACAGCGCTGCCAGTTGATTTGGCTTCCCGTAATCATGGTGGTCATGAGTCAAGTATAGCTCTTACAGTGATAAACAATTAAATCATAGGTATGCATGCCAAAAAATGGACTTATGCGGTGTATTGATTGCCTATATTGCTATAAAATATATAGCAAAATTTAGTCATGTAGATGTCAAGCTCTGCGCTCATAATGTGACACATGAGTATTCGCAATTTAGATTCACTTTTTGACCCCACATCAATCGCCGTATTTGGCGCTTCAGAGCGCGAAGGCAGTGTCGGTGCCACAGCTTGGCGCAACCTCACACAAGGTAGCTACAAAGGCGCTTTGTACGCAGTTAACCCGAAACTACCCAAGTTGACGGGCTACACCGTGGTATCTAATGCGTCAGATTTACCCGCAGTGCCCGATTTGGCAGTGATATGCACACCAGCGAGCACAGTGGTTGATTTGATCACGCAATTGGCGGCATTGGGCACGCGCGCAGCCGTGGTGCTGACCGCGGGCATGACGCGCGAACAAAAGCAAGCCATGTTGGATGCAGCAAAACCACAACTGCTGCGAATACTAGGACCTAACTGTATTGGCTTTCTTTCTCCGCACATTGGTTTGAATGCCAGCTTTACGCATACCAATGCCATACCCGGAGAGTTGGCTTTTGTATCGCAATCGGGCGCTCTGGTCACAGCCATGTTGGATTGGTCGCAGGGGCAGAACATTGGTTTTTCACATTTTGTGTCCTTAGGCGAACATGCTGACGTTGACTTTGGTGACATGCTGGATTACTTGGCCAGCGATGCCAACACACGCGCCATTTTGTTGTACTCAGAGTCCATAGAATCACCACGCAAATTCATGTCGGCTGCCAGGGCTGCAGCGCGCAACAAGCCTGTCATCATCGTCAAAGCAGGGCGTTCACCACGCGGTCAGCAAGCGGCTGCGTCGCACACAGGCGCATTGGCAGGATCTGATATGGTGTATGAAGCAGCCATCGCGCGTGCGGGCATGTTGCGCGTCAACTCCTTGCAAGAGCTGTTTTTAGCCGCCGAAACCCTGACGCGATTTCGCACCAATACCAGCGATACCATCACCGTGCTGACGAATGGTGGCGGCGTGGGCGTGATGGCGGCTGATGCAGCGGCATTTGTGGGCGTGACACTGCTGGATTTGAGTGATGCAACACAGCAAAAACTCAACGCTGTGCTGCCCACCAACTGGTCGCATGGCAACCCGGTGGACATCATTGGTGATGCACCTGTGACGCGGTATGTGGATGCCATGCAAATTTTGAATGACGATGCAGCTGTCGGTGCGGTGTTGTTCATCCATGCACCTACAGCCATTGTTCCCAGTGCCGACATCGCGCGTGCATTGGTGCCTCTTGCCGCCAGCAAGGCGGGCATGCCACCGCATGTGATGAGTTGTTGGCTGGGAGATCATGCCGTTGAACAGGCGCGACAAATTTTTCAAGATGCAGGCATTGCAGATTACGACACACCTGAGCAAGCCGTGCAGGCGTTTTCAATGCTGGTGAAGTACCGACAAAATCAAGCTGAATTGACAGAGGCGCCACCCGCATTGCTGCCGCATTTACGACCTGATTTGGACGCTATCAAAGTCATCGTCAAGACAGCGTTGGTTGCTGGACGTGAGATGTTGACGGAGCTGGAAGCCAAAGCGGTGTTGGACGCTTGTCGCATTGCAATTGTGCCGACCAAACGTGTAGCAGGCACACCCGATGCGGCTGCACAGGCTGCACAGAGCATGGGTTATCCAGTGGTGCTGAAAATTTTGTCAGATGATATTTCGCACAAGTCGGATGTGGGTGGTGTGGCCTTGAATTTGCAAAATGAATCCGAGGTGCACAACGCTGCAGCGACCATGTTGGAGCGGGTCAAGCACGAACGCCCAGAGGCGCGTATTCAAGGCTTCACGGTGCAGAGCATGGTCAAGCGCAAGCATGCGCAAGAGCTGATTGTGGGCAGCACAATTGACAGTGTTTTTGGCCCTGTGATTTTGTTTGGGCAAGGTGGCACAGCGGTAGAGGTAATGGCGGATCGTGCCATTGCATTGCCGCCCCTGAACATCCCATTGGCCAAAGCTTTGGTGTCGCGCACAAGGGTGTCCAAATTATTGGCAGGTTTCAGGGACACACCCAAAGTGGATGAAGCGGCATTGCATGGCGTGTTGATTGCCGTGTCGCAACTGTTGGCCGAAATTCCTGAAATTGCGGAGTTGGACATCAACCCCTTGATTGTCAATTTTGAAGGTGCTATTGCACTGGATGCGCGCATCCGTTTGAGTGCAGCAGCACCCGCGGGTTCTGCAAATTTTGCGATTCGACCCTACCCAGCTCAGCTGGAAGAAAATGTGCCATGGCAAAACCAAAATATTTGCCTGCGTCCCATTCGGCCTGAAGATGAGGCTTTGCACATGGCATTTTTGCAGCAACTCGATCCTGAGGACATTCACATGCGGGTTTTCTACAGCAGGCGCACCATGGAGCGAAGTGAGCTGGCGCGCTTGGTGCAAATTGACTATGCGCGTGAAATGGCTTTTGTCGCCATGGGGAAAGATGCCAACGGTTTGCCGATTACGCTGGGTGTGGTGCGTGCCATGATTGACCCTGACAATCGCGACGCTGAATTTGGCATCATTATTCGCTCAGAGCTCAAAGGCAAAGGTTTGGGATTCTTGTTGATGCAAAAATTGATTCGCTATTTGCAAAGCCAAGGCACAGAGCGTTTGGTGGCGACGGTGCTGAAGCAAAACACACGCATGCTGAGCATGGCAAAGCAGTTGGGTTTTGTTGTGGACAGCAAAGAGCAATTGGAACCGGACAGCAGGGCCTTGTGTTTGTCGCTAAAACCGGGCGGGTGAGAAGGATGCCATGTCGACAAGGGGCGCTTCTTTACTGATCATTTCAGCCAGCAATCGGCCTGAAACGGGTCCGTGCGTAAAACCCTGGTGACTGTGCCCAAAGTTGAACCACATGCCTTTGTGCTTGGGAGCTGCACCCATGATCGGCAACATGTCTGCCGTGCAAGGGCGCGAGCCAAGCCATGGTGGCGTAGGCAAAGGGTCTTCCAAACCGACAAGTTCGTGTGCTAGCGATTGTGTTTTTTGCAGTTGTATGGGGGTTGCTGGAGCATCTATTCTGGCAAACTCTGCACCAGTGGTCAGGCGCATGCCTTGTTGCATAGGGGCGATGACATAACCTTTTTCATAATCTAATAACGGCATGGACAAACGTGTGGGTCGTTTGTAATGCTGGTGGTAGCCGCGTTTGATGAACAGGGGCATGTCATAGCCCAGTTTTTTGACAAATGCGTTGGCCCAAGGGCCTAAAGCAATCACAATTTGGCTGGCAGTCACATCACCAGCGTCTGTTTGTACATGCCAGTTTGTGCTATGTTGGCCCAGGGTGTTGGCATCTCCATGCAATATTTGACCGCCTTTGGCGACAAACAAATTGGCGTAGCGTTGCACCAAAGCTCCCGGGTCGCTCACCGCCCATGACTCTAGCCAATGAACACTACCAGCCATGGCAATCCGCAAAGCTGGTTCTGCTTTTGCCAAGGCTGTGCTATCCAGTATTTGGCTAGCCACACCATAGTCTTTGTGTAGTCTGGCAGCTCGCGCACAGCCATCATCAAACGCCTGCTGGGTACGGTAAATAAAGCGAAAACCACTCTTGGAAATCAAGTACTCGGATTGTGATTTTGTGATGAGCGGTTGATGTTCTGAAGTGGCGTGTGCCGTTAAGAGGCCGTACGCTCGTGTGGCCAAAGCATGCTTTTCAGCAGTTGAATTTTTGTAATACCGCCACAGCGCGGGCAACATTTGCGGTATGGCATTGGCATGCCAACTCACTTCGGAGCGCAAACCCAATGCACTTTGCAGCAGGAAAACAGGATCTCTCGGCATTGCATAGGGTTCGACGGCTTCTTGTTGAATCAAGCCCGCATTGCCATAAGAGGTTTCAAGCCCCGGTGAGCGCCTGTCAATCAAAACCACATCGAAACCGCGTGCTTGCAGGTGCAAGGCGGTACAAGTACCCACCATACCTGCGCCTAGAACAATAACTCTGTTTTTCACGGTGCCATCCAATTGCCGAAATTTATTAAATGATGTTAACTGTATTTAAAAATCAATAAGTCTCACTAAAAGTGCTAAATACGATGAAAAAGTGCTGCCAACCAGATGCCGGCACACAACAGCAAACTGAGTAAAACCGCAGCACTGCCCATGTCTTTGGCGCGTTTGGATAATTCATGCCATTCCGGACCAATGCGGTCGATGGCGGTTTCAATACCGGTGTTGAGCAGCTCTACGATCATGACAAACAGGACGGAACCTGCCAAAAGCGCAGTTTCAATCCAATTTTCACCTAACCAAAAAGACAAGGGCAATAAAAAAATAGCCATGACGGCCTCTTGCCGGAATGCTGTTTCCTGCCATCCAGCTTTCAAGCCTGCAATTGAGTAGCCACCTGCATGCATGATGCGGCTGATTCCCTTGCGCTGCTTTTGCGGGTTAACAAGGCTAGAAACGTCGTCAGAGTTGGGCTGTGTATTTTCGTGGTCATTTTGGTTTTGCATGGCATGATTATCGGCGAACTGTGAACAGAAATAGCCCAATAGCACTATGTCAGCCTGGGCTTGAAGTCAGACCGTTGTAAGTGCTAACCCTGATATTCGGTGCAGTCTTGATTAGGGACAATCAAATTTGCCGTTTTCAAGCTTAATATCTGACATCGTTATTCCAATTATTTACCACCGTTCGGAGACAAAAATATGAGCACTGCTTCCTCAGCCATTGAATCAACATTGGTCGAAAACCGCGTATTTAATCCAAGCCCCGCTTTTTCGAAAAAAGCCAACATCAAAAGCATGGCGCAATACAAAGCCATGTGCAAAGCGTTCGAAACTGATTTCAACGGCACATGGGCGCGCTTGGCGCGTGAGAACTTGGTTTGGAAAAAGCCATTCACCAAAGTATTAGACGAATCCAAAGCACCTTTCTACAAATGGTTTGACGACGGCACTTTGAATGCATCTGCCAATTGCTTAGACAAGCACATGGGCACACCCACAGAAAATAAAACCGCCATTATTTTTGAAGGCGATGACGGTCAAGTGACCAAAACCACTTACAAAGAATTGCTCGATCGCGTGAGCCAGTTTGCCAATGCGCTCAAGGCAGATGGCATCAAAAAAGGCGATCGTGTACTGATTTACATGCCCATGACGGTTGAAGGCGTGATTGCCATGCAAGCTTGCGCACGCATCGGCGCAACGCACAGTGTGGTGTTTGGTGGTTTCTCTGCCAAAGCTTTGCAAGAGCGCATCATTGACGCCGGCGCGGTTGCCGTGATTACTGCCAATTACCAAATGCGCGGCGGCAAAGAATTGCCGCTCAAAGCGATTGTGGACGAAGGCATCAACATGGGTGGTTGCGACAGCATCAAAACCGTGTACGTGTATGAGCGCACTGCCACAGCCTGCAACATGGTCTCAGGTCGCGACAAAACATTCTCACGCGCATTAGCAGGTCAAAGTAAAGTTTGCACACCTGCAACTGTGGGCGCAGAGCATCCTTTGTTTATTTTGTACACATCAGGCTCTACCGGTAAACCCAAAGGCGTGCAGCATTCCACCGCTGGTTATTTGCTGTGGACCAAGTTGACGATGGATTGGACCTTTGACTTGCAACCGAATGATGTGTTTTGGTGTACCGCCGATATCGGTTGGATCACCGGTCACAGCTATGTGGCTTACGGCCCTTTGGCAGCTGGTGCCACACAAATTATCTTCGAAGGCATTCCTACTTACCCCAATGCAGGGCGTTTCTGGCAAACCATTGAAAAGCACAAATGCACGATTTTTTATACCGCCCCCACAGCGATTCGTTCATTGATCAAAGCTTCTGAAGGCGATGCATCTGTACATCCTGACCGTTCTGATTTGTCATCATTGCGCATCTTGGGCAGTGTGGGCGAGCCAATCAATCCAGAAGCTTGGATGTGGTACTACAAGCACGTGGGTGGCGAGCGTTGCCCTATCGTGGACACTTTCTGGCAAACGGAAACTGGTGGTCACATGATGACCCCATTGCCAGGTGCAACACCTTTGGTACCTGGCAGCTGCACTTTGCCTTTGCCAGGCATCATGGCTGCGATTGTGGACGAAACAGGCAACGATATTCCGAATGGATCGGGCGGTATGTTAGTGGTGAAACGCCCATGGCCATCCATGATTCGCACCATTTGGAACGACCCAGAGCGCTTCAAAACCAGCTATTTCCCAGCTGAAATGGGTGGCAAAATTTACTTGGCTGGCGACGGCGCAGTGCGCAGTGCAGACCGTGGCTATTTCCGCATCACAGGCCGTATTGACGATGTGTTGAACGTGTCAGGTCACCGCATGGGTACCATGGAGATTGAATCTGCGTTGGTAGGCTGTGCACACTTGGTAGCCGAAGCCGCGGTAGTGGGTCGTCCTGACGACTTGACCGGCGAAGCGATTTGCGCCTTTGTGGTCTTGAAACGCAGCCGTCCAACGGGTGACGAAGCCAAGAAGATTGCCAACGAGTTGCGCAACTGGGTAGCCAAAGAAATCGGCCCGATTGCCAAGCCCAAAGACATTCGCTTTGGTGACAACTTGCCCAAAACCCGCAGCGGCAAAATCATGCGCCGTTTGTTGCGTTCTATCGCCAAAGGCGAGGCCATCACGCAAGATACTTCTACTTTGGAAAACCCAGCAATTTTGGACCAATTGGCAGAGAAGCTGTAAGCCCACCCGCGCGCAGTCAAAAGCGCGTTGAAAACAAAAAAGGCAGTCAAACTATTTTGACTGCCTTTTTTACATTGATAATGCTATATATTTAATAGCACACTAGGTAATAAATACACTGACTATAGCCAGATTTCGTATAAATTTTTGGCTAACTACGCATTATTAGCGTTAAATCAGCTTCACACCCGTTTTAGACTGCAATTCCTCTAAAGTCACATCGGGCGCGAGTTCAACGACTTTCAATCCTGCTTCGGTCACGTCCATCACAGCCAAGTCGGTGATGATGCGGTCCACCACGCCCAAGCCGGTGAGTGGCAAGGTGCATTGGGGCAAAATTTTCAAATCAATGGTGCCGTCTTTCTTCTTAGCAACGTGCTCCATCAAAATGATGACACGTTTGACACCTGCCACCAAATCCATGGCGCCGCCCATGCCTTTGACCATCTTGCCAGGAATCATCCAGTTGGCCAAATCGCCTTTTTCGCTGACCTGCATCGCGCCCAAAATGCTGAGGTTGATTTTGCCGCCACGAATCATGGCGAAGCTTTCGTGGCTGCCAAAAATGGATGAGCCTTTGATGGTGGTGACGGTTTGTTTGCCAGCATTGATGAGGTCGGCATCGACTTCATCTTCGTAGGGGAATGGACCAATGCCCAACATGCCATTTTCACTTTGCAACCAAACTTCGACGTGGTCAGGTACATGGTTGGCCACCAGCGTGGGAATGCCAATACCTAAATTGACATAAAAACCGTCTTGCAATTCTTGCGCCGCGCGTGCGGCCATTTGATCTTGAGTCCAAGCCATGGTAGTTCTACTTTCTGTCGCGCAATGTGCGCTTTTCAATGCGTTTTTCGGGAGTGGCGTTGACAACGATGCGGTGCACATAAATGCCTGGCAAATGCACATCATCGGGGGCGATTTCACCCGTTGCGACTATGCGCTCTACTTCAACGATGCAAATTTTGCCAGCCATCGCCGCGGCAGGGTTGAAGTTGCGTGCGGTTAAGTTAAAGCGCAGATTGCCACTTTGGTCTGCAATATCGGCTTTGACCAAGGCAATATCGGGTGTCAATGAACGCTCCATCACATAGGTTTCGCCATCGAATTCGCGCAGCTCTTTGCCGTCCGCAACAATCGTTCCTACACCTGTTTTCGTGAAGAATGCCGGAATGCCCGCACCACCTGCGCGCAGCTTTTCTGCCAATGTGCCTTGGGGTGTGAAATCCAAAGCCAATTCGCCAGCCAAGTATTGGCGTTCAAATTCTTTGTTTTCACCAACGTAACTGGAAATCATTTTTTTGATTTGGCGTGTTTCGAGCAACTTGCCTAAACCAAAACCATCAACCCCTGCGTTGTTAGAGATGACAGTGAGGTCTTTCACGCCCGTGTCGCGCAGAGCGTCGATCAGTGCTTCGGGTATGCCGCACAAACCAAAACCGCCCACAGCCAACAACTGGCCGTCTTTGACGATGTCTTTGAGCGCATCGGCGGCGCTTGGGAACAACTTTTTCAAATGAACTCCTTAAGAAAATGAAATGAATTTTTAAAATTAGCTTACCTAGGCATTAAGTATTTGGCAGGGTCAACCGGTTTGCCATTACGGCGAATTTCAAAATGCAGCATCACACGGTCTGCATCGCTGTTGCCCATATCGGCAATGCGTTGCCCCTTGCGCACCACTTGCTCTTCTTTCACAAGCAGAGTTTGGTTGTGTGCATAGGCGGTGAGGTAGGTTTCGTTGTGCTTCAAAATCACCAAGTTGCCGTAGCCGCGCAAACCTGCGCCAGCGTACACCACACGACCATCTGCCGATGCAATCACAGGGTCACCCGCACGGCCAGCAAATTTCAAACCCTTGCTCTTCACTTCGTCGTAGCCAGAAATCAAAGCACCGTTGGTTGGCCAAATGAAGTCCACACTGTCTGCGGGTTTGGCTGCACTTGGAGTTGGTGCAGCGGGTGCAACGGGTGGAACAACAATCGTAGTTGTGCTTGCCCCAGCAGACGCTGGGGCGGGAAGAGTGCTCACAACGCTACCGCCTGAAGTGACAGGTGTACTGATTACGCCGGTGGAGCCGGAACTGGCTGTATTCATACTCGGTGGTGCTACGCGCAACACTTGACCGACTTCAATTTGATTCGGATTGCTTATGTTATTCCATGCAATCAGGTCGCGTGCGCTTTGGCTCGTGTTACGTCCAATTTGCAGCAAGGTATCACCAGGTTTGACGGTGTAGTAACCCGCTTGGCCAGCATTGGCAGCATAGGGACCACTGGGCGCTTTGGTAGCTGAGCCGGCAGCATTGACTTGTGTGGATTGGCTTTGTGACGAAGGTGGCAAAGCCCCTTCGGCGCGGTTTTCGACGGGTGCACGACGTGCCGGACCTGATGAACAAGCGCTGAGCACGACCAAGCTCAGTATCAGCAAAGGTGTTGTCAATTTCTGCAATGCATTTGCGACGTTCGTTTTATTCATGCGATCCCTTTTGTTTAGCCAATACCTGATTTTAAGGGCACAAACTGAACCAACTCCAAGACAGTGCGTTTGATTCCTGTGGCAGATTTATCAATAACCACCAAAGATTGCTCATTTGTGCCGTTTGACGGCTTGTTTTGTAAACGATTGTTCTCAACCGGCGCCACAATGCGCCCGCCTACTGCCAATTGGTCAATCCATGATTGTGGAATGGCGTCCCCTCCTGCCGCTGCAATGATGCCGAAGTAGGGCGCACCTTTGGGGTAGCCCAACATGCCATCGCCCAATAGCAAGCGCAAATTGGCAATGGCAAACGGACGGACATTGGCTTGCGCCTTTTCATACAAACCGCGAATGCGTTCAATGCTGTAAACCTCGTTGGCCATTTGGCTGAGCAATGCCGCTTGGTAGCCGCAGCCAGTGCCAATTTCCAGCACGCGGCCATAGGGCGCGGTTTTATTTTCAAACAGCAGCGACATCATGCGTGCCACCACATTGGGTTTGGAAATGGTTTGACCCCAGCCAATGGGCAAGCTGGTGTCTTCATACGCTTGGTTCGCCAGTGCGGTATCGACATATTGGTGCCGCGGCACGGTGTTCATGGCGGTCAATACACGCACATCTTGAATGCCTTGCGCTTCCAATTTTCGAACCATGGTGGCTCGCACCTTGCTGGAATCTAAACCCAAGCCAGATGTTTGGACAGGCGCTGTTTTGGTCGGCAATGTTTTTAGAACAGAATTGACAGCAGCAGTTGCAGCTGGCTTTTTAGGAAGTATGCGTGTCACGGTGTTGGGTACGCCCAAACCATTCGCCGCACCACGGCCTAAGCTCAAATCCAATGTGGCTGGAAAGGTGGGTTTGCGCAGGCTGTTTTTAGGCGAGTTCACGTTAGCAGAATTTTGTTTATGGCCTATTTATGCAGTATTTTTTTGCAATATTGTTTGCCAGTGTGACAGCGTAGCATGATTACTTAAATCAGTATTGAGCGGCGTCACAGAGATATGCCCCTGGGCAATGGCATGAAAGTCCGTGCCGATAGATGCGTCTTTGGCAGGGCCTGAACCGGCTATCCAGTACATGGTTCTGCCGAATGGGCTGGTTTGCGTGATGACGCTTTCAGATGTGTGGCGAGTGCCCAAGCGGCACACTTGCATAGGTTTGATGTCGGCGTAGGGCAAGTTCGGAATATTGACATTCAACAAGCAAGGTGCAAAAGGATGGGCTGTGTTTTCAATTTGATGCAAAACTTGCACCACCAAATCGCGCGCTTTGAGCGCCGCTGCATCCAAATGGTCCCAGCCTTTTTTCACTTGTGAAAATGCAATGGCGGGAATGCCAAACAAATAGGCTTCCATCGCTGCGCCTACCGTACCAGAGTAAATGGTATCGTCGCCCAAATTAGCACCATTGTTAATACCTGAAACCACCAAATCGGGTTTGTAGTCCAACAAACCTTTCAGCGCCAGGTGCATGCAATCGGCGGGCGTGCCTGTCACGTACCTGAAACCATTGCTCGCTTGCTCGACATACAGGGGCTCATGCAAAGTCAGTGCATTGGATTTGGCGCTGTTGTTGCGCTGTGGCGCTATCACCTCCACATCAGCTACGGATTTGAGGGCGTCATACAGCGACACAATACCGGGCGCTTGGTAGCCATCGTCATTGCAAATCAGGATTTTCATGTGAGCGAATCAATTATTTGGAGTGGCTTTGATTGTAGAGCGTGACGCGTGGATTATTCATAGACACTGTTCACTGTCCGTATTCACTTGCGTAAGCTTCCAAACCCATTGCTACCACTGTAGCAATGTCTTTGCCCACGGAAATTTTGAATTCTTCCTCGGCTTGTCGCACCGCATTTTCAAATGCTGCCAACCAATCCAAACCCAGTGCAGTGAATTTGACAATGCGAGCGCGGCTGTCCACCACATCAGGCGACCGTGTCACCAAGCCCCACGCGTCGCACTGCGTCACCAAATCACCCATGGCTTGTTTGCTCATGCCCGCGCTGTGTGCCAAGTCTGACAAGCGCGCGCCTTCCAGTGGCAAATGCCGCGTGATGTGGATGTGTGCGGCGCTCACTTGCCCGCGCGCGGCCAAATTGGACAAGGCCAAGGGCACATCCATGTTGTGCGCCATCAGGGTTAAAACACGTTCGTCAAACCGACGCAAAGCGTGCCCTAGCAATCGGCCCAAATGCGTTTGCCGCCAGCCCAATTGACTGGGATGAAAAGTGGATTTATCTTGTGTTTTTTTTGCCATAAGTGGGTTGTGAATGCGGTCATTTGATGGTAATTATATAGTCAAGTAAACTGACTAAAAATAGTGTTTATTTATTTATACAGTCGTGTACACTACTGTTCAAGCATCCAGTTAATGATGGGTGTTGATAGAGTTAAAAGTTTGTAAACAACTGATTTAAAAGGAAAATACCATGGACATGCTCGTGAAACCCGCATCCACACAAAACACCGCAGCCACCGCAGAAAAGGCCAAAGCCCTGCAAGCGGCGCTGGCGCAAATTGAAAAGCAATTTGGCAAAGGCACGATCATGCGCTTGGGCGAGGGCGAAGTGATTGAGGACATTCAAGTCGTCTCTACCGGCTCTTTGGGTTTGGATATCGCGTTGGGCGTAGGTGGCTTGCCACGCGGTCGCGTGATTGAAATTTACGGGCCTGAAAGCTCCGGCAAAACCACCTTGACACTACAGGTCATTGCCGAAATGCAAAAGCTGGGCGGCACCTGTGCGTTTGTGGACGCTGAACATGCTTTGGACACGCAATACGCGCAAAACCTGGGTGTGAATTTGCAAGATATGTTGATCAGCCAACCCGACACGGGTGAGCAAGCCCTGGAAATTGTGGACAGCTTGGTGCGCTCGGGCGCAGTGGATTTGATTGTGGTGGACTCGGTGGCCGCTTTGACACCCAAAGCCGAATTGGAAGGCGAGATGGGTGATAGCTTGCCTGGCTTGCAAGCCCGTTTGATGAGCCAAGCCTTGCGCAAGCTCACCGCGCACATCAAGAAAGCCAATTGCATGGTCATTTTCATCAACCAAATCCGCATGAAAATTGGCGTCATGTTTGGCAGCCCAGAAACCACCACTGGTGGCAATGCGCTGAAGTTCTACGCCTCGGTGCGCTTGGACATTCGCCGCACCGGCACCATCAAAAAAGGCGACGATGCGATTGGCAACGAAACAAAAGTGAAAGTGGTGAAAAACAAAGTGTCGCCACCCTTCAAAACCGCCGAGTTTGACATTCTGTTTGGTCAAGGCATCAGCCGCTTGGGTGAGGTGATTGATTTGGGCGTGACAACGAATGTGGTTGAAAAATCAGGTGCATGGTACGCGTTCAAGGGTGAGAAAATTGGCCAAGGCCGCGACAACGCACGCGAGTTTTTGAAAGAAAACCCAGATTTGGCGATAGAAATTGAAAACAAAGTGCGCGAATCTTTGGGTATTCCATTGATCAGCGGTGCATCAGACATTGCATCGGTCATGTCGGGTACACCCGCAGAAGAGAAAAAGCCAAAAAAGAGCCGTGATTAAGGATTGAACAGGTGTTTTATATGAAAAATTGGCCTGTATCTGGTGTATTAATTGCCTAGCTTGCTATGAATAATATAGCAAATAATGCAACGGAAAAAACAAAACATACACCTATAGGTTTTACCGTTTCACTCAAAGGCCGCGCCTTGCGGCTTTTGAGTGGGCGCGAATACTCGCGCGCCGAGTTGGTGAAAAAGCTCAAACCCTTTGAAGCATCGCCTGGCGAATTGGACAAAGCCTTGGACGAGTTGCAAGCCAAAGATTTCATCAACGAGCAGCGCGTGGTGGATTCGGTTTTGCACCGCAGAAGTGCCAAGCTGGGCACGGCGCGCATCAAGCAAGAATTGCAAAGCAAAGGCTTGGATGCTGGCGCTGTCTTGGATGCTGTCGATTTGCTCAAAAGCACAGAACTGGAAAGAGCACGTGAGGTGTGGCGCAAAAAATTTGGCACGCCAACGCAAAGCTCACCCGCAGATGCGAAGGAAAGTGCCAAGGAGCGTGCCAAGCAAATACGCTTTTTACTCAGCCGTGGATTTGGCGCAGAGGTGATTCATAAAGTGGTGGCCAGTGCAGGGGAAGATGATTAGCCCACTTATGTTGCCTGATTAACCAGCCAAGGCAGCTTTCACCGCTTGTGATACTTGTCCCATATCAGCCTTGCCAGCCAATTGCGCTTTGGCTGCACCCATCACCTTGCCCATGTCGCCTGGACCTGATGCGTTCAAAGAGGCAACAATAGCTTTGACGGCAACCAACACTTCATCGCTGCTCATGCGTGCAGGCAAATAGCCTTGTAGCACCACAATTTCAGCCGCTTCTTTGTCGGCCATGTCTTTGCGGTCGGCTTTGGTGAAGGCATCAATGCTGTCTTTGCGCTGCTTGATCATTTTGTCGATGATGGCAATCACCATCACATCGTCCAATTCCACGCGCTCGTCTACTTCTTTTTGTTTCATGGCGGACAGCAATAAGCGAATTGTGCCCAAACGCTCAGTTTCTTTGGCACGCATGGCGGTTTTCATGTCTTCAGTGATTTGGAGTTTGAGTGACATTGGGGATACCTTTTTGGTGATGTTGGCGATAGTTAGCGACAGGGTTGGTTAAAGATCAATAAAAAAAGCCCGCAGAATATATCGTGCGGGCTTTGTTTGTGTGGAAAAAAGATGCTTAGTACATCTTTTTCGGCAACTGCATCGCACGAATGCGTTTGTAGTTGCGCTTCACAGCTGCAGATTTTTTGCGTTTGCGCTCAGTCGTTGGTTTTTCGTAAAACTCACGAGCACGCAAATCAGTCAACAAGCCCAATTTTTCAATTTGGCGCTTAAAGCGACGCAAAGCTACGTCAAACGGTTCATTCTCTTTTAAACGAATAGTGGTCATGAAACAATAAATTCCGAAATAGTGCGCCGGGAAGATCGTGACCCTGCGCGGGTATTTTGTTGATGTACAAGACAATGGCCTATGGGTACACCAAGCGGTGAAAGGTGGAATTATACCTGCTTTTTCGGCGCTTGTGCCATAGCTTGGGCGCAGGCAAAAGCACTGGCCCATGCCCACTGAAAGTTGTAGCCACCCAGCCAGCCGGTTACGTCCAGCACCTCGCCAATAAAGTACAAACCCGGCTGTTTGGATTCCATGGTTTGCGAGGACACATCGCGGGTGTCGATGCCGCCCAAGGTGACTTCGGCTTTTTTGTAGCCTTCGGTGCCGCTGGGGGTGATTTCCCAATTGGTCAGTCGATTGGCCAGCTGTGCCAGTGCTTTATCAGGCACATCGCACGCTGGGCGCTGCAATGCAGGGTCGGTTTTTACCCAGGCTTCTGCCAAACGAGCTGGCATGATAGTTGACAAATCGTTGACCAGTAGTTTGCGCGAAGTGATTTTAATATTTGCTAAAAATGCTGAAATATCAGCATTTGGCACCAAATTGATCTTAATTGTCGTCTTTTCGCGCCAATAGCTGGATATTTGTAAAATGGCGGGGCCGCTCAAACCACGGTGCGTGAAGAGCAAATCTTCATTGAAACTGATTTTGGATTTTTTCTCGCCCGTTTCAATCAGCACCGGCAGCGATAAACCTGCCAAATCAACAAAAGGCGCCCAATCTGCGCTGTCAAAGGTCAAAGGCACCAAACCTGGACGTGTCTCGATCACACGCAAACCGAATTGCTGGGCCAATTTGTAGCCAAAATCCGTGGCACCAATTTTGGGTATGGACAAACCACCGGTTGCCACCACCAGTCTGGGGGTATGGATACAGCCGGTATTTGTCTGTATTTGATAGTCCCCGCCGAATTCGATGTGTTTAATCTTGCAGGGCTGCCAGCGTGTGACACCACCCACTTCACACTCCTTCAACAGCATGTCAATCAAATCTTGCGCAGAATGGTCGCAAAACAATTGCCCTTTGTGCTTCTCGTGGTGAGCAATGTTGTGCTTGTACATCAGCGCAATGAAGTCACGCGCTGTGTAACGGCTTAAGGCGCTGCGGCAAAAATGCGGGTTATTGCTTAAGAAGTTAGCAGGTGATACATCTTTGTTGGTGAAATTGGCACGGCCACCGCCAGAAATGCGAATTTTTTCGGCCACTTTGTCGCTGTGGTCCAGGACTAAAACTTTCTGACCCAATTGCCCTGCCACGCCCGCACAAAACAAGCCTGCTGCGCCCGCGCCAATGATGACGACATCGAAATGATAGGTATTGGTGTTCACGCTAGCCCGTGTTGCGCAGGCCAGCCGCAATGCCGTTGATGGAAATGTGAATACCGCGTTGCACGCGCTCATCGGTTTTGCCATCACGGTAGCGGCGTATCAGCTCCACTTGCAAATGGTGTAAAGGATCGATGTAGGGGAATCGGTGTTTGATCGAGCGTTGCAAGGCGGCGTTATTGGCCAGTCGTTGCTTCTCGCCGGTGATGATTTCCAGTGCGTGCATGGTCAAATGCCATTCAGCATCTATCAATCCAAAAATCTTTTTGCGCAAACGCGTGTCGGTCACCAATTCGGCATACAGCGCAGCCAACGCCAAATCGCTCTTGGCCATCACCATGTCCATGTTGCTGAGCAGTGTGCGAAAGAAAGGCCAATCCTTCACCATTTTTTGCAGCAAAACCAAACGTTTTTTGCTGTCACTTCCTTTTGTCTCGTTCTTTAAAAATGACTGCACCGCAGAGCCAAAACCATACCAACCCGGCAAGGTTAATCTACATTGCCCCCAGCTAAATCCCCAAGGTATTGCGCGTAAATCTTCAATACCTTGCAAGGCTTTGCGTGAAGCGGGGCGCGAGCCTAAATTGAGCTCGGCGATTTCGCGCAGCGGTGTGGACTGGAAAAAATAATCACTGAACCCCGGCGTCTCGTAAACCAGTTTGCGATAGGCGTCCATGCTGCTTTGCGACAAGGTGGCTGCGGTGTCCAAATACAGTTGGCTAGCTTGCTTGGTGGGTTGCAACAGCGTGGCTTCCAAGGTCGCAGCGACCAAGGTTTCTAAATTGCGACGGCCAATTTCGGGGTTGGCGTATTTAGAGCCAATCACCTCGCCTTGCTCGGTCAAACGAATTTGGCCGCGCACGGTGCCGGGCGGTTGCGCCAGTATGGCTTGGTAGCTGGGACCACCGCCACGCCCCACTGTGCCGCCACGGCCATGGAACATGCGCAAGGTGATGCCGTGCGATGCAGCGAGTTCATCAAACAATTCAACCAAGGCAATCTCGGCGCGGTACAGCTCCCAGTTGCTGGTGAAAATGCCACCGTCTTTGTTGCTGTCGGAATAGCCCAACATGATGTCTTGTTCGCCACCACCGCGCTGAATTTGTTGCGCCATACCGGGTAGGGCATAAAACTCACGCATGATGGGCGCGGCATTGCGCAGGTCTTCAATGGTTTCAAACAACGGCACCACAATCAAATCGTGCTTGGCTTTGTTGCTCAAAGTGCTATGCATCAAGCCGACTTCTTTTTGCAGTAACAGCACTTCCAATAAATCGCTCACCGTTTCGGTGTGGCTGATGATGTAGTGCTTGATGGCGTGCGCACCAAAACGCTGGCGCATGGTTTTGGCTGTTTCAAAAATGGCCAGTTCCGATTGCGTATGTGCTGAATAGGCGGTGTCCAATACCCGCAATGGGCGTGCGTCGTTTAAACATGACAGCAGCACTTCGCGTTTACCATCTTCATGCAATTGGCTGTAATTTTGTTCAATCTGAGCCACCGCCAACAGTTCTGCCACCACCTCTTCGTGCTTGTCAGAGCTTTGGCGCAAATCAACCGTAGCCAGGTGAAAGCCAAACACCTCAACTGCTCGAATCAATGGGTGCAGTCGCAACTCGGTCAATGCATCGCCATGGTTGTTTTGCAGTGATGCTTCAATCACGCGCAAATCAGCTAAAAATTCTTCTGCTGTGGCGTACGGATTTTGCGGAGCTACCGCATGGCGAGCCGCGTCACCGCCAGTCATTTCTTTCAGATTGGCTGCCAAGCGTGCGTACATGCCCGTCAACGCGCGGCGATAGGGTTCGTCTTTGCGGTGTTCGTTGGTGTCGGGCGATTTGTTCGCCAATGCTTCCATCTCCTGCGACAAGGGCACCAGGATTGATGACATGGACAACTCGGTACCCAAGTAATGCACCTCGGTGAGGTAAAAACGCAGCACCATATCGGCCTGGCGACGCATGGCGTATTGCAAGGTTTCGGCACTCACAAATGGATTGCCGTCGCGGTCGCCACCAATCCATTGCCCCATGCGCAAAAAACTGTGCACATCGTGCTTGCCCACGTGTTGTTCCAGCTCGGCATAGAGCTTTGGAATTTCGCGCAAAAAGGTGGATTCGTAATAGCTCAATGCGTTTTCAACTTCATCAGACACGGTGAGTTTGGAATAGCGCAGCAAGCGGGTTTGCCACAACTGCATCACACGGGCGCGCAAGCGGTTTTCATTGGCTTCCAATTCTTTGGGCGTGATGGCATCTTTGCGCGCAGCAGGTGCTGCACCGTTGGCATTGTTGGTTGTTAGCGCACGTGCCTTGATATCGTCTCGGGCGGTCAGCAAATTGGCAATGCTGCGTTCTGCATCCAAAATACTTTTGCGTTGCACTTCTGTGGGGTGCGCGGTGAGCACGGGTGAAACATGGCTTTTGGCCAAGGTTTGCGAAATGGTTTTGGGTGTGATGCCGGCCCAGCGCAGGCGCGACAAGGCCACTTCGATGCTGCCTTCTTGTGTGTCACCCGCACGCTCGTGAATGGCGCGACGGCGAATGTGGTGGCGGTCTTCTGCCAAATTCGCCAAATGGCTGAAGTAGGTGAAGGCACGAATCACGCTCACGGTTTGGTCAGCAGACAGACTTTTCAGCAATTTTTTCAGCGCTTTGTCGGCCGTGTGGTCTTCGTCACGTCTGAATGCAACAGACAATTTGCGTATGTTTTCAATCAAATTGAAGGCATCTTCACCTTCTTGCTCGCGTATCACATCGCCCAAAATGCGACCCAGCAAACGAATGTCCTCAACCAAGGGGCGTTCATTGGCCTTTTGCTTGGCCAAAGATTGCGCTTTGGTGCTGGTTTTGACTGGGTTGGGCGCAGGGTTTGACATGTTTGGGAGATTCGACCTTGGTGTATGCGTTTGCTGAAAATCAAGTAATCAAGTATGCAGTAGCGATTAAACTACGGGGTGTATCGATAGACCGTTTAGTTTACCAAAACGCATCCACGCTTGAACACTACCAACATGCATAGCACCCCAGTTACCCCATCGCATATCACCATTGCCACCCGTGAAAGCCGTTTGGCGATGTGGCAAGCCGAACATGTCAAAGCGCTGCTAGAAGCCAGAGGCCATAGCGTCAAACTGTTGGGCATGACGACATTGGGTGACCAAATCTTAGACCGCAGTCTGAGCAAAGTCGGTGGTAAGGGTTTGTTTGTGAAAGAGTTGGAAAACGCGCTGATGGACGGCAGTGCCGACATAGCGGTGCATTCACTCAAAGACGTACCCATGGATTTGCCAGAAGGTTTTGCGCTGGCGTGCGTGATGGAACGCGAAGACCCACGCGATGCGTTTGTGTCGAACCACTTTGCCAACTTGGCTGCTTTGCCACAGGGTGCAACAGTGGGCACATCCAGCTTGCGGCGCGTGGTGTTGTTGAAAAATTTGCGACCTGATATCAACATTGTGCCGCTCAGAGGCAATTTAGACACCCGCTTGCGCAAGCTCGACGAAGGACAGTTTGACGCCATGATTTTGGCGGCAGCTGGGCTGAAACGTTTGGGTTTGGCGTCGCGCATCAAAGCGGTGTTTGAAACCAACCAAATGCTACCTGCCGCAGGGCAGGGCGCACTGGGCATTGAAATCAAAGCGAACCGCGTCGATTTAATGGCAGCCTTGGAACCTTTGGCACACCAACCGACTTGGATGGCTGTGAGCGCAGAGCGCGCCGTCAGTCGCGCTTTAGGTGGCAGTTGCTCCATGCCATTGGCGGCGCATGCTGTTTGGCAAGGCGCAGCACTGCAATTGCAAGCGGCTTGGGGTGCAACCGAAGAAATACCTGCGACCAAGCCAATTCAAGGTTTGGTGACAGCCGATGCCAGCCATACACCCAACACATTGGACGCTGCCGCTCTGATGGGCGCACAAGTTGCAGACATGCTGATTGCACGTGGGGCGCGCAAAACCGTCAAGCAAGTTGAATAGCGCCGGGCGTTTAGGGAAAAAATAGGCATGAAAGTCATCGTCACCCGACCGCTGGCAGAAGCGCAAACTTGGGTGGCACAGTTGCAAGCCAAAGGTTTAGATGCCATCGCCTTGCCATTGATTGAAATTGCTGCTGCAAAAGACTCTCAAGTGGTCGCAAATGCTGTTGCAGAGACAATGCGTCACACTACGCTGCCATCATGTTTGTCAGCAGCAACGCTGTGCGCCATTTTTATATGAAAAATCAGGCTGTAGCCGGCGTAAATATTGCCTACAGTGCTATCAATAATATAGCATTAAGCGATCAGTCAATTGAAACACCGCGCTATTGGGCTACTGGACCTGGTACCGCCAAAGCATTGTTGGCAGCAGGCATAGCTACCCATTTGATTGATGCGCCAGCGAATGATGCTGCGCAATTTGATTCTGAAGCTTTGTGGGAACGTGTGCGCGGCCAAGTCAAAGCGGGCGATCGGGTGCTCATCGTTCGCGGCACCACACAACAAAGCTCTGTCGAGAATGAAACCCTAATGAATGGCCGTCCTTGGTTGGCAGACCAGCTCACAAGTGCAGGCGTGCAAGTTGACACGGTGGTGAGTTACGAGCGACGTGCGCCTGTGTTTACTGTTGAGCAAATGGCATGGATTGCAGAAGCCAGCCGCGATGGGTCGGTTTGGTTGTTCAGCAGTTCTGAGGCGATTGACAATTTGCACAACGCAGCGAAACAAATCGATTGGTCAAAATCCAAAGCCATTGCGACACACCCGCGCATTGCAGAAGCGGCCAGACGAGTGGGTTTTGGTGTTGTTTGCGAGTCACGCCCGCTGCTTTCCGATGTGGTGACTTCTATAGAATCACTGGTATGACCGAAGCCGCCCAAATTCCCGCACATTCAGACAATCCATCTCCTGAGCAAGATGCAGTCACCGATAAGGCTGCAACGATGGGGTCTGCCAATCAGTTTGCAGGGCGCAATGTATTCAGTCAATATCCCAAACTTGCTATCGCAACCATAGCGGCATTGGCAATATCCATATTGGCCACAGCCTATTTGTGGCGTAAATTGAATGGCATTCAAGAACATTTGGCGCGCCAAAGTGCCGATGCCAGTACCATTAGCATCGAAGCGCGCAGCTTGGCCAAAAACGCGCAAGAACTGGCGCGTGAAGCAGTGGCCAGATCGTCATTGAACGAAACCAAATTGAGTGAAGTGGCTTTGCAACGCAGCCAGTTGGACGAGTTGATGCAAAGCCTGTCGCGTTCGCGTGATGAAAATTTGGTGGTGGACATTGAATCGGCCTTGCGACTGGCACAACAGCAAGCTCAGTTAACCGGCAGTGTGGAGCCGCTTTTGGCTGCGCTGAAATCGGCCGATGTGCGTTTAGCCAAATCAGCCCAACCACGCCTGAACACAGTAAAACGCGCCTTGAGCAACGATGCACAGCGCATCAAAGCCGCCACAGTGACTGACGTACCGAATTTGATGGGCAAGTTAGACGAATTAACGCAATTGATCGATACGCTACCAGCCAGCAATGCGGTGGGATCCAAACAAGCCGACACAGCCGCATCACCACTTGCAAAGTCTGAGAGTGGTCAAGCAACTGGCAGCAATGCTGGTAAGGACATCAAGCCAACCAAGACGGCCAGTGTCGCGAATGACCTGCAAAACACAGTCTCAGCGTGGCTGCAACAAATTTGGTTGGCAGTGCGTGCAGAATCGGGCAAGCTGGTGCGTGTGAGCCAAATCGCGCACCCGGATGCAGTATTGCAGTCACCTGAGCAAACCTTCTTCTTGCGCGAAAACATGAAGCTGCGGGTGCTCAATGCACGCATGGGTGTGTTGAGCCGCCAGTTCGGCAGTGCCAAATCGGACTTGGCAATGGTCAACGCCGATTTGCGCAAGTATACAGACGCAAGTGCGCCCGCTGCAAAGCAAGCATTGGGTTTGTTGCAGCAATCACAAGCACAGTTGGCGAACCTATCGATTCCTGGTTTGGAAGAATCTTTGGCCGCATTGACTGTGGCGGCGGCAGGACGTTAAATGCGTACCGCACTTTGGTTTTTAGCAATTTTTTCGATTGCCGTGTTAAGCGCCTTGTTTGCAGGTAACAACGATGCAACGGTGACGATTTTCTGGCCGCCCCATCGGGTCGATGTGTCCTTGAACTTTGCGATTGCCCTATTGGTAACTGGCTTTGTGCTGCTGTACTTTGCTCTGCGTGCTTTATCGGTGTTGTTTGCTTTACCCAAGCAAGCCAAACAATGGCGCAGTTTGCAAAAAGAGCGCGCTTTGAATGCGCATTTGTTCAATGCGCAATCGCATTTCATGGCGGGTCGTTATTTGCGTGCCCGCAAAGCAGCATTGGCAGCTTTGGACATGGACAAAGCCATGGGCGATGTACTTGGATCTAAGAACTCAGACAGCCGACTTGAAAATGCGCCCCAGTTGCGTGCGTTGGCGCATGTGATGGTGGCACAGAGTGCGCATGCGTTGCAAGACAAAGTGGTGCGGGATGAGCATTTGAATTTGGCCTTGGAACACAACAACCCCAAAGCCTCGCAAGAAACCCGCGAAGGCACGCAAATGTTGGCAGCTCAATGGGCGTTAGACGACCGCGATGCGGCAGGCGCTTTGCGTTGGCTCAATGTTTTATCGCAGGGTGCTGCACGTCGCACAGCGGCTTTGCGTTTGAAACTGAAAGCTTCGCAACTCGATCATTTCAATGCGCACTCCTTGAGTGTCGCTTTAGAGACCACGCGTTTGCTGGCCAAACACCGTGCTTTTTCAAACACCGCATCGGAAAGTCTGTTGCGCAGTTTGGTTACACGCATGTTAAGCGATGCGCATGATGTGGCGCAGTTGCAAACCGTCTGGCGCGGTTTGGATGCGGATGAACGCAAGCAAGCCGATATCGCCATTCATGCTGCCAGTTGCTTGGCCAAATTGGATGGTGATGCACAGCAAATCCGCACCTGGTTGCTGCCAGCTTGGGACAAAATGGTGGCTGGTGCACCGGAGTTGACTGCTACAAGCCAAGTGATTTTGGTGCAAACCATGCAAGCCACTTTGACGGCGATGGACGACAACTGGTTTGCCAAAATAGAGCAAGCACAAATCAACAACCCACGCGATGCGCGTTTGCAGTATTTGGCTGGCATGGCTTGCAAAGCACGCAAATTATGGGGCAAGGCGCAACAACTATTGCAATTGGCTGCGCCGCGCTTAACAAGTTCTGAGAACCAGTCTTTGCAGCACCAAGCATGGATCGCATTGGCTGAATTGGCAGAGCAGCGTGGCGAGTTGGACATCGCTGCGCAAACATGGAAAAAAGCCGCGCTATTAGGCTAAATAGTCGGCTAAATATTGGGCGACAAACATGATGCCCAGTTTGCTGGCATGGGTCTTGGGCAGCGCTGGGCAGCTGTGGCAGCCGATATTGTTTGATATCCATAAATATATGGCTATTTCGGCTGTATCAGGCGTATTGATTGCCTATAGTGCTATTAAATATATAGCAATTAAAAATACGTGGATAAAGCGCTTTCCACCACTGCATGTCAGCATACTTAGCATGGCCTTGGCCGGTATGGCGTTTGGTGTCACTGGTTGGCGTGCCAGTGTGTACAGCGCGCAAGCCTTGCCCGCTGAACTGGAGGGCAAAGACATTCAAGTGACAGGCATCGTTGCCGCCATGCCGCAACAAAGTGAAGTGGGTTTGCGGTTTCGGTTCGCAGTCGAGCAAGCAGAAATTGAAACTGCAGTCAAATTGCCAAAGCTGATTGAACTGAGTTGGTACAGCGGCGCATACCGAACCGAAGCCAACACGTCTGTAGCCACTTCAGCCGCAACAACCATGCCTGTACCTCAATTTGAGCTGCAAGGCAAACCGCAAACCATCAAGCCAGGCGAACGCTGGCAAATGACGGTGCGGCTCAAAGCCATTCATGGCAACAGCAATCCGCACGGTTTTGACTACGAACTTTACCAATGGGAACAAGGTGTGCAAGCCACCGGCTATGTGCGAGCGACTGCGAATGATGTGCCGCCCAAAAAGATCGGTGACACATGGAAGTACAGCATAGAAAGATTGAGAGCCAAAGTGCGTGATGCGGTTTTTGAACGTCTGTCTTTTTCCAACTCTGCTGGCGCAACATCAAACAACGCTGGCGTAACATCTAACAACGCGGGCGTTGTGGCCGCTTTGGTGACGGGTGACCAACGGGCGATTGACCGCGCCGATTGGGATATTTTTCGCGCAACCGGTGTGGCGCATTTGATGAGCATTTCTGGCTTGCACATCACCTTGTTCGCTTGGGTGGCGGCTGGCGTGGTGGCTTGGTTGTGGCGGCGAAAATCCTGGTCAAGCACATTGTGTTTGTATTTTCCTGCACCCTCTGCTGGTTTGGTAGGGGGTGTGTTGTTGGCGACAGCCTATGCAGCATTCAGTGGCTGGGGGGTGCCCGCCCAACGCACAATTTTGATGTTGGCCACGGTGAGTTTGCTCAAACTATCGGGCCATCGCTGGCCGTGGTACGTGGTTTGGACAATGGCCTGTGCGATTGTGGTGGTGGTTGACCCGTGGGCTTTGCTGCAAGCGGGTTTTTGGTTGAGCTTTGTGGCGGTGGCGGTGTTGTTTGCTACAGATAAACAAAAGTTAGCAACGGATTCGCAAAAAGCCGTTCAGGTTGAGTCTGTCGAAACCTTTCATCAAGCCATTCAGCACTCCCTACAACGAGCACAGGGCGAACGGCATTGGGTATTTAAGAAACTTCAGACGCTTGCTGAAAAATCAGGTGCATTGTTGCGCGAGCAGTGGGTGATCACATTGGCATTAACACCATTGACCATGATGTTGTTTGGTCAAGTATCAGTAGTGGGCTTGCTGGCGAATTTGCTGGCCATTCCTTGGGTGACTTTGGTGGTGACACCTTTGTCATTATTGGGCGCATTCTTTGCACCGGTTTGGGATGTCGCTGCGTGGTCTATGCAGGTTTTGTCTGTGGTGTTGACGTCTTTGTCTAAGCTGCCGTTTGCGACATTTTCAGTCGCTGCTGCGCCTTTTTATCTATCGGTGTTGGGTATTTTGGGTGGTTTGCTTTTGGTTTTGCCCATGGCGCAAAATCGAAAATGGCAGTGGAAATTGGGCGCATTGGGTTTGTCGTTGCTGTTGCCTGTGTTGCTGTGGCAAGCCCCCCGACCCGAGTCAGGACAGTTTGAACTGCTGGCGGCTGATATCGGACAAGGCAATGCGGTCGTCATACGCACCCAAAATCACTCACTGCTTTACGATGCAGGGCCACGCTATTCGGTAGAAAGTGATGCAGGGCATCGTGTGTTGGTGCCGCTATTGCGTGCCATGGGCGAACGGCTTGACATGGTGATGTTGAGCCACCGCGACAGCGATCATGCAGGTGGCATCAAATCGGTATTGGCCAGTCACCCAGCTGCACAGTTTGTGAGTTCGGTTGAATCCAGTAATGAACTGCAAAACATCAAACCGGCCACACGCTGCGAAGCAGGACAAAAGTGGCAATGGGATGGTGTTGACTTTGCAGTGTTGCATCCCACTGGCAAAGGACTACAACACCCCGCAAAAGCCCAATGCCTTGAGCTGTGTACTTCGTATCAGCAACAAGGGTGTGAGTGCGACCACGGACAAAAATGGAAAAGGCAGCAGCGTTTTGCTGACTGCTGACATTGAACAATCTCAGGAACTTCGATTGCTGGCGGATGCGCTTGATTTGCCTGAGTCTTTGCAAAGCACAGTGCTCTTGGTGCCACACCATGGCAGCAAAACGTCATCCAGCACACCTTTTTTGGATGCCGTGAAACCAGACTTTGGCATTGTGCAAGCGGGTTACCGCAATCGGTTCAAACACCCAGTTCCTGAGGTGATGACGCGCTACCAAGACCGACAAATTCGAGTGATAGATTCGCCACATTGTGGTGCGGTCATGTGGTCGTCATCAAAACCCAAAGAGATGCGCTGTCACCGCGCAGAAAACCAACGCTACTGGCACCATCAATTGCCAGAACTTGAGCCAAATCACTGATTCAAGTGATTTTGCAAAGCATTTTTTGTCACCAACAACACTTGGTCCCATCCCGCTGCTGTCTCTAGCCAATCAACTGCCAAATCGGGAAAGGCTTTTTCGAAATAGTCGCGTTCATTGCCTATTTCTAAAACGATGACAGCATGCTCACTCATGTGTTTACTGGCACTCGCAAAGAAGGTGCGAATAAAGTCCATGCCGTCATAGCCACCGGCCAAAGCCAAATCGGGCTCTGCCAAATATTCAGAGGGCAGGACTTTCATGCTTTGGCTGTTGACGTAGGGAGGGTTGCACAAAATCAAATCGAACACTTGCCCTTGCAATGCGTTCCAGCCGTTGGACTCAATCAAGTTGATGCGATTTTGCATGTGGTGTTTGGCAACGTTGATGTGTGCCACCGCCAATGCATCGAAGGAGATATCTGCGCCTGTCACATGGGTTTCTGGGTAGGTCATCGCTGCCAATACAGCCAAACTGCCATTGCCAGTGCACATGTCCAAAACCTGTTGCGTGTGCGGCCCCAGCCAATCATCAAAACTGCCGTCCGCTAACAGTTGTGCAATGTGGCTGCGCGGTACGATGGCGCGTTCGTCGATATAAAAAGGAACGCCTTGCAACCAAGCTTCTTGCGTCAAATACGCAGCGGGTTTGCGTGTTGTGATACGTGCTTCAAAAAGTATAGCAATCTTGGCAATATCTAGGCCGGATACAGGCTGATTTTGTATATAAATATTGTTTGAATCAGCGCTTTCAGTATTGGCATTTAAAGGCGTGTCAGAAGGCGTATCTAGAGGCGTATCTAGAGGTAAACCCAATTGCCACAGCACCAACCAAGCAGCTTCATCCCAAGCGTTCAATGTGCCATGTCCGAAAGATACGCCGGCTTTGGTCAGTAACTGAGCGCCTTTTTCTATGGCTTCTGTCACCGTTAAAGGTTGAGCCCAGCTTTCTTGCATCGTCGTGTTCATGCACCGGTATGCAAATTGGCTTCTAGGTTTTCAAGAATGCGGCGGTAGATGTTTTTCAATGGCTCAATATCGGCCACCACAATGTACTCATCAATTTTGTGAATACTGGCATTGGGTGGACCGCATTCAATCACTTCAGGACAAATTTTGGCGATGAATCTTCCATCAGATGTGCCGCCAGTGGTCGATAGTTGGGTCTCTAATCCGGTTTCGGTACGAATGGCTGTTTGCACAGCTGTCATCAAATCACCTGGCTGCGTCAAGAAGGGCAAGCCGCCCACTGTCCAAGCTATGTCAAAGTCTTTCCCTGAAACCAGTCCGCATGATTGCAGCACATTCAATAAACGTGTTTGTAATGATTCGGGTGTCGATTCGGTTGAAAAGCGAAAATTAAAATCAATCACTGCTTGGCCTGGTATCACATTGCTCGCACCCGTGCCACTGTGCAAATTACTGATCTGCCATGTTGTCGGTGGAAAGTAAGCATTGCCTTTATCCCATTCAATCGCAACCAATTGCGCCAGAGCAGGCGCTAATTTGTGTATAGGGTTATCGGCCAGATGCGGATAGGCAATGTGGCCTTGAACCCCGTGCACGGTGAGCTTGCCGCTCATGGTTCCACGTCGGCCATTTTTCACCATGTCACCCGTGCGCTCAACGGATGTGGGCTCACCCACAATGCAGTAGTCCAATTTTTCGCCACGTTGTTTGAGTATTTCGCAAACCACTACAGTGCCATCTACAGATGGGCCTTCTTCATCGCTGGTGATTAAAAAAGACAAAGACAAGGCGGGGTTTGGCTTCGATTTCAAGAACTCTTCTACAGCCACAACAAATGCGGCGATGGATGTTTTCATGTCGCTGGTACCGCGCCCAAACAGCTTGCCATCTCGATGCGTCGGTACAAATGGGTTGCTGGTCCATTTTTCCAGGGGCCCCGTCGGAACCACATCGGTGTGTCCTGCAAATGTCAGCATTTTTGTGGCTTGCACAGACGCACTGCCAATGCGTTTTGCCCAAAGATTGATGACACGAAAATCAGCTGGGCCACCTTCGATGGTTTCGCACACAAAGCCAATCGGGATGAGGCGTTCAGAAATGAGTCTTTGACAATCTGCGTCCAAGGGCGTCACAGAAGGTCGTGAAATGAGTTGTTCAGCAAGGTGCAGTGCGCTTGGCATGTGACGATGGGTCCTTTGATGCGGCGAAATAATTTAACTGAATTTGATGTCAGTGAATGATGGTGCTTCGTATTCGTCCTTGGGTTCATGCAAGACTGGTGGCTTGCTGCCGCCCGTGCCTGTATTGTCCAAACGCCAAATCAAATTGGTTGGAGAGTCGGCATGGGCCAGGCCCTCTTCACGTGTGATGATGCCGGCGTGAATTAAGCGTGCAATGTCTTCTTCAAAAGTCTGTGATCCTTCTGTCATTGACTTTTCAACAGCCTCTTTCACGCCTGCAAAATCTGCTTTAGCTATCATGTCGGCAACCAATTTGGTATTCAACAAAATCTCGGTTGCCGGTACGCGAACACCATCTTTGGTTCGCAACAAACGTTGCGAAATAATGGCTTTGAGTGTGGTGGCCAAGTCGCCCATCATGCTGGTTCTAACTTCGATTGGGAAGAAACTTAAAATGCGATTTAGTGCGTGGTGGCTGTTGTTGGCGTGCAAAGTGGCGACACACAAGTGGCCAGTTTGCGCATAACCCAAAGCGGCCGACATGGTTTCTCTGTCGCGAATCTCGCCAATAAAAAACACATCGGGTGCTTGGCGTAGGCCGTTACGCAATGCTGTTTGCAAAGATACAGTGTCGATTCCTACTTCGCGTTGGTTAACGACCGATTTTTTAGAGGTGAAGTAATACTCAATAGGGTCTTCCACTGTCAAAATATGACCAGCCATGAGCTCGTTACGATGATCCAACATGGCAGCCAGTGTGGTACTTTTTCCTGATCCTGTTGGTCCCACCATCAGAATCAACCCCAATTTTTCCAGAATCAAGCTTGACAATATTGGAGGCAAATTCAAACTGTCAATGGCAGGTATTTTCAGTGCAATGTAACGTATGACCACAGCATAGGTATCGCGCTGACGCATGGCACTGATGCGAAAGATACCCAAATCATCAATCGTTAAAGCCGTATTGAGCTCTCCTGTTTCCTTGAGCTCTTCCATCTGCGCACTGCTGATGATTTCGCCCAATAAATTGATGGGCGTGTTGGCCGCCAAGACTTGGTTATTCAATGGCACACTCAAACCATTGATTTTGATCAGCGCTGTAGCATGAGGTGACAAAAAAACATCGGATGCTTTTTTTTGAACCATCAATTGAAGGATGCTGATCATTGCGCTCATGGTTTACCTAACTTGGTTTGGATGACAATGTGGGGGTATCGATGGTAAGCAAGTAAAGTTTTCTGGCTTTGTAATTTTTAATCGCGCAACAAGTCATTGATGCTGGTTTTTGAGCGGGTTTGTGCATCCACTTTTTTAACAATCACTGCGCAGTACAAACTGTATTTGCCACCGGCTTTGGGCAGATTGCCGCTGACAACCACCGAGCCACTAGGCACACGTCCGTAGCTGACCGTATCAAGTTCACGGTCATAAATTGGCGTGCTTTGTCCGATGTAAACGCCCATACCCAATACAGAATTTTCTTCCACAATCACGCCTTCAACCACTTCTGAGCGTGCACCAATGAAGCAATTGTCTTCAATGATGGTTGGGTTGGCTTGCATGGGTTCTAAAACACCACCAATGCCCACGCCACCCGACAAGTGAACGTTTTTACCAATTTGTGCGCATGAACCCACAGCCGCCCACGTGTCAACCATAGTGCCTTCATCAACATAAGCGCCAATGTTGACAAAACTGGGCATCAAAATTGCGCCTTTTGCAATGAAGCTACCACGTCGAGCGACAGCTGGCGGCACCACGCGCACACCTGTGGCTTTGAGTTCGGCTTCGCTTAAATGTGCAAATTTGGTCGCCACTTTGTCGTAATAATTCAAGTCGCCCGACTGCATGACGAAGTTGTCTTTGAGTTTGAAGCTCAATAACACCGCTTTCTTGATCCATTGGTGAACGGTCCATTGCCCAACAGTCTGACGTGTGGCGACGCGCAATTGACCATTGTTGAGTTGTGCAATGACTTGATCAATGGCGGCAAATAATTCGGGTGTCGCATTGCCCATGTTGATATTGGCGCGATTGTCCCAAGCGGTGTCGATGATGGATTGGATCTGTTGTGTCATGTTTGAAAAGAAAGAAAATTAAACAAAAAAATATATTTCAGAAAACTAAGAAGACGCGCAAACTTTACCAAAACTATGCATATCACATCACAGTGATTTCACAAATGACACGATGCGTTGTGCTGCTTCTAGGCATTCGGTGTTGCCGGCCACCAAAGCCATACGGATAAATTGCTCTCCCGGATTGACGCCTTGCGACTCACGTGCCAAATAACTGCCTGGCAATACAGTTACATTGTATTGTGCCAACAAGGCTGCGGCGAATTCGGTGTCGCTTAAACGTAACTTTGTGGGGATTTTTGCCCATAAGTAAAACCCAGCATCGGGTAAGGATACCTCCAATACTTCTGCCAAGAGGGGCGTCACTTGCTTGAATTTATCTCTGTACAAAGCGCGATTTTCAATCACGTGGTTTTCGTCGTTCCATGCAGCGATGCTGGCAGTCTGCACAACCGGGCTCATGGCACTGCCGTGGTAAGTGCGGTATAAAGCAAACATTTTCATGATGTCGGCATCACCCGCTACAAATCCACTGCGCATACCGGGCACATTGCTGCGTTTGGAAAGGCTGGTGAATGAAACGATATTTTTAAAATCTTTTCGTCCCAATTTGGCCGCTGCTTCCAAGCCACCCAAGGGCGGGGGCACATCATCACGGAAGTAAATTTCGCTGTAGCACTCGTCACTGGCAATCACAAACCCATATTGATCAGACAGTTCAAACAGCACTTTCCATTCTGACAAAGGCATAACTGCTCCTGCAGGATTGCCAGGCGAGCAGACAAAAATCATTTGTGTTCGTTGCCAAACACTGGTTGGCACGCTTTGCCAATCCACACCAAAATTGCGCGCAGGGTCGCTGTTGGCGTAATAAGGCTCAGCACCAGCTAACAAGGCTGCGCCTTCATAGATTTGATAAAAAGGGTTGGGGCACAGAACGATAGGCGGCTGAGATACACCATTCTCCACAGTTGTTTGTTGTGGGTTCACGATTACCTGTGTGAACGCAAACAAGGCCTCACGTGAGCCATTGATGGGCAGAACTTGGGTGACTGGATTCACATCAATGCCATAACGCTTGTGCAACCATGTAGTGAATGATTCGCGAAGTTTGGGTTCGCCCAAAGTAGCCGGATAGCTGGCCAGACCTGCCAAGGAATTGGTCAAAGCGGTTTTAATGAATTCAGGCGTTGTGTGCTTGGGCTCGCCAATTCCCAAACTGATGGGATTGAAAGCGGGGTTGGGGGTGACAGATTGAAAGAGTTGCTTCAATCGCTCGAAAGGGTAGGGCTGTAATTTGGCTAGCAAGGGGTTCATAAGGGCCTCCCCCACCCCCCGGGCGGGGGGCGGCGGTGGGGGGTGGGGGGGGGGCCCCTCCGTGGCGGGCTTTGGGCCCCCCGCTCCCCCCCGGGGCGGCGCCCGCCCGGGCGGCCGCGGCCCGGGCGCGGGGAGAGGGGGCCGGGCCGAGGGGGGGGGGGGCGGGGGAGGGGCGGGGGGGCCGGGGCCGCGGGGGGGCGCGGGCGCGCCGGGGGGCCGGGGGGGCCCCCGCGGCGCCCCCCCCGGGAGGGCCCCGCCCCGCGGGGGGCCGGGCGGGGGGGCGCCCGCGCGGGGGGCCACCCCCCGCGAGAGGGGCGGCAAAAGGGGGGCAGGGAGGGGGGGGGGGCCCCGGGGGGCCCCGGGGGTCCCCCCCCCCCCCCCCCCCCCCCCCCCCCCCCCCCGCCCCCCCGGCCGCCGCCGCGGGCGGCCGGCCCCCGCCGGCGGCGGGGCCCCCCCCCCCCCGGGGGGGGCCCCCCCGGGTCTGTCCCCCCCGCCCCCCCCCCACCCCCCGCGCCCCCGGGGGGCCCCGGGGGGCCCGGGCCCCCCCCCCCCCGGGGGGCCTGGGGGGGGGGGGGGGGGGGCGGGGGGGGGGGGTGGGGGATCAGGGGGGGGAAAAAAAAACCCACCCCACCCCCCCCGCCCTTTCTTTTTCCCCCTCTTCCCGCCCCCCGGCCTCCCCGGGCCCGCGGGGGGGGGGGGGGGGGGGGGGGGGGGGGGGTGGGGGGGTTTTTTTTTTGGGGATGGGGGGAAGGGGGGAGGCGGCGGCGGCGGGGGGGGGGGCGGGGTGGGTGGCGGTACTTTTTTTAGCGTTCAAAAGGGCCCAAAAAACCCACCCGCCGCCGTTTTAATTCTTTGGTGGGCTGTGGGGGTAAGAAAAGAAAGTGAATTTTCCTGGGAAAAAAACCCCCCCCCCACCTCGAGGGGGGGGGGGGGGGGGGGGGGGCGGGCGGGGGGCTAAACCCCCCCCCCCCCCCCCGGCGCGCCTCTTCCCTTTGCACCAAGCTGCGCACTCAGGTAAAATCAAGCCCTAAATTACAGGGAATTCAGTGCGCCTTTCATCTATCAAACTTTCAGGGTTCAAATCATTTGCTGAACCCACGACATTTCACTTGCCTGGCCAATTGGTCGGTGTGGTCGGCCCCAACGGTTGTGGCAAATCCAACATCATGGATGCCGTACGTTGGGTGCTGGGCGAAAGTCGTGCGTCTGAACTGCGTGGTGAATCCATGCAGGACGTCATTTTCAATGGTACGACCTCACGCAAACCTTCAAGCCGATCCAGCGTAGAACTGGTTTTTGAGAACAACGACCACCGCGCAGGTGGTCAGTGGAGCCAATTTCCCGAAATTGCTGTGAAACGTGTGTTGACACGCGATGGCAACTCCAGTTACTACATCAACAACCAGGCAGTGCGCCGCCGTGACGTGCAAGACGTGTTTTTGGGTACGGGTTTGGGCCCACGCGCCTATGCCATCATTGGCCAAGGCACCATCAGCCGCATCATCGAATCCAAACCGGAAGAATTGCGCTTGTTTTTGGAAGAGGCGGCTGGTGTTTCCAAGTACAAAGAACGACGCCGTGAAACCGAAAATCGTCTGTCCGATACCCGTGAGAATTTGACCCGCGTCGATGATATTTTGCGTGAGTTGAATGCCAATCTGGACAAGCTGGAAAAGCAAGCTGAGGTGGCGCAAAAGTACAACAAACTGCAAGCGGATGTGACGCTCAAGCAGCACCAGCTTTGGTTTTTGAAACGCGCTGAAAGCGAAGCCGAACAAACCAAAATCAAAGCCGAAAGCGTGCAAGCCAGCAATTTGTTGGAAAGCCGCGTGGCTGATTTGCGCCACATTGAAGCCGATTTGGAAACCATACGGCAAGCGCATTATGCTGCGGGCGATCAGGTGAACCAATCGCAAGGCCGCTTGTATGAAGCAAGCAGTGAAGTGGGTCGATTAGAAGCTGAAATTCGCTTCGTTGTTGAAGGTCGAACTCGGGTCGAACAGCGCATCACGGCTTTGAAAGCACAGTCTGTCGAATGGGCGGATCGCAAAGCCAGTGCCTTGCAAGAAAGCCAACGCTTGTCGACTGAGGGTGTTCTGGCGAATGAAAAAGAAAGCTTGCTCAGTACACAAGTGCAAGAACAAGTCAGTCAACTACCTGCACTAGAGGAAGCTTGGCGCCAAGCGCAAACCAAGGCGAACGATCAGCGTAATAGCGTGAACCAAGTGCAGCAACAAATTCAGCTCTTGGCAGCAGATCAGCGCAATATTGAAGACCAATCGCGTCAGTTCAACACCCGTTTGGAGCGTTTGACAACGGATCAAAATGCCTTGTCCGCTCCAGATGAGCAACGATTGTTGAATTTGCAGAGCCAGCTGGCCACAGCGCAAAGCGCACAAAAGGACATCGAAGCGCGCTTGCACGAAGCAATAGAGAGCTTGCCCCAATTGGACGAAACACGGCGCACGCAACAGCAGTTTGTGAATACCGAATCACGAAAGCACGCCGAATTATCGGCACGGTTGGATGCCCTCAAAACTTTGCAAGACAAAGTCAAGACCGATGGCAAACTGAAGCCTTGGCTCAACAAACATGGCCTCGACAATCTGGCTGGCTTGTGGAGCAAAATTCACATTGAAAAAGGTTGGGAAAATGCCTTAGAAGGCGCTTTACGTGAACGTTTGAACGCGATTGAAATTTCGCGTTTGGACATGGTGCGTGGCTTCTTGGGCGCTACAGGCACTGATGCGCCACCAGCCAAATTGGCTTTTTACACCACACCACAAGCGGGCTTGCCGGCAGCTTCTACAGCTTTACCCAAATTGGCTGACTTGATGCGTTTGAACGATGCAGGACAAAAAGCATTGTTTACTGATTGGTTGCAAGGCTGCTATACCGCTGCCAGTTTTGATGAAGCCTTAGCCAATCGTTCCAAGCTCAATGCGGGTGAGGTGATTTACGTGAAAACGGGTCACGCGGTGTCGGCTTACAGCGTCAGTTTTTATGCAGCTGATTCTGAACAAGCGGGTATGCTGGCGCGTGCGCAAGAAATTGAAAGTTTAGATAAACAACTGCGCGCCCAAATTTTGATAGTGGAAGAAGCCCGATCTGCCTCAGTCCGCGCAGAAGCCGTCTACAGCGAAGCCAACAACCGTTTGAATGCCATGCGCCGCGAAGTGGCTGAAGGGCAAACACGCAACCATGCGCTGCAAGTTGATGTGTTGCGCTTGAATCAACAAGCCGAACAAACCCGCACGCGCAACGACCAAATCAGCGCAGACATTGTAGAAATTAAAACTCAGCTTGATAGTTTGCAAGCACGTCGCGTGAAGGCTGAATCCTCGTTTGAAGCGCTGGACATGCAACTGGCTGATACGCAAGAACGGCACGCCCAATTGGGTGACCACGTGATTGCTGCAGAGGCCAAATTGACCCAATGCCGCGAAACGCAGCGCAATTTGGAACGCGCAGCGCAAGAAGCTACGTTTGCCAAACGCACATTGCTGGCCAGACTGGAAGAGTTGCAGCGTGGCATTGCCACCGCCGAACAACAAGCATTGACGCTGGCGAACGAAGAACAAATCGCCACGGATGAATTGAGCCGATTGAGTTCAGTGGCGGCCCAAACAGGTTTGCAAACTGCGTTAGCGACCAAATTAGAGCGCGAAACCAGCTTGGCTGCTACCCGCAGCCAGTATGACGACCTCACCACCAAGCTACGCGCCACCGACGAGCGCCGTTTGCAACTAGAGCGGGACTTAGAGCCGATGCGGCAACGCCTCACTGAGTTTGCACTGAAAGAGCAGGCTGCGCGATTGGGTTTAGAGCAATACACGCAGTTGCTGTTGGATGCACAAGCCGATATGTCGGCTGTAGCTGCCTCTATCACTGAGGGCAATGTGCGCTTGAGTGGTTTGCAATCCGACATTGATCGCTTCAACCGCGAAGTGGCGGCATTGGGTGCGGTCAATCTGGCGGCATTGGAAGAGCTGACTGCGGCACGCGAGCGCAAGCAATTCTTAGATGCACAAACGGCAGACCTGCAAGAGGCGATTAGCACACTTGAAGATGCGATCAAGAAAATAGATTCTGAAACCCGCGATTTGCTGTCGGGCACATTCAACACCGTGAACCAGCATTTTGGCAAAATGTTTCCCGAGTTGTTCGGAGGGGGTAATGCCAAATTGGTCATTACCGGTGATGAAATTTTGGATTCAGGTGTGCAAGTTGTCGCGCAGCCGCCAGGCAAGAAAAATCAAACCATCCATTTGTTGTCAGGAGGTGAAAAAGCGCTCACGGCTATCGCCTTGGTGTTTGCGATTTTCCAACTCAATCCAGCACCATTTTGTTTGCTTGACGAGGTTGACGCGCCGCTGGATGATGCGAACACCGAACGATATTCCAAACTGGTCAAATCCATGAGCAAAGAAACCCAGTTTCTGTTCATCAGCCACAACAAAATTGCCATGGAAATGGCAGAACAGTTGATTGGCGTGACCATGCAAGAGCAAGGTGTATCGCGCATTGTGGCAGTTGACATGGAAGCCGCTGTAACTTTGGCAGAATTGGCTTAAAAGCGCATGGGTGCTGGTATCTTTGCAGATAATGTATTGAATATATGAACAGTTTATTGATTGCATTGAGCATCGCAGGCGGTGTGGTTTTGGCAGGCGTCGTGGCACACGGCGCATGGACGGCACGTAAAGCGACACCCAAAATGGCTGATCCTGAAGATTTAAACGCAATCCCTGACGCCATGACATCAAGCCGTGACAACTTGCCCGTTTTGAAAGATATCGCGATTGACGGTGATGAGCGGCATATCGAGCCAAGCTTTGATCCGGATGCATTTCACAATGACTTGCCAGTACCGTTTGAATTCGCACAAAGCAATGACAAAAAAGCCAGTCTGGATCCTTTAATTGATGTCATTACCCCCATTGCTTTGGACGAAACGGTTTCTGGCGATGCTGTTTTAGCGGCGCTGCCCGCAACCAGGCGCGTTGGCAGTAAACCTTTTGCAATCGAAGGACTGCGTGAAGTCACAGAACAATGGGAAGTGCCGCAAATTGGCGAAAGGTACAGCGCATTGCAAGCGGGCGTGCAGCTGGCTAACCGCACCGGCGCTTTGAATGAAATTGAATACTCTGAATTTGTCATCAAGGTACAAGCGTTTGCAGATCAAGTGGGCGGTACACCAACCTTCCCCGAAATGCGCGACGAAGTAGCACGTGCGCGTGAGCTAGACATTTTTGCCAGCAACCATGATGCGCATTTGCGTTTCACTATTTATGCAGTGGGTGCTGCATGGAGCACTGGTTATGTATCTCAACAAGCCGCGCGTTTGGGCTTTGTGGCTGGTGCATTACCAGGCCGCATGGTGTTGCCTGATCAAGAACCCAATCAAGCACCCATCTTGTCCTTGTCCTTTGATTCGCAAGCGGCTATGTCTGACGAAGAAGGGCCACCGACTGCCATTGGTGAAGTCTCCTTGAGTTTGGATGTAACCCATGTCGCACAAGAAGAGCATGCATTCGCGCGCATGCGCGAATGCGCCAGAACATTGGCTGACCGCATGGAAGGTGTGATTTGCGATGACCAAGGCAACCAAGTATCAGAAGCCGCGCTAGATCGCATCGCAGCCGATTTGAATCAGCTTTACGCCACCTTAGACCAACGCGATCTGAGTGCAGGATCCGTTCTTGCGCGCCGCTTGTTTTCTTAAATGTGACTGTGGTACTTTTATAAATATCTTAATTGCTATGAATATAATAGCGGCATAGGCAATCAAAACAATGGCTACAGCCAAATTTTCCATATATTTTTGCTTAAGAGCGCGCTATCTCTACTGTACTGTCAGATGATTACGCGCTTACCCATGCTGACGCGCTTTTCAATGCAGTACCCCAATGTTTCGTAGAAGGCGGCAACCGATTCATTGCCTTCCATAATTTGCAAATTGATTTTCAAGCAACCAAGCTTGACCAGTTGATTCTCTGCATATTTAACCAATTTTGAGCCAATGCCTTGATTACGATGCAGGTGATAAACAGCTACCGAATACAACCAACCACGATGTCCGTCGTAGCCCGCCATGATGGTGCCAAGCACTGCTTCCCCGTCAACGGCCAAAAATAGAAGATCATCTTGAAGGGCAAGTTTTCTATCCAAGACCAAATGGGGTTCATTGTGTGCAGTGTCGTAAGCAAAGACCTGCTTCCAAAGATGGATGGTTTTGTCTCTGTGCTGAGAGTCGTTGTATAAAATAATTTGGATTGAATTTTGCATTCATTGAAGTCTAACTAATTTTCAAGCTGATAGATAATCTAAACCTATGGCGAATACAGAAACTGGAAATACGGTTGGCATTGAAAATGCGGCAGACTTGCACACTCGTGTCGATGAATTGCATCAACAATTGCACCACCACGCACACCAGTACTATGTGCTGGATGCGCCAACATTGCCGGATGCTGAATACGACAAGCTGTTTCAAGAGTTGCAAGCAATTGAAGCTGCGCATCCCGATTTAAAAAGAGCCGATTCACCTACGCAGCGCGTGGGTGGCAAGCCCTTGGCGCAGTTCAATACGGTTAAACATGCGGCGCCCATGCTGAGCATTCGCACCGAAACCGACACAGAAGCCAGTGGGGCAGAGGCTTTTGATGCGCGCATGCGCAAAGAGCTCGGACTCAGTGACAACGATGCGCCAGTGGAGTATGTGACCGAATTGAAGTTTGATGGCTTGGCCATGAGCTTGCGATATGAGCATGGTGTATTGGTGCAAGCAGCTACGCGCGGTGATGGCGAACAAGGTGAGGATGTGACGCACAACATTCGCACCATTGGACAAATTCCTCTCAAACTAAGCAAAGAAGTTCCAGACATTTTAGAAGTCAGAGGCGAGGTCTATATGCGTCGTGATGATTTTGAGACGCTCAACGAACGCCAAAGGACCAAAATTGCCGCTGGGCAAAAGGGTGAGAAAACCTTTGTGAACCCACGTAACGCTGCAGCCGGAGCTGTGCGCCAACTTGACCCCGCAATAGCAGCTCAACGACCCTTGAGTTTCTATGCCTATGGTGTGGGGCAAATCAGTGCAATACAGAATGATGAGGCACTGTGGGCAACGCACTATGATCTGTTGCAAACCTTGAAAAAGTGGGGATTTCCGGTTGCAGACCAGGTGAGTACTGCCAAAGGCGCTATTGAATTGGTAGCTTACCATCAGCGCATCGCGCAATTGCGCGACAGCCTGCCATTTGATATTGATGGTGTGGTGTATAAAGTCAACAGCTTGGCTTTGCAACAACAGCTCGGTTTTGTGAGCCGCGAGCCACGCTGGTCTGTGGCGCACAAATACCCTGCGCAAGAACAATTGACAACCGTGTTGGCGATTGAGGTGCAAGTGGGGCGCACTGGCAAACTAACTCCCGTTGCCAAACTGGCGCCGGTGTTTGTTGGTGGCGTGACGGTGACCAATGCCACTTTGCACAACGAAGATGAAGCGCGCCGCAAAGACGTGCGCGTGGGCGACACCGTGATTGTGCGGCGTGCTGGCGATGTGATACCTGAAGTGGTGTCTGTAATCTTAGAAAAACGCCAACACGACGAACCAATCTTCACTATGCCGCATACCTGTCCTGTATGTGACAGTGCGGCGGTGCGTGAAGAAGGTGAAGCCGATTACCGCTGCACCGGAGGTTTGTTTTGCAGCGCCCAGCGCAAACAAGCGATATTGCATTTCGCCCAAAAACGCGCGGTGGAGGTAGAAGGGCTGGGCGATAAATTGGTTGAACAATTGGTTGATGCCGGTGTGATTAAAACCATTCCTGATTTGTACAAACTGGGTTTCACGGCATTGGCTGAGCTTGACCGCATGGCCGAAAAGTCGGCACAAAACATCATTGATGCGCTACAAAAATCAAAGCAAACCACACTGCCGCGTTTCCTCTTTGGTTTGGGTATTCGCCATGTGGGTGAGGCAACAGCAAAAGCTTTGGTGAAACATTTTGGCAAGCTAGACAACATCATGAATGCCAGCAGCGAACAACTCACCCAAGTGGCCGATGTGGGGCCCGTGGTGGCGCAAAGTTTGCGCACCTTTTTTGACCAAGCGCACAACCGCGAAGTGGTTGAGCAACTGCGTGCGTGTGGCATCAGCTGGGAAGAGGGTGAACCCGTTGAAACGGCCAACTTGCCGTTGGCAGGACTCACATTTGTTATCACGGGTACATTGCCCAATCTTGGGCGTGAAGATTTGAAAGCCCGCCTTGAAGCAGCAGGCGCTAAAGTGGCAGGCAGTGTGAGTAAAAAAACCCATTACGTAGTGGCGGGTGCAGAAGCAGGAAGCAAGCTGGACAAAGCGCAAGAATTGGGCGTTCCCGTATTAGACGAAGTGGGTGTGCTGGCTTTGTTGAATACATCTGTAACAGCAAATACAACAGAAACCACAACATCAGAACCTGTACAAGGGAGTTTGCTATGACCGTGCGAGACATTCTCAAAATGGGCGATGCGCGCCTGTTGCGTGTGGCGCAACCCGTCACGCAGTTTGATACCGATGAACTGCACCTACTCATCAGCGACATGTTGGACACCATGCACGCAGCCAATGGCGCAGGCTTGGCAGCACCACAAATTGGGGTGGACTTGCAAGTTCTCATCTTCGGTACAGACACTGTGAATCCACGCTACCCCGATGCGCCGATTGTGCCGCGCACGGTGTTGATCAACCCGGTGATAACAGTTTTGGACAGTGAGATGGAGTCAGGTTGGGAAGGCTGCTTGTCTGTGCCTGGTTTGCGTGGTGTGGTGCCGCGCCATGCACGCATTCAATACACCGGTTTTGATCAATACGGCGACCCTATCAGTCGCATCGCCGATGGCTTTCACGCGCGTGTTGTGCAACACGAATGCGACCATTTGATCGGCAAACTCTACCCCATGCGCATGACCGACTTTTCGCAGTTTGGGTTCACCGAGGTGTTGTTTCCAGACTTGGTGGATGCAGATGATTGAGCTATTGCTTTGTATGCACATCAAGTACCCCCCCCCCCCCCCCCCCCCCCCCCCCCCCCCCCCTCCCTCCCCCCTCCCCCCCCCCCCCCCCCCCCCCCCCCCCCCCCCCCCCCCCCCCCCCCCCCCCCCCCCCCCCCCCCCCCCCCCCCCCCCCCCCCCCCCCCCCCCCCCCCCCCCCCCGCCCCCCCCCCCTTTTTCCCCCCCCTTTTTCTTGCCCCTCTTCCCCGTGTCTTTCGGTGGGCCGCCGTTCCCCGCCCGCCCCCCCCCCCCCCCCTGCTGGAGGCGCCAACCACAGGGGGCCACGCGGGTGGGGGCCTTCGCGCCCCCGCGCGGCCCCTCCGCCCCCCCCCTTTTTGGGGTGCCGGGCCGGGGGCGGCCCCGCGCGCGGGGGGGGTGCGTCCCATGAAGTGCGGGCCGGCTCCCCCCCCCCCCCCCCCACAACGTGGGGGGGGGGGGTGGGGGGGGGTGGTGGCCCCTTCTTTTTCTTTTCTCCCCTCCCCGCCTCGCCCCGCGCGAACACCCCCCCCCCCCCCCCCCCCCCCCCCCCCCACACACCGCCCGTGCAGGCGGGGGGGGGGAAACCCACCCCCCCCCCCCCCCCCGCGCGCCGTGTTGTCTTTGCGTCCCCCCCCCGGGCCGCGCCCACGCCTCCCCCCCCCCGCCCGCCCCCACCGACCGCCCCCCCCCCCCCCCGCGGGGTTGTTTTTTTTTTTCGGCCAACTTATTTTTTTTGTGGTGGCGCAGTGTGGGGGCGGGTTTGGGGGGCCGGCCGGCGGTTACCACAATCAGATTCGGTATTTAATCCGCAATCGCTTCTAATAACGCTGTCTCAATCTCAATCTGCGCTTTGTTTTGCTGCAGCGATGCGCCTGTGATGAGGAAGGTGTCTTCAACGCGTTCGCCCAATGTGGTGATTTTGGCGAGTTGCAAATCGAGCTTGTAGCGTGCCAACACCAATGCGATGCGGTACAACAAACCTGTGCGGTCGCTGGCGGAGATGTTGAGCAGCCAGCGCTGGGCTTTTTCGTCGGGGGTGAGTTCAACCCTGGGTGTGATGGGAAAGCTTTTAACACGGCGTGAAACACGGCCACGTGAAGGTGTAGGCAGTGTGTCTTGCGCTTCAATGGTGTGGGCCAAATCAAACTCCAGCATGCTGGACAACTCTTGGTAATGCTCTGGCAAACTTGCAGTGACGACTTGGAAGGTGTCTATCGCACAGCCATCGTTGGTGGTGTGCACTTTGGCATCCAAAATGCTGAATCCGGCTTGGTCAAAATATCCGCAAATGCGCGCAAACAAATCAGTTTGGTCAGGTGTGTACACCACAACCTGCAAGCCTTCACCCACGGGCGATGTGCGGGCGCGTACCACGGGTTTGCTCTGTCCAACATGGCGCGACAATTGACGCGTGTGCCACGCAATGGTGTCTGCATCGTGGCGCATAAAGTAGCTCACATCCAAGGTGTCCCACAGCACTTTATGGCTTTCAAAAGGCTGGGCGTGCAAGGCTAAATTCACCAATGCATCGTCTTTGCGGCTTTGCACTTGGGCGTCCACATCGGGCGTGCGGCCACCCAGTGCTTTGAGTGTGCTTTTGTAGGCATCTTCAAAGAGCCGGCCTTTCCATGCATTCCATACTTTGGGTGATGTGCCGCGTATATCTGCCACGGTCAGCAGATACAAAGCCGTCAAATAACGTTCGTTGCCCACACGCTTGGCAAATGTGTTGACCACATCGGGGTCGCTCATGTCTTGTTTTTGCGCTATTTGGCTCATGGTTAAATGTTCAGCCACCAAAAACTCAATCAGCTTGGTGTCTATTTTGTCAATGCCATGCTGCTTGCAAAAGGTACGCACTTCCAAGCGCCCCAAGGCCGAATGGTCGCCACCGCGGCCTTTGGCAATATCGTGAAACAGCGCAGCGGTGTACAAAATCCAAGGCTTGTCCCAACCTGCAGCCAATTGCGAACACAGCGGGTATTCATGCGCGTGCTCAGGAATAAAAAAGCGCCGCATATTGCGCAGCACCATCAAGATGTGTTGGTCAACGGTGTAAACGTGGAACAAATCATGCTGCATCTGCCCCACAATTTTGCGAAACACCCACAAATAGCGCCCCAGCACCGATGTTTGGTTCATCAGCCGCATGGCGTGGGTCAAACCCTCAGGCTGCTGCAAAATCGCCATGAAGGTGGCGCGGTTCACCGGGTCTTTGCGAAACGCGGTGTTCATCACCTCGCGTGTGTTGTACAAAGCGCGCAAGGTGCGGGCGGATAGACCCTTGATGCCCAGCGTGGTTTGGTACAGCAAAAACGTTTGCAAAATGGCATGCGGGTGCTGGGTGTACACATCGTCGCGCAGCACTTCCAACATGCCTGCTTTTTCACCAAAGTAATCGTTGATAGGGCGAACATCTTGCGTGTTGGGATTCAAGCGCGCTTCAATGTTCAGCAGCAAAATCTGGTTCAATTGCGTCACCGCTTTAGCAGCCCAGTAGTAGCGGCGCATCAGTTGTTCGCTGGCTCTGCTGTTGGATTTGGAGCTGTCGTTTTTGTAATTGAATGATTCTGCGACAACTGTTTGTAGATCGAAAACCAAACGATCTTCGCGCCTTTGTGCCAAGCTGTGCAAGCGGGCACGTATTAAATTCAGTGTGGCTTCGTTGCTTTTGATTTGCTTGACTTCAAACGGCGTGGCCAAGCCATTTTTTGCCAAGTCGTCCCAGTTTTTACCCAAGTTCGCTGCGTTGGCCACCCACAATATGATTTGCAAATCGCGCAAACCACCGGGTGATTCTTTGCAATTGGGTTCCAGCGAGTAGGGTGTGTTTTCAAACTTTTGATGCCGTTGCCGCATTTCTAAGGTTTTGGCCACGAAGAATGCCTTAGGGTCTAAGTTGTCTCTGAAAGCGTCTAAAAACGTGGCATAAAGCCCTTTGTTGCCGACTATCAGGCGCGATTCCAATAAACTGGTTTGCACCGTCACATCACCTGCCGCTTGCGCCACGCAGTCGGCCACATTGCGCACTGACGAACCAATTTCTAAACCACTGTCCCAGCAGCTGCTGATGAACGATTCAATTTTTTGTGTCAGCAGCGCATCGGTTTCCGGTTTGGCGTGGTCGGGCAATAGCAAGAGCACATCAATGTCTGAATGGGGGAATAGCTGCGCACGACCAAAACCGCCCACAGCCAGCAAAGCAAAATCTGCAGGCATATTGGCTCTGCGCCACAAGGTTTTCAGTGTTTCGTCTGCCAGATTTGACAGCTTGCGCAAATTCGCAGCTACACCACGGCTGGAAGCGGAATTGACCAGCAAAGGTTTGCCGATAATTTGCTTTTTATCCCGATAGTTAGTGAGTAAATTGGCATCTAGCCGGCGTATTTGTTGCATAATTTGCTATTAATAATATAGCATATATTGTAACGATTTTAGACGGCGCGGATGCCAATAAACGCAGGCACAGCGGGTGTGCCGTTTGAGACGGTTAACACTTCATAGCCAGTAGGGGTCACCACAATGGTGTGTTCCCATTGCGCTGAGAGAGATCGGTCTTTGGTGACGATGGACCAGCCGTCTTTTTCAGAGCCTTCTTTGATGTCTTTTTTACCCGCGTTGATCATGGGCTCAATCGTGAACACCATGCCCGCTTGCAATTCCAAGCCAGTGCCAGCTTTGCCGTAATGCAGCACTTGCGGCTCTTCATGAAAACCTTGTCCTATACCATGCCCGCAAAATTCGCGCACCACGCTGTAGCTGTGCCCTTCGGCAAATTTTTGTATCGCTGCACCTATGTCACCCAAACGCGCGCCTGGTTTCACTTGTTGTATGCCTTTCCACATGGCTTCATAGGTGATCTGGCACAAACGCTTGGCGGCGATAGAGCATTCACCCACCAAAAACATGCGGCTGCTATCGCCATGCCAACCATCTTTGATAACAGTGACATCCACATTCACAATGTCACCATTCTTCAGTACTTTGTCACTGGGTATACCGTGGCACACTTGGTGGTTGACCGATGTGCAGATTGACTTGGGGTAGGGCACATCACCACCAGCGGTGTAGTTCAAGGGTGCGGGAATGGCGTTTTGCACATTGACCATGTAGTCGTGCGCCAGCTTGTCGATTTCATTGGTGGTGATGCCGGGTTTGATGAAAGGGACAAGGTAATCCAATACTTCAGACGTGAGCCTGCCTGCTATGCGCATGGCGGCAATATCTTGTTCGCTTTTAATGGTGATATTTTTATTCGTACTCATGGGGTGCAATTATCGCACCGCACATTGAGACTTGATTTGCATTGAGACAATTCAAGGAGTTGGGAAACGGTTTTTACCCGACTGATTTATCGTATTCAGACGGTTTGGCCGGCGCACGACGTGGCGGTGGTGTCACCGTCAATTGCATTTTGATTTGGCCAGGCGTTGCGCCCAGTGTGGTTGGTACAGGTTTCAAATCGATGTATTGCGCAGCATGCCACACTTTGACGGTGGCAGCGCCATCTGGCAAATCGGCAAACACCGCATTGCCATTGGCATCGGTTTTAACAGCCCAAGGCGTGTCGCTCACCACCACATGCCCCACCATAGAGCCATGGATGTGACACCCCAATAGCACCACGCCAGGTTTGTCCATGTTCACCACACTGGATTTGGCAGCACCGAACACTGATTTACCCGCCAGTCGCAATGCAAAGCCGTTTTCATCGTTCTTACCAAACTGTGCCGCACCCGCAGCTGAGCCGCGCACATGGTGGTCCCAAGGGTCGTTGTTGGTGAAGGTGATTTTGCTGCCCGGCTGCACCACCGTCACTGCAGGCAAAAACTGCATATTGGTTTGTGCAATGGTGGCAGCTTTGGGCAGTGGGTTTTTGGGTGACGATACGCTGCTGGTGCTGATCATCACCACCGCATCGGGCGTCGCCTTGCCATCTTTGTCCGTCACATTCACCGTCAAGCTCGCAGCATGGCAAAAAGTGATTGTAGCCGGCATGAATACTGCCAAGAATACTATTTTTTGTATAGCGTTTTTGTTGAATTTGGCGAGACTTAACAATTCGTTTGGCTTCATGGTTTAACCTCGTTCAGTGGGTAGTTAATGTGTTTGCACATCAGTTTGCACCCAAGTATCCACTGCTTGCAATACTTGTGCAAGCGCATCGGGTGCATCGCAAGCAATCGCTTGGCGTTGGGGCATAGAGCGCAGCCATGTCAATTGCCGCTTGCACAGTTGGCGCGTGGCGGCAATGCCTTTGTCGCGCAAGTCTTGCAGGGTTTTTGCATCCATCGCACCATCTTTCAAAGTATCCAGCGCTTCCCACATTTGGCGGTAACCCACGCAGCGCATTGAAGCGGTGTCAATGCTCAAATCGGCTCTGGCGCGCAATGCACGCACTTCTTGCTCAAATCCGCCCTCCAGCATGGCATCAAAACGCAGTGCAATGCGCGCATGCAACCAAGCACGGTCCTGCGGTTCAAGTGAGATGAAAAGTGGATTGCTGTTGTTCTCAGAAAAATAATGGTCTTTTTGGCCTATAGCCGGCGTATTAATTGCCTGAGGTGCTATTGAATTTATAGCGCTTGGCGCTGTATCACGGTAAGCGGTTTGAAAAGAGGACAGCGGCTTACCAGTTATTCGGTACACCTCTAGTGCGCGCTGAATGCGTTGTGCGTCATTGGGCTTTAATCGTGCCGCAGTAATGGCATCGACCTGGGCGAGCTGTGCGTGCATCGCTGGCCAGCCTGTAATAGCGGCTTCGCGTTCGATGTTCGCACGAATACTGGGGTTAGAAGCGGGCATGTCATCTAAACCGTGCCACAGGACTTTGAGATACAACATGGTGCCACCCACCAGCACTGGCAGTTTGCCGCGTGCGGTGATTTCCTTGATCAAACGCGTCGCGTCTTTCACAAATTCTGCGGCTGAATAGGCTTCTATGGGGTCGCGAATATCAATGAGGTGGTGCGGTACAACGGCCAACTCGGCAGCGGTCGGTTTGGCCGTGCCAATGTCCATGCCACGGTACACCAAAGCCGAATCAACACTGATGATCTCTACCTGAATACGGGTTTTGAGATGCTCTGCAATGGCCAGTGCGGCAGCCGTTTTGCCCGATGCCGTCGGACCGGCGATGGAGATGTAGCGCGGCAAAGAAGTCAACAAAGTGGACGGTGTCATATCTAACGATGCTAACTATAACGATCACTGTTTGCCATATTTTTGTGCAGCCGTCCACGCAATCAAGGCCACGCACACTGTCCAAAACAGTACACCTATAACCAATGGCAGTGCGTCGCCACGGCTGTGCAAGCTGGGGTAGGTACTTAGCCACGCACCGGTGCAGAAGGCAACCACCATCATCAAAAAACCGTTAAGTGCCGATGCAGCGCCTGCTGCCTGCGGAAAAGGCCCAACCGCACCTGTTTGCCCGCATGGTTGGTGGATGCCATGCCCTACCGCCATGCAAAAGAATGGCAAGGCAATCGCCCAAGCGCTTTGGACACCAAGCCAAAATAAAGCACCCATCAGCAAGCCGCCACTCAGGGATATGCCGCCAGCTATTGCCAAAGTGTCGCGCATGCCCAAACGTACCAATAAATGCCGGCATAAAAACGTGCCCGCAATGTAATGCAAAGACATGCCAAACATCACCAAACCATAGCCAGCCGCAGATAAACCAAAGCCTTTGATGAACACAAACGATGACGATGCTAAAAATGTAAACAACACTCCGTATGACGCAAACGACAGCGCGTTATAGGTTAAGAAAACTGGGTTTTTCAGAATCATCCACCACGTGCTGACCAATGTGCCAGCTTGCAAAGCTTTGGGGTTTTTTGCGACCAAACTCTCCTCAAAACGGCTGAGCACCATCCACAGCGTCAGTGCCCCAAACACAGCCAATGCCATCAAGGTCGCTGTAGCGTTCCAATAACTCACCAGCAAACCACCCACAGGTGCGCTCAAGCAAGCAATCACCCCCAGCCCACTCAAACCCTTGGACATCACTTTGGCACCGTCAATGGGTGCATACAAGTCGCGCACCAAAGCCCTGCCACACATGACCACAGCGCCCATGGCCAAGCCTTGCAATATGCGCCAGTAAATCAGCAAATCAATCGTGCCAGCAAACGCGCTTCCGATTGAGGCCAGCACATACGCCGCCAAACCTGTAATCAATATCGGTTTGCGCCCAAACCGGTCCGATAGCGGTCCCCAAACCAACTGCGATGCACCAAACGCCAGCAGCAGTGCAGACAGCGTGTACTGTGCTTGCGCCATGGTGGCATTCAGGTTGGTTGCAAGCGCAGGCAGGGCGGGTAAATATAAATCCGTGGTTACGGGTTGAATACCCATCATCAAGGCGAGTAAGAAAACCACAGTAGAGGCAGGCATAGAAGTAATTATGTTAGATGGTTATCAATGTAAGTCGTATATTGTCCCTTAAATGACGAAGTAGAATCTTCTTCATGCTGAGCTACATTCTCAAACGTCTTTTGCTGATGATTCCCACCTTGTTTGGGGTTCTGCTGCTCACTTTTGTCGTTATTCAATTTGTACCCGGTGGGCCTGTTGAGCAATATCTAGCAGAGGCAAAGGCTAGCTCGGGTGCGGGTGGTGAATCAATTTACCGAGGTGGCAAGGGCGTAGACGAAAAACGTCTGGCTGAAATCAAAGCGCTGTATGGGTTTGATAAACCGGCACCTGAACGGTTTTGGATAATGATCAAATCCTATCTCAGCTTCGACTTGGGAAAGAGTTTTTTTCAACACAAACCAGTATGGGATTTGGTGAAAGAGAAATTACCAGTTTCAATCAGCTTGGGTTTATGGACTTTTTTTATCAGCTATCTGATTTCAATTCCTTTGGGTATTGCCAAAGCAGTACGTGCAGGCTCGCGGTTTGACTTTTTCACCACCTTGGTTGTTTTGTTTGGGTATGCCATTCCTGGGTTTGTATTGGGCGTTGCCTTGTTGGTGGTTTTTGGCGGACAGTTGCAATGGTTTCCGTTGCGAGGTTTGACATCGGCAAATTGGGACACTTTGAGTTGGGGCGCAAAGATTGCGGACTATTTGTGGCACATCGTATTACCCGTTACAGCCATGGTCTTGGGCAGTTTTGCTGTTACAACCATGCTCACCAAGAATGCATTTTTAGAAGAAATTCGCAAACACTATGTCACCACTGCGCGTGCCAAAGGCTTGTCCGAAAAACAAGTTTTGTACAAACATGTTTTTCGTAACGCTTTGATACCCATCGTGACTGGTTTTCCTGCCGCGTTCATCGGTGCATTCTTCACGGGATCGCTCTTAATAGAAACCTTGTTTTCGTTGGATGGATTAGGTTTGCTGAGTTATGAAAGCGTTATCCGTCGAGATTACCCTGTGGTGTTGGGAACGCTGTATTTATTTACCCTGATTGGTTTGGTGACGAAGTTGATCAGTGATTTGATGTATGTTTGGGTGGACCCACGTGTCAAGTTTGAATAATTCACCAAGCAGTCGTGCTTGGCAACGTTTTAAACGTAATCGTTTGGGCTTTTACAGCTTTGTGGTGTTTTGTGTATTGGTATTTTTGAGCTTGTTTGCAGAAGTTTTGTCCAACGATAAACCTTTGCTCGTGCACTACAAACAGAGCTATTACTTTCCAATATTGAAAGATTACCCGGAAACATTTTTTGGAGGCGATTTTGAAACGCCTACCGATTATTTAGATCCTCTGATTCAGCAAAAATTGTCAAGCGATGGCAATTGGGCAGTTTTCCCAATCAACCACTATGGCGCACAAACACTGAATTATTTCGCCAGCACACCCAACCCCTCTGCGCCCTCAGGTGAAAACTGGTTGGGTACGGATGACAAAGGTCGTGACCTATTGGCGCAGCTTTTATATGGCTTTCGTGTCAGTGTGCTGTTTGCCCTGGCGCTCACCATTGTGGGTACGGTTTTGGGAGTTATCACAGGTGCCATACAAGGTTTTTATGGCGGTAAAACGGATTTGGCATTTCAACGCTTTATTGAAATCTGGGGTGCCATGCCTGAGTTGTATTTGCTTATTATTTTCAGTGCAGTGTTTTCACCAAGCTTGGCCTTGTTGCTGATTTTGCTCAGTCTGTTTGGCTGGATGGGCTTGTCAGACTATGTGCGAGCTGAATTTTTGCGCAACCGTCAAATGGATTATGTGCGTTCAGCACGTGCCTTAGGCGTGAGCAATTGGCAAATTATCAAACGTCATGTATTGCCCAACAGTATGACGCCGGTTGTCACGTTTTTACCCTTTCGCATGAGTGGTGCAATTTTGGCACTGACATCTTTGGACTTTTTAGGTTTGGGTGTACCGCCTGGAACGCCTAGCTTAGGTGAACTGTTGGCACAAGGTAAAAACAACATTGACGCATGGTGGATTTCGCTGTCAACGTTTGGCGTGTTGGTCATTACATTGATGTTGCTGACATTCATGGGTGATGCTTTAAGAGATGCCTTAGATCCGCGCAAAGTTGAAAAATGAATTTACTCGACGTTCAAAATTTAACCGTATCCTTTGGCAACAAAGCGGTTGTTCATGGCATCAACTTTGCAGTGAAAGCTGGCGAGCGTGTGGCATTGGTGGGTGAATCGGGTTCAGGTAAAACAGTCACGGCGCTGAGCTTGTTGCGCTTGGCACTGAATGCGCAGTTGAGTGGTTCAGCAACATTCAGAGGCGCACAAAGCATCGACTTGCTTCAAATTTCTGAACAGCAAATGCGCGACATACGTGGACGCGACATTGCCATGATATTTCAAGAACCTATGACGGCTTTGAATCCGTTATTCACCATCGGCAATCAAATTGCTGAAGTTTTAGAACAAAAGCAGGCTGTATCTGGTATAGATATTGCCTATACTGCAATTAAATTGATAGCATCTACAGGTATCGCTGATCCTGAACGATGCGCCAAGTCGTATCCGCACCAATTGAGTGGTGGCCAACGCCAACGTGCCATGATCGCCATGGCCTTGGCTTGTCAGCCAAAATTGTTGTTAGCCGATGAACCCACCACTGCGCTGGACGTGAGCTTGCGATTGCAGATTTTGGAATTGCTATCAGGCCTACAAAAACAAAACGGCATGGCGGTATTGTTGATCACGCATGATTTGAACTTGGTGCGCAAGTTTGCCGATCGCATTATTGTGATGGAAGGTGGTCACATCGTCGAGCAAGGCACTGTCAGTGATGTTTTTGCCAACCCACAACACGCCTATACCCGTAAATTGTTGGACAGCAAGCCCGTACGTGATGTGCTTGAAAGTTCCGCAGTCATCAATCAGCAGGACCAAAACACAACCGTTACCCAGCAGCCCAGTATGCAAGCCAAGGATCTGTGTGTCAGCTACCCCGCACCACTGACAGGCGTCAAAGGGTGGTTTAAAAAGGGTGAGTTTGTTGCTGTTAAACATGCTAATTTTGAATTGCAACCAGCACAAACATTGGGTGTCATCGGTGAATCTGGTTCTGGTAAGACGACATTGGCATTGGCTGCATTGGGTTTGCAAGCCTCTAAAGGACATTTGCAAATCAATGGTCAATTCTGGGGACAAGGAAAAGCACAAGACAAAGGTTTGCGTAAGGTGGTGCAAGTTGTTTTTCAAGACCCGTTTTCTTCACTCTCGCCACGCATGACCATTTCTGAATTGGTGGGTGAGGGCTTGTTGGTACATGCACCTGAATTCAATCAGGTACAAAGCCAAACCAAGGTGCTGCAAGCCTTACACGAGGTTGGTTTGTCGGAAGCGCAGTTTCCCAATTTATTGTCACGCTATCCGCATGAGTTTTCGGGTGGTCAGCGCCAGCGCATAGCCATAGCCCGTGCCTTGATCGTGGAGCCACAAATTTTGGTACTGGATGAACCCACCAGTGCCTTGGATGTGACGATTCAAAAGCAAGTTTTGCAATTGCTGCAGCGTTTGCAACGAGAGCGTGGCTTAAGTTATTTGCTCATCACACACGACATTGACGTCATTCGCGCTATGGCGCACCAAGTGTTGGTGATGCGAAATGGTGAAATTGTTGAATCAGGCAGCCTTAACCAAATCACGCAGCAACCGAAAAATGACTATACGGCCTTGTTAGTCCAATAGAGACAAATCGCGCACTGCCCCTTTGTCGGCAGACATCACCAATTTCGCATAGGCTTTGAGAGCTGCAGAAACTTTGCGTGAACGTGGCTTGGTGGGTTTCCAGCCTTTGGCGTTTTGTTCAGTGCGGCGTTTTGCCAGTTCTTCATCCGACACCAACACATTGATGCTGCGGTTTTTGATGTCGATGCGAATACGGTCACCGTGGCGAACCAGTCCAATGGCACCACCGGCTGCGGCTTCAGGTGATGCGTGGCCGATGGACAAGCCCGATGTGCCGCCTGAAAAGCGGCCATCGGTTAACAAAGCACAGGCTTTGCCCAACCCTTTGGATTTGATGTAGGAAGTAGGGTACAACATCTCTTGCATGCCTGGGCCACCTTTAGGTCCTTCGTAGCGCACAATCACAACGTCGCCAGCCTTCACCTTGTCGGCCAAAATATCGGCCACTGCTTCGTCCTGCGATTCGGTCACATAGGCGGGGCCTTCAAACACCATCAGTGCATCGTCCACACCTGCAGTTTTGACGACACAGCCGTTTAATGCAATATTGCCATACAGCACAGCCAAGCCACCTTCCTGTGAAAAAGCGTTTGCACCGGAGCGTATGCAGCCAGCAGCGCGGTCTGTATCCAAGCTGGGCCAGCGTGCTGCTTGGCTAAAAGCAACTTGGGTAGGTATGCCGCCTGGGCCTGCTTGGTAAAATTTTTGTACATCAGCGTTGGGTTTGCGAGCAATGTCCCACTGATCCAACGCGTCTTTCATGGTTTTGCTGTACACCGTGGGTACATCGGTGTGCAATTTGCCTGCGCGGTCCAATTCACCCAAGATACCCATGATGCCGCCTGCGCGGTGTACATCTTCAATGTGGTATTTGTCGGTGTTGGGCGCAACTTTGCACAATTGGGGCACGGCGCGAGATAGGCGGTCAATGTCTTTGAGCGTGAAATCTATTTCCGCTTCTTGCGCGATCGCCAAGATATGCAAAATGGTGTTGGTGGATCCACCCATCGCAATGTCCAGCGTGATGGCATTTTCAAAGGCTTTCATACCCATCGAGCGCGGTAAAACGGTTTCATCGTTTTGCTCATAATAGCGTTTGCACAAATCAACTGCCAATCGTCCTGCACGCAAAAACAATTGTTCACGGTCTGCATGTGTGGCCAATACGGTGCCATTGCCCGGTAGTGACAAGCCCAGCGCTTCAGTCAAACAGTTCATTGAATTGGCAGTGAACATGCCTGAGCATGATCCGCAAGTAGGGCAGGCGGAGCGTTCCACTTCGGCCAAATCAGCATCACTGACACTGCTGTCAGCCGCCATCACCATGGCATCAATCAAATCCATTTTTTTGAATTCAATGGTTTGGGTTTTGGGATTGAGCAAGCGCGTTTTGCCAGCCTCCATGGGACCGCCAGAAACAAACACGCACGGGATGTTCAAACGCATGGCTGCCATCAACATACCGGGTGTGATTTTGTCGCAATTGGAAATGCACACCAATGCATCTGCGCAATGGGCGTTCACCATGTACTCCACCGAATCGGCAATGATGTCGCGGCTGGGCAATGAATACAACATGCCATCGTGCCCCATGGCGATGCCATCGTCCACTGCAATGGTATTAAATTCTTTGGCTACGCCACCTGCGGCTTCTATCTCGCGCGCCACCAGTTGACCTAAATCTTTCAAATGCACATGACCGGGCACAAATTGGGTGAACGAATTGGCTATGGCAATGATGGGTTTGTCAAAATCGCCATCTTTCATGCCGGTGGCACGCCACAATGAACGCGCTCCCGCCATGTTGCGACCAGAGGTAGATGTTTTGGAACGGTATGCAGGCATTTACGACTTTCTGATTGTTGTGGGTGAATGTGATCAAATTGACCAGTATGAATAGCTTGAATTTTATCCCATGCTACATCGTTGGGCAGTGACTGCATTGCACGCATGGTTATGGCAGTTTTTGAGGGGAAAATAGACAAATATAGGTACATAAAAAATAGGCGCATGAGGCGCCTATTTTTACAGTGCCAATTTTTGCAAATTGGCTTAATCAACTTACCAGTTTGATTACTTGGCTTTGGTGTGTTTGGCAATCAATGCCTTGGCAGTTTCCAAGAGTTTTTTGCCATCGTAACCACGTTTGTTCATATCGGCTACCCATTCGTCGTCGATTAAACTGGATTTGTTTTTAAAATCTTGCGCTTCGGCGGCGCTCACAGTGAAGATGTTATTGCCACGGTCAGCAGTGGCTTTGCGGCCAGGGATGTCGCCCTCTTGTTGCACTTTACCCAAGAAAGCAGAAGTAGCCATGCCGGTGTTGTTGTCGATGATTTTTTTCAAATCAGCGGGCAGTGCGTCGTATTTGGCTTTGTTCATCGACATCACAAACGTAGTGGTGTAAAGCGCGCCGCCTGCTGGGTCAAATTCAGCATGGTATTTGGTGAGTTCATGCACTTTGACAGCGGTCACCACTTCCCATGGAATCACCGCACCTTGAATCGTACCTTTGGACAGCGCATCAGGGATGCCTGGCAATGGCATGCCAACTGGCGTAGCCCCCAATGATGCTAACAACTTGGTGGCTTGGCGTGTTGGTGCGCGCAGTTTCAAGCCTTTGACATCGTTCACTGATCGCACAGGTTTTTCCACGGTGTGAATCACGCCAGGACCATGCACATGCAGTGCCAACACGTGCACGTCTTTGAATTCATCGGCCGCCATGGTTTGCACGTATTCCCATAAGGCTTTGGAAGTGGCTTCGGCATTGGTCATCATGAAGGGTAATTCAAACACTTCGACGCGTGGGAAGCGACCCGCCGTGTTACCAGGCAATGTCCATGTGATGTCGGCTACACCGTCTTTGGCTTGGTCATACAACTGCACCGGTGTACCGCCCAATTGCATGGCAGGATAGGCTTCAAACTTGATGCGACCGCCTGATTCTTTTTCAACCTTAGCCATCCATGCTTTGTGCATGTTCAACCAAACGTTGGATTGCGGTGCCATGAAAGTGTGAAACTTCAGTGTGACCGCCGCTGGTTGTGCCAGAGCTGACAGCGCTGGTGTCGCCAAAGCTGCTGCGGCAGCACCGGTTTTCAGTAATTCACGACGGCGAATGTTTTTTTGTGGCATGTTGAATGTCTCCTAGTAATGAAGTCGAAAAAAAATCAAAAGAAATATAAATGACAGCTCAAATATAACGACCAAAGAGCTATAGAGACTACAGTGAAAGCCCTATGTTTTGTGTTTATTTGTGGCTTAGCGGATTAGGACTATCCCTTACTTGATGAACTGCAAAACCCAAAGCGAAATGCCAGGGAAGAACAACAGCAACAAAGTACGCAATGTATCGCTAATGAGGAAAGGCATTACACCTTTGTAGCTTTCAGAAATTGGTACGTCTTTGGCTAGGCTGTTGACGACATACACATTCAAACCCACGGGTGGTGCCAGCAGACCGAAACCAACCGTCATCAGCACCATGATGCCAAACCAAATGGCGGTGAGCTCTTTGCTCATGCCAAAGTCCAAGCCCATGATCATGGGAAAGAAAATTGGGATGGTCAGCAATATCATCGACAACTCATCCATCACGGCGCCCAGCACCACATAAAACAACAAAATGGCACTCACCACCATCAAGGGTGACAAACCCCAACCATTGACCACACTCGCTAATTGGGCTGGCACCTGAGTCAGCGACAAAGCCGAATTCATCAAATCAGCACCCAAGAAAATCATGAAAATCATGGCAGCACTTTCAGCTGTGGCATAAAAGCAGTGCTTGAACTTTTGCACCGTCATTTCGCGCTTAATCAAAGCCGCCACAAATGTGGCCGCAGCACCCACAGCTGCGCCTTCAGTCGGGGTGAAAAAACCACCATAAATACCGCCGAACACGATGAAGAAAACCAAAGTGATGGGAATAATTGCCAGCACAGCTGCCAAAGTGAGCTTGGGTGCATCGTCGTCTACAACCGGTGCTTGGCCGGGAACCACACGCACATATATAGCAATGGCGATCATATAACCCAACATGGCAATGATGCCGGGAACCATGGCTGCGGCAAATAATTTGGCAATGTTTTGCTCAGCCAAAATCGCATAAATCACCAATGGAACTGAAGGCGGTATCAAAATTCCCAAAGTACCACCCGCAGCCAATGTGCCAGTTGCCAAACGGCCAGAATAGCCGTGGCGTTTCATCTCTGGCAGTGCCACCGAAGTGATGGTAGCAGCTGTTGCCACTGATGAACCGCAAATCGATCCAAAAGCGGCTGAAGCCAACACTGCCGCCATGGCCAAGCCACCACGAAAGCGACCCATCACAATGCTGGCTATGTTGAACAAGGCTTTAGAGATACCGCCTTGCGTAGCGAAATTTCCCATCAATATGAACAGTGGAATCACAGACAAGTCATAGCTGGCAAAGCGCGCAAAGGCTTGTGTGTTCAAAAAGTTAGACAAGGGCAGCCAACCCGCTTGCATCACATAGCCCACCGCACCCGCTACAAACATGGCAGCGGCAATCGGTACACGCACCGCCATCAGCACCAGCATGATGGCAAAAATGATCAGGACCAGCATCAATGGGCTCATGAACACGCTCCTGTATCGGTCACGCCTGCGCCAACTTCGTGGGCATGGTCTTCGGGGGTGTGCGTCACGCCCAAAATGGCTTGCATCAATGCGATGATGGCTGTTAACGCCATAGGCGGTACCATGGCAGCGTAGGCAATCCATTCAGGAAAGCCCAGCATCATGGTGCCCGAATTGGTATTGAATGCATTGAGACCACCCAAGACCGAACGCCAGGCCATCAATGCCATCATGATGCCGACAACCAAAGCGCCAAATCGGTCCAGCTTATCTTGTGTTTGACTGCTGGCATTGGTGGTGAAAAAGTCAACAATGATGTTGCCACGCTTGACTTGGCACCACGGTAAAAAGAGGGCAATGGCGGCTCCTGCTGCCACACCGGTGAGTTCAAAATCACCAGCAATGGTCCAGCCGGTGGTGTTGCGACCAATCAAACTGACGCAGGTCATCAAGGTAATCACGGTCAGCAAAACGCCAGCCAATATAGCGCAAAATTTCGCTAAACCCGCGAGCGTGTTGTTCAGTGGATGCATGCAAGTCCTTATTTAATGCATCACCTTGTATGCTATGTATTTAATAGCAAACTAGGCAATAAGTACGCCGGATACAGCCCGATTTCTTATAAATTTAAGCAACCACCTTGACAGCTATGTCAGTCAAGCCATCCACATGCCCATGCATGGTGTCGCCCACTGCCACGGCTGCAACACCAGCAGGTGTGCCAGTGTAAATCAAATCGCCTGCTTGCAACTCCCATGCATTAGAAATGTGCGCAATGACTTCAGACACGTTCCAAATCAGTTTTGAAATGGTGCTGCGTTGACGGTCTTTGCCAGCCACTTGCACAAAGATTTCTGCATTGTCTAAGCTTCCCACTTGTGCGGCAGGTGTGATGGGGCCAATCGGTGAGGCGTGATCGAAAGACTTGCCAATGCACCAAGGACGGCCCAGTTTTTTTTGCTCGGTTTGTAAATCACGGCGCGTCATGTCAAAACCCACTGCGTAGCCATAGATGTGGTATTTGGCATCGGCGACTGCAATGTTTTTGCCGCCTTTACCAATACACACCACCAATTCAATTTCGTGTTGGTAGTCTTTGGTGAGCGGTGGGTAGGGCACAGTAGCGGTAACACCCGCATCGACAACGACAACGGTGTTGGCAGGCTTGATGAAAAAGAAGGGTGGTTCGCGACCTGTGAAACCCATCTCTTGCGCGTGCTCCACATAATTGCGTCCGACGCAGTATATGCGCTGAACGGGAAAGCGTGCATCTGTGCCCAAGACGGGTACAGAGACTTGAGGCGCTGCAGGGATAACGTAGTTTGTCATGGTGATTGAATCTCTTTATTTAATAGGATAAGGCAGGTTAGATCAGAGGGTGGATATTACCCCAAACAATTGCCCACATTCCAGCCGTACAGCCATTCCATCGCGTCATAAAAACGTTCTGGCGTGCGCCCTTTCCAAAGCGAATTGCGCACCAAGCGTTCAACCCCTTTGGCGTGGTAGATGCGGCCCATCTCGCGGCTGGACAACACAATGCGTGCCGTGCGGGTAACACGTGCGTGTTGGTATTGGTCAAATGCTTTGACAAAATCATTTTGATTCACGCGCAAAGCTTCGCCCAAGGTCACGGCATCTTCTATCGCCATGCATGCACCTTGTGCCATGTACTGTGTGGTGGGGTGTGCAGCGTCGCCCAACAAAGTGACACGCCCAAACGACCATTGACCAATCGGTTCGCGGTCTGCCGTGGCCCAGCGCTTCCACTGCTTGGGCAAATCAATCAACTGCCGTGCTTTGGGGCAGATGCCCTGGAAATAACTTTGCACCTCTTCGCGGCTGCCCTCGGTCACGCCCCATTCTTCTTGATTGCGACTGTGGAATGTGACCACCACGTTGTACTGCTCACCACCACGCAAAGGGTAGTGCACCAAATGGCAGTTAGGTCCTACCCAAATGCTGGCAGCGTTCCATTGCAAATCGCTTGGGAAATCTTTTTTGTCAATCACCGAACGGTAGACCACATGGCCTGTCACGCGCGGCGGGTCGTTCACATATTTAGCCCGCACGACAGAGCGCACACCATCTGCACCAATCAAAGCCACACCGTGGTGCGCATTGCCATGCTGGTCATAAATGGTCACGCCCGCATCGTCTTGTTCCACGCGTTCAATGCGGGTCGATGTGAAAAATTCCACCTTGCCCGTCTCTTGCGCACCTTCTAACAAAGACAAATGCACATCCACTCGGTGAATCACGGCATAGGGGTTGCCAAAGCGCTGGCGAAAGGCTTCGCCGGTTGGAATGCGCCCCACCAATGTTTCATCCAGCGCATCGTGCATCACCATTTCATCGGTATACACCGCACGTGCGCGTGCTTTCTCGCCCACGCCCAAGGCATCAAAAGCGTGAAAGGCATTGGGGCCCAATTGAATCCCTGCACCAATTTCGCCAATCTCTGGGGCTTGCTCAAATACTTTGACACTGAACCCTTGTCGCACCAATGCAAGAGCCGCAGCCAAGCCGCCAATGCCGCCGCCTGCAATGAGTACGGGTTTGTTGTTTGAATTTGCTGTGTTCATGTACGCACCTCATAAACACCGAGTTTCTTTTGTAAAGGCGCATCGTCAGCGATGAAAACGAACGACGCTTGGCTGCTCTGTTTATTACTCAATGTGATGGGCGTGTAGCCCGGAATGCAGCAGGTATCGGCTTCTGCCAATGTGAATGTAGCTGAGTCGCTGCTGACTTTCACGCCACCTTCGATGGTGTGGAAAACCATGGCGGTTGAGCGTGCGGGTAGTTTCAAAGTTTCGCCTGCACGCAGCATCAGCGCTGAAAAGCCCAGTATTTTTTGGCAATCTGCGCCTGTTTCGGGGTTCACATAAGTCACTTGCACAGCTTCAATATCCGGCTGTGCCTTGGCCAGGGCTTCCAATGCTGCACGCACATCCACCCATGGGTAGCGCAACATCGGAAAAGCTTTGCCACTGCGTTTGAATAGGGGCGAAGGTGCGACACCACCTTGCTGGTAGGCGCGTTCGGCTTCGGTTGATGTCACAGTTTGGCGCTTGCCTTCTTGGACGTACGAGGTTTCCATGTAGTAAATCATGGGCAAGTCCAGTACGTCCAGCCACACCACAGGTTTGTCGCCGTCGTGCCCGTGTTCATGCCACAGGCCGGTGGGTGTCAATATCAAATCACCACGTTGCATGGGGCATTTTTCGCCATCAACGGTAGTGTAAGCGCCGTCACCCTCAACCACCATGCGCACCGCATTGGGTGTGTGGCGGTGTGCGGGTGCCCATTCGCCAGGCATTAACAATTGCATGCCCAAATAAATGGTGGAACTGGCTTGCATTTTTTCCAATCCATGACCAGGGTTGGCCAACACCAATACGCGGCGCTCGGCTTTTTCCATGGGCGTGAGTTCGCCCGCTTTCAAGAGCAATGGGCGCAAGCCTTGATATGGCCAGCAAGTGGCTTGGGTGCGCATGGCGGGTTTGCCAGGTGGTAGCACAGCACGCAAACTCGGCCATAAGGGCACTAAGTTTTGCGCCGTTAAATCATGGCGATAGCTTTCGGGTAAATCTTCTAAGCGACCAAGTTCTTGCATGGGTGTCTCCTGTTGCCAAAGGGTGATTCAAATTCAGACTTGGGCGAATCTTAGGAATGTTTGACTATTCGGTAAATACGATGCATTGAATAATATTTATTCGATAATCGAATAAATTAATCAATTCAAACACAATTGCTTTATGAAAACCATAGACACCCGTTTGCTGCAGGTATTCAACGAAATCTACGCCAAGAAAAGCGTGAGCAACGCCGCTTTGGCTTTGGGTTTACCCCAGCCCGCCGTCAGTATTGCGCTGGCCAAACTGCGCGAGCATTTTGGCAACCCCTTGTTTGTGCGCACCACCGACGGTATGGTGCCAACGCCATTGGGCGCAGAACTGATAGAGCCGGTGCGAGCGGCTTTGAATGCCGTCAGTGCGGTGGTTGACTTCAGCACCCATTTTGACCCCAGCACTTCCAAGCGCGTGTTCAAAATTGCGATGACCGACATCAGCCAATTGATACTCTTGCCCAAGCTATGGGAACGTCTGCGTTTGACTGCGCCAGGTGTCGGCATTGATGTATTCCCATTGTCCAGCGATACGCCTCAGTTGCTGGAAAGCGGCGCTGTTGATTTGGCGCTGGGCTATGTGCCAGAGCTGGAAGCGGGTTTTTACCAGCAGCGCCTGTTCAGCCAACATTTTGTTTGCATGGTCAGCCAAAGCCACCCACGCATACAAGGCAAACTGAAACTGAAACAGTACTTGCAAGAAGACCATGCCGCCATCGTTTCATCGGGCGCAGCGCCCAAAATCATTGACGAAACACTGCATGCGATGGGGAAAGAGCGCCGCATTGCCTTGCGCATTCCCCATTTTTTGGGCGCATCGTTTGTGGTGGAGCTGACCGATTTGCTCATCACCATTCCACAACGATTAGCCGAGGTGCTGCAAGGCCGTGGCGCTTATGTCATTTACCCTGTGCCTTTCGCCATACCCACCTATGAGGTGAAACAACATTGGCACGAACGCTACCACCACGATGCGGCGTCGCGCTGGCTGCGCGGTGTGATTGCTGATTTGCTGACCGATGCCTGAGGAATCAAGGTCAAAGTTGCAAGCAATCTGCAGCAAATAGCGCAAAACTGTAAGATGTTCCTCGCTGCTGCGACTGATGTGTATGAAAAATCATCCGTTCTATGTAATTTCCAATTGAAAGGCACAACCATGAAAAGGCGTCAAATGCTCAAAAATATTCCTTTGGTGCTCTCAGCTTTGGGTTTTTCCCGCATGGTGCGGGCGCAAAACCCAGCACAACTCGTCAAAGACAAAGCCGAATGGAAAAAATTGTTGTCCACCAACGCTTATTTGGTGTTGTTTGAGCATGGCACAGAACGCGCTGGCACCAGCCCGCTGAATGCTGAAAAGCGCCCAGGTACCTTTGTCTGTGCAGCTTGCAATTTGCCACTTTTTGATGCGGCACACAAGTACGAAAGTGGCACCGGTTGGCCCAGCTTTTTCCAGCCTTTACCAAATGCTTTGGGCACATCGACCGACTACAAATTGGTCTACCCACGCACCGAATACCACTGCGTACGCTGTGGCGGGCATCAAGGTCATATTTTCAACGACGGACCCAAGCCAACTGGCAAACGCTATTGCAACAACGGAGTGGCCTTGGCGTTTGTGCCGCAAGGCCAAGCATTGCCAGCGCTACGAACTTAATCGCCTAATATCTTTAAGGATTTTTATGTTGACTACATTCCTACGACGCATCGCATTTGTCTTCGCTGTTAGCACATTGCTTGGGCTACCAGTACTTGCCAATGCACAAACCGCAGCACCAAGCGCAGCTTCAAACAAGGCCAGCGCCATCTTTGCAGGTGGTTGCTTTTGGTGCATTGAAAAAGACTTTGAAAAACTGCAAGGCGTGATTGAAGTGGAATCTGGCTACACCGCTGGTAAAACAGCCAAACCCACTTACGAACAAGTGAGCGCGGGGCGCACGGGTCATACCGAAGCCGTGCGTGTGCACTACGACCCGTCCAAAGTCAGCTACGCGCAGTTGGTGGAATACTTTTGGCGGCACATCGACCCCACCGTCAAAGACCAACAGTTTTGCGACCACGGTACGCAATACCGCAGCGGCATTTATTGGCAAAACCCTGAAGAACGCAAAGCGGTTGAAACCAGTTTAGAGCAACTGAAAAAGAGCGGACGCTTTCAACAAATCCACACCGAAATAGCTCCCGCCAGCACATTTTGGTTGGCCGAAGACTACCACCAAGACTACTACAAGAAAAACCCCGTGCGCTACAACTACTACCGCAAAAGCTGCGGCCGCGATGCGCGTGTAGAGCAGTTGTGGGGCAAATAACAGGTGCGTGAGGCGTAACGATTGCTATAAATAAAATAGCATATTAGGAAATCAATACGCCGGCTAGAGGCCTATTTTGCACCTAAAATTTCAACAGATACTTATTTTGACTTGGTCAACAGCTCGTAGTGCTCCACATTCGGTGCACCAGCAAAAAATGGTCCTACGATGTCGCGCCATTCGGTGAAGGCGGGGGATTGTCTGAAGCCGATGGTGTGGTCTTCCAGAGTGTCCCAAAAAATTTGCAGCAGGTAGCGCTCTGGGCTTTCGATGCCTTTGTTGACTTTGTAGCCTTGGCAACCCTTGGCTTTGGCAATCACGGTGGAAAGGCCACGTTCGATGGCTTCGTCAAAAGCGGCTTGTTGGCCAGGGTGGATGCGGATGTCGGCGAGTTCTAAAATCATGGTGTGCTCAGTTTTTAAAATGTGGGTAAGCTATTATCCCTAATCTCTTCATCAGCTTCAACGCCACTTTGTTACTCAGTCAGCTACACACAAATCATTTCGCCATGAAACTCTACAACTACTTCCGTTCGTCCGCCTCGTTTCGGGTGCGCATCGCACTCAATTTGAAAGGCTTGCCGTTTGAATACATTCCTGTGCATTTGGCCAAGGGTGAACATAAAAAGTCAGAATTCACCAGTATTGCCGATGAGGGCTTGGTGCCGATGTTGCAGACCGATGGTGAATCGCTGTCGCAATCGATGGCGATCATGGAGTATTTGGACGAGACCCATCCCACACCCGCCATCATGCCGGCGGATGCGCTGGGCCGTGCCAAAGTGCGCGCGCTGTCGCAAACCATTGCTTGCGAAATTCACCCATTGAACAATTTGCGTATTTTGAAATACTTGGTGAACGACCTCAAAGTGAGCGAAGAGGATAAAAACACGTGGTACGCACAGTGGACGCGCACGGGTTTAGAAGCGTTTGAGAAACAATTAACATCGCTGGCAAAAGCACGTGCAGCCAGCAATTTGCCCAAGTCCATCTACTGCTATGGCACCACGCCCACCATGGCCGATTGCTGCTTGGTGCCGCAAATATTCAACGCCCAGCGCTTCAAAGTTAATTTGGATGGCTTGCCTTTGACCATGGCAGCCCATGAAGCTTGTATGAAGCTGGATGCATTCATTAAAGCCCAACCTTCTAACTGCCCCGATTTTGAAGCCTGACTGGCTCGTTCCCAACTGGCCAGCGCCAGCGCACGTTAAAGCGGTGTTCACCACGCGGCATGGCGGTGTGAGTGTTGCGCCTTTTGGCACCCTGAATTTGGGCGACCATGTGGGCGACCGGGCAGAACATGTTGCCATCAATCGAAATCATCTGGCGCAAGCAATAGGCGCTCAACCCATTTATTTGAAGCAAGTGCATGGCACCAATGTAGTGACATTGGAGGCCAACACACCAAATGGCACGGTAGCCGATGCGTGTATCACCACCCACAGTGATGTCGCTTGCACCATCATGGTGGCTGACTGCTTGCCGGTGTTGTTCACCAATTTGGATGGCTCCTTTGTCGCTGCAGCGCACGCAGGGTGGCGTGGTTTAGCGGCAGGTGTGTTGCAGCACACACTTGACCAAATAAAGATGAAAAATCAGGCTGTATCCATTGTAAAAATTGCCTACAGTGCTATTAATACAATAGCATGGTTGGGGCCTTGCATAGGCAAGAAATCGTTTGAAGTGGGTGATGAAGTCAAGGCCGCATTCACCAGCCAATCCCCTTTGGCTGAAGACCATTTTGTAGCTTTGCACAATGGCAAATGGCTGGCAGACTTGGCTGGCTTGGCACGCATGCAGTTACAACAATTGGGCATACCAGCTGCCAATGTATTCGGTAACGATGGTTCGGATGCATGGTGCACAGTGACGCAGCCGCAGCGTTTCTATTCGCACCGACGCGATACAGCCACATTGGGCGGTAGCGGGCGCATGGCGGCATGTGTATGGCTGGATAGCCAGATTTCAGCAAGTTCATTGGCTTCATTGAAACAAGACAATGAGAAAATAGCCACATGATTCTTGAATCCAATGTGGCACTTGCGGCCTACAACACCTTTCACATAGCGGCTTGCGCGCATCAGCTCATTCGCATTGCCAGCGACAGCGATGTGCAGCAGTTGTTGGCCAATACAGTATTGCGCACGCAAAAGAAATTCATATTGGGTGGCGGCAGCAATATCGTGATTCAGGGCGACATTGAAGCGCTGGTGCTGAAGATGGAAATCAAAGGCATTCAATTGCTGGCAGAGACCGACAAGCATTGGATCATTGAATCGGGTGCGGGTGAAGCATGGCATGACCTGGTGACCTGGACGGTGCAACATGGCTATGCGGGTTTGGAAAACATGGCACTCATTCCCGGTACAGTGGGGGCAGCGCCGGTGCAAAACATAGGTGCTTATGGTTTGGAATTGCAAGACCGTTTTTGGGAATTGGATGCTGTCAATTTGAGCACAGGCGAAACCAGCACCATGAACGCTGCGCAATGCGAATTTGCTTATCGCGATTCCATCTTCAAAAAAAATGCGGGAAAAGATTCCAAGCAATGGCTGATTACCAAAGTGCGCATGGCGTTGCCCAAAGCATGGAAACCGATCATGGGCTATGCCGATATCGAAAAAAAATTACACGCACATTGCACTCAAAATGGCATAGAGTCAGCTAACTACCTACCTACAGCGCTACAAATTTATGAGTGGGTGTGTGACATCAGGCGTCACAAGCTGCCGGACCCCGCAGTTATCGGCAATGCAGGCAGTTTTTTTAAAAACCCAGTTGTCTCCGCCGCACAATGCCACGCCATTTTGCAACGTGAGCCCCATGCCGTGCATTACAAGTTGGATGATGGCAACTACAAACTGGCAGCCGGCTGGTTGATCGATGCCTGCGGCTGGAAGGGTAAAAATATCGGGCAAGCGGCGGTGTACGACAAGCAAGCTTTGGTGCTGGTGAATCTGGGTGGCGCCAGCGGTGAAGACGTCATGTGTTTATCCAAAGCGATTCAAACCAGCGTGCTGGAGCGTTTTGGCGTGTGTTTAGAGCCTGAACCTGTGCTGGTATAGTTATCGCAAAACTGTGAACACCTATTGAACAACACCAACCCATGCCAAACCTGCAACAAGAAATTTTGATCAACTGGTCGCCCCAAGAAACCCGCGTGGCGGTGGTGGAAAACAGTGCGGTGCAAGAGCTGCACATTGAACGCAGCTTGGAAATGGGTTTGGTGGGCAATGTGTATTTGGGCAAAGTGTCACGCGTATTACCTGGTATGCAATCGGCTTTCATTGACATTGGTTTAGAGCGTGCGGCGTTTTTGCACGTGGCTGATTTGCTCAGCAGCATCAATGCCCGCCATTCCGATCCGGATAGCGCTGGTAAAAATGGCGATGCGCCGATTGCGCTGGCACCCATCGAAAAACAAGTGTTTGAAGGGCAAACCTTGTTGGTGCAGGTCATTAAAGACCCTATTGGCACCAAAGGTGCGCGTTTAACCACACAGATTAGTTTGTCGGGTCGTTTGCTGGTGTTTTTACCGCAAGACAACCACATTGGTGTGTCACAAAAAATTCCGTTTGAACAACGCAAACAACTGCGCGAACGCTTGCAAGAATTGGCCAATGCAGCGGCTCTAAGTGACAATCCAGCGCAAACTCCTAACGGCTTGGTGGGTGGCTATATCTTGCGTACCAACGCTGAAGAAGCCAGTGATGTGGAATTGGCAGATGACATCCGCTACCTGCGCAAAACTTGGGCGCGCATTCAAGATGCCAGCAAGCGTTTGCCTGTTAAATCCTTGTTGCACCAAGATTTGAGTTTGTTGCAACGGGTGATGCGTGACATGGTCAGTGACAGCACACAATCCATCAAAATAGATTCCAAATTGCAGTTCGATAAATTGCTGGCATTCTCTAATGAATTCATGCCCAGCAGCGCACTCAAATTGCAGCACTACAAGGGCGAGCGCCCTATTTTTGACTTGTTCAACATCGATGACGAAATCGCCAAAGCACTTGGTTCAAGAGTGGAACTGAAGTCGGGTGGTTATTTGATTGTGGATCAAACCGAAGCCATGACCACCATCGATGTGAACACGGGTGCTTACGTGGGCGCACGCAATTTTGATGAAACCATTTACAAAACCAATTTGGAAGCGGCAGGGGCGATTGCACGGCAATTGCGCTTGCGCAATTTGGGTGGCATCATCATTTTGGACTTTATCGACATGACGCGACCCGAGCACCGCGCCGCCGTGTTGGATGAGTTCAGGAAACACCTCAGCCGCGACCGCGTGAAAACCAGTTGCAGTGATTTTTCGGCACTGGGTTTGGTTGAGATGACCCGCAAGCGCACGCGCGAATCGCTGGCGCGGCTGCTGTGCGAGCCTTGTGCTGTGTGTGCTGGCAAAGGCATTGTCAAAACGCCGCGCAGTGTGGTTTACGATATTTTCAGAGAGATTTTGCGCGAAGCCAGGCAGTTCAGCCCACGCGAATTTCGCATCATCGCTGCACCCAAAGTGATTGATTTGTTTTTAGACGAAGAAAGCCAACATTTGGCCGAATTGAGCGACTTCGTTGGCAAACCAATATCGTTGCAAAGCGAAAGTTCAGCCGGGCAAGAGCAATACGATGTGGTGCTGATGTAAGACCACAGCACACCAAACCATGCAATTGCAAGATATTTTGTACACACAAGGCTTTGGCACGCGGCGCGTGTGTGCGGGCTTGATTCAGCAAGGTTTGGTGAAGGTCTACCAAGCAGACACTGCAGAAGTTATCACCGACGTCACGACCGATATGGAGGCCACTGGCTTGCGCTATCAAGTGCAAGGCGTGGATTGGGAATACCACGCATTGGCATACATTGCATTCAATAAACCAGCTGGCACAGAGTGTTCGCAAAAACCTTCAGTTCATCCCAGTATTTACACTTTGCTGCCATCACCCTTGCGCTTGCGTCCGCAGAAAAGTGCGATTCAAGGTGTGCAAGCGGTAGGCCGATTGGATCAAGACACCACGGGTTTGTTGCTGTTGAGTGACGACGGGCAATTCATCCACCGCATGAGCTCACCCAAAAAACACATTGCCAAGGTGTATGAAGTGACTACCAAACACCCCATAGACGACAAGCAAGTGCAAAAACTCTTGGCTGGTGTGGTGCTGGATGATGACCTCAAACCCGTCAAGGCAGCCGCGGCGTTGAAGGTGTCAGAGCATCATTTGCAACTGACCTTGACCGAGGGCAAATACCACCAAGTCAAACGCATGCTGGCGGCGGTGGGCAATCGGGTAGAGGGTTTGCACCGCTCCAAAATTGGCAATTTTGAATTGCCTGTCGATTTGTTGCCAGGGCAATGGCGTTGGTTGTCTACACTTGACTTGGAACAGGTGCAGCTCAAAGCGTGATAACAGATCTGATGCTGGCGCGAGTTGACGTGTGCGTGACAGTTACAATCCAAGGTTACTCCTTAGATTGGTTGTTTTGTGAACTTTTTGACTCGATTTTCTCCCGCCTTGAATGTTTTTTCCATCATCAGGGCTTTGCTTATTGGATTAAGCGCTGTATCAAGCGCTTTGATTCCCCTTGTAGCCAACGCAGAAGAGGGCAATAAAGCGCCAAGTCAATTGACTTCGCCCATTTTTGTGCTGAACTCATTGGATGCCACTATCAGCATGATAGATCCCAAAACCTGGACAGAAACCAAGCGCATTCCCACTGGCAAAGAGCCACACCATTTGTACCTCACACCGGACAACAAATCGTTCATCGTGGCCAATGCGTTTGGTGATTCATTGACCTTCATCGACCCCAAAACCGGTGACATTCAGCGCACGGTGCGCAATATCTTGGATCCTTACCATTTGCGTTTTTCGCCTGACATGAAATGGTTTGTGACGGCGGCCAACCGCTTGAACCATGTGGACATTTACCGCTGGGACGGCAAAGATTTGACCTTGGCCAAGCGCATTCCAACCAGCAAAACGCCCAGCCATTTGTGGATAGACAGCAAAAGCACGGTGGTTTACGCCTCCATGCAAGACAGTAACGAATTGGTGGCAATCGACCTCGCGACACAAACCATCAAGTGGCGCACACCCACGGGGGCCACACCTGCCGACGTATTTTTGTTAGCTGATGACAAGACCTTGTTGGTTGGCTTAACCGGTGCAGACAGCGTGCAGGTGTTTGATGTTTCGGGCAGCGCACCCAAAGTCATCAAGCACATCAAAACCGGCAATGGTGCGCATGCATTCCGTGCCTTTGGCGACAAACGCCATGTGTTGGCCAGCAACCGAGTGGCCAACACCATCAGCAAAATTGACACCCAAACTTTGGAAGTGGTGGGTAGCTTTCCCGGCCCAGGCGGACCCGATGACATGGAAGTATCGGCCGATGGCAAACTGTTGTTGGTGGCATCACGTTGGATCAAGAAACTCACCGTGGTGGACATAGCCACGCAAAAAATCATCAAACAAATCCCAGTCGGGCGCTCACCACACGGTGTGTGGACTTTGGACCATGCACCACGTTAAATCCATAGGCAAACCATTGGTTGCTATATTATTTATAGCAACTCAGGCAATATTTACGCCGGCTACAGCTCAAAAAAGCACTATAAAATCGTCCCAAGGTGATGTGCAAACTGGTTCTTGCACCAAACCACTGTATTTAACATTTGATACTGGGCACATGGAAGTTGCACCTTTGGTTGCGGAAGTCTTGAACAAGCACCAAGTCAAAGTCACTTTTTTCGCAGCCAATGAAAAAACCAAAGTGGGCAATGGCAGCTTGAGCCAACACTGGGCACCGTGGTGGAAAGCCAGAGCCGCTGAAGGGCATGATTTTGCATCCCACACCTATGATCATGTCTACTGGCGTGGTGATTTACCTCGTGCCGGTGATGGAACAACACAATTTCGCATCAAGCCCAGCGCAGGCGCTTTTGAAGGGCGTGAATTCACCTTTGACGCTAAAAAATACTGTGCACAGATTGATTTTGCCAATGAGCGTTTGCAAGATTTAACCGGCAAAAAACCGCTGCCATTGTTCCGCGCACCGGGTGGTAAAAGTTCGCCCGCACTTTTAAAAGTGGCCAAAGCTTGCGGTTACGAACATGTAGGCTGGTCACCAGCTGGGTTTTTAGGCGATGAATTGTCCAGCACAACTTATCCCAACAAATTGCTGTTGAACCAAGCACTGAAAAACATCAAAACGGGTGATATTTTGTTGGCGCACCTGGGGATTTGGTCGCGCCAAGATCCTTGGGCGCCTGCTGTCTTGGAGCCATTGATTGTGGGCTTGAAGGAAAAGGGTTTTTGCTTTCAAACCATGCGTGAACATCCACAATACAAAGCTTGGATAGCGCAATCGACTTTGACTTGGCCACGGTAATTGACACTTCAGCTGACACTTTCATGGACACCTTGTTGAACACATTAGAAGAGCAGTTTTCAAGCGCACAGTCTTGGTTGTTTGAAACCGTGTTTCAACCCATTGCTTTTGGCTTGGGGCAGGGCGGATTTTTAATGGAAGCCTTTAACGGAACAGCTTGGCTTTTGGTGGGCTTGCTACAAATAGCGGTGATGCTGGTATTGATCAAACCACTTGAACTGTGGCGACCTGTGCAAAGCGTAATCGATAAAGCGGCTGTTCGTGTTGACGTGTTGTACACGCTCATTCACCGACTGGGGCTTTTCAAGCTCTTGATGTTTTTAACACTGGAACCGTTCTTTGATGACATGATTGGCGTGCTGCGTGTTTGGGGTGTGGGCACATTTCACTTGGATCAAATTTGGACAGGTGTCACAGACACTCCAGTGGTGAGTTTTCTCATTTATTTGGTGGCTTTTGATTTTGTGAATTATTGGATTCACCGTGGTCAGCATCATTTCAATTGGTGGTGGAATTTGCATGCGGTACACCATTCACAACGCCAAATGACGATGTGGACCGATAACCGCAATCACCTGATTGACAGTGTGTTGGTGGACTTCATTCTGGTGTTTGTATCTTTGGCCATCGGTGTGGCACCCAGCCAGTTTATTTTGATTGTTGCGTTGACGCAGCTCAGCGAGAGTTTTCAGCATGCCAATGTCAAACTGTGGTTTGGCCAAGTTGGTGAACGACTATGGATCAGCCCGCGCTTTCATCGCTTGCATCACAGTGTTGGCATTGGGCATGAAACCTCTGGGAAAGATACTCTTGGGGGACACAACTTCGGAGTTCTGTTGCCTTGGTGGGATATGATTTTTGGCACAGCCAATTTTGAGTTACGTTACGACCCTACAGGCATTCGCGATCAAGTGGAATCGGGGCGTGATTATGGTGTTGGTTTTTGGGCTCAACAAATTCAAGGCGTCAAACGTTTGTTTGGGCGTGCCTGATTCGTTTATTGCTTTGCGCCTGCTTTCATCGCTTCGTCTTGCGTGATTTTTAGTGCTGCAGCATCTGTTGCTTGCGTTGGCCAGCCGCTCAAATGCTTTTGCGTAATGGAAGATAAGGCTGAAATCCAAGCAGCGTTGTCGTTCAAGCAGGGAATGTAGTGAAAATACTGACCACCCGAACTGGTGAACGCATGACGCGCTTCCATGTTAATTTCTTCCAAAGTTTCCAAACCATCGCAATTAAAGCCAGGGCAAATCACATCCACCCGTTTTGTGCCTGACTTGGCCATCTCTATCAATGTGGGCTCTGTATAAGGTTGTAACCACTTGGCGCGACCGAGTCGAGATTGAAACGTCACTTTGTAGTTGGATGGCGTCAGTTGTAAAGCTTCACCTAATAAGCGCGCGGTCTTCATGCATTCGCAAAAGTACGGGTCACCCAGTGTGCGGCTGCGCTCTGTAATGCCGTGAAAGCTCATCACCAGTTGGTCACCATGCTCAAAATTGGGCTTGCCGTTCACTTGCCAGTATTGGTGCACACTTTGCTCTAAGGCACTGATGTAGCCTGCATCATCGTGGTAATGGTTGGCAAAGCGCAGCTCGGGCACACTGCGAACATGACCTGCCCAGTTGTAAACAGCATCTAACACACTCGCCGTTGTGGTGGCTGAATACTGTGGATAGGCTGACAAAATCAAGACGCGGCTCACGCCATCGGCTTTCAATTGGTTGAGTTGTTCGGGTATGGATGTGCTGCCATAACGCATGGCGTGGCGCACAGTCACGCGGTGTCCTGCTTCGCCCAACCAGCCCTCTAACAATGTGGCTTGTTTGTGTGTCCAATAACGCAGTGGGGAACCTTGCGTCATCCAAATCGAAGCATATTTGGCAGCGGATTTGCTTGGTCTGAAAGGCAAAATGAACGCATTCAAAATCAACCACCAAATGGGTTTGGGAATTTCAACGACACGATGGTCGCTTAAAAATTCACGCAAAAACCGCCGCACGGCGCTGGTGGTGGGCGCATCTGGTGTGCCCAAGTTACACAGTAAAACAGCTGTGCTGGCTTTGTTGACGGGTGGTTTGCCGTGGGTAAAAGGTGGTTCAGGCAGAAAGGGCATTGTGTAATGGCATTGTGAAAGGGAATTAAATACCCAACATCAACTTCAAATTCTGTACAGCCGCACCTGATGCGCCTTTGCCTAAATTGTCATATTTCGCGGTCAGCACGGCTTGTCCAAGCGCATCGTTGCCATAGACACTCAAATCTATGCGGTTGGTGTTGTTCAAAGATGTTGGCTCAATGCGGCCTTTCTCGTCAGCATCCACCACGCGCACCCATTCACAACCAGTGTACCGAGCTTTGAGTACGTCTTCGAGTTGCTTTGCGTTTGTCACGCCTTTGAGTAAATCAAAGTGAACAGCGATATGGTCAATCATGCCGGTGTGAAAGTTGGCAACTGCTGGCACAAAAATCGGTCTGCGCGTTAAACCTGTGTATTTTTGAAATTCAGGTACATGCTTATGAGTCAAATTCAGACCATAAACTTCCAATGGTGGAGCTGTTTTAGCCACTTCGTAAGCCTCTATCAACTGCCGTCCACCACCGGAGTAGCCAGAGAAACCTTGCATCACAACGGGGTAGTCGCTGGGCATGAGGCCCGCATCAATCAAAGGGCGCAACAACAAAATGCCACCCGTAGGGAAGCAACCAGGGTTGGATACAAATTGCGCCGTTTTAATGGCTTGCGATTGTTCTTTGGATAATTCAGGAATACCATAGACCCAGCCAGCAGCCACGCGGTGTGCTGAAGATGCATCAATCACGCGCGGTTGCTGATCTTTGGGTAATGATTTGATCATGGCGACAGATTCCAAAGCGGCATCGTCGTGCAAACACAGAACAACCAAATCGGCTTGAGTCATGAGTTCGCGTTTGGCGGCAGGGTCTTTGCGCAGCTCGGGTGCAATGCTGAGCATGTTGACCTCGGGCATGGTTAATAAGCGCTCACGAATTTGTAAACCTGTGGTGCCTGCTTCGCCGTCAATAAAAACCTTAAACATGAACCATCCTTATCGTCGTTTGTAGCGTTGTTTGCTGTTTGACCAGCGATTCATCAAAAAAAATATGCAATTAGTAAGCTAAATGTTATATTTGTGCATTGCAGCATATTACAATTCGATTCGTCAATTTTAAAGCCTCTCAGTTGTGATCTGACGTTTTGACTTCAGTTCCAAGTGCGAGTTCTGTCATTTTCCACTATTTAAGAGCACCCTATGAAAATTCACGAGTACCAAGGCAAGGAAATCTTGCGTCAATTCGGCATTCCAGTGCCACGTGGCATTCCCGCATTTACTGTGCAAGAAGCGGTTGAGGCTGCACAGAAATTAGGCGGACCGGTTTGGGTGGTCAAAGCGCAAATTCATGCGGGTGGCCGTGGCAAAGGTGGCGGTGTGAAAGTGGCAAAGTCGATTGAAGACGTCAAAGCACGCGCAACAGATATTTTGGGCATGCAATTGGTGACGCATCAAACAGGTCCCGAAGGACAAAAAGTTCGCCGCTTGTATATTGAAGACGGTGCCGACATTAAAAAAGAATACTACGTGTCCATCGTGACTGACCGTGCGAGTCAAAAAGTGGCATTCATCGCATCCAGTGAAGGCGGCATGGACATTGAAGAAGTGGCTCACAGCACGCCCGAAAAAATCATCACGGATTTGATCGATCCATTAACGGGTTTGGGTCAAGCACAAGCTGTCAAGATTGCCAAAGCCATCGGTTTGGAAGGCAACTCAGTCGATCAAGCCGCAGATGTTTTTCAAAAGCTCTATAAATGTTATATGGATACCGATGCGTCACTGGTGGAAATCAACCCACTGAATTGCGACAGCAAAGGCAACATCATGGCCTTGGATTCTAAATTCAACTTTGATTCGAATGCATTGTTCCGTCATCCTGAAATTGTGGCTTTGCGCGATTTGGATGAAGAAGATCCAGCGGAAGTAGAAGCCTCCAAATTCGATTTGGCTTACATCAGCTTGGACGGCAACATTGGTTGCTTGGTCAACGGTGCAGGTTTAGCTATGGCAACCATGGACACCATCAAGTTGTATGGCGCAGAACCAGCCAACTTCTTGGACGTAGGCGGCGGAGCTACGCCAGAGAAAGTGACTGAAGCCTTCAAAATCATGCTGAAGAACCCCAAAGTTAAAGCCATCATGGTCAATATTTTTGGCGGCATCATGAAATGCGACACGATCGCAACAGGCGTGATCACAGCTTGTAAAGCGACCAATTTGAACGTGCCTTTGGTGGTGCGCATGAAGGGTACCAATGAAGAGTTGGGCAAACAAATGTTGAAAGATTCGGGTCTGCCCATCATCAGCGCCGACAGCATGGCTGAAGCAGCTGAACGTGTCGTCGCGGCTTTGAAATAAAGGTAAAAATCATGTCTATCTATATCAATAAAAACACACGCGTTATTACACAAGGTATCACAGGTAAAACAGGTCAATTTCATACCGAAAAATGTCAAGAATATGCCAATGGCAAAGAATGCTTCGTGGCAGGCGTGAATCCGAAAAAAGCGGGCGAATCGATATTTAACATTCCGATTTATGCATCCGTTAAAGAAGCTGCCAAGGAAACTGGCGCAACGGTGTCTGTTATCTATGTTCCACCAGCAGGCGCTGCAGCAGCTATTTGGGAAGCCGTTGAAGCCGATTTAGATTTGGCCATTTGTATCACCGAAGGTATCCCCGTTCGCGACATGCTGGAAGTGCGTAACCGCATGAAAATGAAGGAAGCCGCTGGCGGTAAGAAAACCTTGTTACTGGGTCCAAATTGTCCAGGCTTGATCACACCTGAAGAAATCAAAATTGGCATCATGCCGGGTCATATTCACCGCAAAGGTCGCATTGGTGTTGTCAGCCGTTCCGGTACATTGACTTACGAGGCCGTTGCGCAATTGACTGAAATTGGTCTAGGTCAATCCAGTGCCGTTGGTATCGGTGGCGACCCTATCAATGGTTTGAAACACATTGATGTGATGAAAGCGTTCAATGATGACCCCGACACGGATGCTGTCATCATGATTGGTGAGATCGGTGGACCGGATGAAGCTGAGGCTGCCATGTGGTGCAAAGCCAATATGAAAAAACCAATTGTTGGCTTTATTGCAGGTGTGACTGCACCAGCAGGCAAACGCATGGGTCATGCTGGCGCTTTGATTTCCGGTGGTGCAGATACAGCGGATGCCAAATTGGCGATTATGGAAGAGTGTGGTTTCACCATCACTCGTAACCCATCAGAAATGGCGAAGTTGCTTAAAGGGCTACTTTGATTTTTTTGATGTTCAGATAGATTAAACTAGCGAACATTTTAAAAAATTGGGGTGACTATGTTTTTTGGTTTAGATCTGTCTTCAGCCGCATTTTGGAGTGCATTTGGCTCCATCATGCTGGCCAATATTGTGCTATCAGGTGACAATGCTGTGGTGATTGCCATGGCGGCCGCGGCTTTGCCGCCAGAGCAGCGGAAGTAAGCCATTATTTGGGGCAGCTGTTGGCGCTATTGTGATGCGTGTTGTGCTCATCGTTGTTGCAATTGACCTTGCTGACTTTTCCTTTTTTTAAAATTATTGGCGCTGTATTGTTTTGTGGATTGGTATCAAATTGCTAAGGTGCCGCAGAGATGAATCGCACGGTAATCAATAGAGAAATCAATGGCTTTGGGGCGCCGTTAAAACGGTGATTTTGGTGCTGATTTGGTTATGAGTCTGGACAATGTATTGTGCTGGCGCAGCAGAAAAGCGGCAATCATCAACTTGGCTTGGTCATTGTGGTTTGTTGGTTAGTATTCCGCTCATTGTTGCTGGTAGTCAAATTTGTTCTCAAGTTGATGGACCGATTCCCACATCATTACCTTTGGCGGAAGCTCTTGGGATGGATTGCCGGTCAAATGGCGATAACTGATCCCGCTGTGAAACAGTAGTTTGGAAAAGCAAGTGAACAAAATGGAGTTGTTTGCAGGAATCTTAGGCGCTGTAATTGGTCGTTTTTACAGGTTTATACCTACAGAAACGCTCAAAAATTAAAGACAAATAGGTTACCATCCTTACAAATTTAGTAAAAGCAAATTGGTCTTTGACCATTTCGAGACAAAAGTGTAAGGTGGATATGGCAAAACTTATTGTGACATTGGATGACAAGCTGATCAATGTCGTTTCAATTGATAAAAATCGCATAACTTTGGGCAGACGCCCATATAACGATATCTTGGTTGACAATTTGGCTGTCAGTGGCGAACATGCAGCCATACAAGCGATTGGTGCTGAGTTTTACATTGAAGATTTGAACAGCACCAATGGTACTTACATCAACGGCAAGAAAATGAAACGGCAGATCCTCCAAAATGGGGATCAAATTGAACTCGGAAAATACATTCTCAAATACATCAACGAACCGACTGAAAACAAAGATCCTGCATCACCGTCAAATGGACAAAGCATTGATGTTGATGAGCAAGGTACCAGCATTAATGACACGCTCAATCAGTTCGAAAAAACCCGTTTTGCTGAAGTGTATATTGCAGTTAAAGTTGTTTCGGGCCCCGCTATTGGAAAAGAAATTCCACTGGTGAAAGTGGTGACAACCATTGGTAAGCCTGGCGAAGCAGTCATCGCCATTACCAAGCGACCCAAAAATTATGTGGTTGCACATGTGGAAGGCGCAGTGCAACCAACTTTGAATGGTGTGCCATTCGGTATTGATGCTGTACCACTCAAAAATGGAGACTTGTTTGAACTGGCTGGCACGGCCATGGAGTTCATAGAAGCTTCATGAAGTATTTAGCGAAGTACAAGTTCAGAATTCTTGTCTCGCTTTTCCCACTCTTGTTAGCGCTGGGACATGCAAGTGGTTTATGGCCATGGACCTTGGCGCATCGCTTAGACAATATTATTTACGATGCGCGTTTGCGTTTGACGATGCCGCAAACGTTCGATGATCGAATTGTCATTGTCGATATTGATGAAAAAAGTCTGTCTGCTTTAGGTCGTTGGCCTTGGAGTAGAAATAAACTCAGGGACATCACAACTGAGTTGTTTGAGCGTCAGAAAATCAAAACACTTGGTTTTGATATGGTGTTTGCTGAGCCTGACAATAGCTCGGGCCTAGCAACCTTAAATCATCTGGGTCGTACAACACTGCGCAGTGATGCCGGTTTCCAAGCTCAATTACCTTTTCTGAATAAAACGCAAGATTACGACGCGTTGTTTGCTGAATCCCTAGACAAGCGCAACGTTGTCCTAGGATATTATTTCACAAGCGATAGGCAAAAGCACACCAGCGGAAAGCTGCCAAATCCCGTACTCAACAAAGCCGCTTTGCAAGGGCACGATTCCCATATTACACATTGGGATGGTTATGGAGCAAGTATTGATGCAATTACGCGTGCTGTCTCGGCAGCTGGTTTCTTCAACGCAATTGCAGACGCTGATGGTATCGTTCGCGCTACACCTTTGTTAGCGAGTTTCGAAAACCAATATTACGAATCTTTTGCTTTGGCAATGTTTCGGGTTCATAAGGGTCTACATCAACGCAGCTTGAAGCTTCAACGCGGCAATGCAAACTCTGCCTTACAAATCGATCTTAATGGGAATAGACAGTTGATTTACGTTGACGAAAAACTATCTGTTTTGATTCCATTTCGAGGATATGGCGGTGCTGCGGGTGGAGCATACCGTTACATATCTGCAGTTGATGTTTTGTCTAAAGAGTTGAATGAGAGCGATCTCAAAGACAAAATCGTGCTAATAGGTTCCACGGCACCTGGCTTACAAGATTTGCGCACAACGCCAGTGGGTGAGGCTTACCCGGGTGTTGAAACACATGCCAATATTCTGTCCAGCATGCTGGATGGCAAATCAGTTTACCGGCCTGACTATGCCTTAGGTTATGAGTTTTTGACGATGCTCATTGTGAGTGTCGTACTTGCTTTTGTACTGCCATCACTCGGTGTAACTGCTGCGATGGTCTTTGGTGTGGTTGTTTTGCTTGGCATAGTGGTTTTGAATACCAGTTTATTTTTATCACAAGGCTTGGTTTTACCGATGGCTGCAACATTATTGCTTGGCTTTGCCGTGTATACCTTGAGTATGAGCGCAGACCATCTTCTGCGCAGCCGTGCCATGCTGGCATTGAAAAAATTATTTGGCAGTTATGTACCACCACACTTGGTGGAAGAAATGGAAAGCCATTACGACAATTACACCATGCAGGCAAAAAATGTCGAAATGACGGTTTTGTTTTGCGATATGAGAGATTTTTCAAAAATTGCTGAAAATTTGTTACCTAGCGATGTACAAGCCATGCTGAGCAGGGTATTTACGCAACTAAGCCGTGTCATACTGAAGCACGGTGGCACCATTGACAAATACATGGGTGATTGTGTCATGGCATTTTGGGGAGCACCCACACAAACCAGCAATCATGCCAACCAAGCTGTACTTGCAGCGATCGATATGGTGAATGCGCTTGCAGAAATTAACCAAGTGCAACAAAGACTTGGTATGCCAGACGTGCATGTTGGTATTGGCATAAACACTGGAATGATGTGTGTTGGCGATATGGGTTCTGAGATTAGACGCAGCTACACTGCCGTTGGTGATGCTGTGAATTTGGCGTCACGACTGCAGGAGTTAAGTAAAACCTATTCAGTCGCCATATTGGCAAGCACCACCACAATGAGCCATGCGAATACCGTTGTTTGGCAAGAAGTTGATAAAGTGCGGGTGCATGGCAAAACGCAAGTCTTATCGATATACACACCGATGGCGCGGCCTATTGCAGAAAATACCGCAATAGAAGCACAAAACACTAATGACATTGTGAATCAAAAGTATGAGAAAGATGAATTGCTGCTTTGGCAATTCGCTCTGCAAGCATACAGATTGCAGCAATGGGACATCAGTAATCAGTATTTAAAGGAACTTATAGTCATAAACCCGTCAAATATGATGTACGCTTTTTACATTAGGCGTATCGCTTTGCTAAGATTGCAGTCTTTAGATTCGTCGTGGGATGGAACCAGTGACTTTTCCTAGGTTTATTGCTATCCTTTTAATGATGACATAAGCACACTTCAGACAACAGTTTAATATCCAGTAGAACAAACAATCCAACCCTATGGCCACCACAGCAAGTACAAAGAAAACCGGACCGCGCAGTCCCAGCAAATATGATGGTTTGGTGCATGCGGGCGCCATTGGCATGACGGAATTGCAAGCATGCATCGACAAACGGGGCGATAAAGACGGCACGATCGAACAGCTGTTGATAGACCAATACAACGTCACACCGGCACAAATAGGACAAGCATTGGGCTTGTTTTACGGCGTACCTTATGAACCTTTCAGCAAGGCTCGTTTCAATACCGATAAATTGCATGGCGCTTTGAAGCGAGATTTCTTGTCGGAACAAGGTTGGATTCCGTTGGAAGAAACGTTTGACGGCTTGTTGGTGATGTGCTTGGACCCCGAGCAAGTGCGAACCACTTACGTGGTGCAGCACATGTTTCCGCGTGAAACGCAGTTCAAATACGTGATCACCTCACACTCTGAATTCAACCAAACCTTGGATTTGATTTTTGGCGCTGTCGATGGTGAGGGTGGCAATTTAGACGACCTGCTGGCCAACATGAGCCGCCCCATGGTGGAAGAGGGCGAAGAAGACAATTATGTCCCCAATGCCACCTCTGAAAATGAAGTTGTTAAGTTTGTCAATAAAGTTATTTTGGAGGCTTATCACAAGAAAGCTTCTGACATTCACATCGAGCCTGGCTTGGGTAAAGCTAATGTAGGTGTGCGACTGCGCATTGACGGCAGTTTGGTGCCGTATATTGAAGCGCCACGCCATTTGCGCCAAGCCATTGTGGCGCGTATCAAAATTATGTCTGATTTGGACATTTCTGAAACACGCCGCCCGCAAGACGGCAAAATTGTATTCAAAAAATTCGGCCCTGTTGATATTGAATTGCGCGTAGCCACCTTGCCATCAGCTGGTGGCTTAGAAGACGTAGTGATGCGTATTTTGGCTGGTGGCGAGCCGATTCCCTTGTCGAATCTGGGGCTAACGCCGCACAACATGGCGCGCTTAGAAAGTGTGATACACAAGCCTTACGGTTTGTTTTATGTGTGCGGCCCTACTGGCTCAGGTAAAACCACCACCTTACATTCCATCTTGGCACAATTAAACAAGACTGATACCAAAATTTGGACCGCGGAAGACCCGATTGAAATTACCCAAAAAGGTCTGCGCCAGGTGCAAGTGAATAAAAAAGCGGGTATTGACTTCGCCATGCTGATGCGCTCGTTTTTGCGGGCTGACCCTGACATCATCATGGTGGGCGAATCGCGCGACCATGAAACCGTCTCTATGGGTATTGAAGCTTCGCTCACAGGGCATTTGGTGTTCTCTACATTGCACACCAATTCTGCACCCGAATCCGTCACCCGCTTGTTGGACATGGGTATGGATCCTTTTAACTTTGCCGATGCGCTCTTAGGCATCTTGGCACAGCGCTTGGCCAAACGATTGTGTAGTTGTAAAGAAGCCTATTCTCCCGCTGGCCCAGAACTGACAGCATTTGTCAGCGAATACGCTGAAGAACTTCGCAACACCGATGCATGGCAAGAAAACCCACAAAATGAGGCCAAAAAACTCTACCAGCATTGGGTTGAGACCTATGGCGATAATGGTCGGTTAACCTTTTACAGGCCTGTTGGTTGTACCAAATGCGGTAAAACAGGTTACAAAGGCCGTTTGGGCTTGCACGAGTTGATGTTGGCAGATGAGGCCACCAAAAAACTCATCCAAGAACGTGCTCGCGTTGTCAAAATTTTCACTTCAGCAGTGTCTGGTGGCATGCACACGCTGAAGATGGACGGTATGATAAAAGTATTACAAGGTCTCACAGACATGAAACAAGTGCGCGCGGTGTGCATCAAATAAACGAAAAAATGCACACACAGCATTGTTTAATTGTTTCAAAAACACATTAAAGTGTAAAAAAGTGTCTATTTAAAATAACATTTCGCGGTAAAAATGAGACATATTCCTCTAAAGTGAAAAAATCAGCGGATTTCGTCAGCAAAGAATTCAAAAAAACGTTACATTAAAAGTACTGGGAAGCCAGTAGCCGTTGCAAAAAGCCCAGCAGATTGTGGCGATTTTCCTTGACTTTCAACAACTTAATTTTCTTTTCTTTAACTTAGGAGCTTTCGAATGAAACAAATCAAACGTAACCTACAAAAAGGTTTCACCTTAATCGAATTGATGATCGTCGTCGCGATCATCGGTATCTTGGCAGCTATTGCAATTCCTCAGTACCAAAACTATGTTTTGCGTGCTGGTGGTGCTAGCTCAATTGCTGGTTTGTCTGCTGCGAAATTGCAGGGAGAAATCAATCTTGCAGAAGGTGTTGCTGGCTGTGGCAACATTACAGTTGCAGCTAACTCACCAGTAACTGGATGTGCACAAGCTGGTGGTGTTGGTACAGCGATTACAGTAACAGGGAACTTGAATAATGGTGCGAGAGGTCGATTGATTTCAGGTGCCGCAAACGGTGGTTGGACATGTGAAGTATGGCCAGCTGGTGCAGCATCCAGTACTTGTTTAGTTGCTGCTGCAGCGTTCTAAAACTTAATTGTTATTTGAAAAGCCTCCTTAGGGAGGCTTTTTTATTGCCAGAAATGGAAATAGTTGCTATATATTTAATAGCACCTTAGGCAATAAATACGCCGTCTAGAGGCCAATTTTTCATATATTTTACCTATTTCGAGTAGGTGTAACCAAGAATCTGACCATTGGCATTTAGCACACCAAACCAAGATTTTTGGCCTAACACATAGGCAAAATGAAGTTGGTTCACTTCGCTGGTGCCTGCTGTTTTGGCCATTGTTTCAATATCAGTCTTTTTCTCTGGCATGAGTTTTATAAGGCTTTGCACCGATTGAGTGTTTTGATAGGCTTTTGTACCGTCATAAGGAACGTACAGCTGGGGAAGCAGAGATTTGTTTTTGCCAGCTTGTGTTAAAGCGTCAACCGTGCTTTGCTCAAAAAATGCCACTTCGCGCATGCTGACTTTCATGGGGCCACTGAAAAACTTGGGTTGCAGGGCGGGTTCTAGGCTGTTTATATATTTGGAATCCAGACTGATTCTGGAAACCACATGAAAACGGTTGCCATCGTTCACCAAATAAACAGGCCGCGCCAACCAAACATTCCATATGCCATAGCCCAAGGCCAACAACTGAACAATGACGACCAAGGAAATGTCGGTGATCAGTTCCTTTTTGGGCTTGGTGGGTGAAAAGAGAATCGACGTTAAAAGCGGGCCGCAAATGATGTCCACCGCGATGACCAAAATAAATAGATCTCTGCCACCCGCCAATTCGCGAAACGGGTAGGGGTACCAAATTGTGAAAACCAATAAGGCAACCAAGGCGGCCACCAGCAAGCTGATGCCAAAATGAATGCCAAAAGCTTTGAAGGCAGTGCGTATTCGTGTTGTGTTCATGCTTGATAAAAGTTTGTTTGTAGTGAACTTGATTTTATCAAGTCGGTGGAAAATTCAATATTTGGATGCATGGAGATATTGCTATATATTTGATAGCACCTTAGGCAATCAATACGCAGGCTAGAGGCCAATTTTTCATATATTTCTACCAAGAGCAGGTCAAGTTGCAGACTCAGCTGTTATGGCTGCCGTTTGCGCTCAGCGATAGGGTTTGAACCAATCCAAGCCCATGCTGGTGGCGCTGGATTCGCCTGTTAGTTCACCTTGAAGCCGTGGCTTGTATTCGCAACCAATCCAGCCTGTGTAGCCCAAGCTATCGATCAAATCAAACGCAGCAGCGTAGTTGATTTCGCCGTTTTGGACATTGTTGATTTTCGGTTCGTGGCGGTCAGGCGTGTTGGCGATTTGGATGTGTGCGACTTTGCCTGTGGGTAAATATTGTTGCAAAGGCTGCAGCACATCGCCTTCCATGATTTGGCAATGGTACAAGTCCATTTGCACTTTCACATTGGGTTGGTCTATGGCTTGTAGCAAGGCATGTGCATGCTCTTGGCGGTTGAGAAAATAGCCTGGCATGTCGCGCATGTTGATAGGTTCTATCAAAATGTTGATACCCAGAGCTGCCGCTTGTTGGCCAGCGTATTTTGCATTTTGGATATAGGTTTGTTGGGCGCTTGCGGTTGAGGTAGCGGCTGGAACGATGCCCGCCATCATGTGCAACTGCTTGCATTGCAATACATCGGCATAACGCAAAGCCAAATCCAAACCTTGGGCAAACTCGCTTTCACGCTCTGGCAGGCACGCTATGCCGCGCATGCCATTTACCCATGCTTGCTCAATAGAGCTTGCATCCACACCCGCTGGCGGCAAGTTGAATAACACTTGCTTTAAGTCGTTGGTCTTCAGCCGTACGGCAATGTCTTGCGAGTCATAAGAATAGGGGAATAGAAATTCAACCGCCTTGAAACCATCTTTGGCTGCTGCTTCAAATCGGTCTAAAAAGGGCAACTCTGTGTACAGAAAACTCAAATTGGCAGCGAAATTTGGCATGAATCAACCTGTTTAAATTCGCTTTAATTTGTCTAAGGCTGCGTGCAATGTTTCGTCTTTTTTGGCGTAACAAAAGCGCACAATTTTTTGTTCAAAGCCATCGCCATAAAAGGCCGATAAGGGTATGGCGGCGACGCCAATTTCGGTGGTGAGCCATTTGCAAAACTCAGCTTCAGACATTTGTTTGCCTTGCGCGATGCCTGAAATATCCACGCATTGAAAGTAGCTGCCAGTGTTAGGCAAGAGTTTGAATTTGGTGGACTGCAAACCAGCGCGAAACAAATCGCGCTTGCGCTGGTAAAACGTGGGCAAGTTCAGGTAATGCGATGAGTCTGCCATGTAATTGGCAATGCCAATTTGCATGGGTGTGTTGACAGTGAACACATTGAACTGATGCACTTTCCGAAACTCAGTCGTCATCTCAGCGGGTGCGGCTACAAAGCCAACTTTCCAGCCCGTCACATGGTAGGTTTTACCAAAGCTGGAAACGATAAAGGCACGCTTGGCCAAGTCGGGGTAGCGCGCCACGCTTTCGTGCTGCTGCCCGTCGTACACCATGTGTTCGTACACCTCGTCGCTGATCAGCAAGATGTTGGTGGGTGCCAGCAACTCTTGCAGTGCCAGCATGTCGGCTTTGGTCCAGATGGTGGCGCTGGGGTTGTGCGGCGTGTTGATGATGATGGCGCGGGTTTTGGCGGTTATGGCGCTTTTGATTTTGCCAAAATCGGGCTTGAAGGTGCCGGGCGTTAACGGCACGCGTACCACCACGCCGCCTGCCAGTTCAATGTTGGGCACATAGCTGTCGTAGCAAGGTTCCAGCACAATGACTTCGTCACCCGCGTGCACCACAGCGAGTATCGCGGTGATGATGGCTTGCGTGGCACCGGCTGTTACGGTAATTTCGGTATTGGCGTCGTAGCTTTTGCCATGCAAGGCTTGCATTTTGTTGGCAATAGCCTGGCGCAGTTGCGGCATACCGGGCATGGGTGGGTATTGGTTGTGCCCGGCGTTCATGGCATCGGTAACCGCTTTGATAAGCGCTGGGTCGCAATCAAAATCTGGAAAGCCTTGCCCTAAATTAACAGCCTTGTTTTCCGCTGCCAACGCTGACATGACAGAAAAAATGGTGATGCCCACATTGGGCAATTTGCTACATAGCATAGTCATCGTTTTCTCCTGTTGCTTTGCCATTCATGGCGCTCACAATTGCTGCTTTAGATAGGCGCTCGCTCAACAGCTCGGCAAAGGTATAAACAAAATTACGCAAATAGCCACTGCGTTTGAAGGCCACACGGGTCACATTTTTGCCGAACAAATGGCCTACATTGACCACCGCCAAATCTTGGTTGGAATCCCCAGACGCGTTGCCAGACGTATTGCCATCCGCTTGCACGGCCATTTCTGCCACGATACCAATGCCCAAACCTGTGCGAACATAGGTTTTGATCACGTCCGAATCAATGGCTTCCAGCGCAATGCGCGGGTGCAGTTTTTTATTTTCAAACGCACGGTCAATCTTGGTGCGGCCGGTGTACGAGGGGTGGTAGGTGATGAGCGGTTCCAGCGCTAAATCTTCCAGTCGTATATTGCTTTTCTTAGCCAATGGGTGGTCTTTGGGCATGACTAAAACGTGTTGCCACTCATAACAAGGAAGGGTCACCAATTGATCGTACTGTGCCAGTGATTCGGTGGCGATGCCCATGTCTGCCACATCATCAATCAGCATCTGTGCCACTTGCTCGGGCGAACCTTGGTGCAGGCTGATATTGACTTTGGGGTAAGCGCTGCGCAGTTCGGAAATCGGTTTGGGCAGCACATAGCGGGCCTGGGTGTGGGTGGTGGCAATCGACAAGGTGCCACTGTCTTCTTTGCTGAATTGCTCGCCAATGCGTTTCAAATTGCCCAGCTCGCGCATGATGACATCGACACTGTTGATCACATGGTGACCCGGCTCGGTGATGCGCTTCAAGCGTTTGCCGTGCCGTGCAAAAATCTCAATGCCCAGCTCTTCTTCCAGCTCAATAATGGCTTTGGACACGCCAGGCTGTGAAGTGTGCAGGGCTTTGGCAGCTTCGGTAAGGTTGAGGTTGCGTTTAACGGCTTCTTGGACGAAGCGGAACTGATGCAGGTTCATTGCTTTTGCTCATAACGAATTGCGACTATAGAATCAATTCATTATGCCGCAAACATCGGCGATTTCTTATGAAATTGCTAACTTTCGCTGAGTGCGACATCTGCAAGCAAGTCTAAAACGGCTGGGTTTTCTCCTACCGCTGCTTGCACTGTGAATGACACATTAGGGTGGCTTTGCTTCAGTTCTGCCATGATCACAGGCAAATCTTCCCGAGCATGCCTGCCTACGCCTAAAAACATGGGTACCACTTTGATGTGCGTGATACCTTGGTTAACCAACTGTGCTGCGCAAGCGGGCAGGCTGGGCTCGGTAAGTTCAAGGTACGCGCAAGTGATAGTGGAGCCTGTACCGCGGTGACGTAATCGTTCGGCAACGGCTTGTATTGGCAAATGCCACAAAGGGTCGCGTGAGCCGTGACCGAAGAGGATGATTGCTTGTGTGATGTTTGTCATGTGATTGGATGGTCAGCGTCTGTAAATTAAAAAACCAAAAGCGCCCAAAGAGAATATGGAATAGACCAAACTCGGCGCAGCAGCGGTCAAAAGTGGGTTCCATGCATTTTGGTTGCCAAAGTATTCAAACATATTGTTCAAAACAAAGAAGCTGATACCAATCAATACCCCTACAAACACATAGGCTGTGATGCCTCCAGAACGGAAATGTAAATACGCAAACGGCAACGCCAACACCAACATCACCAAGCAGCTTAAGGGGTAAAACACTTTTTTCCAGAATTGAATTTCATACATTTGCGAATTTTGCTTGTTGGTCTCCAAATGCCGGATGTATTGAAACAAATCGACAGTGCCCATGCGGTCGGGCTTGAGCAATGCGGTGGTGACCATGCCAGCGTTGATGGTGGTTGGCCAGTGCAGCTCATCCATGATGACGGTTTTAATGCCTACTGGTTTTTCAGCAATAGTTCCACCATCGACGTCGGCGGTAGGGGTGGAGTTGGTGACAATGCCGGAAAATTCACGGCGTTTCACATCCAATAAATTCCATGTACCATCTTCACCAAAACTCGCTTGCTTGGCCGTTGTCAAGGACAACACTGTTCCTTTTGCATCAAATTCAAACAATCGTACGCCACGCATTTGTCCATCTGCGGACATCGCTGAGATGTTGACAGCATAAGCACTTTTTTCTTGCTTTTCTTTGAGCCACGCCCCTGTTTGCCCAATGGATATTTGCCCCATATAGCGTGCCTTCAGCAGTTGCGCGGTGCGGTCTGCCAATGGCGTGATGTAGTCGCCCACCACAAAAGTAAATGCAATGAACAAGGCACCTAAACCAACCAATAATTTGAGAGCCAGGCCTGGCCCTAAACCGCTGGTGCGCAAAATGGTGAATTCAGAGCTTTGTGCAAAACGTGCCATCACCAAAACGCCACCAATCAAGACGGTGATGGGCAGCAATTCGTACAAGTGGTTGGGCATCAGCAGCATCACATAAAGCAAAGCATGCTGTACCTGGTAACTGCCATAAAGTGAACCATTGAAAGACTTGCCAATGTGGCTGAGTTCATCGACAAAGTCAAAGAAGAAAAACAAGGACAAAAATCCCAAAGCAACCAGTGCCACGGAAATGATGGTCTCTTTGTAGATCAAGCGGCGAATGGTGTTCATACTGTCACCTCAGTTCCCTTGCCGACGCGCTTGTTCATACGCATACGCAACCATGAGCGCAGTGACCAATTGTTATGACGCTTGGTTAACCAAAGCACGCCAATAATCAGAGCGCCGCCATGTAAAACAATGAGCAAGCCCCAAAACGAATAGTTGCCGGAAGCAATCCAACTTTGGCTCAAATTAATCAGGTTGTAATAAAACGCAAAAGCCAGCAACGCAAAAAGAAAGCTCCCATTACGGCTGCTGCGTGCATTACCGCTAGAAACAGCGATGCCTAAAATAATGAAGTTAAACGCACAAAAAGCCAAACCCAAACGCCAAGCCAGTTCTCCTAAATTATTGGGTGTTGGTGTGGTCACCAAGTCCAAACTGTTTTTTGTTTTGGATGGTCCACCTTCAAAGGGGTTGATATTGACCGATTTAACCAAACTGGCGTATGAAGCAAAGCTACTGACCTTGGTTTGACCAGTAGCGATGTCGGTTTCAATTCGCTTGCCATCTTTAAGTACCAGATACTGTCTGCCATCACGCATTTCAAATTGACCAGAGCGTGCCGTTGTCACCGCTTCTTTGCCATTGGACACTTCGGAAATAAAAATATTGCTGCTGCCCAAGACTTGCCCTTGCACCCCAGTCTGTGGTTTCGGTTGTTTGATTTGTTGAGCTGAGTTGTCTTTGTCGATAAAAAAGACTCTGTTACCCTTGGCTGACTCTTGAAATGTACCTGGCGCAATGCGCTCCAAATCGCTGCGTTGCTCAAACTGAATGCGCAGGTTTTGCGTTTGTTCATTCGTCCACGGCCATACAAAAAGAGCCAGAACTGCAATCACCACACACACGGGCCATGAAAAACTCGCCAGAGGTCTTAACAAGCTGGTCAAACCGCGACCACTGCCAAACCATATCACCATCTCGCTGTCGCGGTACATGCGCGACAAAGTGGCTACTATGGCGATGAACAAGCACAAAGCCAAAATGGTGGGTAAATGTCCCAAAACAAAATAGCCCATCACCAACAAAACTTCCGCCGGGTTAACGCGACCACGGTTGGCTAAAAAGAGAACCCGTATCAGCATCATGGTCATCACCACGGTGATTAAAACCACCAAGCTGGCACCAAAAGTACGGCTGAGTTCTTTTTTAACGGAGGAATGGAATAACATTGAGGCTATTTTACGGAAATAAGACCGGAAATAAGTTGGTCTCAAATAAGTTGAGCTTAAATAAGATCGCCTTTAATTAACCTTTGAAATGACAAGACTAAAACCATGGAACTGAAACTGATCGCCCAAGATTTGGCACAAACCTGCAAAACCACCTGCGATGCGCTGGTGTTGTTGGTGCCTGAAACTTTCAAACCTGAAAATTCCAAAGGCAAAGCATCTGCAACCAAGACAACTGCACCGCATAGCATGCAAGATTTGATTGCACAAGCCATGAGTGACGGTGATTTCGATGCCAAGCTGGGCAAGATCCTGCACATTTATCGCCACACACTCACCCAAGCCACACGCTTGGTATTGGTAGGTGCGGGTGATGGCTCTACAAAAAGCATTAAGTCAGCGGTTACAACAGCCGTCGCTGGGCTTAAATCAAATGGATCCAAAAAGCTGGTGATCAGTTTGAATTTGGTAGATGGTACAGATGCTGCTAGTGCACAAGCTGCCTTTTTTGCTGCAGCAGATGCCAGCTATGTCTATACCACCACCAAGCCAAAAGCCGATGCGCGCAAATTCACCCACATCACGGTGGCAGTACGCAAGGATGCCATGAGTGCTACACAATTAATAGCAACACAGGCCTATATTGCGCCAGCTATATCCGGAATTGAGTATGCAAAAGAGTGGGGCAATCGGCCTGCTAACCATGCCACACCGACCTTGTTGGGTAAAGCGGCGCAAAGTTTAGACAAATACAAAAACCTCAGTGTCGATGTGCTGGGCTTGAAAGAAGTGAGCAAATTGGGCATGGGCTCATTCATGTCGGTGGCGCAGGGTTCAGACCAGCCGTTGCGCTTCATCGTTTTGAAATACAGTGGTGCGGCAAAGACTGATGCCCCAACTGTGTTGGTGGGTAAAGGCATCACCTTTGACACAGGTGGCATCTCTCTCAAACCAGGACCAGAGATGGATGAGATGAAGTTTGACATGTGTGGCGCAGCCAGCGTGTTAGGAACATTTCGTGCGCTGGCTGGCTTGCAACCTAAAATTAACGTGGTAGGGCTGATACCCGCTTGCGAAAACATGCCCAGCGGCAAAGCGGTCAAACCAGGTGATGTGGTCACCAGTATGAGCGGGCAAACCATAGAGAACTTGAACACCGATGCTGAAGGCCGTTTGGTTTTGTGCGATGCCTTAACTTACGCTGAACGGTTCAAACCTAAAGCGGTAATTGACATTGCCACCCTCACCGGTGCGTGCGTGATTGCACTGGGCAATCTGCGTAGTGGCATGTTCAGCAGCGACGATGCCTTGGCGCAATCATTATTGGAAGCTGGCGAACAAAGTGGTGACCCTTGCTGGCGCATGCCTTTGGATGAAGAATATGCAGAAGGTTTGAAATCTAACTTTGCCGACATGGCCAACGTGGCGGGTCGCGCGGGCGGTTCCATCACAGCCGCCAAATTCCTACAAAAATTCACAGCTAAATACCCGTGGGCACATCTGGACATCGCCGGTACCGCATGGAAGAGCGGTGCAGCCAAAGGTGCGACAGGTCGACCAGTGCTCTTGCTGCTTCACTACTTGTTGAATGCCAATAGTGATTCAAACCATGCCGTGAAGTATGCCAAGGCGAAGGCCAAAAAATAAAAGACAGTTCTCAGAAAGCAAGCCTGATTAAGTGGTTCTCAAGTACGAGTCAGGGGTAAACCCTTAGTTATTGCATTCAGGTATTGCATTCAACTTTTTGTTTTGATTTTTTCTTAGGACGTGTCTGCCAGATTCTGAACGACTACGTTAAAGCAAAGGATAGGCAGAAAATGAAATAAAGTAATCAACTGGTGTTTACGCTAGTTGTTTTGCTCACTTTTTGCTGTATTCTTTAGCCCGTTGAGGTTTGGTGAGATTCACCGGCTTCTCAACTATTTTTGTTTTTGGTTTTTTTAACTGGAGTTTTTATGCAATTCAAATTGAAAATGATTGTTGCCGCATCTGTGGCCGTGGCATCTGGCTTGGCTTTCTCTCAAGAAGTCATCAAATTGGGCCACGTGGGTCCAACTTCAGGTGGCATTGCTCACTTGGGCAAAGACAACGAAAACGGCGCTAAATTGGCGATTGAAGAGTTGAACGCCAAAGGCGTGAAAATTGGCGGTAAAGCAGTCAAGTTTGAACTCTTGACCGAAGACGACGCTGGTGATCCAAAGCAAGGTACAGCTGTTGCGCAAAAATTGGCTGACCAAAAAGTCAAAGGCGTGGTTGGTCACTTGAATTCTGGTACATCTATTCCAGCATCAAAAATTTACAGCGACGCTGGCATTCCACAAATTTCTCCATCAGCTACCAACCCAAAATACACTCGCCAAGGTTTCAAAACAACTTTCCGCGTGGTTGCTGACGACGTGCATTTGGGCGGCACATTGGGCCGTTATGCTGTTTCTACATTGAAAGGCAAATCCATCGCCGTGATCGACGACCGTACAGCTTACGGCCAAGGTGTGGCTGATGAGTTCAAGAAAGCCGTTGTTGCTGCAAAAGGCAATGTGGTTGGACATGAATACACCAACGACAAAGCAACTGACTTTATGGCCATCTTGACCAACCTCAAAGCCAAGAAACCTGATGTGGTGTTCTTCGGTGGTATGGACGCTGTAGCTGGCCCAATGTTGCGCCAAATGAAATCTTTGGGCATCAATGCCAAGTTCATGGGTGGTGACGGTATCTGCTCTGCTGAATTGGCCAAATTGGCTGGTGACGCAATGGCTGACGACCAAGTTTATTGCGCTGAAGCTGGTGGTGTAGAAGGCAAGCAAAAAGCTGGCATGGACGCATTCAAAGCCAAGTTCAAAGCCAAGTTCAATGCTGACGTGCAAATCTATGCACCGTACGTGTATGACTCTGTCAACGTGATGGTTGCTGCGATGGAAAAAGCTGGTTCTTCTGACCCAGCAAAATACCTCCCAGTGTTGGCAAAAACAACCAACTACCAAGGCGTGACTGGCCCGATCACATTTGATGCCAAAGGCGACATCAAAAACGGCGCTTTGACATTGAAGACTTACAAAGGTGGTAAGCCAGTTGACTTGGCAGTTATCCGCTAATCTGAGTTTTTACTCCTAAAAGCCACCTTCGGGTGGCTTTTTTAATGGTTTAAGACAACTGTCTATCTGCCGTTAAACTAAAGCCCTGTGACACTCTTTAAATCTGCCTCCATCATCACCGCATTCACGCTGTTGTCGCGCATCACGGGTTTGGTGCGCGAGCAGCTGATGGCCACCATGTTCGGTGCCAGCAGCATGACCGATGCCTTCAATGTGGCGTTTCGGCTGCCCAATATGTTTCGCCGTTTGTTTGCCGAAGGCGCTTTCAGCCAAGCGTTTGTTCCGGTGCTGGGGCAAAGCAAAGTCAACGACGGTGATGCGGCCACGCACCAATTGGTGAATCGCGTTGCCACGGTGTTGTTTGTCGTGCTGGTAGTTACCTGCATCATCGGCGTTGTTGCTGCACCCGTGTTGGTGTGGATCATGGCCAGTGGTTTGAAGCAAGATCCGCGTGGCTATGAAGCTGGCGTGCTGATGGCGCGTTGGATGTTCCCCTACATTGGCTTCATGTCGCTGGTGGCTTTGGGGGCAGGGGTTCTGAACACCTACAAAAAATTCGCCATACCCGCATTCACACCCGTACTCCTCAATATCTGCATGATCACTGCCGCATGGTTGGGTGCGCCTTGGTTTAAAACGATGGGCATAGCACCGATTTACGCCATGACGGCCGGTGTCATGTTGGGCGGTGTATTGCAATTGGGCATGCAAATTTATGCGCTGTCTCAACTTGGCATGACACCCCAATTGAATTTGAGTCCATCAGGCATCAAAACCGCGTGGGCTGATGCAGGCGTGCGCCGTGTCGCCACCTTGATGTTGCCAGCATTGTTGGGCGTCAGCGTGGCGCATATTTCCGCCATCATCAATTTGCAAATCGCATCGCACTTGCAAGCGGGCAGTATTTCATGGATGGGCTATGCCGAGCGCTTCATGGAATTTCCCACGGCACTCTTGGGCGTGGCCTTGGGTGTGGTGTTGACACCGCGCTTGGTGGCTGCCAAAGCCAGTGGTGACACAGCCGAGTATTCCGCCATGATTGATTGGGGTTTGCGTTTGGTGGTGCTCTTGGCCGTACCTTGTACCGTGGCACTCTTGTTGTTTGCCAAGCCTTTGGTGGCGACCTTGTACCACTATGGCGTGTTTTCGAATCATGATGTGACCCAAGTCACCACGCCCTTGATGGGCTATGCCGTGGGTTTGATCGGTTTGATAGCCATCAAAATTCTCGCGCCAGGTTTTTACGCCAGCCAAGACATGAAAACCCCGGTCAAAATTGCCATTGCTGTTTTGGTCATTACCCAGTTGTTGAATCTTGTTCTGGTACCGCTTTTTGCCCATGCCGGTTTGGCATTGTCGATTGGCGTTGGGGCATTAATCAACGCCTTGTGGTTGCTCATCGGCTTGATACGCCGTGGCAGCTACCAACCTGTGGCGGGTTGGGGCAAGTATTTCTCGCAAGTGTTTTTTGCTAGCTGCTTGCTGGCAGCGTTTTTGTGGTGGTCCAACCAAGTCGTCGATTGGACTGCCTTACGCAGCGATATTTTGATGAGAATTGTGTATCTAGCCGGCGTAATTATTTCCTCAGTTGCTATTTATTTTATAGCTGTGATGGGCACTGGCTTGAACGTGAAAGCCTTGATTAAGCGCCAGTAAAACATCAGTAAAACATTTTTGATATGCCTACTTTGACCAGCCACCCCAGTTGACAGACGGTGGAGATGGTTCCCAAACTGATACGGGATAGTGAACCAATTCAGGGTAAATGCGGCTCCAAATAGCGGCAACACCTATCAAACAAGCCACACCCAAAAGGACAGGGTCTAACAAGGCAGACCAAGATGCTTGCGCATGCACCATGATGACTGGGTTAGCGCCTGCAGGTGGGTGGACAGTGCGCGTCAGCAGCATAAAGCCCAAAGACAAAGTAACCGCAGCCACATAGGCCACCAGCGAATTGCCTAAGAACTGCGCGCAAGCAATGCCAATCGCCGCAGTTCCCAAATGCCCACCCAGTAATGCACGCAACTGCGCGGCAGGTGCACGCGTTAAGCCAAATAAAAAAACAGTGCTACCACCGAGCGATGCCAACACAAAGGCATGGTGTGTAGGCCCAACCACAAAAAGCGCCAACGCAATGCCACAGGCCGCGCCGATGAGGCACCAAAGCAGTCGAACAGCAGGCTGTTGCAGCAAGCGCATCATCTCGATGCGATCAAAACTTCAAGGTCTTCACACCACTCGAAGTCCCCAACAAACACACATGCGCTTTTTGGTGGGCGAAGACGCCGACTGTCACCACGCCTGGCCATTGGTTGACTTGGGATTCGAAGGCCAATGGGTCGGAGATTTTCAGGTTCAGCACATCCACAATGTGTTGCCCGTTGTCGGTCACCAAAGGCTTTCCATCTTTTAAACGGACATTGCATTGGCCACCCATGGCGCTGAATTGCTGCATCACACGCTTGGTTGCCATTGGTATCACTTCAACTGGCAGAGGGAACGCGCCCAAGGTGTTCACCAGTTTGCTTTCGTCGGCAATGCACACAAATTGTTTGGACAGCGCCGCCACAATTTTTTCGCGGGTCAGCGCTGCGCCACCGCCTTTGATCATGTAGCCTGCGTGGTCAATTTCATCTGCGCCGTCAATGTAGACCGCAAGCGAATCCACCTCGTTGGCATCAAACACCGTGATGCCCAGGGCTTTGAGCCGTTCGGTGCTGGCGACCGAGCTGGACACCGCGCCTTTGATGGTGTGCTTGATGGTGCCCAAGGCATCAATGAATTTGTTGACCGTAGAGCCAGTGCCCACGCCCACAATATCGCCCGCCACCACGTATTGCAAAGCAGCTTGGCCAACCAGTGTTTTAAGTTCGTCTTGTGTCATGATTTATCTTTTTAAGTTCTGCGAAAATAGTGCTTATAGTCGTTTTACATTATCTCGCAACCCAAACACAGATCTCATCACCCAATGTCATTACTTCCCTACGGTTTGGCCAGACCCTTTTTGTTTGGCTTAGACGCTGAAGCCGCACACGAACTTACCATGCACGCGCTCACCGCCGCGCAGGGCACGCCGCTGGCTTGGGCGTATTGCAATGCGCGGGTGGATGATGCGATAGAACTCGCTGGTTTGACCTTCCCTAACCGCGTCGGTTTGGCCGCCGGTTTGGACAAAAACGCCCGCGCCATTGATGCGTTGGGCGGTATGGGTTTTGGCTTTGTTGAGGTCGGCACTGTCACACCGCTGGCACAACCCGGCAACCCCAAGCCGCGCATGTTTCGCCTGCCCAAAGCCAACGCGCTGATCAACCGCTTGGGCTTTAACAACGATGGTTTGGATGCCTTCATCGCCAACGTGCAAAAAGCCAAATTCCGCAGCCTGGCAGGCAAGGGCAAGCACCCCATGCTCTTGGGTTTGAACATCGGCAAAAACGCCGCCACACCGATTGAAAACGCCACCAGCGACTATTTGATAGGTCTGCGCGGTGTCTACCCACATGCCGATTACGTCACCGTCAACATCTCCAGCCCCAACACCAAAAACCTGCGCGCCTTGCAAAGCGACGAGGCCTTGGACGCGCTCTTAGGCGCGATAGCCGCAGAGCGCAAAGTGCTGAAAAAGAAACACGGCAAAAGCGTGCCCATCTTCATCAAAATCGCCCCCGATTTGGATGCTGCGCAAATCGAAGTCATCGCTGCAAGTTTGTTGCACCACAAGATGGATGGCGTCGTCGCCACCAACACCACCTTAAGCCGCGAAGCCGTCAAAGGCCTGCCGCATGCTGAAGAGGCGGGTGGTCTGAGCGGTGCGCCCGTTTTGCAAGCCAGCAACCAAGTGATTCGCCAACTGCGCAAAGCACTGGGCAAAGACTTCCCCATCATCGGCGTAGGCGGCGTGATGAGCGCAGCCGATGCAATCAGCAAAATCGAAGCCGGCGCTGACGTGGTGCAAATCTACACCGGCCTCATCTACAAAGGCCCCGACTTGGTGAAAGAAGCCGCACTGGCGCTGCAGCGCCATGGCAAACAGTGAACTTACACTGCCCTGGCATTTTTTATATAAGAAATTAGCCTCTAGTCGGCGTATTGATTGCCTAGTGTGCTATTAAATATATAGCATAACAGTGTCAGCTTGACGCCTGCTGCGATACGGTTCATACTGAATACTCTGTTTCCTTTATGTGAGGGAGTCGTGTCATGAATCGTCCGTCTTTGAACACCATGCTTTTGAGTGTGGGCTTGGGTTTTTGCCATTTAGCCAGCGTGGCGCAAACGGTCACGCCGGTGACTGATTTTCGCAGCGGTCCTGGCAATGGCATTTACAGCTATGCGTCCAGCTCACCCGCCACGGTGATGGAATTGTTGTACGCCAATCGCCCCCGACCCGCAGCCACTGCGCAAGGGCAGTTGGTTTTGCCTGCCAATGCTGCCGCAGATGCCAAGCTGCCCGCTGTGGTGCTGGTGCATGGATCAGGCGGCATTTATCCTGAGCAGATTACCTATTGGGCCAAATTGTTCAACGAGCAAGGCATCGCCGCCATGGTGATTGATGTGTTTGGCCCGCGCGGTGTTAAATCCACCGGAGAAGACCAAAGCCAAGTGCCATTTGGTGCCGATACCGCGGATGCCTTTGCGGCTTTGGGCATGTTGGCCACGCACCCGCGCATTGACCCCAAACGCATCGCCGTCATGGGCTTTTCCAGAGGCGGCATCACCGTATTACGCAGCGCTGTGACACCTATCGCCAACAGCTCTGGCCCTGCCGGTGTGCGCTTTGCTGCGCACCTTGCCATGTACAGCGGCGGCTGTGCAGGTAATTTGACGGTATCGCCCAAGCCCGGCGTGTTTGGTCCTGCGCCCATTTTGTTTGTGCATGGTGATGCGGACGATTACACCTATTTGAGCGACTGTAAAACCTATGCCCAGCGCATCACAGCAGCAGGCACACCCACCGAATTTGTCACGCTGCCTGGGGCGCGCCATAAGTTTGATGTGGACGACACACGGCGCATCAATGCGCGTAACAACACCAAAACCAAAGAGGGCTGCCCACTGGAATTTGATGTGAAAGAATTGAAGTACCGCGACCGCCGTACTGAAGAAATCCTCAACCAAGCAAGTGTCGCCAGCATCAACAAAGACCTGTGTGCCGACAAAGGTGCCAGCTTAGAGGGCGACCGCAAAGCACGCGATGCCGCAGGCAAAGCCGTGATTGAGTTTTTGAATAAAGTACTGAAATCTTGAACTGACCGGCTCAGCGCCAAGAATTAATTTGGCTGCAACATATCCAGCAACAAGCCATTCAAGCGCGACCCGCTTTGGCACAGCGCTTCTAAGATGGTGAAGTGGTTCAAGCCGGGCAGCACTTCGCTGATGGGCACCACTTGTTTGCCCCATGCGCTTTGTATCAATTGGTTGTGGCGTTTGAATTCGCTGGACTCGTCACCACCGCACACGCTGACCAGTTGACCTGCTTTGGGTGCTGGCAGCCATGCAGGGCTGATGCGTTTCACTTCAGCGTCTGTCAGGTGCAGTGAATCTTGCAAATACGGGCAGCGCTGTATGCTTTGCATTTCAAACAAACCGGAAATAGACAGCGCGTTTTTAACGACATTGCTGGGCAATTTTTTATCGTGCGCTTGCCACAAACAACTCAGCAACATCGCCACCAAATGCCCACCCGCTGAATGCCCAGCGATGGTGATGCGTCTGGGGTCGCCGCCATAGCGTGCAATGTTGTTGTACACCCATGCCACCGCTTGCACCAGCTCCAACACAATGTCCGACACCGTGACAGCAGGGCACAAGCTGTAGTTGGGTATCACCACACACGAACCTTGCTGCGTCAGGGTGGGCGCTAAAAACGATTGATCGGCTTTGTCCAATGTGCGCCAATAGCCACCGTGAATGAACACCACCACGGGTGCCAGATGGTTGGCCGTGTCTGCGGCCGGGAAGATGTCCAACTTGTGGCTGTCAGCCTTGCCATACGGCACATCAATGTGGCATCGCTGCGATTGCCGCACCGCTGCAGATTCTTGCGTCCACTTTGCCAAAATGTCCATGCATTCAGGCACCAGCAAGCGGTTGTTGTACAGGCGGTTCAGTTCGTCGGGGGTGTAGGTGTTCATGCTGGTTAGTCCTTTATGGTTCGCTGTATTTTTTGCTGCATTCTTTGCTTTTGTTTCATTGTAGTGAGATGGAATTCAAGGATTTGTATTACAATGTCATACAAACTTTTGAAGGAGTCATGTCATGTCAATGTTGACACTGCGGATTGATGACAAGCTGGACCAGCAACTCAATGAATTGGCTGCTATCACTGGCAAGTCAAAGAGTGACATCGCGCGCGATGCACTGAAGTCGCAAGTCTTTTTGTCGCGGCTAGAGGCCTTGCGCGCCAAAGGTGTGCCACTGGCGCAAGCACAAGGCATATTGACGGACGAAGACGTGTTTGCCTTGATTTCGTAACTGCAAACTGCGATGAAAGTATTTCTCGACACCAATGTGTTGCTGTCAGCCTTGGTTGCCAAAGGCGTATGCCATGATTTGGTGGTCGCACTTAAAACCACATCCCCTAATCCGTTTGAGCGCATTCAATGCCACACATGTGAGCGTGTTTTGCTGGAACTGAAAACACATTTGCCCACCAAATTCAAGTGGTCAGCGAGCGATACCGATTCGGCCATCACCACCTTCTGCGATGAATACACCATAGCCCCCGCAGCCTACACCACAGTGCCGTGCAAAGATGCTGACGATGGCTGGATACTGGCTGACGCCCAATTGGCCGCCTGTGATTACTTCATTACCGGTGATAAAGAAGTTTTGACCCTGTACAACGTGGGCAGCATGCGCATTTGCACCCCGCGTGAAATGCTCTTGTGGCTGCGCACCGGCATCCCCATCCCCAAATTCGAAGCCCACCAAGACCGCGCCAAATATCTCGTTCAACGTTTAGAAAAAATTTATTAAGCCACACAGTTCGCCGACTAAAATCAATTGCATGAGTTCCAGCACCCCCACTTCTCCAACAGCCCCCGACAGTACAACCAAAGTCAGCAATTTCTTGCGCCAAATCATTGAAAGCGACTTGGCCAAAGGCACGTATGCCACACGCCGCTGGGCCGGTAGCCCAGGCGATGCCGCGCACCAAGCCACAGGCCAGTTAGACACTGCCAAAATCCGTACTCGTTTTCCGCCCGAGCCCAATGGCTATCTGCACATTGGCCATGCCAAAAGCATTTGCCTGAACTTTGGCTTGGCACGCGACTACGGCGGTGTGTGCCACCTGCGTTTTGACGACACCAACCCTGAAAAAGAGGAGATGGAATACGTCAACACCATCATCGACAGCGTGAAATGGTTGGGCTTTGACTGGAGCCAACCCGGCAACGACAAACCCTACCAAGCCAGCGATTATTTTGATTTCATGTACCGCGCGGCGGAATACCTCATCACATCGGGCAACGCCTATGTGGACGAACAAACGGCCGAGCAAATGCGCGTCAACCGTGGTGACTTTATCAAGCCGGGTGTAGACAGCCCATTCAGAGCCAAGTCTGCCGAGCATCACTTGGCCCGCTTCAGAGAAATGCGCGACGGCCTGCACGCAGATGGTGCAATGGTTTTAAGAGCCAAAATCGACATGGCCAGCCCCAACATCAACATGCGCGACCCCGCCATTTACCGCATTCGCCGCGCACACCACCACAACACGGGCGACAAATGGTGCATCTACCCCATGTACACCTACGCGCACCCGATAGAGGACGCGCTAGAGCAAATCACCCACAGCATTTGCACGCTGGAATTTGAAGACCAACGCCCGTTTTACGACTGGCTGATGGACAAGCTCATAGCAGGCGGCTTGCTGGCCAGCCCACCACCCAAGCAATACGAATTTGCGCGGCTGAACCTCACCTACGTGGTCACCAGCAAGCGCAAGCTGAAACAACTGGTGGACGACAAAGTGGTGAACGGCTGGGACGACCCACGCATGCCAACAATAGTCGGCCTGCGCCGCCGTGGCTACACACCAGAAGCCTTGCAGCTTTTTGCCGAGCGCATTGGCGTTACCAAGTCCGACAGCTGGATTGACTACGCCACGCTAGAAGGCTGCCTGCGCGAAACGCTGGACGCATCCGCACCCCGCGCCATGGCCGTGCTAGACCCATTGAAACTGGTGCTCACCAATTGGGACGAGCTGTTTGGAGCGGGCAACATGGACGCCTGCACCGCCCCCATTCACCCGCACCACCCCGAGCTGGGCAACCGCCACTTCAAGCTGGGCAAAGAGGTGTGGATAGAGCGCACCGATTTTGAAGAAACGCCACCCAAAGGTTTCTTCCGTTTGTTCGTGGGCAACAAAGTGCGCCTGAAATACGGCCACGTGATTGAATGCACCGGCTTCAGCAAAGACGCCGCAGGTAACGTGACCGAAGTGCAAGCCACGGTCGTGCCCGACACCAAAAGCGGCACCCCCGGCTCGGCCAGCGTCAAGGTCAAAGGCGTCATCACCTGGGTGGCCGCAGCCGACGCCCAAACCGCCGAAGTCCGCCTGTACGACCGCCTGTTCACCGCCGAGCACCCCGACGCCGGCGGCAAAGACCACATGGCCAGCCTCAACCCCAACAGCCTAAAAATCATCCAAGCCATCGTAGAGCCCACCCTGGCCACAGCCAAGCCAGACGCCAAATACCAATTCGAACGCCACGGCTACTTTGTGGCAGACAGAGTAGATTCAGTAGAAGGCAAACCCGTGTTTAATTTGGCAGTGGGGTTGAAGGATTCGTTTGGGAAGTGAATAACCAAAAAGGATGTCAATGAATATTCTTAATTATTTTGAGAAATTAAACGAGAAATCACAGGAAATATATGCAATAGCATTAAAAGAACCACTGCTACTAGGTAAGGCGCACAGCAGTGCTTCTGAAATATATGAATTATCAAAATTTATTACCGATACCGATGAGCAGCAAATGCTTGGAGTGGTAAGCTCCCAAATCGAAGCGAGTTGTCTTGCACTTTCTTTAGGTCTTTACAGGCCAGCAATGAGTACATTACGACTAGCACTTGAATTAGGGCTGGGGTGCATATATTTTTCGGCTAATAAATTTGCACATCGAGAATGGATGAATGGCGGAGATTTAAAGTGGTCTACCATTACTAGTGATCAAGACGGTGTATTTTCCACAAGATTCAGAAAAGCATTTTTTGTAAACTTGGAAGATGAAAATTTGACTTATCGTGAACGTGCTTTATCTGTTTTTAGAAAACTATCTGAATATGTTCATGGGAATAATGAGACTTGGAAAATTAATGGCATTTCACTTCAGAATAATACAGGATTAAGATCTTTATATGCAAATCAATTAGATGAGGTAGTCACAGTTATTAAATTCGCATTTTGTGTACGCTACTTAAAATCAATTGATAAAGCTAATTGTGAAAATGTAAGTTCGATACTTGAAAATTCAATTACATAGCTGCTATCAGAGAGCATTTAGGCGGACCTAAGGAAATTAAATGAGCAATTTTTACCTAAGAACTGAAAGTATAAAACCTGAAGATATATTAGATCTTTGCGTACTAAGTAAACAAGATGAACAGATCATCAAGGCACTTCGTTCGTCAGAACCCTGTATTTTAGAAGGATCACGTGGCACGGGTAAATCATTTTTAATGCAAGTAGCGCAACAACAAATTGATGCTAATGATAAAATTGCATAGGTGTGTTTGTGTCTTTTAACATTAGTTCACTAATAAGTACTAATGATAGCTATCAGTTTTATCATTGGATGCTAGCTAAAGCTCTAAGGGCACTATTAATAAAACTTAAAAAAAACGGGTGCATAGTATCAGCATTTAGTGCAGGATTGCTGAGCAATGATGAAAGTTCAAATCAAGATTCTGTAGAAGCGGGATTAGAAAAAATAGTAAAAGCTTTTGAAAATTCATATAAGAATAAAACTGAAATTTCCGCGAAAAATCTACCTGATATTGAAGATGTAAAAGAAGCGATTCAGGATATTTGTAAAGAAAATAATATCGATCGAATTTATTTCTTTTTTGATGAAGCTGCTCATGTATTCAGACCTGAGCAGCAGCGTCAATCCTTAGTCTATTCAAAGATATGCGTTCACCATATATTACATGTAATGCTGCGATATATCCTGGCGTAACTTATTTTGGTGATTCCTTTGAGCCTATACACGACTGTTTATATAAAGTTATTGATCGTGATATACGGGATAGTGAATATATTAATTATTTTAAAGAAATAGTTTTAAAACAAGCAGATGATCAACTTAAGCGGACAATAGGTAACAGTTTGGAATTGTTTGCTACGCTTGCATATGCGGGTGGTGGTAATCCACGTATGATTTTAAAGACAGTACAGGATTTAGATAAATTTAATAGTTCAAGTGTTGATATAGTTATTAAAGATTTTTATCGCAATCGTATTTGGTCAGAACACACATATTTAGGTGAGAAATATAAAGGCCATAAGGCGTTAATAGATTGGGGAAGAGATTTTATTGAAAATACTGTGATACCAGCACTGCAAAACTATAACGAAATTCGAAAATCCAAAACAACCTTAGAGTCAAGTATCTATTTTTGGATTCACAAAGACGCACCAGAGACTGTGAAAGAAGCATTGCGTTTGTTAACATATACTGGTGTTATTAGAAAAATAGATGCAGGTATCCGTGCTTCAAGATCACACTTAGGAAGTAGATATGAAGTTAAGTTCGGTTGCATTTTGTCAATGTTCAATAATCCAAATACTGAATCAAAAGAGTTATATGAAGGACTTTCAATAAATAAATATATAGAATTCGGAAAAAACCATAGTACATATACCAATATTTTAGAACTAACAAATGCTATAGATGATGATAATAGCTTTCAACTATCTGTTAAAGCTATGCTTACAAAATCAATACGTGAATTATCATTACTTACTACATGGCAAATAGATAAATTAGAGGATCATAAAATACTAACAATTGAAGATTTATACAACAAAACTGAATCTGATTTGTTTGAATCAATAGATGGAGTCGGACCTGCTAGAGCGCGCATTATTAAAAATGCAGTTTCTGCCGAATTATTAGAATATCTATCAGGTTAGCTATTTAAATATAATTATCAATACTAAACTAATGCCAATTCACGCGTAATTTTATTTTTTCCTACAGCCATTTTGGTTATATTAAATATTGACTTTATTTAAATAACGCATGAACACCCCATTCAAAGTTGATAAACGCGCATTGCGTAAATTCCGGAAAATTCAGGATGCAGGAGTTTTGGCTTTTGTGATTGGGGTGTTTTTTCTTTTCTCGCCACTGTTTGCTGGAAACAACAAGATATTAAAACCACTGGCTGAGAATTTATCTTCTACAGTTTCTTGGACATTCATTTTGATTGGCGTCGGTTTGATTGGCTTGTATGCCTTACTCAAACAAATCAAACCTAAAGACAAAAGTGTTGAAGTTGTCAAAACGACAAAATCTAGAACCAAGTCAAAGCCAGTTGGGCTATTGGCTGCAAACTCAGCGCAAGTTCCTACATTGACACCTGAGCGCAGTAGCGTTTGGAATAAACAAGTGTTTACCGATATTGAGTGGCGGCGGTTTGAGGCGGTTTGTGAGGGGTTTTATTCTCAGGGGAAATTGAAAACCAAATCGCAATCGCACGGTGCTGATGGTGGTGTGGATATTTGGATGTATTTTGACGACCCGCAAAAGCCAGTGTCTGTAGTTCAGTGCAAAAACTACAGCCGCAAAATAGTAGGCGTAGACAAGATGCGCGAATTTTTTGGGGTGATGAAAGCGCATGGTTTGTCCAGCGGTCAGTTCGTCACGTCCTCTACCTTTTCGGCAGATGCGCAAAAGTTTGCTGATGAACATGGCATCAACGCAGTGGATGGTGACAAACTGCTGAAGTTAATCGCCACCCGCACACCAGAACAGCAAAAGGAACTACTGGATATCGCCTACGAAGGCGACTATGCCGTACCTACCTGCGTCAGTTGCGGTATCAAAATGGTGGAACGCATTGCCAAAGCTGATGGCAAAAAATTTTGGGGCTGTAGCAATTTCCCCAAATGCAAACGAACCATTGGTTACATTAGCGCATAGCGCTATATGCTATATATTAAATAGCACTCTAGGCAATAAATACGCCGCCTAGAGGCCAATTTAACCAATTAAACTGACAGATTCCACCGCATCGCCCTTCGGCAGCACTCGGCCTATGGCTGTGGCTTTGGGGTAGCCTGCGGCTTTGAGGGCGGCTAGGCAGGCTTGGGCTTGGGTGGCGGGCACGCTGGCCAGTAGGCCGCCTGCGGTTTGGGGGTCGAAGATCAGGGGGTAGCGGGGGTGGGTGACGAATGCTTCTTGGTTGGAGAGGGCGCGGCGCAAGCGCACGTTGGCGGCTTGTAGCGAGCTGGTGATGCCGGCTGCCACGCATTCTTCTGCGCCGGCCAACAGGGGCAGGGTGCTTAGGCTGATTTCGGCGTCTACCTTGGATGGGCGCGTCATCTCTAGCAAATGCCCCAATAGGCCAAAGCCGGTGACATCGGTACACGCTGTCGCGCCGTGTTCGCGCAAGATGTGAGCGCCCTTGCGGTTGCTGACTTGCATGCTTTGCAGCGCGGCGTCTATCCAGCGGCCTTTGGCGGCCAAGCGGGCGTGGGCGGCGAAGAGGGTGCCTGTGCCTATGGGTTTGGTGAGGATGAGCACATCGCCTGCCTGCATGCCGCTTTTGCGCAAAATGGCTTCAGGTTTGTCTGCAATCAAACCATTGATGGCGAAGCCCAGCGCCAGCTCTTGGCCTTCACCCGTGTGTCCGCCCACCAGCGCGCAGTTGGCTTCGTTCAGCACTTCGACAGCGCCTGTCATCATTTGCATCAGCGTGTCTTCTACTTTCGCGTCCACGCCGGGTGGCAGGGTGGCGATGGCGGTGGCCGATTGGGCTTCAGCCCCCATAGCCCAAATATCGCCCAGCGCATGGTTGGCCGCCACTTTGCCAAAGATGTAGGGGTCGTCACAAAAGGCGCGGAAAAAATCAACCGTTTGCACCAGCGCCATGCCAGGCGGCACACGCAGCACGGCGGCATCGTCAGGGTCTTGCAGGCCTATCAGCACATCGTCGCGCTGCACGGGTTGCAACTGGCTCAAGGCGTTTTGCAACACGCTGGCACCCACTTTGGCACCACAGCCACCGCAGCGCATGGCAATGGCAGAGATGGCTTGCAAAGATTCTTCAGAACTGAGCTGAACAGCATTACCGGTGTTGGCAGCGTTGGGTGTGGTGTTGCGTTGGCAGACATGGGCGCAAACTCGCTGAATTTGCGCATGAAGCGCTGGTCTATCCAGTCCTTCCACTGCCACACCCACGCCCCCGCAAAACCCAGCCAGCCGCGCGACGCCACGGCGTAGGCGTCACCCGTGCTGATGAGTGCCAACCAGCGGCTTTGCGGTTTGTAGGCTTCAAGGGCTGTGCCAGCCACGGCGCGGCGCAAATTCTCTGCCAGCGGTTTGCCTTGGCGCACGGCAAACACGCCGGCTTTTTCCAGCTTGAAATTGACCATGTTGGCAATGTCACCAGCGGCAAATATCAGCGGGTCTGTCACCGTTTGCAAGGTGTCTTGCACAGAGATAAAGCCATCTGCATCCAACTGCAAACCTGTTTGCTTCAACCAAGCCGCACCACCCGCCCGCGTAACCCAAATGATTTCATCGGCTTGTACCTGTTGCCCCGTGGCGGTGGTGATGACACCGGCATCCACGCGCGTGGCTTCGGCATCAGTGTGCAGGTGCACGCCGCGCTGTGCCAGCACGCGGTTAAACCAGCGGCGCACACGTGCGTTGTGCGTGGGCAAAATGGTGTGGCTGCTGGTCAGCAGGTGAAACGTCAGCTCATCCGGGTTGCGGCCCAGCTTGGTCAATTCATTGCGCAAGCGGTATTGCATGGCCAGCAACAATTCCACACCACCTGCACCCGCGCCCACCACGGCGATGGTGGTGTTGCCTGAGTGGGTTTTGACGCGCTCTAGCAATTGCAGCCAGCGGTCGTTGAAATTGCGAATCGGTTTCACCGCCACCGCATGTTCGGCCGCGCCCGGTACGTTGTGCAGTTGCGGGGTCGAGCCAATGTTGATCGAGAGTTGGTCGTAGGGAATGGGTGGGCGGTTTTTGCACAGCACTTTTTGGTTGATTCGGTCAATACCAATCACTTCGTCGTGGTACAGCCGCGCACCTGCAAACATGGCCAAGCGCGATAAATCAATATGCACCTGGTCAAAGCTGTACAGCCCCGCCACATAGCCTGGCAACATGCCCGAATAGGGCGTGTGCATGTCGGTGCAAATCAGCGTGATGCGCACACCGGCAATCGGGTTCATGCCAAAATGCTTGAGCACCACCACATGGCTGTGGCCACCACCAATCAAAACAATATCGCGCAGAATGGGCTGGTCAGTGGTTTGCATGGACATAGCCCCAAATTATGCACGGTAAGATGCTGTACAAAGTTTCAAAACACATTTAAAGACACACCACCATCATGCAACAACCGATTACCGGTTATTTACAAGACGAGGAAAACCACTGGGTTGCCAAACTGGCGTGCGGGCACAACCAACATGTGCGGCACAACCCACCCTTGGTCTACAGACCGTGGGTGCTGACGCATGAAGGGCGCGATGAAAAAATTGGCGTGTTGCTCAACTGCAAAAAATGTGATGAAGGCGCACCGCCGGACAGGGTGGTGCGCTAGTTTTTAAACCGTACTGCCAGAGCTGATGCGGTCAGTTTTGATGCGTTCCCACGCGTCATTCACCCAATCGCACAAAATAGAACGGGTCTCGCGCGGGTCGATGATGTCCAATATGCCAAACTTTTCTGCGGTGCGGAAGGGTGATGTCATGTTCAGGTAATACGCTTCCAGTTCGGCGCGTTTGGCTGCGGGGTCGGGTGCGGATTCAATTTCAGATTTGTGTGCCGCCATCACGCCACCTTCGATGGGTATCGAGCCCCAGCGGGCAGATGGCCATGCGTAACGCAGGTTCAGCGCTTCGCCATACTTGGGTGCGTGCAAAGCGCCTGCCATGCCAAAGCAGCGGCGAATCAAAATGCTGACCCAAGGCGATTTGCAGTCGTGCAATGCTTCGCCCACGCGGGTCGCACCCAACAAGGTGCCGCCCAGCTCGGCTTCCAGGCCAGTTTGGTTGCCGGGTTGGTCCACAAAATTGACGATGGGCAAACCAAACAGACTGCACATTTTGACGTGGCGTTCCATTTTGTAGGCGGCTTGGTTGGTCATGGCGCCGCCCTGTACTTTGGGGTCGTTGGCAATCACACCCACGGGAATGCCATTGAGCCGCGCCAATGCAGTAATCACAGAGCCACCTTGGTAGCGGCCAATTTCAAAAACGGAATCGTGGTCCATGATGCTGCTCAAGATTTTGCGCGGGTCAAAGATTTTGCGGCGGTCATGCGGTATGGCGTTTTTCAGCCAATCATCAGCGCGATTCGGGTCATCGCTCACCGGCAACACGGGAGCGGTGTGGAACACACTGCGTGGCATGTAGCTTAAAAATCGGCGCACTTGGTTCAGCGCATCGGTCTCGTTCTCGGCTTCGTTGTGCACCAATGCACTTTTGCGGTGGACCATGTGCCCACCCAGTTCGTTTTTGTCAATGTCTTGCGCATAGGCTTGCTTCACCACGTGCGGTCCGGCCGCCATCACCTGCGCTTGCTCGCGCACCATCACCGAAAAGTGCGATGACAGCACTTTGATAGCACCTTGCCCAGCGCACACCCCAAGCGCCACGCCCACCACGGGAACGGTTTTCAGCAGTTCATTAGCAGGCCAGCTGGGGTATTCAGGGATTTTGGTGCCACCAAGTTGCAACAACAGCTTGACACTGCCACCTGCCGAATCAACCAAGCGAATCAGCGGAAAACGCAATTGATGTGCCATGCGTTCAATGTAGATCCACTTGTCGGCAATGGTGGCTTCGGATGAGCCAGCACGGATGGTGAAGTCGTCGGCATGGATGGCCACTTTGCGCGCGTCAACCATGCCTGTGCCCACGATGGCGTTGGTGGGGTCAATGTGCTCAAACTGTCCTTCGCGGCTGTAATGGCCTTTGCCAGCCAGTGCGCCTACCTCGCGAAAACTATCGGCATCGACCAATTGGGCAATGCGTTCGCGTGCGTTGAGTCGGCCACTGGCTTTGAATTTGGCCAGTGCTTCTGGGCCGCCCATGTTGAGCGCTTGGTTGCGGCGCAGTTGCAGCTCTGCCAGTTCGGTGGCCCATTCGCCACTGGCATCGAGTTGTTGTTGAAGCGATGTGGGTGTGCTCACAAACTGGCTCCCAAGCCCAATGCGGCAAACAGCTCTTGGGTTTCTTTCAATTCAGCTTGCAGGTAGCGATGTGAATCTACAAAGCCTTTGAACATTGGTTTGTTGCCTGATTTGTCAACCAGCGCTTTCCATTCGGTTGATTCAGACACTTTGCGCAAAGCCGTTTCCCAAAAACGAATTTGGTCGGCGTCCACTCCCGGTGCCAACAAAACACCGTTGTAGCTGACGTAATCAGCCGCTACGCCTTGCTCGCGCCAAGTGGCTACATTGGCCAATGGCCCAGTACCACGCACTGGCGCAGCGCTGGCCAACATGCGCACTTTGCCACTGATCGCTTGCGGTACCACGGTGGGGCCGGTGGCCGATACCACATCGACGTGCCCACCCAAGAGTGCCACCATCGAATCGCCTGACGAACGAAACGGCACCACGGTGAGTTTGCTGACATCCACGCCCGCCACTTTCAAGGGTTTGGCAATCGCCAAGTGGGTGTTTAAACCTTTGAGTGGGGCCACTGCAATTTTGAGGCTGGTTGGATCTTTGCGCAGTTTTTCTATGAGATCTGAAAGTGATTTCAAAGGACTATCTGCAGTCACTGCAACCAAGGATGTCTCTTCAACCATCATGGAAACGGGCACATAGTCGCGCATATCGGCTTTGAGAACCCCCGCCACTTGGCCCGCAATGCTGCCCGTGTGAAAAGTGCCTATGTAGTGCGCATTGCCACGGTTGCGCTGTAGCACTTGCAGTGAAAGCAAACCTGCTGCACCGGGCTTGTTGTCGGGCAACACAGTGAAGCCATTGACCAGTTTCAGGTTTTCTAAACTGGATTTGATTCCACGCGCATACAAATCAACCGAGCCACCGGGTGCTACACCAATCACGTAATTGAGATTTTGCGAAGGTGTCCAGCCCATTTGCGCAAAGGCAGAAGGGCCAAAGTACAGGCCGGCTGCGGCTGCGGCGATGGTTTGCAGGGTTTGCCTGCGTTGCAGGGAAGGGGCGTTGTGCTGGTGTCATCATGAGAAACCTCTTTTCTGTAAATGAAGGGATGAAGTGAAATGAATTTGAAGGGTCTAATTGGGTCATGTGGGTAAGTGAACGGCACCACTCTGATTTAATTCCGCAATGCGTTTGGCCGACAAGCCCAGTGTTTGGGATAAAACATTGGAGGTATCTGCGCCTAGATTCGGTCCGGTATGGCGAATGTTGCCCGGTGTGGCGCTGAAGCGTGGCACGACACCGGTTTGGGTGGTGTGCCCCAACACGGGGTGGGCCACTTGCACCAGCATGTCTCGCTCTTGAAAATGCGGATCGGCATAAATGTCGGCAATGGTGTACACGCGGGTACATGGCAGTTCACCTTGGCGCAGCAGGGCTTCCAAATCGGCCGCGTCAAAGCCGCGCGTCCATGCAGCCACGATGGCATCTATGGCCCGCATATTGTCTGGCAGACCGCGGGCTTGTATGGTTTCGAATCGGGGGTCGGTCAACAGTTCTGGTTGCTGCATCAAGGCCACCAGTCTGCGCCATGTGGGTTGGCTGTTGGCGGCTATCAATACCCAAGCACCATCGCGAGTGGGGTAAGAGCTATTGGGCGCCATTGATGGCAAATTGCTGCCTTCGCGTTGGGGTATGACACCCAGCTTTTCATAGGCAGGTACAACAGGCTCCATTTGGGTGTAAGCGGCTTCGTACAAGGCCACATCAACAACCTGGCCTTTGCCAGTGCGCTGCCGTGCATGAATGGCGGCAACCGCGCCAAATGCGGCGTGTACGGATGAAAGGTAATCGGTCGTCGCCAGCGCCACGCGTGCGGGTGGTCGATCAGGGTCACCCGTCATGTGGCGCACGCCTGCAACGGCTTCACAAATGGCGCCGTAGCCTGGGCGTTCGTGGTACGGGCCTGTTTGGCCGTAACCACTGATGCGAACCATCACCAAACCAGGGTTGCGCGCTGAAAGGGTGTCGTAGCCTAGGTTCAAACGCTCCAGCACACCTGGGCGGTTGTTCTCAACCAAGATGTCGGCTTGGGCAATCAGGTCTGCGGCAACTTGTCTGCCCTCAGGTGTTTTAAGGTCCAACACGATGGAACGTTTGTTGCGTAAGATGGATGCCGCATACAGCGATTCGCCTTGGTAATGTTGCCCCATTTGGCGCACAGGGTCGCCTTCGGGCGGCTCGATTTTGATGACCTCAGCTCCCATGTCTGCCAACAAACGGGCACAGGCTGGACCGGCGATGGTGGTGCAAATTTCAATTACTTTGAGGCCAAGCAATGGGCCTGTGGCTGTGGTATCGGTCATGAGGAGGTACTTTCTAATTGGCGAATGGTTTCAGCGCCTGATTCATCAATGCGTATGCGTGTCAAAGCCACGGCTTTATCGACATCGCCCATGCGCAGCGCATCGGTGGCTTGGCGCCACAAATTGGCAGATCGTTGGCGACGCTCCAGACTGGCCAATCCCAGTTTGCTGTAGCGCAGGGTTTGCAAGGACAAAGCGGTCAACATGCTGTGCAAGCGGCGATTACCTGAATGGCGCGCGCACAAAATCAGCAAACGGTATGCGGCTTCGGCATAGGCGTCACCCGCATCGGGTGTTTGCGCCAACAGGTTCAAGCGTGCCACACCCGCTTCGAGCATGGCGATTACATCTGGTGATGGGTTGGCAGCCAATTTGCGTGTCACCAACTCAAATAAACCTGAACGAATTTCGAGCAAATCTTTCAATTCACTGATGCTCAACTCGGTAACAATCGCGCCGCGCCGCGCCAAGATGGTGGTTAAACCTTCGCGTTCCAAAATGCGAATCGCTTCTCGCACGGGGCCTCGACTCACAGCAAATTCGTCCGCCAATTCTTGTTCACCAATGCGCTCACCCGGAGCCATTGCACCTGACAAAATACGGTCTCCAACTTTCGCTGCAATTTGCTCAGGAATGGTCAGCGTGAGATCAGCTTGATCGGCAAACAAACGAAATGCAACTGCGCTTTCCCAGTGGGAAAAGATGTCACCCGTTTTGTCCAATGGTTTCATGCTGGCGCTGTTAGCTCAGAATGACAAGCACTTGACCATCGGTGACGGCTTCACCTTCGGCTGTATAAATGTCGGTCACGGTGCCCGCTTTGGGCGCGCTGACAGGAATTTCCATTTTCATCGATTCGACGATGATCAAAGTGTCGCCTTCGGCCACTTGTTGACCTACAGCGACTTCCACTTTCCAAACTGAACCGGTTACTTCGGATAACACTTTCATGGTAAACACCTCTATTTTTGTTAACGATAAGATTGTTAACAATTTTGACTGAAAGCAAAATGGGGTTTACCCTTGGGTAAATCGTGTGTTGCAAAAGTGCCTTATTTCATGCCTGGTGCTGGGTGGTACGATGCTTTCCATGTGCAGCAATTTTGATGGCCTGTTGGACCCGATTCGCTTTGCCGATACCTTTGGTGCAGCCATGCCCAGTGGCGGCAGGGGCAGCGTGTGGCCGGCTTATCCGAGTAGCTTTGTGTTGCAAGACAAAGCAAGCCCGCAAATAATCAACGCACAGCGCGCGTGGGCAAGTTTGGCATGGTGCCGCAGTGGGCAGCGAAGGACGCGAAATACGCCAAGCTGGGGCTGAAAACCTACAACGCACGGGTTGAGACCGTGGCCGAAAAGCCGACCTACCGCGATGCGTGGCGGCAAGCCTTGCATTGCATCGTCCCCGCTGAAGCGATCTATGAACCCGATTGGCGCAGTGGCAAAGCCGTGCCCGCCCGCATTGCGCGTGCTGATGGTCAGCCTATGGGTATCGCAGGCCTGTGGACGCAAACGGTGGACAGCGATGGCGTGATTGGCTACAGCTTCACCATGCTGACCATCAACGCCGATGGCCATGCCGTGTTTCAAAACTTTCACCGCCCAGCCGACGAAAAGCGCATGGTGGTAATGTTGCAGCCACAACAGTATGACGATTGGCTAAACGCCACCGCCAAAGACAGCATGGCCTTTATGCAACGCCTGCCCGCTGACGAGTTGGCGGTGAGCTACGCGAATAAGCCCAAACCTAATCAAGCCAGCGTACTCTAGTATCATGCCTATGCAGTCGTCACAACAACCATACAAAGGGGAAACCATGCCATCAATTATCAAACCGACAAAACATGTACCAGGAAATAACAAAACCTATGTGGCAGCGATATTGCTAGCATGCAGTTTGACAGCGGTGGCGCAAACATCCGCACCGGCCGCACCAGCCACCCCCAAAGGTGAAATCATGGGCACAGCATGGGTGCACACGGCAGAATCTTTGTTGGCATCGGCGCAGTTGGCAGACGTGGTGTTACCCGCCAAAGCCACAGGCGGCGCGGTGTTCACCGGCAAGCTCAAAGACGTGCCCAAGCTCAATGGCGGCAAAGTGCCAGTGGTGGTGTTCATGCACGGTTCGTCCGGCTTGGGCTTGAAAGCCATTGGCGAATGGCAGCAATGGCTGGCAACTTTGGGCTATGCCAGCGTGGCACCCAATTCATTCAGCTTGCCCAACCATGTGACTTACAAATCACCCATCGATGTGGATTCGTACGAACGCATTCATGCCTTGCGCGCATCAGAAATTGCACCCGTGTTAGCCGCTTTGAAAACGCAATCGTGGGCAGATGCCAACCAAATGGTGCTGGCTGGCACCAGCGAAGGCAGTGTGCCAGTGGCGCGCTACACTGGCAAAGAATTTGCCGCACGCATGCTCTATGCATGGAGTTGTGAAAACAATTATTTTGTGAAAGACCCGCAGAACGCTTTTGAAGCGGGCAAGCCGGTGTTGAACATCATCAGCTCTACCGACCCGTTCTTTTCCAAATCCAACAGCTGGTTGGGCAATGCCAGCGCGGCAGGGCATTGTGGCGCGGCACTGAAAGGTAACGCTGTGGCATCTGTCGTATTGATACCCGATGCGCCACATACCTTGCTCAATTTCAATGCCGCCAGAAATGCCACCGCAGGGTTTTTGGCGCAAGTGCTCAAACCATAACAGTTTGCAATCTGTATCGACAGATGCTATCAATACAATAGCACTCTAGGCAATCAATACGCCGGCTAGAGGCCGATTTTTCATATAAAAACGCCGCACAGCTCTCGCTGGCGGCGTTTTTTTTCGTTGTTGCTTGTTTGTCTGTGCTTAATTGATTAAGCGGTTAAACCCAGCTTGGCGGCCAAGCCAATGCGTTGTAATTTACCTGTCGCGCCTTTCGGTATTTCGGCCATGAAGAGGATTTTGCTGGGCACTTTGAAGTTGGCCAGTTTGGTGCCCGCAAAGTCGCGCAGTTCGCGCTCGGTCAACTCTTTGCCTTCGCGCAGCACCACACAGGCGGCCACGTCTTCGCCCAGCTTGGCGTGTGGCATGGCAAAGGTGACGACTTGCATCACGGCAGGGTGGTCCATCAGCACTTCGTCCACTTCCAGTGGGGAAATTTTTTCGCCACCGCGGTTGATGATTTCTTTCAAGCGGCCGGTCAGCGTCAAATAACCATCGGCAGACAACTGGCCTTGGTCACCGGTGCGGAACCAGCCGTTGGTGAAGCCTTCGGCATTGGCTTTGTCGTTGTTCTCGTAGCCCAGCGTGACGTTTTCACCGCGAATCACCACTTCGCCAATGGTGTCGGCAGGCAGCAAGTTGCCTGCGGTGTCCATGATGGCGATTTCAGGGCCTGCTGCAACGCCCACAGAGCCTGGAATGCGCTTGGCGGGTGGCAGTGGGTTGCAGGCCATTTGGTGCGATGCTTCGGTCATGCCGTAGGCTTCAATCAATGGTGCTTTGAAAACTTTTTCCAACTCGGCAATCACCTGTGTTGGCATGGATGAAGACGATGAACGCAAGAAGCGCAGCGGGTTGGCTTCAATGATGTCCATGTTGTTTGCCGCGCGCGACAAAATGGTTTGGTGCATGGTGGGCACGGCGGTGTACCAAGTGGGTTTGCATTCTTTCATCCAGCCAAAGAATTTCAGCGCATTAAAGCCCGGTGTGCAGAAGGTGGCGCTGCCCACAGCCATGGGTGCCAACACGCCGGCTATTAAACCGTGGATGTGAAAAAGCGGCATGACGTGCAAGCCACGGTCGGCGGCGGTGAGCTTCAAAATACCGCTGATGCTGCGCGCTGAAGCGCACACGTTGCGGTGTGTCAGCGGCACAATTTTCGGGCGTGAGGTGGTGCCCGATGTGTGCAAAATCAGCGCCACATCGTCAGCCTGTGCCAAACCTTTTTTGACATTCGTGCCATCGATCTTGGCAGTGGTGCTGAGGGTGAACGTGCCCGCGCCTTTTTCAGGCTGAGGGTTCAGTTCCAACACCGCCACGCCCAATTTGGCGGCGACTTCGCGTGCGGGTGTTTCACCACCAGCGGCCACGATCAAGGCTTTGGCTTTCAAATCGCTCAAGTAAAACTCAAACTCGTCGGCGCGGTAAGCCATGTTCAGTGGTGCTGCAGTACAGGCGCTTGCCACTGCGACAAATGCGGTGGCCATCTCTGGGCAATTGGGCAACACAATACCCACGCGGTCACCACGGCCAATGCCCATGTCGTTCAGGGTTTGCATGGTGTTGTTGATCAAGGCTTGCATGCCGGCGTAGCTCAAGGGTGTGGCTGATGGGCCAGTGATGGCTACCGCGTCTGGCGTGGCCTTGGCGTGGATGGCGATCATGTCCGATAGGGTGGTGAAGTGTGTCATGGTGATAAGCAGGTAAAGTTAAAAAATAGTTTGTATGAATTATGAAATGCTGAGCTTGGCGTTGTGGTCGGCCAAGTTTTTCGCCAGCAAGCTGGTCAAGGCATAAACGGCTTTAATGGTAGGAGTGGGTGTGTCGGTGATTTGACCAAGCTCTATTACTGCGCCTACCAAGGCTTGCAGTTCAAGCTGGCGACCCGCTTCCACGTCTTGCAACATGGATGTTTTGTGTTGTCCCACTGCTTGTGCGCCGGCGATGCGCTTTTCTAAACTGACTTTGAACTGCACACCGAGTTTGGCACCAATGTTTTGCGCCTCGGTCATCATGTTGGCTGCCAGTTCGCGCGTGGCGGGGAAAACGCAAATGTCTTCCAGCGTGGCGTGCGTCAATGCGCTGATGGGGTTGAAGCTCAAATTGCCCCAGACCTTGAGCCAAATTTCAGAGCGAATGTCATTGGACACCGGTGCTTTGAAACCAGCCGCTTTGAACGCGTCGCTGATGGCGCGAATGCTCGGTGTGTCGCTGCCGTCAATCTCGCCCAATGTGAAGCGGTTGCCTTCAATCACTTTGATCACACCCGGGCGAATCACTTCACTGGCAGGGTAAACCACGCTGCCAATCACACTGTCGATGGGGATGTGTTTGGCGATGTTGCCGTCGGGGTCCACCGCTTGCACGGGCTTGCCCAAATAGGGTTGCGACAACTCGCCTGGTATTTTGTGGAAGTACCACCACGGTATGCCGTTTTGCATGGTCACCACGCGTGTGCCTGCGTGCATGAGTGCGGGCAAATCGGCAGCCACAGCGCTGACTTGGTGCGCTTTGAGCGCCAGAATGATCACGTCTTGCAGGCCGGCTTCGGCAATGACCGATGTGGCCTTGATGGGCTTGGCGACTAACTCGTTGCCATTTTCTTCAATCAGGGTCAAGCCATTGGCTTTAACGGCTTCCAAATTCGCGCCGCGCAAAATCAAGGTGACGTCGTTGCCCGTCAATGCCAGTTTCACGCCCAACATGCCGCCAATGGCACCAGCGCCTACGATACAAATTTTCATGCTGTTTGGTTTCCAAAAGTGTTGCGAAGTGTGCCGATGCCGCTGATGACCACCTCGACCACGGTACCCGCTTTCATGGGCAAAACTCCCAAAGAAGTACCGCAAGCGATGATATCACCCGGCATCAGCGTCATCTCTTTGGACAAGTGAGAGACGATTTGCGCTGGGCTGAAAATCATGTCGCTGCACGGATAGTTTTGGCGCTCGCGGCCATTGATCAAGGTTTGCACCGACAGCGTGGCCCAATCCAAATCGGTAGCAATACAAGGGCCAAACACACCAAAGGTGTCAAAGCTCTTGGCACGTGTCCATTGCGCGAACGAAGCGTCTTTGTTCAGCAAGTCCAGCGCGGTGACATCGTTGATGCAGGTGTAGCCAAAAATGGCGCTTTGCGCTTGCGTCTCGTCGGCGTTTTTGCAGATTTGGCCTATCACAATGCCCAGTTCACCTTCGTACACCACACGGCCATCGTAATGCGCGGGTGTGGTGATGCTTTGCCCATGTGCCAAATAGCTGCTGGCGGCTTTGATGAAGTACAGCGGCTCTGCGGGTGTGCTGAGATTTTGTTTTGCCGCTTGCGCGTGGTAGTTGTTCCACAAGCCAATCAGTTTGCTGGGCTGGCAGGGTAGGGTGATTTCAACTTCAGACAGTTTCAACACCATGCCATTGGGCTGTGGGTTTTGAAACAGATTGCCGGTGTGAACTTGTATGTCCTCTCCTGCCAACTTGCCAAAACCATGTTGGTTTTGATGTGTATATGCAATCCACTGTGCCATCAGTCGCCCCTATATTTTCAACGCGCTCTAAGTGTTAATTATTTCCGCTTCAACGCAAATTTGATACGCACGACCAAAATTTCGATGAGTGGCCAGAACAGCATCACCATTGCCAAGCCCGTGATGCTGGCGACCAAGGGGTTGGACACAAACACGGACATGTCGCCGCCAGAGCCCAGTAAAGATTGACGGAAGGCATTTTCAGCCATATCGCCCAAAACCAATGCCAACACCAGCGGTGCCAGCGGGTAGTTGAGCTTTTTGAACACATAGCCCATGACGCCAAACACCATCATCAGCCACACGTCAAACATGGAGCTGTGCACCGTGTAGGCACCGACAGCGCAAATCACCAAAATAATCGGCGCGATGATGGAAAACGGAATGCGCAAGATGGCGGCAAACCATGGCACGGTTAAGAGCACCACGATCAAGCCGGCGATATTGCCCAAGTACATGCTGGCAATCAAACCCCATACAAAATCTTTTTGTTCCACGAACAAAAGTGGACCAGGTTGCAAACCCCACACCAACAAACCACCTAGCAACACGGCAGCCGTAGGTGAACCGGGAATTCCCAAAGTCAGCATCGGCAACAAAGCCGAAGTGCCGGCAGCGTGTGCCCCAGTCTCTGGAGCGAGCACACCTTCAATTTCGCCATTGCCAAAGTTTTTGCCGTTTTTAGAAAAACGCTTGGCAATGCCGTAGCTCATGAACGAAGCCGGTGTAGCACCGCCTGGCGTCATGCCCATCTAGCAGCCAACCAAAGCACTGCGCAGGTAAGACGCCCAATACTGTGGCAGTTTTTCCATGTCTCCCACACCACTTTGGAATTGATTTTGGCTGACTTGCCTTGAAAGGCCAAGCCTTCTTCCATGGTGAGCAAAATCTCGCCAATGCCAAAGAGGCCAATCACCGCGATCAAAAAGTCAAAACCTTTCATCAAGGGCTCAACGCCAAAGGTCAAACGCAATTGACCCGTCACATTGTCCATGCCCACGGCAGCCAGTGTGAAGCCCAAGAACATGGCAGCCAGTGTTTTCCATGGTGCGCCTTTGCTCATGCCGACAAAGCTGCAAAAGGTTAAGAGTTGCACTGCAAAAAATTCAGGTGGGCCAAAGTTGAGCGCAAACTTTGCCACCAATGGCGCGGTGAAGGTGATCATGATGACCGCCACCAAAGCACCAAAGAATGAGGAGGTGAACGCCGCCGTCAAAGCTGCACCCGCATGACCTTGCTGTGCCATCGGGTAGCCGTCAAAGGTGGTGGCGACCGACCAAGGCTCGCCCGGAATATTGAACAAGATGGAAGTGATAGCCCCGCCAAACAAAGCACCCCAATAAATGCACGACAGCATGATGATGGCCGATGTGGGCTCCATACTGAAGGTGAGCGGCAACAAAATGGCCACGCCATTGGCACCGCCAAGGCCAGGCAACACGCCAATCAAAACGCCCAACACAATGCCCAAAAACATCAAGGCAACGTTGACAGGTGATAGGGCAACGGCAAAGCCCTGCATCAAGGCTTGTATTTCTTCCATGGTGAAATTCCGATTGTTCTTATGAGAGATTAATAACCAAATGCCGCCTCTAGCGGACCTTTGAGCAAGGGGCACGTTGAACCAGATTTCAAACATGGCAAACAAAACCACACTGACGATGAGTCCAGTTAAACACGATTTGACCAAACTGAACTTGCCTTGCCAGCGCATGAAGACGGCAATGAATATGGCCGATGACACATACAAACCGACAAACTGCATTACCGCTAAGTACACCAAGGTGGGCAAGAATATCGCAAACACCATCTTGATTTCTGCTTTTGAGACAAACGATGCTTTGCGACGATTGCGTAAAGCTCCGAGCAAATTCGCCAATGTGGCGATGCACATCAACAGGCCAATGTAAAACGGGAAATACCCGCTTTGCGGCCCATCGTCACCCCACTTGGCACCAATGCGGTAGCTGTCCCACATCACCAAGCCGCCGATTACCAAAAAGAACAGCGCTGTGGCTATTTCCAATGATTTGGTCGATGCGGCGCTCAGTTCGTCATCATGCTTGTCCATGCTCATGCTGCTGGTCTCTCAACAATTATTTGGCAACAAAGCCTGCTTCTTGCATCAACAAACGGTGGCGAATTTCTTCGTTCGCAACCCAACGTACATATTCCACGCCAGTCATGAAGGTTTGGTTGAAAGCACCGTCTTCCATGAACTTTTTCCACTCGGGCGTGGCGCGCACTTTTTGCATCAAGTCGATGTAAAAAGCAGTGTGCTCAGGCTTCACGCCAGGTGACATGAAAATGCCGCGCAACATGAGGTATTCCACATCCAAGCCACCTTCTTTACAGGTGGGGATATCGCCCCAAGCTTTGTCGGCCACTTTGTCTTTGTAGGGCATGCGCTTACTGTCAAACACGCACAATGGTTTTAATTTGCCACCGCGCCATTGTGCCAATGCTTCAATCGGGTTATTCACAGATGAATCAATGTGCTTGCCCACCAATTGCACAGCCACTTCACCGCCGCCTTTGTACGGCACATAGATGAATTTAGCGCCTGTGGCTTTTTCAACCAGTGCAGTGATGATTTGGTCTTCTTGTTTAGAACCTGTACCACCCATCTTCAACTTGCCGCCAACTGCTTTTGCGGCTGCGAAATATTCTTGTGGTGTTTTGTAAGGTGTATCGGCATTCACCCACAGCACAAATTCGTCCAGTGCCAACATTGCCACCGGTGTCATGTCTTTCCAGCTGAAAGGCACGCCAGTTGCCACTGGTGTGGTGAACATATTTGACAAGGTGATGATGATTTTGTGAGGGTCGCCATTACTGCTTTTCACGTTCAAGAAACCTTCAGCGCCAGCGCCACCGCCTTTGTTCACCACCACCATGGATGATTTCATGAGGTTGTTCTTGGTCACAATGCCTTGAATCAAACGCGCCATTTGGTCAGCGCCACCGCCTGTACCGGCTGGAACGATGAATTCCACAGTTTTGGTGGGTGCCCATGCGGCTGCAACTGCAGGCAATGTATGGCAAGCCAAAGTGGCTATTGCAGCGATAGGGAACAAACGTTTAAAACCTGACAAACGCATGGCGTAACTCCTCTGTGATGAATGAATGAGATATTGCAAAAACACTTGAATCATAAAAATGATTCGCATAACATTCATTATTCTTTATCTACTCTTATATAAGATTGGGGTTAACCCTTGTTTTGCATTTTTATAGATAACGAATGTTGCTATAAGAATCAAGATTATTTATAGAATGGTTTTCAGACTCAAACAGCTGAAAACCAAAGGTTACCAAAATGGAACATCTTCTCAAACTCAACAACAATGCCATACGCCATTCGTTTGGCAAATTTATATTCATGCTGTGTGTATGCAGCATGGCAACAATTCACTTCGCCACGCACGCTGCTACGCCTGTTGTCACCCAACCGCAAGTCGACAAACCCGCGCGTGTTTTGTTCGTGGGTAATAGTTACTTCTATTACAACAACAGTTTGCACAACCACGTGCGGCGCATGGTAGGCGCACACAATGCTGAGCTAGACAAACGCATTCAATACAAATCAGCCACCATTGGTGGCGCAAGTTTGGACCACCACAACATGGACTGGCTGACCATGCCAGGAAAAATCGGAGTCAAAGAGCCGTTTGAATTGGTCATCCTAGCGGGCAATAGTGGAGATGCCTTGAAAGAATCAAGCCGCGCAAAGTTTGCACAGACCGTGGCAGAGCACAACAAAGTGATTGTCAGCCGTGGTGCTAAAACCGCCTTGTACATGACACCCGCCTATGTGCCACCACACAAAGAGCTGAATCCACAAAACATGCGCAAAATTGAGGACATGTATGTCACTGTGGCGAATGACAACCAAGCTTTGGTCATCCCTGTTGGCTTAGCATTTGAAGAAGCCTACCGACGCTACCCAGACATGAAGCTGCACGATAAAGAAGACGGCAGCCACCCATCACCCTTGGGCACCTACCTCGCCGCCAGCACCGTTGTCGCTAGTGTGTATGGCATCAACCCAGTTGGCAACACGTACTCCATGTTCAGTGCCATAGACTCAAAAACAGCGTTGCAACTGCAACAGGTGGCGCAAGACGTGGTGAACAAGTTCTTTGGGCGTAAATGAAATGCTCTGATTGCTATAAATAAAATAGCACACCAGGCAATCAATACGCCGGCTACAGGTCAATTTCTTATATAAAACTGTTTACACAGTAAGAAAAGCACTGTGATGGCGACAAACGGTATGCACCCACTGGTATCACCGTTTAAATTCACCGTTCTCATTGTTTGCGCCGCTTGCGTATCAAGCTGGGTCTATGCCATGGGCTTGATGGTAGAGCCGGCGGCTGTGCAATGTGGTGTGAAACGTGTCGCCCCATTGCAAGACATTCCAGTCCAAGCTGCAAGCCGTTTGCCTGACAGCCAAGTGGCACGCGGCAGCAAAGACATTGCCTGGGCATGGTTGGGCACACCCACCATGCGCTACCCGCACAAAGCGCTGGGCAACAGCAGCCATGCGGCAAGCTTGCATGTGTTGTTGAAACCAACTGCAAACTTAGCTGCACAAGAAATCATATTTGAATTGCCGCTGAACCGTGTGTTTGAAGACCGCGTGCCGCGCTTGGTGGACATTGATAAAGATGGGCGCGACGAAATTGTGCTGATTGAATCCGACACATTCAAAGGCTCATCCACCGTGGTGTATGGTGTGCTCGTTGAAAATAAAAAACCGGTATTACAGGAGAGGGCACGCAGCCCATTCACAGGCTCAACCTTTCGCTGGTTAAACCCCATTGGTGCTGCCGACTTTGATGGCGACGGCAAAACCGACATTGCCAGCGTCATCACGCCGCACATAGGCGGCATGCTCACGCTGTACCACTACGCACCACCGCAGTTGAAGCCTTTTGCGCAAGCCATGGACACATCCAATCACCGCATGGGCGATGTGGACCAAAGCCTGTCCGTCATCGTCGAACAAGCCGGCACACGCCCCACCATCATCGTTCCCAACATGCAACTCAAAGCCCTGCACGCCCTGCGCTGGGAAGCCCCCGGCCAATGGAAAGAACTGTCGGACGTCATGCCCCTGCCAGCCCCAGTCCAAACCATTACGCCTGTCACGGGCGGTGGTTGCATACAACTCACCAACGCCACATGGTGGCGGGTGACTTTGCATGAGTGATGTAGAAAAGACTAAAGTTTAGAAACTTGCGCTTTAGAATGACCATAGGTTGACTATGGAGAGTTCAATGGCTAAGCGTAAAAACAGTAAACGACCAGATAGAGAAGGGCAGAAAATTCAAAATGCAGGTTTTGCTGCATTAGTGATTGGTTTTGCTTTTCTTATTTCGCCCATGTTCATTGGGCAGTCAAAAACGCTGAAAACTACATCTGCAGGATTGTCCTCAGATATCGCTTGGTGGTTCATAGCATTAGGTGCTGGAGTTTTGCTCTTTCATTCAGCTATCAATCGAATAGTTAAACGAATTGAGACGAAAGCAACAGATTCAGTAGAACGTAAATCAAACAAAGTAAACACAGAGTCTGTGATTAAACCAAGAACGGTAGCTAAATTACCTTCAAAAGCGACGTTTGCGACAGAGCCAAATGCACAACCCCAAACACAGTGGAGCAAAAAGGTCTTTACTGATATCGAATGGCGTCGGTTTGAAGCAGTTTGTGAGAAGTTTTATTCACAAGGTAAATTTAGAACAAAATCACAACGGCATGGTCCTGATGGTGGTGTGGATATTTGGATGTACTTTGATGATTCAGAAAAACCAGTGTCTATTGTTCAATGCAAAAACCATGCAAGCGCAATCGGTGTTGATAAAGTGCGTTCTTTTTATGGCGTCATGGCAGCTAACAAATTAGTCAGTGGCCAATATGTGACTTCATCGACGTACACTGCCGATGCTAGGAAATTCGCAGAAGAAAATGGCATCAATGCCGTGGATGGCGACAAGTTATTGCAGTTATTTTTGAGTCGTACGCCAGCTCAGCAGAAAGAACTACTAGATGTGGCATACGAAGGCGAGTACGCAATTCCAACTTGCGCAGGTTGTGGCGTAAAGATGGTCGAGCGGCTAAATAAACAAAAGGGAACGACTTTCTGGGCTTGCAAAAATAGCCCACCATGTAGAAATACATTGAATTGGAAGTCGTCAATTAGCTACTAATTTAATAGCAACTTTGGCAATCAATACGCTGGATAGAGGCCAATTTAGCTATTTATTTCTGCGCTTGAATCAGTGTTGCTGGGTGCAACAACTTCGCGTGTTTTTGCAGGAGTTGGAGTTAATTTTTTCAGAATTTTTTTAACTCTAGTTTCAGCTTCCTTGTATTTTTCACCATCTATTGCATCGCGTTTGATAATTTCGTTGACTAACAAATCAGCAAGTCCTGTATTGTCAATTTTCAATTCAGGAAATATCCGTTTCATCTCGCGACGTAGTGCATTTAACACAGCTTCAGATTGCAAAAATACTGAGACTGTATGCTTGTTGAATAATTGTGCGACTTGATGAAAAGTGTCTAACGCTTCTGAAGTCATACCTTCTTTGCAAAGCAAAAATATTTTTTGCATGTCATCTTCATTTTTAGGATTGATTGCTAAAAAATCAAAACGTGTTAACTCTTCCTCTATCGGAGGCTGTCCGAATTTAATTCTGTAAACCTGCCAGTTAATGCCATTCGTTAAAGCAACCCATTCAATTCCTTGAGTTACGCCGTACGCAACAGCTTGTCGGAGGTGACTGCTATTCAAAGTGACACCAGCAGCTTTTACTTCTATGAGTAAGCGAATTTTTCCATCGATTTTTACAGCAAGATCACAGAATGTTCCCTTGATTTGGAGTTCGCTAGTGAGCTCTTGATATTTGTCGTAACCAAACACTTCAGCAAGTATGTCTTTTACAACTGTGACAGTGTCAGCTTCAGAAACATCTTTGGCTTTTTGTTGTTCAGCAATTTTTTGAAATTGGCGAATTTTGTCTGCAAAGCGTTCTTGTACTTTTTAGGAATTTTGAACATTTAGGTGGTCTCAAGTTGATAGCAGAGGATAACAAATAAAAATGCAAGTTATTAATTTGTAGTTAAGATTTAGTTTGAGCAGATAAATGTAGTTCTAATTACTACTAATTAAATAGCACTCTAGGCAATCAATATGCCGGCTATATGCCAATTTGATGCTTAAACTAAGTGGAATCTAAGCCGTCACCTTGTTTTGCTGTGCCGTTTCTTCAGCCAGCAATCGCTCTATCACTTTGCGCGAATGCGAACCGCCGGCGTCGATGTTGAGTGTCATCAGGCGGCGGGTGGGGTGGGTCGATAGATTTTTTTGCTGCATCTCTAGCATTTGCAAATCTTCGCTGAAAATTTTGTTTTGACCAGCGCGAATGGTGTCGGTCAGCGCGGCGTCGCTGGGGTTGAACTTGCGGGCCATGCCCCAAAAGTAGTGCATGGATGTGTCGGTTTCGGGGGTAATGAAATCGACCACCACGCTGTACACCTTGTGCGCTGCGGGCGCGTCGTAACCGCCATGCCCCACATGCGCCACGCCCACTTCGATGTGCACATTGCTGGGCGGTGTGAAGCGGCAAATTTGCCAGCGGTCTACCAGCACATCGTCTGCCAAGTGGTTGCCGCGCAAGGCCAGTTTCCAAAATGGCGGTGGCTCGATGTTGTGCATGAAGCGGCTGGTGACCACTTCGTTGCCTTTGAGCTCGGTTTGGCAGGGTACTTCGTCGATTTCTTTTTGGCCAATGCTGTTGCTGTGCACATAGGTTTCGTGCGTCAGGTCCATCAGGTTGTCAATCATCAATCGGAAATCGCAGTTGATGTTGAAATGCCCACCGCCAAACGCCCATTCGGGGTTGTTGTACCAGTCTAAGTGCGGAATGCTGTCGGGTGTGGCCAATGCCGCTTCGCCCAGCCAAACCCAAATAAAGCCATAGCGTTCTACCGCTGGAAAGGCGCGAATGCTGCGAAAGTTTTGCACGTTTTGCCCCGGCATGGACACCGCTTTGCCTTCGCAACCCATGTGCAGCCCGTGGTAGCCGCACATCAGCTTGCCTTCAGTCACGCGCCCCAGTGACAAGGGAGCACCACGGTGCGGGCAAAAGTCTTCTAGCGCGGCAACTACTCCGTTGTCACCACGGTAAAACACCATGCGCTCGTTGCAAATGGTGCGCGCCAAGGGCTTGGCACCATCGGCAAACTGGGCATCAATTTGTTCCGGCGTTGCCGCCACATACCAGGTGTTTTTCAGAAACATTGCAGCTCCCAATCTCAGTTTCAAGAATCAATACTTACTATCAATTTAATAGCATACTAGGCAATTAATACGCCGGATAGAGGCCGATTTTTCATATAAATAACCTTGTATGTCGCCTACTAAGGCGCTAAGCGCTCTCTTAACCATGCGCCATCTGTTGGCTGTGAATAACGCAAACGGTCGTGTAAACGGCTGGGGCGACCTTGCCAAAATTCCCAGGTATCTGGCTTCAAACGGTAGCCACCCCAATGGTCGGGGCGCGGCGGGCCGTCTTTGAACATGGTTGGCAAAAATTGCGCACCGTATTTGGCGGCATTGGCCACCAGCACGCCACGGTTGGCAATCACTTGCGACTGGGGCGATGCCCAAGCGCCAATGCGCGAATCGAGTGGCCGGGTTTTGTAATATTCATCGCTTTCAGTGGCACTGACTTTTTCAACCACGCCTTCAATGCGTACCACGCGCTCCAGTTCCACCCAATGAAATTGCAGCGCGGCGTAGGGGTTGCCAGCCAGCTCGAGGCCTTTGCGCCCTTGGTAATTGGTGTACCACACAATGCCGTTGGCATCAAAACCTTTGATCAGCACAATGCGTGTGCTGGGGCGCAGCTGGCTAGAGACCGTCGCCAAGGTCATGGCGTTGGGCTCTGGCACTTTGGCGTCTATGGCCTGTTGCAGCCACAGTGCAAACTGTTGCATGGGGTCGGCGTTTGAGTCAGATTCGCTCAGTTCGGCGCGTTCGTAGCTTTTGCGAAGTTTGGCAAGATCATCCATGCTCAAAGTATAGAAGCGTTTACAATCTGTGCAGGTTTTTTGGCTCTGTTTTAGAGCGTATTTTTATCATTATTGGAGTTTTGCATGATTTCTGACGAAGACGACGGCCGCGGCTGGATTTTGGGTGTGGTGTTTGGTGTGGTAGCGCTGGTGATTGCATTGGCAATCGGTGTCAGCATGCACTTCAAAAACGTGAAGAACGCGGGCGCTGCCGCTACTGCCAATGCAACGACTACCAGTGGCGCAGCAGGAGCTGCAGGGGCATCAGCTGTAGCTCTTGGACCTTTGCCAATTGACAGCAGTGCCGCAGTTGCCGCACAAGCCGCAGCTGCTGCAACAGCCGATGCCGCCAGTGTGAAAGTTGAAAACGGTGTGGTCAAGTTCTACTTTGCTTCTGGCAAATCAGAAATCGCAGCTGGTGGCAAAGAGGCATTGGCCGAAGTGGTCAAAGCCGTTGGCGCGGGCAAAAAAGCAATCGTCAGTGGTTTCCATGACGCAACTGGCGATAAAGCCAAAAACGAAGAGCTTTCCAAGCTGCGCGCCTTTGCTGTGCGCGATGCTTTGAAGGGTTTGGGCGTGGCTGAAGACAAAATCGAACTCAAAAAGCCTGAAGACATGCTGGCAACGGGCAGCAATGCAGAAGCGCGCCGAGTGGAAGTTTCTATCAAGTAATTTGAAATTCATTTTCTGAGCGAATTGCGTCGTTGCGCGGTGCTCGAAATCCTCATGTACAAAAGTACATTCCGGTTTCTGCGCTCCGTGCGCCTGGCCAGCAGGTACATCACAGGCAAAAAAATTCCCCAGCGTTCATATTGCCGCACATGCACATGTTCGTGGCGACGGTAGGCTTTCAGCACGCCGTGCTTGCGTCCCAAAATCACGTGCCCCAGCGTGATGGCTTCGTAACGCGTACTGATTTTGTTCAGCCAATGCGTGCGCGTGTTGCCAGCAATTTCAATCACCCCAAATCGCCGCTTCATGGTTGCCCCAAAGCCATAAGCCAACATGCCCAGCCCCAAACCCAACAGCGATACCGGTGACACCCACAAGTAGGCGAGCAGGCTGCGTTGGCGTTTCATTATGGAGTGGACAATGATTTGAATGGAGCGGGTGAAGGGAATCGAACCCTCGTTATTTGCTTGGGAAGCAAAAGTCCTACCACTGAACGACACCCGCGAAAGTGAATGAGATTTTAATTTGTTTTCACCTATACGATCATAGGTATATCATTGCATCATCATCTGTAACTGGAGATTTGCATGAACAACACGCCCCGTATTTTGACCGCTCTGCTGGTAGCTGCTGGCATTGCATTGGCTGGTTTTGCGGTGAGTAGCGGACTAGAGCGCTTTCGCATGGCGGACCGGTCTGTCACTGTCAAAGGCTTGGCTGAAAAAGATGTGGAGTCGGATTATGTTGTTTGGACCTTGGCTTTCAGACGCGCGGGAAATGAGTTTGGCGCGGTACAACAGGCACTGAGTACCGACCGCGACAAGGTGATTGCATTTTTAAAAGCGCGTGGTTTCACCGAAGCTGAAATTGAGCCACGCCCTTTGAGCGTGCAAGATTTGATGGCGCGCGATTATGCGCAGGGCAATGTGCCTTTGCGCTTCAATGGCACGAGCCAGGTATTGGTGAAATCGACACGCGTGAAAGAAGTTGAAAAAGCCGCGTTGGCGGTGGACCCGCTGATTCAAGCGGGCATTCAATTGGGCGGTGAAGGTGGTTTTGGTGGACCACGCTACCAGTTGCGCGGGTTCAACGACATCAAAGCACCTCTATTGGCCGAAGCCACCCGCAACGCTAAAGACCAAGCCGTTAAATTCGCCGCTGAAGCGGGTGCAACTTTGGGTGCTTTGAAAAACGCCAACCAAGGTGCGATACGCATCAGTGGTGACGATGGCAGCGATGCAGACGACACCAGCTCGCGCGTGAAACGATTGCGCGTGGTGAGCACGTTTGAGTACGAATTGAAATAAATTATTTCAATATATCACCCAAACACAAATACTTCATCTCTAAATACTCGTCCATGCCGTGGTGCGAACCTTCGCGGCCCAGGCCGGATTGTTTGACACCGCCAAATGGCACGTGCTCGGTAGCGATGACGCCGGCGTTGATGCCGACCATGCCGTACTCTAAGGCTTCTGACACGCGGAAGATGCGACCAATGTCGCGGCTATAAAGGTAGCTGGCCAAACCAAATTCAGTGTTGTTGGCTGCGTCAATGGCATCTTGATCGGTTTTGAATTTGAATATGGGCGCGAATGGGCCAAAGGTTTCTTCGCGTGCGCACAGCATGTCGGCGGTGGCGTTGCCGATCAAAGTGGGTTGAAAAAACTGGCCGTCCAACTGCTTGCCACCCGCCAGTAAAGTGCCGCCTTTGGCTAGTGCATCAGCCACGTGTTTAGCTACCTTTTCAATAGCGGCGGGTTCAATCAATGGGCCTTGCACCACGCCGTCTTCAAAACCGTTGCCGACTTTGAGAGCTCTGACTTTGGCCGAAAATTTCTCTGCAAATTCATCGTACACCGCCTCTTGCACATAGATGCGGTTGGCACACACGCAGGTTTGCCCAGCGTTACGGTATTTGCTGGCCATGGCGCCTTCCACAGCGGCGTCCACATCGGCATCATCAAAAACAATAAAGGGAGCGTTACCACCCAGTTCCAGTGACAATTTTTTAACTGATGGAGCGCTTTGTGCCATCAAAATACGGCCCACTTCAGTAGAGCCGGTAAAGCTGATGTGCCGCACGATGGGGCTATCGCAAAACACTTTGCCAATGGCAATGGAGTTGTCACTGTCTGCCGTCAATATATTCAGCACGCCCGCAGGTATGCCCGCGCGCACACGGCCAGTTCAGCAACAGCGAGGGCGGTCAGCGGTGTCAGTTCGGCTGGTTTGATCACCACCGTGCAGCCCGCGGCTAAGGCGGGCGCAACTTTGCGGGTGATCATGGCGATGGGGAAGTTCCACGGTGTAATCGCCGCACAGACACCGATGGGCTGTTTCAACACCAGCAAACGGCGGTTGTTGTCAAACTGCGGCAGCACTTCACCGTTGACGCGCTTGGCCTCTTCGGCAAACCATTCCACAAAACTCGCGCCATACGCCACTTCGCCTTTGGCTTCTGCATACGGTTTGCCTTGCTCCGCCGTCAAAATGCGGGCAATGTCGTCTTGGTTCGCCATGATGAGGTTGAACCATTTGAGCAAAATAGCATGCCGCTCTTTGCCCGTTTTGCCGCGCCAAGCGGGCAAGGCTGCATTGGCAAATGCTACTGACTTTGTAGCATCACTGGCAGTTAAATTGCTGACATCAGCCAGTTTTTGGCCAGTAGCCGGGTCGTTCACAGCAAAGCGTGAGGTGCCAGCAAACCATTCGCCATTAACCAATGCGTCGGTTTTCAGCAGGGTGGGGTCTTTTAACTTGGATAAAGGTGATTGATTAGTGTTCATAGCGTAAGCTTATCACTCATAATCGTAGCTTTCAATCTGAACACAAAAAGGATGAGTCGTCATGGGTGCGCAATGGAAAGCAAAAGGCAAAGAACTGGCAGCCAGTGCCAAGGGTAAATTGTTTGGCCGCTTGGTCAAAGACATCGTGGTGGCGGCGCGCAATGGGGCAGACCCGGCCAGCAATTCCAAACTGCGCATGTGTGTGGAGCAGGCACGCAAAGTGTCCATGCCCAAAGACACGCTGGAACGCGCCATTAAAAAAGGCGCAGGTTTGACGGGTGAAAACATCAGCTACGAACACGTCATTTACGAAGGCTTTGCACCACACCAAGTTGCTGTGATGGTGGAATGCTTGACCGACAACGTGAAACGCACAGCCCCTGAAATGCGCGTACTGTTTCGCAAAGGGCAATTGGGCACTTCAGGCTCAGTGTCGTGGGACTTTAACCACGTGGGCATCATTGAGGCCGAACCCGCAAATAGGGAAGCTGGCGCGAAAGACGCCGATGCCGAAATGGCCGCCATTGAAGCTGGTGCACAAGATTTTGAAGCAGGTGACGCCGATGAAGATGGCAAAGTCACCACATCCATTTTCTACACCGATGCCTCAGACCTCGACCTTGTCAGCCGAGCCCTGCCAAATCACGGTTTCACCGTCCTGTCCGCCAAACTCGGCTACAAACCCAAAAACCCAATCGACCCTTCAACCCTCAGTGCTGAGCAATTGCAGGAAGTTGAAGACTTCTTAGGCGCGATTGATGGCAATGATGATGTGCAGAATGTGTATGTGGGCTTGGGTGGCTAGCATTTCCATAGGAGAAATTGCATGGGCACGACATTGGCATTGACCGTTTTGTTGTCGCTGTGGTTTGTGGAATGATTCGAACAAAATGTGCGTCGAAGCAATTCAAGCAGGCCAACCAGATAAGGTAATCTATCCCCTTTTAGCAACGACGGCACGAGCCAGCAGGAAGGTTTACCGATTGTGCCGGGTGCCGCAACAAAAGCGGAGGATGGTTGGGGCAAGGATTCATTGATTCGACACGGGGGATTCACGGCCTTGCGTTCAAATGACAATCCTATTTTGGGCTCATTACCACACAAGTAGCCAATTTACGTATCCATTCGGTATCGAATCAGCAATTTCCAATTAACAGAAGTGCTGATTATTTAGGGATTGAGTAGGTGCTTCTGTTTAGGGATGGGGTAGAACAAGACTTGACCTAAAGTAGTTGCGACCGCGAATTAGGCTACCTCCCGCAAAGGATTCGCCTATGGTAAAAACCGCCCTCCAGGCGGGGTCACCCAGAGGGGAAAAAGCCCTACGCGCCATTAATGTCAGCCAGCCAAGCGTGCTTCCGCCACTGAGCCGTCCCCCAATCCAAAAACTACACCTCAGCACCACCTTCTAACGCCGTTGAAAGGCTGCTCGCCCAGCTAGGGTCTTTTCACTTACTTCCGACCATTTTTTAGCACCATACGCAGACAAGCCCAAAACACCGCACCAAAACAACGATGGCCACGATCAACCATAGCCATTCATGTGATGATTTTAAGATGCCGTGTAGGTATTTCAGCCATTTAGGTGGACAGGGCGGGCCGGCAAGGCGCGCGGCTTTGTAGTTGCTCCTCTTCATTGGCATTTTACGCTGCTGTGCCTTGCCAGTTGCGCGACAGAACCACATTTGGCTTTGACGGCCCTTTGGCATTTGGCAGTGTTGGCCAGCCTTTGGCTGGGCAGCATTGTGCGTAGGGTCCGGCTTTGTTCTGCGCGTCTGAACCCGCAAAATGAAACAAACCCCCATTCCCAGACCACCTGTCAACCGACGCGCGCAGCAAGTTTCATGATGCCAAGGTGTTTGAACATGATATTGGTATTCTCTTCAACGACAAAGAGCGTTTTGATGTGGAAGAGTATTGTTTGAGCGAGGGCTGGATCAAGGTACCCGTTGGCAAAAAAGTGGACCGTTTTGGTTATCCGCTGACGGTCAAAGCTAAAAGGTAAAGTAGAAGCTTTTACAAGTAAACCCTCGTAGATTTAGGAGACTCGCCCGAGGCATGAGTTGCGCATATTAAAAAAAATTATTTGGTGGTTGTTTTTGCTGCTGGTACTTGCCAGCATAGCGGGTGTTATTTATGTGTGGCGCAGTTTTCCCACGCTGTCGGGTGAACAAAAGCTATCTGCGGCGGGGCTGAAAGACGAGGTGCGCATCACGCGTGACGCGTCTGACATCACGCACATTCATGCCAAAAATGTAGACGACGCGGCCTTTGCGCTGGGTTATACCCATGCGCAAGAGCGCAGCTGGCAACTGGACTTCAACCGCCGCATCATGCATGGCGAGTTGAGCGCCATGTTGGGCGCAGCCACTTTAGAAACCGACAAACTCATGCGCAGTTTGGGCATCATCCGTGCCGCGCAAAAGCAGTTTGATGCGATGCCCGCTGATGCCAAAGCGCAAGTCAAAGCCTATGCCGATGGCATCAATGCCTTTTATGCCACCAGCAGCCAAGCTTTGCCGCCAGAGTTTCATGTGTTGGGTGTGAAACCTGCCGCGTGGACGGGTGTTGACAGCGTGGGTTGGGCGATCATGATGGCTTTGGACTTGGGTGGTAACTGGGGCACCGAGTTTGGGCGCTTGTCCACCGCACAAAAATTGCCAACCAAACAGGTGTGGGATTTGTTCCCTGCCTATCCGGGTGATGCGCCGATTTCCAAAGTGGATTTGTCCAAACTCTATGCCGATTTGGGTGTGTTCAAAGCGGCCGAAATCAAGGCAGCTGGCCAAAAATTTATAGAAAATCAGGCTGTATCCGGCGTGAATATTGCCTATGATGCTACTAAATCTGTAGCAAAACAAGAATCTGCTGGCGATGTAGCTGCCAACATCATTGGCAGCGAAATTGGCAATATTGAAGGCAAGGGCAGCAACAACTGGGTGGTGGCGGGCAGCCATACGGTCAGCGGCAAACCTTTGCTGGCCAACGATCCGCATTTGGGTTTGAGCGCACCGGCCATTTGGTATTTTGCAGGCATGCATGTGCCAGGCGTATATGAAGCTGTGGGCGCAACTTTGCCGGGCTTGCCATCAGTTGTGCTTGGGCGCACCGCCAAAGTGGCTTGGGGCTTTACCAATACGGGGCCTGATGTGCAAGATTTGTATTTGGAGCAAATCAACCCTGCCAACCCCAAACAATACAAAACTCCCACCGGTTGGGCCGATTTTGAAACCCGCACCGACACCATCAAAGTCAAAGGTCAGCCCGATGTGAGCTACAGCTACCGCAGCACCCGCCACGGCCCTGTTATCAGCGACGCGCAAGCGGTGCACGCAGCGGTGTTGGATACCAACAAGTTTGTGATTGCATTGCGCTGGTCCGCTTTGGATGCCGACAACACCACGGTGCTGGCGGGCATCAATGCGCAAAAAGCGCAAAGCGTGGACGAGCTTATCCAAGCGTTTTCAGGCTATCACTCACCCATGCAAAACGCCGTCATGGCCGATGTGTCGGGCAAAATTGCTTACAAAGCCATTGGCAAAGTGCCGGTAAGAAGCGCTGACAATGACATCAAAGGCGCAGCGCCTGCACCCGGTTGGGATGCCAAATACGATTGGACAGGCTGGTTGCCCTATGCGCAAACACCGCAAGACGACGGTCAAAAAGGCTGGGTAGCCACAGCCAACCAACGCATTCACCCCAAAGATTACCCGCATTTCATCACTGGCGACTGGGCCACACCAGAGCGTTTTGACCGCATTGAGGCATTGATGGCTGCCACGCCAAAGCACGACGCAGCTTCTATGCACAAAATTCAAGCGGACACCACCTCATTGGCCACGCAAAAGTTGTTGCCCGTTGTGCGCGAAGCCAGAAGCAAACATGCATTGGCGGGTGCTGCACAAACCATGATGAAGGACTTTGACGGCAATATGCAAGCCGCAAGCAGCGCGCCTTTGGTGTTTGCTACTTGGGCCGATGAATTGGCGCGGGGCTTGGTGGTGCCCAAAATTGGTGAAGAAAAATTCAAAGCACTCTATGGAAAGCGCCAGTTCCGTGGCGTGGTGGAACAAAGCATGTTGAGCAACGATGCCACTTGGTGCGCGCCCAAATCGTGCGCCGAGCAATCCGCCGATGCGATGACGCGGGCTTTGGACCGCCTGAGCGCCAAATACGGTGCAGACCCTAGCAAATGGCAATGGGGCGTGGCACACGTGGCAAGGTCTATTCACAAACCCTTTGGCAACGTCGCGCCTTTGGCCAAAATGTTTGATGTGGTGGTGCCTACATCGGGCGACCCATGGACCGTGAACGTGGGGCAATATTGGCTGAACGAAGCCGAACCCTTCCACAACCGCCACGCCGCCAGCTTGCGCAGCGTGTTTGATTTGTCCGATTTGGACAAATCCAGTTTCATTTACCAAACGGGACAAAGCGGCTTGGTATTCTCACCACGCTACAGAGACATGAGCCTGCAATGGGCCGGCATCGCCGCGCAACCCAACCGCGCATTCAAACTCAATCCACCGGCAGTGGGCGATGCTTTGGTGCTGAAGCCCTAATTCGCTTTGACTTATTCACTTTGAGAATGTAAGTGGTTAATCATCGGCAGAACATGGCTCGTTTTTTGAAGCATGTTCTGCTGTGTTTGGGTATGGCACTGTCATTGCCATTACCTGTAGCAGCCCAAGTTGTACAACCGTCGGCAATCAAACTGCAAGTGACGGAGCTGAACAACAGTTTGCAAAGTCCATGGGGTTTGGCTTTTTTGCCTGATGGTCGCATGTTGGTGACAGAGCGAAAAGGCACACTGAAACTGCTGTCTGCCAATGGCCAAATGCTCGCGCTCATACAAGGTGTGCCTGAAGTTAATTCTGAGGGGCAAGGCGGTTTATTGGACGTGGTGCTTGACCCCGCATTCGCGGTTAATCAACGCATTTACCTGACATTTTCTGAAAGTGATGCCAATAACACCAGCCGCACTGGCACAGCTGTTTTACGCGCCAGTTTGAATGTCACCGAATCCAAATTGAAAGACGGGGTGGTGATTTACAGGCAGATACCCAAAGTTAATTCCAGTGGACATTTTGGTTCGCGCTTGGTGTTTGATCGCAACGGCCATTTGTTTATCACATTGGGCGACAGGCAATCTCGCTCTGAGCGTGTGCATGCACAAGATCTCACGCGTGGCAATGGCAAAGTGGTGCGCATCACCACAGATGGCAAAGCTGCACCTGCCAACCCACAATTTGCAGAGCGCAACGCACAGGCGGGCATTTGGAGCTATGGTCACCGCAACCCGCAGGGTGCAGCATTGCACCCGACCACGGGCGAGCTGTGGGTGAGCGAGCATGGCCCACAAGGTGGCGATGAGATCAACCGCGTGTTGGCTGGCAAAAATTATGGCTGGCCGGTTATCAGCCATGGGCAAGAATATGGCATCAGCATCCAAGTGGGTGAGGGTTCTGCCAAAGCGGGCATGGAACAACCCGTAGTAGTTTGGCTCACGCGCGATGGCAGTCCGCACATTGGTTTGATGAAATCTTCCATCGCACCGAGTGGTTTGGCGTTTTACACGGGCGATAAATTTCCTGAATACCGTGGCAACCTCTTCAGTGGTGCACTGGCAGGCACTGCACTGTGGCGAATTGTGTTGAATCCAGACCATCAAACCGAGCAGTCCCGCGAGCGACTGCTGGCTAATTTGGGTGAGCGCATCCGCGATGTGCGCCAAGGACCCGACGGGTGGCTGTATTTGTTGACCGATAGTGGCAAATTACTGCGGGTGTGGCGATAAAAGCAGCGCTTGAAATCTATAATTGCAGGTATGAATCAACCTGCATCCAACCCCAAATTTTCCGTCGCTGACATTCGCAAATCTTTCCTCGACTTTTATGCCGAACGCGGGCACGCCGTGGTGGCGTCCAGTTCACTGGTACCCGGTAACGACCCGACGCTGATGTTCACCAACTCGGGCATGGTGCAGTTCAAAGACGTGTTTTTGGGGCAAGACAAGCGCCCCTACGTGCGCGCAGCCAGCGTGCAAGCGTGCTTGCGTGCAGGCGGCAAACACAACGATTTGGAAAACGTGGGTTACACCGCGCGGCATCACACCTTTTTTGAGATGTTGGGCAATTGGAGCTTTGGCGACTACTTCAAACGCGAATCCATCAAATGGGGTTGGGAGCTGTTGACCCAAGTCTACAAATTGCCAGCCGAGCGTTTGCTGGTGACGGTGTACATCGACGACGACGAAGCCTACGACATTTGGCACAAAGAAATTGGTTTACCCGCCGACCGCATTGTGCGCATTGGCGACAACAAAGGCAAAAAATACGCGTCTGACAATTTTTGGATGATGGCGGACACCGGTCCATGCGGTCCATGCAGCGAGATTTTTTATGACCATGGTCCACACATTCCAGGCGGCCCACCGGGCAGCCCGGACGAAGATGGCGACCGCTTCATCGAAATTTGGAACCACGTGTTCATGCAGTTTGACATGCAGGCCGATGGTAGCTTGGTGAAATTGCCAGCGCCGTGTGTCGATACCGGCATGGGCTTGGAACGCATTTCTGCCATCTTGCAGCATGTGCACAGCAATTACGAAATCGATATTTTTGACGCCTTGATCAAAGCCGCTGCGCGTGAAACTGGCACCACCGATTTGGATAACAAGAGTCTGCGCGTGATTGCAGACCACATTCGCGCCACCGCATTTTTAGTCAGCGATGGCGTATTGCCCAGCAACGAAGGCCGCGGCTACGTGCAGCGCCGCATCATACGCCGCGCCATTCGCCACGGATATTTACTCGGCAAAAAATCGCCATTCTTCCACAAGCTGGTGGCAGACTTGGTCAAGGTCATGGGCGATGCTTACCCCAACATGGCCAAGCAACAACAGCGCATCACCGAGGTGCTGAAGCAAGAAGAAGAGCGCTTTTTTGAAACGCTGGAAACCGGCATGAAGCTGTTGGACGGCTCACTCAAAGATGGTGACAAAGTCTTGGCGGGTGAGGTGGCCTTCAAATTGCATGACACCTATGGCTTCCCGCTCGACTTAACGGCCGACGTGTGCCGCGACCGTGGTGTGGAAGTGGACGAAGCGGGTTTTGCGGTGGCGATGGAGCAGCAGAAAAATCGCGCACGCGCTGCAGGCAAATTCAAAATGGACAAAGCGCTGGACTACAGCGGTGCGGGTAATGAATTTGTGGGCTACGAGAAGCTGGATAGCACTACCAAAATCATAGCACTCTACGCAGATGGTACGCCGACCACAAGCTTAAATGCAGGTCAAAATGGCGTCATCGTGTTAGAAACGACACCGTTCTACGCGGAAAGCGGCGGGCAGGTGGGTGATGAAGGTCTCATCAGCGCAGGCGGCAATGTCTTTGAAGTGCAAGACACACAAAAAATCAAAGCCGATGTGTTTGGCCACCACGGTGTGTTGACATCAGGCAGCTTGAAAGTGGGCGACACGGTGACTGCGCAAGTGAGCATGGACATGCGTGCCAAAACCATCCGCAACCACAGCGCCACGCATTTGATGCACAAAGCCCTGCGCGAAGTGCTGGGTGAACACGTGCAACAAAAAGGCAGCTTGGTCAATGCCGAGCGCACGCGTTTTGACTTTGCGCACAACGCACCCGTGACCGACGCGCAAATCACTGCGATTGAAGCCAAGGTCAATGCCGAAATTTTGGACAACGCAGCAGCCAGCGCCCGCGTGATGGACATCGAAGCCGCCAAAGCCACTGGCGCAATGATGTTGTTTGGCGAAAAGTACGGCGACAGTGTGCGCGTGCTGAACATCGGAAGCAGCATCGAACTGTGCGGCGGTGTGCATGTGCAGCGCACGGGCGACATTGGCTTGTTCAAAATCGTTGCTGAAGCGGGCATTGCCTCAGGCGTGCGTCGCATAGAGGCGGTAACCGGCAAAAATGCCTTGGTCTATGTACAAGAGCTGGAAAGCACGGCTGCCAAAGCCGCAGGCGCACTCAAAGTGACTGTGCCAGAGTTGAGCGAACGCATTCAAACCGTGCTGGACCACAGCAAGGCGCTGGAAAAAGAAATCAGCGCACTCAAAGGCCAATTGGCGTCGCACCAAGGCGATGCACTGTTGTCCAAAGCGGTGGAACTTAAAGCTTGCAAACTACTTGTCGCCAAAATGGAAGGCGTATCAGCCGCTGATGCTGCACAAACATTGCGCGATACCGTGGGCAAGCTCAAAGACAAACTCAAATCCGCAGTGGTCGTGCTGGCCAGCAGCGATGCTGGCAAAGTGCAAATCGCGGTGGGTGCGACAGCCGACGTGATGGGCAAAGTCAAAGCGGGTGAATTGGTCAACTTCCTCGCCGCACAAGTTGGCGGCAAAGGCGGTGGCAAGCCCGACATGGCGATGGCCGGCGGCACCGATGCGGCTGGCTTAGACAAAGCACTGGCAAGTGCGCAAGGCTGGGTCAGTGAAAAACTGGGTTAATCGAGGTTAATCTGGGCTAACAAGGATAAGCTGGCGCTAGCCGATTTTATATAACAAATTGGCCTCTAGCCGGCGTATTGATTGCCTAGAGTGCTATTAAAATTATAGTACTCCCACTACATGCGATTCGGCATCCATGTCACCAACTGTGGAAACCACCATAACAAAGTGACAGCCGCTACCATGATGAAAAAGTAGGGCATGCAAACCTTGGCTATCCAAGTGATATCGCGTTTTGTCATGCCTTGAAGTACGAATAAATTAAAACCCACAGGCGGTGTAATTTGTGCCATTTCAACGACGATGACGATAAAAATTCCAAACCAAATGAGGTCAATTTTTGCCGCGCTGACGGTCGGCAAAATAACGCCCATCGTCAGCACAATCATAGAAATGCCGTCTAAAAAGCAACCCAGCACAATGTAAAACAACGCCAGCGCAACCAGAAGCATCGCTGGGGACAAACCCAAACCTCCTACAAATTCTGCCAAGTGCCGAGGTAAACCAATATAGCCCATGGCCAATGTGAGAAAAGCCGCGCCAGCCAAAATCAAGGCTATCATGCAGTACAAGCGCGTCGCTCCCAACAAGGAATCGCGAAAAGTATGCCAATTGAGCGAGCCTTGAAACGCTGACAAAATGAGCGCACCTACCACGCCAATGGCAGCAGCTTCTGTGGCCGTTGCAATACCCGTGTAGATCGTGCCAATCACGCCAGCAATCAGCAGTACCACCGGAATCAGGTGACGCGACTCGCTTAGTTTTTGGGTAAAGGTGAAATGAGCTTCTGACTGGGGAATTTTGTCTTTATGCAACAGCGCCCAAACCATCAAGTAGGCGCTGAACATGGAGGCCAACAGGAGGCCGGGGATCACTCCAGCCACAAACAATTTGGCTATCGATACCTCCGCTGCAACGCCATACACAATCATGACGATGGAGGGCGGAATCAACAATCCCAGTGTACTGGCGCCGCCCAGTGAACCGACGACTAACTCTGCAGGATAACCGCGCTTGGTTAATTCAGGAATCGTCATCTTGCCAATGGTTGCGCAAGTGGCGGCAGAAGAGCCTGACACCGCTGCAAAGATGGTGCTGCCCAAAATATTGGTATGCAGCAATCGCCCAGGCAGGGCATTGACCCATGGTGCAAGCCCTCTGAACATACTTTCGGACAATTTGGTACGAAAAAGGATTTCTCCCATCCATACGAAAAGCGGCAGTGCGGTCAGCGTCCAGCTACTGGCAGCGCCCCAAATGGTGAGCACCATGGCATCGCCTGCTGGGCGTGACGAAAACACCTCCATGCCAATCCAAGCCACGCCAGCAAGCGTAAGACCTATCCATACCCCGCTTCCCAGCAAGGCGAATAAGGCGATGATGAGAAAAGCCGTTATCCATAAATCATTCATGACGTGTATCCGTTGTGGTGTGCGAACGATTCCCTGTCCATTCTAAAAACCACTCATCTATGAATGCTACGAACAAAACGCTGACGCCGATGCCCATTAATATCTGTGGAATCCAAAGCGGTGTGGCATCGTTGGCGGTTGAAATATCGTGAAATTCGTGCGACTGAATCACCAAGCGCCAAGCATAAAAGGTCAGCAAGCCAGATAACAAAACAGCGACCGATAATGACCACAATTCCATCACACGGCGCGGTGCGCTATTTAGTTTGCCGATAATGAGAGTGACACGTATATGCTCATTGCATTTCAAGGTGTGCGCCAAGGCTAAAAAACCGGCACCAGCCATTGCATAGCCGGCATAGGCATCTGTGCCGGGTACATGAAAGTGCAGCAAGCGACTGATGATGGAGGTAAGCACCATCACCAGCACGCCAATCATCATGATCGCGGCTAGCCAAATGGATGACACATAGAGTTTGTCAAGAATATTTCGCATCCGCGTTTCCAATCAGCGCATTCAATCAACGATTACTTGCGATACGCATCTATCATGCTCTTGCCTTCTGCGCCTGATTTTTCAAGCCATTCTTTTTCCATGACTTCGCCCACTTTTTTCATATCTGCTTTCAAAGCAGCAGAAGGCGGCAGAATAGTCATGCCATTGCTTTTCAGCGTTGCTAAAGTATCTGTATTTACTTTTTGTGACTTAGCCCAACCGCGGCTTTCAGCATCTGCAGCAGCTTTTAAAACCGCGCCTTGTGTCGCTTTATCAAGTCCATCAAATGCTTTTTTATTCACAATCACCACATTTTTGGGCAACCATGCTTGCAAGTCGTAGTAGTACTTTAAGTGTTCATACAGTTTGCTATCCACACCGGTAGCGCCTGAAGTCATATTCGCTTCAACCACACCCGTTGCCAGCGCTTGTGACAGCTCTGCCGCTTGCACTGTGACGGGTTGTGCACCAACCAGTTCGGCGATGCGAGCCGTTGCAGGGCTATAGGCGCGCCATTTAACGCCTTTTAAATCGGCGGCTGAAGCAATCGGCTTTTTACTGTACAAACCTTGCGGTGGCCACGGCACAGAATAGAGCAATTGCATACCTTGTTCGGCGAGTTTTTTCTCCATCACTGGTTTTTGAATTCGGTACAGTTTTGCAGCTTCGTCATAACTGTCGGCCAGGAAGGGTAGTCCGTCAGCACCATAGATTTGCCATTCATTTTGAAAGTTGGCCAAAATTATTTCGCCTGCCTGCGCTTGTCCGCCTTGTACCGCGCGTTTGATTTCAGGTGCTTTGAATAGCGATGCACCTGCGTGAACCGTGATTTTCAATTTACCAGCGCTTGCTTTGTCAATGTCGTTCGCAAATTGGACCAAATTTTCAGAATGAAAATTGCTAGCAGGATAGGCCGAAGCCAAATCCCACTTGGTCTGTGCCAAGGCGGCTTGCGCCGAAAAAAGCAAGGCTGTGGCACCCAAAGCCATTATTCGTAATTTCATAGTGAACTCCTATAGTCAATTAACAGATCAATAAACAGACAAAAACTTACCGAAGCAGCCAGTCTAGTAATGATTCTATTTTTGAAGAATAGGTGTTATCCCTAATTATCAACATATTGTTGATAATTTATCAATAAAAACCTAGAATCATTGCATGGCTACTAAAAAAACCACTCCTACTCCTGTTGGTGCTCGCGTGCAGGCGAGCAAATCGCCCATCGTTTCCTCGGCGCATTTGGTGTCACCGCAATCTGCTGAAATGAGCGAGTTCGAATTTGGGCTCATCGTCGCTGGCAACGCTTTTCACCGATGGGTGATGCACTGCATGCGTGCAGCCGGACTTAAAGAATTAACGCCCTTGGATGTGCTGATCATGCACCACGTCACGCACCGCGCGCGTGGCAAGCGGCTTGCCGACATCTGCTTCATCATGAATATCGAGGACACCCATTTGGTGAACTACTCACTGAAGAAATTGCAAGCGATTGGTGTCGTTGAGGCCAGCAAAAGCGGCAAAGAGGTTGGTTATACCGCTACCGAGTTGGGGTGCAATTATGTTGAGCGCTACCGACAAGTGCGTGAACAGTGCCTGATTGATGCCTTACATGCTGACGAAGCGCTGAACCGCGATATTGGCGAATTGGCTCGGCTGCTGCGTGTATTGTCAGGCGTTTACGACCAAGCAGCGCGTGCTGCATCGTCGTTGTAGTATGTTGGACAACACGGCAAGTTATGAAAAACCTAAGCTGCTGAACTTAGGCGATAGCGCTTGGACGATTGAATTTGGACGTGTAGCCAATGCGCAAAACCATCAGCGGGTTTTAGCCTTCCGCGATGCACTGAAAGTAGCAAACTTACACCCGTTCGGCGTTATTTTAGATACCGTTCCCAGCTTGCGTTCGCTGAGCGTGCACTACGACCCGCTGCATACGGATGCTATTGCATTGGGGCAATTTTTGTTGGAATTGTCAAAAGGCAATACTGCGTCAAGCAGCAAGGGAGTTGATTGGTATTTGCCCATCTGTTTTGAGGCGGACTATGCGCCAGACTTGCCTTCTATTGCTAAAAGTTGCGGGCTTTCAAATCAGCAAATAATTGAGTTGATCACGGGTATATCTTTTGAAGTGTATATGTTGGGTTTTTTGCCAGGTTTTGCTTTCATGGGTGATTTGCCAGAGGTCTTGCATTTGCCGCGTTTAGCAGAGCCGCGCACCAAAGTGCCTGCTGGCTCTGTGGGCATTGCAGGCAAAATGTGCGCCGCGTATCCGTGGGAAAGTCCGGGCGGTTGGAACTTGCTTGGCAGAACACCTGTTCATTTTTTCTCAAGCCATGCGCCAAACCAACCCGCACTCTTGACTGCGGGCGACCATGTGCATTGGCAAGCCATTGGTGCAGAGCAATACATCGCCATTCAAGAGCAGATGCAATCGACATTGCAAGCGGTGATACATGGGCCGAACATGGCCACCAAGAGTGGTGGCAAACACAATTGCAACAATTGCAGAACCCAAGGGCATGGCTGTGAGTTCAGTGCTTGCACAATTTGAATGTCTGCACAGTGGCTTTGGCGCAAGTTTCCAAGACTTTGGCCGCAGTGGCTATCGTCATTTAGGTGTGCCCATCAGTGGCGCAGCAGACAAGCTCAGCATGGCGTGTGCCAACGCCTTAGTCGGAAATGCAAACGAGGACTGCGTGATTGAAATTTCAATGCAAGGCCCACAGCTGCTATTGACCCAAGCAAGCGCACAAGTGGCGCTGGTTGGTGATATTGAAGCCTTTGTGTTGTTCCCAAATGGTCATAAGCAGCGTTTGCCGAGTTGGCGTAGTACCACTTTAGAAGCTGGGCAAACACTGCTTTGCACCAAGGTGAATTCGGGTTTGGCTTATTTGGCGGTGGCAGGTGGTTGGAATGCGCAATGCACTTTAGGCAGCCACAGCTACTATGGCCGTGCCGAATTAGGACAGGGGTTGCGCAGTGGGCAAACCTACGGCGTCAACGTTAAAGCGCAACTACCCGATAGCTTGTTAACCCAAACCAAAATAGCAGAGCGCTGTGCCCCACCGTTTGAATTTGATAGCGCAGCCTTGCGATGCGTTGCAGGTCCGCAGGAGGATTATTTTGATGCGGAATCAATTGATTCGTTTTATTCTCAAGAGTGGAAATTAAGCATGCAGTTAGACCGCATGGGCTATCGGCTAGAAGGCACGCCGCTTTTGCACAATGCTTTGGGGGCAGAAATTGCCTCTGATGGTGTTTGCGTTGGAGCGGTGCAAGTGCCACCCAATGGCATACCCATTGTATTAATGGCTGACGGACAAACCATAGGCGGCTATCCCAAAATTGCTTCAGTGATTACGGCGGATATTGGCCGCTTGGCAAACATGCGTGCGAATACTTCGGGGGCGTCTGTGGCGTCCGTGCGATTTGCCAAAGTTTCTTTGCCAGAAGCACATGCCATTTTGCGTGCACAGAAGGCAGCTTTTGAAGAGTGGAAAAATTCCATCAAACCGGTCAGAGACTTAGGTGATTTTGACAGCGAAACACTGCTGGCGCACAACCTGATTGACGGCATTCTGCGTGGCGATGAATGAAGTCAGTAAATTAGATAGGGAAGAATGATGAAGAAAAAAATCAACCTTAACGCAGACATGGGCGAGAGCTTTGGCTCTTGGGTGATGGGCTCTGACGATGCGATGTTGGCGATTATTAACAGCGCCAATCTTGCGTGCGGATTTCATGCAGGCGATCCACTTGTCATGCTCAAAACGATACAAAGCGCTAAAGAGCACGGCGTCAGTATCGGTGCGCACCCCAGCTATCCAGACTTGCAAGGCTTTGGCCGCCGTGCCATGCAAATGAGTGATGCAGAGTTGTATGCCTGTGTGCAATACCAAATTTCCGCTTTGGCGGGTATGGCCAGTGCCAATCAACACGAAATCAAACACGTCAAACCCCATGGCGCATTGAACAACGCGGCATGCATCCGTGCTGATATTGCTCAGACTATCGTCCGTGCCATTGCAGATTTTGATAGTCAACTCATTTTATTGGCGCCAGCTCTTTCCGAGCTGTACCATGCGGGGCAAGCAGCTGGACTTCAGGTAGTGGCTGAAATTTTTGCGGATCGCAACTACGAAGACGATGGGCAACTGGTTTCACGCCAAAAACCCCACGCGCTCATCCACAGCGAAGAAGCAAGCTGGCAACATGTGCAACGCATGTTGGAGGCGGGTGGCATTGTCAGCTACAGCGGTGCGGTATTGCCCTGTCCAATAGGCAGCATCTGTGTGCATGGCGATGGTGCAAACGCGGTACAAATGGCCGCGTACTTACGGCGTGAATTGCAAATGGCAGGCTATGAACTGTGTACTCTGAAGCAGCTTGACTAGAAGAGTCGAAATGCAAGCGGAAAGATTGGACTGCTGTTTTTATATGAAAAATCGGCCTATAGCCGGCGTATTAATTTCCTATAGTGCTATTAAATATATAGCATTATTGATCTACAACAGCCGGTACACGACCCAACAAGCGAATGAGTTCTTGCTGGCGTGTGGTGCCGGTTTTGGCAAATATGCTGGAGAGCTGGCTGCGAATGGTGGTGAGTTTCAAATCCAAAGACGTGGCCATTTCTGTAGGGCTTTGACCCAATAGCAACAAGGGAATCAAGCGCGATTCGGCTTTAGACAGCGCAAAAGCATTGCACAAAAATGTGGTCGCCGCTGCATGCTGATCATCCGCCCCCACCAGTAGCAACATCACCGATGAACGCATTTCACCCGCGCTGGTGCGTACAGGGTTGGAAATTGGCAATGCCAGTACCATGGTGCGCAGTGTGCTGATCATGGCAGCACCACCTTGACCAAGTGCCGCTCTATCAATCAAGTCAGCAATGTCACCTTGCAGTGGCAACTGCGGCAACAAAACACCTTTTGCTATGCGTTGTGCCGCTTTATTGCTGTGGCTCACTCGGCGCGCAGAGTCAACATACATCACAGCAAAATCCAAGCTGTCTAAACCGTTGTGAAAATTACTGAGCTGTTCGTTCATGTTGCGCATCTGCCAGTGCAGTTTGAATGCGCGGTTGATATGGGGCAGTAACTCACGCAGCTGGTTTGCATCGTCTTGCGTGAACGCTGGGGCTGAAGGCGGTCTGAATAAATTCAGCGACATGGGGATTTCGGTAATGTCTGTACCGTCCGACAAAATAGCAATCAACAAATGCTCCACGTTGAGGTGGGGAAGCAAAAAGTCTTGGTAAAAAGTATGCTGTTTCAGTTTGTCTGCCGGCACCAAGTCGGTGCCAATCATCACATTGCCTTTTTGTAGCAAATTGTTTTCGCCAATGGTCTGCAGCCAAACATTGTGCTGCCACCAATGGTCAGAATAAGCCTGCACAGCCGCAGCGTTGAAGTTGTAGTTGCCATACAAACTTTGTTCAAACGTGCTAGGCCCTATCGACACCATGATGCTGATGTGTGCATCCATCTGCAGAGCCAAAGAATGAACAAAGTCATCCCACGCGCCATCGGTGCTGACAGCATCGTAAAGACTAAAAATGAGCGATTGATTGTCGTTAGATTTGGTTTTTGTATCGTTTTTCATTCATATGGAGGTAGCGAAAAGTTACCAAAGTTACAAGAATCAAAAGCATGACCGCCTGCGCATATTAAACCTCAATTCGTAAGCGAAAGTTTCTATACCTTTTGGTCTATACCTTAATGCACTAGATATAAGTTGTTCAGACTTTTAACATTTCATTACTTGTAGCAAAAAAGTATTTCCTCAATTAAACGGAGCACCAACATGAACATTCGCCAATCAATCGCCAAATCGCTTGCAATCGCAGTGACAACCATGACGTTAGTCGCCTGTGGTGGTGGGGTGATGATGCTGCAACAGCCGATCCTGCAGGCACCACAGCCACCGGTTCGCCACGACCGGCTACATCAACCACGTTTGCCGGTACCTATACGGGAACAATTAGCAGTGAGGTTCATTTTGCGCACACTTATTCTGGTCCAGCCAGTATCACGGTTACTCGTGATGTAGCGGGAAACTTCACTGTTAGTGGCAATTGGAACGCCACCCGGACGAACAGTTCCGGTCCACAAGAAAGCGTCAACGATCTATTAACGGGTTCTGTTAGTAGTGATGGTGTGCTAACTGCGACCGGCAATTTCAAAGTCCGTTCTATGACGGCAACGGTTGATGCAGCAACTGGGCAAATTACTGGCACTTATACCTATACAGGTATCGGGATGGATTTTACCGATGACTTCACTCTAGCCAAATAAGGTCACAGCTATGAAGCGCCATCAATGCTACATCTTCATAGCCGTCACAACTCTGGCATTGATTACCGCCTGCGGTGGCAGCGGTTCATCTGACACTGTTGATACCAACAATCCCGCAAATGAACCAACACCTGCTGGCGGTTCAATCACATTGGAACCACCACGCCAGCTCCCGTCGCTGTAGGTGTATCGCGCTATTCACGCGTTTTCAAAGGCTGTAATAACGCTGGTGTTGCGCAGTATTACGAATTGGATGAATGTGTTCGCGATGACTCCACGGGTTTGATATGGCAAGGGCAGACACCAGCGGGGACGGGCTTGCGCGCGAATGATCAATACAAATCAAATTTCGATAGCACTACATCGCTTCAAAAATGGACGGGCACAGGATATGTTGCGCCCACTACTGAAGAAATCAATGACATCAACAATTCAATTGGTTACAAAAATGCTGTCAACGCCAGTAGATTGTGTGGCTCAGACGTATGGCGTTTGCCAACTAAAGATGAACTGCTGAATATCGTCAAGACTTCTGAGTCTCCCATGATTGACAATGCGGCGTTTCCAAACACGTCACAAAATTATGCCTGGTACTGGTCATCTTCGGCGTACGAGGGAGGTAGTTACAGAACTACCGCTGCGTGGGATGTAAATTTTATCAAAGGCAATGCAGATGCAGATAACCGCAACATAAATTTTGGTAACCACTTCAATACTGTCCGATTAGTTCGCTAAATTTAAATATTCAATCATTCACTTGTAAAGCAATTATGAAATCACCAAAACTCGCTCTAATCGCTATCACATTGGCCGCACTTCTCACCGCTTGCAGTGGTGGCGGTGGCAATACAACAGCGCCATCTGATTCAACGACGGGTGGCACCGACGGCGGCACAACAACAACTACAACTGACGGAACCACGACCACGCTTGTCACCACTACTTGTACACCATCACCCGCATTGCCTTCACAGTATTCCCGCGTTTTCAAAGGCTGTGATTCGGCTGGTGTGGCGCAGTATTACGATTTAACTGAGTGTGTACGCGACAACACTACGGGTTTGATCTGGCAAGGGCAGACCAACACTGGTAGTGATTTGCGATACAGAGGTCGGGTATTAAATAACTATGACAGCACATCTGGAAATCAAAATTACAACAGCGGTGTGCCAACTTCCGTCTCTGATATTCAAATTAATGATTTAAACAATTCAGTAGGTTTCAAAAATGCAGTGAATGCTACGAATCTATGTGGTTCAAACGCATGGCGTTTGCCTACTATAGATGAACTTATGGGACTGGTTAAATCTACGGAGTCCCCGAAAATTGATAATGCAGCGTTTCCAAATACTCAAGGCTACTTTTACGCTTCGTCTACGCCGAGTACGACAGCCGCATATTTAGCATGGGTTGTCAACTTTAACACTGGCACAAGTAGCCAAAACTACCGCAATAACGGTGGTGGTGGTTATGGTGCACTGGTCCGTTTGGTGCGCTAGCTTGCTGGTGAAAGGTAATCCATGAAACTCTATCAATTACTTTGGATAGCAATCACCCTCATCACCAGTCAGCCTGCGCTGGCTGATGAGCGCTTTACCATCAGTGGCAATGCCATGGAAGTGGCAGGATAAGAGCACAGGTTTAACTTGGCGACGGTGTAGCGAGGGGCAGGTTTGGGATGTGGACAAATGCACGGGCAAAGCGCAAGAGTTTAATTACAAAGGTGCGCAGACGCATGCCAGAAAACAAGCAACTAAAACCATCAAATGGCGTGTACCCACCATTGATGAATTGGCCACCTTGGTCAAGCCAGCAGGCAAACCCGCTGCGATAGATGTTGATGTTTTTCCAGGAACAGCACCCCGACAGTTTTGGTCAGCCACGCCGCACGAATCTGAGGCCACCCAAGCGATGGTGGTCTATTTCAATGGCGGGCATGTTTACAAATACCACCGAAACAACAAAGCGCATTTGCGTTTGGTTCGCTAGTTCATCGACAACATTAAAACAAGCAACTGGTAACAGAAATGAAACACATCAAACAAATTCTCATAGCAATATCAGTAGTCGCATTGCTTACCGCTTGTAGCGGAGGTGATGATGCCGCTACAACAGATGCAACAACCACTGCGGGTTCTGGCACGTCAACGACTGAAAGTACTGGCACCACCACAACGCCATCTACGGCAGCTGATTTATACAGCGGCATCTATTCCGGCTTCTTAGAGAAAGAAACACTAACCGCATCGTATGAAGGACCGGTGAGGTTGACACTGGCTAGGGATTTAACCGGCAACTACTCAGTCACTGGTACCCTGAACATGACGCGCTCTGTAACCTTAGGTTTACCCACTTCTACATCTGACATTATCAGTGGCACAGTCACCAGTGCTGGCGCATTATCTGCAACAGGCAATATCAATGTAGTTTCAATTACAGGGAATATTAATTCTGAAACCCGAATTATCACAGGCACCATCGTTTACAAAACGGGAAGTTCATCTACGTTTACATATAACTTTATTTTGTATGACGACGCTTTGACATACGAAGCTTGAGACGAAGTTTTTAGTTGAGTAAATAAACAGACACCAACCATGCGCATCATTAAACAATCATTAACTGCTATTTTGCTCACCGCTATGCTCACCGCTTGCAGCGGTGGTGGCGATGCCACAGCGCCTGAAGAAACTAGTACTGGTGGGACTGCAGGTTCCACACCAACCGATTCTGCTGCTACAGAACCTACCACGGGCTATGGCTATGTCACCAACCCTGCGGGTGGGAACTATGGCACGCAATGTGCCAAAGATTACGCTACCGGCTTGATTTGGGAAGGTAAAAGTTTAAATCCTGCGGATATGCGGTTTGTTGGACTAACATTTACCAATTTCGATAGCACAACCGCATTGCAAGTTGAATTTGAAATTGCAGGTAGACCCAGTGTTTACGCTGCGCCGACAAGTGGTCAAGTCAATGCTGAAAGCAATTCAATAGGTTACAAGAATGCCGTCAATGCAAGTGCGCTGTGTGGTTTTACGGATTGGCGCTTACCATCAAGAAATGAGCTGGTTGCGTTAGGTTTATTAAGCAGCAAGTTGTCAGATTTTCCAGAGGTAAGTTCACGCGCATATTGGACAAATGAATCTGGGTTTGATAGAGACAGCACCGGATCGGTTTTACGCCCCCCCGCTACGGCAGGAAACAAAGAATACCGAGGCAACTCTTTTGGAATCCGCTTAGTCCGTTCAAGCCGCTAAACGCTGATTTGCAGTAAACTTGTTCACCATGAACGAGTTACAAACACCTGCAACGCCAACTGCATCACCCGTCAACCGCAAAGCCCGCTTAGGGTTGTTGCTGGCTTGCGTGGCTGCTGGCACGGCCATTGGCTGGGTGGGCAAGCTCTTCACTGGGAATGACTGGTGGTACGCCGCTATTTTTGGGGTCACCGCCATTGCATGGCTGTTGGTGGCCAACCCTGATGACTGCAACTGCAACGCCGTTTGCATGTCAAAAAATATAAAAAACTAGCCTGTAGCCAGCGTATTGATTGCCTATAGTGCTATTAAAAAAGTAGCACGATAGGTCGTTTAAATTTTTGCGCTTGTGCGCTAGGCTTACTGCGCCTTGCGAATGGTCATTGCGCCACGTAATTGACCCAAGGTGTAGCCTGTGCCTTTGTCGTTGGGGTAAAGCGCTTGCAGTTTGTTTGGTACATCGGCCCCCAATTTGTCTGGAGTGCCATGGCAGGTTAAACAAATGGGTGCAACCGGCAACGCGCGCATGTAGCGGTATTCGCTGCCTTTGTCGTCACTGATGATCATTTCGCCTTTTTCCAATGTGACCGGGCTTTCGCCAGCAGCCGCACGTTTGTCAAAATCTTGAAGTACTGCGCGTTCCCATGCGTCGGGTACGGCTTTGGGATTGCGGTTTTGAAGGCTAACGCGTTTGATAGTCCAACCCGTTTGTTCCGAAGCTGCTTTGGCCATTTCTGGCGCTTTGACACTGCAAACTTCAATAGCAGATGCGGGACCACCCTTGGCTATTTCTTCTGTTAAAACTTGCAGCAATTTGGGTGGCACCATGCTGGCAACTTGGCGCGCTTGGGTCAATAAGGCGTCGTTGGCAAACGCGCTGCTGGCGGTCAAGATGGCGGTTGTTAAAAGCCAAATTTTGGTTTGTTTGTGCATCTTTAAATCCTTTTGCTTGATGTGTGGAACACGAAAATGAAATAGTTATGTCATTATCATAATAGATGCTTGCTGTGATTCGTTCAACACAGCATTCAAATGAATGGAGGTTTAATATGATTCCCGTTGCTGTGATGGCCAAAGATGTTGTGCCGCGTGCCAAGCCATCGGTTTACCCTGAGCCATTTGCCTCGCGTATGGCAGGGCGCGAAAAGCGGGCATTGGGTGATGTGTTTGGTTTGTCCAATTTTGGCGTGAACCTCACCCGCCTGCAGCCAGGTGCCATCTCCGCACTGCGTCATGCGCATACCCAGCAAGATGAATTTGTTTACATCTTGGAAGGTGTGGCCATTCTGATTACCGATGAAGGCGAAACCACTTTAACGGCTGGCATGTGCGCGGGTTTCAAAGCGGGTACTGGCAATGCCCACCAGTTGGTGAATAGATCAACAGCAGAAGTGTTGTATCTGGAAGTGGGCGACCGCACGTCGGGCGATGCAGGCAGCTACCCAGATGATGATTTGCAGGCCAAGCTGGGCAGTGATGGCAAGTGGCAGTTCTTGCACAAAGATGGCAAACCGTATTGATTCGGGGATGAATTAGCGGCGCGCCTGTCCGCGTTTGGGTGCGAAATGCACCGTGTTTTCTGCGCCAGGGTTTGCGATGGCTTGGGTGACATCTGCCAATGTGACCTTATCTAACTCAGCCATATAGCTTTGCAGTGCGGTATGAAACACTTGTTTCAGTTGGCAATGGGCTGTCAACGTGCATTCGTTATGGCTTTTGTCAAAGCACTCGACCATTCTGAAATCCGTTTCAGTTTGTCTCACCACATCACCGATGCAAATTTCGGATGCAGGCTTTAGTAGCCGCAGGCCACCGCCGCGCCCGCGTGTGGTATGTAGCAAACCCTGACGCGACAAGTCGTTGACGATTTTCATCAAATGATTTTTGGACACGGCATGGCTGTCAGCTAGCTCTGCAATCGTCACCGAGCGCTCTGGGTTGAGCGCGCAGAACATCAGCACTCGCAGGGTGTAGTCGGTGTAGTCGGTCAGGCGCATTTCCATCTTTCATAAGCGGGCATGCCTGTATTTTATGCGGATTTAATTAATAGATGCATGTAAAATACATCTATTAATTAGCGAATCACCATGAAATCAAACGAACTCCCCCTTTTCAAACACATGAACCTTGGTATGCCAACACCGCAAGGACTGCCTTTGCTGCGATTGGGCTTTCGACCGTTTTACTTGGGCGGTGCTTTGCTGGCTGCGGTCATCGTGCCTTTGTGGATTGCGCTGTTTCTTGGGCAGATGCAACTGGCAACCAGCGTGCCGCCACTGTTATGGCATGCGCATGAGATGCTGTTTGGCTTTGCGGTGTCCATCATCGTGGGGTTTTTGCTGACCGCAGGTAAAAACTGGACTGGTTTGGCCACCTCACGTGGCCCAGCGTTGGGTGCCTTGGCGCTTGTATGGCTGTCCGCCCGCGTTACGGCAGTGGTGGGGCCTTATCAGCTGTACATGGTACTGGACATGGCATTGCTGCCATTGGTAGCGGGCGTGTTGGTCAACATTTTGCTGCGTTCGCGCAATCACCGCAATTTACCACTTGCGGTAATTTTGGTTTTACTGGCCGCTGCGAATGCAGTGTTTCATTTGGCAGTGAGTGGCATGCTGAATGTGTCTGCGATCACACCCTTGTACGCTGCCTTGGGTTTGATTGTGATGATCGAATGCGTGATGGCAGGGCGCGTTATTCCGGCCTTCACCATGGCAGTGACGCCGGGTTTGAAGCTGGTTGCTGACAAACGCAACGAGTGGGTCACGCTTGGTTTGACTGGGTTGGGCTTGGCGTTGTGGGTGTTTGTACCCGCAAGTTTGTTTGGCATGCTGGTACTGGCTTTGGCCAGTGGATTGCAACTCAAACGGTGGCTGGGCTGGCGGCCGTGGATGACGAAGAATCGCCCAGTCTTGTGGATATTGCATGCTGCATATGCGTGGTTTCCGGTGGGACTGGCGTTACTGGCTTTGGCTCAGATTGGTATCGTGACTGTTTCGGCTGGCGTTCATGCCTTGGCTGTTGGTGCGACGGGGGGGCTCATTATTGGCATGGTGACGCGCACGGCACGCGGCCATACCGGCAGGCCGATTCAAGCTTCTAAACTTGAGGTGCTTGCCTATATTTTGGTGATGTTGGCAGCAGTTCTACGTGTGTTTTTACCGCTGGTTTCACCCGAGCTGTTGATGCTCTCGCTCGTGGCAGCGGCAACAGCATGGAGCGTTGCGTTTATGCTTTATCTCTGGGTGTTTACACCATGGTTGATCCGAACGCGCCTGGATGGCAAAGACGGTTGAATCAAACCTGATAAGAGCAAGCGTTGTGAATGCCATATCCATCTGATACAGGCACTTAGTCAGTATTGCCGCTGACGAGTGTGGGTATTAATGTGGGCGTAGCGAAGAAACTACACCCACTTTTTGATACTCGAAAAGGTGAAAGGAACAAGCTCAAATTTAACCGCAGCATCCACCGCCAGAGCAGCAACTGCCACCACTGGCTATGGCCTTTTTACCAATCTGAACGCGCCAAACGTTGGGGCCAGTTTCCAGATAATCCCATGAGAATGCGTTTGCAGAACGGATCTGAAACTGACCATGCAGCGGCTTTGGGTCGTGGTCGTTGATCAGCTCCAGCGATTCGCCAGCAGGAAGTTCATCAAAGCGGGCGAAGATGACGGCGTGTCTATCACGCGGGGCGATTTCACGAATATCCAGGGTGTTGGAAGTGACGGTTGACATGGGAAAACTCCTGCTTTTGGTTGATGAATCTTAAAGATGCATAAATTATACATCTTTAAAATAGTCTGCGTCCAAAATATGAAAAGGCGATCAACAGGGAGTAAGGTGTAAATCAACGTACATCGCCTTGGCTCTTAAAGCCATGTCATGTCGCTGATGCTGAACAATTCGAAAGGGTCAGCAAGTGCAAATCACTGCGGTTTGCGTATCGTCATCGCGCCGCGCAATTGGCCCAAGGTGTAGCCAACCGCTTTGTCGTTGGGGTACAGTGATTGCAGCTTGGATTTAACTTCGGCACTGAGTTTGTCAGCTGTACCATGACAAGCCAAACAAATATTGCCAACTGGTAAAGCGCGCATATAGCGGTATTCCTTGCCTTTATCGCCATTGCTCACCAGCTCGCTTTTTTCTAGCGTCGTAGGACTTTCACCTGCTGCAGCGCGTTTATCAAAATCTTCAAGCACAGCACGTTCCCACGCATCGGGGACGGCTTTGGGATTGCGGTTTTGCAGGCTGACACGCTTCACCATCCAACCCGTTTGTTCGGATGCGGCTTTGGCCATTTGGGGTGCTTTCACATTGCAAACCTCAATGGCAGATGCAGGACCTCCCTTGGCAATTTCTTCAGTCAACACTTGCAGTAATTTGGGCGGCACCATGCTGGCAACATTGCGTGCTTCTAACAGCAGAGCTTCATTGGCAAACGTGCTGGTGGTTGCGAACAGTGCGGTTGTAATAAGCAAATTTTTAAAGCTGTGGTGCATGTTGACTCCTTGTTCAATGGTTTGTTGCAAGACGTGAAAAAGAGTGCAAAGCTTACGCAATGGTTTGCGTTATAACAATAATTCAAAGGAGCTATCAAACTGTCGCCATGCATGGGTGATGGGGTCACGCCACTCAATGGATTTGGCCAACAGTTGCAAAGGGTTGGCGTAATCGATTTGCCCTTCAGGTGTCAGCACGGGGTAAATGCCATCGCCTTTGATGGGCAAGCCCAGCGCGTTCATGTGCACGCGCAATTGGTGGCGCTTGCCGGTGACGGGCTTGAGTCGGTACTTGGCCCAGTCGCCTTTGATTTGCAGCACATCAATGTGGGTCAAACTGTTGGGCGTGCCGGCCACTTCGCATTGCGTCATGAAACCACGGCCCGCTGATTTGTCTTCGTCCAATCGGCTTTCGTATTGAATAGGAAAGCGGTTGGTGGGGTTCCACGGTGCGATGGCATGGTAGGTTTTGTTCACAGCGCGTTCACGAAACAGGGCTTGGTAGGCATCGCGTGTTTGGGGTTGAACACTGAACAGCACCAAACCGGCGGTGTCGCGGTCGATGCGGTGAATGGGAACCAAATCGTCCAAACCCAGTTTGCGCTTCAAACGTACCAACACCGTTTCTTGCAAGTATTTGCCTGATGGGGTGACAGGCAAAAAATGCGGCTTGTCGACGACGATGAGATGTTCGTCTTGGTGCAAGATCACTTCATCGAAAGGGATGCGTTCTTCTACCTCCAGATCGCGGTAGTAGTAAACGCGAATATGGCCTTGGTAAGGGCGCTCTGCTGTGACGGCTACGCCGAATTCGTCTTCTACATCGCCATCGGCCATGCGCTGCAACCATGTGGCGCGGGGAATAGCGGGGAAGCGTTCAACTAAAAAGTCGGTGATGGTGCGCCATTGGGCAGATTCATCTTTCGCGTCATTTTTAGGTAAACCAACAACGCTGGGGCCGACGCCGTTTTTGACTGGGAGCAAAATCAGTGTGCTGCGCGTTTTTGTTCACGCAGCATGAATAAATACAAACTTTCCACCTTCTCACGCGCCCAAGGCGTTTTGCGCAAAAATTTCAGGCTAGATGCCACGCTGGGGTCCAGCACAAAACAGCGAATGTGAATGCGCTGCCCCAGCTCGTCCCAACCGTAGTGCGCTTGCAAAGCGGTGACCATGGCCTCCAGCGTCACGCCGTGCAATGGATTGCGGGCTTGCGTTGGGGGCGATGCAGGCGCTTGCTGCATCTGAGCAGTATCTTGCAATTATTTCTTCGCCAGCTTGGCCGCTTTGCCGCGCAAGGGCACTTGCGTGACCACGCTGGGTTGGGGTTTGTCCAACGAAATTGCTTTTGGGGGAGTGGTGTCTTTTTTCGGTTTTTTAACCATTTTTTGTGAGCCAACGCCTTTTGCCATGATTTTCTCCAATGCAGTTAAAAATTTGTGAGAGCTGTGGTCCGAGTATCGTTATTATCGACCACTTCATTTATTTTAATTTGATTTCTTACTTTCACACCTTCCTTCCCATCTTTTCAGTCACACATTTAACATGCAAAACATCACCGTACGCCCTGCTACCGAGGGCGATGTCCCCGCCATCACCGCCATCCACATTCGCGCATGGCAAATGGCCTATGCCGGCATCATGGCAGACGAACATCTCGACAACTTATCGACAGCCAAGCGCCAAGCCTTTTGGCAAGACGCCATTGAATACAGCGAACCCCAAGTGTGGGTAGCCATGGGCTCCACCAAAACGGGCGAAAAAGTCATTGGCTTTGTCGGCTTTGATCGCAGCCGCGACGAAAAATCCAAACCCACTACTGGCGAAATTTGGGCGATCTATGTAGAACCCGAACATTGGGGCAAAGGCGTGGGTTTGGCGCTGTGGGATGCTGCCCGCGAAGGCATGTTGGAAGAAGAGTTCACCGACGCCACGCTGTGGGTGCTCTTACAAAACGAACGCGCATTGGAATTTTACGAAAAAGCTGGCTTCAAGCGCGAAATGAACACCCTGAAAACCGTGGAAGTAGGGGGCGCGAAATTGGAAGAGATTCGCTTGAAACGCTCTTTATCTTAGGTGGAAGTGCGTTGTCTATGTGTGCTATATATTTAATAGCATACTAGGCAATCAATACGCCGTCTAGAGGTCAATTTCATCATTAAACATGGCTTGGTCAAGCATGATTGATGCCAAACTGCACCACCAAGTCACTTTGCGCATGCGCGCAGCAGGGCAATAGCAAACCAGCTTCTTTTTCTTCTGCCAAGAGGCCAGGCCAGTCGGTGTTGTAGCGCACGCTGCCACTGACCAGAGTGCTGATGCAGGTGCGACAAGTACCGTTGCGGCAGGAGCTCAAAGGGTAAATCAGCGCGCGTTCGGCGGCTTGCAAAATGGTTTGGTTGGCTGCGATTTGAAATGTTGCCTCTGTGGGCTGCACGGTGACAGTGAATATCTGCGCATCCGCATTGGCATCTTGAGGTGTGTCAGGCATGGTTATTCGCTTGGCGTTAGACTTGCTGCTTTTCGTTGTTCGGTCATTTCTATAGCTACTATTTTAAGGATTCACCATGTCTCTCTCTATGTACACCGCATCTGTCCCTGTGTTTCAACATACGCTCAAAGCCATGAGTGCATTTTTAAGCAAAGCCGAAGCGCATGCTGAAGCCAACAAATTTGCGCCTGAAGCTTTGCTGCAAAGCCGTTTGTTTCCGAATATGTTTGCCTTGACCAAACAAGTGCAAGTGGCTTGCGATTTTGCCAAGGGTACGTGCATGCGCTTAGCTGGCAAAGAAGTACCGAGCTTTGACGATAACGAATCCAGCTTTGCCGATTTGCGCGCGCGCATTGACAAAACGATCGCACTCTTGGGCACGCTTGATGCCGCCAGTATCGATGGCAGCGAAGCACGTGAAATCCATTTGAACCCAGGCACACCACGCGAACGCAAATTTGCGGGTCAAACTTACTTGATGCACTATTCATTGCCAAACTTTTTCTTCCATGTCACCACCGCGTACAACATCTTGCGACATAACGGTGTGGATTTAGGCAAGAAAGATTTCATGGGCGCGTTGTGACTGATTTTTTGACAGTCTGCTGATTTAAGCCTTGATCATTCTCGCCCCTATGGAGGGGCTTCTCGATTTTGTTTTGCGCGACATTCTCACCCGCGCAGGTGGTGTGGACCGCTGCGTGTCAGAGTTTATTCGTGTCACCAATACCGTGTTGCCCGACCGCGTGTACCAGCGCGTGGTGCCAGAGATTTTCAATGGCTGGCGCACCAGCAGCGGTGTGCCTGTGCGGCCGCAGTTGTTGGGTTCTGATGTGGCATGTTTGGCTGACAACGCAGCTTCATTGGCACGGTTGAACCCGCCTGGCATTGATTTGAATTTTGGCTGCCCCGCCAAGGTGGTGAACCGCCATGGCGGCGGTGCGGCGCTGTTGGACGAGCCTGAGCTGGTGGCGCAAATTGTTGCAGCGGTGCGGCGCGCTGTGCCTGCACACATTCCTGTTTCAGCCAAAATGCGTTTGGGTTTCAAAGACGATAGCCGCGCAGAAGAATGCGCGCTTGCCATTGCGCAAAGCGGTGCCAGTGAATTGGTGGTGCACGCCCGCACACAAGCCCACGGCTACCGCCCGCCCGCGTACTGGGAGCGCATTGCCGATGTGCGCGCGGTGGTCAACATTCCGGTGATTGCCAATGGTGAAATTTGGACCGTGCAAGATGCCGCACGGTGTCGTGAGCTGTCTGGCTGCGATGCCTTGATGCTGGGGCGCGGCATGGTGCAAAACCCAGCATTGGCGCGTGCCATTCATGCGCTTGATGATGCTGAGCAACAGCCCACCCCAGCGTTGGATTGGGCGAGCTTGTTGCCCTTGATCAATGACTATTGGGAATTGGTATCCAAGCGGCTCGATAAAAAGTCGCGCACTGGCCGCTTGAAACAATGGCTGAACTTTTTACGCCGCACTTACCCCGAAGCCGAAACCGTGTACCAAGACTTTCGCACCTGCAACGACCCCACCATGGTGAACATGTGGCTGCGTGGAATTCAGCTCAGCGCCCAAAAAAGCCTCTGAACCCTGAAGGGCCTGAGCGACGGTCGCGGGAGGGACGATCGTCACGGTCTGAGCTTCCAGCGCCAGCCATCATAGGCAAGATGCTTGTGGTTGAGCGGGTGCGAACTTTGACAGCGTATTCTTGTTTCCACTCCACACGCACATCACTGGGGCGGGGTGGATGCACCACATTCAGCTCAGGACCAAAAGCGTTTAAGCTGCTCATGAAAATTTGACCCCCTGCGGCTTCGAGTACTTGCTTGGGAATCACGCAGTCTGTTGTGCTGGGCGACATGACAATGCGCTCGCTCACCAATCGATTCACTTCGGCAGGTGGTAAGAAACCCATCAAGGCTTCGCCACCCAACATGCGTTGTGCGCTGGAATTCCACATCACCATGTCAGCGGTGCGCGGTGCTGTTTCGCGCATGCCCATGGCTGTAGCGAAATAACCCAGGCTGCGGTCGACCGCGCTCCAAGTGAGACGCATACCACCCGACGTGTCGTTGGCGCTGGCCATGTTGACTGGGTCAAGATAATCGTTGGCCGCAGATACAAAGAAACGAATGTTGGGGCTGATGTTGCTGCTGACCGCATGGTCACCCACCATGGATGCGCTAGCTGGTACCGATGGGTTGTCGTTGGCGTTGGGCCAGTCGGCAAAGCCACGGTCGCGCCCTAAAGCAGGGCCGCGTGTATTGTCGCGCACGTAAGCCGAGCGCATGTTGGTGGGCAATCGACCTGCCATGATTTCTTTGGTGTCCAACACCACCGGTTGACCTGGACCTACGTTTTCACCACAGCCCCAGAAGAACAGCATGCGCATGTTGCCATCACGCTCTTCCCATTGCGGTACATCACGCTCCACATACTCACGGGGTGCGCGTTTCTCACCAAACAATGGCAAGCTCTCACCCATGTTGAGTGCTGGCGGAATGGTGTGTTGCCCTGTGGCGGGGTTGGCATCACGCACCGCACCCAAATCCAGCTTCAAGGTTTTGGAATGACTACTGCCACCACCACGACCAAACATGCTACTCATGGCAGCACCCATGCCGCCTGCGCCGCCAGCCATCATGCCCGCCATGCCGGAACGGGTTTCGGCTTGCACCCAGTAGCGTGCTTGCGGACCCGATACTTTTTGCTGCTGCTGCGCTTGCAGGGCGATGGGTAACGTTGTCAGCAAAACAATGGCTGTGCCGGTAGGAAGAAATTTACGGCGGAAAGTGATGTACGTACGCATGGCTTCTCCTTGAATGAAAAACCATACTATAGCGATGCAGTTATTTAGTCAATCTACCAAATGGTACAGAGCCAAGAAGAATGCTAGTAATTTGCGCTGAATCAACAGCCAGCATCAAGAAATTGTGTCAAGAAACAAAGCCATAAACCCATCTTCAGGCTTAAAACTTTTTTCGAACACTGTTAGACTAATGCGCAGATTATTTTGTAAATAGGTAACTTCAAGGAGTTGGTAATGGGCATCATATTTTTAGTCCTGCTAATCGTTTTGATCGTGTACGGCGTGATGTTGTTCAATAGTCTGGTAAACATTAAAAACAATGTTTCCAAGGCATGGGCGAATATTGATGTTCTGTTAAAGCAACGACATGATGAACTGCCAAAGCTGATTGATACTTGCAAGCAGTACATGAAACATGAGCAAGAAACTCTAGAAAAAGTAATCAAAGCGCCTCTCAGTCTCAGCTCGGAAACACACAATGTTGGTGCTTGGTTCAGCTGAAGGCGCGCGCAGTGGTGCGCCAACAATCCCAGAATTAAAGTCAAACGAACAATTCTTGCATTTGCAGTCTCGCATCAGTGGTTTAGAAAATGCGATTGCGGATAGACGCGAGTTTTATAACGAGAGTGTGAATATCAACAATACAGGCATTGAACAATTTCCAAGTTTGATATTGGCTAGACTTTTCAATTTCAAAGCCTTTGAGCATTTGAAATTTTCGGCTGTAGAAATGAGCGACGTTGATATTGGCAGCAGATTTAATGCCTGATAAACCATGATTCGTGGATTGCAAAGCAGTTATCAGGAGTCACTAACATCGGCCAGTTATTTTGCACTGTTTTTGGTCGCAGCACAAAGTGGCATTGAGTCGAGTGCTTGGTTATTGTGCCTTTCTTTAATTGCTCTGATTGCATTTGCATCTTGGTTATCGACTCATGCGCGTGCGCGTGCAATTGCTGAATTGCCAACCTCGAAAATTGGTTCAGCCGCCCAAGGCTATGTGGAACTCTTTGGACGTGCAAGTGTCAATCGCGAGACAACAACTTACCCTGTCCAGCATGGTATCGATGTATCACTCCCAGGCGTAGACAAAGGCTGAGAGAATGAACGATGTCAGCACGTTGAAATTAATGATGGCACAGGCTGTGCTGGTGACCGATATGCTAGATCGTCCCAAAAGCATACCGTGCCTGGGTACAAAAAGTGAAGAATTGCTTTTGAGTGGAGTGAATACCTATGTGTTGGGCGAATTCTCTACACTGGGTATAGATCACATTAATCTAAGTTTGTCACAAGAGGTCAGCGCGTTATTGTCGGAATGGAAACGCGATAGTAAAAACTTGGTAAAACGTTTTGATCTCAATGGCAATGGTGAAATTGATATGGACGAAGGGATTGGCGGCGTTTGGCCAAACGCACCATAAAATACACCCGCGAACTGCCCAGCCTGGTTATCTGTGATGCGACCCAAAATACCGTGTATCTCATTTCTAATTTACCACCACATCAATTACGGCAACGGTATTTGTGGTGGAGCTATTTTCATTTCACTGCATTTTTGATCGCCGTATCAGCACTGACCTTCATTACATCCAGCGGATTTTTTAATCTTTGAGCAAAGCCTCAAATCCATCCACAGGTTCAAAACGGTTGTTGCGGTAGCACAAACGTGTGGGGCCGGGCAGGGCGCGGGTGGGTATCGGGTGTTGAGCGTCGCCAGGGTAGCAAATCACGCGGGTGCCGTCCATGTTGTAGGGTTGGGGTTCAATCAAAGGCACGGGTGTTTGCTTGGCTTGCTGCATGATGCTTGCGACAGAATCGTGGCGCGCCAAATGCACAAGGCTCATGATCTGCGGAGGCGCGAGAGAAATATCTTTGTTCCAATAGCTTGTCAACGCTTCACGCGGGCTGAGCCAAATTGATTCGGTGGTTTCATGGTTGGCACTCGATGCAGTTTGGTTGGCAGGTAGTGCTGCGATGAAGAAGCGCGTGTCAAAGCGTTTGTGGCTAACGGAGGACATTTTGGGTGTGATCCAGCGCGACCACGGCACAATGTTTTGCGTTTGCAAGCGCAAGGCCAATTGCTGCAAAATTTGCTTGAACGGAAGTCCCTCTTGGTGCAATGCGGTTGCGGCTTGTATTTGTTCTCCCGTAGCCTGCGCTGCAAACAACACGCCAGATTCTTCAAATGACTCACGCAATGCAGCCACAAACAAAGCGCTGGCTTGGTTGGGCGTTAGCTCTATTTCATCCAATGCGGCTGGTAATGCACTGCTGTCTTGGTCAAAATATTGGGCGGCGTCCAGTTGCGCATCGGCCTCATCCACCTTACCACCTGGAAACACATAAGCACCGCCCAGTACATCCGATAAACCGTGGCGCTTCATTAAAAAAACTTGCAAACCGTCGGCATGGTCGCGCAGCAAAACAATGCTGGCGGCATCGCGTACGGGAGTGGTGATTTCGTCGTGGTACAGTTTCATGCGGGTTTCATCAGGGTTTGAAAATTAGAAAACAAAGATTTAGAAAGCAAAGATTTGAAAACAATCAATATCATAGGCGCTGGACGGGTTGGACGCACATTGGCACATTTGTGGCACAAAAAGGGCGTGTTTGCGGTACAAGATGTGTGCACGCGATCATTATCCAGCGCACAGGAAGCCGTGCAGTTTATTGGTTCAGGGCGGGCAGTGACCCACATTGAAGCCATGCGTGCTGCCGATGTGTGGATGCTGGCTGTGCCCGATGCGCACATCAAGCCGGTTGCCGAAGAATTGACAAAATATATAGAAAAGCAGGCTGTAGCCGGTGTATTGATTGCCAAAGGCGCTATCATTTTTCACTGTAGCGGCGCTTTGGCAGCATCTGAAATAGCCACACTGAAAGCATCAGGTGCACACACAGCCAGTGCGCATTGCTTGTTGAGCTTCAGCGCACCTGAGCGGGCTGCGCAGCAATTTGCGGGCTCCATATGCGCCTTAGAGGGCGATGTGTTTGCAACGACAGCGTTAAGAAAAGCTTTTCAACACATTGGTGGGCAGTGTTTTGATTTGGCGGCTAAAGACAAAATTTTGTACCACGCAGCGGCCGTATTTGCCACCAACTTTGTCCCTGTGCTGCACAGCATAGCAACAGATTTGTGGCAAAAAAGCGGTGTACCAATGCACATGATTGAACCCCTGTGCAATACCTTGCTGCAAAACGCCGTGAACAACATTCAAACCCAAGGTGCTGCCCAAGCATTAACCGGCCCCGCCGCGCGCGGTGATGTGGCGCTGGTCGCCATGCAGGGCAAAGCAGTCACGGCATGGAATGCACATGCAGGGCACGCCTATGATGCTTTGAGCCTTTTAGCGACAAATTTGGCGGCAAATTTGGCACATAAAGCTGCAAAGTAAATAGTCGGTAAAGTTAGACTTTGTGACCTATAAAAGCGCATTTGGCTTGCATTTTGGCTTGAAATGCCAACAATAGCATCCATTTGGTATCGATATGCGCATGACAACCTACACCCAATCATCCAAACGACGAATCATTCTGAAAACCAGCATGGCTGCTGGTTTGTTGGCGCTTGTGCCAAGTTTGGTATGTTTTGCGCAAAGTGACAGCAAAACAGATGCTGGTGTTGCAACAAGTCCCAGCGAGCGCAGGGGGTGGTTTGAATCCACTGCTTTTGCTGATGCACTCGTCGCACAAGATTTTGATTGGCTGGATGACAGTCGCAAACGCAGCGTGCCTGTGCGTTTGTATTTGCCCAAAGCAGTGGTTGAAAATGATGCCAAAGCATTCAAACCCGTGCCCTTGATCGTGTTTTCACACGGTCTGGGTGGCTCACGCAATGGCTACCAATATTTAGGTCGATATTGGGCTGCCAATGGTTATGCCAGCTTGCATGTGCAGCATATTGGCAGTGACAGGCAAGTGTGGTTTGGTAACCCTTTGACTTTGGCTAGTCGTTTGATTGCTGCGGCACAAGATTCAGAAGCGATAGATCGCACCAAAGATGTGAGCTTTGCGTTGTCAGAACTGTTGCAACAGCCACAATTGAGAGGACGATTTGACACGGAGCGCTTGGTCATGGCGGGGCATTCTTATGGCGCCTCAACAACCATGCTGGTGATTGGTGCCAAGGTTCCTAAGAAAGACATAAACGGGCAAGAATTTAATTTGCGTGACCCGCGCTTCAAAGCTGCCATGATTTTGTCTGCACCTCCGTTCTATGGCTACACCAATACGGCGTCCATCTTGGGTGGCGTGTCCTTGCCAACATTGCACGTCACCGCCACCGCGGACGACATCATGGTACCCAGTTACAACTCAGGTTATGAAGACCGCGTGAAAGTGTTTGACGCGATTGGTGATCCGCGTAAAACCTTGGTGGTGTTTGCCGGTGGCTCGCACAGCATCTTTACCGACCGCACCAACACGGGTGGCGCTGAGTTAAACCCTAAAGTGAAAGCCGCCACGCAAGCATTGTCTTTGGCGTTCTTGAAACAAACTTTTGGCAGTGACACCACCGCACTGGCCAACTGGCAACCACAATTTGCTGATTTGTTGGCGCGTTATGTTGCACCTGGGAAATAATGTACATCTGTGGAGATGCCCAAAAAAGTTATCAACTCGGCGCCGAAATAACCTTTAGCTTAATTTAGACAACAAGGCTTGGCTAGCCTTTAAATATTGATGTGCTTTGTTTTCGTCAATGGTTAATTTGATGAATTTGTAGCATTTGTCTGCGGCCATTATCAGTTCATTTTGTGTATCTGGCACATCGTCAAGACGTTTGAGCACTTTAGCTGCATCAGCACCCAATATCTCACGCGTAAGAGCAATCAGTGCCAATTTACCTGTTTTCTCAATCGGTGCAGCTTGAGGCAGCGATGTAGATGTGTTGTTCGTAGCGGGTTGGGTTGGTGATACTTCTTCAACGAATCCTTCCTGAATTAACCAACTCAGGGTTTCTTCAGCATCGTGTAGCTGCGCGGTGTATCCCAGTAATTTTTCTACGGTCGAGACACCGTCAATGATTATCAGCAAAGAACGCACCGATTGATGAAGGCCGAAAGTTCGGTACTTCATTTCATCGACTCCTTTTGGAGTCTTTCTCAGTACTTGCGTTCTTAGCATTTTCGGATTCAGCGGGTCATCTCTTCAATGATTCGATAAATCAGTTTTACAGTTATCAGTACATAAATTGCCCCAAAAAAGAAAATTAATGCGACAAGCAGGTTGATAACATCGGTTGGTAGTCGAGTGAAAAATGGTGTAACAAAATAACCTAATGTGAATAGGCTAACCATCAAGGTAAGCAAGCTCCATTGTTTACCAACGACTCCCCCTGGAATTTCAGATCGCAATCGTAAAACAGTAAATAAGCAAAGCAGCATAACGGCAATAGCTGCCAAGTTGATGATCAAAATGAGATTAGATGTCATGTTGCAACTCCTATGAAAGTCATGGTTGTAATCGTGATTGAACGTTGACACTTACCAACACAGCGGCGTACTTTACTTTGTTAGCAAAGTTGAAATGATAAGCCTAAATTCGGCTTGGATGTAAGTTAAAAGTCAGTCCTAGGGTAAATCAGGAGTACGATATAAAAGTAAATGACTTCAAAGCATACTATGTATTCAGTTAAAATACATTAAATTCAGCCTCTAGACTTGGTATTTATTGCCTAAGTTGCTATCAAATATATAGCATTCATAGCATATAAATTTGCAACTATGATTACCCTCTGATAAGCATTATTTCCAGAAAGCGCACAGATGGCCATTCAGTGGTTCCCCGGTCACATGAACTTGACCAAGCAAGCGATTCAAGACCGCATCAAAGACATTGATGTGGTGATTGAAATGTTAGACGCGCGTTTGCCTGCATCGAGTGCCAACCCTATGCTGGCGCAACTTACCAAAGGCAAGCCATCTTTGAAGGTCTTGAATAAGCAAGATTTGGCTGACCCTGTGCGCACCGAGTTGTGGTTGGCGCATTACAACTCCATGCCAGCCACTCGTGCCATCGGCTTATCAGCCACAGACACAGCACCTGCTAAACAACTCATCAAAGCCTGTCGTGAATTGGCTCCATTGCGGGGTGGCATGGTCAAACCGCTGCGGGTTTTGATTTGTGGCATTCCCAATGTAGGTAAATCGACACTCATCAATACCTTGGCAGGCAAGCGCTATGCCCGCACGGGTGACGAAGCGGGCGTGACCAAAACCGAACAGCGCATCACGCTGGCAGAAGATTTTTATTTATACGACACGCCAGGCATGTTGTGGCCGCGCATCATTGTCGCCAAAAGTGGCTACAACTTAGCCGCCAGCGGCGCAGTGGGGCGCAATGCATTTGAAGAGGAAGAAGTGGCGCTAGAGTTGCTGGATTACCTCATCGCCAATTACCCGCAGAATTTGGTTGATCGTTTCAAATTGAAGATGGAAGAGGTCATTGGACACACCGACGAACAAGTGCTAGAGGCAGTGGGCAAAGCGCGCGGCGCCTTGTTGGGCAAAGGGCGAGTCAATTTACAAAAAGCGGCTGAAGTGGTGATTTACGATTTTCGCGCCAACAGTTTGGGGCGCATCACCCTGGAAACACCAGAAGAATTTGCCCAATGGCTGGCAGTGGGTGAGAAGATAGACGCCGAGCGGCAAGTTAAAAAAGACGCCATAGAGTTAGACCGCAAAATTCGATTCAAAAAAATTCCACGACCATCAAAGCGTGATATTGATTGACCGGGTTTTTAGACTATCGCGTTTTCTTATTTGCCACTGCACCCCAATTGCGGAGTTAATTTCATCCACTTCGCAAGCCAATTTTTAGCCCGTTCGCGGGCATGTTTTGTGGCGATTTTTTCTTCTGGGGTTTGGTCGGCGCGAAAATCAAATGCACGCCGTGCCATCGGGTATTCTTGCCATTCAGTTGGGATGCCACGCTCCCACAGTGCATAAAAAGCACGGCCTCCGTTCATGCGGCGAAGTTCAAAATCGGCGTCACCTATCAGGTACAACACAGGCGTGGTGATTTGCATTACTTCTGGCGCGATGCGAAACAGTTGGTCGGGCTCTGGCGCGTTCGGGTTTTGCATGTGGCCGTAGTAGCTCACAATGGCAGCAATATCGGGGCCACGTTTGGCTGCAAGCCGAATCGCGTAATAAGGCCCACGTGACAAACCGATGACACCAGCGGGTTGTTTGCAAACGTTTGGCAATGTTTTCAAATAGTCTAAACCAGCTTCCACATCGCGTTCAGAATCAGGGTTATGTTCCGATGGCCAGCGTTCGATGAAACGTCCGCTTTGCCAGTCAGGCGCTAACACCAAAAATCCTTGGGTTGCAAGCTCCCGCATGTGGGTGCGGTCTTCGGCTTCAAAACCGCGTTTGGCGTGGATGTAGAGCACAGGAGGAAAAGGCCCCTTGCCAACTGGTGTGACAATTTCAAGAGGAACATCTGAGCCATCGGACGCTTTAGTGACCGCTTTGCTTAAAGTCACATCGGCTGCCCAAGTTGGCAATGCGGCGAAAACAAAAGCCGCAATGATCGTTTTTATTGTCGCTTTTTTAATCATGATCAATTCCTTCTGAACAATCGTCACCGAGTCACAGTGAGACGATTGTACAGAGCCAGAGAAATTGATCAGTGACGCACTGGCTCAGCCGTTTTTGGAAGGGGTGTGCTGTTGCTTGATGCTGGCAAGATAGGCAGTTTGAAATCAGGTTGCTTGCCTGTCAAAGTTTTCAAGAAGGCCACAATTTGATCGATTTCTTTGCCGCTGTATGTGCGACCCAATTGCAATTTGCCCATGATGTCCACAGCTTTTTCTAGTGTGTCGGCACCACCGTCATGGAAGTAAGGGTAGGTCAGTTCGACATTGCGCATGGTGGGCACTTTGAACTTCATGCGGTCTTCATCTTTGCCAGTTAAGTCCGCAGCGCCTTTGGCTTTGTTACGTGTTTCATATTTGGATGTCAAACCCATTTTGGCAATGTTGGATCCACCCATGGCCATGCCATCGTGGCAAGTCGTGCAACCACTTTGTTTGAACAGTTTGTAGCCATCCAATTCAGTTTTGGTCAAAGCGCCTTTGTCACCTTTGAGCCATTTGTCAAAGCGCGAATCAGGTGTTACCAATGTTTGATTGAATGCGGTGAGCGCATTGACCAGCATGTCACGCGTGATGGTATTGCTGCCGTAAGCCTTTTTAAACTCTTGTTTATATCCAGGTATTGAGTTCAGCACATCAATGACTTTGTCATGCATAAAGGCCAAATCAGCTGGTGACACGTCGTAGACGCCCTTGGCTTCTTCGTGCAATCGACCATCCCAAAACTGAACTTTGTTAAAAGTTGAATTCAGTACAGTAGGTGTGTTCATCTGCGCTTGCTGCCAGTTGTGACCCAGTGACGTTTTGAGGTTATCCGTGCCACCTAATGACAGGTTGTGGCAAGTGTTGCACGACATGGTGCCAGATTGCGAAATACGCGGGTCAAAATACAGCTTTTTACCCAACTCGACTTTGGCAGGGTTAAGTGGTTTGACTTGTGGAATGGCGTGTACCGGCTCAGCCGCAAAAGCATTGGTGACAGTACCTGTGTAAGCCGTCAAACTGAGCAATAAAGAAAATAAAGTTTTTATTCGCATATGCTTATATATCAGTGAATAGTGTTAATCTGAGTGTGATTAAGCAAAATCCAATTTGAGAATTTACACCAAAATCTGCGCAGAGTTATCGAACTAGGAGAACAGGGGTTTTGCAATTTGCCAGCACTTTGGTAGCGACAGAACCTAAGACCATGTTTAAAAATGAACCATGACCATGTGATCCCATGACAAGCATATCAAACTTTCCAGCTTCGGCATATGTCGCAATTGTTTCGCCTACATTACCAGCCTTCCACACGCTTTTAGCTTGAATTCCATGACGTGCTAAGAACTTATCGATTGGCGCGAGCACTTTTTCAGCATCATCTTTGTAATAATCTTCAACAATGTCTTTACCCACTGCAGCGCGCGCTCTGGCTGGTATTGGCAAATGCACTGTTAGAACTGTGAAATTGTTGTCCTTGTTGAGCAAGCTCTCATGCGTTGCCAAATAGGCCAACATTTTTTTTGTGTAGGTGCTGCCGTCAACAGCGAGTAATATTTTCATGGTGAATCCTTAAAATGCCTATATTAGCAGTATGCAGGCTTTTTAAGTAATGAATTTGCGTTAAATCAAAGATGCTTATGTTTATAACCAATGAAGTATTGTGCCAATTAATGTGTTTTTTTCGAAATAGAAAGACTGAAGATGAAATCTAGAAAAGCTACTTTTACAAGAGCTTTAGCGATTGCATACGTATTAATGACGTCATCATTGACATTCGCACAAGGCGTGGTTAATGCCATTTGCAGCACCGATCAATCCTGGTGTGAATTGGCGGCCCTTGAATACCTAAAAATGAGTGGCAATAAGGTATTGCAAGTTAGAAAGACAACTGGCGAGGCCATGGCACAACTGCGTGCTGAAGCCAATAACCCAAAAACAGATATTTGGTGGGGCGGAACGGGCGATCCTTTTCTGCAAGCTGCTGAAATTGGACTTTTAGAGCCCTATCGTCCAGCCTACATTAACGATTTGCATCTGTGGAGTGTTCGTCAATATGCGATGACGCAAAACATGGTGGGTGGGTTTTACACATCGGCCATAGGGTTTGGTTGGAACACAGAGATTCTAAAAAAGAAAAAATTGCCCGAACCCAAATGCTGGGCAGACATGATCAAGCCAGAATACAAAGGTGAGATTGAAATTTCCCATCCGGCCTCGTCTGGCACGGCTTATACGATTTTGGCTGGGTTGGTGCAGTTGATGGGCGAGGAGCAGGCTTTTGACTACATGAAGAAGCTTCACAAAAACATCACAACTTATACCCGCAGCGGTACGGCACAAGCGCCAAATGTGGCCAAAGGCGAGGTTGCCATAGGTATCAGTTTTATCTTTGGTTTCCACGGTTGGGCTTTGAATAAATACCCAGTTAAAACCATTGCGCCATGTGAAGGTACGAGCTTCGAAATCGGTGGCATTGCTTTGGTCAAAGGGGCGCGCAACAAAGAGGCAGCGAAACAATACTATGACTGGTTGATGAGCCCTGCTGGTCAGTCTATCGGGGCTAAAGCCAACAGTTTGCAGGTGCCAGCTAACCGTACGTTTAAACCGGACCCAAAAATTCCAAAACTTGATGATGTGCGTTTGATCAAATACGATTTTGAAAAATACGGCAAAGCTGCCGAACGCAAACGTTTGCTAGAGCGCTGGACCAAGGAAGTCGAGTCTTTGCCGCGTTAACTTTACTACCTTGACTTTGCCAACTTAAGCGTCTTCATGTACTGAATGGCTGGGCTGATGTTGGGTTAGAAGTAAGCGATAATTGGCATCTATATTCAACACTTCACCTACTCGGAGTATTCAACCTTGTTGTCCATCATTCAAGCTGCGGGCTGGCCGATTTGGCCTTTGATTATTTGTTCCATCATTGCGGTGGCCCTGATTATTGAGCGATTTATCAGCCTTAAAACCAGCAAAATTGCACCACCCCAGCTACTGGATGAAGCGTTAACCGTATCACGCCATGCTGTGCCAAGCCCTGAAGTAGTGAAGCAATTGGAGCAAAGCTCTGAGCTGGGGCAAGTGTTGGCCAGTGGTTTGCGTGTGTTGAACACCAATCCGAAAAGCTCTGAAGCTGATTTGCGCGCTGTGATGGAAGAGACAGGTCGTACCGTTGCGCATCGATTGGAGAAATATCTATCAACGCTGGCAACCATTGCATCCGCAGCGCCTTTGCTTGGCTTATTAGGAACAGTAATTGGCATGATCGAAATTTTCGGTTCACAAGGATCAACGACGGGAACGGCGAATCCTGCGCAATTGGCACACGGCATTTCTGTCGCTTTGTATAACACTGCATTTGGCTTGATTGTTGCCATTCCCGCATTGATTTTTTGGCGCTACTTTCGCGCACGTGTGGATGCCTATTTGCTCACCCTTGAATTGGCCGCTGAACGACTGGCGCGCCATTTGGTGAATTTGACAAAGTAATTTGACGAAGCAATCAACACGCCAGCGTTCATGAATTTCAAAAACCGCTCCCATCGCAGTGCCAGCACTGAACCTGAGATCAACCTAATCCCCTTCATTGATGTGCTGTTGGTGGTGGTGATATTTTTGATGCTGTCCACCACCTACAGCAAATTCACTGAAGTTGAACTCAAGTTGCCAACTGCAGACGTGCAAGCGGCCAAAGACCGACCCAATGAAATCATGGTGAGCGTGAACAGTGCGGGTGTGTACTCGGTCGACAAACAAGTGGTGGCGCAACGCGGCGTGCTTGCATTGACATCGGCACTGAATGCTGCTTCCAAACGAATGGAATCTTCCTTGCAAGGTAAAGCGCCTATCATCGTCATCAATGCCGATGCCAATGCCAGCCACCAATCGGTCATCAGCGTGATGGAAGCCGCCCGTCAAGCTGGTTTAAGCCAAATCACCTTTGCAACGCAGAAATCAGCTGGCTCAGGCAACTGAACGCCAGCGTCTGCATCCTGCAAGCAGATAAAACCGTAGTATGAAGCAACATATTCACTATACGTTGCAACAAGCCTGGCTGACACGTGGCTGGCTGGCCATTCTGCTACTGCCCTTGTCAGCTTTATATGGTGCTTTGGCATGGATGCATCGGCATTTATACCTTTGGGGCATTCTGAAAACGCAGCGTGTGGGTGTGCCTGTCATTGTGGTTGGCAATATCGTCGCTGGCGGTGGTGGCAAAACGCCGACTGTGATTGCTTTGGTACACCATCTCAAATCCAAGGGTTGGCATGTCGGTGTGGTATCCAGGGGCTATGGACGAGATAATGACATTTGCACAGAAGTTTTACCGCACAGCTCAGTCGCACAAGTGGGTGACGAACCTTTGCTCTTGGCCAACACTTGCCAAGTCCCGGTTTTTGTAGCGACCAAACGATTTGATGCAGCTTCTCAATTGCTGGCCAAATACCCAGCCACGAACATCATCATCAGCGACGATGGTTTGCAGCACCATGCTTTGCACCACGATGTGGCCATCACGGTGCTGGACGACAGAGGCATGGGTAACGGTTGGCTATTACCAGCTGGACCTTTGCGTGAAAAAATACGCAAAACGCGCCTGAGAGAGCAGAATAATATGGTGCTGCACACGGGCAATCACCCAGTCAAAATCGCTACCACAGCGCCACAATTCACCGCCAAAAGAAGTTTGGCTCAAAAAGCAAGGAGACACGATGGCGGCAGGGTCAATTTAGCTGATTTGAATGAAATGGCAACAAGTGCAAATAAACCGCTTTTGGCGTTGGCCGGCATTGCCAACCCTGAGTCGTTTTTTGCCATGCTGCGTGATTTAGGTTTGCAATTATCAAAAACTATTGCACTGCCTGATCACTATGCATTTGATAGCATACTAGGCAATAAATACGCTGACTACAGCCTGATTTGTACCGATAAAGATGCCGTGAAGCTGTGGCAGACTGCACCACAAGCATTGGCTGTAGGACTTGAGTTTGTACCGGAGTCTGCCTTCTTCACCGAAGTTGATCAGCTGCTGGCAGGCTTAAAATCATCCACATCGTTCAAACATCATCAAAGTTAGCATCAACAAATGGATACAAAATTACTCGAACTCCTCGTTTGTCCTGTCACCAAAGGCCCATTGATTTTTGACAGAGAGCGGCAAGAGCTGATTTCCAAAAGTGCGCGCTTGGCCTATGCAGTGCGCGATGGCATGCCCATCTTGTTGGAAAATGAAGCTAGGGTGTTGACCGACGAAGAAATCGATAAGTTGCAAGGTTAATTTTTTGCTGCCCCAAGTTGATTCTTAAAACATGAATCGCACAAACCTTACTGTTCTGATTCCAGCCCGCTTGGGTTCTAGTCGCCTTCCCAACAAACCGCTGGCCGATGTGGCAGGTTTACCATTGATTGTGCGTGTGGCCCAACGCGTCATGGCTGGAACAACCGCACGTGTGGTGGTGGCTTGTGACGATGACAGCATAAGCATGGTTTGCCAGCAACACCATATCGAAGTCGTGTTGACCCGAGCAGACCATCCCAGTGGCAGCGATCGATTGGCTGAAGCTTGTGATATTTTGCAATTACCTGATGACGCCATTGTGGTAAACGTGCAGGGCGACGAACCATTGATTGACCCGGACTTGATTCTGCAGGTGGCAAAGGTGTTACAAAACCAGCCCCTCGCCAGCATGAGCACAGCTGCGCACGCGATTGAATCGGTTGACGACTACCGCAACCCCAATGTAGTCAAAGTAGTCTTGGACGCGCAGAATTTGGCGCTGTACTTTAGCCGTGCGCCCATTGCGTGGTGGCGCGACGGTGCAAAGCAAGGTGTGCCCGAGTTACCTGTTACGCCAAGAGCACTGCGACATATCGGCATTTATGCCTATCGAGTGGGCTTTTTGAAGCAGTTCCCCATGCTGCCGCAAGCTGAAATCGAGGTTTGCGAGGCGTTGGAACAATTGCGTGCCATGTGGTATGGGCATCGCATTGCCGTTCATGTCACCGACAAAGCTCCTGGAGCGGGGGTTGATACGCCTGAAGATTTGGCTCGAGTGCGAATCGTTTTTGCGCCAAATAAGGCAAATTAAGACTAAGCCAGACAATAGCAGGCAGCTGTATAAGCGGTTAATGATATGCATCCGCTGTCAGCAAAATGATAGTTATCCGTGCTATTCTTTCAACCTCTTTGACAAGTCCTACAACTAAAAAGCCATATGCCAATTGACTTCACACAAGCGAAAACTTTGAAGTCGATCACCCACAATTCGTATCCACCATTTGTATGAAACTGATTTTGTTAGGCGCACCAGGTGCGGGAAAAGGCACGCAAGCGACGTTTATTTGCGAGAAATTCAAAATTCCGCAAATTTCCACAGGTGATTTGCTGCGTGCCACGGTCAAATCAGGCAGCAAGCTGGGCGTGAAGCTGAAAAAAATATTGGATTCAGGCAACTTGGTGGACGACGAATTGGTAATTAAGATGGTGCAAGCGCGCATTGCCGAACCCGATTGCGCGAATGGTTTTTTGTTTGACGGTTTTCCACGCACCGTATTACAAGCTGAAGCGATACGCGCGCAGGGATTGAAGTTGGATTACTTGCTTGAAATTCAGGTGCCGTTCGAAGACATCATTGAACGCATGAGTGGCAGACGTTCACACCCTGATTCTGGGCGCACTTACCACATCAAATTCAATCCGCCCTTGGTGGAAGGTAAAGACGACATCACAGGTGAGCCATTGGTACAACGTGCGGACGACCACATTGATACGGTAACCAAGCGTTTGGATGTTTACCGCCAACAAACACGTCCTTTAATTGATTACTATTCAGCTTGGGTGCGTTGGTCGCCCAAAGAAGCTCCCAAATACCGCGTGATCAACGGTGTGGGTACAGTCGATGAAATCAGGCAACGCGTTTTGGCAGCATTTGAACAATCTGTATAAACCTGTATCAGCGAGTTGACAAAAATACCTGACACATGAGTTTCAATCTGAATTTCAATGTCATGATAGACGCCCAGCAGGTGTCAATTTACGGCAAATCGAATCAAGCCCATATTGACAACAGCAAACCAAGCGTCATTTTTATCCATGGCGTATTAAACGACCATAGCGTGTGGGATGACGTCCTGTCACCACTGGCGACAAGCATATTGGGTGGAATCAATGCGATTGCGATTGACTTACCAGGCCACAGTCTCAGCACAGGTCAGGCTCCTGCAACTGTTGAGGAAGCAGCCGATACATTGTTGGCTATGCTGAGTTCAGCCGGGATTGAGCGTGCTGCATTGGTGGGCCACAGTTTTGGCTCACTCATCGCACTGGAAGCGGCGGCACGAGCACCTGGTCGCGTAACGCATGTCGCTTTATTGGGCACTGCCAGCCCCATGCGCGTGTCCCCCGTGTTGTTGGAAGCATCGGTGAATGACCCCATGGCGGCTATCGACATGGTCAACAATTTTTCGTTCAGCCAAAAACCACCACCGCCGCCTGAATTGATGCAGCATGTTTTTGCCCAAAGCCAACAAAAGCCAAATGAATCAACGCCTGCAGCCTCTACAAATATTTTCCACATTGGTTTGAATGCCTGCAACACCTACCAAAACGCAACCTCAGCCATCACCAAAGTTGCGGCGCCATTGCTTTTTATCGTGGGTGACAAAGACAAAATGACGCCGCCCAAAGCCGCACAAGTGCTGGTTGATGCGGCCACGCAAGCGGGTCAATCCGTCACGCAAGTCAATGTGGATGCGGGTCATCAAATGATGGCGGAAGTGCCCTTGAAAATAGTGCATGCATTGCAAACATTTTTACAAAAATAGCTGTTATTTCACCTGACCGGTAGGCAAATGTCGCAACCTGTCGGTTCAAAGTCAGATAAAAGTCGGGCTGTGTCACCTGACTTGCACTGCAAAGTCACCTGAACGGCGCTATGCTGTCGTGGTCAAACCATAGAGCCTTACCTAAACTTGTGCTTGGTGACGACAGGGTGTCGTTTTATTTCAAAAAGAGGAATTTCAAACATGTTGGTTTAAAAATTACGCCTTCAACGCGGTTGGTCGCAAGAACAATTGGCCGAATTAAGCGGCTTGAGCGTTCGCACGATACAGCGCATTGAACGTGGTTTACCTGCCAGCACAGAAACCCTGAAGTCACTGGCGTCGGTCTTTGAGATCGATTTTTCTACCTTGCAAGCCACTCAGGAGCCTCTTATGACAGCAAACATCAACCCATCCATCCCTCTAAGCGCAGAACCCATCAAGTCAAATTCTGTGCAAACGATTAACGCTGATGAAGAGGCCGCTTTTAAGCATGTCCGAAAAATACGTGGGTTTTATGGGCATGTGGCCAAATACGTTGTCGTCATCGGCGCTTTGGCCATTTTCAACTTGATTAAATCGCCTGACCGCATGTGGGTCGTTTGGCCCGCATTGGGTTGGGGTTTGGGATTGGTATTTCACGGCATGCGCGTATATGGAACCATGCCTTTCATGAATGCTGATTGGGAAAAGCGCCAAGTTGAGAAGTATTTGGGTAGAAAGCTATAATGCTATAAAATTAATAGCACTTTAGGCAATAAATACAACGAATATTGGCATATTTGCTATATATTCTGGGTTTTACTGTGTCATTTGTTGCATCGTGCTCAAGGTTACTTTTGAGCACAGCAGCCTACACACAGATGTTCTCTTGTCTGACAAGGTTTTGTAGATTTCTGTTGAATGATCAATATCTAGGATAAGTGATATTGAATCCACCTAACTTGACAGGAGTCCACCATGCAAAACGCAAATTCCCTGCTCTGCATTATCTTAATGGCGGCATCGCTTTTTGGCTGCAAGAATGAAGAAGTATCTGCACCCCAAAGCCCAACAGTTGCAGACACTGTTAATTCAACCACGCCCATCAGTCCTGTAGGTACTGCACCTGCTGGGCCAAGCAAAGAGGCGCCAGCAACGACATCGAATGAAAAATCAGAAACTGACCAATCCGCTTCGATGCCATTAGCCGGACAAGCGGGTGACCATTCAGCAGTTGTGCCTAAAACTTCAGAATTTCCCAAAACCTCACCCTAAACAGCCATGAAAATTCACAATCAAAATACACTTGAACAGATCCATTTGGGTAAATTACTAGAAGACATGCGGGTTGCCATGTTCGCTACGACGTTTGCTCGCGCTGGCAGCTTCTATCATCACAGGATAACCAGTTAACATGGGTGATCAGGGAATCATTCAAAATCCATCATGATGAAACTATTGGTCACTTACATAACCGTCACCGTGGTGATGGTAGTGATTGACTTGGTATGGCTAGGCTATATCGCCAAACCACTGTACTTTGCAGGCATTGGTCATTTGATGGCAGAAAAGCCCAATATCATGGCAGCAATCAGCTTTTATGCGCTTTTTCCCATTGGCCTGATGATTTTTGCCATAGTGCCAGAAGCTGCAAATGTAGACTGGCAACGCACCGCTTTTTTGGCAGCTTTATTTGGCTTTTTCACTTATGCCACCTACGATTTAACCAACTTGGCAACTCTCAAGAATTTTCCATTGCAATTAGCACTGATTGATATGCTGTGGGGTAGCTTGGTAAGCGCAGTGGCTGCGACGGCGGGTAAATGGGTGTTTAGTCGGTTTTAGACTTTAAAAATCAGTTTGCCATTTTCTTACAGGTATTCTGATATCTGCGTCGTATATTTATAGCACTTCAGACAATAAACATGCTGGTTGCAAACATTTGCTCCAAATATTCTCGGAATTTTCGTTGTGGGTCAGCAGCAGTTTTTCGGTCAATGGCGCAAGCAGTGTGCTGGCAGGGTTGGCCAACAGCACATAGCGTCCTTCATCTTCTTCAAGCTTGCCAATCCAGTCCAAACTCAGCAAGGTTTGCAATGCATGTTCAAGTTGCAAATCATTGACGCGCAAGGTCTTGGACAAATCTTCTAAGCTCTGGCCATGGTTGCCCAAGGATTGCGCCGGAGCAGCGAGTTGCTGCAAGATCTCCAAAGCCATTTGAAAGTCCCAACCAGGTGTTCCTCCCCGCCTAGCGATGCCGCTTTGCAAACTGGGCATATAGGCGGCGACAACCGCGCCCAACAGCACAATGACCCAAGCCACATAAACCCAAATTAACAAGATAGGCACAGTGGCAAATGCGCCATATACCGCCGACATGGTAGGCACTTTCACCAAATACCAAGCCAATATGCGCTGTGCCAACTCGATACCCATCGCAGCAAAAAAGCCACCTAAGAGTGCGTGCGTCCAACGCACTTGGGTGTTGGGCACAAATTTATACATGGCGGCCAGCACAAACATCACAGCGGTGAATTGCAGTGCATCGATGAATAATTTGAAACCACCTGTTATGCCCGCGCCACTGATCCAGCCCTTGGAAGCGCTGATGGCGTAAGAGCTGAGCGAAAGACTGGCCCCCAAAAGCAAAGGTCCCAAAGTGAGCAAAGCCCAATACATCAAAATCCGTCGTGTCAACGAACGTGTTTCGCGCACCCGCCAAATGTTGTTAAGACGTCGGTCAATGGTCAAAATCATAAGCAATGCCGACAATAAAAATGCCCCCGCACCTACCCAGCCGATTTGCTTGGCTTTGGCCGCAAACAGGCCAACATAATTCAACACCTGTTTGGCGATGTTGTCGGGTATCAAACTGTCCACTAACCACAGTTGGATGCTGGTTTGCATTTTGGCAAACATGGGAAAGATACTGAAGATGGCCAGCGCCACGGTCAACAGCGGGACGATGGAAATGATGGTGGTGAAGGTTAAGCTGCTGGCAGTCAAGCCCAATTGGTCTTCTTTAAATCGTTCGCGCAGTGTCACCGCGGTGTTGCGCCACGGAAAGCGCAATGCATCGCGTATAAAATCGTTCAACCAGTCTTTCATTTTGTCCATGGCGCTATCATGCCACTGCAATGAATGACTTTGAACTTTTTAAATGACAAAACCTCAACTTTTGACCACCGCCATCCCTGAAAACGTGATGATGACGCGCATTGCCGCAGTTGTTTGTCTCGTAGGACTTATCGTATTGGGTGTTTTGTGGGAAATGTGGTTGGCACCCATCAAGCCGGGTGGCTCGTGGGTGGTGCTCAAAGTGTTGCCCCTGTTTATCCCGCTGGTCGGCTTAATCAAAAACCGTTTGTATACCTACCGCTGGGTGAGTTTGTTCGTGTGGTTGTACTTTATTGAAGGCGTGGTGCGTGCCTGGAGCGACAAAGCGCCCAGCAATTATTTGGCTTTGGTTGAAGTTTTTCTATGCTTGGCGCTTTTTACAGCGGTTGCTATGCATGTGCGCTTGCGCTTGCGAGCGGCCAAACAAGCCCAATTGGCGGCAAGTAGCTTGGGTGTGAATACGCAGATTGACACATCAGTTTTATCGTAGTTATTCATCACAAATTCAACACCTACACATCGTCAGTTTCGCGTAATATTTGAACTTTCAACAGTACTTTCAGGAGACTCTTCAATGGCTACCAAAGCTACAAAAAAACCAGCAGCAAAACCAGCAACAAAACCAGCAAGTAAAGCAGCTAAAAAGATGAACGCTTTTTATGCGCAATCAGGCGGTGTCACATCCGTGATCAATGCGTCGGCTTGCGGTGTGATTGAAACCGCGCGCAAACACAAAGACAAAATTGGCAAAGTCTTCGCTGGTCGCAATGGCATCATTGGCGCGTTAACCGAAGACCTTATCGACACCAGCAAAGAATCAGCCAGCAACATCGCCGCTTTGCGTCAAACACCATCGGGCGCTTTTGGTTCATGCCGTTACAAGCTCAAATCTTTGGAAGCCAACAAACTCGAATACGAACGCTTGATCGAAGTTTTCAAAGCCCACAACATTGGCTATTTCTTCTATAACGGTGGTGGCGATTCGGCAGATACATGCTACAAAATCAGCCAGTTGAGCAAAGCCATGAATTACCCTTTGCAAGCCATTCATGTGCCCAAAACCATTGACAACGATTTGCCGATTACCGATTGTTGCCCAGGCTTTGGCTCGGTGGCCAAATACGTGGCGGTGTCAGCGTTGGAAGCATCTATTGATGTGAAATCCATGAGCCTCACATCCACCAAAGTGTTTGTTATGGAGGTCATGGGTCGCCACGCTGGTTGGATCGCCGCAGCAGGTGGATTGCTGGAAGACCACGGCGTGCCGGTGGTGATTTTGTTCCCTGAAATTGTGTTCGACCAAAAGAAATTCCTTGCACGTGTGGACCAATTAGTGAAAAAGCATGGTTACTGCACGGTGATTGTGTCTGAAGGCTGTCACCATGCTGACGGGACATTCCTAGCAGAGCAGGGCAGCAAAGACGCTTTTGGTCACGCGCAACTCGGTGGCGCTGCGCCCGTCGTCGCGAACATGATTAAAGAAGCTTTGGGCTACAAGTTCCACTGGGCTGTGGCTGATTATTTGCAACGCGCGGCGCGCCACATCGCATCCAAAACCGATGTACACCAAGCGTATGAGCTCGGTCAAAAAGCGGTTGAATTGGCACTCGCCGGTAAAAACGCCGTCATGCCAACAATAGACCGCATTTCAGACGCGCCCTATAAATACAAAATCGGTGTGGCCGAATTGTCCAAAGTGGCCAACGTCGAAAAATTCATGCCGCGCAACTTCATCACCAAAGACGGCTTTGGTATCACCGCCAAATGCAAAGCCTATTTAACACCGCTGATTGCTGGCGAAGACTACCCCAAATACAAAAACGGCTTGCCTGTTTACGTAACTTTGAATAACGTCTCTGTGCCTAAAAAGCTGAAAAAGTTTGCGATTAAATAATTTCAAAATAATATTTCAGAAATTTTTTAGGACTCCGCCATGCCAAACCAAACAAAAACACCCAATCAAGATTTGGCAGATCTGTTAGATACACTGCGGCAAATCGTCGGCAATGACCACGTTCTAATCGAATCTGCCAGCAACGACCTTGTGCAATATGTGCGCGACTGGCGGGGAAGCGAGCGGGGTATCGCTTTGGCCGTGGTGCGGCCGAATTCGACAGAGCAAGTGGCTGCAGTGGTCAAGGCATGCGCAGCAACCAAAGGTGTCAGCATTGTGCCGCAAGGCGGTAATACGGGCATGGTTGTGGGCTCTACACCCGATGCAACAGGCACACAAATTGTGCTCAGTCTGCAGCGAATGAACAATGTGCGTAAGTTTGATACGGGTAACAGCACGCTCACGGTGGATGCGGGCTGTATCTTAGAAAATGTGCAGCAAGCTTGTTTTGAAAAAGGCTTTTTGTTCCCGTTGAGTTTGGCCTCACAAGGCAGTTGCACCATAGGCGGCAACTTGGGCACGAATGCAGGCGGAACGCAGGTGGTGCGCTTTGGCAATACACGTGAGCTATGTTTGGGTTTGGAAGTGGTCACTGCGCAAGGTGAAATTTGGAATGGTTTGACTGGCTTGCGCAAAGACAATACCGGTTACGATTTGCGAAATTTGTTCATTGGTTCCGAAGGCACACTGGGCATCATCACTGCAGCCACCATGAAAATATCGCCATTGCCTGTGGCCAGCTTGACGGCATTTGTGGCGGTTTCTTCAGTCAAATCAGCGGTTAAATTGTTGGGCTTGGCACACAAACATTTGAATACCGGTTTAACTGGGTTTGAAATGATGGGCAAAGTAGCATTGACCTTGGTCAACAAGCATTTCCCACAACAGCGTGTACCGTTCTTGGACAAGGCAGAGGCCAAATACTGCGTGGTGTTGGAGCATTCTGATCACGAATCTGAAGCGCACGCTAGAACACAGCTTGAGAGTTTGCTCGAAGCGGCGATGGGTAATGAAGAAGGTGGCGGCTGCATTTTGGATGCTGTTTTGGCAGAGAATTTGACGCAATCCAAACAACTTTGGCACATTCGCGAAAGCATACCGCTGGCGCAAGCGCAAGAGGGCTTGAATATCAAAAGCGATATTTCAATTCCCATTTCCAGCATTCCAGAGTTTGTGCGCATCACCGACGAAAAGCTGGCCATTGCTTACCCAGGAATACAGCTTGTCAACTACGGACATTTGGGCGACGGCAATTTGCACTACAACGTGCAAGCACCGGCGGGAACAGATCAAAAGGCATTTTTGATCAATGAAGAAGCCAACGTGAATGCGATTGTCTTTGGCATGGTTGACCAATTAGGAGGCTCTATTTCGGCGGAACATGGTGTAGGTAGCATGAAGGTAGACAAATTGCCCAAATACAAATCGCCCGTAGCCTTAGATCTGATGCGCACCATCAAGCGCGCCCTAGACCCGCACAACATCATGAACCCAGGACGTGTGGTGCGGGTTTGATGGTGACTGTGAAGGCGCTATATGCTATATATTTAATAGCACAATAGGCAATAAATACGCCGACTACAGCCAGATTTTTCATATAAAACAGGAGATACTATGAATTCCAATCTCAACGACGCAACGCGGCACGTGACACTGTTTCATTCACCACAAACGCGCTCGGGTGGTGTATTGGCATTGCTGGAAGAGTTGGGGGCGGATTATGAATTGCATGTGCTGAACCAGAAGAAGAACGAACAGCGTGGTGCAGCGTATTTGGCGATCAACCCCATGGGTAAAGTGCCTGCCATTATGCATAACGGGGCTTTGGTAACCGAACAGTCTGCCGTATATTTGTATTTGGCTGATTTGTACCCTGAAGCGGGCATCAGCCCCCAGATGGGTGACGCGCTGCGCGGCCCGTATTTGCGCTGGTTGGCGTTTTACGGTTCGTGCTTTGAACCTGCGTTTGTCGACAAAGCATTGAAACGTGAGCCGGGTAGCCCAGGCATGATGCCCTATGGCACTGTCGACGATGTGTGGAACACCGTGACGGGGCAACTCGCCAAAGGCGACTATATGCTGGGCAGTCAGTTCAGTGCTTTGGACATGTTATGGGGTAGTTCGCTGAATTGGATGACCAAGTTTGGTCTGGCACCTGAAACACCCTTGGTGCGCGCGTACATCGACCGCGTGATCCAGCCGTCCGTCCTTTGCGCGGGCAGGTAAAATTGATGCGGATTTGATTGCCAAGCAAGCGTTAGAAGTTTGATGTCGATTGAAACCCCACCTTACGATTGACGATTTGTCTAATTTAGCGCATTACAACAAAGAATTGCATGTCCATTACAGCCCATTCAGCTTCTTCAGCCAAGCAAGGCTCTAGCCAATACGAAGACTTTTTACGCCATGTGGATACGCACGGCGTGTTCAAAGCCGACCGCACGGGTACAGGCACCAAGAGCGTATTTGGTTACCAAATGCGGTATGACTTGAGCCAAGGCTTTCCGCTGGTCACCACCAAGAAAGTGTTTGTCAAAGCCATCATCACCGAGCTCTTGTGGTTTTTAACAGGCTCTAGCAACAACAATTGGCTGACCAAACGCGGTGTGACGATTTGGGACGAGTGGGCGAAACCCGATGGCGATTTAGGTCCTGTGTATGGCGTGCAATGGCGTTCATGGCCAACAGCAGATGGGCGACATATTGACCAGATCGCTGAAGTCATCAAAACCCTGAAGACTAACCCCGATTCGCGCCGCATCATTGTCAGCAGTTGGAACGTGGGAGAGCTGGACAAAATGGCGTTGATGCCGTGCCACGCTTTTTTCCAGTTTTATGTTGCACCACCCACCACACCCAATGGCAAAGGCAAATTGAGCTGCCAGTTGTACCAGCGCAGTGCCGATATTTTCTTGGGCGTGCCGTTCAACATTGCCAGCTATGCCTTGCTCACCCACATGGTGGCGCAGCAGTGTGATTTGGATGTGGGTGATTTCATTTGGACCGGTGGCGATTGCCACATTTACAGCAACCACGCCGAGCAAGTGGCGCTGCAATTGAGCCGTGCACCGTTGGCGTACCCGAAACTGAACATCAAGCGCAAGCCCGATTCGATTTTTGACTACCAGTACGAAGACTTTGAAATCGTGGGCTATGAATCGCACCCTGCTATCAAAGCACCAGTCGCGGTGTAATTGAAAGGTCTGCATGCAACTGAACCTCATCTACGCACGGGCACGAAATGGTGTGATTGGCAAAGATGGCAAGATGCCCTGGCATCTGCCTGAAGACCTGGCCTACCTCAAACGCATGACGCTAGGCTGTCCGGTCATCATGGGGCGCAAAACTTGGGATTCATTGCCGCCCAAATTTCGCCCTTTGCCAGGACGTACCAATGTGGTGGTTACCCGTCAACAAGATTGGCACGAAGATGGCGCTCTGCCAGCGCATAATCTGCTTGAAGCGCTATCAATTTGTGAGCACATGAGTCTGATTTTGGACCCCAGTCCCGATCAAGTGTGGGTGCTGGGTGGGGCACAGATTTATGAGCAAGCATTGCCATTTGCCAAGCGTGTTTTGGTGACAGAGATTGACGCTGATTTTGATGGCGATGCATATGCACCGACCTTGGATGCCCAATGGAAAGAGACATCACGCGAATCGCACACCAGCTCGACTGGTTTGGCATTCAGCTTTGTGACTTACACGCGGCTTGACAAATAAGATGCAACTCGCCACTTGGAATGTCAACTCTCTAAATGTGCGTTTGCCGCAGGTGTTGGACTGGTTGGCTGCCAACCCAGTCGATGTACTGGCGCTGCAAGAAACCAAGTTGACCGATGATAAATTTCCAGCAGATGCATTTGCACAAATAGGTTACAACGCACAGTGGTTTGGTCAGAAGACTTACAACGGTGTTGCGCTGTTAACCAAAGCTGCTTTGCCTGTGTCAGACGTTGTCAAGAATATTCCAGGCTTCACAGACGATTTGGCACGTGTCATCACCGCCACGGTGGCAGATGAAAAACTAGGAAATATACGCGTGGTCGGTGCTTATTTCCCCAATGGGCAAGAGCCTGGAAGCGAGAAGTTTGACTACAAAATGAACTGGCTCAAAGGCTTGCGTGATTGGCTCAAAGTGGAATTGCAAACGCACCCCAAATTGGTCATCATGGGTGACTACAACATCACGTTCGATGATTTGGATGTTTGGGACCCCGTGGCGCTTGAAGGCACGATTCATTGCACCGAAGAAGAGCGTTACCAATTGCGTGCTTTGATTGCGTTGGGTTTGAACGATGCGCATCGCTTGTTCCCACATCCACCCAAAACATTCAGCTGGTGGGACTACCGCAATATGGCATTCCGAAAAAAGCAGGGCTTGCGCATTGACCATATTTTGGTGAGCCATGCGCTGAAAGAGCAGGTATCAGCCTGCGAAATTGACATCACACCACGTAAAAACGAACGCCCCAGCGACCATGCGCCTGTGGTGCTTACTATCTAAAGCTTGTTAGATTTTATTTTTCAGCAGCAGATTCGCCCATTTCACAATGTCATTGCCTGACATCGCACCCGGACGACGGCCAATTTCTTTGCCACCTGAAAAAAGCATCATGGTGGGTACCATGCGAATGTTGAAGCGCGCGCTTAAACTGGCAATGGCTTCAGTATCGGCCTTGACCACACGCACCTTGGGTTCAAGTTGCTTGGCAACCTGTACATAGCCCGGCGCCATTTGGTGACAGGGACCGCACCAAGGTGCCCAGAAATCAACCAAGACGGGAATGTCGGTTTGTGCAATGGTTTTGTCAAACGTGGCTTCGTCAGTCAGGTTGACAGGTTGACCAGTGAACAGCGCTTTTTGACATGACCCGCAGGTGGCGGGCAAACTGTTTGCGGGCGATACTGCTGTCACTTCTTGGCAGTGCGGGCATACGATGTTGTGTGCTGATGGCTGTTGGACGGTTGCGGCTAATTCTGCTGGTGCTGCGATGTCGCTCATGGCATTTCCACAAACTTAGCGGTCAATATGCGTATTTTGGGCGCAAAGAAATAAATGATGGGCGTGGCAATGGCATACGCAATGATGAAAACTTTACCCCATTTGCTGAAAAAATCTGGTGTCCAACCAAGGTTGACCAAAGTGATAACGAAAGTCACCACAGTCACCATCATGAGTCCCATTAACAATGAAAAGACCAAGTGAAAACGGTTTTTAGGGAGTTTGTTCATCAAAAATACCTTTAAGGTTTGATCATCGGCCATGCACGCATGGACCAGCCCGACATACCACCATGCACATAGCTGGCATTGGTGTAGCCCATTTGCTGCAGTTGGCCCACAATATTGGCTGACCGGTTCTGTGTGGCGCAAATGACCATGAATTTTTCGGCGCCAGGTTTTGGCAATTCGGCTAAGCGACGACCCAATTGGCTCATGGGAATCAACTTGGCACCCTTGGCCACACCATTGGCATGTTCAGAGGGTTCACGAATGTCGATCATGATGGCGGATGAATCCGTTTCCAATGCTTTACGGGCATCATCTAGGCTAACGACGGGTGGGGCTGCAAAAGCGTTCATGCTGCTGATTCCTAAAAATAAAGTCAAAATTGCCGTACTGGCGATGGATTGAATGCGGTGAATGATAGATGATTTCATGCGTACTTAAATTTGACCAAGGTTTACATCAAGCATTGCATTATACCCATGGGAGTATATATGACAACACCCTCTTCAATAAACCCTTCAATATTTGCGGCATTCTTGATGTGTTCGATTCATTGGACATAAAAAAACCCGCTTCACAATAAGTTAAAGCGGGTTTTCTGGCAAATTCTTGGCTCCTCAACCTGGGCTCGAACGGGGCCCCCCCATGGATTAACAGTCTACAACCCAACCTTTTTTTAGATTCTTGTTATTGCTCTGATAACTTTCCCCTATGATATTCGCTTTTATTTTAGTCATTCAAAATATTTATTTCCTTTTCTCTGGTTTTCTGCCCCCGTTTTCATGCGTTTTTACCCAGGAATTACACTGGAATTAGGTTACCTTGCTGGTGAGCGGCGGACAACCAATTAAGAAACTAATGGAACCAAGTCGCCGTTCTCTTTTTCCAGCACTATGGTAGTGACACATAGCGGTTCTTGTGGAATGTCGAGTCGGAATTTTTGGTAATCACCGTTTATACAGCGCATCTGCTCTGGCATCGATTCTGCTAATAATTCAATAAGAGACCCAAATAAATGCTCGTGGGAATGTATGTCAGAAATCATTGACGCGTGTGCAGCCCCCTTCATTTCACCAAAATCGCTATGATGAATGGTGAAGTTTTGCGGAACTTTATGCCAAGTGGCACAGAAAATCGCTTATCGAAAGTTGGCGTAGTAGCTCCAATTTTTCCTCATCTGTACCTAGCATGACATAGGCTTTGCCAGCAAGACGAAGGATGCTGCCATCTTCCAGAATACGCCCAAAGGTTGAGCACAACCTCTGGATTATTCAACAGTTGGGCTGTGGCGTGACGATATTCAATTTGACATCCTATAAAAATACCTGCAATCGGGTGACGTGTACATCACGAATAAACCCCCACATTGCGTTCGGGATAGCTCTCATACACATGCTCAAAAACGGCAGCACACTTCTGTTGGTATAACTCTGGCGTGTATGCTCTCGGTAGCCCCGAATCCAGTGTGTCTTTAATCGTTAGTTCCAACCGTGAACGTGCGTTAATTTTTTGTCGCCAATTCAGAACCAGCAATTCTTTTAGACGTGCCGGTAGCTCCCGCGCAACCTTTTTCACTTCTGCGTTCTTCTGCCCTAAGCTCGGGAGAGGTCAGGTCAGGATGTCAAATATCACAAGCTCTTCTTCACTGATATTCTAGCGCACATGGCGCTGTTCCTCGAAGCTCATGCTGTTGCTCAGTTCGAGCAGTTCTTGGTACAAGGCTTCAATAGTGCGGCTACCTGCGTTGTAGCTTTCAATCAACTCTTCAAACTTTTCGGCGAAGTCTGCTCGTGTGCGGTTCAACTGAATCATCTTCTCCAGCTTAGCCCTTATCGCCGCCTTCAAAACTTCAAGATCTGTGTTCTTATGTTTCGACTGTTTGAATTTGCTGGCAAGTGCCTCAAAGTTAATTTTTGACAGGTCAAGCGCAGGTGGCCCTTGTTCGCGAATGGCATGGCCAGTGATGGAATCGTCTAACAACGAGTTGATGTCACCAAGCACCTTGGTAATGTCTGGTGGGTTAGGATTCAACTTGACACGAATTGCCTCCAGCAATAGTCGCCAGACATGCCGAACGGCTGGCAAATTCTAAGGCAACAGGGTCAGGTTTTACTGCTTTATAGAGCGTGGATACAAAACGCTCGTGCCCTAAGAAATCGCGACGAAGTGGGTCGGGTGAAATAAAGGCGTTCAGCGCATCCGCTATGGCTTGCAAGCGGTCCATCCCACCACCGTTAAATTGTTCAATATCAGATAGTTTGACGCCCTGTTTGGCACAAAATGCCGTTGCATCTGCTATTGCACGACGCAACTCAGCTACCAATTGTTCCTTGTTTTTAACAGGGCTTGTGCCATTTTTGCCTGCGCCGTAAATTGCCAGTGCTTTCTCTAGAGAAGCGAATACATTGGCGTAGTCAACGATCAGTCCACTGTGCTTGCCAGGAAAGACTCGATTGGCTCTGGCAATTGTCTGCATCAAGGTGTGGTTTCGCATGGGCTTATCCAAATACACCGTTGAGCAACTTGGTGCGTCAAAACCTGTTAACCACATGGCGCAGACAAATACGAGCCGCAGTGGGTCTTGCGTATCCTTGAACTTTTCATCCAACCCGGGGATGGAATCGTTCATACGCTTGCGGTGAGGCTCAATATCCAAACCTAGCAGTTGCATTTGTTGAATCTCGTTTTGACCAGGTGATACGACCACGGCCATATCGGTAGTGGTCAGCACGTTAAGTCGCTTCTTTAATTCATCCATGCGAACTTCGCGCCGCGCTTGCTCAGCGGTCATGCCACCGACGGTAGGCACGTAAGCCAGTTCACCCAGTTCCTTTTGCGTATTGGCCAAATCAACTGCCCAATGCTGCTTCACTTTATTAAACATTCGTAGTGCGGTGGCCTTGTCGATAGACACCTCACCATGGCCTTGCCCACAAAGCCGCGACCCAAGAAATGCCGCACAATGTCTTTGGCCAATGTGTCTAAGCGGTCATCCCGAGTAATAAGGTGATATTGCCGCCCCAGCTCACGCTCCAGTTTGGCTTCTTGTTCGGCGTTTAAATCGGCATCCTCAATCAGTTGGTAGATGTCATCGTTGAGGTCAGGGTTAACAAGTTGAAGTTCAGGCGTTCGATTCTCATAGAACAGTGGCACAGTTGCACCGTCTTCAATAGACTGTTGGAAGTCGTAGATCGACACATAATCGCCAAACACTTCCTTGGTGCGCTCCTCGCCGGCAATCAACGGTGTACCAGTGAATGCCATAAACATGGCTTTAGGTAGCGCAGAGCGCATATTCAAAGCCAGGGTGTCGTACTGGCTGCGGTGTGCTTCATCGGTCAACACAATCACATCGGAACGATCGCATAACAATTCAGGTGTCTGGAATTTGTGCACCAGCGTGAAGACGTATCGGTGATTGCCGCGTAGCAACTCACGCAAATGTGCGCCACTGGATGCATGGCATTCATCGCCTTCTGAATCACTCACGGCACCAACGGCTTTGAACGTTTTAGCAATTTGTTCGTCCAGTTCGGTGCGGTCAGTCACCACTACAAATGTCCAGTTACCTGTCAATTTGCGTAGCACCTTTTGTGCGTAGAACACCATGGAAAAACTCTTGCCACTGCCCTGCGTCTGCCAGAACACACCGCCGCGCCCGTGGCCCATCTTGCGGGCTTCCAGCATGGAGGCAATGGCGTTGTTCACACCTAAGAACTGGTGGTTCTGCGCAATGATCTTGACCAGTCCCGCTTTGTGTTCCGAAAATAATGTGAAGTTCTCCACCAGATCTAGCAGGCGGGTGCGGTCACAGATACCGCGCAGCATCACTTCAAGGGACACGCGACGAGGTTCATCCTCTCGCTTTATTCGTTTCCACTCCACCCAGCGCTCCCAGTCGGCAGTGAGCGAGCCTACACGACTGTCCGTGCCGTTGGAGGCAATCATTAGCGCGTTAAAGCAAAAGAGGTTAGGAATCTGCTGTTTGTAGTGTGTGAGATTTTCGTCAAATGCCGATCGGGCAGGCACACCGGGTTTTTTGAGTTCAATCACTACCCATGGCAAACCATTTACAAAACCTACCAGATCGGGTCGGCAGGTATAAAGCGCACCTGTCACACTGAACTGGCTCACTAATACGAAGTCGTTTTTCTCAGCTAGTTCCCAATCGATGATGCGAAGGCGTGTCATCTTTTGTCCACCATGCGCATGGTCGGGCACTGAGACAGTAATGCCCTCTTTGAGCATGTGATACACCTCACGGTTGGCAGCTTCGGGTAGCATGGCGGAACGGTCACGAGCTATATCATCAATAGCGTTGTTGATGGCCTCAGCAGGCAGCTCAGGGTTAAGCCGAACCAATGCAGCACGTAATCGTGCGGATAGCACCACATCACCCTTAGTAGCGCGCCCCAACGTGCTACCCGCGCCAAAAAGTCTCTTCCATGGCAGACACCGTTTGCCAACCCAGATCAGCAAACAGCCCAATGGCCGGTTGCTCAACCAGTTAGTCTTCGGTGTAGGCGTGATTCATGGGCTTGGTGTCCTATTTGAATCGCTGTTGAATGTATTCGTGCATATGACTTGCAGGCAATGCTGGCGATGAGGCGCCAGCACGGATGAAAAATTCCTCACCTAATCCACTCTTAAGGAACACTGGCTTGGAGCTTGCGGCACATTCAATCGCCAGCAATCGTTTCCCAGTGATGTCCCCAAATGTGATATTGATACATGCGTACACGGCGTTTCCAAGCTGCTCCTTAATTAGGTTGTCCAGATGAAGTGCCATCTTGTCCTCGTTGGGAAACTTGTCGTTCTCCAACCCAATTACCTCACCGCCATCGTTGACGCCGATAAATAGGGTTCCACCTTTTGAATTGAGGAAAGCCGCCAAAGTTTTGAGAGCTGCATGCTCGATCTTTGCGTCGTTTTGTTTTGTGTGAAGATTAACCCGCAAGGTCGCCTTGAACTCCACCTGCATTCCCTCGCCCTTACTAATCCGAGATTCAAAAGTATCCTCACCATTAACAACAGTGTCGCCATTGGTCAAATGTAGGAATCCGTCAACAATAACTTTGGCAATACCTTTTCGCCTGACCTCTAGGAAGTTTTGATATTCCATCACCTCCCAGCCTTTCGGCAAAGCGTGCCAATAGGATTGATCTATCTGCTCCTTTGGGGTAAGTCGCTCCCAATACTTTGGAAGATATTCCGATGGCGGTGTATCCGTGATAGCGATGTTGTCGTTCCACTCCAGCAAGGCGTAATTGGCAATTTGATTGGTCTCGCGTGGTGATTTGAAACCCAACTGATCCAAGTAGTTCTTTGGAAATAGGTGATGCCGTTCAGCAGCCGACTTTGTCGATTTGATAGAAGGATCTAGTACGTCGCGGGTGCGCTTCTTGGAAAATAATGCACGGGCATCAAACAGGTTGAGTGATGCCAGATAGGCGAATAACAGTGGGCTGATCGCGGAAGATGTATCTAGGCGATTCGGCAGAGTAACCGTCCAGAAATCCGAGGTTAACTCGGTAACCATCGTTCGCTCTACCCAAGCAAGGAACTCGTCGCCCGAAGTAACACCGCGCAGTGCCGCCAAATCCCTCTCCATCAAGGTTTCTGGAGATCCGCCTGTATAGCGAGATGTAACCGACGCCATGAAGTACCAACGCCCAATAGCCCAACCCAGAGTCTTTGGATTTACTTTGAGGTCGACACGGCCAATCAAGTACAGGATATAGGTGTAATAGATGGTCGTTTGCGAACTAACTAAGTTTGCACCCGTGAAACCACTCTGCTTGAGAATGCCCAGGAAATCATGCCAATTTGTCAGGTTTAGAGCATGGGCTTGTGCTTCTTTTAGCTTTGCAAATTGCTTATCTCGTTGCTCTTCACTGAATACCTCTGTTTCCATATCCTTGCCACGCAAGAGTAGCAGATTTCAGTCGAGCGCGGCGAAATGCCATTCCAATTGCCACCCTCAACAACTGATCGGGCGATGGATCAACGAAGTGATTGAAGGAACTTGCCCCCGATGTGCTTGGCAGGCGTGCTGTCCGGCAGAAATCTTCAAGCTCCTTTCGCCCATCCTCCCAGAATGCAGACATTAGGGTCAAGATAAAGTCAGCTTGATTGAGCTTCTTGCCCTCGCTATTGATGCGACCAAATATTTCTGCCTACCTGTTCTTCATCGATATTGGCCGCAAGTTCCAACGTAGTAAATGGATAGCTGGTCAGATTGAACAAGCGTTGCAGAGATTGTTCGCAAATTTCCGTTCTTCAATTAAGAATTCGTGCCCGTTCTTCTCGCGGTTCGATGCCAGATTTTCTAGGTAATCGCCAACAATCTGATACTGACTGGCACTCGGTGCGAAAAGCTTAGACACATTTGGCAAATACTCAGGGTCTTTGCGGATGGCAGCATCGCAAACCTGAAATGTTCCGTCCGTCGGACGAAATGCAATTTCTATATGTTCGGTTTCATAGTTCTCCCGCACCACAGGGATTCCTTTGAGAACAGCGTAAAGCGAAGTCAATCGTTGCTGTCCGTCGACGATTAAAAGGTGCGGAATCTTCTGGTGATTGTTTGCGCCAATTTGCTTAGTTTTGGCACCTACTTGGTTTTCCCAAAACAAGAAGTAACCGACAGGGTAGCCGCGATACATTGAGTCAAACAAATCGCGCACCTTTGTGTTCTTCCAAACAAACGGGCGCTGAATGTCGGGCAGACCGATCTCGCCCATTTCGATGTCACTGACTAGCTTTGAGAGGGAATAGCCAACTTCTTTAAAAGCGTTGTGTTCATAATGTGGTCTCTAACAAATTAATTTGACCGGAAAGCAGGCGTGGCAACAAAAGGTCGCGGGTGCGGCGGAGGCTTTGCATTTGAAGGTGCAGCGTGTAGATGAGTTTGAAACTTGGTCTAACAATCGTGGTAAATTGGTCAAGTAAAGATTTTGGTGCTTGGGCTAGTAGGAAATCATCAAAGCACTTTTCCTGTACACGTTGCCGCCCTGTGGCTCCGGACATGCTCTTAATTGCGATACCCCGAAACTCGTCACTACGGGACATGCAATAGACGTACTCGGGTGTCAATGTGTGTGACCGTAACACGATGTATTCCGTTGAACCAAATGCAACCGCAGCCGAATCAGGTAGAAATTGCACATACCCAGTTTTGCCATTTTCCAAGCAAGGGGTGATGCGTGCGAAGAGTGTGTCTCCGTTCTGAAATTTTGTACCGCTATTTCCCGTGCGTACTCTACGTCTGTAATCAGCATGGAGTCGTTAGACAAGCAACTCATTGGCACGAAAGGCTTTTTACCCTCTCGCGAAACAACAATACGCGGGTTCACATAGATTGCATCAGTTACGCGCTTCACCTCCCACCCCTGCGGAATCTCCCCCAATGCCGAAGCCACTCTTGGATGGTTTTCGTGCCCAGGAAAGCGGAAGTGGACGAACCACTCGCGGTAAAGACCACGGGCCATAGCCTCCAGAATTTTGATGCGCCGCTGGCTGTTTTCGATGAGGTCGTCGTAGGCGGAGAGGATGGTTGCGATGCGTTGCTGAACGGGCATCGGGGGAAGCGCTATCTCGATGCCCTTCAACAGTACGATTGTGAATGCAGACTGTGATGAGCCAATGGTGCATTTTTGAATTCTGCTTTGCCCTGCGGTGAACCTATCCAGTAAAAGAGGAACTGGCTGTCGAGCCCTTTGAAGTTACGGAACCATGTGAGGTTTCCGTCTTTGAAATAGAAGCGGTCGCCAGGCTTCACCACGTAAACGGAGCCGAGCGTTCCGACCGACGTTAATAGCAAATCGCCTGGTTTGCGCGCCGAATTTGCGCTCAATCTCTGCGAACTTTTCTTCTGTGATGAAAGCTCAGTCGAAACATCCAAGTTGCCTTTGTATTTTCCGTAACTTCCCGACCACGATAGAAAGGCACACCTTCTGAAACATAGTCAGCAGCGAAAATACGTTTGCTGGACGTTATCTCGCACAACTGATCCATTCGCTTTGTAGGCCAGGCTGCCATGCTTAGGCGCTCAGAATTTCCGCCACATTTGCGGCAATGGTTTGTTCGAGTTCCCGCGCTTGGGCGTTGAGCACTTCAAGGTCTTCGTTCAATGCAACAAGTTGTTCGTTGAAATCTTCATCGCTTACATGCTCACCGAGTGCAACGCCAACATACCTTCCAGGGTTCAGTGACCAGCCTTGCACTTCGATTTCTTGCAGGGTCGCCACTTTGCACAGCCCAGCCACATCGGCATATGTGGGGCTATTGCCAAACACCTCTTTGATCTTGGCAGCCGCTTGCTCCCCACCAAACGTCACGTCCAATCTTTCCCCACGATATAGTCGCACCAAGTTGGCAATGAAACCGATTTGTGCATCCGTCCAATTGCGGTGGGCGCGATCCACTTGGCGGTAGATAGAGCGAGCGTCGATGAAGAGCACAGTGTCGGCGCGAGAGGTGTTTGATTTGCCTTTGTCCAGGAACCACAGAGTTACAGGTAAGGTGACGGTGTAAAACATATTGGGGCCAACGGCCACCATCACATCCACGGCTCGGGCTTCAATCAGTTGCTGACGCAGCGCCTGCTCTGAACTGCGGGCATCGGATGCCGAATTGGCCATGACGAAACCGGCTCGGCCTTGCGCGTTTAGCGATGAGTAAAAAAGCTGGATCCACAGGTAGTTGGCGTTGTCGGTACGAGGCATTCCAAAAGGGAAGCGGCGACCAGCCCCAACCATGTCAGTGAGACGCTCTTTGTCCACTGCGTTGACGTTAAACGGCGGATTCGCCAGCACAAAGTCGAACGCTCCGGTGGCGTTGTGGGGGTCGTCGTAATAACTGTTGACGTTGCCACCGTGGCGAATCTGACCTTCTAGTCCATGCACTGCCAAGTTAAGGCGGCACAGACGGCCAGTTTCATCTGTCTTCTCCACCCCGCAGATGGCCAGCTCGGAGGCCGGGTTCTTTTGGTGTTCGGCCACAAAGCGGGCAGACTGCACAAACATGCCGCCTGAGCCGCAGGCGGGGTCCAGAATGCGGCCATGGTAGGGCTCGATGATCTCGGTCAGCAGGCGCACGATACTCGATGGCGTGTAAAACTCGCCACCACCTTGTCCTTCTGTCATCGCAAAGGCGCCGAGGAAATATTCGTAGATGCGTCCGAAAGCATCGTAGTCGAGCGTGGCCGGAATCTCGGAGACCTTCTTCAGCAGTTCTTTGAGCAGGGTGCTGGTGAACAGGTTATAGGTCTTGGGTAGTACGCCAGCGAGTTGCGGGTTGTGCTTTTCGATCTCGCGCATGGCGTCATTAACTTTGGCGCCGATGTCGGCAACCTCAGGAAGTGTCAGCAGGTAATCAAAACGCGCTTCTGGGGCGAGATAGAGTATGCCCTCGGCGTGGTAGGCAGCTGGTTCATCGACGCGACTACCGCGTCTTGAACTGGCACTGGCACCTTCGAGCTTGGTGTGCTGAATAGCGAAGCGCACTTCGGCAAAACGCAGGAAGATGAGGCCAAGGATGGGGCCGAGTACTCCTGCGCCTTGGAGGCCAGAATTGGCGCGGAATTGGTCGGCTGCATCCCAAGCGCTTTTCAAGAGAGGTGGAAGCAGTGTCTTTTTCGGAAGGGGCGATCCATTGCATAATTAATTGACTTCCGTGCGTTCATGATGACTTTTTATGATTTCGATTATGGCAGACTCTCGCTTGTTCTTTTGACTTCCAAATGTCGAATCAGATGCAATTTTGCGAAACAGACCTAGCCTATCAATAACTGATAATTTAATGGATCTTTCGAGAGCGTCATACTCGTAGTCAAAAGGATTCAAATACACCTAAGCTAAGTTGTGACATGGTTGTGACCTTGTGTGATGTATCTTGTTGAGTAACAAATGGCCTGTCAGATGTGCCTTTTGCGTGATACCTTTTCTTGCGGTTTTGTTACTGCTGCTTTGAAAAAAAGGGGATTTTCGTTAACCACAAAATTATCGTGAGCGGCATTCCGCTGGAAACATATGACTATGTTGTCAACTACAAATACGCTCTGGAATTGTTCATGGAACGCCAAGTCTTGACCCCTACAAAGTAATTGGAATCGTAAGTGATGCAACCTACGTGCCATCGAGACCATTGGAGATGCGTCATACCCACTTAAATACTTCCAATGTGTGATTACTGTGAGCGTAGAGACTATGAAGATTGTCGAGCGTTATCCAGATTGGAAACTGCAGAAATAATTTAATTCTGTCAAATATATAGGATAAGAAATAACCAGAAAATCCGGAGCCTAGCATTGCCATCCCTGCCAGCGTCTTAATGCACCATACTTATCACAAATATCGTTTAGCGCTTAGTACGAGTCGCTAGGCTATGGGGAAACTTGTGTCGGTGCCCTGCTGGACGCAGAAGTAGCGCACATGCACAAAGGCGCGTTTGAAGCCTTGCCACAGTAGACACACGGCTCGTAGTAAAGCTTTTCGTCAATTTGCAATTGAGGCGGGCTTTTCCGCATGTCAAAGTACCACGGGTCAAAGCGATACAGTACTTCTCCAGGTACCAGCAAATTATTCTCCTGCGACGCGATGTTCGACCGCATTACTAGATCGCCAGCCTCATGCTTTGCCCCGTCCTCGCTAGAATCACTAAGCGCAGTCGTGAGCTGCCAACCATTACCTCCAGACCGAAAGTGCAGCGCAAACTCTAGATCATGAATCTCCGACTCTGCTAACCCACGCATATTCAGGGAGCGAGCCTTTGCGATAAGCACAAGATTGTCATCTATGGCGACATCTAGCTGCAGACGTTCTTTGAACGGCGCAGCTTTTTTGTCGACATTAACGACTAAATTCGCCAGCGTCCTTCTTTTATCGTCTGGCATCACTTTCGGTCCGGCCCTGTGTGGAGAAACCAATTGAAACTTCCATGACCATCAGTAGGGTCAACGCAGTAGACGGTGAAGGAGTCCTTTCGGACCTCCCCCTCAATTGGCATTTCCAAACCTGCACTCAAAAGTGGCATGTATGAGTTGCGGGCAAGCGTCAACTCTACATTTTTGGCTAAATGAAGCCTTGCCTTATCATAGGCAACCCAAGCGGCGCCTTCGGAAATAAGAGAAGCACTTCTCTCGGAAACATGAACCCGCTGCGGACCGAACAGCTCATGCAGCCGGGCCTTAACGAGGGGCATGTTCACGATACCGCCTGTCGCAAGGCATAGTGACACTGAAGTTGTTGAGTACCCCTCGCGCGCTAAGAGGTGCTCTATTCGGGAAATACCCTTTGTGACAAGTTTCGAGACGATTGCTTCAAGGTCGTCCCGTGAGAGGGTTAGATCAAGGGCCGGGTCATCGAACTCATGAAAAACGTCTGAACAAAGATGTTGGTGTTGCTACGACCGCTGAGGACAATCTTCGCTTATTCATTCATGAGCCGAGTACGTGCGTCCTCATGCACTTGGACAGAGTCCGTTTGTTTCATCTTCGCACGAACGCGTTTCTCGACTTCATTCCGAATCTCTTCGTCAAAAAGATCACCGCCAACTTCGTCGGTGCCGTCATTGCCAACCTGAACCAACATGCCATCAACTACCCGGCACAGGGTCAAATCCAGAGTCCCACCGCCCCAGTCGAATACCAAGACTAGTTTGCGGTCGAACTTGCGAATGGTGGACTCATGGACAAACTGTACGATACTGATTCCAGCACTGCGGAATGCGTCACGCAATAGTGACCGGCGCCGACCTTCCATGTTGACTGGTATGGTCACGACGGCTTGATCCGTATTGAGGTTCTTCACTTTTCTCGTCTGAGGCTTCAGACCGTACAAACTGGACGACGTCTCGAACAATGTCGACTGGGCTGCGTTCTTGCCGCCAACATATACACTCTCTTTGCCCAAGAGTGTCTTAGGCGACCGCACCAGATCGCCTGAACACCGAGCCCAGCCTTGCTCATGCGCTCCGAGCTTCCCGACCAACGACGGTCTTCGATCCTCGTAAGAAACAACTGAAGGTATCGGAAGTCCTTGCTCATCGTTGAAGCTGATTACGCGGTCTCCTTGGATGATGGAAATGAGACTATTGGTAGTCCCAAAGTCGAACCCTATAACTGACATATCCTACCCCTCCCTAAGCTTAATTATTTCTGTCCTCAGAGAATCAATCACTATCTCAACTCTATCCCGAATGACGTGAATCCTAGGCTCTGGACTTTGCAGTGCGGAGAGGCCAATATCCAGCATGTCCACGACCGCAACCAAACGCCGGAGAACCCGACTCCTCTGTTGTTCGAGGTCATCTCTTAGGTGAACTGCCTGGGTTTCGTTGGTTTGGTGTAATGTGGCTATCTCCTCAGCACTTTCCTTTTGGAGATTCTCAAGTACATGTTTGGTGTTGCGGAGCTCGCTGTTTGTTTGCTCAAAAAGCTGTTGAGCGTCAGAGAGTGAGGCGCGAAGACCATTTACTTCCGTGCTTGCTCGAACTGCATCCTCAATATAGGCTATAGCCCTTCGCTTGTACATCTCGCACGCCAGTCCAACACCCTCGGCCTTTTCGATTTCGGTTAAGGCACGTAGCTTGGTGATATTACTATTCGCTGTGCGTCCAGCAGGAGACCAAACTGCTTCATTCAGGGCTTCGGTAACATCTTCAAGTGATAGATGCCTACTCACTGCAAACCAAACCACTAAGCAGTTCACAGCATTAATCTATTTCCTCTGGATTGACCGCTTTTCTGGCAGATTTTTCTCCAGAATTCTTATCGCCAGCATTTTCCTCGGGCGCCTCCTTCTCAAGGGCTACTTCCATAACCAGTTTCAATGCCGCTTGAGGGAGTGGTGCATCTGGTAGGTTGCGAATGGCCGAAGCTAACTTATCATTTTTGAAGATACGATGAGAAAGCATCACCTCCATGACAAACATCTTCAAAGCCTCCTTGATCGCAGGAAAACCCTCAATCTCTGATACAGCTAAAAGAATCTGACGCGGAACACAAAATTGCTTATCGTCCTTGACCAGCTTTTGCAGATCTACCAAACGTTCGACTGGAATATGCAAGTTTGGGGAAATGTCCTGCAAAACCTTCTTTTTGACAGAAATGCGGCGTCCTTTAAGCGCATAAGCTTGGATAAGAAGCTGTTCGAGTGTAGTAATTTCTGTCTTGGCTTGATCTTAGGGCTAGCGCCTTTATTGCTGAAAGCTCCCACGTCAATCGCATCCGACCTGGTAGGTTGAATTTGCTGTACTGTGTCTGCCAACTCAGCCCCGAGTGGTGTGTTTGATCTATTAACCTGGGTCGATGGGTTTGGCTCACTAGGTACGTTCTGCCTAAATGGTTCTGAGTATCGAATTGCCCCAGTGGCTTTATCTCGTATTGGAATGCGCTTATCGTCGTTCATTTCTACTTTTCCAGTTGGGTCAGTCTGGCAACAAGCGATTCGGCCCATGCCTGAGTCCGCTGATTACTCATGAATTCTCTTGCGACTCTTCGCGCACCAGTCGTCACCTTTGAAAGTTAAGGCCTCTGCTAGAAGCATTTGTATTTTTAACTTATCGTAACCGGGAATATCCCTTTTCATATGTCCTTGCAAGTCGTCGATGCACTTCACCAATTCATCGGCACTCTGATCTGTCCATTTGAGAATTCGCATTGTTTCGTGATCTGTCAGGAGGTCCACTAGACCATTGCTCTCATCTTCATTCGTTCATATTCATGCTGCCAAGGTAATCCATCAAGGAGCCCAGAAAATAATTCCGCTGCATGATGCAGTCGGCCAACCGGTGCCTGTTTATGAGAATCTTCAAAGTGATTGAAATGGAAAGCAACAAGAGCCCGCACAATTTGAGCAAGTGAGCGTTCATAAGTTTGAAGTTCGTCAGCCGCCAAAGTGAAGCGGGTCGGATATTCGTTGAAAACCAGGGCTGGAGTCAGGCGCACGCTCTTTGCCAGAACTCCATAAAGATAGTGGCAAAGACCGTCGCAATACAAACTCGCCGTTCCGAACGGCTTGCAGTCGCTAATAAAGCCTTCTATCGACCTAATGGTTAAGGATTGGGACTTGGCCATCGTGAGAAAGGCGGTCTCAACCGCTTCAAGGTGTTCTTCCTTCGCGATTCGGACATTAAGCTCAAAAGTGGCACTCGCCCCTTCGTTTGCCAAAACAACCGTGACACGGTCGTTTGAAGTGTCCGACAGGATGCGAGGTGGCTGTACAAGCGGAGTAACTTCACCGTTCACTGTGACTTTAGTCACCCTGTCAGTCTGAACGTCTGCAGGCGCAAGCGGACGCGTCACATGAAGCGGCGTCTCCCCGAGCTCAATCCCTCTGACAAACATTAATGGACGAGAAAACCTGTGATTCTCAAACCTATGGCGACGCAAGTCGTCCATTGTAGGAAAGTAATCTTTACAGAGCTGGCATGGGAATAAAATCGGGTGGGAACATAGTTCCAATCCACCCCAGAGGCTCGTGAAACTCCATGTATCCCTATGCCAAAACCCATACTACCTCCTTGCACTACGGCTTAACTGTTAGGTTACAAGCATATTTGATGGAACAGCGAATACATCGATGCCAGTCTTTCGGGTCCAACGAATGGCTTGTCGGTGGGCTGCCAAACCTGCAGCTGTCTTGTCGATTTCCAAACCGCGTCCAAGGTTGAACACACCCAATTGAACCATACCCGATTTTGTGGACGGGCAAGAACGCTAATTATGCAGCAAACTGCTGCTCATTTGCTTAGTATTCGGCTGCATAGACAGCAGGTGCAATGTTGTCAAAATATTGAACCGTCATTAATCATAGGCTGTTTATCTCAAGTGCAATTTTGCGAAACAGATTTAAGTTTTAATATCGCGGTATAAAGCCAATCTTGCAACCGATGTCGAGAATACTGATATGCACCAAATCATCGTGATGTTGCTTGAGTCGCTGGTAGGTAGACTTGTGCATGCCTTTGGGTCTGCACCCACTACCATTCAAAATTCCAGCCTCCCAGCCCAATCGTTTACGTAGCTTATCTGCTCTTCTTGATGCTCGATCACCTATACCTTCTTTCTGCGTGGCATAAGCCAACCCGCCACATTGACGACAAACAAAGTACTTACCCGGCGCGTAAAGCATGGCAACTTTTTTGTTGCACCCTGGGCAAGTGAACCAGCGGCGCTGACCGCCTAGGTGACAGGGAGATGTTTGCGATTGCACCAGTTGTTCGACCACTTCGCCAGTGCTCTTCACACGATAAGACAGCATCAAACCATAGTTGAATTCCACTCTAATACTGATACCTGCAACTTGCTGATCGTTCACTGACCACTTGTAACTCAAACTGTTGCCTGGCACCAGCAAACCCTTGCGAGTGAGCTTGCTTATGTCCAGTGGCATCGCATCATGGGTCTCAGGTTTTCCGCCATAGCTAGTACGTCGCCCACTTCCTCGTCCACCCATGTTTACTCTCCAGTTTTTGCCGAAATCAATTGGCAAATTGAACAATTGTTGTGCTCTAAAAACACATCAAACGGGCTGTATCCCGCATGAATGCTATGTTCTTGGTAGTTTACGAATTGCATATTTTTGCTCATGTTTTTACGCTGCACGACTGCTTCTGAGATCTTTCAGCTTGATCAACATGGCCAAAGTGCGCTCAAACTTGCGGTCTAAGTGCGTTTCGTACCGGGAAAGATTCAATAATTTATAAGCTTGCAATCCTTCTCCAACAGTTTGGTTTTTAATGGCGTCATGATGTCGGATTTCTTTTTCTTGTTGTATGCACTGTGGGGTCAGGCGTTCGTGGATGAAGCTTGCTAAGCCTTCGGCGTTGGCATCGTATTCATCCTCTTCAACAGTGCTTTCCCACCACTCCCTTGAGTCGGGCAAAAGGGCCCGCAATGCTTTGTCATAAGCCCGGTTGCCACCTTTGCGCAGGATTGCACTTGCTTTGTTGGTTGCATCTAGGTCATGATGAGCAAATTGCTGGCTTTCGGCTACATTTTCTGGCGTCAAATCCATCAAGTTGCGAATATCTGTATCGTCTCCCGACAAACCCATTTCAAAAGGTGCAGCTGCCGGAATGATTGATTTTGCATTGCGTGACGCCACCTTTAACCCTTGATTGATGGTGGCGCCTTCGGCTTGCAGCACCCGTCGTTTACGCCAGATGACACTGGCCAACTCTTCTATCAAGTGCTGTTCTGTAGTACCAGCTGGCAGGTGTTCATCCATCAATGAGTTGACCAGGCTTTCATAATCAGCATGGTTTTCATGACTGAGGACGGTGTAGCGGCTCAGGATGCCGTGTTTGAGTGCGTTGAATCGGACTACTTCATAGGGGTGAAGTTGTGGATTGGCTATTTCGTCGGTTTTGTCAGTGCCGGTCGTGTTCATTCGGTTCCTTGTGGGTTGGTATAGGTTACGCAGTGAATCCTTCACAGCGCTGGAGCTGCACCACCAGATCGGCAGGCAGTTGTGCATCACGCGAATGGATAGCAATACCAGCGGTCTGCCAGTTGCCACAGCACCAGCTCGTTTGATCGTGGCCAGATAAATGCTTGCACTCCAGACAAAACCGTCGGTCGTCGTCATCGCGGTCTCGGCTCACCAACTTGTCGGTCAGCGCTTTGCTTTCGGATTCAGTCAACCCTTTGTCGGTGAAGCGGTTCATGCGTTCGGTAAACAATTCAATCTCGGTGCCATTCATGGCAGTGGAATGAGGCCAGCAGAAGGCATCGGGATTAAGACCGGGCGGTGTGCGCGCCGTGACAATGGAAGCATCCAACGCCATCGATGTGGCCAGAAATTGGGGAAATTGGCCCGAGGACGGACGGTGCCAATGACATCAGTTGCCATGGGCGTGGGCGCTACTGCTGGGTCATTTGCCGCTGACGTTACCCCTTCGCTTTTCTGCAACGATGCCAAAGTGGGGGCTACAGAAACTACAAAAATGGTTTCTGTAGTTTTCGTAGCGTCCAGTTCTAGCGTAATGCCGGATTTCAGCCTTGCCAGCCAATTCATGCTGCACCGCCTTTGAATACTGCCGGATTTATTAAATAACGGTCGCTTGGTCTGCCCCTGCCCAATGGGTCATTGCTCTGCACCAGGTCCCGGCGCAGGTAGTCGAAATCTGCCAGCACGTCAGCAGCCTTTCGCACTGCATCCGGCGTAGCCAGTCCAGCCCAGTGTTTTAGCGCCACCTGCCGGGGTGTGAAGCTGTCTGGTATCACACCGTCACGGTCAGCCAACTTACCGCTCTTGATCTTGAACAACAGCGTAGCTGCGTTAGTGGTCTCGGGTATAACCGCCGCCGCGTACAAGCGGTTGGCGTGGCTGCGCAGGTAGTCGCCCATGGCCAGTGCCCGAACCAACTCGGTTTCATGGACGATGCCGCCACTGTCTGGCGTGTCAATCAAGGCAAAGATCAGCGCCAGCGCCGGAATAAGTTTGCGATACTTAGCCAAGTGGGACACCATCGCAGGGTGCAACTCTTCGCCACGAATCTCGTTCTCAAACGGCACAATCCATTCAACGAACAAAGCTTGCGCCTCTGGGCTGAATCGCCAGATAACGGGCTCTGTATCGGTGGCAGGCTGCAACTGCGCCAGCCGCTCATATACGGCCCAAGCGGTTTGCTTTGCGGGCGTATCAGGCCACTGATCAACGTATTTGAATTCACCAGCAATATCTGGCCACACGGTCAGGCCAAAGCGCTGCAATAAGCCGTCATCGCCACTGCCACCAGCCACAGCATCACGCACATACTGCTGTATCTTGCCAGGCTGGGTTCCGCCTAACATGGCCAGACAAACTCGTGGGATGTAGGTGGTGCCTCGAGTAATTCGAGAAAACTTGTAGGCCTGATTGCCGTCATAGCCTTGCAGGTAAAAGCCCCTTGAGCCTTCCTGGCCGGGTTTGTCCAGCGATGTCAACAAACTGTAGAGTTCATCGCGGTACGCCAACAAGCCCCATGGGTTTTCTTGCAAGACTTCACCCAGTTTTTCGACAGTAGCATCGTTCTCTATGTAACTGCGCGCAATAGGTTCTGGTGGGGTGTCACCGGGTTCTAGTAACTTTCGTGCTGCTGCTGTGTCGCCCTTGGCTGCATGACCTTTGGCTTTCTTCTCGTTGGCTTCGTCTTGCATGGCGGATACCTTGCAATCAAGTTCCCAAGCGTCATGCTCGGCTTGCCACAACTCGCGTTCATTGGACTCCAAACGGTTCAAGGGGCGCATCACCTCACCCAGAGCGGGGGACTTCATCACGCCAGGTCTGCCCACGATCAGCGCCCACAGATTTGGCACCACCTGCCAGTCCACGCGGGCCTTGGGCTGGATAACGTGGCGTCGGCCGATCAGGCTCGACAGAGTAGCTATGGCACCGACGGCTGGAAAGTCTGGCGGGCACTGCATCAAGTGCGCTATATCCATCACCCATGCCCGCAATGCCACGGGCAGCAACTCTGCATCAAAAGGTTGCACTGGCGGTAAGGCATTGGGCAGTGGTGTTGGGTTAGGCCATGCATCGCTCATGCATGTGGACTCAGTGAGAGGTGTGGCAGATGCTACCGAATTAATAGCATCATCAATGCACTCCTTTACTGCGTCAGGACCGGCATATTGGTGCAGGTCGTTGAAGTCGGTCATGCTACCAACTCCTTGACGACCGGCACCGCCAATATGCCCCCCGTTGCCTGTACAGCTGCCGTTGCTTTGGTCATACCGGGGTTGTTGGGGGTCTGATGATAGTCATCTGCAGCGATGATGATTTTGAGAGTGGGGTACTTATTGCGCAGTGCCAAGGCGACAGCCTCCAGATTTCCAGCATTAAAAGCGACCGCGACAGCATGGCCGGTGCATTCGTGGATGCTTGCGCCCGTAGCGAAGCCTTCGCATACGATCAGTGCGCCCTTGGGTTTGCCGATAGCGAAGTAACAGCCTTTGACCCTGCCACCCGACATAAACATCTTGATGCCATCCGGCGTTATGGTTTGCAAGCTGTGCATTGATCCCGACGTGTCACGCATCGGGATCAATAGCTTGTCGTCGTCGATCTTTGCGCCATGGGGCTGAATGCCTTTACGTGTCAGATAGTCGTGCTTTGTGCAAGGTGTGGCTGCCGTCCAGCGCTTGAGTGCGAATGCTGCAGCCAATTCCTGGCGGTGTGCCAGGTCATCATCGCGCTGGCGCTGCATGGCCTTGACGCGCTCACGGTGTGCGATCTGGTCCGCCTCGGTCATTGACTTGTCCGCTTTGCTGCACCAGTTTTGCGAAAATCCTTCACGCCAATCGCCAAAAACTCCAGCAGCATTACCGTCGGTATGAAGAATGTACCAGCCGTTTTTGTGAGTGGGTTTGCCATCTGTGCTGAAACGGTGGATTGCTCCGTCATCCACGATTTCGTTTGGTGGTTCCAGACCCGCTGACTTAATGGCCAGCCGGAATTGGTTGATCACGTCGTTCATGGTGTGCTCCCTTTGGGTCCGAAGGGGCTATTTAAGAGCTACGTTTCTAGCTTGGGCAGTACTGGTAACGCGGCCATTGGCGTTCATCCAGGCATCAATATCGTCCTGAAAATAGAAGATGCGACCGCGTTTTATGAACTTTGGTCCATTGCCATTGCATCGCATCATTGCCAGTGTCTTCTCCGCGTAACCAGTATAGACAGCTGCATTGCAAGTATCCATGCGACCGTCTGGGAAAAAGACCACTTCCTTGGTTTTTAGAGGCATTTTTGAGTTCATATCATCCTTGTTAAGAAGTTGTCGGTACGAAAACGTATTCTATATAAGTTATTTCGTTTGACAAGCAACAACGTTATGATTAGAATCAATCGGAACAATCTAGAACTTCTCAACTAAAGGACTAAATATGACTGAGAAAAACCGTAAAGCGAAATCAAGTGGACCCCGTACAGAGGTGTTTGCCATGAGGCTTGACCCAAAGCTGAAATACCTCGCCGAGATTGCTGCTAGAAAACAAAGACGCTCACTAGCCAACTTTATAGAATGGTCATTGGAGCAATCGCTTAAAGAAGTGTTACTTCTTGAGTCTGTGGACTTTAATGGGGAATACAACAAAAGTGTTTTTGATGAAGCCAATAAGCTATGGGATTTGGAGCCCTCGGATCGTTTTATAAAACTTGCCGAAAATTATCCTGATCTCCTAAATTACGAAGAGCAATTAATTTGGAAAGCAATATTTGAAGTATATGTTTATGATTCCTACACGGATTCCGAAGGCAATGCGAAGATCCGACATCTAGACTTTGTCTACGGCACAGAAGGAGAAAAAAAGGCCGAAAGATATACGATAAATGAATGTTGGCCACAACTTGTTAGTTACGCAAACGGAACTAGCACCGTTGAAGATCTGAAAGAAGCTCTCAGGAGTGAATGGTATACCTTTAAACGGAAATGATATGTCAAAACCTTCACTCTAAACTCACCCGTCCAGCCATGCGCAAGCTCGCTGTTGGCGACAAACTTAACGAGCATGGCATCTCTTTTGAGCGCCACCCCAATAACGACGGTGTTTTCAGTGTCAATATCATGGTCGACGGCCAGCGTATTCACCGAGTCATAGGGCGTGAGTCAGACGGTACAACGCGTACACAGGCAGAAGAATTTATTGATAAGACACGCCAAGACGCTAAGGCAGGTCGATTGAATCTACCAAAGGGTCGCAAGCTGGCGTTAACGTTCTGCGAGGCAGCCAATCAATACCTAACAAAACTGGTGCAAGAAGACGGCAAAGACCTTCCAATGAAGCGTTATCGCTTGAATATGCACCTGATTCCATTTTTTGGTGATACCCAACTTGCCAAGATCACCACCTTTGATGTGGAACGGTACAAGAAGCAGCGTGGCAGTGAAATGGTTGTGCGCCCTAATGGGCCTGGAGGAAAACCATCTGTGGGTAGTGAAACCAAACCAGCAACTATCAACCGCGAACTAGCTGCACTGTCGCACTTGTTCAGTAAAGCGGTTGAGTGGGGCTGGTTAGACCATCGGCCTGCGACTATAAAGCGCCTGAAAGAACACTCAGGGCGTATCACTTATTTGACGGTGGACCAAATTGAGCGGCTGCTGAAAATGGCAGCAGGCGACCAGAATCGTCAGATTCATCCGTTCATCAAGATTGGGCTAGAAACCTCGATGCGCAAAACGGAAATTCTGAGCATTCGGCGTGAACACATCAAACTGCAACAACTTGTCATCTATATTCC
>JADIYY010000001.1 GCA_016705065.1 Candidatus Aalborgiella aggregata | reverse complement strand
TGGAATATTCGATTGCGAGATGCATTGGCTGGTGCGTTCGTGTCTTCACTGGACGCGTTTAAAAGACATGACTTACTGAAGAACACTTATTTCGATTTCATCCCAGGCAAGGAGGAGGTGTCAGGTAATTTCCTTCGGCCCGTACGAAAAGCCATCTTTGACCAGCTTGTACTCACAAAATGTTTGCGTTCGGCGAGCGGGACTTGGTGTCTTCCCAAGGAGCTCAGGACCGCGGGGAAGAGATTTCGCGAATTGTTTCCGTCTGAAACTGCGAAGCTTGTTTTCGGGTACGACTATGTCCATGAAGACCAGAAGGCCGATAAAGTAACTCTTGATGACCTGGGAGTCCAAGGCGCCCTCGTGAGCGATGTCATCTCGCTGTTCAATAATCACTTAAAGTGGTTTCAGGAACAACCCAAAGAATGGAAGAGGTCCCTGTACTCCCTAATTGCCGATTCTCTAGAGCGATACATTAAGGCTGGACTGTTGGAGGTGCCTTTCCTGCCGCTGGATGACGGAACCGGTATTGTTCCCAAAGGAGCAAGACGTCTACTTCCCGCTAGGGAAGGTAAGAAATACGGGTTCGAGCAAGACCTGCGAATCCTTGATGTCGACTATTCGATTTTGACAAGGATCAGGCTAAACAGCGGAGACTTCTCTCGGCGGCTGGGGTACTCACGGATGACCCTTACGACATGATTGTCGGCCACATTCTTCCGAAGCATGTCAGTGGCGACTGGAAAAGCGTCAGTGATAAGTCATTGCTGGGGCATCTTCGATACATCAAAGAAAAGTGCGAGGCATATTTGATTGGTGCAGCTAGACATGTGCAGTCTGAAGCCGATGCCCTCAACTTGCTCCGTGAAAAGCTCTACATCGGAACAAAAGAGCATCGGGACGGCAGTTGGGTCTTTAATCTTGCGAAAAACCTTTATATCGGTAGTGCCTACCGTCCTGAATTCCCAATTGAAAAGCTTCTGGAAGGTGTTCTTGGGGAAGCGTCATTTGTTTCCGAGGAGTACATATCAAAAAAGGGCAAAGATGAAGCTGAGGTGGCTGTCAGTTGGAGGAGCTTCTTTGCTCGCCTAGGCATTCGCGACACGCCAAAGGTAATTGGCGTTCAGCTTGATTGGCATTGCACTTCAGAAATGAGCACGTTATTGGGCTCTTCAGATGCCAATGTCCGTCTAGAGACGTTGCGCTGCATAAGTCGGAACTGGCATTTGTACGCCGACAAGATTGAGTATCTGGCCTCACGGCCTGGGTACCGCGGACAATTCGTTCGTGTAGAGACCAACTTCATTCGAGCGTTACGGGCCACTGTCGTTTCCAGCAGTCGCAAGACACCTGTCGCGTTGAATCAGGCCTATTACCCTTGGCTGAAATCAAGGCAATGATGGGAAGCAGCGTGATATATGTGGACGAAGACATTTGCGCGCAAATGTGACGCTTGCCAAGTAAGCCGCACGCTTGATGCCAAAGTACTTATCAAGCGTCTCCGGCAATTCAAGGCGGATGATGCAGGCGCGACCGCACGGGCAATTCAAAAAATCTACGGTCGAATCGAGGATGTCTTTGATGATGAAAAGGATTTGATTCAGAAATCCTTCAAGGAGCACTCACTAATCAGGGTCAAAGGACCTCACGGCTCGTGGAGAAGTCCGGATGAAGTCTGCTGGGACTCCAGTGGTGCTTATCTGGATTCAATATGCCCTCCTCTGGAAGGTCAGTACAAGGACTTCTCAAGATTCTTTGAAAAATTGGGAGTAAAGAAGAAATCCCCATTCAAGGAAGAATCGACGCCCTGGAGCAACTGAGGCGGCCTGGAACCAAAGAGGACAGACGCAAAGTCGCCTTGGCTTGCTATGAGCGCTTTTCCAGACTTTTGAAGAAGGGTAGTTCTGCAGATGGGTCTCTGCCGTCTTGGGTACAGCATTTTTGGACGCGCATCTCTTTCTTGACCAGGAAGGGCGGATGGTTCAAAAGACAATGACCTGTTTGTGGACGATGCGCCGCAAATATCCCGTCACTTTGCTGACGCCTCAGAATTTCGTTTTTATGGGTACCGCAAACTGCGCATTCAAGTTTGCAAAGGTTCCTGGAGGCGCAGAAGTACCGTATCTTTCTGCATCGTATTCATCGACGTTTATGAACGTAGACGATGGTGAGATGGATCAGGCGCTGACGTCCATGGTCAGACAGTTTGCACAGTACTTTGCCCAAATATTGCACGCTCGGGACCATGACGCCTTTGAAGAAGCGCATGAGAGCGGCACGCTGAAAGCCCTGAAGGCATTGGAGGTTTGTGTCGCCGATGAGGTGCTGCTGGAAGTGTCGCTCGCTGGTGTTGAACGCAACGTCAGTGTTGAAATCGCAAGGAATGCAGGGCGAATTGTTTACAGACGAGGCGCTCGGTCTGTCAAAGACAAAATTGCCGCGCAGTTGTGTAGTTTCCTTGGCGCCAAGCCAGCCTTGGAAGACATGTTTACACGGATTTTGATTGAAGGAAGTGTTGCGAGCATCGAGGAATTCCTCGACGAAAAGCAGATTGGACAGTTGCCAGAGGACGGTCTATTCGGCAATGTGTTTTACTCGGGGCCTGACACCAACGTCCATGCAGTTGAAGATGAGCCGAATGACGATGTTGCGGATGATGTAGAGCCGCAAGCCTTCCCTGCAGATGAATCGCAAGACTTTGTTGTGCCGGACGAAGTACCTGCTTCCATTGGACAGTCCGATAGAGCCGTTAAGCATGAACCACGGTTGCCAAAGGATGGGAGTACCCCGGTTGGCGGTACCCCCGCAGGCAAGCCAGTCGTCGATGCCTCTAACCCGTATGACAAACCCGAGATTCCGAAACCAGCGACTGGTCTGGAGCATCAACAACACCCATCAGAGGGGAAGAACGACTCAGCGGGCCCCAAAAATCAATCTGTCGAAAATCCGGGCATTGACCGGTCCTTTGGTCCCGGCAGGTCCAGCGTTGATGCCGATGCGCAGAAATCTAGCGACAAGCTAGATGAAACCACCCAAAGTGCAACAGGGTCAGCTGGCGATGAATCAGCGCCTGACAATTCACTTGCGTGGTCAAAGACACCCAATGGTGGTCGCCCGGGCTTCCAGACTCCTTTCGGCTCGGGAGCAAGTCATCCTTTGGGTAAACGCAAATCAGGCGCCTCGGGAAAGCGGGGGTTGGAGAAGCGACGCACGGGGTCAGTTGCTGTGAAGTTCTTTATGGAAAATCAGGCGGCGCGTTGGAAGTCTTTAATCGAGATGCCAGAACTCAACCCCGGGTTTGACGTTCTTGCCGTGGCTCACGATGGAGAAGAAGAGTTCATTGAGGTCAAGGGTCAGACGGACATATGGACCGAGCGCGGTGTGACGCTTACTCCCTAGGGAACTGTTGGAAGCCCAGAAACGGAGGGGGCGCTATTGGCTTTGTGTTGTGGAATACGTCCATGACGAAAAAAGGCGACGCCTGTACCTCTTTCAGGACCCTTTTGGTCTGACGGACCAGTTCAAGTTCGACTCGGGTTGGAAGGCTGCTGCAATTGCAATCAATGACGCTCCCCTGCAGCCGGAGCCAGGGCGTTTCATTGATATCCCCAGTGAGGGACACGGCAAAATCATCAGCGTCACCAAGCGCGGAAAACTGTTTCACCTGCATGTGCTGCTGGACACCGGAAAGTCAAAAAATCTGCTCTTCAAGCCTGACAAGATGGTCGTATCGGAGCAATAGCCATGGCAGAAATGATTCCCAGGCTCAGCGCAGAGCAACTTCGAAACATTCCTTCCCGTGCTGAGGCGCGCTTCTATGAGGCTTGCAGGGACCAGCTGCCAGCCGAAGTCGTGGTCATTTACAGCTCCAACTGGATTTATCGGAAGAAGGATGAAGACAAGGTCTACGAAGGTGAGGCCGATTTCACCTTGCTTTTTCCACGGTCTGGGGTATTGGCGGTAGAGGTCAAGGGCGGCGGTGTGGTTTTTGATACGTCCACCGGGGAATGGTTTTCGATAGATAGAAACGAGCGCCGCAATGCCATCAAGAATCCGTTCAAGCAGGCATCCGATGAGCGACATGCCCTTTTGGACCAGATTCTGGGACATGTCGCCTGGAGGCGTTGGCCTGGCACGCGGTTAACTATGGGGCACGCGGTCATGCTGCCAGATGTGCGTGATGCTTTGCCGCTATTGGGTCCTGACCGAAAGAAGGAATTCATGGGCGTGCATGGTGATATGCAGGTTTTGGACACATGGGTGCATCGTGTCATGAAGTTTTGGCATCAGGGGGGAGAGGATGAATTGAGCTCTACTGGAGTTCAGCTTATCAAGGGCATCCTGTGCCAATCGATTGAGGTCTTGCCAGCGCTGAAGTCACTGGTTGACGATGCAGAGCAACAACGCATCAAGCTCACGGCAAACCAGGCCAAAGTGTTTCGCACCATAGGCGGCAGGCGCAGGGCTATTGTTTCTGGGGGGGCGGGGACCGGCAAGACACTTTTGGCAGCACAAAGGGCCCGCACTTTGGCCGAAGCTGGTTTAAAAGTCCTGCTGGTTTGCTACAACCGCCCGCTGGCCGATTCACTCGCTATGGGGATGGGCGGCGTTGCCGGGTTGACGGTAATGGGGTACCACCAATTTTGCGAAGCCATGATTCGTCAAGCCAGAGCACTGGGCTCAGATGTACTTGGAGAAGCGCAGGAAGCCTATCCCAGCGATTCGACGCAGCAAGAATTCGATATGCAGTACCCGGTCGCGCTGGCTTTGGCGGCAGAGGTGGTGCCTCAAAGATTTGATGCCATTCTGGTTGATGAAGCGCAAGACTTCGGTGATGAATATTGGCTGGGGCTGGAGTTGTTGCTCAAAGACCCCGGGTCGAGCTACTTTTATGTCTTCATCGATGAGAACCAGCGCCTCTATGAGCGTCGCTCCACCATTCCAGTGCAGGAGGAGCCCTTTTATCTGACTTACAACTGCAGAAACACGGCACCCATTCGTGGGTTGGCGTACCGCTAATACAGCGGAGATGCGGTCGACCCGCCGGACCTTTTGGGCCCGGATGTCGCGTGGGTAGACGCGCCAGCACCTATTGAGCAGGCCAATGCCATCGTTGCGCGTATTGCGCAGTGGCTTAGCCGCGACGACTCAAACCAGGCGACATTGCGGTACTGGTGGCCAAACCCCAAGAGCTATGCCTACGAGCTTTTGTCCGAGGCGATGAAGAACTCTGCAGTCAAGTTTGTGTTTGCTGACCACAGCGCCGTGGGTGGTGTGTTGGTCGATACCGTTTCACGCTTCAAGGGGCTGGAATCGCAGGCGGTCGTGTTGTGGGTCGGCGACGAGGTGGTGGACGAGGAAAGGAAGGAAACCATGTATGTCGGAGTGACACGCGCGAAATCCCTGCTTGCTGTCGTGGGTTCGAATCGGGTACTCAAGAAATTGAGGGCTTGACGGATTGACTTCATCAACCTAACAGGTAACCGGAACGTATAGCCGCTTTTTCGAAGCAGAATTGTACTTATCTAGGACAGGGGTTTCTGAGTCACTGGCTTTCGGAGTGCCATGTGAATGACCGCTTTGGGCACGCTGCCGAATGCCGCGAACGGCTTCTGACTGGAGTTGAATTAGACATCCTAAAGAGTATTTGTCAGATTTGGTTTACGGTAAAACCGTAACAATACCAGACATCAAAATTGACAGATATAGTCGCACGGTTTCACGTGCTATGCTTGGCAACATGGATGCTGGACTCGAACAGATCAATGCCGGTATGGCATGGCATTTTAAAAAGTATCAGTAAGAGCAAAGTCTAGAAGATAGGTTGAGTTACGACGCTGCGGAAGTTGAAGCCAGAAAAGCAAAAGTCGGTTTGTGGTCAAATGAAGTTGCCAAACGTCCTGAGGATTTCCGATCAGAAAACAGATCCCTAATAGACGCTGAATACACTGGTGATTGCCCATGCGGATCTAATAGATTCTGTGTGGGTTCGCGTGGTGGTCAATTCTGTTTAAACCCGAATGGTAAAAAGAAACATTTACCAAAATAATTTTAATAGTCGATTTAAGGTCAATAACTAAAATCCTCAAGAATTAGATTTCGACCGTGGTCGAATCGACTAAAAAACAAGCTGAATACTAATTACATTAATTCACGTTTCCGATTGTTTGAAGCCAATTCATTGCTAGACGTAAATAGATCATCTGCCAAGCCGTCAGCTCCGCGATGAAGGTATTTTCCGAAAACGTCATGACAGAATTTTGGTACTGCCTTGAATCCAGCATCATCACCTTCCAACAATCATCAACCAACCTCTAGGCAGTAACATTGCTTTGGTTGATCTTTCTAAGCAGTGAATAAAGAACAGCCGAAGCTGGTCAAAAGCTTCTGAAATCTCCTCAGATTTGAGGTGCGGATACAGTTTTTGAATTTCATCAAAATAAGCTACTGGAAAAGCATAATCTTCAAGCCATTGCTTTTGTTCTTTGTGTTTTGAGGCATCCTGCTTGAACTCCATATACACAACGAAGCAAGCTAGGGCCAAGATTCCGACAACTGCAAATATCAAATCAGTCCTAGATTGAAACCATTCAATAAAATTTGTGAGTGTGTTGTTCATTTAGAAAGTCCTTTGCACAAGGAATCTGAATCATCAATAGGTTTATTTGTCGCCGGTAGTGATTGTGTGACAATTTTCGGCCACGCACCAGAAAATGGATGTTCAGTAAATTGATAAATTGCTGAAAATACATCTTCTTGGCTTTGCGGTGTAGGATCAAAACTGATGATGTCTGTCACACCTTTTCGCACAGCTTAGTTAAACAATCAGCAGCAGAACCCAAGAGTGTGTCGTGCTGTGATTTCATGGTTTTGCTGATAGCTTTTGAACTTTGCTCACCCCATTCTTTCTGGCACTGATTTAATCGAATGAGACACGCATCAAAAAGCAGCAGGTTCGATGGCGTATTCTTCTTCATGAAGTTCTTGGAAATCCAAGATCTGATGCAATTTGACGGATCTCGTTTTCGGTATCGATTAGATGGTTACGTATGAATTCAATTTTTTTCGATGGTTGAGTAGACTCTAATTCGTCTCCCGAAGTGATCTCTTGGTATTGCCCTTGCAACTTCAAATAAACCGTTAAGTTCGTAAACAAGGATTGCATGTTCAGTATGTAAATTTCAATGACAGCTAGCAAGGCTTCTGCGTCTATCTCAATTGCTTCAATTTCTTTCAAATCATTTATTCGATTTTCTTCAAAGCTTGATTGTGAAATCGATAGTAAATCGGGTGATGATTTGGCCAGCTTCTCTGCTAAGGGTGCAGCAATGACTAGTGGAACGCTGACGGATTGCGGTACATATGGAACGTGATGATGAGAAATATAAGTTGACATGTTTGTCTCCAGATAAGCGTTGATTGCTAGGAATTAACAACCTTGTTGCTTGAAAGAAGAATCTCATACGAATGCGTTTTCGCAAGTCGGATTTTTATTGTCAAACATAAAAAAATGCTAGAGCCACCTACGTTTGGACGAACTCATTTTCTTTAAATATTGGCAAACGAATCTTGCTCGTTAGTAGCAAGATTTGTGAATCAAGTATTAAAATCGAAGCCTACTTGTGCTTTTTGGCGATCAAATGATTCAGTGCATTTTGGGCTTAACCACAGAATTTCCTCGCGTGGCAACTTGCCGCTTTTCCCGCCACCTGCTGATGCGGAAGAAATAACTTTTTTCCAGTCCCGAAGTTCGCTGTTGTAAAGATCGTTGCTGTAGCCAGAAATCACCACCATGCCATTCAGCCGTTTAGCAACATCGAGCATTTCAAGGTGCTGGGCATCCGTCATTTCATGTCTGTAAACAGCTTTGTAGTCTTCTGAACGTGAATCGGCTACATAAGGCGGGTCAATGTAATGCAAAGCATCTGGTGCATCGTGTTGCTTCATCACCGCAACTGCATCACGGTTTTCTATAACCACACCGCGCAACCGCTTGGAAATTAACTCAATCACTTGAGGCAACCGAGCCCAATCATGTGCTGGCAATGTGGTTGTACGGCTGGTGTCATTTCGAAAGCCCGAACGAAAACCAGATGTTGCGCCGCTGGTGAACCCCATCCAAGATCTGACCAAAGTGCGCCTGGCCTTTTCTAAAGGTGAATCGCAAGGCTCATAGGACAATTCGAATTCCTCACGTGCAAACGGGGTAAGTTTGACCTGCTCAAGCAGCTCATCAAGGTTTGATCGGACCATTGCAAACAAATTGACAATCTCGCTATCAAGGTCGTTATAGACCTCAGCATGAACCGAGGGCTTGCTCAGCAGGATAGAAGCGCCACCACCGAATGACTCGATGTATTTGGCGTGGGTTGGAAAGTGGCTGATCACCCAGGGAGCCAATGTCCATTTGCCTCCGAAATAGCGTAGGAGAGGGCGGTTGGGGAGTTCGATTACTGGGCTATGTTGCATGAAATCGAATGTTATCAATAATGCGCACATGGTAATTGAGCGTCGTACAGACGATTGATCGCCATTAGAGTTTTGCTTTCTTAACCACGTCTTGTAACCATTTTTCAATCACAAACTCTGGCCAAACGTTCTTTCGTGGTGATAGCTTAATGGGAGCCGGAAAAGTTTTTTTCTTAATGCGTCTGTAAATTTCGGCACGGCTTATCTTGCAAAGTGCAATCACATCATCCCACACAAGTAAGGTGATTGATTTTTGAGAAATGGTGGTGTTTATTTGTTTCATGCCGCAATTTTGCGAGATGAAAAGATATACATTGAGACGAAAAGTGCGGTTTTTTCTACGTCTTTTAACAATGAGGATCGTTTTTCAGATGAGTTTTTGAATGCAAATCTGTGAAAATTCTGTGAAGAAAAATAAAAGCCCGCAGCGAGCGGGCTTTAAAAAGTTTATAAGTTGTTGATAAACCTCAGTAATTTTGGCTCCTCAACCTGGGCTCGAACCAGGGACCTACGGATTAACAGTCCGGCGCTCTACCAACTGAGCTATTGAGGAATAAGCCTTAAATTATAGCGTGATTTTGCTTGGCTTTTTTCATTTTCCCAAATCAAAGTGCAATTTGTAGGGCGACGCGCATGGTTCTGGGTGCGCCTGGGAATAAATAACTGTGGCTGAATTGGTAGGGTGATTCTTTGTAGTAAGTCTTGTTCAAAATATTGTCTACACCCAAGAACCATGTAGTTTTTGTTTGACCGATGTGGGCTTCGTAACTGGCACCCAAATCAAGGCGTGTCCATGCCGGAAGCATGAGGCTGTTATCAGGTAGTACAGCACGTTTGCCTTCGTGGGACAAATGTGCTCTCAACAGCAAACCTGGAACGGCTGCGATTTTGTAGCTGCCGTTCAAGCGTAAGATCCAGTTGGGTACATTCGTGGGGCGCAAACCATTTTGTGATGCATCAATACTGCCTTGCCGTTTCGCGTTGAGAATGGTCACGCCGGCGTCAATATGCCACGGCTGTGAGACGCTTGCTGCGGGTGTGGCTGCGGTGAATTCAAAACCACTGTGTTTGGCTGTGCCGTCGATTTGGCGAATGCAAGATCCATCCACATCGCAATCGCCAAAATCGTCCGACACGGGGCGGCTGATATTGAAGTAGGCAACAGACCAGCGTAAATGATCCATATTACCTTTGACGCCGAATTCAAATTGCTTGGATTTGAGTGTCGGTAAAACTGCACCTGCATTTGCGTAGCGGGGCAGGTTGGCCACCACTTCGGATTCCACTCCTTGGCCATAACTAGCATACAACATGTGTGCAGGGTTGATTTGGTAACTGGCCGCAACCCAAGGTGTGGCAAAGTTCGCGTTGTAACTGGTTGCATTGCTGCCATCGGTGCGCACACTGTTTCGATGCAGTTTTGTATAGCGCAGGCCTGTCCATGTGGTGAATGCAGGTGTCCAGCTGATTGCATCAAAAGCAGACAATTCGGTGCTGCGTTCATTGCGTTGGGTAGCGGCCGTTGTCAGACTGGGATCGGCTAAGGCTTCAGACAATGCATTCAAATTGCCCAAACCAGCATAGTTGTATGCTTGGCTATTAAAGGTGTCGCGTGCTTGGGCTTGTAGTATTTCAAAACTGAGTTGGTGCTTGATATTGCCCGTGTCAATTTGCCCTTTGAGCTGCAATTGCACTGCGCTGGTACGACGGCGTTCATTTTCACTGCGGTAATCGTATAAATCAAAATCGCCATTGGGGCAGAATCTGTCAGCGTAATAATCCACGCCGTTGCTATCCGTGCAGCCGAAAGGGAATGCGGTGCGGTCATTCGAGTTTAAATTTTGCGTGCCGGCTTTGGCAGACCAGCGCCATTGTGAATTGATGGCCTGTTCAAACTTCATGCTACCCGTTAAGCCTTCTAACTCGACTGGCTGCGACCATGATTGGTTGTTGATGTTGAGGCGGTTATTCACCGCGGGCAAGGCGTTGCCAGTCAAACTCACACCCGGTACGCTGGGCTGGATGCGGCGCGAATATTCAACTTCGGCTTCCAAAATGCTGTCTTTGTTGACGCGCCAATCGGCTGCAATGGCCAATAGTTGGCGATTGCCTTTGGCTGCAGGTGTGTAGTGATCGATTTTGTCGTAAGCCGCATTGATGCGGTAGCCAAATTCTTTGTTAGCGCCAAATCGGCCACCCAAATCCACAGCGCCTTGCAAGCTGCCTTGGCTGTTGCCTTCTAAGCGAATGCTGCGAACATCATTCTGTGTTGGGCGTTTCACCATGTAATTGATCAAGCCGCCGGGCGCACTGGTGCCAGCTTGTATGCCGCTGGTGCCTTTGAGGATGTCAACTTGTTCTTTGTTGTCCAAAGGGATATAGGTTTCTGCATTGATGGGCAAACCATCGCGGCGGTAGTTGTATTTGTTGTCAATCACAAAACCGCGCACGGTGGCGTAATCCCAGTAGCCAGCGGCGTTGTAGGCGTCGCTCACCGATGCGTCAAACTGGTTCAAATCAGACAAGCGCTTGGCACCAGCGGATTCAATTTGCTTGGCTGTGACAACATTGGCACTGATGGGTGTGCGTGCCAAGGGCTCATCGCTCAAACTGGTCAATTCAGAACTTGTGGCTTTGTCTGTCACAAGCACCGCTTTAAGTTCGCCGTTGTTTGGCTGGCCCTCACTTGAATTTACCTGGTTTTGAGCATGCGCGCTGGAAGCGCCAATTGCTATAAATATAATAGCACTGTAGGCAATAAATACGCTGGCTACAGGCCAATTTCTTATAAATTTTTGATTAAATGATGCCATAACGTCTTTTCAAAGGTTACAGCAGGTCGGCTTGCGGTAAGGGCATTCAAAGCCCCATTGTTTGCAATGCTTCCCTGCGCGAGGATTACCTCAATCAGGTTCAAAGGGACTTTCTCAGTCGCAGAGCAAGATGCTTATCTTGTACTGCAACACCCCTAGCGAATGGCCACTTGCGAATTCAAGTGACCAGCATGGATTCTATCGCAACATCAATCCAACGAATGAACGTTGCGCTAAATTGGGCGCAGTGTTTTCTTCTTCCAAACCAATCGGTAGTAAGCTGTTTGCATCAACAACATGGCTGTGAACGCAATGGGAAAGCCGGCCCAAATGCCTGGTAATCCATAGCGTTGATTGAGCACGGTTGCAACTGGAATCAACACACCTGCCAATGAAAACATGGTGATGATGGTTGGGAACAACACGGTACCACTGGCGCGCATCAGGCCGGATAAAACCATCGCCATGCCAAACACAATATTGCCCCACAGCATGATGTGCAACAGCGATTGCGCGGTTTCAACAACGGCGGGGTCGGTGATGAACAAGCCAATCATGGCACGTGAAAAAATGTAGCCCAATAGCACCAGCGCACCGGTCAGCACCACATTCAAGGTGATGCCCGTTTTGGCAATGTGCCCCAATGCAGTCTGTCCGCGTCCTGCACCAATCGCCTGTGCTCCTAAAATTGAAGCAGCAATGGCAATGGAGATGGCGGGGAACTGTACGTAATTCACAATTTGAATCACCGCACCATACGCCGCAGTTGCTTGCGAACCGTGGCTATTGACCAGCGATAAAACTGCCAGCTCGGCCAATGCCATGGTGACAATGGTGATGCCAGAGGGTAAACCAATGCGCAATACTTTGGCCATCAGTTCTTTGTTGAAGCGCAGCGTTTGCAAAAAATCAGCGTGTGGTGCCAGCGGGTGTTCACCTTTTGCAAACTGTTTGTGTATGGGGCGGCGCAAATACCATACAGTCCAAGTGATGGCAATTACAAAAGCGGTTAATGTGGCATACGCGCTGCTGCGAATGCCCAACATGGGCAAACCACCCCAACCGCGAATCAAAGCGGGTGTGAGAACCATGCCAACTAAGGTTGAAATCAGCAATGTCAGCATGGGTGTTTTGCTGTCGCCCACACCGCGCAACATCGAAGTTATTAATAAGAAAACATAAACGCATGGTGCACCCAAAAACATGATGCGGGCATACGTCACCGTGTCCGGCAAAATATCAGCAGGAGTACCCAATGCGCGCAGCAACGGCTCCGTGAACGTGCTGCCCATAATGGCTACCACGATGCCTAGGCTGATACCCACCAACAGGGTGCTCCCAGCAATTGCTTTGACCCGTGCAACGTCTTTCGCCCCCCATGCTTGCCCAATCAACACCGATGCGCCCGTGCCAATACCAATGTTGAAAGCGATGGTGAAGAAAAGTACCGGAAAAAATGCCGACACAGCCGCCATAGCGCTCACCCCCAACATCTGACCCAAATAAATGTTGTTGACAGTGCCTGATAGACTTTGCAACAAATTGCTCAAAATCATGGGCACCAAAAAGATGGTGTAGGTCTTCCATAGGGGTTTGGGCTTTTTTTGTGTAGTTGTTTCAGTAGGATTCATTGGCGTCATTCTTCATATATCTAATCTGGTTAAGCCCAAAAGGCATCAGCTAAAAGTTTTTTCAGATGCGTTTGAATATCTGCAGGCCAATTGGCGGTAATGGTTTCAAATTTGGGCAAATCACCTGCAAACAAGGCGCGGCTAGCTTCCTCAAAACCTGGTTCATGCCCCGCCATGGTGGACATGAACTTATAACCCACAGCACTCGCTCGAGCAACCCGGTCTTTCACCTCTGAAGTTCGCCGAGCCACTTCAACCAATTTGCGCAAAGTCACTGAAGCCCCCCCAGTTTGAGTCGCCAGCCATTCCCAATGTCGTGGCAAGAGCGTCACCTCACGCGCCACCACGCCCAATTTAGGTCGTCCAGGTCCAGTTGTAATTTGCGGAGCATCTGGACATGTTGCCGGCGTCAAGCATATGTCTTCATTCACTGGTGCCTTCGGGAGTGCATCAAGTCGCGCTTGAAATTCGGCAACGCTGCCACGCCAATCTAGCTCAATGACTTCACTGCTGGCATTGTCAAAAACCAAAACAGGCACAGCTTGTTCATTGTGAGCAACAGCATCGACAGCTAACTTGGCAGCCAACGCTACTGTACGCAACTCGCCAGTTGCAATGCATTTGCTGCCTTCAAAGGCGGTGCAAATGGTATTGGTATAAAACATAATTTATCCGGGTAATATAAATAAGATTCGATTCTACCCGGATAATATAGTTTAATTTCACCCGTATAAAACAACTGATGAAATTGTTTCGATTGGTTTAAGCAATGGTTTTGCTAAGCTTTAGTTCAGCGATGTAAGACTCGATCAATCCCATTTCACGCAAAATTTCGTCGGTATGTTCGCCTTTTGTGGGTGGATTGAGGCGCACTTTCATGCGTTGGCCGTTCAAAGTGAAGGGGAAGAGGGCGGTTTGGGTCACTTGACCTTTTGGTGTGCTGTCGGGCAAAACAATATCGGCCAAGCCACCACTGACCAGCAAGTGTTCGTCTTTGAAGAGTTCTTCGGGGCGGGTGATTGGTGCGAATGGCAAACCATGCGATTCAAAAACGCGCGATATTTCTTTAGCTGAATATTTTTCTAGCCGAGCTTTCAATTCGGGTAACAGGTTAGGGCGCATGCGCACGCGGTCATTGTTGCTGGTGAAATCTGGGTTGTCTTTGAGATCAGTAAAGCCAAAGGCTTCACAAAACGTTAGCCACTGCGCGTCGCTCACGACAGCGATGAATATTTGATCATTATCTTTAACCGTGAACACATCGTAAATCGCCCATGGAGAAATGCGCTCTGGCATGGGTGCAGCGGGTTTGCCTGTGACGGCGTATTGCAACATGTGCTGACCGACCAAGAAAACATTGTTTTCAAAGAGTGCCGATTGCACCTCTTGCCCGCGACCGGTGATGCCACGTTGTACCAGTGCACCCAAAGCACCGATGGCACCAAACATGCCACCCATGATGTCGTTGACACTGCTGCCTGCGCGCAAGGGGTCGCCCGAGCGCCCCGTCATGTAGGCCAAGCCTCCCATCATTTGCACCACTTCGTCTAAAGCGGTGCGGTGTTCATAAGGACCAGGTAAAAAACCTTTGTGACTCACGTAAATGAGTTTCGGATTAGTGGCACTTAAGCTGGCGTAATCCAAACCATATTTGACCATAGTGCCGGGTTTGAAATTTTCCAAAACCACATCTGCAGTTGCTGCCAACTGTCTGGCCATTTGCGCACCTTCTGGTTTTTGTAAATCAATCGCAATGCTTTTTTTATTGCGGTTGAACATGGGGAAAAACCCAGCACCAGCGCCCAATAAATGCCGTGTGCGGTCGCCTTCTATGGGCTCGACCTTGATAACTTCTGCTCCCATATCAGCCAGCACCATGCCACATGTTGGCCCCATGACCATGTGGGTGAATTCGACCACACGCAGCCCCGCTAATGGAAGTTGAGGCAGATTTTGAAGATTCGGCGGATTTGACATGGCTTATTGTCTCTGAAAAATTGTCACCTTATGTAAGTGTCAGGTCAACTTTGCTCAGCTATAATCAGCCCCATGAACGCCCAAGTGAACATCACTTTTATCGCCCAAGCCGCACAAGCGGTAGGTGCGTGCGCGTTGATAACTTCCACCAAAACGACAACCATTAAAGGCTAATCCAGCCTGGTTCGTCGCGCCCACCCCCGGAGCCTGACGAGCCGGGGGGATTAGTCAAGACTGATTAATTTGAAAGGCGCTTAAAAATGAAAAAAGTAGGTAACTTAGTAGGTCTGGTAGGCTGGCGCGGCATGGTCGGCTCTGTGCTGATAGACCGTATGCAAGCCGAAGGTGATTTTGCACTCATCGAGCCTGTGTTTTTTTCGACATCTAACGCGGGTGGTCAAGCGCCAGCTTTCGCGAAGAACGAAACCAAGCTGAAAGATGCTTTTGACATTGAAGCGTTGAAAAAATGCGACATCATTGTGACAGCGCAAGGCGGTGACTACACCAAAGAAGTTTTTCCAAAATTACGCGCTGCCGGTTGGAACGGTCACTGGATTGATGCGGCATCAACTCTGCGCATGCAAGACGATGCCATCATTATTCTGGACCCAGTGAACCTGCCAGTTATCAAAAACTCGTTGGCCAAAGGCATGAACAATTGGGTTGGCGGTAATTGCACCGTCAGTTGCATGCTGATGGGTGTGGGTGCTTTGTACAAAGCAGGTTTGGTGGAATGGATGACCACCATGACCTACCAAGCCGCTTCAGGTGGTGGTGCGCAGCACATGCGTGAGTTGTTGACACAGTTTGGCACTTTGAATGGGGAAGTGCGCTCTTTGTTGGACGATCCAAAATCAGCGATTTTAGAAATCGACCGCAAAGTACTGGCCAAACAGCAGGCTTTGACGGCTGCCGAAACTGCGAACTTTGGTGCACCTTTGGGCGGAAGCTTGATTCCTTGGATTGATGCTGATTTAGGAAATGGCATGTCTAAAGAGGAGTGGAAAGGTGGTGCTGAAACCAATAAAATTTTGGGTCAAGGCACCATGTTTGGTACAGAATCGACGCCAGTAGATGGCTTTTGCGTGCGTATCGGCGCCATGCGCTGCCATAGCCAAGCCCTGACTTTTAAACTCAAAAAAGATGTTCCTGTGGCTGATTTGGAAGCCATGATGGCTGCAGATAACGAATGGGTCAAAGTAGTACCGAATACCAAAGAAGCAACTTTGCGCGAGTTAACACCAGTTCAAGTGACAGGAACCATGCGTATTCCAGTGGGACGAGTCCGCAAATTAGCGATGGGACCTGAATATGTAGGCGCCTTCACAATTGGCGACCAATTGTTGTGGGGTGCCGCAGAACCTCTGCGTCGAATGCTACGAATTTTGTTGCAATCTTAAACATTTAAAAGTTGCTTAGCTGCAACATTTAGTTTGTAATTGGGGTTTTTGTCTTTATGCTACAGGTTCTATTAAAATGAAAAGACTCATGCGTAATCAAACAAACTCCTCCCGCTCACGTCAACCGCAAGCCGAAAATTTTGCGTGGCGTACCACTGCATTGGCTGCTGCACTGTGCATCATGTTGAACATGATGCACACCAACGCGAATGCACTGTCTTTAGGCGCCATGACTTCTTTGTCGTCATTGGGCGAGTCCTTGGCAGCTGGTATCGCAATTTCTGAGGCCGATACCAAAGAGTTAGAAAGTCTGAAGCTGTCATTGGCCACTCCCGCTGAATACAGTGCTATGGGTTTGGACTACAACTCTGCGCTGTCATCTGCTCAAATCACGCTGATGCGACGTGCCAACGGAAGCGCTTATTTGCTGATTCGAAGCGATAAAACCGTGAATGATCCATTCGTGAATGTCATTGTTCAAGCCAGTTGGTCAGGTGGTCGTATCGTTCGAAATTACACGATACTGATTGATCCGCCAACGTCTAACGCTACCGGTACAAACACCATCACTACACCCTTAGCCGTTACGACAGCGCCAGTTCAGGTTGTCACTCCAACACCAATTCCTGCGCCAGCTTCTGCACCAGTTGCTGTTGTAGAAGCAACACCACAAGTCGCTTCTGCAACTTCTTCGCCAACGCCCGCTCCAGCTGCAACACAAGCACCAACGCCATTACCTGCTACAAAAGCAGTTGCGACCAAACAAGCTTCAGAGCAAGTTCGCGTTAAACAAGGTGACACAGCTGGTGCTATTGCAGCGCAAAATCTCCCGGTGAATGTATCCTTAGATCAAATGCTGGTGGCCTTGTTGCGAGGCAACCCCAAAGCGTTTGAAGGGAATAACGTTAATCGATTGAAAGCAGGTGCCGTTTTAGAATTGCCTAATGCTGAGGATGCTAGCAAGATTGAAGCGAAGGAAGCGCGTCAAAATATCTTGGCTCAGAGTAAAGATTTCAAAACTTTCAGACGTAGTCTTGCGGATAATGCTGCAATCTTGGCATCGAAATCATCTGACCGTCAGTCAGGCGGCAAAATTGATGCTGTCGTTGACGATAGAAAAGCAGCTTCAACAGCGCCTGATAAATTGACATTGTCTAAAGCAAACGCTAAGGGTGATGTCAAAGGCATTCAACCTGATGAGTCTGCAAAAATTGCCAAAGAACGGCAAGTAGCTGCTGATAAGGCACGGGCAGCTGAATTGAATAAAAACATCGCAGATTTGAATGCGGTAGCAACTGCAGCATCAGCTGCCAAATCTGGTACAGCCAAAGCGCCAGAGACAACTCTGACTCCAACTGTCGTTGCGACAGCGCCAACTTCTGTTACAACTCCAGCAACTACATCACCTGCAGCAGCACCAGCAGCGGCACAAACTCCAGCTGCTGCAAACGCCACTGTCAAACCGGCAACCCCTTTGCCAGCACCTGTAGTACCTGAGCCCAATTTCATGGACGACTTGTTGGCAAACCCTATGATATTGCCAGCTACGGGTGGCTTATTGGCCTTGTTGGCAGGTTGGGGTTTATATAAAGCTCGCCAGAGAAAAAATCGCCTTGAGGATGAAGATTTTGATGACCGTGATGATAACGAGCGAACTGTTTTTAACCTCACACAAATGGATGATGTTCAAGCTAATGTGAACATCAATACACCTGTCACTCCAACACTGCCAGTGGTGACATCGGTTGCGAAAATCGAAGATGTGCCTAGTAATGTTGATATCAAACTTGATAGCTCTTTAGCTGCGGCTGATGCAGTCACTGGTTCTAGTATGAGGTCTGCTGCTACGCCTATTCCTGAAACAAAACCAAGTGCTAATCAAACACAAAACTTAATCACTGCTATAGCAACAGCGAAAGATAGCCAAGAGGATGTGTTGGCAAATGCATTTCCCGATTTAACACCTTCTGAATTTTCGGTTCATACAATTGTACAAGTCGACCCTGTAACGGCTAAGTCACCTACGTCGGTTGATCTGGATTTGGATTTTGATTTTGCAGTTTCGGGTTTCCAAAAACTAGAACCCGAACCAGTAAAAGCGGCCTTGTTTACACCGCCAGAGCCTGTAGTTACACCACCTCCAGTGGTACAAAAGCAGGCAGAGACGCCCAGCTTACATGAAAAGAATGGCATGGTTGCAGCAGCTACCGCTGCCTCAACTGCCGCGGTCGCATCCGTGAAGACGGCTAATGCACCCATGGAATTTAATCTGGATGGCTTGTCATTGGATTTGAATGCCAATAACAAAGCCGTTGAAACAGCGCTAGTTGACGTGGGTCCATTGGAAACCAAGTTGGCTTTAGCGAATGAATTTCGAGCAATTGGTGATATTTCTGGCGCGAAAGTTCTGGTACTGGAAGTGATTGCGCGTGCCTCCGGCTCACTCAAATCTAAGGCTGAGACCATACTTTCTGAATTGGGCTAAGCGTATTTTTCTGTGCGTATTGCTCTGGGCATCAGCTATAACGGCACGGCCTATGAAGGTTGGCAAAGCCAACTTTCTAGGCTGACCATTCAAGATAAACTCGAAGCCGCTCTCGCAAAGTTCACCCAATCTAAAATTTCTACCCTGTGCGCTGGCCGTACAGATTCCGGTGTTCATGGCTTGATGCAAGTTGTGCATTTCGACACGGATACCGATAGAGAAGCCAACTCATGGGTGCGCGGTGTCAATGCCAGTTTGCCGACAGACATTGCAGTGCAGTGGGCCAAAATTGTCCCTTCAACGTTTCATTGTCGCGCCAGTGCGCTCACACGACGTTATGCCTATGTGCTTTTGGAATCTGCTGTGCGCCCAAGTGTAGAAGCCAATCGCGTTGGCTGGGTCTATCGCCCACTAGATGAAGCGCGCATGAAATCTGCTGCGGCGCTGCTGGTGGGTGAGCACGATTTCAGCTCATTTCGTGCCGCCGCCTGCCAAGCCTTGTCGCCCATTAAAACCATGAAACGCATTGACATCTTGTGCCGTGGTGAACCGCAGCAGCGCTATTGGCGTTTTGAGTTTGAAGCCAATGCCTTTTTACACCACATGATTCGCAACATCATGGGCTGCTTGCTGATGGTGGGTGATGGCCGGCAGTCGCCAAAATGGATATTGGATGTTTTAGCCAAGCGCGACAGAGATGCCGCAGCGCCCACTTTTTCACCCGATGGCCTCTATTTTTTAGGTCCTACCTATTCACCAGAGTGGGGCATTCCTGATCGAACCGCAGCGTTTGATTGGTTGCCTTGATACCTGCTGGATTGCAGCAACTTAATCGACAGCGATGGCATAAAATAAAGCCATGATTATCGCTACGAACAGAGCCCAACGTACCCGCATCAAAATTTGTGGATTAACCCGTGAAGAAGATGTGGATGCGGCTGTCGCAGCGGGAGCAGATGCTATTGGTTTTGTGCTGTACAAAGGCAGTCCGCGTTACGTCAGCCCTCTACGTGCCGCAGAATTGTCAAAGCGTTTGCCGCCTTTTGTCACGCCCGTGTTATTGTTTGTCAATGAAAATGCTACAAATATAATAGCAGCAAAGGCAATCAATACGCTGGCTATAGCCCAATTTCATGGTGATGAAACACCAGAGCAGTGCAATCAATTGGGCTTACCCTACATTCGTGCAGCACGAATTCCGCTGGGCGATGGCGCTGCTTCGTTTGACCTAGTAAAATATGCCCACGATTATTCACAAGCCAATGCCATTTTGCTGGATGCCCATGTAGAGGGATACGGCGGTGGTGGCAAAACATTCAATTGGTCACTGCTTCCAACAAACGTCAACGCTCACCTCGTCTTAAGTGGTGGGCTCAATGCTGCCAACGTGACCGATGGCATTTTGCAAATACGTCCGCGCTGTAAAACGCTGGCGGTCGATGTGAGCTCAGGCGTGGAAGCCACTGATGCTCAAGGCAATGCCATCAAGGGCGTTAAGGATGCCCGCAAAATTCACCAATTTATCCAAGCCGTACGTGCGGCGGATGCGCAATTTAATCAGACCATTTAATTTTAGTTTCACCATGTCAGACTATCAACAACCAGATCCCAGTGGTCACTTCGGCATATATGGCGGCAGCTTTGTGTCCGAAACCTTGACCCATGCCATCAACGAGCTCAAAGATGCTTACGCCAAATACCAACACGACCCTGAATTTGTCGCTGAATTCAAATCAGAGCTGGCACATTTTGTAGGTCGTCCTTCTCCCGTTTACCATGCGGCACGCATGAGCCGCGAGCAGGGTGGGGCGCAGATTTTCCTCAAGCGGGAAGACTTGAACCATACGGGCGCGCACAAAATCAACAACACCATTGGACAAGCCATGCTGGCCAAGCGCATGGGCAAGCCACGCATCATTGCTGAAACAGGTGCTGGGCAACATGGCGTAGCAACAGCCACCATTTGCGCACGCTATGGTTTGGAATGTGTGGTGTACATGGGCAGCGAAGACGTGAAACGCCAAAGCCCGAATGTGTACCGCATGAAACTTTTGGGTGCAACAGTCGTACCGGTGACCAGTGGCAGCCGCACTTTAAAAGATGCATTGAATGAAGCCATGCGCGATTGGGTGGCCAATGTGGACAACACCTTCTACATCATCGGCACAGTTGCCGGTCCTCATCCTTATCCCATGATGGTGCGCGATTTCCAAAGTGTCATCGGTGAAGAGTGTTTGGTGCAAATGCCGCAGATATTGAAAGCGGCAGGTTGCAAAACCAAACAACCCGATGCGGTCATCGCGTGCGTGGGTGGCGGCAGCAATGCCATGGGCATTTTTTATCCCTACATTGAGCACAAGAAAACCAAACTCATTGGTGTGGAGGCCGCAGGTGAAGGGCTGGACAGTGGTAAACATTCGGCTTCATTGCAACGTGGCAGCGCTGGTGTGTTGCATGGCAACCGCACCTATATTTTGCAAGACGACAACGGGCAAATCACTGAAACGCACAGCATCAGCGCCGGTTTGGATTACCCTGGCGTAGGGCCAGAGCATGCGTTTTTGAAAGACATAGGACGAGCTGAGTATGTGGGCATTACCGATCAGGAGGCACTCGATGCATTTCACTACCTGTGCCGCACTGAAGGCATCATTCCCGCACTAGAGTCCAGTCACGCCATTGCTTATGCGATGAAATTGGCAAAAACCATGCGTCCTGACCAATCCATCTTGGTTAACTTGTCAGGGCGCGGTGACAAAGACATTGGCACGGTAGCGGACTTGAGCAAAGCGGACTTTTTCTGCCGACCCAGTTGCCAAGGTCAATCGGTCAAAGGTAATGAACACGTTTTGAAGGTGGTGAAATGAGTCGCAAAATAAGTCGAATCAAAGCATGCTTTGACAAACTCAAAGAGAATAAGCGAACGGCATTGATTCCGTATGTCACGGCGGGCTTTCCGTTTGCCAACATCACTCCTGAATTGATGCACGGCATGGTGGATGCCGGGGCGGACGTGATTGAACTGGGAGTACCTTTCAGCGATCCATCGGCAGATGGACCAGTGATTCAAAAAGCCGGTGACAAAGCTTTGGCTCTAGGCATTGGCTTGATACAAGTTTTGGCCATGGTGAAAACATTTCGCCAAACCGATCAACAAACACCCGTGGTACTGATGGGGTATGCCAACCCCATAGAGCGGTATGACCAACGCCATGAGGTTGAGGCAGGTAGCTCTGCCAAAAGTGCTTTCATTCGCGATGCCGCAGCAGCAGGTGTGGATGGTGTGCTGGTAGTGGACTATCCACCAGAAGAGTGCGAAGCTTTTGCAGCAGATCTTAAAGCCAATGGCATGGATTTGATCTTTTTACTGGCGCCTACTTCCACCGACCAGCGCATGGCGCAAGTGGCCCGCATTGCCAGTGGCTATGTGTACTACGTGTCGCTCAAAGGTGTGACTGGGGCAGGGACTTTGGATACCGATGCGGTAGCGAGCATGTTGCCAAAAATTCGTCAACACATGGGCAGTACGCCGGTGGGCGTGGGTTTTGGTATCCGTGATGCTGCATCCGCAAAAGCTCTGGGTAAAGTGGCTGATGCAGTGGTGATTGGTACCAAAATCATCCAAGTCATTTCGGATATGCCCTATGAAAAAGTCGTTCCCAGTGTGAAGAATTTTTTGCGCGAAATTCGTGCAGCTTTGGATGAAAATTAAGGCCATAATCTCAGCTAAAGGAATTGAAAAATGTCTTGGTTAGAAAAATTACTCCCACCCAAAATCATCAAATCCGCCCCTGAAGACAGGCGCAGTGTGCCTGAAGGGGTTTGGATCAAATGCCCCAGCTGCGAAGCGGTGCTGTACAAAGCTGATTTAGAAGCGAATCAAAACGTTTGCCCCAGCTGTACCCACCATTTGCGCATCGGTGCACGTGCACGTTTGGACACATTTTTGGATGCCGAAGGGCGCTATGAAATCGGGCAAGAAGTGTTGCCTGTTGATGCGCTCAAGTTCAAAGACAGCCGCAAGTACCCGGATCGCTTGAAAGAAGCGCTTGAAAACACCAACGAGACCGATGCCTTGGTGGTCATGGGTGGCTCGGTGCACAGCATCAATGTGGTGGTGGCGTGTTTTGAATTTGATTTCATGGGCGGTAGCATGGGCAGTGTGGTGGGCGAGCGTTTTGTGCGCGGCGTGCATGAAGCGATTGAACAAAAAGTTCCCTTCATCTGCTTCACCGCCACGGGTGGCGCACGCATGCAAGAAGGTTTGCTGAGTCTGATGCAAATGGCCAAAACCAATGCGTCGCTGACCAAATTGGCGAAAAAAGGCTTGCCCTATATCAGCGTCTTGACCGACCCCACCATGGGCGGCGTCAGCGCGGGTTTTGCCTTTGTGGGTGATGTGGTGATTGCTGAACCCAAAGCCCTGATTGGTTTTGCTGGTCCCCGTGTGATTGAATCCACCGTGCGCGTGAAGTTACCTGATGGCTTTCAACGTGCTGAATTTTTACTTGAAAAAGGCGCCGTAGATTTCATCAGTGACCGCCGTGAACTGCGTAAAACCATTGCCAACGTGCTGGCCATGCTACAAAAGCAATCTGCAGACGCAGTGGTTTGATGTAAAGGGCGGTAAAGATGGAGTAGCTGGCATGGGTGCATGCGCTATATATTTAATAGCACACTAGGCAATCAATACGCCGGCTACAGCCTAATTTTTCATTTATTTTTGCAGCAGCTTGAATAAGCTCGCGTCGTCAAGATCGGCATAGCCATCATCTACAGCACGCGCAAAAGTTGCCATGGCGACTTGACCCAAGGGTGTGGGGTAACTCAAATGGCTGGCAGATTGCACCGCCAGTTTGCTGTCTTTGGCCAACAGTGTGGTGTGTGCACGTGGTTCGTAATCGTTCGCGATGGCGCGGCGCATGCGGTCCGAGCCAATCCAACTTTGGCCACTGGAATGTTCAATCACATTCAAGGTGGTGCTTAAATCCAAACCCATTTTTTCAGCCAAACCCATCACTTCGGCCGCGCCAGCCAAATTGATACTTGCTAGCAAATTGTTCACAAGCTTGGTTTTCGCACCATCACCTGCATGTTCACTGATGCGAAATACTTTGTTTGACAGGACAGCCACGACATCTTGGTGCTTTTGAAACACAGCATCTTTGCAAGCCAACATCAAGCTCATGCTGCCAGCGCGTGCGCGTGCGGGTCCTCCTGACATGGGGGCATCTATAGTTTCTATTCCCAATTCCGACAGCTTGTTCGCACAAAATTCAACATCCGCAGGTGCAATGGTTGGACACAGCATGACCGTTTGGTTTTGCAATAGTTGCTGAGCTGCGCCATACTGTCCAAACAGCACCTCGCGGGTTTGCTGGCCATCTACAACGCAAATAATGAGCAAGGACACATGGGGCGCTAACTCGGTAGGTGTTTCGTGCGTGACTGCGCCCAAGATTGCCAATGGTTTGGTTTTGCTGTCGTCAATATCGCAAATATGAACTGGCCAAGCTTTCGACAACAAATTGGCTGCCATAGCACCACCCATGTTGCCAACGCCGATGATGCCGATGGGGTAAGTCATTAGGTTTGTCAATAAAACGAAATGCGCCTAGTGCGCTTTTTCCCAATTCTCACCCACACCTACTTCAGCTAATAGTGGCACTTTGAGATGCGCTACGCCTGCCATCAAACGGGGTATCTCATGCTTGACCCAGTCGATTTCATTCTCAGGTACTTCAAAGACCAATTCGTCATGCACTTGCATGATCATTTTGGTACCGCGCTTTTCAGCATCCAATACTTGCTGCACTTTCACCATGCTGAGTTTGATCAAATCAGCGGCTGTGCCTTGCATGGGAGCGTTGATGGCGGCACGTTCGGCACCAGCACGGCGTGGGCCGTTGGGGGAATTGATTTCGGGTAGGTACAAACGGCGGCCAAATACTGTTTCGACATAGCCTTTGGCTTTGGCGTCTATTTTGGTGCTGTCCATGTAATGCTTCACTCCTGGGTAACGGGCGAAATAGCGTTCGATGTAATTTTTAGCCGCGGTATTGTCGATGCCTAAATTGCGCGCCAGGCCATACGCACTCATGCCGTAAATCAAACCGAAGTTGATGACCTTGGCATAACGGCGTTGCTCGCTACTGACTTCATGCGTCTGCACGCCAAACACTTCTGCTGCTGTGGCGCGGTGCACGTCCATGCCGTCATGAAAGGCCAAGAGCAACGATGCATCGCCACTGATGTGCGCCATGATGCGCAACTCGATTTGCGAATAGTCGGCGCTGGCTATCACGTGACCAGGCGCTGCCACAAAGGCTTCGCGCACGCGCCGGCCTTCTGCGGTTTTAACGGGAATGTTTTGCAAATTGGGGTCGTTGCTGCTCAAGCGCCCAGTCACCGCCACGGCTTGCGCGTAATGCGTGTGCACGCGACCGGTGCGCGGCAGGGCCAGCTGTGCCAGCTTGTCGGTATACGTGCCTTTGAGCTTGGCAATGCCACGGTGCTCCAAAATTTTGGCGGGCAAGGGGAAATCTTCAGCCAATTTTTCAAGCACTTCTTCATCGGTGCTGCGTGCGCCAGTGGCTGTTTTTTTGACCACGGGCATGGCCAGTTTGTCGAAGAAGATTTCACCCAATTGTTTGGGGCTGCTTAAATTAAATGGCTGACCCGCAATCGCATAGGCTTCGTTTTCCAGCTCAATGATACGTTGTCCCAGCTCGTGGCTTTGGGTGGCGAGCATGGGCGCATCAATCAGCACACCGTTGCGCTCAATGCGGTACAGGGCTTCGCTGCTGTCAATTTCCAGTTGGTAGATGAAGTTGAGTTTTTCATCTTGCTCAATTTGTGGCCACAGTGCCAAATGCACGTCCAGTGTTTGGTCGGCATCTTCGCAAGCGTATTCGCTGGCTTTGTCAATGTCAACTTGGTCAAAACAAATTTGGTTTGCGCCTTTGCCGCACAAGTCTTCAAAGCTCAATCCCGTGCGACCCACGTGGCGCAGCGCCAAGCTGGACAAACCGTGTGGTTTGTGCACTTCCAGCACATAGCTTTGCAGCATGGTGTCGTGGGCATAGCCTTGTACTTCAATGCCGTGGTTGGCAAATACATGGCGGTCGTATTTGATGTGCTGGCCCAGTTTTTTGTGCGCGGGGTTTTCCAACCAAGGTTTCAATTTGGCCAGTACCTCGTCGCGTGGCAATTGAATGGGTGCATCAGGGTAGCGGTGCGCCAATGGAATGTAGGCGGCAGTGCCAATGCGGGTGCTCAAACTAATACCGACAATTTCGGCGCGCATTTCGTCGAGCGATGTGGTTTCGGTGTCAACAGCCACCAAATCGGCTGCCAGCACTTTGGCAAGCCATGTGTCAAACTGCTCCCATGTCAGCACGGTTTCGTACACCAAGGTGGAAATTTTGGATGAGGGCGGAAGCTGTTGATCGGACAGTTCAATACCTATGGCTGGATCGCTCACAGCCGTTTGTGTTGCAGCGGGTTCGTCAAACAAGCCTGGTTCAGACGATGCGGCGTTCTGGGTTTTGGGTGCAGCTTTGACAGCTGTGGTATCGCTGGCGTTTTGCAATGTCCGCACCAAGCCTTTGAAACCAAATTTGGTATAAAAATCGAGCATAGCCGGCGTATTGATTGCCTGATATGCTATATTATTCATAGCAGGCAAGCCGTCGATGTAAGGGCTTAAATCACAATCTTTTTTGATGGTGACCAAGCGGCGGCCTTGTGGCAACCAGTCCACCGCGGCGCGTAAATTCTCACCCACCACACCTTTGATTTCATGTGCTTTTTCCATGAGGGCATCTAAAGAGCCGTACTCCAACAATAACTTGGCTGCGGTTTTGGGACCGACTTTGGCGACGCCAGGCACGTTGTCTACCGCGTCACCCACCAATGTTTGATAGTCCACCATCAAACTGGGCGGCACACCAAATTCAGCCGTCACACCCGCCACATCGCGGCGTTTGCCATTCATGGTGTCGATGATGGTGATGTGTTCATTCACCAATTGGCTTAGATCTTTGTCGCCACTGGAGACGATGACCTTGATGCCTTGTGCCGCCGCCATCACCGCCAGTGTGCCAATCACGTCGTCGGCTTCGACCCCAGGTACAGCCAGAACAGGCCAGCCCATCAAGCGGCACACCTCGTGCACAGGTTCGATTTGGCTGCGCAGGTCGTCTGGCATAGGGCTTCGTGTGGCTTTGTAGGCGGGGTACCATCCGTCGCGAAAAGTCGGGCCTTTGGCGTCAAACACGCACACGGCGTAGTCGGCTGGCTGGTCTTTGCGTAAAGATTGCATCATGTTGACCATGCCGCGTATCGCGCCGGTGGCGGGGCTCGTCGGGTCACCCGCAACGGCACGCAAATCAGGCATGGCGTGAAAAGCACGGTACAAGTAGCTGGAGCCATCAACCAAAAGAAGAGTTTTTGTCATTGTTGCATGTCTAAAATAAGTCTAAATGAAGCATTTTCATTGATTATCCCCGAGCGCCACTTTGATGACACTTTTATTCTTAGACTTCTGGGATAGGTGGGCGTATTTCTCAGGGATAATCTAGCCACTTATATCCCGTGCATATACCGTACGTAACCCGTTCTCATGGCCGTTTATACCGAAATTACCCCCACAGAAGCGCAAGATTTGCTACACCGTTTGGACTTGGGCAATGTGACGTCCCTAGAAGGATGCGCAGGGGGCATTGAAAATACGAATTATTTTGTAACGACTGATAAAAACGACTACGTTTTGACCGTGTTTGAGCGCTTGAGTTTTGAGCAATTGCCTTACTATTTGCACCTCATGCAGCATTTGGCCAAGCAAGGCATACCTGTGCCAGACCCTGCACCGGATGCCACCGGTGCACTCTTGCACAGCTTGCACGGTAAACCAGCTTGTGTCGTCAACAAACTGCTAGGCAAAAGTGAACTGGTACCGCAGATCAGCCACTGCCAACAAGTGGGTGAGATGCTGGCACGCATGCATTTAGCGGGCAAAGACTATGCGCGCGAACAACCCAATTTACGCAGCTTGCCATGGTGGAATGAAACCGTTCCCGTTATCCTGCCGCACTTGGATGCTGCACAAAAAGCGTTGTTGCTGAGCGAATTAGCCTACCAAAACCATGTCTTTGCCAGCAGTGCTTATGCTGCTTTGCCTTGCGGTCCGGTTCATGCCGATTTGTTTCGTGACAATGTGATGTTTGACGCTGGCAAACTCACTGGGTTTTTTGATTTTTACTTTGCCGGCAATGACAAATGGTTGTTTGATTTGGCTGTTGCCTTGAATGACTGGTGCTTGAATGCGGATCAATCGGGCGTGAATGGTTTATTCAATGAACAAAATGCGCGCCACTTCATTGCGGCCTATGAAAAAGTTCGACCATTGAATGCAGCAGAGCGGCAACTGTTACCTGCCATGTTGCGTGCAGCCGCACTGCGGTTTTGGATATCGCGCTTGTGGGATTTTCATTTACCGCGCGAAGCCAGTGTGCTTAAAGCACATGACCCAACGCACTTTGAACGCGTTTTGCGCCAGCGTGTGAATGCACCATTGCGCATAATGGCAACTTAACTAGCGCATAACATCCTACAGCTTACCCAACTAATATTAGTCCCTTATGTTGCCCCAGACACCGCCATCATCGCCACCGCCGTCATCAGTACCAGCACAGCCCATCGCGCTCAATGTAGTGCCAGCTGCCGCGGGCAAAGCGTGGGTAATGCAAGGCATTCAAACATTTTTTAAGCAGCCATTGGCTTTGGGCGGCTTGTTTTTCATGTTTCTGGCCGTGGTATCCATCATTTCCATCGTTCCTGTGATAGGCGGTGCATTGGCCTTGATTGTGTTACCTGCCGCGACAGTGGGGTTGATGGAAGCGAGCAAGCAAGCCAGTGCGGGAACATTTCCCATGCCCAGTACTTTGTTTGCCGCGTTCAGAATTAGCCCAACCAAAACGCGAAATATATTGGTGCTGGGTGTCAACTACGCTGCTGCATTTTTGTTGGTTTTGGGAATTTCGGCATTGTTGGACGGTGGGCAATTTGCGCAAATGTATTTGAGCGGAGAAGTGGTATCCAAACAAGTGTTAGAGACAAGCGAGTTTCAAATGGCAACGTGGGTCAGCATGGTGTTGTACGTTCCCATTTCCATGATGTTTTGGCATTCACCCGCACTGGTGCATTGGCATGATGTGCCACCGATGAAAGCCCTGTTCTTCAGCTGGATGGCGTGCATTCGCAATCTGAAAGCGATGATGGTTTATGTTTTAAGCTGGATGGCGGTTTTCTTGCTTGGCGGCATCGCCATGGCCTTGGTGGCAGGATTAACAGGCTCTGAATCAATGGTCAGCATGGCCATGTTGCCGGTGGCGCTTTTGATGGCTTGCATGTTTTTCTGCTCCATTTATTTTTCTGTGCGCGATTGTTTCAAACCGCAAAATGACGGCAATTCAGACACCCCAGTGGCGTGAGTTTGTCAGCGAACTGAGACAGCAAAAGGTTGATGCTGGGACGTTCGGTGGGAATGACCTTGATGCGGTCTTTGTCTCCGTAGTCTCCACACAAGGCTCTGCGCCGCGAGAAGCGGGCACTTGGATGGCTGTATTTGCAAAAAGTATAGTCGGCACCATTGGTGGTGGGCATGTTGAGTTTGAAGCAACCAAGCATGCGCGTGAGTTCTTGTCACGAGTGGATGATTTAGAACCCTTTGAGCAACGCTATGTTTTGGGAACAAATCTAGGTCAATGCTGCGGTGGCGTGATGGCATTATGCTATGAAAAATATAGCACTATAGGCAATAAATACAATGGATACAGCCTAATAAAGCATATAAAATCAGCAGAAGAGAGCGCCCTAAGTGATCATGCATCACAGCCACACCAACAGATTGCTTTGTTTGGCGGTGGCCATGTGGGCAAAGCCATTGTTCGCATTTTGGGAACATTGCCCATACAGGTAATGTGGGTGGACAGTCGCGATGAAATATTCCCAACTGAAGTGCCGCATAACGTTGTCACCGAACATTCTGACCCTGTGCAAGGCGCAGTCAACGGTTTAGCCAGTGGCAGCCAAGTGCTGATCATGAGCTTCAGTCATGCCGAAGATTTAAACATCGTAGCAAGCTGCTTGCAGCGTCAGCGTGACAAAGGTGATTTGCCTTTCATTGGATTAATTGGCAGCAAAACCAAATGGGCAACATTCAAGCACCGACTTGAAAATCGTGGTTTCACTGAGCAAGAATTAAACCATGTCACTTGCCCAATTGGCATTGATGGTATTAAGGGCAAAGAACCTGAGGTGATCGCGGTGGCAGTGGCAGCGCAGTTGTTGCAAGCATCACTCCAAAAGGTGTAATTACCATGACGCCTGAAGACCTCAAGCATACGGCCAATCGAACGCTGTCACATTACGAAAGCAGTGCAGAAGCTTTTTGGCAGGGCACAAAAGATCACGATGTCAGTCAAAATATTGACGCATTGCTGGCACATCTAGATGGGCAAGCGCCATTTGATATTCTCGACTTTGGTTGTGGCCCTGGTCGTGACCTGCAAACATTCAAGGCGCTGGGTCATCGCCCCATTGGTCTTGAAGGGGCGACCGCTTTGGCGGCCATGGCGCGTCACAACAGTGGCTGTGAAGTGTGGGAGCAAAATTTTTTGGCGCTGGATCTACCGTCAGATCGTTTTGACGGCATTTTTGCCAATGCGGTGTTGTTTCATGTGCCCAGCGCTGCACTGCCTCGCGTTTTGGCCCAATTGTGTGCGTCGCTGAAACCACATGGTGTTTTGTTTTGCTCTAACCCGCATGGCAATGACCAAGAAGGCTGGCAAGGTTCGCGTTATGGTGCTTACCATAGCCTGGCTACTTGGCGTCAATTCATGCAGGCGGCAGGTTTTGTGGAATTAACACATTACTACCGCCCCACAGGTTTGCCCTTAGCACAGCAACCTTGGTTGGCATCTGTCTGGCGACGAGCAGGCACTTTAGCCACATAGAAGTAACAGGTAATTTCAATTACGTGTTTTGCCCAAACTGGCCTAGAAGTTGTTACAAATTTAAGGGTAAAAGCTCTAAAATTAACTTTAAACGCGGCTTTTAGTTGCTTTTTTGTGAATTAATCTAGAAATTCATGAATAAAAGACGTACTATCGAAGTGGTTATTTCATTTTGTAACTATTTAATTTCAAACTATTCACGGAGTATCCTATGAAGAAATCATCATTTTTACCCACAAAAATCACAATGGCTGGCATTGTTTTGCTGACGGGTTTAGCAGGAAACTCTGCATGGGCGGCTTGCACAACCAATAATGTGTTCGGTGTACCGGTTTCGGTTAATGTCAACTGCGTTGCACAAGTTAATACAAATACTACAGCAATTGCCACAACCAATACCAATTTGGCCACTACAAATTCAAACCTTGCTACAACCAATACCAATTTGGCTACTACGGATGCCAATCTCATCGCAGGTGATGCAGCTACATTATCATCTTCAAAAGCATACACAGATGGCAAAGCTTATGCTGTGGGTGCAGATACTTTGAATACTGCTAAGTCTTATACAGACACTCGCGCCACTGAGACTTTAAAAAGTGCCAATGCATTCACGAGTGAACAAGTGACCAAACTGGAGACCAAGACTGCAGGTGGTGTGGCTGCTATTGCGGCGATGGCATCGGTTCCACAATTATCTGCTGGAAAAAACCTCAGCGTGGGCGTAGGTGTGGGCAGCTATGATGGCAAGACTGCGATTTCTGTTGGCGTACACAAGCGCATTAATGAGTCAATGACAGCGCGTTTTAATCTTGCCACAGGTATGGGCAGTGGTGCCAAGCCCGTTATTGGCGCTGGAGCTGCTTGGGAGTTCTAAACGGCTGAAAAGGCAGTTTGTTAAATGATTAAAGAAGGTCGCAATTTGCGACCTTCTTTATTAGCAAATTGCTCCTATTTTTGAAGCAAGCTTTTAACTTCTGCCAAGTCCAAGCCATACATCTGCGCAAATTCGGCCGCTTTATTGCCACCAGAATCAAACTTAACAAAGGCTTGCTTCAATGCAGTTTGTTTGGCAGCTTTGGCTTCAAATTCGTCTAGCGCTTCAGTCAATAATTTGGTCGCTTCTTCGTCGCTGTTTTGCACTCGCAACTGATAGTCTTGGCGGCTCAAGCCAGATGCTTTGAAAGCTGCAATCAGTTGCTTGCGAAAGATGGGGCGTAAATCCAATTTGGTACGGCTTTTTTGGTTGTGTATGACGCGGCGGCGAAACAGTTCGAGTAATGACAGGTAAACGTGTTCCGGTGCAACTTCTTCGCCAGCAATACCTTGCAAATCATGACGTTTGTTGCCATCTGCTACGCACTGCAAATAGCGGGTGGAACGGGTGTGAAAGCCCAAAGCAGCTTTGAGACTGTCTTTTTGAAAAACATCAGGGTGTGCTGCCATCAGGTCTTGATAGATACCGCGTTTCAGCGGCAAAAACTTCGCGCCAAAAAGAGAGGGGTACAACTCAAACAGTTTTTCTAAAACAGGTTGAACATCTATTTTGGGCTTGACAGTTTTGGTTTGCTGCGGCTTTTGATCTGATGGGGCATCTGTGACGACTAACTTGGTTTGAGTGTCGGTGATGGTAGTTGTTTCATCCATAGCAAGTGTGTTCGTCTCTTGGCTCATAGTGTTTTAAATACCTCTTGCGCTGCAGCTACCGTGGCAGCAATGTCCGCATCGCTGTGAGCGGCACTTACAAAGCCCGCTTCGTACAAAGCAGGGGCAATATAGACGCCGCGATCGAGCAAACCATGAAAGAGTTTGTTGAATTTGGGGCTGTCAGTGGTCATGACCTTGGCATAGTTTTGTGGCAATTCGTTCATCAAAAAGAAACCAAACATACCGCCTTGGCTATCGCCGCTAAAAGGCACACCCACATTCTGAGCAGCTTGCGCTAAACCATTTATGAGACTTTGGGTTTTGCGGCTTAAATCTTCAAAAAATCCAGGTTTCTGAATTTCTTTCAAAGTCGCTAAGCCGCATGCTGTGGCCACAGGGTTGCCGGATAAAGTTCCTGCTTGATAAACCGCACCCAGTGGAGCCAGGTGCTCCATGATGGCACGTGATGCACCAAAAGCAGCCAGTGGCATGCCGCCACCAATTACTTTGCCCAGCACGGTGATATCGGGTTTGACGCTCAAAACGGCTTGGGCACTGCCCAGTGCAACGCGAAAACCGGACATCACTTCGTCAAACACCAGCATGGCTCCATATTGCGTGCACAGTTCGCGGCAACGATTTGCAAATGCTTGACTGGCACGAACAAAGTTCATATTGCCTGCTATGGGTTCTATCACCAAACAGGCCAATTCTTTGCCATGTAAAGCAAATGCTTCTTCCAGTTGAGTGATGTTGTTGTACTCCAGAACCAAAGTGTGTTTCACTACATCAGCAGGAACACCTGCGCTGGTTGGGTTGCCAAAGGTGGCCAAGCCAGAGCCAGCCTTGACCAAGAGTGCATCAGCATGACCGTGGTAGCAGCCTTCAAACTTGATGATTTTGTCTCGCCCAGTGACGCCGCGTGCCAAACGCAGCGCACTCATGGCGGCTTCTGTACCGGAGCTGACCAACCTGACCATTTCGATGGAAGGCACGAGTTTGATGATTTCTTCAGCAAGTTCAACTTCACGTTCAGTCGGTGCACCAAAAGAGAATCCATCCATGACCGCTTTTTGTACAGCTTCCAATACAGCAGGATGTCCGTGACCCAATATCATAGGACCCCAAGAGCCTATGTAATCAATGTGTTGCTTGCCGTTGGCATCCCAAAAATAGGCTCCTTGGGCACGTTGAACAAAACGGGGTGTGCCGCCAACAGCTTTGAAAGCGCGAACGGGCGAATTCACACCCCCTGGAATACTGCGTTTGGCACGTTCGAATAGTGATGAATTCAAGTCAGTTTGCATGGAAATGAGTTTGATGTTGAAAGGTATGGATGAACTGAATTATGATGTACACAAACTGGATTGGTTTGTAATTCAATAGTGTTAGGTTTACGCGTCAAGTCTCGATTTTGTCGGCAATTTCCGACACAAGCGAGTTTGAACAAGAGATATTGTAAAAAACTATAGCAGAGCACACACATTCTAGTGGAACTAGACGTAACATAGCAGGACTTTCACTGAAAGAAAACAATCATGGCACCTGATCCGCGTTACAAAATTTTGGTTATAGATGACAGTAAAACTGTCAGGCAAAGCGCAGAGCTTTTTTTAAAGCAAGGTGGGCATGATGTTGTCTTGGCAGAAGATGGCTTTGATGCACTCTCCAAAGTAAGCGACCATCGACCGGATTTGATATTTTGTGACATTGTGATGCCACGCTTAGATGGTTATCAAACCTGTGCGATCATTCGCAGAAATCCCATATACAGCGGTATTCCCATTGTGATGTTGTCATCCAAAGATGGTGTTTTTGATAAAGCACGTGGTCGAATGGTGGGGGCGCAGCAATATCTCACCAAACCATTCGAGAAAGCGGGTTTGCTGAATTCAGTACAACAGTTTGCAGGTCGCAATGAAAATAGTTTGGTAGAACCCGTCAATTCAATCTAATACAGTTTGAGAAAGTTTGAGAAGTAAACATGCCAATACAAAAAATTCTTGTCGTTGATGACTCTAAAACAGAGCAAATGTATATATCAGACATTTTGAGAAAAAATGGATATCAGGTGACGACTGCTGACGATGCTGATCAAGCGATGGCTTCAATGGTTGCAGATAAGCCTGATTTGGTGTTATTGGATGTGGTGATGCCTGGAAAAAATGGGTTTCAATTGGCAAGATCGATTTCGCGTGACCCGTTGTATGCACAGATACCTATCATCATGTGCAGCAGCAAAGGACAGGAAACTGATCGTATGTGGGGATTGCGGCAAGGTGCTAAAGATTACATCACCAAGCCCGTGAATCCTGAAGAACTGATATCAAAAATTAGGGCGCAAGGGTAGCGTGCATGAGTAAACGACAGTCATTACGCGATCTTCAAAGCCGACTAGCTGAAAAGTTAGAAGCGGCAAAGTCGGGTGCCGCAGGCACGGCGGCTTCGTGGCTGGCTGTTGACGCCAATGGATCAAAATTTTTATTTCCACTTAGCCAATCAGGTGAAATCTATCCCTTGACGCTAACGCATCATGTTGCGCACACCAAAGATTGGTTCATCGGTGTTGCCAATTTACGCGGAGCATTGTTTGGCATTGCCGATTTTGATGGTTTTTTGAGAAATGCAAAACCTGCTCCTAGGCCAGTCCAGACGCTATCTGATGTGCGATTTGTAACTTTGAACGCAAGTATTGAGATGAATTGTGCTTTGCAAGTAGACAAATTAGAAGGTTTGAGAAGTGTCACATCTTTTAAAAAATCTGAACCGCCAGAAACTTCTTCACCCGCATTTTATGGCCATGTTTATACCGATTTAAATGATGCAAAATGGCAAGAAATCAATTTGCAAATACTGGCACAACAAGGTGAATTTTTAAACATTAACAAGCAATAAAACGCAGTTTTGTATTAATGCTATTCGATAATTAAAAGGCTCTTTATGTCCGAACAATCTCTATTCAAAAAGTTATTTTCAACCAAGCCTTCACAAGCTATCCTCGATGGTGAACGACAAGTTGTCGATTTATCAAATGAAGTTGAAAGTCAGCCTGATGGTCAAGTAGTGAAAGATCAGGATTCGTATGCCAACAAAGTGCAAAATGTGATGGAGAGCACGCCATTAGCTGCCACAACCTCGGATGAAACTTTGCCTACTCTGGATCAAAATTTGGATCGTACAGCAAGTGCAGGGGAAACTAAAACGGGAGATATCCAAACGCCAGAGGGAATGCTGGATATTCCGGTTTTAGGTAAACGTTCGGTTACTGAACATCAACGGATATTGGCTGCTCTGCTGGGTTTAGCTTTATTGGTTTGGGCTCTGATTGGTTTTTACGCTTTGACGCAAGCGGATAAAGTCTCGCAGCAGTTGTCAGGTACAGGTCAAACTTTAATGCAATCGCAACGCTTAGCGAAATCGGTTTCTCAGGCGTTGGTTGGCAGTCCACAAGCTTTTCCGGATGTGAAAGAAAGTGCGGATGTTTTGGCTAAGACAATTTTGGGTTTAAAAAATGGTGATGATGCGATGAATCTAAGCGCAGTATCTACCGATATGCAAGAGGATTTAGAGAAAATCAGCCCAATGGTGGATCGTGCTGAGAAAAATGCAAGAACTGTACTGCAACAGCAAAAAGTTTTGACAGAGGTTGGATCTGCGCTGCGAAATATCAATCGGCAGTCTGCAGATTTGCTAGAAATTGCGGAAACGGTTTCTTCACTGAAGTTGCAACAAAATGCCGCACCGACTGAAATTTCCGCTGCAGGACAATTGGTGATGTTGACTCAACGTATCGGTAAATCTGCTAATGAATTCTTGACAATGGAGGGTGTAAGCCCTGAAGCCGTTTTCTTACTGGGAAAAGACTTGAATTCATTTAAAGAAATTGCACAGGGTTTGCAGTCGGGCAGTTCTGAATTGCGTTTGGTTGGGACAAAAGATCCACAAACAAAAGAACGGTTAGACGCACTGCTGAAACTATATGACCAAACCAAACTTCAAGCTGGTGCAATTTTGGGTAATTTGCAAGGCATCGTGTCAGCACGTGAAGCGCAGTCTTCTATTATTGCTGATAGCGAACCCCTTCGTGTTCAGCTAGAAGGATTGCAAACAAAACTTTCAGGTAAAACGGGTTTGGGGACCGGCACATTGATTGCTTTGATTTTGTCCACATTGTTTACATTGTTGTGTGCTGCAGGCTTGGCGTATGTGCAATTACAAGAAAGTAAACGTCAACAAGTTATTGCACAAAATCAAAAATTGCTAGCGGAACAAGATCAGCAACAAGCGAAACGCGTTAATGATGGCAATCAAGCCGCAATTTTGCGTTTAATGAATGAGTTGCAAGCTGTGGCTGAGGGTGACTTAACTCAAGAGACAACTGTAACTGAAGATATTACAGGAGCTATTGCCGATTCTGTGAATTACACCGTTGAAGAGTTGCGTTTGTTGGTGGGCAACGTTCAAAACACGGCGGGACGTGTGGCACAAACAACAACACAAGTGGAAAACACTTCAACTGAATTGTTGGCTGCATCAACAGAGCAATTGCGCGAAATCAATGCGACAGGTAAGTTGGTGCTGGAGATGGCAGAACGTATTAATAAAGTGTCTTTACAAGCGCAAGATTCCGCACAGGTTGCGAAACAGTCGATGACGGCCGCCGAATCAGGTTTAACTGCCGTACAAAATGCCATTGGTGGTATGAACTTTATTCGTGATCAAATTCAAGAGACATCGAAACGAATTAAGCGACTGGGTGAGTCTTCGCAAGAGATTGGTGAAATTACCGAACTGATTTCCGACATTACGGAGCAAACCAACGTGTTAGCCTTGAATGCAACCATCCAGGCTGCATCTGCGGGTGAAGCTGGTAGAGGGTTCTCGGTTGTTGCTGAGGAGGTTCAGCGCTTAGCTGAGCGATCTGCAGACGCGACACGACAAATTGCAGCATTGGTGAAAGCCATTCAAACTGATACGCAAGATGCTGTAGCTGCTATGGAACGGTCAACTCAAGGCGTGGTTGCGGGGGCAAAGTTGTCAGACACTGCAGGTACTGCCTTGACTGAAATTGACAAAGTTTCTCGAAACTTGACACAGTTGATTGAACAAATTTCTAAATCAACTTCAGACGAAGCTGCATCAGCTAATATTGTTGCGAATAACATGCAGCATATTTTTGCGGTGACTGAGCAAACTGGCGAGGGAACAAGAGCCACCGCGCAACAAGTACGCGAACTTTCAAAAATGGCAACAGATTTACGTGAGTCTGTCGCACGGTTCAAAATCGCCTAGTCATAGATATAGTTCTATTCATCGCGAAATTGTTTTAAATTTGATAGTCGAACAACTCATTTTATGCAAGCCATAACGAATCAAAAAAGTGAAAACGCACTGCCAGCGGTAGTCGATAAAGGTTCGTTGACGTGGGTATTTGAAGAGGTATGTAAGTCTCTGGATGTCTCTATCAAATCATTGAAGCGATATTTGGAAGAGGCTCTGCGGTCTAAAGGCGCCGTTTTGGCAGCGGAAAACACAGTGCACCTCAGGGTTGCAAAACAGAATCTGCATCAAATTTCAGGTGTTTTTGATGTTGTGGGTATCAATGAAATAAAGTTGCTGGTTGACGCTATGGATGGTGCTGTGCAGCGTTACATTTCTAAACCCCAATTTTGTGATGAGTCATCGGTCAAGCTTTTGGAACGAGCCAGTTTTACTGTCATTGAATATCTGGAATACATATTAGCTGGTAAAGCGTATTCATCTTTATCGTTATTTGGTACGTACGCAGATATTAAATCGCTATCAAGTGCAGAGCGTGTTCACCCAACCGATCTGTGGGAACGGAAAATCTTTGATTGGCTCGAACCAACGTTAGTTGATGCAATTCAGAAATATAACTTCAGCGATGAAACTAGAATTGAACTGGATCGCTATTTACTCGCATTCATGCAGACATCAAGTAAAGATGCCGCCACTTCATTATGTCAATTGTGCCTAGGACTTTCAGAAACACAAACGCAACTCAAAGCACGAACTTTTTGGAAGCTATGCGCAGGTTTTTTTGAAGCAATAGCTAAAGATAAATTAGAAGTTGATTTGAATGTGAAGCGAATTGCATCCGGTATTGTTGTTCACTACAACAGCATGTCGCATGGTGAATGGCTCTTTTCCGATAAGTTCATGCTTCATCTCTTGTTTTTTTGCGAGCAAGCCATTATTGATGAGTCAGATGACGCTGGTACGCCTTTGCTTTCCATTATCAAGCAGGTATGGGGACTAAAAAATGATGAATCAATTAATTACAAAATTAATAGATATGGTCATTTTGATCCTGCAATTTTGGCTCAAGCGCGTAAGAGAATTGTGGTTGCAAAAGAATTGTGGACAGCATTATCTGGCGGCGATTTACAAAAAATACGTTCTACTGTAGAGCAATTTAAGTTGGTGACGGATTCGCTCCTGAATTTGTACCCCTCTAGCTTACCTTTAGCAAATGAGATCTCCAACACAGTTGCCAGTGTTGCGAATGAGAAAGTGCAGCCAAAAGCAGAGTTGGCTTTGGAGCTAGCTACTGCTATTCTGTACTTGGAAGCTGTGTTTGGTGAATGGGGAACTACGGATGCCGAGATGCAGGTTAAGGCAATGGCTTTGGCAGACAGATTGGAGAGTGTTCGTTTAGGACAGAAATCTAAAATTGTTGAGCCTTGGATTGAAGAGCTTTATCGCAAAGTCAGCGATCGCGAATCGATGGGAAGTATTGTTGGCGAATTGCGTACATGTTTATCGGATGTTGAAAAATCCATTGACCAATATTTCAGATCTCCAATTGATCAATCATGTCTGCGCCAAGTACCCAATCAGCTCTCACAAATGCGTGGAATTTTCTCCATTCTTGGTTTGGATCCTGCTACCAAAGCTGTTCAGGTCATGAAAGAAAAAGTTGATGAATTCTTAGAACCCAGCTTTGACTTTGATAAAGCTCGAGATAGCGGTGAGATTGATAAATTTGGTAACAACTTAGGTGCGTTGGGGTTCTTAATTGATATGTTGAACTATCAGCCAAGCATTGTTAAAAATCTATTTATATTTAATCCAGAAACTGGTGATCTGAATCCATTAATGGGGCGTGCAAAAACTGAGATTGTTGCGGGAACAATGACCTCCGCTACAGCGGAGTTGACAAATAATGCCGAAAGCGTTTTAAAAGTTTCTTCTTTAGATGAAAACAACCAAATTGCTAAAGAAGATTGGAGCAAAACCAGTTTCTTAAATACACAAAATTTCGAATCGACATTAGAAGACGATCACGAATTAAAAAATATATTTTACGAAGAAGCGCTTGATGTTATATCAAATGGCTTGAAAACTCTTGAAAATTTAGCTACTAACCCTAATGAGGGAGGGTCGCAAGCGATTTTGCGACGTGCGTTCCATACGTTAAAAGGAAGTGCGCGTATGGTAGGTTTGATGGATTTTGGGGAGGCAGCTTGGTCATTAGAACAACTTTTAAATGCCAGGTTATCCGATTTAGCTCCATTCGATTCAAAAATTTGTAATTTGTCCGGTTCTGCACTTTTATCATTCCGGGAATGGGTGGATGACTTAATCCAAAATCGCGAAGTCCAGCACAATGTCAGTGTATTTCGAAAAGCAGCTGACGCTATGTTATTTGAAAATCGCTTAAGCCTGAATGGTCTTATAGCTTATTCAATTACAAAAAGCATCGACATTACTTCAGAAGAAGTTAAGGTTCCAGTGCATATTGATGAGCTTCACATTAGCGAGGAGAAACCGATTGAGCCTGAAGCCAAGGTGCTATTACCTGATGTGATTGAAACTCCTGAATTAATAGGATTCAAAAATAATGAATTGAATATTGCTGGAACTATAGATTCTACTTCAACGTCAAGTGTGGATACAAGCACTGACAAAGTATCGCTTTCTAAAGTTGTGGAACAAATGTTGGAAGAAACGGCAAGTGATCTGTCAACAATAGAGAGCGAAGAACAATACAAAGTTATTGATGAGTTGAAAATTAGCATACCTTTGTACAACGTTTACCTCAACGAGGCAGACGAATGGGTGCGACGACTAGTTGCAGAGTTGAATGAATGGTCATTGGACTTTGGTAAAGCAATTCACTATGACACGATTGGTCTATCGCACGCACTTGCTGGAAGTTCCGCCACCGTAGGATTTACAGCTCTCTCTGACCTAGCAAAATCTTTAGAGCTGGCCATGGAGCGAACAAGGCATCAGCGCAATAGAACATCTGAAATAGCAGTGTTATTTAACGATGCTGCAGAAGAGTGTCACCGTCTGCTGCACCAATTTGCTGCAGGATTTCTTAAAAATCCTGACCCTTACCTATTGAAAAAATTAGATAGCCTAGGAGCTGAGTTGGTTAGATCTGTTTCGAACGATGTAGCGCCTATAACTGAAGATAAAACTATTTCATTAGATGCAAAAATATCGCCATTATCGATTGATAAGATAGAAGAAGAGGTTAAAGAAGAGGTTAAAGAAGTTGTAAGCGAAACACAGAACATAAATCTAAATCTAGTTAAGTCGGTTGTTGGAGAGAATGTTCAAATTGAAAACCTGAGAAATACCCAAGCACTTAATTTATTGTCAACTGCTAATCCGCAGCGTTCAACTTCATACCAAACTTCTGATGAGGATTTTGAAGTTAAAGATGTGCTTGATCTTGATCTTTTGTCCGTATTCCATGAGGAAGTAGCTGAATTATTGCCGCGTCTTGGTGGTGCATTACGGCAATGGATTAATCATCCTGAGAACTTGAGTGCCCGATCTGAGATATTAAGGACCCTGCATACACTCAAAGGCAGCGCCAGATTGGCTGGTGCCATGCGTTTGGGGGAACTCTCACACCGCATGGAATCTGCAGTCGAAGAACTTGGAATAGAGAATCTTCAATCAAAAGAAATTGAAACATTGCAACCTCGTATTGATGGACTGCAAATGGCTTTTGATGATCTGTATCAGCGTGCTGAGGTCGAAGGGTTGGATAAGCAAGAAAATCTAAACCAGACTCCCGATGCAAAAAAACTTTCTGCAAGTTCTGATTTATCGCGGGAAATTAATTCAACCACTCAATATGAAATAGTACCCGAAGCATTGTCAGTCCAACGCCAAGTCGCATCGCCTGCGATGACTATTCTCAATACGGACAGGAAAGACAGCGGTAATTCGATTCGCGTTAAAGCTCGATTGCTTGATCGATTGGTAAATCAAGCGGGTGAAGTCATCTTGTCGCGTTCACGAATTGAATCCGAATTGGGTTCATTACGGGGTTCTTTGGGCGATTTAACGGGTAATTTGGATAAATTGCGAACACAGCTTAGAGATATTGAATTGCAATCCGAAACACAAATGCAATCGCGAATGGAACAAGTCAAAGACTCCGATAAGCGCTTTGATCCACTTGAATTTGACCGCTTTACACGAGTACAGGAATTGACTCGGATGATGGCAGAGTCAGTGAATGACGTAGCCACTGTTCAGCGCAGTCTACAAAGAACAGTAGAGTTGACGGAGGATGATTTAATTGCTCAAGCTAGGCAGACACGTGATTTACAAAGAGATCTGCTGCGTACTCGAATGGAAGAATTCGAAAGTATTTCTGATCGACTTTACCGAGTTGTAAGACAAGCATCAAAAGAAACAAATAAGCAGATCAAGCTTGATATTGTGGGTGGAGTTATAGAACTTGATCGGGGTGTTCTAGAGCGCATGACGCCAGCTTTTGAGCATTTGTTACGCAACTGTGTAGCGCACGGGATTGAACCAACGGATTTACGGTCTAAATCGGAAAAAAATATAATTGGTGCGATTGAAATCAAATTGCAGCAAGATGGTAATGATGTTGTTATCGAGTTCAGTGATGATGGGTTTGGTTTAGATTACGAAAAAATTCGTGAAAAAGCGATTTCTCAAAATCTGATTTCTAAAGACAGTTCGATATCAAATGCACAAATCACAAATTTAATATTCACACCTGGCTTGTCGACGGCAACTAATGTATCTGAATTAGCAGGTCGGGGTATTGGATTGGATGTTGTCCAATCTGAAGTTGTGGCTTTGGGTGGTCGCATCGAGGTAAATAGTCAACCGCAAAAAGGTACAACTTTCAAATTGGTATTGCCATTGACAACGGCCGTTACTCAAGTGGTGATGTTGCGTGCCGGCAATTTGTCATTTGGTGTTCCTGCACACTTGGTGGAAATTGTTCGCCTTGCTCCAAATAGCGATGTCAGTGAGGCATACCAGCTGGGATACTGGGGAGAGAAAGAAGACAATTTGCCGTTCTATTGGGCGGGGGCATTGTTGCAATCATCTGTTAGCAGTGAAGAATACTCACAAAAAACAAAATCAATTATCATTTTCAGGAGCGCAGGACAGCGCGTCGCCTTGCATGTCGATGAAGTCTTCGGCAACAAAGAGGTTGTTGTGAAAAGTTTGGGATCACAGCTTGCTCGTTTGCCAGGTCTAGCTGGCATGGCAATTTTGGTATCTGGCGCTGTTGCTTTGATTTATAACCCAGTAGCATTGGCAGCTGTATATGGTGAAGATGCAAGACAGTTAGTTGTTACGGGATCCGACAAGAAGTATGCGGATGAGTTTGACCAAAAGGTAACAATATCTTCTTCTGGTCACGAAGTTCAAGACACGCCATTGGTATTGGTTGTAGATGACTCGATTACTGTGCGCCGGATTATGCAGCGACTATTACAACGCGAAGGTTTCCGCGTTGTGTTGGCAGTGGATGGCTTGAACGCCATTGAGAAACTAGCTGGCGAGATACCATCGATCGTGCTCTCTGATATTGAAATGCCGCACATGGACGGTTTTGATTTAGTTCGCAATATTAGATCTGACACTCGCTTGAAGCATATACCGATTGTGATGATCACATCGCGAATAGCAGACAAGCACAGGGAGTTAGCAATGTCACTTGGTGCAAATGAGTATTTAGGGAAACCCTATTCCGAAGACGGATTGTTAACTATATTGCGCAAATACACGAATCAATCCTTATCCGCTGTCAAGGTTTAAGTCAACGCGGCTCATATGGTGGATTTTGTTCAAATTCTGAATTCTTGCAAAACCATTGCTGTCGTAGGTTTGTCGCCGAAGCCTGATCGTGCGAGCTATGGGGTAGCTCAATACATGCAAGTACACGGGTATCGGATTATCCCGATCAATCCTAATGCGGCAGCTTCAAATTCGGCGATTTTGGGTGAGAAAGCGTATGCCAGTTTGGAAGATGCGGCAAAGTGTGAGCAGATTCAGATGGTTAATTGCTTTAGGAACAGCGTAGATATTCCTCCAATTGCAGATTCAGCCATTGCAATTGGTGCAAAGGTTCTTTGGATGCAACTGGGTATTGAGAATGAAGTTGCCAGAATCAAAAGTGAAATGAATGGTCTCGAAGTTATTGAAAATCTTTGCTTAAAAATTGAACATCGACGATTGAAATCTTATCTGAGTTGAGGAAAAAAGTCTGAATATAATTTATTGAAACATTGGCATTGAGAAGCAGACGAAAAACATTCTTAAGCCTGCGACAATATAGCTTATGACCAAAATAATCCACGACTTTAAACACCTCGTCAATCCCACTTTTTTACAAGCCTGCACACGGCAAGCTTCTATACATACCCCGGTTTGGCTCATGCGGCAAGCAGGGCGTTATTTGCCAGAATACCGAGATACTCGAGCTAAAGCGGGCAGTTTCATGGGCTTGGCAACCAATACTGATTACGCAACGGAAGTAACGATGCAGCCCTTGGAGCGTTACAAACTCGATGCTGCCATATTGTTCAGCGATATTTTGACTATCCCAGATGCAATGGGACTTGGATTAAGTTTTGCCTTGGGAGAAGGACCAAAATTTGCACAAAGCGTGCGAAATGAGTCCGATGTGGCGATGCTTGCCGTACCTGATATGAACAAGCTGAAATATGTTTTTGATGCTGTGTCGTCAATACGTAAAGCACTTAGGCAGGCAGATGGTCGCGGTAGCGTGCCATTAATAGGTTTTTCAGGTAGCCCATGGACTCTGGCTTGTTATATGGTTGAGGGCGCTGGTTCAGACGATTATCGTCATGTTAAAACCATGATGTACAGTCGCCCAGATTTGATGCATCGAATATTGGAATTGAATGCCGATGCCGTTGCGCTCTATTTAAATACGCAAATTGAAGCAGGTGCAGAAGCTGTCATGATCTTTGATAGCTGGGGTGGCGTGTTGGCAGATGGCGCTTTCCAAGAGTTCAGTTTGACCTACACCAAACGCGTTTTATCGCAGCTTAAACGCACACACAATGGTAAAGAAGACGGGGTAATCATCCCACGCATTGTTTTCACAAAAGGTGGCGCTTTATGGTTAGATGAAATGGGACCTCTAGACTGCGATGTTATTGGCTTAGATTGGACAGCGAATTTAAGCAAAGCACGGACACAAATAGGCCATGATCAAAATGGTAAGAGTGGCAAAGCATTGCAAGGCAACATAGACCCAAATGTACTATTTGCACCACCAGAAGTGATTCAAAACGAAGTACAAAAAGTGTTAAATAGTTTTGGCAAGCCGCATATGGATAAATTGACGACGGGATCAACCCACATTTTCAATTTGGGACACGGGATCAGCCAACATACTCCTCCTGAAAATGTAGCAGTGTTGGTAGATGCTGTGCACTCCATATCACAGCGGATGAGAGCATAGCAATTAACAACTAATTTCAGTAGTCGTTTCCTAACATAAATTGCAAGGTTTTTGATTTTTATTTGACAGTTATCAACAAAAATGCGATACCTGTCGTTATTTTTGATCTAAGAGCAATTAAATTGCTACAAAACAAATAGCATTCTAACTTGTTGATTTATATAGAAAAAATGCGATGCTTATTTTTTGAACAAACTGTAGAAAGCCTTGTTTTATGCGGGTTTTATGCAAAGTGGAGTGGCTTATCAACAAAGTTATCCACAATACATGTGTGTTGATTTTTTCTTCAATCAAATCAATGATTTGGTCGAATTTATTCACTATAAATAAGAATTAAATCGACTCTATATGGCAAATTTTCGACCGTTAATTGGTTCTGGGCTATGGTCAAAGCACTGATATTGGCTGCAGGTAGAGGTGAGAGATTACGCCCACTCACAGACACACATCCCAAGCCCATGTTGATGGTTCATGGTATTCCCATGATGCAGTGGGCAATGCGCGCTTTGGGTTCAGGGGGTTTCACGAATTTGGTTGTGAATACAGCTTGGCTTGGGCAACAGATAGAAGATCATTTTGGGGGTCAATTTATTGATATTTTTGGTATCTATTCAGCATATTTATTGCCTAACATGCTATCAAAATCAGAGCAAAAGTCAGAAACAACACACACCTATACTCTTCAGTACTCACATGAAGCAATTGATTTTGGTGGTGCCTTGGAAACTGCAGGTGGTATAGCCAGAGCATTGCCTTTGTTATGTAGCTCAAATGAAAGTGATATTTTTTGGGTCTTGGCCGGCGATGTTTACGCACCTAACTTCTTGTTCTCACAAGAATCTGTTGAAAGATTTAAAACAAGTCAAAAATTGGCGCATATTTGGTTAGTGCCAAATCCAGAACACAATGTACAGGGGGATTTTGGTTTGCGTGATGATGGATTGGCTCTCAATGAGTCCGGTTCAAATGGGCAAAAATTCACTTTCAGTACCATTGCACTCTATCGTAAATCGCTTTTTTCTATGCCTTATTGCAACATTGCCGAGGGTAACCCAACAGGCATCAAAGCAGCACTTGCACCTGTGCTTAGAAAAGCCATTTCAGCACAGCAGGTTAGTGCTGAGTTGTACACTGGCACTTGGGTCGATGTTGGAACACCAGAACGCTTGAAACAATTGAATAATCAAACACAACCATGATTCAAATTAGTCAACACATTTACAAAGCGCGGCGCACTCGATTTGCGCAATCATTGGGAGCAGGAGGAATCGCAATCATTCCCACAGCATCCGAGAAGAGGCGGAACAGGGACAGTGATTATCAATATAGATTTGATAGTTATTTTTACTATCTCACAGGTTTTACTGAGCCAAACGCTTTGCTTGTGATCACTGGTGATGGGGGCTCGACCCTGTTTTGTGCACCGAAAGATCAGGAGCGTGAAATTTGGGATGGTTACCGTTTAGGACCTGGAATGGCACCGAATATTTTGGGTATTGAGGCTGCTTTTTCATATGAGGAATTGGATCAAAACATTCCAAAGATGTTAGAGAATAAATCGCTGGTTTCTTACCCTTTTGCAATTCATGACGGGTTGGAGACCCGAGTTAGTCAATGGTTAAACAAAGTTCGTGCAAGAGTTCGCTTTGGTGCAATTTGCCCTGAGATTCAGCTAGACGCGTGTGCTGTACTAGATGAAATGCGACTCGTCAAAGATTCACATGAATTAGCATCCATGCGAAAAGCCGCACAAATCAGTGCTGCTGGGCACATACGTGCCATGAAGGTCAGCAAACAAATGCTGAGCGAGGGCCGAGATACCCGTGAATACCATTTAGACGCTGAATTACTGCATACATTTCGCCAAGCAGGTGCTCAGCATTGTGCTTACAGCAGCATCGTTGCAGGGGGTGCCAACGCATGTGTTTTACACTACAGAGCAGATGCGGGTGATATCAGAAATGGTGATTTGGTTTTAATCGACGCAGCATGTGAATTGGATGGCTATGCCAGCGACATTACCCGCACATTTCCGGCCAATGGCAAGTTCACTGATCCGCAACGTGCACTATATGAAATCGTTTTGGCCAGCCAAGAAGCTGCTATCAAGGTTACCAAGTCTGGTGTCCGTTTCATTGACCCGCATGAGGCAGCCGTCAAAGTTCTGGCGCAGGGTATGTTAGATGTGGGATTGCTGGACAAAAACAAAGTGGGTCAATTGGAAGATGTGATTGAAACGCGCGCGTATTTTGAGTTTTATATGCATCGAACTGGGCACTGGCTTGGATTGGATGTTCATGACTGCGGAAGCTACACAGAGCCTACAGAGTTTGGCAACAACAATTTGCGTTACGACCCATTAAGCAATGAGCCTATCGTCGATAGACCAAGCAGAATATTAAAGCCAGGAATGGTTCTGACGATTGAACCGGGTATTTATGTTCGACCATCTCCCAACGTACCGGAGAAGTTTCACAACATCGGCATTCGCATTGAAGATGATGCGATAGTGAAAGAAGAGGGCTGTGAATTAATCAGCCGTGATGTTCCTGTTTCGATTTCTGATATCGAATCGCTGATGCGGTAAACAGTTGCAATTACCAGTTTTATAAATAAACTGACTGCAAGTTATTTTGTTTCAGGCTTCTTAAAAAGCTCAGTTGGGCCAGGGCCTTCGGGTTCTTTGTGTGCAATTGCAAAATGACATTCGATGCAAGTTTTCCCTTCTGTTTTAGCTTTAGCATGTCGTGCTTGGGCTTTAACAGACTGTAACTCAGGACTCATCTTGTCTGCTACATGGCAGCTTCTGCAAGTGGCTGAGTCACTCTCCATCATACCTTTCCAAACGGTATGCGCCATTTCCGCACGCTTCGCTTCAAACTTTTCTTTGGTATCAATAGTCGGCCAAACGAATGTGTAGAAAATATCTTTGCTGGCTTTTAATTTTGCCAACATCAATGGGCCAGGCTCATGTGGGGTGTGGCAATTACTGCAAGTGGCACGTACACCAGTACGATTAGTATCGTGGATGGTACCTTTGTACTCGTTGTAGTTATATGTCATATTATGACAACTGATACAAAACTCTTCTTTGCCTGTCCATCCCACCAAATAGGCACCGCCGATTCCAACCGTTAATGAAAAAACGAACAAAGCAGACAAAGCTGCCAAAGTTGTTTTCCAGTTTTTGAATACGATTTGGAAAATGGTTTTCATGCAGATGCCTAATTACAACAGTTGCTTAATTTAGACTCTATTAACGAGTCAAAAAGTATGCGACGACGTTTTTAATGGCAGCAGTGTCTTTTGTTTTGATGATCGCGTGCTCTTCTTCAAAGCCGTCAACTTTAACTTTTGGTCCAGTTGTAATATGCTTGATTAATTTTGCCTCAGCGTCGGCTTTGCCCTTGTACTTCGCTGCAATTTCTTTCATAGATGGACCATCTTTTTTGCTGGAAACAGCATGGCATTTGGTGCATTTGCTGTCTTTGAGTTGGGCCTCAGCTGCCGCGACATCAACTGCTTGTGCACTGGCATTAGTCAAAATGCCACATAAACCAATGGCCAAAGTTGCGATAGAAAGAGATGATTGAAGATTAATTTTCATGTAAAAGTCCTTACGGTAATTGATAGTTTATTGGTTAAGAAATTTGGAACAGACGTTAGTCAGCAAAAATTTATTCCACAGTATATATAAGCGTTTGATTATAGAAAATACCGCTCATCGACTCATCAGGGTAATCCCTTGTTTTGAATACATTTTTGTTGATATGTGCATTAGGTTTAAATAATGATTTGTGAATTGGCTCTTTGTATTCTTTCATCCAAATAAGTGCCGTAGAAGTCGGGTATATAAGCTCCTGAAAGTCTATCCGCAAGCTCAATACCATTTTGTCCAAAGAAGAGTACTGTTGGTGCTACTTTGATGCCCCATGAGCGTATCAACTGATCATGTGTCGTATCGGCACTTTTAAAATCTTTGATTTTTTCTCTCGAACGCATATTGACTTGAACAATTGCTATGTTCTGTTGCTCACGCAAAGGTATCAAATAATGCTCTCGAGAAATTTTGCAAAATGGGCATCCGTCTAAACTTACCATGACAATCAGCGCTTTTTTCGCTTGAAGCGCTGCTGCCAATGAGTTTGCCAATGAAGTTGTTGTTGGCAAAGTTTTAGGTGCGGCACTGGCTAACTGGGTAACAGTTATTAAGCCAGTTGCTTCAACGAAACGTCTTCGATTAATCAGTTTGTTTAACATATTGATATTGAATGGCGCAAGCTAACTTCCATTAATTGTTTAATTCTATTTCAAACAAACGAAAACAGAAACGCCGTCACCCAAAAAGGGTTGACGGCGTGAAAGTAAGTTAATCAGAAAACTCTAATTAAGCCAAGCTTTCAGCCCAAATGCCTTTAGCCCAAGCCCATGCATAGCGACCTTCTTCAGCACTGGCAACACTGGATACGCCACCTGATCCGGGGACTGTTAGCATGGTTTTCTTTTCAGCATCATAGCGATGCACACTGGTCACATGTACCGCTTCGTCAGCGCTGACAAAACTATAACATGCGTTGAGATAAATTGGCATCGTCGCCACTGCTTTACCTGTGAGCAATGACACAACTGCTGCCGCACAAGTTTTTGCATGTTGATTTGCCATTTGACCTGATTTAGGCATTGCAGGTGCTATTTGGATTGAATCACCCAATACATGAACATTTTTTGCGGCTTTGGATTCATGCGTCAAGAAGTCAACTTCGCACCAACGTTTGTTTGCAGTCGCAAGCCCAGATTTAACGGCAATATCGCCTGCTCGCATTTGCGGAATGACATTCAAAACATTGGCTTTGATTGGGTCGTTGAACTCAAATTTCAAAGTTTTGGTTGCAGCATCTACGTCAGTTAAAACATGTTTTGGACGGTATTCAATAATGCCTTTATAACGGTCTGACCATGCTTTCATGAACAAGCCTTTTTTGGATTGAACATCATCATTGCCATCCAAAATCAGCACTTTGCTCTTTGGCTTTGCCTTTTTGAAGTAATCCGCTACAAGACAAGCGCGTTCATATGGGCCAGGAGGGCAGCGGTATGGTGCTGGCGGAATTGACATTGCAAAGACACCACCATCTGGCATTGCTTCGAGTTGTTTGCGCAAAGCTAATGTTTGTGGGCCAGCTTTCCAAGCGTGCAGAATATTGTCTTTAGCGCCTGCTGCTGCCATACCTGGTAGAGTTTCCCACATGAAGTCGACGCCAGGAGACAAGATTAAGCGGTCATACGCCAATTCGCCACCCTTTGCGAGTTTCACTACGCGTTTTTCTGCGTCGATACTGGTGACCATATCATGCACAACATTTACACCATGCTTGCTCACTAAATTTGAATATGGCACAGTGATGTCGGTCATCGAGCTCTTGCCATTTAGAACGAGGTTAGAAATGGGACAAGAAACAAATGCTGCGTTAGGTTCTACTAAAGTGACTTGAATGCCATAGTCTGACCACATGCGCACATATTTTGCTGCTGCTGCACCACCAAAACCACCACCAACAACTACAACTTTTGCACCTCCAGAGCCACCAGTACTGGCGCAACCTGAGAACATACCTAATGCACCTAAAGCAGAGCCAGCACCTAAGGTTTGAATAATTTGACGACGTTTCATGTGTGCTCCTTTAGTTTTTCAATGCTGCGAAGTAACCAGCGAGTTGTTCGAGTTCTTTGTCTGAGTAACCTTTTGCAATTTGGTGCATGATGGTTGCTGACTTAGCGCCTGATTTGTAATCTTGCATGCGTTTGAGGAATCGATCCTTAGGGATACCGGCAATGGATTCGCCACCATCTACTGCAATGCCGACTGTGCCATGACAAGAAGCACATGCCGCTGCCCAGCTACGCACTTGCAAGGCATCTTGTGCGCTGGCAAGCATACTTGCAGCTGCCAAAGCTGTCCCTATCGCTAACTTCATTCGATTTTTCATACGGTCTCCCATGTTATTAATACTACTTACACACTGACAAAAATTGGGTTAAATATTCATTTATGCGTTATCACTTATACGTTTGAATCGTAAGGTTATTCAATGAATTTCTATAGAGGATAAACCCTTAGAAACGTTTCAATTGAACAAGTGATATTCGGCGGAATACTTATATTTGGTAATCGACATAGTCGGCATCAGTTTGAATATTCGCACAAACTGCACGACACAATGATGCAACGCGATTGTCAACCACTCGATAATAAATATGAACCCCATCTCTGCGTTTACCGACAATGCCTGCATGGTACAAAGTTGTTAAATGCTGAGACATATTGGGCTGTGTGGTATCAATCTTACTGAGCAAATAACTGACATGCTTTTCACCGTCGCATAAAGCGTTAATGATGCGCAATCGCATGGGGGCAGACATCACTTGGAACAGTTCAGCCGCCATGTCGAACATCTGATGTTCAAGCTCTTGGCTTTGCGGTTGAATTGCCTGAAATGTCATTGATATTGTTACCGTTTACTGATAGATGTATGACTTATTCGCACTTTGGTTTAGTTAACTGCAAGATTTGTTCCTACTAAAGTGCGTAACCAGGGTTGCCGTCCATATTAAGCAATTTTGGATTGTATAACTTAATTGGACTAATGACTTTTTTATCCTTGAGATAGGTCTCAACGATTTCCCAAATTGGTGGTCCAGCGTTTTTACTGGCTTCTGCGACTGGTGCCCAACCAGCAACTTTGTAGGTTTTGGAGGCTTCAATTAAGTTGCCACCTAAACGCATATCACTGATGCGCGAGCCAGCTTTGGCTGAAGGGTCGCAAGTGTAGGTCATGCCACCTGTACGCACCATATCGCCACCTTGTTGGTAGTATGGATCTGGATTAAACAAGTTATCACATACGTCTTCTAAGATGGTTTTAATGGTTTCACCGGTCATATTGGTCAAAGTCGTCCACGGGTAGGTGATGGCGGTTTGGTCCATCACATGTTCACGTGTAATCGCTTGGCCTGACAATAATGATGTTCCCCAACGGAAACCTGGTGAAAAGGCGATATCTGCACCGCGAACATTAATGAGTGCATCCGTGATCAGTTGATCAAATGTGCCATTGAAGTTACCTCGGCGATACAAAACGCCTTCCGTTACCGCCAGCTTCTCGGTTAATTTACCGAGGTAGGGCGCGCGAATTTTGTCAATCAGTGCAGACATGTCTTTATCTGCCGGCAAATAATTAGCGAAAACGGGCAGTAATTTATAGTGAACACCAACAACTTTTTTGTCGCGTACATCCAAATCCAAAACACCTAAAAATTTACCATTACTGCCCGCATTGGTAACCAAAGTTTGACCGCCTGCATTTTTAACCATGGTTGGAATAGGCACACCATCGTGGGTGTGGCCACCCAAAATGGCATCGATACCTGTTACTCGCGATGCCAATTTCAAATCAACATCCATGCCGTTGTGTGAAATGACGACCACCGCTTGTGCGCCTTTGGCGCGAGCTTCATTCACATATTTTTGCATCTGCTCATCTTGAATGCCAAATGTCCAGTTTGGTACCTGCCAGCTCGGATTGGCAATGGGCGTATAGGGGAATGCTTGGCCAACAATGGCAACCGTAACCCCGTTCATTTCTTTCAAAACAAAGGGCTTGAATACGGGGTCCTCAAAATCCTTGGTTTTGACATTTTGTGCAACAAATTCAATTTTGTTAGCAAAGTCTTTGGCGATAATTTCTTTGACACGGTCTTCACCAAATGTGAATTCCCAGTGAGCAGTCATCACATTGACACCAAGAGCTTTACACGCATCCACCATATCTTGTGCATTGGTCCATAAACTGGTCGCACTGCCTTGCCAAGTATCGCCGCCATCCAGCAACAAAGCGCCGGGCCGGCTGGCTCTGAGTCGTTTGACAAGTGTTGCCAAGTGGGCAAAGCCACCGACTTTGCCATACTGCTTGGCTGACCGTTCAAAATCCAGATAGGTATGTGCATGCGCCAATGGGCTACCAGCCTTGAGGCTCGCATATTTCATCAAGTGCTCGCCAACTAAATGTGGCACATTGCCGCGCATGCCTGCAACGCCAATGTTCATATTGGGTTCGCGAAAATAAATCGGCAAGAGCTGCGCATGGCAATCTGTCATGTGCAACAGATGCACATTGCCTTTTTTGGGCACGTTGTACAAGTTGTCAGCCTCTTTGGCAGTGGCTTCACGACCCAATGGAAAACCGGCAACCACAGCGGCAGTCAAAATTGAAGAGAATTCGCGGCGTGATAAATTCATGATTTCGTTATTACTGATGAATATGAAAAAAGAAAACCCGGCTATGCTGGAGGAATAGCCGGGTTGGGATGTTGTTTCTTTACTGATTAACGGGTGACTTGGGATCCACCAATAGCGCCACCAAATGCTTCACTTGTGCCTCAGTCATGATGCCAGCGTGACCTGCACGTGGCATGCTGGAACAAGCGTTATAAGCGCGCGAATTCCAGATTTTCCCCCATGTGTATTCAATCACTGCTTTTGAATCTGGACTTGATACGTCTTTTACTTGACGTAATTTGCCATAGTTGTAAAGACTTGGACCGATGGTGCCAAATGAAATTTCCGCTTTGTCAATTTGGTGGCAGTTATAGCAGTTACCACCATTCAGTGTTGTTGGCAAATCTGTCCATGTCATACCGCGACCGCTTTGTGCAAGTTTCTCGCCTTCTTTCCAATCGCCCACAAACTTGCCATCTGTTGGCCATTTAACCAATTTGAGATTGGCAGCTTCTATTGACTTAGCAACATTAACGTCAAGTTCCTTACCAGCAACCTCAGCTGCGCTGCACAATTTATTGGCCTCGTCAGTATTTAATACAGATGCTTTCACAATGCCTTGGTCACGGAAAGATGCTTTAACAATTTCAGCAGTCAGTTTGTCAATTTCAACTGAGCTTGGTTGTGTTGAGCAGGCAGAAAGCAATGCCAAGAGAGCTGCAGATCCTAAAGTTTTTTGGATGTTTTTCTTCATAATTAATTTCCTATCAGTCAATATGTTAATTAACGTTTGATGGCTGGTGCTACAGAAACCGCGCCCTTGGCATTGACACCCAGATAGGAAGCAATTGCGACGGTAGCATCACTGATAAAGCCAGGATAGGGGAAGCGTTGTTGGCGGTAACAATCGTTCAGACGCAGTTGCATGCTCCACATTTGACCGTTGGATACACGGTATGCAGGCCAAGCAGCAAAGCCTATGCCATCGCCTGGGTTCTTGGTGAGATTAGGTAAATCTTGCAAACGGATACGCAAATCGTCTTTGCCATGGCAGGTGGCACATGCAAAGTCATGCGCACCTGCGCGTTGGAAAAACAATCGTTTGCCCACTTCGTAGAAAACTTTTTCTTTTTCGTGTGATTGTGGCAAGTTGAATTTCATGCCTTTTGACTCAGCTGCAATCCATGTTGCCAGTGCAGTGATGTTGTTTTGTTCACCTTTGCCAAAAGCGGTTTTGATAATTTCTGCAGAATTGAAGCCTTGCAATGTTTCCATGCAGCTCACGAGACGAGATTCCAAATCTTGCACGCGATTGGTATCCGCAAAATAACGAGGTAACTCAACAAACACGCCTTTAACGACGCCGGGACCTTTACCTAAATCACACTTTTCAAGTGTGGCATTTTTGGGGCCGCGTTTTTGCTTCCACAGGCCTTCGCCTTTGGCTTCAAACAATTCAGCAGGGTTGCCATCAGCCAACAAAGCACGGTATTCTTCAATGCTTTGTACAGTTGTTTTTTGTGCAGATGCGCCAACTGATGTTAAGCAAACGAGGGCGAGTAAGGATAGTTGTCTCATCATTTTCATATTGCGTTCTCTTGTTATTGGAAATTAAAAAAGGTGAAGCATTCAATTGGTTTTGAACGTTTCACCTTTGTTTGAAGTTTTTTAGAACTTCTTGTATTTAAGTTGCTGTCGCCTCATCGGTACGCGACTCGCCCTTGTTGTCTTTCCATGTCACGCTGAATTTATCACCTGCTTTCGCGCCTTTGACGACGAATTGCAAGAATGGGTTCTTAGACACTGAACCACCCCATTCCGCAGCGAATACAGGTTTGCCGTTATGGGTGGCTGTTACTTCAGTGATGTGCCATGCTGGAATTGTTTTGCCAGCCGCATCTTTACGCTGACCAGTTTCCATTTCGTGACTCATCAAAACACGTACGGTGGCTTTGTCGCTGGCTACAGCGGCTCGAATGCGCATTGGATCTGCCATTTTTCTCTCCTAATTTCTAAATGTATGGAATTTGTTTGCTCAAATGTGAATTAACCGCCGCAGCCGCCGATGGTGACCTTGACTTCTTTCTTCGCATAGAGTGCTTTGCCGTCAGTTGTGATGGCAACAGCGTAGACGTCAGATGTTTGCCCCATTTTGGCGCGTGTTTGGAAGTTAGCATCAACCGCAGGAGTCACATTGAATGCAGCAACCAATGGGGATGGGTTTTTCTCAACAACCAATAGCAATTGTTTCACATTGGGCAGGGTAGAGCTGACAGTCAAAGGTACAACGGCACCGTTTTCAGCAATATCTGGACCACCAATCACAACGTCTTTGCTGGCGGTCGGTGCGCCAGCGCCCAAAGCTTTGAGCGCATCGTTTAAGTTTTTAGCTTCAAATGAACCTTTGTTGTAGGCAAAAGCATATTGTGGGAACAAGCCAGTCGTGGCCAGCAAGCCTGCCAATGCTGCGCTTTGTTTCAGTGTCTTGCGACGAGTTTGCATGTGTTTCTCCTTAGAAATGCAATAAGAACAAAAAACGTAAAAATTTGTTGATGAGTCTACGCGAATATATCTAAAGGTGTAGTGCAACCACACCTAGTATTTACCCTAGCTGATGCAGTTCTTTTGGATTATGTGATCTGCGAGAAGGTGTGCTTGCCATGTGCATTTTTGAGCTTTTGTGATATCAATTTGCAAAAGTAAGAGTTTAAAGACAGGGCACTTTGAAATCGAATCGCTAACAAGAAAGAAGAATATTTGCTATAAATAAAATAGCGTCTTAGGCAATCAATACAAAGTCTACAGCCTGATTTTATGTATAAAATTGTTTTGCAGCGAGATTTGTAAGAATACAGTCAAATTCGGGCGAATTTTGTCTGGCAAATGGTGACGTAACCCTAATGGGTAAGTGGGTATTACCCTTTGCGGTGATAGACGATGCTGGACAACTCCACAAGAATCGTGGGCGTTCTCTAGGTGCATATAGCGTCTACGAGAGTGTTCGTACTTTTCTTCTACACTATCGGTTTGATCAACCACAATTTACGGAGTATTTCATGGAATTTAACAAAGAATTTGACGCATCAGGTTTGGCTTGCCCACTGCCAATCGTAAAGACGAAGAAATCACTGCAAGACATGACATCAGGTCAAGTGCTGCGCGTTATTTCCACTGATCCAGGTTCTGTTTGCGACATGGCCGCTTTTGCTGAACAAACAGGTCACGCTTTGCTACAGCAAGGTGAAGAGGCTGGCAAATTTGTGTTCTTTATCAAAAAAGCATAAGCTGATTTTTGGTATCTACATTTAGATTAAATCTAGCAAAAAATATATCTATAACATAAGGGAGACAAAAATGGCTACTAAAAAAATGGCACTCATTGCCACCAAAGGCACTTTGGACATGGCTTACCCGCCATTCATTTTGGCATCAACAGCCGCCGCATTGGGTTGGGATGTGCAAATTTTCTTCACTTTCTACGGTCTCACATTGTTGAAAAAAGACTTGAGTGATGTCAAAATCAGCCCATTGGCCAACCCTGCAATGCCCATGCCCGTGCCCATGCCAGTTATGGTCCAAATGTTGCCTGGCATGGAATCAATGGCGACCATGATGATGAAAAACAAGATGAAATCAAAAGGCGTTGCATCATTACAAGAGCTTCGCGATCTCTGTTTGGAAGCGGATGTGAAGTTTGTTGCTTGCCAAATGACGGTTGATTTATTTGAGTTTGAAACCAGCGATTTCATCAAAGATGTCGAATATGGTGGTGCCGCAACATTCATGAAGTTTGCAGGCGAATCAGACGTTTGCCTGTTTATCTAAAATACGCAAAAAGTGATACCCAGTATCACCTTTTTTATTTCCCCTAAACAATAACTTTGGTTACTATGAACGAGATATTGACGCCGACAAATATGGTTGTATTTGGCGGCTTTATTTTGGCTTTCATCTTTGGTGCGATTGCCAATAAATCGAATTTTTGCACCATGGGTGCGATTTCCGATGTCGTCAATATGGAGCATTGGGGTCGTATGCGCATGTGGCTGCTGACCATGGCTGTGGCAATCGCTGGTGCCAATGCTTTGTATTATTTTGGTGTCATTGATTTATCTAAAACCATCTATCAACGCAGCACTTTGCCATGGTTATCATTAATTGTGGGTGGCCTTACGTTTGGTATTGGCATGACATTGGCCGGCGGCTGTGCGAATAAGAACTTAGTTCGTGTTGGTGGTGGCAATCTACGCTCTTTGGTTGTGTTGGTGTTTGTTGCAATTTCAGCATACATGACACTCAGAGGTCTGTTCGGTCAATGGCGCACCAATTTTTTAGACCCTGTCAGTTTTGATTTCGCTTCCTTTGGTTTGAAGGATCAAGGTTTGTCATCTGTAATTGGGAAAATATTGGGTTTGGATGCCAAAACAGCATTGGCATTAACAAGCTCGGTCATTGTGGCAGCATTGTTCATTTTTATTTTCAAGGACAAACGGTTCCGCGCGAACGGTTCGCACATTTTTGCTGGAATTTTGATTGGTCTTTTGGCAGTTGCAGCCTGGTATTTGACAGGCTACGTTGGTTTTGGTGAGAATCCAGAAACACTTGAAGTGGGTTACTCTGGAACAGGTTCGCGTACTCTAGAGTCGTTCAGCTTTGTAGGACCCATTGCCTCGACTTTAGAAATGTTGTTGTTATGGACCGACAAGTCTTTAAAAGTAAATTTTGGCATTGCCTCCGCAATTGGTGTGGCATTAGGTTCTTGGGCATATGCCATTTCAACAGGCAAATTTCGTTGGAAGAATGAAGGTTTTGCATCGTTTGACGATTTGAGAAGTCAATTGCTTGGCGCAGTTTTAATGGGTTTTGGTGGCGTTACAGCCATGGGGTGTACAGTAGGTCAGGGTATCTCAGGTATCTCGACTTTGGCGATCGGTTCTTTCATCGCTGTGGCTGGCATTGTTGTCGGTGCCGCCTTAACGATGAAGTGGCAACAGAGGTAAGTTTTTTTCAATTCGACATTCGTATATAAGCAAGTATTCCTATTTGAAATATACATAACAACTACAAGAGGAGACATATGAAATCAGCAAAATTTAAACAAAATTCTATTGCCATCGCTTTAGCTTTGGCATGCACAATTGGTGCAGCCCAAGCGCAGATGGCTGTGCCTGCTATGCCTGCTGTGCCGGTTACTGCAGAACAAACTACAGCATGGATGAATACATTTTCCGATCCCAAAATGATCGAAAACATGTTGAAAATGGCCGATCCAAAAATGTTAAATCAATGGATGACCATGATGACCGATCCCAAGATGATCGACAGCATGATGAAAATGGCTGATCCAAAAATCATGAACCAGTGGATGACCATGTTCACAAATCCACAGTTAATTAATGCCATGACCAAGTGGGCGACGGAAATGCCTTACATGACTGCCATGATGAAAGTGGCAACTGATCCGAAGATGATCGACAGCATGATGAAGATGGCCGATCCGAAAATGATGGACGGTTTCATGAAGATGGCAACCGATCCGAAGATGATCGACAGCATGATGAAGATGGCTGATCCCAAGATGATGAACCAGTGGATGGCGATGATGACTGATCCAAAAATGATGGACAGCATGATGAAGATGGCCGATCCGAAAATGATGGACAGCTACATGAAGATGATGACCGATCCAAAAATGATCGACAGCATGATGAAAATGGCTGATCCAAAAATGATGGACAGCTACATGAAGATGATGACCGATCCAAAGATGATCGACAGCATGATGAAGATGGCTGATCCGAAAATGATGGACAGCTACATGAAGATGATGACCGATCCAAAGATGATCGACAGCATGATGAAGATGGCTGATCCGAAAATGATGGATGGTTTCATGAAGATGGCAACCGATCCGAAGATGATCGACAGCATGATGAAAATGGCTGATCCAAAAATGATGGACAGCTACATGAAGATGATGACCGATCCAAAGATGATCGACAGCATGATGAAGATGGCGGATCCGAAAATGATGGACAGCTACATGAAGATGGCAACTGATCCAAAAATGATCGACAGCATGATGAAGATGGCCGATCCAAAAATGATGGACAGCTACATGAAGATGATGACCGATCCAAAAATGATCGACAGCATGATGAAGATGGCCGATCCAAAAATGATGGACAGCTACATGAAGATGATGACCGATCCAAAGATGATCGACAGCATGATGAAGATGGCTGATCCGAAAATGATGGACAGCTACATGAAGATGGCAACTGATCCAAAGATGATCGACAGCATGATGAAGATGGCTGATCCGAAAATGATGGACAGCTACATGAAGATGATGACCGATCCAAAAATGATCGACAGCATGATGAAGATGGTTGATCCGAAAATGATGACGCAGTGGATGAATGTATTTACAAGTCCTCAAGTTTTATCAGCCATGAGCAAGTGGACATCTGAAATGCCATTCATGACTGCAATGATGAAGATAGCATCTGACCCACGCATGATGGACACCATGACGAAAATGGCTGATCCAAAATTGATGAATCAAATGATTGCCATGATGACTGACCCGAAAATGGTCAATAGCATGATGAAGATGGCTGATCCGAAAATGATGACCCAATGGATGGACATGATGACCAACCCAGCAATGATGGACGCCATGATGAAAATGATGAATCCTACATTGATGATGAACATGATGAGTGCCATGACAAGCATGGGTAATGCCGGTGCTACTGCAACAAACAGCATGAACAAAGCAGTGACTCAGCCAGCTCCTAAGAAATAATGATGTGATCAAAGTCCTATAAATGGGATGATGAAAATATGTAAAGTGAATTGCTTGCATAAAGGCAATTCACTTTTTTTTTCTCAAATGCATTAACCTTAAATTACATACGGTAAAAAAATTATGTCATTATCAAAATATATGAAATCCTATTCGAAAAGTCTGATTGTTCTACTTGCTTCTTGTATCGCACTCAATGTGATGGCAGCAGCGGACAAGCAAACAGTTCAAAAGGGCGTAACGGTTAATAACGAGCTGTCTGTTGTAACGGCACAAGCAACTGTTCCAGCGATGCCGCCAATGGCATTCCCAATGCCATCAAAGCAAAACCACCCAGCTAACACGATGACGACTACTGTCAGCAGAGAAGCTAAAACCATGATGATGCAAAGCATGATGGCAGCCAGTCCGCTTTCAGTGCGTGAATTGGTGGCGATGATGGTTACCAAACACAAGGTGAAACCTGGGGTCAAATTTGACGAAGTGATTGAATCCTTGAAATTGGTTGCCAACAAAAACAACTTCAAGTACACAGGTGTTTCATTGCTATCTCAAGACGTCACAGCAACAACGGGTAAACCGTCACCCAGGGTTGAGATACTGAGTTTTTGTGATTCTGTTGTGGCACGCAGCGTCATTGACTATGCGCCTGAACTCATCGCTTTCCTCCCTTGCCGTGTATCTGTCCTTGAGGATGCTAATAAGGACATTTGGATCGTTTCATTGGATTGGGATATCAGCTGGATGAACCTGAGTAAAAATCCAAATAATATGGATGAAAAATTGTGGAAAGAATCTATCCGCATACGTAAAGTGATGGATGAGATGATGGAAACTGCTGCGAATGGCGATTTTTAACGAGTAATACAAAGGATTAGCATGACACTACCTGAGCGCGATGGAGATGGTTATCTCACCGATATGGGCGAATGGACAGAAGAAATTGCGCGCGAAATGGCACGCGTGGATGAATTTGAGTTAACGGATGAAAAGTGGAATCAAATCATCAAAGCGCGTGAATACTATGAGGAATTTGGCAGTGTTCCACCGATTCGTAAATTTGCCAAGTACATCGAGCAAGATCAAACGGTGGTGTTCAAATTGTGGATGACTGGCCCCATGAAGCCAATAACTAAATATGGTGGCTTGCCCAAACCAACGGGTTGTGTTTAATTGAGTTTTAGAGGTGCGAATTGTGAGTGCAGAAGAGTATTTAGCGTCTATTAAAGAGAAGGTTGCTGCGCATCCTTTCTTGAAACATACATTCTTGCAATTGTTCAGCACCCACAATTTAACGCGAGAGCAAGCGCAAAGATTTGCGCTTTTGTATTACCCCCATATTCAACGCACACGCCTATATCAGGCATGCGCTCTGGGTGTCACGCCTGATGAAAATATCCAGTCAGTGCTCGCTGAAATTCTGTACGATGAGTACGGAAATGGCAATCCAGAAAATTCACACATGGCCATCTATCGTAAGCTGTTACATGCTCTTGGTTTGACCGACGATCAGATTAATAACCCTCCCATTTTGCCAGAACAGCAAGCCTATATTGATACCATGATGCGCATTACACAAGGGCAAGATTGGTTAGCTGCCATTGGTGTGGCAGGTATCGCAGGGGAGTGGCCAATTCCACCTTACTACACCATGCTGCTAAAAGGCTTGCGCACGGTACCTGGCTTAACTGACGATGATTTGCAACTGTTCATTGAACACATTGATTTGGATGTGCACCATTCTCATATTGTTGAGGAGGCGATTCTTCCTTATCTGGATTCTCAGATCAACAGAGACTCCTTATGGCGGGGGATTGAATTAAATTTGAATGCACGAATCGTTCAGCTGAATGGCTTGCAACGCGAGCTATTTGCCTAAGCAAAATGTAGCAGAATCTACTAAATTTATGTGTTTTTGAACCTTTGCCTTGGTTTCCATAAGGCAATCGCAGCGACAATTTCTTGCCAAGGCAGGTCCACCATGCTGTCTTCCTTTTCCAGCGATTTTTGAATCAAGGCGTGCACATTACAGGCATCGGCTTGTAACACATTTTGTAAACCTTTAAGCCCGCCGCACTGAAGCTGCATGGCTTTGTTGTGTGCTATTTCGGTATTGGCAGGTGATATTTTCAGCGTAAAAGCTGCACGTTCACGAAATATACTGTGCAGTGTGCTGCAGTTGATTTGTGCTATCTGCGTATTACAGGACACCATTTCTCGCTCTGCCAATGAGCGCTTGGTTGAAAGTTCGCATTGCGCGCAACCTGCTAAGATGGCTTTGCTAAATACGCACGGTATGGTGTTTATCTGACTGCGATGCGCATGGTAGGCATTTTCATCCATTTGATAGTGCGCTTAATTCGTTATTGATACGGGTTATTGCATCAATCATCGCCTTTTGGGCCGGCTTCTCGTACTTGCGACAGCAAATCTACCGCATGGATTTCGTCATCCGCAAATATAACTTTGATTTTTTCGAGTGAGGCTTTGTCTTCTTTCAAACGCATGTCTTTGGCTTGCGAAGAAGCTTCTTTAAACGTGTCATAAGCGGTTAATTTCTCAAAAATATTGAATGGTTTGATGCGGTAGATAAAGTAGGGCATAGGGTGATAGTTTGTTTAATTGGGATAACGATGAGCTACATTTTCAAGTGCGATTAAACATAGAATTTGGACGCGCGTCTGCGGCCGGGCAAAGCCTTTTGGATAATGACGCCTTTGATATCGGAAAAATTATCCAAGGGCTCATCACTAAAGTTTGGGTTCAATGGATGGAGTATCCATTTGGCTGTGTTGCTAGTCGATGAATCATCAACATCCCGTTTTAGCTGTCTGAAAGTCCATTCATCGCGCTGATTAACCAGCACATAGGAACCATCTTTGGCCAAACCCTCAGGTTCTATGATGATGATCTCGCCTTCTTGGAATTCTGGAGCCATACTGTGGCCAAGCACCATCAAAGCAAACGACTCGCCACCAGCACAACTTGGGGCTTGCATCTCAAGTTCCAGCTCTAAGTTTCGTGGTTGACTAGTTACGACTTCATTCATTGGGAATATGACTTTTTTATGTTTTACAAAATCTGACTATAAATTTGTACTGCTGGTACGCCCGCATCACGCAATTCTTGTGTCAAAGTGTTGATGAATTCTTCAGGTCCTGTGATGTAAAAATCACAATTGATATCAAATAAATCTTGCCGCATGGTTTGCGCGATTTGACGCGCTCCCTCTACCGTATCGGCATTGGTGATGAGGTCGTACTCAAATTGGTCTAAAGCTTCAGACCAAGCCCTGCATTGGTTGTTTAAATAATGTCCGCCAACTTCAGTCGCCAACCAAAACAATGACAAAGAGGGTGCGGCATCCAAAGAAAATGCATACTCAATTAAACTTTTGATTGGCGCAAATCCATTGTCGCAGGTTGCAAATACCAAAGGTCTATTACCTTCAGCAAGAACGAAATCACCAGTGGGACCAAGCACAGATATTTGCGTACCCGCTGTAATGTCGCCCTCAAACAAGTGTTTTGCAAAGGCATCTGAATCAGATTTTTCAATGTAAAACAGCAAATTCCTATCGTCACACGGACAGCTACCCATGGGGTAACTGGCGTGGACAGAGCCTATGCCTGGAATTTCGAGGCTTAACGTTGTCGCTTGGCCTGCTAAAAAACGGAAACGATGGGTGCGCGGAGTTTGCAGGTGCAGCAGCGTGATATTAGGCGCAATTTCTTGAATTTTTCGCACTTGGGCTACGATTAATTGTTCAGGTATGTCTTGTGGTCCTTCAACTTCAAGCACTTCAATGCTCAGTTCGCTGCTACTTGGCGTGTGGCAGCACATCAATGTGTAGCCTTGCGCCTTTTCAGCCTCAGACAATTGGTAGTCGTAATGCTGTGTTTTTACCACTTCACCTGAAATAACGCGCACTTTGCACATGCCGCAACTGCCGTTACCGCAGCCGTAAACCAGTTTCAGACCAGCCTGTAAACCAGACTGCAATAGGCTTGTATGGCCTTCAACCACAAACTCATGGCCACTGGGGCGAACGGTTACTTGGCTAGTCATGACTTTAAGCATATCGTCCATAATCTCCAGCACGTCGACTGGTTCAGTTGCTAATACTTTGCCAAGACCTTGGCTAATTTGGTTGGCTAAATTTGCAATCGCGTCATTGCTGGGGTTTAGCTTTGCCATCTCCTTGGCATTCGTTTGTAATGAAATGACCAAGTCATGGTATTGCCTCAACAGCTTGCGCACATCTGCTAATTCTTGGCTTTGTGCAAAAACGCGTTGGGCGAGTACTTCTTGACTGGGTAGCATGCGTTCACGTATGCGTTTGCCAAACGATTCAGTGCGAATTTGAACGACACGCTCCAACATGCCAGATTCCTCAAACTGCACATGCGGATAAAGGCGCAACAGTTCTTCGGATGATAAAAATCCGTCATTCAGCATCAAGTCGCCGTTGCGAACTTGCTGCTGCAAAATACCGCGTGTGACGCCAAGTAATTGCGCTGCGCGCCAAACACTTAATTGATGTGACATCGTCTTTTTAATATAAATTTAATAGCAACATAGGCAGTATTTACGCCGTCTGCAGCCATATTTCATCATTAATTTTGCTGACACGGTCGAGAAATCGAGCGCGGTATAAAAGTCTGGGTTGTTCTGGGTCATCGTCAAAACCAGTTCTGTCATGCAGCACGTTATTGCACACCAATCCCATGCCCGGTTCTAGTTTGAGCCGGAAGATGGAAGGCGTGTCGCCTGCTAAAAACTGTTCCAAAAATTGCACAGCCTCTTGCGTGACGGCGTCCGTCTTCCATGTAATGCTGCGTTTGCGCGCGGTATAGCGCATGTGCAGCGCGCCTGATTGTGTGTCTACTGAGAAAACAGGGCCTGTTTGTTCTCCCCGTGCCACCCCATCTTCATCGGTGCGTGCTGGTATGGTCATTGCATCATTTGCCATCAGTGCCGCGACCCAATTGGGATTGGCTTCTCGCATGGCGATGTAAACCATTTCATGGTCAATAACAGCAGTTTCACCACCGGACTTTGCAGGGCGAACGCAATGCAATACCATGCCATTGATGTTTCGATCTTGAGGTTGATAGTAGCCGTCCGTATGCCATTTGATCGGCAAGTTTGTGTATGGAATCATCACACGACGCGGCGTTTTTCCACTTGTATGTGTGGTCGACTCAACAGTGTTGGCGACAGCAATCGGGGATATGCCATCTTCGTCTGCCAACCAGTTGCAGTCCAGTTGCTTCATGCCCAGCTGTGCTGCCAATTGGCGGGGAATATTTTTGTCTTCACTGGTGATTGGGCTGCGATAGATGGCCATATTGGCGTCATTGCATAAGGTCAGCAATGCATTTTTTTCATCATCACTCAAATTGCGTGGATCCTTGACATCCACAATTAAAGCAGCAGAGGTTTGCGGTTGACGTTCGCGCTTCTTATCGCGCCAACTTGCATAGGCCAGCTGGTTGTTGATATCGTAAGGATTGTTTTTTGACATCACGATTTAATCATCTGCAGCAGTTATTTCGGCAGAATCTTCAGATGGAACAGCGCTGTTAGCACCATCCCCACTATTTGTGCTTGCAGGACGGGCAGAGCGATTAGTTCGTGCTGGTCGTTCAGGGCGTGCTGGCCTGGGTTCTGTCGATAAAACACCTTTCATCCCTCGCTGTAGCATGTCTACCGCTTCAGGTACTTCTGTGGCCATGATTTGGTCGATCACCCAGCGTTGATCTTTGGCAGGCATGAGCGCTTCAATGCGATGCCCGAGGTAGCGGACAAAGTTGAAATCAGGCCCCGATTCATCATGCCCAAATTCAGCATAGTGGTCAGCCAGTTCGTTGAATAAAGTGATGAATTCATCAAAATGACTGGTTTGACCTACTGAAGGAATCCCGAGCATGGTGTCTTCATTTTCTTGCAATATCTCCGCCACGCGAATGACCAAAGCAGTGACAAATTCTGAACGCTCTTCGGTTGTCATTCGGTCATGCGCCATGCGGTCAAGCACCTGAATTAAAAACACCAACACCTCGCGCGTGAATGCAAAATATTGTGCGCCAATATCAATGTCAAACTGCGCCAAACGCATTTGTTTCAGCGTATTTTGCGCAACCCGCCAAGTGATAAACGCCATTGCACTGGCGGTTTGTTTTGGTGTTTTGGCGGTATCGTTTTGATACCATTGGCTTTTAATTCTGAGTGCCATAAATTGTTACTGCAAGTGCGCAGAATCAGTAACCGCCTTTGCCTTTGGGTTGTGGTAAACCGGCCACCTTAGGACCCTGTTTGGCTGGTCCAATCGGGAACAAATCGTAGAGGTATTTGCTATCAACACCTGGACGAATTTCATCCATGCCTTTCACCATGTTGCGGAAATTCGGCGTAGCGCCTTCTTCACGGTATTGATCGCGCAAATAATTGATCACTTCCCAATGTGCGTCTGTCAATGTGATGTTTTCGGCAGCTGCGATGACATTCACAGTCTCGTCATCAAAAGATGGCTCCAATAAATAACCTTCAGCATCAGTTTCTAGTTCAACGCCGTTAACGATGTATGTCATTTTTCTCTCCTATAAATAATGATAAACAAACACAATAAAAAAAATATTCTTTATAACTTACTTGCAAAAAGATATCTTTCACACTGCAGCGGCGGATTTGTGTGCGACAAAAACGCCGCAACCCAACTGCTTGTGTTTCCCTAAGCCAAACTCTTGCAAACGTAGCGATGGTTCAGGCGCTAGGCCATGCACCATTAGGCTGAAAGTATCGAGTGAATGGGTGGGCATGCCTAGTGCATGGCGTTTGCCGCAAACGCGTTCACCGCTGATTCCTAAAGCTTGCAATTCTTCGGATACTTTCGACATAAAGTCTGACTCATTGGCATAGTCTGTAACCACATGGTAGGCGTATAGAGTTGAGTACGGATTCAATTCTTTTTCGTGCGATTTGCCAAGTCGTATCACATGACCAGACAAATTCAACGCTTTGCCACTCAATTGTTTGATTTCTTCGCATCGAGCCCGAGGACCGCGAACAATCATTTGTGCGCGGCGGGATAGTATGGTGATATCCGTGTCGCCGGTGACCAGTTTGATGGGGTGGATGCTGAATTGTTCATCGCCTGAAATCCAAGGCATTTCATTTTGTAAAGCATTTTGCAAATCATGCGAATAGTGCCTGCAAATTGTCGTTCCTTCAATCGGGAAAACAATGTCCACCATGTTGGGTTGATAAGTTGTTTGCACCATTACTTCAAGTCGTTATCTGCTTGATTTTGAGAGCTTACATTGGACTGACTTGCGGCCCATGACAAAAGTGTTTCACCCCAAATTTTTGCTGAGTCAGGATCGATTTCAAATACGGTGAATCTGCTTTTTTCGCGGATGCGCGTGCGCAATAAACTCATGCCACCAGAGGCGTGGTCAAATTGCTGTAATTCAATAACTTGTCCACCCAAAGGGATGGTCATTTTCATCAAAGGGGTAATCGTATCTGACATAATTCTCAGTCTGTTTTAATCTGACATATTAGCGTAAGCAGAATGAGAATCACGTTATTGCCTATATAGATATAAGGGAATAATCCGAATGGGTAGTGCCCCATACTCAACGAGGGTGATAGTTGCACCCCATAATCGCACATAAGATTCGACACCGAGTTAAACTGTACCCTCAACCAGATTCGCACCATCCAATTAAGGAGACTAACATGAGTAAGAAACAACACGATACCCCCATGCTTGACCAGTTGGAAAGTGGTCCATGGCCAAGCTTTGTCACAGGTCTGAAGCGCTTGGCAAAAGACAGCGATTACATGACCGATTTGATGGGTCAGCTAGAACACTCTTACAAAACCCGTAAAGGTTATTGGAAGGGCGGGACAGTTGGTGTGTTCGGCTATGGTGGTGGCGTGATTCCACGTTTCTCTGAAGTGGCTGAAATGTTCCCTGCATCTAAAGAGTTTCACACCTTGCGTATCCAGCCGCCAGCAGGCATGCATTACAACACTGACGTGTTGCGCAGCATGTGCGACATTTGGGAAAAACATGGATCAGGTCTAATCGCATTCCATGGTCAATCTGGCGACATCATGTTCCAAGGTGCCAGCACAGCAAATGTACAGGGCGCTTTTGATGAATTGAACGAATTGGGTTTTGACTTGGGTGGTGCAGGACCAGCCGTGCGTACCAGCATGTCGTGTGTGGGTGCAGCGCGCTGCGAACAGTCTTGTTTCGATGAAGCTAAAGCACACCGTCAAGTACTCAATACATTCTTGGACGATATGCATCGTCCTGCGCTCCCTTATAAATTCAAATTCAAATTCTCTGGTTGCCCAAATGACTGCATGAACTCCATTCAGCGAGCAGATATGGCTGTCATTGGTACATGGCGCGACAACATGCGGACAGACGAAGTATTGGCGCGTAAATGGTTTGCAAAGCACGGTATGACTGAGTTGGTTAATGACGTTGTGAGCCGTTGCCCAACCAAAGCTATCATGCTCAAGGATACTTCTGCAGTTTCTAAAGGTGGAAAAATTTCAAGCGTTGCCATCAACGATACACAATCTTTGGAAATTGACAATGGGAACTGTGTACGTTGCATGCACTGCATCAATGTCATGACAGGTGCTTTGGCCACAGGTACAGACAAAGGTGTAACGATCCTGATGGGTGGTAAACGTACATTGAAGATTGGTGATTTGATGGGCACAGTCATTGCTCCATTTATGCCAATGAAGACAGAAGAGGATTACGAGGCCTTGGTTGAATTGGCGCAAAAAGCGATTGACTTCTTTGCTGAAAATGCCTTGGAGCACGAGCGTACGGGCGAGATGATCGAGCGCATTGGTTTGATTAACTTCTTGGAAGGCATTGAGATGGAAATTGATCCAAATATGGTCACAACACCTCGTACCAACCCATATGTTCGCACTGACGGTTGGGATGCGGAAGTTGAGAAGATTAATGCACGCAAGGCTGCATAAGTCACCCAATTATTTATTCAACTAAATTTGACTGACACAGGAAAAAATTATGGCAACTATGCGCAGCCCCATTGAGAGTGGTGTACCAGATAACAAGCAATATCTGCATCCAACGATGCTTAAAAACTATGGTAACTGGAAGTACCACGACCGGCCACGTCCAGGTGTTTTGCACCACGTAGCACATTCTGGAGACCAAATTTGGTCGGTCCGTGCTGGTACACAACGCCAAATGGATTTGTATACCATCCGTAAATTGTGCGATATTGCTGACAAGTTTGCTGATGGTCATGTCCGCTTCACCATTCGCAGCAACATTGAGTATATGGTGACCGATGAATCTCGTGTAGCGCCATTGGTTGAAGAATTAACGAAAAATGGTTTTCCTGTCGGTGGAACTGGCAACTCTGTATCGGCCATTGCACATACTCAAGGTTGGTTGCACTGCGATATTCCGGGCACTGATGCTTCTGGTGCTGTCAAAGCATTAATGGACGACTTGCATGAAGAATTCATTAAAGAAGAAATGCCGAATCGCGTTCACTTGTCTACTTCATGCTGTGAGATCAATTGCGGTGGTCAGGCTGACATTGCCATCATTATTCAGCACACCAAGCCACCAAAAATTAATCACGATTTGGTTGGAAACATGTGCGAGCGTCCAACGGTTGTAGCACGTTGCCCTGTAGCGGCGATTCGTCCTGCGATGGTCAATGGCAAGCCATCATTAGAGATTGATGAAGCGAAATGCATGTGCTGCGGCGCTTGCTATCCTCCATGCCCACCTATGCAAATCAATGACCCAGAGCACAGCAAATTGGCAATTTGGGTGGGTGGCAAAAACTCAAATGCGCGCGGTAAGCCAACTTTCATGAAAATGGTGGCATCAGGTTTGCCAAACAATGCACCGCGCTGGCCAGAAGTTTCTGCAATGGTTAAGAAGATTTTGTACACCTACAAAGAAGATGCGCGTTCATGGGAGCGTATGGCTGATTGGATTGACCGTATCGGCTGGCCTGCATTCTTTGAGAAGTGCGATCTACCGTTTACCAAGTATTTGATTGACGACTGGCGTGGTTCTCGTTCAAGTCTCAATGCGTCAACGCATATCCGTTTCTAGTATTTAATTTTATTCATTAACTCGGAATTTTAGTCATGAAGTTTGGACTACTCGTCAGCGAAGGCCCTTACACGCACCAAGCTACTGATACGGCGTATCAGTTTGCTATGGCGGCTATTGCCAAAGGTCACGAAATACAACGTGTGTTTTTCTACCATGATGGTGTTAACAATGCGACCCGATTAACTGAGCCACCGCAAGATGACAGACACATTGTCAATCGTTGGTCCGCTATGGCCGCTGAGCACAAGGTTGATTTGGTTGTCTGTGTTGCTGCGGCGCTGCGTCGAGGCATTAAAGATGAAGTGTTGGCGCCAGGATTTCGTATTTCTGGTTTAGGGCAATTGGTAGACAGTGGTATCAAGGCGGATCGTCTGGTTACCTTTGGCGACTAAACTTTTGTTTCAGAAAGAAATCCCAATATGAGCGAGCAACAATCAGGTCCCAAAGTGAAGAAATTCATGTTTGTCAATCGTAAAGCGCCATACGGAACCATTTATGCGCTTGAAAGCTTAGAAGTCGTTTTAATTACGGCAACTTTCGATCAAGACGTGAGTCTGGTATTCGTCGATGATGGTGTTTACGAATTGGTTAAAGGCCAACAAACCAAAGATATCGGCATCAAGAATTTTTCGCCAAGTTACCGTGCACTCGATGGCTACGATGTGGAAAAGCTGTATGTAGACAAGCAATCATTGGAGCAACGTGGTTTAACTGAGAGTGATCTCTTGGTACCAGTCGAAGTTCTTGACGCTAAAGCCATGGGTGAGCTCATGGCTGAGCAGGACGTTATCCTCAGTTTCTAAACAGACCGAACAGATAAGAGTAAATACATATGTTGAATATTGTTAATAAATCACCGTTTCAGTCGACCAGCTTGGATACATGTTTGCGTATGGCGCAACCTGGACAAGGTTTGCTGCTCATTGAAGACGCTATTTATGCTGCTACCAAGGGCAGTACCGCTGAAGCGGCTATTCGTTCAGCTTGCAGCACATTGAAGGTTTATGCCTTGCAACCAGACATGGATGCGCGCGGCGTCACTGCAAAAGCAATCGAAGGCGTTACGCTGGTCGATTACAGTGGCTTTGTCGATTTGGTTGCACAATACAGCACATCAAATTCTTGGCTCTAAGCCCTAACGGCTTTGCGCTAATTTGGTAGATGGTTTTTATTATTTTTAACAGGAGTGAATCACATGGCTTTCGAGATTAACGGTAAAACTTACGAAACTGACGAAGAAGGTTTTTTATTGAACTTGGCTGAATGGGACAGAGATGCAGCTTTGCACATGGCTGTTGAAGAAAAGGTCGAGATGACTGACAACCACTGGGAAGTTGTTGACTTTTTACGTGAGTATTACAACGAATTCCAAATTGCACCCGCAGTTCGTGTGTTGACCAAAGCAATTGGCAAGAAATTCGGCGAGGAGAAGGGCAATAGCAAGTATTTGTACGACTTGTTCCCATACGGTCCAGCTAAGCAAGCTTGTAAGATTGCTGGCTTGCCAAAGCCAACTGGTTGTATTTAATTTGTCAGCGAAGTAGCCATTCTCAACATAAGAACAGGATTTGGTAATGTCATTGCTGACCATTGTTTATGCGGCTTTGTTTTATCTTGCCACTGTTATCTTAGTTGTTGGGGTGGCTCTCAAAATTCGCACTTATGCGAGAGCGCCTGCGCCTTTAAAAATTCCGACCACTCCTGCACCCCTAACTAAATCGGGTGTGGGCTGGCGCATGGCCAGAGAAGTAGTTTTTTTTGAAAGTTTATTCAAATCTAGTCTATGGACTTGGATTTTTGGATGGACTTTTCATGCGGCATTATTGGTTGTGACTCTGCGTCACTTGCGCTATTTTCAAGATCCAGTTTGGCTACCCATTGCATTGATTCAATCGATTGGTATATACGCAGGATTTGCCATGGTGGCAGCACTTTTCGGTTTATGGGCCAGACGCTGGCTGGTAGATCGCGTTCGTTATATCTCTACACCATCTGATCATTTGATGCTGGTGTTATTAATTGCCATCGGCATGAGTGGTCTCGCTATGAAATTCGTGGCCCACACAGACATCATTGCCGTTAAATTATTCATGCTGGGTCTCATGCGATTCGATTTGCAGCCTTTGCCGGCAGACCCTGTATTGTTGGTGCATTTGACATTGGTTGCATTGCTGATGATTATTTTCCCAATCAGCAAATTGCTGCACGCACCAGGTATTTTCTTCAGCCCAACACGTAATCAGGTGGATAACGCCCGTGAAGTTAGGCATATCAGTTCTTGGGCTGCTGGATTAGAAAAGCGTAGCTAGTCCAACACGAAGCAAATCCACTTCAGCGAATACACATACATGGCAACTGCAGCATTTGAAACCCCTAAGATTAAAAGCTACCCTGTTATCCCTTTGGTGCAAGTTGGTGCTACGTCTCACCTCAAGCCATTTGTAGCAGCTGCTCCGATTCAAAAGGCGGTTGGTTTCCCTGAAGAACTGGTCGAAAACTGGCAGGAAAAAGCCATCGCCAAAATGGGCGAGTTGTTGGGCAAATACCGTTCGCTACAAGTTTACATGGACACATGCGTCCATTGTGGTGCATGTTCTGACAAATGCCATTACTTTTTGGGAACAGCTGATCCTAAAAACATGCCGGTTGCACGTCAAGATTTGATGCGGAAAATTTACCGCCGTTACTTTACTTTTGCTGGTAAATATTTCCCTAAATTAGTAGGTGCGGTTGATCTGACCCGCGACGTTCTAGACGAATGGTATTCCTATTTCCATCAGTGCTCAGAATGCCGTCGTTGTTCTGTATTCTGCCCTTATGGTATTGACACGGCTGAAGTGACCATGGCGGCACGTGAAATCATGGCCAGTGTGGGCATGGGACAAAAATACAGCAATGAAATTATCGGCAAAGTACACCGTATTGGTAACAACTTAGGAATTCCTGGGCCAGCTTTAGTCGATACCTTGGAAGGCCTGGCAGAAGATACCAAAGACGAAACAGGAGTTGATGTCTTGTTTCCACTCGATGTGAAAGGTGCTGAAGTTCTGCTCATCACACCATCGGCTGACTTTTTCTCTGAACCGCATGTGGAGAGTTTGATTGGCTATGCCAAAGTGTTCCATGCTGCGGGTATCAGCTGGACGCTCAGTTCACATGCGTCAGAAGCTGGTAACTTTGGCATGTTTATAGGCAACTATGAGCAAATGCGTAACATTTCTATGCGCGTTAAAGAAGCCGCTCTTGAATTGGGTGTTAAACGCATCGTGGTCGGTGAATGTGGTCACGCTTGGCGCGTGGCATACAGCTTCTGGAATACGCTGATCGGACCTTTTGACTATCTAGACCCGCGTTATCCTGTTCCACAGCACATATGTGAAGTGACGGATGATTTGATTCAACGCGGCGCTTTGCAATTCGACAAAGAAGCCAACGACAACAAAATCATCACCTTCCATGATTCTTGCAATGTGGCGCGGGCATCACGCATGGGCAACATGGTTGGCGGGCAATTCATTATTCCACGACGCATTATCACATCGGTAGCCAACCATTTCCATGACATGGCACCCAACACCATTCACGAAAGCACATTCTGTTGCGGTGGCGGTGGCGGTTTGCTATCGGATGACATGATGGAAGTGCGTGTCAAAGGTGCACTTCCACGTATGGAGGCATTGAAGCATTTGGTCGATGACCACCAAGTTAACTTTATGGCAACCATCTGCGCGATTTGCAAAGCGCAATTCACCAAGGTTTTACCTTATTACGGATTCAATATGAGCATGGTGGGTGGCGTTCACCAATTGGTGAGCAAAGCCATTCGTTTGGGTGATAAATAAACAATATTTTTCGCAAAATTTACAAATAGTTCAGGAGTACAACACATGTCGAGCATTGCAGAACCGACCGCCACCAAACCAATTACGTTCCGTCGATTTAAAGACGGCGCTAATACTTACAGCTCGTTCCAAAAAGCAATTTTTGATGCTGATCATTCGCATAAGTGCCCCACATATATTCAAAGTGCACCGCCATGCCAAGGAAGCTGTCCTGCAGGTGAAGATATTCGCGGCTATTTGAATATTGTTCGTGGTATTGAGAAACCACCTGTCGGTAGCGATGGTAAACCCAGCATGAGTTGGCAAGAATATGCGTTCCGCCGTTTGACTGAAGCCAACCCATTTCCTTCCGTGATGGGCCGAGTTTGCCCAGCACCATGTGAGTCAGGTTGCAATCGTAACCAAGTTGAAGATTTTGTTGGTATCAACTCAGTCGAGCATTTTTTGGGTGATTACGCGATTCAAAACAAAATCGCTTATAAAAAATCAGAGGCATCTAGCGGCAAAAAGGTAGCCGTTATTGGTGGTGGGCCAGCTGGTATGTCAGCCGCATATCAATTGGCTTTAAAAGGTCACTCAGTCACTATTTTTGATGAACGTGCCGAGCTTGGTGGCATGATGCGCTACGGCATTCCTGGATTCCGTACCCCACGCGATGTCTTGGACGCTGAAATTCAACGAATTTTAGATTTAGGTGTTGAGGCACGCATGAACTGCCGCATTGGTACAGACATCACCATGACCCAGATTCGTGCGGATTACGATGCCGTATTTTTGGGCTTAGGCGCACAAGCTGGTCGTGCGTTGGCTGTGGAAGGTGCTGATGCACCCAACGTGGTTACAGCTACTTCGTTCCTGAAAGCGTTTAACGATGGTCGTTTACGTCATGTGGGTAAACGTGTTGTGGTGGTTGGTGGTGGTGACACATCCATTGACGTTGCAACTGTCGCGCGTCGTTTAGGTCACATTGATAAAATTAACGAGTCTGATCGCCCTGAGTTTGCCATTGCTGGACATGTGGCACATGATGTGGCTTCTGCTTCTGCACGTCAAGGTGCTGAAGTCACATTGACGACTATTTTTGCGATTGACAAAATGCAAGCTTCAAAACATGAAGTTGAACACGCGCTGTCTGAGGGTATTTCGATTCGTGGCGGCATGGTGCCGTTGTCTATTGTTCGCGGTGCTGATGGCCGAGCAACTGCATTGCGTGTGATTCAGTGCGAAGCAAAAATTGTTGGTGGTCGCTTGGATATCAAAAACATCGAGGGCACAGAAGAGGATATTCCAGCCGATTTGATTGTTTCGGCAATTGGTCAAGCGGTTGATTTCACAGGTCTTGAAGAATTTAACAATGGCAAGGGTGCCATCAACAGCGACAAGAATTACCAGGTTCAAGGTCAAGAAGGCATCTTTGTTGGCGGTGACGTTGTGCGTCCACACTTGTTGACAACAGCTATTGGTCACGGTGCAATTGCGGCTGACGGCATTGATCGCTTCCTCCAAGGTGAAGCGCTTGAAAAACGTCCTAAAATTGACGTGCACTCATTCGATTTGACTCGCAAGATGGTCGAGAAAGGTCTCACTTTCAGCGAAGTGCATGAACCAATTCGCGGTACAGATAAGAGCACTGCTGCTATCCACAACTTCGACAACCGCTCTGACCGTTATGTGATTTCACATAAAGAGTTGTTCTTAGGGCATTTTCCGTCAATCAATCGCAACGTGCGCAATGTCACCAACTTGACAGCTGTTGAAGCATTGAATAACTTTGAAGAGCGCCTGCATCCATTGCTGGAAGCGCAAGCAGTAGCCGAAGCTAAACGCTGCATGAGCTGTGGACAATGTTTTGAATGCGATAACTGTGTGGTTTACTGCCCGCAAACAGCCGTATTTAAAGTTCCCAAAGCGAAATCAACCACTGGGCGCTATGTTGATACCAACTACGCTAAATGTATTGGTTGCCATATTTGCGCTGATGTTTGCCCTACAGGCTATATTCAGATGGGTCTGGGAGAGTAAGTTTATGGCACTGACCTTTCGCTTGCCTAGTTTGGGTGCTTTGTTGCGTTTGATGTTGTTAGCCTTCATCACGCTCGCAGCAACATGGGCTATGGCTGCTGAAGGCACTAAGACAGCTGGGTCGCGAGTCTCTGCGCCCATCGTTGAAAAGGCCAAGGGTGGTGAATGCGTCGCTGATCCCGCATTCATGCGCCGCAACCACGGTGACATGTTGAAACATCAGCGTGACGATACCATGCGCGGTGGTATTCGCACTGGCAAAAATAGCTTGAAAGCATGTATCGAATGCCATGCCAGCAAGACCACGAACAGTGTCAATGCCAGCGGATCAAATTTTTGCCAAAGTTGCCATAATTTCACCGCAGTCAAGATTGATTGCTTTGAATGCCATGCCAGCAAACCCGCGCCAACTGCGTTTCATCCACTGGTTTCACCACATGGGAATTCGGCTGAATCAGCAGCCAGTATGAAACTGCGTCAAGTCGTTGTGCAGCAACAGGTGAAGCCATGAACTCAGAAAATTCAACTCCAGAAAATACCAACTCTGTGGATACAGAAGCAAAACCAAATGCCAGCCGACGCGGGTTTTTAGGTATTGCTGCCACTGCGGGTATTGCGGGTGCTTTGATTGCACCAGGTGTTCGTTTGATTGAAGTGGCACAAGCTGCGCCGGCAACCGATGGCGCCAGCAAAGGTGCAGATAGCAAAGTACGTTGGGGTATGTTGATTGACAGTGGCAAGTGCAGCAGTGGCTGTACCGATTGCGTGACTGCTTGCAATACCGAAAATGGCTTATCTGGCGGTACCTTGCCAACGGATTCACAATGGATTCGCAAGATCGAAATCAAAGAAGTCAAAACCGGTAAAACACAGTCATTGCCCATGATGTGCCAACACTGTGCCGAGCCACCTTGCGTAGACGTGTGCCCAACAGGTGCATCGTTCAAGCGCGTAGACGGCATCGTCTTGGTAGACAAACACATTTGCATCGGATGTCGTTACTGTGTGATGGCGTGCCCATACAAAGCGCGCTCTTTTGTGCACGAACCTTTGAGCAATCAAAAACCTGATGTGCCACGTGGCATGGGAACAGTTGAAGGGTGTACCTTGTGTGTTCACAAAGTTGATAAGGGCGAGAGTCCTGCCTGCGTCAGCGCTTGCGCATCTGCGGGTCACGAAGCCATACTGTTCGGTGATTTAAACAACCCCGAAAGCGACATTGCTAAAAAGGTGGCGACATTGGCTACACGCCAAGTTCGTGAAAACTTAGACTTGAACACCGGTGTTCGTTACATTGGTATTTAGTGCTAAATAGCGGTACAGCTTGCGCCAAGAGGTAAAAACATTATGAAAATTGCGTTACGTAAATTAGAGGGCAAAAGCACAGGCTACTACATGCTGCTGGCAGGTTTGGGCTTGATCGCTTTGGTTGGCATGCTCGCCGTTTGGTACATGGAACACAATGGCCATATCGTGACAGGCATGAACAACCAAATCATTTGGGGCATGCCACACGTATTTGCGGTTTTCTTGGTGGTAGCGGCTTCAGGTGCTTTGAACGTGGCATCCATGTCATCGGTCTTTGGTAAGACGGATTACAAATCGCTGGCACCTTTATCGGGTGTTTTGGCCGTTGCATTGCTGCTGGGTGGGTTAACGGTTTTGATGTTGGACTTGGGTCGACCAGATCGTTTGATCGTGGCCATGACGCATTACAACTTCAAATCGATTTTTGCCATGAATATCTTTTTGTATTCTGGCTTCATGGGCTTTGTCATCGCTTATTTGTGGACCATGATGGAACACAAGATGAACCGTTTCACACCACTGGCAGGTTTGTTTGCATTTGTTTGGCGTGTGGCTTTGACAACAGGTACAGGTTCTATTTTTGGTTTCTTGGTCGCTCGTCAAGCTTATGACTCCGCAATGATTGCACCCTTGTTCATCGCCTTGTCTCTGAGCTATGGTTTGGCCTTGTTTATTTTGGTTTTGCTGTTGGCACACCGTGGGGCAGGGCGTCCGCTGGGCGATGAAATGGTAGCCAAATTAGCGCGATTACAAGCCATCTTCGTCGCAGTGGGTTTTTACTTTGTATTGGTCTATCACTTGACCAATATGTACTTCACCAAGCACCACGATTTTGAACGTTTCATCTTGTTAGATGGTGGTGTTTATACCGTTCTATTCTGGTTGGGGCAAATCGTATTGGGCACTGTATTGCCATTTAGTTTGTTGCTGCACCCACAAATCGCCCAAATGCGCAGCCGCATTGTGGCTGCTACAGCTCTGGTGGTGTTGGGCGCGTTTGCCCAAATGTATGTGACTATTGTGGGTGGTCAAGCGTTCCCCATCGTGATGTTCCCAGGCAAACAAGTTCGAAGCACGTTTTATGACGGCGTGGTGGCCTCTTATACACCCAGCTTGCCAGAAATTCTTTTGGGTTTTGGCGGTGTGGCCATTGCTGGTTTGATTGTATTGTTGGTTGTGAAGTTGCTCAACATCTTGCCAGAGCGCCTAGACGATGTGGCTTTGCAGTCGTCCAGAATACCTGCTCCTGCAGCCAGCACTAAACCTGCAGGCGCAAGCGCCTAACGATGCATGTCGCGCCTGCTTATTTCGGCTGCGCACAAGTCGTCAGGTAAAACCACCATCACCGTTGGCATTTGCGCTGCGTTAACACAACGCGGTTTAAGGGTTCAGCCGTTCAAAAAAGGGCCAGATTATATTGACCCCATGTGGCTGGCACAAGCCAGTGGTCGAGCTTGTTTCAATCTCGACCCTTACCTGATGTCGCACGCGCAAATCGAAGCGATATTTGCCACACACAGTCACCATGCCAACATCAGCATTTTTGAAGGTAACAAAGGCCTCTATGACGGCTTGGCGCTGGACGGCAGCAACAGCAATGCGGCGTTGGCCAAACTACTGGATTTGCCCGTGGTGCTGGTTTTAGATGCGCGCGGTATGACGCGCGGCATCGCGCCATTGATATTGGGTTACCAAGCCTTTGACCCTGCTATTCGCATTGCAGGTGTGATATTGAACAAAATTGGTGGTTCGCGGCATGAAGCCAAATTACGGGCGGTGATTGAGCATTACACCGATGTGGAAGTGCTGGGTGCTATTGGCCACGATGCACAATTGTCTGTCACAGAACGCCACTTGGGCTTGATGCCCAACCACGAATTGGACGATGCCGCACAACGTGTCAACACTATGGGCGAGCTGATTGCAAAAGGCGTGAATTTAGACCGTGTTCTGAACGTGGCCAATCAAAGCATTAACCCAGAGCAATTAGAGAAAGTATCAGTAGTCGCTAGCCCATCGCCAATTAAAAAAGATTTACGCATTGGCATCGCACAAGACAAAGCGTTTGGCTTTTACTATCAAGACGATTTGTTGGCATTTGAAAATGCGGGTGTTGAACTGGTGCCGTTTGATACTTTGCAAGATGCAGCTTTGCCAGATGTGGATGGCATCTTCATCGGTGGTGGCTTCCCTGAAATGTTCATGCCCTTGTTAGAAGGTAATGTCCTGCTGCGTCAGCAATTGCATACAGCCATTGAAGATGGTTTACCCGTCTATGCCGAATGTGGCGGCTTGATGTATTTGGCGCGCAGCATACGCTGGAATGATAAAAGCTACGACATGGTGGGTGCTATTCCTGCTGACGTTCAGATGCATGCCAAACCCATTGGACGCGGTTACGTCGAGCTTGAAACAAGCACAGATGCACTTTGGTTTGATGCAAATCAAGATCATGCAAAACAAACCATAAGGGGTCATGAGTTTCATTACTCCAGCCTTGAAAATGTCTCACCCGATATGAAATATGCCTACCGTGTCAAACGTGGACATGGTGCCGATGGCAAACACGATGGTTTGCTATACAAAAACGTCTTGGCATCATATACACACCTGCATCACAATGCGTCGTCGCAGTGGGTAGCACAATTTGTAGCTTTTGTTCGGGATAAAAAGAAGGAGCGATCGCAATGACTTTGTCTGAACCCGTGTTAACCCAAACGATATTGCCTGACGGCACCATCATCGAAACCGATACCGAAGGCTACCTGAAAAATTTGGACGATTGGAGCGAAGATTTTGCTCGCGCCCGTGCTGCAACAGAAGGCTTGGAATTAAAACCCGAGCACTGGGAGGTTATTCGATTTTTGCGAGAATACTATGAAGAACACCGTGTGCAAGCGCAGGTTCGCGTCATGATTTGGCATTTCTCCAAAGTGTGGGACGAGCAGCGCGGCAGCAACCACAACTTGCATGAATTGTTCCCCATTGGCGGCCCGCAAAAGCAAGGCAACCGGCTTGCAGGTTTGCTGAAAACCAAAGGCGAACACTGAACCAAATTTTACTCACCGACAGATTAAGATCAACACCAATGAAAGGATAACTAACATGTTTACAGTCACACCCGAAGCCGCCAAGCAAATTGAATTGGCAGTTCAAAACAGCGATGCGCAAGACATGGCATTGCGCATTGCTGCCAAGCGCAACCCAGATGGCTCTGTCGAATACGGCATGGGCTTTGATGAGATTGCCGACGAAGACATGAAATTGGATCTGAACGGCATCCCAGTCGTCATCGGGCCCGAATACCAACAAATTTTGGACGCAACGGTTTTAGATTTTGTGGAACTCAACCCTGGTGAATTCAACTTCATCTTCAGCGAGCAAATGCCAGCCACCGGTGGCGGCTGCGGTACCAAGTCTTCAGGCGGTGGCTGCGGTTCTGGTGGTTGCAGCACAGGCGGCTGTGGCACTGGTTCAAGCAGTTCCAAAACAATGCACTGAGATTGCGATAATTCCCGTATGAGTGCATCTGCAAGTTTGTCGAACCAGTGTGGTCGTGTCTATTTGGTGGGCGCTGGTCCGGGCGATCCAGAGCTTTTGACCCTGCGCGCTGTGCGCTTGCTTGAAAAGGCTGACGTGGTGGTGTACGACCACTTGGTCTCCAGCGATGTGTTGGAGTTTGTGAACAAAACCGCAGAGCGCATTTACGTGGGCAAGCGCCGCAACGAACACACCATGCGGCAAGAGCAAATCAACACCTTGTTGGCCAAGCTGGGTAACGAGGGCAAGCAAGTGGTGCGCCTCAAAGGTGGCGACCCGTTCATCTTTGGTCGCGGTGGCGAAGAGCTGGAAACATTGCACGCACACGGTGTTGATTTTGAAGTCGTCCCCGGCATCACCGCTGCGTCGGGCGTGTCCAGTTACGCGGGTATTCCACTCACACACCGCGAGTACGCGCAAAGCTGCTTGTTTGTCACTGGTCACCTCAAAGACGGCACGGCAGATTTAGACTGGCCCAGCCTGGTGCGCCTGAACCGAACCGTCGTCATCTACATGGGTTTGGGCGGTTTGCCAGAAATCAGCCGCCAACTCATTGCGCATGGCGCGTCGGCCAATTTGCCCGTGGCGGTGGTGCAAGACGGCACCATCAGCACCCAAAAAGTCGCCACCGGTACTTTGGCCACCATAGCCGACATCGTGGCGCAGCAAGCCCTGAAATCGCCTTGCTTGGTGATAGTGGGTGAGGTGGTCAAGCTGCACCATTCTTTGGCGTGGTTTGGTGCCAAAGATAAAGCCACAGCCACAGCCTGAGAATGACTCCCCAAACTCCCTATGAACGCCTAGGCGGTGAAGCCGGCGTGCGCAAACTGGTGCACCGCTTTTACGAGCTGATGGACGAACTCCCCGAAGCCTACCAAGTGCGCAAATTGCACCCCGATAGCCTAGCGGGCAGCGAGCAAAATCTGTTTGAATACCTAAGCGGTTGGTTCGGCGGCCCCACCATGTACACCGACAAAAAAGGCCACCCCCGCATGCGCCAGCGTCACGCCCCGTATGCCGTCACACCAGAGGCCAAAGACGAATGGATGCTGTGCATGAAGCAGTCCCTGGCAGAAACGGTAGCAGACGAACCCTTTCGCACCCAACTACAAGCCAACTTCCAAGCGCTGGCTGATCACATGGTGAATACGCAGTAGAAGCTGTAAGCAAGGTTTTGCTATATATTTAATAGCATACTAGGCAATAAATACGCCGGCTACAGGCTAATTTTTCATATATTTTCTTCAAACTGGCGAATGCGTGCGAAGCCAATCCCTAAGCGCGTCATTCATCCGCGTTTGCCAACCTGTACCAGTGGCGCGAAAGGCGGCTAACACATCAGGGCTGTAACGCACAGCCACTTGTTCTTTGGTTGGCTTGGTATTAGGGTCTCGTGTTCTGGCTTTGCCGATAACAACGCCACCTTGCTTGAGCACAGCACCCTCCCAATCAGCAACCGTTGTGCGTGGGCTGTCAGGGTCAGTTTGGGGAGTTTTTCAAGTAGATGCGTTCTTCATGTTTCTCTGCCTTTCGAATCGAAATAATGTGGTCATGCTCGCTGCGCGGCAGCAGAACGCATGAAGTTGGCAACGGCAACTTTAACTTCTGGAGTCGTTGCGAGCGAGAAGTGGTCGGCATCAGGCACCTCGATGTAACTACCTTGTCCAAGTGCCCTTGCCAGCTTTGTCCCCTGTCCGAGGACCAAGTCACCCTGCCCACTAATGACAAGTGTCGGAATCTTGATAGCAGAGGCATCTGTCGCGGTCAGGGCCGCATAGCTTGCCTGTGCACATGCCCGTAAGGCTTGCCAATCGCCATTGGTTGCAGTAACAAAGTTCCAGTACGTCGACAAGTGCTTCGGCAGGTCTTTCGGATACTCGGTTCGGTTTAGTACCTCCAGCAAGGTTGGAAGACTGTTGGCGAACGTGTGGGGAAGATGCCCAATCAGTCCATCCCCAGTAGCGATGAGCGCGGCTCTATCAAATCGTTCGGGCGCGGACTGCAGTAGGTGGAGGGCTACTGCAGTTCCTATTGAGTAGGCGATAAGTGATACACGCGTCAGTGAAAGTTGGTCAAGGACGGCGATGACATCGCTAGCCAGATTCGAAGTGCCGTATGACTCTATATCATGCGGCTTGTCACTCTTGCCGTGTCCACGAAGATCAAGGCCGATCACCTGTAGCCCACTGTCATTCAAGGATTCAATCCAGCCGAAATCCGCATAGTTGTGCTTGAAGCTTACGGTGCCTCCGTGGATGAGAACAACAGGGTGTCCACTGCCGTGTACTTCATAGTGAATTCGGACAGAGTGGTTCTCAACTGCGGGCATGACGAACTCCTTGGGGATGGGGCAGGTAGGATGATCCTGTGGCGTTTAAAGTTAATGTTATATCGCAAAACTGCAACGCCGGAAAGGGACTCCCGCACGTTGAGCACCACTTCGCTGTGAATGGGAATTTAGATTGTGGTCATTGTGCTGTTAATTGCTAGAAATAAAATAGCACCTCAGTCAATAAATATGCTGTATACAGGCATATTTTTCATATATATTTGCATAGCTATCTGTTATAGCCAATCTTTGAATCGGTTGCTTTCAGGGATTTGATAAATTGCTGCTCAATCTTCAGAATTTCGCTTACTTTGACATTTTCCTGAGAGTGTAGGATTTCTTTCTTCACAATGTATGTTTCGTTACTGGTTAAGAAGTGACCCATTTCAGCATGCATTTCATCTCTCGCTTTAACAGGTGTGCCGAAATATTTGAAGAAGTCGATTCGCGCCGTTGTTGCAGTATCACTTCCAACGTAGATTTTTCCGTTTGGGAAAGTGATTTTGAATACACATCCCCAAGGTACAACAGAGTCTTTGTTTAATCTCATATGTTGAGTTTAATTTTGCTACAAATAATATAGCACCTTAGTCAATAAATAAGCCGGCTACAGCCCGATTTTTCATATATTTTTACCTATGAACGCTATCATGGCTCTGGTGTGTCGGTGTCTTTTACGCCTTGGCCTAGGTTTTGTCTTGCGGAGGCGGCTAGGGCTTGGTATTTGGTTTTGAAACTGTCTATGTTTTCTTGTTCAAGCTCTTCTAAATCGAGCAAGGCATTGTGCGCGCCTTGGGTGGCGCGTATCAGTTCGTCCAGTTTGATTTGAATCGCTTCGGTGTCGCGGTTTTGGGTGTTTTGAATCAAGAACACCATCAAAAACGTGATGATGGTGGTGCCTGTGTTGATGACCAATTGCCATGTGTTGCTGAAGTTAAACAACGGGCCGGTGATGATCCAAACCACAATCAACCCGACGGCCATGGTGAAGACGGGTGGTTTACCCGTAAAGCGTGAGGTGGCTTTGGCGAATTTCGAGTATCACGATTTGGTGTTCATCATGTGGTGTGCTCTGGTTCGCGGCTTAAAGTTAGTGATAGCAGAGTGCGCTACATCCCCGCATAGTTCGGACCGCCGCCACCTTCAGGTGTCACCCAGACGATGTTTTGCGTCGGGTCTTTGATGTCGCAGGTTTTGCAGTGGACGCAGTTTTGGGCGTTGATTTGCAGGCGATCTGAGTTGTCTTCGTTTTTGACGAATTCGTACACACCAGCGGGGCAATAGCGCGCTTCAAGGCCGGCGTATTTCGCCAAGTTGACATTGACTGGCACGCTGGCGTCTTTCAAGGTCAAATGCGCGGGTTGTTGTTCTTCGTGGTTGGTGTTGCTGATGAAGACGCTGCTCAGGCGGTCAAAGGTAAGTTTGCCGTCTGGCTTGGGGTAGTCAATTGGTTTGCATTCAGACGCGGGTTTTAAATAAGCGTGGTCTGGCTTGGTGCGGCGCAATGTCCATGGCATGCGGCCGCGCAAGACGAATTGTTCAAAGCCGTTCATCAGCGTGGCAATGGTCAAGCCGTGCTTGAACCAGTTTTTGAAGTTGCGGTCTTTGTTTAGCTCGGTGTAGAGCCAGCTTTTCTCAAACGCTGCGGGGTAGGCTTTCAATGTGTCGTGTTGGCGACCGGCTTGCAGCGCGTCAAATGCGGCATCTGCGGCCAGCATGCCGGTTTTGATGGCGCTGTGGCTGCCTTTGATGCGGCTCACGTTCAAAAAGCCCGCATCACAGCCCACCAGCGCGCCACCTGGGAACACGGTTTTTGGCAGGGCGTTGATGCCGCTGGCGTTGATGGCGCGTGCGCCGTAACCCAAGCGCTTGGCGGTGATTTCGCCTTTGTCGTTTTCAAAATAGTAGCGCACATTTGGGTGCGTTTTCCAGCGTTGAAATTCTTCAAACGGGCTTAAATACGGGTTGCTGTAGCCCAAGCCGACGACGAAACCCAGCGCCACTTTATTGTCATCGAAGTGGTACAAAAACGCACCGCCGTAGGTGTCGCTTTCCATCGGCCAGCCAGCTGTGTGCATGACAAAACCGGGTTGGTGTTTGGCAGGGTCTATCTCCCACAGTTCTTTGATGCCCAAGCCCCAGCTTTGCGGGTCGCGGCCTTCATCGAGTTTGAACTTGGCAATCACTTGCTTGCCCAAATGCCCACGAGCACCTTCGGCAAACACGGTGTATTTGCCCAAGAGTTCCATGCCAAGCTGAAAGCTTTCCATCGGCTCGCCATCTTTGCCCACGCCCATGTTGCCCGTGGCAACGCCTTTTACTGATCCGTTTTCGTTGTACAAAACTTCAGCGCCCGTAAAGCCGGGGAAGATTTCCACGCCCAAGGCTTCGGCTTGTTCGCCCAGCCATTTGGTGACTGCGCCCAAGCTCACAATGTAGTTGCCGTGGTTGTCGGCAAAGGGTGGCAACACCATGTTGGGCACGCGATAACCCGTTTTCTCGCTTAAGAAAATGTAGGCATCGTCGGTCACCGGCTGGTTCAGCGGTGCGCCCAGTTCTTTCCAGTTCGGAATCAATTCGTTCAATGCAATCGGGTCCATGATGGCGCCCGACAAAATGTGCGCGCCTGGCTCAGAGCCTTTTTCCAGCACCACCACAGACACCTCAGCACCCTTGGCTGCAGCCAGTTGCTTGAGCCTGATGGCGGTGGATAAACCAGCAGGCCCGCCACCGACGATGACAACATCGTATTCCATGGATTCGCGCGGACCGTGGGCGGCTAAGATTTCTTCGTTGGTCATAAAGTGCTTTCTGTGAACGAGAGGGGTAATCTAATCATCTGAATGTGTGCTCGCTATTTTAGAGGCACAAAAGTGAAATACCACCGCTAGAATGCTTGGAGTAGATATAAACCTCTATCTTTGTAAAACACTTCAAAGACACACCGTACGTTTAAAAAATCACCATGAAATTCACACTGCCAGAAGTCAAAAAACTCGTATTCGAGATGACCATCCCCATTCGCTGGGGCGATATGGACGCCATGAACCATGTCAACAATACGATTTATTTTCGCTATTTAGAAAGCTGCCGCATCGAATGGATGCGATCCATCAACGCTTTACCCAACCCTAAAGGTGAGGGGCCGGTCATCGTCAATGCGTTTTGTAATTTTTACAAACAGTTGGAATACCCAGGCGATGTGTTGGTGAAGATGTATACCAGCGACCCCGCACGCACCACGTTTGAAACGTGGGCAACGTTGGAACTGACCAATCAACCAGGCGTGATTTATGCAGCCGGTGGTGCAACCACCATTTGGGTAAACTTTCCACAGCAAAAATCGATGGACTTGCCCGATTGGCTGCGCCAAATGGTGGCTGTATAGGTCGGTTTTTGTGATTTGGGTAGTTTGCATCGAATCAGGAATTCAAAGAATTTTGTTCACCCTGTAATAAAGAGAACTGAATCTCGACCAATACAACAATTCCCGCAACTTAAATTATAAAAACCATGCACGCCAAAATGACGTTGCTACCAATCTTAGCGCAAGGCTTTCAGTCATGATTCTGGCAACAAGTCGATTGCTTGAAGACCTGCGCGAGGCGCTGCTGACGCAATGGCCGCAGGGTGGCGCATGGGCGCAGATGCACCTGGAGCCGCTCAAAGCCAAAGGCTTGGCACATGATCATGTGCGGCTGGTTGGCACGGGTTGGCTGGCGCGCATACCCAAGCAAAGCCAAATGCAGCTTGGCGCACAGGAAAATTTGATTTACCAGCAGGCCTGTTTTGAGAGGGCAAGCCCGGCGGGGCATGCGCCTGCTTGCCGGCATGTGATTGCGCCATGCACAAGCTTGCCGCGCGGTGCCTTGATCGTGCAAGAGATTCTGGGTCGCTCGGCGCATTTGCCACAAGATTTACCCTTGATGGCCAGCAGCATGGCGGCTATGCACCGCATTGAATTGCCGTCGCAAAAGGGCAGAGCACCGTTGATGGATGCCTTGGACCCACTGCAAGCCATGTGGGAAGAGATCAGCACGCAAGCGAGTTATCTGGCGCACGCCGAGTTGCACAGTGCTGTAGCCACCAATATTCAAGTGGAGCTCGAACGCTTTCATGAACTCTGCCAAGGCGCGGCCAGACCAGAGCGGCGTTTGATAGCGTTTGACGGTCATCCGGGTAATTTTGTGATAGCCAAAGAATCGGACACAAAAGAGAAAGCGTATTTGGTGGATTTGGAAAAATGCCGCTACAGCTACCCCAGTTTTGATCTGGCTCACGCTACGCTCTATACCTCCACCACCTGGGATTTGGATTCACACACCGTGCTCAGTGTGGACGATGTCGTCGCAACATACCGAGCCTGGAGCACCCAAGTGGATACCGCTTTGGCGCTGGATGCAGAGCGTTGGCATCTGCCACTGCGCCGCGCAATGTGGCTCTGGTCGCTGACATGGTGCGCAAAATGGCGCGTCGCCTCGCGTGCGTCCAAAGCCATGGCGCAAGATGGTGAAGATTGGTCAGCGCAAAATTTGGATCCCGTGCTGGCCAGCCATGTGCGTGAGCGGGTCGATCATTACCTCAGCGCCGAGGGGCTCGCTTGGGTGAACGCCGAGTTCGATGCGCTTGGTCAACGCATGCATGCTCTGTCCGCGTAAAACATGCCGTTGCAATCTGCTGCCAATCTTTCTGTCGAATCAAACGCTAAGCTTCGCATCGTGATGCCGGTGCTCAATGAAGGCGCAGGGCTGAGCGCTCGGTTAGCGGCTTTGCAAAGCTTGCGCGCCCAAGGCGCTGAGCTGGTGCTGGTGGATGGTGGCAGCACAGACGAGAGCTGGGCGCGTGCGCGACCATGGGTGGACCATTTAATTGCCAGCGCATCAGGGCGAGCACGGCAAATGAATGCAGGCGCGTTTGCCCCCGGAATGCGACCAGCGCAGAGCCTGCTTTTTTTACATGCTGACACAGCGCTTCCCCGCGATGCTTTGCAACTCATAGAGTCAGCTTTGAAAGTGCAACATTGGGGCCGCTTTGATGTGCGGCTGGATGCAGCACAAGTTGCTTTTCGCATGATTGAGACCATGATGAACTTGCGTTCACGCCTAAGCGGTATTGCAACCGGTGATCAGGCCATCTTCGTTCGAACAGACACATTTGCGGCTGTTGGTGGGTTCCCAGATCAAGCGCTGATGGAGGATATCGTGTTGTCCAGCCGCCTGCTTCAATTTTCTCGCCCAGCATGCCTGTCACAGCGGGTCACAACCTCCGCACGCAAGTGGCAAAAAAACGGCATTTGGCGCACCATTTTGCTCATGTGGCGGTTGCGTTTGGCGTATTTCTTCGGGGAAAAGCCTAGCAATTTAGCGCAAGCTTATGGCTACAAAGCTACCATGCCACCTGCCAAAGCGGCGGTAGCGGTTCTGGCCAAAGCGCCTGTTGCGGGCTTGGCGAAAACGCGATTGAAACCTGCTTTGGGCGCGGCAGGTGCGGCACGTGCGCAGCGGTGCTTTTGTTTACAGACGATCCACACGGCGATGCAATCTCAGTTGGGCACTCTCACGCTGTGGTGCGCACCCAACTTGCTACATCGTCATTTTCGAGCGGTGAATAAAGTTTTTGGCATTGCCTGCCAAGAGCAGCCCCAAGGTGATATTGGCGAACGCATGTGCCATGCGGCAGCCATGCATTTTGCGCAAACCGACGCGCCACCTCTGCTGATCATTGGCACCGATTGCGCTGTGCTTGCCCCCGGACATTTGCAGGAAGCCGCTCGCATCTTGGCATCAAACGATGTGTGCCTGATTCCAGCGGAAGATGGTGGCTATGTGTTGATTGGCTTGAGGAAAATGATTCCCGAAATCTTTCAGGAAGTGGCATGGAGCACGAGCGAAGTGCTCTCGCAAACACTGGCACGCTGCACCTTGGTTGACGCTAGCGTGGTGCAACTGCCTACACTGTGGGACATTGACGATCCCGCAGACTGGCAGCGATGGCAAGCCATGTGCCGTCTCACTCACTAAATCCATTGCTTATGAACACAACACATTCCATGCACCGACCAGAACATCTGCCGTTCAGCCCGGAAGCTTATTCCGCGCGACTGCGCTTGCCCAATGGGCGGGTGCATATCGTCATCGACACCGATGCAGCGAATGAGATCGACGATCAGTTTGCATTGGCTTGGGCATTGCTGCACCCAGAACGCCTGCAAATCCACGGTATTTATGCCACGCCTTTTTCCTTTGCACACAGGCGGTCAACATACGCGGCAGCCGCCCCTGATGCACCTCCGTTCAACTCGCCCGATGTAGGCATGCAGCGCAGTTATGATGAAATCATCAAGGTGCAAGCGCTGATGGCGTTGTCATCCCCATTACCCACATTCAAAGGCAGCCCAGCATATTTGCGTTCTCTCAACGAACCCATTCGCAGCGACGCTACCGATCATTTGATTGCCACCGCACTGGCCATGCCGCAGGATGAACCTTTGTATGTGGTGGCAATTGGCTGCGCCACCAATGTTGCCAGTGCATTGTTGCTTGCACCTGAAATTACGCAAAAAATAGTGGTCGTGTGGACCAGTGCATTTCCATCGCATGCACCGCATGCGAATGCGTCTTTTAATCTGGAGCAAGATGTGCTGGCCAGCCAATACTTGTACGAAAGTGGCGTGCCATTGGTGTATTTGCCGGGCTACCATGTGGGTGCGCAATTGCGACTGAGTTTGGCTGAGGTGGAACGCTATGTGAAACCGCATGGCAATATTGGGCGTTATTTGCACGCGCTTTTTGCAGACAACCCGCTTTGGGCAATCACAGGACGTCCCGCGACCGAAGCGCACAGCTGGGTGATTTGGGATTTGATCAACTTTGCATGGCTGATCAACCCCGATTGGGTGCCCAGCCACATCGTGCCTACTCCCGTATTAGATAACGATCTTCACTGGCGGCCACGCGAACAAGCGCACCCCATGCGCGAAGCTTATGCTGTGCAACGCGACGAGATCTTTAACGACTTTTTTGCAAGATTAGCAGCTGCCTGCGTGTAAGATTCAACGCTGTTGCTCGACTCATCATTTGACTGTTTGAGTTTTATTCTTGCCTATGAAAGTCTCTATGCCTCATTTGAATCGCCGCCAGTTTTCACGCAATGCTTTGGTGATGACCTCCAGCCTGCCACTGGCCTCATTGTCGTTTGGACAATCTACATGGAGCGAGATTGAGCGCAAAGCGCGTGGACAAACCGTGGTGTTGAACGCTTGGGGTGGCAGCGAGCGCATCAATGCCTATCTGGCATGGGCTGGCGTTGAATTACAAAAGCAGTTTGGCGTGACACTGCAGCATGTGAAAGTGACCGATACCGCCGATGTGGTCAAACGCGTTCGCAACGAAAAAGCGGCAGGGCGCAATACTGACGGTTCGGTCGATTTGGTGTGGATCAATGGCGAGAACTTCCTCGCTATGAAGCGCGAAGCCATGCTGTTCGGCCCTTGGGCGGAGAATTTGCCCAGTTTCAAATATGTTGATGTGCAAGGAAAACCCACCACCCGCATTGACTTTGCGGAACCCGTGCAAGGTCTGGAAGCGCCTTGGGGTATGGCGCAGCTGACATTTTTTGCCGATCGCAGCAAAACGCCCAATCCGCCACGCTCCACCGCCGCTTTGCTTGAATTTGCCAAGGCAAACGCTGGCCGCGTCACTTATTCCAAACCGCCCAACTTCCATGGCACTACTTTCCTCAAGCAAGCTTTGATGGATTTGACTGCAGACCGCGCGGAGCTTTACAAACCCTATGACGCAGCAGCTTTCGCGAAAGTCACCGAGCCCTTGTGGAAACACCTGGATGCCCTGCATCCCCATTTGTGGCGCGGCGGCAAGCAATTCCCTGCTAACGCTGCAGCGATTCGCCAAATGATGGCCGATGGCGAACTTTCCTTGTCCTTCACTTTCAACCCCAACGAAGCAGCGAACGAAATCGCAGCAGGACGTTTATCTGCCAACGTGATCAGCTATCAGTTCGATAGCGGAACGATTGGCAACACGCACTTTTTAGCGATTCCATTTAACAGCAAGGTCAAAGAAGCCAGCCAAGTGGTGGCGAACTTCTTACTCTCGCCAACGGCACAAGCGCGCAAAGGCGATATCAAGGTGTGGGGTGATCCAACCGTGTTGTCGCCCACCAAAATGAGCCCACAAGATGCCGCGCTATTTAACACTGCGCGTGCGCCCGGCCAAGTCGAGAAATTCGCCCCCGTCATCCCTGAACCCCATGGCAGTTGGGTCGATCCGATTGAGAAGGAATGGCTGCGCCGCTACGGGGCTTGATCGGGATGGCGTTATTGCCTAGACTCAACAAAACAAGAATTGCCAGTAGTCTATTGGCTTTGCCGATTGCTATTTTTTTAATAGCAGTTTTCGCATATTCTGTAATGGCTAGCACCAGTTTTGATGCTTGGAATGAGCTTTTCAAAGCACCAAATATCGGTAAAGCAATTAGCATGACGCTGTGGACTGGTCTGGCTTCTACTTTGTTCGCATGGGGCTTGACAGCTTGGTTGATTTCACAAGCTTTCAGCAAGCCTTGGTGGTCTGCACTGGTGCACCGTTTAGGTTTCTTATTGGCTGTGCCGCATGCTGCGTTTGCTGTTGGCTTGGTATTTTTGATCGCGCCCAGCGGCTGGATATTGCGCGCGTTATCACCTTGGCTCACTGGCTTTGAGCAACCGCCGCAGATCGCCACTTCGCAAGACAGTTTTGGTTTAGGTCTGATCGCTATGCTCGTTTTCAAAGAAGTGCCGTTTCTACTTTGGGCTGCTGCCACTCAATTGCAGCGCGACGATACCGGCGCGCGCTGGCTGCGTGAATCCCATACCGCACAAACACTTGGGTACAGCAGTAATCGCGCGTTTTGGCGCATCGTATGGCCGCAACTCAAAATTCGCTTGCTGTGGCCGCTGCTGGCGGTATTGGCCTACGGGCTGACCGTGGTCGATGCAGCTTTGATTGCTGGACCGAGCAGCCCAGCAACACTGTCGGTGCGTGCATGGCAGTGGCTGCAAGACAGCGAAGCCAGCACCAATGCGCTGGGTGCTGCTGCAGGCTGGTTGCTCACGGGCATCGTCGGCATGTGCGCAGGTTTGATGGGGATATGGATAAGACACAAACCCAATTTGACCAGAGGTGAGCGCGGCAAAGAGGCAATCCAAAGACGTTTCACCAACGGGCACCTTGTTTGGCTTGCATTTGTATCGGGCTATGTCGCCGTGCTGCTTGTGCTGGCTGTTGGCAGTGTCTCAGGCGTTTGGCCGTTTCCTCAATTCATACCCAGCAATTTCAGTTCTGAGGCTTGGATCTCTGTTGCCAGCAGTAGCAAAAGCGTGGTGATGACTGTGGCTTTGGCTTTTCTGAGCGCTGGCATCGGCTTGGTTTGGGCGGTGGCATGGCTGGAAACAGCACCACCGCGCTGGGACAATGCATTACGCAAGCTTTTGTATCTTCCCCTTTTGCTACCCGGCGTGCTTTGGGTGGTTGGGCTGCATCGATTGGCCTTGGATTTGCATCTCACCGGCAGTTTCATCGGCGTCTTGCTCACTCATCTGCTGGCTGTCTTGCCCTATAGCTTGATTGCGTTGTCGCCAGCGTATCTGGGTTTCGATCCACGCTATGCGCACATCAGTGCAACATTGGGCAAGAGCCGCTGGCAGTATTTGCTGCGCGTGAAGTGGCCTTTGCTGCGCCAAAGTTTGTTGGCCACCTTCGCGGTAGGCTTTGCAGTGAGTGTGGCGCAGTTTTTACCGACGCTGTATGTTGGCGAAGGCCAAATCGTCACGGTGACCACCGAGGCTGTGACGCTTTCTTCTGGCGGCCAACGCTCCTTAGTGGCTGCATTTGCATGGTTGCAATGGTTGTTGCCTGCCGTGGTCTTCGCCTTGGCAGCGTGGCTGGGTCGCCCTAGGCGCTTTGCAAACTGATTGCAGAACAATGTACGTGAACAACCTACACTCTAGATTATGAAAATCCAAGTGCATCAATTGAGCGTGGGGGAGAGTGTGGGTAAGAATGTAGGAGCAGGCGAATCTCTGCGCGTCTTGCTGCGTGATTTCTCACTTGACTGCCCAAATGGTAAGGTCATGACGCTGATGGGTCCAAGCGGCTGTGGCAAAAGTAGTTTGCTCGCCGCTATTGCTGGCTTACCTTTGAATGGATTGCATGTGAACATCGAAGTAAGTCTGCAAGGCCAACGTGTCGATCATTTGCCCACGAGTCAGCGCCGTATTGGGCTGCTGTTCCAAGACGATTTGCTCTTTGCGCACATGAGCGTGCGCCAAAACTTGCTCTTCGCTGTGCCGACCGGCACCGCAGCTGAGCGCGAGGCGCAAGCCGATGCTGCGTTGAAGGAATTGGGCTTTCAAAGCTTGGCTGATCGCAGCCCGCTCACTCTCTCTGGCGGTCAGCGCGCGCGCGTCTCACTCATGCGCACACTGCTGGCCAAACCGCAAGCACTCTTGTTGGATGAACCTTTTTCTAAGCTCGATGTAGCACTGCGCGAGCAGTTTCGCCAGTTTGTATTCGAGCATGTGCGCCGCCTGCAATTGCCTACGCTCTTGGTCACACACGATGCGGCAGATATTGCGGACCGTGATGCCGTGATCGACTTTGCCAGAAATGCGTGAATTTTTCAGGCTGTTAGACTCGTAAAGCTTCGTATGTGGATGTGCATGTGTAAGTTTTGCAAGGCCATGACAGACTACTACGTATTCAGCAGCAATTCTTTGCATAGTTGACCAACATCACTTACACCATGAACAAAAGCAAAATCATCCTCATCCTTGCGCTGATTGCCGCCATCATCGCCTTCTTTGCTTTTGACTTCGGGCGCTTTTTCACGCTAGATTTCATCAAACAAAGCCAGACGCAATTTGGTATGTTGTATGCACAAAAGCCCTTGCTGGTGATTGGCAGCTTTTTTGCGATTTACGTGGTGGTTACAGCACTGTCGCTACCCGGTGCAACGATCATGACCGTGGCCGGTGGTGCAGTTTTTGGTTTGGGGGTGGGTTTGTTCGTGGTGTCATTTGCCTCCACGATAGGTGCGACTTTGGCTTTTTTGGCTGCACGTTTTGCGCTTGGCGAGACAGTGCAAAAGAAGTTTGGCGCACGCATGGCGGAGATCAACAAAGGTGTAGAAAAAGAAGGAGCGTTTTACTTGTTCACACTGCGTCTGGTGCCGCTCGTGCCATTTTTCGCCATCAATTTGCTCATGGGATTGACCAAGATGAAAACTTGGACTTTCTACTGGGTGAGCCAAGTTGGCATGCTGCTGGGCACGGCAGTATTCGTCAACGCAGGTACACAACTGGCCAAAATTGATTCGCTCAAAGGCATTCTTTCGCCCGGTTTGCTTGGCTCGTTTGTGCTGCTCGGCATCTTCCCCATCATCGCCAAGAAAATTGTCGATGGCATTAAAAAGCGCAAGGTCTATGCCAAATGGAGCGCGGTTAAACCAACTTCGTTTGACCGCAATTTAATCGTCATTGGTGCAGGTGCGGGTGGTTTGGTCTCAAGCTACATCGCTGCCGCTGTGAAGGCCAAAGTGACCTTGATTGAGGCACACAAAATGGGTGGCGATTGTTTGAACTATGGCTGTGTGCCCAGCAAAGCCTTGATCAAATCGGCCAAAGTGGCGCACCAAATGCGCCATGCGGCTAATTACGGTTTGCAGGGGACGCAGCCGACTTTCAGCTTCAAAGCGGTGATGCAACGTGTTCACGCTGTGATCGCCGCCATAGAGCCACATGACAGCATTGAACGCTACACCGGCTTGGGTGTGGAAGTTTTGCAAGGCTACGCCAAAATCATCAATCCATGGACGGTTGAAATCGCCATGAATGATGGCAGCAAGAGGACATTGACCACACGCAGCATCGTCATTGCCACAGGTGCCAGCCCCGTTGTTCCGCCATTGCCCGGCATTGAGCAATCGGGCTATGTCACCAGCGATACGCTATGGGACAAATTTGCCCATTTAGATACCGTGCCTCAGCGCTTAATTGTGTTGGGTGGTGGTCCCATTGGGTGCGAACTGGCGCAAAGCTTTGCGCGTTTGGGGTCAAATGTGTCGCAAATTGAAATGGCGCCGCGCATTTTGATTCGTGAAGATGAAGAGGTCTCAAAGTACGCACTTGATTCTTTGACAGCAGACGGCGTTCAGGTCTTGACGTCACACAAGGCTCTGCGTTTTGAATCAAGCAACGGCGCGAAAGCATTGGTCGTTGAACATGCGGGCGTAGAAAAGCGCATTGAATACGATGAGCTGATTTGTGCGGTCGGGCGCATTGCCCGACTCAAAGGCTATGGCTTGGAAGACATCGGCATACCCACTCAGCGCACCGTTGAAACCAACGAATATTTAGAAACGGTGTACCCGAATATTTTTGCGGCGGGGGATGTAGCGGGTCCTTACCAATTTACCCACACTGCCGCGCACCAGGCTTGGTATGCGGCGGTGAATGCTTTGTTTGGTACTTTCAAAAAATTCAAAGTTGATAACAGTGTGATTCCAGCCGCTACCTTCATCGATCCTGAAGTGGCACGCGTTGGCTTGAACGAGCAAGAAGCCAAAACACAAAACATCGCCTATGAAGTCACCAAATACGGCATTGACGATTTAGACCGTGCCATTGCCGATGGCGAAGCGCATGGGTTTATGAAAGTGTTGACCGTGCCGGGTAAAGACAAAATTTTGGGTGTCACCATTGTGGGTGTACATGCAGGTGATTTGTTGGCGGAATACGTGCTGGCGATGAAGCACGGTTTGGGCTTGAACAAAATTCTAGGCACAATCCATACCTATCCCACTTTGGCCGAGAGCAACAAATACGTGGCTGGTGAATGGAAGCGGGCACACCAGCCGACCAAGTTGTTGGAATGGGTGAAGAAATACCATGATTGGCGCAGAGGATAAAAAATGCGTCATCTAATCAAGCTTCGTATTCTGCCAATATTAGCTTTTTGCGGCTTGTGCAGTATGGCTCTGCACAATGCGCAGGCCGCTGAGCTGAGTAATTTTGCCACCGCCACCAACGCCAAAGTGCCCGCACCGTGGCAGTACGTGGCTCTACCAGAGCGCTATGCCAAACCGCTGACCACCATTGACGTGCAAACGGTGGATGGTAAAAAGGCATTGCGATTGTTAGCCGATAAATCTTGGGGCACGGTGGCACATCCTTGGTCCGGCGCAGCTAAAACCATGACGTTTCAATGGCGTTTGGACAAAGCACTGACGCAGGCCAGCTTCAAAGGCAAAGCAACTGAAGACACAGCGCTGAAAGTGTGCGCCAGTTTTGACATGCCAGATGACCGCATACCCAGCGGTGAGCGCACTTTGTTCAAACTCGCGCAGTTTTTCAGCAAAGAAAAATTGCCCACCGCCACGCTGTGCTATGTATGGGCGAACGCAGAGGCGGTAGGCACCATACACAACAGTCCCACCACAGCACGTGTGCGTTACATGGTGCTGGATACAGGCGCACAGTCACTGAAATCTTGGAAGCAGCACACTCGCAATGTGGCGGATGATTTTTTGAAAGCGTTTGGCGCCGAATCTAAAACAGTGCCAGCAATTACCGCCATCATCGTGGGTGCAGATGCAGACAACACCAGCGACAACAGCTTGGGCTATGTGGCTGATTTAAGCTTACTTCCCTGAATATATATGAAAATTTGGCCTGTAGCCGGCGTATTGATTGCCTAATGTGCTATTAAATAGATAGCAAATAGGGTATCAATGTGATTTATGCTTTCACCTTGGGTACTCGCCCCATCAAATAAAACTCAGGGTTGGGTGCCATGTCGCTGAAGCTGGCCATGCGGTTGGACAAACCAAAGAAGGCGGTGATGGCGGCAATGTCCCAAATGTCTTCATCGTCAAAACCATGCGCGTGTAAAGCGGTGAAATCGGCATCGTTCACTTCGTCGGCGTGCAGGCAAACCTTCATGGCAAAGTCCAACATCGCGCGTTGGCGTGGGGTGATGTCGGCTTTTTTGTAATTCACCGCCACTTGGTCGGCCACCAGTGGTTTCTTTTCCATGATGCGCAAAATCGCGCCATGCGCCACCACGCAGTACAAACATTTGTTGGCGGCGCTTGTGGTGGTGACAATCATTTCTCTGTCGCCTTTGGTCAGGTTGCTGCTGCGACCCGCCGTTTCGGGGGCCATCAACGCATCGTGGTAGGCAAAAAACGCGCGCCATTCAGCCGGGCGGCGTGCCAAGTCTAAAAACACATTCGGGATAAAACCAGATTTTTCTTGCACCGCTACGATCTTGGCGCGAATGTCATCGGGCAAGCTGTTGATGTCGGGGGCAGGGTAGCGTTTTGTATGTTGTGCGTTCATTTTTTCTTCCAAAAGGTAGTGATGGAGTCATTCTGCCAGTTTTTCATGTAAAGCCCTGAGACAATAGCGGCTATGAGAAAAAATAGATCACAAAATAAGACCGAAAATTTAACAGAAGCCAGCGAAACTAAAACCTATCCCACCGAATGGCTGAACGTTGAGTCCCTGGACATTGAAGCCCAGGGCGTAGCACACAAGGCCGATGGCAAGGTGGTGTTCATTGACGGTGCTTTGCCCTTTGAAGTGGTCAGCGCCAATGTGAACCGCAAAAAAGACAACTGGGAAAAAGCCACGCTGTTAACAATAAAGCGCGAATCGTCACAGCGTGTCACCCCAAATTGCCCGCATTTTGGTTTGCATTCGGGCGCGTGTGGAGGTTGCAAAATGCAGCACTTGCACATCGCCGCGCAGGTGGCGGTGAAGCAGCGCGCACTGGAAGACGGCTTATGGCACTTGGGCAAAATTAAAGCCAATAACATTTTGCGCCCTATTGAAGGCCCAGCCTGGGGCTACCGCTATCGCGCCCGCATCTCTGTCAAATTCGTCCGCAAAAAGGGCGAACATGGACAAGTGCTGATTGGTTTTCACGAACGCAAAAGCCGCTATGTGGCCGATATGCAAGTCTGCCCTGTATTGCCCCAGCATGTGAGCGATTTACTGATGCCACTGCGCGATTTGATTGCCAGCATGGACGCCAAAGAGACTATTCCGCAGTTGGAAATTGCGGTTGGTGATGCTGTTGTGGCGATGGTGGTGCGGCACATGGAAGCTTTAAGCACGAACGACATGGACAAGTTACGCGACTTCGCACTGAAGTACACATTTGTGCAATGGTGGTTGCAACCCAAGGGCTTGGACACGGTGCATTTGATGGATGAACAAGCTGGCAAAGTCAGCACCCTGAGTTACGCTTTACCGCAATTCGGCATCACCATGCCGTTCAAACCGACCGACTTCACGCAGGTGAATCCGCACATCAACCAAGTGCTGGTGTCACGTGCTTTGCGCTTGCTGGATGTGCAAAAATCAGAGCGCGTGATTGATTGGTTTTGCGGCTTGGGCAACTTCACCTTGCCGTTGGCCACACAGGCCAAAGAAGTGCTGGGTGTGGAGGGTAGTGAAGAATTGGTTGTGCGGTCGCGCCAAAATTACCTGTTTAATCAGCCAAAATTTTTGAAAAATAAGCCTGTAGCAGCTGTAAGTACTGCCTACAGCGCTACTGAATTTGTAGTAAGAAACTTGTTTGAAATCACCGGCAGTGTGTTAGCAGAAGATGGCATTGCCGAAAAATGGCTGATGGACCCACCCCGTGAAGGCGCGTTTGCCTTGGTCAAAGCCTTGGTTGAATTGGTCACGCAAGATAGCAACCCGACAATTGAAAATCCAAGCGAAGCCGTCAAAAACTGGCAGCCCCCCAAACGCATTGTCTATGTCAGCTGCAACCCCGCCACCTTAGCGCGTGATGCCGGCCTCTTGGTCAACGAAGCCGGCTACACCTGCACAGCAGCCGGCGTGGTCAACATGTTCCCCCACACCGCGCACGTGGAATCGATGGCGGTGTTTGAGCGCTTGTAATTACTGGTGACTTTGCGATCAGGGTCTTGTTAAGCGCAGGACATCACCCACACGAACTTTGGCTACATCTTCAGCGTGGAATGGCAGTATTGGCCATTCTTTGCGGGAGAAAAGACGCATTTGGTCGTTGGCATGGGGTGAATCTGGGTTGGTGCTTTGACCATAAGTCAGCACCGCATTGGCAACTGGACCACGCGCATCAAAAGTAACTGATTGGATGTAGCTGCTGCCATAGTCGATTAACAATCCTTTGGCATTGATAGCCGGTGCAAATTGGTTGCCCAAATTGTTCAGCACACCTTCCATTTCATCACCACCATGCAAAGCGATGGCTTCGTTGGTGATCAGGGGTCGTTGCACTGAGCCTAAAGTTGCATCCAATGCAAAACCTGCTGTACGCACCGCTTTGACAGCGGCCGTTAAAGCTTCCCAAACTTTACCAGCGACGGCCGCGTCGGCCATTTTTAAACCGTAAGGCGTTGCAACAGGTTGTGACACGTCAAAAGGTAAACGGTGCACGCCTGGTACATTGCGCGCGGTGCGCCAAAACTCGCGAAACAGGTGGGCTCCACGGGCATCAATGTTATTGGTTCTATCCCAACCGCGCAGCGCAGCACAGCCATCACGTGCCTCAGATGTGGGCGCACTGTCGCAAGTCGCCAATAAATCGGGCAATACAACACTTGCCATGAAGTTGCGATTGGATAACAATTGTTTTTGTGCCACTTCAGGTGTGATTTTGCCTTTGGCCAGCATTTCAGGTATTTCGGTCAAACCTGCACGCGTGCGTGGTCGTGACAAGGCTGCGGTGCCTACCAGCGGAGAAATATTTGACCATTTTTGTTGCGGATGTGTGTAATAAAAGCTGTCGTTGCTGTTGTGAACCCAATCGGTGCGAACAGTGGTGGGCATGCGATCGAATGGGATGAGGCCGGGCACATGTGAGGCGCTGTCACGTTTCCAGTCGCAATCAGATTTAGAGCCATCTAATACGACCAATCCTGCCGCAGGAAGCAATGCCGCTGCGGGTTTGCTGGGTGCACAGCGTTGTAATTGCGCGCCGTCCACATCGGGCACCACGGACACATCGGCATACAGTGTGTTGCCATGTCTATCAGCTGCCAAAGTGTTGACCCAAGGTGCTCCTAAATTTTTGTGCGCATCACGAATTTCTTGCACGTTCTTAGCGCGACCAAATCCCAATGCTGTATCGGTGGCGCGAACATTGCCCAAGTTGGCATCTTTCAGCGCATAAGCTGTCTTGGCAGTCCAGTTCAAACCAGCGCGTGGAATAACCACGATGGGTCCCCATTGTGAAGACCACACAGTTTGGCTTTTGGTTTGTAATTTGCCATCGGCAGAGGGTACTTGTATGCTGACGGTGCGTGAAGTCATTTTGATGTTCTTGCCATCCACAACATAAGTGGTTGGGTCGTTGGCTGACAGCGTTAATTCATGCAAAGTAAAACGTTTGCCGGTGGACACGGTGTGCGACCAAGCGATATCTTTGTTGAATCCAATGGTGACATTGGGGAAGTTGCCAATGCCCACACCCATCACATCCAAGCTACCGGGAATGGTGAGGTGCACTTGCCAAAATCGATTGACGCCCGCCCACGGAAAGTGCGGGTTGCCAAGCAATAAGCCACTGCCATTGGCTGTGGTGTCTTTGCCAAATGCCCATGCATTTGACCCCAATGGGGAATCGAGTAGTCCAATTTCTCTTAATGCCGACGATGCATCGGCCATATCTACTGGATTTGAAAGCGCTGCTTTTGGGGTTGATGGAGCGGTTGGCGCAGGAGGGCGTGCACCGAGCATGGCATCGGCCAAAGCTGCAGTGGCAGCTTGCACCGCGGTCAATTCGCTTTGGCGATGAAAATCAGCCATTGTCATGGGCTTGACCCAAGCTTGGTTGTTACAAGCTGCAGGTAGTTTGCCCGTGTTGTCAGATAAATAACGGTTGTAGCCTGCGACAGCACCACGTGCGAGCGCCTGTGATTCAGCACTGGCATTTTTCCATGCGCGTGCAAGTACCGCATCATCCATATGGGCAGCGATAAAAAAGTCGACCACTTCATTCGGCAGCATGCGTCTGGCTAACAGTCCTTGTGTGGCTGCGCCAAAATAACGCGAACGCTCACCACGTACAGTGACCAGCTGATTCGCTGTCATACAAACATTGTCTTGCGCATAGGCATAGGCCATGGCGTAAGCCAAGGTCTCAGGATCCGGTGCACTGATATGCGGTACGCCATTGGTGGTGCGCTGAATGGTCGCCGTACGCGCATCGGGCCCCATCATGGGTGAAGCACAAGCCACCAGCAATGCTGATGCTGCAACAGGAGCCATTCGAGCAAGCCAATCAACATGGGTTTTGTAAGTTGTGCGTATTTGGCGCTGCGACATGGATGCTCCTAATGAATATGTTTTGATTGTTCATTATCAACATAAGCCATGGTCACAGCTATACGGGTTGTCCCTAGCGAAAATGCCTCTGGTTCTTAGCCATTCACCTTGACATCGATCACATCATCCATCTTGCCTTTAGCTGCAGCAGGCAAAGGGGAATTCTTGGCAAAGTCTTTGTCGTTCACTTTTTTCCCGCCTTTTTTCTCGTGCTGGGCTTTCAGGCTTTCGTACAGGTCTTTGGGTAAGAGTTTGAAGGCGAGTTTGAAAAGCAAGATGGCGATGACGCCGTCATCTATCCAGCCCAATATGGGAATCACATCTGGCACCAAATCAACTGGGCTGACAATGTAAACCGCCGCCATGAGAGCAACCAACTTGGCGATAGCGGGTGCTGTTGGGTTTCTCAGCATGGCAAAGACCATCATGATTTCTTTTTTGAATTTCCACCACAGCGCACCGAATTTCCACATAGCCAACTCCTCAAAAGATTCAATTAAAAATAAACGATGCTTCCAAAACGCACATATGCGGTGCAGGATGACATGGAAAATAAAAAAGGAGTCCGAAGACTCCTTTTTTGCGTGAGCCAAAAATGCTTAATCGCGTTCGCCGCCGAAGATACCCAAAAGTGACAACAAGCTTTGGAACACGTTGAAGATATCCAAATACAAAGCCAATGTGGCGCTGATGTAGTTGGTTTCGCCACCGTCAATGATTTGTTTCAAGTCGTACAACATGTAGGCGCTGAAAATGCCGATGGCAGCTACAGACACTGCAATCATGGCGGCAGATGAGCCAACCAAAATGCCAATGACAGAGCCAATTAGCAAGGTAATCGCACCGACAAACAACCATTTGCCCATGCCACTCAAGTCACGCTTAATGACGCTGGCCAATGACGCCATGACGAAGAACACACCCGCTGTGCCGCCAAATGCGGTCATGATGAGTGAAGCGCCATTGCTGAAACCCAATACGCGGGCAATCAGGCCAGACAGCATCAAACCCATGAAGAAGGTAAAGGCCAGCAAAACGGGCACGCCAGCGGCTGAGTTTTTGGTTTTCTCAATCGCGTACATGAATGCAAACGCACCACCTAAGAAAACAACAATGCCCATCCAGCCACCCATGAAAGCTTTGGTGATACCTGTACTAACACCTAGCCATGCACCCAAAACGGTGGGTAGCAAGCTCAAAGCCAGTAGCCAGTAGGTGTTGCGCAATACGCGGTTGCGCGATTCAGCGGTAACCGCTTGACCAAAGCGCGTGGTGTTCAAAATTTCAGACATTTCCTTACTCCTCATAAATACTGCAATGTTGCAGATGGGGCGAATTTTAGGTGATATTTCCAAAATTCAAGGGCATTGTCTAAAAACCTATAATCCGTGGCAGATTTACAGATTTTGTATACACTTTAATCATCACCAATAGGAAACAACCATGAAAACCAAATCAACATTAGAAAATTCCGACATTAAATTGATCGCAGCCGCCGCTGAAGCTGAAGCCGTCAAAAACAATTGGGCCGTCAGCATTGCCATTGTGGACGAAGGCGGTCATTTGTTGCACTTCAACCGTTTGGATGGCGCGCCTGCCTTGTCGTCACACATCGCTCCATCCAAAGCGCATACAGCGGCATTGGCACGCAAAGAAAGCAAAGTGTATGAAGACATCATCAACAATGGCCGCACATCGTTTTTAAGCGCGCCCACTTTGCAAGGCATGCTAGAAGGCGGCGTGCCCATCATGAAAGACGGTTTTTGCTTGGGTGCTGTGGGCGTGAGTGGTGTGAAATCAACTGAAGACGCACAAATTGCCAAGGCAGGCATAGCAGCCATTGGGCTGTAAACCATTCAAAACCTAGTCAGGCGGAGATGACTGGGCGAATTGAGAAATTAAAAAATCCACAAATGTCCGCACACGCGCTGAGGTTTGGTGACGTTGCGGATAGATGGCATAAATATCGGCAGGCGGTGTATGGTAATTTTCCAGCACCTGTTTTAAACGGCCACTGCGCAGGTATTTGGCAATATCCCATTCAGCGCGCATCACAATACCGTGACCAGCCAAAGCCCAATTGACGGCTATCTCGCCGTCGTTGGTGCTTAAATTGCCACGCACTTTCACTGTTTCAGTTTTCGATCCATTTCGCAAATGCCATGTACCATAAGCTTCGTCGCCTTGGCGTATGCCTATACAGTCGTACTTAGCCAGTTCAGCTGGAGTTTTGGGCGTGCCGCGTCGTTCTAAATAAGCGGGAGCGGCGCAAATCAAACGCCGATTCGCAGCAATGCGCTTGGCGATCAAATGGCGTTCGGGAGGCTCACCAAAATGGATGCAAACATCGTAGGCATCTTCACTCAGCAAGGGTGGATTAACGGTTAATTGCAGTTGTACTTGAACCTGTGTTTGAATCTTTGTATAAGCAGAGATGAGTGGCGCGATTTGACTGCGACCAAATCCCAATGTGGCATTGACTCGCAACAAACCTTTGGGTGCGGCTTTGGCGCTGCTGACTTGCTGTTCCATGTCGTCAATGTCGGCCAAGATGCGTTTGGCGTGCGACAAATAAATTTCGCCTTCCGCCGTTAAGCCACTGCGCCGGGTGGTGCGGGTTAGCAGTTGTACGCCCAGTCTGCTTTCTAAAGCAAGCAGACGCTTGCTAACCGCAGCTTTAGAAATTCCCAGCTCAAAAGCCGTAGCTGAGAAACTGCCTTTGTTCACCAATAGCGTAAAAAAAGCCATTTCAGAAGGTGCGGTAATCGGGATAGACATGGTTCTATTGTTGATTCAAAGTTAACAATGAATTCATTTTATTGTATTTGTATAAACATGAAAACCATTAAATTCATCCCACCACCGATGACGAATCGTTAGCAACCGGTGTGCAATTACAGAAAGCAGATAAATTTGATGAAAACATACAAGATTGCCTGTATTCCAGGCGACGGCATCGGTAAAGAAGTGGTGCCTGCTGGTCAAACCGTGTTGCAAACACTGGCCAAAGCCAGTAACAGCTTTGCTTTTGAGTTTGAAAACTTTGGCTGGGGTGGTGATTGGTATCGCACCCATGGCGAGATGATGCCGCAAAACGGCTTGGATGCTTTGCGCCACAAAGACGCCATTTTGTTCGGCTCAGCGGGCGACCCCGATATTCCAGACCACATCACGTTGTGGGGTTTGCGTTTGAAAATTTGCCAAGGCTTTGATCAATACGCAAATGTGCGCCCCACGCGTATTTTGCCCGGCATTGATGGGCCATTAAAAAAGTGCAAAACCGAAGATTTGAACTGGGTCATCGTGCGTGAAAACTCGGTAGGCGAATACTCGGGCGTGGGCGGACGTGTGCACCAAGGCCACCCAACAGAAGCCGCTACCGATGTGTGCATGATGACACGCGCAGGGGTGGAACGCATCATGCGATTCGCATTCAAATTGGCAGAATCGCGACCCCGCAAATTGCTGACGGTGGTGACCAAATCCATGCACAGCGCCATGCCATGGTGATGTGGGACGAAATTGCATTGCAAATCAGCAAAGAATTCCCAGCCGTGAAATGGGACAAGGTGCTGGTCGATGCCGCAACTGACCGCATGGTGAATCGCCCCGCGACCTTGGACACCATCGTTGCCACCAATTTGCACGCCGACATTTTGAGCGATTTGGCCGCTGCTTTAGCGGGTAGTTTGGGTATCGCACCCACTGGCAATATCGACCCTGAACGCCGTTATCCGTCGATGTTTGAACCGATACACGGCTCGGCATTTGACATCATGGGTAAAGGCTTGGCCAACCCCATTGGTACGTTTTGGAGTTGTGTCATGTTGTTGGAACATTTGGGTGAAACAGCCGCTGCCAAAAAATTGATGGCAGTGATTGAGGAGACAACTGCCAACACTGCTTTGCACACCGGCGACTTGGGCGGCAAAGCCACCACGCTGCAGGTCACACAAGCGGTGTGCGATGCCATTGCAAAACAATAAAGTCACATCATTCATTTATCGCTTTCAGTCCACTATCAGCAAATTTACTTTTACCAAAGAGGAGACAACATGAATACTTCTATCCATCGCCGTAGCGCATTGCACTTGGCAATGTCAGCTATATCAACATTGACTTTGTGCTTGGCAGTAGGCAGTGCCCATGCACAAGCCTGGCCGACCAAGCAGGTCAGCATCGTCGTGCCATTTCCATCGGGCGGCACAACAGACGTGTTGGCACGTGCTGTTGGCGTAGAGCTGGCCAAAGCCATTGGACAGCCGGTGATTGTGGAAAATAAACCGGGTGCAGGTGCGACATTGGGTGCGGACTATGTAAGCAAAGCCAAACCCGATGGCTACACGCTTTTGATGGGCGCTGTGCACCACACCATTGCCAGCAGTGTGTACAAAAAATTGCCTTACGATTTTCAGAAAGACTTGGCACCCATTACAACTGTGGCACTGGTACCCAATGTCTTGGTCATTAATCCCAACGTGCCAGCTAAAAACGTCAAAGAATTGTTGGATCTGGCCAAAGCACAACCCGATAAATTAACCTATGGCTCAAATGGACAAGGCACAGGGCAACATTTAATTGGTGCGCAGTTTGAAAGCATGGGTGGTGTCAAAATTTTGCATGTACCCTACAAAGGCAGTGCACCTTTAACCACTGATTTATTGGGCGGACAAATTACCATGTCCTTTGACACCATCACACCGGTTTTACAAAACGTCAAAGCAGGCAAGTTGCGTGCGTTGGCTGTGACCACGTCTAAACGCTCTGGCGCTTTGCCCGATGTGCCAACATTGGATGAAGCTGGTCTGAAAGGCTTTAATTTGGGAACTTGGTTTGGTCTATTAGCGCCCGCTGCAACACCCACAGATATCCTGACGAAATTGAACACTGAAGTTGTGAAAATCATTAGCTCTGCCGAATTTCGCAAAAAAATGGACGATATCGGAGCACAACCCATTGGGGATTCACGCGTGCAAATGGCTAAACAAATCAAAGATGACACAGATCGATTTGCCAAGCTGGTGAAGGATGCCAAAGTCAGCATTGAGTGATAATGATTGGCTTCTAACCAGCCAATCTATATGCAAGCGCCTAATCCTGTCCATTCACCTGCAGATTTTTTAAAATATTTATTCACCGCAGCGGTCAATCGAGCCTTGCCGCTACACAACACCGCAGCCTATTTACCCAAGCCACCTGCAAAGGGACGCACACTGGTAATTGGTGCGGGCAAGGCAGGTGGGGCGATGGCGCAGGCGGTGGAGGCACTGTGGCCGGCGGACGCACCATTGAGTGGTTTGGTGGTGACGCGCTATGGACACATTCCAACACGCCCCGAAAATTTACCGAAACGCATAGAAGTAGTGGAAGCCGCGCACCCGGTGCCGGATGCGGCGGGCTTGCAAGCCGCGCAACGCATTTTGGAATTGACGCAGGGTTTAACAGCAGACGATTTGGTGCTGTGTTTGATCTCTGGCGGTGGCTCTGCCTTGCTCACTTTGCCGTGCGATGGTTTGACGTTGCAAGACAAACAGCGCATCAACAAAGAGTTACTCGCCAGCGGTGCCAACATCAGCGAGATGAATTGCGTGCGCAAGCACCTGTCGCAAATCAAAGGCGGTCGCTTGGCACAAGCTTGTCACCCTGCGCAGGTGGTGACGCTCACCATCAGCGACGTGCCAGGTGACGACCCCAGCATCATCGCCAGTGGTCCCACCGTGCCTGATGAAACGACCTGTGCTCAGGCTTTGGACATCTTGCAACGCTATGCGATTGATGTACCGCATGCGGTGCGGCTGCGCTTGCAAAACGGCGAATTGGAAACACCCAAGACACTGGCAGCTCAAGCCGTTCACCTGATTGCTACGCCCATGCAATCACTGCAAGCGGCTGCCGATGCAGCACGTGCAGCGGGCATCAATGCTTATATTTTGAGTGACGAAATGGAAGGCGAATCCAACGTGGTTGGCAAAGTGCATGCGGCCTTGGCAAGGGGCGTAGCACTGCATGGACAACCATTTGCCAAACCCTGCGTGATATTGAGCGGTGGCGAAACCACGGTGACCTTCAGTAAAACATCAGTGACAACAGAGCCAACTAAAAAAGGGCGTGGCGGCAGGGCAGGCGAATTTTGTTTGGGTTTGGCGCAGGCCTTGCAAGGTCAAGCGGGCGTGTGGGCCTTAGCGGCAGACACCGACGGCATTGACGGCATTGAAGACAACGCCGGCGCGATGGTCACGCCCGATACCTTGCAGCGCGCACAGGCAAAAGGCTTGGCAATCACCGACCACTTGCAGCGCCACGATGCTTACGGCTATTTTGAAGCGCTGGGCGATCTGGTCGTCACCGGCCCCACACACACCAATGTGAACGACTTTAGAGCGATATTGGTGCTTTAACCGTCTTGTCTAATTTGCTATATATTTAATAGCATATTAGGCAATCAATACGCCGTCTACAGGCTAAATACTTATAAATTTTGCAAGAAGCAAAGTACGTCAAACCAGTGGCGAACCGGCTTGACGTTTTGTCAATTTGGATTATTCAGCTTTGTAACCAGACCCACGCAACAGCTCTGCGCTGCGTTTCACATCGTTGTTGATGAACTGCTGAAACTGTGCAATATCTTCGGTTACAGGCAGTATGCCCAGCGGTGTCAAAGTGCCGGCTTTGGCCAAGTCTTTAACAGCTGTATTGAACGCCTCATTCAAAAACTTGGCTTTGTCCGCAGCTATCCCTTTGGGTGCCCACACACCGTACCAAGAGTAATACACCATGTCTGGGAAACCACTTTCGACAGCAGTAGGAACGTCAGGTGCCATTCCCATGCGCTTGGCAGATGTGACTGCGATGGGGCGCACACGACCTTCTTTGGCCATGGGGTTGATAGAGATGATGGAGTCAACCAAAATTTGTGAATGACCACCTGCTACGTCTGTGAGCGCTGGTGCTGTGCCTTTGTAGGCGACGGTGGTTAACTTGACGTTGCCTTGCTTGGCGAACATCAAGGTGCCCACATGGCTGGCGGCTCCTAAGGCTGGCAAAGCTGCGGTCCATTTGTCTGGATTTTGCTTGGCTGCATCCAACACTTCTTTCACATTTTTTTGTGGCAGACTGGGAGAAATCACCATCATCAATGGCGCTTCTGCCACCCGTGCAATCGCTTGAAAATCCGCCACCGGATCGTAAGGCGCTGACTTAAGAACTTCTTTTGCAAGGACATGGGTAGAGGCAGTGAACAGCAATGTTTGACCGTCGGCAGCCGCGGTTTGCACAGCTTTGCCACCCACAGTGCCACTGGCACCAGCGCGGTTTTCAACAATCACGGTTGTGCCCAAGTTGGTTGACAATTGCTTGCCAATCAAGCGTGCCGCGATGTCAACACCACCGCCTGGCGCGAAAGGAACGACCAGTTTGATAGGGCCTTGGCTATTGGCTTGCGCCAGAGCCTGTCCCGACCAAGTGGCTGCAAGTGTGATTGAAGCGAAGGCGACTAGAAAATCTTTGAGAAAGCGTTGATGATTGATGCGCATGGCAATTGCTCCCAGTTGTATTGTGATGATTAAACTTTACCCAGGCCAGCGGCTTGCATGGCAGCGAAGATTTCTTTGTCAGCACCTGCAGCCAAAGGCAACAAGGGGCTACGCACTTCAGCATGTTCCAAAATGCCACGTGCCACCAAAGCCCACTTGAGTGCCACTGAGCCTTCCATGTGCGAACCACGGTGGTAGACATTGGCGGTGACTGGCAATAACCTGTCATGAATGGCACGCACTTTGGCGTAATCTTTGGCTTTGCCCGCTGCAATCATTTCAATCAACGGCTCCGGTGCAATGCAACCATAGCCTACCAAAGCACCATCTACGTCGAACATGGTGTGGCTCAGGTATTCGTCGTGGCAGGTCAAAATTTGCAAGTGTGGACGTTCTTTGCGAATGACTGGAATCTCACGGTCCCAGCGCTTCATGTTGCGCACACCATTTTTCATGGCAAACACGCCAGGCAATGCCGCAATGTCCAATTGGGTTTCCAAATCATAGGTGCATTTGGTGATGTCAGGGTATTGGAACAATATCAATGGCAAACCACTGTGTTCATAGATGGCGCGGTATTTGTCTTGTGGCGCACCTTTTTGGTAACCAAAGCGCAACCAGCCATGCGATGGGTAAACCAAGCCTGCTGTGGCACCTGCATCTACTGCGCGTTTGGCTTCGGCAGCAGCAACCTTTGTGCCTTCCAGCGTGATGCCGGCGATGATAGGAATGCGACCGTCGGTTGAATTGCGAAATGCTTCAATCACTTTGAACTGCTCATCGCGTTCCAAAAAAGTGCCTTCACCGGCATGACCCAAAACAGTCAAACCTTTGACGCCTTCAATGCTGCCTAACCAAGCGCCCAGGCGTTTGATGGCAGGGTAATCAACCGCGCCATCGCGGGTGAAAGGGGTAATCGGTGCTGGAACGAGTCCACGTAAATCAAGTGCTTGCATATCAAATCCTTTTCATCTTTGGTTTAGGGTAAATAGACATGCTGGTGCATGCATGAGGGGAGTGTAGGAAGCATTTATCTATAATGGAACTGATAGTTCTCATATTTCAGATATACAAATTTCACATATCAGAAGGAATGCAATCATGGACCAATCTTCTTGGCGCCTTTTTATCGAGGCTGCAGATTTGGGCAGCTTGAGCAAAGTGGCGTTGGCTCATGACACCAGTCAGCCGCAAATCAGCCGACGCATCAGTGATTTGGAGCAAGTTTGTGGCGGACGTCTCTTGCATCGCAACGGTCGCGGTGTAGCTTTGACAGAGTTTGGTCAACGCATTGCGCCCAAAGTGCGCAGTTGGCTTAACAGCACAGAACAACTACAAAATGAAATTCTCGAAGTCGCCGGCAAACCCATGGGCAGGGTGCGAATTGGGGTCATGCCTTCTGCGGCGCACCCATTGGTGACGCAACTGTACGAAAAAATGCGGAAAGACTACCCGCTGGTGCAACTGAGTGTGCGTGAAGGTCAAGGCGCGCAGTTGGAGACTTGGTTGGAGGATGGTAGTTTGGATTTTGCTGTTCTCTACAGACATCAAGCCACACCCAAAAACGGTGATATTTATTTGAACCAAACCAGTACGTATGTGATCGGTGCTAAAGGCGATGCATTCCTGCAGCGCGATGTGGTGCCATTTTCAGAGCTGGATGGAAAACCCTTGGTCTTGTTCTGCCGACCTAGCAGCTGGCGTGACCGACTTGATCAAATCAGCGTAGATTGCGGGATTAAATTGAATGTGATTTTAGAGGCCGATTCTTTGGCATTGCAAACACGCATTGTTTCTACCGGCGGTGTTTACGCATTGCTAGGACCCTATGCCATCGATGCGGCCGTGAAAAATGACAGCCTGCAGGCTGTGCCACTGGCCGATCCCAGCATCACACGCCATGTGGCACTGTCAATGTCGCGGCATGGTGAGCTCACTTTGGCCTGCCGCACGGTGATGCGTGAGTTGCAAGATATTTCAAAGAACTTGCCACACTGATGATCGGCAGTTCTGCAGGTGCGTTGGATGTCATAATGCTATATATTTAATAGCACACTAGGCAACTAATACGCCGTCTACAAGCCAATTTCTTATAAATTTTTGCTTGATATGAGCCTAGTAGGTCAAATGCCCGGGCTTGATCTCTTGCAAAATCGTGGTCGCTATTTCTTCGATGGATTTGGTGGTGGTGGACAGCCAGCGGATGCCGCTCCTGCGCATCATGCTTTCGGCGGCGTGCACTTCGGCGCGGCAGTTTTCTAAGCTGGCGTAACGCGAATTGGGGCGGCGTTCGTTGCGGATTTCGCTCAAGCGCTCTGCTTGAATCGACAGGCCAAACACTTTCTTTTTGTGTGGCACCAAAGCAGGCGGCAGTTGCATGCGGTCAAAGTCTTCGGGGATGAGCGGGTAGTTGGACGCTTTGAGCCCATACTGCATCGCCAAGTACAGCGAGGTGGGTGTTTTGCCACTGCGGCTCACGCCAATCAAAATCACGTCCGATTGCTCTAAATCGCGGTTCAACTGGCCATCGTCGTGTGCCAAGCTGAAGTTGATGGCTTCAATGCGGTCGTTGTAGGCTTTGCTTTTGCTGGCGTCGCTGAAACGGCCTACGCGGTGGTTGGATTTGATGCCCAACTCTTCTTCCAAGGGGTTCACAAAGGTGGCAAACATGTCCAACAGTAAGCCGTGGCAATTGTCTTCCACCACTTTGACCACGTCCATATTCACTAAGGTAGAGAAAACAATAGGCTTTTTACCTTCAATTTCTGCTGTGTGGTTTATTTGACGCACGGCTTGGTGTGCCTTGTCCACGGTGTCGATAAAGGGCAAGCGTACATGGCGCGCTTGCATTTCAAATTGCGCCAAAATGGCGTTACCAAATGTTTCGGCAGTGATGCCGGTGCCGTCAGAAATGAAGAATACGGTGCGGTTGGACATGTGAACCCCCCCCCCCCCCGCGCCGGGGGCCCCGGGGGGGGGGCCCCCGCGGGCCGCCCTCCTCCGCCGCCCCCCCCCGGCCGGGGCGCCGGGGGGGGCCCCCGGGGGGGGCCCGCCCGCCCGGGCGCGGGGCGGGCGGGGGGGGGGGGGGGGCCCGGGGCGGCCCCCCCGGGGGGGCCCCCCCCCCCGGGGGGCCCGGCCCCCCCGCCGGGGCGGGCCCCCCGCGCGGGGGGGGCGGGGGCGGGGGCCCCCGGCCCCGCCTGATTTAGAAAAATACAGATGGTTTGAAATAATTTCTATGGCTGGAACACAATAAACTGCGATTAAGACACAAAGTCGAGCCTACAATGGCAGCCGCTGTCTAAATTTTTTAGAATCTATCTCAATTTTCCACATTTTTTTGCAAGCTGTTTTGATGAACCCGTTGCACATTACAAAACAACTCAAGCACGCGTTTGATGCGGCTTGCAAGATTTCGCCCGTTGCTCCTGTAGCGTCAACGTGGCCGTTCAAGTTTTTAAACTCTGGAGCCTCCCTATGTCTACACTCTTTAGCCCGACCGCACTGGTCGTTCCGTTTGAGAACCTGAGAAATTCTGATGTCGAGTCAGTTGGCGGTAAAAACGCCAGCTTGGGCGAGATGATTTCACACCTGCCTGGCGGCGTGCGCGTCCCCACCGGCTTTGCCACCACGGCGCATGCCTTTCGCGAATTTTTAAAAATTGATGGCTTGGATGCCAAAATCAATGCGCTCTTGGACGCGCTCAACGCCGACGACGTGCGCGCTTTGGCCGATACAGGCGCCAAAATTCGTGCCATGGTGGAAGCACAACCGTTTTCAAAAGAGTTAGAGGCAGCCATTCGTGATGCGTTTAACACCTTGCAAGGTGGCGTTGCTGAAGCATCTTTTGCCGTGCGTTCATCGGCCACGGCTGAGGATTTGCCTGATGCGTCGTTTGCAGGTCAGCAAGAAAGCTTTTTGAATGTGGTGGGCATCGAAACCGTGCTGCACAAAATCAAAGAAGTGTTTGCCTCACTGTATAACGACCGCGCCATTTCCTACCGTGTGCACAAAGGCTTTGCCCATGCCGACGTGGCTTTGAGTGCTGGTATTCAGCGCATGGTGCGCTCAGACAAAGGCGCGGCAGGTGTGATGTTCACCATGGACACCGAATCAGGTTTTGACCAAGTGGTGTTCATCACTTCCAGCTATGGCTTGGGCGAAACAGTGGTGCAGGGCGCAGTGAATCCAGACGAGTTTTTTGTGCACAAACCCATGTTGGCCGCTGGCAAACGCGCCGTGATTCGCCGCCATTTAGGTTCCAAGCAAATTCAAATGGAATTTGCTAGCAGCGACGAAAAAGCCGCCAGCGGCAAATTGGTCAAAACCACCGATGTACCGATGGAGCTGCGCAACCGCTACTCGCTGACTGAGGCTGAAGTGGAGCAATTGGCCAAATACGCCATGTTGATTGAAGCGCATTACGGTCGCCCGATGGACATTGAATGGGGTAAAGACGGTTTGGATGGCCAGTTGTACATCTTGCAAGCGCGCCCTGAAACCGTGAAAAGCCAAGGCGTTGGCAAAGCTGAGATGCGCTACAAGCTCAAAGGCAAAGGCACTGTGCTATCACACGGCCGAGCCATTGGGCAAAAAATTGGCACGGGTCGCGTACGTTTGGTGCGCAGCATTGACGAAATGGACCAAGTGCAAGCCGGCGATATTTTGGTCACCGACATGACTGACCCGAATTGGGAACCCGTGATGAAACGTGCCAGCGCGATTGTGACCAACCGTGGCGGTCGCACCTGCCATGCCGCCATCATTGCGCGTGAGTTGGGCATTGCCGCTGTGGTGGGTTGTGGCGATGCCACCGAATCATTAAAAGATGGCAATTTGGTGACTGTGAGCTGTGCCGAAGGCGACACCGGTTTTATTTATGATGGCTTGCTGGAAACCGAAGTGACCGAAGTGCTGCGTGGCGAGATGCCAGCCATCAAAACCAAAATCATGATGAATGTGGGCAACCCACAATTGGCATTTGATTTTTGCCAGTTGCCCAATGCGGGCGTGGGTTTGGCGCGTTTGGAATTCATCATTAACAACAACATTGGTGTGCACCCCAAAGCGATTTTGGATTACCCCAGCATTGATGCCGATTTGAAAAAGGCGGTTGAATCGGTGGCGCGTGGTCATGCCTCACCGCGTGCTTTCTATGTGGACAAAGTGGCTGAAGGCGTGGCCACCATTGCGGCTGCGTTCTGGCCCAAGCCGGTGATTGTGCGTTTGAGCGATTTCAAATCCAACGAATACCGCAAACTCATTGGCGGTAGCCGCTACGAGCCTGAAGAAGAAAATCCGATGTTGGGTTTCCGTGGCGCGTCGCGCTATATCAGTGCCGATTTTGGCGAAGCCTTTGCGATGGAATGCCAAGCTTTGAAACGTGTCCGCAATGACATGGGTCTCACCAACGTGCAAGTCATGGTGCCCTTTGTGCGCACACTGGGGCAAGCCAAACAGGTTACCGAATTGTTGGCCAAGCATGGTTTGGTACGTGAATCAGCAGGCGGCAAAGATGGTCTCAAAATCATCATGATGTGCGAAGTGCCCAGCAACGCTATCTTGGCTGACGAGTTTTTGGAGTACTTTGACGGCTTCTCTATCGGCTCCAACGACTTGACCCAGCTCACCTTGGGTTTGGACCGTGATTCAGGCTTAGAGCTCTTGGCAGCTGACTTTGACGAACGCGACCCGGCTGTCAAAGCCATGCTGGAAATGGCAATTGGCGCCTGCAAACGCCAAGGCAAATACGTCGGCATCTGCGGCCAAGGCCCCAGTGACCATCTCGATTTTGCCCAGTGGCTGGTCGATATCGGCATCGAATCCATATCGCTCAACCCCGATACCGTCATGGAGACCTGGCAAGCGCTGGCCAAGTAACTGTAAACGCATCACTAACTAAGCACTATTCGGCGCCAATCCAAATGTTTTTTTGGTACAACCCCCACCCCCCCCCCCCGCCGAGCCGGCCCCGCTAGGCGGGGTGGTGTGTATTACTTCCCCAAATGGAACTATGTTGGGGGGGCTTGGGGGGGTGGTGGGGTCTGTGGGGGCGGGGGGGGTTTTTACTTTTTTTTTTCTCCCCCCTGGGGGCTAACAAAAAACCCCACTCCTCCCCCCACCAAAATCCCCCCAACCCAATGTGCCCCCGAAATCCCAAACAAATCAAAACCCACGGGTGGGACCTTTGTTTTCCTAGGAGTGGGGGGGGGGGGGGGGGGAACCGGGGGGTTTCGGGGTTTTTCTTTTGGCACTGTAGGTTCCCCCCCCAAAATTTCCCCCCCGGGGGGGGTTTTTTTTGGGGGGGCGGGCCGGCCCCCCCCAACCGTCTCCAGGGGGGGTGTTGGTTGTTTTTTGGGGACCCCCCCACACTTTCCCCCCCCCCCCCCCCCCCCCCCACCGCCCTACTTTTCCCCTCCTGGGGCGGCCCCCATTTCCCCCCCCCCCGCCCCCCGCGGGGGGGGGGCGGGCCCGCCCCCCCCCCCAAATACCCGCCGCGGTTATTGGTGCACCCCCCCCCCCCCCCCCCCCCCCCCCGGGGGGCGCGGCCCCCGTGTTGGGGTTTTGGGGGGGGGGGGGGGGGGCCCCCCCCCCCCCTTCTTGTATGAAAAAAAAAGCTTATAATCAAAGGCTTTATTTTTATTACCTTGCCACACCGCTACGCTTTAGATTGGTTGAATCCTCAACCTTGAATTGGCGTAGACGCAGCGGGTGGCTTTATCCTAAAGGAGTGTTTATGCGTCATTACGAGATCGTTTTAATGATCCATCCGGATCAGAGTGAGCAAGTTCCAGCTATGCTGGAACGCTACAAAGGCATGGTTACCGCAGGTGGCGGTAAGGTGCACCGCGTTGAAGATTGGGGCCGTCGTCAAATGGTTTACCAAATCAACAAATTGTCCAAATCACATTATTTGTGCATCAACATTGAAGCCGACCAAGCCGTGATGGCTGAGTTAGAGCACGCATTCAAGTTCAACGACGCTGTGTTGCGTCATTTGACCGTGTTGCGCAAATCTGCAGATACAGCACCTTCTGTGATGATGAAAACGGTTGAGCGCGAAGAATCTCGCAAAACCCAACACACAGATTTTGCTGCTTAAATCGAATTAGATTCACCCATTTCTAAGAGGAGTGAACCAACTCATTTTGACGGCAAGTATCGAAGAGGTTTCAACCTTACGCTACACGCCCGCAGGCTTACCGGCTTTGAATTTAACGCTCACTCATGCGTCTGAAGTCGAAGAGGCCAGTTTGCCAAGACAAGTCAAAGTCAGTGTGAAAGCCGTTGCAATCGGGTCTGTTGCTGAATCCATCGGTAAACAGGCAGTTGGTAGCAGTTGGCAGTTCAAAGGCTTTTTAGGAGCCGCCCTCAAAGGTAAAAGTGTGGTGTTTCATATTCAATCATTTAAGCCAATTTAGATTTTTAAACCATTTAACTTAACCATTTTTTAGGAGTCCATCATGCCCGGACCAAAACGTTTCAATAAAGACAAGCGCCCAAAGCGCCCCGCACAAAACCTGTTGTTCAAACGCAAGCGTTACTGCCGTTTCACGGTTGCTGACGTTGTTGAAATCGACTACAAAGACATCGATGTTTTGCGCGACTTCATCGCCGAAAACGGCAAAATCATTCCTGCGCGATTGACTGGCACACGTGCTATTTATCAGCGTCAACTCAACACCGCCATCAAGCGCGCACGTTTCTTGGCTTTGGTCCCATACAGCGACCAACACCGCATCTAAGGAGCTACCAACATGCAAATTATTCTTTTAGACAAAGTTGTGAACGTTGGCAACTTGGGCGACATCGTTAAAGTCAAAGACGGCTACGCACGTAACTTTTTGATCCCATCTGGCCGCGCTCGTCGCGCAACCGCTTTGGCAAAACAAGAGTTTGAAGCACGCCGTGCCGAACTCGAAAAACAAGCCGCCGAAAAATTGGCCGAAAGCCAAGCTTTGGGCGAAAAATTGGCTGGCACCGTCATCAAGTTGACGCAAAAAGCTGGTGTGGACGGTCGTTTGTTTGGTTCTGTGACCAATGCAGACATCGCCGAAGAATTGGGCAAGCAAGGCTACAAAGTCTTGAAATCTCAAGTTCGCATGCCAAACGGCCCGATCAAAGTCGTGGGCGACAGCTCTGTGGGTGTGTCATTGCACACCGATGTGGCAGTTGATATCACTGTGACCGTATACGGTGAAACAGCTTAATCAGCAGCTTAAGTAGCTGTAGCATTGACCAAAAACCACTGGGTGCGAACCTGGTGGTTTTTTTTCGTTTGTCATGGGCGTTTGTGCGGTCCCTGTGCATAACTTCGTTCAGTTTTGCACAGTAAACAAGCACCATTGCACTGGTTTTACAGCACTTATGCACAGGGTTTTCCCATCACTTTTTGCGCTTTTCGCTTAACATCAGTGCCTACACATTAGGAATTTCATGTCTGCCGTCACGCCATCCGAAAACAGCTTTACCGATATCAACCACAGCTTGCAAAATGCGGCGCAGGAAGACGATCATGGCGCTGTGCCAGATGCAGTGGCTGGACGTGTGGTGGAGGGCGATTTTGGCACCCGCGTGAGTTCGGACTACATCCCCGATCGCCAAATCGCGCAGCTGCGCATACCACCGCATTCGATTGAGGCTGAGTCCAGCGTACTGGGTGGATTGCTGCTCGACAACGGCGCTTGGGACCGGGTGGGCGATTTGCTCAACGACAGCGATTTTTACCGCTATGAACACCGCTTGATTTACAGTGGCATGACCACCTTGATCAACGCCAGCAAGCCGGCCGACGTGATCACGGTCTATGAACATTTGCAGAGCTTGGGCAAATCTGAAGAAGTGGGTGGCTTGGTTTATTTGAATTCGCTGGCGCAATACGTGCCCAGCGCCAGCAACATTCGCCGCTATGCTGAAATCGTGCGCGAACGCGCCATTCTGCGCAAACTGGTCAGCGTCAGCGACGAGATTGCCACCAACGCATTCAACACGCAAGGTCGCCCTGTGGCGACGATTGTGGACGAGGCCGAACAAAAAATCTTCAACATCGGTGAAGAAGGTTCACGCATGAAACAGGGCTTTCAAAGCATGGACACCTTGGTGGTGAGCTTGCTGGATCGCGTGCAAGAAATGGCGGATAACCCGAACGACATCACCGGTGTGCCCACAGGTTTCTATGATTTAGACCGCATGACATCGGGCTTGCAAGCGGGTGATTTGGTGGTGTTGGCAGCGCGTCCGTCCATGGGTAAAACGGCGTTGGCCATCAACATTGCCGAGCATGTTGCGCTGAACGAAGGCTTGCCAGTGGCCGTGTTTTCCATGGAGATGGGCGCGGCGCAATTGGCAGTGCGTGTGGTGGGCTCTATTGGGCGCATTGACCAATCGCATTTACGCACGGGTAAGCTGAGCGACGACGAATGGCCGCGCTTGACTGAAGCCATTGAAAAGTTGCGCAACATCTCTTTGCACATCGACGAAAGCGCCGGTTTAAATTCCAGCGAATTGCGCGCCAACGCGCGCCGCTTGGCACGCAAATGCGGCAAATTGGGTTTGATTGTGGTGGACTATTTGCAGCTGATGAGCGGCACCAGCACCAACAGCAACGGCGAAAACCGCGCCACCGAATTGGGCGAAATATCGCGCGGTTTGAAAATGCTGGCCAAAGAGTTGCAATGCCCAGTCATTGCCTTGTCGCAGTTGAACCGCAGCGTCGAAACCCGCACCGACAAACGCCCCATGATGAGCGACTTGCGCGAATCGGGCGCCATTGAACAAGACGCTGACATCATCATGTTTATCTACCGTGACGACTATTACACCAAAGAAGCGTCCAAAGAACCCGGCGTGGCGGAAATCATCATCGCCAAGCAACGTAACGGCCCAACCGGCGTCGTTAAACTCGCCTTCCTCAAGCCCATCACCAAGTTCGAAAGCCTGGCCAGCGGGGGCGGAGATTACTAGCGGCTTGGCCCATTTTATATAAGAAATCGGCCTCTAACCGGCTTATTATTTGCCTAGTGCGCTATTTAATTTATAGCATTTACGCGCGCAGTACCGATTATTCAGCCGCTGTGCTTGTGTGACTGGTAAAAAGTCCATCTAATCAATTCATCTTTTTTCACTCGCCATGTCGATTGGCGTTGGCTCCATTCGTCTTACTACCGTGCACAGCCATTTTGCTGGGCATTGTTTAAAACGAAAAGGAAAAAATATGATGACTCCTGCTATCACGGCTTTGTATGCGATTGTGTTTGCGGTTTTGATGATTGCGCTTTCTACCCATGTGACGATGCTGCGCGCCAGTACGGGTATTTCTATCAACGATGGCGGCAACAAGGAGCTGGCGCTGCGAATGCGGCGGCATGGCAATTTTGTTGAAAACGTGCCCATGATTGTGCTTTTGATGTTGCTGGCGGAGCTATTAGGTAGTGGCACACCTTGGCTGCATGCGGCAGGTTTGCTCTTGCTGTTGGGGCGGGTGATGCATGCTGTTGGCTTGCAGCACGACAACGCCAAAACGCTGCTGCGCATTTTGGGTGGTATGCTGACCAAGCTGGCAGCTTTGGTAGCGGCTGTGGCCATTTTATGGCGCATATATACCTAGTTTGAAAAATTGTCTGTAGGAAATGTCGATTCAGCACTGGGCTGATCGTCTTGATGTTGTGACAGCAAAACCAGTTTGATTGGCTTTGAAGTCACAGTGCCTTTTTAATTCATTCACATTTATATTTTTGGAGTGTTCAATATGAAATACCTCGCTTTGATTTATTCACCAGCCGGCGCCAGCCCTGCCTATGGCAGCCCCGCTTTTGCATCGCACATGGCGGCTTACCAAGCTGCCAATGCGGTTTACGCGCGCGACGGCGTGATGACCGCTGGCGAAGCGTTGCAACCCACATCGACCGCCACTACCATCCGCGTGCGCGGCGGTAAAACCGAAACCATGGATGGCCCGTTTGCCGAAACCAAAGAGCAACTGGGCGGTTTTTATGTGTTTGACTGCGCCAATTTGGACGACGCGATTCGCTATGCCGCCATGATTCCGACGGCAGCGTTTGGATCGATTGAAATCCGTCCGATCCTCGAACTTCGCAAATCCTAAATCCTAAATCCTAAATTAAATCCAGACCATGCCCGCCAGCCCTTCCGAGTTACAAGCGCATGCGGCGGTGGCTCATGCGGCGCGTGAACACTCGGGCCGGCTGCTGGCTTTGTTGATACGCGATTTAAGAGATTTTCATCTGGCGCAAGACTGCTTGCAAGACGCGCTGGAATCGGCAGTGGTGCATTGGTCACGCAACAGCTTGCCGCATTCGCCCGAAGCGTGGTTGTTGCAAACGGCCAGACGCAAAGCCATCGATCGCATCCGGCGCATGCGCAATTTTGAGCGGCTGTCTGACGAATATGCACGGCTTTTGGAACTGGACCAATCGACGCAAGAGCAAGAAGAACCCGAGGTGATTCCGGACGAACGCTTGCGTTTGATCTTCATTTGCTGCCATCCGGCCATTGATGAGAAAACGCGCATCGTGCTGACCTTGCGCACCTTGTGTGGTTTGACCACAACTGAGATTGCGCGAGCGTTTTTGGATACGCCTGACGCCATGGCGCAGCGCTTGGTGCGGGCCCGACACAAAATTAAAAAAGCCGGCATTCCCTATGAACTACCACGCGAAGACATGTGGGCTGAACGCTTGCAATCGGTGCTGTCGGTGATTTACCTGGTGTTCAACGAAGGCTACGCGGCCACATCGGGGCAGCATGTGTTGCGCCATGAACTGTGCGAGGAAGCGATTCGTTTAGGGCGCATGATGCTGCATCTCAAACCCGGTGAAGCCGAAATTGAGGGCTTGCTGGCCTTGATGCTGCTAAACCATGCCAGACGCAAAGGCCGTGCTACAGCTGATGATGACCTGATTCCGCTGGACCAACAAAATCGGCAGTTGTGGGACCAAGCGCAAATCAAAGAAGCCACCGATTTGCTGGTAACCGCGCTCAAACGTCAGCAGCCAGGTGTCTACCAATTGCAAGCAGCCATCAGCGCCATTCATGCCGAATCACCCAGTCACGCAGCCACGCCTTGGCACGAGATTGTGCTGTTGTATGACGGCTTGCATGCGTTGTCGAACAACCCAGTTTATTTGCTCAACCGTGCAGTGGCTTTGTCGTATGCGCAATCGCCAGAAGCAGCATTGGATGCACTGGTCCCACTGGTTTTGCCATTGGGTGATTACCAACCGTTTTATGCTGCGCACGCCGATGTGTTGCGCCGGTTAGGGCGCATTGTTGAAGCGAAGCAAGCCTATCAGCGCGCCATCACGCTCAGCCACAACAACAGCGAACGCGCTTTTTTGCAATCTAGATTGGCCATGCTATCCAAATAAAATATATGAAAAATCGGCCTGTATACAGCGTATTAATTACCTAGTATGCTATTAAATATATAGCAATTTTAATTAAGAATCAGTCTGCGGCATGTTCAAATTTTTCGCAAAAAACGCCATGGTTCTGCCCCAAGCCAGTTTGGCAGCTTCGGCATCAAAGCGTGGCGTGGTATCGTTGTTAAAGCCGTGCTGCGTGCCGGCGTAGGTGTGCGCTGTGAAGGATGCATTGGCGGCTTTTAAGGCAGCTTCATAGGTAGGCCAAGCAGCGTTGATGCGTTCGTCCACACCCGCGAAGTGAATCAACAAAGGCGCTTTGACTTTGGCCGCTTCGGTGGGGGCGGGCAAGTTGCCATAGAAGGGCACACTTGCATTCAAACCAGGTTGGCTAATGGCGAGGCGCTGCACGATACCGCCGCCATAACAAAAGCCGACTGCGCCTAATTTGCCGGTGCTGTTTGCACGCGTTTGCAGCATAGTGGCGCTGGCCAAAAAGTCTTCAAATATATTGGCTTGGTTCAAGGTGGCAAACAGCTCACGCGCTTTGTCTTCTGGTTGCGGGTTGCTGGCGGGGTAGCCACCCAAGCCGGTCAAAGCATCAGGTGCAAAGGCCATGTAGCCGTCCACTGCCAAGCGGCGTGTGATGTCTTCAATGTGCGGGTTCAAACCGCGGTTTTCATGGATGACCAAAATCGCTGGCAATTTTTTGCTGCCCGCGTTGGCGGGCCGTGCCAACAAGCCTTTGATGCTGCCAGAGCCTTTGGGGGATGCGACTTCCAGTATTTGTGTACTGATGCGTTTGTCGTCCTTAGCCACCACTTGAGCAGCAGCAAAGTTGGGACTTAGCGCGGCCAATATCATACTGGCAGACATCCCTGCTGTGGCAAATTTTGCAGCACCGTCTAAAAAGCCACGGCGGCTGATGTTGCCGTGCACATAAGCGTCAAACAAAATGAGGAGTTCTTGGTCAAAATCAGCGGCAGTTAAACGGGGTTTTGTGCTCATCGTTGTCTCCAAAATGGTGATGGAAAAAACATTCTAAACAGAACTTGGATTTTTTGCTTGCCAGCGTTTCATGGGTGCCAATCGGGGTGTTTCCACAGGTGACGAATATCCTTATTCTTCCAAATTGATTTCAGCATATCGATCAATTCTTCAAACACCATCACCAGTACATTGCTGGAATTGACTTGGCGGGTTTTGACACCATACAAAATTTCACCCGCATCACGTTCGTTTACAAAGGTACCAAACAGGCGGTCCCAAATAATGAATACACCCGCGTAATTGCAGTCGATTTGCTTTTCGCCATAACCGTGGTGCACGCGGTGGTGTGAGGGTGTGTTGAAAATGAATTCAATCCAAGCTGGAAATTTATCGATCACGCGGGTGTGAATCCAAAATTGGTAAAACAAGTTCAGCTCATAAATGAAGGCCACCACTTTGATGTCCAAACCCAAAAACGCAAAGGGTGCCCAAACGATGAAGCTGATGCTGAAAAAAGGCAAAGGTGCCAATAGCGATTGACGCAGTGCCACACCAAAGTTGAAATGCCGTGAGCTGTGGTGAATTTTGTGCGACACCCATGCAAAGCGCATTTTGTGTGCGACGACATGAAAGAGCCAAAAGCAAAAATCTTGCAAGATGAAAACGCCCAGATACGTGAGCCAGTGTTTGGGTAAATCAAGTTGCAAACCATGCGTGTTCAACCAGGCACCGACACCGCCGACAAATAAGATGATGACGACCGCATCCATCGATTTGTACAACACGGAACTGAAAATATTGGCAATGGTTTCGCGCAAGTCGTAACGCGATTTGCCTTGCTTGATGAGGACTTTGTTTTCGACCCACATGGCAATAAAGAAAAATGCACCAAAGCCGATGATGATCAGCAATGCATGAAAGGCTGCTTCCATTCGGTTCTCCTTGATGTTGAATCGATTCCCAGATCGTCACGTTTTCGTCACGATTATCACGTAATCATGTTGTATGCTTGTGGCATGAATTTGAAGCATTTGAACCGGAGAGATTTTTTAAGGTCCAGCGCCTTGGGTAGCTTGGCTTCAATCATGGATGTGCAGGCTATTGGTCAAATTTATCCTTTTGCTTTAGGCGTTGCCAGCGGTTCACCCACACATGATTCGGTGGTGCTCTGGACACGCATACAAGGCGCAAATCAAACTTTGATCGCTGAAGCGCAAGTTTCAGTACGCTGGGAAATGGCGCATGACGAGGCGTTCAAGCAATTGGTGCAAAAGGGCAAGACAACAGCAGATGCGCTACTTGGTCATTCCGTGCATGTGGAGGTGCAAAATTTGCTGCCTGATCGTTGGTATTTTTACCGGTTCATGGTAGGTAATGCCATCAGCCCAGTTGGTAGAACACGCACTTTTGCCAAAGCGGGCAGTACGGTGAACCACCTGCGTTTGGCATACGCATCTTGCCAACGTTGGGAGGCGGGTTATTTCAGCGCTTACAAGCACATGCTGGCTGACCAACCCGATGTGGTGCTGTTTTTGGGTGATTACATCTATGAATACCCGGGCAACCCAGTGTCAGCTATTCGCACGCCCAGTAGCACGTCATCATTTGGTTTTGTGTTGACTTTGGATGATTACCGCGCACGTTATGCCCAATACAGAACCGACCCCGACTTGCAAACCATGCACGCGGCATGCCCGTGGTTGATGACATGGGACGACCATGAAGTGCAAAACGATTACGCAGGACTTATTGGCGGAGACAGTGGCGCTGCAGATGTGTTTTCCAATCCGAAAGATTTTGCACTGCGTCGTGGTGCAGCATACCAAGCCTATTATGAAAACATGCCTATTCGAGCTTCCACTTTGATGCAAGGCTTGGCTAATTTGCGTGCATTGAATACGGGTGCAGAAATGCGCATTTATCAACGTGTCGACGTGGGGCAATTGGCATCGCTGTACATGTTGGATACGCGCCAATACCGCGACCGGCAGGCCTGTTCCAAAGACGGTAAATACGGCGCAAGTTTGGTCAACCCAGAGCAATGCCCAAATTGGTTAGATCCTAAGCGGACACTGTTAGGTGCAAGGCAAGAGGCATGGTTAGAGGCTCAGTTTGTCAAAGCCAAACAGCGTGGTCAAACTTGGAACGTGATGGCGCAATCCACTTTGTTTGGTTTGCGAGATAACAAACCAGGAGTGGGTCAGAGTTTTTTCAACGACGGTTGGGATGGTTACCCTCAAGCACGTACAAAATTGACCGATGCCTTGCAAAAGCATGCCGTGGCTAACCCTGTGATGCTGGGGGGCGATGTGCATGAAAATTGGGTCGGGCACATAAAAGCGGACTATGCGCAAACACCTGCTGCGCAAAACAGTAAACCCATAGGTGTCGAGTTTTGTGGCACCAGCATCACATCACCAGCGGGCAGCAGTGCCATTGCTAGGACGGCAGAGCGATTGGCTGAAAACCCGCATTTTGTTTATGCGGATGCAACACAAAGAGGTTACGGTTTGATGGAGTTCACTCCTCAACAGCTCATCACAAATCTGCGGGTTGTGGACGATGTGCGTCAACCAAATTCACAAGTTTCCACGAGCGCCAAATTTGTGGTGCAAGCGGGGAAATCTTTGATAGAACGTGCAGGTTAAGCCTGGCAAACTGGCTTAACCTAATTATTTAACCGATCGACAAAGCTAGGCTTGCTACGCAAAAAAGTTTGTATCAACCCAACATGGCATTCCACATTGACTGAGCCCAGTCGCGTGAAGCTTTTCCAGATGCAGGGTTATGCTGCGGGTCAACCTGAAATTTGTTTTTGGGTGGTTGACCAATTTCCATGCTTGGAGTGACGTAAATCATGATGGCATTGCTTTTAGTCACTTTGCACCAGCAGATGCCAGCTGGCAGTGTTACCTCTGTGCCTAAGGGCTGGCGTACAGCTTTGCCTAGGATGGTTGCGAGGATATCGTTGGCCACCTGTTGACCAGTTGAAAAAGCCACATGGCCGCTCATAGGTAATGGGGTGCCTACAGAATCGCCAATGACATAGATTTTGTCGTCGGCTGAACTTTGGAAGGTAGGTAGTTTGATGCTCGCCCAACGTTCACCCAGCTTTGCCTCGCGAATTAAACTTGGTGCTCGCATTGGCAGCACAATATTTGCAGCCCTGTAAGAGATGTCACCTTTGCTGGTGGACAACACCTTGCGTGCTGCATCAACGCTACGCATTTCGGTATTTGGCATGTATTCGATTTGGTCTGCGTAAAGGGATTGCATTGCATGCAGTACTGGCTTTGCGATGGGTGGCGGCATTGGGTTTGGGTTGGCATCGATTAATATGATTTTGCCTTTCGTGCCACGGAGTTTCATTTGCTCAGCAACCATCATGGCCCGTTCATACGGTGCAGGTGGGCAACGATAAGGTGGCTTAGGTGCTGTTATTACCATGTTGCCACCTTGGCTTAGGAATGTATCGATCTGCTGTTTGACTGCCAATTGTTCGAACGCACGAAACCCCACTGGCAATTGATCACGTCCTTGAGCATAACCAGGCAGTGACTCTTCCATGTATTCAATGCCAGGGGAGAGTACTAAGAAGTCATAGGGCAGTTTTTGTGTAGCCGTGACGACCATTTGAGCTGCACGGTCAATGCCTATGGCTCGTTCACGAACGCGCCGTATTCCCAGCTTGTCTAATGGCGCGTAACTGCGCTGTAGGTAGCTGAGTTGCTCGTGTCCAGCATAGAACAGTGCGCTCATAGGGCAAGATATGAAGCTTTCGTTTGGCTCCAAAAGGGTTACCGCCACTTTGTTACTTTCTGCCAAAGCGCGTGCTGCACCCATACCCCCCCAGCCACCTCCTATCACAACCACGCGCGGACGACCATCTTTTGCTGATGTTGCACAACCAGCAGCTAATACAGTTAAACCAGCAGCGGCAGATTGAAGAATCAAACGACGATTCAGATGGTTCTGAAGATGATTATTGACGTAGTTTTGCATAGTGATTTTCCATTTGGTATTGGATTACAAAGATTGAAAAAAGGGACTGAATCCCCTAATTGCAATATTGACTTGTGCTCATAAGAGCGTCATCCGCGAGGCGAAGGTGTCGTTTATGTAGCGGTGTCTATGCTAATATAATCAACTACTTATAGAATGGGTAATTACCCTTGTTTTGTGTAAAGTGTGATAGGGATTTGAAGCTTGAACACGCTGCCCTTACCCGGCTTTGATTGAAAAACGATGCGAGCGCCGTCCATGCGCTGCACCAATTCGCTGACGATAGCCAAACCCAGCCCCAAACCTTCGGTATCTTTATTAGGTGCATCCGCGCGGAAAAATTCTTGGAAGATTTTGTCTTGCACAGTGGTTTGAATACCAATTCCGGTGTCCCAGACCTCAAAGCTAATATGTTCAGACGTTTTGCGAACACCCACTAACACGCCCCCTTTGTCGGTGTAGCGAATGGCATTCGTGACGAAGTTACTCAATATGCGGGTGAAATACTGGACATTGACATTCAAATTGCCTTGTTTACGTTTGAATTTCAACTTGATTTTTTTTGTTTGCGCTATCGGCTCAAAATGCAAGGCCAAGCGCGTGAAAATTTCTTCGATCGAGATGATTTTCAATGCTGACGCATCGGACGATATATTCAATTTGTGAAAATCAAATAATTCATTGAACAATTGATTAACTGAATCAGATGATTGTTTGATTTTGCTGATGAGTTGTTGGTTTTCTTCTGAATCCGTTTCCAGCATGTCCACATACAAGCGCATTGCGCCAATCGGTTGTCGCAGATCATGTGCTGCGCCGGAATAAAAGCGTTGAATCACTTTGTCTGCTTCTTGCAAAGCATTGTGTTTGATTTCCAATTGTTGTTGCGATGTCTTCAAATCATCAATGAGTTTGATCTTGGCGTATTCAGCTGACCAATAACTGCGATGCAAATTTGCAAACCTGCGCCCCACAATTCGCAACAAATACCAGCTGAACAGCAAGTAAACAACATAGATTGCATAAATTTGAAACTTGCTGTCGTCGGTTTCAGTGCCGATGAAATGCAAAACGGCAAACAAGAGCTGCGCCAATATCAAAATGGCAGTAACTTGGTTCATCAGTTTCACATTCACACTGGTGCGGGTTATGGACAAAAATGCCAATGCATTGGCGATCACCAAACTGATGAGTTGCGCATTAAACGGAAGATAATGAATGAACAAAAAACTGGCACCACCCCAAATCAATGCGTTCACGCGCCATGCTAATTTGTATTGTTCGGCAACTTGGGTCATCGATTCCGTCATAACGTGGTGTTGTTCACTCAAACCACTTAACAATTTGGCATATTGACCGATTAAACTTTGCATCCAAAAGTTGCCTGCAAATGACAACAGTAACCAAATGATGACTGCGGCTTGCGGGGCATAAAAAATCAATGCCAAGCCCATGAACACGCGCAAAAAAGTGGAGACAGTTTGTTTGCGCGGCTCTAGCAACAAGCGGTTGGATTCAAATTCAAACCACTCCTCACGCGTTAAGTCATGAGAATTTGATACATTCTCTACCAGCGTTGCATGTGTTTCGACTTGTTTCGTCGTATCCAAATCATTTGTCCTAAAGTAGTACAAATGATAGCTGATTCTTGCCTTGTTTGTTAGATTAACGGGCGTAAGTGGTTGGCGGTTGAAAAAATTAGCGCTGCTCCAGTTCAAGCTCTAAAAATGTCAGCTTTAGCTTGATTTAGGAATTTACTTTCTAGCCACTGCTCTATAGCGGGTGCAAATTGCTGGATTGGTCGTTCAATAAAATGGTATGTCACATAACAAATCGGTATGATGATTGCAAAGCTAACAGATATAACGGTCCAATGTCCAGCTGCGTTAAGTGCGGCAGCGTATTGATGGCTCAGTACAAACTCAAAAGCAATATAAAAAACAAGACTATGTAAGAGGTAAATACTATATGAGCGCTCCCCCAAACTCTGAAATACTCGCAATTTGAATAATTTGAAAATATCGTTGCCTGCTGCAATCACGCAAACAGCCATAAATATGAAAATGCGCGATCCTATTTCGCGGCCATTTGGAAAAGCAATGGCGGCCACAACTATACACATGATGGCGAATAATGTACCTATCAATTGATTCGAAAATCGAGATATCCTAGGATTGCGAACCAACGCAGCCATTGCGATACCAAATACAAAAGCAGTCATGAAATCCCATAAAGGTTGCCACAGGTACAAGCATATAGCACACGCGATCGCCAAAGTCACATAAGGCCATTTGGGAATTGGGCGAATGGCATAGGCCACCAAGGGAAGCAGGCCATAAAAAAACCATTCGTAGGGAAGTGACCAAGTTATACCTGCTATGGGAGTCATGTCAAAACCATTAATTGCGGGCGATCCAAGCAAAGTGAAACTCAACCACTGCGCAATCTGTTTGATCAGCGCATTGAAAGACTCTTGCAAAGTGAAATGAGTTGCGACAAATACAATGCATAAAGAACCAGCTAAAAATACAAGGTACATGGGCACCAATCGCAAGGTGCGTGCAATATAAAAAGCTAGCCAATTAAAAGGTTTGGATGAGAATTTGGCGTTGATTAGCTTAGTCGTAAACAAAAAACCACTCAGCATAAAAAGTACAAAAACTTTGTTTATTCCTAAATGAACTTGCAAATACGAAAATGATGTTTGCCATACACCAGTACGTAAGTAACCATAGAATATTGTCGCGTGATGAATGACTACACAAAAGATCACGAACCCGCGCAAACCATTCAATGCGAGTTCATTCGGTTTTCTTTTGAAAGTTGGGGATACGTGTGATCGATTGGCAAGCCAAAGATCACATAAGTAAACCGCGGCAAGCGTCACACAAAATGCGGCCAGAACTGGCCACAAACTGTTTTGATTCACAAGAAAAATTTATTTTTTAGGCGTGTTGTCTTTGCTGCCTAATTGAGGCAGCGATGAGCTGTCACCCATGGTCAACAAACCTGATTTGACGTAGATCGCCAACTTATCGCGGGTGTCCACGATGTCGAGGTTGCGCATGGTCAGTTGACCGATGCGGTCCAGCGGTGAGAAGGGCGCGTCTTCGACTTTTTCCATGCTCAAACGCTCGGGTTTGTAGGTCAGGTTAGGCGATTCGGTATTGAGCAATGAATAGTCATTACCACGGCGCAATTCAATGGTTACTTCACCCGTCACGGCACGTGCAATCCAGCGTTGCGCAGATTCACGCAACATGATGGCTTGGCTGTCAAACCAGCGGCCTTGGTACAACAAGCGACCTAGTTTCAAGCCGTTGGTGCGGTATTGTTCAATGGTGTCTTCATTGTGAATGCCCGTCACCAATCGTTCATACGCTATAAATAGCAAAGCCAGTCCAGGGGCTTCGTAGATGCCACGGCTCTTGGCTTCGATGATGCGGTTTTCGATTTGGTCACTCATACCCAAGCCGTGACGGCCACCGATACGGTTGGCTTCTAAAATCAGCTCAACCAAATCAGAGTATTCCACGCCGTTCAGTGCAACGGGGCGTCCTTCTTCAAAACGAACCGAAACGGTCTCAGCTTTCACCACACAATCGTCGCGCCAAAATGGCACGCCCATGATGGGGTTGACGATTTTGATGCCGCTGTTTAAAAACTCCAAATCTTTGGCTTCGTGCGTGGCACCCAACATATTGGAATCTGTCGAGTAGGCTTTTTCAGCACTCATTTTGTAACCAAAGCCGTGTTGCGTCATAAACGCCGACATCTCAGTACGTCCACCTAATTCATCAATAAATAATTGATCCAACCACGGTTTGTATATTTTCAATGATGGGTTGGTCAGCAAACCATAGCGGTAAAAGCGCTCTATGTCATTGCCCTTGAATGTGCTGCCGTCACCCCAAATATTGACATCGTCTTCTTTCATGGCTGCTACCAGCATCGTGCCCGTTACCGCACGACCCAGTGGTGTCGTGTTGAAATACGTCATGCCGGCTGTCGAAATATGAAACGCGCCTGCTTGTAAAGCGGCCACACCTTCGTGCGCCAATTGGGCGCGGCAGTCAATCAATCGGGCTTTTTCAGCACCATACTCCATCGCCTTTTTGGAATCTCGTCGTAATCGGGCTCATCAGGTTGCCCCAAATTCGCAGTGTAGGCATAGGGAATGGCACCTTTGAGTCTCATCCAATGCAGTGCGGCACTGGTGTCCAAACCGCCAGAAAAAGCGATGCCGACTTTTTGTTGAATGGGTAAATGTTGAAGTATGGTAGCTGACATGTTGGTGTTTATCTTATTGTTTTATATTGTAAAAATAATAGTTAACCGTTTAGGTAATTAATTTAAATTTAAATTAACCAAAATGGCATATGTAGTGGTAAGGCTCTGTGACACGTATGTCAAAGCAGGAGTTGCCTGGAATGCTGAATTTTTCGCCAGCGCTGGATTTCACCCAGTTTTCACTGCCTGCCAATTTGTACTCGCAGCTGCCAGCTGTGCATTCCATGATTTCGGGAGCACCTGTATTGAAGGTAAGGGTAGCAGGTAAAACCACGCCCACTGATTTTTTCGTGCCATCGGCCAAAGTTATCCCGTGGCTGATGCATTTACCGTCAAAGTAGACACTGGCAGTGGTGGCGACGGTGACATTGGGGAATTGGGCAGTGATGTTTGACATGTTGAAAGTAATCCTGGTGTAGCGTGGTAAGGCAGACGATGAGGCAAAAAAAAGGATGCATCTCTTGGATGCACCCTTAGATTTTAGGCGATTCTGGCTTACCAATTCCGGTGTGGTTCGCGATGAGGTTCACGCTGTGGTACGCGATGGACATGTTGTACAGGTGGGCGCACGGGTCGTACAGCGGCGTGTGGTGCAACATAGTACGGTTTGCTGTGGTAGCTGATAGGGCGATAAACGTGGCGATAGTCATCAAACACGTTGTAGTACACCACTGGGTTTACAGCGGGTGCGCCATAAATGTAAGTCGTGGTATGCACCGGTGCAGGTGCTGGAGCATCCACAAACAAGGCCAAACGCACACCAGGGCGGAAATCACCTTCAGCTGGCATTTGCACGGTGTAGCGCTGACCCGCGTAGTCATACACCACGGTTTGCGCCACAGTGCGGTTTTCCACCATGTTTTCAGTGCGGCAATGTTGTGTAGGGTATTGACCTTGCGCTTCAATTTGGTTGCCCACAATGCCGCCACCCAGAGCGCCAATCACGGTTGCCACAGCGCGACCATCACCTTTGCCAAACTGGTTGCCAATGGCACCGCCCACGACTGCGCCTAACAATGCGCCACCGCCTGTGGGTTGGCCATATTGAACGGTTGTGGTTGTGCAAATTTGTTTAGGCACAGTGACTTTTTGCACAACAGGTGTGCTTGAGACCACAATGCCATAGGCGTTGGCGGGCCCAGTTTGTGCAAAGCTGGCACCTGCAGTTGCTATTAAAGCGGCGGACAAAACGCGTTTCAAGACCAAAACTTTATTTATGCTCTTTTCCATGACAAATACTCCTTCAATGAGAAGATAAAACTCTAAACGCCTGAACAAAGGTGGTGAGGAATTTCACACTTGCCCGTCCAGTACACCTACAACGCAGGGCGTGGCCAGTAGCTGACGGCGTTGTGTATCGCTGATGTAAAGATAGGGTGAAGTTATTTAAATAGCGCAGATTATTGCTAAAATGCTATAAAATTTATAGCACACTAGGCAATAAATACGCCGGATGAAGGCCAATTTGGTATATAAAATAGTTGGATTGCCGTGTTACAGACGTTTGGCCCACGCGTCAGGTTTGAAGCCGACCGTGATGTCGACTTTGCTCGGGTTTGCAGTCCATTCAACAACTGGACGCTTGATGACAGAGCTTTGCATCAACATCAGTTCCGCCGCGCTTTGCGCGTCAACCACACTGGCTTGAACCTCTGGACTTTGCTTGCGCCACATGGTGCCCTTGCGATTCAACAGCGTTTCCCAGCCGACTGCAGCCATCCATAGCTTCAAACGATCAGGTGGAACCCCCAATTTCTTAAAGTCGTGGAACTGGTGGTCCAAACCATACTCAGTGAGCCAAGCACGGGCTTTTTTCACAGTGTCACAGTTGGGTATGCCGTAGAGGGTGATCATGATGAGTGGGAGTTGTTTTCTGATGGATGGTTGTTGAACTTTACCAAAGTTTAACTGTCCTTCAAAGCGATATGAATTGAATCACATTCATGCGTGCGATACTCGTGATTGTGAACAACTGGGATTGACTATGAGCGAATTATTTGCGTTTGGCGACAAAGTGGACGGTTACAGCGTGCGCGTATTCAACGAACGCGTGGTGCGCGCTGCTGCTGGCATCTTGTTTTTCCCTGCGCTGGTGGCTTTTATGAATGCGTGGTTGGCGGGTAATTTTCAGCCTATACGTTTATTTGTCATCATTTTCTTGATTGACTTCACCATCCGCTTGTTCATCAACCCGCGCTACGCGCCCAGCATGATTTTGGGGCAGTGGATGGTGCGCAAGCAGCAGCCTGATTATTCAGGCGCACCCCAAAAGCGTTTTGCTTGGGGCATTGGTTTTGTCTTGGCATTGGTCATGGCCTACACCATGGTGTTCAATCACATGCTGGGACCCATCAATTTTCTGTCTTGCGGTACATGTTTGATCTTGATGTTTTTTGAGACATCGTTCGGCATTTGCATTGGTTGCAAAATTTACAACATGATTTATAAGAATCAAGCCGAGTTGTGTCCCGGTGGTGTGTGCGATTTGCCCCCACCAGCAAGCAACCAATTGCGGTGGCCGCAAGTGGCTGTGTTGGCAGCTTTCATCGCCAGCCTATTTGTGATTGCACCTGTGGTTTACACCAAAGGTACGCTGAATACTGATCCTGACATGATGCGCGATATGATTTCTAACAGAGGCATGCATTCAGACAACAGCATGCCGAGTGTGGAATCTGATAAACCTATATCGACAGACGCCGCAGAAGTTGCGCGTTGCACCGTGCCTGAATTTGCCAAAAAAATAGGTCATGAAGCGCAATGGAAATTGCACAACAATTGCAAGTGAAACGCAGTGAACAATGCAAGTTTGAATTAACCCCCACCACGCTGCATATACAAATCAAAGCGCTTCATGAAAGCATAACGCTGGGCATCATCTAAGCCTGCAAAACGAAAGCTGACCAGCAAGCGGGGGATTCTCACCAAGCCAATGACGCGCGGCTCGGCGACTTGCCATTTCAAGCCCAGTGCACCGTCACCAATGCGCACGCCAGCGGATTGGGTTTGCAATTTCCAATGTTTATCCCCAATCGCATTGGGTAACCAGCGCAGCCATTCGGCTTCGGTGCAACCCATTTCGCGCTCGAAGCGTTCAGCGTAAAAGGATTGCATGAAACGAGTTACCCACCTGCAATGGGTGGCCAGATGGCAAGTACGTCGTCTTCGATTAGGCATTTTGTAGCGCGATCTTCAGGGTTGATGTAACTGCCGTTGACCAACACCAAATGCACCCACTTAGGTGGTAATTGGTATTGGCTGATGATGTCACCAATGGTGGTGCCTTCCGTCACGTCCAGCTCAACGATGTTGGTGTAGCGCGATTCGGCGGGCAAGTAATCGGTGAGGGTGGCAAAAAGTTTGAGCGTGATGTGCATAGATTGAGTTTATCTGCGAATTTCAACGTCTGCGCTCATCACCTGCACCCGACCACTGGCCTTGCCCTTGTGCACTGGCCAAATAGGCTTCTACCAACAATGTGGGGTCAGCTTTGAGTTTGTCTTTCCAAGAACCGAGATTGATTTGGTCTTCTACCAAGCTGCGCAGCACACCCACGTGTTGGGTCCAGCCCACCGCATTGCAGCCCACCAACACATCATCTTTGAATTGCAAGTTCAAATGGCGATTGTTGGGTATGTCGTTAATCTCAACATGCTCGCCACCGCTCACACCTTGCCAGTTGCCAAAGCTGCAAGAGATTAAACCCAATGTGTCCAACACATTGATTTGTGTCACGCCTTTGAGCTCGGTTTTGGCTGGCTCGCCACGGCTGTAGGCCACCATGTTGATAGCTGCGCAACGCGCTTGTTCAGCCGCGTTGGGCTGAATGGCGCTGACAATGGTTTTGCCGCTGATTTTGTCAAACGCTTCTGCGCAATCGCCTGCGGCATATATGCCGGGCACATTGGTTTGCAAATGCGCGTCGGTCAAAACGCCCAATAAACACGTGACGCCAGAATCTTTCAAAAAACCAATCGCAGGACGTACACCAGCTGCGCTGATGAGCAAGTCGGCTTCCACTGTCTTGCCATTGCTTAATTTAACTTTGAGTGGTTTGCCAGCCTCTATTGATTCAACTTTGGTGGACGTGAAGACTTCAACGCCTTTGTTTTCGCACCATTGGCGAATCATGCCGCCAGCAGCAGGCCCCATCATGCGTGGCACCATGCGATCGCCCATTTCCACCACGCTCAATTTCACACCACGTGCTGCCAGTGCTTCCATGATGATGCAACCAATGAAACCCGCGCCCAGTTGCAACACACGTGTGCCTTTGCCAGCCTTGGCCATGATGTGGCGTGCATCAGCCAAAGTCCAGCAGGTGTGCACACCTTCAGAGTTGATACCTGGAATAGGTGGTGCAATTGGATGTGAGCCACTGGCGATCAGCAAGGTATCAAAACTGGCATCGATAGTTGTCGATTTATCGGTCGAAAATGCTATGGTTTTACTAGCAACATTGACAGATTTCACGCTGGCTTGAACCCAATTTACCTTTAAATCAGCAACATGTGTGGCGCTTTTGCGTAAATGGGTACCGCGTTCGTCTACTTTGCCCATCAGCAAATACGGTATCGCCATGCGTGAATAAGCTGGTTCTGGTTCGTCACTGATGATGCTGATGTTGTCAAACGGTGCTAATTTGCGTATTGTCTCTGCAGCTATCAAACCTGCAGGCCCGCCGCCAATGATGATGTGGTGCATGTTGTTTAGTCCTCTTCAAATTAAAAAGCGACCCCTTGGAGTCGCTTTTTGGGTTGGCTCAAATGGCGTGACTCTTTCGATCACAAACCAAGTCGTTTGCGTGTATCCGCTGTAGGTTTGCCTTCTTTGTCCCAGCCGCGTGCTGCATAGTATTTTGGCAACATATCGGCCAGCATATTGACCTTGCCTTTGGCTGGGCCTGTTTTGCAGGCTTCAGTCAGCAGGCGCTTAGGCAAGCTGTCGTCCTTGGCGGTGAAACCCGCACGGTTGTTGAATTCGCGTTCCATGTTCCAAATGCGTTCGCCAATTTTTTCCAACTCTTCAGTGGTGTACTGATCACCGCACGCGCCTTGCATTTGCGGTGCGAGGTCAGCCAATCCCCAAGCAAAGGTGGTGAAGATGCACAAGCCAGATGAATCAAATGCCGCTGTCGCATCTTGAAAGGCTTTGACCAATTCTGGTTTGCCTTCATGCTCTAAGGGGTCAGTTTTAACCGGTATGCCCAACACTTCAGATGCAATGGTATAACCGCGCAAATGGCAACCACCACGGTTTGAAGTGGCATAAGCCAAGCCAATACCTTGAATGGCGCGACCGTCATAAGCAGGGAATTCTTGCCCTTTGCTGCTCATGGACAATTCTGGGTGACCATACTTGGCTGTCAAGCGCTTTGAACCTTGGCCAATCTCTTTGCCAAAACCACGTCCATTGACGGTTTCTTCAGCCAAAAATGCCAGCGCTTGTGCCGAGCCAAATTTGGCTTCAATACCCACTTGTTCTTTGGTCAGTACGCCCATGTCGTAGAGTTCCATCACGGCGCCTACGGTTGCACCAAAGCTAATGGGGTCAATGCCTTCTTCGTTGCATAACAAATTGGCGTATTGCAGGGCCTCTAAATCATTCACGCCATTGGCAGCACCCAATGACCAAGCGGCTTCGTATTCCAGACCACCATTGGCACCACGGTATTGTGGTTTGTTGACAATGGTGAAATGGTTTTCGTCCATTTTGCTGATGCGGCCGCAAGCAATGGTGCAACCAAAACACGCTTGGTTGGTAACCAAGTGTTTTTTGCCATCGGATTTGCGTGGTGTTGCCATGGCTTCTGCGCCAATGTCTTTAGCACCTTCAAACTGATTGTCGCGGTGGTTGCGAGTGGGCAGGGCACCCACTTCGTTGATCACGCTCATCAGCACTTGCGTGCCCATGGCTGGCAAGCCTGTACCAGTCACACCGTTTTCGGCAAGAATTTTTTTCTTCTCGTTAACGGCTGCCATGAAGGCTTTGGGATTGTGCAAATTGCCCACACCTTTGGTGCCACGTACAGCAATCGCCTTGAGGTTTTTGCTGCCCATGACAGCGCCCACGCCAGAACGGCCAGCGGCACGGTGCATGTCGTTTACAACGGCTGCAAACAAGACGCCGTTTTCACCGGCTTTGCCAATGCTAGAAACACGAGTTAAAGGGTCTTGCAAGCTGGTTTTCAGGATGTTTTCAGTCTCCCAAACGCTCTTACCCCAAATGTGCGAGGCATCGCGTAGTTCAGCCACATCATCGTTCACATACAGATAAACTGGCTTGGCTGATTTGCCTTCCATGATCACCATGTCCCAGCCCGCCATTTTGAACTCTGCACCCCAATAGCCGCCTGAATTGGAGCAAGCAATTGCGCCAGTCAATGGGCCCTTGGTGATCACGGTGTAGCGTCCACCGGTTGATGCCATCGTGCCAGTTAAAGGACCTGTTGACCAGATGAGTTTGTTATCAACAGACAATGGATCCACTTTGGCATCCACTTCTTCAACAAAGTATTTGGTACCCAAGCCACGCGAACCGATGTAAGAGCGTGCCCATTCCATGTTCAGTGGCTCAGATTTGACTGTGCCAGCTGTTAAATTTACCCGTAGGATTTTTCCTGCCCATGCCATGATGTGTTCTCCTAATGAAATTGCTTAGTTGTCAACATCAACTCAGGCAGCAGCCGGTTGATTGCCTAATTTATTCGCCCACTGTTCCATTTTTCCAATACCGGTCCAGTTGGCATCGACATAGGTGATAGCCGATGTTGGGCAAGCGGTAGCACAAGCTGGGTCGCCGCCACACAGGTCACATTTTTGAACTTTGCCAGTGGTTTCAACATAGTTGATCGTGCCAAACGGGCAGGCAATGGTGCAAACTTTGCAACCCACACAGGTGGCTTCGTTGACCACTTTTGCGCCTGTGGCTTTGTCAACCGTGATGGCTTCTACCGGACAAGCGTGCAAGCACCAAGCCTCGTCGCATTGGGTGCAGGTGTAGGGTACTTTTTTACCTGTTTCGTGGAAGTTGAAGACCTTAATGCGCGATTTGGCCGTGGCAAAAGTGCCATAGTTTTCAAAAGCACAAGCCATTTCGCACTGCAAACAGCCGGTGCACTTGTCTGCGTTAATGTGCAGCATTTTTTGCATGTCAGTCCTCCATCTTTATTGAACAAATCAAGTTAAAGGCATGCAATTGAAAATAAACTAATTGCTAAGCCTATGAATTCTTATGCATAGCATTGGACACGAAATTTTGCGCCTGAGAGCTAAGGATTAACCCTAATGGTGAGCGTGTATTCTCAAAATGAGACATTCATGAAGCGTTTTAGTTTTTAAAAACGCTGGATGAGTGAATCATCTCGGCACTTGTTATTGCGTATTCGGCAGATCGCATGAAGGCACAAACCTACATGAACTGAATGTGTGCCAATTTATGTCAGTTATTTTGTCGCTAATTTTCGATATAGCGTTGCACGACTAATTCCTAAATCGCGTGCGGCTTGTGCAATATTGCCTCGAGCTTGGTCAACAGCTTGCTTGATCATCTCAGTTTCTACATCTCGCAACGCCGGGCTGGCATGGAGGGAATCGGTACGGATGTGCATGTTGATGCGTTCGTTTTCATGACGCAATGCCAAAGCGATGATGCGTAAACCTGACCAAAGCGGCACCTCGATGGCAGCATGAGATCGACGAGAACTGTCAAACAGCATAGAAAACGACATGGCAAACAAGTCGCTGGCATGCATGCCTGCACTTTTGGAGAGCTGCGTTAATTGCGGCACCATGAATCGTGCGGATTGGTTGGCACCTAAGATATTGCCATCGTTGTCCAGCGCTATCAACCCGTCGGTGTCTTCGCCCAGCGGTTGGCCTGGCCAATTGATGCGCAACAGTAAATTGTGTGCTTGTTGCAGTAACAGCGCGTTTTCAATTGTACGAGCGGTTAATGAGGTCAGGTGTTTCAGCTCAGGGCGTTCTGGCACCATGATGCCAGTCAGGTCCAGCATGCCAATGCATTGTCCCGTTGATCCAAACAAAGGCGAGCCGGCGCAGCTGAATGCGGTGTTGTCGTTGAAGAAATGCTCACCACGGTGCAACCAAACCGGTTGTAGTTCGGTCAATGCTGCGCCAATGGCGGTGGTGCCTACCGTATGCTCAGACAAATCGACGCCAATTCTGCTGATCAATCTGGCGCGTTTGTCCGATTGATCAATTGGCCCATTTGTATCAATCACAATGCCGTGCGCATTGGTCAAAATGGCAAAATAGTTGGTATTGGCTATAGCGCGCCCTAATTTATCCATCAAGGGTTTGGCGGCACATAACAGGTCGTGGTTTTCTATCTCCACGCGATGCAAATCTTGTCTGCTGATTTGTGCGAATTCAACGGCAGTTTGCGGCTGAAAGCCCTTGGAGAGGCATCGTTTCCATGAGCGCTCTATCCAGCTATCGATATGGCTGCTCGGCAGCGAGCCGCGATCTTCGAGAACGCTGCGCCGCGCAACGGCTATGTGGTTCATCCTTGCATCGACGGGAGTCATGCTTAAACTATAGCATATGACGATGGAAAGTTTCAGTTCGATTTTTTGATTGATAAAACCGTGAACACGCCATTGATGTGATCAGCCGTGAAGCTAACTTTATCTCCCGTTTTCACATCGTCTAATAATTTTGCATCTTTCACCACAAACACCATGGTCATTCCCGGCATGTTGAGGTTTTTGATTTCACCGTGCTTAAGGGTGATTCTTTTGTTCTCCAAATCTATTTTGCGTATTTCAGCTTGGGCGATTGGTAAAGCAGATACAGTCGAAGCACCGCTTGCAGCAGGTGCTGCCGCGTGAGAAGCTGCAAAACTGGCTGAAGTTCCAGTAATTAGCATGGCGACGATTAAAAGAGAATTGATATTTTTCATGGTGATTCCTTTGAATTTAAAGCAGTAGAAGTCAAAATTAAGACTTATTTGACGAAATAGCTGCATAAGATTTAAAAACTCGTGAACTTCCGTCGTTTAAGACTAAAAGTACGTTGTAGGCGTGACGAACACCAGCGTAAGGGCCGACTCCTTCCATACCAGGCGAGCCTAGCGGCATGCTGGGTACAGCAAGACCACGGGCTGGCGGCTTGTCTTGCAACAGTTTGCGAATATCTTCAGCAGGCACATGGCCTTCAAGAACATATTCGCCTAATTTGGCCGTGTGGCAAGACCCATATTGGTCTGGAAAGTCAAACTTCTTACGCACAGCGCTTGTGTCACTCACATCGTTGGTCACAACCTCAAAGCCGTTTTGACGTAAGTGTGCAACCCAAGCCTTGCAGCAACCGCAGCTTGGGGTTTTCCAAACGGTAATCACAGGTGCAGTGGTACGAGACGCGGCTTGTAGTGGCTGGCTCAGTAAGGCTGAGCTGACGCCAAACAGTGAAAGCTGTAATACCGCGCGACGTGAAATCAGTTTAATGGCTGAGGTGGCTATCATTTTTCGCTCCATTTGTTGGTACTTTTTTTGCTTCTACTTTTACCACACCCTTCATGCCCGCTTCATAATGACCCACGTGCAAACATGCGATGTTTACAGAGCCTGCTTGGCTGAATTTCCATAGCATCTCTCCAGTTTGTCCAGGTGCCACACTCAGCATGTTGTCATCGGCATGCTCCATTTCAGGAAATTTCTTCATTACTTCATAATGTTCTTTGAGATCCTTGTCAGTGCCCAGCGTGAACTCGTGTTTTAATTTGCCCATATTTTTTACAACAAAACGGATTGTTTCACCCTGTTTTATGGAAAAGTTTGCTGGCACAAACCGCATGGTGTCGCGCATTTCTACTTGAATGGTGCGTGTCACTTGCGCTGCCTTTCCAGCTTCTCCGATCGTCGGTGCATCATGCCCGCCAGCATGATTTCCGCTGGCGATCGCTGTGTTGGCTATCAAGGTGAATGTTGCTAGACTGAATGTGAGCTGTAGTTTTGTCATGGTTTTCTTATGTTTGAAAATAAAATAATTCATTGGTTTTGTGAAGTTATTTGCTAGGTTTAGATTAATGGTTAAGGCTTATTGGCTAAGTAGCTAACGCCATTGGGACCCGCGCCCACAGCATGGGTTGCAACCACTTGGTGCGTACTGGCATCGATGACTGACAACGTGCCTGCTTCGATATTGGTTATCAGAACGTAGTTTCCGTCGGTGCTTGCCGCCACGCCATGTGCGCCTTTGCCTGTCGTTATAGTCTTGATGAGTTTGCGAGTTTTTGCATCGAGGACTGAAACTTTGTCGTCAGGTTGTTGCGAACTACCCTGATTGGCTACGTATATATGCGAACCATCGGGCAGAGCGGACATTTGAATGGGTACTCGACTTACTGAAGTTTTAGCGACCAGCCTGCGCTGCACGGTGTCAATGAATCCAAGTTTGTTTTCAGCACTCAATGAGACATAGGCTTGCAAACCGTCTGGTGAAAACCCAACCTGAACTGGTGCCTTCCCAACCGCAATTCGTGCAACTTCAACCATGCTAATAAGGTCAATAACGGATACACTGCCTTCTTTCATGTTGGCGACGTAGAGATCCTTGCCATTGGGACTTAAACGCAATCCGTGCGGGAACTTTCCCGTTTTGATGGTCGTCACTAACGCATACTTATCTAGATCAAACACGTTGACCGTATTATTTCCAGAATCTGTCACTATTGCTAATTTCCCTGATTGATCAGTGATCACATGGGCAGGATGCGCGCCTGCAGATAAGACAAACAGAGGCTTGTCCATAGCCGCCGTATCAAACACCCATAACTGACCACCCTCGTCAGCGTGGTGTTCACCGTGTGCAGGCGTACCCACGGCAAGTAGGCGACTGCCATCAGCTGAAACCTGTACGTTATGCGGCGCTATGGTCAGCACGGTGGTACTAACCTGACCGTTTGTCAAATTAACCGTGCTGATTGAATTGTTGCGTTCATTAGCCGTATATGCCGTACCACTCGGTGCAGCAGAGGCTGCGCTGGCGAATATACAGAGTGTCAAGACTTGGATCAGTCGAATTATTTTCTTCATGATGTATCCCTTAGTAGTGGTGCAATCATCAATGACCAGTATGGCTTGACGTGCCTTGTGGTTTGCGGATTTTTACTTCTGTGTTGGCTGGCTTTTGCTGAATCAACGGTTTTGAGCTTTTGCTTTCTGCTTTGAACCTTAACGGGTCTGCGACAGGTTCGTTGACCTCATAGGCTACCGTTCCCTCTGGGTGTTTGTACCAGCCAGGGTTGCTGTAGTCACCCGGTTTGATGTCTTTGCGCACCATGAGCAAAGAGACCATGCCGCCCATTTCGGCCGCACCGAAGGGGCCTTGTCCGGTCATCATGGGAGCGGTATTGTCAGGTATGGGCATGGTCATTTCACCCATATCAGCCATGCCACGCTCGCCCATCACCATGTAGTCGGGGATAAGTTTGGTGATGGATTTGACAACTTTGCTGTGATCCACGCCAATCATGGTGGGCACACTGTGACCCATAGCGTTCATGGTGTGGTGCAGTTTGTGACAGTGAAAGGCCCAATCGCCCAGTTCTGTGGCTTCAAATTCAAGCGCCCGCATTTGCCCGGGTGCAATATCGGCCGTGACTTCTGGCCATCGGGCTGAAGGCGGTACCCAGCCGCCATCTGTACCCGCCACGACAAATTCATGCCCGTGCAGATGAATGGGGTGATTGGTCATCGTTAAATTGCCGATGCGAATACGCACCCGGTCGCCCAGCCTTGCTGGTAAAGGATCAATCGCAGGGAAAACGCGTGAATTCCAAGACCAGATATTGAAGTCCAGCATGGTGTTGACCTTGGGTGTGTAACTGCCCGGATCAATGTCATACGCATTGAGCAAGAAGCAGTAATCACGGTCTGCCGCTTTGTAGCCTGGTGTCTGATTGGGGTTCTTTGGATGCGTGATCCACATGCCCATCATGCCCATCGCGGTTTGTAGCATGTCGTCGGCGTGTGGGTGGTACATGAAGGTACCGGGCCGGCGCGCTACAAATTCATAGGCAAACGTTTTGCCCGGGGCAATGGTGGGCTGGGTAAGACCGCCCACGCCGTCCATGCCGTTGGGCAAGCGTTGTCCATGCCAATGAACAGCATGGTGCTCAGGCAATTTGTTGGTCACGTAAATGCGCACACGGTCGCCTTCCACCACTTCTATAGTGGGTCCAGGTGATTGCCCGTTGTAGCCCCACAAATGCGCTTTGAAACCTGGCGACATTTCGCGCACCACCGGTTCGGCGACGAGGTGAAATTCCTTCACGCCCTGATTCATGCGCCAAGGCAGTGTCCAGCCGTTCAGGGTGACGACCGGGTTGTAAGGGCGACCGCTCTGTGGAATGAGTGGTGGCATGGTGTCGGGCTTGGTTTGAATCACGGGTTCAGGAATGGCCGCGAGGGCGACTTTGCTGACGCTGCTTGCCGTTACTGCGGCAGCGATGACGCCAGCACCTCCTAAAAAGCTGCGGCGTGTGGAAGCAATGGATGGTGTTGTTGGGTTCATGTTGTTTTGTTGATGTAAATGGTTGATTTCAATGCCCTTTAGTTTGCTTTAGTGCGCTTTTGCATCACCACCAGCTGAAGAAACACCCACGCTCATCGCAGGCGCTGATATGGGTTTGCCCAAAAGTGTGGCTTGCAGTGCAGCATCGGCCTGCCAAAACTGCTGCTGCGCTGCGATGGCGGCTTTAACGGTGTTGACTTGACTGCGGTGATCTGCCAGCAATTCAAACACACCAATTAACATGCCGTTGTAGCCAAGCAGGTTTTCTTCAGCAATGATTTTGCCGAGCGGTAGCACTTCCTCACGGTAATGGCGGGATAGGTCATACGCAGATCGGTAGGCGGCGTAATTTTCGCGCAGCTCAGACCCCGCGTTAACGAGTACTGTCTCCATTCGGTTGAGCGCTGCCAGTGCGGCTGCATTCATGTTGGCACGTTGGGCATCGCCCCAATCAAAAATTGGCAATCGAATCGCAAGTTCGTAGCCTTTGCGTTTATCTGATGTGCCCTCGTGGGTATCTTTCACCGTATCACTTCGCAGACCTAATTCGATGTCAGTCAAGCTGGTAATGACAGCTAATCCTTGCGTCTCGATGCTTGCATCAAGCTGTGATTGCGCCATTCGCACATCCAGCCGCTGGGTGGTCAGCACTTTGCTCACAGCATCAGGCATTAAATATGATTTTGGCAAATCCGGTAAACGTTCAGGCAGTTTCAAAACTTGGGCTTGCTTGTCTTTTAAACCCAATAGTCGAACCAAGCTTTCTCGCGTTGATGTGGCGGTTTGTTTACTGGCCAGTAATTGCGCAGCGGCATCGGCATAAAAAGCTTGCTGCCTAGCCCGTTGCAAGCGGTTGAAGTTGCCTACGCTTTGCATGCGCCTGGCTAATTCGGCACTGGCTTGGGCTGATGCATAAACTTGGCGTGCATACGATAGACTCTCAGCGGCGCCCACACTCGCAACCCAAGCCATGCGCACCTGTGATACCAAACCCACCACGTCAGTAGTCAATTGCAGCTCAGCTTGCTTCATGCGCGCTGTGGCGATTTTGTTGCGTTGTGGCAGGGTAAGCAAATCCAGCAGCCCGAAAGCCAAGATTCGACCAAATTCCAGCTCATCTAAAAAACGTACCCGTTCTAGACTCAATATGGGGTTGGCGATGCGGCCACTTTGTGCCGCTTGTGCGAGGTCTCCCCAGCGCTCGGCCAGCAAGGTTTGCAGGGCAGGGCTGTTGATGACGGCAAGCTGCACCGCTGCTTGCTGACTTAAAGGTGATTTAAGCAGCGCTGTAACCTGATTGTCCCGTGCCGTCTTTGCATCTAAGGTGCGCAGCAATTGGGTAGAAGCACCCGAAAGTGATTTTGTTTCGTCGCTGGTGCGCTCTAATGCACCGTCAATATTGACCGAGGCACAGCCGCTTAGCAGCACAATGACCGCTATATAGATGGGTGTTTTGAGTTTCATTTGTGGTGTCCTGCATGCGGATTCGTTGTCGTTGCTTCGGTCTTGCTGTCCAGCGCTTGCTGCGCCTCTTTGGCATAGGCACGCCAGCCACCGATTTGTCCCACCTTGTCATTAGCGGCTTTCCAGGAAATGATTTTTTCATCCACGTAGGGCTTGTAATCTGCGATAGGTGATCTGTAATTAACAACAAGCTCAGAGCGCATCGCTTTTTCTGCTGTTTGGCTTTGTGCCACTTGCGAACTGCTTATCAAACAAGCTGCAATGGCTAAAGGTTTAATAAGTTCATAAAAAATTGTCTTCACTGAATTCTCCATAAATTGTGTGGGGTGAACGGAATATGAGCGAACGTAAGGCTAGCCTATGTCCAGCTATTTGCACACCAAAATCGAATCTGCAACAAAAGTACAGACGGAGTTGGGGCCGGAGAATTACAGAATGGGTGGTTTTTGACCCAGCGCGACACTGGCGCTGATCAACTGCGCGATGTGCGCCAGTGGGACAGTTGTGTGCGAGCTTGCACTTGGAATCACTTGGATGGAATCAAGCAAACCCGTGGCGTGACAAGCTTGGCAGCTGTTGCAGGGGGATTTGGTTTGCACTTCTTCGCTTTGGCTGTCATCCATGTTTTTGTTCATATTGCAGCCAGGGATGCTGACATTATGATGTTTTAAGCCTGTAGTCGGCGTATTTATTGCCTGAGGTGCTATTAAATTCATAGCAGCCATGTCGGTCGCCATGGCTTCGCCTAACCAACCACGAATGGGTAGCAGAGCGATCATGAGGATGAAAACAATGCGGCGCATGGTTCTATGATAGCAGAGTTTAAATTAAGTTCCATCAAAAACAGCTTGCACGCGTTGCAACATGTCTGTCGCTTCCATGTAGCCGTTGGCAACCATATGACCTTGCTCGCCATTGACAGCGATTAACGCTGGAAAGCCCTGAATGCCCCATTGCTGCACTTGCTCAAAATCGACGTGTGTAAGCATTTTCATTTTGTCGCTTTCAAACGCTGCTACAAATTCTTCGCGGGTCAGCAGCGTCTGTTGTGGAACTTTGTCGGCTTGCAGCGTTTGTATGCCTTGCCAAATATCGGCCAGTACCTGAGTTTGTGTGATGTCGTGCCCCAAGGCATAAAACGCATGTTGCACCGCGTGGTACATCACCAAAGTTTGCGACGGTGCTAAATTGCGAATGGTGACCACCGCGCGGCAAGCGGGTTCGGTATCGTAAATGTAGCCTGCGCGGTCAAACTGGCCAGTGCCAAAAGGTTTGCCAGAGCGTTTATGAACAGCATCCCAGTGTTGGTGAATGGTGGCTTTCAAATTGTCGGGCATCACTTCTTTGTTGTAAGCACGCAGGCCACCCAAAACCAAGTTCAAAGGCACATCAGGCAAGCTTTGCAGCAAGGCTTGCAAAGGCACACCAAAACCATAACACCATGAACACATGGGGTCGCCAACGTAGATGAGGGATTTGTTTGACATATTGAATTGAAAACGATTCGTTTAGAAAGATTGGCTTGCAAGAAACCAAATATGCACGAAGTATATATATGCGATATATAAGCATCAAACAATGGATACGTAAGCCCTTCGCAACAGGTGGGATAATCGCTCACTAAAGATTTTGCAAATGTTAATGAAAGAAGATGAACACATGCAAACCACAATGCAAAATGATGCGAACATAGACCGTATGACCCGATTAATTGCCACGATGCAGTTAGAGATTGACAAACAACGCTTACCTGGTGCGGTGGTGATGGTAGTGCAGGGTGGGAAACAGTTGGTGTTTGAGGCTTTGGGACAGCAGAATCCAAACGAAGGCACTGCAATGGCGCTGGATTCCATATTCCGTATTTATTCCATGACCAAACCGATTGTGTCGGTGGCGGTGATGATGCTGATGGAGCAAGGTAAGTTGCTGTTGAACGATTCAGTTAGCAAGTATTTGCCAGAATTTTCCAAGCAACGAGTGGCGCTTGAATCGAATGGGGAAGTCTCTTATGTCTCTACGAAAAACGATGCAACGATACAAGACCTGCTGCGCCACACATCAGGTTTAACCTATGAATTTTTAGGCAATACAGCGGTGCAAAAAGCTTATCGCAGCTCAAAAATTGGCATGAGTTTGCGTGATGCGAACAATGCCGAGTTTTCTAGAATTTTGGCCGCTTTGCCTTTGCAGTTTGAACCAAGTACGGCGTGGGAATACAGCCGTGCCACCGATGTGCTGGGCGCTTTGGTGGAAGTGGTCAGCGGGCAAAAATTGAGTGAGTTTTTGCAACAGCATATATTCACCCCATTGGGCATGTTGGAGACGGGTTTTAGCGTGCCAGAAGAAAAACACCACCGCATTGCCGAACCATTCAAAAAAGACCCAGATGGCGGTATTCAGTTGAAGATGATCAACATCCACACCCCACCATTGTTTGAGTCGGGTGGCGGTGGATTGGCATCGACCGCAGCAGATTACGCAAGATTTTTACAGTTCATGCTGAACAAAGGTGAGCTCAATGGTGTCCGTTTATTAAGCAGCCACACGGTGCAAATGATGACAGCTGACCACCTGGGCAGCATTCCTGTGAACCGCGCGGGAGCGTCTGGCGAACTCTTGTCACCGGGGCACGGTTTTGGCTTGGGTTTTGCCATTCGCAAAGAAGCCGGCATCAGCTCAGTTTTAGGTTCGGCAGGTTTGTACTATTGGGGCGGCATTGCAGGAACCAGTTTTTTTGTGGACCCTGCACTCGATATGTTTGCCATCATGATGATTCAAGCGCCTAATCAGCGCGACTACTATCGCCCACTTTTCAGAAACTTGGTTTACGCTGCGCTGGCGTAAATTTGCTTCATACAAACTATCATTTTTAAAACCATGTCCCAAGTTGAAATATCTCCGCCCAATTCAGTAGAAGATGCTGTTCTCGTTTTGCAGTTGAATAACCCACCAGTGAATGGTCTCAGCCACGCTTTGCGCAGGCACATTGTGGACAGTTTGGATACTGCAATGGCCAATCAAAATGTCAAAGGTATTGTGATTATTGGTGGTGCAAAGGCATTTTGTGCGGGTGCTGATGTGAATGAATTGGGTACGCCTGCACAGGTGGCTGCACCCATATTGCCTGATGTGCTGGCGCGTGTGGAGGCTTGCACCAAACCCGTTGTGGCAGCAATTGCTGGAGTGGCTTTAGGCGGTGGTTTGGAATTGGCCATGGCGTGTCACGCACGCGTAGCGGTGGCTTCTGCGAAGCTGGGCTTGCCTGAAATTTTGCTGGGATTGATTCCAGGCAGTGGCGGCACACAGCGCTTGCCAAGATTGGTTGGCATGGAAACGGCTTTGGGCATGATGCAATCGGGTGCACCGCAAACGGCTCTGAAATTGGCGCAAAGCGGCTTACTGAACAATCTTGTAGATTCACAGGACGAATTGCTTGCGGCAGCTAAAACGGTAGCTTTGGATTTGGCAAAAAATCCGAGCAAGCAGCTCAATTGGACTGTGGCCAGTCAAATTGCATTTGATGCAGAAGCTGCTACAAAAGCCAGAGCATCCGTAAACTCCGCGCGTGACAAGCTGAACGCACGGCAGAAAATGCAACCTGCATACGGTGCGCTATTGAGCGCACTGGAAGCAGGCATAGATTCATTTGATGTGGGTTTGAAGCGCGAACGTGAGTTGTTTTTACAGCTCTTGTCCACCACTGCAGCCAAGGCATTGCGCTATCAATTTATGGCAGAACGCGAAGCCGCAAAAATGCCAACTGAATTGCGCTGCCAGCCACGCACATTTGATTGTGTGGCCGTGATTGGCGCTGGCACCATGGGTGCGGGTATCGCGATTTGTGCACTGGATGCGGGTTTGCAGGTCGTACTGCTGGAACAAGATGCAGACGCTTTGCAACGAGGTCAAGAGCGCGTAGCAAGCCACTACCAGCGCCAGTTGGAAACCAAAAAAATCAGCGCACAAGATGCAGACGCACGGCAAGCGTGCTTAACTCTAACAACCGATTGGACCTTGTTGCAACGCGCCGATGTGGTGATTGAGGCGGTGTTTGAAGACATGGCTGTGAAGAAAGATGTGTTTAATAAAATTGACAATCACGCCCGCGCCGGTGCGATCTTGGCCAGCAATACATCGTATTTGGATTTGGATGCCATTGCACAATTTACAAAACGCACGCAAGACGTTATTGGTTTGCATTTCTTCAGTCCAGCAAACGTGATGAAATTGCTCGAAGTGGTGCGCGGCAAAGACAGTGCGCCTGATGCGCTGGCAACTGGCTTTGCTTTGGGGCAAAAGCTGAAAAAAATACCCGTGCTGTGCGGCAACGCTTTCGGCTTTATTGGTAACCGTATATACAACGCCTACCGCAATCAATGTGAATTCATGCTGGAAGACGGCGCTTGGCCTGAAGATGTGGACAACGCCTTGATGGCAATGGGCTTTGCCATGGGACCGTTTGCCGTGGCTGATTTATCTGGTTTGGACATTGCTTGGCGCATGCGCAAGTCGCAAGCGGCCACACGTGACGCGCGGGTGCGATACGTCAGCATCTTGGATAACTTGTGCGAGCAAGGTCGACTGGGGCGCAAAACTGGCAGTGGTTATTACGCCTATGTCGATGGCAAACAAACGCGCACGACCGATGAATTGGTGCGCCAAACGATCACCCAAGCCAGTCAAGCACGTGGCATTGAACGCCGCACATTCAGCGTAGAAGAAATCCAAAGACGCGCATTGATGGCCATGGTCAACGAGGCGGCCTTGCTGTTGCAAGAAGGTGTGGCACAGCGCGCCAGTGACATCGATGTGGTGCTGACACAGGGCTATGGCTTTCCACGCTGGGAGGGCGGGCCTGTATTTTGGGCACGGCAACAAGACCCTACCATGCTGGCCAGTGAACAAGACCAACTAGCCAAATCCGTAGGCCATGGCTTTGTACGCGCCGATTTATCAACATTATTAACCTTATCAGCAAAGTAAAACAACCATGACACAAGCAGCTATGCAACATGTTCATCAACATGCTTATATTTGCGATGCCATACGCACACCTTTTGGCCGCTACGGCGGTGCATTGAGCTCGGTACGCGCGGACGATTTGGCCGCTATTCCTATCAAAAGTTTAATGGCTCGCAACCCGCAGGTCGATTGGTCAGCCCTGGACGACGTGGTATATGGTTGTGCCAACCAAGCCGGCGAAGACAACCGAAATGTAGCGCGCATGGCTGGCTTGTTGGCGGGTTTGCCGCTCGAAGTGCCGGGTGGAACAGTGAACCGTTTATGCGGTTCTAGCTTGGATGCGGTGGGCACTGCCGCTCGCGCCATTGCATCGGGTGAAGCTGGATTGATCATTGCTGGCGGTGTAGAAAGCATGAGCCGTGCGCCTTTTGTCATGCCAAAAATGGACAGTGCTTTCAGTCGCAGCAATGCGGTGTACGACACAACCATTGGCTGGCGCTTTGTCAACGCTTTGATGAAGGCGCAATACGGTGTGGATTCCATGCCCGAAACAGCTGAAAACGTGGCGACAGATTTCAAAATTGACCGCGCATCGCAAGACCGCATGGCCTTGGCCAGTCAACAAAGAGCCGTTGCGGCGCAGCTGGCAGGGCATTTGGCACGAGAGATAGTACCAGTCACCATTCCACAGAAAAAAGGCGAGTCAATAGTGGTGAGCCAAGACGAGCACCCACGCGCCACCACCATCGAAACGCTGGCCAAGCTCAAAGGTGTGGTGCGTGCCGATGGCACTGTCACCGCAGGCAATGCCAGTGGCGTGAACGACGGCGCATGTGCACTGTTGATGGCCAATGAGGCCAATGCGAAAAAATTCCAACTCACCCCCCGCGCCCGCGTGGTGGGCATGGCAACGGCAGGGGTTGCGCCGCGCATCATGGGCATTGGGCCTGCACCTGCAACACAAAAACTGTTGGCACGCACGGGTTTGAAATTAGAGCAAATGGACGTGATTGAACTCAATGAAGCCTTTGCCGCCCAAGGCTTGGCAGTGCTGCGTCAATTGGGTTTGCGCGACGACGATGAACGTGTCAACGCATGGGGCGGTGCGATCGCATTAGGTCATCCATTGGGCGCATCAGGTGCACGCTTGGTGATCACTGCTATCAACCGCTTACACACCAATGGCGGTCGTTATGCGCTATGCACCATGTGCATTGGTGTGGGGCAGGGCATTGCGCTGATAGTTGAACGGGTTTGAAACGCGTTTGAAAAAGGCAGCAACTCACTGAATCTAAAAATTCTGAAAGTGGAACACAACATGAAATACGAAAATATCTTGTTTGAAGTACAAAACGGCGTTGCGAAGCTAACTTTGAATCGCCCCGACAAACTCAACAGTTTCACCGAAGAAATGCACGCCGAATGCCGTCATGCGTTGGACAGCATTCAATCCAATACCGCAGTGCGTGTGCTAGTGCTGACTGGTGCAGGACGCGGATTTTGTGCGGGGCAAGATTTGTCTGACCGAGCCATGCAAATGGCGGCAGGTGTCAAACCCGATATTGGTGACACGATTGAACGAAACTACAAACCTTTGGTGCTGCGCTTGCAAAACATGCGTGTACCAACCATTGCTGCAATCAATGGCATTGCAGCTGGTGCAGGGGCCAACATTGCATTGGCGTGTGATTTGGTGGTGGCCAGCCATTCAGCCTCATTTTTGCAAGCCTTTAGCAAAATCGGCTTGATGCCGGACGCTGGTGGCACATGGTTTTTGCCACAGCGTGTGGGCATGGCACGTGCCATGGGCATGGCCATGTTAGCCGATAAAGTTTCTGCCGAACAAGCTCAAACTTGGGGATTGATTTGGGCAGCCGTAGCCGATGCAGAATTTGCCAGCTATATCGATGCACTTGCAAATAAATTAGCTTTAGCCCCAACCAATGCACTGGTACATATGCGCCAAGCCATGCATGCGGCGGCCAAGAACACACTGGAGCAACAGCTTTCACTAGAAGGCGAATACCAACGCAAATTGGGTTACAGCGCCGACTATGCCGAAGGCGTGGCCGCATTTTTAGAGAAACGCAGCCCACAGTTCACTGGCCAGTAGATTTGGGTATATTGTCAGTCTGATTTTGAAAAAATATATGAAAAATCAGGCTGTAGACAGCGTATTGATTGCCTATTGTGCTATTAAATATATAGCAATTAACCATCTAAATTGTCCATGACTGACATTCAAATCGCCGACTTCAACAACCCAACGCATGCCAGCGCCATCGTATTCCTGCTGAACGAATACGCCAAAGACCCTATGGGTGGCGGCGAGCCTTTGTCTGCCTTCACACAAGCCAATCTAGTGGTCGAAATGGCGAAGCGCTCCACATGCCATGCAGCCATCGCCTTCGTAGATGGTAAACCTGCCGGATTAATCAACTGCATCGAAGGCTTTTCCACCTTCGCCTGCAAACCCTTGTTAAACATTCACGATGTCGTTGTTTTGGCTGAGTTTCGCGGGCAGGGTATCAGCAGTTTGCTGTTGAATAAAGCCGAAGAAATTGCCACTGGTTTAGGCTGCTGCAAACTGACTCTAGAAGTTTTAGAAGGCAACAGAATCGCTCAAGCCGTATACATTGCCAATGGGTTTGCAGGTTATCAGCTAGACCCAGAGATGGGACGGGCGTTATTTTGGCAGAAGAAGCTTTAAATCTCTTCAAATGGCGATAAATATAGCTATAGACGGCGTATTTATTGCCTATACTGCTATTATTTAAATAGCAAATGCAGAGTTCTTTGATCACTCTTTAATTTATTTCTGTCTAGGCAATTTGGTTGTTTGAACAGCGAACAAGCCACCTAGGAACAAATCCGCCACCACGGGTGCCATGTCGGCGTGCTTCAGTTTGCCATTTGGTTGCAACCAAGTGAACAACCAATTCATCATGCCAAACAGCAACATGGTTAAGGGCTTCTGCAATTTAGCTTTCTTTAAGTCTGGATTGGCTTTCGCGATGGCAAGGGCAAAGGCGTTGACGATTTGGCGTTGTTGCTTCAAGACGATGGCTTGACTATCTGGCTCTAAAAATTTCACATCTTCAGTCAACACCCTGTGCGCATGACGCGCTTGAGCATATTCAATGACAAAACGTTCAATCAAACTGCGCACCTTCGCGTTTGCATGGGCATTGGCTTTGGCGGTGGTATCGACAACAGATTTTTCCTTGGCATGGCTGGCATTGACTTCATCAACCAAAGTCAGCAAACGCGCCACATGGGTGGACGCAATTTCAAATAGCAACTGCGATTTGTCTTGCACATAGTGGTACAGCGCGGGTTTAGACATGCCGCAGGCCTGGGCTACATCGTTCATGGTGGTGCCCACATAGCCTTTGTTGGCAAACAACTCAGCAGCGATAGATAAAATTTTGGCACGCTGTGTGTCGTAACCGTGAGCGCGTCCTCGTGCCATGAGATTGCTAAGTGCTTGTATTTAGCGTTGATCGAAAGAAATCACCACGCGATCGGTGAGTGGATGCGATTGGCAGGTGAGAATAAAACCCGCTTCCACTTCGTGTGGCTCTAATGCAAAGTTTCTGTCCATGCGTACTTTGCCTTCAATCAGTTTGGCGCGGCAGGTGCAGCACACGCCTGATTTGCATGAATAGGGCACTTCCAAACCAGCGGCAGCGGCGGCTTCCAGCACATTGCCATGCTCGGTGCGAAATTCGATTTCGCGCGTCAGACCATCGCGGATGATGGCGACCTTGGCTTGCGGTGCATCACCCACTTTGGCAGATTGTTTCACTTGTTTGCCAGCTTCGCCGTCGGGAACACCAAAGCGCTCGATATGGATGCGTTCTTTCGGCACACCCGCTGCCAGCAGTGCCGCATCTGCCTCATCATTGAAACCATGTGGCCCGCAGATAAAGACGTGGTCGATTTGGGGGGCGCGTATCAAAGTGCCGAAGAAATCGCCTAGCTTTTCTTGCGTCAAGCGCCCGCTGTAGAGCGGTGAATCCATGTGTTCTTGCGAGAAAACGGTATGCAAGGTCAAGCGCGTCATGTAGCGGTTTTTCAAATCCTCCAGCTCTTCTTTGAACATGGTAGAGTTTTGACGGCGGTTGCCATAAATGAGTGTGAAGCTTGACTGTGGTTCACGCGCTAAAACAGTTTTGATGATGGCCAAAATCGGCGTGATACCACTGCCGCCTGCAATGCCCAAATAGTGCCTTGATTTCGCACTGTCAATCGGCACAAAAAATCGCCCATCAGGCGGCAACACATCCACTGAATCGCCCACTTTCAAGCGCGTATTGATCCAGCCAGACACCACACCGCCGTTGACTTGGCGCACACCGATGCGCAGATCACCATCGTCCACGCCTGAGCAGATTGAGTATGAGCGGCGCTCTTCTTTGCCATTCAAATGGGTGCGCAAGGTGAGATGCTGGCCTTGGGTAAATTCAAAGTCATTTTTGAGTGCGCTGGGTACATCAAAGGACACGATGACAGCTTCATCGGTGTCGGGTGTGATGCTTTTGATGCGCAGGGAGTGGAAATGGGTGCTCATGTTTAAATCGAATTTTGAATGCTAATTAAAAGGGTTTGAAGTGCTCAAACGGCTCTTGGCAGGACAAGCATCGCCACAAAGCTTTGCAAGCGGTTGAACCAAATGCAGACAGGCGCTCGGTCTGCATGCTGCCGCAGCGCGGGCATTCCAATGTGCTTAATGCTTGTCGTCCCTGCGGCATGTAACGCAAAACGATGTCTTGACCATGTAGGGCAGGCCCAGGCGGTGCAATGCCGTATTTGCGCAGCTTGTCGCGACCCTCGTCACTGATCCAGTCGCTGCTCCAAGCGGGGGCATGGCTGGTAATTAAATTGATGGGGTTAAATCCCGCTGTAGCCAATGCATTTGTTGCCTGAGATGCAATCATTTCTGTAGCTGGACAGCCTGAATAAGTGGGTGTGAGAACCACATCCAAACCACGCTCGCCCTGCATTTGCACATCGCGCACCATGCCCAAATCACAAATCGACAATACTGGTACTTCAGGGTCGAGCACGGTGTTAAGCACTTCCCACGCGAAAGCCAGCGTCAATTCTGCGTTTGCAATCACCACACACCGCCGGGGAAACTGCGTTGCAAGTACTGCATGTCAGTCAACAAAAGGCCCATGTGTTCGCTGTGACGGCCTGTTTTGCCGGTGCTGACAAAGGCGGTGGCTTTGGGCGTTTGCAATGTGGCGGCGGTGAGCACCGCGTTCACATCGGCCAAGCACTCGGTTTTGACATCACCAAAGCGTGGGCCTAAGCCTGAATCATGCGCGGCATCGTCCACCGCGTCGTTGGTCAACATCTCGGTGGTGTAGGGCAATAACTGGTTCAGCGCGTCCTGCATGCGTTGCTTTGATTCGTCGGTGCCATCACCCAATCGCACCACCCAGTCGCCAGCATGCTGTTGGTGGTAGCGTGACTCTTTCAGTGCTTTGCCAGCCACTGCTGCCAGATCGGGGTTGTTGGAGGTTTGCAAGCGTTGCCACAGTGGTTTGAGAAAGCTTGCCACCACAAACACGCGCAGGATGCTGAAGGCGAAGTTGTTGGTTAATCCTTTGCGAATGCCATTGGGTAGTTCCACCAAGGTGAAATTCAGGTAATCGTGTTCATCGCGCAAAAAGGCGAGTTGGTCTTCATTGTATTGATTGGGTTTGTTCATCTTTCCAGCCAAGGTGTACAGCAAACGCGACTGGCCGATCAGGTCGAGTGCGATGTTGGTCATGGCAATGTCTTCTTCCAACGCGGGTGCATGGCCGCACCATTCACCCAAACGCTGTGCAAGAATGAGGCAGGTGTCTGCCAAGCGCAGAACGTAGCGTTGCTGAGGTTCAGCAGAGATAGAAATTGAGGCTTGCATCGGTTCAAACACCTTCACATGTGGTCCACAGCCGCTGGCAACTCGTAAAAGCTGGGGTGGCGGTAGACTTTGTCGGCCATGGGGTCGAAGTAGTTGTCTTTTTGCGCGGGGTCTGACGCGGTGATGCTGGTTGAGGGGACGACCCAAATACTTACGCCCTCTTGGCGGCGTGTGTAGACGTCGCGTGCAAGTTGTATGGCCATGCTCGCATCGGCGGCGTGCAAACTACCGCAATGCTTATGGTCCAATCCTGCTTTGCTGCGTACGAATACTTCCCACAAGGGCCATTCATTGGGTTCTTTTGGCACATCGCCAGCGTGTTTGTTGCCTGTAGTGCTATCATTTTTGATGTTCATAATTTAATTCCTTGATTCAAGCGATTTAAGCAGCTTTGGTGCTTTGTTGTTGTCGTTTGGCTTGTTTGGCGGCATGTGCCTGTGCGGCTTCGCGCACCCAAGCGCCGTTGTCCCATGCATCAACGCGGGCGGCGAGGCGCTCTTTGTTGCAAGGGCCGTCGCCACCCACCACTTGCCAAAATTCTGGCCAGTCAATCGGCCCCATGTCGTAATGCTGGCGCGCTTCGTTCCACTTTAACAATGGGTCAGGGCAGGCTGACGCCCAGCACCTTGGCTTGCTCAACCGTGGCATCGACAAACTTTTGCCGCAAATCGTCATTGCTGATGCGCTTGATACCCCAGCGCATGGATTGCTCTGAATTTGGCGATTCGGCATCTGGCGGACCAAACATCATCAGCGACGGCCACCACCAGCGGTTTACCGATTCTTGCACCATGGCGCGCTGAGATTCTGTGCCTTGCGTCATCATGGTTAACAGCGCTTCATAGCCTTGTCGCTGGTGAAACGACTCTTCTCGGCAAATCCGGATCATCGCCCGTGCATAAGGTGCAAAGGAGCAACGGCACAATGGCACTTGGTTCATGATGGCGGCTCCGTCCACCAGCCAACCAATCACACCCATGTCGGCCCAGGTCAGGGTGGGGTAGTTGAAGATTGAACTGTACTTGGCTTTGCCTGTGTGCAGTGCGTCTAACAGTTGGTCGCGTGATGTACCCAGCGTCTCTGCGGCGGCGTACAAATACAGACCGTGACCGCCTTCGTCTTGAATTTTCGACAACAAAATAGCCTTGCGTTTCAAGGTAGGTGCGCGACTGATCCAATTGCCTTCTGGCAACATGCCGACAATCTCAGAATGCGCATGCTGGCTAATTTGCCGCACCAGTGTCCTGCGGTAATGTTCTGGCATCCAGTCTTTGGCTTCGATGAAATCGCCAGCGTCGATGCGGGCGTCAAAGTCTTGTTGCAATTGCAATTCTTCGGCACTGCGCAGTTTCGCTTTGGCGGCTGCTTCTAATTGCTTTTCTTCAGGGCTTAAGGTGTCCATGGATTGGGTGTACATACACGTTCCTCACTTTATGAATTGCGCAAATCAACCACGCGTCGTGCCTTGCCCACTAGCGTGCGCTCAATGCTGTTAGGTAATTCCACGCTGACACGGGTGCTGATACCAACCAGTGTTTTGATGCGGTGAATCAGCCAAGCTTCAGCGTCTTTGGCACTGATGTTGGCATTGGGCAATAACTCGCAGCGCACATGCACAGAATCCAACGGGCCTTCTCGGGTAACCACCAGTTGGTATTGACCTGAAAGTTGACCGTGTTTGAGAACGATTTCTTCAATCTGCGTTGGGAAAACATTGACACCACGAATGATCAGCATGTCGTCGCTGCGTCCCACAATTTTGCCCATACGGCGCATGCTGCGCGAGCTGGGTGGCAAGAGACGTGTCAAATCGCGGGTGCGGTAGCGGATGATGGGCAGCGCTTCTTTGGTGAGCGAGGTGAATACCAATTCGCCTTCCGCTCCATCTGGTAATAGTTCACCTGTTTCAGGGTCAATGATCTCGGGGTAAAAATGGTCTTCCCAAATTACAGGGCCGTCTTTGCTTTCGATGCATTCGCTGGCCACGCCTGGCCCCATCACTTCGGACAAGCCATAAATATCCACAGCATCGATGCCCGCATTGGTTTCAATTTCTTGGCGCATGGCCTCGGTCCACGGTTCTGCGCCAAAGATACCGAGTTGCAGGCTGCTCTTTTTGGCATCCAAACCTTGGCGTTCAAACTCCTCAATAATCACCTGCATGTAGCTGGGTGTGCACATGATGATGCTGGGCTGAAAGTCGGTGATCAACTGCACTTGCTTTTCAGTTTGCCCGCCCGACATGGGAATGGCGGTTGCACCCATGCGTTCTACACCATAGTGCGCTCCCAAGCCGCCCGTGAAGAGCCCATAGCCATATCCCACATGCACCAAATCGCCGGCCCGTCCACCGGCAGCGCGTATAGACCGTGCCACCAAGTCCGCCCACGTATCGATGTCCTTCAGGGTATAGCCCACCACAGTCGGCTTTCCAGTTGTGCCGGACGATGCATGGATACGCGCCACTTGCTCACGCGGTACTGCGAACATGCCAAAGGGATAGTTGGCGCGCAGGTCTTGCTTGGTGGTGAATGGGAATTTTGCCAAATCGGCCAGCGTTTTCAGGTCGCTTGGATGCACACCTGCGTTATCAAACGCTTTTTTGTAATGCGGCACCTTGTCGTAGGCATGTTGCAGCGATTGCTTCAAGCGCGTCAGTTGCAGCGATTGAAGTTCATCTTTGCTGGCACGTTCAATGGGTTCTAAATCATTAGGGGTGGGAAATTTAACCGGCATGTAGTCTCCAAAAGGTCTCCAAATATTTTTATATAGCGATCATCTTTTTGTCTTTGAGTCGATAAGAACGCCCACGCATCACCGCAATACGTTTGCCGTGTTGGTTGCTGACATTGATGTCGTATAAACCGGTTCGTCCTGCCAAGTTGAGCTCTGTGGCAACAGCCGTCAACACATCGCCGCCTTTCACAGCGGCTATGAATTCAATGCCCAAGGACGAAGCCACAGTGACATCGTTGTACGAATTACAAGCGTAGGCAAAAGCCGTGTCAGCAAGAAGAGTGATGTAGCCACCATGGCAGATGGCAAAGCCGTTCAGCATGCGGTCTTGAACCGTCATGGTCATGGCAGCAAAGCCTGCATTGACCGACTGTAGTTGAATGTTCAAATCCTGCGCCACGAGGTCTTTGGCGAGCATGGCTTGGCTGACAGCTTCAGCCAATTGTTGCGGTGGAAGAGACGAAGAAGTGGAGTGTGTGGTCATACAAAAAGCAGAAGTTACCAATCGGTCGAATCTGCACAGCTTATTCAGAAACTGGTTTTGTGTCAACCGAGCTTTTGCTATGAATAGTAAAAAAAAGAACGTTTGTATGGATAATCTGATTTTTTTATGATTGTTAATTTATGTCACTACCAGCACCTGCTTTGCAACATATTTTTGATTTAACGGTGTATGTCGCAGCACCGATTGAAGCGGGTAATGTCAACGGCTTAAACAGCCGTGGTAAGCGTCGCATCATCCCGATCACAGGCGGAACAGTGACGGGGCATGTGCAAGGCAAGGTGTTGCCAGGCGGCGCAGATTTTCAAATCGTGGTCAGTGAAACCACAGCCGATTTGGATGCGCGCTACATGATTGAGCTAGACAATGGCGAACATATCTTTGTCCAAAACCGTGCCCTGCGCCGTGGCTCGGCAACAGATATTGCGAAACTCGTGCGCGGCGAGCCCGTGTCGCCTGAGGCGATTTATTTTCGCTGTGTTCCCACTTTTGAAGTGTCGTCGCCAGATTTGGAATGGTTAACGCAAAGTATTTTTGTGGGAACAGGGGCGCGTTTTCCTGACAATGTGCAACTGAGCATATACCGCGTTGCTTAAATAGAATAGTGGCAGTTGCCCATGCGCAGCACTAAACTCTAGAAAGCTTGAGCCAAGGCTTGGATATACGGGTATATCCTAGGCAATACAGCAAACTTAAAACAGTAAACTTGTGTGTTGTCTGAACATCATGTATCAACTGATTGTCTTTTCTTAATTTACAGGTAGCCCAATGAAATTGAAATATTTAGCTTTTTTACCCGTGGCCATTTTTGCTGGCAACACTTTTGCACAAACAGTTTTGACGGTTTCCTCATGGTTGCCCCCAACACATACCGCCAGCAAGGCGCAAAAAGAATGGTGCGATTTGCTGGAGAAAAACACTTCAGGCAAAATGAAGTGCAACATGTTGCCACGTGGTGTGTCACCAGCACCCGGCACTTACGATGCCATTAAAAACGGTTTGGCTGACATCTCGTACACAGTGCATGGTTACACACCTGGCCGTTTTGTATATACACAAATGGGTGAATTTCCATTCTTAGGTAATTCAGCTGAATCCATTTCAGTGGCATTTAGCAAAGTGACTGCCAAGTACCCACAGTTTGCGGCCGAAAACACCGGTGTGAAAGTCTTGACCTTGTTCACGCACGGTCCTGGTATCGTGTTCAATACCAAGCGTCCAATCACCAAAGCAGCTGATTTGGATGGCTTGAAATTCCGTATTGGCGGTGGCATGGTGAACGAAATTTCGAAGACTTTGGGTATGAATGTCACGCTCAAACCTGCACCCGATTCATACGAGTTGCTCGCAGGTGGTGTAATGGACGGCACATTGTTCCCCGCAGAATCAACCGAATCGTTCCGCATCGACAAAATCATCAAGCACGCAACCACGTTTCCAGGTGGCTTGTACAACACCAGTTTTGTCTTTTTAATGAACCAAGCCAGGTATGACAAACTGAGCGCAGAAGAGAAAAAAGCCATTGATGCCATCTCTGGCGAAACTGCAGCACGTATTTTTGGCCGCGGTTGGGACAAAGTTGATACCCGTGCTTTTGCGCTCATGCAAGCCAATGGCGTGCAAGTCACTAAGGCCGATGCAAAATTTGTTGCTGAAGTCAAATCCAAAACTTCTGCATTAGAGAACAAATGGGTGAAAGAAGCTGAAGCCAAAGGCTTGAAAGATGCTGCAAAAGTACTGGCTGAATTCCGTGCTGAAATTGCCAAACAAGAGAAATAAATTCTGCTGAAAATCAACAGTTTTTGAATCGCATGCGGCCTCATCAGGTGTGAGAGCCGCATTTTTAATGCTCATTTATTTGTATCAATTTTGAAAAAATTATTAGAAACCTTCTGTGGTTTGCTTGCTGGCACAGCACTCTTTGCCATCATGGCGTTGACCTTCTTTGATGTTGGCGGCAGAAAATTATTGAGTCAATCGATACCAGGTTCGTTTGAGCTGACTGAACTTTTGATGGTGGTCGTTATTTTTGGTGCAATCCCCTTGGTATCAGAGCGAAATGAACATGTTGTATTTGATTCGCTGGATAAATATTTGCCCGCGAATGTGCTCAGGCTACAAGGCATTTTGATCAATTTGTTGGTTGGCTTAGCCATGATTGGGTTGGGCTATTTGATGTTCAAAACCGGGCAGCAATTTGCAATCAATGGTGATACCACCGCACAATTGCGCATCGACAAAGCGCCGTTTTTGTATGGAATGGGTGCCTTGTGTGCTTTGACAGGATTGGTACATCTGTTTTTTATTTTCAAACCTGTTGCAGTAAATGGTGATGCCGATTCTGACGAGTCAGGGACTTCAGGAGTAGCCTTGTGATTGAAGCACTCCTTGGATTTGCAGCCATCTTTGCGCTGACACTTGTGCGCATGCCATTGGCGTTCAGTATGGGTTTGGTTGGTATTGCTGGCATTGGCTTGACGCGGGGTTGGGACCCTGCTTTGGCCAGCGCAGCGCAAGTGGTACACGAAACTGGTTTCGCTTACACGTTAAGCGTGATTCCTTTGTTTATTTTGATGGGCAATTTTGTTGCACGCGCTGGCTTGGCACACGAACTATTTGCTGCAGCGAATGCGTTTATTGGTCACTACCGTGGCGGCTTGGCACATGCAACGATTGCGGCGTGTGCGGGTTTTGGGGCCATTTGCGGCTCATCTATCGCCACCGCAGCCACAATGAGCAAAGTTGCTTACCCGAGCATGAAAAAAATGGGCTACAGCGACTCTTTGGCAACGGGTGTGATGGCCGCTGGTGGCACCTTGGGCATTATGATTCCACCATCAACTATCATGGTGATTTACGGCATCATCACTGAAACCAATATTGGAAAATTGTTTGCCGCAGGTGTGATCCCTGGTATTTTGTCTGCGCTTTTGTTGATGCTTGCAGTGGTTTACATTACCAGCAAAGACCCTGAGCATGCGCCCCCCGGCAAACGCAGCACATGGCATGAACGATGGGCCGCATTGCGTGGTATTTGGGGTGTGGTCTTGCTGGTCGTTGTGGTGCTGGGCGGTATTTATGGTGGCCTGTTTACAGCGACTGAAGGTGCAGGTTTTGGTGCCGCAGGTGCATTTATTTTTGCAATGGCGCGCAAGCGACTCACTTGGAAGATTTTGTATCAAGTGCTGGTGGAATCAGCGCGTACCACCGCGATGCTGTTCACACTCTTGATAGCTGCGACCATGTTTGCCAACTTTGTCAATTTCACGTCAATGCCAAATGACTTGAAAGATCTGATTACAAACTCTGGTTTGTCACCCATTTTCATTATAACGGCGATGATGTTTATTTACATCGTGTTGGGCACCGTGATGGAAGAGTTGTCCATGGTGCTGCTTACTATTCCTTTGTTTTTCCCCATCGTTACAGCACTGGGTTTTGACCCTGTATGGTTTGGTGTATTGATTGTGATGATTGTTCAGATCGGGTTGATTTCACCACCCGTGGGCATGAATCTGTTTGTGATCAATACGCTATTGCCCAAAGTCGGGCTGGGCAATATTTTCAAAGGCTGTTGGCCATTTGTGGTGGTGATGATATTTGTGCTGGGCTTGCTGATCGCCTTCCCACAACTCAGTCTGTGGCTACCATCATTGATGAAATAGGCCTCTAGTCGGCGTATTGATTGCCTAGTATGCTATTAAATATATAGTATTCAAACTAGTTTTCTTCAGCGTCGCGGTCTGCTACTTCCAAGCCCTCACGCACCAACAAGAATATCTCACGGTAGGCACGGCCTTGACGGTGGGCGGTTCCGGCAGGGGCTTTGACCATGGCGTCTTGGTCTTTGCGTGCTTGGCGTATCAGCGCGCGCAATTGTTGTGTATCGGTTTGGGGGCGAATGCCTATCCAACGTTCAAATGCATCGTCGTTTGCAATCAAATCATCACGCCAGCGTTCAGCCACGTGCAAGGCCATTTTCTCTGCCGCTGAACCCGTTGTTTTATTCAAGATGGCAGTTTTAGCGCGTTCGACTTCTTCAGGCTCCAACTTTCGCATAAGCTTGCCGATGAATTGCATGTGGCGGCGCCGGCCTTCAAAATTGGTGATGCGGTGCACTTCGTTCAATGCATCCAACAATTTTTCGTTCAAACCTAGGGCCTGCAATTGATCGTTGCTCAATGTGGTCAGGCTTTCTCCCAATGCTTGCAGTGCTTCACTTTCCCGTTTGTCATCGGTGCGGCTGGTTTCGTACCGGCCTTTCATTTCACGTTTGAGTTCCAGGTCAATCTCGCTGTCTTCAGCGACAAATTGCCCGTTAACGTAATAACCTTTTTTGAATTTGCTTGCCATGTGTTGCTTTTGGTGTTTCGGAATAAGTTTCCAAGTATCATCCCAGTATGATCTCTGTATCATAAGGCGCATCAACTCAAAATCTCCATGTCCAAATCGAAACCTTCAAAAAGCAAGCCATCTCAATCAACGCAGTCCAACGGATTCAGCTACACACGCCCGTTTTTTGAAGAATTGGTTGATAAAGCCATCTCGCATGCCAAAAAAATTGGCGCTACTGACGCCGGTGCCGAAGCATCAGAAGGCTGTGGCTTGAGCGTTTCGGTGCGCAAAGGCGAGCTGGAAAATGTCGAGCGCAACCGCGACAAATCTTTGGGCGTATCGGTTTACATTGGCACGCGCCGCGGCAATGCCAGCACCTCTGATTTTTCAACTGCTGCCATCGAACGCACCGTGCAAGCAGCTTATGACATTGCCCGATTCACAGCTGAAGATCCATTTGCGGCACTGCCTGATGAAGCTGACATAGTCACTCAGGCCGAGATAGCCCAACACGATTTGGATTTGTTTCATCCTTGGGCTGTCAACAGCGAGCAAGCGGCCGCTTTGGCGCTGGAATGCGAAACTGCAGCCATGCAAACCAGCAAAAAGTGGATCACCAACAGCGAAGGTGCTGCGGTGTCCGCCCAGCAAAGCCATTTTTTCAGTGCACACACACATGGTTTCAGAGGCGGCTATGCCAGTTCGCGGCATTCCTTGTCGGTTTCGCCCATTGCGGGAAAAGGCGATGACATGCAGCGCGATGCTTGGTACAGCTCAGAACGTAATGCTTTGGATTTGGCATCCGCCCAAGCGGTAGGGCGTTATGCAGCAGAGCGCGCCTTGAGCCGCTTAAAGTCGCGCAAAATCGCCACTACCGAATGCCCTGTGTTGTTTGAATCGCCTTTGGCTTCTGGTTTGATTGGCGGTTTGGTGCAGGCCATCAGTGGCGGCTCTTTGTACCGCAAAAGTTCGTTTTTATTGGATTCCTTAGGCAAACAAGTTTTGCCCAAACACATCAATGTATTGGAAGACCCGTTTGTGAAACGCGGCAAAGCCAGCTCGCCTTTTGACGACGAAGGCGTGCGCGTGAAAGCTCGGCAAGTGATTGCCAGCGGTGTGGTGGAAGGCTATTTTTTAAGCAGCTACAGCGCGCGCAAACTGGGTATGCAAACAACGGGCAATGCAGGTGGTTCGCACAATTTGACGATGACATCCACACGCACCCAAGCACAAGATGATTTGGATGAAATGCTGCGCAAGCTGGGAACGGGTTTGTTTGTCACTGAGCTGATGGGCTCTGGTGCCAACCCTGTCACGGGCGACTATTCACGCGGAGCCAGTGGTTATTGGGTCGAAAACGGAGTCATCGCTTTTCCAGTACATGAAATTACCATTGCTGGTAATTTCAAAAACATGCTGATGGGCATTGAGGCGGTTGGTGCGGATGTATTCAGCCAAGGGTCTAAAAAAGTCGGATCGGTACTCATTAACCGAATGACGGTAGCAGGAAGTTAAGCTTCAAATATTTTATACAATCAACATAAATAATTTCAAAGGAGAAAATGGTGCCACAACATTTCAACATACGTGCAATCTTTGTACATATTGCGTGCATCTCTGCATTGCTAACTGGTGTTTCAGCTTTGGCTCAGTCAACCACTACGACCCCAGCGACAACTTCCACAGTAGCGCAAAATTCTGAAGCTGGAAAATGGACAGTTTTTGTTGCACCCTATACATTCCATTTCTCAGATGCAACCAAGGAAAGTACATCAGAGCCAGATGGCATCAAGCATTCTTATGTTTGGTTGGTAGGGGCAGAAAAAATGTTGGACGAAAAATACTTTGCTGGTGCCAGTTTTTTCAGCAATTCATTTGGACAACCCAGTCAATACGTTTATTTCGGTGCGAAATGGCGTCCTGCTGACACAAATCCCAAACTATTTACCAAATTATCTGGCGGCATTATTCATGGCTATAAGCCACCTTACGATAAAAAAATCCCAATCAACACAAAGAGTGGTTGGGGTTTAGGTGTTGTGCCATCAATAGGATGGGATTTCAACAAAAACATGTCAGCGCAACTCAACCTGCTGGGCACTGCAGGTTTGATGTTTCAGATGAGTTTTACAACCGACTGATTACAAAACTTCGCTCGCAAAATCAGCCAGACGCGAGCGCTCGCCACGGGCGAGGGTGATGTGGCCGCCATGCGGCCAGCCTTTGAATTTGTCCACTGCGTAGGTCATGCCAGATGAACCTTCGGTTAGGTAAGGCGTGTCGATTTGTGCCAAGTTGCCCATGCAGACGATTTTGGTTCCTGGCCCCGCGCGCGTGATCAGCGTTTTCATTTGCTTGGGTGTTAAGTTTTGCGCTTCGTCGATGATGACGTATTTGTTCAAAAACGTGCGTCCACGCATGAAGTTCATGCTTTTGACCTTGATGCGGCTGCGTATCAGCTCGTTCGTGGCGGCGCGTCCCCATTCACCAGCGGATGTTTCGGTTTTGGTCAGCACTTCCAAATTGTCGTCCAATGCGCCCATCCATGGACCCATTTTTTCTTCCTCAGTGCCGGGCAAGAAGCCAATGTCTTCGCCCACACTCACCGTTGCGCGGGTCATGATGATTTCGGTGTAACGACGATCATCCAGCACCTGCGTTAAACCGCAAGCCAAGGCCATCAATGTTTTGCCCGTGCCTGCTGTGCCGGCCAGCGTGACGAAATCGACCTCGGGGTCCATCAGCAAATTCATGGCGAAATTTTGTTCGCGGTTGCGTGCAGCCACACCCCACACCACGTTTTTCAGGTGTTTGTAATCTTTCAGCGTTTTCAACACCACTGTTTGCGGTCGCACTTCCACCACGCGCGCGTACAAACTTGGCTCACCCGGTGCTTCAAAATAGACAAATTGGTTCAGCAACATGCTGGACGCCAGTGCCCCACCTAAGCGGTAATAAGTGGCATGGCCTTCTTGCCAACTTTCAACATGCTTGGCTTGCTTGCTCCAAAAGTCAGCGGGCAGGGCGAGTGTGCCTGAATACAGCAAATCGCCGTCTTCCAGCGTTTTGTCGTTTTGGTAGTCGTCGGTCGCCAAGCCCAGCGCACGCGCTTTGACGCGCATATTGATGTCTTTGGACACCAAGACAACCTCTTTGCCAGCATTGACCTTGCGCAGGGCTTCCACCACGCCCAGAATCTGGTTATCGGCTTTGCCTTGCGGCAAGCTTTGGGGCAGGCTGTAGTCCAGTATTTGTGTTTGGAAAAGCAAACGCCCCTTTGCCTCGGTGTGACCAGTTGTGTCTAAACGCAGCCCCTGCGCCATGTCGGCGTCTTTGGCTGCTGCGAGCGCGTCCAGCGATCGACTGGTTTGGCGCGCATTGCGTGCCACTTCGGTCATACCTTTTTTGTGGCCGTCCAACTCCTCCAGCACAATCATGGGCAAATAAATGTCGTGCTCTTCAAAGCGGTACAAGCACATGGGGTCGTGCAAGAGCACATTGGTGTCCAGCACAAACAATTTGGCAGGTCCGCTGGGTTTTTTGACCTTGGCTTTGGCAGGTGCTGCAACAGCTTTGGTGGTGTCAAATTTTGCATTATCGCTATCGTTATGATAGCTGTCTAGGCTTATTTTATGCTGGCTATAGCCTGATTTTTCATAAGATTTCGACTTGGCAATGGTCTGAGATGCATTCGAACCTGTTTCGCCGCGCTTGGATGATTTGGAACTTTGAGAAACCTTGCCGCGAGGTGCGCGCTGTTCATTGGCTTGCTCTTTTGCCGCTGGTGCCTCGCTGTTGCTGGCAAATTTGCTTGATTCCAAAAGACTGGCGCGTTGTGATGGGGCTGGTGGTAGTGGCATGGTTTAAAGTTAAAACGATGAATAAATAGCAATCGATCTAAAAACGAAAAAGCCGCCTGGTTGCCAAGGCGGCTTGATGCGTTACAAAAATACAAATTGACCGGTGCATGCTCACATTATGCACATTCTGTGTGACAACATGGCTACTTTAGTGAACTTGTTGTTCAGGCAGCTAATTTTTCTTTTTCTTTGTCTTTTTTCTTCAATGCTTTGACAGCTTTTAATACATCATCCACATGGCCGGGTACTTTCAAACCGCGCCATTCAGCAACCAAAGTGCCATCTGAGCCGATTAAAAACGTGCTGCGCTCAATGCCTTTGACCTTTTTGCCGTACATGATTTTGTTTTTGACCACGCCAAACATGTGGCACATTTTTTCTTCGGTGTCGGCAATCAGTTCAAAGGGCAATTCCAAAGTGGCTTTGAAACTGTCGTGCGATTTCATGTTGTCACGTGACACGCCAAAAACCACTGCGCCGGCTTTCACAAAATCTTTGTTTTTATCGCGAAATTGCATCGCTTCGGTAGTGCAACCAGGGGTATTGTCTTTGGGGTAAAAGAACAGCACGATGGTTTGTCCAAGGTGTGAATCGTTGCTTACTTTAACGCCACTGGTGGCAACGGCTTCAAATTCGGGAAGGAGTTTATTGATAACGACAGCCATGATACTAATCCCGTAAAGAGTCTCGCAAAAAATGGGTTTTTAATTACGGTTTGCATCTTGCTAACCATCACACTGACATTGTCTTGAACAAAGACAGGCTTAAAAACGTAACCTCCGATTTTAACTCAGTTTCGTGTCAGCTTCTATTTCTTCTGGCGCTTATTCAGGTTCAATGACCAAGGCAAGCAGCACATTGCGGCCTTCACCAGCCAAGATGTTGTAAGTGCGGCAAGCTGCCCCTGTGTCCATGGTTTCCAAGCCAATGCGCTTGCGGATCAAAGGGGCAAGCCATGCGGCGGGTGGGAATTGAATGCGTTTGCCACTGCCAAAAATCACCAATTCAGCATCGAATTCAGACAATTGGGCAAAATGTTCAGCCGTGAGGTCGGCAAACTGACGGCATTGCCAGTCATGACGCACCGCTTGGGGCATCAAAACCAAGCTGTGCGTGATTTTTTCGCCATTAACAATGACCCAGCCCAAACCATAGCTGTGTACCGTTTGTCCGTCAGCATGTTCTGCTTCTAATTTCATAGTGTGGTAGTTGTGGTGAAAAGCTTGCTTCAACGCGTTTGTTAGCGTTTCTCTAAGCGATAATGCTATTTTAACGAAGCGGTGACCATTACATGGTTTTAGCTTTAGCAATCTATCACCCTGGGAGGGGACTTTGAAAGCGATTCAAAAATCGACCAAATTAGCCAATGTTTTGTACGATGTGCGCGGACCCATTGTGGACGAAGCCAAGCGCATGGAAGACGAAGGTCAAAAAATCATCAAATTGAACATTGGCAACACCGCGCCATTTGGTTTCGACGCGCCAGAAGAAATTCAACAAGACATGATTCGCAATTTGCCCAATTCGTCGGGCTACAGCGACAGCAAAGGTATCTTTGCCGCGCGCAAGGCGGTGATGCATTACAGCCAACAGCAGGGCGTGCACGGCGTCACCATTGATGACATTTATTTGGGCAATGGTGCCAGTGACTTGATCACCATGGCGGTGACAGCTTTGTTGAACGACGGTGATGAGCTATTGGTGCCTGCACCCGATTACCCGCTGTGGACCGCGTCGGCCAGCTTGGCCAGTGGTAAACCTGTCCATTATTTGTGTGACGAAGCCGACAATTGGAATCCCAGTTTGGCCGACATCCGCGCCAAAATCACACCGCGTACCAAAGGCATTGTGGTCATCAACCCAAACAACCCTACGGGTACCATGTATTCTGACGATTTGCTCAAAGGCATTGTGCAAATTGCACGTGAACATGGCTTGGTGATATTTGCCGATGAGGTGTACGACAAAGTGCTGTACGACGGTGTGAAACACACGGCCATTGCCAGTTTGTCGACCGATGTCATCACGCTGACATTCAACTCCTTGTCCAAAGCCTACCGTTCATGCGGCTATCGCGCAGGCTGGATGGTGATATCTGGCAACAAAGCAGCGGCCAAAGACTACATTGAAGGCTTGAACATGTTGGCCAACATCAAGTTGGGCTCCAACGTGCCAGGCCAATGGGCGATACAAACTGCGTTAGGTGGCTACCAAAGCATCAACGATTTGGTGAAAGAAGGTGGCAGATTGCGCCGTCAGCGCGATTTGGCGTATGAACTCATCACCGCCATTCCTGGCGTGACCTGTGTCAAACCGCAAGCGGCTTTGTACATGTTTCCACGTCTTGACCCAGAAATTTACCCCATCAAAGATGATCGGCAATTCTTCATGGAAGTGCTGCGTGAAACGCGGGTGATGTTGGTGCAAGGCACGGGTTTCAATTGGCCCACACCCGATCACTTTCGCATCGTCTTCTTACCGCATGAAGACGATTTGCGTGAAGCCATTGGGCGCTTAGCTGGATTCTTGGAACGCTATAGAATTCGTAGCGGTACAGGCAAGTAATACGTCGGCTACAGCCTGATTTTTCATATATTTTTCCGTTGATTGAGCATATTTTCAGTCGTTTTTAGTTGTTTTAATTTATTTTTATGAAACCTATACAAGTTGGCCTTTTGGGCATAGGCACTGTTGGCAGTGGCGTTTTTAATGTGTTAGCCCGAAATCAAAGTGAAATTAAGCGCAGAGCGGGACGTGGTATAGAGATTGCAGAAGTGGCAGCGCGCCAAATTGACAAGGTACGTGCTGTGGTTGGTTCAGAGATGAAAATCGTGGCAAACCCGATGGACGTGGTAAACAACCCAAACATTGACATCGTTGTTGAGGTTATTGGTGGTACGACGCTTGCCAAAGATTTGGTTTTGCAAGCCATCGCCAATGGCAAACATGTGGTTACGGCGAATAAAGCGTTGTTAGCTGAGTTTGGTAATGAAATTTTTGCAGCCGCCCATGCCAAAGGTGTGATGGTTGCGTTTGAAGGTGCAGTTGCAGTCAGCATCCCCATCATCAAAGCCTTGCGCGAAGGCTTATCAGGCAACCGCATTGAGTGGGTCGCAGGCATCATCAACGGCACCACCAATTTCATTTTGACGGAAATGCGTGACAAAGGCTTGAGCTTTGATGCCGCGCTCAAAGACGCGCAACGCTTAGGTTATGCAGAGGCTGACCCAACGTTTGATATTGAAGGCATGGATGCCGCGCACAAAGCAACCATTTTGTCGTCCATCGCATTTGGTATTCCCGTTCAATTCGGCAAAGCCTATGTCGAAGGCATTACCAAGCTCGATGCAATTGACATTGCCTATGCTTTTCAGCTGGGCTACCGCATCAAATTCTTGGGCATCACCAAGCGCAAGCCAGCCAAAGAGGCATAGAGCTGCGCATTCACCCCACGTTGATACCAGTCAAACGGCTGCTTGCCAGCGTTGAAGGCTCAATGAATGGCATCATGGTCAAGAGCGACGCCGCTGGCATCACCATGTACTACGGTGCTGGTGCAGGGTCAGAACAAACAGCCAGTGCCGTCATTGCCGACCTCGTCGATGTCACCCGCCTGCACACCGCAGACCCCGCACACCGTGTACCGCATTTGGCGTTCCAACCCAATGCCATGAGCGACTTGCAAGTGCTGCCCATGAGCGACATCGTGACCAGCTACTACCTGCGTTTGCGCGTAGCAGACGAAGCGGGCGTGCTGGCCAAAGTGACGGGCATTTTGGCCAATGCTGGCATCAGCATTGATGCCGTATTGCAACGCGAAGCGGATGAAGTGGGCGGCGAAGGCTCAACCCAAACCGATGTCATCATCTTGACCCACGATTGTGTGGAGTCACAAATGAACACTGCCATCGCCCAAATGCAAGCTTTAAGCAGCGTTCTGGCACCCATCACTCGTATTCGCAAGGAAGAGTTAGCGTAATGAATTATCTTTCGACTCGAGGCGACAACACGCCACGCAAATTTTGTGAAATCTTGCTGGAAGGTTTAGCGCCTGATGGCGGGTTGTACTTGCCTGCGAACTATCCGCAAATCAACGATATTGCATTGCAAAAACTGCGCGATATCCATACAAAACATGGCTATGCCGATTTGGCGTTTGCGATTTTGTCGCTCTATATCGACGATATTCCGGCGGCTGATTTGCAAGCGATTTGTCGCAAAACATATACGCAAGAAGTGTTTGGCACCAAGGATATTGTGCCCTTGAAAGAGCTGGACGATAAAGTGTATTTGGAGGCGCTGTCTAACGGCCCCACGCTGGCGTTCAAAGACATGGCCATGCAATTGCTGGGCAATTTGTTTGAATACGAATTGGCACGCCGCCATGAAGAGCTGAACATTTTTGGTGCAACCAGTGGCGACACTGGCAGCGCGGCGGAATACGCCATGCGCGGCAAAAAAGGCGTTCGTGTCTTCATGACCAGCCCACAAGGTCGCATGAGCGCCTTTCAGCAAGCACAAATGTTCAGCTTGATGGACGCCAACATCCACAACATCGCCATTGAAGGCGTGTTTGACGACTGTCAAGACTTGGTGAAAGCCGTGTCCAACGATTTGGAGTTCAAAAAGAAATACAAAATCGGCACGGTCAACAGCATCAACTGGGCGCGTTTGTTGGCGCAAGTGGTGTATTACTTTGCAGGCTACTTTCAGGCGACAGGTTCAAACGCTGAAAAGGTGAACTTCACCGTTCCCAGCGGTAATTTCGGCAACGTTTGCGCCGGCCATGTGGCGCGCATGATGGGTTTGCCGATTGACAAGCTCATCGTCGCCACCAACGAAAACGATGTGTTGGACGAGTTTTTCCGCACCGGCGTTTACCGCGTGCGCGGCACAGCAGACACGCATGAAACATCCAGCCCGTCGATGGATATTTCCAAAGCGTCCAACTTTGAACGCTTTGTATTTGATTTGCTGGGTCGCGATGCCGCCAAGACCAAAGACCTGTTCACCACGCAGTTGGCAAAGAACGGTCAATTTGATTTGAGCCAAGATGCTGTGTTCAAGGATGCGGCCAGCAAGTTTGGATTTTTAAGCGGCAAAAGCACACATGCCGACCGCCTGAACACCATTCGCAGTACCTACAAAGACCACGCGGTGATGATTGATACGCACACAGCAGATGGTTTGAAAGTGGCACGAGATGTTCTCAAAGCGGGCAAGGTCAAAAAAGAAACCGCGATGATTGTTTTGGAAACCGCCTTGCCCATCAAATTTGCCGCCACCATCGTGGAAGCTTTGGGCACAGAGCCAGACCGTCCTGCCAAGTTTGAAGGCATTGAAGCCTTGCCCAAACGCGTGGTGAATATGCCGGCAGATGTGGCACAGCTGAAGTCATTTATCGCCAAGCAGTGTGCCTAAACAATGCGTTAAGGCATTTTTATATGAAAAATATGGCTGTAACCAGCGTATTAATTGCCTAGAGTGCTATTAAAAACATAGCATTAGAGTTTCAACATGCATTCAACACCATTCACCCATCGTCCATGACACCCGCACCCGCGCCCGCACGCCCCACTCAAACCATTGGATCTTGCTTTGGCAGAGCTGCTGGCGCATGCCGTGCAGCTGAATGGAGTGGAGTCGATTTCCACCTTCGATGCAGATGGGCGTGTACTGGCAGAAGATTTGCGCTCCGCATTGCACGTGCCACCACAAGACAACAGCAGCATGGACGGCTACGCCATGCGTTGTGCCGATGTGCCAACCGCAGGTGCGGTACTGTCGGTCAGCCAGCGCATTCCTGCGGGTAGCGTGGCATTGCCTTTGCAGGCAGGTACTGCGGCACGTATTTTTACGGGGGCGGCCATTCCAGCCGGTGCGGATACCGTGGTGATGCAAGAGGAATGTGAAACGCTACCTGAGCAAAATGGTTTGCAAAATGGCATGGCGCAAATTCGTGTGAATGCACTGCCAGCAGTTGGCCAATGGATTCGCCGCGCGGGTGAAGATGTGACTTTGGGTGCTGTGGTGCTACAAAAAGGCGAGCGTCTCACACCTGCATCAATTGGCTTGGCAGCCAGCATTGGTTTGGCAACTTTAACAGTCGTACGTCGCCCCAAAGTGGCTTTGTTTTCCACTGGCGATGAGCTGGTGATGCCGGGTGATATCGCGCCCGAGAACATGCCAGCCGGCAGCATTTACAACTCTAACCGTTTCTTTTTGCGTGCGATGTTGCAGCGCTTGGGTTGTGAGGTGACGGATTTGGGCATCGTGCCTGACAACTTGGATGCGACGGAAACCGCTTTGAGCAATGCTGCACAAGCACATGATTTGATTCTCACCAGCGGCGGCGTGTCGGTGGGTGAAGAAGACCATATCAAACCTGCGGTGCAAGCTTTGGGCGAACTCAACCTCTGGCAAACCTGCGTATGAAAATTAATGCCCCGTTCACCCTTGGCCTATGGGAAAGTGGCAAACAGCCCGATCGGACTGCCATTTCATCGGCTTGCCTGGCAACCCAGTCTCTAGCTTTGTCACTTTCATGCTCTTGGTGCGCCCCTTTATTTTGAAGCTACAAGGCGTTCAAAATGTAGATGCTTTCACTACTAAAACAATCGCCATGCGGGCAGATTTCACTGTGGCCAAGGCCGACAAGCGCCGCGAGTTTTTGCGTGTCAAACGCAATGCCAATGGCGGTTTGGATTTGTTTGCTAACCAAAGTTCAGGCGTTTTAACATCTGCTGTGTGGGGTGATGGTTTGGTGAACAACCCAGCCGGCCAAACCATCGCTCTGGGTGACATGGTGCAATACACCGCGTTTGCAGAAGTGCTATCCTAGAGTCACCATGTCCAGCACCATCAAGGTCACTGTCAAATACTTTGCATCCATGCGCGAGGCCATTGGTCTCGGCACTGAAGAAGTACAAACCCACGCCAGCACGCTAGGTCAACTGCGCGCTGAGTTGGTGGCACGTGGCGGTGCGTATGCAGAGTGTTTGGACACCGCATTCAAAGGCAAAACTTTGCGCATGGCGGTGAACCATGACATGTGTGACGACAGTGCGCCATTGAACGACCATTGCGAAGTAGCCTTTTTCCCGCCTGTAACCGGTGGATAATCTCAGGAGATCAGCATGATTCCACGCGTCACCATCCAAACCGCTGATTTTGATTTAAGCACCGAAGTTGCCAAACTGCGAGCAGACGACAAACGCGTGGGTGCTGTATGTGCTTTCGTGGGCACCGTGCGCGATTTGAATGATGGCGATAAGGTGAGCGAATTAGAGCTGGAACATTACCCCGGCATGACTGAAAAATCCATCGTCGCCATCATTGATACCGCGATGGACAGATTCCACTTGTACAACGCCCGCGTCATCCACCGTGTCGGCAAGCTGCAACCGCTGGACCAAATCGTCATGGTGGCTGTTACAGCAGCGCACCGTGGTGAATCTTTCAAGGGCTGCGAATTCATCATGGACTACCTCAAAACCCAAGCGCCCTTTTGGAAAAAAGAGCAAACCCCACATGCAGACGCAGCAGCCCGCTGGGTAGATGCACGGGCAAGTGACGATGCGTCACTGAACAAGTGGCAAGAACCCACAGCTTAATCAATTGGGTATTAAAAACCGCGCCATGTCCATGCATGGCTAATTTAGGGTTTCTGTCCTACACATGATTTAGGTCAATAGCCATAAACTTGAATTTTGATTAACTATCCCAAGTTATTGGGTAATTAATCACATTTTCAGGGGTTTACCAATGCGACAAGACAAACTGACGACGAAATTTACTGAAGCTTTGAGCGATGCGCAGAGCATGGCTTTGAAGCAAGACAACGCCTACATTGAGCCCGCGCATTTGCTCTTGGCGATGCTGCGGCAAGAAGATGGGCCCAAGGCATTGCTGGAGCGTTCCGGCGCGAATTTGGGTGGCATTTTGACCGAGGTGGATGCCTTGATCAACAAGCTGCCGCAAGTGCATGGGCAAGAGATGGTGCAAGTAGGACGCGATTTGCAAGCCCTGTTGCAAGCGACTGAAAAAGAAGCCTTGAAACGTGGTGACCAGTTCATTGCCAGCGAATTGTTTTTGCTGGCTTTGTGCGATTCCAAAGGCGATGTGGGCAAGTTGCTCAAGACACATGGCGTATCGCGCAAATCGCTCGAAGCCGCCATTGACGCCGTGCGCGGCGGGCAAAGCATGGACAGTGCCGATGCCGAAGACCAGCGCGAATCATTGAAGAAATACTGCATCGATTTAACCGAACGCGCCCGCATGGGCAAGCTGGACCCTGTGATTGGCCGCGACGATGAAATTCGCCGCGCCATTCAAGTGCTGCAACGCCGCACCAAAAACAACCCCGTGTTGATTGGTGAGCCCGGCGTGGGTAAAACCGCGATTGTGGAAGGCTTGGCGCAGCGCATTGTGGCGGGCGAAGTGCCAGACACTTTGCTGGGCAAACGGGTGCTGAGTTTGGACATGGCTGCATTGTTGGCTGGTGCCAAATTCCGTGGTGAATTTGAAGAGCGCCTGAAATCTGTGCTGAAAGATTTGGCCAAAGACGAAGGCCAAACGATTGTCTTCATCGACGAACTGCACACCATGGTGGGCGCAGGCAAGGGCGAGGGCGCAATGGACGCAGGCAATATGTTGAAGCCCGCCTTGGCGCGCGGTGAGTTGCATTGCGTGGGTGCCACCACCTTGGACGAATACCGCAAATACATTGAAAAAGATGCGGCTTTAGAGCGCCGTTTCCAAAAGATTTTGGTGGGTGAGCCATCAGTCGAAGCGACCATTGCCATCTTGCGCGGCTTGCAAGAAAAGTACGAAGTGCATCATGGCGTGCAAATCACCGACCCCGCGATTGTGGCAGCCGCAGAGCTGAGCCACCGCTACATCACCGACCGCTTTTTACCCGACAAAGCGATTGACTTGATTGACGAAGCCGCGTCCAAAATCAAAATTGAATTGGACTCCAAACCCGAAGTGATGGACAAGCTGGACCGTCGCTTGATTCAATTGCAAATTGAGCGCGAAGCCGTGAAGCGTGAGAAAGACGAAGCTTCGCAAAAACGCTTTGGCTTGATTGAAGAAGAAATTTTGACGCTGCAAAAAGAAATTTCAGACTTAGATGAAATTTGGCAAGCCGAAAAAGCGCAAGCGCAAGGCTCTAAAACCGTGATGGAAGAGATTGAAAAAATCAGATTCCAAATTGAAGACCTGAAACGCAAAGGCGACTTTAACAAAGTGGCCGAGTTGCAATATGGCAAATTGCCTGAGCTGGAAAAGCGCTTGAAAGAAGCGCAAGCAGCCGAAGAAGCCACGCCAGAGGGCACGGCAGGTAAGCCACGCCTGTTGCGCACCCAAGTGGGCGCAGAAGAAATTGCCGAAGTGGTGGCGCGTGCCACGGGCATTCCTGTCAGCAAATTGATGCAAGGCGAGCGCGACAAGCTGTTGCAAATGGAAGTGAAATTGCACGACCGTGTGGTGGGCCAGGAAGAGGCGATCAGCGCCGTATCCAACGCCATTCGCCGTTCGCGTGCTGGCTTGTCAGACCCCAATCGCCCAACCGGCTCGTTCTTGTTCCTAGGCCCCACAGGTGTGGGTAAAACCGAGCTGTGCAAAGCATTGGCTGGGTTTTTGTTTGATTCAGAAGACCATTTGATTCGCATCGACATGAGCGAGTTCATGGAAAAGCACAGCGTGGCGCGTTTAATCGGTGCGCCTCCTGGCTACGTGGGTTACGAAGAGGGCGGCTATTTAACCGAAGCCGTGCGGCGCAAACCCTATAGCGTGATATTGATGGACGAGGTTGAAAAAGCGCACCCTGATGTGTTCAACGTGCTCTTGCAAGTGCTGGACGATGGCCGCTTAACCGATGGCCAAGGCCGCACCGTGGACTTTAAAAACACCGTGATTGTGATGACCAGCAACATCGGCTCGCACAAAATTCAAGCCATGGTGGGCAAGCCGTATGACGACATCAAAGAAGCGGTGTGGGACGAGTTGAAAGACCATTTCCGCCCCGAGTTCTTAAACCGCATCGACGAAACCGTGGTCTTCCATGCCTTGGGTGTGAAAGAGATCGAGTCCATCGCCGCGATACAGCTCAAAATTTTGCAAGCCCGTTTGACCAAAATGGATTTGACTTTGGACGTGTCCACAGCAGCATTGGCAGAAATAGCCAAAGTAGGTTTCGACCCCGTGTTCGGCGCCCGCCCATTGAAACGCGCCATCCAACAACGCATCGAAAACCCACTGTCCAAACTGATACTGGAAGGCAAGTTCTTGCCAAAAAGCAAGATATCCGTATCAGTAGACCCCATCAAAGCACCGGGGGTGTTTGTGTTTGGGTGAGGGGGATGGGTGCGAAAGGTTATTGTTGAATGTTAGTGACTGTATCGCGGAGGTTGTAACCAGCTCGGCGTTCCTGTAGTCCGTATTTTCTGGCAGATTAGCGATTTTTTTTCACTGGACGGCGCGTTGCATTCGAGGTTGAGTTTGATGTTGAGGTTACGCGCTTGTGGACGGTTATGCGCCATTGGTCTCATAGTCATTTTGAGATGTATAAAGTCGGTACTTAAAATTAGAAAGGCTTGCCCATTTCCGCAGCACCGTCAGGATCTCCTGAAATGTAGCGTTCGTGACGGTTTCCTTGAACTCATAAGGCCAGATTCCGACAAAGCCATAAGGTGTGTCTTCACAATACACTTGAAATGTCTCACGGCCTCTTGATAGCAAAAGGTCATGCGAATACATATGAATGTTTTTTTGGAACTTAACAGTCCATCCGTTTAGCAAATAAATCTGTGTGGCATCCATTGCTAAGCGCCTAACATAATGCATACCGCAACACTTTGCGCATTATTTTGTACCGGTGGGTTAAACTTGTAATTTTCATATTCTGAGAATATCTTGTAGCTTTATCAAATGCAAGTGTACAGTTTACTCACGCACATTTGGTGCAACGTTTCAATGCACTAAACGCTATAAATAAAATAGCGCTTTAGGCAATCAATACGCCGGCTAGAGGCTGATTTTTCATATATTTTTGCTGAACAGCCAGCAAAACCAGTGAAGCTATCGAGTCAACTGCTTGCCGTTCTTTTTCGGGTCAAACTCTACCATCCACTCAATACCGTATTTGTCTCTGAACATCCCAAAGTAAGTCCCCCATGGGCTATCGTCAATGGGAAATTCAATTTGTCCACCTGCTGAGAGGCCGTTAAACAATTTGTCTGCCTCTTGTTTGCTTTCTGTGCTGATGACAATTTTGCTTCTGTTTTCGTTTTCATTGGTTCGCCCCATGCTGGGTGGAACGTCATTTGCCATTAAAACGGTGTTGCCAATCGGTAAAGCAATGTGCATGATTAAATTGGCTTCGCTTTCAGGAACAGGAAAATCTGCGCTTGCTAAGTCTTTGAATCGCACGACTCTTGCGAACTCGCCGCCAAATACCGATTTGTAAAAATGGAATGCTTCTTCGGCATTGCCATTGAAATTGATGTGGGGATTGATAGCAGCCATGTTTTTCCTCCTGGTTATTTTGTTGAAGCAATTCTCATTTTCTGAATGATAGACAAGTTATGTCTCATCGCTTTGCCGAATCGCAGATGAGTTATTTCCAGCACTCGCACGCGCGTCATCTTTACGCTGGCGCTCAGCGGCTCGGCACGATCGACATTGGACCGCTTGTGTGTTGATATTGCCTTTAGCGACTTCGTACCACCATTTTTGCCGTTCAGCGGGCCACACCTCTTCGGTACCGCAATTGCGACATACGACCACACGGTCAACATAAAACCGCGGCAATCGGCCATACGTGTTGTTGTGGCTCAGTTCGTCAGGGTTTGCCAGAACCGATCCCGCTGGAGGCGACACGGCTGGGTCAGTTGGGTCGATACCCGCAAGCGATTTCGCGCGAATGAGCTGCTGCTGCGTCAGGCGGAGCTGTTTAACCTCAAAGCTGGTCATCTTCATCTCCTGTGAAGGGCTTGTTACTTCATTATATGAAAGTGAATTGGCTAATTAACGCACAATAAAATCAACTCGACAACTCACAAATGCTATAAATAAAATAGCACCTTAGGCAATAAATACGCCGGCTAGAGGCTGATTTTTCATATATTTTTGCTAAACACCAAGCAAAACCTGCCAAAACATTGGGGCAAGGGCGTGCGCGGTGACGGCACTGGCTGGCGGCTTGGTATGATGGGGGGATGACTACTGCCAGCATTACTAGCGCGCCAGCCCATCACGCACCTGTGCCACTTGCCCAAGACGCCAAAATCATTGGCTTGGTGGGTTTGGCGCATGCTGTTTCGCATTTTTCGCATTTGTTGTTGGTGCCGCTGTTTCCGGTGTTCAAGCAAGAGTTTGGGCTGAGCTATTCTGAGCTGGGTATGCTGATGACGGTGTTTTTTGTGATTTCTGGCATTGGGCAAGCACTGTCTGGTTTCTTGGTGGACAAGGTGGGTGCGCGGCCTGTGTTGTTTACCGCAGTCTTTATATTTTTATTGGCATCGATTGTGGCGGGTTCGGCGACGAGTTATGGCTGGTTGATTGCGGCTGCTGCATTGGCTGGCTTGGGCAATGCGCCGTTTCACCCGTGTGACTTCACTATTTTGAACCAGCGTGTGTCTTTGCCGCGTTTGGGTCACGCCTACAGCGCGCACGGCTTGACGGGTAATTTGGGCTGGGCGCTGGCGCCTGTGTTTTATGTGAGCATCACCGCATTGTCCAACTGGCGCACCGCATTCATGGTGGCGACGGCTTTGTATGCTTTGGTATTGCTTATTTTGTGGATCAATCGCGCTAGCCTGCTGACACAAGTTGTGGTGCATACCGAACATGCAACTGAAAAGCCGAGCAACACCGCATTTTTAAAAATGCCAGTGGTGTGGTGGTGTTTTGCGTTCTTTTTGCTATCTACCATGACACTGGCAGTGATACAAAGTTTTTCAGTTTCCATTCTCAAAGCCATGCATGGCGTGAGCTTTGAAGCGGCATCTGCCACTTTGACCGCCTACATGCTGTGCGGTGCGGTGGGCATATTTGTGGGTGGCTTTGTAGCCGCCAAACAAAAAAACAGCGACAAAACGGTTGCCGCAACCATGGTGGCAGGCGCTGTGCTCTTGGCTTTGTGCGCGACGGGTTGGCTGGGTGCAACGGGCACCATGGTGGTATTGGCCGGTACAGGTTTTGCCATTGGTATCGGCAACCCCAGCCGCGACATGATGATTAAAAAAGCCACGCCCAAAGGCGCGACAGGGCGGGTGTACGGCACGGTGTATTCTGGCTTGGATGTGGGTTTTGCGGTATCGCCTTTGATATTTGGCAGATTGATGGATCAGGGCATGTACGCCGCTTGTTTGTACGGCGCGGCGATCATTTTGCTCATCAGCGTGGGCGCTGCTTTGGGCGTTGGCATGAGAACCAGAAACGCCAATGCCTGAACAAGCTGCAAGACATCAACGACTGGCACTCATCGCACTTTGGTTTGTTCCAGCTTTGTGGGCCGTGAATTACGTGGTGGCACGCAAAGCACCGGGCGTGATTGGGCCGCATTTATTGGCGCTCGGTCGTTGGGCATTGGCCGCATTGGTCTTGTGCATCTTGGCCAGAAAAGAAATTTGGGCCAAACGCAAAAACATATTGGCTAACAGTACTCAGTTTTTGATTTTGGGCGCATGCGGCATGTTGGTTTGCGGGGCTTGGGTTTATCAAGGGGCCAGAACAACCAGTGCCATGAACATTGCGCTTATTTATGCATCGTCACCCGTCTTGATTGCAATGGGCTCTGTTCTGTGGCTGGGCGAACGCATGAACAAGGTGCAAATCGCGGGTGTGGTTTTGGCGATTGCAGGTGTGTTGCATGTGGTGCTGAAAGGGCAATGGACTGCTTTGGCTGGCATTCAATTTGTAGCGGGTGACCTTTGGATTGTGGCTGCAGCCATTGCATGGGCTGCCTATGCGCTGCTGCAAAAATGGTGGCCCAGTGATTTGAGTGTGACGGCCAGGTTGGCCATGATTTGCGTGGGTGGCTGTATGACGATAGCGCCTTTTGCGTATTGGGAAATGCTGCAACCCAATTTGACTGTGTGGGGTCAGCCTGCTTTGACTTTGATTGTGGTGGCTGCTGTCTTTCCAAGTTTGGGTGCTTATTGGCTTTATGGTTGGGCACAAAATATGTTGAGTGCCAACAAAGTCGCCATCACCTTGTATTTAGGGCCACTGTATGGTGCGCTGGCCAGTTGGAGCGTGTTGGGAGAGCAATTGGGGTGGCACCACTTGTGGGGTGCTTTATTGATTTTGCCGGGTGTGTTTTTGGTGACCAATTCAAGCTACACTCGCAAGTAAAATTAGGAAATGCTTAGTTCAATATTTAGTCAAACCCCCCGATATTGCGGAAAAGTTCAGTATGACGAATCAAACAAACAACAGCACGCAAGGCAAAACGCAGTTGGATGATTTTTTTACCTCAACCATCGTCGGTTTACCGCAAGAAGTTGTTTTGGGTCAGCGATTCAAAGAACGTAAATTAATCAATCAACAGTATGTGACTGTGGATGCCATGAATGCCAAAGCATGGCTGTCAGAGCCAGCCTATCAAGTGCTCAATAAAGCTCTCAAACACAGTCAGCGAAGCACTGGCGTGTCGTTCAAGCAGCAACTCGCGAATCAATTCGTGTCGCACGAAAGAAGTTCGTCACTGATGTTCATGTTAGGTTTTTTAGCTTCTGCCTTGATTGGTTTGGCGCTGACCTATGCGTGGTCGCGCACGTGGATTCAATTTACCATTTTTAATTGATTGCTTTTATTGAATTGATATGGCTGTAGATATTTCAAAACAACAAGACAAGCTGGATATCGATCCGATTGGCATGAACATTGTGAATCGGATTGCGCCAGATTCGCGAGTGAGCGGTGATGTGTCCTACAGTGGCGGATTGTTGGTTCAAGGTGATTTGTCAGGCTCTGGGCAAATTAATGGGCGATTAATTGTTTGGCATGGCGCCCAGATACAAGGTCAGTTCAGGGTATTGGGCGATTTGTATGTGTTTGGTCGTGTTGGGAATGTTGGCGCAAGCGCCACGGACACTGTGATCGAATGCTATGGAACAGCTTATATCGCCAGCTCTGCGTCAACCACAGGTACCATCGTTGCACAGAAGTTGCGTTTGTATGAGGGTGCTGATTTACAAGGGCCGTTCAGAACCATCAAAAACATACATGCCATACCTGAGCTGGATCAGAAAGCATAATTTCTTACTCTATTGCAATTGATTGGCGCTGAAATATCTACACATACCAAATATCACCATGACAAACGAAACTTTGAATAGCGATGATGGAAGTTTGACCAACGTTTCATTGGGTGCCAGCATGCCGAATAGCGGTGTGATTCCGGTCTTAACCCAAACCTCCAACTTGTCGCCCAGTGGTCATCCTATTAAACGGTGCCTGGTTGAATCAGGCTTATCGTTCACAGGCAATGTGACTGCTGAAGGTACTTGTACCATTGCGGGAAATTTGATTGGCAACATGCATGAAAAAGCCAGTGGCGAATTGCAAGTGGTTATCAGCGAATCAGGCAATGTACAAGGAGATATTTATGCCAGCAAAGTCTCCGTCATGGGTGCGTGTCAGGGGACAGTGGATGCCAGTGGTGGCAGTGTCGATTTGCATCCCAATTCAGTGGTTAAAGGGCATATACGCTACGGTCAATTACAGGTGAACAGCGCTGAATTGAATGCAACATTGGAACGCAGCACAGAGAAAAAAAATCGGTAAATGCAAGAAGTGGAAAACACGCAAACAACGGCGTTACTGACAAGCGAGGAACTGCGATCGAAAGCCATTGCAATATCGCAGCAACGCGGACAATCGGTGGCGAAGCGACGTGTTGCCAGGCGCTGGGTAACATGGTTTTTGTGGAGTTGGATTTTGCCCATCATTGGTTCACTGACCGTGTTGATGGCTGTTGCCAGCATGTCATTGGTTTATTATTTTGGACCTGCTAAAGTCATTGATGGCGCACAAAATTGGCTTATTGAACGATTCGGTATAGAACGACCAACAACCAAGCCGGATAACATTGCGCTAGAGAAGCCGCAAGCAAAGTCGGACACCATAGGCAACAAAACTACACCCGATCAGAATATAGGCATAAGCAATGCGCAATCACTCACGAATTCGACATCCACTGTGATTCTTCAGTTTGATCGAGATATAGAATTGCAAAATTCGAAGGCCGCAACGCCAAACAACTCATCATCTAGAACCAATAACGCGAACTCTGTACTCTTACCAAAAGGAACACAACAATGAACACTTACAACACAACTGAACGCACTACGGCTCGATTGGTTCCGAATGACAGATTGAATGCCATCACCAGCTTGATAGGCGAGGGCGCAGTATTCGAAGGCTCATTTCACAGCAAAGATGATTTGGGTATCAAGGTAGACGGCCAACTGATAGGCGGCATCGTTTTTGAAAACGGTGGAGCCATTCACATTGGGCCGACTGGCTTGGTGGAGAATACGACGGTCGAAGCCGATTACATCTTCATAGAAGGTAAAGTAAAAGGCAATGTCATCGCACGCAAGTCATTGGAGATATCTGGTTCTGCCACTGTCTTGGGTGATATCGTTTACGATGCGCTGATAGACATCCATCCACGTGCACGCTTGCGTGGCAAAATTGATTACCGTGGTGATCTTGACTCGACGCTGTAAACAATTTAACTGAGTTTTACGGGTACAAGCCACGTAGTTCGCGCGCATGCAAGATGCGTTTGCACGCAACGATAAAGGTGGCCGTGCGTAGGCTGACTTTGTGCTCTTCAGCCACAGCCCAAATACCTGCAAGCGCGTCTGACATGATTTTGACAAGTCGCATATTGATTTCAGCTTCATCCCAAAAGAAGCTAGAGAAATCTTGCACCCATTCAAAATAACTCACGGTGACACCGCCTGCATTGGCAATCACATCAGGCAATACCAAAATACCGCGTTCTTGCAAAATGTCATCAGCGTCAGGCGTGGTCGGTCCATTTGCACCTTCAATCACCATTTTTGCTTTAATCTTGGAAGCATTGGTGATGGTAATTTGTGATTCCAAGGCAGCAGGTATCAAAATGTCACAGTCGACTTCCCAAAATAAGTGGTCTGACAGTGTTTCTGCGTTTGCAAACCCTGCCACACTCCCTGTTGCTGCCACGTGCTTGAGCAGTGCGGGCACATCCAAGCCGCTCGGTTTGTAAATCGTGCCACCATGATCTTGTACGGCGACAACTTTAGCGCCTGCTTCTGTAAACAAGCGTCCTGCGACGCCACCAACATTGCCAAAGCCTTGTACCGCTATGCGTGCACCTTGAATGTCCAAACCGATGCGTTTGGCCGCTTCATTGCCTACTGTAAATACGCCGCGACCTGTGGCATCTCTGCGTCCTTTTGAACCGCCTAAGTCGATTGGTTTGCCTGTCACAACGCCTGTAGCCGTAGACCCTTCATTCATGGAGTATGTATCCATCATCCAGGCCATGATTTGTTCATTGGTATTCACATCAGGTGCTGGAATATCCTTTGTGGGACCAATAATGATGCCTATTTCACTTGTGTAACGCCTTGTCATGCGTTCCAGTTCTCCCGTTGAGAGTAGCTTGGGATTGACGCGAATGCCACCTTTGGCGCCGCCAAAGGGAACGTTAACGGCTGCATTTTTAATGGACATCCAAGCTGACAAGGCCATCACCTCGGAGAGCGTCACATCTTGGTGAAAGCGAACACCACCTTTACCTGGACCACGCGACGTATTGTGCTGAACGCGATAACCTTCGAAATGTGCAATCTCGCCATTGTCTAAGTGAATTGGCACATCAACCACCAATATGCGTTTAGGTCTGCGAAGAGTGTCTGCCCATTTCGCCAAGTCGCCCAAATAAGGGACAACTCGGTCTACTTGCTGTAAATAATTTCCCCAGGGACCTAAATTGTCGGCATTCAAATAGGAAGGGATGGCGTTTTTGGCGATTTGCAGATTCTTGTTGGCGTTTGACATTTGACTAATCCTTTCAATGTTGCGTTGGGGGAGAGCATAAAACGCAGCATTCAAAAAGTCTAAGGCCAATAAATCGCCTATCTATGCGAAAAATGCATAATGTTGGTGATTATCACTTCTTTTTTTGGAAGCCTAAGGCTTCTTTGTGACGGTTAATGCGTTTCTGCTTGCGCAATGCCATTTTTTTGACTTCAACATTTTTGGTATAGCCTGAATAGTCAGCCCATGCCCACCAAAGAACGGCCAAAGCATACGGGGCTAGGACTGTCCACCAACTCCATGCAGCAATGGGACCAATTTCTTGCCATTTGCAAACGGTGAAAATTAAGCCCAAGATTAGAAAAATCATCGTGTTTCCTTATATATCCTTGCGTTTTCTGCGTGAATCTGGCATATAATACTATCTTAGGTTTGACCTGGTATGCCGCTGCATCTAGTTTAAATCATTACTCTGACGAATAAGCAGACTTCCTCACGGATTGTTATGCACTATACGGGCTATTTTCTAAGCCCGTTTTTTTTGTCTGAACGGTTTGTGTTTGTGGTGAATTGGTTGTATTTATTGGCTATTTTGCAAGGACGATGAGTTGGCTTCTGAGAAAGTAATTGAGCAAATTGTGACCGGTTTTGGTTACGACTTGGTAGAGATACAACGCTCTGCTGGCGGATTGCTGCGTGTCACGATTGATTATCCTTGGGAACAAAACGATCCGGCTGGAAATGACAGGCGAATAACTGTCGAAGATTGCGAAAAGGTCACTCGGCAATTGCAGTTTTCATTAGAAGTTGATGGTGTGCAATACAGTCGATTGGAAGTTTCTTCACCTGGTATTGATCGGCCATTGCGAAATGAAAAAGATTTTGAACGTTTTGTTGGCAGTGAAATTGACCTGACTTTGCGCGAACCTATCGGTTTGGCTGCAAATGGTCAAGTGAGTGCGTTGCGGAAAAAATTTCGTGGCACTTTAGAGGGTGTAGAGATGAGTGATGGTGTGCTCGCCAATGCTGCTGATCAAAATCATTGGCAAATTGTTTGGAGCGACGCACCACCTGTCAAACCAGGTGTTCGTGTCAGCAAGAAAAGAGCACCGCAACCTGTACAGGTACTGGGCTTTCGTTTGAATGAGGTTCGTGAAGCGAGGTTGGCGCCAATTGTAAATTTTAAAGGCCGAAATACTTAGGTTATCAAATTTGGGATACCACAACAGAATAAGTTGCAATAGATCTTGATGTTGATCATTGCAGATTGTTTTAAGAAATTGAATCATTAGTCATAGGAGAGAAGTAATATGAATCGCGAAATGTTGATGTTGGTTGAGGCTATATCTCGTGAAAAAAATGTGGAATTGGACGTCGTTTTTGGCGCAGTTGAAGCCGCATTGGCTCAAGCCACCAAAAAGCTGTATCCAGGCGATGTCGACATCCGCGTTGCCATGAACCCTGACACGGGTAATTACGAAACATTTCGCAGATGGCACGTTGTGCCAGATGAGGCGGGTCTGCAACTTCCAGATCAAGAAATACTTCATTTTGAAGCGAAAGAACAAATTCCTGATATCGAGGTCGATGAATACATTGAAGAAGCGGTTCCATCACTGCCGATTGGGCGAATCGGTGCAATGGCAGCCAAGCAAGTCATTTTGCAAAAAATCCGCGAAGCTGAACGCGAGATGATTTTGAGTGACTTTATGTCGCGTGGTGAAAAGATTTTGGTAGGCACTGTGAAGCGCTTAGACAAAGGCGATTTGATCGTCGAGAGCGGACGTGTTGAAGGCCGTTTGCGCCGCGCAGACATGATTCCAAAAGAAAACTTCCGCACTGGTGACCGTGTCAAAGCGTACATCATGGAGGTCGACAGCACACTGCGTGGTGCACCGATTATCTTGTCGCGCAATGCGCCGCAATACATGGTGGAATTGTTCCGCAACGAAGTGCCCGAAATCGAGCAAGGTTTGTTAGAGATTAAATCTTGCGCACGTGATGCAGGCTCACGCGCCAAAATCGCAGTGCTGTCTCACGACAAACGGGTTGATCCTATTGGCACCTGTGTCGGCGTGCGTGGTACGCGTGTCAATGCGGTGACCACCGAACTCGGTGGCGAGCGCGTCGATATCGTTTTGTGGAGTGAAGATCCAGCCCAGTTTGTGATTGGTGCGTTAGCGCCGGCTAACGTATCTTCTATCGTTGTGGATGAAGAGCGTCATGCTATGGACGTGGTTTGTGATGAAGAAAATCTGGCGCTTGCAATTGGTCGCGGTGGTCAAAATGTGCGTTTGGCTTCTGAGTTGACGGGTTGGAAGATTAACATTTTGGATGCAGCTGAATCAGCTGAAAAAACCGCCAATGAAACCGATGCCAGCCGCAAATTGTTCATGGAAAAATTGGATGTCGATGAAGACATTGCCGATATCCTGATCGCGGAAGGTTTCACCAGTCTGGAAGAGGTGGCGTATGTGCCATTGCAAGAGATGTTAGAGATTGAAAGCTTTGATGAAGACACAGTGAATGAATTGCGTTCACGCGCAAAAGACGCCTTGTTAACCATGGAAATTGCAAAAGAAGAAAATGTTGAAGAGGCATCACAAGACTTACGCGATTTAGAAGGTTTAACGCCAACTTTAATCAGCAAATTGGCTGAAGGTGGTGTACATACATTAGATGACTTGGCTGACTTGGCGGTTGATGAGTTAATCGAAATCACCGCTCAGTCTGAGGCTGAAGCCAAAACCTTGATTATGAAAGCTAGGGAACATTGGTTCACCGAAGAAGCTTCTACGCAAACAAACCCGCAAGCTTAATGGTTATGAAAGATTACAAAGACTATGTCCAACACAACCGTTGCCGAATTTGCGGCAGAACTCAAAAAATCAACCAGTACGCTCATTGAGCAGCTTAAAAGTGCGGGTGTGGCTAAATCAGCTGCAACTGACACTTTGAGTGATGCCGATAAGCAAAAGTTGTTAGCACATTTGCAAGCCAGTCATGGCACGGCTTCTGGCGAGCGCAAAAAGATTACTTTGGTGAAAAAATCCACCACTGAAATCAAGCAAGCTGATGCAACTGGCAAAGCACGTACGATTCAAGTTGAGGTGCGTAAGAAACGCACGCTCATCCAGCGCGATGAATCGACTGAAGCAGCAGAAGCTGCTGCGTTGTCGGCTTCCGAGCAGGCCAAGTTGTTGTTTGAACAATCTGAATTGGAACGACGCGAAAAAGAAGCTGAACAAGAAGCTGCTGCGATTCGTGACGAAGAAGCCAAACTGATTGAGCAACGTCGCTTGCGCGAAGAGCAAGTTTTGCAAGCAGAAGAGCAAAACAAGGCGATCAAGGAAGCGGTTGACATTCCTGTCTCCAACCCAGCACCAGAAATCGTTGTCAAAAAACCTACTAAGCGCGCTGGAAACAAAATAGTCCCCGAGGCAGATCCAAAAGCTGAAAAAGCAGCTGAAGACGCTTTGAAAGCCGCAGAGGCGAAGGCACAAGCGGCTGATGCCGCCAAGCTCAAAGCACAGGAAATAGCCAATGAAGAAATTGCAGCCGTTGCCAAAGGTGTGGCAGATTCAAAAGCACTGATTGTTGCTGAAAACGAACGTGTGAAAGATTTGGGTGACCGTCGCCGTAAAGCAGAGGCCGAAGCAGCCGCTATTCGCAGCATGATGTCCGCCCCAGCAAAACCTGTGATGGTTGCGAAAAAGCCAGAGCCAGTTATCAAAGGTACTTTGCATAAACCGGCAGCGGGCAGTACAGTTGCAAAAACTGGTGCCAAACCAGGTGATAAAGCTGGCGCAGCCACAACGACTACAGCAGCAGGTAAAGAGGTTAAATCAGCCAAACTTTCAAGCAGCTGGGCGGGCGATCCAGCCAAGAAAAAAGGCATTCCGACACGTGGGGATACAACTGCAGGCGCTGGTCGTGGTACCAGCTGGCGCAGCGGTGGCAAAGGTAAACGCGGGAATGACCGTAACGAACGCGAAGAGCGCACTGAGACCGCGCCAGTTGAAGTACGTGTCTTAGAAATTCATGTGCCAGAAACCATTACGGTTGCTGAATTGGCCCACAAAATGGCCATCAAAGCATCAGAGGTGATTAAGCAGCTCATGAAGTTGGGTCAAATGGTCACCATCAATCAGCCGCTGGATCAAGATACGGCCATGATTGTTGTAGAAGAATTGGGCCACAAAGCAGTCGTTGCCGCATTGGATGAGGTGGATGCGTTTACCGATGATGAAGTTTCATCGCAAGTGGCGGAGACTTTACCAAGGCCGCCAGTTGTTACTGTGATGGGCCACGTAGATCACGGTAAAACATCGTTGCTTGATTACATTCGTCGTGCAAAGGTGGCGTCAGGTGAAGCCGGTGGTATTACTCAGCACATTGGTGCTTACCACGTCGAAACACCGCGCGGCATGATTTCGTTTTTAGACACACCAGGTCATGAGGCATTTACTGCCATGCGTGCACGTGGTGCGACTGCGACTGACATTGTGATTTTGGTTGTTGCTGCGGATGATGGCGTGATGCCACAAACCAAAGAGGCGATCAAACATGCTAAGGCCGCTGGTGTTCCCATCGTGGTTGCGATCAACAAAATTGACAAGCCTGATGCCAATATCGAACGCGTGAAAGGTGAGCTGGTCACTGAAGAAGTTATTCCAGAAGAATTTGGTGGTGACTCTCCATTTGTGGGCGTATCAGCAAGAACTGGTGAAGGGATTGATGCATTGCTTGAGCAGGTTCTGTTACAAGCAGAGGTGCTCGAACTGCGTGCGCCAGTAGATGCATTGGCCAAAGGTTTGGTCATTGAAGCCCGCTTAGACAAAGGACGTGGTGCAGTTGCAACCATCTTGGTTCAATCAGGCACGTTGAAAACGGGCGACGTTGTTTTGGCGGGTTCGACCTATGGTCGTGTGCGCGCCATGTTGGACGAGAATGGCAAAGCTATCAAGACTGCTGGTCCGTCAATTCCAGTCGAAATTCAAGGTTTAACCGAAGTTCCAAAAGCGGGTGATGATTTCCTGGTCATGGCTGATGAAAAGCGTGCACGTGAAATTGCCACCTACCGTGCTGGCAAATTCCGTCATACCAAATTAGCTAAACAGCAAGCCTCTAAGTTGGAAAATATGTTCACGGACATGACCGCAGGCGAAATCAAACTGCTGCCAATTATCATCAAAGCAGACGTACAAGGTTCGCAGGAAGCCTTGGCACAATCACTGCTTAAATTGTCTACGGATGAAGTCAAAATTCAAATCGTTTACAGCGGTGTTGGTGGTGTCAGCGAATCAGATGTGAACTTGGCTATTGCATCCAAAGCGGTCATTATTGGCTTCAATACGCGTGCCGATGCAGGCGCACGAAAGTTGGCCGAAGGGAATGCCGTTGAGATTCGTTACTACGATATTATTTACGCCGCAGTTGATGATCTGAAAGCTGCGTTGTCTGGCATGTTGACACCTGATAAGGTGGAAGAAGTCATCGGTACGGCTGAGATTCGTCAAGTGTTCAAAGCAAGCAAAGTGGGATCTATTGCGGGTTGTATGGTCACTTCTGGCTTGGTTAAACGTACGGCTCAGTTGCGTTTACTGCGCAACAATGTGGTGATTTTCACAGGCGAGTTGGATTCTCTCAAACGTTTCAAAGACGATGCCAAAGAAGTGCGTGAAGGCTTTGATTGCGGTTTGAATATCAAAGGTTACAACGATATTGCCGAAGGTGATTTCTTGGAATTCTTTGAAATTCGCGAAGTGGCACGTGAGCTATAAAAACTTTAGTGCAACATGACATCCATTAAATCCATTTGGCACAACAACAAGGGTTTCATACTCTTTTTAGGGCTGATGTTTGTGCTTCGATCTGCTGTTGCAGATTGGAGTTATATCCCTTCATCGTCTATGAATCCAACTTTGATTCAAGGCGATCGAGTGGGTGTCAATAAAGTTGCCTACAGTTTGCGCGTACCTTTTACTTTGCATCACTTAGTGCGTTGGGGTGCGCCAGAGCGTGGCGATGTGATCACTTTTGACTCACCATTAGATGAAGTTAATTTGATCAAACGCGTCGTAGCCATTGCCGGTGATACTGTGGAAATGCGGGATAACACTGTTTTTATCAATGGCCAGGTTGTTCAGCGCAAATTGATTGAAACGAGCCGTTTGATACCTTCCGAAATGGGCCCATTGAGTGCCGAAATTTGGCAAGAGCAATTAGGGCAAAAAACTTACGAGTCAGCCAGATTGGTGGAGTTGAACCGTTTCAAAGATTTCGATGCGGTGCAAGTCCCATTTGGCCATATTTTGGTTTTGGGTGATAGCCGTGATAACAGCAATGATTCACGTTTCATTGGATTCATCGATGTAGATCGCATCACCGGTCGTGCCGAACGTGTCGTGATGTCGCACGATCCAGAATCATTTTATTTGCCACGCGCTGGTCGTTGGTGGTTGGCTTTGTAAAAATTACCATCAATGAAAAAGTCAAAAACCCCCAACCGCAGTTTTAAAGTGGCCGATCAAATTCAGAGAGATTTGACGGAGTTGATTGCGCGCGAGTTGAAAGATCCGCGAGTTGGCATGGTGACCATTCAAGCGGTTGAGGTGACGCCAGACTATGCGCATGCCAAGGTTTACTTCAGTGTCTTGATGGGCGATAAGAATCAGTGTGAGATTGCATTGAACCAAGCGGCAGGCTTTTTGCGTAATGGCTTGTTCAAACGATTGCATATCCATACGGTACCCACCTTGCATTTTTTGTTTGACCGCACTTCAGAAAATGCGGCAGATATGAATGCGCTGATAGCCAAAGCCGTCGCGACACAGGTTAAAGAAGATTGAAGTGAGTGAGCTTGTAACTGCTGACTTAGGAGAAGGAAAAAAGTCAAAACAAAAAGACCGTGTTCGAATCGTTCGCAGACCGGTTCATGGCGTTTTGTTGTTGGATAAATCCAAAGGCATATCCAGTAATGATGCTTTGCAAAAAGTAAAGTGGCTTTTACGGGCTGAAAAAGCGGGGCATACTGGGACATTGGACCCATTGGCCACTGGCTTGTTACCCATCTGTTTGGGCGCTGCAACCAAGTTCAGTCAAATGCATTTGGATGCGGATAAACAATATGAAGCTATTGCGCAATTGGGCATTAAAACAAGTACTGGAGACGCCGAAGGCGCAGTGATTGAAAAGCGAGAGGTAAACGTTTCGGATGATTTATTGCAAAGTGTGCTGAAACGGTTTCACGGTGAAATTGAGCAAGTACCACCCATGCACAGTGCTTTGAAGAAAGACGGCAAAGCCCTGTATGAATACGCCAGAGCGGGAATAGAAGTAGAGAGATTGGCAAGAAGAGTAACAATTTATGCTGTAGATGGTTATTTTATTGCCTATGATGCTATAAAAATTATAGTAAATTGCAGCAAAGGAACGTATATCCGCACTTTGGCTGAAGACATTGGTGAAGCATTGGGTTGCGGAGCACATTTGAGCAGCTTGCGCCGTTCGGCGACGGGTGGGTTTGATGTGAAGGAGTGCATCACGATTGAGGATTTAGAAGCCATGAACGAAGAGCAGCGATTGGTGCATTTGTTGCCAGTAGATGCCATGTTAGATGGTCATGTGAAGATTGATTTAGACACTGTGGATGCACAGCGCTTTACCAATGGTTTGTCCCGTAAAGGTGCTTGGCCCGATGCGGATCAAGTCGCTGTATATGGGAAAAATCCACTCACACTATTGGGAGTAGGGCGCGTACGAAATGGTGAATTGCATCCAGATCGCTTATTAAGCAAATTGGAAATAGAACAAATGACCGTTGCGCACTGATTGAATACTGAGTGCGTAAGGGAACGATTTTAAGATTGATACAAATTAAGAGTTAACCAAGAAAGTAAGCTAGGAAGTAAATATGACACAAAAACAAATTCGCAATATTGCCATCATCGCGCACGTTGACCATGGTAAAACCACCATGGTTGATCAACTGCTGCGTCAATCCGGCACGTTTGCCGAGCATGAAAAAGTGGTGGATACCGTGATGGACAACAACGCCATTGAAAAAGAGCGTGGCATTACAATTTTGGCAAAAAACTGTGCTGTGAGCTGGAAGGGTACACACATCAACATCGTTGACACACCAGGCCATGCGGACTTTGGCGGCGAAGTTGAACGTGCTTTGTCCATGGTGGATGGTGTGGTGTTGTTGATTGACGCTCAAGAAGGTCCTATGCCACAAACTCGCTTTGTGACGAAAAAAGCCCTAGCTTTAGGCTTGCGCCCAATTTTGGTGGTGAACAAAGTGGACAAGCCGGGTGCGCGCCCCAGTTTTGTTGTTGACGCTGCTTTTGATTTGTTTGACAAATTGGGAGCGAACGATGAACAATTGGATTTCCCAGTTGTCTATGCATCCGGTATCAATGGCTGGTCTTCATTAGAAGAGGGTGGTCAAGGCGAGCAATGGGGTCCAGATATGTCAGCATTGTTTGACACCATTTTGCAGCATGTGCCTGCACAAAAAGGCGATCCCAATGCGCCGCTGCAATTGCAAATTTCGGCGCTTGATTTTTCGACCTTTGTCGGACGCATTGGTGTCGGGCGTATCAGCCAAGGCACCATCAAACCGATGATGGATGTGGTTGTGATGGAAGGTGTTGATGGCAAACCTGTGAAAGGTCGCGTCAACCAAGTTTTAACATTCCAAGGTCTGGATCGCGTACAAGCGACTGAGGCGGGTCCAGGTGAAATTGTGTTGATCAATGGCATTACCGATGTCGGAATTGGCGTTACTTTGACTGACCCAGCCAACCCGATGCCCTTACCAATGCTGAAAGTGGATGAACCCACCTTGACCATGAATTTCTGCGTCAACACAAGTCCGCTCGCAGGTCGTGAAGGCAAGTTTGTGACCAGTCGCCAAATTTGGGATCGTTTGCAAAAAGAATTGCAGCACAACGTGGCATTGCGCGTGAATGAAACGGACGAAGAAGGTATTTTTGAAGTCATGGGCCGTGGTGAGTTGCACTTGACCATTTTGTTAGAGAACATGCGCCGTGAAGGCTATGAACTGGCCGTATCAAAACCACGCGTCGTTTTCAAAACGGTGAATGGTGAAAAGCATGAGCCGATTGAATTGGTCACAGCTGACATTGAAGAAACCCACCAAGGTGGCGTGATGCAAGCACTGGGTGAACGCAAAGGCGAACTCGTCAACATGGAACCCGATGGTCGTGGTCGCGTGCGTTTGGAGTACCGCATTCCTGCACGTGGTTTGATTGGTTTTACCAATGAATTTTTGAACTTGACACGCGGCAGTGGCTTGATTTCCAATATTTTTGATTGCTACGAACCGCACAAAGGTGACATCGGTGGACGTAAAAACGGTGTGTTGATATCCATGGATGCCGGTGAAATTTTCACCTACGCATTGGGTAAATTAGACGACCGTGGACGTATGTTTGTCAAAGCGAATGACCCAGTGTATGAAGGCATGATTGTGGGCATCCACAGCCGCGAGAATGATTTGGTGGTCAATGCCACTCGCACCAAACAGCTGACCAATTTCCGCGTCAGCGGTAAAGAGGACGCCATCAAAATTACACCGCCCATCGATTGCACTTTGGAATACGGCGTTGAATTCATTGAAGACGATGAGTTGGTTGAAATCACACCCAAATCTATTCGTTTGCGTAAACGTTATCTGACTGAAAACGAGCGCAAACGTGCAGGTCGTTCATAACGAATAGCGTTTTAACGAATAACGTTCACTGGGAATGAAACTCACGCATCGACAGGCTGTCATCACCATGGTGGCCAGTACTTTGATGTGGTCAATTGCAGGCGTGGTGACACGCCATTTGGAGCAGGCGCGTGGGTTTGAAGTGACCTTTTGGCGCAGCTTTTTCACCATGCTCTCGTTGATGGTGATTTTGCCTGTGTTGCACGGCAGTGACTTGAAAAGCAAATTTCAGCAAGGCGGCAAAACCTTGTGGGTATCTGGCTTATGTTGGAGCGTGATGTTCACCGCATTCATGATGGCTTTGACCATGACCACAGTTGCCAATGTGTTGGTGACCATGGCCGTGGGGCCACTCTTGACTGCTTTGTTGGCGCGTATGCTGATTGGTCACCGTTTGGCTTTCAGAACTTGGGTGGCGATTGCAGTGGGTGGCGTAGGTATTGCCTATATGTATGCCGATCAACTCAACTTTAATGACATGAAACAAGTCACCGGTATGTTGGTGGCACTGTTTGTGCCAGCGGCGGCGGCCGTTAACTGGACACTGTCGCAACGCGCGCAAGCGCACGGCCAGCATGTGGACCTGGTGCCCGCCGTGTTGATTGGTGCCATGATCTCCAGTTTGATCACATTGCCATTTGCCATTCCGCTACAGGCGACCACATGGGATATTGGTTTGTTGGCCACTTTGGGCTTGGTTCAATTGGCGATTCCGTGCAGTTTGGCAGTTGTTTGTGCGCGTTATTTAACGGCACCAGAGATATCCCTGTTGGCACTTTTGGAAATTATTTTTGGAATTTTGTTGGCATGGTGGGGCGCGGGAGAAGTGCCTGCCAAATCAGCCTTGCTGGGGGGTAGTTTGGTAATAGGCGCATTGGTATTCAATGAGTGGTTGTCACTGCAAGAGCGTAAACAAAGCCAGTTAAATCAGCTTCCATTGACTTAAAAAATCCAAACATAATCATGGACATGAGTGACAGCCATTTCATGCAACTAGCTTTGGAGCAAGCCAAGTTGGCGGGTCTCGCTGGAGAGGTACCGGTGGGTGCTGTGATCGTTCAAGATGGTGTGGTCATTGCCACAGGCTGCAACGCACCCATTTCAGATCAAGACCCCACAGCACATGCCGAAATCAAAGCGCTCAGAGCAGCGGCAAAACAGCTTGGCAATTACCGATTGGTAGGTTGCGAGTTATTTGTCACGCTTGAGCCTTGCACCATGTGCGTTGGCGCCATGTTGCATGCACGACTCAAACGCGTTGTGTTTGGTGCGTATGATGCCAAAACAGGGGCAGCCGGTTCGCAGTCCAATGTTTTTGAAAATTTGAATTTGAACCACCAAACTGCGGTGCAAGGCGGTGAATTGGCAGACGAATGTGCACAAGTGTTGCAAGATTTTTTCAAGGCCAAACGGCAGACACAAAAAACCCAGTGATACCGCATAACTGCTTGCTCAATCCCGCTATTGTCGTGGCATACTTACACGCATGAGCCACATTTATATTTACTCTCCCAGTAGCCGTGTCGTTGATAAAGCGGCGTTCAAACGCGGCATCAAGCGCTTGCAACATCTGGGGCACGAGGTCGAAATTGATCCAGATGCATTAACGGGACATTTGCGTTTTGCAGGCGACGATGCCACGCGACTGGCTGCTATTCATCGCGCTGCGGCCAGCGGTGCGGAAGTGGCATTAACATCTCGCGGTGGCTATGGACTGAATCGTATTTTGGGCGAAATCAATTACAAGCAAATTGACAAGGCCATTGCCAAGGGAACACAATTTGTAGGCTATAGCGACTTCACCGCACTGCAATGCGCTTTGCACGTTAAAACAGGCGCTCCCACTTGGGCAGGCCCCTCGGTTTGCGGTGATTTTGGACTGCAGGTTGAAAAAGATGGCTCACCCGATTGCGTGATGGAAGCGTGCTTTGAAGATTTGCTTTTAGGGCAAGGTGAAGGTGTAGGGTGGCGTACTACTAATAGCATAGCAACTCAGGCAATAAATACGCTAGACACAGCAAGATTTGATATAAATTTTAAGCCTATACACAATGCTACACTATGGGGCGGAAATTTGACCATGCTGATGAGCTTGATAGGCACACCTTACTTGCCAACCATGGCAAGCGACAAGAAGAAAAATGGTATTTTGTTCATTGAAGATGTGGCAGAACACCCTTACCGCATTGAACGGCATTTGACACAACTCTTGCATGCTGGTGTGTTGGCGAATCAAAAGGCCATCCTGTTTGGACAGTTCACCAACTACACTTTATTTCCAAAAGCCGATAAAGGCTACAAGATGCAAAGCGTGATTGATTGGTTGCGTAGCAAAGTGAAATGCCCTGTGTTGACCAGTTTGCCCATGGGGCATGTGCCTACCAAAGTGGTCTTACCGTTTGGTGCCAAAGTCACACTGGCGCTGGATGGGCGTGATGCTTTGTTGGCTTGGGATTGAACACTATGCATAAAACAGTTTTGTTGTTGGCGCTGATGCTGGGTTTCTTGCCCTTGGATGATGCATCTGCGCAGAATGTGCCCATAGAAAATGTGCAAGAAACCCCGCTAGAAAAGAAGGTTGACGACAGCACTTGGCTCATACTAGGTGGTGTGTCGCGCCACACTTGCCGCAATTGCGGTTTCAGAGAAGACAATCCAGGACTGGCCGTTCAATGGCGCTCTGATTGGTTGAATAACAAGTTCAGCTATACCGGCAATGACGAATGGCGCATGTCTGCAGGCGCATACATCAACAGCAATAACCGCAATAGTCTCTATGTTGCGGCACTTTGGCAACCACTTGAATACAAAAGCGAAGATGTTACATTGAAAACAGGTGTTCAAGTGGCGATCATCAGCAACTACCTTAAACAAGCCATTACCCCCACATTTGTTCCTGCAATTTCTGTTGAAACCAAGCATGTTGGCGCAGATATTTTCTTGGTGCCCAAATTCCCCAGCGTGAGTGCAGCTGTGTTGCTGAGTTTCAAAGTGCGATTTTAGGATTGAATTCTTGATAGAAGCAGACAATACCGTTGATTGTGTGGTGATTGGCGCTGGTGTGGTGGGCTTGGCAGTGGCCAGAGCCATTGCCACATCAAAACCGTTCAAGGGCAAAGATATTTTGGTGTTGGAATCTGCCAACGCCATCGGCACCGGAACCAGTTCACGCAACAGCGAAGTGATTCATGCCGGCATTTATTACCCCGAGGGTTCTCTCAAAGCGCGTCTTTGTGTGCAAGGCAAAACGCAGTTGTACAACTATTGCGAAGAACGTGGCATTGGATTCAAGCGCTGTGGCAAACTGATTGTCGCCAGCAGCGCATCGCAAGTCTCCCAGTTGCAAGCCATTATGACCAAAGCGGCGGCCAATGGTGTGCATGATTTGGTGCTGTTGACGAGCGAACAAGCCCGCCAACTGGAGCCACAACTAGAGTGCAGTGCCGCCATTCACTCGCCCAGCACCGGTATTATTGACAGCCATGCATTGATGTTGTCATTACAAGGTGATTTTGAAAATGCTGGTGGGATTTTGGCATTAAATTCGGCTGTAGCCAACGTGAATATTGCCAGTAATGCTATTCAAGTAATAGCGAATGATGGTACCACTTTGTACACCAAAGTATTGGTGAATGCGGCCGGTCTTTATGCGCCAACACTTGCCCGGCAGTTTAATGGACTTGACCCAAAGCACATTCCCACTGCGTTTTACGCCAAAGGTAATTACTTCACTTTGAGTGGTCAATCACCCTTTAAGCGTTTAATCTACCCAGTGCCAGAATCAGCCGGTTTGGGTGTGCATTTAACTTTAGACATGGGTGGACAAACCAAGTTTGGACCCGACGTGGAGTGGGTTCAATCGCCCGATCATCTGCAAGTTGATGCACGACGCGGTGATGCCTTTTATGCGGAAGTACGCAAATACTGGCCACAGTTGAAAGATGGCGCACTTGAACCAGGTTACGCAGGTATTCGCCCAAAAATCAGTGGGCCGAATGAGACGTCAGCTGATTTTCTCATTCAGGGCGAAAGGGAACACGGCATAAAGGGTTTGGTTAATCTGTTTGGTATTGAATCACCTGGTTTGACTAGTTGTTTGGCGATTGGGGAGCATGTGGTTCAGATGTTGTCAGATTAGCCAATCTGTTGCGAATGTAAGTATGTCACCCAACAAAAAGCCCAGTTTAGACTGGGCTTTTTCATTAATTGCACGGTATCAATGCTGTCCACTTTGCAAGGCTGCAATGCGTTCTTCCATCGGAGGGTGGGTGCTGAACAATTTGCCCATGCTGCCACCAATGCCCATCGCGGCCATGCTCTTAGGTAATTCGCCTGGCGTCATGCCACCCAAACGCTGCAAGGCGCGCACCATGGATTGGGATTGGCCCATCAGTTTGGCTGCTCCTGCATCGGCACGGAATTCACGGTGGCGGCTGAACCATGCCACAACGATGCTGGCCAAGAATCCAAATACCAAATCCAACACCATGGTGGTCACCATGTAACCAATGCCTGGACCGGAAGAATCGCCTTTGCGCATGGCACCGTCAATCAAAGAGCCTATCAATCGGCTCATGAAAACCACAAAAGTATTCATCACACCTTGAATCAAGGTCATGGTCACCATATCGCCATTGGCAACGTGAGCAATTTCGTGCCCAATCACGGCTTCAACTTCTTCTTTGGTCATACCTTGTAGCAAACCAGTTGAGACAGCCACCAATGCGGAATTTTTGAATGCGCCGGTAGCAAATGCGTTGGGTTCACCTTCGTAAATACCAACTTCGGGCATTCCAATGCCAGCCTTGTCTGCAAATTGACGCACGGTTTGCACAATCCACGCTTCATCAGCAGTTTGCGGATCGTTGATGATGCGCACACCTTGGCTCCACTTGGCGATACTCTTAGACATCAGCAAAGAAATAAATGCACCGGTAAAGCCGATGACCAATGAGTAACCCATCAAAGTGCCAACTTGTACACCATTCGCACCAATATAGCGGTTCAGGCCAAATAGGCTGGTGACCAAGCCCAGCACCACCATCACGGCCAAGTTGGTTAATACAAATAACATAATTCGTTTCATGGGTATTCCTTTGCAAAATCTGCTTTTGGCGACCTCGCTAAAAGCATTGACGCGAATAATAGGGGCAATCAGCGAAAAATCAAGCGCTGCATGACGTTGGAGTACGAAAAACCTGAGAATCGGTGTAAAAGTCTGGATTTTCATTGGCTGGCCACCAGCCAGGCACGCCTAAGACAGGAAGGGGTAAGAACGGTTTTTGGGCCATTTTTTCGGCGTTTATGTCATCTGCAATATCAATATCAAGTTTTTCTATATTTGATTGGAAAAAATTGGCATTAGCCATCATATTAATTGCCTGAGGCGCTACATATTTAGTAGCATCTAACATGTAAACGTGCGCCGTAATTGGTTTACGCGGCGTTACCAATTTTTCCATCAAAGCATGCCCAAATAAGACCAATTTGGCTTCTTGCCACAAAGGTCGCAAGGTAACGAAAAGTTTGTGCCAATCTTTGTCTAAGAGTGCTTGCCAAAGCAGTTCAGGCGCAATTAAAAATGCACCATTCTCATCCAGCAAGGTCAAGGCGTCTCGAACTTTTCCGCGTTGAGTGGTCGATCCGCATTGTTGGATTTGCTCTGCGTGCAACTGGTTCAGTCGCGCTTTGATTTTGGGAAAATGTAGCCAGCACAGCCCATTAAAAAAATCGTGCAGATTATTGCGCGTAGGGCATTGCTTCAAATCAAAAATACAGCTCTCGTAAGGCGTGCCAGTTGGCAGATCGGCTTGTGGAACAAACTTAATTGCTGTCTTGGCGTAAGCAGTGTCATCGACTGAAGCATTGAGCACGTCGCAAACGTCCGTATTCTTGTCATTGCATTTGTTGGCAATCGGCTCACCCCGTTCGCGCAAAAGCGCCAGCCACGGTGCTTGCCAATCGATGTTCTCTAGACCATGCGCCACAAAAGTTGCTCGCCCGCACGCAAAGGTTTGAGTTCAGCCTCGCCAAAGGTGAAACTGTCTGTAGGTGTCCAACTTTCTTGTTTCAATGTCACATTGCCTTGATTGCGTGGCAAACCATAAAAATCGGCACCATTGAAGCTGGCGAATGCCTCGAAATTGCCTAATGCTTGGGCTTGGTCAAAAACTTCAGCATACATTTCCAACGCCGCGTGTGAGGTGTAGCAACCCGCACAGCCTGTGGCATTTTCTTTCAGGTGTGCAGGGTGGGGCGCACTGTCGGTGCCTAAGAAAAATTTTGCATGGCCACTGGTGGCTGCTTGCACCAATGCCAAACGGTGTTTTTCGCGTTTCAGAACAGGCAAGCAGTAATAATGCGGACGAATGCCACCCATAAAGATGGCGTTGCGGTTGTACAGCAAATGGTGCGCCGTGATGGTCGCCGCTGTGTACTTGTCAGCATCGCGCACATAGTGCGCAGCCTCTTCTGTGGTGATGTGTTCAAAAACAATTTTGAGCTCTGGGAAATCTTTGCGCAAAGGTTTTAACTGGGTGTCAATGAACACTGCTTCGCGGTCAAACAAATCAATGTCGGGTGAGGTGACCTCACCATGCACCAAAAGCAACAAGCCCTCGCGTTGCATAGCTTCCAATGTTTTGTAGGTTTTGCGCATATCTGTCACGCCTGCATCGCTGTTGGTGGTAGCACCTGCGGGGTAGAGTTTTACCGCGACAACTCCTGCGTCTTTGGCGCGTTTGATTTCGTCAGCCGGCAAGTTATCAGTGAGGTACAGCGTCATCAATGGCTCGAAATGCATGCCAGCGGGTACGGCGCTCAAAATACGGTCTTTGTAGGCCAGGGCTTGCGCTGCAGTCGTCACTGGCGGTCGCAAATTGGGCATGATGATGGCGCGACCAAACTGAGCTGCAGTATGTGGCACAACGGTTTTGAGCGCATCGCCATCGCGCACGTGCAAATGCCAGTCGTCAGGGCGGGTGATGGTGATTGTTTTTGGCGTATTCATGCCTCTATTGTCCACAAAAAAGGACACTCTGAGGTGTCCTTTGCTTTGATGAACGAATAATCAGTGCGCCAAGATTTTGTTTAAGAAATCTTTGGTACGCGGTTGACGATTTTCTGGGTGACCAAAGAACTCGTCTTTGGTGCAATCTTCCAATATCTTGCCGCCTACGTCCATGAATATCACGCGACTGCCCACTTTTTTGGCAAAGCCCATTTCGTGCGTCACACACATCATGGTCATGCCCTCATTGGCCAAGCCCATCATCACATCAAGCACTTCACCCACCATTTCGGGGTCAAGCGCTGAAGTAGGCTCGTCAAACAGCATGGCGATGGGGTTCATGCTTAAAGCGCGTGCAATAGCCACACGTTGTTGTTGACCACCCGAGAGTTGGCCTGGAAACTTGTCTTTGTGCGCCGTCAAACCGACACGGTCTAAGTATTTCAGCCCTAATTTTTTAGCTTCATCAGGACTGCGACCCAGTACTTTGATTTGGGCAATGGTCAAATTCTCTGTCACGCTGAAATGTGGAAACAATTCAAAGTTTTGAAACACCATGCCAACGCGGCTGCGCAGTTTGGGAAGGTCTGTTTTGGGGTCGTGCACGGCCAAACCATCGACATAGATTTCACCTTTTTGGAAAGGTTCTAAGGCGTTGATAGTTTTAATTAAAGTTGATTTGCCAGAGCCTGATGGGCCACAAATAACAACAACCTCTCCTTTTTTGATATTGGTGCTGCAGTCGTTCAATACCTGAACAGCGCCATACCATTTGGAAACGTTTTTAAGTTCAATCATGTTCTTCTCCAATATTCAATAATCTGTAGTTTTGTATGGCGTTGCTTTAGCGAATGATGGCAATTTTGGCTTGCAATTTTTTGACCAAATAAGACAAGGCATAGCAAATTACAAAATAAACGATGGCTGCCAAGATATAAGCTTCTTCTGGACGACCATAAATTTTGCCAGCAGTGGTGAAGCCTTTGAGCAAGTCGTACGCACCAATGGCATATACCAGTGACGTGTCTTGAAACAAAATAATGGTTTGCGTCAGCAATATAGGCAACATGTTGCGAAAAGCCTGTGGCAGCACAATCAAGCGCATGTTTTGGCTGTAAGTCATGCCCACAGCTTGACCTGCATGCACTTGACCACGCGGAATCGATTGAATCCCGGCCCGCATGATTTCGCTGAAGTAAGCCGCTTCAAACGCCACGAATGTGATGATGGCGGAAAGCTCAGCGCCAATGGGTCTGCCTATCATGAAAGGCACGAGCAAAAAGAAACCCAAAATCACCATGACCAATGGAATGGAGCGCATGCCATTGACATAAATGGTTGCTGGCACCATCAATAGTTTTTTACCAGACAAGCGCATCAAAGCCAACACAGTCCCAAATGCGATACCACCCAAGGTCGCAACAATGGTCAATTGCACACTGAACCAAAAGCCGTTAACGACGAATTTGGAAATGATGTCCCAACTGACAAAAGACAGATCTAATCCACCCATATCAATGCCCCCCGCCTGTGCCACCAGCGACAATGAAGCCAGGGATTTGGATTTTCTTTTCAATAAACGCCATGATGCGGTTCACTGCAAATGCAGATATGACATACATAGCTGTCACACCTAAGAAAATTTCAATTCCTTTGGACGTTTCTTCTGCAGCTTGTGTATAAAACCATGTGAGCTCTGCCACAGACACAGCAAATGCGACTGAGGAATTCTTCAACATGTTCATGGTCTCAGAAGTCAGTGGCGGCATGATGATGCGAAAGCACATTGGCAACAGAACGTAACGGTATGACTGCCAAGTGGTAAATCCCATGGCACTTGCGGCGTAGCGTTGGCCTTTGGGTAACGATTGGATGCCGGCGCGCACTTGCTCTGCAATCCGCGCAGAAGTAAAAAAGCCCAATGCCAATACCACCAAAATAAAGCCTGGCACTTGTTGCAGCGCCGGGATAATTTTAGGCACAACAAAATACCACAAGAATATCTGCACCAATAAAGGGATGTTACGAAACAGTTCAACCCATGCGTTGCCCAATCGCACCAACAAAGGACTATTGGGCAGTGTGCGAATTGTGCCGATGATGACGCCAAATAGCATGGCAACGATGTAGGCACAACCCGCCACCGACAGTGTCCAACCCCAAGATTGAATCATCCATTCTAGGTAAGTGCGACCACCGCCATCATCGGTTAAAAAAACTTTCCAGTCTAAAAACATATTTCTGCTTTCAAAAAACAAACCCCGCCAAAGCTGTGCCTAGGCGGGGTATTGACTAGCTATGTATGCTAAGCATTCATGAATTGAAGGTCAAACTTCAATTATTTCTTCACGTATGACTCAACTGGGTTGTCGTTAGGTGTAGCCCAAGCAGCTTTGGTTGCTTCGCTGGCAGGTAAACCCACTTTGGTATTTTTAGGAGGGATAGGCTGCATGAACCATTTGTCATACATCTTTGCTAAAGCACCTGATTTGATCATGGCCTTCACAGTGTCATCTGCCAATTTCTTCATCGCAGGGTCATCCTTACGTATCATGATGGCAATAGGCTCAACACTCAACACTTCACCCACAATTTTGTAATCAGCTGGGTTTTTCGATGTGGCGATGTTGCCAGCCAAAATTTGCCCGTCCATCACAAAAGCGTCAGCGCGGCCAGATTCGAGCAACAAGAAGCTGTCAGCGTGGTCTTTGCCGAATACTTCTTTGAAGTCGATACCAGATGCACGTTCATTTTTACGCAATAACTGCACTGAAGTAGTACCTGTTGTCGTTGCAACATTTTTGTCTTTCAATTGCGCAATGCTAGTGATGCCGCTGTTTGCTTTGACAGCAATGCGTACTTCCTCAACAAAGGTTGTGACAACGAATGACACATCTTTTTGGCGCGTCGCGTTGTTGGTGGTTGAACCGCATTCAATGTCCACAGTGCCGTTTTGCACCAATGGAATGCGGTTTTGTGATGTCACAGGTGTGTATTTCACATCCAATTTTTTACCCACTGCTTTAGAGATATCAGCAATGATGTTTTGGCAGACTTCGACATGGTAGCCAGCGTATTTGCCATCACCCAATGTGTATGACAAAGCGCCTGATGAATCACGCACACCCATGGTGATGCTGCCAGAGGCTTTAACTTTGGCCAAGGTGTCGTTGGCTTGTGCGAATACGGCGCTGCTCGTGGCGGCCAGTACTGCGAGTGCAATGAGTTGCTTTTTCATGGCTTGATTCTTTCAAAAAAAGTGGTTGATAAAAAAATAAAAAGGGGAAGACTCCTATGAGCTTCCACAACGTGATTGTAGAGTTTTAGGATTTCGGGATTACCCTAGGTTTACTATCAATTTTCGTGCCAATGATGCCAAATGTCTCAAAAATTATGATTTTTTTGCATCAGGGCTTTTGTTTTGAACCAAATACGCCCATAAGGCTTGTGCTGCCCCTTTGGTCACTTCATTGCTTGCTGGTTTTTCGCGGTAGGCACGCAAGTCCATAGCCAATGTTAAATCTTTCATCTCGGGTGGTGTGGCAGGCACCAATCGTTTGGTGCGCAGTTCGTTTTTCACAGCGCTAAAAGGTAAAAACGCAATACCGTGACCTTCCATGGCCATGGCTTTGAGGCCTTCAGACATGTCGGTTTCATAAACCCTGTCAAGGTGGATAGCGGTTTTGGATTCTTTCAAAATCAAATCAACCACCATGCCCAAATACGCACCTGGCGCATAGCCTAAATAGGGCAGTGGTCGGGCAGCGCTACCGGGTAGTGTGAACAGTGGTTTGCCGTCGGTATCTGGTTTCACGTAAGGTGCTATTACTTCCTGACCCAAGCTTACCATTTCATAGCGTTCTGCATCCAGTTGAAAGGGTTGCGAAGGATGGTGGTAAGCAATCAACAAATCGCAATTACCTTCTGCCAAACGCATCACTGCATCGTGCACGTTTTGCGCTATCAATCGACTTTTAATTGGCCCGAAATTGTCGCGCAGTTCGGACATCCATGCTGGGAAAAACGTGAAAGCCAAAGTATGTGGCACGGCAAATTCAATCACGTCTTGTCCTGCCGAAGTGTGTCCCCGTAGCATGGCACGTGTACTTTGCAAAGCCCGCAACATCTCAAGGGACTGGTCGTACAGTGTTTCGCCAGCAGCAGTGAGGCGTGTGGGGTAGGAGCTGCGGTCCACCAAATCGGTACCCGCCCATGCTTCTAATGCTTGTATGCGTCGTGAAAAAGCGGGTTGCGTGACGTGGCGCAGTTGCGCTGAGCGGCTGAAACTGCGCGTTTCAGCCAAGCTGACAAAGTCCTCAAGCCATTTGGTTTCCATTTTTGTGATTGTTTGGATTTATTTTGTTTAGCGTACGCAAATACTTTAAGCATTGCGGTACGAATCGACCAAACCCAGCAAATGTGCGCGTTGCGAAGCTTCTAAATACGGAACTAACAAATGCAACACATGGTGTGCACCGCGCAATAAAGCGGTTTGTGCATTTTCTGCTTCTAATGCATGGCGCGGATCCCGGACATATTCAAAACTCAGCCAGTACGTCAATACCACCACCATGCTGGTGGCAGTTGCTTCCACTTCACGCGAATCAATATGCACTGCGCCACCTCGGCTCATACCGTCTAGCAGCGATTTAATTGATTGGGTTTTGTTTTTCAAAATCCACTGAAAATGCGTTTCTAAGCGGCGATTTTTGCTTAGCAAATCATTCAAATCGCGGTACAAGAAGCGGTATTGCCAAATAATTTCAAACAAACTGTGCATGAAGAACCAAGCATCCTCCACATTACGCACATTGTCGCTAGCGTGCAGCAGTTCATTCAATGCACGTTCATAACGGTCAAATAGGGCATTGATGAGTTCGTCTTTAGCAGGGTAGTGGTAGTACAGATTACCGGGGCTGATGCGCAGCTCAGCAGAAATCAGCGTGGTGGAAACATTGGGCTCGCCAAAGCGATTGAACAAATCCAATGTGACTTCTAAAATTCGTTCCGCCGTACGGCGCGGTGCTTTTTTAACCATGATTCATACTGTATCGCAGATTGCGACCGAAATATAGCCTGTGATAATAAGAGACTATATGGAAAAATGTCTTTATTGCACTTTTGTTTGACACAGCGCATGCCCCTTAAGCAAACTCATTGGCTCTCTATTTTGGTGCAAACACCTGTGCACAGCAAGCTGTCGCAGGCATTGACGTACCAAAGCCCAGTCGCGTTAGCGCCTGGCGCATTGGTGCGGGTAACTTTGGGAACGCGAGAATTATTAGGTGTGGTTTGGCAAGTTCTGAAAGAAGCGCCACCTGAGATGTTGAGCCGAGATGGCAAAGCAGTGGAGATTAAACCCATTTCGGCCGATTTAGGTTTAACGCCGCTTAGCGATACGTGGCGCCAGTTCATTTCATTTGCAGCCATTTACTACCAGCGCTCTTTGGGTGAAGTGGCTTTGTCCGCATTGCCACCGCAGCTTCGCACTTTGGATGCCACGCAAATGCAACGGCGTTTGAAAAAACAAGTTAAATCAAATACCACCATCGACCCAAACACTGGCGAAATAAAGCCTGTAAATAACGAGAATGAATATTTGGCTACATCTGTCAAGCTCACCTCACAGCAATTAACGGTGTTGGCTGATATGGATTCGCATGATGGTCCATTTCTGCTTTATGGCGCAACTGGCAGTGGCAAAACTGAAGTTTATTTGCAAGCCGCCAACAAAGTTTTACAGAGCGATAAAAAAGCCCAGGTGCTGATGATGGTGCCCGAGATCAATTTAACCCCGCAATTGGAAGAACGTGTGCGGGAACGTTTTTGCCCGCTATTTGGTGACGATGCCGTCGTCTCCATGCACAGCGGCATGACCAACCCACAGCGATTGAAAAGCTGGTTAGCCGCACATGATGGCAGGGCACGCATTGTGTTGGGCACACGCATGGCCATATTTGCATCCATGCCGCATCTCAATTTGATTGTGGTGGACGAAGAGCATGACCCAAGTTACAAAAGCCAAGATGGTGCACGTTACTCGGCGAGAGACTTGGCGGTGTACAGAGGTAAATTGGACAATGCAAAAGTCATCTTAGGCTCTGCCACACCGTCGTTTGAAAGTTGGCATCACAGTCAGTCTGGGGCAGAAACACAGGGGCGCTATAAACGCTTGTCGATGTTGGACCGCGTGGGTAGCAGTGCTTTACCTGAAGTGGTGCTGGTGAACATGGCGCACCAGCCGAAGAAAACGGTGGTGTCACCACCTCTCTTAGCCGCTATTGCCGAACGAATTCGGCGTGGCGAACAAAGCATCATTTTTTTGAACCGCCGTGGCTATGCACCTGTTTTGCATTGCGCCGATTGCGGATGGAAAAGCGAATGTCCGCATTGCAGCGCCTACCGCGTGTTTCACAAAATTGATCGCACCTTACGCTGTCACCACTGCGGTTTTACCGAGCGTGTACCGCGTGCTTGCCCTGCTTGTGGCAATACCGACATCAACCCAATCGGCCGCGGCACAGAGCAATTAGAAGAACACTTGGCTGATTTGCTACGCGATGTCAAACGCCCCAACGGCGAAGCGGTGCGTATTGCCCGTATTGATGCCGACAGCACCAAACTCAAAGGGGCATTGCAACAACAGTTGGCCCAAGTGCATGCAGGTGAAGTCGATGTTCTGGTGGGTACACAAATGATTGCCAAAGGACACGACTTTCGCAACATCACCTTGGTGGCAGCGGTCAATCCCGATACGGCCTTATTTTCCAGCGACTTCAGAGCGCCAGAGCGTTTGTTTGCTTTGCTGATGCAAGCGGCCGGACGAGCCGGGCGCGACGCAGCGCAGGGCGGACAAAGTGAGATGTGGATTCAAACCCAACACCCTCAGCACCCACTGTACATTGCGCTGAAGAAACACGATTACGCTGGCTTTGCTAAAACCCAACTGAAAGACCGCGAAGCCGCCATGATGTCACCCTTTGGCTACAGCGCTTTGGTGCGCGCAGAGGCACGCACACAAGAGGTCGCGCAAGCCTTTCTCAATACAGCGCGTGAAACCATCTTGGCGCAAGCAAAATCTGATAATGGTTCACAAAACGATATGCTTCAATTGGTTTCAGTCTACGGTGCAGTGCCCATGAGCATGCAACGCATCGCCAATGTCGAACGCGCCCAAATGCTGATTGAGTCATCATCCCGCAAAGCATTGCAACAGTTTTTGCAGCAATGGCAAACCGTGCTGCACAAAACACCCGCCAAAGGCATCATTCGCTGGGCGGTAGATGTGGATCCATTGGTGATTTAGTTTTATTCTAGAATGCTATGTATTTAATAGCAAACTAGGCAATAAATACGCCGGATAATGGCTAATTTTATATAAAACTTTACTAAGTAGGTGTTAACCAAGCGCCGACCCAAACCGCAGCAATCATCAGCACCAGTCCTGGAATAATTCTGATTGCGTACTGAACGCCGCCAGATTTGTATGCGACGATGGCTTTCATTAGGGTGTTGCTTGAGAGACCAATCAACACAGGCATTATTGCTTGCTGGCTAGAAATTTTATGGGCTGATACCAGCGATGCAACAGATACCGCGGCCGCGTGCGTATCAACCAAACCAGTAGCTGCGGTGCTGATGTTGAGACCTTGCACACCCAACCAATTGTTCAAAAATGCAGCAAATAATATCGCCAAGCTGATGATGGCGGCAAAACCGACGGCTGTCTTCAGATCAAAGGCGCGCCCCAAGTCTTGGTCATACGTTTGTTTGGTTTGCTTCATCGCTTTGACCATAAAGATCAGGCCGTAAATAAAAGCCACCACACCTCCAAATACCAAGGGCTTTGCCAGATTGACCAGCAATGTGGGTTGAACGCTGGCGATAACAATTGCCATTTGAATGATGGTGGCGATAGAGGACAGCGCAGCACCCGCTACTGCGCCTGGCATTTGTGACGAAGCTTGGCTGACTCGTGTACCCATTGAGAAAATAGTTGCCGTGCTTGAAACAAAACCAGAGGCAAAACCGGCCAGCGGCAGACCAAATCGAGGCCCCAACAAGCGCATGGCAATGTAGCCCAACGCACTGATGGCCATTACAAGCACAAAGATCTGCACCGCTGCATGTGGGTTGAACGCATCAAATGGTCCCATAAAGCGATTCGGAGCCAATGGCAATGCAATCAATGCTGCTGCGGAAAACAAAATCACATCATGCAACTCTTGTTCGGTCAGCACTTTACGTACGAAATAATGAATGCGGTTTCTTGCTGCCAATAGCAGTGCCAATACCGCGCCTATGCCAGCAGCAAGTGCTGCATCGCGCAGGGCTAAACCGCCTAAAAGGCAGGTTAAAAACAAAGCCAGTTCGGTCGTTAAACCGGGTTCTTGTGCACGCGTATTTCTGTATGCCAGTAAAGCCGAGCCGCCAACAACCAAGGTGACGACCACAAACACATATTCTCCAAGCAAAATGCTGACGGCTCCTAGCAAGGCAACCACCGCAAAAGTGCGAATGCCCGCCGAGATTCCGGTTTTATGAGTATCCTTGCGACGTTCGCGTTCAGCACCAATCAACAAACCGATGCCTAGGGCAACACAAAGCCCAAGCAAAGTCTGAGAGTTAACAAATAAATCCATTCGCGAGCTGTTCTTTAGCGGCTGTTAAAAATGAGGCGGTAGCTCATCACGTAAGTTGCGTTCGGTTGTTGTGTTGCTTTGGGATTGTGATTGACTCAGATCGGTGACTTCTTTGATTAATAGGTCAATTTGCAATTGCTGCCGAATGATGACTTGGTCAAGTTTATCAATGGCATCATCGGCGAAGCTGGCTTTGATTTCCAGCGCTTCGATTCTGGCGACGATGTTTTCAGGTATGGAATTAGACATGGCAAGCACTGTCGTCACTATTTGGTTCCGCACAATCGTGCTTCGCCAATTTGTTTGAGTCGCTCTTTGCGTTCGCTGTCGCTCAATCGAATACTGCTTGCTGTTGTTTCCATATCTTTAATTTCTTGCAAAGTTGGACATCTGGCTGACTTTGCTTTCGCAGAAGCCTCAACTGATGGTTGATTGGTATTCGGTCGATTTCGAGAATTCGAGCTTGCGGTGAATTGCAGTAATCGCATTCCATCTGGGCTGGTGTAGCAGATGTACGATTTTTCACCTTCATATGCACCATTTGGATTTTTAGCGTTTGCAACAAGTAAATATTTTGTAGCGACCACGCTTGTATTTGCATAAGGTATGGCTTCCGTACCGCTTTTGGTGATGCTAACAATTTGTACGCTGTAGGGATCATTGAATTTCTGTGTCGTCAACAATGCTTTTTCACAAGTGCTATTGCCTGATGACGAGCTTGAATCTATGGCCTGTTTGCTATTGGCTTGTACATTCATTGTTTCACCCGTGCCTGTGCAAGGTACATCTTGAAATGTTGTACCACCGCTTGGTGTTGCGCATTTGTACAAAGCCATTGCTGGTAGATTGATGGCGACCAATGCTATAAAAATAAAAATCTTCATTCGGTGCATAACTTCCTAAACAATATATGAGGTCAAATATTTTTTAATTTAAAACTGCATTGTGACTGATTTTGATGTCGGATTTTTAGAATTAGAATCAACGCCATGTGCCAATTATTGGGAATGAACAGCCACTTGCCCGCAAGCGTGAACATGAGCTTCACCGGGTTTTCTCAGCGCGGTGGCGCGACCGATCACCACGGTGACGGCTGGGGTATTGCGTTTTTTGAAGGCGAGGGCGCTAATCCCGGTAAAGGCGTGCGTTGCTTTATTGATAAAGAAAGCGCGGCCACTTCAGCCATTGCGCAGTTGCTTAAAACCTACCCTATCAAAAGCCACAACGTGGTGGCGCATGTGCGCAAGGCAACTGTTGGCGATGTGTCGCTGGAAAACAGTCACCCATTCGTGCGCGAACTGTGGGGACGCAATTGGGTGTTTGCCCACAATGGTGATTTGAAAGACTACGCACCACGTTTGCACGGCAACTTCAAACCAGTGGGCAGCACAGACAGCGAACTGGCATTTTGCTGGCTGATGCAAGAGCTGGCCAAGTCCCACGCCAGCGCGCCCAGCGTCGATGAGTTGACCTTGACCTTGCGCGAATTGACACCGCAAATTACCAAGTTTGGCACCTTTAACTTTTTACTCAGCAACGGCCAAGCCTTGTGGGCGCACGCCAGTACCAAGCTGCATTATTTGCAACGAAGTTTCCCGTTTTGCGAAATTCATTTGAAAGATGAAGACCTGCGTGTCGACTTGGCGGAATTGAATGGCCCGGAAGATCGTTTCGTCATCATCGTGACCGAACCCTTAACCAGCAACGAAGCTTGGACTGCCTTTGCGCCCGGTGAATTAAAGGTGTTTGTGGATGGGTCATTGGTCAGTTAATGATCCAAAAAATCCGTTCAACTTGAGACTTAAAAAAAGCTCAAGTTGAACAGATTACACACGACAGCTGATTAGAAAGTAACTTGTAATCCCACTTTCAAACTGCGACCAGGTAGAGGCGCTTTTGGAAATGCTGTGGTGGTCAAGATAGACGAGGCGCTGTAGGCAAGCTTGTTCGTCAAATTGTCAACCTTGGCAAACCATGTCAGCTGCGATGGTCCTGCTTTCATTTTGTAAGTCAGGGCCGCATTCCACAGCGTGTAAGCAGGAGTTGCCATTTGTCCCACAGTGGGCACGCGGTTTTGCGCAGTAGCGTGATCAAAGCCCAAGCGCGCGCCAAAGCGACCTGCGGTCAAAACCGCAGTTGCGCCCACGCGCAAAGGTGCAATACGCGGCAGCGCTTGACCCGTTGTCAAATTGGTCGCACGCACGGCATCAGCACGCAGATCAATGTCCAGCGAGTGGTCAGGCCCAATGGCTTGCGAGAATCCACCAGCACCCAACACCCGTACAGTGCCACTGGCTTCAAAGCCGGTGAAACGTGCTCGCACACCGCTGTAAACGGTGTCGGTCAAGCCATCTTCGGCAGGGTTGAATTCACCATCGCTGTTACGCGTATTGCCCGTTGAATCCAAGCCAATGTAGTTGGAGAACTGGCTGGTGTAGGCGTTAAAAGCAAATTTGTGAGCGCCTTGTTTGAAGGCAACGCCCACATCCAAGCTGTTGGATTTTTCTAAGCCTAGATTGCTGTTACCGGTTTCCCATGCAGCGGTGGCGATGTGCGGGCCGTTGGCATAGAGTTCGTAGTCCTTGGGTGCACGTTGGGTGTGTGCAATGTTGGATGTGAGCTGCCAAGCCGGTGACAATTTGACCAAGGCACCCAATGCAAAACTATTGGGACTGAAACTGCGACTACCGGGTGGAAAATTGTCCGGGTTGGCAGCGCCTGCATTGCCCAGCGAAGTGACCTTTACTTTTTCTGAGCGTGCACCCATGCTGATTTTGCCCCAAGCAGTCGGCATTTCTTCCACCACATAGAGTGCGGTTTGCGTTGTTTTGCTGTAGGGCGCAAAAGATTCTGCGCCATCGGCAGAAAAGCGCGTGGATTCTGTTTGCAAGCCCACCACACCTTCAAAGCCGCCCAATTTGGCGTGTTTGGCTGTCAAGCGAAAATCGGTACCCTTGTTTTTAAAGACTGTGCCAGCTTCCTCACCTTCAAACTCGGTGTGCTTGTAATCGGTTTGGCTCAATTGACCTTTCACGCCGGTGATGAAACCACTTAAATTGCGCAGCTCACCTTCAAGCGCCAATCGGGTCGATTTCATGCCAATCGTCACCTCATCTTCAGCTACTGTGCCATAGTCACTTTGGTAACTGCTGAATGAAGCTCCCACATAACCTTTGTCAAATAACAGCGAACCACCTACAGCAGCGCCTTTCACATTGTTGGCAGAGTTACAAATCTTCTTGGCCAATTCTGGTCTGCCAGGTTTGGTGCATTCCAATTCTATTGGGACAACCACATCGTCTGATTTGCGTGCAGATACATCGGCGTGAATGACAAATTTGCTATTACCAGCTTCAAGTAAAACGGCACCTGATTTTTCTTTATTGCCTGTTGCGTAGCCCAAATCGGCTTTACCTGAAACACCGCCTTTGGCATCGAATTGCGATTCAGACGGGATACGGTTGTCAATTACATTCACTACTCCGCCCACCGCACTGCCACCATATTGCAAAGCGGCTGCACCGCGCAAGACTTCGACGCGTTCAATGCTGATGGGGTCGTTCGGTACAGCGTGGTCAAAACTCAAAGCTGATGCGTCCATGTTGGAAGCGCTGTTTTGCAACACGCGGATACGATCTCCATCCAAGCCGCGAATGATAGGGCGGCTCGCGTTGGGGCCAAAATAAGTGCTGCTGACACCCGGCAAAGTGTCCAGCGTTTCACCCAAAGTGGCTTTGGCACGCAAGGTCAGTGCGTCGCCCGATAGGGTAGAAGTGGGTGCGATTATTTGGGTTGCACCCAGTGGGTTGCCTGTGACCACAACTTCTTTGAGTTGTCCTTGGCCTGACGTTTGTGCCAAGGCATGTTGTGCCGAAAAGCTCAGAGTTGCCACAGCAATGGATACCGCACGCATTCGGAATGATCGGCCAAAAGTATGCCCAAATGAATGGCAATAGAGGTGGCGAGATGTAATGTTCATCATGTTAAGTCCTAAAAATTTTGAAAAAGCAGCAAGCACCCTGCAAGCCATGCTGCAAGGTGCAAGTGTGAAAAAGGGAGTTAAGAAACGAGCAAAACGGCCGGCGGTGCGCGGGCCTGCACCAACGAGCGTTGATGCGTGTAGGTGCATTGGCCGACACTGGCCAAGTGCAGGGATTCAGGCGCTGCTTGAGACAGTGTGGCAACAATTGCCCACCAGTGCGCCACCTAAGCTGAGTTGGTCATACAGCTGGCACGTGGTTTCTTCATTGTGACCTGCGAATAAATCGTTATGGTCAACGTCTGTCTGTTGAGTAGCTTGAACAGTTACTGGCTTGCTGTGGTGCTGCGCGTGCTCAATGCTGTGCACCAAACCCAAGGTTTGGCTCAGCAAAAGACAAAGAATCAGCACATATTTCATAATTGGTAGTTCTTACTTCACAGTTTTATTTCACTGCGATAGCATCTGTCATGCGGTAATACACACCCAGCGGGTCGTTCAACAGTACTTGAAACGGGCCTTCCACCACCACCGGTTCCATGGTGTATTTCACAGGGGTTTTGGTCTTCACTTCCACCATACTCTCAGGTCCACCGGGGGTGCAAAAGCCGCAGTTGAGCGGCACCGAGCTTAATAAAAAGTGCTTTTGCTTTTCTCCTGGTCCCAGCGGCATCATGAAACCTTGCACACGCTGGCTGCGCTGGTTCAGCGCCAATTGGCTGGCGTTGAAAACAGGGGTGATAGCGCCCTTATTGACCTTGGTTTTGACATCGGTCAGCATCGCCCACGGCAGTACGTCATTGCGTTCGGGCAGAGGTTTGAACGGGCTGTTGGGGCTGTGCACACCCGCGCCTGTACCTGCTGGTAATGTGCTTGATGTCGATTTGGCGGGGGCTGTGCCCGGCATGGGCGAGCTCAGTTGTGCATTTGCTATTGCAGCAACACAAACCGACAGTGCGATGACAGTATGTTTAATGTTCATGCTTCATGCCGCAGTATTTGCCAATGGCCAAACCTTTGCAAGCGGCCTGCAGTTCTTTGTTGCAAGTGGCTTCGTCTTTTTTGGCTTCTAAACATTTGGCCGCATTTTCGTGCGCGGCCGCCATGGCACGGTGGCGCGCAATGTCTTCTTTGCGCTCTTTGTCGCTGTGGTCTGTCGCGGCAATGGCAGATGTGATGGCTGCAGCGCCAATTAAAAGTGCGGTTAACAAGTGTTTCATCGTCATTCTCCAAAATTAAAACTAAACTAAACTAAAACCTAAAAATCCTAACCAATATGCTCAAAATATAAATCACTTCAGCAGCTGCTGCACATCGACACGGTAAGCAGCCACAGCAGGCATAAGGGCAGCGATGACAGCCACAACAGCTGCCAAAGCAGGTATCGCCCACTCGGCTTGCAGCCAAATCCACCCTGTGATAGGTAATGACCGGTCTGCTTGCAACAACCAGCCTACAGCATGTGTCAAGAGGTGCCCCAAACACAATCCCAAAATGGCGGCCAACAGTGCCAAACACAAGGCTTCTGCCAACAAAAGTCCTGCCACCTTAGTGGGGCTGGCACCCAACATGCGCAGCATGGCCAAATCGGCTTTACGTTCACGCACAGCGTTCCACAAGGCGATGAACACGCTCAAACCAGCGGTAAGCAACAGCACCCAGCCAAAGCCGCGCAGCACATCGGTACCCACACCCACCATGCGCAAGAGTCGGGTGATTTCAACCGCTGGCGCTGCCGCTTGCATGTTGGTAGTGGTGTTGACCAAGCGCGGAAAACTGACTGCCGCTAAAGGGCTGTTGTAGCTAATCAGTGCCAATGTGATTTCGCGCTCGTCAGCAATGGCTTTTTTATCGGCAGCATCCAGTGGAGTATCGCCTTCAATGGCTTTTTCATGCACTTGCCAAACCGATTCAGTGGCGGTCAAAATTAAACGGTCCAGCACGCACCCGCAGGGCGCCATCATGCCACTCACGGTATAGGGGGTGTTGCCATGCGCATGGCCTTCTTGGCCCAAGCCGTGTGAGCCAATGAATGTATCGCCCACTTTCATGCCGGTTTGTGTAGCGACATCGGCACCCAACACAGCTTGCATGGCGTGCGTCCACAGTGCACCTTGTGCGATCTGGGCATCGTAGTGTGCAGCATAGCTGTGGTCAGTACCCACAATGCGAAAGCCTCTGAAGCTGTCACCCACGCTGATGGGAATCAGTTTGGCCACTGCAGGGTTTTTTTGCAAGGTTTTGATTTCAGACAATGGCACATTGCCCGCCGGCGTGTCGATGTGAAACACCCCAGCCAAGATCAACTGCATGGGGCTGCCTTTGGCGCCCACCACCACATCGATGCCTTGCAAATCACGTTCAAATGCGCTGTCAATTTGGCGGCTGACCAAGAGCACCAACGTGATCGAAGCCAGACCCAAAGCCAACAACAAAATGTTCAAACTCGCCGCCAATGGACGTGACCACAGGTATTTGAATGCCAACTTGATGGTTTGCATAATGCTATTCATTTAATAGCACCTTAGGCAATGAATACGTCGGATTTAGGCCAATTTCATCACTATTTTTTGAGAACAACAGTGTTTCAGAATGGCTTAGCAGCTGCATCACACGTGCATCATGCGTGGCAATGAGCAATGTTGCGTTGAGTCGCTTGGCGGTCGCTTGCAACAAGTTCAATGCCGCATGGGCGTTATCGTCGTCCAAACTGGCGGTGGGTTCGTCGGCCAGAATCACTTTGGGGTTTAACAGCACCGCCCGTGCCAATGCCACGCGCTGCGCTTGACCACCAGATAGCTCACTGGGTTTGCGTTGGGCATACTTTGCGATGCCAAGGGATTCAAGCGTGGTCGCCACATGCAATTGCGCTGCTGCGTTGAATGGCAAGCCTGCTGCAAAGTAGGGCAGGGCCAAATTGTTGGCAACTGTCAAGGCTTCACTTAGATGCAAACGCTGTGGTAAAAATCCGATGTGTTTGGCACGCCATGCATCGCGTGCGCTTTGTGTCAATGCGTTTAATTGTTGGCCAGCCACAATCAAATCACCACTTTGTGCGATCATCAATCCTGCCACCAGCGCAAGCCAAGTTGATTTACCCGAACCCGATGGTCCACGCAAGACCAATGTCCCACCCTGTGCCACGCGCACGTCAGCAAATTGCAGTGTGGTTTTGCTGTTGGGGTAGGTGTAGTTGAGTGTTTGGGTATGGATCATGGCTTAACCCGCGTATTATCACGCGAGAACATTAACCCTGATCAAGCCAAAAATTCAATAGTCGAGTTTGAGCTTGTCTAACTGTTCCTTGGTGACACCAGGCACATCACCTCTGGCTTTGAAACGGTTCAAATACCAAGCCCCATCGCCCACCCATGCTTTGACCAATTTCAAATTTTGGGCGCGCTCCGCGTCATTGTCACCCAGATATTTGTACATATTGCCCGGCTTTCCTGCAGCCAATGGGTGTGTGCCGTCATCCAAACGACGCATGAACGAGCCAGTGCCAGGGTAGGCAATGATGTGTACCAAGAGTTCATAGGTGTCGGTGCGCGGTCCAGTCTTTTCTTTAGTGAATTTGTCTTGCGCTTCTTTGCTCAAAGTAAATTCTTTGTAGGTGGGAGCATCAGCGCCATGGCATTCGGCACATTGTTTTTTGATAAGCGGTGCAATGTCTTTGCGGTAGCTCACGTCTTGTGCCAATGCGGGCAAAGCTACGAAAGCCGCTGTAGTCGCAATCAGTGCCAGTATGTGTTTCGATTTCATATTAGATATCTCCTGTGTTTTAAGTTTGAATATGATTTTTAAGTACAAGACAGTTGCAGCTTTGATCACAACAGTCAGTCCTGTAAATGTCATTCTTTAACTTTGAGAAAATGCTTGCAAGCAGGTCTTTCGCAACACTTGATGTAAGTCAACACAATATTTAAAAAAGCATTTTTTAAGCAAATCGTCATATTTCGATATCATGTCGCCATGCTTGCTCAAATTGTTAGCACCATCCTTTTGGGTTTGATCCGTTTACTGACGGGTTCACAGGCGCGTTGGTATGGCTGCCCACCTAAAGCGGAGCAACGCATTTACTTTGCCAACCACCAAAGCAATGCCGATTTGGTGATGATTTGGGCGGCATTGCCCAAAGAGTTGCGCAGTGTCACACGCGCCGCCGCCGCCAAAGACTATTGGACCAAAACACCGCTGCGCCAGTGGATAACGACCAAAGTATTTAATGTCGTATATGTGGTGCGTGACCGCAGTGAAGCCGAAGACCCCTTGCTGCCACTGATGCAGGCTTTAGACAGTGGCGATTCCATCATCATTTTTCCAGAAGGCATGCGTGGCCAACAGCAAGACCCGTTGCCATTCAAATCAGGTTTGTACAACTTGGCGCAGAAATTCCCGAATGTGGTTCTGATTCCGACTTGGATCAACAACATCCAACGCGTGATGCCAAAAGGCGAATACGTGCCGGTGCCGGTGTTGTGCTCGGTCACATTTGGAGCGCCCATGCAAGTTGAGGATGGCGAAGATCGCAGGGCATTTTTAGACCGTGCCCGGCAAGCGGTGATGGATTTGCGTGAGGTTTGACGAGCGAATCAAAAACCATGTACCAATTTCTTAAAAACCTCAGCACCAACCAGCAAATCGCCGCTTTGTTTGTGACGGTGTTTGGTTTTTTACTGATTGTTTCGGTGGTATTGTTTTTGTTGACGTTTCGCTTAGATCATCGCCAAGACCATGACAGTGCATATTCCGTGCGCCATCGTGCCGATTTAAACAATGCCGAAGGCGTGTTGAAAACCAGTTGGTTCATGACGGCTGTGTTTTGGCTGGCTTGGATTGCGGGAACCAGTGTGGCGAGCGTGTTGTTTGGCCTTGTGTCCTTCTTTTGCTTACGCGAATTCATTTCCATATCGCCCACGCGCCGTGCCGACCATCGTAGTTTGATATTGGCTTTCTTTGTGATACTGCCGCTGCAGTACGTGCTGGTGGCGTATGAACGTTTTGATTTGTTTTCGGTGCTGATTCCAGTTTATGTGTTCCTTGCCATTCCTGTGGCCAGCGTGTTGGCGAACGACCCCCAAGGGTTTTTGGAACGCAATGCCAAACTGCAATGGGGCATCATGGTGTGTGTGTACGGCATGAGCCATGTGCCTGCGCTCTTGTTGTTGAAGTTTCCACATTACACCCACAAAGGCGCATTTTTGATTTTCTTTTTGGTGTTGACCGTGCAAATGGCTACTTTGACGCAGCATTTGGTGTCGCGCAAATTGCGTTTGCCGCCGTCCTTGCCCAATATCAGCCAAAGCTTTAATTGGACCAGTTGGGTCATTGGCGTGGCGGTGGGCAGTGTGATTGGTGCTTTGCTGGCTGGTATTACGCCCTTTGTGCCAGGTCAGGCCTTTGCCATGGCGCTGATCGCGTGCGCTTCTGGCACCTTGGGTCATTTGGTGATGAAGGCGCTAAAGCGCGACCGCGGGGTGCCCATTTGGCGCGAAGAGGCGGGCAGTGTGCGTCTAGCGGCCATCACGGGTGCTGGTGGCCTGCTGTACCGTGTAGACGCCCTGTGTTTTGCTGCACCCATCTTCTTCCATTCGCTAAAGTGGTACTTTGACTTGCCCCGTTAAAATACGGGGTATGACTTTTAAATCTCCTGAACTCCTTGCTCCCGCTGGCTCTTTGGCCATGCTGAAAACCGCTTTTGCTTTTGGTGCCAACGCCGTCTACGCGGGGCAGCCACGCTATTCACTGCGCGTGCGTAACAATGATTTTGGCGACATTGAGGTGCTGAAAGAAGGCATTGACCACGCGCACAGTGTGGGCGGTAAATTCTTTTTGGTGTCCAACATTTTCCCGCACGGCAACAAAACCAAAAACTACCTGACCAACATGGCGCCCGTGATTGCGCTCAAGCCAGACGCGATGATCATGTCCGACCCGGGTCTCATCATGATGGTGCGCGAAACCTGGCCTGAGATGGAAATTCACCTCTCGGTGCAAGCCAATACTGTGAATGCGGCAGCGGTGAAGTTTTGGAAATCGGTCGGCATCAGTCGTGTGATTTTGTCGCGCGAATTGTCGCTGGACCAAGTGGAACAAATTCGCCAAGATTGCCCTGACACCGAGCTGGAAGTGTTTGTCCACGGTGCGCTGTGCATTGCCTATTCAGGACGCTGTTTGCTGTCAGGCTATTTCAACCACCGCGACGCGAATCAAGGCACTTGCACCAACTCGTGTCGTTGGGACTACAAAACGCAAGAGGGCATTGTCGATGCCTCTGGCGATGTGTTTGCGCCACAAGATTTGAAAAGACAAGCTGGCAGCGATGGCGCTTGCTGCAACAACGCCGGCCAACAAGGTGCACCGCTAGAGCAAATGGTACAAGCCGAAGGTGTGTTGGGCAAAGTGTTCATGATGGAAGAGGCCAATCGCCAAGGCAGCTACATGCCAGTCGAAGAAGACGAGCACGGCACCTACGTGATGAATTCCAAAGACCTGCGAGCCATCGAACACGTGCGCCGCTTGGTTGAGATTGGTGTCGATTCACTCAAAATCGAAGGCCGTACCAAAAGCCCATACTACGTGTCACGTACGGTGCAAAGTTACCGTCAAGCGATTGACGACGCGGTGGCAGGGCGTGAATTGAATCCCGCTTTGCTCGGTCAACTCGAAGGATTGGCGAACCGTGGCTACACATCCGGCTTTTTCCAGCGCCACACGCCGCAAGAAACCCAAAACTATTTGCGAGGCTATTCCGAATCAGGCCGCAGCATTTATGTGGGCGATGTACTGTCCTACGATAAAGCACGTGGCCTGGCCGAAGTGACTGTTAAAAACCGCTTTGCTGTGGGCGACACTTTGGAAATCATCAACCCCCAAGGCAACATCGACGTGCCACTGGACCGCATGGAAAACAAAGCTGGTCTCGCCATCGACGTCGCTCCTGGCAGTGGCCACACCGTGTGGATACCCTTGCCAGAAAACACCGTAGGCGCATTTGTGGCCCGCTATCTGGCCGAAGCGCCTGCGCGTTCACTGGCAGTCAGTGCTTAGGGAAATTTAAGCATCAAATTGGCCTCTAGGCAGCGTATTGATTGCCTAGTTTGCTATTAAATATATAGCATTCGTTATTTAATTATTTATTGCGGTTCAGCTTTGCTGTCCGCCCCAAATTCCCGCAGCAACATGTCCTGCGCTTGTGCGGCTGACAGGCCTTTGTCGGCGTGTTGCTTGGCGAAGGTTTGGGCGGCTTCTGGGTTGGGGTTGAATTTGAGGTACAGGCGTTGCAGTTGATCGAGTGTGCACAGGCCAAGTTCCACCTTTTCGTCGATGCGGCCAGCGCGAATCAGGGCGGGGTCTAAGAGTTCTGGGTGATTCGTGGTCATGAATAGGACGGTGCCTTCTTGCGTGGCCACACCATCCAGCGCATTCAAAAAACCAGAGAACGAAATTGCCACTTTGGCAGAAGCTGCATCGCGCTGGCGAAAGAAAGCATCCACGTCTTCAATCAATAACAACGAGCGCGGTGGCACGCCGGCCAAGAGCGTGTGAACTTTGTCGTCGGACACCACGGGTGAAGCCAAACTCAGCATGCAAACATTCAAGCGCAATTCTGATGCCAGCGCTTGTACCAGTGACGTTTTGCCCGTGCCCGGTGGCCCATACAGCAAATAGCCGCGCCGCCACGGTATACCCAGCTCGGCATAGCGCTCGCGCGATTTGAAAAAGCTGCTCAAATCGCCCAGCAAATGTTCGCTTTGCCCAGCTTTGAGAATGACAGAAGACAGCGGGCGGCGGCTGCCCAAACGTGCGCGTGTCCAATCGCCACCATGAAAGGGGTTGGGTATGTAGACCGACAGCGCATCGGATTCGCGTGCCACGCGGCTGTCGATGGCGACTTGCAAAAAGTTTTCTAAAAATTTGGGCGATCGCCCCCAATGCGAGAGCGTGACTTTTTCAAAAATACTGGTGCCCACTTGTACTTCGCGTAATAGCCACAGCCATTTGCCATTGACTTTGACAATGTGCAAGCCTTCACTGGGTGACAAAGACGCCTTGGGCGGATTCCCGTTGCGCAAATCTTCCTCTAAATTTTGGTTGATGCTGTTGGAAAGTACGGTGCGTGCCGTGAACTGGTTAACGCGGCGCAGGGCAGGGTGTTCGTCCATGTATTCGACCAGTGTGCCAAACAAAAATTTGTCACGTGAATCGACCGTCATGCTGGAGATGAAAAAGCGTTTGCCCCAAGACACCAGCAAAGCGGGAATGTCTTTGAGCCAATAGGCAATCGCGCCTGCGGCGGCGAGCAGGGCGGCTTGGAAAGCGGGGGCAGAAAGTAGGGATGTGTCCATAGAATCAATCATAACGGTTGATATTGCCAAGGGTTGACGCAACCCATGTTGGTAGGCAATGGCTGTCAGGCGCTACACTAGCGTTTAGCTTAAACAAAGTGCTTGCATGAACGCCAAAACACCAACTCACGCCAAAGACATCATTCGCGCCTGCGTGGCGAAGGTGGAAGCACTGCGTGACAAAGCGACTGCATCGACTGCGTTGGCGCAAGCGGTGAGCGAGGTCAAAGCCTTTCAGTCGCGCCGATTCATGGGCAGCTATGCCGACCTCTTGCAAACCAAGCAATACAAACCCGCCACCTTGTTCTTTTTGAACGAGCTGTACAGCGAAAAAGACTATTCCGAACGCGATGCCCAATTCGCCCGCATTGCCGGTGCGCTAGAGCGACTTTTCCCCGACCAAGTGGTGCAAACTGCAGTGGCATTGGCACAGTTGCATTGCCTGACCGAAGAGCTGGACCAAGCCATGGCCAAATGCTGGATGAAAACCAAACCCAGCAAGACGGACACATTGCAAATCGAACGCTACCAGACCGCATGGCTAACGGTTGGCCGGCGCAAAGACCGCGACGCGCAATTGCAAAGCGCATTGGCAGTAGGGCAAGAGTTGATTCAACTCACCCGCATGCCAGGTTTGCGCATGGCCCTCAAACTCATGCGCGGCCCCGCACACGCGGCTGGCATGGCGGCATTGCAGCACTTTTTAGAATCAGGCTTCGATACTTTTGCGGCCATGGGCAAAGAAAAAGACGGCACCGATTACTTCCTACAAACCGTGGCACAGCGTGAAGCAGAAATGATTGATGTGCTGTTTGATGCTTCGTTTGAAGACAGCCAAGTTGCGGTAGAGAAAGTACTGACCAAAGCCATAAAATAGTAACAAAATTGGCCTGTAGCCGGCGTTTTGATTGCCTAATGCGCTATTATAAATATAGCATATTTGTTTATTTGCACTCTTTCACGTGAAGTGAATTGATTGATCTACTACACCAAATGTCAGAATTTCAAATGTGCGTATCGCTAGGTAGCCATGCAACCCGAACGAATTGAGTCATCTTTGAACTCATTTAGAAATGGGGACAATAATGGGTTTGCCCTTATCAACTACAAAGACAATATTCAGACGCGCAGTTGAGTCTCCAATATTTCTTGCTTCATGAATCAATCCTCGTGGGTTATGAAATGATTCACCTGATGATACCCGCCGTGTTTCTCGACCTTCAGCAGTTAGCTCCAAAGTGCCTTGAATAACGATAGCGTATTCATCTCCATGATGTAGGTGACGACCAGTCGTACCCCCGGGCGCAAATTCAACTGTCAATATGGTTGTCTCTTTCGAATTGTCGTCACTTAAAGTAGATCGAAGAAGTGGTTTAGAAGAGAGTCCTACTGATTGGGCAATGACATGAGCTGATCCCAAACTTGTTAAAAATAATGTGAGTGCGAATGCAATGTGTGAAGTAAAAATATTGGCTGTGTGTTTCATATTTTGATCTATGTCAGTGATGATAGTTTCAGTGAAAATAATTTTTAAATGATTTGTTAATACCAAGATTAAATAAACTACTCGTACCTCAACGCCTGAATCGGTAATAACTTAGACGCTTTGTGCGCGGGGTAGAAGCCGAAGAAGACACCTACGAAGGCGGAGAAGCCGGTGGCTAACAGGATGGATGTGGCGGTCATGCTGACTTGCCAGCCGGCGAATTGGCCGACGGCCCAGGTGGCGACGGCGCCCAGTGCAACACCTATTGCGCCGCCAATTAAACTCAAGGTACAGGCTTCGATTAAAAACTGCGTCAGGATGTCTTTGCCGCGTGCGCCCACCGCCATGCGCAGGCCGATTTCGCGGGTGCGCTCTGTCACGCTGACCAGCATGATGTTCATGATGCCGATGCCGCCAATCACCAAGCTGATGCCAGCGACGGCGGCCAAAAGCATGGTCATGACTTTGCTGGATTCTTCTTGCGCTTGCAAAATTTCGGTGATGTTGCGAATGGTGAAGGGTTCATCACCACCGGGTTGCACTTTCATGCGTTGGCGCAGCAGGTCTTTGATGTTTTCTTCGGCCACTTTCATGCTCTGGCCTTCTTTGACCTTGACGCTGATAGAACCAACGCGTTTCAATTTGCCAGCGTTGCCGCCCTGAATGCGGTTGCGGTAGGTGGAGATGGGCACCACAACGATATCGTCTTGGTCTTGCCCCAGTGAATTTTGACCTTTTTTGCTCAAAACACCGATGATGGTGACGGGTACTTTTTTAATGCGTATCACTTGTTCCAAAGGGTCAGAGTCGCCAAACAACTGTGTGGCAACCGTGACGCCTACCATCGCCACTTTGGCTGATCCTTGTATTTCAGCTGCTTCAAACGTGCGACCACTTTGCAGTGGCCATTCCCGCGCTTCCAAATAATCATTGGTGCCGCCCATGATGCTGGTGCTCCAATTCGTGTTGCCGGCAATCACCTGCGCACCCGAGCGCATGGACGGCGCGGCAACTTGCACTTCAGGCACGTCACGCGCAATGGCGTTGGCATCGTCTTCCGACAAGCCTTGACCGGTGGAAGCACCCAAGCGCACGCCGCCTTGTGTCAAACCGCCAGGCATCACCAACATGATGTTGGAACCCAAGCCTTTCATTTGTTCTTGCACGCGATCGGTGGCGCCACGCCCAACCGCAATCATGGTGATGACAGCAGCCACACCAATGATGATGCCCAGCATGGTCAAAATACTGCGCAAGGTGTTGGCGGCAAGGGCGCGTAACGCTGAACGAAGTGCGGCTAGGAAATTCAAACCGATACTCCCTTGGTGCTGTCTTTCACCACGTCTTCAATGATGCTGCCATCTTTGAACACCACTTTGCGTCGTGCCCATTCGGCAATATCGGGTTCGTGGGTGACGATGATGACGGTCATGCCTTGCTGGTTTAAATCGGTCAGCAAGCGCATGATGTCTTCAGAGGTTTGCGAGTCCAATGCACCTGTGGGTTCGTCAGCCAAAATCAATTGCGGTGAATTGACCAAAGCACGTGCAATGGCAACGCGTTGCTGTTGTCCGCCAGAAAGCTCGGCTGGTGTATGTTCCGAGCGCGAGCCTAGACCGACTTGCTCTAGGGCTTTCATGGCACGGGTTTTTCGCTCTAAGGCTTTGACACCGCCGTACACCATGGGCAGCTCAACATTTTCTAAAGCGCTGGTGCGTGGCAACAAATTGAACTGCTGAAACACAAAGCCTATGCGGCGGTTGCGAATAGAGGCCAGCTGGTCTTGCGCCATGCCTTGCACCGCTTCACCCGCCAACAGGTATTCGCCACTGGTAGGTAAATCCAAGCAACCCAAAATGTTCATCAAGGTGGATTTGCCAGAACCCGACGCACCCATGATGGCGACAAAATCGCCCTCAGCAATGTCGATGGACACGTCACGCAAGGCGTGCACCGTTTGGTCACCCATGGTGTAGGTTTTGACCAAATGGCGGGCTTGAATCAACATAGGAGCAAACTCAGGTTAGAAGCCCATGCGCGGGCCTGTGGGGGCGCGTGCAGGGCTAGGTGAAGCGGCAGAATTACCTGTATTCACCACACCAATGATGACGGCTGCGCCTTCTACCAACACACTGGCATTGGGCGAATTGGGGCTGATCAGCAATTCAGTGCTGCTGCCATCGGTGATACCCAAGCGCACGTTGTAGGCGACGGGTTTACCATCTGCACCCATGATGTAAATTTTGCCGCTGGTGACTTGGCGGCTGGCAGCAGCAGCCACCAGTGCATCAAACTTGGGCTTTTGTTCGGCAGTCATTTGGTCACGCAATTGGGCGCGAATCTCGGCGGTGATTTTTTCACGTGCCTTGCCGCGTTCCTCTTGCGGCACATCACGCAATGCCATCATTTTGGGTCTGGCGCTGGCATAAATGGCATCGACTTTTTCAATTTGTGCGGGTGTCAAAGCCAGTTCACTGACCATGCGGTTTCGGAACTGGGTGGCCGGGTTGTTGCCGCCAGCATCAGCGCCTAATGTGGGCGCTACGGGTGCAGCAGGGGTTGCTGCAGCGGCAGGTGCAGTTGCTGGAGTGGTTGCTGGAGTGGTTGCTGGAGTGGTTGCAGGAGCCGATGCGCTTGCTGGTGTTGAAGCAGAAGCAGTTGCGGCAGAACTTGCTGCTGCTGTCGATGCTGCAGGCGCGGTGGCAGAGGCTTTCGGCGAATTTGTAGTGCCTTTTTGGCCTGTAGCCGGCGTATTATTTGCCTGAGGTGCTATTGATTTTGTAGCATTTGCAGTGCTTGGCGCATTACCAGTTGCCGGACCAGTTCCTGCTCCTGCTGCGCTGCGTGCATTTTGCGCGGCGATGATTTGCTGGTACTTGGGCTTTTGTTCAGCCGTCAACATTGCCATGATTTTTTGACGCATTTGCGTGGTGACTTTTTCACGCGCGGCTGCACGTTCATCATCCGCCATGTCGCGCATCGCCATGAATTGCGGGCGCAATTCGGTTTGAATCGCATCGAGTTTGGATTGTTGATCGGTAGTGAGTTGCAGCTCTGCCACCAAGCGCTCACGCTGTGCTGCAAATCCGCCACCTGCACCGCCAGGGCCTTGTTGCGCCACGGCTTCAGAAATCCATGACCAGCTTCCTGCGTTGCCCGATTGTCCTGCTGGGGGTGTGCCAGCAGGTGGGCTTGTTGCAGGTGCGCCAGTTGCTGCTGGTTCTATACCTGCAATTTTCATTCGCAATGCAGCGTTGGGAACTTTGAGCACGTTTTCACGCGCATCGGTGATGACGCGCACATTGGCCGTCATGCCTGGCAGCAAACGTCCACCGCTGTTGGAAAATCCAATCACCGCCACATAGGTCACCACGTTGGCAACGGTTTGTGCGGCTTTGCGCACTTGGCGTACTTCGCCTTCAAAGGTTTGGCCGGCAAAAGCATCCACAGTGAACGTGGCTTTTTGCCCAGTTTTGATTTTGCCCACATCGCTTTCGTCAATGCTGGCATCGACCTGCATGTCCTGCAGGTTTTGCGCAATCACAAAAAGTTCAGGCGATTGCAAACTGGCTGCCACGGTTTGGCCTTTTTCTATGGAGCGCTTGATCACAATGCCGTTCACAGGTGAGGTGATTTTGGTGCGCGCCAAATCAATGCGGGCTTGTGCCAAGGTGGATTCGCGCTGTGTCACAGCTGCTTGTGCACTTTTTACTTGCGCATTGGTCACGGCCATCTGCGCTTCAGCTACTTTGACGGATTCTGACAATGTGCCCACCAAAGCGCGGGCTTTGTCGGCCACGCTTTGCGTCACAAAGGCTTTTTCTACCAAAGTTTTTTGGCGTTCATAATCGCGCTGTGCTTCAGCCACTTCCATTTTGGCGCGCGATACTTGGGCAATGCTGGATGCCACATTGGCTTGTGCTGTCAGCACCTGCGCACGGCTGGCATCTAAATCGGCCTGTGCCGAGCGCACGCGGTATTCAAAGGTTTCTGGGTCGATCTGGGCGATGAGCTGGCCGGCTTTCACTTCGGAATTGAAGTCCACGTACAGTTCTTTGATTTGTCCTGAAACCTGCGTTCCCACCGACACTTGCGTGACCGGGTTCACCGCGCCACTGGCCGAAACGCTGGCCTGAATATTGCCGCGTTCGATTTTGCTGGTGCGGTACTGCACATCGCTGGCAGATTGCTTTTGGGTATACCACCAAGCCCCACCACCGACTAAAGCCAAAACGCCCACAATGACAGCAGCTAATTTCCAATTGATTTTTTTCATAAGTCACATTCTACGAAAGGAACAGTGCAACAGTTTATTGACTGTGTATCGCTTTGGTAAAGTTTAGATAAGCACAGAAAAAAGCCACTCTCTTCAAGGGTGGCTTTTGGTGATGAGTCAAGCAACAGTTATGGGCGAGGTCCGCTCACTGGGGCACGACGCACGGGTGCGCCGTAATCGCGATATGGCCGCACCGGTGCTCGGTAGTAACCATGGCGGCGAACAACACGGGGGCGTGGCGCTACATAGACGGGAGCTGGAACATACACACGCGGGCGAACCACACGGTGTGGACGAACCACACGGTGACCAGGTCGCACCACAACAACAGGTGCAGCCACACGATGTGGCGCTATCACGCCGGGGTGGTGCGGCAAACCGGGGCCGGGTAGGGCTTTAGCTGTATTGGCAAAAAAAGCCATTGTTGCAAGCAAACCAGAGAATGCGAGAGATTGACTGATTCGCTTGATAAAAGAAACAGATTGCATCTTGATCTCCTTAAATATGTTGGAATACAGAGAGTGTTTGCTTTGGATACAGTTTAATGTTTCTCTATTAGATAAGCAAATTTTTATAAGCAAATTTTAAGTGGCGGACTTGCTTAGTTTGGCGATGAAGTTTTCGTCTGCTTTACTCAAGTTGTTGGCTTTTCTGGCTTGCTCAATCAATTCTGGCCGTTTAAGAAAGGTCATGGCCAGACCTTGTTCACGCCGCCATGCCTCGATGTTGACGTGATGACCAGAGAGCAAGACTTCTGGAACGGTTTGGTTATCCCAGATTTCGGGTCGCGTGTAGTGTGGGCAATCCAGTAGTCCGTCTAAAGCTGTGTTAAAGCTGTCTTGATGGTGGCTGTCTTCGTCACTCAACACCCCAGGCTGAAGCCGAGCTACAGCGTCTAGCAGCGCCAAAGCAGCAATTTCGCCACCCGATAAAACAAAATCCCCCAAGCTGATTTGCGCGTCAACATAGGTGTCAATGAATCGCTGGTCTATGCCTTCGTAACGACCACAAATCAAGATGGCACCCGTGCTGGTTGACCAATTTGTGACCAGCTGTTGGGTGATAGGCTCGCCGATAGGAGAAAACAACACGACTGGTGCGGCATCGCGGTCATTTTGGATGGCTTTTAAACAGCGCTTCAATGGTTCGGCCATCATCACCATGCCAGGGCCGCCACCAAATGGTCGGTCATCAATGCGTCTGTATGTGCCATCGGCATAATCGCGTGGGTTCCACAAACGAACATCAACCTGCTTGGATTCAAACGCGCGACGTGTAATACCGATGCTCAGAAAAGGTGTGAACAATTCGGGAAAAAGCGTGACGATGTCAAATCTCATATGCCTTATTGTACGAATGAGAGACCGTGACGAAATCAGATTGCGAAATCAGTAGTCTGTTTGCCAGTCAACAGTGATGCGCTTGTTTTGCAGATTTACATCATCCACATAGTGAGATACAAACGGAATCATGCGTTCTTGCACGGTGTTTTGTCCCGCATCGTCAGTTGCGGTGTATTCGATCACCAAAACAGTTTGTGGTCCGGTAGAAAGTAAATCTTTCACCACACCCATGTGGACCGACTCACGGTTCACAACATCCAAACCAATTAAATCCACCCAATAATAAGAATCCAATTCGGGTGTGGGGAAGCTTGATCGAGGGATAAAAATGCGCGAACCTTTGAGTGACTGCGCGATGTCTCTATCTTCAATATCATGTGCGGCTGCGACGACATTGTCAGAGTGAAATTTGGCTTCACGAATGCGCATCAACTGCGTGCCAGAAAAGGCAGTCTTTCCTTGCGTGGTGGGTTGCAAGTACCAGCGTTTGGATGAAAAAAGCGCCTCCGGATCGGCGCTATGGGGTAAGACCTTGAACCACCCCTTTAGACCCCAAGCGTCGGTAATGCGTCCGACCTCGATAGCGTCGACAGGTAGTTCAGTGGGTTCTAAAGCTTGTAACATCGCCTGACAAGGTAATTGCAGTACCTTCGTACCTTTACGTCTGTCAGGTTTTCAGGTTTGAACCAATTAAGCAGCTGCGGCAGCAGGTGCTGCTTTGGCGGCTTGTGCGATCAAACGATCAACTGTTGGTGAGGTTTGTGCGCCCACGCTGGTCCAGTAAGTGATGCGATCGAGTGCAACGCGAATGCTTTCTTCGCCGCCAGTAGCACGTGGATTGTAAAAACCAACGCGCTCGATGAAGCGACCGTCACGACGTGTGCGCTTGTCAGCTACGACGATGTTGAAAAAAGGGCGCGCTTTAGCACCACCGCGAGAAAGTCGAATGACGACCATAATGATTTCCTTAGATTTAATCTGTATTATTTCAACTTGAATTTGTTGCGATTAAAAAGGCAAGCAAACTTGAGCTAATAATGTCACCATAATTCCAGCGTTGAGACACGTTACTAAACCACCCGGCTAGAAACACGCTGAAAAGCCCCCGATTATAGCTTTTTATTGCCAATAACCGAAAATTTGTATCAATAGACCGAATACCATACAACCATGTTGATCATCCGACCAAGTACCGACGCCGACCTGGCTGACATAACCGATATATATGCCTACCATGTTCTTAACGGCACGGGCACTTTTGAGGTGGAACCACCTTCTGTGCAAGATATGGGAGCACGCCGCAGCGATGTTTTAAGCAAAGGTCTGCCATGGCTGGTGGCGGTTGATGGAGGCAAGGTGATTGGATATGCTTATTGCAATTGGTTCAAACCACGGCCAGCGTACCGATTTTCAGCAGAGGACTCCATTTATTTGCACCCTTCAGCCAGTAAAAAAGGAATTGGTAGTTTGCTGTTAGCGGAATTGATGGCACAGGCGCAACGTGTTGGTGTGCGTAAATTAATCGCTGTCATTGGCGATTCTGCCAACTTAGCTTCAATTGGTGTCCACAAAGCAGCCGGTTTTCAATCGGTTGGCTTACTCAAATCATGCGGTTGGAAGTTCAACCAATGGCTGGATGTAGTCTTGATGGACAAATCACTGGGTGAGGGCGACAGCAGTGCGCCTACTGCTGACCCAAACAAAACTTAATTAAAACAAATACAAGCTGACCGAGTATGCGATTGCAGCGACAAAGGCGCTGGCAGGTATGGTGAATACCCATGCCCAAACGATGTTAGCAGCAACGCCCCAACGCACAGCACTGGCACGTTGCACGGAGCCAACCCCCACAATCGCACCTGTAATGGTGTGCGTAGTGGACACGGGTACGCCCATGAATGTATTTAAAAATAAGGTGATGGCGCCAGCACCTTCTGCACAAAAACCGCCATACGGCTTTAGTTTTGTAATTTTTTGCCCCATTGTCTTCACAATGCGCCAACCGCCAAACATCGTTCCTAAACCAATCGCACTGTAAGCGCTGATGGCGACCCACAGAGGCGGTGATTTATCGCCAGCAGCTGAGTATCCTGTAGCGATTAACAACATCCAAATAATACCAATGGTTTTTTGGGCATCGTTACCACCGTGACCCAAGCTGAATGCAGCAGCAGAAAGGAGTTGTAAACGACGAAATACGCGGTCAACTTTGGACGGTGTGGTTTTGCGAAATATCCAAGCCATGACGACCATGAGCAACGAACCAATGACAAAACCAAGGAATGGCGAGACAAAAATGAAGATAACAATTTTGATAATGCCACTGGAAATAACTGCACTGGCGCCCGCTTTCGTTACGGCCGCACCCACAATACCGCCTGCCAGTGCATGTGAAGAGCTACTCGGAATACCGTAATACCATGTCACTGTATTCCAAAAAATAGCACCAATCAGTGCTCCGAAAACGACATGAATGTCAACAATGGCTGGATTGACAAGGCCCTTACCCATGGTAGCTGCAACTGCAAAGCCGAAAATGAAAATAGCAACGCCGTTGAAGAATCCAGCGAAAATGACAGCTTGACCGGGTTTGAGTACACCAGTGGAAACGACGGTGGCAATAGAGTTGGCGGCATCATGAAAACCGTTCATGAAGTCAAATGCCAGTGCCAGCAGCACCAGCATGGCCACAATCCAAAATGCGGTTTGAACTTCCATTAAGAATTCTCCAACACAATGCCTTCAATTAAATTGGCCACATCTTCACATTTATCGCTGATACCTTCGAGCAATTGGTAAATGGCTTTGAGTTTAATGAGTTCACGTGTGTCAGGCTCTTCGCGGAATAACTTGCTCATGGCGGAACGCATTACACGGTCAGCGTCAGATTCAAGTTTGTCAATTTCTTCACATGTTTTAAGTGCTGCGGCTGCAATGGCTGGGTCCGTGATGGTTTTGAGCATGTGCACGGCTTCTTTCAGACGGTCGCAACATTTTGTGTTGATATCGGTTAATCGTTTGATATCTTCCGTCATGAGTTTGACATCGTAAAGTGCCATGACTTCTGCCGAGTCCTGAATCAAATCTGCTACATCATCCATGTTGTTGATGAGTTGGTGAATTTGCTCACGATCAATGGGCGTGATGAAAGTTTTATGCAGCATGGTGTTCACTTCGTGCGTGATACGGTCTGCTGCGCGCTCTGCATTGTCAACATCGCGGTTGTATTGTTCCCGCAGGTGGGGATCGCTGTAATTTTCTACGAGGGCAGAAAATGCGCGTGCAGCTTCAACGATGCGGTCCGCATGATGGTTGAACATTTCAAAAAAGTTGCCGTCTCGTGGCAAAAGTTTTCCAAACATGGCATATCTCCCAAAGGTTTTATAGAAAATTGAAGTTTCGTTGCAGGTAAGTGCGAGAAATCTGTATTGAGTTTAACCGCCCAAAAGCCAAAACAGATTCTCATAGAAATACAAATTTTGCAAATGCTGGAGCGACCATAAAAAAAGCCACTTGAACAGATTGCAAGTGGCTTTTTAGCTGTAAAAGCTGGTGCCGGAGGCCGGAATCGAACCGGCACGGGTTTTATCCCGCGGGATTTTGAGTCCCGTGCGTCTACCAATTTCACCACTCCGGCAATAGAATGAATGAAGACTCGAATTATCGCACATAATTAGGCCATGAATTACCCAACTATCGAAGATGTCATCGGAAAAACACCCTTGGTTGCACTTCAGCGCATTGGTGCACAAGAAAATAGTGTCAAAAAAAATGTGATTTTGGCAAAACTTGAAGGAAATAACCCTGCTGGATCTGTCAAAGACAGACCCGCCGTATCAATGATTCGTCGGGCACAAGAACGTGGGCAAATCAAACCTGGCGATACTTTAATAGAAGCAACATCGGGCAATACAGGTATTGCTTTGGCGATGGCAGCTGCAATCAAAGGTTATCGCATGATTCTCATCATGCCCGAAGATTTATCCATCGAACGCGTGCAAACCATGAAGGCATTTGGCGCAGAGCTTATCTTGACACCCAAGAGTGGTGGCATGGAATATGCGCGTGATTTAGCAGAGCAAATGCAACGCGAAAACAAGGGTTTGGTTTTGGATCAATTTGCCAATGCTGATAATCCACGCATTCATTACGAAACGACGGGACCCGAAATATGGGCTGATACAAAGGGTGAGATTACCCATTTTGTCAGTGCGATGGGAACGACGGGGACGATTACGGGTGTTTCAAAATTCTTAAAAGAAAAAAATCCCAAAATCAAAATCATAGGTGCACAACCCAGCGAAGGTTCGCGTATACCAGGCATTCGCAAGTGGCCTGAAGCCTATTTGCCCAAAATTTACGACCCCAGCCATGTCGATGAATTGGTTTATGTTAGCCAGTCAGATGCCGAGGACATGTGCAGACGTTTGGCGCGCGAAGAAGGTATTTTTGGTGGCATATCAGCTGCAGGTGCTTGTTGGGTAGCGCAACAGATTTCCAACACGGTTGAGAACGCCACGATAGCTTTCGTCGTTTGCGATCGTGGCGACAGATACCTATCTACAGGTGTTTTCCCTGCTTAAATTTCTGCATATGCCGATGTCTACCAGTTTCACTGCTCGATATAAAAATCATGCAAGCTTATAACTATTGTCCAAGCTGCGCTTCGCCGTTGGCTGAAATATCGTTGCTAGAAGATGGTGGCATGAAAACTCGCCTGCGCTGTCGAGCATGCGACTTTACGCACTGGAATAACCCAACACCAGTTTTAGCCGCAGTGGTCGAATACCAAGGTCAAATTTTGTTAGCGCAGAACGCTGCATGGCAACACAAAATGTATGCCCTGATAACAGGCTTTATGGAAGCTGGGGAAAAGGCTGAAGAGGGCATCGCGCGTGAGGTCAAAGAAGAAACAAATTTAGATGTGAGTGAAGTCAATTTGATTGGTGTTTATGATTTTCAACGCATGAACCAAGTCATCATTGCTTACCATGTTGTGGCGGCTGGTGAAGTTATTTTGTCGCCAGAATTGGTTGATTTCAAATTATTCGCGCCGCAATCAGTGAAATGCTGGCCTGCAGGTACTGGCTATGCTTTGGCCGATTGGTTGAAAACGAGAGGTATAGAGCCACAGTTTGTTGAATGGCCTAAGCCTTAGCAGCTTGAGTCAAAAAAAAAGCCTGACAAACATTGTTTTGTCAGGCTTTTGATTTTTGTGAATTGAATTACTTCAGTTTCACTTCTTTGTAGTCCACATGTTTACGTGCTTTAGGATCAAATTTTTTGATCAAAAGCTTATCAGGTGTGGTTTTTTTGTTTTTGTCAGTCGTATAGAAATGACCTGTGCCCGCTGTAGATTCCAGCTTGATTTTTTCGCGTCCGCCTTTTGCCATGATGTGTTCTTTCTAGGTTAATAGGGTGGAATATTAAGCTTGACCACGAGCGCGCATGTCTGCGAGCACGGATTCGATGCCATTTTTGTCGATCAAACGGATTGCTGCTGCAGTAACGCGCAGGCGTACAAAGCGGTTTTCAGCTTCGATCCAGAAACGACGAGATTGCAAGTTAGGTAAAAACCGACGCTTGTTATGGTTGTTGGCGTGAGAAACTGTGTTTCCCGACATAGGGGCTTTGCCCGTAACTTCACATACACGTGCCATGATGGACACTCCTCAAATAATCGCACTTCAAGTGTTTTTCATCACACATAATTGAAAATGCGCGTTAACGGCTTTCGCCGCACCTCGCCTCAATAGTTGCCCTATTGATAGCGGTAACGAAATTCACTGCAATTGCAGCAAAGCCTTGAATTATAGCCTTTTTTTTAAGATTCTTGCTGTTCTAAAAATCTTTGTGCGTCCAAAGCAGCCATGCAACCCGTGCCAGCGCTGGTAATGGCTTGGCGGTAGATATGGTCTTGCACATCGCCAGCGGCAAAAATACCCGGCACACTGGTCATGGTGGCAAACCCTTTTGAGCCTGACTGTGTGGCAATGTAACCATCGTGCATTTCCAACTGACCCTTGAAGATTTCTGTGTTGGGAGAGTGTCCAATGGCAATGAAGCAGCCTTTTAAAGCTAAATCTTCGGTGCTACCGTCTTTGGTGCTTTTCAATCGGATACCGGTGACACCTGTGGAATCGCCGAGAACTTCATCCAAGGTGGTGTTGGTTTTGAGTTCTATGCTACCAGCAGCCACTTTGGCCATGAGTTTGTCAATCATGATGGCTTCCGCTTTGAATGTATCTCTGCGATGCACCAAATAGACTTTTTTAGCGATATTGGACAGGTACAGCGCTTCTTCGACTGCCGTATTGCCACCACCGACGACCGCACAAACTTCCCCGCGGTAGAAAAAACCATCACAAGTGGCACAACCTGATACGCCTTTACCCATGAATTCGGTCTCAGACGGCAAACCCAAGTATTTGGCAGATGCGCCAGTTGCCAGTATCAATGAGTCGCAGGTGTATTTGCCAGAGTCACCAGTTAGGGTAAAGGGTCGCTTAGAAAAGTCTACAGCGCTGATTTGATCAAATACGATTTTGGTATTGAACCGCTCGGCATGGGCCAGAAAGCGCTGCATTAATTCTGGACCTTGGACGCCATCCACATCGGCAGGCCAATTGTCAACTTCAGTTGTCGTCATCAATTGACCACCTTGCGCAATGCCTGTAATCAACATGGGTTGCAAATTGGCGCGTGCTGCATAAATGGCGGCGGTATAACCGGCAGGACCTGAACCTAGAATGAGTACTTTGGCGTGTTGTGGTGTTGACATGATAAAAATTGGAAGAATTGAACAGACGGGGTAAGACTAGTGCGACAATAGCGAAATAGATAAGTTTGATTTTAAGGCAAAGTGTTTTTCTGTACTTAAAACATACTTTAGCTAAGTCATTCTTGACGTGTTTTGTCGTTCATACATCGTGTGAGTAAAGAGGCATCACTTTTTGAATGGACTGGTCGTGTTTATGAATGGAGCCAAGTGATGAGTATCTTGTCTAATTTTGATTTAATTCGCCGAGTGCCTTTGTTTTCGATGTTGACTGATGAGCAAGCACAAATCATTGCGTCTGCGGTCGTCAAGCAACGGTTTCGCAAAGGTGCTTTGATTGTCGAAACAGGTAAAAAATCGAATGCGCTTTTCATCATATTGAATGGTCGTGCGCACGTGGTGGCAACTGATGGGCGAGGTCGTGAAGCCATTTTGGCCCACCTCAAACAAGGTGATTACATTGGCGAAATGAGCTTGATTGACAACTTGCCTCATTCTGCATTTGTTCGCACGGATGTACAGACGGATGTCTTGGTTTTGGCACGCGCTCAATTTGCCAAAATATTGCCTGAAAACGCTGCAATGACTTATGTCATCATGAAAACATTGGTGCAACGTTTGCGCCATGCGGACCGCAAAATTGAATCTTTAGCCTTGATGGATGTGTATGGCCGTGTGGCCAATGCGCTGATCGAAATGGCTGATTTGGATGATGAAGACGGTCTCGTGATCCGCTCAAAAGTGTCACGTCAAAACTTGGCCAAAACGGTAGGTGCTTCCCGAGAGATGGTCAGCCGTGTGATGAAGAGTTTTGAAGAAAAAGGCTACTTTGAAGTGCGTGGCGATGGTTCAACCCTCATCCGCAACAATACTTTTGCGCTAGATTGATCAATTCATAACGTGGTACTACGCCGAATAACACCGAATGAGTTACACAAGTAATACGTTTAATTCCGAAAACGATCCTTCTAAACGCACTGCTGGCGAGCGTTTTACACAAGAGTTGGGTTTGATTCTGGGTATTCTGGTACTGGCGTTTTGGCTCATCTCACTCTTGAGTTACACCACGCAAGATGCTGCTTGGTCAACCACTGGCGTGGACTCATTGACGCGCAATTGGGGTGGGCGCGTAGGTGCTTATGTATCGGATGCCAGTTATTTCTTCTTCGGCTTTTCCGTTTGGTGGCTGGTGCTGGCATTGGGGTATGTTTGGTTGACCCACTTAGCCAAATGGATGCGGCACGATGACCGCATTGACGTCAAAATAAAACCTTTTAAATCACATGCCGTCACACAATCTGATGTTGGCGATCATCTGTTAACCCCGCGTGTTCGGTTCTGGTTCGGCTTGTTGCTGCTAGTGGGTAGCAGTGTGGCCATTGAATGGGCACGTCTACAGCGGCTTGAAGTTTACTTACCCGGCTTTTCAGGCGGTGTGCTGGGTTATGAATTGGGCATATTCAGTACCAAAATGCTGGGATTCACGGGCGCTGCCCTAGCGTGTATATGCTTGGGCATCATCGGTGCGTCCATGACATTTAATTTTTCGTGGAACAGCACCGCGTTGAAATTGGGCGCTTGGATAGAGGGCTTTTGGTTGGCCAGACGACAGAAGCAAGAAATTGCACAAGATCTTGCAGTCGGTAAACAAGCTGCACTCGAACGCGAAATTGAAGTAGTAGAAGAGCGCGAAACCGTTGCCGAGCAACACCCTGTACCGCTCAAAATTGAACCCGTTTTGGCTGAACCGCCACCCAGTTTGCGGGTCGCAAAAGAGCGGCAAAAGCCATTGTTTGCGGACATGATAGACAGCAAATTGCCGCAAGTTGATTTGCTGGATACTGCGCCAGGTCGTCAAGAATCCGTTTCGCCCGAGACGTTGGAGATGACATCGCGCCTGATTGAGAAAAAACTCAAAGACTTTGGCGTTGAAGTGCGTGTTATTTTGGCCTCGCCGGGTCCCGTTATCACCCGTTATGAAATTGAACCTGCCATTGGTGTCAAAGGCTCGCAAATCGTGGGATTGGCCAAAGACTTGGCACGCTCATTGAGCTTGGTTTCTATTCGTGTGGTGGAAACCATTCCAGGCAAAAACTACATGGCACTGGAGTTACCCAATGCGCGTAGGCAAGCCATTAAATTGAGTGAAATATTGGGCTCCAGTATTTACAACGAAGCCAAATCCTTGCTCACCATGGGTTTGGGTAAAGACATCGTGGGGCATGCTGTGGTGGCAGATTTGGCCAAAATGCCCCATGTGCTGGTGGCAGGGACAACAGGTTCGGGCAAATCTGTTGGCATCAACGCCATGATTTTGTCATTGCTCTACAAAGCAGAAGCGCGTGATGTACGTTTGCTAATGATTGATCCCAAAATGCTCGAGATGAGCGTTTATGAAGGCATACCACACTTGTTGGCACCCGTGGTTACCGACATGCGTCAAGCAGCGCATGGATTGAATTGGTGTGTCGCTGAAATGGAGCGCCGCTACAAACTGCTCAGCAAAATGGGTGTGCGCAATTTGGCTGGCTACAACGCCAAAATTGACGAAGCCAAATCGCGTGGCGAATTTTTATACAACCCGTTTAGTCTGACACCCGATTCGCCTGAGCCCTTGAACCGCGAGCCGCACATTGTGGTGGTGATTGACGAATTGGCCGACCTGATGATGGTGGTTGGCAAAAAGATTGAAGAACTGATTGCCCGTTTGGCGCAAAAAGCACGTGCCGCTGGTATCCACTTGATATTGGCAACCCAGCGTCCCAGCGTGGATGTCATCACGGGTTTGATTAAAGCCAATATTCCCACTCGTATTTCCTTCCAAGTCAGCAGCAAAATTGACAGCCGCACCATCTTGGATCAACAGGGCGCTGAGGCACTTTTGGGCATGGGCGATATGTTGTACATGGCCAGCGGTACGGGTTTACCGATACGCGTTCATGGTGCTTATGTCAGCGACGAAGAGGTGCACCGCGTTGTATCTTATTTGAAGACGCAAGGCGAACCTGATTACATTGAAGGCGTGCTGGAGGGTGGAGCAGTTGATGGCGACAGTGATTTGTTAGGCGATGGTTTGAATGGCTCCATTGGCGAAAAAGACCCTTTGTATGACCAAGCGGTTGAGGTGGTTTTGAAAAATCGAAAAGCCAGCATATCGCTGGTACAACGGCATTTGAAAATCGGCTATAACCGTGCCGCGCGATTGGTTGAAGACATGGAAAAAGCGGGCATGGTGAGCGCCATGAGTAGCAACGGTCAACGCGAAATACTGGTGCCCAATCGCGCTGAATAAGCTGGCTGGCATCCAGCCAGATCATCATGGTGAATCAGCTTAAAGCGGTCATTTTCTCACATTAAGGCAAGCAATGAAATCAGTAAGGCGAATGAAGTGGGTGGCTAACGTTGCTATATTTATAATAGCACTATACGCAATAAATACGCAGGCTATAGGCCAAAATAGCATAAATTCTTTGGCGGTATTGGATACTTACCTGAAATCGACACAATCAGGCAAAGCCGATTTCACCCAAGTCGTTACCAGTCCGCCGAAAACCAGTAACAACACGGACGAAAAAGCCGTTGCTAAAGTCAAGACGTCTACAGGAACATTTGAGTTTGTGCGCCCCAATCGTTTCAAATTCAGTTACAAAAAACCGTTTGAACAAACCATCGTGGCGGATGGCACAACGCTGTGGCTCTATGACTTGGACCTGAACCAAATCACCGCCAAAAAGCAGTCGCAAACTTTGGGTTCAACGCCAGCGGCCTTGATAGCCAGCGCCCCCAATTTAAAAGCCTTAGAAGCCCAATTCAAGTTGCAAAATGCCCCCGATGCTGACGGTTTGCAATGGGTGCTGGCAAGCCCCAAGCAGGCAGATGGGCAAATTCAAACAATTAAAGTGGGGCTGAAAACTGGTGCAGACAAATCAGTCAGTTTGTCCGTATTGGAAATCCTAGATAGCTTTGGTCAACGCTCAGTCATGACTTTCAGCAACTCCCAAGTTAACCCCAAGTTTTCCGCTGAAGCATTCAAATTTACTCCACCAACTGGGGTGGATGTGATTCGGTAGTCAACAAACGTGTTTATTTAAAGTCTGCCAAGATAAATTTGGTCTTGCTTCGCAAGAAGATTTCAATTTCGTCTAATGAATTTCTGGTTGCATCAGCTATCACTTTGGGTTTTCCTTCACGGATTACCTGAATGACTACACTGTAGTTGTCTCTATTATTTCTCGTAAGAATGCCGTTGTATTCCGTTGTTGAGTGCTCATCTTGTGAAAATAGCTTTGCATGCAAAATACTCTTAACTAATTCGCTATCTTTTTCGGCAATGAAGTTTTTAAAACTCTTTGCAATCTCTTTTGCATGGAAAGCACTAACAATTGAAATAATTGCCGCGAGAACGAACATCCATCCTGGCATTTCTTTACTGCCGTATTTTTGATTTAAAGCATCGATAATTGCTAAATACAGGTCGTTCAATTTTGTTTCCTATGGGAATTGATTAGACATACTCGTCTTTATGCTAACCGCCCCGCCAATTGCAACGACGCGCGTAATGTGTCATTGATGCGGGTTTGCCAACCGTCGCCTGATGCCCGAAGGGCGCACAGTACATCGGCATCTAGGCGAATCTTGATAGGTTCTTTGGTTGTTGCTTGTTTTGGTCTGCCGCGCAGCTTGGATTGCAAAGATGCTGGAAGATTGGAAAATGCGGTTGCGGATTTCACTTCTGCGTTTTTCCAAGTTGGATTGTCGTCTTGCAACAATTCAATTTTTGTTTTTTTGTTCATACAAAGTTACCTCACGTTTATTCGCTTTACGAAAGCTTATGACTCGAATCCCTTTTGTGGTTTCAACAAATACCAATGCGTAAACACGCAGCGCCATTAATCCCAATGCCCGGTGACGAATTTCGCCATAATCTCGCCGTACGTCAACGGCGTATATCGCTGATTCAAATTCGAAACTATAGACCAATTCAAAATTCAGTTTGCGATCTTCAATATTCTTCTGATTTTTAGCGTCGTCAAAAGTGATTTGCATATATTTATTGTACACCCATTAAATACTAAAGCAAATAATTTTGCTCAGTCTAAAATAACATATGCCCCAACCCAAGAACAACCACATCCCTTTAGCCGAACGCCTGCGTCCCAAGACTTTGGGTGAGGTAGTGGGGCAGCAGCATTTATTGGGTGAGGGGATGGCGCTCAGAGTGGCGTTTGATTCGGGGCAGCCGCACAGTTGCATATTGTGGGGGCCGCCTGGCGTGGGGAAGACGACAATTGCGCGGCTGATGGCGAATGCGTTTGATGCGCAGTTCATCACCATCAGTGCAACCTTGGGCGGTGTGAAAGATATTCGTGAGGCGGTGGAGCAGGCCAGCATTTGGCAGGGGCAGGGCAAGCAGACGATTGTGTTTGTTGATGAGGTGCATCGGTTCAACAAATCGCAGCAAGACGCGTTTTTACCGCACGTGGAAAGTGGTCTGTTCACTTTCATTGGTGCCACCACTGAAAACCCATCTTTTGAGGTGAATTCGGCTTTGTTGTCGCGTGCGGCGGTTTATGTGTTGCAGGCCTTATCTAGCGAAGATTTGGAGCAAATTATGGCTGTAGCTGGCATGAATACTGCCTATGCCGCTATTGATAATATAGCAAAGCAAAAACTCATTGCCTACGCAGATGGCGATGCGCGGCGTTTGTTGAATACCTTGGAAACTTTGTATGTTGCTGCTGCAAATGAAAAAATCAGCACCATCACAGACACTTGGCTCAACAAAGTGCTGGGTGAGCGCATGCGCCGCTATGACAAAGGCGGCGAGCAGTTTTACGACACCATCAGTGCGCTGCACAAAAGCGTGCGTGGCAGCGACCCTGATGCGGCTTTGTATTGGCTGGTGCGCATGTTGGACGGAGGCGCTGACCCGCGCTACATGGCAAGGCGAATGATTCGCATGGCCAGCGAAGACATTGGTTTGGCCGACCCACGTGCCTTGACCATGGCTTTGGATGCTGCCAATACCTATGAACGATTGGGCTCGCCCGAAGGTGAACTCACTTTGGCACAATGCGTGGTGTATTTGGCCATGGCTCCCAAATCGAACGCCGTCTACAAGGCTTACAAAGCTGTGAAAGCGCACATTAAAAAAGACGGAACACGGCCTGTACCCATGCATTTGCGCAATGCGCCCACCCAATTGATGAAAGATTTGGATTACGGCAAGGGCTATCGCTATGCGCACGACGAAGCAGATGGCTTTGCAGCTGGCGAACAATATTTACCAGATGGCATGAAAGATGCTTTGTTCTACGAGCCTGTTGAGCGTGGATTGGAAATTAAGATTGCCGCCAAGCTGCGCGAACTGCGGGCATTGAATGCGAAACCTCTCTGAGGACGCATAACTTGATGTCGGTAAAGAATGGTAATTGAGGGTAAACCCGATTAGTCACTTCGCTACAATCTCAGCAGACAGAAATTGGAGTTCAACACATGGAAGTATTGTTACAGCAGATCATCAACGGTCTGGTTTTGGGGAGTATGTATGCCTTGGTTGCTTTGGGTTACACCATGGTTTACGGCATCATTGGTTTGATTAACTTTGCCCACGGCGAGATTTTGATGGTGGGCGCCATGACCAGTTGGACCATCATCAGCTTGATGAAAGATGCCATGCCTGGCGCACCAGGTTGGTTGATACTGCTGTTAGCTGTCATCATTGCCAGTATCGTGGCGGCAACCTTGAACTATGTGGTTGAAAAGATGGCGTATCGCCCATTGCGAAACAGCCCCAAACTGGCACCCCTCATTACCGCTATGGGCATGTCTTTGCTGTTGCAAACTTTGGCTCGCATTGTTTGGACACCCAATCCCAAACCATATCCAACGTTGTTGCCAACTGAGCCGATTCAGTTTGCTGGCGCGGTAATTACCGTGACACAAGTGTTGATTTTGGGTGTAACGGCTATATCACTGGCTATTTTGATGTACTTGGTGAACCACACTCGCCTTGGGCGAGCCATGCGTGCCACGGCTGAAAACCCACGTGTAGCTGGTTTGATGGGTGTGCGGCCTGACACAGTCATTTCTGCTACCTTCATTATTGGTGCAATATTGGCTGCAATTGCCGGCGTGATGTGGGCGGCCAACTATGGCACGGTGCAATACACCATGGGCTTTATGCCGGGTTTGAAAGCGTTTGTTGCAGCGGTTTTGGGTGGTATTGGTAATTTAGCCGGCGCCGTGGTGGGCGGTTTGTTGTTGGGCGTTATTGAGTCGATTGGTGCCGGTTATTTGGGCCACTGGACAGGTGAAATATTGGGTAGCCATTACTCGGATATTTTGGCCTTTGCGGTGCTCATCTTGGTACTCACTTTACGACCTTCGGGCTTGCTAGGTGAACGCGTCGCTGACAGGGCATAGCTGTGAGAATGGCCAAATTAATTAGACAAAAATTAACATTAAAAATTGAGTCACAGATATGGATATGACAAAAAACAAACTTCCCATGATGATTGCAGGCGGCATCCTGCTCATTGTTTTACCTTTCGTCTTGCAATCGTTTGGCAATGCTTGGGTGCGTATTGCAGACACTGCGCTGCTGTATGTTTTGTTGGCAGTGGGCCTGAATATCGTGGTGGGTTATGCAGGTCTTTTGGACTTGGGCTACGTCGCTTTTTTTGCGATTGGTGCTTATTTGTATGCACTCTTGGCTTCGCCACATTTGACTGAACACATTCCAGCTATAGCAGCCATGTTTCCTGAAGGCATTCACCTTTCATTTTGGGTGATAGCGCCCATAGCTGCGCTGATTGCGGGTTTGTTTGGCATGATATTGGGCGCACCAACACTGAAACTGCGAGGCGATTATTTGGCGATTGTGACTTTGGGCTTTGGTGAAATTATTCGTGTGTTCATGAATAATTTGGAAAGCCCCGTCAATATCACCAACGGACCACGTGGCATTTCCGGTATACATTCCATCAGTTTGTTTGGGCATGATTTTTCCAAATCTATGAACGTGTTGGGTTTTGACATCAACTCTGTGACTTTCTATTACTTCCTATTTTTGGTGATGGTGATCTTTACCCTCATCATCAGCCATCGCCTACAGTTGTCGCGTGTGGGGCGTGCTTGGATGGCCATTCGCGAAGATGAGATTGCCGCAAAAGCCATGGGTATCAATACCCGCAATTTGAAACTCATGGCATTTGGCATGGGTGCCACATTTGGTGGTTTGTCAGGCGCGATGTTTGCATCTTTCCAAGGTTTTGTGTCACCTGAATCGTTTGGATTGATGGAATCAGTGATGATTGTTGCCATGGTTGTTTTAGGTGGCATGGGACATTTGCCGGGTGTTGTTTTGGGTGCTGTGTTGTTGGCGTCACTGCCTGAAGTACTGCGCTACGTTGCTGGCCCCTTGCAAGACATGAGTGGTGGTCGTTTAGATGCATCGGTATTGCGTCAATTGTTGATTGCCTTGGCCATGATTGGTGTCATGCTTATGCGACCACGTGGATTGTGGCCATCGCCTGAGCACGGCAAGTCATTGCAAACCCCATCAACCAAATCTTAATCACAGGAGAACATAGCATGAGCGATATCGTTCTCAACGTCAAAGGCGTATCTAAACGGTTTGGTGGCCTGCAAGCTTTAAGTGATGTGGGTATCACCATCAAACGCGGCCAAGTTTATGGTCTGATTGGCCCCAACGGCGCTGGTAAAACCACATTTTTCAATGTGCTGACGGGTTTATACACACCCGATAGTGGCACTTTTGAATTGGCCGGTAAAACCTATCAACCCACTGCAGTGCATGAAGTGGCCAAAGCAGGCATTGCTCGCACCTTTCAAAACATTCGTTTATTCGCTGAAATGACAGCCTTAGAGAATGTGATGGTAGGGCGTCACATCCGTACGCATTCGGGCTTAATTGGTGCGATATTCCGTTCCAGTGGTTTTCAAGCTGAAGAACGGGCCATTGCCAAGCGCGCGCAGGAGTTACTTGACTATGTGGGCATCGGCCAATTGGCTGACTATAAAGCCCGCACCTTGAGCTACGGTGACCAACGTCGTTTAGAAATTGCACGTGCTTTGGCGACCGATCCACAACTTATCGCATTAGATGAACCAGCTGCTGGTATGAATGCGACTGAAAAAGTGCAGTTGCGAGAATTGATTGACCGCATTCGCAACGATAACCGCACCATCTTGTTGATTGAGCACGATGTGAAATTGGTGATGGGTTTGTGTGATCGCTTGACTGTATTGGACTATGGCAAGCAAATTGCTGAAGGCACGGCTGCTGAAGTGCGAGCCAATCCCAAAGTCATTGAAGCCTACTTGGGTACGAGCGGACATTGAGCGCATATTTAAAAAAGAATTAGACGAATTTAGGGATACAGCATGTCAAATACAACAACAGGACAAACGCTACTCAAAGTCACTGGGCTTAAAGTTGGCTACGGTGGAATTCAAGCGGTTAAAGGCGTTGATTTTGAAGTGCACGAAGGCGAGTTGGTAACATTGATTGGCTCCAACGGTGCTGGCAAAACCACCACCATGAAAGCCATCACTGGTGGCTTGCCTTTTACTGAAGGCGATATTCATTTCATGGGGCATAGCATCAAAGGCAAGGGCGCTTGGGATTTGGTGCACCAAGGTTTGGCCATGGTGCCAGAAGGTCGAGGCGTATTCACCCGCATGACCATCCTAGAAAACTTAGCCATGGGTGCCTATATTCGCAACGACAAGGCTGAAATTGCCAATGATGTGGAAATGGTATTCACCACATTTCCGCGCTTGAAAGAACGCAAAGACCAATTGGCAGGCACCATGAGCGGTGGTGAACAACAAATGTTGGCAATGGGCCGTGCACTGATGAGCCGCCCCAAAGTGCTTTTATTGGATGAACCCTCAATGGGGCTATCACCCATCATGGTCGATAAAATTTTTGAAGTGGTGAAAGATGTGTCCTCTAAAGGCGTCACGGTTTTACTGGTTGAACAAAACGCCAGCCGCGCATTGGGCATTGCAGACCGTGGCTATGTGATGGAATCAGGTCTCATCACCATGAGTGGTCAAGCACAAGCCATGCTGAGTGACCCCAAAGTCCGAGCAGCATATCTGGGCGAATGAAAGTAAATGAATATTTCAAATTTTGACGATTTGATTCAGGCAAGCAAATTGCAAGCCGACCCTCAACATCTGCTTTTTGTGTTTGCCGGTGTGGAATTGCCCGACGACTGTACACCAGAGCAACGGGCAGAATTTGACGCAGGTGAAGGTGGCACTTTGGTGCCGTTAATGTATGTCGATAAAACGCCACTTGAGGTTGCTAGCTTCAAGGCTCTAGCTGAAGAGGCGAAAAATTTGGCTCAACCATGGCGCATCGTTTTTGTTGCAGCCTTATCAGGCTCAAGAGGGCTTGCGCCGAGCAGCCAGGACGCTGAAAATGCGTTGAAGCGCATGGAAGAGTCGATTCGGCAAGGGAATTTTGGTAATTACATGCCTTTTGATCAACATGGTGAACCCGTTATATTTGGCTAGTGGAATGAGGGCTCTGGCCACAGTCAGTTCCTACGCCCTAAGGGGTATTCGTCAATTGTGGTAGTTAGGCTATCATCCGCGCTATTCAAATTTCATTAAAGCGCCAATAAAAATGCAAAATATCGACCGCCGTCAGGCTTTGGGCTACATCGCGACAGGTGCAGCTATTTCCACGGGATTGGTTTCCCAAACAGCCCAAGCTCAGATGCAGTTTCCCATGATGCCATTTGGCGGTAACCGCTCGGGTGCGGAATTTCCAGCAGTAGGGCAAAAACTGAACATGGTTGATGTACCTCTGCTGAATGGCAAAACATTCACGGCCAGTCAAGCAAAAGACCAGATTTTGGTGATCTATTGGTGGGCAAGCTGGTGCCCATTCTGTGCTGTACAAAGCCCATTGATGGAAAAACTTTGGCAGGCCAACCGCAACAAAGGTTTGCAAATGCTGACATTCTCAACCGATAGCCGAAAAGAGGCCGCGGTAGGGTATCTTCAAAAAAAGGGATTCACTTTTCCAGCGGCGTTCATGACGCCAGAAATGGAAGCGAAATACCCGAAACCACGCGGCTTACCGTCAACGGCAATCATCGGGCGTGATGGAAGAGTCATCAAAATCGAATCTGGCATGATGAACGAATTTGATGTCGAAGACATAGCAAAACTTATTTGATTCTCAAATACTTTGATGTATTTACAGCGTCAGCACGCAGTAAGTTTCCCTCATTCCATGTCATACTAAGTTGCAAGCACTTAGTATGAGATTCATCCAACGGAAGTTTTGTACTCCATATATAAGTGATTGATTAATTAATACTTAGAGGAGACGTGAGCGATGGGTTCTTTGTTTATGCCTAAGATGCGCGCCATTGGTGTTCCAGTCAACGATTATTTCGTGGAGCACTTTGTCGATATTCCGAAGTACCGCTACAACAAAATCCCGCTGAAAACCGTCACCAAAACTGAAAGTGGGTTTCAGCTCAAGCTCAATGTTGACGATCAGCCAGAATACTTCATTGACCGCAAAGAAGTCATGGCGCCTACATCTGGTGGCAATACCAGCAATGTGTTTTTAAACATGGTGGCACTGTATGCAGCGATGCAAATTGATATTCAATTCAAAGTGATCGTGCCAGAAGACCAATCTTCCATCGCCCAACAAGACTTAAATAGATTTATCTATAACGATGTGAATGTGGTTCCCATCTACACCCCGATTTGGGGACCACGTGAATGTTTCAACGGCAACGCGCATGGACGAACTTATTTGTTGGTATCGCCTCATCCCCCAATTGATACGCTGGATGATGAAATCCGCACCCGTTTTCGCCGCGCCGACGACATTCCAATCATTACCCCTGGATATTTGAATAGCTACTTGGGTCCACAAATCATTGTGCCAACCGGCATTGGTTTCGATTCGATCAAGCCACGCGTGGGGAATAATGACGTGATTGTTTGTCTCAACGACGATGAATTGATAGAAAAATTTGGTACGCAGGTTTTTCCAGATGAAATGTCGAATGATGCCTTGCTGAGCATCACACAACGTTTCACCAAGAACCACAATCCACATATGGATCCCAGCATGACATTTGCTTTAGGCTTCTCCAGTGGTGGATCATTAACCTGCTACCAGTACCAAAACAAGCAATACCTGATTCATTTGCCTTTGGACATTGAAGAATCAACCAAGGTTGCCGTCGAGTTTGGCGACCCTCTGGTATCCAAAGATCTGGCTGGCAAGCATGGTGTGGGCCGCGGTGATTCGCGCATCTCTGGGCACCTGTTTTACCCATATTTCATTGATGTGATGAAAGATGGCCTGAAAGCCGCATTGGCAGCTTCTGAGCTGGGCGCAGCATTGTCAGCACTGATGCACCATTCCAAAAAATCGAATATTGCAACCTTTTTGCCTGATGCCTTGAATAAATTGGTGGTGCGCTGTATCGACAAAGTGGAGAACAACGCCAGCAAAGGCGTTAATTTGACTACCTCTTAATAATTGATTTGCTATTAATTTAATAGCAATCTAGGCAATCAATACGCCGGCTACAGCCTAAAATGGCACTGTAAACTCTTGAGAGTCGTACCAGTGTCATTTTTTATTGGTAATTCAATGGGAACTATTGCAAGAGAGGTGATGGTGCCCAGGAAGGGACTCGAACCCCCACGATATTACTCGCTAGTACCTGAAACTAGTGCGTCTACCAATTCCGCCACCTGGGCTTATGATGTTTAATAGACAATAGGGCTATTAAGTATCAAATTGATTTCAGGAAAAGGTGATTGTATCAAATCAAAAAACACAAATCGTGCAGGGCTTGCACAAAATAGCACGACGCAGACAAACTCGTCGCCCATATCATCGTATCCATCGTCATATACCAGTATGAATTCGTCTTTGAACTCCTCTTCTAAAGGTTTGTTGGCTGAAGTTTCCGGCAGTGTGCAGGGCCACCGTGATGGGCATGGCTTTGTGATGCGGGATGATGGTGAAGCCGATATTTACCTTGCGCCCAATGAAATGCGTGCTGTCTTGCACAAGGACCGCGTCAAGGTCAGCATTGTGCGACAAGACAAGCGTGGCAGGCCTGAAGGGCGCGTGACAGAAATCATTGAACGCCCCAAACAAGCCATCATTGGCCGATTGCTTCATGAAAGTGGCATTTGGATTTTGGCACCTGAGGACAAGCGCTACGGGCAAGATGTGCTGATACCCAAAACCGCGATTGGCAGTGCCAAAGCTGGTCAGGTGGTGGTGGTTGAGTTAACAGAGCCGCCAGCACTCTTTGGTCAGCCCGTAGGGCGTGTAACAGAGGTGCTGGGTGAAGTGGATGACCCTGGCATGGAAATTGAAATTGCGGTGCGCAAATACAGCGTTCCCTATGTGTTTTCGGATACCTGCATTGCCCAAGCCAGGGCTTTGCCCGACAAAGTGCGTGCACAAGATAAAAGAGACCGCATTGATTTAACTGATGTACCCTTGGTCACCATCGACGGTGAAGACGCACGCGATTTTGACGACGCGGTGTATTGCGAACCCGCACGCATCGGTAAAACACGCGTTGATAACGGCTGGCGTTTGTTGGTAGCGATTGCCGATGTAAGCCATTATATAGAGAACGGCTCAGCCATCGATATTGATGCCTACGACCGTGCCACCAGCGTGTATTTTCCGCGTCGCGTGATTCCCATGCTGCCAGAAAAATTGTCCAATGGTTTGTGCTCACTGAACCCCGAAGTCGAGCGCCTGTGTATGGTCTGCGATATGCTCATCACTGCCAAAGGCGAGGTGCATGCCTACCAGTTTTACCCAGCGGTGATGTACAGCCATGCGCGTTTCACCTACAACGAAGTGGCGGCGATTTTAAGCAACACCAAAGGCCCAGAAGCAGCCAAGCGCAAAGCACGTGTGCATGATTTATTGAACTTGAGTGATGTGTACAAAGCCTTGTTGGCGTCACGCGCTCAGCGTGGGGCAGTTGATTTTGAAACCACAGAGACGCAAATCGTCTGCGATGAAAGTGGTCGCATTGAAAAAATCATCGCTCGCACCCGCAACGAGGCGCACAGAATCATCGAAGAAGCCATGTTGGCAGCCAATGTGTGCAGTGCGGACTTTATTGCGCAAAGCAAACATGCAGGTCTTTTCCGTGTGCATGAAGGGCCAACTCCCGACAAACAAGAAGCCTTGCGCAATTATTTAAAAGTGACCGGTATTGGCCACAGCATCAGCAACGACCCCAAACCGGGCGAGTTTCAAGCCATTGCACAGGCCACCAAAGACCGACCTGATGCCTTGCAAATTCATTCCATGCTTTTGCGTTCCATGTCGCAAGCCATCTACACGCCCACTAACAGCGGGCATTTTGGCTTGGCATACGACGCCTACACGCATTTCACTAGCCCGATTCGCCGCTACCCGGATTTGTTGGTGCACCGCGTCATCAAAGCCATTCTCAATAGCCGTAAATACAAATTACCTGTGTTGCCGACTCCCGGGGAAGCGCATGAGAAATTAGCCAAACGCTTGGCTGCCAGAGCGACCAAGTTTGGAAGCAAAGTGGCTGAACCCACCGTTAAGCTCACCAAATCACAGCATGAAGAAAACCAAGCCTGGCAAGCAGCGGGCTTGCATTGCAGCGCCAATGAACGCAGAGCCGACGAAGCCAGTCGCGATGTGGAAGCTTGGCTCAAATGCAAATACATGCGGCAATATTTGGGTGAAGAATTTGACGGCGTTGTTAGTTCCGTCACCACCTTTGGTTTATTCGTTACCTTGAACGCCATGTATGTGGAGGGTTTGATTCACATCACAGAACTAGGTGGCGAATACTTCAAGTTCGACGAAGCACGGCAAGAGCTGCGTGGCGAACGCACCGGTATTAAATATGCCATTGGCACACCTGTACGTGTGCAAGTTAGCAAGGTTGATTTGGACGCACGCAAAATTGATTTCAGAATGCTGACCGAGGGCGACAGTTTGCTGAACCGCGCCATGAAGGACAAAGGCGTGGACAAGTTTGACAAGCAAAGCAAAGCTCAAAAAATAGGACAAACAGCCAGCAGACAAGCAACATCTCGGTCTGAAATTGGCAAAGGTCCAAGCGAACTTTGTCCGCATCACGCAAAAGCGGTGCAGCTAAATCGCCCATCGCAGCGGCGAAACACGCTTCTAAAACTTCTTCAAAAGCAAACGCCAAACGCAGTAAAAATTCACGCAGAAAATGATAGCAAATCAAGTCAACAACAAACCCAAAATCACCAAGGTCGCCATCGTTACAGGCGCAGGATCAGGTGTAGGCAAAGCGGTGGCGCTGGCGCTTTTGGCGGACGGTTATTGCGTGGCATTGGCCGGACGGCGCGCGCAACCTTTGCAAGATGTTGCCAAAGAATCGGGTTTGGGTGATCAGGCACTGGTTGTGCCCACCGATGTTTCAGATGCGCAATCTGTGCAAGCCTTATTTGCCACCACCGTTGACAAATGGGGGCGCGTCGATGTCCTGTTCAATAACGCAGGTGTTGGCAATCCACCGGGTATGTTTGAAGATTGGACAGTTGAGCAATGGAAGGGCGTGGTAGACATCAACCTCACTGGCATGTTCTTGTGTATCCAGCAGGCTTTCAAAACCATGAAAGCGCAATCGCCGCGCGGTGGCCGCATCATCAATAACGGTTCGATTGCAGCCACCACACCGCGCCCGAATACCATGGCCTACACAGCAACCAAGCACGCCGTGCTGGGACTCACCAAAAGCGCCAATTTGGATGGTAGAAAGTACGACATTGCGGTCGGCCAAATTGACATTGGCAATGCCGCCACCGACATGACCGTCAAAATGGCCGCTGGCATCATGCAAGCCAATGGCAGCATCATGCAAGAGCCAGTGATGGATGTCGCCATCGTTGGGCAATCGGTGGTTTACATGGCCAATTTACCGCTCAATGCCAATGTGCTGTACCACACTGTGATGGCCACCAATATGCCGTTTGTAGGTCGCGGATAAATTATTCGAATCTGGCTTTTGCAGGTATATGCCGTTATATGCTATAAATACAATAGCAAACTAGGCAATAAATACAACGCATATAGGCTAATTTCTTATAAATTTTAATCAGATCAGCGATTTTATTTAGTCGCAATATGTGCGACAGATTTAACAGCCTCAATCACTTTGTCGATACCTTGTTGCCGTGTAAAGCTGTTGCGCCACACGATGGCGATGCGTCTGGATGGCGCTGGCGGGGCGAAGGGGATGGAGGTGATCAAGGGGTTGCTGTACCTTGCTTGAGTGGCAGAGTGCGGCAAGACGCTGATACCCAAATTGGACGCGACCATGTGGCGAATCGTTTCCAGCGAGTTGCCTTGCAGCACCAAGCCTTTGCGCATCAATTCTGGGCATGCCAATGTCACTTGGTTGCTAAAGCAATGACCACTGTTTAACAACAATACTTTTTCAGATGCCAATTCTTCTGGTTTGATGCGTTTTCGCTTGGCCCAAGGGTGGTGCGAGGGCACGATGACATCGAACTTTTCGTCGTAAAGGACGTGAGATCGAATGTTAGGCGCATCAAAAGGTAAAGCCAAAATAGCCACATCAATGATGCCAGTTTTGAGTTGGGTAGCCAAATTTTCGGTGATGTTTTCTTCTACATCCAATGGCATTTCAGGCGCTGACTCGCGCAATACGGGAATGATGTCGGGCAGCAAATAGGGTGCAACCGAATGAATGATGCCAATGCGAATCGGCCCTTTGAGCTGATCATTGCCCTGCTGTGCGATGAGTTTGATGTTGGCCGCCTCATCCAAGACTTTCATGGCTTGTTCGACAATCTTTTTGCCGACAACAGTTAATTGCACATCGGTGCGGTTGCGCTCAAAAATCGAGATGCCCAGTTCTTGTTCCAGCTTTTTGATGCCCAGACTTAAAGCGGGTTGGGTCACAAAGCATAAGTCCGCAGCGCGTCTGAAATTGCGTTCTTGTGCAACAGCAATGATGAATTTCAATTCGGTCAGTGTCATATTCAAAAAAGCATAGAATGGTTGTGATAAATAATTTTAATCAAAATTATATGTAAATACAATTATACAAATCAATGTGTTGTTTTTACCATTCAGTCCATGCAGCCATCAATATGGTTGTTTAGATAAGTTTCATCAACCAAGCTCAATTGAGAAAAAGGGAGAAAGTAATGGAAAACAAGCAAACAACATCGGGTCAATGCCCTGTGATGCACGGTGGTAATACCAGCACAGGCAAATCAAACATGGCGTGGTGGCCCAATGCCCTCAACCTCGATATTTTGCATCAACACGATAGCAAATCCAACCCCATGGATGCAGGTTTCGATTATCGCGAAGCTGTCAAAACACTGGATGTTCCAGCACTTAAAAAAGACTTGGTTGCGCTGTTGACAGATAGCCAAGACTGGTGGCCAGCCGATTGGGGGCACTATGGCGGTTTGATGATACGCATGGCTTGGCATTCCGCAGGCTCGTACCGTATTGCTGACGGACGTGGTGGTGCAGGAACTGGCAATCAACGTTTCGCACCGCTGAATTCTTGGCCTGATAACGTCAATTTGGACAAGGCGCGTCGTTTGTTATGGCCCATCAAAAAGAAATACGGCAACAAAATCAGTTGGGCTGATTTGATTGTTTTGGCTGGCACGGTGGCCTATGAATCTATGGGTCTCAAAACTTATGGCTTTGCTTTTGGTCGTGAAGACATATGGCACCCTGAGCAAGATATTAACTGGGGATCTGAGAAAGAATGGTTAGCCCCGAATCGCTACGAAGGTGAAAGCCGTGAGGAGCTGGACAACCCTTTGGCCGCCGTTCAAATGGGTTTGATTTATGTAAACCCTGAAGGTGTCAACGGTCAACCTGACCCATTGCGCACAGCACAAGATGTGCGATTGACCTTTGCGCGCATGGCCATGAACGATGAAGAAACGGTGGCCTTGACGGCGGGTGGGCATACCGTGGGAAAAGCGCACGGAAATGGCAAAGCACAAAACTTAGGACCCAGTCCCGAGGGGGCAGAAGTGGCAGAACAGGGCTTGGGCTGGATGAACCATACCAGTCGCAGTGTTGGACGGAACACCATGTCCAGCGGCATTGAAGGCGCATGGACAACCCATCCAACCAAATGGGACAACGGCTATTTCTATCTGTTGTTCACCTATGACTGGGAGCTCAAAAAGAGTCCCGCAGGTGCATGGCAATGGGAACCCATCAACATCAAAGAAGAAGACAAACCTGTTGATGTAGAAGACCCAACCATTCGCTGTAACCCCATCATGACCGATGCCGATATGGCGATGAAGATGGACCCCGCGTACCGCAAAATCTCTGAACGCTTTTACAAAAATCCGGATGAATTTAGCCAAGCTTTTGCCCGTGCTTGGTTCAAATTAACTCACCGCGATTTAGGACCCAAAGCACGATACATTGGTCCTGAAGTGCCAAAAGAAGATTTAATCTGGCAAGACCCAGTTCCTGCTGGCAGCACCCATTTCGATGTGGCGGCAGTTAAAGCCAAAATTGTAGCCAGTGGTTTGAGTGTCAGCGACTTGGTCAGCACCGCTTGGGACAGTGCTCGCACATTCAGACAATCTGATAAACGCGGTGGCGCTAATGGTGCCCGCATTCGACTTGCACCGCAAAAAGACTGGGAAGGCAACGAGCCAGCACGCTTAGCCAAAGTTTTATCCGTGCTTGAAAGCATCGCCAAAGACAGTGGCGCCAGTCTGGCTGATGTGATTGTGTTGGCTGGCAATGTGGGCGTGGAGCAAGCCATCAAAGCGGCGGGCTTTAATGTTCCTGTGCCGTTCACGCCAGGCCGTGGTGACGCAACTGATGCACAAACCGATGCTGAATCGTTTGCAGTACTAGAACCCATCCATGACGGTTTCCGCAACTGGGTGAAAAAGAACTACACCGTGAGCCCAGAAGAGTTGTTGCTTGATCGCGCGCAACTCATGGGTTTAACAGCCCACGAGATGACGGCCTTGGTGGGCGGTATGCGTGTCTTGGGTACCAACCACGGCGATTCGCAACACGGGGTGTTCACAGACCGTGTTGGTACTTTAAGCAATGACTTTTTCGTCAACCTCACAGACATGGCCTACAACTGGAAACCGACTGGACGCAACAGCTATGACATTGTGGATCGCACCAGTGGAAAAACCAAATGGACAGCATCGCGTGTTGACTTGGTTTTCGGTTCAAACTCCATCTTACGCGCCTACGCAGAGGTGTATGCCCAAGACGACAACCGCGAGAAGTTTGTGCGTGACTTTGTGGCGGCTTGGACCAAGGTGATGAACGCAGATCGTTTTTAGTATTTTGTAAACCGCGCCGAAACAAAAACCCTCAATTTAAGAAATTGAGGGTTTTTTATGTGCTTATCTAAATTGATTTCAAATCAAATTCACTGCCAATTTGGCACTGCGCACTGCGCCTTCTAATGTGGCAGGGTAGGGGCCATCAATGTAATCGCCGCAGGCCAAAAGACCAGGCGCTATTTGAGTAGCTGGACGCTGCAATTGGGGAGTACAGGCAAAGGTGGCGCGTTTTTCTACAATAGTTTGAATGGCTTGCAAGTTTGGCAAGTTCAATTGTTTGATTCCTTGAGCTATTACTTGGTTTTGCACTATTAAACGATCACCACTGCTGGCGCTGATGACAAACGCCAGCAAGCCGGCTTCGCCTCCTAACTGACCACGGTCAAACACGAATTGCGCGGGGTTGCTGGCATCCGTTTTGAGTGCCAACATCGGCTGTGACAGTTTGGCATTGGGTGCATACGCATACAAGGTTGCAATGGCTTCGTACTGTAAAGCATTCGCCTTGGATTGCCATGCTTGTAGCTCGCGATGTATCAAGTGTTGCAATTCTCTTACTACAGTATTCGTAGCGTTGTAGGCAGTATTAATGCCAACTGATGCCATATTTGATGCTGAACCTGCCAGTATGACAGCATCATAATACTGATTTGCATCACCGACATCGAGCTGCCAACCATTGTGGCCATAGTGCAGTGATTGGATGCGTGAACCAAGTTGAATGCGGCCACCTTGTTGCATCAACCAAGCTGCCGCAGGATGTGGAAAGAGGTTGGACAAATCGCGTTTGGGCAGCAGCATGTTGGCTGGGCCAAAAATTGTATTGGCATCAACGTGTGTGCTTGGCGCAAAAAGCGCATCTTTTAGCACGCGCAAGAATACGCTGGCACTGGCCGTCTGCATGGGCGTGTTCAGCGCGGACAGGCACAGTGGCTCGATTAACTCTGCCATCACACGGGACGTGATAACAGGTTTGGTTTTTTGGCATAAGCGCAAAACGGTTTCGCTGGCATTGCATTGAAAACCATTGCGTTGCCATGAAGATGTGGCTCGCAATAAATTGATTTTGTCAGTCCAGGTCCAGCCTTTGGTACGTGCTATGCCCCAAGCGGCATCCAAACCCACCATCCAAAGCTTGCGCCAATCAGGCAATATCAAACCCGTACCATCTGCAAACTGCATGGACATGGGGGAACGCAGCAAGGCTTTAGCTAAATTCACCCCCACGGTTTGCATTAACTTCAGGGAATCACTGTAAGCGCCGATCAAGATGTGTTGACCGTTGTCGAGTGGAACAGTTTTCCCATTCGGCAATGCACCATTCACAACTCGGGCACGCCCACCCAAGGCTTGCGTTGCTTCAAAAACCGTAGCGTGGTGGCCAGCCTGTGTGGCGTACACAGCGGCCGCCATACCAGCCCAACCACCGCCAATGATGGCAATTTTTTTATTAGATTTTTCCAAGTGCCTGCACTTTCCAAGCTAACCATAATTTTCGCAAGGGTGTTAAACGCACACGTTCATGCAATACAGGAAATTTGGATTTCTCAATCTCGCTAAGAAGCGTGCGATAAATGCTCGCCATCATCAAGCCAGGCTTTTGGCTGCGAACATCTGCTGTAGGCAACAACTGCATGGCTTCATCGTAAAGTGCATGCGCTCGTTGGGATTGAAACGCCATCAATGCTTGAAAGCGGTCATCAAAATCTGATGATTTTGTTGCAAGCTTGTAATTGATTAATTCATGCGCTTTGACATTGAATTTCTGTAAATCACTCATTGGCAAATAGATGCGACCACGGCGCGCATCTTCGCCCACATCGCGAATGATGTTGGTCAGCTGAAACGCTTGCCCCAATTTGTGTGCATAGGCGGTGGTCTGTGAATTAGATTGCCCAAATATTTTGGCGGCGACCTCTCCCACCACGCCAGCTACCAAATGGCAGTAATGCTGCAAAGCGGGGTAGTCCAAATAGCGAGTTTGTTGCAAATCCATTTGGCAACCTTCTATTACGGCTTGCAATTGTTGTTCTTCAATACCGTAGTATTTGCAATGGGGCATCAGCGCTTGCATCACTGGGTGTGTGGGTTTATCTTGAAAAGTCTGCTGAACTTCAGCTTGCCACCAAGCAAGCTTTTTGGCTGCGATACCCATGTCTACCGCATCGTCCACCACATCATCCACCTCTCGGCAAAACGCATAAAACGCAGTAATCGCCGCACGCCGCTCTTTGGGTAAAAACAAGAAAGCATAATAAAAACTGCTGCCAGACGCAGCTGCTTTATCTTGAACGTATTGCTCAGGTGTCATGGATGCTATTGTTACATTGAAAGTCGGTTCATATTCATTCGGGAAAGGTCATTAAATTGCTATAAATAAAATAGCAATTTAGGCAATCAATACGCCGGATACAGGCTAAATTTATCTATATTTATGGATAATTCCTTAATTTGTGTCGCAAATACCGATGAAAAAATGCCAGTGCTGTAAGTGGTAATACGCCTGCAATTTTGACGTTGCCTTTGAACACGATGGCTGTACCAAAAGACATCACGGTCGCGATCAAAAGATAAGCTGAATATGTCAGAACTTTATTTCGTGGTCCTTGAACACCAACAAAACCATTATTTGAAAACACAGTAGCGATGATGCCTACGCACAAGATTGCCGCAAAGACGCTGGCTTCACCCATGCTTTCGTACATCCGCAAGAATTTTTCTTGCCCGAATAAAAATGCCAATCCACCAGCAAGTAGCCATAAATTGCCACCCAGGATTAATCGGTTCATGGGTGGTTTGCGTGCGAACAAAATTGCAATCTCTAGAGCGGCCAAGACAGCACCAAGTTTGAATGCGGCTTCCCAGCGAGGTACTGTAGGCGTGCCTTGGGCGTAAGCGTAGGCGACAAATATGGCCAGCGCCAAGAAACCAAGTAGGTATTCAATGACGGTAATCGCTGCTGTTTTTAAGCGAATTACATCCACAACGCTCTCCAGGCAATCACCACAAAGTCAAACTTGTTCAATTTCGGCCGATTTTCTAACATTGCATAATTCAAGTCTTTGATTTTGTCCAAGATACGCAAACCGCCTTGAATGACAAAGCGCAGTTCCCAGCCCGCACGTCCAGGTAGGATGTGTACTAATTGCATGCCTTTTTGGATTGTAGCCAGCGTATTCATTGCCTGAGATGCTATTAAATTAGTAGTATTTGGGGTTTGCTTTAAATTGAGTAAATCTGTTTTGCTCACGCCAAATTCAGCACAGGATTCAAGAGGTAAATAAAATCTGCCGCGCGGTATGTCTTGGCTCAAGTCTTGCCAAAAGTTGATGAGCTGCAAAGCGGTGCAGATGTGGTCACTCATGCGCAACGCATCTGCATCGTGAATGCCATACAAATGCAACAGCAAGCGCCCAACAGGGTTGGCAGAACGAGAGCAGTAGTCCAGCAACTCGGCTTCGTTTACGTAGCCTTCATGGTCACGCGTTTTGCGTATGTCTTGCTCAAATGCACTGAGCAGATTGTTCAACAAAGGCACGGGCAAATTAAATTGTGCAATGGCAGATTGCAATGGTACAAAGACTGATTCCCATTGGTTAGAAAGGGTCTTTACGTTTGTATCGGCAAGTTGTGCTGCATACAAATCAGCGCGGTAAGTTGCTAAATCATCTAGTCGTTCTTGTGCAGTGGCACTACCTTCATCGGCAATGTCGTCTGCAGTGCGTGCAAAGTTGTAAATGGCCACAATGGCTGGTCGCAAGTGAGGCGGGCACAACCAAGACGCTACGGGAAAGTTTTCGTAGTGTTGAATGCGATTTTCTGATAAAGGGTCAGAAGTGGATAAATGGGCTGAAGACATTGCCACAATTGTATGCGTGGCCTGCTCATGCAATCACTGATGAGATGGTTGCTCTATGTGTTTTACACACCCAAATGCTGGGTGAGTAACTCAGGTTGTGCCAACAGTTCAGCTGAACTGCCGGTAAACACGATTTGACCTTTGACCAAAATCACATTTCTGTCCGTGATTTGTGTCACGTGTTTCCAATTTTTATCGACAATGATACTGCTGATGCCACTTTGGCGAATGACATCACAAATGTGCCAAATTTCGCGCGCAATCAATGGTGCCAAGCCTTCGGTGGCTTCGTCCAGAATCAACACATCGGGGTTGGTCATCAATGCTCGTCCGATGGTCAGCATTTGTTGTTCACCGCCCGACAATTGTTGCCCACCGTGTTTGAGGCGTTCTTTCAATCGTGGGAAGGTTTCTAAGACTTTGTCGTAGTGCCAATCTTGTCCCAATATCGCACGTGCTTTAGCTGCTGGTGTTGTACCAGCGCGTGCGGACATGATGAGGTTTTCAGTCACGCTCAAGCTGCCAAAAATGCCACGTCCTTCAGGCACATAGGCAATCCCCATTTGGGCTATTTTGTAGGGCGCAGAGCCGGTCATGTCGTGTCCCATGATGTGGACATGACCGCTACTGGGTTTAACCAAGCCCATGATGCTTTTTAGCAAAGTACTTTTGCCCATACCGTTGCGGCCCATCAAGCCGATGGTTTCGCCGCGTTGTACACGGAAGTCAACACCGCGCAAAATATGGCTGGCACCGTAATACGTGTTGAGTCCTTCAACCTGAATCAAAGTATCCGTGTTCTTGACGTCGACGTGCTTGTCAGTCATGTTCAGCACCTTCCGTCACGTCTTCGCCTAAATAGGCGGCTTGCACTGCGGCATCAGAGCGTATGTTGACTGGTGTGTCGCTGGCAATGACTTGGCCATTGACCATCACCGTCAAACGGTCGGCCAGCGCGAACACCGCATCCATGTCATGTTCCACAAGTAAGATTGCATGGTCTTTTTTCAGTTCGTGCAACAGATCGATCATGCGCTCGGCTTCGGCTACGCCCATGCCGGCCAGTGGTTCATCCAGCAAGAGCACTTGCGGCTGGGTAGCCAAAGTCATGGCGATTTCGAGCTGTCTCTGTTCACCATGGCTCATATTGCTAGCAACAGTGTGGGTTTGGCTTTCAAGTTTGCACAGCGCAATGGCGGCCTTGGCCGCTTCATTGCTGGTGGTTTTGCGTGTGCTATCGCGCGTATTTTGAAACCAATGAACAGGATTCCAAGCATTATGTGATTCACGTGATTGTGCTGCCAAACGTACATTGTCCCAAACCGTGAAAGGCAAAAAGACATTGGTTTTTTGGTAGCTGCGTCCTAACCCCATTTTTGAGATCTGCTCAGGATTGGCTTTAGAAATGTCTTTGCTGTTTAAGGTAATTTGCCCTGAAGTTAAAGGTAAGTCACCTGACAATAAATTGGTTAGGGTCGATTTGCCAGCACCATTGGGACCGATCACCGCATGAATTTGGCCACGGTACAAATCGATCGAAACTTGGTTCACAGCAGCCAAACCACCAAAGCGTTTCACCAGTTCTTTCGCACTCAAAAGTAACTCAGTCATTGGATGCTTTCGTGCTGATTGCTGCAAAGCTGCGACGTGATTTCAAACTGAATAATCCCAATAAGCCACGGGGTGCAAACAACACCACCAGCACAATGAAACTACCCATCCACAATTGCCAATGTTTGCCAAGGTGGATGCTTCGCCCTGCCAGTTCGATAGTGGGCAAGTCTTTGAAAGCGTGCAGCACATATTCAAAGGTAAAAGCACCAACCACGGCTCCCGCAAAATTGCCCATGCCGCCCAAAATGATCATCATGATGGCATGTGCGCTCATGTGAAAGCCCATGAGCTCGGGGTTGATATAGCCGCTTTGCGCTCCCCACAAATAACCAGCTAAACCAGCCAAGCCACCTGCCAAGGTGAAGGCAGTGAGTTTGTAACTGAAGGTGGCAAAACCAACCGCACGCATGCGGTGTTCGTTAACGCGGATGCCTGCTAAAGCTCTGCCAAAAGGGCTCCACAGTAAGCGGCGCAAAAATATGTAAACAATAATGACAAATGCCAGCGTGAAATAATAAAACGTGGTTTTGTTATCCAAATCAAATAAAGACATTCCCGCTATGGCGGTACTTGGTTTGAAGTTGATGTACAAGCCATCTGAGCCGCCCAAAGCTTTGTTATCAAAAAACAAATAGAAAACCATTTGCGCAAACGCCATCGTCACCATGATGAAGTAAATGCCGTGCGTGCGCACCACAAAAATGCCAATGATGAAGGCTGCCAAAGCCGATGCCAATACCGATACAGGCAAGGTCCACCACAAACTCACCGCTTCGTTTTGTGGTGTCAAAAATGCCAATGCATAACCCGCCAAGCCGAAATAAGCCGCATGTCCCAAAGACACCAAACCCGTCACGCCTTGCAGCAAATCCAAGCTCATGGCAAATATCGCCATGATCATCATGCGCGTGACCATGTCCATGTAAAACTGGCTGCCTACAAACGGGAAAGCCAGTAAAGCAATCAAACCAAAAACCAATCCAACTTGCACACTGCGTGGCAATATTTCGAGGTTTGATTTTGGAGCACTCATGAATATGTAGTTGACGTGAAGGTAGGCTGCGTTGTGATTGGTAAGTTTGGCGTTTTAAGTGAAACGAATGCTCAGTATTTGAACAAACCTTCTGGCTTCCATAACAACACAGCGGCCATCAGCATGTAAACCAACATGCCCGACATCGATGGCAACAATACTTTGCCAAATGTGTCAACCAAACCGACGAGCAGGGCAGAGATGAAAGCACCGCGCACAGACCCAATTCCACCAATGACCACCACCACAAAGCACATGATGAGTACTTGGGAGCCCATGTTAGGGTAGACGCTGGAAACAGGGGCTGAAATCATGCCAGCCACGGCAGCCAAACCAACACCCAGGGCAAAAACAACGGCATGTATCAACTTGATGTTGATGCCCAAAGCTTCAGTCATGTCACGGTTGAAGGCTCCTGCTCGAATTTTCATTCCCAAGCGTGTTTTGGCAATCAGCCAATATAAAAAATAAGCCAGAAGGATGCACACCGCTGACATGAACAAGCGATACACCGGGTAAGACAGGTTTTCGGTAAGCGGTATCGATGCATTGAGTTGCTGTGGAATGGTCACACCATGCACATCATCGCCCCAGAAAATGGAGCGCAATTCTTCAAAGATGTAAATCAATCCGAAAGTCAACAGCACTTGATCCAAATGATCGCGGTGGTAGAAGTGCCGAAATAAGAGCCATTCCAAGGCAAATCCCAATATGACCGACAACACTAGACCGGCCAAAATTCCCAGCGTCAGACTTGAAAAATAGAGACTCAGAGAGTAGGCCAAATACGCGCCCACCATGTAGAAGCTTCCATGCGCCAAATTCACCACGCCCATGATGCCAAATATCAAAGTCAAGCCAGCAGCCAGCATGAACAGCAGCAGTCCGTACTGCACACTGTTCAGCAGCTGAATGAGAAAAGTAACGAAATCCATACCGTGCAAATCTAAACTGTTCAGTAGCTCATGGTTGTTGATTTACAGTGATGAATATTTCGCCAGTATCAGGACATTTTGCAGCCAGCGCCGGAATCTGCCAAAGCTTTGGCAGCTACCCCGATGACCTTGTTTTCTTTGTTTTCAACCACGCGCAAATAAATATCTTGTACAGGGTTGTGGGCTTTGCTCATGGTCCATTTGCCACGCGGGCTGTCAATCGTGGCAGCTTCCATCGCTTTGTAGAGTGCCACTTTGTTATTGATATCACCTTTGACTACATTCATACCTTGAATCAATAACAAACCTGTGTCGTAACCTTGTACCGCATACACATCGGGTTGCATTTTGAATGTTTTTGCGTAGGCCAAGCGGAAAGCCTTATTGCGTGGATTGTCCAAACCATCCGCATAGTGCATGGTGGTAATCACGCCGTTTGCGGCAGGTCCTGCCGCATCAATCACGCCTTCAGTCAAAAAGCCTGAACCATAGAGTGGAATTTTGCCTTGCAAACCAGCAGCAGCATAGTCTCTCATGAATTTGGCAGCACCACCGCCTGCGAAGAAGCAAGCAACAGCATCTGGCTTCAATGCTGCAATTTCAGTCAACAATGCTTGAAATTCAACATTCGGAAATGGCAATCCCATCTCTTTCACAATGGTGCCGCCAGCTGCCAAGTAACCTTCTTTGAAGCCTTCAAATGCTTCGTCACCCGCAGCATATTTCCAAGTGATCCAAACTGCTTTTTTGTGACCTTTGGCCACCATGGCTGCACCCAAAGCGCGTGTGGGTTGCGAGTTGCTGAATGATGTGCGAAACACATTGGGTGCGCATTGCGCACGGGTAGCAACATGCACACCAGCGTTTGGAATCAGGCTGAGCACGCCAGTATCACGGGCAACTTTGTGAATACCCATCTGCACGCCAGAGTGAACAGTGCCTACGAGTACATCGACTTTGTCGCGTTGAACCAATTTATTGGCATTTTCAATCCCTTTGGATGGTTCAGATTCGTCATCCACTTTAAAGAATTCAATTTCGCGACCACCCAATTTACCACCTTGGTCGTTGATGGCCATACGAAAGCCGTTTTCAATGGCCACACCCAATTGTGCAAATGTGCCCGTGTAGGGCAGCATCAAACCAACGCGCAATTTGCCTGTTTGTGCAACAGCTTGTTGTGTAAGACCCAATCCAGTGCTTGCAGCGCCAATCAATGCAGCGCTTTGAGATAAAACTTTGCGACGTGATGGTGTGTTCATATGATTCCTTAAATGTTGATGTGAATGAAAATCAAAACAAGCAATATTATGCATGCATGACGGTGAAAGTGACATGTATTTTCCTAGGAGAAACCCTTGATAAAAATGATGATTGCATTGCTGGATATAGTTGTTTAGGTGATCTATTGAAGGGTCATTGTTAAATTCTTAGCATCAAATTTTGATGTGGCATTACGCATTCAGCGCCAGTTGCGTTGCACGCTCAAGGTTTCGTTCAAGTTGTATTTTTCCGCCTAAATACTGTTTAGGCCAAGTTACACCGTTATAACCTTGCGCTGCGGCTGCATGCAATGTCCAAGCTGGATCGGCTAAATGTGGTCGTGCCAAGGCACATAAATCTGCACGGCCAGCCGCAATGATGGTGTTGACATGGTCGGCTTCGTAAATGTTGCCCACTGCAATGGTGGGGACGCGCAGTTCGTTGCGAATTTTGTCGGAAAAGGGGACTTGAAACATTCGGCCGTAGATAGGTTTTTCATCTTTGCTGACTTGTCCAGCAGATACGTGAATGATGTCAGCTCCAGCAGCTTTGAAGATGGCTGCAATGGCGACAGCGTCAGTCGGTGTGATACCGCCTGGAACCCAGTCGTGGGCAGAAATGCGCACTGACATGGGTTTTTCTGCAGGCCAAGCATGACGCATGGCTATGAAGACTTCAAGTGGAAAGCGGCAGCAATTTTCCAAGGTACCGCCATACTCATCGTTGCGTTGATTGGTCAGTGGTGAAATAAAGGACGACATCAAATATCCATGCGCAGCGTGGAACTCAACCATGTCAAAACCAGCTGCTTGCGCTCGCATTGTTGCTTGCACAAACTCAGCTTTTACTTCGTCCATATCAGCGCGCGTCATTTCTCTTGGCAATTGTGAGACGCCTGCTAAATATGGAATGGCAGATGGTGCAAGCAAAGGCCAGTTGTTGGCTGGCAAAGGTTGATCAATTCCATCCCATGCCAGCATGGTTGAGCCTTTGCGACCTGCGTGACCAATCTGAATGGCCATTTTGGCTTGGCTATTGGCGTGCACAAAATCGGTGATTCGCTTCCATGCGCTTTCTTGTTCGTCATTCCAAATGCCAGTACAGCCCGGTGTAATTCGCGCATGGGGTGCAACGCAGGTCATCTCTGTCACGACCAAAGCTGCACCGCCAAGTGCACGTGCTGAATAGTGAGAGAAATGGAAATCATTTGGTAAACCATCAATCGCAGAATAGGTGCACATAGGAGAAACGACAACGCGGTTGACCAAGGTCATCTCACGCATCTTAAAGGGTGTGAACATCGGCGGAATGGGTTTGGCTGGTAAACCACATTTTTGAGCGAACCAAGTGTCAAATTTTTCGACATACTTGGGGTCACGCAATCTTTGATTTTCATGCCCCACGCGTTGACTCCCAGTGAGCAACGAGAAGGCAAATTGTTCTGGTTCTAACTGGACATACCGTTCAATATCTTCAAACCAAGTCATGCGGTTGCGAGCGGCACTTTGTAGTTTCAGCGCTTCAATTTCACGTTCAGCTTGGTAGCGCGCCAAACGCTCGGGCACACTGCCATCGGTGCTATTGAGCACATTGGACAATGAAATAGCATCTTCCATTGCCAATTTGGTGCCAGAACCAATGGCAAAGTGTGCGGTGTGTGCTGCGTCACCAATGAGCACAATATTGTCTTTGTACCAGCGTTCGCACAGTACGCGGTTAAATTTAAGCCACATAGCAGAGCCACGCAAATGCCTAGCGTTGGATATCAATGAATGACCATCCAACAAATCCGCAAATAATTTTTCGCAGAAGGCGATAGATTCTGGTGCTTCAAATTTATCGATTCCGGCTTTGTACCAAGTTGATTCAGGTGTTTCGACGATGAACGTTGACATTTCATCGTTAAACCGATAAGCATGAAGGTTAAACCAACCAAACTCGGTTTCTTTGAATGCAAAAGTGAATGCGTCGAGTTTTTTCTTCGTTCCTAGCCATATGAAGCGACAGGTACGTAAATCAATGCGCGGATTGAAATGTGCATCGTGCTTGCTTCGAGTGGTAGAGAATACACCGTCTGCACCAATCACCAAGTCATAATTCTTGGCGTAATCATCAGGGTCTTTGAACTCTTGTTCAAACACCAAATTGACACCTAAATTCTTAGCACGTCGTTGAAAAATTTCCAACAACTTCAAGCGTGCAATGCCGCAAAATCCGTGACCACCTGAAGTGATTTTTTGCCCTTTGAAGTGAACATCGATATCGTCCCAGTGGTGAAAATTCGCTTCAATTTCATCCACTACTTCAGCATCAGCAGCGCGAAAACCATCCATGGTTTTGTCAGAGAAAACGATACCCCAACCGAAAGTATTGTCAGCCGCATTGCGGTCAATCACGGTGATGTCGTGAGCTGGATTGGCCTTTTTCATCAAGATGGAAAAGTACAAACCAGCTGGACCACCCCCTAAGCAAACGACTTTCATAACAGGCTCCTTGCAAAATCTATGCGCCAACCATTAACGAATTCAACAACGATTTGATTAATACTTTAAATATAAACTATTTAACCATAAATGAATTTAGCTTGTCGTTTATTTGTTGTCAATAGGGTAATTCTGGATATTTCAAGCGTTGACAAAAAATAGTTTAGACATAAACTAATTCAGTCTAAATTAAAAACCTCATATATGGACTTAGAAGCCCGACTCCTTGGCGCGCAACAAAGTGAGCATCCGCAAGAGCTGCGTCTATGGTTGCGACTGTTAACTTGCACGCAATTGGTAGAAAAAAAAGTGCGCACCCAATTGCGCCAGCAGTTTGACACCACATTGCCTCGATTTGATTTGTTGTCGCAACTTGAGCGATCACCACAAGGCTTGAAGATGAATGAATTGAGTCGCCGCATGATGGTCAGTGGCGGCAATATCACGGGCATTACCGACCAATTGGTGAATGAAGGTTTGGTAGAACGCATTGCAGTTGACAATGACCGACGCGCTTTTCGAGTGTGCCTCACTGAACAAGGACGCAAAGTTTTTTCGACCATGGCACTGCAGCATGAGGCATGGATTGTGCAAGCTTTCGCTGGTTTAAAGGTCACCGAAATCGCCACACTGTATAAGTTGCTAGGCAAGGTGAAGCAACATTCTTTGAAAGAATCGTAATGAAACATTTTGTCAGCTCAAGCAACCCCATGCGCAGCCAATTCGATGCCAAAGCCACCTACCAAGCGACCCATTTTGCTTGGCACTATGAGCAAGTTGATGACAAGGGCGGTGTGGGCACCATCACCTTGAATCGACCCGAACGCAAAAACCCATTGACGTTCGACTCTTACAACGAATTGCGCTCGTTTTTTCACCAACTTCAATACGCAACGGATGTGAAGGCCATTGTTGTGACAGGTGCAGGGAATAACTTTTGCAGTGGTGGTGATGTCTTCGAAATCATTGGGCCACTGACACAAATGAGCATGCCAGAAATGCTGGAATTCACCCGCATGACGGGCGATTTGGTTAAAACCATGCGCAACTGCCCACAACCCATTATTGGTGCAATTGATGGAATTTGTGCAGGTGCAGGCGCCATGATGGCCTTGGCCTGCGATTTGCGATACGGCACAGACAAAACTAAAACAGCCTTTTTGTTTACGCGCGTTGGTCTGGCTGGTGCAGACATGGGTGCATGTGCATTATTGCCGCGTGTGATTGGTCAGGGCAGGGCTTCTGAATTGCTGTTCACGGGTCGAGCCATGAGTGCGCAAGAAGGTTTGGCTTGGGGCTTTTTCAATGGCTTGTGTGAACCAACAGACTTGCTCGCCAAAGCGAAAAGCATGGCTAAGGACTTGGCCATGGGTCCAACATTTGCCCACAGCATGACAAAAACGATGTTGCAACAAGAGTGGGCCATGACCATTGAACAAGCTGTCGAAGCTGAAGCGCAAGCGCAGGCAATCTGCATGCAAACGCAGGATTTCAAACGCGCCTATGAAGCTTTTGCAAACAAACAAACACCTGTGTTTGGAGGTGATTGAATGGCTAGATCAGATCAGATTGGTGCAATGACATCACAGTACGAATTACCGTTTTTTGAACCGGTACATGCCGAAATAGCCCGTGGTTTGGCGGTTTGGATGCCACAACAACTGGTTGACGAAACAGACGATAGACGTGCTTGCAAAGAATGGGTGAAGCGCCTGGGACAAGGCGGTTGGTTGCGTTACTGCGTACCGGCTGCGCATGGTGGCGCATTGCCATTGATGGATTCACGTGCACTGGTGATATTGCGTGAAACATTGGCTTTCCATTCGCCCTTGGCAGACTTTGCCTTTGCCATGCAGGGTTTGGGTAGCGGTGCGATTACATTGGCAGGCACTGCCAAGCAGCAGGCAGATTACTTGCCAGCAGTAGCACGCGGGGACAAAATTGCCGCATTTGCATTGAGTGAGCCTGATGCCGGTTCAGACGTAGCAGCCATGCAAACAAAGGCTGCAAAAGTAAAGAATCAACATAAGCAAAATGCTATAAATAATATAGCAACACAGACAATAAATACGCTAGATACAGGCCAATTTTATGCTAAAGATGACAGTAATTATGAAGCATACAACTTAACTGGTGTAAAAACCTGGATCAGCAATGGAGGCATGGCCGATTTCTATGTGACATTTGCAAAGACAGATGCCACAGCAGGAACAAAGGGCATCAGCGCTTTCATTGTCGATGCTAATTTACAGGGTTTGGATACCTCAGAACACATCCAGGTCATGGCGCCGCACCCGCTGGCAACATTGCGGTTTGCTGATTGTCATGTTCCAAAGAGTGCACTCTTGGGTGAAGAAGGCGAAGGATTTAAGCTTGCCATGCGCACTTTGGACATCTTCCGAGCTTCGGTGGCCGCAGCTGCTCTGGGTATGGCACGTCGTGCTATGGCCGAGGCGCTTCGCTATGCTTCCACGCGACGCATGTTTGGTAGCACATTGGCGGATATGCAGTTGACGCAGGCCAAGTTTGGCAGCATGGCCGCTTTGATTGATGGTGCTGCATTGCTGACTTACCGTGCGGCATGGATGCGTGACACAATGGGCATAGCCAGCAAAGAATCAGCCGCAGCCTACAGTCGCGCATCAGCCATGGCCAAACTGGTTGCCACAGAAAATGCACAACAAGTCATCGACATGGCACTGCAAATGCATGGTGGGCAAGGGGTTCAAGTTGGTAATGTGATTGAACATCTGTACCGCGATATCCGTTCGCTGCGCATTTACGAGGGGGCTACCGAAGTTCAGCAGCTCATCATTGGTAAATCGGTGCTGAAATTAGCGGTTAAGGGAGCATGAACATGGTTGATTCAAATAGTGGGGCATCTGCACAAATAGACCGATTCATTCATGACGGACTGCCACCAGTTTCACAATGGCCAGAGTTTCAGTATCCTGCAACAGATGAAATGCCTCCCACCCACCTGAATTTGGTGGTGGAGTTGCTGGACAAGGCTTGCAGCAAGGGTTGGGCTGACCGCCCTTTGCTGCGCAGCCCAAAAATTGTATTGAGTTACAACGATGTGTTGGACAGGGTGAATCGCATTGCGCAGGTATTGACCGAGGACTTGAAATTGGTGCCTGGCAACCGTGTGCTGTTACGTGGCAGTAATTCGATTGGTTTGTGCTTAAGCTGGTTGGCGGTGGTCAAAGCAGGGCTGATTGCAGTCAGTACCATGCCATTGTTGCGAGCCAGCGAGTTAGGCGACATCATCGCCAAAGCACAGCCCACAGTGGCATTGTGCGATAGCAAATTGCTTGACGAACTTGTCAGCGCGCAAAGCCAACACCCCGTGTTGCAAACCATCGTGCCTTTTAATACCATGACAGATCCCGAAGGTTTGGCCAGTCGATCGGCGCAAAAAGATGGGAACTTCACAGCCTGCAACACCTTGGCAACGGATATCGCACTATTGGCGTTTACGTCTGGGACAACTGGTAAGCCCAAAGCACCCATACACACGCACAGAGATGTTTTGGCTGCTTGTGAAGCGTGGCCGCGCCATGTATTACAAGCCACACCAGATGACATTGTGATCGGTTCTCCACCCTTGGCGTTTACTTTTGGATTGGGCGGTTTGTTGATTTTTCCAATGTGGTCAGGATCATCCGTTTATTTTCCTGATGTGGCTTATACACCTGAAAGCATGGTCAAGCTGATTGGCGAGGTTGGTGCCACCATTTGTTATACCGCGCCCACTTTTTACCGACAAATGGCGCCATTTGCGAAGCTGCATGGTTTACCCAAACTACGAATTTCCGTCAGTGCAGGGGAAGCTTTGCCCGACGCGACGCGTCAATTGTGGAAAGTTGCCACGGGTTTGGAAATGCTGGATGGCATTGGCGCAACAGAGATGTTTCACATTTTTATTTCATCAGCGGGCAAAGATGTGAAAGCCGGTGCGATTGGCAAAGTTGTACCTGGCTACAAAGCCAAAGTGGTGGATGACGCAGGCAATGAAGTACCGCGCGGCACGCTGGGCAAATTGGCGGTGGTGGGGCCTACAGGTTGCCGTTACTTTGATGATGCACGTCAACTCAACTACGTTAAACAAGGTTGGAATTACCCGGGTGATGCCTTCATTCAGGACGAAGAGGGTTATTTTTGCTACCAAGCGCGTGATGACGACATGATCATCACAGCAGGCTATAACGTCGGCGCACCCGAGGTTGAAGATGCTCTATTGAAACATGCAGCCGTTTTAGAGTGTGCTGTGATTGGTCAAAAAGATGAAGAACGTGGCATGGTGGTGCGGGCTTTTGTGGTGTTGAAACCTGATTTTGCTGCCAACGACACCATGACAAAATCATTGCAAGACCATGTGAAAGCCACCATTGCCCCCTACAAATACCCACGCATCGTGAGCTTTGTAGAGAAACTGCCGCGCACCGAAACGGGCAAGCTACAGCGGTTTAAATTAAAACAAGAGAGCCTTACATGAGAAAACTCTTACAACCTGAAGGTTGGCTAGCTCCCAAAGGCTATGCCAATGGCATCGCTGCGCGAGGTACGCTGGTATTTGTGGGGGGACAAATTGGGTGGAATGCGCAACAACAATTTGAATCTGACGATTTCATAATGCAAACAGCACAAACTCTGCGTAATATAGTGGCGGTTTTACAAGAAGCCAATGCGGGACCAGAGCACATGGTGCGCATGACTTGGTATGTGACGGACCGCGTGGAGTACAACAGCCGATTGTCTGAATTAGGGAAAGTTTACCGCGAGGTCATGGGTAAAAATTTCCCCGCCATGGCTTGCCTTGAAGTATCAGGTTTGATGGAAACGCGAGCGAAAATAGAAATTGAAGTGACAGCGGTTATCCCCGACTAAAACAAGTCGGTTTTGTCACTGTCTGAAAAGGTCTAAAAAGCCGCTATTCCCGTCATGGCGCGCCCCAAAATCAAGGCATGAATGTCGTGCGTGCCTTCATAGGTGTTGACCACTTCCAGGTTCACCAAATGGCGTGCCACACCAAACTCGTCGGATATGCCGTTGCCGCCCATCATGTCGCGCGCTGTGCGGGCAATGTCCAATGCTTTGCCACATGAATTGCGTTTCATGATTGATGTGATTTCGACCGATGCCGTTCCTTCATCCTTCATGCGTCCTAAGCGCAAGCAGCCTTGTAATCCCAGGGTGATTTCTGTTTGCATATCGGCTAATTTCTTTTGAACCAATTGATTGGCTGCCAATGGTTTGCCAAATTGTTTGCGATCAAGTGTGTATTGACGTGCGCGATGCCAGCAATCTTCGGCCGCGCCCATTGCGCCCCATGCGATGCCATAGCGTGCACTGTTCAAACAAGTGAATGGTCCTTTTAGACCACGTACTTCGGGGAAGGCATTTTCTTCAGGACAAAATACATTGTCCAAAACGATTTCACCTGTGATGCTGGTTTTTAAGCCAACCTTGCCTTGTATTTTTGGCGCACTTAAACCCTTGAATCCTTTTTCGAGCACGAAGCCACGAATCGAACCCGCATCGTCTTTGGCCCAGACGACAAACACGTCGGCAATAGGGCTGTTGGTGATCCACATTTTTGCGCCAGAGATGCTGTAGCCGCCAGGTACGGATTTGGCACGTGTGACCATGCTGCCCGGGTCTGAGCCATGATCGGGCTCAGTCAATCCAAAGCAACCAATCCATTCACCACTGGCTAATTTTGGTAAGTATTTTCGTTTGGTGACTTCGTTGCCAAATTCGTAAATCGGCACCATTACTAAAGATGTTTGTACGCTCATCATGGAGCGGTAGCCTGAATCGACACGTTCAACCTCTCTTGCGGCCAAACCATAGCACACATAATTCAATCCTGCACCGCCATAAGCTTCAGGAATCATGGTGCCTAGCAAACCCAGTGCACCCATTTCTTTGAAGATGTTGACATCGGTTGTTTCGTTTCGAAAAGCGTCAACAACGCGTGTGCCTAATTTTTCTTGACAGTAAGCGGCTGCCGATTCACGCACCATGCGCTCATCTTCACTGAGTTGTTGGTTTAACAGCAATGGGTCATCCCATTGAAATGATGTTTTTTGCGATGTTTTCATAGGGTAATTAGTTTAAGCTTAAAGTATTTGTATGCGTAGTATAGCTCGTCTGTTTGAGATCGGAAAATTTGAGTAGCTTAACGCTTTGTACCATTCTCGTTAGATATACTCATAGGAATATGCAAACATCAACAGTCACTTTTACACGCGAACGCACCATACGCTTTTCAGATTGCGATCCTGCAGGCATTGTCTTCTACCCGCAATATTTCGTCATGTTCAATGGCTTGGTAGAAGATTGGTTCACGGAAGGATTGAATATCTCGTATCAACAAATGATCATGACCAGACAAATTGGTCTGCCCATGGTGCATTTGGAAGCGAGTTTCCGTGCCATCAGCAAAATGGGTGACAAAGTTTTGTTGCAGCTCAAAGTTGAAAAATTGGGTGGCAAATCGATGCGATTATTGATGCAGTGTGTGAGTGCAGTAGATGGCCAATTGCGCATGGAAGCCAAGCAAACTCTTGTCACCACATCGCTAATGACCCATCAGGCCATCGATATTCCAGCAGACTTTCGTGCCGCTATCACAGGTTTGGGTTTTGCGGATGCAGCGCAATGAACGAGACCACCGCATCTATAACTTGAATGCTTTGATCTTTGTGGGGCGAATGACCGCAACCAGCCAACTCTAACAACAGTGTTTGCTGCACCACGCGTTTGATGCCGCGAATTTGTTCCATACTGCCATATTCATCATCCGTACCTTGAATCGCTAACAGCGGGCAAGAGATTGTTTTGATAGCTTCTTTCAAGTTCCAAAAGCGAAATTCGGGTTTCAGCCAAATGTCATTCCAACCCCAAAAAGCGGAATCGGCATCGTCGTGGAATCGAGCTAATTTTTGACGCAAATCGGTTGTCTCATATGTTAGCTTCGCTTTTTCAATGCTGCGCACGGTCACATCTTCTACAAAAATATGTGGTGCCAATACGATGCAACCCGAAGTATCTTGGACATACTTTGCTGCAAAAAGTAGAGCAATCGAGCCACCATCGCTGTGTCCAAATAGCCAGGGTTTTTGCTTTTCGGTATCTATGTTCAGCGCTCTGAATAAGGAAGGCAATACCTCAAATGCTTGGCGGTGCATGAAGTCCACCTGCCAATGTTCGTCTCTTTTGCGTGGGCTTGATTTTCCATAGCCTGGGCGCGAATAAACCAAACCACGGCAATTGGCTGCTATGCAGAGTTGATGTGGAAAATCTCTCCACATGGCGACAGAACCTAAGCCTTCATGCAGGAAAACAATCAATGGTTTGCTGATGTCTGCGCTACCCACCCATTGGTATTCAATGCGAATGGCGTTGCCACGCCAATCTACGCTCGCAAATTGACTTGTTTGCACGTGAATTATTTGCTGGCTTCGTTGTCACGCAACTTGAAGCGTTGAATTTTGCCTGTGGCTGTTTTGGGCAACTCAGCAATGAATTCAATCACACGTGGGTATTTGAACGGTGCCAATCGGTCTTTCACAAAGGCCTTTAGTTCTGCATCGGTGGCAGTTTGCCCCGATTTAAGTACCACATAGGCTTTGGTTTTGGTGAGTCCTTCATCATCTATCACCCCAATGACAGCAACTTCTAACACGGCTTCATGTTGTATCAGCGTAGATTCCACTTCAAAGGGTGAGACATAAATACCACTGACCTTGAGCATGTCGTCTGAGCGGCCGGAATAGGTGTAGGTGCCATCAGCATTGCGCACGTATTTGTCTCCACTTTTTGTCCAAGCCCCTTGAAATGTTTCGTTTGATTTTTCGCGGTTGCCCCAATACAGCAAAGCGGCGCTGGGTCCTTTGATGTACAAATCGCCGGTTTCGCCCTCTGGTACTGGTTGGCCATCATCACCGCGTAGCTCTATTTCATAGCCTGGGACAGGCCAACCTGTTGTGCCATAGCGTACTTTGCCAGGTTGGTTCGAGAGGTAAATGTGCAACATTTCTGTTGAACCAATGCCATCAATGATGTCAATATTAAATTGACGTTTGAATTTCTCGCCTATTTCTGCTGGCAAGGCTTCGCCTGCAGAAGAGCACATGCGCAGTGTGATGGCTGATTGGGTAGGCAAATTGGGTGATGCCAACATGCCTGCAAAACCCGTTGGAGCACCAAAGAATATCGTGGGTTGGTGGCCTGGACGACCGTCAGTCCAACGTTTGAAAACGGCATCAGGTGTGGGGCGTTCAGCCATCAAGACAACCGTAGCGCCTACGCTCAAAGGGAAACTTAAAGCATTGCCCAAGCCATACGCAAAAAATAATTTGGCTGCTGAAAAACACACATCTTTTTCGGTGATTCCCAACACACCTTTCCCGTACAGCTCAGCTGTCCAGTAAGGGTTGGCATGGGTGTGCAAAGTTCCTTTAGGTTTGCCGGTAGAGCCGGATGAATACAACCAAAAACCAGGGTCGTTGCCTTGGGTATTGGCAGCTAGTGGCGCAGGGGTATGCTGGTCCAATAACACATTCAGTGACACAGCATTTGCGGGCAAATTAGCATCAGGATTTGACACAACTATGGTTTTAATTTCATGCTCACCCTTTGCCATAGCAGCAAGCAAAGTGGGTAACAAAGCTTGTGACACCAATGCCACTTGTGCACGGCTGTGTTTCAACATGTAGTGGTAATCATCGGCACTCAATAATGTATTGACTGCAACCGGGACGATACCAGCATACATGGCACCTAAAAAGCTGACAGGCCAATCATTGCAATCGTGCATCAGTAGCAACACACGTTCTTCACGGCGTACGCCCAAGGCTTGCAAAGCGCTCGCCATGCGACGCACCTTGTTAAACAATTCGCTGTATGACAGCGTTCCTTTTTCGTCTACGAACGCAATTTTTTGTGGGCGATTGGTGTTGATGTCAATCAGGTGTTGCGCAAAATTGAAGTGTTCGCCATTGACAGGCGTTTGGTTGGAATGGGTCATCGCATTACCTTGAAAATTTGGCTAAAAAATTAAGCGCTCGTGCTTGGGCGCATTGCGTTTAAAACGCTGGTGCTGGCTTGTACCGCGCTGCGGCGATGGTAAAAGTTCAGGGCACGTATTCCACCCAACTCTTCACCACCACCGGCACGACCAGGGCCACCGTGTAATGATTGCGGCATCACATTGCCGTGACCCGTTTGCAACGCGGCAACATCTGGTGAAATCACGTGCACGCGCCCATGACTGTCCGCCAATTCCATTGCGATATTTGCCAAAGCTGTGGCATCACTGCCATACAAGGAGCAAACCAGCGAGCCTTGGCCGCGACGAATCAATGACATAGCGTGCGCCGTGTCGCGGTATGCGACCAGCGTTGCGACCGGTCCAAACACTTCGGTGTCATGAACGCGATCGGCATCGTCACTGCCTTGTGCGCTTCTCGTTCCCAATAAGGTTGGGCCCACGCAGCAGGCAAGGGCTGGATCGGCATCGACTAGTGTTTGCGTCGTCCCATCATGCAATACCTCGGTTTGGGCTTTGAGGTACTGCAAACCCTCTTGCACTGTATGGAGTTGTGCGCGGTTGACCAATGCGCCCATGCGCACCGATTCATTGCGCGGGTTGCCCACAACGGTTTTTGCCAATCTTGCTTGAATGGCGGCTGCGGCTGCTTGGTAATGAGCCTCGGGTACCAATGCGCGGCGTATGGCCGTGCATTTTTGACCAGATTTGACTGTCATTTCGCGAGCGACTTCTTTGACAAACAAATCAAACGCCTCGCTGCCTGGCGCTGTGTCTGGCAATAACAAGGCAGAATTCACACTGTCTGCTTCAATGTTCACGCGCACCGATTTTTGCACCACAGCTGGATGTGAGCGAATCACAGCCGCAGTCTCAGCCGAGCCTGTGAAAGACACCACATCAAAAGGCTGTAGCGCGTCCATCAAACCGGCCGAACTGCCGCAAACTACTGATATCGCTTCAACTGGAAATATGCCAGCATCAATCACATCTTTGACCATGCGCTGTGTCAGCCATGCTGTCGCAGTTGCTGGTTTAACAATGACGGGTACGCCCGACAGCAGAGCAGGCGCTGCTTTTTCCCATAAGCCCCAGCTTGGGAAATTAAACGCATTGATGAACAAAGCCACACCGCGCGTGGGCGTCAGCACATGTTGCGATTGAAACAGGGGGTCTTTGCCCAAACGTGCCGCCTCGCCATCCAGCATGAAGTGCTGGTCGCCCAAAGACTCACCCATTTTGGCGTAGGTTCCCAGGGTATAAATGCCACCGTCAACGTCCACCGCTGTGTCGTTTTTAACTGTGCCACTGTTGGCGGTAGCAATATCGTAATAAGCATCCCGATTGGCCTGCAAAACCTTGACGGCTGCGGCCAACATGCTAGCGCGTTGGCGATAGGTGAGGGCGCGCAATGCCTTGCCCCCTTGCTCGCGAGCAAAATTGAAACCGGCAATGAGATCCAGTCCAGTGGCATCAACCCGGACTAACTCGGTACCTAAGACAGGATCAAACAATGCTGTGCCGCTGCCAGTGCCGTTTTGCCATTGGCCGCTGATGAAATTGGGTAGTAATTCGCTCATTATTGGTTCTATGTTGATAAGTATCAAAATATTGATACTTGATGGTTTTTGACAATTATTTTGCGTTAATATGTATTATTGTGCAGCTAAGGACTTTATTACCTAAAAATCATCATGTCAAGCACTATATTGCATAAAAATGAATTTTTGAAATCTTTGGGTGAGCGAGTTCGTGAATTGCGTTCACGGCGTGGGCTCACGCGAAAAGCCCTCTCGATCGCTGCCGACGTTTCAGAACGGCATTTGGCCAATCTGGAATATGGCACAGGTAATGCGTCGATTTTGGTGCTGCTGCAAGTGTCGCAGGCATTGCAATGCACATTGGCAGAATTACTGGGCGATATCACGACCAGCAACCCAGATTGGCTGATGTTGCGCGAGCTACTGGAGCATAAAGACGACGCCACATTGCGCCGTGTACGGGTGGCTGTGGGAGAGTTGTTGGGTACGGGTGGCGGTAATGCCTCCCGCAGTACACGTGTGGCATTGATTGGTTTACGCGGAGCAGGTAAATCTACGTTGGGTCAATTGCTGGCAGATGACTTGGGCTTTCCATTTGTAGAACTCAGTCGCGAAATTGAGAAATTTGCTGGCTGCAATATTTCTGAAATTCAAGCTCTTTATGGCATGAGTGCCTACCGACGCTATGAACGTCGCGCACTCGAAGAAGCTATACAAATTTATCCCGAAGCTGTTATTGCCACACCCGGTGGATTGATATCAGACCCTGCGACTTTTAACTTGTTGTTGGCTCACTGCACCACGGTGTGGCTGCAAGCCGATGCCGAAGACCACATGCAACGCGTGGTGGCCCAAGGTGATATGCGCCCTATGGCCAATAGCAAAGAAGCCATGGACGATTTGCAACAAATTTTAAAAGGCCGCTCAGCCTTTTATGCCAAAGCAGACATCACCATCAACACCAGCGCACAAGACAGGGATGCCACTTTTGCATTACTGAATGCACAAATTAGAAAAATGTTGGGGATGACAACTGAGTCATAACCGGCGCGCAGCACACTTTCTTTGCAAAATATATGAAAAATCAGGCCTTAGCCGGCGTATTTATTGCCTATAGTGCTATTAAAAACATAGCATTTTGATTGCTACCGCTACAAACTTTTATCAATTTTTGTTCAATTTCAGGGTATCGACAAATAATTTGAATTAAGTGCTTGCAAGTTCAAAAATATGCAGTATGATGCAGCTATATTGGAATTAAGCACTATTATGCATAAATGGAGATATTAAATGACTGAAGCACTGCAAGTTGAATACCAAACTAACCCATCTGCCTACAAACATTGGAAATTGTCTTTCAATGGTGCCGTTGCGACACTCGCTGTTGATATTGATGAAAACGCAGGTTTGCGTCCAGGCTACAAGCTCAAACTGAACAGTTACGACTTGGGCGTAGACATTGAGCTCAATGATGCGGTCAATCGCATCCGCTTTGAGCACCCCGAAGTGCGTACCGTGGTGGTGACCAGCGCTAAAGAAAAAGTGTTTTGCTCCGGCGCCAACATTTTCATGCTGGGCGTTAGCAGCCATTCATGGAAAGTGAACTTTTGCAAATTCACCAATGAAACGCGCAATGGCTTAGAAGATTCATCGCAATACAGTGGATTGAAGTTTTTAGCGGCTGTCAATGGCGCTTGTGCCGGTGGCGGTTACGAACTGGCATTGTCGTGTGATGAAATCATTTTGATAGATGACCGTTCATCCTCAGTCAGTCTACCTGAAGTGCCACTCTTGGGCGTGCTGCCCGGCACTGGTGGTTTGACACGCGTGACAGACAAGCGTCATGTACGTCATGATTTAGCAGATTTGTTTTGCACCAGTGTAGAGGGTGTGCGTGGTCAAAAAGCCAAAGACTGGCGCTTGGTGGATGACATAGCCAAATCGTCAGTTTTTGCGCAAAAAGTACAAGAACGTGCTTTGCATTTGGCCAAGCAAAGCGATCGACCTGCGGATGGCAAAGGCGTGGTTTTAACGCCATTGAATAGAACCAAAGAAGCGGATGCCTTGCGTTATGGCTTTGTGACCGTTGAAATTGACCGTGCCAAACGCAGCGCTACGATAACTGTCAAAGCACCATCGGGTGCACAACCACAAACGGTTGAAGCCATTTTGCAAGCGGGTGTGAATTGGTGGCCTTTGCAAGTGGCGCGCGAATTGGAAGACGCCATCTTGCAGATGCGCACCAACGAATTGGACATCGGTATTTGGTTGATCAAAACACAAGGCGATGCAGCCGCTGTTTTGGCCAGTGACGCGGTGATGTTGGCGAACAAAGGCAATTGGTTTGTTCGCGAAACCATTGGTTTGTTGCGCCGTACCTTCAGCCGTTTGGACGTCTCATCTCGCAGCTTGTTTGCATTGATTGAGCCAGGTTCATGTTTCGCTGGCACATTGCTTGAACTGGCCTTGGCCTGTGACCGAAGCTACCAATTGATATTGCCTGATGATGACAATGCTTCTCCCAAAATTACCGTTTCTGATGTGAATTTTGGCATCTATCCCATGGCTACCAAGCAAAGTCGTTTGGCACGTCGTTTTTATGATGAAGCACCTGCTTTGGAAGCGGTACGCGCCAAAGCAGGTCAAGCTCTGGATGCTGATGCCGCATTTGCATTGGGCTTGGTGACATCGAACCCTGACGATATTGATTGGGCTGATGAAGTGCGTATCGCCATTGAAGAGCGCGTGGCCATGTCACCCGATGCATTAACCGGCTTGGAAGCCAATTTGCGTTTCAACGGCCAAGAAAACATGATCACCCGCATTTTTGGTCGACTGACAGCTTGGCAAAACTGGATTTTCCAGCGTCCCAACGCAGTGGGTGAAAAGGGCGCGTTGAAGGTTTATGGCAAAGGTGACAAAGCAGTATTCGATTGGAACAGAGTTTAAATTTCACATAGTTACACATCAGGAGTAAACAAATGAGCAGCATCAACTACAGCGAAAAAATTCCCAACAACGTTAATTTGAGCGAAGACCGCACATTGCAGCGCGCGTTGGAGCAATGGCAACCCAATTATTTGCAATGGTGGGGCGACATGGGTCCTGATCATTCGCAAAATTTTGACGTTTACCTGCGCACCGCCATCAGCGTTGATCCGCAAGGTTGGGCACAGTTTGGACACGTCAAAATGCCCGACTACCGTTGGGGTATCTTTTTAAATCCTGCTGAAAAAGATCGCAAAATTCATTTTGGTGATCACTTGGGTGAAGATGCTTGGCAAGATGTGCCCGGTGAGTACCGCGCCAATTTGCGACGCATCATCGTCACACAAGGTGACACAGAGCCTGCATCGGTAGAGCAGCAACGTCACTTGGGTTTGACCTGCCCGAGCCAATATGATTTGCGTAATTTGTTTCAAGTGAATGTGGAAGAGGGCCGCCATCTGTGGGCCATGGTGTATTTGTTGCACAAATACTTTGGTCGCGATGGTCGTGAAGAGGGCGAGGCCTTGCTGGAACGCCGCTCTGGTCAGTCTGATAACCCGCGCATTTTGCAAGCATTCAATGAAGAAACGCCCGATTGGTTGTCGTTCTTCATGTTCACCTACTTTACAGATCGTGACGGCAAATTTCAATTGTGTGCACTCGCTGAAAGTAGTTTTGACCCCTTGGCGCGTACCACCAAATTCATGCTGACAGAAGAGGCACACCATATGTTTGTGGGTGAGTCTGGCATCAGCCGCGTGATTCAACGCACCTGTGCCGCGATGAATGAATTGAAAACCGACGACGTGACCAAATTGCGTGCTGCAGGTGTGATTGATTTGCCAACCTTGCAACGTTATTTGAATTTTCACTTCAGTGTCACCATTGATTTGTTTGGTGCAGATGAATCGAGTAACGCAGCGACTTTCTACACAACAGGTCTCAAAGGACGCTTTGAAGAAGGTAAACGCAACGACGACCACTTGCTCAAAGGTCAAACCTATAAAGTGTTAGCTGTACAAGGTAATCAATTGGTTGAGCGCGAAGTACCGATGCTGAACGCATTGAACGAAGTTCTGCGTGATGACTACATCAAAGACTCAATCGGTGGTGTAGAGCGCTGGAATAAAGTGATTGAAAAAGCTGGCATTCCATTCAGACTGAAAACGCCACACAAAGCGTTTCACCGCAATATTGGATCCTTGTCAGGTGTCAAAGTATCGCCCGACGGCCGCGTTGTCAGCGCCGCAGAATGGAGTGCCAATGTCAACAATTGGTTACCATCGGAACAAGATCGTGCTTTTGTCGCGAGCTTAATGGGGCGTGTGGTTGAGCCTGGCAAGTTTGCAAATTGGATTGCGCCACCCGTGATGGGCATCAACCGCCAAACCATTGATTTCGAATACGTGCGTTTCAATTAATGTATTAAGGTATTTGTCTATGGACATGGCAACTTCTACAAGCGCAGCAGTGATTAAGCAGCATCTCATTGACCCAGAGATTTGCATTCGCTGCAACACGTGCGAGAGCATATGCCCTGTCCAAGCCATTACCCATGATTCGCGCAACTATGTGGTGGATGCAGCCAAGTGCAATCTGTGCATGGACTGCATTTCTCCGTGTCCCACAGGATCAATTGACAATTGGCGCAACATGCCAAGACAGCAAGCGTATTCAATCGAATTGCAGCTGACATGGGATGAATTACCCGCAGAACTGAGTGCTGAGCAATTGGCAGAGCACTTGGGTGATGTAAGCGTAGAAGCCGCACTTATTGCAACAGACACATCGCCAGCAGTTGTCGATACCGCTTTTTTAACCAACACGAACACAAGTTCTGCAATTCATGTCAATTATGGTGCTACCTTGCCACCGTGGTCGGCTGCCCATGCGTACACCAATTTATACAGTCTGAAATCGCCGATCACAGCCACTGTCGTTGGCAATGTGCGGGTGACGGAGGTTGGTAAAACCAGCGGTGCAGACTACGATACCCACCACATCGTATTAGATTTTGGTGCTATGCCGTTTCCTGTTCTAGAAGGTCAGTCGATTGGCATCTTGCCGCCAGGTGCTGATGCAGATGGTAAACAGCACCACGCCCGCCAATACTCCATCGCCAGCCCACGCAATGGCGAGCGGCCCGGCTACAACAACCTGTCGTTAACCATCAAACGCGTGTTGGCAGATCACCAAGGTAAACCCGTGCGTGGCGTGGCTTCAAACTACATGTGCGACTTGAAGGTGGGCGACACCGTTCAGGTCATCGGTCCGTTTGGCAGCAGCTTTTTGATGCCCAACCACCCCAAATCGAATATCGTGATGATTTGCACTGGAACTGGCAGCGCCCCTATGCGTGCCATGACCGAGTGGCGTCGGCGTTTGCGCCAGTCCGGTAAGTTTGACGGTGGCAAACTGCTATTGTTCTTTGGTGCACGAACGCAAGAAGAATTGCCATATTTTGGACCATTGCAAAGTCTGCCTAAAGACTTTATTGACAATAATTTCGCCTTCTCTCGCACACCTGGTCAGCCCAAGCGCTATGTACAAGACTTGATGCGTGAGCGTGCTGCCGATTTAGCGCCCTTGCTGGCCGATGCCAACACCTGTTTTTACGTCTGTGGCCTCAAAAGCATGGAAGAGGGAGTGCTATCCGCTTTGCGTCATATCGCCGAAGAGGCGGGATTGTCGTGGGATGCGGTTGGTTCAGCGCTCAAAAAAGAAGGGCGCTTGCACCTGGAAACCTATTGAACATTTACACTGGAATCTGTTGAATTCTTTGAAGATTCAGTTGGGGCACATTGATCAATCACCCATCACCACCCCCTCACGACGAGGGTCTGCACCACCAAAAAATCCGTTGTAATTAGAAGAATTTGGCGCAGTGGTGCGCTCAATAGCTTGCAGGCCACTGGTCATGTCAACTTCGCGGATTTCATGGCCTTTGGCTTTGAGAGCATCTACCACGCCAGGCGAGAATCGCTTGGCTTCCAAAATGCTGGGTCCATTGAGCGAGCCAAAGTTAGGCAGGTTGATGGCTTCTTGCGCATTCAAGCCCCAATTGAGTGTACCGATGAACGTTTTAGCTGTGAAGTGAATAATCAGTGCTCCGCCAGGGCTGCCTGCGCTCATGACGACTTTGCCTGTCGTTTTATCGATCACCAACGTGGGTGACATGCTTGAGCGTGGTCGTTTGCCTGGTTCTACCCGGTTGGCAATCGGTTTGCCGTCGCTGCCAGTTGGTGCGAAACTGAAATCGGTTAATTCGTTGTTCAACAGAAATCCACCCGATAGTGTTTTGCCGTCTTGGTTGAGACTGACCATTTGCTGTGAGCCAAAAGCAGCTTCAATGGTGGTTGTCATCGCCAGTGCGTTGCCATCGGCGTCAATGATGCTGATATGCGAAGTGCCGTACTCAGGTTGATCCGGCATGGGTGCATACCGGTTGTTTACACTGGTTTTGATGGCACGAACCGATGTGGGAAGACCAGCTTTTGCAGTCTTCATGGATGTATCGGTTATGAGTTTGGAACGCTGTGTCAAATACAGCGGATCCATCAAACTAGCCCAGTCGTCCAATGGTGCTTTGACAAAGTCTGGATCAGCCACATACTGTGCACGGTCAGCAAATGCCAAACGCGATGCTTCTAGGTACAAATGCAACCACTCAGGGCTCAAATACTCATCCACAGTCGGTTGTTTACTCGCATTCAATGGCATTTGAGGCGCTTGGGTGTTGTTCAAGATGCCTAATATTTGCCCGATGGCGATCACTCCTGAACTGGGTGGTGGCATGCCGCATATTTGGTAGCGTTCAGGCGCAACGTCGTAATCAAAACACAAAGGCACGCGTGTCTTGGCTTGGTAATTGGCGAGGTCTTGCAAGGACAGCAAACCCGCATTAGTGGGGTGATTTTTCACTTTGGAAACGATGGCTTGTGCGATGTCACCTTCATGCAAAACTTTAGCCCCTTGTGTCGCGATTCGTTGCATCACCAAGGCGTAGGCTGGATTTTTGAGCACGTGACCAACAGGCCATGCATCACCTTTGGCATCATAAAAATACGCAGCGGCTACAGGGTCAGCCTTCAGATATTTTTCGTTTTTTAACAATGTATTCAATCGTGGGCTGACTTTGAAACCATCTGTTGCTAATGAAATGGCGGGTTGAAACAAGGTGGCCCACGGTAATTTGCCGTGTTGTTGATGAGCCAATTCCAACATCCAAACTGTGCCTGGCACACCCACAGATCGCCCGCCAATGACTGCCTCTGTAAACGGCATCGGTTTGCCATCTTTACCGATAAATAAAGTATCAGATGCTGCTAGTGGGGCAGTTTCGCGTCCGTCAAAGGCTTGCATCTTTCCGTTGGCCTTGCCATCGTGGTGCAGCATGAAAGCGCCACCACCAATTCCACTGGACTGGGGTTCAACCAAGCCCAGCACCATTTGCACGGCAATGGATGCATCCACCGCACTGCCACCCGCTTTGAGAATTTGATACCCCGCATCGGTAGCCAAAGGGTTGGCAGCAGCCACTGCAAACTTTTTGCTCGACCAACCTGGTTTGTCGGCATAACCGGAAGCGACTTCAGGTAACAAGGGTTGGGAATAGGTGAAAGTGTGCTGCTTTTGGGTGGCGCAACCTAATAGGGCACCCATCACCCCAATCAGCAAAATCATCCGGGGCAATCGATTTGGTAAACGCGTCATAAGAACCTTTCTGTAGCCGAATTGGACTGTATGAGTGTAGGGGAATAGTGCTTTGGCAGTATCCGACAAAATTAGTCTACTTCTGTTATACTTGAGTTAATTACTCGACAACATAATAAGTTTGAGCTTATATAGAAGGTAATTAAACCAGTTAACGATTGAAGGAGCAAGTTATGCGACTCACTACCAAAGGGCGTTTTGCCGTGACAGCGATGATTGATTTGGCGCTGCGTCAAAACAGCGGCCCGGTCACTTTGGCCACGATCAGCGAACGCCAGCAAATTTCATTATCTTACTTAGAGCAACTTTTCGGCAAATTGCGCCGCGCACAGTTGGTCGATTCCACTCGTGGCCCAGGCGGAGGTTATACATTGGCACGCAAAGCGGCAGATATTTCTGTAACAGACATTGTGATGTCGGTGGATGAACCTTTGGATGCCACGCATTGCGAAGGTCGCGAAAACTGCCACGGCGAAGGCTCTGGCCGGTGCATGACGCACGATTTGTGGACAGCCTTAACCGCTAAAATGACCGAGTTTTTGGATTCTGTGTCCCTTCAGCAATTGGTGGATGACCAACATGAAAAAGGCGTAGAAACTGCTGCAGGCCCGCTGATCAAGCGCGGTATTTCAAGTTTACCTATACAAAAAATCGTGCGAAACAATACGCCTAATTCGGTCTTTGCTTTGGGCGAAATTTACGGATCGCAAACCATATCATGAGTTCTACCCCCCATTTCCCCATCTATTTAGACTATAGCGCAACCACGCCCTGCGACCCGCGCGTAGTCGACGTCATGATTCCGTGGTTGCGTGAACACTTTGGCAACCCCGCTTCTCGCAGCCATGCTTGGGGCTGGGAAGCCGAAGCCGCGGTTGAAAAAGCACGTGGTGAAGTAGCTGATTTGATTGGTGCAGATCCACGTGAAATTGTGTGGACCAGTGGTGCTACTGAATCTAACAATTTGGCAATCAAGGGTGCGGCGCATTTTTATCAAACCAAGGGCAAGCACATCATCACGGTCAAAACCGAGCACAAAGCCGTGCTGGATACTTGCCGTGAGTTGGAGCGTCAGGGCTTTGAAGTCACTTATTTGGATGTGCAAGCAGACGGTTTGTTGAATTTGGAAGTGTTCAAAGCCGCCATTCGCCCCGATACCATTTTGGCCAGCGTCATGTTTGTCAATAATGAGATCGGTGTGGTGCAAGACATTGCCGCCATAGGCAAGATTTGCCGTGAGCACGGCGTGATTTTTCATGTTGATGCTGCGCAGGCCACAGGTCGTATTGATGTGGACACCGCCAATTTGCCGGTTGATTTGATGAGCCTCACTTCGCACAAAACCTACGGCCCCAAAGGCATAGGCGCTTTGTATGTGCGCCGCAAACCGCGTGTGCGTTTAGAAGCGCAAATGCACGGTGGTGGTCATGAACGCGGACTGCGCTCAGGCACTTTGCCGACACATCAAATTGTGGGCATGGGTGAGGCATATCGCATCGCCAAATTAGAAATGGCGGCCGACAATGCACGCATTCAAACTCTACATGACCGTTTGATGAACGGCTTAAAAGATGTGGAACAAGTGTTTTTGAACGGCCACGCCACACAACGCATTCCACACAATTTGAACATGAGCTTCAACTATGTGGAAGGCGAATCGCTGATGATGGGCATCAAAGGCTTGGCGGTTTCAAGCGGCTCAGCTTGCACATCCGCTTCATTAGAGCCCAGCTACGTTTTGCGTGCATTGGGTCGCAGTGACGAACTGGCACACAGCAGTTTGCGCATGACCATTGGCCGCTGGACCACCGAAGCCGAAATAGATTACGCAATTGAGACCATCAAACTCAATGTTGCCAAATTACGCGAATTGAGCCCATTGTGGGACATGTACAAAGACGGCATTGATATCAGCACCATTCAATGGGCTGCCCATTAAAGGAGAAATACCATGGCATATTCAGACAAAGTGGTAGACCACTACGAAAACCCCCGCAACGTGGGCAGTTTTGACAAAGGCGATGATTCAGTTGGCACAGGCATGGTGGGTGCACCCGCTTGCGGCGACGTGATGAAGCTGCAAATCAAGGTTAATCCTACAACCGGCGTGATTGAAGACGCGCGATTCAAAACTTATGGCTGTGGCTCTGCCATTGCTTCGAGTTCATTGGTGACCGAGTGGGTCAAAGGTAAAACTTTGGACCAAGCTGCTGCATTGAAAAACAGTGAAATTGCGGAAGAACTGGCCTTGCCACCCGTCAAAATTCACTGCTCCATCTTGGCGGAAGACGCCATCAAAGCCGCAGTCAACGATTACAAAGCACGACACCTCAATACAGCTACAGCCGCGAACTAAAACATGGCAGTTTCTCTTACCGAACCCGCAGCACGCCACGTGACACGCTATTTAACAAAGCGTGGCAAAGGCGTGGGCATCAAATTGGGCGTTAAAACAACTGGTTGCTCTGGCTTGGCTTACACGCTGGAATACTTGGATGAGTTTGCGCCCGAAGACACCATCTTTGAAAACTTTAATGTCAAGTTGGCGGTTGATCCAAAGAGTTTGGCATATATTGATGGCACGCAATTGGACTATGTACGTGAAGGCTTGAACGAAGGTTTCAAATTCAACAACCCCAACGAACGCGATAAATGCGGTTGCGGTGAATCGTTCCGTGTTTAATTGGACGAGGTGAGGTCCTTGTCCATTTTGCCTTTGAATCTGCAATCCACTGATTTTGAACTGTTTGAGATTCCTGCACAGTTTGCGCAAGATCGCAATGCGATAGACGCCAAGTGGAAAGACTTGCAGCGCCAGGCTCATCCTGATAAATTTTCCGCACAAGGTGCAGCCGCACAACGCATTGCCATGCAATGGTCGGTGCGCATCAACGAAGCGTATGCGCGCCTGAAAGACCCATTGAAGCGCGCCAGCTATTTATGTGAACTACATGGCGCACCCATCAACGCGCACACCAATACCGCCATGCCACCTGATTTCATGATGATGCAAATCGAGTGGCGCGAAGCCTTGGAAGACGCCAAAACGGCTGAAGATTTAGATAAAATTGAGCTAGAGACGGCGAATTATCAGCGTAAAGTGCTATCAAAAATAGAGCATTGCATTGATGTTGAACACGATTTTGTTGCAGCAGCCAATGCGGTACGTTCGCTCATGTTTGTCGCACGATTTGTAGGTGAAATTGAGGCGCGTCAAGATCAAATGTAAGTTCTGATGGGACAATACCCGATTGTCTCGAAAACTATAAGCCCTTAACGACACCGCACGACTTCATGGCACTCTTACAAATCTCCGAACCCGGCCAAACGCCCAACCCGCACGAGCGGCGCATCGCTGTCGGTATCGATTTGGGGACCACGCATTCCTTGGTGGCTGCGGTCAAGAGCAGTGTTGCTGAGTGTTTGCCTGATGAACAAGGGCGCGTGATTTTGCCTTCTGTAGTGCGCTATCTGTCACCTCAAAATGGCGAGAGCAAAAGGCAAATTGGTTTTGAAGCGCTACAGCACATCGCCACTGATTCAGTCAACACCATCGCATCGGTCAAACGCCTGATGGGACGTGGTTTGAACGACATTACCAATCGCGAAAAGTTGCCCTACAAATTCGATGCGTCGCAATCTGGCATGGTCAGCGTGGTCACAGCAGGGGGCGTGAAGTCTCCTGTTGAAATCAGTGCCGATATTTTGGCCACGCTGCGTTACCGCGCTGAAGATTCATTTCTAGATGATTTGTATGGTGCCGTCATCACCGTGCCAGCCTATTTTGACGATGCTCAACGCCAAGCCACCAAAGACGCAGCGCAACTGGCCGGCATCAATGTACTGCGCCTCATCAACGAACCCACAGCCGCCGCCATTGCCTATGGTTTGGACAATGCAGCCGAAGGTGTGTATGCCATTTACGACCTGGGTGGTGGTACCTTTGATATTTCGATTCTGCGCTTGACGCAAGGCGTGTTTGAAGTGATTGCCACGGGTGGCGACTCAGCCTTGGGTGGTGATGATTTTGACCGCGTATTGGCGGATTTGATCACTCAAAAATCTGGATACACGCCGCAAACCGCAAACGAACAAGCTGCTTTATTGCACGAAGCAAGGCGTTGTAAAGAGGCTTTATCTGCTACAGAAAAAATAGCACCTCAGGCAATCAATACGCCGGCTACAGGCCAAAAAATCATAAATATTACGCCTATCGAGATCCGCCGTGATGAATTCGTTGCTGCCACGCAAGATTTGACCAACAAAACTTTAACGGCAGTTAAAAAAGCCTTACGTGATGCCAAACTGAGCAAAGACGACATCAAAGGTGTGGTGATGGTGGGAGGCAGCACACGCATGCCGCACATTCAGCAAGCCGTAGCAGATTTGTTTGGCAAGGCGCCTTTGACCAATGTGAACCCAGACGAAGTGGTGGCATTGGGTGCAGCGATTCAGGCGAATCAACTGGCGGGCAACGGTACTGGTGGAGCAGGGGATTTGTTGCTCTTGGACGTGATTCCATTGAGCCTCGGCGTTGAAACCATGGGCGGACTGGTCGAGCGCATTGTGCCGCGCAACCAAACTATACCCACCGCCATGGCGCAAGATTTCACCACTTATAAAGACGGCCAAACGGCCTTGGCGTTGCACGTGGTGCAAGGCGAGCGCGATTTGGTGGCCGACTGCCGCAGCCTGGCACGCTTTGAGCTGCGCGGTATACCGCCCATGGTGGCAGGTGCAGCCAAAATTCGCGTCACCTTCACCATCGATGCCGATGGCTTGCTCAGCGTGGCAGCCAAAGAATTGGTCAGCGGCGTGGAATCGCAAATCACCGTCAAACCCTCATACGGATTAAGCGACGACCAAATCGCCAGCATGCTCAAAGACAGCTTCAGCACCGCGCAACAAGACATGCAAAGCCGTGCCTTGATTGAAGCCCGAGTCGATGCCGATCGCATGGTGCTGGCCACCCGCACCGCGTTGGAAGCGGATGGCGCTTTGTTGACAGCAAAGGAGGCGGCAGACATCGAATCGCACATTGCTGCACTTTTGGAAGCAAAAAAATCAGAAGATGCGGCCGTTGTAGAGGCTGCCACCAAAGAATTGGCCCAAGCCACAGAAGCCTTTGCCGCTCAGCGTATGAACAGCGGCATTGCCAAAGCCTTGGCAGGTAAAAACATTGAGACCATATAAAGAATCACATTCATGCCAACCATCACCATACTTCCACACGCCGAATATTGCCCCACAGGCGCCACCATCACAGCGCCCGCTGGCACATCCATTTGTGAAGCGATGTTGGACAATAAAATCAATATCGAACACGCTTGCGACATGAGCCGAGCTTGCACCACCTGCCATGTCATCGTCAAAGAAGGCTACAAATCTTTGGGCGAACCCGAAGAGGAAGAAGAAGATTTACTGGACCGCGCCTGGGGTTTAGCCCCTACATCGCGCCTAAGTTGCCAAGCCATTTTGGCGCAAGCTGATGTCACAGTAGAGATTCCAAAGTACTCGATCAATCACGCCAAAGAGAATCACTAAGCCAGTTGATTAATAAGCTAAAAAGTTGTGTTCTCAGCCGCTTGGATTTTGAAAATGCATCCGTCATGCAGCTGCTCTGGTGCAGTTTCTCACTGGTTGTTTTCTTTTGCCCAAGAGTTGCCTTTGGCCCTTTGGTTCGTGCCATCTTCGTAGCCCGTCAAATCAAAGCTTTCTGCGCTGTGTTTAACTTCGTACTTAAAGGATTCAACCACGTCCGCCACAACAAAGCTGTTGGCGAGGAGCATTTGCAAATGTTGCGATATTTGAATTAAATCACCACGATCTTGCTTGGCAGTGGCGCGTAACCAGACCAACAAATCAACGTTATTTTGCGCAGCAACTTTGATTTTGCTACCCACTGGCATTTGAAAGTCATGCAGTTCGTTGGGACATTTGATGCCAAGTTTGTTGCACAAACCCAAACTTAAGCCCAGTACCATGCGACTGCCATCGGCTGTCGCAAACAATTGTTTCAGTACAGCCATTGCAGTAGATTTGCTTATGCCATCTTTCAGCCGAAAGCTGAGGTAGGTCGCGAGCAGGGGAACGGGTTTGAGAATGCCAGTTTGCATGGTTATTCTGCTGCCTCTAAGCCATTTTTAAAATGAGTTTGCATGGCAGACACTGTAGCAGGTATATCGCGGGCAGCGATGGCTTGGATGATCGCACGGTGTTCGGTTAGGGATTCTTCAATTCGACCTTTTTTCAACAAAGAATTGTGCCGGTTGAGTTTCATGACTTTGCGCAGGTCGGCCACCATTTGATCGCGCCATCGATTGTTAGCGATGCGTAAAAGCGCCATGTGAAACTGCTCATTGACACTAAAAAATTGTTCTGTATCAACTGGTTGCTTTGTAAATACTTTTTCTAAACTTTCATGTATATTAACCAATTGATTTATTTCCACTTTGGTTGCATTAGAGGCAACCACGCCAGCGGCATCGCTTTCCAGTAGGCTGAGTAAGTGGTACACATCGTTTAAATCTTGTTTGGAAACTTCGGTCACATAAGCGCCACGGCGTACCTTCATGGTGACCAGCCCTTCGGTTGCCAATACCTTCAAAGCTTCGCGAAGAGGTGTGCGGCTTATGCCGTATTCTTGGGCTAATTTGAGTTCATCGATCCAGCTACCAGGCTCCAAATCTTCTGGACTGCGTTTGAAAATTCGTTGCCGCAGCAATTCTGCCACTTCTAAATAGAGTGGAACTGGTTTGAGTCGGCCTGCTATGATGCCCATATTGGCATTTTTGGGGTTCATGTAAGTATTCTAGCGGAAATCTGAATTTATAATTATGAATTATAAAATGACACAAGCGCAATATTACTTGCTAAGATAACCATATGACAACAGAATTCAAACCATCAAGCTTGGCTGACTGGCACAAAGCTGCAGCCAAATCTGCTCCCAACGGTGATGTGAACGCACTCAACTGGCACACGCCGGATGGCATTGCAGTCAAACCCTTGTACACGGCGGAAGATACCAAAGACCTGCCGCACACCAACACCTTGCCTGGCTTTGAACCCTACGTACGCGGTCCGCAAGCCACCATGTACGCTGTGCGCCCGTGGACGATTCGCCAATACGCCGGCTTTTCAACCGCTGAAGAATCCAACGCTTTCTACCGGAAAGCCTTGGCTGCTGGTGGACAAGGCGTTTCAGTGGCTTTTGACTTGGCAACACATCGTGGATACGACAGTGACCATCCGCGTGTGACGGGTGACGTCGGCAAAGCCGGTGTGGCGATTGATTCGGTAGAAGACATGAAGATTCTCTTCAACCAAATTCCGCTGGACAAAGTGTCCGTATCCATGACCATGAATGGCGCCGTGCTGCCCGTGCTGGCAGGGTATGTGGTGGCAGCTGAAGAGCAGGGCGTGAGCCAAGACAAATTGAGCGGCACGATTCAGAACGACATTCTGAAAGAGTTCATGGTGCGCAACACCTACATCTACCCGCCCGCGCCGTCCATGCGCATCATTGGCGACATCATTGAATACACGGCGAAAAACATGCCGAAGTTCAATTCCATCTCTATTTCTGGTTACCACATGCAAGAAGCCGGTGCCAACCAAGCGCTGGAATTGGCCTTCACATTGGCAGACGGTAAAGAGTACGTGAAGACCGCCATTGCCAAAGGCATGGACGTGGACGATTTTGCGGGTCGCTTGAGCTTTTTCTGGGCGATTGGCATGAACTTCTATTTAGAAGTCGCCAAAATGCGCGCCGCACGTTTGCTGTGGTGCCGCATCATGAAAGGTTTTGACGCCAAGAATCCCAAGTCACTTATGCTGCGCACCCATTGCCAAACCAGCGGCTGGAGCTTGACCGAGCAAGACCCGTACAACAATGTGGTGCGCACTACGGTTGAGGCCATGGCTGCCGTGTTCGGCGGCACGCAAAGCTTGCACACCAATTCGTTTGACGAAGCGATTGCCTTGCCAACAGAATTCAGCGCGCGCATCGCCCGCAATACCCAGCTCATCATTCAAGAAGAGACCCACATCACCAACGTGGTGGACCCATGGGCCGGTAGCTACATGATGGAATCGCTCACCAATGAGATGGCTGAAAAAGCTTGGGCGATCATTCAAGAAGTGGAAGCCATGGGCGGCATGACCAAAGCGGTGGACAGCGGTTGGGCGAAACTGAAAATCGAAGCCGCTGCGGCAGAAAAGCAAGCGCGTATCGACAGCGGCAAAGACGTGATTGTGGGCATCAACAAATACAAGCTCAAAACCGAAGACGCCATTGAAACCCGCGAGATTGACAATGTGTCAGTGCGCGATGGGCAAATTGCGCGCCTTAAAGAAATCAAGTCAAAACGTGATACATCTAGCGTAACTGCTGCCTTGGCTGCTATTACAACTGCAGCAAAAGAAAACTCAGGTAACTTGCTCGATTTGTCCATCAAAGCCATTCGCTTGCGTGCCACGGTGGGCGAAGTCAGCGACGCACTAGAGGCAGCCTATGGCCGGCATCGTGCTGATCCACAAAAAGTGCAAGGCGTGTATGCTGCTGCGTATGGGCAAAATACAGACGGCACAACATCAAATGAGGGCGATACCATGGAATACTGGAACGCATTGAAAGCCGACATAGCCAAATTTGCCGACAAGCAAGGCCGTCGCCCACGTGTGATGATTTCAAAATTAGGTCAAGACGGCCACGACCGCGGCGCCAAAGTGGTGGCCACGGCATTTGCTGATTTGGGCTTTGACGTGGACATGGGCCCCTTGTTCCAAACCCCTGAAGAGTGCGCCCGCCAAGCGATTGAAAACGATGTACATGCGGTGGGTGTTTCCACTCTGGCAGCAGGTCACAAAACCTTGGTCCCCGCCATCATCGCAGAGTTGAAAAAACAAGGCGCAGACGACATCATCGTTTTCGTCGGCGGCGTGATTCCGCGCCAAGACTACGACATGCTGTACGAAGCCGGCGTCAAAGGCATTTACGGCCCAGGTACCCCCATCCCCGTTTCCGCGCGGGATGTGCTGGCGCAGATTGAGAAGGCACAAGGGTAAGCAACCGTGCAAAGCACTGGTCTTTTGGAAGGTGTGGTGCAGCGCGCTGATGCGCTGGCACAGCGCCGCGCCATTGCCAAAGCCATCACACTGCTGGAATCTACCCGTGCTGACCATCGGGCACAGGCTGATGAGTTGCTCACGAAGTTGTTGCCGCACACCGGTAAATCTCTGCGCTTGGGAATCAGCGGTGTGCCGGGCGTCGGCAAATCGACCTTCATTGAAGCGCTGGGTTTGTATTTGATAGAGCAGGGGCACCGCGTGGCGGTGCTGACGATTGACCCTTCATCTACCGTTTCGGGCGGCTCAATTTTGGGCGACAAAACCCGCATGGAAAAATTGTCGGTTGACCAGCGCGCCTACATTCGCCCCAGCCCCAGCAGCGGCACGCTGGGCGGTGTGGCCGAGAAAACCCGCGAAGCCATGTTGGTTTGCGAAGCAGCTGGCTTTGACGTGGTGATTGTCGAAACCGTGGGTGTGGGGCAGAGTGAAACTGCAGTGGCTGGCATGACCGATATGTTTGTGTTGATGCAGCTGCCCAATGCGGGTGATGATTTACAAGCCATCAAAAAAGGTGTGATGGAGCTGGCTGACATCGTACTCATCAACAAAAGCGACATTGACCCACTGGCTGCCGAGCGTGCGCGTTTGCAAATCACCGCCGCCATGCAATTGCTGGGCATGTTTGCCGAGCAGTCAGACAAAAACTGGCACCCCAAAGCTTTGCTATTGAGCGCATTGAACGCGCAAGGCATAGACACCTTTTGGCAAGCCGTGAACGAATTCAAAACCCTGCAAAACGCCAACGGCAAATTCGCCACCAAACGCCAACAGCAAGCACTGGCATGGATGTGGGAGCGCATTGATGCGGGTTTGAAGCAGCAGTTCAAATCCAACCTTCAAGTGCAAGCGCAAATGCCGCAAATGGTGAGCGATGTATCTGAAGGGCGCGTTGCGGCATCGACCGCCGCCAGAATCTTGTTGAACCTATTAGAAGGAAAATATATATGACAAATTGGCCTATAAACGGCGTATTTATTGCCTAAACTGCTATTAAATACATAGCATAATATTCACAAATTGTAACCAAACTTTTCAACGTCAACCAAAGAAGAAAACCATGCAAGACATACTGAAACAACTCGAAGCCAAACGCGAACTAGCCCGACTTGGCGGTGGCGAAAAACGCATTGCAGCACAGCACAGCAAAGGCAAACTCACAGCGCGTGAGCGCTTGGACGTGCTACTGGACGAAGGCACTTTTGAAGAGTGGGACATGTTTGTCGAACACCGCTGTACCGACTTTGGCATGGCCGACAACAAAATCCCAGGGGACGGCGTGGTCACCGGTTACGGCATGATCAACGGCCGTTTGGTGTTTGTCTTCAGCCAAGACTTCACCGTGTTTGGCGGTGCGCTGTCAGAAGCGCATGCCGAAAAAATCTGCAAGGTGATGGACCAAGCCATGAAGGTGGGTGCACCGGTGATTGGCCTGAACGATTCTGGCGGTGCGCGCATTCAAGAGGGCGTGGCGTCACTGGGCGGCTATGCCGATGTGTTCCAGCGTAACGTCATGGCCAGCGGCGTGATTCCTCAAATCAGCATGATCATGGGGCCATCAGCCGGCGGCGCGGTGTATTCACCTGCCATGACCGACTTTATTTTCATGGTCAAAGACTCGTCCTACATGTTCGTCACCGGTCCTGAAGTGGTCAAAACCGTGACGCATGAAGAAGTCACCGCTGAAGAACTGGGCGGTGCCATCACCCACACCACCAAGAGCGGTGTCGCCGATTTAGCTTTTGACAATGACGTCGAAGCACTCTTGATGCTGCGCCGCTTGTACAACTACTTGCCGCTGTCGAACCGCGAAAAAGCACCGGTGCGCAAGAGTGGCGACCCGATTGACCGTTTGGAAACCAGCTTGGACACATTGGTGCCCGACAATCCAAACAAAGCCTACGACATGAAAGAGTTGATTCTCAAAACCGTGGACGATGGCGATTTCTTTGAAATCCAACCCGAATACGCCAAGAACATCATCGTCGGTTTTGCCCGCATGGATGGTCAAACGATCGGCATTGTGGCGAACCAACCTTTGGTGCTGGCTGGTTGCTTGGACATCAAATCCAGTATCAAAGCCGCACGCTTTGTGCGCTTTTGCGATGCGTTCAACATTCCCGTCGTCACTTTTGTTGACGTGCCCGGCTTCATGCCTGGTACCAGCCAAGAATATGGCGGCATCATCAAGCATGGCGCGAAATTGCTCTACGCCTATGCCGAATGCACGGTGCCAAAAATCACCGTCATCACCCGCAAAGCCTATGGCGGTGCATATGACGTGATGGCGTCCAAACATTTACGTGGCGACGTTAACTTCGCTTGGCCCAATGCCGAAATCGCGGTGATGGGTGCCAAAGGCGCGGTGGAGATTATCTTCCGTGAAGACAAAGGTGACCCAGCCAAACTTGCTGCCAAAGAAGCCGAGTACAAAGCCCGCTTCGCCAACCCATTTGTTGCTGGCGCACGCGGTTTCATCGACGACGTGATTCTCCCTCACGAAACTCGCAAACGCATTTGCCGTTCGCTGGTGATGTTGAAAGACAAGAAACTTGAGAACCCTTGGCGCAAGCATGGGAACATCCCACTCTGAGTAATGCCATGTTGACGATGCGATCATCACCTTGTTGACAAAACCAAGTAAATTTATAGTGCGTTTTAGGTGCGTTCAATTTTTGTTTTTTGCCATCTTGATTGCGTCGGTTGGTCTGAATGTCAATTCCACCGCTGTCATCATCGGCGCGATGTTGATCTCGCCCCTGATGGCTCCGATTGTTGGTGTGGGTTATGGTGCTGCAATCTCTGACCTGAAATTGATGCGAAGCAGTGCGTCGACACTGATTGGTTTCACCTTGGTCAGTCTGCTGACATCCATCGTTTATTTTTCACTCAGCCCCTTGGATGAGCCCAGCTCTGAGATGATGGCGCGCACCAGCCCTAATCTGTGGGATGTGCTGATTGCCGCTTTCGGTGGTGCTGCAGGCATGGTGGCAGTCACACGCCGGTCATTCACCAACATAGCGCCAGGTGTGGCAATTGCCACTGCCTTGATGCCACCCTTGTGCACCGTGGGTTTTGGCATCGCTCATTTGCGTTGGGACATGGCGGCAGGTGCGTTCTATTTGTTTTTGATCAACAGTATTTTTATCGCCAGCGCCACCTTGGTGGTAGGGCGTATTTTGCGTTTGCCCAAACAACAAGAGCTCAGTGAACGCACAGTGAAACTCCACCGATGGGTCATCACTGCGTGTTTAATGGCAGTGCTGGTTCCCAGCATATGGCAAGGCTATCGTTTTGTACAGCATGAATATTTCCGTTCGGCAGCGAATGTGGCAGGAAATTGTGCAGTCAGACCGTTCCAATTGTTCGGCGCGAAATCGATCAGATAACGCGCATCAATCTGGGGGTCGTCGGCGTTGTCGATGAGCGTGCTCTGAAAGAACGTGCCATGAATGCACTGACAAAGCGCGGAATCACGCATGCTGAGGTATCGGTCTTACGTCCGGACTCTGCGATGTGGGAAGAGCAAAAACAACGCGGCACTGATCGCGATGATGCCCAGTTGCATCCGCATTGAAAATTGCGCAAGTGCAGATTACTAAAATTCAGCAACACAGCTGAAAATACCGCACTTACTCCCCAACTCAGGAAACTAAAGAAATGTTTACAAAAATCCTCATCGCCAACCGTGGCGAAATCGCTTGCCGTGTGATTCAAACTGCCCGCAAAATGGGCATCAAAACCGTGGCTGTTTATTCGGAAGCAGACAAAGACGCGCGCCATGTGATGCTGGCAGACGAAGCCGTCAACATTGGCCCCGCGCCCAGCCGTGAGAGCTATTTGGTGGCCGACAAAATCATTGCTGCTTGCAAACAAACCGGCGCACAAGCAGTGCACCCAGGCTACGGCTTTTTGTCGGAAAACGCGGGCTTTGCCAAGCGCGTGGAAGAAGAGGGCATCATCTTCATTGGCCCCAAGCACTATTCCATTGCCGCCATGGGCGACAAAATTGAATCCAAAAAGCTGGCAGGCACTGCAGGCGTGAACTGCATCCCAGGTGTGAACGACGCGATTGAAACGCCTGAAAAAGCGGTCGAAATTGCCAAAGGCATTGGCTACCCGGTGATGATCAAAGCATCTGCAGGCGGTGGTGGTAAGGGCTTGCGCGTGGCGTACAACGACAAAGAAGCTTTAGAAGGTTTCACATCGTGCCGCAACGAAGCGCGCAACAGCTTTGGCGACGACCGCGTGTTCATTGAGAAGTTTGTCGAAGAGCCACGCCACATTGAAATTCAATTGGTGGGTGACAGTTTTGGTAATGTGATTTATTTGAACGAGCGTGAATGCTCCATCCAGCGCCGCCACCAAAAAGTGATTGAAGAAGCACCAAGCCCATTCATCAGCGACGCGACTCGCAAAGCCATGGGTGAACAAGCCGTGGCACTGGCCAAAGCGGTGAAATACCAAAGCGCGGGCACGGTGGAATTTGTGGTCGGCAAAGACCAAAGCTTTTACTTTTTAGAGATGAACACCCGCTTGCAGGTGGAACACCCAGTCACCGAGTGCATCACCGGTTTGGACTTGGTGGAGCTGATGATTCGCGTCGCCGCTGGCGAAAAATTGCCACTCACGCAAGCCGAAGTCAAGCGCGATGGCTGGGCGATTGAGTGCCGCATTAACGCCGAAGATCCGTTCCGCAACTTCTTGCCGTCCACTGGCCGTTTGGTGCGCTTTGCACCACCCGCACAAACCATGCACCAAGCCAACGTGACCGACTGGTACGGCGTGCGCGTGGACACCGGCGTGCAAGACGGTGGCGAGATTCCCATGTATTACGACTCGATGATTGCCAAGCTCATCGTGCACGGCAAAGACCGCAACGACGCCATTGCCAAAATGCGCGAAGCGCTGAACGGCTTTGTGATTCGCGGCGTCAGCAGCAACATCCCATTCCAAGCCGCTTTGTTGGCGCACCCCAAATTTGTCGCTGGCAATTTCAACACCGGCTTCATTGCCGAGCATTACGCCAAAGGCTTTAAGGCGGAAGACGTGCCACACGACGATTCATCGTTCTTGGTTGCCCTCGCAGCCTTTGTGCGCCGCAAATCGCGCGAACGCGCCACAGGTATCACCGGCCAATTGCCCGGCTATGCCGTGCAAGCGGGCAGCGACTATGTGGTGATCACATTGGACACCGCTGGCGAACACATCTACACACCCGTCAACGTTACAGAAATAGAAGGCAAATCGGGCTCTAGCCGAATTAAAATCGGCCAAGAGTGCTATGATATTTGTAGCAATTCGCGTTTGAACGATGTGGTGATTACTGGCACCGTCAACGGTCAGCCGTTCACCGCACAGGTGGAGCGCGGCGCGAATAACGTGGCGATTAAAAACCCATTGGCTTTGCGCGTGCAGCACAACGGCACCAAAATCGACGCCATGGTGGTGTCACCCCGCATGGCCGAAATGCACAAACTCATGCCCCACAAAGCCGCCCCCGACATGAGCCGCTTTGTGCTGTCGCCCATGCCTGGTTTGTTGGTAGACGTGGCGGTGCAAGTTGGCCAAAAAGTCCAAGCCGGCGAACGCGTCGCCGTCATCGAAGCCATGAAAATGGAAAACGTGCTATTCGCAGCAGCCGACGGCGTGGTCAGCAAAGTAGTCGCCGCCAAAGGCGAATCACTGGTGGTGGATCAGGTGATTGTGGAGTTTGCGTAAACAGAGAATCTGTCAACTACAAAAATACTGATGGAGAGAAATTCTCATGTTGCGGTAATTCTGGGGGGGACGTATTCAAAAAGTGCCGCTTGCAATGGTGACTCAGTTGTTTTTACCCGGGAGATGGATGCTTATTTGGTGAAAAGAAAGTGGCGCACCTGCCTTAAATGTCGTTGATCGTTATCGCTTCATGCCAGGTCAATCTGACTATGCACCCGCATCTTTATTAACGGTACAGACGGGTGAACGTCGTTTTTTATATGTTTCGGCTAGAACAGGGAAAGTCTCTGATCCTATTGATCAAACAATTCGACAGGTCGGGAGTCTAGGCGGCGTAATTCCGTTGCCACCACCTATCGCTTACGGTGCAAGCGGTGCACGAATTTGGAAGGAATGCACTGAGCTGGATGCGCAAGGCTTCATGTCAATTTCTCAACAAGTTCCGCCACTCGAACCCGATAGAACAAATTAGCTATGTCTGGCGGTGATTGGAAAGACCTCTACCAAGCCGCCATGGCGGGCGACCTCGCTAGGGTAGCACACCACATCGCAGAGGGCATCAACCCCAACTACCAACACCCCGAAATCCTCTGCACCCCATTGGTAGCCAGCATCGTCAACGGCCACCCCCATATCGCCCTCTACCTCCTAACCCAAGGCGCCGACCCCAACATGCTGTCCATCATGGACAGCCTAACGCCGCTGCAAGCGGCGAAGCGGCATCAGCATTTGGAAGTGGTTGAGGCGTTGGAGAAGTTGGGAGCGAAAGCAGAAGAGCAAAGTTTTTGGCAGAGGTTGGTAAACAAAATTGTGCCAAGTGTTTGAGTTGGTAATTGTTAGTTACAAGCTAATCCCAACCGCCTCCGCAACCTTAATCCCATCCACCGCCGCAGACAAAATGCCGCCTGCGTAGCTGGCGCCTTCGCCGGCGGGGTAGAGGCCTTTGGTGTTGAGGCTTTGGTAGTCTTCGCCTCGGGTGATTTTGATGGGGCTGCTGGTGCGGGTTTCTACGCCGGTTAGCATGGCATCTGCCATATCAAAGCCTTTGATTTTTTTTCCAAAAGCGGGCAGGGCTTCGCGGATAGCTTCTATGGCGTAGCTGGGCAGGGCGGTGTGCAGGCTGCCAAGGGTTACGCCGGGTTTGTAGGATGGCTCTACGTTGCCCAATGCACTTGACGCTTTGTCCTGCAAAAAGTCGCCCACCAATTGCCCGGGTGCTGCATAATTGCTACCGCCCAAGGTGTAGGCGTGAGATTCCAAGCGGCGCTGTAGCACCATGCCAGCAAGTGGGTAAGACTTGTCGTAAGGCTTGCCGTTGCCGTCCACTTGCCCATGGTCAGCAGGGAAATCTTCAGGTGTGATGCCAACGACGATGCCCGCATTGGCATTGCGTTCGTTGCGTGAATACTGGCTCATGCCGTTGGTGACCACGCGGCCCACTTCGCTGGTGGCTGCCACCACCGTGCCACCTGGGCACATGCAAAAGCTGTACACCGCGCGGCCATTGTTGGCGTGGTGCACCAGCTTGTAATCGGCCGCGCCCAAAATGGGGTTGCCCGCGTGTTTGCCCCAGCGCGCTTTGTCGATGATGCTTTGCGGGTGCTCGATGCGAAAGCCGATGGAAAAGGGCTTGGCTTCTATGTACACACCGCGTTCATGCAACATTTCAAAGGTGTCGCGCGCGCTATGCCCCAGTGCCAGCACCACGTGCTGCGCGGGTAGTTGGTAAGTTTCGTTTTTCGCCACGTCCAGCACGGTGATGGCTTGTAGCTTGCCATCTTCAATGTGCACATCGGTCAAGCGTTGCTGAAAGCGAATTTCGCCACCCAATGCGATGATTTGCGCACGCAAATTCTCCACCACTTTCACCAGCTTGAAAGTGCCAATGTGCGGGTGCGCTTCAAACAAAATGTCTTCGGGTGCGCCGGCTTTGACAAACTCTTGCATCACCTTGCGTCCCAAATGTCGCGGGTCTTTGATTTGGCTGTACAGCTTGCCGTCTGAAAACGTGCCAGCACCGCCTTCGCCAAACTGTACATTGCTCTCGGGGTGCAAATTGTGTTTGCGCCACAAATCCCAGGTGTCTTTGGTGCGTTCGCGCACAGGTTTGCCACGCTCTAGCACGATGGGTTTGAAACCCATTTGTGCCAATATCAATGCGGCAAAAATCCCACAAGGACCAAAGCCCACGACCACAGGTCGCTCAGTCAACTGCGCTGGTGCTTGCGCCACCAGCTTGTACGCCATGTCGGGCGTGGGGCGAATGTGCGGATGGTCGGGAAAGCGAGCGAGGATCTCTGCTTCCAGCTCTGGGCTGGCCAATGTCACATCGACAATGTAGACCTGCAAAATGTCTGCTTTGCGGGCGTCAAAACTGCGTTTGTGAATGTGCGTGGCGATGAGATCGGTGGCTGCAATGTGCAGCTTGCCCAAGATGGCTTGGGTCAGCTCGGCATCGGAATGGGCGAGCGCTAATTTGAGTTCTGAAATGCGAATCATTGAAATATCCTGGGCTTGTGTTTATCAAGCAGAAGGACAGTGTAATCTGTTTTAATTTTTCAATTCAGCGGTTTCATCATAAATTTTGCCACCGGGTTTGAATACGGTGTGCTCGCGTTTTGACCAAAAGACAGGGTAAAGCAAATCAATCCACCACTTCTCTTTGCCAAACAACTCGTCTTCGCGCAAACCCACTTGGGCAGGGTATTGTTGGGTAATGTGGGCAGTGCCAAACAGCACATCCCAAAAAAACATCAAATTACCAAAGTTGCCTTTGTAGTTGCCAATGCCATCGTTGTTGTACATGGCATGGTGTGCAAAATGCGTGGTGGGCGTGGAAATGGTTCGCTGTACCAGCCACATGAGAGGCTTGAGTGCTTTGATTTTGTACAAAGGTTCGTCCCAACGCACGGCAGAGTGCGCGCCTGTGATAACGGCCAGCTTGACGACGATGTAGACCAAATAGACCTCGATCATGCCCAGATAAATCAACACACCCGACATCCAAATGGCGGGCATGAAGAGGTAGTAAAAATAGTTGTTGCGGTAAATGATTCGGGCACTCATGTATTGGGCTGAATGGTGCGCTCGGTGTAAAGGCCACAGTACCGAGACGTGTGACAGCCTGTGCCACCAGTATTGCAACATGTCGTCAAAAACCAAAAAGCACAACACCATGCCCCACCACGGCATATCGGCAAACATGCCTTTGTATTGCGGTACAAACTTGTCACCCAAAAGTGCAACTGCTTTGAATATAAGTGGTTGCGTGATGGCAGCCAAGAGCACAAAACCTATCATGTCTTGCGCGTTGTCACCTGCGTTGGCATTGAATTTTTGTGCGCGACCAAGGATGTATTCCAAAAGACCGAAACCTAAAAAAAGCGCAACAAGGAGGATGTATTGTGTTGAGGTCATGCGAAGGCTCCTTTAACGCTTACTCGGTTGGCAAAAAGCCTTCAATCGACAAGTAGCGTTCGCCCGTATCGTAGTTAAAGCCCAGCACGGTCGCGCCTTTTGGCAAGTCGGGTAGTTTTTGCGCGATGGCGGCCAAGGTTGCGCCTGAGGAGATGCCGACCAAAATGCCTTCTTGGCTGGCACAGCGGCGCGCCATTTCGCGTGCGTCTTCACCACCGACTTGAATCACACCATCTAGCAAAGCGGTGTTCAAGTTCTTGGGGATAAAGCCTGCGCCAATGCCTTGAATCGGGTGTGGTGCGGGTTTGCCGCCAGAGATGACGGGTGAATCCACAGGCTCCACCGCAAACACTTTGAGCTTGGGCCATTTGGCTTTGAGCACTTGGGCGCAACCCGTTAAATGGCCACCTGTGCCCACGCCAGTGATGAGGGCGTCAATGCCATCGGGAAAGTCTGCGATGATTTCCAACGCCGTGCTGCGCACATGTGCGTCGATGTTGGCGGGGTTTTCAAACTGCTGCGGAATCCACGCGTTGGGCAGAATGGTTGCCAACTCTTTGGCACGGGCAATTGCGCCAGACATGCCTAAGGCGCGTGGTGTCAAATCAAAACTGGCACCATAGGCCAGCATCAATCGGCGGCGCTCGATCGACATGCTGTCGGGCATCACCAACATCAGCTTGTAGCCTTTGACAGCTGCCACCATCGCCAGGCCGACGCCGGTGTTGCCAGAGGTGGGTTCGATGATGGTGGCGCCGGGTTTGAGTTCGCCGCTTTTTTCTGCGGCTTCAACCATACTCAGGGCAATGCGGTCTTTGATTGAGCCACCGGGGTTGCTGCGCTCTGATTTGATCCACACATTTTGCCCAGCACCAAACAAGCGGTTGATGCGCACGTGTGGCGTGTTGCCAATGGTGTCTAAGATGGAATTGGCTTTCATGTTTGTCTCCTTGTCCTTTTTTATTGAATGCTCGTTTTATGGCATTCAGCGCTTTGATTTTGATTGTATATGCTGCACATGCGCTAGCAATGAGCGTTTGGCAATCGGCCACAGGTTTGGCGATACATCGTCATACGCATGGCGCACCCATTCGTCCATGCTGCCGTCAGGGTAGGCCGCCATCACACCAGCAATTTTCTCATCGCGTCCCAAGCGGTGTGCTTTCAGGTGCGCGATCACGTGCAAGGCATCTGGCAGCACATGGCCGTGGGCGGGCAAGATGTAGTTGAGGTTTTGCTGTTGGCACAGTTGCGTCAAGGTATCCAATGACGCCAAATAGTCGCCCATGTGTCCATCGGGCGGGTTGATGACGGTGGTGCTGCCATTCAAAATGTGGTCGCCACTGAACAGAATGCCACAACCCAGCAAAGCCAAGCACACATGGTTAGACGCATGGCCAGGCGTGTGTATAGCCTGCAAACTATATGACAAATTGGCCTCTAGCCGGCGTGAATTAAGCCTAAGTTGCTCATTATTTTGTAGCACTTTGTCCGGTGTGAAGTAGGAATGCAGCTCAGCGCCTTCGCCATTTGGCAGGCCATAAATGGCAGGGTCGCTATTGATGGACTTGCGGCACAGCGCTTGCAGTGGCTTGGCAGCGGGGGAGTGGTCAGGGTGTGAATGGGTGCAGACAATTGCCACTATATCGCCCGCAGTGGCATCGTATAAACGCTCAATGTGTTCAGCATCGTTTGGGCCTGGGTCGATAACGATGTAGCCTGTGTCTGCTGTGCCAACAATGTAGCTGTTGGTGCCAGGGCCTGTCATCACGCTGGGGTTGGGCGCGGTCAATCGGCATACAAAGGGCGTCAGTTGAATGGGTTCAAGGTGCTGCCAATCGGCTTGGGCGAGCAAGGAAGTGGGTGCATCAAGGTGCGTCATGTCGTTCATGGCAACATTATTGACCAAGTTACAATTGATTGAAGAATAGATATTCAAGATAAAACAGATAAAACTGAGAAAGAAAACAGAATGAAAGCAGTTATCCTAGCCGGCGGTTTGGGCACACGCATCAGTGAAGAATCGACCACGCGCCCCAAACCCATGATTGAAATCGGCGGCAAACCGATTTTGTGGCACATCATGAAAATCTATTCTGCCCATGGCATCAATGATTTCATCATTTGCTGCGGCTACAAAGGCTATGTCATCAAAGAATATTTTGCCAACTACTTTTTGCACACTTCGGATGTCACCTTTGACATGGCCAACAACAAAATGGAAGTGCACCAGCAATCTGCCGAGCCGTGGAAAGTGACCTTGGTAGACACCGGCGAGAACACCATGACTGGCGGTCGTTTGAAACGCGTGGCGGATTACTTGAAAAACGAAGAGGCATTTTGCTTCACCTACGGCGACGGCGTGTCCGACATTGACATCACCGCGCAATTGGCTTTTCACAAAGCGCACGGCAAGCAAGCCACCATCACCTCCATCACACCACCCGGACGCTATGGCGCACTGGACATGCAGGGCAATCAGGTCAAAGGTTTTGCAGAAAAGAAACCCGGCGACGGTGGCGCTTTCAACGGCGGTTTTTTCATTCTGTCGCCCAAAGTCATTGACCAAATCAAAGACGACAGCGTCTCGTGGGAAAACGAACCACTGCAAAACTTGGCACACAGCGGCGAACTTATCGCCTACCGCCATGAAGGTTTCTGGCAACCCATGGACACCCTGCGCGAGAAGAATATGCTCGAAGGCCTGTGGGCCAGCGGCCAAGCACCGTGGAAGGTGTGGAAGTAAATTGCAAAAATATATAAGAAATTGGCCTCTATCCGGCGTATTGATTGCCTAGTTTGCTATTAAATATATAGTAACAACTTTGCGAACCGACAGCTAACACAACAACAAATCTATGCCGCGCGATTTATTTGCTCAACCGCTATTCAGCCCCAAACTGCTGAAAAGCCGTTTCGCGGCGCAGCCATTGCCTGAAACACATCGCGTATTGATTGAAGGTTGGCACAACGAAATCAAAGGCAAGCTGGGCAAGGAAAAGGAAGAAGCCATTGTTTCGGCTTTTTTAACCCGCTTCTTCATTTCAATTCTGGGTTACGCCGAGATTGGCTCTGCTGCGTGGACGCTAGACCGTGAAACGCGTGCGGCCAATGGAAAAGTTGATGCCGCTTTGGGCACTTTCACATACGACATTAAACAAGTTGTCGCGCCCTTTGAGCTCAAAGGCCTAAAAACCAGCAACCTTGATGCACTCATGCCTGCACGGCTAAAAAGCCCAGTTCAACAAGCATGGGAATACGCCAACGATTTGCCCGGTAGCCAATTTGTGCTAGTCAGCAACTGTGACGAAATTCGCCTCTACGCCTTGGGCTGTGGTCGTGCAGCTTATGAATGTTGGCACATCTCCGATTTGCTAGAGCCACAAGCGTATGCCAATTTTGTGGGGCTGTTGGGGCAACACAATCTCACGAGCGGCAACACGCAGCGCTTGCTCAAAGACAATGCGCTGCAAGAGCGTGAGGTGACAGAGCAGCTCTACACCGACTACAAAGCCTTGCGACAAGAACTCATCTTGGGCTTGCACCACCAAAATCCCATTGTTGATTTTGCTGACCTGGTGCGCCACGCACAAAAGCTGATTGACCGCTTGCTTTTCATCGCTTTTGCCGAAAGCCGTGGCCTACTGCCCAGTGGAGCCATAGCTCATGCTGTCAAAAATGTGGACGTATACAACCCACAACCGAAATGGCACAACTTTCGTGGTCTATTTAAAGCGGTTGACGTTGGCAATCCGTACCTGAAAATTCCCCCCTACAACGGTGGCTTGTTCGCTCCTGATGCGGACTTGGACAACCTGCAAGTCAGCGACCAACTGGTTGAAAAATTCAGCGTACTTGCGGGTTACGATTATGAACAAGAGGTTAGCGTCACTGTGTTGGGACGTATTTTTGAGCAAAGTATCAGTGACCTTGAACATATTGCCAACCTAGGGAACATCGATAACTTCAAACTGAGTGCAGATAAAGTTTTACCCACTGGTGCTAAAAAAGGCAACAGCGCAGGCGTGGCTGGCAAACGCAAGCGTGACGGTGTGGTTTATACGCCAGACCACATCACCCGTTTCATTGTTGATAAAACCTTAACACCGGTGATCGCGGATAGATTCAACGCACTACACGCGCAGTATCACGATGGTACAGCTTGGCGCAAAGCCAGCAACGACGAAAAAAGCAACGCCCCATTATCGACCGAGCCAGACAACATCACCGAATACTGGTTTTGGAAAGCTTGGGAAGCAAGCTTGACAACGCTTCGCGTTTGTGACCCCGCATGCGGCTCGGGCGCGTTTTTAGTGGCGGCGTTTGATGTACTCAAAGAACAATATAAACAGCTGCGTTTGAGGCTCAAAGACCTCGCGCCACAGCTGGATTTGAAATTGATTGAACACGCGAAGCCAGATTACATCAGCCATACTATTTTGCGCAACAACTTGTTTGGCGTTGACATCAATGCTGAAAGTATTGAAATCACCAAGCTATCGCTGTGGCTCAAAACCGCAGAGCGCGGCCACAAACTCGCCGGCCTAGAAGCCAATTTTTACCAAGGCAACAGCTTGGTTACAGACCCCAGCTTAGACCCGCAGGCCTTTGACTGGCAAGCACACTTTAATACTGTATTTACTCCTAATAAAATAGCACCACACGCAATCAATACGCCGACTACAGGCCAAAATGATGCTGAAAATGCGGGATTCGACGTCATTCTGGGCAACCCGCCCTATGTGCGCCAAGAGTTGTTCACCAATCTCAAGCCTTATCTTCAACAGCACTACAGCGCCTACCACGGCGTGGCGGATTTGTATGTTTATTTTTACGAGCTGGGCTTGTGCAAGCTTTTGCGCAAAGGTGGGCGGCTGGGGTTTATTTCTAGCAGCAGCTTTTTTAAAACCAGCTCGGGCGAGCCGCTGCGCCGCCTGTTGCGCCAGCAGGGGCAAATTGAAACCTTGGTGGACTTTGGAGATTGGCAAGTGTTTGAAGGCGTCACCATTTACCCTGCCATTGTGGTGGTGCAAAAAACTGCGCCAGATGACAATGTGCCTGCACAGTTTTTGCAGCTTAGCGTTGCCGTGCCTGATTTGTCTGCCACCTTTGAAGAGAGCAAGCAAAGCCTGAATACAGCGCAGCTTTCGGGGGGCAGGCGGAAATTGAGGCTGGCGATGCCGCAGAGTGGCAACATCGGCCTACGCCGAGTGGCAACTAGAAGGCCGCCGCCTTGCGCGACAAGTTGACACACGGGCACGCGAGTTTGAAAGAAGTTTTTGGCTCACCTTTGTACGGCATCAAAACTGGCCTTAACGAAGCCTTCGTAATAGACCGCGCCACCCGCGACCGCTTGGTCTTTGCCGACCCCGAAAGCGCGCCGCTCTTCAAACCGTTTTTAGAGGGCAAAGACATCAAGCGCTGGCAAGTGGAGAGTGAGGACAGGTGGTTGATTTTGCTGCCCAAGGGTTGGACAAAATCAACCATGAATATGCCTGTAGCCGTCGTAAATAATGCATCTATTGCTACTAATTATATAGCAGAAGAAACTGCTTTCACCTGGCTACAAACCCGCCACCCGCATTTGGCGGCCTACCTGGCCCCCTTTGCAGATGCAGCGCGTAAGCGCACGGATAAAGGGGAATATTGGTGGGAATTGCGGGCTTGCGCGTATTACGAAGCGTTTGATAAACCTAAGATTTTTTACCCCGTGATTTCGCAGGGATCAAAATTTTTGTTTGATACGGATAGTTTTATCAGCAACGACAAGGGTTTTATTATTCCAACAGAGAATGCTTCGTCTGTAGCTATATTGAATTCCAAAGCCATTTGGTTTGTGATTCAAGGCATTTGTTCGCCCTTGCGTGGTGGCATTTGGCGCTATGAATTACGCGGTCAAAACATTGAAACACTCCCCATCCCCACCGCCACCAATGCACAACAATCCGAACTTACCCATCTCGCCACCGCTTGCGCCCAAGCGGCTAAAGAGCGTTTGGCCGTGCAGCGTAGGGTTGGCAGGCGGATTTTAGAGTTGCTGCCTGTGCCCGCACCCAAAGGCGCACAAGCCAATTTGGGTGACAAACTGGGCAGCTGGTGGCTGCTGGATGATTTCAAAGCCTTTCACTTTGAAGTACAAAAACGTTTCAAAACCGAAATTCCGCTGCGCGAACGCAATGACTGGGAGCAACTCTTTAACGAAGAAAAAACCCTTATTCTCCAGCTCAGTGCCAACCTAGCCGCCACCGAACGCAGCATTGATGACATTGTCTATAACTTGTTTAAGCTCAATGCTGCAGAAATCGCACTGATTGAGCGGGCTGTAAAGCGGTGAAAGAATATATGAAATTGGCCTCTATCCGGCGTATTTATTGCCTATACTGCTATTAAATATATAGCAATTGAAATACATATCTACCATGCTCAAAAAATTCATAATCCCTCTTTTGATGGCAGCCGCTTTGGTGGCAGCGTACCAATATTACAGTTGGCAGGGTGTGGCTTTTGTGGGGACGGGTTTGGTGTTTTGGTTGCTGCTGCATTTCAACCGCACCATGCAGGTCTTGAAGCGCGCGGCGAATCTACCGATTGGCTATGTGGACAGCGCGGTGATGCTCAATGCCAAGTTGAACAAAGGCGTGACACTGTTGCATGTGATCGCATTGACCAAATCATTGGGTGAACAACAATCGCCCAAAGATGCACAACCCGAATTGTTTCGCTGGACCGATGGCACACAGTCGCATGTGACTTGCACCTTCGATGAAGGCAAGTTGAGTACATGGGTTTTGTGGCGGCCTGAACTAGTTGCGGAAACTGTAGAGACGCCAGTAGCCGAAGTGAAACCGTCAGTTCTGTAACAGGGTAAATCCTTTAAAATTTCTCTTTCATTATTTGAATCGCAATCAGAATTAATAGCACCATGTCTAACGCCAAAACCAACCAAGCCATTGAACTTCTCGCTTCTGATTTAAACCGCGAAGGCGGCGTGTATTGCCCCAGCCCCACTGCACACATGCAAGTTTGGAACACGCACCCCAAGGTGTTTTTGGACATTGCACACACTGGCAGCGCCAAATGCCCGTATTGCGGTACGGTCTACGCCCTGAAAGCTGGCGAACACGTTGCTGCTGGGCATTGAATCAAAGAAGCCACGTTCGCTTTCACAGATTTCGTTAAAAGAATTCACGCTCAAATGAGCATAGACTCAGCGTTTTATGGCGCTTTACCGCTAACATTGCGCACATGGCCATCACATCTTCATCAGCGTCATTGTCGGCGACATCAGTCAATTTGAAACCTCTGATTGACCGCATTCAAAGTGCGGCAGCCGCGAAAACGCCATTGCGCTTTCGTGGGGGTGGCAGCAAAGATTTTTATGGGCAAGAGCTGGTCGGTGAAATTTTGGACACCACCACATACCCTTCACTGCAAGGCATCTCTAGTTACGAGCCCAGTGAATTGGTGGTGACCGTGAAAGCGGGTACACCGCTGGCGGAATTGGAATCTGTGCTGGCAGAAAAAAACCAATGCCTACCGTTTGAACCACCGCATTTTGGGCAAACTTGGGGTGGTGAAACCATCATGCCCCATTTTGCAAGATCACAAGCCACAGTGGGGGGCATGGTGGCAGCGGGACTTAGCGGCCCAGCGCGCGCCAGCAGCGGTGCGCTGCGCGATTATGTGTTGGGCGTGGACATCATCAATGGCAAAGGCGAAGCCTTGCATTTTGGTGGCACGGTGATGAAAAACGTGGCGGGTTATGACGTAAGTCGATTGATGGCGGGGTCCATGGGCACGCTGGGACTGATCACAGAAGTTTCTCTCAAGGTACTGCCCATTGCACCGGCCGAAGCCACTTTGAAGTTTGCGTGTTCGCAACAAGAAGCCATCACCATGCTGAACACCTGGGGTGGCAAGCCATTGCCTTTGAATGCCAGTTGTTGGGTGAAAGAGTCAGGAAGTGAACAGGGCAAAGGCGTACTGTATGTGCGCCTGCGCGGTGCGGTCGCAGCGGTGAATGCAGCTATCAATAGCATGGGTGGCGAGTTACAAAATGCCGCTTCGGGCAATGCCACTGTGGCGGCCGATTGGCAAGCTTTGCGCAACCAAACCTTGCCATTTTTTAAGTTGAATGAAGGTGAATCTTTGTGGCGTTTGAGCGTGCCTGACACCACGCCCGATTTGCAGCTAGACGCCTATGGTGAAACGCTGGTGGAGTGGCACGGCGCTTTGCGCTGGGTGAAATTGAGTGCAGAGGCTGCTGCTAAAAACCCAATGGTGTTGCGCGAATTTGCCACACGTGTGGGCGGTAGTGCTACTCTTTTCATAGCATCACAGGCAATTAATACGCCGTCTATAGCCAGATTTAACCCATTATCCGCACCTTTGTTGCGCATTCACCAACAATTGAAGCAAGAGTTTGACCCAGCCGGTATTTTTAACTGGGGTCGCATGTTTGCGGATATGTAATTGTTTTGGGCACTTGAATCAATATGCAAACCAATTTAGCGCCTGAATACATCAACACGGCAGACGGCAAAGCCGCAGAAGCGATTTTGCGCAAATGCGTGCACTGTGGATTTTGTACAGCAACCTGCCCAACCTACCAATTGTTGGGCAATGAATTAGACGGTCCAAGAGGACGCATTTACCTGATGAAACAGGTGTTGGAAGGCCAAACCCCCACGCGCGAAACCCAATTGCATTTGGACCGCTGCCTGACCTGCCGCAACTGCGAAAGCACATGCCCCAGCGGTGTCAACTATGGGCAGTTGGTGGACATAGGACGCAAATTGGTTGATGCCAAAGTGGTGCGGCCTATGGTAGAAAAAACCATTCGCTGGGCTTTGAAAGAAGGGCTCACGTCACCTTTCTTTGCGCCTGCCATGGCGATGGGGCAAATGGTGCGACCTTTGTTGCCTGCATCTCTCAAAAATAAAGTACCTGCCAAGCAAGCTGTAGGTCAAATTCCATCACAAATACATCAACGCAAAGTGCTGATGTTAGAGGGCTGTGTGCAAGCGGCCATGAGCCCAAATATCAACAGCGCCACGCGCCGCGTGCTGGACGCTGCAGGTATAGAAACCATTGTTGCAGCCAAAGCGGGTTGCTGCGGCGCGGTGAAGTTTCACTTGAACGACCAAGAGGGTGGCAAAGCGCAGATGCGTGCCAACATAGATGCGTGGTGGCCTTCTATCGAAAGCCAATCCATTGAAGCCATTGTGATGAACGCATCCGGTTGCGGTGTGACGGTAAAAGAGTACGGGCATATTTTGCAAGATGACCCGCAGTATGCCGATAAAGCCCAACGCGTGAGTGATTTGACCAAAGATTTGAGCGAGTTGCTGCCAGATTTAGTGGGCGCATTGAAAAGCAAAGTGAATGCCCAAAAAGCACAGACTGTCACTTTCCACCCACCTTGCACCTTGCAGCATGGGCAGCAGCTGCGCGGAGGGGTGGAAAAGCATTTGGGTGTGTTGGGTTTCAATATCAATACTGCCAGTTGCGAAGCACATTTGTGCTGCGGATCGGCAGGGACTTATTCGGTGCTGCAAGCCGATTTGGCCTACCAACTGCGTGACCGCAAATTAGGTCATATAGGTGCGATGAATCCTGATGTGATTGTGTCCGCCAATATCGGCTGCATCACACACTTGCAAAGCGGAACAGCCACACCGGTTAAACACTGGGTGGAATTGTTGGACGAAGCTCTGAATTAGTCTTTTTGCACCAAGCGCGTGCCAGCCCACGCATCGTGGCAAAACTGCCGATCAGGATGCAATCGGCTGAGCTGTGCGTAGACCACAACCCAAATCATCACCAAGGCCACCGTTTCGAGTGCAGCCAGTGGAATCAACGCTGCAAAAGGCAAGGGCGGTAGCAACCACAGCCAGCTCAGAACATAACGTGCAAATGCGCGTTTTTGCGTGATGGGTTGTCCTGTTATGGCGTCAACCACGCGAATGTGCCAAGTTTTCATTGCCAAGGTTTGACCCTTGTGCCAAAACCACGTGAAGTAAATCGCAAAGACCACAAATAGGAAGGCTTGTAAGGCGTGTCGGTTGTCCAATGCATGGCGGGTTTGGCTCAAAGTGCTGAACAAATAACCCGCAATGAACACCACGCCGAACATCAACAAACCTTCGTAAAACCAGCTGGCCATGCGTCGGCCTATGCTGGGTGTCAGATTCGTTGTCTGGCTGGCAGGTATATCGGTTGCAGCATCTGCGCTGCGAGTGACTTGGCTCATGCGTGCTACGCTGTGCTAACTAGCGAGGTGTCTGTGGGGGTGTGAGCAATGCTTTCGGCTGGTCAGCACCTGGCTTGGCGGCAATAGCAGTAGGCGCGGGGGCCAACGCACTGGGCTTGAGGGCAGGTGCAGCACCGGTAACTTTGGCGGATTGATTGGCTTTGGCCAGTTTCAATTTTTCTTCGGGGCTGAGTGCCTGATACGCCAGCCATTTGATTTGCTTGTCATCTGGGGACAGTTTTTTGGCTTGTGCAAAATTTTGTCTTGCTTGCTCACGTTGCTTTTTGGTCAGACTGGCCCATTCTTTCATGCGAAAGTGCAACGTTGATTGACCTTCGGGCGACAGCAGGTGATAGCCCACTGAAATATCCAGCCATTTTTGCTTCTTAACCGGTGAAATATTGGCCCAAACCGATTCAAGGGGAGCCAAAGCAACTTTTTGTGATTCTGTCAAACCAGACCAATTTTTAGCAGGTGCAACTGGTGTAGCTGGAACAGCTGACTTGGCTACTGGTTTTTTTGCAATTTCATTGGCTGGAGTCGATTGCACCTTGCCAGTAGCATCTTGTGCGCTGGCAAGTTGATTCAACGACAGTGCTAATATCGCGATGAAGCTGTGATGGAGAAATGCTTTCAAAAACATGCAGTCTTATAAAGGGTCGAGGAAATATTAAATTTCTTGAACCTGGCTCACTTCGTTTGTTGACAACGGAGTCAATGGCGCTTGTCCTGCTGAACTTGCTTCCGCATTCATTTTAAGGAACTGCGCAAAACCAGGGTCCACATAGGCACTGGCTGGTAGTGTGTCAGTCAAAATGTCGGCGTCTAATTCTGCTGCGAATTGGGCTTGTTGCGTGGTTTGGATGTCTGCAATGGCAATTAAACCGGCGACCAAAATCAATAAAGGCAAGAATGACGCGAAGCGGTTCCACCAGCTAATGCCTTCGTCATCAAATGACAAACTTGCCGATCCACCGCCACCGTAGACGGCGCCTGCTGTTTTGGACATGGCCACACGCTTGCGTTTGGCAACCGCCATTTGTCTGGCAACGCGCAAGCGTTCAGAAATGTCGTGGTGAATGTCGGCTTGACCAGCGGTCAAGCGTGCTGCTACTTTTTGGCCAAACGCATCGTGTGTTTGTTGCGCAGTTGTCGTTTTGGCTAAGTTTTGTTCTGAGGATAAAGTGTTTTGTAATGTATTCATAGTTGTATGCCTCGTGCTTTCAATGCCTTGGCTAAAGCGGCAACGGCTCTGGAGCAGTGCGTTTTCACGCTGCCTTCAGAGCAACCCATGGCGGTTGCAGTCTCAGCCACATCGAACTCTTCCCAATAACGCATGAGGAAGGCTTCTCGTTGACGTGCAGGTAACTCTTGAATCTCTTTTTCTATTTCTCTGAATATTTGTGCTCGACTTGTTACCGATTCAGCACTTTCTGTGCCATCTGAGTCGTTTTCTAGTTCTAAAGTTTCCAAAATATCGAAATTTCCGTCTTCATCACTGGTTGCAAAGTCGCTGAAGTTGGAAAAAACGCCTTTTTGAGTCTTTTGGCGACGAAACCAATCCAAGGTGCAATTGGACAAAATGCGCTGAAACAGCATCGGCAACTCTTCGATTGGCTTGTCGCCATAGTGCTCAGCCAACTTCATCATGCTGTCTTGCACGATGTCTAAGGCGGATTCTTCGTTGCGAACGTGGTACAACGAGCGCTTGAAGGCACGTTTTTCTACGCTTTTAAGGAAGTCAGAGAGTTCGAGTTCGGTTGCCAAGTGATTGCGCCAATGTGGCTTTTTGTGTGACGTTCTAAATATATGGTTGACGTTTTGCGACGAATTATGGCACTGGAAATATCAAAAAGATGATGAATGACTGATTGAATCTGATATTTTGCGCATTCAAATGCGATAATGCGTGTTGCAAGTTAAACGGCAAACGGATCGTGGCAGAGCGTTAACATCATGCGCTCATGGCAACGGTCCTAAGTCCTGATGCGGTTCCACAAGAGCTCAGCAAAGGGGCACCCAAGGTATTTCGTTAGAGAAATTCACAAAGGTTTTAGTTAAAGGATCACCATGAAAACGAATCAAGCTGAGTCTTCAGCTTCCGCATCTGCCACCGTGTCAGCATCTTCATCTGCGCCTGAACTTCGTGGCGCTGAGATACTGGTTAAAGCACTTCAAGCCGAAAACGTCAAATACATCTGGGGTTACCCAGGCGGTGCTGTTTTGCACATTTATGACGCACTTTACAAACAAGACACCATGCAGCACATTTTGGTGCGCCATGAACAAGCTGCCGTGCATGCTGCCGATGGTTATGCCCGTGCAACGGGTGAAGTGGGCGTCGCTTTGGTCACGTCAGGTCCAGGTGCCACCAATGCGGTAACCGGCATCGCCACTGCCTACATGGACAGCATTCCAATGGTGATTGTGACTGGTCAAGTTCCCACCGCCGCCATTGGCTTAGATGCATTCCAAGAGTGCGACACCATCGGTATCACGCGCCCAATCGTCAAACACAATTTTTTGGTCAAAGACGCACGCGATTTGGCTGAAACAATGAAGAAAGCTTTTCATATCGCTCGCAGCGGTCGACCTGGCCCTGTGGTGGTTGATATTCCAAAAGACGTTTCATTCAAAAAAGTACCGTACCACGGTTACCCCGAATCAATTGAAATGCGTGCGTATAACCCGGTTCGCAAAGGGCACAGTGGTCAAATTCGCAAAGCATTGCAGTTGTTGTTAGCTGCCAAACGCCCCTATATTTATACGGGTGGTGGTGTGTTGCTGAGCAACGCCACGGCTGAATTGCGACAACTCGCAGACATGCTGGGTTTCCCATGCACCAATACTTTGATGGGTTTAGGCGCTATTGCCGCCAGCGACCCCAAGTTCTTAGGCATGTTGGGCATGCATGGCACATTCGAAGCCAATCACACTATGCAAAACGCCGATGTGGTGTTAGCGGTTGGTGCACGATTTGATGACCGCGTGATTGGTAACCCCAAACATTTTGCTCAAGTTGAACGCAAAATCATTCACATCGATATTGATCCATCCAGTATTTCGAAACGCGTCAAAGTAGATATCCCAATCGTGGGGGACGTGAAAGAAGTGTTGCTCGAAATGATCGCCATGATCAAGGAAGGTTCATTGAAACCCGATACCAAAGCATTGGGTGAATGGTGGAACATGATTGACAGCTGGCGTAAACGTGATTGTCTCAAGTATGACCACGGTAAAGGCGATGTCATCAAACCGCAATATGTGATTGAAACACTGTGCAATATGACCAAGGGTGAAGAAACCTACATCACATCGGATGTTGGGCAACACCAAATGTGGGCCGCGCAGTACTACAAATTTGAAGAGCCGCGTCGTTGGATCAATTCTGGCGGTCTGGGCACCATGGGTGTCGGCATACCTTATGCCATGGGTATCAAATTGGCCAAACCCGATAAAGAAGTGTTCTGCGTGACTGGTGAAGGCTCGGTACAAATGTGTATTCAAGAGCTATCAACCTGCTTGCAGTACAACACACCTATCAAAATCGTCGCGTTAAATAACCGCTTTTTAGGCATGGTGCGCCAGTGGCAAGAGATTGATTATGAAGGTCGTTACAGCCACAGCTACATGGATGCTTTGCCCAACTTTGTGAAGTTAGCCGAAGCTTATGGTCATGTGGGCATGCTGATTGAGTCACCGAAAGACGTTGAACCGGCATTGCGCGAAGCACGCAAACTTAAAGATCGCACAGTCTTCATGGATTTCCGCACCGACCCCACTGAGAATGTGTTCCCAATGGTGAAGGCAGGCATGGGAATTGACGAAATGTTGCTTGGTTCAGAAGACCTGTAAAGAAAGGACAATCAAAATATGAAACACATTATTGCTGTCCTTCTTGAAAATGAAGCTGGTGCATTGTCTCGCGTGGTAGGCTTGTTCTCTGCACGTGGCTACAACATCGAGGCTTTGACTGTTGCACCAACTGAAGATGCAACGCTGTCACGTATGACCATCCAAACTTCAGGATCGGATGATGTCATTGAACAAATCACCAAACATTTGAACCGATTGGTTGAAGTGGTTAAAGTGGTTGATTTGACCGAAGGTGCTTACACCGAACGTGAACTCATGATGGTAAAAGTGCGTGCGGTCGGTAAAGAACGTGAAGAAATCAAACGCATGGCTGATATTTTTCGCGGACACATCATTGATGTGACAGAGAAAAGTTACACCATTGAGCTGACTGGCGACCATGTTAAAAACGATGCGTTTTTGGAAGCCATGGACAAAACAGCGATTTTGGAAACCGTTCGCACGGGTCCAAGCGGCATTGGACGCGGCGAGCGCATATTACGCGCTTAACAGCATATTTAAGTTAAATGGATATGAATAGCACGGCGCTTACAATACCGTGTCATCATAAAGTTTGTATTTTTTAGCATTTATTAACGGAGATTGAGATGAAAGTTTATTACGACAAAGACTGCGACCTGAGCTTGATTAAAGGTAAAACCGTGGCAATCATTGGTTACGGAAGCCAAGGTCATGCACACGCCCAAAATTTGAACGACAGTGGCGTAAAAGTCGTTGTTGGCTTGCGCAAAGGCGGCGCCTCATGGGATAAAGTTGCCAAAGCGGGCTTGAATATCATGGAAGTGAACGACGCAGTGAAGTCTGCTGATGTCGTCATGATTTTGTTGCCTGATGAAAACATTGCGGCTGTTTACCAAGGCATTGAAGCGCATCTGAAAAAGGGTGCTTCCTTGGCTTTCGCACATGGTTTCAACGTTCACTACAACCAAGTCACACCACGTGCTGATTTGGATGTGTGGATGGTTGCGCCCAAAGCGCCAGGTCACACTGTTCGCAATACTTATACGCAAGGTGGCGGCGTACCTCACTTGGTTGCAGTGCACCAAGACACTTCAGGCAAAGCCCGTGAATTGGCGATGTCATATGCGATGGCCAATGGTGGCGGCAAAGCTGGCATCATTGAAACCAGCTTCAAAGAAGAAACCGAAACCGACTTGTTTGGTGAACAAGCCGTATTGTGTGGCGGCGCAGTTGAACTCATCAAAATGGGTTACGAAACATTGACAGAAGCCGGCTACGCCCCTGAAATGGCTTATTTTGAGTGCTTACATGAACTCAAATTGATTGTTGATTTGATTTATGAAGGTGGTATTGCCAACATGAATTATTCAATTTCTAACAATGCTGAGTTTGGTGAATACGTGACAGGCCCAGAGGTCATCAATGACCAAAGCCGTGTGGCGATGCGCAATGCATTGAAACGCATTCAAAATGGCGACTACGCCAAAATGTTCATTCAAGAAGGTCGTTTGAACTACCCAAGTATGACAGCACGTCGCCGTAACACAGCGGATCACAGCATCGAAAAGGTGGGAACACAGTTGCGCGCCATGATGCCATGGATTGCAAAAAATAAATTAGTTGACCAAACCCGCAATTAAGCCTGTAATCAATCTGAAAAGAATTTGACAACAGAGGTTACTATGCACGATGGTGAACAGGTTTCGCAAGATGATGAAAGTTTGAAAACGCTTCAAACTCTTCCAAAACGACGCAAGGGCATTTACATATTGCCTAATCTGTTCACTTTAGCAGCATTGTTTGGTGGGTTTTACGCCATTGTGATGGCGATGAACGGCCGATTTGAAATGGCGGCCATAGGCGTATTTTGCGCTATGGTGCTTGACAGTCTAGACGGCCGTGTCGCGCGCATGACCAATACACAAAGCGCCTTCGGAGAGCAAATGGATTCGCTCTCCGATATGGTTTCCTTTGGTGCCGCACCGGCATTAATATCCTATATTTGGGCACTCAAAGGACTAGGGCGCTGGGGGTGGTTTGCAGCTTTTGTGTACTGCGCTTGCGCGGCACTTCGTTTGGCACGTTTTAATGTCAACACTGCTGTAGTCGATAAACGCTATTTTCAAGGTTTGCCATCACCAGCAGCCGCAGCCATAGTGACTGGTTTTTTGTGGATTGCAACAGAAGCTGGTATCAAAGGAAGTGATGTGGCTTGGCCTATGTTTGCATTGGTGCTGTACTCTGGCTTGACCATGGTCACCAATGTGCCTTTTTACAGTTTCAAAGACGTGCATTTCAAACAAAGTGTGCCATTTATCGTGACTGTTGTCATTGCTTTGGTGATTGCCATCATTGCATTAGAACCCGCTATAGTTTTATCTGCATTGTTTGTGATTTATGGCATCAGCGGCTATGTCATATTTGCTTGGCGTAAAGCCAAAGGCATTCAAACCAGTGTCATCAGCACCTCAACGGATGAGCCTGATGAGCGCGGCATGCATTGAGACTGGCTACTTTGTCGCAGCACATATCTAGGCGATTAAAAAACGGTATAGATTCCGCAGCATACCGGCTGTTGCACCCCAAATGAAGTGAGTCGCATCATCTTCTTCTTTTGATTCTAGAGTTTTGCCATCCTGCGATTGCTTAGGGTAGGGCATTGAAAACCAACGACGCTGTTGACCCTGCCAAGACATCTCATGCTCCATGTGATTCCTTGGGTGCATTAGAAATGACAGCGGAACTTCAAATACATGATCAACTTCTATGGGGTTGGGCTGAATTTCAAAACCCGGTTTGACCAGAGCAATTATGGGGCTGACAATGAAGTGTGTTCCAGTGATGTAGTTGGGTAGCGCGCCAATAACCTCTATAAAAGTAGCATCTAACCCAATTTCTTCTTGCGATTCACGCAAAGCAGTGGCGATGGCATCTGCATCCGCTTGGTCTGATTTGCCACCCGGAAATGCAATTTGACCTGCATGTGTCGACATGTTTTGGGTGCGTTGTGTGAGCAGAACCATCAACTCATCACGCATCACCAGAGGGATCAACACCGCAGCATTTGCGGGTTCGCGCTCGGTAAAACTGGCTTCCCGAAGGACTTCAGGCGTCCAAAGCGGCGGATTTTGAAACCGCTGTCTTAGAGCTTCTGGATTAAGTTGGGTGGGGTGTACCGCACGCAAATGTTCGCCTGTGCCGACGACAGGGACTTTGCGTGGGTCGAATACAGGTATTGTTTTATGCTGCAACAGATGCAGTTTTAACCTTTTTAGGTGCCAATTTTTCTTTGATACGCGCAGATTTACCGCTGCGATCACGCAAGTAGTACAACTTGGCACGACGAACATCACCGCGACGCTTGACTTCGATGCTGGCAATCAATGGGCTGTAAGTTTGGAACGTACGCTCAACGCCTTCACCGCTGGAAATTTTACGAACAATGAAACTGCTGTTCAAGCCACGGTTGCGAATAGCGATGACCACGCCTTCAAAAGCTTGCAAACGCTTGCGTGTACCTTCAACGACGTTGACGTTAATGACAACGGTGTCGCCAGGTGCAAATTCAGGGATGGTCTTGTTCAGACGAGCAATTTCTTCTTGCTCTAAAGTTTGGATTAAATTCATGGTTTCCTCTTATTGATCATGGCAGCACCAATGTCGGGATTGACATATGCTCGTAAATACAACAAAAATGTCGTTAAAGAGCGGTCGGCCAGAGGATCGAAAAGCCTCTGATTATAGCAAATTTAAGGCTTGAAATGGCAATTTTACTTACAAAAGCTACTTGCTTAGGAGCCGCATGGCATCTTCTAAACCCTTGATTGTCAAAGGAAACATGCGCTGGCTCATCAATTGCTGGATCACTGCAATACTTTGACGGTATTGCCAAACCCCTTGAGGTTCAGGGTTGATCCAAGCAAATTTAGGAAATGCATGCGTAAGCCTCTGCAACCATTCTGCGCCAGCTTCTGGATTGTTGTATTCGACACTGCCACCAGGTTGCAAAATTTCGTAGGGACTCATGGTGGCGTCGCCCACAAAGATGAGTTTGTAATCTTTGTTGTATTTTCGAATGATGTCCCATGTTTCAAACTTTTCTGCATAACGGCGGCGGTTGTTTTTCCACATGAAGTCATAAACACAATTGTGAAAATAATAAAACTCCAGGTGTTTGAATTCTGTTTTGGATGCTGAAAACAGTTCTTCAACCCGCTGAATGTGGTCGTCCATGGTGCCGCCCACGTCCATCAAGAGCAAAATTTTGACGTTGTTGTGCTTTTCGGGCACCATTTTGATGTCCAAATACCCTGCATTGGCGGCTGTTGAATGAATGGTGTCATCTAAATCCAGTTCTTCCTCATTGCCCAATCGTGCAAATTTGCGCAAACGGCGCAATGCCACTTTGATGTTGCGTGTGCCCAGCTCTTGGCTGTCGTCATAGTCTTTGTAAGCACGCTGGTCCCACACTTTGACGGCGCTTCGGTTGCGACTTTTGTCTTGTCCAATTCGTATGCCTTGCGGGTTTTGCCCATATGCGCCAAATGGTGAAGTGCCACCCGTGCCAATCCATTTGTTGCCACCCTCATGGCGTTCTTTTTGCTCTTCAAAACGTTTTTTTAATGTTTCCATGAGCTCGTCCCAGCCCATTTTTTCAATCTTGGCACGTTCTTCGGGCGACAAATTCAATTCAAGATTTTTACGCAACCAGTCCAGAGGCACATCTTTGGTGAAATCTGCAATCGCTTCAATGCCTTTGAAATATGCTGCAAAAGCACGGTCAAACTTGTCATAGTGCTTTTCGTCTTTGACTAAAACCAAACGGCTCAAATAGTAAAAATCATTGATGTCGTAGCCACTTCCTGTGTCGCTGTGTTCGGCTTCATCATCTGGCGTGTTGGGCCCCACAACGCCAGCCTTTAAAGCACCCAATAAATCCAAATACTCCTTCACCGAAATCGGCAATTTGGCTTCGCGCAAGGTGTAGAAAAAGTCAATTAGCATGGCAATATCATGAACGATGTTTGCTCAAGGAATACAACAACTGAGCCTTAACTTCAGGCCATTCACCTCGAGTCAAGCTGTACATCACGGTATCGCGTATGGTGCCGTCGCGTCGCGGCGCGTGACCGCGTATGACGCCGTCTTTTTTTGCGCCCAAGCGCTCGATGGCACGTTGGCTTGCGAAGTTGAAATTGTCTGTGCGCCAACCCACCACGTTGTAACCCAAAGTTTCAAAGGCATGTGTCATCAACATGAGTTTTGCAGTGGTGTTCACATGGCTGCGCTGCACACTTTGGGCGTACCAGGTGTAGCCAATTTCCAAGCGTTTGACAGCTGGTAGTATGTCGTGGTAGCTACTAGACCCCAATAATCTCCCCGTCGCGGCGTCGATCACCGCATAGGGTAAGCGTTTGCCTTCTTTTTGCATGGTGAGTGCGTCTTCGATGTATTTGCGGGTTTGATTTGGTTCTGGAACAGAGGTTACTCGGATTTTCCACAACTCACCATCTGCGGCGGCCTCCCGCAATCCCGCTTCGTGGAGCATAACCAATGGCTCGAGACTGATTGATTCGCTTTTCAGTAAAGTGTGTATTGGAAATGTGGCGTCCATGATTTAGTTGATTAGTTGAACTGAGCGCCTGGCGCAGAGCCGCGCAAGAAGCCCATCAATTTCGATGATTGCAAGTTCATGTAAACCGTTGATTCGCCCAAAGCGCACGAGTTAGAACTACCGTAGGATGTGGTTCCAACCAAGCTGGCTTGACCATTTTGTTGAACCAAGAGTGGACCACCTGAATCACCAAAGCAAGTGTTGCTGTTGCCTTCTTGCGATACGCCTATGATCAAATCGGGTTCTACACTTGCAATGACCATTGCGCCAATGCGCAATACACCTGCATCAGATGAATTGCCTGCGGTAAGTCCATACCCTGCAATGGTCGCTTTCTGACCATTCTTGGGTGCATTGCTGGCTAGGATTGGTATAGGAGACATAGACATTGAGATGGGCATGTTCACCACACCAATGTCGTTCACCAATCGACCTGAAGCTGTAACCGCGTATTCAGGGTGTATTACCCACGAAGACCCGCGTAGGCGTGCATACTGCTCAGCGGCAATGCCATAAATTACATCAATGCTGGCAGCACCGCTTAAACAGTGTGCTGCAGTGAGTACCTGTGTTGAGGTAATCAAAGTACCAGTGCACAAACCTGAGGTGCCATCTGGCATGTTTTTAAGGATTGCCAATACGGGAGATTTGTTGACATCGGTACATACTCGTCCGCTGGTAATTTTGGGAACAATCTCAGTACTGGTTTTTTCAGTCAGACCGATGGCGCTGCATTGCCCAGCTAAGTCTTCATCGTCACCACCGCACGATACGAGTAAGGCGATACTGGCAACGCCAAGCAATTTGAGTAATGAATGCATTTTTAAATCCTCTTTTTAACGGTTTCGGCTTTGCATAAATACCAGTTTTTCGAACAAGGTAACATCTTGTTCATTTTTTAATAGTGCGCCAACCAATGGTGGAATGCTCACTTTGTCATCTTTACTTTGTAGTGCTTCCAAGCTGATGTCTTCCGCCACCAATAATTTCAGCCAATCCAATAGCTCACTGGTGGAAGGCTTCTTCTTCAAGCCAGACAAGTTTCGCACTTCGTAAAAAGTCTTCATGGCGGCATTCAACAACTCTTTTTTCAAGTCGGGGAAATGCACGTCGACAATTTTTTGCATGGTCACTGCATCAGGAAATTTGATGTAGTGAAAGAAACAGCGACGCAAAAAGGCATCGGGTAACTCTTTCTCATTGTTTGATGTGATGAAGACCAAAGGGCGGTGTTTGGCTTTGATGAGCTGGCGTGTTTCGTATACGTAAAACTCCATGCGGTCGATTTCGCGCAGCAAATCGTTTGGAAACTCGATATCGGCTTTGTCGATTTCGTCAATCAACAATGCTACTGGTTGATCAGCGGTAAAGGCTTGCCACAACACGCCTTTGACAATGTAGTTGTTGATGTCTTTGACTTTGTCGCCACCATCGATGGTGGACAGCTGTGAATCACGCAGGCGGCTAACGGCATCGTATTCATACAAACCTTGCTGGGCTTTGGTGGTCGATTTGATGTGCCATTGCAACAGCGGAATCCCCAATGTGCTGGCGACTTCTTCTGCCAACATGGTTTTGCCTGTGCCGGGTTCACCTTTGACCAAGAGTGGTTTTTGCAATGTGCTGGCGGCATTGACGGCCAGCATCAAATCATCGGTTGCAACGTAGTTTTCTGAGCCTTGAAATTTCATGGGTTCGCTTTCTGAGTAGTCATATTTTTATACGTCATTCTAATTGTGCGCGAAAATGCGCGATATTCTTGGTAGCGGGTGTTGGGTATACTGAGTTTTTAGTATGGTGGTATTAAGTAGATCAACGCAGTTTTAGGCTAATTTATATGAAGAATCAGGCTTTATATGGCGTATTTAATGCCTATGGTGCTATTAAATATATAACAAAACAGAGTTTTGCTGCCCTAATTGCACAGTCGTTAAAATGAATTAAACAGTTCTCCAAACGTTAAGGAATCAAGATGAATCAATCTCCAGCAGGTGCCGCCACACAAACAAAAGCTAAAACCTTTGCTAGCCAAGCCGACTTAGAAGCAAAAAAAGTCAGTTTCGATAAGCTCTCAGACAACGCCTATGCCTATACCGCAGAGGGTGACCCCAATACCGGCATCATCATAGGGGACGACGCGGTGATGGTGATTGATACACAAGCAACACCTGTCATGGCGCAGGATGTGATTCGCCGTATTCGCGAAGTGACCGATAAACCTATCAAATACGTGGTGCTGAGCCACTACCACGCGGTTCGCGTGTTGGGCGCGAGTGCCTACAAGCCTGAGCAAATTTTGGCCAGCCAAGACACCTATGACTTGATTGTGGAGCGGGGCGAACAAGACAAAGCCAGCGAGATAGGGCGCTTTCCGCGCTTGTTCAACGCGGTTGAATCGGTGCCACCCGGCATGACATGGCCCACCATGACTTTCACCGGCAAGATGACGGTTTGGCTGGGTAAGTTGGAGGTGCAGTTGTTGCAGCTGGGACGTGGTCACACAAAGGGCGACACGGTGGCTTGGTTGCCACAGCAAAAAATCATGTTTGCTGGCGACTTGGTGGAATTTGGTGCCACACCGTATGCAGGTGATGCGTACTTTAAAGATTGGCCAAGCACTTTGGATGCCATAGCCGCACTCAAACCTGAAAAGCTCGTGCCCGGTCGTGGTGCTGCTTTGCAAACTGCTGCACAGGTGGCGCAAGGCTTGTCTGATACGCGTGCATTTGTGTCAGACGTTTATGCCAGCGCGCAAGCCGGCGCGAAAGATGGCAAAGACTTGAACACCGTCTACAACGAGACCATGAATCGTTTGCGTCCTAGGTATGGACAGTGGGTGATTTTTGACCACTGCATGCCGTTCGATGTGACGCGCGCTTATGACGAAGCGACGAAATACGCCGACCCGCGTATTTGGACAGCTGAGCGCGATATTGAGATGTGGAAAGCTTTAGAAAACCAGTAAATAAGGTCAGTACAGCCATGAACACCGTTGTGCAAAAAACCTATAGCTACCCGCAGTTTGATTACGTTCAAAGCGAGGAACAGCGAACCCAAACGCTGAAGCGTCACCCAGTTGTCATCATTGGTGCAGGACCTATCGGTTTAACCGCTGCACTGGATTGTGCGCAACGCGGCATCGCGGTGGTGCTGATTGATGACAACAACACCGTCAGCATAGGCTCGCGAGCCGTTTGTTATGCCAAGCGCCCCTTGGAAATTTGGGATAGATTGGGCGTGGCAAAACCCATGGTTGACAAGGGCGTTAGTTGGCAAGTGGGTAAAGTTTTCATGCGCGATGACTTGGTCTACAGCTTTGATTTGCTGCCAGAGCCAGCGCACAAAATGCCGGCCATGATCAATTTGCAGCAATACTATTTAGAGGAATACTTGGTGAAAGCGTGCCAAGAGCATCCACTGGTCGATTTGCGCTGGAAACACAAACTGCTGGATTTGCAACAGAACAAAAACAAAGCTGATGCACCCGTAACCTTGTCACTTGAAACCCCAGATGGTATTTTCAAGGTCGAGGCCGATTGGGTCATTGCTTGTGACGGTGCCAACAGCGACACCCGCAAATTGGTAGGTGCGGGGTTCAGTGGCCAGTTTTTCCAAGATCGATTCTTGATCGCCGATGTGGTCATGAAAGCCGATTTTCCTACCGAACGATGGTTTTGGTTTGATCCGCCGTTTCACCGCGGACAATCGGTTTTGTTGCACAAGCAAAGTGAGAATGTTTGGCGCATTGATTTTCAACTCGGTTGGGACGCGGATCCTGAGCTTGAAAAACAACCCGAACGCGTGATTCCGCGCATACAAGCCATGCTGGGACCCGATGCTCAATTTGAATTGGAATGGGTATCGGTCTACCAATTTGCATGTCGCCGTGTCGATCAGTTTCGTTACGGACGTGTGCTGTTTGCGGGCGATGCCGCACACCAAGTTTCGCCCTTCGGCGCACGTGGTGCAAACACCGGTGTGCAAGACATCGATAACATTGCATGGAAACTCAAGTTGGTGTTGGACGGCATTGCGCCAGCATCTTTGATGGACAGCTACCACGATGAACGTGCGTTTGCGGCAGACGATAACCTGCTCAATTCCACGCGGTCTACCGACTTCATCACCCCAAAAAATCAAGCCAGCTTGCGCTATCGCAATGCGGTTTTAGAGTTGGCTAAAACCGAAAGTTTTGCCAGACCTTTGGTTAACAGTGGCCGCTTGTCCACGCCAACACCGTATCTGCATTCATCATTGAACACACCTGATGTCGCTACGGATGTGTTCGTAGGCAAAATGTTTCCAGGCACAAACTGTGCGGATGCACCCGTTCGATACGATGGTGCAAACACTTGGCTACTCGAAGTCTTGAACCGTTTGTCCGTCAAACAAAGTAAACCTGCTGCAACATTCATTCTGCTGGTTTTTGGTGATGCACCACCAAACGAACAACTGAATCAATTAACTTCTCTTTTACCAGCCGGTCTGACAACACCTGTTTTACAGGTTGCATCAGGTTCTTTACAAGATTCAGAGGGCAGGTTGCAAGAGAGGTATGACGGTAAAGCTGGAACCGTTTATTTGTTGCGCCCCGACCAGCATGTGGCGGCCAGATGGCGTGAATTTGATGCAATCAAAATTTCACGAGCAGTGAAACGTTGCATTGGCGTATTTGAAACATCAGGCGCAAACTTGGGTAAAAAGGAGAATGCCGCATGACACTTATTCGGACGCCGAATATTGGACAAACCGACGCGTTTTACCAAGCGTTAATCGATGCACAGCGTGATATGAACGAAGAACAAGCGAATATGTTCAGCACCAAATTGGTATTGATAATGGCCAACCACATTGGTGACAACGCCGTTTTGAATGAGGCGATCGCGCTGGCTAAATCAAATCCAGTTGTGTAATCCCACGCCTTTATCTAGTACTTTGTTGCGAATTTTCGTCAATCGCATTTGACGAATTCTTGTTGCATTCGTACTTGCAACATTGCGAAAAATGATTTAAGCTCTGCGAAAATGTACCAAATGGTACAAAATGAGTTCAAATCAATTGAAGCAAAAATGGTGCGCAATAATATGAATACACAAACTACAGACCACAATCGTGAAGCCATAGATGAAGGTGCCAACCCTTTGGGTATGGAGGGCATTGAATTCATCGAGTACGCCACATCGAAGCCACAACAATTGGGTCAGATTTTAGAAACCATGGGGTTCAGGCCGATAGCACGGCACCGTTCGCGTGAGGTTTTGTTGTACCGCCAAGGCGGTATCAACGTGATTGTGAATGCACATGGTCAAAACAGTAAAGACGATGGGTCACTGGACGCGCAATTGTCTGAAAGACCTGTCATCGCCGCGATTGCGATTCGTGTGCGCGATGCATCAGCCGCTTACAAACGCGCTTTAGACCGCGGTGCGTGGGCCATTCCTGCGAACGCTGAGGTTATGGAGCTGAATATCCCTGCAGTTCATGGTGTGGGCAACAGCCGCATTTATTTTGTGGACAGGCATAAAGAATTTTCAATTTACGATGTTGATTTCACACCGATTCCAACAGTCGATCAGCATCCGCCAGCCATCGCTGGACTGCATTTTTTTGGCATTGTTCAGTACATTGGCAACGAGCGTACCGAAGATTGGACCGAGTTTTACCGTGAGTTGTTTGGCTTCACCGAATTGCCCAGCACACAGCGTTTTGGCATATTGCCCAAAGGACGAATTTTGCGTAGCCCGTGCAGCAATCAACAGCATTTTTACTTGCAATTGATTGAACCTGAGCTGGGCATTTTGGATGTTGAAAACGATGAGGAGCTGCACCGCATTGGCTTGGGCACGCCCGATGTGACTAATACAGTGCAGCAGTTGCAGAAAAATGGCGTTGAATTCATCGCATCGAAAGTACCAGATGCCGCAAAGAAAGGCGCGTTGACCCGCACGCAAATGGGCAGCGTAAATTTTGAATTGGTGCATGACGAACGTACCATTTCTTGATAGAACAGCCATGAACCACCAAATTGGCAATATCGATGATTTTGGGATGGACACCATCTCATTTGCGGGGCCGCTAGAGGCCAAACTCAAGGCCACACGCGAAGCGGGTTTCAGCCAAATCATGCTCGCCGCACGTGATTTGGTAGGTCACGCCGATGGATGGCGCGCTGCAGTGGCGGCAGTGAAAGCCAGTGGTTTGCGTGTAACGGGGTTTCAAGTGCTGCGCGATTTTGAAGGTTTGTCTGGCCATTTGCATGAATACAAAGTGGACATTGCCAAATCGATGCTGGAAATGTGCCATGCATTGGATTGCAGTGTGATGTTGATGTGTTCCAGTACCTCTACGCATGCCACTGCGGATACCGAGGCGTTGGTCAAAGACTTGCGTAAGTTGGCAATGTTGGCGATACCCATGAACATCAAGATTGCGTATGAAGCATTGTCTTGGGGACGCACCATCAACGAATTTCCACAAGCGTGGGACCTGGTCAGCCGTGCTAATATGCCCAATTTAGGTTTGGGCTTTGATTCATTTCATATGTTTGCAACCAATACATCCTTGGATGATTTGGACATCTTAGACCCCGATAAAATTTTCTTGGTGCAGTTGGCCGATTTCATGTGGAACGAAATTAAAACCGTCGAAGAGCGCATCACCACAGCACGGCATTTTCGAGTATTTCCAGGTGAGGGCGTGCACAGTGAAGCACTGGCTGCATTGATCAGCAAACTTCACGAACTTGGCTATCGTGGTGACTACAGTTTTGAGGTATTCAACGATGACTATCAACAAATGCCGCTTGAAAATGTGGCCAAACGTGCCAGACAATCAGCGTTGTGGCTAAGTGAGGGTGTGCTACGTCGATCAGTGCCTTTGCCGAATCAAATTAAACTCAAACAAAAACCATAATTGCTATTAATACAATAGCACATTAGGCAATATATACGCTGGATACAGCCCGATTTTACATATAAAATGAACAAACTGGTACAAACATTAGCGCGTAGCAAAGCTGCTACAAATACAGTTGTTAAACCTGCTAAACCTGCCAGCAAAGCTCGCATGGCAACCCGTACCAATGACCCAGCACGCACCATGGCTGGCATATTGGAAGTGGCTACAGCGGAGTTTGCAGCCAAGGGTTTGAGTGGCGCGCGCATTGATGAAATTGCTGCCACGACCCAAACCAGCAAACGCATGATTTACTACTATTTTGGTAGCAAAGAGGGTTTATACATTGCGGTGTTAGAGGACGCTTACCGACGTATTCGACAAATTGAACAACAATTGCATCTCGAAGATTTAGAACCAGAGGAAGCGTTGCGGAAATTGGTAGGCTTTACAGTCGATTACCAATGGAGCAACCCAGATTTTGTTCGCTTGGTGATGAATGAGAACATTCACCGTGGTGAATTTTTAGCACAAAGCAAAGCCATTCAAGGTTTGAATGTTCCGGTTGTGAATGCGGTGCAGGAAGTGTATGACCGTGGTGTCAAGCAGGGCGTTTTCAGAGCCAACTTAAAACCTTTGGATTTGCACATGACCATGTCAGCCTTGAGTTTTTTCAATGTGTCCAATCACCATACTTTTTCGTTGATTTTTAAACATTCATTGAATGACGAAGCCAATTACAAGGCCAGACGAGAAAGCATTGTGGAAACCATGGTACGTTACGTGCGTAAATGACGCGGGTTTCTCAAATATTTGCCAATAACAAACCGAAATAAGGGTTTTTACCTATTTTATAAAACTAACTAGTTAGTACATTAATGTTATTGAATTTCATCACAGGTGAGAAATGAATAAAGTCATTGATTTGTATTGCAAGCTGATTGCCTATCTTTTAGCCGCCATCATGACGGCAATGGTGGTATTGGTTTTTGGCAATGTGTTCATGCGCTATGTCTTTAATTCAGGCTTCACCATTTCTGAAGAGCTATCGCGTTGGCTCTTTGTTTGGATGACGTTCTTGGGCGCCGTCGTAGCCTTGCGCGAGAACGGACATTTAGGAACAGACTTCTTGGTAGGTCGATTGAATCCCTTAGGTAAACGAATATTCATGGGATTGTCGTTGCTATTGATGCTGTTTTGCTGCTGGTTGATTTTCAAAGGTTCATACGAACAAATGTTGGTCAACTTGGATTCCACCAGCGCTGTGATGGAAGTGTCATTGGGCTGGGTGTATGGTGCGGGCGTGGTGTTCGCCATTTTGGCCGCACCAATCTTGTTGATGGACTTATGGCGATTACTAAGTGGTCAAGTTGATGATGATCATCTGATGCTGATGCAAGAATCTGAAGATGTCCCGCATGGCGATGCATCGACACAAACAAAATAAACAAAGGAACTTGCAATGACAATAGCCATTTTTTTAGGTTCTTTGTTGGCGGCAATGGCTTTGGGTATTCCCATCGCATTTTCCCTGCTGTTGTGCGGTGCTGCGCTGATGTGGCACATGAACATGTTTGATGCGCAAATTTTGGCGCAAAATTTAATTGAAGGGTCGAATAGTTTTCCACTCTTGGCAGTGCCCTTCTTCATGTTGGCAGGCGAGGTGATGAATGCAGGAGGATTGTCACGCCGCATCGTCAACTTTGCAATGGCCTTGGTGGGTCACGTCAAAGGCGGCTTGGGCTACGTCACCATTGTTGCAGCGGTCATCATGGCATCCTTATCTGGTTCGGCAGTGGCTGATGCGGCTGCGCTAACGGCTTTGTTATTACCCATGATGGTTGCTGCTGGACACGACAAAGCCCGTTCTGCAGGTTTGATTGCTTCTGCCGGCATCATCGCGCCCATCATTCCGCCCAGTATTGGGTTTGTGATTTTTGGTGTGGCAGGTGGTGTGTCGATTACCAAATTGTTCATGGCGGGAATTTTCCCAGGCGTGCTTTTGGCAGTGTCGCTGTGGTTCACGTGGTGGTATTTGGTACGAAAAGAGGTGGTCACGCCACCTCCGCGCAAAAGTGCGGGTGAGGTGATATCCGCACTTAAAGATGCGACTTGGGCGCTGGTCTTGCCTTTGATCATCATATTTGGATTGAAATTTGGCGTGTTCACGCCAACAGAAGCGGCGGTTGTTGCAGCTGTCTATGCGATTTTGATTTCTTTGTTTGTTTACAAAGAGCTGAACTTTAAAAAACTGGTGCCATTGTTTGTAAATTCAGCTAAAACAAGTGCAATCGTGATGTTTTTAGTCGCTGCGGCAATGGTATCTGCTTGGCTTATTACAGTGGCAAACTTACCAGCACAAGTGGTGACATTATTAGAGCCTTTGTTAAGCAGTCCACGCTTGTTGATGTTGGCCATCATGGTGTTGACCATGATAGTTGGCACAGCCTTGGATATGACGCCCACGATCTTGCTGCTCACACCCGTGTTGATGCCTGTGGTCAAAGCTGCTGGCATTGACCCTGTTTATTTTGGTGTGTTGTTCATCATTAATAATGCGATCGGTTTGATTACACCACCGGTGGGTACAGTATTGAATGCGGTCGCTGGTGTGGGCAAGGTCAGTATGGACGAAGTAACTAAGGGCGTCATCCCATTCATGATTGCACAGTTTGCCATCATGTTTTTAATGGTGCTGTTCCCGCAAATCGTCATGGTGCCAGCGCGTTGGTTTTATTGAAATAAATTGCTTTCCTGTAGTCGCAATGCTCATCAAAAGCGTTCGGCTTTTACAAGGTATATGAATAAGTGCGCCATATACTGAGTTTTAAATTGTTAGCGTACTGATGGCTTATTAATATTTGTGGAGACACTATGAAACGTTTGTTTATTAAATCTTTGGTTGCACTGGCAGCAGTGGCAACTGTGGGCATGGCAGTAGCGCAAGAGCGTACGCTTAAATTTGGTTTGGTCGCTGCAGAAAATCACCCAGCAGCAGCAGGCATGAAAAAATTTGCTGATGCTGTGGCTGCCAAATCAGGCGGGAAAATGAAAGTGCAATTGTTTTTCAATGGCGCATTGGGCTCTGATCAAGCAGTGGTGTCGGCACTCAAAGGCGGAACAATTGATATGACTGTTTTAAACAGCGGCATTTTGGCCAGTGAAGCTAAAGAATTGGCTATATTTGATTTCCCATTCTTGTTCGCCAATGAAAAAGAATCTGACGCCATTGTGGACGGTCCTGTGGGTCGCAAAATGCACAAATTGTTAGAAGCCAAAGGTTTGATTGGTTTGTCTTATTGGGAATTGGGCTATCGCCACATCACCAACAGCAAACGTGCTTTGAATAAAGTGGAAGACATTGAAGGTTTGAAGCTGCGCGTTATTCCTAACCCAATCAATGTAGCCTGGGTGAAAGCTTTGGGTGCGAACCCAACACCTATGCCTTTCCCAGAAGTCTATGCAGGCCTGGAGCAAAAAGCGATTGATGGTCAAGAAAACCCAGTGAGTGTGATTGCATCCAGCAAGTTCTATGAAGTACAAAAATTCATGGCTTTGACCAACCATCAGTACAACCCACAATCTGTCATTTTCAGCAAGAAAATATGGGACACTTTGACGCCAGCCGAGCGCAAAATCATTGATGATTCTGCCGATGAAGCGACACAAGAACAACGTTCTAAAGCACGTGCAGCTGTCGCGGCAAATCTTGACTTGCTCAAGAAAAACGGCATGACTGTGACTCAATTCGCCCCAGCTGAAGTCGCAAAATTGCGTGAAAAAATGAAACCAGTGATTGCACAATTCAGCGCCAGCGTGGGTGAAGCAACCGTCAATGAAATGATGGCTGAGTTGGCTAAATTACGCAAGTAATGGCAGCATGAGTATCGCGCTGGCGTTTTTATAAATAAAGCGCCAGCGTGGCACGTTTAAACAAAAATTATCAAGTTATGATGATGAAAACTTGGAGTAGTGAATTCAGTCAGAGTGATTGCAGTGTCGCTGAATGACCCTCCATATGACAACACAAATCCATCCATTAACTTGAAAGCAAAATCATGAAAATTCTCGTACTCAATGGTGTCAACCTCAATATGTTTGGCAAACGTGATCCGAAACAATACGGCACTGTGACACTGGATGAAATTAACGCCAGTGTTAAATCCTTGGGGAAAGAACTGGGTGCCGACGTCGATTGTTTTCAAACGAATATAGAGGGTGAAATGTGCGAACGCATTCACCAAGGTTTCAGAGATGGAGTGGACGCCGTACTCATCAACGCTGGTGCGTGGACGCATTACAGCTATGGCATTCGGGATGCATTGGCCATTTTGAAATGCCCCATTATTGAAATTCACATGTCGAACATCCATGCGCGCGAACCGTTTCGCCATGTTTCGGTTATTGCAGAAATTGCAAAAGGTCAAATTTGTGGTTTTGGCGTTGAAAGCTATCTGCTGGGTTTACGCGCAGGTGTATCTGCAGCAAAGGCAACTGGGTAATGATCACTGGCAATACAGAATTAATCGCGCACATCGGGTATCCCACACACGCCTTCAAGGCGCCCATGATTTACAACCCATGGTTTGAAAAAGCCGGTGTCAACGCCATCGTTGTGCCAATGGGTTGTAAACCTGAAGATTACCCTAGCTTTTTGCCACAGATTTTCAAACTCAGCAACTTACGTGGCGCACTCATTACGATGCCACATAAAGTGGTGACCATTGGTTTGTTAGACGAGGTGTTGCCAAACGCGGTCATTGCAGGTGCATGCAATGCAGTACGCCGTTTACCAGATGGACGTTTGCAAGGCGATATGTTTGATGGCGAAGGCTTTGTTCGCGGAGTGTTGCGCAAAGGCCTGAAACTACAGGGTGCAAGTGCCCTGGTGGTTGGCTGTGGAGGCGTAGGCTGCGCCATTGCCGCATCACTGGCTGCAGCGGGTGTCGCCAAACTGGGATTGTTTGACGTCAATACTGATTCAGCGAATGGTTTGAAAGATCGTTTGTGCCAACATTACCCAGCATTGCAAGTGACTACCGGTTCAAATGACCCAGCAGGCTACGATTTGGTGGTCAACGCCACGCCTTTGGGTATGAATGTCGGCGAGCCCATGCCGATGGATGTGGCACGTATTGCGTCAACCACGTTTGTGGGCGAAGTGGTCATGAAAACCGAGATGACAGCATTCTTAACAGCTGCTGCTGAACGTGGTTGCCGTGTTCAAATCGGCGTGGACATGTTGTTTGAACAGATACCTGCTTATTTGGAATTCTTTGGCATGCCGAGCACCACGCCAGAGGAATTGCGCGCTTTATCAAATCTGAAATACGTGTAATTAATAAGGCTTGATCTAGACTTTGGTCGCTCTGCGCTGTACCGCTTCTACATAGGCTTGCCCATCTGGTGGGCGACCGTTTTGTTGGCTGTCCCACAACATTTGCCCCAAATGCTCCATGGCAATATGGTGCGCATCGTGCAATGAATCCAAACGGGCCGTTAACAATTCAACAGCTTGCCGGATGCCTCGAGGTTGATCGACTGAACATTGCTCGCTGATGCTCAAATGCATGGACAGGTGCAAAAATGGATTCGTTTTGCTGGCATCAGCAGCGGTCGATTGTTCCAGCTTCAGCAAAGCGGCATCCACATCGCTTAAATCGAGATGGTATTCAGGGTGTTCATCCATCCACACACTTGCTATGGTTTCAATAGCTTCTAAGGCAACACCTGCGCGAGCTTTGGCATAAACAGAACAAAAAAAACGACGCACATCGGCTTGTGAAGGTTGAAACAGCATACTTGTATTTTAGTTGACTGTTAAACTTCCCTGAACACCTACCGCCACTATCCGAATGACACTTCCTTTTGACTTCCCATTGATCACCGACCCGTTTTTCTACGCGGTCACCATACCTGCGGTATTGCTATTGGGCATCAGCAAAAGCGGATTTGGAACGGGTTTTGGTTCAATGGCTGTGCCCATGATGGCCATTGCTGTCACGGTGCCGCAAGCTGCGGCAATTTTGATGCCGATATTGCTGGTGATGGACTTATTGGGTATGGCGGCTTTTCGACACCATTTTGATAAAAAGTTGCTGGCGTTCATGCTGCCTTTTGGATTGCTGGGAATTGTTTTGGGAGCAATGTTATTCAAAGTGCTGTCACCGCAATGGGTGGCTGGTATTTTGGGTGTGTTCACCTTGCTGTTTTTGGCGCAGCGACTTGTTTTTCCGCCAAAACCTAACAGCCCGTTACCACCGCGCTGGGTGGGTGCCTTGTTGGTCATCACATCAGGGTTCACCAGTTTCATTGCGCATGCGGGCGGTCCACCTATCAGTGCTTATGCCATTCCGCTGAAATTGAAACCCGTGGTGTATTCGGCCACCATGACGTTTTTCTTTTTCATCATCAACCTCTCTAAATGGGTGCCCTATGCTTGGCTGGGCTTGTTGGATACTAAAAATTTCGCTACGTCGCTGGTACTGCTGCCATTGGCACCGTTGGGCGTTTATATTGGTGTGACAATCGCCAAACGAATTAACCCAGATTTGTTTTATCAAATTCTTTACTGGGGCATGGGCATAACTGGCGTTAAATTGGTTTGGGATGCTTTTAACTAAGCTTTTCCAGCCATTTCACGCTCTTTCGCCATTTGTTCAGCCAGTTGATCTCGGCCAATTTTGGCCACACTGATTAATTTTTCACGGTCTTTATAGTGTGGGTACATTTGTTCGAGCAGGGCAATGTTATGCGCTTTGAAAACCTGAACCAGCCTGCTGGCATCAACACCAGGGTAGCCCAACAGTTCTAAAACGCTGGTGGCACTTTGTAAACTGCTTTCGAACAATTCACGTTGAATCAGGGATACATCACGGTCTTTCAGTTTGTTCCAATGCGTTGCATCACGCGCGCGAACCACCAATTGCAATTGTGGAAAGTGCTCTTTCGCCAAGTCTACTATCGCTAACGATTGCTCAACATCATCCACAGCAATCACGAAAATCTGTGCCGTTGCTGCGCCTGCCGTACGCAACAAATCAAGCCGAGTGGCATCACCATAAAAAACACGGTAGCCAAAACGTCTGGCGGTATCAATCATTTCGGCATCATGATCTAGAACGGTCGTTGGGATATCTTGCGCCAACAACAAACGGGCAACAATTTGACCATAGCGACCAAACCCTGCAATGATGATGGGAGCAACTTGTTGCTCTGAAATCTCATCTGGCTGTTCTACACCGCAATTGGCATAGCGAGGTAACCAAAGCTTGTCGATGGCAATCAAAATCAACGGACTAATGAGCATAGACAGAGCGACCACACCAATCAACAATGAAGCAGTCTCTGATGAAAAAACCTTTGCGCCAGCAGCGGCTTGAAACACCACAAAGGCGAATTCACCACCTTGTGCAAGTAGCAAAGTCAGCACCGGGCGTTCTTGAAAAGGTACATCCATGAGGCGGGTGATGCCATAAATAACTACAAATTTAATAGCAATAAAGGCAATCAATACGCCAGCTATAAGCCAAGGTGAGTTGATGATCACTGAGAAATCAATGCTCATGCCAACGGCAATAAAGAACAGTCCCAAAAGCAATCCTTTGAACGGTTCAATATCTGTTTCTAGCTCACGGCGATATTCGCTTTCAGCCAATAGCACCCCAGCTAAAAATGCGCCCAATGCCATGCTCAAACCCACAAACAACATTAATGCCGCAATACCAACGACCAATAGCAGTGACGCAGCGGTAAAGATCTCTGGTGTCTTGCTGCGTGCAATCCAACGGAAAATAGGGCGCAACAATAGCCTGCCACCAATCACAATGCCAGTGATTATTGCTATAACTTTAATAGCAGAGTAGGCAATATCTACACCGGATGATGCCTCATTTACCTCTTGAGTGACACCCAAAAGTGGAATCAATGCCAAAATCGGTATTGCAGCCACGTCTTGGAACAATAAAATTGAAAATCCGGCTTGTCCGCTGCTGGTTGGCAGCAAATTGCGCTCACCCATTACCTGTAGCGCAATTGCGGTAGATGAAAGAGCCAATCCCAGTGCTGCGACCAATGCAGTCTTCCAACCACCCAGTGCGGTAGATACAGCAGGAACGAACAAACTCGAAGCCCATAAGGCCATGAACAATATGGCAGCGCATCCCATGACTTGTGCACTTCCCCACCCAAAAATGGGTCGGCGCATGCTCCATAAACGTTTGGGTTCAAGCTCTAAACCCACCAAAAACAACATCAGCACCACGCCAAACTCGGCAAAATGCAAAATATCTTGCACGTTGGTGACCAAACCTAAGCCCCATGGCCCAATCGCCATGCCTGCTGCCAAATAGCCAATAATGCTACCCAAGCCCAAGGCTTTAGAAAAGGGTACCGCGACTACAGCCGCACCGAGGTAGATTAAACTGTTGATGAGCCAAGATGGGGCATGTTCCATATTTGATGGTGGCGTACTTTAATTTTGAAGAGTATTGATAGTAAGCAGTATATTGTTTTAGTTTGTAAGTAATAAATTAAAAAGGCAAATTAGAAAACCAATGAAAACATTTCAAACTTTGGCTGAATTGGCCACTTGTGTCGGACAAGAAGTCGCCGTGAGCGATTGGATCACCATCACACAACAGCAGGTCAATACTTTTGCCGATGCCACGGGTGACCACCAGTGGATTCATGTTGACGCTGAAAAAGCCAAAGCAGGGCCTTTTGGTGGCACCATCGCGCATGGGTTTTTAACTTTGTCCTTGTTGCCGCGGTTTTTGGAATCTTCAGTCGTGATCAATGATGTGCGCATGGGCATTAATTATGGTTTGAACAAGGTGCGTTTCATCAACCCTGTGCTGGTAGGCAGTCGCTTGCGCGCGCGCATGAGTTTGGCAGCCAGTGAAAACATCGAAAACAATGGCAAGCAAATGGTGTGGGATATCACCATTGAGATTGAAGGAAAAGACAAGCCTGCTTGTGTGGCGCAGGCGGTGATTCGCAGTTATACCTGAGCCAATAGCGCTTAGTTTTTCGCAAACGCAATTTGCCGCCAAGCTTCATACACTGTGACGGCCACGGTGTTGGATAAATTCAAACTGCGTTGCGTCGGCAGCATGGGCAATTTGATTTGTTGCGGTGGCAGAAACGTATCGCGCATGGCTTGTGACAGGCCTTGGGTTTCAGAGCCAAAAACAAAATAATCACCATCATTGAATGCAACATCAAACAGCTGTTGTGTAGCTTTGGTGGTCATGGCAAACAGGCGTTCTGGTGCAGGTTTTTGCTGATCTAAAAACGTTTGCCAATCGGCATAACGGTTCACTTGCGCATACTCATGGTAATCCAATCCCGCGCGACGCATGTGCTTGTCGTCCATTGAAAACCCCAAGGGTTCAATCAGGTGCAGGGTGCAGCCTGTGTTGGCTGCCAAGCGAATGATGTTGCCCGTATTGGGCGGAATTTCTGGGTTGACTAAGACGATATGAAACATGCGTACATTATCCGCTGGACTTCATTTCAACTACCTGCTCTGAAGCTTTTTTATTGAATTTCTGTACGAGCAAACACCACCGCTGTGATGTGCGCTGCCTGTGCTTGCCGTAGTACTTTGGCGGCGGAAAATAAAGTAGCACCACTGGTCATCACATCGTCCACCAGTACCACGCGTTTGCCTTTGATGTCTGCTGCACGCAATGGGTCGATGGCAAATGCGGTGGCAACGTTTTTCAAGCGTTCAGTCCGTTTGAGCCGGCTTTGCACATCGGTGTGTTTGACCCGCAGCAGCAAATGCGGGTCGGTTTTTGCACCAGCCAAGCGTTTGCAAATCTCATGCGCTTGGTTATAGCCGCGTTCCCGCAAGCGTTCGTTTGACAAAGGTATGGGAATGACCACATCTGTGTTGGCCATAGCAGCCTCTATCTGCGAATTGCTTTGCATCAACAAGCCGAATGTTTTTGACCATGCCGGGTCGCTACCAAATTTGTAGCTGGCTATGCAATCTGTCCAGGGAAATGCGTATGAAACGGCAGCGTAACACGCATCTAAAGGCGGACGGTTAACCATGCACGAACCGCATTGCGTCAGGTGCTTCAACAGAGAAGAAGGCAAGGCGAGGGCGCAAGTGCTGCAGCGTGCCATAGGTTGGGCGTATTTGCCAACACAGTTTTCGCACACCAAGCCAGTGGCTGGCCATGCATCGCACACCACACATTGGCAGGGAATATGAATTTGCTGCAATAAACGCCTAAACATAGCGACAATATAACCTTATCTGAGAATCAATATGTCAACGAATTCACCCCCCAGCATTGACAAAGTTGCCGCTGCACGTTGGCGCGTGTCTGCGCCGCAAACCACACCTTGGTTGCATGAAGAAATAGCCACACGCATGCTGGAACGTTTGCAATGGATAACTGCACAACCCAAAGTTTGGGTGAACTGGAATGCCAACCGTGGCGGCGAACAAGCTCACGCCGCACTTTTGGCAAAATACAAAGAATCAGAAAGTTATATACAAAATTGGCATATAGCCGGCGAATCAATTGCCTATGGTGCTATTAAATCTGTAGCAAATAGCGTTACCACTGCAAACTCAAAAAATAAATGGTCATTGTCAGCTTGGTTCAAAAGTGCCCCTAAACATCATCTGGGTTTGCCAGCCGAAGGTACAGCAAACATGCTGTGGGCGAATATGCACTTGCATGACGCGCACGAACCGCTGGACATGTTGGCACAGTGGCACAAAACATTGGCAGTCGATGGCTATGTCATGTTCTCTTGCTTTGGCCCCGATACTTTGAAAGAGTTACGTAGCGTGTACGCCAAATTAGGCTGGCCCGCACCCAGCCATGATTTCACCGACATGCACGACTGGGGCGATATGTTGCTGCAAGCCGGCTTCGCCCAACCCGTGATGGACATGGAGCGCATCGTCCTGACTTATGAGTCGTCACAAAAACTAATACAAGACCTGCGCGACCTAGGTCGCAACCTGCATCCGAATCGCTTCCCCGCCTTGCGCGGCAAATTATGGAAGACCCAACTCGAAGCCGCTTTATCAGAACACCTGTCCGACCCTAATGAAAACGGTCGCTTGAAACTAACTTTCGAAATCATCTACGGTCACGCCATCAAACCTGAGCCAAGAGTGAAACTCAGCGAACACAGCGCGGTGTCATTGCAAGATATGCGGGCGATGTTACTAGGTGGGAAACGGTAGAATTTTTTCTAAGAACTTTCAAATGTCGAATTGAATTTTTTCAATATGAAATTGACCAAACTTTTCTTTCGCGTCCTTAAGGTAATAGGACTTTTTGTTTTTGTAATCATTGCCCTCGTAGCATGGTCGTTGATGTTCCCACCGACCTACGAAGTTGAATATGTAGTTCCATCTAATAACGCACGCTTGGTGGCCGGGTTTCGACCGATGCACCCATTTCTTGCTGAATATGAAAGATCAATTATCGTATTTGGAGCAAATGGAAACCGTTCTGAAGCGAAGCTATCTGCGGATACTGGCGGCTATGCAAGAGGGCAGTTATATGAAGGTATGAACGGCATGATGTATCTCAAGGGTTACTCAGATAGAGTGCAGATAAATACATACCTAGGGAAAATTGAAGACGTTAATGACGTAATTCCTCAAGAGGTTAAATACCTAGGAGCTTTCGACATAAGCGAAAACATTGGGTTAACTTTTTTACCAGCATCTGAAAGCCCAGAAAAACCATTAAAGGAGTTAGGAGAATAGTTTTGAGGTGATAGAACGAAAACCACCACTTAGCAAAAAAGCCTGCAAGTCTCACAACTTGCAGGCTTTTGTTTTTAGCGTTGTATCAAACGCGAAGCAGTTTACTTCGCCTTAACCGTACGCACTTTCTTTGCCATATCGCGTGGTACGAACACTTTGCCGCCGTTGCCTGGTTTGGCTGCAGGCTTGGCAAATGTGGGTTTGGCGAAAGATGGTTTTCCGAATGCGGGTTTGCGGTCGGCGAAATCGCCACGGGGTGCAAAGTCGCTACGTTCACCGCGTGGTGCAAAGTCTTTGCGGGGAGCAAAGTCACCACGGGGAGCGAACTCTTTACGCGGTGCAAAATCGCCGCGAGGGGCGAAATCACCACGCGGAGCGAACTCTTTACGTGGTGCAAAGTCGCCACGTGGAGCGAAATCACCGCGCGGGGCAAAGTCACCACGTGGAGGGAAGCCGCCACCGCTGTTGCGGTCATTGAAACCGCCTTTGCGAACGTAGCTGCTTGGGTCACGGGCGTTGTCTGAACGGCCAGCAAAGCGAGGGTCTGCACCACGGTCATTGAAACGGTCGCCTTGTGGTGCGCGGTCATTGAAACCACCACGATCACCACCAAAGTTACCACGGGGTGCGCCAAAGCGATCACCACCACGGGGAGCGAATTGACGGTCACGTCCGCCGAAACCACCGCCACGGTTGCCACCACGGTCACCACTGCCGCCACCAAAGTTGCTGCGTGATTCTGGGAAGCGTTGTTTCGGCTCTAAGCCAGGAATCACGTCGGTTTTGAAGCCGGTGCGTGTGTATTGCTCAATGTCCATGATGCGGCGACGGTCGCGGATTTCAGCAAAGCTGATAGCGATACCGTCACGTCCTGCACGTCCTGTACGGCCAATGCGATGGGTATAGTCTTCGGCCTTCATTGGCAAACCAAAGTTGAACACATGGCTGATGGATGGCACATCAATACCACGTGCTGCCACGTCGGTAGCGACCAAAATTTGCACATGGCCTTCACGCAATGCCTGCAAGCGGCGGTTGCGCATGCCTTGGTTCAAAGCGCCATGCAATGCCACGGCGCTGAAGCCTTCTTGTTGCAAGTCATTGGCCAAGCCGTCGCACTCAATTTGCGTATTGGCAAACACAATGGCTTGTTTGATACTGGTATCGCGCAACCAATGGTCGAGCAATTTGCGTTTGTGCTGTGAGTTATCAGCCCAGAACAAGGACTGCTTGATGTTTTGGTGCTTGTCTTGCGGGCTGTCGATGGTGATGCGCTGTGGCTCACGCATGACACGGCCAGCGAGTTGCTGAATGCGCGACTCAAACGTGGCGCTGAACATCATGGTTTGATGGCGGTCTATGGTTAACTGATTGACTTCGGCCAAATCGTCAGCAAAGCCCAAATCGAGCATGCGGTCAGCTTCGTCCACCACTAAAAACTTCACGTTGTTAAGTTTGATTTGGTGTGAACGTTGCAAGTCCAACAAACGGCCCGGTGTTGCCACCACCAAATTGGCGTTTTGCAACTTGGCCAATTGCAATTGGTAAGGCATGCCGCCTACCACGTTGGCAATGCGCAAACCTTTGCAATAGCGCACCAAATCAATCGCGTCGTTGGCTACCTGTTGTGCCAATTCGCGGGTAGGGCACAGTACCAATGCGCCAGGTGTTGCTGGTGTGAAGTTGCGGAAATTGGTAGGGTCTTTGCGCTTAGGGCGTTTGGGTGCGGCTTCACCGCGAGCCAAGGCTTCAGCTGTGGCTTTTTCAAAGGCTTCGCGTTCAGCAGCTTGTGCTTCAGCTTGTTGCTTCAGCAAAGTGTGAATCACTGGCAATAAAAACGCAGCCGTTTTGCCCGAGCCAGTTTGGCTAGACACCATCAAGTCGATGAATTTCTTGGGTGCGCCGTCAACGCTGTCCGCTGGCAATGCCAAAGGAATGGTTTTTTGCTGCACGATGGTGGGCTGTGTGAAGCCCATCTCTTTGGTGGCTTGAATCAGCTCATCAGCCAAACCCAATGCGATAAAGCCGTTAGGCAACTCAGCAACTGGTTCGCTTGCTTCAGAGCCTTCTACGCTTACAGATGTGTCAACATCATTTGCTATGATTTCAATAGCATCGTTGGCAATAAATTCGCTGGCTACAGCCGTGTTTTGTTCAAAATTTGTTTCTACAGAGTCAGTCATAATACTTCCGCTACCCTTAAAAGGTGCGGTTTCATTCAATGGTTAAAAAACATCAACCATCAAACGAAGTACAACGTCTTCTTGCTCTGTGACTCACTTTTGTACCGATAGGTACGAGTGAGAAAACTGTCGGTGTGACGCGGTTGGCTAAATCTAAGTTAGCCCTAAGTGTGGCAGATGTGCGATGCCAGAAATCAGTGAAATTCACTTTTCAATTTCTGTGCAGTCGCTGATTATCGCACATCTTGAAAATAATTGCTAGGGTTAATACCTAAATTCCCCCCAATTAGATTACAGACTCGCTTTGTTATTGAGTTTCAATGCCAGCCAATTTAACCCATCCTGCCCATTTTTTGATTTCCGCATCAATGGTTTTCGCCAGTTGAGCTGGGTTTTGGACGTCCATATCAATGCCAGCGTTGTTCAGCTTTTCTTTCACTTCAGGCTTGGCCAATACAGCTTGCAAGGTGTCGGCTAATTTTTTGGCGGCATCTGCTGGAATGTTGGCTGGCGCCATCAAAGCAAACCAAGCGCTAACTTCATAGCCTTTGATGGTGTCACCAATCGGCGGCACATTCGGTGCTTTACCAGCACGTTTGACAGTGGTAACACCCAAACCTTTGAGTCGACCACCATTCATCTGAGTCACGGCATTGCCCACATCGGCAAAAGCGTATTGCAACTGGCCACCCATCAAATCGGTTAACGCAGGAGGAATGCTCTTGTAAGGCACACTCAATGCGTCAAATCCACCCAGTTGCGCGACCAATGCGCCAGAGACCAGTGACCCCGACGAGCCATGTCCGTATGACAGTTTGTTGGTTTTGGCGTGGGCTAAAAACTCTTTCATGTCTTTGGCTGGAAACTCAGGTTTGACCATCAAGATAAAACCAGTTTCACCAATTTTGCCGATTGGGGTGAAGTCTTTTACAGGGTCATAAGGCAACTTTTTATACAAGCTGACATTGGCTGCTTGCGTGGTACTGGTGGTGACCAAGATGGTGTATGGGTCACCCGCTGCAGTTTTGACCAAATCTGCGCCTGGAATGCCATTCGCACCGGCTTTGTTTTCAACGGTAATGGTTTGTCCAAGTGCGTCGCCCATGGCTTGTGCCAAGATGCGCCCGACATTGTCGGTGGCTGTGCCTGCGCCAAATGGCACGACAAATTTAATGGGCTTGCTTGGATAAGCTTGTGCCAATGCAGAAGACGCTGCCAGCAAACTCAAACCTGCAACGCTCATCGCTACAACACATTGACGGAATTTAGAACCATATTTCATGAATGTACCTTTGAAAGAAAAAATGAAAATAAAAACGGCTGAAAGAGATGCCAAGAAAGCTTGAACTTACCATAGTTCGTCACGCAATCGTTAACGGGTAAAACCTTAAACACATGATTTTTTGACGAGTCCGTCGCGCGTATGTCGTTTATCATAGCGACATGAGCTTTTTTGCCATTCTTTGCGCACTCTTGATAGAGCAAGTCAAACCACTGCACCGCAGCAACCCCATTCATACTGGTTTGCGGACATGGGCGGATTGGGTGCGCCAGCATTTTGATGCGGGCAAAGAGCCACATGGCAAGCTGGTTTGGGGTTTGACAGTTGGCTTGCCATCCATAGGGGTGTTGCTGATTCATTGGCTTTTGGTTGATACTTTAGGCTGGCCAGCCGCAGTGGTGTGGAATGTGGTGATTTTGTATTTGACCTTGGGGTTTAGACAGTTCAGCCACCATTTCACCGATATCCGTGATGCTTTGGACAATGGCGACGAAGAAAAGGCACGTCAATTGTTGGCCGAGTGGCAACAAGTCGATGCCAGTGACTTACCCAAGAGCGAAATTGTGCGCCACGTGATTGAATATTCGGTGCTGGCAGCACATCGCCATGTGTTCGGGGTGTTGACCTGGTACGCTCTGTTGGCGGCAATCGGTTTAGGCCCAGTCGGTGCGGTGTTTTACCGCATGTCTGAATTTGCGGTGCGCTATTGGAAACCCAGACATGCCAGCCAGCTAGACTTGGCAACCCAAACCCAACGCTTGCATCACCCCGTCAGCGACCATTTACGTGATGTGACAGCCCATGCCTGGTGGTTGATCGACTGGCTACCCGCCCGTTTAACAGCGATTGGCTTTGCCATTGTGGGTAATTTTGAAGACGCCATCGACAGCTGGCGCAACTTTTCAGAAAAACTTCCCACATTGGACAACAACAACGACAGCCTGATTTTGGCCGCCACATCGGGAGCGATGAACGTGCGACTGGGTGGCGAAACCTTGCACCCCAAAAGCAGCGTGAACAATGCTTCTAACATTTTTGAAAATGCTGAATTTGACAGTAACTCGATTGATGCCAATCTGGCCGATACCGTGAGCACACCGGGCAGGGAAGCAGAGCCCGCACATTTGCGCAGCGTGGTCGGTTTGGTTTGGCGTTTGGTGGTGCTGTGGATGCTGGTACTGGCGCTGTTAACTTTGGCCAACTTATTGGGTTAAATACAAACCCAATTAATTCCTAATTAAAACCGCTTTTCAGATAATTCAGCAAACAAACTGCTATAAATTCTATAGCGTTCTAGGCTTATTTTATGCTGGCTAGAGTCCAATTTCATTGAATTTATGACGCCACAGCCTGGTTCATGCAGGTGGCTGCAGTTGTAAAACTTGCATTCAGGAACATGCACTTTGAAATCTGGCATGTAGCTGGCCAGATGCATGGGATCAATGTGATTCAGGCCAAATTCTTGAAAGCCTGGTGAATCAATCAACGCGGTCGTTCTGGCATTGTCAAGCCAATACCATGTGGTGCTGGTGGTTGTGTGTTTGCCAGAGTTCAAAGCTTGCGAAATTTCTTGCGTCAGCACTTTGGCTTTGGGTAACAGGGTATTAATCAAAGTGCTTTTGCCTGAACCGGATGGGCCAAGCACCAAGGTGGTTTTGCCCTGCAGCACGCGCGTCAACAATTCATTTTGCGAAAGGGAAGCGCTTGTTTCTACATTGGCTTCGGCTTCTGTTGCTTTGGGTTTCAAAGCCAATGAAATCAATTCATAGCCCATGTCACGGTAAGGCTGCAAGCGCGCCCATGCGCGGGCAAACGGTTCGGTTAAATCACTTTTGTTCAAAGCGATGATGGGTGTGATGTGTTCAGCCTCGGCAGCAATCAAGGCGCGTGCCAACTGGTTTTCAGAAAATTCTGGCTCTGCCGCAACCAGTATCAACACCTGGTCTAAATTTGCGGCAAACGATTTGGTGCGCATTTCGTCTTGCCTGTAAAACAGGTTTTTGCGCGGTTCAATTTTTTCGATGGTGCCTTCGTCTTGCGAGGCCAACCATTGAATTTTGTCCCCCACAACCACATTGCTTTTTTTACCGCGCGGGTGGCAAATCACACGCTCGCCAGTTGCAGTTTCCACCAACACGTGTCGCCCAAAGCCAGCGACAACTAATCCCGATTGGAGCAAAGTTTTGCTCAAACAGCTTCCTTCAAGGCAGGCGTCAAGTGGCCTGTAAACCCCATGCGCGCTAGGCGTTCAGACGCGGGTGGGTGAGAATAGTAAAACTTCACAAACAATGGGTCGGGCGTCAACGTTGAGGCGTTGTCGTCATACAGTTTCAACAAGGCATGCGCCAAATCGCCGTTGGCTGTTTGCTGAATGGCGTAGGCATCGGCTTCAAATTCATGCGTGCGTGACAACTGTGCGAAGAGCGGCGATATAAAAAATGTGAACACTGGCAAGGCCAACATCAACAACAAAAGCGCCAAAGCATTGTCGGGTACGCCTGCGTTTGTCATGAAGTTGGGTATGACGCCCAAACCCGTATAAAACCAGGTTTGTGCAGACAACCAACCCAGCAAGGCAAAACCAATGAGACTGAGAGCAAATAAAGCAAGCATGCGTTTGATCACGTGCTTGTGTTTGAAATGCCCCAACTCGTGTGCCAGCACCGCATCGACCTCTGCGGGCGCGAGTTTTGCCAGTAGGGTGTCATAAAACACCACACGCTTGGATGCACCAAAGCCAGTGAAATAGGCGTTGCCATGACCGCTTCTCTTGCTGCCATCCATCACGAATAAACCTTTAGCAGCAAAGCCACAGCGTTGCATCAAAGCGGTGACGCGGGCCTTTAATGCTTCATCTTCCAGCGGTTTGAATTTGTTAAAAATGGGTGCAATCACGGTAGGGTAAATCAACAATAACAGCAAATTGAATGCCATCCAAACGCCCCAAGTCCACAGCCACCAATACGTACCAGCGGCACCCATCAGCCACAATATCAAGGCTGCCAATGGCAAACCAATCAAAGCGCCCAATAGGCTGGATTTCACGGCATCGGCTAGCCACAATTTGAATGTCATTTTGTTAAAACCAAAACGCTCTTCGATCACAAAAGTTTGGTACAGCGTGAAGGGTAAATCGATGAGGCTACCAATAACCGCAAAACTGACAAACAAAGCCAGTTGTTGCGCCATGCCGCCGTAACTGTTGCCAACGACATCCAAAAGCCAAGTGTTCAATGCATGCAGACCACCCATCAAAGTCCACGCGACAAGCAATGCAGTGCCCACCGCCAATTCCAACAAACCCAAGCGTGCTTTGTTCAGGGTATAGTCGGCTGCTTTTTGATGTGCGCTCAGGCTGATGTTGTTGGCAAAAGCGGAGGGTACTTGGTTGCGATGTTGCGCTACATGGCGAATTTGCCGCAAGGCCAGCCAGTATTTGACCATCAGGCCTAACACCAGCAAACCCGCAAAAACCAGCGTGAAGATAGTTGAATAATTATTTAAATCGGTTGCAGGGTTCATAGCACCCTAGTTTAATAAGATTCTGCGTCATTCGTTGTGTCTACTTGAAATGCGCGACAATTCAAGCCATGCCTAAAAATTCACCATCACATACACAAAATCCCGAAGAATCTGCCGCAATTTTGGTCAAAAGTGACCAGAACCTGATTTGGTTAGACTGCGAAATGACTGGCTTAGACCCCGACAAAGAGCGATTAATCGAAATTGCCATCATCGTCACGGGCCCGAATTTAGAGCCACGCATCGAAGGGCCAGTACTTGTAATTCACCAAAGTGATGCCCATTTAGATGCCATGGACAAGTGGAACAAAAGCACGCACGGCAAGAGTGGATTGATTGACAAAGTCAAAGCATCCACGCTGACGGAAGCTGATGCCGAGACTGAAATACTGGCATTTCTAAAAAAATATGTTCCCAAAGGGGATTCGCCCATGTGTGGCAACACCATCAGCCAAGACCGGCGTTTTTTGGTCAATTACATGCCCAAGTTAGAGTCGTATTTCCATTACCGCAACATTGATGTGAGTACCTTGAAAGAGCTGGCCAAACGCTGGCGGCCTGAGGTGTACAAGTCATTCAAAAAGCACCAAAAACACACCGCATTGGCGGATGTGCATGAATCCATTGATGAACTCGAACATTACCGCACGCATTTTTTGATGTAAAAATATTCGCAATTGCTACAATTATTCATGGCGACTAAAAACCCTACAAAACCCCCTGCGAACAAGCCACATCTTGCGCCCAAGCCCAAGCAAGACGATGGCGGCACAACAGTATTGGAGCGTGTCCCGCAAAAGACCAAACCGCCACAAATGTTTCAAGTGGTGATGCTCAATGACGACTACACCCCAATGGAGTTTGTGGTTTATGTCTTGCAAGATTTGTTCAAAAAAGACCGTGAGACGGCCACTCAAATCATGCTCAAAATCCATTTGGAAGGTAAGGCTATTTGTGGCGTATTCAGCAAAGATGTGGCGGTAAGCAAGGTGGAACAGGTTCATTTAGCAGCGCGGGAAAACGGCCACCCATTGCAATGTGTGGCAGAACCTATTGATGAGTGACCCAGAATTAAGCGTGCACATCTTGAACATTGATAAGCATGCCCCAAATGGCTTGAACAGATCAATTCGATTTATCTTTGTTAAATATGTATTGCAAGGATAAATTAGTTATAGTTGTATTGTGTCAGTGGTTTTTTTTAATTTTTTCATATTTAGGCCTAAGGAAACAGCATGATTGCTCAAGAGTTAGAAGTTAGTTTGCACATGGCCTTTGTTGAAGCGCGTCAGCAGCGCCATGAATTCATCACCGTAGAGCATTTGCTCTTGGCATTGATCGACAACCCCAGCGGTGCTGAGGTGCTCAAAGCCTGCGCCGCCAATTTAGACGAACTGCGTAAATCCTTAACCGGATTCATTGCAGACAATACGCCGCAAGTGGCAGGTACAGAAGAAGTTGACACACAGCCGACCTTGGGTTTTCAGCGCGTGATTCAGCGCGCCATCATGCACGTGCAGTCCACAGGCAGTGGCAAAAAAGAAGTCATTGGTGCCAATGTCTTGGTAGCAATTTTTGGCGAAAAAGACTCGCACGCGGTTTACTATTTGCACCAGCAAGGCATTTCGCGCTTGGACGTGGTGAACTACATTGCGCATGGCATTAAAAAGGGCGATCCGTCTGAGCCAGTGAAATCAGGTGAAAACGCAGAGCAATCGGAAGAAGCGGCTGCTGAAAAGACTGAAAAGCAAACACCACTGGACCAATTCACACAAAATCTGAATGCCCTGGCAGCCAGCGGCAAAATTGATCCTTTGATTGGGCGCGATTTTGAAGTGGAGCGCACCATTCAAATCCTGTGCCGCCGCCGTAAAAACAATCCACTGTTGGTGGGCGAAGCAGGGGTGGGCAAAACCGCCATTGCTGAAGGCTTGGCATGGCGTATCACACAAAAAGATGTGCCTGAAATTTTGGCCGATGCTGTTGTGTATTCACTCGATATGGGCGCACTGCTGGCAGGTACCAAATACCGCGGTGATTTTGAACAACGCTTGAAAGGCGTGTTGAAGCAAATCAAAGAAAAGCCCAACACCATTTTGTTCATTGACGAAATTCACACCATCATCGGTGCGGGTGCAGCATCAGGCGGCACCATGGATGCGTCCAACCTGCTTAAACCAGCGTTAAGCTCTGGTCAGCTCAAATGCATAGGCGCAACCACGTTCACCGAATACCGTGCCATCTTTGAAAAAGACGCGGCATTGTCTCGTCGTTTCCAAAAAATTGATGTGGTTGAACCGACTGTAGCCGAAACTGTTGATATATTGAAGGGCTTGAAATCGCGCTTTGAAGAGCACCACAACGTGAAATACGCCGTGTCTGCTTTGCAAGCTGCTGCGGAACTGAGCGCCAAATACATCAATGACCGCCATTTGCCAGACAAAGCGATTGATGTGATTGACGAAGCAGGTGCGGCACAACGCATCTTGGCACCGTCCAAACGCAAAAAAATCATCAGCAAAACCGAGGTGGAAGAAATCGTTGCCAAAATTGCGCGCATTCCGCCCGCCAATGTGTCGAACGACGACCGCGGTAAGCTGAAAACTTTGGAGCGCGATTTGAAGAGTGTGGTGTTTGGGCAAGACAAAGCTTTGGACATGCTGGCTTCCAGCGTGAAAATGGCTCGCTCTGGTTTGGGCAAGGTTGATAAGCCGATTGGTGCATTCCTGTTCAGTGGTCCTACTGGCGTGGGTAAAACCGAAGCCGCCAAGCAGTTGGCCTACATCATGGGCATTGAGTTGATTCGCTTTGACATGAGCGAATACATGGAGCGCCATGCCGTGAGCCGCTTGATTGGTGCACCACCCGGCTATGTGGGATTTGACCAAGGTGGTTTGCTCACCGAAGCCATCACCAAAAAACCGCATTGCGTGTTGCTGTTAGATGAAATAGAAAAAGCGCATCCCGATGTGTTCAATGTGCTCCTGCAAGTGATGGACCATGGTACTCTGACCGATAACAACGGCCGCAAAGCCGATTTCCGCAACGTCATCATCATCATGACGACCAATGCCGGTGCCGAGACCATGAATAAAGCCACCATTGGCTTTACAAACCCACGCGAAGCAGGTGATGAAATGGCCGATATCAAACGCCTGTTTACACCCGAGTTCCGCAACCGTTTGGATGCCACAGTCAGCTTCAAGGCGCTGGATGAAAATGTCATCTTGCGCGTGGCCGACAAATTCTTGCTTGAGCTTGAATCGCAATTGGCTGAGAAAAAGGTTGAAGTCACATTCACCGATGCTTTGCGCAAATACTTGGCGAAAAAAGGTTTCGACCCCCTCATGGGAGCGCGTCCGATGCAACGTTTGATCCAAGACATGATCCGCCGTGCCTTGGCAGACGAATTGCTCTTCGGTCGTTTGGTCGACGGTGGCCGCTTGACTGTGGACATTGCCTTGAAGACAGATGAGAAGGGCGTGGAAACGGGTGAAGTTGTCTTAGACATCACGCCATTGCCTAAATCACCAAAGAAAGATGGCAAAGCCAAATCTGAAACTGAGGAAGTTTCAGAAGGCTAAGCCACCATTCATGGGCGATACTCAAAGGGTTGGATGCGACGCGTATCCAACCCTTTTTTATTTATTTATATGGAACACACTTTTCTTTGGCACGATTACGAAACCTTTGGCATCAACCCGCGCCTTGACAGACCCGCGCAATTTGCCGCCATTCGCACTGATGCTGATTTGAACGTGATTGGCGAGCCCATCATGCTGTATTGTCAGCCTGCGCCTGATTATTTGCCTGATCCTGCGTCTTGTCTCATCACAGGCATCACGCCACAAGTTTGTTTAGAGCGCGGCATTCCGGAACATGAATTTGCTGCTCAGATTGAAGCAGCCTTAGCTCAACCCGGCACCATTGGCGTGGGCTACAACACCATTCGGTTTGATGACGAATTCACCCGTTTCATGCTGTGGCGCAACCTGCGCGACCCGTATGCGCGTGAGTGGCAAAACAACTGTGGGCGTTGGGATTTACTGGACGTGGTGCGTACCGCCTATGCCTTGCGGCCAGCGGGTGTCAACTGGCCAATGAAAGAAATATCTGAAGAAGAATTGCAGAAGATAAATAGTGTCATTTCTAATAATGCTACAAATATAGTAGCATCTCAGGCAATGAATACGCCGGATACAGGCCAAAAATACACTGAACAATTATCTAAATCAACAAAGCTAACAAAACCAAGCTTCAAACTGGAAGATTTAACCAAAGCCAACGGTCTTGCGCATGAATCCGCGCACGATGCCTTGTCAGACGTGCGGGCAACCATTGACTTGGCTCGACTGATTAAATCCACCAACCCCAAGCTGTTTGATTTTTGCTTGAGTCTGCACAAAAAAGACCGCGTGGCGGCTGAATTAGGGTTACCTACTACGCTGCAAAATGCACGTCCGTTTTTGCATGTTTCAGGCATGTTCCCCGCAGAGCGTGGCTGCATCGCCATCATGTTTCCATTGGCCATGCACCCGACGAATAAGAATGAATTAATTGCTTGGGATTTAAGCGAAGACCCGAGCACCTTGGCCACTTTGAGCACAGATGAAATACGCCTTCGCATGTTCACCAGAGCCAGTGAATTGCCACAGGGTATGACGCGCTTGCCGATCAAAACCATACACCTGAACAAATCGCCCGTTGTCATCAGCAGTTTGAAAACGCTCACACCTGAAATGGCCAGCCAATGGGGAATTGACATGGCATTGCAAATGAAGCATGCCGAAAACGCCACTGAATTGCCTGACATGAACGCCATGTGGGCAGAGATTTTCAAGCGACCAGAAGTTGAAAGAACGATTCCCGATGTGGATGCAGACCTGTATGGCGGCTTTGTTGGCAACAACGACAGACGCCGTTTGAATCAGCTCATCGCCTTAACACCCGACAAACTATTTGATGCACGCACAGGTTTTGAAGATGAACGTTTGGAGGAGCTTTACTTCAGGTACAAAGCCCGTAACTTTCCTGAAGTGCTGAATGAGGACGAACAAGAGCGCTGGTACGAACACTGTTCAGGACGTTTACAAGACGGGCAGGGTGGTGTACGTTCACTGGAAGTGTTCTACGCCCAACTTAATGAACTGTCGAAAACCGCCGATGCTAAAGGCTTGGCAGTTTTGACGGCTTTGGCTGAATACGGAGACAGTTTGGCTTAAGTGTGAATTGAAGACGTTATCACAAGTCAAACGCCCGCTGCACAAACCAATACAGCGCCATTAAGACAATCAACACAGAACCCCATTTGAAAACGCCAACCTGGTAAAACTTGGTTGTACGTAACCAGAATGCGACTGGTAAAAATGCGGCAACAATGGCGAGTTGGCCCAGTTCGACGCCGACATTGAAGCCAATGAGGGCAGTGATGAGCGCGTTTTGCGGCAAGCCCAAATCTGCCAAAACGGAAGCAAATCCAAAACCATGAATCAAGCCAAAGCCAAAGGCCATGATCCAGCGTTTGGTGTCCAGATTCCCGCGAATATTGCTCATGGCCGCCACGATGATGGAAGCCGCAATGACCGACTCAACCAAGCGTGATGGCAAGCTGATGTAGCCCAAAGCGGCCAAAGTCAAGGTGATGGAATGCGCAAAGGTGAATGCGGTGACGACTTTCAGAACTTCTTTGAACGCGCCCCAAAAAGATGGCGCAGCTTGCAGGTGCTTGACAGCATCGCTTCGATTGAAAACCAATACCGCAGGCAACAGCAGTGAGAGCAAAAACAGAATATGGTCAAAACCAATCCAGATGTGCCACACACCTTCCACCACGTACTGTTTGAAACTCTGCCATTGGCTGGGCGCTTGCAGTGGCAAGTTTTGCGTTGCTGTTTCGATGCCCAACACAAAAGACATTGCTTCTGATTCTTGCCCCTCTTTGGCTGACATGTTCGGTGGAATCCATTGCAACAATCCACGGTGCGATGGATCCACATCAAACAAGAGCGAATACTTGACTTGCACTGCTTCAGAAATGGCAGCACCACAAGCTGCACTCAGACTGAGAACCGCATAAGTGCCATCGCTGTGATGATCCAGCTGCATGGGCTGGGTAGTTGTCAATGCGCATGGTTTATCTTTGCTAGACAGTTGCAAATTGGATGAGGCATATTGGGTGATGTCGTCACCACGGCTGCGAATTTCTCCCCAAGTCAACGCGCCATCGTTATCGCGGTCTAACTGTAAAACGTAATCCAAATCACGCAAGGCAATATCCCAGCGAACTGCGATGTCTGAGCCATTGGCTTGCGCTGTTAAGGTCAGATAACTGTCACTGGGTTTGTGCGCGTGTGCGTTGGTGGCAAGCAATGCAGCGATACTGATTATCAAAAATGATAGCAATCTAGGCAATGAATACGCTGGCTGTAGTCCAATTTGAAGCTTAAACATGTTCATCATCATTTGCCACCACCAATCTTGGCAATGTCAGCGGCCAAGGCTTTCAAATTGGCATCTTCGTAATTATTTTGCTTTAACCATATCAATGCGGGTTCTGCAGCAGAAGCATCTTTGGCTGCCAGGGCTGCGCGCAGTAGCACTTGTGCATCGCGTGGTTCTTTTTGCAGTTTGTAGTTATTGACGGCCAAGGCCAGTGCTTGGCTTGGCTTGTTTTCAATGTCCAGTTCAAAACGTGCAGCCTCTTGCTCGTGTAATCTATCGCCGCGTTGGGCAGCCTCCTTGAATCGGTCTCGCAGTTTATTGGCCCATTCAGTGGCTTTTGGGTGCTTCGTTGCTTTGCCAGCCAATGCCAATCGCAGCAACAAAATATCAGAACGCTCCCAATTAGACAGCAGTTCAATGACAGCATCTGGCTTGTTTTGAGTCAATAAAAAATCAGCATACGCACCCAGCAAAAATTGATCGGTGACACCCAGTTTCAAAGCGCGCTGAAAATAGGCATCAGCTTCGGCAGGCCGGTTCAGGCGAATGGCCATCTCAGCCAAGCGGGTTAATTCCCACAACATCAACTCGGGTGATCCGTTCTTTTCAGATTTGATAGCAGCATGCAAAGTGTCATATGCTGCTTGCAAGCCTGCCGCACCCCCAGAATGCGCCTTCACGTACTGGCTGCAGCCTATTGCGAATAATGGTGTGGACAATGGTTTGAGCCCATCGCATTGAGTTTGTGCTTGAGCATAGTTGGCTTGCACCATGTGGATGGCGGCGCGCCAAGCATAGGGGTCGGGAGATTGGGTATCTGCTTGGCTGGCTTTGTTTAAGCTGTCTAGCGCACCATCAAAGTTATGGCTATATTGCTGCAGCATGCCTTTGGTGAGCCAATAGTTTGCAGCCAAAGCGCTGGTATTTGGTGGTGTTTTGTCCAATGGTGACAGAGCCGCAGACGCATAGCCCACATAACGTGGATCGCCTTGCGCCATAGCCAGGTCAAAATAGCGGCGGGCTATTTCAAGTCGCAAACTCACATCATTCGGTTTGGCATCCAATTGCTTGCGCAAGGATTGCAGCCTGCGCACAGATGGGTCTGTGGCACTCAAAGGCAAACGTTCCACCACATCGCTGTCGTTGGCAGGCGTGAATGGTGCAGCTTGGGCTGCCAAACCGGACAAGCTAAAAAACAGTGCTGCAAAGGTTCTTGACAGTATGCTGTGCATGGATAATTGTTTCATTCTAAATATATGAAAAATTCAGCTGTATCTGGCGTATTGATTGCCTATACTGCTATTATAAATATAGCAATTGAGTTATTCAATCAATACCAAGATGAGCAATGCTTAAACGCCTTGCTTCAAACTCGCTTCAATGAACAAATCTAAATCGCCGTCCAGCACCTTTTGCGTGGCAGACGTTTCGACATTGGTACGCAAGTCTTTGATGCGGCTGTTGTCCAGCACGTAGCTGCGGATTTGATGCCCCCAGCCCACATCGGTTTTGGTGTCTTCCAACTTTTGTTGCTCTTCTTGTTGCTTGCGCATTTCCAAGTCGTACAACTTCGAACGCAAACGCTTCCAGGCCACTTCGCGGTTGCCGTGTTGGCTGCGTCCGTCTTGGCACTGCACCACGGTGTTGGTGGGAATGTGCGTCAAGCGCACAGCGGAATCGGTTTTGTTAATGTGCTGTCCACCTGCACCACTGGCGCGGTAGGTGTCCACGCGCACATCGGCTGGGTTGATGTTGATTTCGATGGAATCATCAATTTCTGGGTACACAAACACCGAAGCAAACGAGGTGTGACGGCCGCCCGATGAATCAAACGGCGATTTGCGTACCAAGCGGTGCACACCTGTTTCGGTGCGCAGCAAACCAAAAGCATATTCGCCTTCAATTTTGATGGTGGCACCTTTGATACCAGCCGTATCGCCCGGTGTTTCGTCTTCAATCACGGTGGCAAAGCCTTTGCGCTCTGCATATTTGAGGTATTGGCGCAGCAACATGCTGGCCCAGTCGCAAGCCTCAGTTCCACCAGCGCCAGCTTGAATGTCCAAAAAGCAATTCAGCGGATCAGCTGGTTTGTTGAACATGCGGCGGAATTCCATCTGCGCCACTTCGGTTTCCAGCTTGGCGGTCTCATCATTGATGTGCTCTAGGCTGTCAATATCGCTGTCTGATTTGGCCATGTTGTACAACTCGGTGTTGTCGGCCAGTTCAGAGTCCAGTTTTTGAATGGTCAGCACCACGCCCTCAAGGGCTTTTTTTTCACGCCCTAAATCTTGGGCTTTTTTTGGGTCGTTCCAGACGGTTGGGTCTTCTAGTGAGGCATTGACAGTACGCAGGCGTTCAAATTTGGCATCGTAGTCAAAGATACCCCCGTAAATCCAGTGTTCGAACGGTCAAGTCGACCAAATGGCTACCTATGCTGTTAATTTGTTCTGCGTCCATGAAAACCTGCCCTTGTTTGTGAAATGGTTGTAACCGCGCATTTTCGCATGATTGATTGCAGTAAATATTTGTTGCAATAAAGTTCTCAGGTGTGCATTAGTTGGCGGAATGCATTTGTTTCAATTGTTAATACCAAAGACTTATAAATCTTAAACTCTAAAATCAATTATGAAACGATACAATCAAATTGATAGTTTAGTAATTAGTTAATAAATAAGTAAACATGCGTAACAACCAACTACAACAAATATTGAATGACTTGAACGGCTCAACAGCCGATATTGAAGCATCTGCTTTGATATCAACTGACGGCTTGATGATGGCTTCGGCCTTGCCGCAAGGCATGGATGAAGACCGCGTGGGTGCCATGACAGCGGCTTTACTGTCGTTGGGTGACCGTGCAGCCAAAGAACTGGCCCGTGGGTCATTGCAACGTATTTTGTTGCAAGGTGAACGTGGCTTTGTGATCTTGAGTGAATCTGGCACCGAGGCGGTATTAACTGTTTTGGCTAAGCAAAACGCCAAACTGGGCTTGATATTCTTGGATATGAAGCGTGCGGCAGAATCATTAGCGCGGTTAATTTAAACAAAGTATCCATTAGCAAAATGCCAAACTTTGGTGACTTAGCGCAGGCTTCTTTAGAGTCGCGCGTGACATTTAGAAAACTCAGCCGCCTAGTTATCAAAGACAGAAACAACGTCGTTCTGCATCAATCACGCTTGCAAGCTGCTATGTATCTGCCTGGCTCTGAGCAAATTCAAGGCGCATTGGTCGATATGTTGCTAGGGTGTATACCTGCAACCGAAGTTGACCGACAAGCAGCTTTGAGCTTTGTACAAGATCGGCTCAATCCTTTACTTGTCACTAAACTGAAACCATACATTGCTAATCTGGTATTACCGCTAAGTAACGCGCTGGCAACAAGATGGAGTGTGATAGCCAGTCCATCACTTGACATGCCTAGACGCACAATGAGGTGCAACACAGACGATTCGCGATTACATGCACAAAACGCAGTGAAAGCATGGCACGAACATGATGTGGCGACACAAAATGCGTTTTTTGAACATTGCATCGTATGCCAAGACAAACTTGCGTTTTTGTTGGCGCGACGAAGCTTGTTGCAACAGCTTGATGATTTGCCTGCAGCATGGGAAGCTGTAGGAGATCAACTTGAAATGGTGGCAACAGAGTCATGAAGATATTGCTCATAGGCTTATCGCGTGGCTCAGCCATCGCGGTAGAAATGCTGGCTTCAGTCGTGTGGAACGAGCCCGAATATGCCCGTATAGAGAGAAACATGACGGCCACCTTGGGCGAGATTCCGCGTGAGATGCGTGACTATGATTTGTGCATGATTGACCTTTTAGGCATAGGATATTCACGCTGTACCGCAGAGCGTGAAATGGCGCTGAAGCAAGTTATCCAATCACGTCCTGCACTGATTTTCATACCGCCGGGTAGCGGTGGTGGTTGGTTAAATTCTGTGATGCTGCAAGATTGCCAGGTGCATACAGCAGCACACTGTTTAACGGTTCAACATCCGATATCAACCACCATTTTGCGCGAAGCCATGAAGGACTTGCACCGCAGAATGAGCTTGAAATCTCAAAGTTCGAATTTGCCTGTAATCAATCAATTTGACACGCAACATGCAGAAAAAAATGCAGGCAATCATCCAACGCAAAAGCTGGAAAATTACGATCTTGAAACTCTTGCCGATATAGTGACTGACACCAGTGAATTAGCCCGCAAGGGTATGGGTCGTTGGGGGGGGGCTATCGCTAAAAGGCCGCCAATTTCAAATCAACATTCATTTGTGAATTCGTTAGGTAATGGTGCTCAGCTTCCAGCCGTTACACCATTTACCTTGACCGAATTCAATTACGCGTATTTGATCGCAGCAGCGCCAGAACTCAAAGAAAATCATTACCTCGCGTTGACTTACCAATGTCTTTTGTACCCCAAATCTACCGAATTGCGTATCGCGACACACGCAACAACTGTTTTCTGTCCTATTGAGAATTGGGTTGCGAGCAACGTTTCAAAAGCATTGGTGTCCCGCATGATTAATCATGAGATGATGGTGAAACTCGCGAAGGTTCTTCAAATATCCGATGACACACAAAAAAAGCGCGCATTGGAATTAAGCTCTGACCAGTCAGACAAACGCAAAGCATTGGATGCAGAAGTGTGGCGATTGGTGTTTTATGTGATGCGTGACAAGCCGCTGCTTTCCAACGTAGATGTCCGATTTCAGCTGAATCGGTTTCCAAATTTCACACGCATACACGGCATGCCTGATTTATATATTCAACTGTCATTGTTGTGCATGCGACAGCCACAAACGCTCAAGGGTTTGCAGTCACTGTTTCCCAAGAAAAACTCGCAGTTGATTGCATTATTTGTATGCTGCGCATTGTCTTCTGGCATGGCCACAGTTTTGACAACGACCAACCCAATTGAAAAGACAAAACCAGAGAGCTTGCCTGTATTCACACATAAACCTGCTCGCAGTCGCAGCTTCCTTCGATCATTATTGGACAAACTTTTTTGACCAGCATTTTCAAAATTAACCACGCTCTTAATCGTTATTTCATTTATGGCATCAGTTTATAAAATAGTTTTCGCAGGCCCTGTCGGCTCAGGAAAGACGCGTGCAGTTAAAACGCTTTCTGACATCGATGTTGTCTCTACGGAGGCGGTTGCAACAGATGATGTGAAGAATCTGAAGCATCAAACCACCGTAGCGATGGACTATGGTGTGATGAATCTGGCGAATGGAGACAAAGTACGTTTGTATGGCACACCAGGACAAGAGAGATTTGATTTCATGTGGGATATCTTGTCAGAAAACGCATTGGGCTTGGTCTTGCTATTGGACGGAAACTCGCCAGATCCTATTGGCGATTTGCATGCCTACGTTAACGCATTTAAAAAGATCATAGACTCAACAGTGGTTGTTGTGGGCATAACGCACACAGAAGACAATCTTGACAGAGACAATGCAGTTCGCAGTGCAGTTTCAAATGCATTGAAATCACTTAATTTACCCGCTACGGTGTTATCTGTTGATGCGCGTGAGCGTGCCGATATGGTGCTGGTCATGAAAACGCTGTTGTACAGCATCGACCCTTTGTATCAATCCGAATAATACCTATCCCCATAATTTTTCCGTTAAATCTGAATACACAACTCATTCATTTTTTCCATGTCAAACGAAGCATTTCCGTTGTTCAATATCGCATTAACACCAGCAGGTGTGCTGTACGCTTTTTCCCAGAAAGTGCCGGACGCAACACAGGCTAAGCTGCAGAGCATATTGTCTGCCAAAGCTTTGCCGCGCGTAGATGTTTGGATGTATAAAGAAACAGCGCATGAAGCATTGCTGGATCATGTATTTTCAGCAGGCTGGATTCAGCGCGTACATCGCGATTTAACGGCACCTGATGTGAAATTAGACGAATTTTTATCGCATGTGATTGCCGGTCTTTCTGGAGAACGCCGTGTTGCATTGGCTTCCGCTGGCGGTTTTTGTATTGGTCACTCGGGATACTCGCTTGAAGAAGCTGAAGCACTATGTGTTGCGGCTGCAGATTTCACAGAGTTTGCTGAACGGCAACGTTCGCGCGGCTGGCAGGGGGCGAGTCGCATGGCTTCTTTTCATGAAGATGTCACCATGTTGATGCCTACGACCTCATTTGTTCCATTTTGGGTAGATGGCAACGATTATTGTTTGGTTATTGCGGGTGAGCCGCTTTTGAACAACCCTGTTCTTGTTGAGCTTGTTTGGGGTATTCAAACTGCGGGTACAAGGTTTTTAAAATAAGTTGATTTTGCTTTTTTGATTTTTGCTGCTATCTATTTGGTGCAATAATTAAGCTTCGTTCAGGGCACAAAGGATGCAAATATGAAAAGCAAAAATTTTCCAAACTCATTAACAACAATCGCAGCACTTGTGCTGGTTTTGACTTCATCAAGTATCAACGCCCAAAGTCGGATTTGTATCATCGATGATCAAACGGGTCGTCACCATTGCGGTTGGTTAGCTGACGAGCAAGGTTATCGGATTTCTGGATCGCCACCAGTAGTCGTTTCACCCGTTATGCCACCTATTTACATTGATCGCAGTGATAGTCGCAGTCGTCGTGATATCGAAATTGAGCGCGAACGCGATCAACGTTATGCTAACGAGCAGCAACGTATGCATGCACAAGAACAAGTGAACCGTTTGTACCTCGATGTGTTGGGGCGAGATGCTGACCTTGGTTCATTGCGCAACTTCACCACACAGGTTATGGACGGAAGGTCGTTGTCAGATGTGCGTATCGAATTGGCCACCAGCAATGAAGCACGTAATGCAATCAATCAAATTTATCGTGAGATTCTACGTCGCGATGCAGATTCTGCGGGCATGAATGCACAAATTTCCGGTTTGCGCAGCGGCATGAGTTTGGCGCAAATTCGCAGAGCAATCGCTGATAGCCCTGAAGCCCGCAATAGAAAATAAGTTATCAAAAAAGTTTCCCCGCTTTGCTATATATTTAATAGCAAGTTAGGCAATAAATATGCTGGATATAGCCATATTTGATACATAAAAACTGCTTTCGTGTAAAATGCTTGGTTATTTATCAAAAAACCATAGCAATTTAACCCCATGATTCAAATCACTCTTCCTGATGGCTCAAAACGTGACTATGACGCTGCCAGTGTCACGATAGCCGATGTGGCTATGTCCATTGGTGCTGGCTTGGCAAAAGCTGCTTTGGCTGGAAAAGTTGATGGAAAAGTGGTGGACATGAGTTTCAGCATCACCAAGGACAGCACTGTGGCCATCATCACTGCCAAAGATGCAGAAGGCTTGGAGGTGATTCGCCATTCAACAGCGCATTTGTTGGCCTATGCTGTGAAAGAATTGTTTCCTGACGCACAGGTCACGATTGGTCCCGTGATTGAGCACGGCTTTTTCTACGATTTTTCATACAAGCGCCCATTTACTTTGGACGATTTGGCGCTCATCGAAAAAAAGATGACGGAGTTGGCGAACAAAGATGAGCCCGTTACACGCCGTATCTTACCCCGTGATGAAGCGGTGAGCTATTTCAAGGGCTTGGGCGAGCACTACAAAGCTGAAATCATTGCCAGCATTCCTGCCAATGAAGATGTGAGTCTGTACCGCGAAGGCGCGTTTGAAGATTTGTGTCGCGGGCCACACGTGCCTTCAACTGGCAAATTAAAACATTTCAAGTTGATGAAACTGGCCGGTGCCTATTGGCGCGGTGACCACAACAATGAAATGTTGCAACGCATTTATGGCACAGCATGGGGTAGCAAAGATGAGTTGCAACAGCATTTGAAAATGCTGGAAGAGGCTGAAAAACGCGACCACCGCAAACTGGGTCGCGAGCTGGATTTGTTTCATATCGACGAACATTCGCCTGGTACCGTTTTTTGGCATCCAAAGGGCTGGACCGTTTGGCAAGGTGTCGAACAATACATGCGCAAGGTCTACCAAGACAATGGTTACTTGGAAGTGAAAGGTCCGCAAATTTTGGATAAAAGTTTGTGGGAAAAGACTGGACACTGGGACAAATACAAAGAGAACATGTTTGTCACCGAATCAGAAAAACGCGACTATGCCCTGAAACCTATGAATTGCCCTGGGCATATATTGATCTACAAACATGGGTTGAAAAGCTACCGCGATCTTCCACTCCGGTTTGGCGAATTTGGCGCTTGCCATCGCAACGAACCTTCTGGCGGCCTGCACGGCATCATGCGAGTGCGCGCCTTTACACAAGACGATGGGCATATTTTCTGTACCGAAGACCAAATTCAAAGCGAAGTGGTGGCGTTCACCACTTTGTTGCAAAAAGTGTACGCCGATTTTGGCTTTAAAAACATCATTTACAAACTATCAACCCGACCCGAAAAACGCATTGGTACTGATGAAAGCTGGGACAAAGCAGAGACGGCATTGGCTGAGGGCCTGAAAGCATCTGGCTGTGAGTTCACCTATTTGCCAGGTGAGGGCGCTTTTTACGGTCCTAAAATTGAATACACCCTGAAAGATGCTTTGGGGCGTGAGTGGCAATGCGGCACGATTCAGGTGGATCCGAATTTGCCGGAGCGACTGGATGCTGAATTTGTGGGAGAAGACGGGGGTCGACACAGACCCATCATGCTGCACCGTGCCATTGTGGGCAGCTTGGAGCGATTCATCGGAATTTTGATTGAAGAACACGCGGGCGCATTGCCGTTTTGGCTGGCACCAGTGCAGATTGCTATCCTGAATATCACCGATACACAGGCCGAATATGCCCAAAATGTGGCTAAACGGTTGAAAAATAAAGGGTTTCGGGTTGAATTAGATCTGCGAAACGAGAAAATAACGTATAAAATACGGGAGCATTCGATGCAGAAGCTGCCTTATATCCTTGTGATAGGGGATAAAGAGATGGCAGCAGGTTCTGTAGCAGTGCGCGCGAGGGGCAACGTAGACCTCGGTGTGATGTCTTTGGAAGATTTTGAAACCAAAATCGCCAATGATGTTGCCACTAAAGCTTGAGTTTTATTCATCCGAAAGTTTTGAATTGAACCTGACTATATTTAGTCAAATCAGGCTCTAGCCAGCGTATTTGTTGCAGATATTGCTATTATTTTTATAGCCAAACATTTTTAAGGATTATTACCATAGCTACTGAATTCCGTGATCGTCGCCAACGTGAAGAGCGAAAACATCGTTTAAACCGAGAAATTATGGCGACTGAAGTTCGCTTAACCGGTCCAGAAAATGAACCCTTAGGGATTGTTTCTATCAACGAAGCACTGCGATTAGCAGGCGAATACGATGTTGATTTGGTTGAGATTGTTGCCACAGCAACACCACCCGTATGCCGATTAATCGACTATGGAAAACTCAAATACCAAGAGCAAAAGAAAGCGGCAGACGCGAAGTCAAAGCAGGTAGTACAAGAGATTAAGGAAATCAAGTTCCGTCCTGGAACGGATGAAGGTGACTACAACATCAAAATGCGCAACATCAAGCGCTTTTTGGATGAAGGCGACAAGGTCAAAGTGACATTGCGGTTCAGAGGGCGTGAGATCACGCACCAAGAATTGGGAATGGACTTGTTGAACCGCATTCGTGATGAGTTGAAAGATTTGATTATTGTGGAGCAATTTCCTAAATTGGAAGGTCGCCAAATGGTGATGATGATTGCTCCAGGAAAGAAAAAACCAGCGGCTAAACCGCAGGTAGCGCAAGCTGCAACAGCCAAGGCTGACGCAGAAGCGTAAAAAGTGGTGGGTTTAACGACTTTCCGCTTTACAAGTGGTAAGTTTAACGACTCGCCACTTTACAAGTGGCTCGGGGCCATCAAGTTTACGTAGGTTCGTAAACGCCTCACGAGCACAATTTGAAAAGGGAGCATGAATATGCCCAAAATGAAGACCAAAAGTGGCGCGAAAAAGCGTTTTCGCGTTCGTCCAGGTGGTACCGTTAAACGCGGTCAAGCCTTCAAACGTCATATTTTGACCAAGAAGACCACTAAAAACAAACGTCATTTGCGCGGCGCAACCGCAGTACATGAGACCGATATGGGTCGCATGGCACAAATGTTGCCCGGTCAAGGCCTTTAATTTAACGACGAACAAGGAGAAATACTATGCCTCGCGTCAAACGTGGTGTCACGGCCAGAGCCCGTCACAAAAAAATCATCGCCCTCGCTAAGGGTTTTCGCGGTCGCCGCGGTAATGTTTTCCGGGTCGCTAAAGAAGCGGTCATGAAAGCTGGGCAATATGCCTACCGAGATCGTCGTACCAAAAAACGTGTATTCCGCCGCTTGTGGATCGCACGTATCAACGCCGCAGCGCGTGAATGTGGTCTGACATACAGCCAATTTGCAAACGGTTTGAAAAAGGCTTCAATTGAAGTCGATCGCAAAATGTTGGCAGATATTGCAGTAAACGATAAAGCCGCATTTGCCAGCATTGTGGAACAAGTTAAAGCCAAACTGGCTGCTTGATTTTAAGCATGCTGATGCTATTTAAAAAATAGCAGAAATATAGCAATCTATGCAATAGAAACAAGGGCTAGGGCTTAATTGCACTAGCCTTTTTTCATTGAATTTTTGTCCTAAAGAAGTTCCCAAAATAAGCAATATGAATGAACTGAATGCCATTGTTGAATCTGCTAAGCAAGCCTTCATGGCAGCTTCCACCCCAGCTGACTTAGAAAACGCCAAAGCCTTGTTCTTGGGCAAAGCCGGTAGCATGACTGAGCTGATGAAAGGCATGGCTACATTGCCCGTTGAAGAGAAAAAAACGCGCGGTGCAGCAATCAACGTGGCAAAGCAGGCAATTGAAGCCGCATTAACAAATCGACGTCAAGTCATGGCAGACGCTGAGCTTGAACTGCAGTTAAAAGCTGAAGCACTGGATGTCAGTTTGCCTGGCCGCAAACGTGGTGCTGGTGGTTTGCATCCTGTGTCATTAACGCTGGAACGCATCGAAGGTATTTTCGGTTCTATGGGGTTTGATGTAGCGCAAGGCCCCGAGATTGAATCGGATTGGTTTAATTTCACAGCATTGAATACGCCAGAGGACCATCCAGCACGTTCCATGCACGATACTTTTTATGTCGAAGGTGGTAGTGCAACAGCACCTAACTTGTTGCGCACGCACACAAGTCCGATGCAGATTCGACACGCAGTACAGCACGTCAAAAAGCACCGCACTTTGATTGACCAGGGTGGTCAAATGCCTGAGATACGAGTGATAGCCCCAGGACGTACATATCGCGTAGACAGCGATGCCACACACTCACCGATGTTCCACCAATGCGAAGGTCTGTGGATTGGTGCGAATGTGAACTTCAAAGATTTGAAAGTGGTCTTTACTGATTTTTGTCGCACGTTTTTCGAATCAGACGATTTGGTTTTGCGCTTTCGGCCCAGTTTTTTCCCATTTACTGAGCCAAGTGCTGAAATCGATATTCAATTTCAGACGGGTCCCTTAGCTGGACGCTGGCTTGAAGTGGCGGGCTCAGGTCAAGTACATCCCAATGTGGTTCGCAACATGGGCTTAGACCCTGAAAAATACATTGGTTTCGCCTTTGGCATGGGACCTGACCGTTTAACAATGCTGCGTTACGGGGTGAATGATTTGCGATTGTTTTTTGATGGCGATATTCGATTTCTCTCGCAGTTTCAATAAAGCTAATCATCTCAAAAAATAAAAATCAATTAACACTTTCATATAAATAAATACTGACTATGCAATTCCCAGAATCTTGGTTGCGCGAATTTTGTAATCCACCATTGACCACAGACCAACTGGCTGAAACACTCACAATGGGTGGATTAGAGGTGGAGGAGCAAAGCCCTGTTGCACCACCATTTAGCAATGTTTTGGTGGGACAAATCGTAGCGGTGGAGCAGCACCCGAATGCTGATCGTTTGCGCGTCTGTCAAGTTAATGTGGGGCAATTGCATTTGCTTAACATTGTTTGCGGTGCACCAAATGCACGCGTTGGCATCAAAGTGCCGTGTGCGATGGTGGGCGCAGTGTTACCCCCAGGGGAAGACGGCAAACCCTTTGTCATCAAATTGGGTAAATTACGTGGCGTCGAAAGCCAGGGCATGCTGTGCTCCGCTAATGAACTGAAGCTGAGCGATGCAAAAGATGGTTTGCTGGAACTACCTGCCGATGCGGTGGTGGGGCAAGACATTCGCATGCATCTGAATTTGGACGATACATTGCTGACGCTGAAGTTAACGCCCAACTTAGCACACTGCTTGAGCATCTTTGGCGTTGCCAGAGAGTTGTCGGCTTTAACCGGTTCACCTTTAAAGCATCCACAATTTCCTGTAATTCCTATCGCACACGCAGACAAACTCGCTGTCAAGATCAGCAGTCCAGATTTGTGTGGTCGCTTTACAGGTCGTGTCGTCAAAGGCGTAAACTTTGCAGCACCCACACCGCAATGGATGGTTGAAAAATTGGCTCGCTGTGGCCAACGCAGTGTCAGCGCATTGGTTGATATTTCGAACTATGTGATGTTTGAATTGGGCCGTCCTACACACATTTTCGATTTGGACAAAATTTCAGGCGGTTTAGATGTTCGTTGGGGCAAAGCGGGTGAGACTTTGAAATTACTCAATGGCAGTACGGTCACTGTTGATGATCAAGTAGGCGTAATTGCAGACGAATCAGCCATTGAATCACTAGCGGGTATCATGGGTGGAGATGCGACTGCAGTATCTGAGACGACTCAAAATATTTACATTGAAGCTGCGTTTTGGTGGCCTAAGTCCATAGCAGGACGTTCACGCCGTTTCAATTTTTCAACCGATGCGGGACATCGATTTGAACGTGGTGTTGACCCGCAATTAACGATTGAACATATTGAGCGCATAACTCAATTGGTAATCGATATATGTGGCGGAACTGCAGGTCCGATTGACGACCAAAAACCTAATATGCCGAAGATTGAACCGGTCAAATTACGTGTTGCTCGTGCATCCAAGATCTTGGGAATGCCAATTAGTTTGGCGCTATGCACAGATGCTTTTACTAAACTAGGTTTGGTTTACACAGTTGATGGTGAAACCATCACAGTCACACCACCGAGCTACCGTTTTGACATTCAAATTGAAGAAGATTTAATTGAAGAAGTGGTGCGCATGGTGGGTTTCAATAACCTACCTACAACACCACCACTTGCGCCCATCACCGCAAAGTTGCGTCCGGAATCGCAACGTGGGCCATTTGCTTTGCGTCGGTCATTGGCAGCCATGGGGTATCAAGAAACCATCAATTTCAGCTTTGTCGAAGAAAAGTGGGAAAACGATTTGGCAGGCAATGCCAACCCCATCAAACTGCTGAATCCAATTGCCAGCAACATGAGTGTGATGCGCACTTCTTTGTTAGGTTCATTGCTACAAGTTTTGAAATACAACATCGACCGCAAAGCCAGCCGAGTGCGGATTTTTGAAATTGGTCGTGTGTTTTTACGCGATGCCACTGTGAAGAACTCCGATACGACGGTCGAAGGATTTAACCAACCAATGCACGTTGCTGGTTTGGCTTATGGAAATTTAGACGAACTGCAATGGGGCAGGGCAGAACAATCGGCAGATTTCTTTGACGTGAAAGGTGAAGTGGAAGCATTGTTGGCTTCAAATTTAGCTGAGTTTGTACCGGCTGTTCATCCTGCTATGCACCCTGGACGCTGTGCGCAAGTTTTTGTCAATGGACGTGCAGCAGGTTACTTGGGCGAATTGCACCCCAAATGGGTTCAATCATATGATTTAGCTAAAGGTGCGAAATCAACTAAAGCGCCAGTTCTGTTTGAATTGGAATTAGAAGTATTGCTGCAACACGCTGTACCCGTGGCGCAGAACGTTCTTAAAACACAAGATGTCGAACGTGATATTGCCGTTGTTGTTCCAGAAAAAGTCACCCATGCTGAGATCATGAAAGCAATTGAGGGTGCTCAATTAGATGGATTAACACGCAGTGCAACATTGTTTGATATTTATCGCCCCAAAACAGCGACTAGCGATATGTCAATAGATGAAAAAAGCTTGGCTGTACGCTTGACTTTTAACTGTCTGGATGCGACGATGAAATATGAAACTGAGGACATTGACAAAGCAGTGGCCAGTGTTTTGAGTCAGATTAAAACGGATGTGGGTGGAAGATTGCGTGGCGTTTAAGATTTTGAACATTTACTAGTAGATAGAAGCTGGGCGATTTTTTCGAAAATAAAACCTAATAATAGAACCTAAGAGACTACGATGGAAATATCAATTGAAAGTTTAGAGACCACATCGCTCACCAAAGCACAATTGGCAGAAATTTTGTGTGAAAAAATTGGCTTGAATATGCGCGAGTCAAAAGACATGGTGGACGCCTTTTTCGATTTGATTTGCCAACAACTGGTTGAAGGTAATGATGTCAAAATTCCGGGATTCGGCAACTTTCAAATTCGTGACAAAGCTGCCAGGCCGGGACGCAATCCACGTACGGGTGAAATGGTACCGATCAAAGCACGCAGAGCCATCACATTTCATTCCAGTTTGAAACTGAAAGCCCAACTAACTGGACAATAAAGGCTCAGAAATTGAGTTATGACGGGGTAATAAATATTTTTGATTACCCCTATCAATGTGGACAAAGTTAGAGTAATCTACTAGCTTTCTCACGTAGGACATTGATTTAATGGAGAATATTCTCCCTCCCATACCAGCAAAGCGCTATTTCACAATTGGTGAAGTGGCGGAGCTGTGTGCGATTAAACCGCACGTGCTACGGTATTGGGAGCAAGAGTTCACGCAATTGAGACCTATGAAGCGCAGTGGCAATCGACGCTACTACCAGCGGCACGAAGTACAGATGATTCGCCGTATTCGTGATTTGTTGTACGGGCAAGGTTTTACGATCAACGGTGCGCGCAATAAATTGCAAGAGATGATGCACTCATTGCGTTTTGAAAATCGCGATACCAATGCAAATGGGATTGGAAATGGCCTTAGTCATGATGTCGACAGTATGCATGGCGACGATATACAAGTTAACGGTATAGATCAAATTAACCATGCCGATTTGAACGATGAAATTCATTCACAAATCGAAGATGAAGACGATAATTTGAACGATGCTTTGAGTGTTTTGCAACATGAAGTGCCAGCGTACGATCATTCGACAGAACTCAGTTTGTTGTGGCGAACAGTTCGCCAAGAATTGTTCGAAATTAGAACCATGTTGAACGCTTCGCAATAATTGCAGAGGTTATAATTCTCAGCGATTCGGTGTGTGGCGCAGCCTGGTAGCGCACTTGCATGGGGTGCAAGGGGTCGAAGGTTCGAATCCTTTCACACCGACCAGTTTTTTGTTGACATCCTAGACAAACTGGTTAATCAGAATTCCAATTTCCCCAGCACATTCAAACCGATAAGTCCTGAAATTGCTATAAATATAACAGCAAGTTAGGCAATAAATACGCCAGATATCGGCCTAAAACACATATAAATTGGACTCTATGCGCGCCAAAGCGATTATGGTTTTAGGCACCACCAGCGGTGCTGGTAAAAGTTGGCTGGCCACTGCATTGTGTCGTTATTACGCGCGACAAGGTTTCAAAGTTGCTCCCTTTAAAGCGCAAAATATGAGCAACAATGCCAGAGTGGTTGCTGGTGGAGAAATCGGCAGTGCACAGTATTTTCAGGCCTTAGCAGCCAAGGCGATTCCAGAAGTACGCATGAATCCATTGTTGCTCAAACCTGAAAGCGACACACACAGCCAAGTCATCGCATTGGGACAAGTGAGCACCGAGTTGACACAAATACCTTGGCAAGACCGCAGCGAACATGTATGGCCCATGATTGAAAAAGCGTTGTCTGAGTTGATGTCTGAAAACGATATCGTGGTGATTGAGGGCGCAGGATCACCGGCTGAAATCAACCTCAAAGAGCGGGACATCGTTAACATGCGCGTAGCGATGGCTGCTCAAGCTAATTGTTTGTTGGTCACAGATATTGATAGAGGTGGTGCATTTGCGCATCTCTATGGAACGCATCAATTGTTACAACCCGAAGAACAAAATTTGATCAAAGGGTTTGTGCTGAACAAATTCAGGGGCGATGCCAGTCTGCTTGCGCCTGGGCCCGATATGCTACTGGCCTTAACTGGCGTACCTACGGTTGCCACTCTGCCCATGTGGTGGCAACATGGATTGCCTGAAGAAGACGGTCTGTACATACGTCCCATTTCAAATGCGGAAATTACAACCACCATCGCCATCATTGCATATCCACGAATCAGTAATTTGGATGAATTCCAAATCTTGAATAACATACCCGGCGTTCAACTTAAATGGGTGCGATCTGCTTATGAGATAGCGGATGCCGATTGGTTGATATTGCCAGGCAGCAAAAACACCAGTGCAGATTTGTTGTGGTTGCGCTCCCAAGGTTTTGACATAGCGATTGCAAACCATGCCGCTCAGGGAAAGGTTGTTTTAGGTATTTGCGGTGGTTTGCAAATGTTGGGTGAGGCCTTGATTGACCCGCACAGCATAGAGGGCAACGCAGCTGGATTGGGCTTGCTGCCTTTGGTCACGCAGTTTGAAAAAAACAAAACAGTACAGCACTGCGAAACACAATTTGCAACTGATTTGTCGGGTGTTTGGACTGCTCTGAGTGATGTGCAAATCAGTGGGTATGAAATTCATCAAGGTCAAACCACGCAGCACCCTGCAATGGCGAAAGCGGGCGATGTAGCTGTTTGCGCATTACCGAATGCGTTGGGTTGGCAAAATAATAAAGGCAATGTGTTGGGTATTTATTTGCATGGGTTATTTGAAGACGAGGCTGCACTCAAAGCCTTATTCGGAATTTCAACGCCCAATTTGGATACAGTATTCGATGGTTTAGCAGACTTTATCGATGACTATTTTGAACCACAATTTCTAAACAAACTTATCAAGAATTGACCTTCATCAAGCACTGTGTGGTTGATAGGCGTAGACTGAAGTTTTAATTACTTAAAGGACTTCATCTATGTCACATTACCATGCCGTTGTTTGGTTGGATCACAAAGAAGCACATGTCATGCACATTGCCCCCGATGACATTGAAAAATCAATCATTCATCCCAGTGGCGCGCATCAAAAGCATTTGCATGGAAAAGGTGGTGTTGTAGGTTCTGGACGCGCTGTAGAAGATAAGGCGTATTACCACGCTATTGCAACTGCGCTACATGGCGCTTCTGAAATTTTGGTTGTGGGTCCTGCGCAAGCGAAGTTGGCTTTGATCAAACACATCCATTCCCACGATAAAGATCTGGTAGACAAGATACTTGGTGTCGAAACAGTTGACCACCCAACTGATGGACAGGTGGTTGCGTATGCACGTAAATATTTTGCAGCAAAAGATCAAATGCTATCGCAAACATAAATAATCTTAGTTACCCCCCAATTTATATTGACGTAGGGCTTGTAAGCTTTAAAAGCAGTAATCTCCAATTACGCTTTTAAAGCGAGTATATTGGCTGCATGAACAAGCAAAACCAAAATCAGAAACAACATCGCCATCAACGTTCAGATCTGGTACGAATTTCGATCGAGGCCATGATTGAACGTGGACTCAAGCCTGAATTTGGTTCAAAGGTTGAACATCAATTATCAAAAATTACTGGTCCGGCACAATCAGAAGATCAAGCTGATATTTTTGATTTAACCGATTTGCTGTGGTGTTCGATCGACAATGATGATTCACTCGATTTAGACCAATTGACGGTCTCTGAAATATTACCCAATGACAATGTGAAATTAAGAGTTGCCATTGCAGATGTGGATGCTTTGGTAAAAATAGGGACACCTATCGATGAGCATGCTTGGGAAAACACAACTTCAGTTTATACCTCAGCGCGCATTTATCCAATGCTTCCTGAGCGCTTATCGACAGACCTAACATCGCTCAATCCTAACGAAAATCGGCTGGCTGTTGTTACAGAGATGGTGTTCAAGGCAGATGGAGTGATGATCAGTTCTACTGTGTATCGTGCATTGGTGCACAACAAAGCGAAACTGGCTTACGATGCGGTGAGCGCATGGATAGATGGTCAAGCACCACTGCCAGAGGCTGCTGCTCGTGTCAAAGGCATGGAGTTGCAATTAAGGACACAAGATGCGTTGGCCCAAAAAATGCGCAAACACCGGCATGAGGAAGGATCTTTAGAATTCGTCACATTTCAACCACGTGCCTTATTCGAGGGCGAGTCTGTCGTTGACATACGCCAACAAGTTCAGAACCGCGGTAGGCAATTGATTGAAGAAGTGATGATTGCAACCAATGGATGCACCGCAAAATACTTAGCAGCACATGGTGGCGCTTCGTTGCGACGTGTTGTACGTTCACCGGAACGTTGGTTGCGCATCGTCAATGAGGCTGCCAAGTATGGAGAGTCCTTACCGAATGAACCGGATTCGAAAGCATTGGAAAACTTCTTAGCAAAGCGGCAAAAGGCAGATCCATTGCGCTTCCCTGATTTGTCACTGGTCATTGTGAAATTAATGGGGCGTGGCGAGTATGTGGTAGAAATACCCGGAAGCGCACCCATTGGGCACTTTGGTTTGGCTGTGCGAGACTATACCCACTCCACCGCACCAAATCGACGCTATCCCGATTTGATCACTTCACGCCTCATCAAAGCAGCGCTAAAGGGCGATAAGCCACCCTATAGCGGCTCAGAACTGGCTGCGCTTGCCATGCATTGCACAACGCAAGAAGATGCTGCGCAGAAAGTGGAGAGAAGAATGCGCAAATCAGAAGCAGCATTGCTGCTGGAGAACCGAGTCGGAACGCATTTTGATGGCGTGATTACCGGAAGTTCTAATCACGGAGTTTGGGTGCGTATCTTTTCGCCACCGACGGAAGGGAAGCTGGGCGATTTACGCCGAAATGTCGAAGTAGGGGATAGAGTCCGTGTTAAATTGGTATCAACCAATGTCGAGCGTGGATTTATCGATTTTGTTTTGACCGATTAAGTTTTTATAGCCAACTTCAGGCAAAAAATATTGTTAAACCAAGCTACTCAAAAAGCCATTTGATGAAGGTATTTTTTGCATCACTTGCAGCGCAACATCCAACTCATCCATATCCATGGGTTCGAAGCCTGCATTGAATTGCAAGTCTTCTAAAATCCTTTTGCCTTTTTCGTCTGTCGTCATGCCACAAAGTATTTCTTGAATTTGGTTCTTCTTGTCTGACCATTCAGGGCTGATGCAAAAACAGTGACAAGCCTGTTTGCTATTCGTTTCGCCAATAACTTCTAATGAACTACGGCTAGAGGCAGCCATGCCGTTCCATGTCTCATTGAATACGATACCAATATCTGCCTTACCTTGAATAACAGCATGCGCAGCTTTGACATGGGTCCCAACAAAGTCAAATTCGCAGTTGTTGTAATCAATTCCCAATTCTGTTAAAGCGCTCAGACCGAGACCATGAATAATTAATTTATCGGTGGCGCTAGCGACACGAATTTTCCTGTCGTTCGGCAAATCCGATATTGCTAACTTTATTAACACAGCCTCATCACATATACCTACAGGCTTGGCAATGGGCAGGAATCCCACTTGCTTGCAATACACAATGGCACTGAATGGATTGGCATATACAAGCTGGTAGCCCCCCGCAACGACATCTTCACGCTCTTTGATAAAATTATCTTTGGGTTCAAAGTGCATCCCAAAATCAAGCTTGCGCTGCAAATAGGTATTTAAAAAGAACCAAGCTGTGCTGTTCTTTGCTGTATCGTGTGGGCAAACACTGAATTGAAATTTAGCCATCTTAATGAGAATTCGCAGAAGTAAAACTCTTCTTCAACTTTATTGAAAAAGTGATATTGTTTTATTCTGGTTTTTGCGATGTTTGTAAAGCAGCAGTTTGTACACGGCGAGCACCATCAAAACGGACATTCCAATAGGGAACGCGCATGTCTTCGACGCGTACTTGGCCGCCCGCACGAGGAGAATGAATGAATTTTCCCTCTCCCAAATACACACCAACATGACTGAATGCGCGTTTCATGGTGTTAAAGAAAACCAAATCTCCCGCTTTCAACTCATCTTTATCAATGCGCAGCGTTGCATTAGCTTGTTCAACTGAACTGCGTGGCAAAACAAATCCAACCGCATCTTTGAATACAGAGCGTACAAAGCCACTGCAATCAAAACCAGATTCAGCGGTATTGCCACCGAATCGATAGGGGACGCCTAAGAACCCAATAGCAGTGCTGACCAATTCAGACGTTCTTTCACCAACTGATTGCGTCACGGATTGTCCAACATGAACCAAGTGCTGGGTAGATTGCGCGATTTGACCGCCAATTTGTTTGAATAAACCTTTGTTTTCTAACAAATTAGTTATTTCATCATTTTGAGTCGTTGCAACTGCTGTATTGGTCTGAGGTGTGTCTGCATACACATGCATGCAGGTGCTGAGACATGCAATCACTGTAATTTTGACAACTTGGAATCGAACATTCATCGGCGAATCATACACCATTTAATCACATAACTGAAATGAAAAAAGCATTGCAACTTATTGAGTTGTAATGCTTTATCGATTTTATTGAATTGATAAATAGCAATTATTTGATTAATTGCACAATCCTGAGCCCATTACTTAGCAGGACATGCTTTATCACCGGCAACTTTTCCAGGCAATCTCAAAAATGCTTCAAATGGATCCATCACACTCATGGCTTCCATTTTAGGCCCTGTGAACTCCAATCGCCCAAACATCATGGCTTTCATGGGGCCATATTCTCCGGCACCCATTTGATTCCAGCGCTCGGTTGTCGCGTGCATGGTGTAGTCATAGGAATACGCCATTTTTGCTCCGGTTACCTTACCACCATAGGTGCAGATAGCTTTTCCATCTTTAGCTTGAATTTTCAGTTCTGTTTGTGTTTCTTCACCACAGTCAGTACGGTAAAGACGGATGAGCTTGTAGCCACGATTGTTATCGTTTTTAATCCAAGCATCACCTAAACCTGTTGTGAGTAGGTTTTCTTTATTCCATGCCTCGCATGCTTGTGTAGTCCATTCTGCAGACATCATTGCAGGTGCTGCAACCGCAGCACCTGTGAATGTGAAGGCAGCGGCAAATAGTATTGACGCTCGTTTCATAGGGTATTACTCCGTCTAGAAATTAGAATTTCCATCCGAACTGAATGCCCAAAGAATTTTGCGACATACTAATCGATTCATTGCCCGCTAAGAAAGACTGACCAGATACCGTTTGCTTAGGTGCATGCATGTATGCAACTGTCAACTCAGAAGTTTTAGACAAGGCAAAAGTTCCACCAAGGGTGATGTGTGTGGTTGTTACACCAGGTGCAACGATATTGAATGACACATCGCGACCTTGAATTGGACTGTCTGATTTGTTAAAGCCAGCACGCAAAGTCAAAGCAGGGGTGGCTTGCCATTGAACACCAATTTTAAAAACATTCACATCAGACCAGCCAAATCCGGGAGCACCTTTTGAACCCAGTGGCATGCGGTTTGTGCTTGGATTGCCAATGGAGGTTACATCAGAGTAATTGATACGTTGGAAATCTGCAGCCACACTGACCGCTGGTGTGACTTGAAAACTCATACCTAAGCTTAAGTTTTCAGGAATATCAAATGAGCCAGAATCTGCAAATAAGCCCGCATATTTCTTGAATTTGCTCATTTTAGTTTTAGGTGAATATGAAGCACCAATTGAGAACTGATCATTGATCTTGCCCAAATAACCAATGCGTACACCAAGTCCACTGCTGCTGTCTGTCCCATTGTTGGTTACTTTGCTTGGATCTGAAGACATTTGGGTAAATGCATGCAAACCTTTTGCCTTAAATTGTTGGTATACCAGTAATGGAGAAATCCCCACGGAATGGTTGCTGTTCATTTTGTAAGCGATGGTGGGTGCGACAATCAGCTGCTCTAAATTCACGCCCAAATCGCCTGCACCACACAAAATGTTTGCTGGTCCTTGGCCACAATTCAATTGGCCACCAGCATAATCGGTATTCATGCCGCCATTGCCATAAACGGTAACACCGACACTCATTTTGTCATTCAAGGTTTTGTTGTATCCCATCTCAGGTACAAAAAACGTTTTGCTGCCACTGGTAACCGATGTATCCAACGGTCCCGCGCCTGTTCTGCTTGCTGCACGATCAGGCATGAAAATATTCAAACCAATATCAGCACGATCACCAGCTGATGCGGCAGCTGCAGGGTTATTTGCACCTGCAAATGTATTGTCAGTAGAGGTGACAGCTGCACCACCCATGCCTAAAGCTTTCATACCATAGCCATGTGGTAAATAGCCATCGGTTGCGTAGGCTGAGCTGGCTGCCAGCAAAGCACATACGGGTGTGAGATAGTAGCGGGTTAAACGGTTATAAGATTTTTTCATCATTGTCTCCTAGGTTGTTGCAAGATTTGCTTCTTAAATGAAGCGCGGGTTTTCACAGGGGCGTGATCGGTGGTTTGTTGGTATCTGGGTTTATATTTGTTGAGCGAGAGTTATCGGGTTGCATCGCGCATTCGCTGAATACACGACTGGTGCAAGTGGAACAGATGCTGGGATTCATATAAACCATCGCTGTTCGAATTGCTTCATCTGTATTCGTGACAATGGCATCTGAGCCTAACAACTCCTCTTCTTGAAAATCTTCAAGCATGCGACTGACTTGGGTATTGGCTCGCGTAAATATCACTTTTTTATTTTCACGTTTTGCCAAATGCAAAATTCCTTCTAACGCACGTTGCCCTGTCGTGTCCATCATTGACACTTTCATCAAGCGCAAGATATATACATTAGGGTTCAGCTTTGCAAAAGCGCCACGTATCGTTCGCTCAAAAGCTTTGGCTATGCCGAAAAATAATGGCCCTTGAGCTTCGTGGAACAAAACTTGTGGACACACACCTTCTTTTGCAAGGCCTGCATAACTGGTATTTCCCGCTAAGTCAACTTCAGCAGGAATGTTCTCACTCATGTGTTTGATGAATAGAAATGACGCTAGAACCATTCCAACTTCAATGGCAACAGTAAGGTCAATGAATACGGTCAGTGATACAGTGGCTAAAAATACCGCCTTATCAGCATTGGGTGCATGCTGAAGCAAATGTTTGGCATGTTTGAATTCACCCAACTTACTTGCAACGACAACCAAAATAGCTGCCAAAACCGCCATAGGTACTTGGCTGGCCAAAGGTGCCGCCAACCAAATAATCAGTAAAACAAAAACTGCATGTGAAAAACCAGCTACACGTGTTTGCGCGCCATTCTGAATATTTGCCCCTGTACGTGCGATAACACCCGTAGCAGGCATGCCACCAAAGATCGGAGATAACAGATTAGCAGCACCTTGAGCAATGAGCTCGCGATTTGGTTCATGTCGATCTCCACTTAAATTATCTGCAACGACGGCTGATAACAAAGCCTCAACACCAATCAGTACAGCTATTGTGAAAGCTGGTCGGATGAGTTCGAGTACCCGCGCCATGCTGATTTGGGGCAAACTGGGAGCAGGCAGATTGGATGGAACGGCTCCAAATAAACTCGAGATGGTTTCCACAGGAAATGAAAAAATCATTGCGGTGGTTGTGCCCACAATCAAACCAATCAAAGCGCCAGGAATGCGTTTAAGCAGTGGTAACTTTGGTCCAAAAACAATGGCTACCAATGTGATGCAAGCTAGTAGTACAGACCATGCATTGATGTGACTCAGATTCTTCAGCGTTTCATACATGTTGTCATGAAAAAACTCATGACTTGGTAATCGCTGCACCAATCCCGTAGCACTTATCATTTTTTCACCGCTGGCACTTTTCAGAACCAAGCCAAAAATATTGTTCAATTGGGTGGCCACAATACTGATGGCAATACCCGACGTGAAGCCCAGCACAACAGGGTAGGGTATGTATTCAATCAATTTTCCAAATCGCAGCCAGCCCATGATGACGAGTAATACACCCGCAATCAGACCCGCCACCATGACATCTTGAAATCCATTGGGTGACTTCAATGTGATGCCCGCCAATATGGGAATGAGGGCTGCTGCTGCGCCAGCCACTTGGAATTTAGATCCGCCAAAGATAGCTACAAATGACCCCGCAACCACAGAAGTAATTAATCCCTGAATAGGTGTAGCCCCGGATGCAATGGCAAAAGCCAAACCCAGTGGAATGGATATGACAGCAACAATCAAACCAGCTATCAAATCAGCTTTTAAAGCTTCTTTAGAATAGGGTTTGTTGCTAGAAGTCATTTGTTTGAAATCATTTCAATAATGCGTCATTTGGTTGCTGTGCACATTCTTTGAAAGCTCTAACTTCGCACTTTGCGCAGATAGAACCGTTACATGCCGCTACCGCATTCCTAACCGCTTCATGTTTTGTTTGAAAAATCAATTCATTTTTAATCACAGAAGCATAGTCTGGCTTTCTCAACATTTCTAGAGCGCCTTGCCTTAGGCTATAGAACAAAAGCTTTCCACCTTCTTTAGCTCGCTTTTTAGCTTCTTGAACCAACATTTCTGCACCAGCTATATCTACGAAATTGATACTTTTACCCATTAATAAAAGTATTTTCTGTTGGGGATATTGTTCAGAAAATTGAACTAATGATTCGCTGACATTGTTCACCGCACCAAAATAAAGCGCACCTTCTACGCGAACAATCTTAATTTGTGGGCATTCAATTTGACCATGTTCTACTGGAGCAAACTTACGCTGTGGGTCATGAGGTTGGGGTAGTAATGTGCGCACAATCGGTTGTGAGGTACGCATCAGAAACAACATCATTGATAAGGCAACCCCAACCAAAATTGCATATTCAAGATGAATCATTAAGCAAGCTACAAAAGTAACGATTAAAACCAGCGATTCAGATTTACTTGAACGCCAAATCACATGAATGTGGTGAAAATCAAATAATCCCCATGCCACCAAGAACAAGATTGCCGCCATTGAGGCAATTGGAAGATACGCAGCTAGTGGTGCGACAAAAAACAAAATCGTGATTAAGAAAGGTACTGAAAGTACGGCAGCTAACGGTGTTTTGGCACCAGCCTCATAGTTAACACCTGAGCGATTGAATGATCCAGATGATGGATATGCCGAAAAGAATGCGCCAGCAACATTGGATAAGCCCTGTCCAACGAACTCTTGATTTCCATCTATACGCTGACCCGATTTAACTGCAATTGATCTAGCAATTGCTACAGCTTCTGTCAACGCCAAGGCCGTAACTGCTATGGCTGCCCCCAGTAATGTTCGAATGGTTTCTAGATCGAATTGGGGCGTTGAAATAGGTGGTAACGCTCCTGGTAATGCTCCCAATGTTTTGATGCCTGTCACGTCTTGACCATAAACCATATTCAACAACCATGCGCTCAGCCCGCCAACCAACATTGCCGCAATCATGTACGGAATCTTAGGTATCCATTTTTTAAAAACAAGACCAACGACCAAAGTGATCATTGATACGGCGAATACCCAAGGTTTTAGGTTGAGTAAGTTTGTAAACAAGAATTCAAAAACATGAAAAAATGAAGTGCCACGTGGAATGTCTAAGCCAAAGAAGTTTTTGATTTGACTAGAGATAATTAGTAATGCCGCACCTGCTGTAAAACCAACAATGACTGTGTGTGAAATGAAGTTGACGATTGTTCCTAAGCGCGCAATACCCATTGCAAGCTGCATAAGCCCAACCATGAATGTCAACGTCAAAACAAATTGAATGTAACGCTCTGAACCTGGGTCGGCTAGTGTAGAAACGATGGCAAACGTGACCAATGAAATTGCATTTGTTGGACCTGAAACCAAATGCCAAGAAGAGCCCCATAAGGCTGCGATAACCGCCGGCACCATGGCTGCATATAAGCCATATTGCGGTGGCATACCCGCCAACGTAGCAAATGCAACACCTTGTGGCAGGACAATCATCGCGCCGATAAATGCAGCTATCAAATCATCACGCAAGGTGGTTTTATTGACACGCGAACGCCAAGTTAGAAATGGAAAAATACGATCTAATGAAATCATCTATCAGTTTTTGGCTGTTGCAGTTCCTACTCGCTGCTTTATTTATAACGATGTAATGAGTCTAGTTGGAAATGGGCTCCCACCGTATAACCTCTATGGGTAGTAATCACTTGGAACAACTCGTTTAAACTAAGGGAAAACCAGTGTTTTATGCCATATCTCCTTTACAAATAAGCCCACCATGAAATGTGCAAACATTTCTATTTCCAAAAGATTTCTATAGATTGATGTTATGAAGATTTGTATCGTTTCTGATAGCCATGATCGCGCTTCAATGTTGGCCAATGCAGTCCAAGCAGCCAAAGATGCTGGGGCTGAGGCTGTTATCCACTGTGGCGATGTCATTGGCGCGCAAACATTGGTGCCATTGATTGAAATTGGCTTGCCTGTACACGTCATACATGGCAACAATTTGGGTGATGCAATGGCTTTGTGGAAACTCTGCAAACGATCAGAAGGTCTTATCAACTACTACGGCGCAGACGTCAATATTGAACTTGGCGGACAGAAATTATTCGCGACGCATTATCCGCACTATGCCAAAGGTATAGCTTGTCTGGGTGAGTTTGACATAGTGTGTTGTGGTCACTCGCATCAAGCAGTAGTTGAGAAGCAAAAAACCATCAACAGTGGTGAATGTTGGCTCATTAACCCGGGCTCAGTTGCAGGACTGGGTGGTGCTGCCACATGGATTTTGGCAGATCTAGCGAGTCAGACTTTTGAAATTCGCCATCTGTTAGATAACAAATAGGCATAAGGATATAGCTACACAGTCGTTTGCCATCACGAACGTCTGGAGATAATGTGATTCAAAGGAAACAATATGGATCACCTCACACCCCAACAAGCTTTTGATGAGCTCAGATCGAACCCCAATGCTTTGCTGATTGATTGCAGAACTGAAGCTGAATTTCACTATGTAGGTCACCCCACTGACGCTGTGAATGTAGAGTGGAACACAGAGCCAGACTTTGAAATCAATCCACTTTTTTGTGAGACTGCCTTGCGTGTAGCCGGACACAAGAACAGACCCGTGATTGTTATTTGCAGGAGCGGTAAGCGTTCTCTTGATGCAGGCGCAGCACTAGAGGCATGCGGATTCACCAAAGTCAGCAATGTGTTAGAGGGTTTTGAAGGCGATTTGGATGCTGACCACCACCGTGGAACCTTGGGTGGATGGCGTCTTCGTGGATTGCCTTGGCGGCAACAATAATGCTGATTTGCTACTTTAAATAGAGCTCTTGGGGGAAAAATATATATAAAATCAGGCTGTAGACTGCATATTTATTGCCTAAGTCGCTATTAAATATATAGCAATTCTGTTAACCAAAGCATACTGAGCTTAGTTCATATACGAAATAGCTTCATCACCAGGATTTGGCAAACCTGCTATTTGCCATAAGTTTTTGCAACTGCTGAACAGGTGGTGGGCTTGATCAGGGATCGATCCCTGCTGCTTTGCAAATGAGACGCATAACGGGTAGGGCACCCATTGAGAAATAACGCTCTCTCACGATTTCTATCACTTCCCAGTGTTTGTCACTGAGATCATGCAAATCTGACTGCATGGCCAATTGTTTGGCCAATGTTTTGTTCCAAACTGAAGAGTCGATTAAAAAACCATCCACATCAAAACGGTTGTGTATGAAGTCAAGTCCCTTCGGTGATTGAGCTGAAATGTTCAGTTGATTCATAAAATGTTCCTTTGTACGATAGTTTCACAATGAATCTATCGTAAACAAAGAAACATCTAAAGGGAACGATTAAATAGTCATGTCTACATAACTAAATCTTTTAAACGCCCAAACATCTCATATCAATCAAGTTCACATGCATTCGGAACTTGCTTACTTACAGACTCTTTAACCGAGTCCGTTACCTCTTAAGGGCGTTTTGGTGTGGTGTAAGGCACAACCTTGTGAACAGGCTCCCAAATGGTTTCGTAGCCCACAAAGCCTTTTTCATTCGGTGCCATTTGCTTTGTTCGCAACAGGAAGGATTGGCCTTCAGGAACAGGGAGTTTGGTTTTTGTTGGCTCGCTCATTATTTCACCTCTTCGTTATGTTTTCAATTGGGATTGTGAGAAATAAAATACCGGCTCCCAAAACAACTGGTATTTTAAAAAAAAATTCTAAATATTTAGTGGATATCCGATTTTTGCAACATATCACCCGCTAACTCAATGGGAACTGAACGTGTACCCGCAACTTCGGGTGCTGTTTCAACTTTTCCACCGTATTGGATTTCTTCTTCAGACGCATCACGCACAGTCAAAATTTCAAGTTTAAAAATGACTTCGCGCCCACACAAGGGGTTGTTGCCATCAATCGTGATTGATTTCGCATCAATGCGGGTCACCAAAAAGCTTTTGGTTTGCCCACGGTCATTCTCCATCAATATGGCAGTGCCCACTTCACGGTACTCTTCAGGTACGTTTTCGATTAATTCGGTGATGACCAAAGATTCATCACGTGGACCATAAATCAAATTGCAATCAATTGGTACATTGATGACATCACCCACCGATTTGCCTTCAAGCTCGACCATCACTTGGGGCGAGAGGATTTCATTCACGCCATGAACATAACCCAATGGAAACTCAACCATGGTCAAAACTTGTTGGGTCTTTTGGTCTATGACTTTGTATGTCAGTTCGACATATTTGTTGTCTTTGATGATGTCTTTCATGCAAACTCCAACCAATCAAAAGATAGAAGCTGCGAAGATGCGCACTTCACCTTTTTCATAACCAAGGACCAACCGTCCTAACCATTCACCTTCTTTTTTGGTGCTTCTGACACGATATAAAACCGTGACATGTTCACCTCGGCGAATGATTCCTAAGTAGTCCCATTCTTCTTTCAAACTGCGTGTTAGCTCGCTCTTGGCAAATTGTTTACCTAATTCAACTTCATTCAGGCCTAGCAGCAAATCGTAGGAAAATTTGCGAATGAACTTTCCATATTGCCCCAGATTGGAATACTTAATCAAATCGTTCCACATGGGGTGGGCGATTTCCAATATCTGTTCGTCGGTATGTTCAATAATGTTCATTAACTACTCTGTGATTACTTTGGTCGATACGATCTTTTGGATTTTAGTGCCAAAGGTTTTTGCTGTTGCAACTAAAGGAAAATAAAGAAAACCAATGCTTTCACATTGGTTCTCTGTATTTGTTTGCGATACTAATATCGCTACACCAAGTAGTTGTTACTCATCTTTGCCCACGAGGTGGTACAAAGGCGCTTTTTCCATGGTGTATTCGCCGGTTTTCGGGTCACGACGTGATACGGTCAATACATGCCATTCGTCATCATTCAGCTTCATGGCATCGCCGCGGTAGTAGTAACCTGGCCAACGCGTTTCTTTGCGGAACATGGTGTGATGCAACACACTTTCAGACGTACGCATACGGTGTTTTAATTCCCAAGCGCGCAGCAATTCGTGAATATCTTCAGCCGCCAATTTGTGCAAATCCTCTTCAAGAATTTTGATTTTCTTAAGACCAATATTGAGCAACTTTTCGTTGGTCATGTAGTTAACAGTAACACCACCACAGTACTCGTCCATCAGCTTTTGCAAACGGTCCAAACCTTGACGAGGATTGATGTAATGTGGGTTCACAGAACCTGCAACGATTTCATTGCGGAAAGTTTTGTAATGCTCCATCGGCTTGAAAATAGTTTCTTTCAAGTCGTTGATTTGCTTGTCGGAAATTTGGATACCTTCAGCTTTACCATCGTCGATGTACTGGCAAGCAGCTTTTGCCGCCAAACGACCTTCAGTAAATGAACCTGAAGAGAACGCATGTGGTGTACCACCAACCGCATCGCCTGCACCAAACAAGCCAGCCACACTGGTCATGCGGTTATAACCCCAGAAATACTCTGGTGGTGACAAATCTTCAGGTCCTGAACACCAAGCACCACAACCTGTGGCATGTGAGCCCATGACGTACGGTTCTGAAGTTGTTAATTCAGGATTTTCATTTTTTGGATCCACATCGGTCGCAGCCCAAAGAACTGCTTGACCAACTGTCATACCCAAGAAGTTATGCCAACCGATTTCTTCCAGATGTGGATCTTGGAATGCTTCCATGGTGACCATGTGAATAGGACCACGACCAGCATTAACTTCGCTAATGAAGGCATGGTTACGCAAACAAGTCGGAATTGGGCGGTGTGAGCGATGTGACACCTCAGGATCCAAATACTCTTTACCGACCATTTCCATTAATTGTGGCCACCATTTTGATTCATACTCCTCACCCAAACCGTTTTGTGTGTAGGTTTTTAAATGCAAGAAATATGCACCGACTGGACCATAACCGTCTTTGAAACGAGCCAAAACAATGCGGTTTTCCATTTGCATCATTTTTGCGCCTGCTTCGATGAGCAAACCGTAAGCTGAGCCAGATGACCATGGTGCGTACCATACGCGACCAGCACCTTCACCTACAGAACGTGGTTTGAAAATCATCGATGCACCGCCAGCGGCAACAATCACTGTCTTAGATTTGAATACATGGTAGTCACCTGTACGCACGTTGAAACCGACCGCACCCGCAACACGGTTTTCCTTTCGAATCATCCATCAACAGATGGGTCACGCATACGCGGTTGAAAACTTTGTCAGCCGACTTTTTAGCTGCTTCAGCAACGATTGGCTTATATGACTCGCCATGAATCATGATTTGCCAACGGCCTTCACGCAGGTAAGTACCAGTCTTAGGGTTGCGCATGAGAGGCAAACCCCATTCTTCAAACTGGTGAACGGCAGAGTCAACGTGGCGCGCCATATCAAACAGCAAATCTTCACGAACCATGCCCATCAAGTCGATACGTGCATAGCGGACATGATCTTCAGGATTGTTTTCACCGAAACGTGTACCCATGTAGCAGTTAATGGCATACAAGCCTTGCGCTACTGCGCCAGAGCGGTCAATATTGGCTTTTTCAGCAATGACAATCTTTTTATTTTGTCCCCAAAAACGCGCTTCCCATGCTGCGCCGGTGCCGCCTAAGCCTGCACCTGCGACTAAGACATCAATGTTGTCTTCAATGATAGTTTTGATAGCCATTAGTAAAATACTCCTTGTTTCATCTTGAGACCATTTGACTCCAATGTGTGTAAACCGCCGTCATCCATACGGACGTATTTGGGTTCGTTGTACAACAGTTGGCTATTGCGCATGCTGTCTGTGGGGCCTGCTACTTCCGCGAGCTTAGGAATAAATTTACCCCATGGCTTGGTTGTGATTGGCGCCAGCAATTCAAGATCTTTCTTGCCATTGCGGAACTTGATGCGCCATGCGATGGTTCCTTTTTCTTCGTCACGGTCAACACGAACTGAGTGTCCCAATGGCGCGAAATCAGCGTAACCACGCACATCAATCGCGTGATGAGGGCAAGCTTTTACGCAAGAAAAGCATTCCCAGCACATGTTGGGCTCAATGTTGTACGCACGACGTACTGTTTTATCGATGTGCATGATATCTGACGGGCAAATATCGACGCAATGACCACACCCATCGCAACGGGTCATATATACAAAGGTTGGCATAGTAATCCTCTTTTAAAAAATGAATGAGTTGTGACTGTGGTCTTAGTAGTGATTTGGTGATTCGCGTTTGATACCCAATCCCATGTTTTCTGGATTCTTGCCCATGTATTCGGGAATATCTGGGAACAAGGCATGTACTTTAGGATCAGTTAAGTCATAAGTAGCTGGCAGGTTTTCACGTGAGCCATCGGCCTTGGTGATTTTCTTTTGAAATGCTGCAGCAGGCTTGAAGAACATGTGAGCAAATTTTGACCACAAGACGCCACCAAACAAAATGGTGCTTGACAAGATAAACAAAGCAAAAAACAGCCACCCCATATTGCCGCCACGGTTAAAAGACCACAAGAGTGCAAATGTGCAAGTCGCTAACAATGAGAGTATGAATAAATCGGCTTTCACCAGGTCGTACCAAGCACGTCCTTCAGCAGCCACATCAACACGGATGAAGAACCAGAACCAGTAACCGCCAAAACACAACATGGCAGCGCCAATATGCCACCACAGTGTGGCAGTCGGTGTCGCATCTGCGGCAAGTGGCGAAGCCCAAATTTGCATCACAGTGGTGATGACAAAAATAATAAAGCCATACATGGTGAACAGATGTGAAATTCGACGTTTTGGGTTTGAAAATTCGCCAGAAGTTAACACTTCATTTGTCAAAGTGCTAACAGCGAGCGATACTTTTTCGCCGCCACTCACTTCACGCTTGGCATTGAGTTTTGCTTTTTCTGCATTGGCGAAAAAGAATTTGGCGCTTTTTTTGTGGATCATGTCGATGACCGTTCCACCAAAAACCAAAAGAATCATAAGTATGATGTAGGCTTGCATCGCACTCTGTGGGATCACATTGGCGAGATCCGCGAACGGGTTACTGGTAAACATAGGCTCAATTCTCCTCGGTGGTTAGACTAACTTAAAAAACAATTAAAACTTGCAAAAAATCGCTATTAATGGGCTTCTAGGCTGTTGTAGTACTCACGCAAAATAGCGAGCACTTCTGGGCGGCTGAATTCGGGTGCCACATCCGCACCTTTGGACAGTGCGTTACGCAACTCTGTGCCTGACACTTGTAAACGATCCGCATCAGTATGTGGACAGGTTTTGGCTGATGCCATACCGCCACACTTGTAGCACCAGAATGAAATATCGATCTTCAATGCCTCAGTTTGCAAAGCACCTTTGGGTACGGTGTCAAATATATGGTGTGCATCAAATGGGCCGTAATAGCTACCTACGCCAGCATGGTCTCGGCCAACAATTTGGTGTGAACAGCCATAGTTTTGGCGGAAAACAGCGTGCAGCAATGCTTCGCGCGGACCTGCATAACGCATATCCAGTGGGTAACCGGCTTGTACGACTGTTTTCTTAACGAAATAAAGGTCAGTCAAGGTACCAATCGCTTTGGCGCGGACTTCAGCTGGAATATCTCCTGGTTTTAGATTGCCAAGCAATGAATGGATAAGCACGCCATCACAGGTTTCTATCGCAATTTTTGCAAGATACTCATGTGAGCGGTGCATCGGATTGCGTGTTTGGAAACAGGCAATTTTTGACCAGCCCATTTGTGTGAAGATGGCACGTGTTTCAGCAGGTGTTTTGAATAATTCGGGATACTTCTCAGGGAAACCACCTTGTGACAGAACTTTGATCGAACCTGCCAAGTTGACATCACCTTGCGCCATGACCATTTGAACGCCTGGATGTTTGGCATCAGTGGTTTTGAATACAGATTGGCATTCGTGTGCTTTGTCGATTGTGTATTTTTCGCTGACTTGCATGGTAGCCAGAAGGCTTCCATCCTCAGAGTCAACCAATGCCACATCACTGCCAAGTGCAATTTTTTCAGCATTGTTTGCATCGGTTGACAACGTGATAGGGATGGGCCAGAACAAGCCATCAGCCATGGTCATGGTGTCGCAAACACCTTGCCAATCTGCTTTTGTCATGAATCCGTTCAGTGGTGTAAAACCACCAATACCCAACATGATGATGTCGCCTTTTTCGCGGGAACTGACGCGAATTTGAGGCAAAGTCGCCGCACGTTTGAGTTCATTTGCAAGATTTGAGCCGTCTAACAAGAGGGGCTTAAGACCACGACCACCGTGGGGTTCGACTAAAGGCATGAACTGTCTCTTTTCTATGAATTAGTTTAATTTTTTGTTAACTTTGTGGAAGGCACAACTATAACTGCTCACCGCTCACACTGAAAGCCATAACAGTCGTAATTACAAACTACGGCAAGATTTTTTGCTACTACCGCATGGGGTGGGCTTGCATAACCCAATCGGGTAGTAGGGTTAAATTCGGTGGATTATGCAAATTCATGTTATGGCATGGTAATACAAATTTTGCGGATGATTTGCTTGTGCAAAGAAAAACCATCTTTCTGCAATCAAACCGAGGTATTGGATGACGAATGCGACCAACAAAATGTTGGTAGAAATATTGCCAAGCACACTGGATAACAATGTCAGTGGGATGACAAAAACAGCCACCAAAAAGAACCACTTGATCAGTTTAAGTTTCGATTTTGTGGCGCCATGGAAAAACTCACGGGTATTGAACGAACCTCCTAAGAAACCAGCAGCGTTTTGACTGATTTTGGGGTGTTTGATACCAATCGCTGTTTGCAGTGTGGATTTTGGTTTTAATTTAGCATTTCTAATCAGTGAAGCAATGCGACCAATCAAAGCTAGAACTGTGATGATGATGGCCCAGCCTGTGAAAAAATTGACTTGTGATGGCGCAGAATAAGAAGCGAACAGTGCCGCTAAAGTAAAGCCAGATGCACCCCCTAATAAGATGTAATTGATAACAGTCAATGGACTGTGCCATTCTTGTAAAAATCGAACACCCGCATACACCATGCCCGTTGTGATGAACAGTGCGAATGCCAAAATGGTCGCCACTATGCCAATGACGATGGTTGCATCAACCACCAATCCGCTGTTCAATGTGATGAATGTTGGATTGAAGCCCGATAGATGCGTGACCCCGTACAGAAAAACAAAAGCCATGAATATTGGCAGAACAATCACTTCACGGGCTAGCCAAGATGTACGCCATTGCATCACGGCTCGCCACGCGCGTTCTGGGTGCCCTAAATGGAAGAAAGAAGCAATCAAACCACCTATGAGCAAAAGCAATGCCAACGCAGAACCATAGCCATAGAAAAATGTTGATTGCAAAGGCAACAATCCAAACAGTGAATAAGTTTGATGCGTGAACAATGCCAAAAATAAACCTTGCGCTGCACCTATCAAAGTGGTTAGAAAAATTACTGAAAATGCTGGTTTCATAGAGTCAATTTGGCCTGTTTGGGTTAAGCAATGTCATCCAATGATGCTTCCGACATATTTGGTTTAGGCAACAATTGATCTATCTTCAAAGGATTATCAACACGCGTCAGCTCATCATGGTGAATGTGCACAGGGTTTTTCCGCCTTGGCAAATAATGGTTGGATGGTTGTGTACCCCATTCAGGCATCAAGGCATAACCCGCATAGTCGCGAATGGCTTTGGATACGACCGATTCAGAATCGTGAATGTCGCCGAATAAACGCGCACTGGTAGGGCAGGACAGTACGCAAGCGGGTTTACGCTCCCGCTCGGGTAAAGCTTGATTGTGAATACGGTCTACACACAGCGTGCATTTGGTCATGACCTTACGTGACTCATCAAACTCACGCGCACCGTATGGGCAAGCCCAAGAGCAATACTTGCAGCCTATGCATTTGTCGTAATCTACCAGCACAATGCCATCCTCTTTGCGCTTATAGCTGGCACCCGTTGGGCATACAGGAACGCAAGGTGGTTCTTCACAATGCAAACACGATTTCGGAAAATGCACCGTCTGGGTGTTCGGGAATTCGCCTACTTCAAAAGTCTGAACACGGTTAAAAAAAGTACCTGATGGGTCTTTGTCATAGGGGTTCTCATCCGTCAAAGAACCCGCAGCACCCGATGTGTTCCATTGCTTGCAGCTGGTAACACAGGCATGACAACCAACACAAACGTTGAGATCAATCACCAAAGCGAGCTGTGTCATTTCTGACCCCCTTTGCTTAGACCATTTTTGTTACGCCCAGCAAAATAATTCAAAATAGACGCACTGGCTTTCATTCCAGGAGCTGTCGGTACCGTAGCGAATTGTGGCCATGTATCTTTGGCATCTGGCTCAGCTTTGCTGATACGCACGCGCACATCGTACCAAGCCGCTTGGCCCGTTACAGGATCTGAATTGGAGGAAGGAGATTCGCAACCAGGCAATGCACACAATTCTTCACTGATGAGGTGATTCAGCAAAAACCCACGTTGAGATTCGTTTGCATCAGGCGACAAATTCCAAGCTCCCGCAGATTTCCCAATTGCATTCCAAGTCCATACAGTGCCTGGCTCGACGGATTCGGAGTATTTGGCCATGCATCGAACTTTCCCCCATTGGGATTCAACCCACATCCAGCCACCGTCTTGAATGCCAGCTGCTTTGGCAACTTTTGGGTTCACATACAGATGGTTGTGTGTGTGAATTTGACGTAACCATGCATTTTGCGAATCCCACGAATGGTACATCGCCATAGGGCGTTGCGTTACCGCATTCAGAGGGAACTTTGTCAAATCTGATTGTTGTGTTTCCAAGGGCTCAAAATAAAACGGCAGTGGATCAAAATAGGTTTCAATGCGCTTTTTCAAATGCTCAGGTGGTTTGCGCGAATAGCCTTTGCCTTGTGCTGCCATGCGAAATTTTTGCAACACTTCGGAATAGATATGTATGTTGATGGGCTCGGCGTAGCGCTGTACGCGGTTGCGCTGCGACCATTCCAAATAGCCTTTGTTCCAATTGCGCATGTATTGGTAAGAAGCAGGTAATTTGTGGTGATAAACACAATTGTTTTTTTCGTACATTTCCCATTGGCGCGGATTGGGTTCACCCTTCAGGAATTTTTCGCCACCTTTGCCGCGCCAGCCAGATAGGAAACCGATACCTGAACCAGGTTCGGTTTCGTAATTGATGATGAAGTCGGGGTAATCGCGGTATTTACGCTCACCATTCGGTCGAACGAATGCGGGAAATTTAAGGCGACTGGCCAATTCAATCAGTACTTCTTGAAAAGGCTTGCTGTCACCTGTGGGCGGCAACACGGGGATACGCACTGAATCAACAGGGCCGTCAAATTCTGAAATAGGTCTGTCCAACATGGACATCACATCATGCCGTTCCAGGTATGTGGTATCAGGCAAAACCAAATCGGCAAAGGCCGTTGTTTCTGATTGGAACGCATCGCACACAACCAAGAATGGAATTTTGTATTCACCATCCTCGCGTTTGTCGACCAACATCTTTCGAACTTCGGAAGTGTTCATCGATGAGTTCCAAGCCATATTCGCCATGAACAGCAGCAGAGTATCAATCGGGTACGGATCGCCACGCCAAGCATTGGTGATGGCGTTGTGCATCATGCCATGGACTGACAGTGGGTATTCCCACGAGAATGCTTTGTCTAAGCGAACGGGTTTGCCATCGTCATCTACAAACAAATCATCCGGTTCAGCAGGCCAACCCAGTGGCATGCCATCGAGTGGCGAATTGGGTTTGATTGCCAAGGGCGTATTGGGTGTTTTGGCACATGGTGGAATAGGGCGAGGGAAGGGTGCTTTGTGTCTAAAACCGCCTGGTCTATCAATGGTTCCCAAGAGCGACATCAAAATCGCCAATGCACGAATGGTGTGAAACCCGTTGGAATGGGCGGCAATGCCGCGCATGGCGTGGAAAGCAACAGGGTTTCCCGTGACCGTATCATGCTCTTTCCCCCACGAGTCGGTCCACGGAATTGGCAGTTCAATGGTTTGATCGCGCGCGGTGATTCCCATTTCATGCGCCAATTTTCGAATCGAATCAGCCGATAAACCGGTGATACTAGCCGCCCAATCCGGCGTGTATTCTTCTACACGTTCTTTTAAAAGTTGAAAAGCTGGTTTAACCAATGTACCATCTGAAAGTCTGAATTCGCCCAACAAATACGGATCACACCCTTCGGCATGGGTCACAACAGGTTTGTTGCTGGCACGGTCCCACCACAGTTTGTTTTGCGGGTCAAAACATCCTTCCTCTTCTGGTACTTCGGTGCGCACAAACATGCCAAATTCGTCCTGCGCGGTATTCAAATTCACCAGTTCGCCTGAATTGGTATAGCGCACCAAAAACTCTCGGTCGTACAAACCAGTTTTGATGAGTTCGTGTATCAATGCCAACAGCAAAGCACCGTCAGTTCCGGGTTTGATGGGCATCCATTCGTCTGCAATGGCAGAGTAGCCTGTGCGAATCGGGTTAATGGAAATAAAACGTCCACCGTCCCGCTTGAATTTTGACAAGGCAATTTTCATGGGATTGGAATGGTGATCTTCTGCCGTGCCAATCATCACGAACAATTTGGCGCGATCTAAATCTGGGCCACCAAATTCCCAAAATGAGCCACCAATCGTGTAAATCATGCCAGCAGCCATGTTGACAGAGCAAAAGCCACCATGTGCGGCGTAATTGGGTGTGCCAAACTGGCGCGCAAACAAACCGGTTAAGGCTTGCATCTGATCACGTCCAGTAAACAGTGCAAACTTCTTTGGGTCAGTTTCGCGTATCTTTTGCAGACGTTTTTCTAGGATAGAAAATGCTTCATCCCACTCTATGGCTTCAAATTCACCAGCACCTCGTTCACTGCCTGGTTTGCGTCGCAAAGGTTTTGTTAAACGCGCAGGTGAATACTGCTTCATGATGCCAGACGAACCCTTGGCGCACAAAACGCCCTGATTCAAAGGGTGGTCAGGGTTACCTTCAATGTATCTGACTTCGCCATCGCGTAAATGAACCCGAATGCCACAGCGGCACGCACACATGTAGCACGTGGTGTTTTTAACTTCCGTCACAGCTTGTGGACGAGGGTTTGCGCTGGGGTTGTGAATAGGCGTAGCGGACATAGAGCTTTTAGATGAAAAGTGTGATTTGACGTCAGAGCCCATTATGTGTCTACTACCGACAGGGGTATGCATTCATTACCCAATCGGGTAGCGCAGTTTTGTTTTTAAAAATTTTCTTATACAAAAGTGCGCGACTCAATTCATCAATATTCTTATGTCTTATATAAGATAGAATACTGATGCGATGCAGCAAAACACGCATGTACGCATTGGATTTAATTGCACACCCCGCATGACACACGCCAACAGCAAAACCTACATCATCAAAGGCATCACCAACGAAGGTAAAACCTTTCGACCCAGCGATTGGTCTGAACGTTTGGCTGGTGTGATGAGCCAATTTCGGCCTGGCGGCGCCCAATCTGGCAGACAATTGAGTTATTCACCATGGTGTGTTCCCCGAGTTTTTGGCGATGTGAGGTGCGTGGTGGTGAAGAGCGACATTCGTTCATTAGAGCCTATGGCTTGGGATTTTGTGATGAATTTCGCCAAAGATAACCATTTAACGGTCATTGAATTGACAGATTCAGACCTCCATGAGCTCCAAAATTCAGATAATTTCAAAAAATAGCACGGTCGTACTATTTTTTGTGGATAATACAACCTACAATCGCTTGAATTGGTTGACGTTAACGTAAACGTCAACCTCGTTTATTCTGAGAGTATGTCAAATTGCAGTCGGTATCAATTCAAAACAGGAGTCACTTCAAATGAAGATTTTGGTCGCAGTTAAACGCGTTGTCGATTACAACGTCAAGGTCCGTGTTAAATCAGACAATACCGGCGTCGATATCGCCAACGTGAAAATGAGCATGAACCCATTTGACGAAATCGCAATTGAAGAAGCGGTTCGTCTCAAAGAAAAAGGCGTTGCTACAGAAGTCATCGCTGTATCTTGCGGCGTTACCCAATGCACAGAGACACTTAGAACAGCCATGGCCATTGGTGCAGACCGTGCCATACTGGTAGAGACAGCAGAAGAGTTGCAACCTTTAGCCGTTGCCAAAATTCTCAAAGCTTTGGTAGACAAAGAACAAGCTGGATTGGTCATTCTTGGCAAGCAAGCCATTGACGATGATTGCAACCAAACAGGTCAAATGCTAGCTGCATTGGCTGACATGCCGCAAGCCACTTTTGCATCCAAAGTAGAAATTGCCGATGGCAAAGCCACTGTGGCACGCGAAGTTGATGGTGGTATGGAAACATTGACCATGAGCTTGCCAGCCGTCATCACCACCGATTTGCGCTTGAACGAGCCGCGTTATGTCACCTTGCCCAACATCATGAAGGCCAAGAAAAAGCAACTCGACACCTTCAAACCAGAGGACTTGGGTGTGGACATTGCACCGCGCATCAAAACCCTCAAAGTCAGTGAGCCTGCCAAACGTGGCGCGGGCATCAAAGTGCCTGATGTGGCCACACTGGTAGCTAAGTTAAAGACCGAAGCCAAGGTTATTTAATTTTACAAAGAACTTCAAAACGAATACACATAGAGGAATACCAACATGTCCATATTAGTCATTGCAGAACACGACAACGCCAGCGTCAAAGGCGCTACCTTGAACACCGTCACCGCAGCCGCACAATGCGGTGGTGATGTGCATGTTCTGATTGCAGGCTCGAATGCCGGTGCAGCCGCCGCACAAGCCGCCCAAATTGCAGGTGTGAGCAAAGTAATACACACTGAAGACGCATCATTGGCACATGGCGTGGCTGAGAGCGTGGCTTCAGCCGTGCTGGTCGTTGCCAAAAACTACAGCCATATCTTGTTTCCAGCCACTGCCAGCGGCAAAAATGCAGCACCGCGTGTGGCTGCCAAATTGGATGTCGCACAAATTTCAGACATCACCAAAGTGGTGAGCGCCGATACGTTTGAGCGTCCGATTTACGCGGGCAATGCCATTGCCACCGTGCAAAGCAGCGATGCCATCAAGGTCATCACCGTTCGTACCACAGGTTTCGATCCAGCTGGCACAAATGCTGCCGCAGTTGCTATTGAAACCGTAGCATTCAGCCCTGTTGCAAATACCGCAACTTTTGTCAGCAGCGAAATTGCCAAGAACGACAGACCTGAACTCACTGCAGCCAAAATCATTGTCAGCGGTGGCCGCGCATTGGGCAGTGCTGAAAAATTCAACGAGGTGATGACACCATTGGCTGACAAACTCGGTGCGGCTTTGGGCGCATCACGTGCCGCTGTCGATGCGGGTTACGCACCGAACGATTGGCAAGTGGGTCAAACTGGCAAAATTGTTGCACCGCAGTTGTACATTGCAGCAGGTATCAGTGGTGCGATACAGCACTTGGCAGGTATGAAAGACAGCAAAGTCATCGTAGCCATCAACAAAGACCCCGAAGCACCTATTTTCAGCGTGGCTGATTACGGTTTAGAGGCTGATTTGTTCACGGCAGTGCCTGAATTGGTAGCTGCGCTGTAAATTCTCACCTTAGACACACCCTAGTTATTTTTCTAAATCCGCTTCCATCGTTTAGTTCAAGGACACCATCATGAGTTACCGCGCCCCCGTCAAAGACATGCTATTTGACATGCAATATTTGGCCAACATCGATCAAGTTGCCAAGCTGCCAGGTTTTGAAGATGCGGGACTGGACACGGCGCAAGCGGTGCTGGAAGAATGTGCCAAATTCAATGAAGGCGTGATGGCACCATTGAACCGCGTGGGTGATTTGAACCACCCCAAATTCAAAGACGGCCACGTCAGCAGTTCGCCAGGCTTCAAAGAAGCATTTGCACAGTTCACGGCAGGTGGTTGGCAAGGTCTGCAACACCCTGTGGATGTAGGTGGCCAAGGTCTGCCCAAAACCATTGGCACGGCCTGCACAGAAATGCTGCACAGCGCCAACATGAGTTTTGCGCTGTGCCCGATGTTGACCGACGGTGTGATTGAAGCTTTGATCATTGCAGGTTCGCCTGAAATGAAAGACATCTATTTGGAAAAATTGGTGAACGGCACTTGGACCGGCACCATGAATTTGACCGAACCCCAAGCCGGCTCTGATTTAGCCTTGGTTCGCAGCCGCGCTGAGCCGCAAGCCGACGGCACTTACAAAGTGTTTGGCACCAAAATCTTCATCACATGGGGTGAGCATGACATGGTGGACAACATCATCCACTTGGTGCTGGCGCGTGTGCCAGGCGCACCTGAAGGCGTGAAAGGCATCAGCTTGTTTGTGGTGCCTAAATTCTTGGTGAACAAAGACGGTTCTCTGGGTGCGCGCAACGATGTATACAGCGTCAGTATCGAACACAAGCTTGGAATTTCTGCCAGCCCAACTTCCGTCTTGCAGTACGGTGACCATGGCGGTGCTGTGGGCTACTTGGTAGGTGAAGAAAACCGTGGCTTGGAATACATGTTCATCATGATGAACGCTGCCCGTTTTGGCGTGGGCGTACAGGGCATTTCAATTGCTGAACGCGCCTACCAAAAAGCGGTGCAGTTTGCCAAAGACCGCGTGCAAAGCCGCCCAGTCGATGGTTCGATTGCCGCCAGCGCCCCCATCATTCACCACCCAGATATCAAACGCATGCTGATGACCATGCGTGCCAGCACAGAAGGCTGCCGCGCTTTGGCCCTTACTTCAGCCGCAGCCTACGATGCCGCGCATCATCACCCTGAGCCTGAGGCTCGCAAACAAAATGCGGCGTATTACGATTTCATGGTGCCGCTGGTCAAAGGCTATAGCACCGAGCAAAGTTTAGAAATCACCAGCCTTGGCGTGCAAATTCATGGCGGCATGGGCTTCATTGAAGAAACCGGCGCAGCGCAGTACTACCGCGATGCACGTATTTTGACCATATACGAAGGCACCACAGCCATTCAAGCCAACGATTTGGTCGGTCGCAAAACCGCTCGTGACGGTGGCCAAACAGCCAAAGCCATTGCCGCAGAGATCGCCAAAACAGAAGCTGAACTGACCCAAAGCGGAAGTGCAGCAGCTTTGGCAGTTGCCAAACATTTGTCTGCAGGCCGTGCAGCATTCTTAAACGTGGTGGACTTTGTGGTCGCCAACATCAAAAGCAAACCCAATGACGTCTTTGCAGGCAGCGTGCCCTATGTCATGCTGGCAGGCAATTTGATTGCAGGTTGGCAACTGGGACGCAGCTTGTTGGTGGCCGAGGCGCAATTGAAAGCTGGCAGTGACGATGCTGAATTCATGCAAGCCAAAATCATCACCGCTCAGTTTTACGCCGAACACATTTTGAGCAAAGCCCCCAACATTGGTCAAAGCATTGTTGCAGGCGGAGCATCTGTGACAGCATTGCCTTTGTCTTCATTTTAATTGCTATTAAATATATAGCACAATAGGCAATAAATACGCCGGATACAGCTCGTTTTTATACATAGGAGAAGTCATGTCAGCATCAAAGTCACACTTGCCAGGCGCTTTAGCCCATTTGCCTTTGCCCATCATTGGCTCTCCGCTGTTCATCATCAGCAACCCCAAACTGGTCATCGCGCAATGTATCGCCGGCGTGGTGGGTTCTATGCCCGCTTTGAATGCGCGTCCTGCGGAACAACTGGAAGAGTGGCTGAAAGAAATCACCGAAACCTTGGCAGCATACAACGCCGCTAATCCCGACAAACCAGCTGCCCCCTTTGCCATTAACCAAATTGTGCACAAGTCCAACGACCGTTTGCAGCACGACATGGCAATGTGCGTCAAATACAAAGTGCCAATCATCATCACAAGCCTAGGCGCTGTGGAAGAAATCAACATGGCAGCGCACAGCTACGGTGGCGTGGTGCTGCACGACATCATCAACAACAAACACGCACACAAAGCGATAGAGAAGGGCGCAGACGGCCTCATCGCTGTGGCAGCCGGTGCAGGCGGCCATGCAGGCGTGAAAAGCCCATTTGCCTTGATTCAAGAAATTCGCCAATGGTTCAAAGGCCCGCTGGCATTGAGCGGCTCTATCGCCACCGGCGGTGCGGTGTTGGCCGCACAAGCCATGGGCGCAGACTTTGCCTACATCGGCTCCGCCTTCATCGCCACCGAAGAAGCTCGCGCCGCAGACGCTTACAAACAAGCCATTGTGGACTGCAACTCAGACGACATCGTTTACAGCAACCTGTTCACCGGCGTGCATGGTAACTACTTAGCACCCAGTATCCGAAACGCCGGAATGGACCCAGCCAACTTGCCCGTCAGCGACCCAAGTGCCATGAACTTTGGCGGCGATAAATCCAAAGCCTGGAAAGACATTTGGGGTTGCGGCCAAGGTATTGGCGCCATCGACAAAGTGCAAAGCACAGCCGATTTTGTGGCGCAGCTCAAACGCGAATATTTGGAAGCCAAAACCAAACTCTGCTCAAATTAAACATGATGGCTGACCCAATCGCCACGTGGCACAAACTGATGCAAGCACGCGATGTCAAGGGACTTGACGCGTGGCTGGCCGATGATGTCGTCTTCCATTCACCCGTGGTACACACACCGCAAGTCGGCAAAGCCATCACCCAGAAATACTTGGCAGCCGCCATGCATGTATTTGGCAACGACAGCTTTCACTACGTGCGCGAAGTCAAAAGCGCACACGATGCCGTTTTGGAATTTGAACTCGAGCTAGACGGCATCCGCATCAACGGCGTAGACATGATCAAATGGAACGAAGCCGGCCAAGTAACAGAATTCAAAGTCATGCTCCGCCCCCTCAAAGCCGTCAACCTCATCCACGAAAAAATGGCAGCCATGCTGCAAGCAGGGCGCTAAAGTAGCTCTGACTCATCCGTTCGCCCTGAGCCTGTCGAAGGGTAAAGCGTTAATGCTATATATTTAATAGCACTCTAGGCAATCAATACGCCGGCTAGAGGCCGATTTTCCATATAAAATGGATCAAATCAAAAATTTAGCTGTCAGCTGCAAAATTAACCTTGCACCCAGCTAAACTTCAGCTATGTCCCTCTACGCCGCCCTGCAAAAAGTCCACACCGAAGAAGACGTTAAAGACGCCTACATCAAAGCGTTGGGCATCAAAGGCTATACCAAGGGTTTGATTGACATTCAAAGCAAAGAGATTTGGTTTGAAGCCAAACACACCGGCAAAGAATCCAGCTACGCCATGTTCACACAGCTGCTTCATTACGTGCAAGTAGCGCTGAACAAGGGTGAAACCGTGCCTCCGTTTTTGGCGGTGATTGACACCGAAAAAGCCGCTTTGATGAAAAGCACCGACGTGTTGCCGTTTTTGGAAAAGAAAACCATCAAATGGGGCAAGTCTGCCAGCCAGTACACGCAAGAGGCGCTGGCTGAAATTTCAGCCCACATTGGCGCACATTTTGTGTCGTTCAAGATTTCGACGCATGAAGAAGAGTTTGTCGCTACCGTCAAAGCCGCCATCAAATCGGGCGACATCATCCGCACGCCCATCACGCCCGACAACTTGAAACAGGTGTTCGACAAATGGGTGGCCATGGTCGGGCGCGAAATCAATGGTGTGCCCGAAGAAGACTACGCCCTCTTGTTTTTGCCGACATCATGCACGACGGCACAGTCTCCACCCACGCCAATTTACCCGCCGAGCTGCTGCACAAAAACGGCGCGCCCGTGTTCAGTCTGGGTGGCAAAATTTACGAGCTGGGCAGCAAAGAGGGCTACCGCCAGTTTTGGGCGATTTACCACAAGCCGCCCAAAGCAGAGCACCGCAACTACTTGTTAGAGCGCCGCGACAGCTTGATCCCGCTGGACGAGCGCAGCTTCAAAGGCGCGTATTACACGCCGCTGGCGGTGGTGGATAAAGCGTATGACACCTTGGCCGCCACGCTGGGCAAAAACTGGCAAAAAGACTACATCGTGTGGGACATGTGTTGCGGCGTAGGCAACCTAGAAGTCAAACACAGCAACCCGCGCAACATCTACATGAGCACGCTAGACCAAGCCGACGTAGACGTGATGCACGCCACCAAAACCTGCGTCTCTGCGCAGCGGTTTCAATACGATTATTTGAACGACGACATTGATGACTTCGGCAACATCGACTACAGCCTGACGAACAAAGTACCCGCAGGACTGCGGGCGGCGATTGCGGAGGGGAAAAAGATACTCGTGCTGATTAATCCGCCGTATGCGGAGGCTACGAGTGGTGGTAATACTGCAGTTGATGCTGAAGCGACAAGCAAAGAAGGCGTAGCAAAAACCAAGCTTGCTGCTACCGCTATGGCTTCCTACGGCAAGGCTAGCAATGAGCTTTTTATGCAATTCGTTGCTCGGATTGCTTTAGAAATTCCAACGGCTACTTTGGCCATGTTTAGCAAGCTGAAATATGTCAATGCACCAACGCTTGATGTCTTCCGACAAGCATGGAATGCAACATATTTAGATGGCTTTGTTGTGCATTGCCAAGCGTTTGATGGCTTGAAAGGTAACTTCCCGATAGGTTTCTTAGTTTGGAAAACCAATCAAAAAGCTGTCAAAAAACGCGTTATTTCCGAGATTACAACCGAAGTTTTGGATAGGAACGCTCAAGCGATTGGTCAAAAAAGCTTTTTCAACTTGCCTAACGATCAATTGCTGACAAATTGGATTGAACGCCCGAAAACGAATAAACAAGATGTCGTGCCTCTTAAAAATGCAGTTATACCTGCAACAGCTACAAAGGATTTGCGTGGAACACAATGGTCGGATGGCGCAATTGCTTACTTTTTGAGCGGCGGTAATGATTTGCAGCATGCAAATCAGCAGACAGTCATCTTTTCATCGGGCTATGGCAGCGCAAGGGGGTATTTCGTAAACCCAGAGAATTTGCTACAGGTTTCGATGATTTTTGCAGTCCGTCGCCTTGTTAAGCCAACGTGGCTAAACGACCGCGATCAGTTTCTGCAACCAACTGAGCCGCTAACCAACGAATTCAAATCCGACTGTCTACTTTGGATGCTTTTCAACGGCAGCAATCTAACCGCCAGCGCCGACAAGCTTGAATGGAACGGCAAGAGCTGGTCTATCGTTAACCACTTTATTCCGTTCACCGAAGATGAAGTCGGCGCAAACGGGCGGTTTGAGTCGGATTTTATGGTGCGGTATTTAGCGACCCTTCGACAGGCTCAGGGCGAACGGAATTATTTGTCGCCCGAAGCACAAGCCGTATTAACTGCTGGCAAAACCCTGTGGCAAGCCTATTTCAAAGACATCGACAAAGACGGCCGCACCGTGCGTGACGAGTTGAAGCTGAACCGCCCAGACGTAGGCTGGTACCAAATCCGCAACGCCCTGAAAAAACGCAACGAAAGCGGCGACGTTGTGCCCGTAGACTTCAGCGCTTTTGAAGACGCCTACAAACAACTAGGCGACAAACTTCGCCCGCAGGTGTATGAACTGGGGTTTTTGCGGGTGTGAAGATTGCTATTTATTTCATAGCAATCTAGGCAATGAATACGCCGGCTAGAGGCCAATTTGATACATAAACTATGGCTACTGACGCACTAAATGGCTCTGAACCAGATCGCGCTGTTGATCTGCACAGCAGCGAAGTGCCGCCCACCATCCGCGCTGCAGTGGAAAAATATTACTACCCAGGTTGCGTTCTCATGCGCTGCCCGCGTTTGTCTGAATCAAAAGGTGGGTTGATGGTTTGGTTCAAACCTGAAGCCGAAGTCAAAATCGAATGGTGGTTGTTTGACGAAGCGGGTGAATTGATCGAAGCGTTTTGGGATGAGTTTGAACAGCCGAAGCGCAGCATGTTTCTGGGCTAACAAAAGATGGAGTTTGAATTGATTAACCAGATACTTGGCATTGAGAACGATGGGTATGTTGCGTACAAAACACCGTAGGCGCTCCCTTTGTGCTCGGTGGAACAGAAAAAAGAACAAGCTACGCAGGGGGGGATCCTTTTTGGAAAAACTTTAATGAATGTGAGTAAAGGGTCTCTCCCAGTCTCGTATGACTGGCTACTGCTGGGACTTTCAGGCAGTTATCGGTCCGTCACCAACTGCTTTCGCGCCCAACTCACAAGATAACATTTTAACTCCCAAAAAAACCACTAGCTAGAACATTGAAGGCTGTGGCTGGTTTGATTGGGCACGCATTCCTAGGCGTAATGGTTATTGCGCTGAACGCAGTAAATGCAAAAGGAAGTACTTTCAAAATTTGAATTTAGCAAGGTGGTCGCACATTGCGACTACCTATATTTACTCACTGGCTTCATTTTGGAACTGAAAATCTCGTACATACCGTACATGAATGCGTTTTAAAGTTGCTATATATTCAATAGCACTCTAAGCAATCAATACGTCGGCTAGAGGCCAATTTTTCATATATTTTACTTGCACAAAGCTCAGTCATACCAATTTTCAACACGTAAACCAGGTACGCGCTCAAATTCGCGGGTGTTGCGGGTGACGAGGGTTAGGTTGTTGGCTTGGGCAATGCCTGCAATCAATAAGTCATAGTGGCCTATTGGGGTGCCTGCTACTTCCAAGTTGCGCTTAATCGCAGCGGCAGATTTTGCACTGGGGTAGTCTAATGGCGCTGTGCCGTATGCTTGCAGTGCAATATCAATGCTGATGCGCTGATGCTCTGGTTTGGTAGAGCGCAAAGTGCCGTGCTCTAGTTCAAACCACGTGATAGCTGGAACGCGAATCAGATGTATGGGTGTGTTTCTGAGACGCTGTTCTACTTGACCTTCCCTTTTGAAGAAATAAATCAAGGTGTTGGTGTCGAGTAAATACATGATCTTGGTTTGGCGAATAGATGGCGAATTGTTGGCGAATTCGATTTGCTATTTACCAAGTTTCTCTAGGCAAATCGGGCGCATCATTTGCGCGCAGTTGTTCCGCTGTTGGAAAGTCCTGCCAAAGTGGCGCTGCTTGCGCTATCGTTTCAAAAAATCCCTTTGGATACCCATTGACATCAACTTCTGCGACTTGTGTTTTGACGAGTTTTGAAACCCAAGCACTCAATGACAGCTGAGCCGCTTGTGAGGCTATTTTGGCGCGGTTGATGCAATCTTCATCCATGTAAATAGTGACTTGGCTCATGCTAATCTCCTTAACTTATAAATTAAATTATATCAATAATTATACTTGTGAATATAATTGTTGGCAAGCTGTAGCTATCTTTATTGCTACCCATGCTCACTTTATGCATAAAAGCGGATAAACTAAACAGAGGGGGGTTCTTTTTTTGCGCCCCCCCCTTTTTTTTTTTTGTATCAAACAAAAAAATTTGGGTTGATCTGCTATATATTAAATAGCACACTAGGCAATCAATACGCCGGCTAGAGGCCAATTTTTCATATAAAACTGGCTGAAGCGGTGTTAACCGCAGTATCTACTGTGTTTATCGCGTCAACGCCATGAAGAGCTTGGGGAGCTGTTCTGGCAGGCGTTCTACTTTGTCGATGACGGTGTATTGGCGGCCGAAGATGTCGCTGACGTAGGCGTCGGCTTTGGGGTCTAGGTTGATGCAGTAGCTGAAGATGCCTTGGCTGTCCAGTTCTTTGACGGCTTGGCGGGCGTCTTGGATGAGAGTTTGGTCGTCGTGAACATCGATGTCGGCGGGCTGGCCGTCGGTCAATATCAGCATGAGTTTTTTGTCGGCTTTTTGCGCTTGCAAATAGTGACCGGCATGGCGCATGGCCGCACCCATGCGGGTAGAGTAGCCGGCATCCATGGCTGCCAAGCGGCCTTTCACGGCGTTGTCCCAGTGTTCGCTGAAACCTTTGATGTGCAGGTAGCGCACATCGTGGCGCATGTTGGAATGAAAGCCGGCAATGGCAAAAGGGTCACCTAGTTGCTCGATTGACCATGCCAAGACTGATACGGCTTCTTGACTGAGCTCTAAGATGGTTTGCCCCGTACCGCCAGCCTTTTCGTTGAGCGATGCGGACAAATCTAGCAAGAGCGTGACGGCAATGCTACGGCCATCGGTTTGGTGGCTCATGTTGATGCGCGGGTCAGGTGTGCTACCGCTTTTGAAGTCGATGAGCGAGCGTATGGCAATGTCCAAATCCAAATCGCTGCCGTTTTCTTGGTAGCGTATGCGCTTTTTGCTTTGCGGTTTGAGCAAATCAAGCAGGCGTTTGAGTTGCTTGACCAAGGCGCTGTGTTTGTCCAGCAAGGTGTCAATCAGCGCTGGGTTGCCGCTGGGATGCAAGCGTTCATACAGGTTCACCCAGTCTGGTCTGTAGGTTTGGCTGCTGTAGTCCCATTCGGGGTAAAGACGCGGTGGCAGCTCGTCTAACTCCTCGGTGCTGACGCTTTGTTTGTGTTCATCAAACGTTTCTTCATCGTCGCTGTCTTCATAAAACTTCCACATGTGGCGGTTGTCGTCACGGTAGTCAATGACGGTGTCAGTGAAGAAAGTGTTGGGCAACTGGTCACTTTGAAGCCGTGTTTTGGCAACATAGCTCAGAGCCAAGTTCGCAATGTCCTCGGTGCTTGATTCGCCCTTTGACATTTCATCGTGAAAGCGCTTTACAAACACATTCAAATCCGCGTTTTGATAAGCATGCGTGGGTGCATCAGTAGGATCCAACAATGCGCGAGACAACATCGCCAATCGATGCCGCAAACATGAATGGGTTTCAGGGTTACAAGCCCCTTCGATGGGTGCAGGGTGCTGGCCGATGAACAAACGCCGCAAGCCAGGATACAGGCGCATGGCCAGTGTTTCAACCCGTGCGTCTTCAAAAAACTCAATCGCCATGCGTTGAAACGGGCTGAAATTATCAGCAAAGATGGCCGTTGTCCAGCGCCTGTGTGCCGCCATATGCGCCAGTGTGCTGCGGTAGCGGTCTATGCCGCTGATAGATTGGCTGCCGTTTTTGCCTTGAATATCGTCATACACATCGGGCATGCGGATGCCAAATTTATCAAAATAGGGCACGGGCTTGCGCAGCTCATCAAAGCCCAAAGAGTAGGGCACCAGATAAGCGGCGTCTTGCCAAAAGCCCAAAAGATACAAGTCCAATGCGCGCATGTGATCGACCAACAAAGTGCCGTGGCGCTCGCGTTGCAGCACGGCTTTGCTGTCGGCAGACTGCACCGTGAAGTAATCGCGCTGCCGTTCAGGGTGGTGGCCATAGTTGCGTATGCCGTATTCCACCCAGTTTTTCAAACCATCAATCGACAACTGGCTTAACAAATACGGTGATTGCTGAAAAAAATCGACCAAACTTGGGCTGGCATAGGATTTGTGCGTACCGTGTATAGAAACACTCGTACGCTCCATCAGGTCATTGCTCAGATGCAGGTATTGCTTAAAGATAGTATGCGTGGGCAAACGCTTGGCAATGGCAATCAAGTTTTGCAGCAGTGCGGTGATGGCATTGCCATTGGGCGATTTGTACAGCACCCGAATGGCGCTGGACAGCGTGGGTAAAACGGTCTCACCACACAAGGTGGCTACTTGCGGCCATTCTTGCAAGAATATCAACACAGGTTCTACACCCCGACCCATGCGACCTAGAAAATGGGCTTCTTCTAAATAAGCGTCAAAACCTTGGGGTGTGAGTTGACGAGTGGCGTCAGTCATGCATTCGACGAAAACCTCAGCAACTTGCGGAAAACCGCAATTGAGCTTGGCTGCCCATTCTTTCAGAAGTGCATCGCTGAATGTCATTTTTAGCAAACGATATAAGCTGTATTCATTTCATGCATTGAACCAATACATGATTTAAAAATTCAGGCAAACACCGCGTCTATCGCGTGGTCCAGTGTGGAGCGTATGTCAGCATCGTCGGTGATGGGGCGCACCAAGGCCATGCGGCAAGCGTCATAAGGCTTGACGCCTCCTTTGATCAAAGTCGCGGCATAGACCATCAAACGCGTCGAAATACCCTCGTCCAATCCATGCCCTTTGAGCTTGCGCGCAATGTTGCCAATGCTGACGAGTTTGCTGGCGGTGTCTGCATCAATGCCCGTTTCTTTCACCAAAATACCGCTTTCAACTTCGGCAGCGGGGTAGTCAAAATCAAAGCCGACAAAGCGTTGTTTGGTCGATTGCTTTAAATCTTTCATCAAGCTTTGGTAGCCCGGGTTGTAGGAGATGACAAGCTGAAAATCAGGGTGCGCATTGATCAACTCACCACGTTTGTCCAAGGGCAATTGACGACGGTGATCGGTCAATGGGTGAATCACTACCGTGGTGTCTTGTCGCGCTTCGACAATCTCATCCAAGTAACAAATCGCACCCATGCGTACCGCTGTGGTCAATGGGCCATCTAACCAACGAGTGCCATCAGCCTCAAGCAAGTAGCGTCCCAATAAATCAGAAGCCGTCATGTCCTCATTACAAGCCACCGTGATCAAAGGTTTGCCCAACTTCCACGCCATGTGTTCCACAAAGCGAGATTTACCACAACCTGTTGGCCCTTTGAGCATCACTGGCAAGCGCGCTTGGTAAGCGGCTTCGTACAGCGTGACTTCATTGCTGTTTGGTTGGTAAAACGGCTCAGTGGTAATGAGGTATGGGTTGGCTGTGTTGTCTGCTTGGCTCATGGCAAATATCCTACTGAAAATAACCTACTATTTAACTCAGATTTTAGAGCTGAAAAAAGCCGCTACTTCGTATCAAAGCGCGGCTTTTAACTGCTCAGGTGTGCTTATTTATGCACGCCCAATTTTTCGCGCCAGCCTGGGTAAATCTTGTCAGCATCGCCCGGGAAAGATTCAAATGCACGGGCAAATTCTTTGTGAGATTTGGCGTATTCAATTGGATCTGCGCCAGACTTCCAACACTCGTACGATTGACGCAAAGAAATCGCACCAGCCGCAGGGCTGTCGATGTGTCCATAAGCGCCGCCGCCAGAGGTGTTGATCACGTTGCCATGACCCAAGTTTTCGAAGAAGCCTGGCAAACGCAATGCATTCATGCCGCCAGAAATAATCGGTGTTGTGGGCTTCATGCCATACCACTTTTGGTAATAAACTGGACCTTGCGCTTCGTCACGCTCAATCATGTAGGCGATGTTTTTGTCTGAGTTTTCACCTTCCATTTTGCCGTAGCCCATGGTACCCACGTGGATACCTGAAGCACCTTGCAAACGGGAAATCTTCGCCAACACAAAAGCGGTGTAACCGCGTTTAGCAGAGGGGGATGTCACCATGCCGTGACCAGCGCGGTGGTAGTGGAGGTATTGGCCTGGGTACTGACGGCGGGCTGTGGTAATCATGCCTGGGCCGCCTACGAAACCGTCAACCAAGAAAGCTACTTTGTCGGCATCAGGTCCAAATGTTTCAAGAATGAAATCGGCGCGGGCGCACATTTCATAATGGTCGTCAGCTGTGATGTTGGCAGAGAAAATTTTGGCTTGACCTGTTTCGTCTTGTGCACGCTTCATTGCGTCATACACCAATGGGTATACCTTTTTAGCAGGGCAGAATACCTGGTTACCTTGTGGCTCGTCGTTCTTGATGAAGTCGCCACCCAACCAGAATTGGTAAGCAGCTTTGGCAAACGGCTCAGGACGTAAACCCAATTTTGGCTTGATGATGGTGCCGGCAATGTAGCCACCGTCTTTCATTGGACGGTCTAATATGCGCCACAAGTCAGAAATATCTTTGGATGGACCATCAAACAATTGGATGCAGCGTTTGGGGAAATAGATGTCATGAATTTTGCCGTGCTCAATGTCTCCCATACCTTGGTTGTTACCAATGATCAAGGTCAACACAGAAACCATCATCATGCGACCGTCGGTGATATTGCGGTCAAACAAGTCGATAGGGTAGGCGATGCGCATGTCTTCGTTAGCTTCGTCGATGTAATACACCAATGCATCGACGCCACGTGTGAAGTCGTCAGTTGTACTCACTTCAACGTTTGTACCTGTTGAGGATTCAGCAGCAAAATGTGCTGCAGCAGCCAAATAGGTGCCAAAACCTGGTTTTGGTTTCATTTTGTACGCAACGAGAATATGTCCTTCGCCTTTAATCAGATCTTCTTCTTTCAAGCTAAGGTCTGCGTAGCGGTTACTTTGGTCCATGTCAATGTCCTTTGAGTTGTTGATACTTGCGATTTGCTGCTGTACTGTGTAAGCGAGGATTGATCAAATCACGATTGCGATATTAACCACTTCTATACATAAGGTATATTCACATTTAATATGTGAATGATAAGCAAATAATTATGTATTTATTCTGGAGTTTATGCCCAAGAATCGATCAGCGGTGAGGCTTGCTCGATTAAAAAGTGCTTGAAAGCAACCGCAGCAGGTGACAATTTCTTTTGCTTTAAGTGCGTCACATACCAATGTCCCACGATCGGCATACCGTTGATATCAACGACCGCCATGTGACCGGAGGCAATTTCATGTCGCACGGTACGCAATGACAAAAAGCTCATACCCATGCCTGCCATCACCGCTTGTTTGATGGTTTCATTGCTGGGCATTTCCATGGCAACTTTCAGCGGAATGTCGTGCTGTGCAAACAAACGCTCCATCGCTGCGCGGGTGCCTGAGCCAGGCTCACGCACAACAAAAGTGTGATCTTTGAGCAAGTTAAAGTCACCTCGTTTGCGACGCGATAGCGGATGGTCGGGGGCACAAACAAAGCCTTGTGGGTTGGTGGCGATGGGGGTTGCTTCACAATCCAAAGTGCTGGGCGCACGACCCATCATGACCAAATCAACCTCGTTGCGACCCAGCATACCCAAAATATTTTCGCGGTTGTCAATGCTGAGTTTGATTTCAATGTCGGGAAATAATTTATTGAATCGCACCAGCAACATGGGCACAAAGTATTTGCAAGTGCTGACCACGGCCAAATCAATACGGCCTTTTTTATTGCCAGCAAACTCTGCCATGCTGGCTTCCAAATCCTTGAATTTGGCAACGGCGTTGATGGCGTGGGTTAAAAATTCGTTGCCGGCTTGAGTTAAGCGTATATTGCGACCCGACGGTTCAAGCAAAGCCAAGCCAAAAGTCTCTTCCAGTTGTTTGATTTGCATGGAAACTGCGGGCTGCGTCACGAACAATCGTTCAGCCGCTTTGGATACTGAACGCTCACGCGCCACTTCAATAAAAGTCAAAATTTGTTTGAGGCTGTAATGCGGCATGACGATCCCCTCTTGTGCTGACGTTTCAAATTAGGTATAAAATCCGTTTGCATGTTATTATAAGTTAAATCTAATGTCTAGTCAATTAAATGTGATTAGAATTTATGTATTAACCCGATTAAAGTCACTCAATTGAAATGGAAAACACCATGTTAAAAGCACTCATATTCGACGTTGACGGTACTTTGGCGGACACCGAGTCTGCGCATCGCGCTGCATTTAACAGTGCGTTCAAAGAATTTGGGTTTGATTGGAATGGGATGAAGCTTTGTACACCCAATTGCTCGAAGTATCGGGCGGCAAAGAGCGCATCTTGCATTATTGGAAATCAGTACAGCCTGATCTGCGCGAAGTGGATGGTGGAGCAATCAAAGACACAGTTAACCGTTTGCATGAATTGAAAACAGCGGCGTATGAAGACGCTGTTAACCAAGGGCAGGTGGTATTGCGCCCTGGCGTGTTGAAATTAATTAATAGTGCTTTTGAACAAGGTTTGAATCTGGCCATTGCCACAACCACATCGCCAGTCAACATTGCTGCCTTGTTGCGCAAAGCCATTGGTGCGGATTGGAAAGATTACTTCTTGACAATCGGCGATGGATCAACCGCACCCCTGAAAAAACCGCATCCACAAGTGTATTTGCAAGTGCTCGAAAGCATGAAAATGAACCCCAAAGAAGCACTTGTCTTTGAAGATTCTGGCAACGGCCTGAAGGCTGCCACAGCCGCTGGCTTGGCGACCGTGATCACGCCTGTTTCATTCACGGCACACCATGATTTCAAAGACGCCATGCGCGTGATTCCTGATTTATCCGGCATCAGCATTGCACAGCTAAGAGAATGGCACCAATCCTATTGGGCAAGCAAAAAGTAATGCTGAAAGATTACGGACACCAACAATCGCCAAATTACATCACCAACCAGCGCGCCAAACCCGTAAAATTAAATTTTTACCATTCAATACACCAACATGACCACGCCACGCCAACTCCGAATCGCACCTTCTATTTTGTCGGCAGATTTTGCCAAGCTTGGCGAGGAAGTTCGCGCCATTGAGGCCGCTGGTTGTGACTTGGTTCACTTTGATGTGATGGACAACCACTATGTGCCTAATTTGACCATTGGCCCATTGGTGTGCGAAGCGATACGCCCACACGTCAGCATTCCGATTGATGTGCATTTGATGGTAGAACCCGTTGACAGCATCATTCCTTTGTTTGCCAAAGCAGGTGCCAATATCATCACTTTTCACCCAGAAGCATCAAAACACGTGGACCGCAGCCTGTCCATGATTCGCGAATTGGGTTGCAAAGCCGGTTTGGTGCTGAACCCAGCCACACCCGTTGATTGGTTAGACCACGTGATGGACAAAGTGGACATGATTTTGTTGATGAGCGTGAACCCCGGTTTTGGCGGACAAAAATTCATTCCTTCCACATTGGCCAAATTGAAACAAGTGCGCGCCCGTATCGATGCACACATGGCCGCAGGCGGACAAGAAATTTGGCTCGAAGTGGATGGCGGCGTGAAAGCCGACAACATTGGCGAGATCGTTCGTGCGGGTGCCGATACCTGCGTTGCGGGCAGTGCCGTGTTTGGTGCACCTGACGTTGGTGGCGGCTACAAAGGCATTATGCAAACGCTACGAAAAAACGCAGCCTAGCCATAAACGAATCATAGACAACTCCAAAAAAATTTCCAATAACGCTCACTGAAACATTTCTGAAAGCAAAGCATGGCCTTAATTCACAGACCCACCTTGACGCAATTTTTGATAGAAGAGCGTCGCCGTTTTCCCACTGCTAGCGGTGACTTCAATGCTTTGATTTTGGATATCTCCATCGCCTGCAAAGCCATCGCTAAAGCGGTGTCGCAAGGTGAACTGGGCGGCGCAATGGGTAACCATGCGGCGGATGTAGGTGGTTCGGTCAATGTACAAGGCGAAACACAGAAGAAATTGGATGTGTTGAGTAACGATGTCTTCATACAGCGCACCGAATGGGCAGGTCACTTGGCTGGTATGGCGTCTGAAGAAATGGATTTGCCTTATCAAATTCCGGGTCAATACCCACGTGGCAAATACCTTTTGGTGTTTGACCCATTGGACGGTTCCAGCAACATCGATGTGAACGTGTCGGTGGGCAGTATTTTCTCCATCTTGCGCGGCCGTTCAGATTCCAAAGATGTCACGGTTGAAGATTTCTTGCAAAAGGGAGCTGAACAAGTTGCTGCTGGCTATGCGCTTTACGGCCCGACCACCATGCTGGTCATCACAGTGGGTGATGGTGTACACGGCTTCACCTTGGATCATGATGTGGGTGAGTTCATGTTGACGCAACCGCACATCAAAGTACCCGAAGACACGCATGAATTTGCCATTAACGCTTCCAACGCACGCTTTTGGGAAGCACCTATCAAGCGCTATGTGGACGAATGTTTGGCTGGAAAAACAGGGCCACGTAGCAAAGATTTCAACATGCGCTGGATTGCCTCCATGGTGGCCGAAGCGCATCGCATTTTGATGCGTGGTGGCGTATTTTTGTACCCCCGTGACACCAAAGACCCGAGCAAACCAGGTCGTTTGCGTTTGTTGTACGAAGCTAATCCAATTGGCATGATCATGGAACAAGCAGGTGGTCGCGCCAGCACAGGTGAAGTGCCCATGTTGGAGGTGCAACCTACTTCATTGCACCAGCGCATTGGTTTGGTGTTTGGTTCTAAAAACGAAGTAGAACGCGTAGAGCGCTATCACAAAGAGCCACAAGCCAAAAAAGACGATGCGAACCCGCTCTTTGCTGAGCGCAGTTTGTTCAGAGATTAAAACCAGCATACCTGTAGCTAGCAAGGTGCTATGAAGATATCAGTTGCTATTTATTTAATAGCGCTATAGGCAATAAATACGTTATCTACAGGTCAATTTGTTATAAATTTTTACTTTTGGAGCTCTCATGTCAGAAAAACACCCCATCATCGCGATCACCGGCTCATCAGGCGCTGGAACATCATCGGTGACCAAAACTTTTGAAAACATTTTCCGCCGCGAAAATGTGAAAGCGGCCATCATTGAAGGCGACAGTTTTCACCGCTACGACCGCAAAGAAATGAAATTGAAAGCAGCTGAAGCCGAAAAAAATGGCGATAAAAACTTCAGCCACTTTTCTGAAGCGAACAACATGTTCCCTGAAATTGAAGCCCTGTTTCGCGATTACGGCAATACAGGTAGCGGTCAGCGTCGCAAGTATTTGCACAACGACCAAGAAGCCGCACCGTACAAACAAGAAGCTGGCACATTCACACCTTGGGAAGCACTGCCCAAAGATTCAGACTTGCTGTTTTATGAAGGTTTGCATGGTGGCGTGATTACACCGACAGTCAATGTTGCGCAACACCCTGATTTGCTGATTGGTGTCGTGCCCGTGGTGAATTTGGAGTGGATTCAAAAACTGTACCGCGACAAAAACCAACGTGGCTACAGTGCTGAAGCGGTGACAGACACCATATTGCGCCGCATGCCTGATTATGTGAACTACATCTGCCCGCAATTTGCCCACACACATGTGAACTTTCAGCGCGTACCCACGGTAGACACATCCAACCCTTTTATCGCCCGTGACATTCCATCGCCTGATGAAAGCATGGTGGTGATTCGTTTCTCCAACCCCAAGGGCATTGATTTCCAATACCTGCGCAACATGATTGACGACTCTTTCATGTCACGTGCCAATACCATCGTGGTGCCGGGCGGTAAAATGGAGCTGGCCATGCAACTCATCTTCACGCCGTTTGTATGGCGCATGATGGAACGCCGTAAACGCGCACTCGGTACGCACTGAAATTGGTGTTATCTGAGTTAGACAGAATTGAGTTTGACCGTACCGATAAACCTGATACCCCTTATTAAACTTTAGCAACTTCTCATGACAACTCCAAACCCACAACTCGCCAATGAAATGGCTAACGCCATTCGCATTCTCGCTATTGATGCTGTAGAAAAAGCAAAATCAGGCCACCCTGGCGCGCCCATGGGCATGGCCGAAATTGCCGAAGTGCTTTGGAATCGCCATCTGAAACACAGCCCCAGCAACCCACATTGGGCAGATCGCGACCGTTTTGTTTTGTCAAATGGTCATGGCTCGATGTTGATTTACGCCTTATTGCATTTGACCGGTTACGACTTACCCATGAGCGAGTTACAAAACTTCCGCCAATTGCACAGCAAAACAGCGGGCCACCCCGAAGTGGGCGTCACACCTGGCGTAGAAACTACCACAGGCCCATTGGGGCAGGGCATTACGAATGCCGTAGGCATGGCTTTTGCTGAAAAACTGTTGGCACAAGAGTTCAACCAGCCTGAGCACGCCATCGTCGATCACCACACTTATGCGTTTTTAGGTGACGGTTGCATGATGGAAGGCATCAGCCATGAAGCCTGTTCATTGGCTGGCACTTTGCGTTTGTCCAAGTTGATTGCGTTTTACGATGACAACGGCATTTCCATCGACGGTCACGTAGAAGGCTGGTTCACTGATGACACACCAAAACGTTTTGAAGCCTATGGATGGAACGTGATTCCCGCAGTTGACGGACACAACACCGCCGCCATCGACGCAGCCATCAAAGCCGCCAAAGCGCAAAGTGGCAAAGCCGATGGCAAGCCGACATTGATTTGCTGCAAAACCGTGATTGGCCAAGGCTCGCCCAACAAAGCGGGTACACACGACGTGCACGGCGCAGCTCTGGGTGCGGCAGAAGTTGCCGCGACGCGTGAAAAATTAGGTTGGACTGCGCCGCCCTTTGAAATTCCAGCACACATTGGTGAAGCATGGAATGCCGTTGCCCGCGGACAAGCCGTTGAGCAAGCATGGAACGCCCGTTTCGATGCCTATGCTAAAGCTTTCCCAGCGCAAGCTGCTGAATTCAAACGCAGGATGGCGGGTGATTTGCAGCCTGCTTATGCAGAAAAAATCAATGCTGTGTTTGCCGAAATCGCTGCCAAACCGGATGCATTTGCGACCCGTAAATCAAGCCAAAACGCACTCGATGCGATTGCGCCACTGGTGCCCGAATTCTTTGGCGGATCTGCTGATTTGACAGGTTCAAACTTGACCAATTTCAAAGGCTGTGTCAAAGCGGGTCGCGACAAGTGGGGCAATCATCTGAGCTATGGTGTGCGCGAATTTGGCATGGCAGCCATCATGAACGGCATTGCTTTACATGGCGGCTACATTCCTTATGGTGGCACATTCTTGACCTTCAGCGATTATTCTCGCAACGCCATCCGCATGGCTGCGTTGATGAAGCTGCGCGTGATTCATGTGTTTACCCATGACAGCATTGGTTTGGGTGAAGATGGTCCGACGCACCAGTCCGTCGAACACGTGCCATCTTTGCGCATCATTCCTGGTTTAGACACATGGCGCCCAGCCGATGGCTTGGAAACCGCAGTCGCTTGGGCTTGCGCAGTTGAGCGCAAAGACGGTCCTAGTGCATTGGCTTTATCGCGCCAAAACCTGCCACGTTTAACTGACGTGAGCATGGTCACCAACATTCGCAAAGGCGGCTACATATTGGCTGAAGGTGCGAACCCGCAAGCCATCATTGTGGCAACAGGATCTGAAACCTCCCTGGCAATGGAAGCACATAAAGCATTGGCAGCCGAAGGCATATCCACCCGTGTGGTATCTATGCCTTGCACCAATTTGTTTGACCGCCAAAGCCAAACTTACCAAGACGAAACTTTCCCCATCAATTTGCCTGTCGTGGCCGTTGAAGCCGCACATCCCGATTTCTGGCGCAAATACGTGGGTCGTTTGGGCACAGTGGTCGGTATTGCCACATTCGGTGAATCAGCGCCTGCGAAAGATTTGTACCAGCACTTTGGTATCACCACCGAGCGTGTCTGCAAAGAAGTGCGTGGCTTGCTCAGCCGCCAGCAAGACCGTTTGGAAAGCAAAATGCCGGCTGGCATTGTGAAGTCTAGCAATTAATTGAGATTGCATGCCAAATTTTGACCTCATCATGTTTGATTTGGATGGCACATTGGTTGAAACCGCGCCTGAAATCATGGACGCCACCAATGACACCTTGCGTCATTTCGGTTTGCCAGAAGTGACGCAACAACAAGTTAACGACTGGATTGGTCACGGCACACGCAGTTTGTTGATACAAGCCTTGGCTTATGTCAAAAACAGCACGGTTGAAGCAATTACAACCGGTGAAGGATTAACGGTCAATTTGCAAGCATTTGACAAGTTTTACCAAGCACGCTGCGGTACGCGCAGTCATTTGTACCCTCAAGTGCGCGAAACCATGCTTGCTTTGCGCAATCAAGGCGTCAAATTGGCAGTGGTAACGAACAAAGAAGGGCGTTACACCGACACGGTTTTGAACGCGCATCAGCTCATGCCATTGCTCGATAAAGTGGTCAGCGGCGATACTTTATCGGTCAAAAAGCCTAATCCTGCGGGCATTGAAAGCTGTTTGGCACAGTTTGGTGTGACCAAAGAGCGTGCTTTGTTTGTGGGTGACTCCAGCATCGACGTGGCAACAGCGCGTAATGCGGAAGTCGCCGTTTGGGCATTGCCCTATGGCTACAATATGGGTCAGCCAATTGAATCATGTGCGCCGGACCGTGTCATACCTGATATTTCCCCCTTGTTGCACTGAAACGAACGAACAAAAACGAACAAAAGCGATCGCATTTAAAGAATTTTCACAGATTATTAACCTCCGGCTTCATCTCAAACGAGCCATTTTTATTGAAAGCAAACCATGACAGCAAAAATCAAAGTAGGTATCAACGGCTTCGGTCGCATCGGTCGCAACGTGTTTCGTTCTGCACTCATGAGTTTCAAAGACATCGAGATTGTTGGCATCAATGATTTGTTAGAGCCAGAATATTTGGCATATATGCTGCAATACGATTCTGTCCATGGTCGGTTCAAAGGCGGCGACATTTCTGTTGAAGGCAATACTTTGATTGTGAATGGTCAACGCATTCGCTTGACCCAAGAGCGTGACCCAGCAGCTTTGAAGTGGAACGAAGTTGGCGCTGAAGTGGTGATTGAATCCACAGGCTTGTTTTTAGACAAAGCATCAGGCGAAAAACACATCACTGCAGGCGCTAAAAAGGTTCTGTTTTCAGCACCTTCCAAAGACGACACCCCTATGTTTGTCTACGGCGTGAACGACAAAACCTACGCTGGTCAAACCATCATCAGCAATGCATCTTGCACCACCAACTGTTTGGCACCTTTGGCCAAAGTGGTGAACGACAAATGGGGTATCAAGCGTGGTTTGATGACCACCGTGCACGCGGCAACAGCTACACAAAAAACCGTAGACGGTCCATCCAACAAAGACTGGCGCGGTGGCCGCGGTATTTTGGAAAACATCATTCCATCGTCAACTGGCGCTGCCAAAGCGGTGGGTGTGGTGATTCCTGAACTCAACAAAAAGCTCACTGGCATGTCTTTCCGCGTGCCAACTTCTGACGTTTCAGTGGTTGATTTGACATGCGAATTGAACAACCCAGCCACATTGGCCGAAATTTGCGCTGAAATGAAAGCACAGTCACAAGGCGCATTGAAAGGCGTATTAGGCTACACCGAAGACAAAGTGGTGGCTACTGATTTCCGTGGCGAAACCTGCACCAGCGTGTTTGATGCCGATGCCAGCATTGCCTTGGATGGCACATTCGTTAAATTGGTTTCTTGGTATGACAACGAATGGGGCTATTCCAACAAGTGCTTGGAAATGGTTCGCGTCATGGCCAAAAAATAATTAAAGAAATAAACAAAGGTTTTGACAATGAACGTTATTCGTCTATCCGACCTCATCGCCAAAGGGCAAGTCAAAGGCAAGCGTGTATTCATTCGCGCTGATTTGAACGTGCCACAGGACGACGCCGGCAACATCACTGAAGACACCCGCGTTCGCGCATCTATTCCGTGCATTCAAATGGCATTGGACGCAGGTGCGGCTGTGATGGTGACATCGCACCTGGGTCGCCCAACAGAAGGCGCGTTCAAACCTGAAGATTCGCTCGCGCCCGTTGCCAAACGCATGGGTGAATTGATGAAGCGCGATATCCCAGTTGTTGCCAATTGGGTGGACGGCGTGAAAGTCGAAGCAGGGCAGTTGGTCATGTTAGAGAACTGCCGCGTCAATGTGGGCGAGAAAAAGAATGCACCTGAATTGGCCAAAAAAATGGCTGGCTTGTGCGATATTTTTGTGCACGACGCCTTTGGCACCGCGCACCGCGCCGAAGCCTCTACTTACGGCATTGCCGAATTTGCACCGATTGCTTGCGCTGGTCCATTGCTTGCTGCTGAAATGGATGCCATATCCAAGGCATTGACCGCACCCAAGCGCCCATTGGTGGCGATTGTGGCGGGTTCTAAAGTCTCTACCAAGCTCACCATTTTGGAAAGTCTGGCGAAAAACGTGGACCAACTCATTGTGGGTGGCGGCATTGCCAACACCTTCATGTTGGCTGCTGGCCTCAAAATCGGCAAAAGCTTGGCAGAGCCTGATTTGTTGCCCGCCGCCAAGGCTGTGATTGAAGCCATGAAAGCACGCGGCGCTGATGTGCCTATTCCAACTGATGTGGTCACGGCTAAAACCTTTTCAGCCGACGCTGTTGCCACAGTGAAAGCTGCAACCGATGTGGCAGACGATGATTTGATCTTGGATATTGGTCCTGTCACAGCGAAAAAGCTGGCGGACCAATTACTCAAAGCCGGCACCATTGTTTGGAATGGCCCAGTGGGGGTGTTTGAATTTGCAGCCTTTGAAAACGGTACCAAAGTGATCGCCAAAGCTATTGCCGACAGCAGCGCTTTCAGCATTGCAGGTGGCGGCGATACATTGGCGGCCATTGCCAAATACGGCATTGAAAAGCAAGTGGGCTACATCAGCACCGGTGGTGGCGCTTTCTTGGAAGTGTTGGAAGGCAAAACCTTGCCCGCATTTGAGATTTTAACCAAGCGGGCAACTGCTTGATATTGATTAATACTATAAATATGATAGCAGTTTAGGCAATCAATACGCCAACTGCAGCCATATTTTTCATATATTTTTGATTAACTCTTACAACTGTTCATTAGGAGAACCCCATGGCACTTATTTCCCTTCGTCAACTGCTGGACCACGCGGCAGAAAACAACTATGGCTTGCCAGCGTTCAACGTCAACAACATGGAACAAGTGCAAGCCATCATGCAAGCGGCGGATGCCGTGAACAGCCCAGTGATTTTGCAAGGTTCAGCTGGTGCACGTTCTTATGCCGGCGAGCCCTTTTTGCGCCATTTGATTTTGGCCGCCATTGAACAGTACCCGCACATTCCTGTGTGCATGCACCAAGATCATGGCGCGTCGCCTGGCGTGTGCTTCCGTTCGATTCAATCTGGCTTCAGCTCAGTCATGATGGACGGCAGCTTGAAAGAAGACGGCAAAACCCCTTCTAGTTACGAATACAACGTCGATGTCACTCGTCGTGTCACCGAAATGGCACATTCAGTTGGCGTATCGGTTGAAGGCGAATTGGGCTGCTTGGGTTCATTAGAAACAGGTAAAGCCGGTGAAGAAGACGGCCATGGCGCTGAAGGCGTGTTGGATCATTCTGCTTTACTAACAGACCCTGACGAAGCGGCTGACTTTGTGAGCAAAACGCAAGTGGACGCCTTGGCGATTGCCATCGGCACCAGCCACGGCGCTTACAAATTCACCAGCAAACCCACTGGCAAAGTATTGCGCATTGACCGCGTTAAAGAAATCAATAAGCGTATTCCCAGCGTGCATTTGGTGATGCACGGTTCCAGCAGCGTGCCTGAAGACTGGTTGGCCATCATCAACCAATACGGTGGCGACATGGGCGTAACCTACGGCGTGCCAGTCGATGAAATCGTGGAAGGCATTAAAAACGGCGTTCGCAAAGTCAACATCGACACCGATTTGCGCATGGCCAGCACTGGCTCCATCCGCAAGTTTTTGGCAGAAGACCGCAAGAACTTCGACCCCCGCAAGTTCCTCAAAGAAGCCACCAAAGCCATGCAAGGCATTTGCGCATCCCGCTACGAGTCCTTCGGCTCAGCCGGCATGGCCAGCAAAATCACCAAAGTCCACAGCCTAGAAACCATGCAAAAGCGCTATGACAAAGGTGAATTGGCTGCGAAAATTGTTTAAATTTATCTTAATTAATTACTTTAAATAACTTTAAAAATATGTTGATTTAATTAATTATTTTGTAATTACAAAACCGCCTTCTTAGGCGGTTTTGTTTTGGTGTGTGCGCCTTTGATCTTCATCTGATATACTGTAAATTTATACAGTTAAATATCGGATATTTTGCACCATGCTGCGCACGCTTTTTGTTGACTTCAACGCTTATTTTGCCTCGGTCGAGCAGCAAATCAATCCGGCCTTGCGTGGGCGGCCAGTGGGGGTGGTGCCGGTGATGGCGGAGACTTCTTGTTGTATTGCTGCGAGCTATGAAGCCAAAGCCTTTGGCATCAAAACCGGTACCAGCGTGGCGGATGCGCGCAAGATGTGCCCTGAGATCACGCTGATTGTGGGCAAGCACGAGGTCTATGTCGATTTTCACCACCGCGCGGTGGCGGCAGTGGAGCGCATTGCGCCGGTGCGCCAGGTGATGAGCATTGATGAAATGGAGTGCGAATTGACCGGCTCTTGGCGCGGGCGCGAGAAAGCCGAGCGCATCGCCATGCAAATCAAACAAGAGCTGCAAAGCACGGTGGGCACGTGCATGCGCTGCTCCATCGGCATTGCGCCCAATACCATGCTGGGCAAATTGGCTTCCGACATGCAAAAGCCCAATGGCCTGACGGTGCTGGAGTTGCTGGACATCCCTGGCAAAATTTTGCACCTGAAACCCTCTGCCATCAGCGGTATTGGTCCGCGCATCGAACGCCGCTTGCAGGTCGCCAACATCATCACCATGGCCGATTTGTACGCCGCGCCGCGCGATGTGTTGCACAGCGTTTGGGGTGGAATAGGGGGCAGCGAGATGTACGACAAACTGCGCGGCAAATGGTACGACCCGCGCGAGGCAGTGACGCGCACTTTAGGGCACTCGCATGTGCTGCCGCCCGATTTGCGCAATGCACAGGGCGCTTGGGGCGTGTTGAACCGCTTGACGCAAAAAGCCGCCATGCGACTGCGCAAGCAAGGTTACTACGCAACCGGCATGCGCATATTCGTCAAATGCAAGCGCATCGATGAGGTTTCACACAGTTTGCAGCGGCAGGCGACGTTTTGCGAATCACAAGACACGGCGTTCTTTTTGCGTGTGTTGGCCAGGCTGTGGGCAGAGTCCGCAGCGCAAGGTTTGCCCCGTACATTCGTGCCGTTGGCAACGGGCCTGGTGCTGTTTGGCTTGGTGCCACAAGCGCAACATACGCCCACGCTGTTCGAGTTCAGCACGCCAATCAACACCCATAAGAACGTTTATCGAAGCGCCAATCCGAGCGATATGGCGAGTCATGGCCAGCCCAACAACCAGCTCGTCAACACGACCGACCGTAGCCGTTTGCACAACGCCATCGACCACATCAACCGCCTGTATGGCAAAAATGCCTTGTACTACGCCAGCGCCCACCACGCGCTGGACCATGCGCCCATGCGCATTGCGTTCACGCGGATTCCCGATATTGAAACGGAGCGCTGAGAATTTCAGCAAGAGAGGGGGTGCTTCAAACTGCCTCAGGCTGTTTAACAATGCGCGCAGGATAAAGCGCTAGTTCAATGCAACTCGCATTCATAACTTAACATAATATACATCGTATAAAGTACAATCAATTAAGAGGTAAACAACCAAAACGCCCGCAAACCCGCAATATGCCTAGCAGTCGCTTCCGTACCATGTACCGTGATTTAGGTTTAAATCGCGCTGGCGTTGCGCAGCTTCTTCGTGTTTCTGAGCGAACTATACACAACTGGGAAACTGGGCATCACCAAGTGCCGTACAGTGCCTATAAGCTGGTTCGCTTGATGACATATCAGGAGTTTCCAGATCCTGCGTGGGCTGGTTGGCACTTGACTGCCGGCGTTCTGTATTCGCCTGAGGGTCATGGCTTCAAACCCAAAGATTCCAACTGGTGGTCGTTGCTATGTCGCAAAGCTGCAATGTTCAATGAGTTGTACGCCAAGATTTACAAGAAAATCGAAATTACTAGTATCCCTAACCATGAATCAATTGCGAAGCCAAAAGGTGAGGTTCTAGTAACACCTCACAATATTCCAATTTATGGGACTGGGCAGCAAAATTACAAAGTAATTCAACGTTTTAACCCTGATTGTCAGAACGTCAAATATAGAATTTTGAAGCTCAAAAGTACAAATTTGATTTCAAAGGGGGTCAAATGAGAGTCAAAAGTACAGCTTTGATACTACGCGATGACCTCGATGGCCAAGCGTTTAGACCTATAACTTTGGAACAACTGCGCTCAAGCCAACGTTTGTTTTTGACTAAGGCACGAATTGCTCCAATGCAAGATGGCGGCTGGTCGTTGGACTTCAATCATCGATATTTATTCACACAGCGCGGTCAAATTCGTTGTTTCAAGACCATAGAGGCTGCCTGTGTTGTTCTTCATGATTTGAACGTTCATGACTTCAAAGTAGCACTCCAGTGCATCTGTCATAACCAACGAAAAATGATTAAGTGGCAACCTGTCACAAGTTTGAAAGGAGGTCTTTCATGAATGATTTGTATGACACATCAAAATCTATTCGTATTCCTCAATGGCTTGTTGACTTTAATAAGTTGATTCAATCTAGATTTGTGCCACACCCAATAGTTTATAAAAATTGGCCTAAACATCACAGAATTCTGTTTAACTTCTGGTGGTCTGTAGGTATGCCAACTCTGTTAATTCTTGGTGTCTGGGGTAAAAAGAAATTGCCAGCGAGTACGGCTAATACTCCTGGCAATGTGACCAACGTCGATGAAGGCAACGTTAATGAATGCAATTCTAAACCATGATGTTCGCGGCTGCTGCCGTTCTCACGCTTTCAATGCTTCTCATGTAAGACGGACAGAGAAGCCTAGGAGCGAGCGCTTCAGCGCCGCCCTAGGCTCTCTGAACGTCAACCAGAGGGGGTATGGGGTTCACCCCATGGTGACTCTCTGCTTACAGTGTGCAAGGGGTACCCGCGCACCATTGAACGTGGTAGTAGCGCCAAACTTCCCAATTTCTGTCTCGCGATTTAGTCGTCGAATACAGATTTTTAGATTCGCGGTTAACGCAGTGATGCGCCCTCGCCTCCGTTCGCGACGTGTAAAACGGCTGTTTGCAGGTTTGCGCTCTTTTTTTTATAGCAAGAAATGAAGGTTCTTCAATGACTACAGCAATTAATCCTTGTATACATCGTATAAAGTAATAATAAGATTATCTAAGGGTATACCCCATGTAAAGATATTGAAAAACCAACATTGAGCACTATCTCATGCCTAGGGAGTTCAGAAAGTATTTTGAATCGCTTTGAGTTCCCAGTTTATTAACTTTAAATGGAGAATCATCATGACATCACTTGCTACTCGTAATTCATTTTTAAATGACTTTTTTCGTGACACAGCACCCAGCTTTTTCATCAAGCCTTTGCACGGTGATCAATTACCAGATCCTGATCAAATCAAAATCAATGTATCTGAAGGCGCATCCAACTACACTGTAACGGCTGAAATACCAGGCGTCAAAAAAGAAGATATTCATGTCTTGGTTGAAGATGATGTGGTCACGCTTCGCGCTGATATCAAACAAGAAGATCAATCAGCCAGTACTGAAAAAGTTTTGCGCAGCGAACGCTATTTCGGTACAGTCTCTCGCAGTTTCAGAATGGCCGAAAACATCGATGAATCGCAATCGAAAGCCAAATATGAAAATGGCGTGTTAACTTTGACATTGCCTAAAAAAGCGGCTGTTGACACATCTAAACGACTGACAATTGAGTAAGCCATCAAAACGGGGATGTTAATTACAGCATCCCTTTTTAATGCTCAGTTATGTTTGAATTTTGTAAGGCTTAAGCCACCGCTTCGAGTTCTACACCCTAAATCTCATGTGCGTGAATACCACGCAAAGCTAAATTTGTTTGATTCAGTTGTAGGTAGATAAAGCCTTTGTTTTGTACCGTAGAATGGCTGAAAAAAGTCGGTACAAATCATTGGCTTAATAATTCTTAACCTATGGCTCTCTATCACAAAGTCAAACGTGAACTTATTGCTGACATTCAGTCTGGCAAGTTCTTACTGGACAAACCGTTACCCAACGAGAGCGATTTGGCCGCAAGGTTTGGCATTTCGATTGGCACTTTGCGTCGAGCCGTTGATGAATTGGTATCCGAACACGTTTTGCTGCGCCAGCAAGGACGCGGCACTTTTGTGGGACAACTTGACCAAGAACGTTTCATGTACCAGTTCTTCAAACTTGAAAGTGAAGATGGAATACGTGAGTTTCCGCATTCAGAACTAATCGACTTTGATACAGCCAGAGCAAATTCTGAAGAATCTGCTTCTCTAGGTTTGCGTGGTAACCCAAAGGTTTTTCGCATCAAAAACCTGTTATTGCTACAAGGTAAACCTGTTGTTTTTGACAGAATTACGCTGTCTTGCGCCCTCTTCCCAAGTCTCAATCAAGAACAGTTTGTACAAAGGTCTGGCACGATTTATGATTTGTTTCAGAGGGAGTTTGGCGTAACTGTGGTGGGTGCAGATGAGCGCACGCGTGCAATACTGGCCGACGAAGAAGCTGCGTCAGTACTGCAGATTCCGATTGGATCTCCCGTCTTGCGTGTGACACGTATCGCTCGCACATTTAACCAGCAGCCTGCAGAGCTGCGAATATCTATCATCAATTCGCAAGCACATGAACTCGTCAGCAACACCAATCCAAAATCTTAAATTAGGTTTGTGTTTGGATTGAATCAAAATCCGATGAGATTATTATCAAAAACAGGTTGACATTGATTTAAATCATATATATGATTTAAATGCGAGCAATCTCATTCATTTTGACGCTGCGCAAAAAATTTTCGGCACTTAAACATTTACTGGAGGTTCAAAAATGATTCATTGCGTATTGCATGATCCCAACGACAGCGTAGCTGTTGTTGTAACTGAAAACGTCAAAGCTGGGGCCACACTGACAGCGCTTATTCTTGATGAAAATCGAACAATTGAAATTCCGTGTAAAGCAGACATTCCGCTAGGTCATAAAGTAGCAATGAAAGACATTGCCTCGGGTGACACCATCATCAAGTACGGTACCGATATTGGCAAAGCCATCGCAGCGATCAAGGCGGGCGATCACGCCCATGTTCACAACATCAAAACCAAGCGCTGGTAATCGGCCAACACGAAAAGGATCAAAATATCATGAGTTTCCTAAATCAAAATTCTACTTTCTGGGGCTTTCGCCGTGAAAACGGTCGTGTGGGTGTGCGCAATCACGTTGTGATTTTGCCGCTAGATGACTTGTCTAACGCCGCCGCCGAAGCTGTCGCTCATAACGTCAAAGGAGCGATGGCTATTCCTCATCCATATGGTCGTTTGCAATTTGGTGCTGATTTGGACTTGCACTTTGCAACCTTAATTGGTGCAGGCAGCAACCCCAATGTGGCTGCAGTAGTTGTTATTGGTATTGAAGACGGTTGGACTAAAAAAGTAGTTGATGGCATCGCCAAGACAGGTAAACCAGTCATCGGATATGGCATCGAAGGTCATGGCGATCATGAAACCATCATGAAAGCTTCAAAGTCAGCTAAAGAGTATGTTCAATGGGCTACTGAGAAACATCGTGTTGAATGTCCAATTAGTGAATTGTGGGTATCAACAAAATGTGGCGAATCTGACACAACCAGTGGTTGCGGTGCAAACCCCACTGTAGGTGATGCATTTGATAAATTGCATGCTTTGAAAACCACATTGGTATTCGGTGAAACTTCCGAAATTACCGGTGGTGAGCAAATTGTTGCTGCACGTTGTGCGAACGACAAAGTTCGTGAACGCTTTATGTTCATGTTCAACCGTTATCAAGACATGATTAACCGTCATAAAACAACAGACTTATCTGACTCACAGCCGACAAAAGGCAACATTGCCGGCGGTTTGACAACAATTGAAGAAAAAGCATTGGGCAATATCCAAAAAATCGGTCGTAAGTGCACGGTTGACGGTGTGATTGATAAAGCAGAAATGCCTACCCATCCTGGTCTTTGGTTCATGGACTCTTCATCAGCGGCAGCAGAAATGGTCACCTTATGTGCCGCTTCTGGATTTGTGGTTCACTTCTTCCCTACTGGCCAAGGCAATGTCATCGGCAACGCTATTGTTCCTGTCATCAAGATTTGTGCAAATCCACGCACTGTGCGCACAATGAGCGAGCACATTGACGTCGATTGCTCAGGTTTGTTGCAACGTGAACGAACTATGGATCAAACTGGAGATCAACTGTTGGAAATGATGATGCGCACCATCAATGGTCGCTTTACGGCAGCTGAAGCACTGGGACATCGTGAATTTGTATTGACACGATTGTTTGAATCGGCTTAATAACAGAGTGAGAATTGAGCTATGCCGCAACTCACTCTAGACCACGCAGAAAGACTTACTAAGGAAACTTTGCTCAGGGCTGGTGCGTGTGAATCTATGGCTGTTGCGGCTGCTCAACATTTAGTTAAGGCTGAAGCTCAGGGCATAGCTTCACATGGTTTGATACGTGCGCCTCAGTACGCCAACCATTTGCAAACTGGCAGAGTGAATGGTCAAGCAAAGCCAATTTTGGTTTCAGGCAGTACAGCAGCGCAGCGCGTTGATGCGCAACACGGTTTGTCATTCGAAGCTTGCAGCCTAGCAGTTGATACAGCAATCAAGTTAGCTCAAGTAAACGGTATAGGATTGGTGGGTGTGTTTAATAGCCATCACGCTGGTGTTTTGGTTGATCAAATGCGGCCTGTAGCAGATGCAGGCATGATTGGCTTGGCTTTTGCAAATACACCGTCAGCTATGCCGGCAGCAGGTGGTAAAACTGCATTTTTTGGTACCAACCCCATCAGTGCAATTTTCCCACGCGAGCATCACTCCCCGCTTTTGATTGACATGTCTTTGTCAGAAGCAGCACGGGGCAAAGTAATCGCCGCATCACAAGCTGGAAAGCCTATACCTTTAGGCTGGGCACTCGACGCCAATGGTGCCCCTACGACAGATGCTAAAGCAGCATTGGCTGGATCAATGTTGCCCTTGGGTGGCGGTGCTAAAGGTTCATTGCTTGCTATGATGATTGAGGTGATGGTTGGCGCATTGATTGGTTCGCATTTTTCACACGAGGCTATGTCATATTTTGATGAAAGCACAGACCCACCTTCAATGGGACAATGCTTCATTGTCATTAATCCCAGAGCGCTTGCTGGTTCTGTGTCGTACTACCAGCGATTCGAATCATTGCTAACTGACATGTTGGCAGACGACGGTGTCCGCTTGCCAGGTGCTTTGCGTTATGAACGCGAAGCAAAAGCACAATCAGACGGTGTTTATATTTCGGATGATTTATTTAGCAAGTTAAAGCAAGCTGCAGGCTAAATACCGAGATACCGAATCTAAATATGAGGTCGGAATTCGAGTTTCTATGAAAATCATACTCCTCTCTGATTTATGAAAACTACGAATATGCATTTGGATTCCAGCATTGCAGTCGATCAGCATCCAGCTTTGCTTGGGTCACTAGTACCACCCAAAGGTGTAAAACCGCTGAACTTCAGTCCAGGACCTACCTCTCTTGCTGCTGATGTGGAAGCTGAAATCAAGTCTCTTTTCGACGCTGAGCGCATGTGCTCTATGTATCTTTCGCATCGTTCCCCTGAATTTGTTGACATACTTCACAACACTGTGAAACAGTTCCGTATTGCTATGGATATTCCAGACCAATATGAAATTCTATACATGCACGGTGGCGGACATGGTCAGTTTGCAGCAGTACCGCTCAATCTTTGTCCCCAAGGGAACGAGAAAGCGACCTACATTGTTAACGGTACATGGTCCAAGCGAGCCGCATCAGAGGCTTCCAAATACTGCAATGTTGTCACGGCATCTTCTGAAAATCCAGACGGCACATTCACTTCCAACCCATCTTTTGAAAACTTAGACCCAGAATCTAAATACGTGTATTTATGTTCCAATGAAACGGTCAATGGTATCGAGCTGCATCAATTGCCTAAACTGGGTATAGACGCACCACTCGTTATTGACGCATCATCAGATTTCACCACCAAGCATATTGATTGGCTGGGTGCTAATGTTGGCATTCTGTACGCATGCGCTTCAAAAAACATAGGCCATCCAGGTGCCACCATGTGCATCATCCGCAAGGATTTGCTTGGTAATTCAAGCAAGTTTTGTCCTGGTGTGCTGTGTTACACGACCAACATCAAAGAGGGAAATTTGTGGAATACCATTGCCACTTTCAATGTAGAAGTCACCGGTATTTACGCGAAATGGTTGTTGGCTCAGGGTGGCGTCCAAGAAATGGAGCGACGTGCAATCATCAAGTCGGATAGGTTGTACAAACTAATAGACCAATCAAATGGTTTTTATTCCACTCCCATCACAGACCATGCCATCCGTAGCCGTATGAATGTGCCTTTTGATGTTGCAGGTGGTGATGCAAGCTTAACAAATGACTTCATTCTTCAAGCATGGGAGAAAGGCATTGTGGGACTGAGAACCCTAACGCCTTTTGGTACTGGAAAGTACATGCGAGCGAGCTTGTATAACGGTGTTAGTGTTGAAAATACAGGAATATTGGCATCCTTCATGGAAGCCTTTATGAATGCGAACAAAACCAAGTAATGGTGGCTAAGATTTGTTAAGGGATTAAAACAACTTTGCTGGATGCGATATTTCCACTGTCAAGCGCAGCAAAAGCGTCTGCCCCTTCAGACAGCGGCATGGCATGCACCCATGATAGATCGCCAAATGCACCGCGTTCAAGCAAATCCACTGTGGCACGCATATCGGCGGTTGTGTAAGTGTAGGTTCCCATCAGCGTGATTTCAGCTAGAGTCAGCTTGCGCATATCAATCTCACTCGCCCAGTCTTGCAAACCAATGTGCATGATCACGCCACCCGGTTTTACTGCACGCAAAGCTGCTGTACGTGTAACTTTTGCACCCACTGCATCTATCACGTAATCAAAGCCATTTTCTTTCGGTTCTACTTTTCTTGGGTCATAAGTCTCGACACCAGCATGCTCTTCTGCAGACCGAGAACGCAGTGGGTTCACCTCAGCCATCACAGTACCATGGCAACCATATGTTTTCAGCAACAAAGCCGCCAACATACCAATTGCGCCCCCGCCCAAGATCAAAACTTTTTGCTCAGGTAGTGGACGAGTCATGGCTTTCAGACTCATGTTGATAGCATGCAATGCCGTAGCAGCTGGTTCTGTCAACGCGGCATGCAATGCAGGCATATGTTGTGGAATGTGAACGAGTGATGATGCAGGTATCGACATGTACTCGGCAAACGCACCAGGTCGTGTCATGCCTACCATGGTGCGGTTGCTACAAAGATTGTTGCGCCCCTGCACACAGTAATCACAAAAGCCACACGTAATAAGCGGGTTGCCAGTTACACGCAAACCTGCTGCAAAATCTGGCGACGCGCTACTGACCACTGTTCCGCTGAATTCGTGTCCAAGGACCAAGCCAGGTAGACGTCGTGGGTCATGTCCGTGGTAAGCATGCATATCAGAACCACAAATGCCCACAGCCTCAATGCGTAAAACGACTTCGTTTGGTAACAAATCTGGTTGTGCGCGGTCCTGTAGTTGAACTTCGTTGGGTTTGGTATAGACCAAGGCTTTCATGATTATCATCTTTCAATGTTGATACGCAAAATTGAGTAATTTTCTAATAGGTTTGAATAGCATGCCGAAAGGCACATATTCTCATTTTGACGTGTAGCCACCATCTAACATAATGGTTTGTCCTGTGACAAAAGATGAAGCATCACTGGCTAGGAAAATGCTGAGTCCGTCTAAGTCTGCCAGCACCCCATTTCGACCGATGCATGTTTGATCAGCATGGCGTTGTGCCAATGAATTGTCGGCAAACACAGGTGCGGTAAGCGCTGTTGGAAAAAAACCAGGGCCGATTGCATTGCATGTGATACCAGAACGTCCCCATTCTTGTGCAATGGCTCGTGTTAATTGCACCACTCCACCCTTACCTGCCCCGTAAGGTGCACTATTTGCAAATGCGCGGTAGCTTTGTAGACTGGCAATGTTGATGATGCGACCCCAGCGACGTTCTGACATTTGTGGTGCAAAAGCTTGAGTCAAGAAGAATGGTGCGCTCAAATGCAAATTGATCTGGGTTTGCCACGATTCAGGCGTGATATCAGCAAATGGCTCTCGCATATTGACGCCAGCGGCATTGACCAAAATATCAATCGGACCCAGTTGCAAAGCTTGCTTTGCAGCAGCTTGCGCTGCAGCTATATTCGCAAGATCGCAAGCAACATACTCCACGTTTATGCCCTGCGCCTTTAGTCTTGCAGCAGAGGCAGATAACGCCTCCTGTCTACGTGCAGCCAAAATCAATTTTGCGCCAGCCAAGCCCAGTGCATTAGCGATGGCTTCGCCAATTCCAGAGTTCCCCCCAGTGACAAAAGCAGTTTTCCCCTTGAGTGTAAATAAGGATTGAATACTCATATTGATTCTCGCTTTTGTCAAACTATTCTTTGACTGGGCTTCCTAGGTCAAAACTTTGACCCGGGAAGTACTTGGCCAAACGATCATCTGCGGTTCGCGCATGTGCTTCCATACCTTCCAATCTAGATATGCGTGCTGTTGCCAGGCCAATATCTCTAGCGGCCTCACGGGTCATTTGCTGCCAAGTCAGCGTTTTCATGAATTTGTGAACAGACAAGCCACCTGAGTAGCGTGCTGCGCCCTTAGTGGGTAAGACATGATTCGGCCCGCTGGCTTTGTCACCATAAGCCACTGTTGTTTCTTCCCCGAGGAATAACGATCCGTAGCAAGTGAGATTGTCCAGCCACCACTTCAAATCTTTCGTATGAACTTCTAAGTGCTCTGAGGCATATTTATCAGATATTTCGGCCACTTCATCGCGAGTTGAGCACACGATCACCTCGCCGTAATCGCGCCAAGCAGCGGCTGCCGCATCTTTTGCAATAGGTGGCAAGCTGTCAATTAACAGGGGTACCCGTGCCATGACGTCGCGTGCTAGTTTCTCATCGGTTGTGAATAGCCATGCAGGTGTCTCATGGCCGTGTTCGGCCTGCCCTACTAAATCGCTGGCAACTATGGCAGGGTCTGCAGTCTCGTCTGCAATGACCGCAACCTCAGATGGACCGGCGAACACATCAATACCGACTCTGCCGAACAAACTTCTTTTGGCTTCAGCAACAAATTTATTGCCTGGCCCTACAATAACATCAGCGGGTTTACCAGTAAATAAACCGTATGCCATTGTGGCTATGGCTTGAACACCACCCAAAGTCATGATCACATCTGCCCCTGCTTTCTCAAAGGCATACATCAAATAGGGGTGCATGGCTCCGCCACGAAATGGTCCTGAACAGGCAATAATGGTTTTGACGCCAGCCGCTTTAGCGGTAGCAACACCCATGTAAGCGCTTGCAATATGGGCATAACGACCAGCGGGTGCATAGCAACCAGCCACATTGACTGGAATAACACGTTGGCCAGCAGTAACGCCAGGGTGAAGTTCTGTTGTGAATTCTGATAAAGAGTCACGCTGTGCCTTGGCAAACTTGGATACTTGTGCAATTGCAAAATCGATATCAGCTTTTACCTGGGCGGGAACTGTCAAAGCATTGGCTTTTAACTGCTCCTGAGTCACGATTAAATCACCAGACCATTTGTCTAAATCAGCTGCATACTTGCGTACTGCAGCCTCGCCATTTGCTTGAATTTCAGCCAGCATGGTGTTTACCACTTGTTGCGCGGTAGCTGTTTCAGTTTCTGGGGATTTATCTGCTTTTTTAAGGTAAGAGATTGACAAGGTATAACTCCAAAGTTGATGGTGCTGGATTTGAAAGTAAGTAAAACTCTTAGTTGCACCTGTATAGACGCAATTAAGAATAAGATCTCGAAACAGGTAGCCACATCAATGTGACTACCTGCTCAATCTTTACTTGGACATGTTTGCCATGTCACGTAATTTTGGATCAGCTTGAACACGTTTCATAAATTCATCTGTAACGTATTCAGATGATTTTGGCACTTGTTGTACAGCGCCTGTTTCGCGCATAAATACTGCGAGTTCATCAAACCACTTGTCCATTTGAGAGCTTGCACCTTTGCGATCCATGAGTTCAATTTGCTTCTGCAAGCTAAATGTTGGACGGGTATCAAACTCTTTATTCATGGCAGCCTCGCTGATGCTAACGCCACCTTTTGCATAAAAGTCTTTCATCATGCGAATAGACTCAGCACGGTGTGCGTTCATCCAGCTCCATGAACGTAAGTAGACAGCGAGAAATTTTGCAACATTTTCAGGATTTTGTTTAGCATAATCACCTCGTGCAATCAAAGCACCTGGCACAATGGCACCACTGTCTTTGCCGGAACACAATAATTTCGCGCCTGCTTTTTCCTCTACAGTGTAAATATTAGGCGCCCACATACCGGCTAAGTCTGTGTTGTTAGACGACAGCGCTGAAATGATCTCTGCTTGCCCCATGTTCTTCATTACAACATCAGATTTTTTGAGGCCGTATTTTTTCAAACATGATTGAACAGCAAAGTCAGCTGTTGAATTTTGTGTCAAGGTAATTGTTTTGCCTCTGAGTGCAGCCGCTGGATCTTTGGCGAACTCCGCAGCTGCTTTAGCGCTACCGATTAAGCCGTTACCTACTGATTCGTCATTGCTGATGCCAATAGTTTTGATACCGAAGCGAACGTGACCAAGCACCGCAGGCACGGAACCCGTTCCACCCACATCCCAAGAGCCTGCTGCAGAAGCTGCGATTTGGGGAACGCCTGCAGGGAAAGTAGAGAACTCAGGTGCTAAGCCAACTTCTTTCCACCAACCTTTTTCAGTTGCCACATGAAAAGGCATGGCCCAATACAGCGATGGTTGATAGCTGATTTTGATAGGTGTGAGTGCTTGTGCTGATACTGTGTTCACAGTGCCTACTGCTAAACCAAATGCGAGTACAGAGGCAATTCGCGATAATTTCATTCAATATCTCCTTCGTGGGTTGCGGTTAAAAAAACTCAATGATCTGTTCCAGCGTGTTCCTCACGCAAGGACTTCCAGATTCGTGTACGAAGATGGACGAAACTTTCTAGGTCCATGACATCTTCAATTTTGGTATGTTTGTCCCAATTCTCTTGCTCTCGAACGGTCTTAACATCAATGATCTCTTTGATTTTTCCTGGGCGGCTGGTCATAATGACAACACGATCTGCTAAGTAAACTGCCTCTTCAACAGAGTGAGTTATGAACAAAACGGTGCGTGGATTCTTTCGGGCCAGTTTGACCAACTCTTCTTGCATGACAACTCGCGTTTGCGCATCTAAAGCGCCGAACGGTTCGTCCATGAGCAACACTTGCGGATCTAAAGCGTAAGCACGTGCAATGGCAACCCGTTGCTGCATACCACCTGACAACTGATGCGGATAAGCGCTCTCATAGCCTTTCAGGTTCATTAATTCGATGTAACCAGCAATAGTTTTTTTTCGCTTTTCTAATTCGATTCCTTTGCTGCGCAAACCAAAATCAATATTTTCGTAAACAGTTTTCCAAGGAAACAATGCAAACTGTTGAAACACCACAGCACGATCTGGGCCAGGCGCTTTAACAATTTCATTATTCACTTTAACAGTACCGCTAGTCGGGAACTCTAAACCTGCTGCCATTCTCATGCAAGTCGTTTTGCCGCAACCTGAGGGTCCAACGATGACAACGAATTCGCGGTCAACTACTGTTAAGTTGATGCCATCCAGAGTTAGAAAATCTTTTCCATCTCGCTGAAATACACGAGAAACATTTGATAACTCAATATTGGCCATTTTCAATGCGCTTTCGTAAGATTGTGATATTTGGTGTTAGCTCTTGCTTGAACAATTCAATTTAGCTTTGGCGATACTTGAGCAGCATCGTTTCAATGCGTCGAAGTAGGATGTCAATCAGCACTCCGACTGCTCCGATTGATAACATTCCTGCCATGACAGTATCTGTTGCAAGCGCGCTTTGTGCACGAACAATTAAATTCCCCATACCACTACTCGCAACGATGAGTTCAGCACCGACCAACGAAAGCCAGCCCAATCCAGCTCCTATGCGTAGACCTGCAATGATTGACGGTACTGCGGCTGGAAACAATACCTCACGCAAGGTGCGAAAATTGCCAACCCCAAGCATGTTGGCTGCTTCAAGGAAACGAATATCGACATTTTTTGCACCACGGTATGCATTAATCAAGCAAGGAGGAAAAGCGCCCGCGAAAATGATCATAGTAGGACCACCAATTCCAGTGCCAAACCACAGCGCAGCAAAAGGCACCCAAGCAACTGGCGCAATGAATCGCAGGCTATCAAATAACGGTGTCACAACATCGTCGAGCCAATTGAACAAACCCATCATTAATCCCAAAGGCACACCAATTAAAGCGGCTAGACCAAAACCCATGGCAAAGCGTTGCAGACTTGCAAGCATATGTTCTGTGAGCACATGACCTGCAAACGGGTTGTGAAATAAATCAATGATTTTTGCGATAACCTCATGTGGCATAGGCAAAAATTTAGGTGGCGCAAGCTGCAAGAATCGTGCTAAATACCAAATAGCTAGGAATGAGACGGTACCAATTATTGTGAGACGCCAGAACTCATTGCGTGGTAGTTTATCGTTCATTCTGCGACCCTGCCTTTCCTCCAAGGCATAGCCTTGTTTTCAATTTGACCCAACACCCAAGTCGAGAGCGCACCACAAATACCTACGCAAACCATGGCCACTAATATCATTGCTGGATAAATATCTTGAGCAGCTTGGTTAAGAATACTACCCAAACCGTATAAGGCACCTATCAACTCTGCAGCAACCAAAGTGGTCCAACTGGCCTGCAAAGACAGTCGAAGACCAGTAAAAATCATAGGCATACTGCCGGGAACCAGCACTTCTTTGACCATTCTCAAACCTCGAACCCCTAACATTCTGGATGCCTCCATGATGGGAACTTCGATGTTTCTAACACCAGTAAAGGTATTGATAACAGAGGGCACAAATGCGGCAACAAAAATGACCAATATTTTTGATCCATCGTCTAATCCAAGCCAAACAATCGCTAGTGGAATCCAAGCCAATGGCGGAATGGGCCGCAGTAATAGAAATGCGGGATTGATAAGCGCTTCAGCGCGTCGTGAAAACCCCATCAACAAACCCAGAGGTACACCAACAGCAACCGCTACAGAAAACCCTTTAAGCACCAATTGAATGCTATGCAACACATGCTGATGAAGTTTGCCATTGCCATATCCTTCTGCTTGAATAAATTGCAATGCACTCCATGCTTCGCTTGGCTTGGGGAAACGTGAAGGATTTATCCAATCAAAAACTGATGTCGCAAGATACCAAAATAAACCGACTACAGCGAGGGTAAGTAAACCTATGCTGATTTGTCGTGTTTGTCTACTTTTGAAGAAGGCCAAAATTTCTCCCTTAACTATCCAATAATGCAAGCGCTTGCAAGAAATATATCCATTTATCATTCAAAGTCAACAGTAAATAAGCAAATCTAGGGTAAACGATAGGTCGTAAAGATGCAATCGCTTGCAATAAACACAATTGCAATATGTTGGAATATGGCATGATTGACATATGAAGCAGAAAAGCACACTTAAAGATGTTGCACGGATGGTAGGAATGTCTACCGCTACCGTTTCTCGTGTACTAAGTCGTCCAGATTTAGTGCGTCCCAGCACTCGTGAAATGGTTAGCAAGATCGTGGCGCAACTGGATTATCAACCCGATGTTGCAGCACGCACATTGGCTTCAAAGCGCTCATATACGGTCGGTTGTGTGATACCTACACTTGATCATGCAATTTTTGCTCGCAGTACCCAAGCATTGCAAACAGCGCTGACCAAAGCCAATTACCAATTAATCATTGCCAGTCATGAATATGATCCAGACATTGAGTTTGGCGCAGTGAAACTGCTTCAACAGCGCGGTATTGATGGCCTGGTTTTAGTTGGCACAGATCACAGCCCTAAACTATGGAAGCAAGTTTTAGAGTGGGATAAACCAACCATATTGACTTGGTCGTGCGATCCACGTTTATCCTCAATTGGCTTTGATAACGAAGCTGTTGCAAAAACTGCCGTTGCCCATTTACTTAAACTTGGCCATACTCAATTTGGTGTCATTTCTGGCACCACTAAACACAATGATCGCGCTCGTAGTCGTATTGTGGGTATTCGAAAAACATTGACGGAAGCAGGGCTGTACTTGGATAAAGATTGCCTGACTGAACAGGTATTTAATTTGAATGGCGGTAGAGATGGACTGCAAGAACTCATGAAAGCAAAAAAACCGCCAACTGCGATTATTTGCGGTAATGACTTGCTTGCAACTGGTGCACTGTTAGAAGCACAGCGCATGGGAATTCAAGTTCCTCGTGATTTATCAATTTGCGGCATCGATGACCACGATCTTGCCGAGGCAATCATACCTGGACTTACCACCGTTAGATTACCTACTCAGGATCTTGGTCGAATGACTTCCAACAGCATACTTAGCGCCATTGCAGGTGAGTCAATAGCGTCGCAGACGCTTTTACCTTTTCAGTTGATTGAACGCGGCAGCACGGCAGCACCACCAAAATAAATCGATAAAGCGATGCTTCTTTAAACTGCCACTTCGTCTTCCTCACCCGTGCGAATGCGCACAACACGCTCAACGCTGGTGACGAAAATTTTGCCGTCGCCAATTTTGCCTGTGCGTGCCGCGTTGACAATAGCTTCTACGCAGCGATCCAAATCGGCCGATTTAACGACCACTTCAACCTTTACTTTAGGCAAAAAATCGACCACGTATTCTGCGCCACGATACAACTCGGTGTGGCCTTTTTGACGGCCGAATCCTTTGACTTCGGTCACCGTTAAGCCAGTCACGCCACACTCAGCCAAGGCTTCACGGACTTCTTCGAGTTTGAAAGGTTTCACGACGGCGGTGATGAGTTTCATGCTTGTCTTTCTGTGTTTAATGAGGTTATAGATTGATTCAACTGACGATTCATGTATAGCATTCTAATTTCAAAATGCATGACAAGATAGCTGAATCTATCAGCGATTTTGATTTGTTTTACCTGAACTTGTTCGTAATCGGGTAACGCCAGTCTTTGCCAAAACTGCGGTGCGTGACGCGAATACCAATCGGTGCTTGTCGGCGTTTGTGTTCGTTAATTTTGATCAAATGCGTCACACGTTGCACATCTTTCTCGTCGAAACCAGCCGCAATGATGTCGGCTATGCTTTCGTCGTTTTCCATGTAGCGCTGCAAAATCGCATCTAAGATTTCGTATTCAGGCAGACTGTCTTGGTCTTTTTGATCAGCTCTAAGTTCGGCACTCGGTGGTCGTGTAATGATGCGCTCCGGAATCGGCTTGCTGCCCGTACCATTGGGATCGTTTAAATTGCGCCATTGGCATAGTTTAAACACGGTGGTTTTGGCTATGTCTTTAATCGCTGCAAATCCACCCGCCATATCTCCATACAAAGTGCAGTAACCCGTTGCCATTTCGGATTTGTTACCCGTGGTCAAAACCATGCTGCCAAATTTGTTCGACAATGCCATCAATAAGGTGCCGCGTATGCGGGCTTGTATGTTCTCTTCCGTTGTGTCTTCTGCCAGCCCTTTGAACTCGCCCGCCAAACTGGCTTTGAATGCTACAAATTCGGGAACGATGGAAATTTCATCGTAGCGTACACCCAGTCGATCAGCCATGTCGCGCGCATCGATCCAACTGATATCGGCGGTATAGGGCGATGGCATCATGACGGCGCGTACCTTGTCTTTGCCCAAGGCATCTACCGCCAAGGCCAACACCAATGCCGAGTCAATACCACCTGAAAGACCCAAAATCGCACCCGGAAAGCTATTTTTGCCCAGGTAATCGCGAATGCCCAAAACCAATGCATCCCATAAATCGGCTTCACTGCTTCGCAGTGGCGCAATCGGTGTGATTTGCCCATCAATTTCAGAAGCTACTATATTTATAGCACTGTAGGCAGTATCTATGCTGGATACAGCTCTATTTGTGCATATAAATAACAATTCTTCCTTAAAACTGGCAGCCCTGGCCACCAGTTCAGCGTGGTGATTAAGTGCAAACGAAGCGCCATCAAAAACCACCTCATCCTGACCACCCACCAAGTGCGCGTACACCAATGGCAAACCTGTCGCTTTGACCCGATTGGCCATGCGTTCAACGCGCTCACCGCCTTTGCCGACGTGAAAGGGTGATGCGTTGATGACAGCCAAAACTTGCGCACCCGCTTCTTTTGCCAAACGTGCCGGCTCTTCAAACCAAGCGTCTTCGCAAATCAACAATCCAACGCTGACTTGTTGGCCATGTTCATCTTCCACCTGAAACACGCACACACCCTGCCCTGGTGTGAAGTAACGGCGTTCGTCAAACACTTGGTAATTTGGTAATTCGCGCTTGGCGTAGGTTTCTAAAATGCGCCCTTCTGAAATGACGCTGGCCGCATTGAAACGGCGTTGCACAGCCAACGATTTGCTGCGGTCGTCTCCACCCACAGGGTGACCAACCACGATGACCATGCCTTTTAACCCTGCACAAGCAGTGACTACTGTTTTAACGGCATCATGGCATGCGGTGATAAATGCAGGGCGCAAAAACAAATCTTCTGCCGCATAGCCACAAATGGATAATTCAGGTGTTAGCAGCAGTCTGGCACCTTGCGCGTAGGCGTCATTGGCGGCTTTGATTATTTTTTGTGCGTTGCCAGCCAAGTCGCCCACATGTAAGTTGAGTTGTGCAATGCAAATTTTGAGTGTCATAGTCGATAGCAGCTATAAATTGAAGTATCTATTGAAGTATTTTTAAATGTCTGAGCCAGAAAAATCAAACGCCCCTGATTATGTCATTCAAGTCAATGACTCGTTACACAACATACGCGCCAATGACTGGAATGCCCTGCTCGCTTTGCAAACCGTGCCAACCCCGTTCATGCGCTATGAATACCTCAACTCGATGCAGCAAAGTGGCTGTGCCAGTACGCAAACAGGCTGGACCGCTAGGTACTTCTCTATTTGGTTGAACGACCAGTTACAAGCAGCCAGTGCCTTGTATATCAAAACCAACTCGTACGGTGAGTATGTTTTTGACCATGCGTGGGCCAATGCCTACCACCAACATGGTCTCCCCTACTACCCCAAAGCCACCATCGCCCCACCCTTTACGCCGGTGCCGGGAACACGACTGTTAGCCCGTGATGCAACAGCGAAAAGCACACTACTTGAAAGCATGATTTCTTGGTGTGAAGAGCAAAACTTGTCGTCTATGCACCTGCTATTTGGCAGTGATGGCGATATCAACGCGTGTCAAACAGCAGGTCTCATGCTGCGCCACACAGTGCAATTTCATTGGACAAACAACGAAAATCCCTTCACGCATTTTGACGAATTTCTAATGACTTTGACACAAGAAAAACGCAAAAAAATCCGCCAAGAACGACGCAAAGTTGCCAATGCAGGCGTTACTTTCCGCAGTGCATTAGGCAAAGAGATTCCAGACTCAGATTGGGACTTTTTCTACCAATGCTACGAACGAACGTATTGGGAGCATGGGAATGCGCCCTACTTAAGTCGCGATTTCTTTCGCATGATGCAGCAAACCATGCCTGAGAACTGGCTACTCTTCACCGCGATGCGGGGTGACCAAGCTATTGCTACAAGTTTAATAGCAGTTCAGGCAATTAATACGAAGGCTATAGCCAAAAAAGACACCATAAAAATTGCCTACGGACGTTATTGGGGCGCTTTGGAGAGCATTGACTGCCTGCACTTTGAAGCCTGTTACTACCAAGCTATTGAATGGTGCATTCAACGAGGTTACCATCGGTTTGAGGGGGGCGCACAAGGTGAGCACAAAATGGCTCGCGCTTTGCTACCAGTCAAAGCGACCAGCGCGCATTGGATTGCGCACCCTGAATTTGCAAAAGCCATTCAACACTTTTTGAAACGTGAAGAATCGGGAGTTGAGTACTACCTTGACGATCTACATAGCCGCAGCCCAGTTAAAAAGGCCGGGTCGTAAAAATCTTATGCGGAATGTGTCCTGAGCGCTGTTTCGCTGGCACGCATACCATCTGGTGAACTGCGGTATTCAAAAGCAAACACCGCTGCTTCAACCCGTGACCGCAAATTCAGCTTTTCCATGATGTGCCTGACATGCAGTTTGACGGTGTTGTGGCTGATATCGAGTTCGCGTGCTATGACCTTGTTACTTTGACCACGTGCCACATGCTCGAGCACTTGGCGCTCACGCTCAGTTAAGGACGCAACCAAATCGCTCATGGCAGAAATTTTGGGCCCTGATTGAAGAATTTGCGCCAACTTCATGGTCATGGCAGACGAAACCACCATCTCACCACGTGCAGCGCGAACAATGGAGTCAATGACTTCTTCAGGCTCCATGTCTTTCAACAAGTAACCCCGAACACCCGCGCGAAGTGCTGCTGATAAATCAGCTTCACTGTCACTCATAGTCAAAATAACCACTGGCGTTTCATACCCTTCAGCCCGAATGGTACGCAAAATACTCAACCCATCGGTAGAACCCAAACGCAAATCCAACACCACCAAATCAGGCTTTTGCTCCTCTAAAATTCGAATGACTTGCGTCGGCTCGCCCGTAGCGCCAACCACTTTCACACCCGCGCGGTGTTCCAGCAGCTCTGTTAAGCCACTGCGGCACAATGAATGGTCATCGACCAGCATGACGCGCAATAATTCAGCCACCATATTCTCCGAATTTAGCTTCGATTGCAGTTCCATTCATATTTCCATTAATAGGAATGATCTTGTTCTGCTGTTTCGGCTGTATAGCTTGCTGCGACGATGATGTTGGTATTTTTAAGTACACGCGTGTTCCTCCGCCCTCATTTTCGCTTACTTCGATGCGTCCGCCAAGTTTTTGTGCTCGACCCCGCATGATATCCAAACCAAAGTGGGTCGAAGGTATCAGCTCATGCGCTGCTGTCACTATCGTTGAAACGGTCGGATCTTGTAAGCCCAAACCATCGTCTTCTATTGAAAACTCCAACATTTCACTTAATTCAGAAATGCTGACCACAGCGCGTCGTGCCATTGAATGTTTGGCAATATTGGCTAAAGACTCCTGAATAATATGGAAAATTTGATCTTCTTGCTCGGCCGTTAAATCCAAGTGTGGCACATTGTTTTTAATTTCGAGTGAAATTCCTGTGCGGTCTTCAAAACTGTTTTCAATTTCTTTCAATGCATGCAGCAAACCCAAAGGGTCCATGCGGGTTCGGAAATAAGTCATGATTTCGCGTAAATTGTCGTGCACCTCACCAACTGCTTTTTTAACATCAGAGAAGTATTTTTGCGACTCGCCATCGTTGTGTGCCAGCATGGCATCGTTCAATAGTGGCAAACGCATGCGCACATAGGTTAAGGTCTGCGCAATAGCATCGTGTACTTCGCTAACCATTTCTTGGCGTTCGCGAAGTACGGTCATTCGCAATCTTTCACGCTCTAAACGATCTTTATAAAGCGATAACCCCAGCATCTGGGCAATCAAACGCAAAACACTTTGGGTCTGAACATCGATTTCGGTATAGTCTTCGAAAAATAAATTGTAAACGCCCAATACTTGATTTCCGTGGGGTAATGAAATGGCCAAAACACGTTGACAGGTTTGACCAAAGTAAGCCTCCGTGTTGTGTTGGGCACAGGATTTAACATCGTCCACCCAGGCCAAAATATTTTCTCCAAAAGCCACGCCACACATGCCACATCCGCGCTTAACGATGCGTTCAGCCTCTACTACGTTATGGGGCAAACCTGTGTGAGCAATCAACCGCATGAACTTTTGGTCATCGCTTAAAACGCGAACTGCACCAGCTTGGGCACCCGCCATTGCGACAATGGAAACCAAAAACTCTTCCATCAATGACTCAAGAGCGATGCCAGAGTTCGTGGCGATGTTGATCTGACCAAATGGCATGCCTGTTGCACCATAGTCGGGCATATTTGGCAAATTCGGTATTTTCAACATGTTGATATTCTGGTACTGCGGATGCATCATTTATTTATCAAAGAGAATGGTATTCCATAATTTATTACTTATATATCGGATTTACCCTTAGATTCTCTAATTGAACGGAAGTATAGTTGTGTCAGAGTATCATTTTGAGATGCATGCTATCTCTTTTTATGCGATAATCCGACGTTGTTAATTCATCTGAATAGCAAGATAAGTCAAGATAAGATAAGTGCTCAACATAGTGTGGGGTGGCTGTCTGTTTAATTTAAAGGAAAAGAAATATGAAAGATGGCATTCACCCAAATTACCGTGAAGTTGTGTTCATGGACATGTCCAACAACTTCCAATTTGTGACACGCTCTTGCGCCAACACAAAAGAAACTATCAAACTTGATGATGGCCGCGAATTGCCATTGTTTAAATTGGATACTTCAAGCGAATCGCACCCATTCTATACAGGCACTCAAAAATCTGTTGACAACATGGGCGGCCGAGTGGAACGCTTCCGCAACCGTTTTGGGAAGACCAGTACGACAGCTGCTTAAACGAACAGCTAACCAATACAATCAAGGCAGCACGGGAAACCGAGCTGCCTTTTTTTATTCATATGACACCTAACCTGCCAAACCCTGCCATTGTTTCCCAAAGCGTGACGCGACGTTTGCCTAGGCGGTATTTGTTGGTTTTATGCTTAGCGTATATCTTGCCTGGTTACATAGGTAGAGATCCTTGGAAAAATGCTGACATTAGCGCGTATGGTTTTATGCTTGAGATTGCGCGTGGACAAACCTCATGGTTGTCGCCGGCAATTTTTGACCAATTACCAGACGTTAGCGGTTTATTGTCTTATTGGTTGGGTGCAGCTTCGATTGGGTTGACATCAGAATGGATCCCACCCGATTTTGCAGCGCGAATACCTTTCATCGCCATGCTCGCCATCACATTACTGGCAACATGGCATGGAATTTACTATTTGGCGCGCAGCCCTAGCGCCTTACCCGTCGTATTTGCATTTGGTGGTGAGGCCAAGCCAAAGGACTACGCCAGAACAGTAGCTGATGGCGGTTTGCTGGCATTGATTGCGACTTTAGGATTGGCACAGTTTTCACACGAAACAACGCCAGCAATGGCGCAACTGTGCTTTACAGCAATCACTTTTTATGCGCTGGCGGCAATGTCTTACCACAGTATCAGCTCGCTTGCTTTGTTTTTTATAGGCATGCTTGGTTTATCACTAAGTGGCGCCCCCAGTTTGACCCTGATATTTGGTGTTGGTGGTCTGTTGATTACCTATTTTGATAACAGGTACAATAATAGTAGAGGCACTTCACAGACTCCACGATCACAGTATTTGAATTATGCAGTGATGTTCATTTGTATTCTGTTTGTCACAGCCATTTCAAGTCTGCTGGATCTTTGGCGTTGGTCATTGACTGCCCCGGAGATGAGCTTAACATTCCTGCAAGCGACAACCCGTTTGTTGCTTTGGTTTACTTGGCCCACCTTCCCATTGGTCATTTGGTCTATATGGCGCTGGCGTAACCAGATTACACGCATCCATGTCGCCTTGCCAATATGGTTTGGTAGTGCTTCCATATTGACCATGTTGTTGACCCGTACATCAGATCGCGCGCTATTACTGGCACTACCAGCGTTTGCCACCTTGGCAGCATTTGCTTTGCCCACTTTAGGCCGCCGATTGTCCGCTTTAATTGATTGGTTTACCCTATTCTTTTTCACCGGACTTGCAGGATTTTTATGGGTGACGTGGATTGCCATGCAATGGGGTTCAACTCCCGCCATGGTGACTAAACTGGTTCCAGGCTTTGTGGTCAGCCTCTCTTGGCTGCCATTTCTATTTGCCATGATGGGAACGCTGGCTTGGGGCTGGTTGGTAAGCTGGCGCATTGGCAAACACCGATCTGCCATGTGGAAAAGCATGGTCTTACCTGCTGGTGGCGCTACCCTTTGTTGGCTATTGTTAATGACGCTCTGGTTACCTGTTTTGAATTTTGCCAGAAGCTATTCACCACTGGTCGATCGGGTAACAGAGATCACTGGTAAAGCAAATTGTGTCGATACCTTGGGATTAAGTGTGGCCCAAATTACTGCTTTTAAACATCATGGTCAATTGAAAGTTAAATCAGCAAAAATTGTGAATAGAAAACAGGCACAAACGAACTGTCCTTGGCTAATCGTTGACGCTGATGCAGAACAAGCTATTGGAGATTTAGATACGCGATCTTCATGGAAATACGTGACAAAAGTACGTCGCCCGTCAGATGACAACGAAGATGTATTGCTTTATAAACGTGTACCTTAAAACAATTAATTTAACTGTACCGCCCCGCTTACATTGACAACAATGGTATTTTTACCTGCCTCAACCGGTACCGTTGAGTCACCGCTGACCATTTTCATTTCCATTGACATTACCCTTGGACGCGGCGTATAACCTTGGTCAACTGTGTTAATAGCAACTTCACGCAATGTATACGTAGAAAAGCCAAAACTCTTCGAAATTTCAGATGCTTTCGATTTAAACCGACTGATGGCGACGGCCTGAGCTTTTGACTCTGCCAATACACGTTGATCTCGACTCAATCCAAAGCTGATATTTGAGACAGTAAGCGTTTGAATTCTCCCTGCGGTAGAGGCGATACGTTCAAAATCGCTACCTTCTAAAATAAGTTCAACATTACCTTGCCACCCATTAATTTTGCCATTCTTATCGTATCGTGGTGAAACATTGAACTGTCCAGTACGAACCGCCATTCCATTGCCATTTACAGCTTTTTTAGCCTCAGCCAAAGCAGATTCAAGTGCAGCCTTCAATTGAATTTGCAGAGACGATGAATCTGGACTTTCTCGTGTCGTACTCAAGCTAATGGTTAATGTGTCTTGCTGTACCTCAATTGATCCTTGTGCAGAAAGTTGGACTACATTGCTCAACGCCGGTACTGCTGGAATGGTTTGCGCGTTTACAGTAATCGAATGAATTGAAAACATTGAAAACGCATATATTGCGAGTATTTTTGATTTAGATCGGTTTTCCATCATTTCACCTAAATAGAGCTATATATATCATTATTGAGCCAAATGTAACAATCTCAAGTACTTTCAAATATACTTACTGAATATTGAAGTCAGATTTTGGCTGGGAAACAAACAATGAACACATCCACAACGCGCGTCACAAAATTATTGGTGGTCGATGATGATACTCGGATTCGCGATCTTCTTCGTCGCTATCTAACACAAGAAGGATTTGAGGTATCTACAGCCGAAGGCAGCGTTGCCATGGACCAGGTGTTGCAGAATGAAGCAATTGACCTGATTGTGCTAGATTTAATGATGCCCGGAGAAGATGGTTTATCCATCTGCCGCCGGCTTCGCAACTCAAGCAACAACACGCCTATCATCATGTTGACCGCAAAAGGCGAAGATGTAGATCGGATTGTAGGCTTGGAAGTTGGCGCAGATGACTATTTAACGAAACCATTTAATCCGCGTGAATTATTAGCGCGCGTTCAAGCGGTTTTAAGGAGGCGTGTTTTGCCCAATATTGCCGCTTCGCCGCTTTCTGTGACCCAAAGCGTGGCCAAATTTGGTGGTTTTGTTTTTGATATGGCTTCTCGCCGTCTAACAAAAAATGGCCAAGATACTCCTTTAACCACAGGGGAGTTTGCCATGTTAAAGACCTTGGTTAGTCATCCTCGCATTCCACTGACACGTGAAAAAATTGCGCAGTTATCAAAGGGACGAGAATTTGAACCCTTTGACCGCAGTTTGGATGTTCAAATTTCTCGTTTGCGCAAACTCATTGAGATTGATCCGGCTAAACCTAGACATCTCCAAACGGTGTGGGGCGTGGGCTATGTGTTCGTCCCTGATTCTGACTCTACAAACTAACTAGAAAAATCGTATTTGTAAACAGATACCTTTATAAAATGATTTGTAGATAAGTACAAAAATCAATAAACAAGAATATTGAAGGCTATGCAGTTACGCAATTTATTGCAGATTAACCTGTATTGGCGTACATTTCTATTCCTAGTGATATTGCAATTGTTATCGTCATTTACTTGGATGGTAATTTATAGCAATATCAATCAAAATACAAATTCCAGTATCTTTCAAAATAGCGACTGGGTGTATTGGATTGCTGTAGCCATTGTCCCATCACTTTTAGGTGCGGCTGTTATTGCCAATTTAATCAACAAACCTTTAGAGTTGTTGTCCAAAGCAGCGAATCGTGTTCGCATAGGAGACTTTACAACTTTTCGCTTAGATGAGTCGGTACCTATAGCCGAGATACAAAACGTGTACCGTGGTTTCAACCAAATGTCAGATCAATTATCAAAAATTGAAACGAATCGAACGGTTATGCTGGCAGGCATATCGCACGATATACGTACGCCATTAGCTAGGCTACGATTGGAATCAGAACTCAGCGTCAATGACGTTGATGCACGTAAAGACATGGCCAGCGACATTGAGCAAATCAATAGCATTATTGGAAAGTTTCTAGATTACGCCAGACCCAACTTTGTTAATTTCGATACCATCAATCTGTCCGATATAGTCGCAAAAGCCAGTGCGGCAGCTTTGAGCAACTCAAACGAATTGGATGATTTGTACATTGATCAGCAAGTTCCTGAAGACATACAAGTTCTTGCGGACCCCATAGAGTTACAGCGTGTGTTAGCCAACCTCATTGAAAACGCACGCCGATATGGGAAAGCTGAAGTCGAAATGTCCGAATACTCCGACATGATGACACAACAAACCCATCAACCCAAAAAAACAGAGACTGATTGGTCTCCCACCTTGATATTCGAATCGGGTGTTGAAATGGCACATATCAATATCACGGCAAGAAAAGAACAAGATTGGATCGTACTGGGTGTTCGCGACCATGGTGAAGGCGTTCCTCCACATGTTCTGCATGAATTAACAACCCCATTTTTCAGAGCTAACAATGCACGAAGTGATGTTACGGGATCTGGTCTTGGTTTAGCAATTGTTGCGAAAACAGTTCAAAGCATGGGTGGGGAGTTAAAATTTTCTAACATTGACAGCAGAACCGAATCCAGATTGAGTCAATCATCAGGAATTCTTAAGCCCTACAGTGGTTTCTTAGTTGAAATCCGGCTGAAATCTGCGTCCGGCCTTTAATTGCGATATTGTTAAATACAGACGCAAAGACGCAATTAAACTTACTTTACTCTGGCTCTGATTTCTGGGATGGCTTTTTGTAAATAATAAATCATTGACCATATCGTCAAAATTGCAGCCACCCAAATTAGCCAGGTGCCCCAAATCCCAGTGTCTATCATTCCAAAGAGGCGACCGTCGTATAGCAAGAATGGAATTGCCAACATTTGCACAGCGGTCTTGACTTTACCAACCATGTGAACGGCAACACTTTTACCAGCGCCGATTTGCGCCATCCACTCACGCAGCGCAGATATCGCTATTTCTCGTCCGACAATAATCAAGGCAACAAATACATCAACACGATGTAAATGCACCAATACCAACAAGCAAGCACATACCAAAATTTTGTCAGCAACAGGGTCTAAAAACGCACCAAATGCCGATGTTTGGTTCAGTTTACGAGCGAGATAACCATCCAACCAATCCGTCCAAGCAAAAACAGCAAACATCACTGTAGCGACCAAGTTTTTACTGGCCATGTCCCAAGGCAAAGCGTACACACCAATGATGAGAGGAATCGCAACGATGCGAGTCCAAGTCATGATGGTGGGAATGGTGAAAAACATAATTGATTATCGTTAGTTTTTAATCGCAGCCAAACTTTGGGAGCTCATCCCTCGCCACATTTCAGTTAAACCATCTTCCATGCCAATTCGAGGTAACCAACCTGAACAATTGAGCAGTCGGCCAAAATTCAGAACATTGGCAGCAACATCAAACTTGCGTTCTTCTTCATGGTGAACATTGAGCGAGAAACCATCCGCTTGTGCAATTGGACGAATCAAGTCCAGAACTTCCAAATTGCTGCGCCCAACACCACTGCCAATGTTGTACACATGTCCGTTGGTGCCATGTTCGATGGCTGCCAGCATCGCAGAAGCAACATCACGAACATGTACATAGTCGCGTACCGTTCCTTGTTCGCCATAAACCGTGATTGTTTTTCCCTGCAAAATACTTCCAATTGCAGTTGCGATGAAACCTTGACCCTTAAACGCTTGTTGCCCTAGGCCATACGCATTGGCGGGGCGCACCAAGACAACAGGTAAATCATGCAGCCTGTGGTACATCAATGCATAGCGCTCGATTGTTAGTTTTGTGATGCCATAAGGAGATACAGGCTCGGTTTGCGCATATTCTGATATGGGTAATTGGGTGGCATGACCATATACAGTACCACCTGAAGAAACCACCATGAAACGGCGTAATTTAGTATGGTGCTTGAGCTCCTCCATCAGCGCCACCACACGTGGCAAATTGGATTGCAAATCAAACATGGGATCACTGAAACTGGTTTGTGGCACGGTGGAATAGGCCAAATCAATCACTTCGTCACAGCTCGCCAACAATGGCCGCAGGGAAGACATGTCACTGACATCCAAAGATTGGTACGTCAGATGCGAGGTTTGTGTTTGCAACAATTGGGCAAATTCAGCAGATGGATCTGTTTTCCTGCCCAGCACCAGAACATCGCGCCCTGACTCAATCAAAGCTTCTGTTAAATGCTTTCCAATGAAACCCGCACCACCAATGACACAAGAACGCATGTATCGCTTTCAAAGTTTATGATTTTTTTAGTCAAGCCAACTCAAACCAGCTATGTGATTGAATATACCCGATAACCCTTAGTGTAATGCTCTGTATATGGTCTCGGCCAGCTCTTTCGACACACCTTCAACCGTAGCAATTTCTTCAACCGATGCCGCCGCGATTCCCCGTATGCCACCGAAACGTTGCATCAATTTAGCCCGCCGCTTGGGGCCTATTCCAGCAATGTCTTCTAATTGACTACCGCCCACACGCACTTTAGCTCTTTTGGCGCGCATACCCGTTATCGCAAACCGATGGGCTTCATCGCGTATTTGTGCAACCAGCATTTGGGCTGCGGCATATTGGCCCAAATAAATTTTGTCGCGACCGTCGGCAAACACCAACTCTTCCAAACCAACTTTTCTACCCTCGCCTTTTTCGACACCCACCAATAATCCGATATTCAAACTCAGTTCTTCAAAAACCGCCCGTGCCGTGCTGATTTGCCCTTTACCGCCATCAATGAGAACGATATCTGGCATGCGACTTTTGAATTCAACACCTGTTTCATCAGATTCTTTTTTTGTTGCTTGATCGGCTTCAGCCACTTTCCCATAGCGTCGCATGAGGACCTGTCGCATAGCGGCGTAATCATCACCACCCGTGATGCCGTCGATGTTGTAGCGACGGTATTCGGCACTTTGCATTTTGTGATTTTGAAATACCACGCACGAGGCTTGTGTGGCCTCACCCGAGGTATGAGAGATGTCAAAACATTCAATGCGCAATTGATCAATGTCGTCAGTATTCAACTCCAGCGCGTCCACCAAGGCACGCGTGCGCGCCATTTGCGAGCCTTCTTCGCTCAACAAACGCACCAGTTGAATGTTGGCATTGTTTTGCGCCATCTCTAACCAAATGCGTCTTTGTTCGCGTGGCTTGTGAATAACCGTGATCTGCCGACCTGATTGCTCAATCAATGCGTCAATCAACTTTTTATCGATTTGCACACTGGTAATCAATGACGTGGGTGCTGGTACTTGCAAATAGTGTTGGGCAATAAAAGCCTCCAAAACCACCACTTCAATCGAATTGGCAGCCACCTCAGCTTCTTCAATGTCGTTTGACCCCGTCACATTGCCTATCGCATCTTGTACGTGTACTGGGAAATAAGCCCTGTCACCCAAATGTCGCCCACCACGCACCATCGCTAAATTCACACAAGCTTTACCGCCCTGCACGGTCACCGCCAAAATATCCACGTCTTTGTCCGAGCCTGTTGTATCCACCGATTGCTGGTGCATGATGGTCGATAACGAGGTCATGCGGTTGCGCAGCTCAGCAGCTTGTTCAAACTCAAGCCGATCGGAGCACGCCATCATTTGTGTTTCTAATGTTTTCAGCAAAGTTTGTGTTTCCCCTTGCAAAAACTGTTCTGCGTGTTGCACATCTTGTTGATAGGATTCAACCGTGACGCCGCTGATGGATGGCACACAAGGCCCTGAGCAGCGTTTGATTTGATGCAACAAACAGGGGCGCGCCCGGTTCGCAAAAACCGAATCCTCGCAGGTTCGCAGCAAAAAAACTTTCTGCAGCAACTGCATGCTTTCTTTCACCGCCCACGCATTCGGATAAGGGCCAAAATAGCTGTGTTTTTTATCGACTGCACCACGGTAATACACCATGCGCGGATAAGTTTGGTTGGTGATTTTCAAGTACGGGTAGCTCTTGTCATCTCTGAACAAAATGTTGTACTTGGGGTTCAGCGTTTTGATGAGGTTGTTTTCCAGCAGCAAAGCTTCGGCCTCTGAGCGCACCACCGTGGTTTCCAAACGCACAATTTTGCTGACCATGTGCCCCGTGCGCGTGCCACCATGGTCTTTCTGAAAATAACTGGACACGCGTCTTTTCAGATGAATGGCTTTGCCCACATAAAGCAATTCGCCGTTGGCATCAAAATACCGATAAACACCCGGCAATGCAGGCAGCCCCGACACTTGGGCTAAAAGCTCTTGAGAATGCGTAGAAGTTTTGGGATTTATCGTTACCATTGATGCCGATGTTACAGTGTCAACTCACCTTATTTACAACAAGGATGCATATGAGCCCGCATTTTTTCAACTCCGTTTCAAGCACTTGGCGTGTTATTTCTATATTCACCATCGCAGTGTCAGGTGTCATCAGTCAGGCACAAGACAACACCAACCCAACACCCGAAATTGTCAAAGTAAGCGCCAAAGGATTGGGCGCATTCGGTGGTGATGTGGACATCCAAACCCATGTATTCAAACCCAATGGTGCGGGGCCATTTCCTGTGCTGCTGTTTTCGCATGGGCGCTCTGGCGATCAAGTTGAGCGTGCCAATTTGAAAAACCCATTGGCATTTGGGCATGTGCGGTTTTGGCTCAACAAAGGTTATGCCGTGGTTGCACCGGTACGTGTGGGTTATGGCGAAACAGGCGGCGCAGACCGCGAAAGTGCAAGCGCTAAGTATGATGCCAATGGTGTTTGCATCAGCCGTCCAGACCCTGCCAACACCGCCAAATATGCGGTGCTGTCCACCCAACCTGTGCTGCAATGGGTGCGCGAACAAGCATGGGCGCAAAAAGACCGCATCTTGCTAGAAGGTCAATCGGTAGGCGGCTTAACCACCGTCGCGCTGTGCGCGCAAAACCCGCCTGGCGTGGTGGGCTGCATCAACTTTGCTGGCGGTGCAGGTGGCAGCCCCACATCAAAAGGCAATATGTGCCACCCTGAAATCTTGGGGAAAATGATGGGCGAATACGGCAAAACCACCAAGCTACCCAACATTTGGTTTTACGCAGAAAACGACCTGTACTGGGGCGCAGATTCCCCCAAACAATGGCATAAAGATTTTGCCCAAGGCGGCAGCCCCACCCAATTCATAGCCACCACCCCCGTCCCCAACAACGACGGCCACGCCCTGCTCCTACGCGGCGGCCCGCTATGGAGCGTTCCATTGAATGCATGGCTCAAAAAGAACAACTTCTAATCCAAATTCCCTAGATACCATGCCATACTATAAATTTAATAGCACCTCAGGCAATCAATACGCCGGCTACAGGCCAAAAAGGCACATAAAACTGCCAAGCATCATGCAAACGCGCAAATCCATGAATGAGGTGCATATATGAGGCAACAAAATCACATTGCAAAAATAGTGTTATCTCTTGGGTTATTCATTTGCCTTGGATTGAACATGAACGCATATGCAGGTATGTTTGGATTTGGCGGTGATAGTTGGAAAGAGGAGGTGATGCTGCATGATGGACGGAAAATAATTGTAGAGCGCACGGTACAGCGTGGAGGGCGACGTGAAGTAGGACAACAGCCTCCTATCAAAGAGCAACGCTTGACTTTCACGATGCCTGGCACAAAGCAACAGGTGGTTTGGGAGGACTCCTTCTCGCAAGACATTGGCACAGCTAACTTCTTACCGATGTTGCTTGGTATTCACAATGCCATGCCTTACCTAGTTGCATACCCAATGGGTTGCCTGTCATACAACAAATGGGGCAGACCGAACCCGCCTTATGTCGTCTTCAAATACGATACCAATAAATGGAGCCGCATCACTCTGCAAGAGTTACCGCAGGATATTAAAACTCCCAATTTGATTTTTTCGTCGCCTGATGTCGAAGCTAAAAACGCTGGCACATCGATTGTTTCCGCAGTAGCCATCAGCGGTCTCTATGCGGGTTATCGACAACCTGAATTCAAAACGATTTTGAGGGAGAGGACACCCAAAGAGTCGGAGTGCGAGAAACTTGAGGCATATAAAGGTAAGTGGATTCGGATTGGAGATCCACTTGCAAAGCAATGGATTGATTCACAACAAAAGTAAAATCAAACTATTTGAATGCAATACTATAAATTTAATAGCACCTTAGGCAATCAATACGCCGGCTACAGGCCAAAAAAGCATATGAAACTGCTGAACACCATGTACACGCGTATACCTTGAAAATCGGCGCAGATAAGTGTTGCTGACGCATTTAGCAGTATCAACTGCATTTGCTATTGACTTGGTTGCATGGGTGCAAACCCCAATTTCAAGTTGACTGCATCAACCTATACTGAAAGTTGAGATGCATTCCTTTTAACGTTATGGGAGTTTATTAATGACTTTGAATCAGCAGCGCACACGTCGCACACTTTGGCAAACTGCGGCAGCTATTGGCTTGACTGCTTTGGTGAGTGCCGTTGGCATGAACCAAGCTTGGGCGCAGGCGGCGGCTTGGCCGTCTAAGCCTATCAAAATTGTGGTGACTTACCCGCCAGGTGGATTGACTGATGCGGTTGGGCGTCAGTTTGGGCAATATTTGAGTGGCAAGCTTGGTGTGCCGGTGGTGATTGAAAACAAGGCGGGTGCAGGTGCTGTGATTGGCATTGATGCGGTGTTGAAGTCGCCGGCCGATGGCTACACCTTTGGTTTGACGACAACGGGCACCGTTTTCCAAAATCGGGTTTTATTTTCCAAGCTGCCCTATAACTTAGACAAGGACCTTGCGCCTGTCACCATGTTCCCAGCGGGCCCCTTAGTGGTGGCCATTAACGACAAAATACCAGCCAAAAACATGGCTGAATTCATCTCCTGGGCCAAGACCAACAATGCCAACATGGGCTCGTACGCAGCAGGCTCTTACCCCCACATGGTGGCAGACCAAACCAACCGCAGCCAAGGTACCAAAATCCAAACCGCGCATTACAGGGGCGAGGCTCCCATGTGGTTGGACTTGGCTTCAGGTCAGATTCAAATCGCCGTGGGCAGCTTTAACACTTTCAATGCGGTATCCAATAAGGGCGCTCGCGCAATCGGTGTCACAGGCATGTACAGATCACCCAAATTGCCCGATGTACCCACTTTGGTTGAGCAAGGCGTGACGGGCAAGCTGGTCACGCTAGATGGCGCTTTACCATTGTTCGCGCCCACTGGCACGCCGCAGGCGATACTCAAACGTGTGGCGGATGAGGCGGTTGCTTGGTCCAACACCGAGCAAGCGGCCAAAATGCGCGAAACCTTTGCCATTCCCAACAAACCTAAAAACTTGGCAGAAACGCGCCGTGATTTTGATGACGCCGCGCCAGTTTGGATCAAAACCGCGGTCGATTTAGGTATCAAGCTGGATTGATTGAATCTGCAAGATTTGTAGTTAATTTCTGTCGTTAATTTTGTGGACAATCAGGGCATGGTTTCCGTGCCCTCCTCATCCACTCATTCACACCCACCCCCATCGACTTGGCACATCTTCTGCAAAGTTGTCGATAACTTTGGCGACATAGGCGTTTGCTGGCGGCTGGCTTGCCAGTTGGCGGCGCGGGGCAAAACAGTGCGGCTTTGGGTGGATGATGTGTCGGCATTGGCTTGGATGGCACCTGATGGCTACCCAAATGTAACGGTGATGGACTGTGCACAGGGCATTCCACTGGCACCAGATGGCGCAGCGTGGTGGAACTGGAGTGATATTTTGGTTGACACCTTTGGGTGCGACTTTGCTATTGATTTAATAGCGATAAAGACAATCAATACGCCAGCTACAGGCCAATTTGATTACATAAATTCCCCCAAACAACCGATTTGGCTGAATTTGGAGCACCTCACAGCCGAAAGGTTTGCCGAGCGCAACCACACCCTGCCCACCATCCACCGTGATGGCGCAGCCGCTGGTTGGACGCAACACTATTTTTACCCTGGTTTCAATGAGCAAACAGGCGGCTTGCTGCGTGAAACGGATTTGTTGGCGCGGCAACAGGTGTTTGACCGGGGCGCATGGTTAGGCCAATTGTTGTCTTTGAAGCAACTTGCTTTTGATCCCAATACACGTTACATCTCGCTCTTTAGCTATGAACCACCGGCCTTAGAAGCCTTAATTAACCAACTCGCTAATAGTCAAACAAGCCAATCACCCACTTGCCTGCTGGTCACCGCGGGGCGGGCTACGGCGGCTGTCAAAACGGTTTTGGAGCATCAAACAAGGCTGCAGCCGGCATATTCTTTGCCTAGACTGCTATCAATAGTATATCTGGATGCACTTACACAGCATGATTACGACCATTTACTGTGGAGCTGTGATTTGAATTTTGTGCGGGGTGAAGATTCGCTGGTACGCGCCATTTGGGCAGGCAAGCCCTTTGTTTGGCACATTTACCAGCAGGACGACGGTGTGCACCATGCCAAGCTTGAAGCCTTTCTGCGCATGATGGAAGCACCCGATTCGCTCAAAGCCATGCACCGAGCTTGGAATGTGAATGCCACTTTGGATGCAGCTGCGCCATTGCCTAAGCTGGATTTTGAGCTTTGGGGACAAAGTGCCTTGGTGCTGCGACAAAAACTGCTGGCACAACGTGATTTGTGCAGCCAGCTCATTGACTACGCTGGTGAAGTGCAAGAAAAACGGTTAAAATCATAGGCTTTACTGAAAGCGCTGGAAGGCGCTGCGAAACAGTTTCACGCACCTAAAACCCACTCATCACGAATGAGCAATTTAAAGAGCAAATTATTATGGCATTGAAAATCGCACAAGAACTCCGCGCAGGCAACGTGGTCATGCAAGGCAAAGACCCAATGATCGTTTTGAAAACCGAATACGCACGCGGCGGTCGCGGCGCAGCCACAGTTCGTTTGAAACTCAAAGGTTTGATCAACAACTTCAACACTGAACTCGTTTTCCGTGCTGATGACAAGTTTGAGCAAATCGTGTTGGATAAAAAAGAATGCACCTATTCATATTTTGCCGAACCCATGTATGTGTGCATGGACGCAGAGTACAACCAGTACGAAGTGGAAGCCGAAAACATGGGCGACGCGCTCAACTACCTCGAAGATGGCATGGAATTGGAAGTCTGCTTTTACGAAGGCAAAGCTATTTCAGTTGAAATCCCCACCAGCGTGCAACGCGTGATCGAGTGGACTGAGCCAGCCGTCAAAGGCGACACATCAGGCAAAGTATTGAAACCCGCCAAATTGGCCACAGGCTTCGAAATTGGTGTGCCAATTTTCGTGGCGCAAGGCGACAAAGTCGAAATCGACACCCGCACCGGCGAATACCGCAAACGCGTTTAATTTTTAAATCACCCCTCAAAGGCTCCAAAGTTCTTCTTTGGAGCCTTTTTTATTTGTCTCGATTTTCAGAGACAATTGAAGAATGAAAAACACCGAAGAACTGAAAGAATCCCGCATCGCCAACGCATGGGCAGAATTGCAAAGTCATGCCGTGCAGGGACACGAACTTGATGCTGACACCTATCGTCTGGCGTTTGCTGATCCGCAATTCATGTTGCGCCGCGAAACACGTGGTTTGCGCATGCAATTGGAAATGCTGAAACCCGAATTGGAATTGCAAAAGCTAGGCATTGAAAACACTGTGGTGGTTTATGGCAGTGCCCGATTCATTTCGCCCAGTGAAGCCGAGAAAAAACTCAAGACAGCGCAATCTAGCGGTGACGAATTGGCGCTACAGAACGCGCAACGAGATGTACGCAACGCGCACTACTACCACCAAGCACGTTTGTTTGCGCGTTTGGTCGCCAGTTATGGTGGCAATGGCAATAATGGTGGTGGGTCGAATAGCTCAGCGAATGACAAGTCTAAGAACAGCAGCACAGACAACTCAGGATGTAAACCTGCCGATGAACGCCTGTACATTTGCACGGGTGGCGGACCTGGCATCATGGAAGCCGCCAATCGCGGTGCGCACGATGTAGGTGCTTTATCCATTGGTTTGAACATCACCTTGCCGCACGAACAATCGGGTAACCGTTTCATCACGCCAAGTTTGAATTTCAAATTTCACTATTTCGCCTTGCGCAAAATGCATTTCATGATGCGCGCAAAAGCTTTGGTGGCGTTCCCAGGTGGCATGGGCACCTTAGACGAATTATTTGAAGTATTGACACTGGTGCAAACACGCAAAGCACAACCTGTGCCGATTATCTTGTTTGGCACTGAGTATTGGAAAAAATTGATCGACTTTGATTTAATGGTGGCTGAAGGCACGATATCGAAGGAGGATTTGTCTTTCTTCACCTACACAGATGACCCACAAGTAGCGTGGAATACCATCAAGACATTTTATAAACTGACGTAATTTGTCGTTACCGTTTAGTCAAAATTTAAGGGCGGCCTCAATTTCCAAGCCTGTTGCGACGCTGCAGCAACCAATGCACCTGTTACCCAAAAGAGTCCTGCAACACCTATCACGGTACCAGCCAGTCCAAACATGAGCGGCATGGCGACGCTACTGGCATTGATGGCCATCAAGCGCAGCCCCAAGGCCTCTCCATGGCGGTTCTCAGGCGTGATTTGGTGCAAAGTACTCATGATCATGGGTTGTACTGAACCCAACACAAATCCCAAAGCAACTGAACACATGCCCATGGTCATTGCAGTTGGCATGAATGGATAAATGCCGAAGATCACACCCGTTAACAACATTGCACCAGATACCACAACCCACTCTTTCAAATGCTTTGCAATAAAGGGCATCAGCAATCTGACCAAAGTCGCGGATATGGCAAACGCGCCTAGGATGGCACCAATCGTTGAGGCGCTTAGCCCTTTTTCATGTCCCAATATCGGTACTACAAAAGTATGAACATCCCAACAGGATGCTAAAAACCAATTCACCAGCATCAATCGACGCATCATGGGTTCTTTCAATAAGTCCCACGTTGTTTTGGTTTGGCTCTTGACATTGACATGTTCAGTAGGAGGCCATTCGCGTGCATTGCGGACCAAAAACCAAGTTAATAATGGCAAAAGCGCCATCAAGAAAAATGCCATCCTGAAGCCACTGTGGTCAATCAACAAGCCTGCACTAAATGGACCAATGAAGTTGGAAACGGCAGGTCCAAGAGCCAACCAACTGAATAATTTTTTGAGTTCCAAAGGATCTTGCGCACTGCGACCCACATGCCTTTGCAATGCAATCACCATGGCGCCGGTTGCACCACCTGTCATCAAGGCGCTCAAGCAAAGCACAGGGAAGATAGGAAACAAAACCGCAATACCCGCACCGGCGCTGGCCGCAAACACGGACAGCAAAATGGGTTTGCGTAAACCATGTTTGTCGGTAAAACGTCCTGCCGGAATAGCTAAAAAGACCTGTGTTGTGGCAAAGAGTGCCAATAAAACACCAACGGCTACGGCACTGTAGCCTTCACGTAGCGCCATCAAAGGCGCTGCCATGCGCATGCCCGCCATACAAGCATGCAAAAAGACTTGACCAGCAATCAGTTTGCTGAGTTCTTTTCCGGTCAAAGTAGATTCTCGAAAGTCAAATTAACCATCTTCGCTCTTTGCATCCTCTAAGTCTTGTAGTGATGGCATGATGCGCTGGGTTTCATTTTCAGGCAAAGCTTCAACGTGTTTCAAAGCGCGGTTCATGGCTCGTGTGCGCACATCGCTTTCAGAGAGCGTTTTCAACACGGTCTCAGTTTGCGAACGTGCTTTATCCAACATGCCACCGAATTTACCAAACTCGGTTTTCACAGCGCCTAATACTTGCCACACTTCGCTAGAACGTTTCTCTAAAGCCAAGGTTCTGAAACCCATTTGCAGCGAACTCAGCATCGCCAACAAAGTGGTCGGCCCTGCCAGATTGACGCGGTAGTCACGCTGAATCGAATCCATTAAACCAGGGCGACGCAAGACTTCGGCATATAAACCTTCAGAGGGCAAAAACAAGAATGCAAAATCAGTCGTGAAAGGTGGCTCGATGTACTTTTCAGCAATCGACTTGGCCTCCAAACGAATCCGCTGCTCCAGCGCTTTGGCAGCCATGTCCGCACTTGCTGGGTCTGCATTGGCTTGTGCGGTTAACAAACGTTCATAGTCATCACTCGGGAATTTGGCATCAATTGGTAACCACAAAGGCGTGCCTTCGGCTGACCTACCAGGCAACTTCACAGCAAAGTCCACCACGTTTTTGCTGCCTGGTTTGCAAGACACTTGTGCAGCATACTGGTCAACAGTGAATACCTGTTCCAGCAAACTGGCCAATTGGGCCTCACCAAAAATGCCGCGCGTTTTGACATTGGTCAGCAAGTGCTTTAAGTCACCAACCCCTTGCGCTAAGGTTTGCATTTCACCCAAGCCTTTGTGCACCTGCTCCAAGCGATCGGCGACTTGCTTGAAACTTTCACCCAAGCGGGCTTGCAAGGTACTTTGCAATTTTTCATCCACTGTTTGCCGCATCTCGTCCAATTTGGTGGCATTGGTGCTTTGCAGTTGCAACAATTGCTTTTCCAGAGTTTCGCGCACCTCACTCAAGCGCCGGGCATTTGCATCTGACAAGCCCTGCAGTTGGGTATTCAATGTGTCAGCTATCGATTTTTGTAAGCCCACAATTTGCTGTGTTACTGTGGCCAGTTGTTGGCTGGATTGTGCGGTGAAGGCATCTATTTGTGTGTTTTGAGTTCGGAAGGCTTCTCCACTTTGGGTGACAACCGCTTGCTGAAATGCGCCAAATGATTGTGTCAGCTCTTGCCTGCCACCGCGTGACGATTCTGTGATTTCGCGCCGCAGTTCACGTTCTAAACGTTCCGTGCTGGATGTCACCGCCCCCAAAACTTCTGCTTTGCTGTTATTTGTGGCTTCTGTTGCCTGTTTATCCGCGCGACGCAACAACAACCAAAGCAAGGCCAAAATATTGAGAACGGCCAAGGCCAGCAATAACCAAACCATCAAAGGTTCTAATTGGCTTAAAATTGTGGCGTTCATCAGATGAAGTCTATCTCATTATTAGCCAGACAATCTATTACCCGCCCATTTTAAAAACCATGTCTACACCCAAAAAACAACCCTCTAGTGCGATGCAATTTCTGCCTAATATGATTTTTGCAAGCCGTTGGTTACAGCTGCCGCTGTACCTTGGTTTGATAATCGCACAAGGCGTTTATGTATTCAGTTTTTTACGCGAATTACTCCACTTGGTCGAAGCCGCATTCGGTAACCAAGCGGCCTTACAGTCATTGGTCAGCAGCATCGGTTATAAATCCGATGTCACCATTGCTTCTTTGAACGAAACCGTCATCATGTTGGTGGTGCTGGGATTAATTGATGTCGTCATGATTTCGAATCTACTAATCATGGTTATCGTCGGTGGTTACGAGACCTTTGTTAGTCGCATGAACCTCGAAGAACATCCTGATCAGCCCGAGTGGTTAAGCCACGTGAATGCATCCGTGTTAAAGGTGAAGTTGGCGATGGCGATTATTGGCATTTCATCAATTCATTTGTTGAAGACATTCATCAATGCCGCTAACTATTCAGAGCAGATGTTGATGTGGCAAACACTCATCCACATCACGTTCTTGCTCAGTGCCGTCGCTGTAGCATATACGGACAAACTGATGTCAAGTACAGGACAAACTGGCAAACATTGAAAATGTTTTGACAATTGTTGTCATTCATGGTGACGTCACAGCTCACGGTAGAGTTCACCGCGAAGTGTTGGCTTTACAGTGGCAAAGGAACATGGCACTTTGTCACCTTACCTACCGATTGCGCAGCTCAAATAAGCTATTTTTCGAAGGCTTTGAATGGTGGTAAACGCACGGGATGGGGGTCGGTCAAGGTGACTGCGCAGATTGGCAATACATTCTGGCAAACCTCACTGTTTCCAGATAGTAAAAGCAAAAGCTATGTCTTGCCCATCAAAGCTGCAGTTCGTTCAGCAGAAAGCATCGCATCAGGGAAACCCGTCAAAGTGCGAGTTTCAATACCAATGCCCTAAATCATCGAACAGTTTACTTTGGTGAGCGTAACAATATCAGAGCTCCTAGCACTCCAGATACGATTGACCCAAGTAGTACACCAATTTTCAATTGTGTGATGTAAGCTGTTGCCTCGTTTTCGAAAGCTAAACCACCAATAAACAAACTCATCGTAAAACCCACGCCGCACAAAACACAAACACCAAAAAATTGTACCCAAGTAGCACCAGTTGGGATTTTTGCGTTGGTTAATTTAATGATTAACCATGATGCACTAAAAACACCAGCCGCTTTACCAACGACCAAACCGACGGCAATTCCCAATGGTACTGTTTGCAAAACAATCGGCAGACTCACTCCTGTTAAAGATACCCCTGCATTAGCAAAAGCAAACAAGGGCAAAATGACAAATGCTACCCAAGGGTGTAGGGCGTGCTCTGCCGTTTTAAGGGGATAAATATGCTTCTGTCCATGTTGTGCATTATTTGATAATGGAATCGACAATCCTGTGACAACTCCTGCCAGAGTCGCATGCACGCCTGATTTCAGCACGCACAACCAAATCACCAATCCAACCATGATGTATACACCTAAATTCATCACGCCTGCCTTGTTCAGAATCATCAAGCACAACACCCCAACCACCGCCAAAATCAACATTGAAAACGACAGTTGCTCTGTATAAAAAATAGCGATGACAATGATGGCGCCTAAGTCATCAATAATGGCTACCGCAGTTAAAAAAACCTTGAGTGATACGGGCACTCGTTTTCCAAGTAGTACCAATATGCCCAATGCAAAAGCTATATCAGTTGCAGTTGGAATGGCCCAACCTCTCAGAGCTGTTGTATCACCCCAGTTAATAGCTGTATAAATGAGCGCTGGAACAACCATACCGCCCAAAGCAGCACCAATTGGCAAAATGGCTTGACTAACTGTAGACAATTCCCCTTCCAATAGCTCTCGTTTAATCTCAAGCCCAACTAAAAAGAAGAAAACGGCCATCCACAAGTCGTTGATCCATACCAATAATGGCTTGGACAGCATCAGCCAATTCCCACCAATGTGTAATTCACCTGGGACTTGCAGCAGTTGCTCATACCAATGGCTCCATGGCGAGTTGCTAACCAACAACGCCAACAAAGCAGCAATCGCCAACACGATACCTCCACCCGATTGAGAGTGGATAAATTCATTGGCACGGCGATGGATTGTCTTTAACAAAGCAAACTCCTGAATTGTCAGCCTCGGTTGGCTGAATTGGTTAAACTTATGCGTATTGAATCACACTCAACCCTAATTTTTACTTACATTACAAAACATGACCACACCCCCCATTTTGATTAAAAAAGCTGACATGATCGAATCCATCGCAGCAGCTTTGCAATACATCAGTTACTACCACCCTGCGGATTACATCGCACATCTGGCACGCGCCTATGAACGTGAGCAAAGCCCTGCGGCCAAAGACGCGATAGCCCAAATTTTGACCAACAGCAAAATGTCTGCAGAAGGCCACCGCCCGATTTGCCAAGACACTGGTATCGTGAACGTGTTTCTCAAAGTGGGTATGAATGTACGTTGGGATGGCTTTGATGGTAGCTTAGACGACGCCATCAACGAAGGTGTACGCCGTGCCTACAATCATCCCGACAATACACTGCGCGCATCTGTCGTCGCCGACCCACAATTTGAACGCAAAAACACCAAAGACAACACGCCCGCCGTCATCTTCACCGAAATCGTACCTGGCAACACCGTTGAAATAACTGTCGCAGCCAAAGGCGGTGGCTCTGAAAACAAGAGCAAGATGTACATGCTGAACCCTGGTGACAACGTGGTGGACTGGGTGCTCAAAACCGTACCCACCATGGGCGCTGGCTGGTGTCCGCCGGGCATGTTGGGTATTGGCATTGGCGGTACGGCGGAAAAAGCGGTATTGATGGCCAAAGAAAGCTTGATGGATGACATCGACATGTACGAGCTGCAAGCCAAACAAGCCAGTGGTGCTGAATTGTCAAATGTCGAAAAACTCCGTCTGGAGTTGTGCGAAAAAGTCAACGCACTCGGTATTGGTGCACAAGGTTTGGGTGGTTTGACCACTGTGCTGGACGTCAAAATCAAAATGTACCCCACCCATGCCGCCAGCAAGCCGATTGCCATGATTCCCAACTGCGCAGCTACTCGCCATGCGCATTTTGTGTTGGACGGCAGTGGTCCAGTTTATCTTGACCCACCAAGCCTCGATTTGTGGCCCGATGTGCAGTGGACACCTGATTACGTGAAAAGCAAAAAAGTCGATCTCAATACCCTGACCAAAGAAGAAGTCGCCAGCTGGAAACCTGGTCAAACCCTGCTTTTGAACGGCAAAATGTTAACAGGTCGTGATGCTGCGCATAAACGCATACAAACCATGTTGGCCAAAGGTGAAAAGCTGCCCGTTGACTTCACCAACCGTGTGATTTACTACGTTGGTCCAGTTGACCCTATCAAAGGTGAAGCTGTTGGTCCTGCTGGTCCAACAACTGCTACCCGCATGGACGGATTTACCGAAATGATGCTCGCAGAAACTGGACTCATTGGCATGGTGGGAAAAGCAGAACGCGGTCCAGTTGCTATTGATGCCATCAAAAAACATAAAAGCGCCTACCTCATGGCGGTTGGCGGTGCCGCTTATCTGGTCAGCAAAGCCATCAAAGCGGCCAAAGTCGTCGGTTTTGCCGATTTGGGCATGGAAGCCATTTACGAGTTTGACGTGGTTGACATGCCTGTCACCGTGGCCGTCGATTCAGGCGGAACAAGTGCCCATATCACGGGTCCAGCAGAATGGCAAAAGCGCATCGCCACAGGTGAGTTCAAAGGTATCGCGGTTAAATCAAGTTAATTAGCAAGATAGAAATGCCTTCAAAACGTCCCATCGGCGTTTTCGACAGCGGCATAGGCGGGCTGAGTATCTTAAAGGCTCTGCGTGCTGAGTTGCCGCACGAATCCTTCATCTACATTGCGGACAGTGGAAATGCACCCTATGGAGAGAAAGGCGATGCATTTGTCATTGAGCGTTCCCGCGCAATCACTAGGACTTTAATCAACGACTACGGTGTGAAAGCGATGGTCGTCGCATGCAACACGGCGACCGCGGCAGCGGCCAAAGTTTTACGCGATGAATTTCCCAAGCTGCCTTTAGTCGGTGTCGAGCCAGCTTTGAAGCCAGCAATACGACTCAGTCAAACCCGCAAAATTGGTGTAATAGCTACTCGCGGCACTTTAGAGAGCGCCAAGTTTGCAGCATTAAAAGAATCTTTGGCGGATCAAGCCGACTTCATCATTCAGCCCTGCGATGGTTTAGCGAGCGCCATAGAAGCACAAGATGCTACTAAAATCATAGCACTTTTGGCATCTTATATGCCGGCTATAGGCCAATTTGGCATTGAAAATTGCAATGTAGACACGCTGGTACTGGGTTGCACCCATTACCCATTTATCAGTCAACTATTGCGTCAATACACGGGTGATGCGGTCCACATCATTGATACAGGTGAACCTGTAGCTTTACATACGAAACGAATTTTGGCAAATTTGAATCAACTTACCGATGAGACACAAACAGGACGTTTGCAATTATTGAGCACGGGTCCAGCTCGCCACCATACCCTCTTGGCACACGAATGGCTGAATGTGCCCAATCAATTTGAAATGATCACGATTTAAGGTTGGCTTCATCAGCAGGCCAATCGTTGATATAAGCCTTGAGCATTTTGTTTTCAAAATTTTGGCTGTCAACTACCGCTTTGGCGACATCGTAAAAGCTAATCACACCCATCAACATCATTTTGTCAATGACCGGCATATAACGTGCGTGATGTACCAGCATCATGCGGCGTACCTCATCAAGATCTGTCTCTAAAGTACAAGTCAGTGGGCCTTGATCCATTGCACGCCAGACCGTTGCATCGCCAACACTGCCTTTGTTTTTCTCAAGTGATTTAATCACTTCTCGAAAGCTCAACATACCTACCACTTTGCCGTGTGACAAAACGACCAGCGATCCAATATCGTTTTGCGCCATCAAATTCACGGCATCTGCCAAGCTGTCCTCCGGTGTGCAGGTATATAAAGTATTGCCTTTAACGCGCAATATGTCGCTGACTTTCATGTGAAGCTCCTTTTGTATTTTCCGTCTTAAGGTCTAAACTGGCGGTGGAAACTGGTATTGGTAAACAAATTCTACTCAGGATTTCATTGCAATCAAATCTGATTGCAGCAATTTCAGCATCAGTGCAATTCTGGCTTTGACGGGTGAAAGCCCATGAGAATCACCAAATACCGCATTGGTTCGCCCTTCTAATTGGCCAAATGCCCATCGCGTGCTTCGCCAAACAACTACGCCTGTGTCCTGCGCACGTAGTAATGCTAACTCTAATGTCTCACTGATAGTGCCATTGCCGGTTCCTGCAACAACAATGCCACGTAACTTCTGTTGTTGCGATACTTTCTGCTGCAAAAGTGCATCAACAATTTGTCCATTGGCATCCGCATGGTTCATGATGATTTCGACTCGCGGCAGGTGCGCAACACGCTCAATATCACCGACTGTCAAATGTGGGATTTCAGTAGATGTATGGACTTGTGTTAGCAATGCATTTTGCAAATTAAGTTTCCATCGATAATTCGCCCTCTCAAATTAGCATCGCCTGAACTGAAAGCGTTTAACCGTGTGGTATGCACTTTTTGGATATATTGGGCACCATGAACATCACCTGCACAAACTACCAATACACCTCTCGCCTGCGCGTTTGATGCCAAAGTCAAAGCATCTCTCAAATTTTGTGGCCCATCACTGTCAGGCGCATTAGCCGGACGCATGGCGCAAGTCAATATGACAGGTTTCTCGGTTCGCAACATCCTGTGCAAGAAATACGCCGTCTCTTCCAATGTATCTGTACCATGCGTGATGACAATCGCTTTAACGTGTTCCTGACTTAACAAATTATGGCAACGAGACAGCAGACGCTTCCAAATATCAAATGACATGTCTTTGCTGTCAATTTGAACCAGCTGTTCAGTAAGCAATATGATAATCATTTAACGCTGGCAGAGTACCGTTTTGTAGCTTCGACTTGGCCGTATCCAAAAGCTGATTAATATCAACCAGTGCGGCGGTGTAATTCACGCTGTCATCAGGGTTATGGGCTTGTCCGGCTATGGTGCCGCCAGTACCCAAAATGACAATTTGTTGATCTTGTGTTATTTCCATAAATTCCATATCGTCATGCCTTTAGGCACCGCATCAAAACTGAATTTGGTAGTTCATAGATAATAAGGCTAATCATAGAATTTGTGACTAAGCGATGCTATATTCAGTTGTATGAGACAACTTTTTTTAGACACTGAAACAACGGGGTTATCAGCACTGAATGGTGATCGCATCATCGAGATCGCATGCGTTGAAATGGTTAATCGGAAATTAACCAATCAAAACTTGCATTTTTACGTGAACCCTGAACGCGACAGTGAAGAAGGGGCATTGCGCATACACGGCATCAGTAATGAGTTTTTACGCGACAAACCTAAATTTGCCGAAATTGCCGAAGAATTGCTGACGTACTGTTATGGCGCAGAAATTTTCATACACAACGCCCCTTTTGATTTGGGGTTTCTGAATAAGGAATTGTCTAACATTGGCAAGCCAGAGTTTAAAAGCGTTGCCCATACGATTACCGACACTTTGGTCATGGCCAAAGAAATGTTTCCAGGTAAACGCAACTCACTAGATGCACTGTGTGACAGGCTCGGAGTTGACAATTCAAACCGCAGCTTGCATGGCGCTTTGCTTGACGCTGAATTGTTATCGCAAGTTTATATACACCTCACGCGAGGGCAAGATGCATTGCTAACTGAGCATGAACCGAATCAAGAAAGAAATGGTCACATCGTTTTGACTAATTTGGAAAGCTTTCAGCTCGATGTGTTGTGGGCCAATGACATCGAAAATTCAGCGCACGAAGACACACTACTACAAATTGATAAAGCCAGCCAAGATAAAACGCTTTGGCGTAAGCTTGCAACTTAAATCCGAGGTCCTTGGTACAACCAAGGCATCTCCATTAGTTTTGGCCCAGCGAGACGCAAAGCAACATTTCTGGCCATCCGCATCATGCCCTGCATATGGTAGATTTCTCCATTGCGTCTTGATTGAACTTGAACTTTGGCTACCCTCTGCCAACGTCTATTCGCATAGGTTTGGAAAGCTTTGGGTAAATCCCCCCAATTTTCTTGCACAGCCAGTGCCAATGCTTGTGCATCTTCAAGGGCCATAGCAGCACCTTGCGCCAAATACGGGCGCATGGGGTGTGCTGCATCACCCAAAAGCGCGAAACGTGGGTGCTGCGGGTTATACATATCGAGACTGGATGAAATCGGAGCGCGGTCAAACAATGTCCACCGCGTCCAACCACCGCCATTTCCAATGTTGACGGTTTTCAATAATTCGATCACCTTTTTATTGAGTGCAAATGTTTGGCAATTATTTTTCACATCAAGCGGACTGAGACCTGTCGCATCACGGCTCCAACTTTGTCGGCTGGGGGTATCGGCTGGTTGGTCATCTTCGGTCACCACCACGATATTTAGGAATTCGCCACGTCGAACAGGATATGCAACGATGTGCATGTGTGGAGCCATCCAAGCATGCACACAGTCCTGTCGGAAATCATTCGGCACCATGCTGAAGGGTAACAATGCCCGCCAAGCCACATGCCCTGTTGCTATCGGCGCATCAGTTCCTACTACGTGTTCACGCATAAAACTCCATAGACCATCGCAACCCACCAAGGCATCTGCCTCATAAGTCAGATCATCCCTTTCGGTGCTTACCTTAACGCCAGTTGCGGTATCTTGTGCACGCTCAACTTTTGCATTGCGATGAATATTCAACTTGGGTTGTTTGCGCACGGCATTCAACAACAGTTTGTGCAAGTCAGCGCGGTGCATTGTGGCGTAATGAGCACCATATAAATTAACAGCACGCGCACCGAGTTGTAATTCACTCAGAACGTCATTGGTTGCAGCATCTCTGGCTTGTATTGCGACAGGAAAATTGGCGGATAAAGTGAGATCGTATTTATCATCCAGCCCCCAATCTTTCAATATGCCATACGCGTTGGGACTGAGCTGCAAACCCGCACCACCTTCACCCAAGGTATGCGACTGCTCCAAAACCTCCACATAAACCCCAATTCGAGACAACGCTAAAGCGAGAGCTAAGCCACCAATACCCGCACCGGCAATCAAAATATGGCACTGCTTTTGGTTCATTGAAGGTGTCTAAATAGCAAATTGGTCGTTTGAAGTTTGTGGATACAAGTTTTGCAAAACCATTTTACTTAACTTGGTAAGTAAAGAGTGTAATTCAAGTCTTAATGCATCTTGGTCAAGATCGCTGGTATTTTTTAACACTAAGTCCAAATTTTTTTCATTCAGATCTATCGCCTGAATAATGTGCGCCAACCACTTAGCAGGCGGCTCTGATTCGGTCCATTCACCTCTGCCTCGACCAAAGTGTGCCACTGCCAAATATGCCAGTAATCCGTTGCGAACCAAATCTATCAGTACTTCATGTGACCAAGTCACTGTGGGAATATCTTCACCTTTCAAAAGGTTGTAACCACGTATCACACCTGCCCCACTGATTGCGCCCAAAACACCACCTGTTAACAAGCCACCGCCCATCGTTAAACCGCCTGACATGACGTCGGCTTTCAAACCCATTAAAGCACCCGAAACTGCTCCGCCCCAGAGGGCAGCCTTGATTTCGCTTTGCGGCGCATGCAACTCATAATGCTTTGCAATTCGGTTCATTAAAGTCAGTTTAGCTTGACCATCTAACTGGTGTAGTTCGAGTAACGAATTCATGCGCCGATTCAATTGGGCATCTAAGCGCGCAGCAAGGTTGTTCATGGCAGCTTCTTTAGGCGATTTTGATGCGCCAGGTAAGCCGACTGCTCGTCCAACAGCCGCACCCACATTCTTCAATTTGTCTGTCCACTCAACAGAAGAATCAATGCGCTCTTTATCCAAAATCGCATGGCACATTTGCTCGGCCAATACGTCTATTGACTTGATCCAGCGTTGTCGATTTTTTGCAGTCCATTCCAAACTCAATCGCGCAAATGCTTGATGCTTTAAAACCAAAGCATTCGTTGCGTTTGACTCAAGTGCCTTCGATAAATCTTTCGCTAATGCTTTCGCTATGGCTTGCATCAAACCACCTTCTTGCACCCAGCAACGCGTAAAAGCATCGAGTACCAAAACATCGACCACCCTTTGCGATTGAGATGTTCTGTCACGCCAGAATTGCAAGTCAATCGCCGATTGTTCGAACTCGGGCTTTTTTTCCACATGATTCAATATCACCACCACGGGCTTGCCAATCAAATCCAAGACTTTCAACTCTGCGTCAAGATAGCGCAGCTCAGAAGCCGATGCCGACGCATTGATCATGTACAAAATCACATCCGATGCTTCAACCATGTGTCGCACGGCGCGCTGGCTGTACCAAAAATCCCGATTTTGAAACCTGTCCCATACTTCTGACATGAACCATGCAATGGGGTTGCCAGCTTGAGCCATGCGTTTGGCAAGACGTTCACTGTCACCAAAGCCTGGCGTATCCCACAGCGTGAGCTGTTCAAGTGTCTGGTCGTGAACAGCTTCTATCAAAACATGGTGCTCCGCTGTGTGCGTGACATGTTCCGCATCACGTACTTCACCGATATCGCGCCCTAACAGCGTGCGTGCCAAAGTTGTTTTACCCACATTGGTGTGTGAAACCAAGCTCAAAGCAATGGTGCTTGTCGAGGTATATGTCGTTGGGTCTATTATTGGTTTGTTCTGTTTTGAACGCGTGCTCGATAAATTTGCATGCTGAGCTTGTGCAAGTCGTTTTTGTTCTACGCTCAATGTTTTTGCTCGACGATGTGATAGCCATGCCAGTACTACGCGTGGCAAAACGATGATCAAGCATACGGTAATGGCATACCAATGAATCCAGCGCCCCGCGTTTTCTCCCGCATGTGCAGGGAACTGCATCTGCGACAGGTGAATCGCATTCGGAAAAGATGTACCACTTAACCAGACTGCAGGCGTCAACACAAAACTTAAAAATGCATGCACGTTTTGTGCTGACAAAAATGTACTTTGCCAAACCGCTTGGTATTCAAACACCAGGCCGCGCCAATACATCCCAAACAAAGCGCCAACTGCCAAAGCGGCGGCGGCAGCGTGCAGGTAAGTTTTACCTTGCCATAACGCAACTTGTTGTGCCAAGTCTGGTTTTGCTTTTTTAAAATGCCTGAATTGGAAAGCTTGATTGAGTGCCATTCCTAAATAGAAAAGCACATTCCACAGTATCAACAGCAATAGCGGAACCGCCAAAATATTGATGGCGTGTCCCGATGCAGCGAAACTATCACCAGCTATTCCAGCTGCAAATGCAAAAATTGCAAAGGCCCAAAACCACCATTGAGGCCTTTTTGTAAGCCCTAGTGAATTGAATGCGGATTGCCAAAAAGTCATATCCGCACGGCCTTAACGCTTCATTAGCGCTTCAATAACACTTTCAATACGTTTTGCATACGACGCGATGTTGACTCATCAAAATCACTCGCGAATACGTTTGTGGCATCTTGCAACCAGGTTTGTGCTGGCGCTGGGTCATTGCGCTTGGTCAACAATTGCAGTTGCAACATGCGTCTGGCAGCAATGTGTTCCGCAGGTGTTGGCACTTCTGCCGCCATTTCCAAACGCAGCAATGAAGTGCTTGCCTCATCAGCTTTAGCGCCTGGTGGGTTGGCAATGGCGTTGGCCCATGCCGTTCTGGCTTGATTGTTCAATTGTTTGCCCAACTCTTGTCCACTGGGCACTTTGGCCGCATCACGGACTCTTCCATGCATCTAACAATTGCACCAACACCTCGCCATGTGCTTGCATGGCCAATTTTTTCAATGCTTGCTGTGCAGATTCCAAAGCATCTCTTTGTGCACGGAAGGCAGCGTCACCCAAACGTGGACCACGGTCTTCAAAAGCTGGACGATTGGGTCTATCGCCCCTGCGGTCATCGCGGCCTGCAAATTTATCGCCTCTGTCACCTCTCGCATCGGAACGAGAATCAGACCGTGGTCCGCGCGAATCAGGTCTGTCACCTGGTTTACGATCGCCAAATTTGCCACCACGGGCAGGCGTTACAGGCTCAGATTTTTTCATACCCGGTCTGTCATCACCGCGCACAGCCACGACTTTTTTGGGTGCCGGTTTAACAGGTGCAGCAGGAATTTCTTCAATAACTACCGTTTCAACTGGCATCGCATCCGAAAGTGCATCAGCCTCAACATCCGCCAGCTCTTGCGCCTCAGCCGTTTCTGCAGGGCTTATTTCGGCTTCGGAAATTGATACATGATTACCTTCAACGGAATCAACATTTGCTATATTTTCGATAGCACTATAGGCAGTATTTATGCCGGCTACAGCCTTATTTGATGAATTTTCTTCAGCTTGTGCGGCACTTTCAGCAACTTTTGCAGCAGCTTGTCCTTTGACCGCTGCTTCAAGTGCTGCAATGGCAAGGTGAATGCGCTGTCCATCGCCTGACGCATTGGCTGCTTGCAATGCTTTGGATGCATCCATGACACGCTTGTCATGCTCGCCCATGGCTGCAGCCGCTTTTTCCCTTTCGGCCGTTTTGCGATTAAATGCTTCGTCAATGGGCTTGCGAAATGCATCCCACAGTTTTTGTTCAAATTTACGGTCTAGAGGCACGGTTTGCGCTTCATGTTGCCAATTGTGCTGAAGGTTTTTAACCGCATCAATGCGCATCACAGGCTGTGCACCCAGCGCCTTGGCTTCTTCAATCATGGCTTGTCGGCGTTCAACGCTTTGCTTTTGTGCAGTTTGCAAGGGCAAATAGGCCAAGTCCATTGCTGCTTTGTATTGCGGTTGCAGCTCTGAAAATGTTTTTTCGCTGACATGGCCCAAATTTTGCCATTGGTCTGCATACTGATTCAACCCGCGTTGCAAGGCCTTCCAGTCCGATTTGGATGCCATTTGCGCTGCCTCACTGGTCGCCCATGAGTTAATTTGGTCAATTAATGCCAATCTGGACTCACGGTGCATGGCATTTTCTGTTTTGACTTTTTCAATCCATGCCTCTACAACCACATGCGCGGCATTGCAAGCATCGTCAAAACGTTTCCAAAGCGCATGATTTGCTGGACCACCTTGATCCGTTTGCTTCCATTGCTCACGCATGGCACGCAGTGTTTCTTGCATTTTGCGCCCACCCAGTGCTTGACCTTCGGGGCGTTTGAGCAAGCCTTCAGCTTTGATGAGCAGCTCTTCACGTATTTGGTCGGCACGCCAACGCTGCCAACCCTCTAATTCACCAGCAGCTGCCAAAGCCGCATGCGCTTGGTTTTCTAATTTGTCGTCAATCAGTTTGCCGTGCTCTTTCAAAGCGTGGCGCAAGGCATTGGCCGCATTGCTGCTGGCTTTGCCATGGCCCTCGCCCACCTCTTGCTCTAATTTCAATAGCGCTTCACGCACATGGTTGTTCGCCTGCAGCTTGATTTCAGGGTCAATCTTGGGCTTGGACGGTTTTTTAGGTGCTTCTTCAACCACCGCCAAACCACGCAGGGCACGAATTTCATCCGCCCAAACAGGCACTGGTGGCAATGCGGCTGTTGGGTCTGACTCCGCCTTTTGCGCTTGCTGCAAAGCTGCCCCGAATGCATCCCACACAACCAACAATTGCGCTTTCGATGAATCCAGCAAAGGCGCAAATTTTGAGTCAACACTGTTCCAGTTGCTGTCGTTGATGATTTCTGTAGCTTGCTCTTGCCAATGTTGCACATCGGTTTGTAAAGCAGACAACACGTTGACCGCTTCTTTATATGGTTTGGTAGACAATACTTCGATGCGTTGTGCCAACAATACAGCGGCTTCGCGTTGCACCTGCGTTTGACGCTGCAGGTCTTCAATGCTTTTTACCCTATCGGCCAATTTCACTTTCACACTGGCCAAGGGCTCTTTAGATAAGGGCGCCCCTGCTCTGGCTGCATCACGCTGCCAAGCCATGGCATCCGCGATATTCAACTTAGACAAAGCTAAAAGCGTCATGGCCTTGTCTGCCCATTCGCTAGCAATCACCTCTTGACCTTTAGCACGCTTGATTTCGTCCAGCTTTTCACGCAGGGGTTTGACGGCACCTTTGTCACGTGTACCCAGTTCTTTAAAAACTTCTTGCATCTGCTCCACGTTGGGATTGGTCAATAACCATTCTCGAATTTTGGCAGCCCTATCGCCTGCTGTGGGTGCAGAAAATGCTCCACCTGTGATTTGGTCTAATGGATGTGGATCGGCAATAGTTTTTGCATTCATGGGGGTAGCGACGGAAGGTGCAGGGGTTTTATTGGTTAAAAAATCAAACATAGACGCCTATTATCGTGCATCCATTCTGCCTGCTATCAAATTACAGAAATCCGTCCTAATCGAGTTTAGAAATGCGCTGTTCAAATCAAATTCACTGGTTTCGCTATGTTATTTGTGAACCGTGTTTAGCAATTTTGAATTTACAAACCTGACAAATGACAAGTAAATACTAGACAAACAGCTCTAAATCATTGAAAACACACCAATTATGTCTATACATACAGCTAAATAACTAGTTAATAGTATAAAAAATCTATTTGATATACTTGACTTGGTCTTTAGAGGCACTTTAGAATCCGCGCAGTTCGAGAATACTAGGGTTTACCATAATCCTGTACGCTCATCCGTAGCCGATATCCGGCAAGGTTCATCGTCACATAAAAGGATAGCACGATAACCCGCGTACCCAACTGATACGGTGGTATTTGTCAACACAAAGAATCGCTATCGTTTTGATAGCTGTGTTTTCAAACAGCCCCGCAAAGAAAAGGACATGCCATGAATGCATTACTGAACTCTGCAAACTCTCGTTTGCGACGTACCAAACCTCTACCCACATTGGGGTTTGATCCACAATCTGCTTATAAGAATGCCCACCAAGCACTCTTTAAATTCCTGCATAACGGCTTTGCAATACTGGGAGCCGCCATCGTTTTAGTATGCTTGGTGTTACTCTTTAACCCCAACCTCTTAAAAACGGGTGAAGCCAAACTGATTGGCTGGCTGCAAACACGTCAAACATCGCTCGATCTTGACGACTACAAAGGGCAAGCATCTATCATTCCTTCGGGTTTGCTGGTTAATTTACCTGAAACTGCTTTGGACGCCAGTGAACGCGCGACAGCCTCAGACCCAGCTGATTTACCGAAACAACAGGCAGCGGTTGCCTTTTGGATCAGCAAAAAATACAAAGTAGCACCAGAACCTGTCGCCGCTTTGGTCGAAGAAGCTTACAAATTAGGCGCCAAAGTCAAATTGGACCCCACTTTGATATTGGCCATCATGGCAATTGAGTCGGGTTTCAATCCGTTTGCCCAAAGCCCAGTCGGTGCCCAGGGTTTGATGCAAGTGATGACCAAAATTCACAGCGACAAATATGAAAACTTTGGTGGCAAACTGGCTGCTTTTGACCCCGTTACCAATTTGCGAGTGGGCGTCAAAGTGCTGCAAGAGAGCATCGCACGAGCTGGTGGCTCTATCGAAGGCGGTTTAAAGCAGTACGTCGGTGCTGCAAACTTGCCGCATGACGATGGCTATGGCTCTAAAGTCCTCTCTGAGTACAACGCCCTGCACCGTGTGGCCACTGGCCGTCCTGCCCCCATCGTCGCATATAGCAATATGCCTGCCGTTTTACCTATTGACATGAGCATCATGAAGGATCAAGTACAAAGTATTCCAACCAAAGCAACGAGCGAAGATCAAAATCTTGCTAAAAAGGGCGAATTGTTAGCCAAGCTTTGATACACTAACGCTGTACGCAACTGGCGATAGGCATCAGCCCTCAAATTTTGCAGGTTTTGCAAATTGAGGGCTTTTTGCTGATGTGGGTCAATTGAAAGACATTGAGCACCACTAGGGAGCGTACCGTGAAGTTCACTCCGACAAAGAGATAAGCCCACGTTCAGCCGTTCGCCTGGGTGTATTAATCTAAAACACCATGATTGGACCCATTTCCATGTACAACCGCAAAATCCTAGTTGAACAAACTGATCCTGAAATCTTTGCTGCCATTCAGGCAGAGCATGCCCGTCAAGAGCACCATATTGAGCTGATTGCATCTGAAAACTACGCCTCGCCAGCCGTCCTAGCGGCGCAAGGTAGCCAACTCACCAACAAATATGCCGAAGGTTACCCTGGCAAACGCTACTATGGTGGTTGTGAATATGTAGATATCGTCGAACAATTGGCGATTGATCGCGTCAAGCAGATTTTCGGCGCTGAAGCCGCCAACGTGCAACCCCATTGCGGAGCATCTGCCAACGAAGCCGTGTTTTTAGCCTTTTTGAAACCAGGCGACACCATCATGGGCATGAGTTTGGCCGAAGGTGGCCACTTAACACACGGTATGCCGCTGAACATGAGTGGCAAATGGTTCAATGTGGTGAGCTACGGTTTGGATGCCAATGAAGCCATTGACTATGACGCAATGGAGCGCAAAGCCCATGAATCCAAGCCAAAACTCATCATAGCCGGCGCATCTGCTTATTCTCTTGCTATTGATTTTGAACGTTTTGCCAAAGTTGCAAAGGACGTGGGCGCCATTTTCATGGTTGACATGGCCCACTACGCAGGTTTGATTGCCGCCGGCGTCTACCCCAACCCTGTCCCTTATGCCGACGTGGTGACATCAACCACTCACAAAAGCTTGCGCGGCCCGCGCGGTGGCATCATCCTTATGAAAGCCATCCACGAAAAAGCCATTAACAGCGCGATTTTCCCCGGCTTGCAAGGTGGTCCACTCATGCACGTGATTGCTGCCAAAGCAGTAGCTTTCAAAGAAGCATTGGACCCAAGCTTCAAAACTTACCAACAGCAAGTTGTCAAAAATGCGCAAGTGATTGCTGAGACCTTGGTTTCACGCGGTTTGCGCATCGTCAGTGGCCGCACCGAAAGCCACGTCATGTTGGTTGATTTGCGCAACAAAAACATCACCGGCAAAGAAGCCGAAGCTGTTTTGGGCAGCGCACACATGACCATCAACAAAAATGGCATCCCGAACGACCCAGAAAAACCGATGGTGACCAGCGGTGTGCGCATCGGCACACCCGCCATGACCACACGCGGATTCAAAGAAGAAGAAGCGAGCATCACAGCAAACCTGATAGCCGACGTGTTGGATAACCCACGTGATGCTGCCAATATTGAAGCTGTCCGCGCCAAGGTCAATGCACTGACTGCTAAATTCCCTGTTTACAAGTAAAAATCGATGAAGTGCCCATTCTGCTCACACACCGACACCCAAGTGGTGGAAACGCGTGAGTCAGAAGATGGCGGCTTCATCCGCAGGCGCCGTCAGTGTGGTGCTTGCGAGAAACGCTTCACGACATATGAGCGTCCAGACCTGAACTTCCCGTTTGTGGTCAAAAAAGATGGCAGGCGCATTGACTATGAAAGGGCCAAGCTGGTCGCATCCTTTAACCTTGCTCTGCGCAAACGCCCCGTCAGCACCGAGCAAGTCGATAACGCCATCGAACGCATCGAAGAAAAACTCCTCAACCTGGGCGACAGAGAAATCACATCCACCCGCCTAGGCGAAATGGTGATGCGCGAACTCAAAAAACTCGACAAAGTCGCCTACGTGCGCTTTGCCAGCGTGTACCGCAGCTTTGAAGACATTGACGAATTCAAAACGCTGGTTGACGAAGTGCAGAAATAGCAGCTCACCAACTACAGCCGTTTCGACAAACGGTAGTTTTTACGAGATGAGTGGTTTGTCAGTAACCTTAATGTTACAGATAATTAGATGATTCATTATTGTTAAACATGACTAATACCAAACACGCTTCCTAGTATACGAAAATCACGTGGATTCACCTTAGTTGAACTGATTGTGACTGTGGCAATTGTGGGTATTTTGGCGACCATTGCCATCCCCAATTTTCAGCAAATTATTCAATCCAACCGTATACAGGCTGCGGCATCAGAATTTCAAGCGGGCTTGGCAATGGCCAGATCTGAAGCCATTAAACGCGGTGGTGACGCAAGAGTAACGATTGTCGCTAACGCTCTAGTTGGTGGCAATGCAAATTGGTCATCTGGTTTCACTGTTTTTTACGATACCACAGGCACTGCCAGCGACCTTGGTGCGACAGCCATACCAGCCAACAATATTTTGATGCAGACTTCTGCAATCAATGGCAGCGTTGCCATTGCGAGTAATGCTCCAAGCTATATACTTTCAATGGGCAAGGACGCAGCATTTTGAGTAGCGGCGCCATCGGACCTGCCAGTATCAGTTTTGGACCTGCTAGCGGTGCAACAGCAGGTGATTACCGATGCATCATCATGAATGCAACTGGACGTACCCGCTCAGAAAAAATTGCCCAAGCATCTTTCACAAGTTGCCCAACTTTTTAAACTCATATTCACTATGCCAAACGCAATGCTACATGAAGCAAACCGCAAGCAAGCAGGCTTCTCGCTGATAGAAGTACTGATCACCATCTTGGTTTTGTCATTCGGTTTACTTGGCATTGGCGGCATGATGATGTCTGGTGTCAACAATTCAACCGGCTCCGATTTGGCATCACGCGCCACCCATTCCGCAGGCGAAATCATGGATGCCATGCGCGCCAATTCAGCACTCAATACGCCTGGCAGTAGCAAATACCTCATCGTTTATAAAACAACATTGGCATCACTCTCCGGCACCGAACCTGAAAACATAGATCGACACCAGTGGCTAAAAAATATTAAAGACAGCTTACCTGGCGGCGATGGCAAAGTTGAACGCGATCCTGATGTCAACGTCACCAATGGCTATATCGTCACGATACGGTATGTGAATTGCATCGGCACATTAAACGCAACTGAAAAGCAAGCTTGTTTGGATGCGTCGAACACCAACACAGATAACTTGCGAGAAATCTCTTTTAAATTCAAGATATGAATGATTTAAAACACAAATTTGATGCTCGTGCCTGTACCTCACTGATGCGTGCTAACAAATCCAAACGTAATCAACAACAAGGCTTTTCACTTGTTGAATTGATGGTCGCTATGACCATTGGTATGTTTATTTTGGCTGCTGTTGGTTTGGTTTACATGACATCGAAAAACAGCTTTACCTATGCCAACAACACTGTTCGCATGGGTGAAGATGCCTCCTTAGCCATCGATTTGTTAACGCGTGATGTGCGCATGGGCGCGTTTGGCGGCTGTGCCGGTACAACTTTGGCACGCAGCGCAGGGCCTGACACGATTCTTTACACTGCTGATGACATTATTGACAGCCCAATCTTACAAACGACCAAAAGCACGCCAAATTTATTCAGTGTGACAGGCTTGACAGATACATTTTCAGCTCCTAACCCCTTCTCAAACCGAGTGTTATCGGCGGACACAACAATACTTGGCTTTAATGGAACCGATACTGCTTCCAGTGCAGCACGTACTCTTATCAATGCACCCATCAGCGACTTAACAATCAGCACCACTGCACCCATTCTGTTTGTATCTGGTGGTTCAGACAAAGCCTTGCAAGTCAGCGCGGCACCAGTAGCCGGCACGTCTACCCTTAATTTTTCAGGCGACCCACTCAAGTGGAACAACGACCCTACATTGGTTTTCAGACTGATTTCAGACTGCAAGGGTTCTGAAATTTTTAGGTCTACAAGCACGACGACCGCAGGTGTCATGACACTCGAAAGTCCTCTCCTTAATTCATATTCTGCTGATGCCATCGTTACGCCAGTTACCTCATCAACCTACTTCTTGGCAAAACGAAAAAACGGTTCTGTAACCGCTGCTACTTCAAGCTTATACCGCCGGCACTTTAATGGCGTTGCTGCAACCATTGAAGAATTGGTGCCTAACGTTGACGCCATTCATTTTGAATATGGTCCCAACACAGCTTACAAGTTGCAGGACCAAATGCTGGGCAGCCCACATTTCAAACCGATGTTTATGTAAGCCAATGCCGCTGCTGATTGGTCTCGCGTGGTCAGTGTCCGCATCGGCTTTATTTTGGTGAGCGAAGAAACCAACATAACACCCGATGCGGATAACAAAATTCAATGGATAAAGGGCGAATATACGCCAGCCAATACCACCGACCACCGTTTACGTCGTGCCTACAGCACCACGGTATCTATACGCAATCGCATGGGGGTGTAAATCATGAAACATGCACCAAATACTACAATAATGATAGCAATAAAGCCATATACTACGCCGGCTAGATGCCAATTTACCCATATAAAATCTGAAAGAGGCTTCACCTTATTCATGGTTTTGGTTTTGATGGTCACCTTATCATTACTGACTGCCATTGGCTTGCGCGGCGTGATAACAGGTGAAAGAGCCGTTGCCAATGAACGCGACCGTGCTTTGGCTTTTCAAGCCGCAGAAAGTGCCAGCCGCGAAGCCATAGACGATATTTTGCGCGTCAATAACACAGTCAATCCACGCACCACATCGTACCCACCTACTCTGCCTTTAGGTGGCAACGCAGAACACTGGCGCACCACCTCTGGTTTAACGGTAGCTGTCGATTGCAAAGACCCAATACCTTTAACTTTAGCAGCCACAACACGCTACAAATGGGACAAAGATAAAGATGCTGCCAACCCCAATTGCTCTGTCAAAGCCAGCAGCAAATTTGGCAATGCTGCAGAACCACGTTATTTCATTGAGTTAATGCCTGGTGTAGCCATCGCAGGCACACAAGCCGAATGCTGGTACTGAGTCACCAGCCGCGCTACCGGTGGCTCAAGATGCCGACGTGATATTGCAAGTCATGGTGTCCAACGTCATCAATGGTTTGCCTAGTGCATGCATATAAACCGCCACAGTTGATTTAAACCCACATTTAAATACCCCTATGAAACTCACAAACTTCAAACTGTCCATCTACAAACTTGGTTTATCAGCGTTGCTATGGATGGGAATAGGTTTGACCCAATTTGCACACGCAGCGTATGACTTTGCCCAAAGCCCAATGCTCACCTTAAAGTCAGCACCGGGTTTGGTCATGCTAAGCATGGGGCGCGATTTACCTTTCTACAAAGCGGCCTACAACGATGTGAATGACATTGATGGCGATGGTGCTGGATATTTATTTCAAACCCACATTCAAATACGATGGGTATTTTGCGTATGACAGGTGTTATTCCTATTCATCAAACAAATTCACGCCAGTCAACATTGGTACGGCAACACCTGTCCCCAGCGAGCCAACATTAAATTGGTACAAATGCGGCACAACCAGCTCAGGTCGATGGAGCGGTAATTTTTTAAACTGGCTCACCATGTCGCGCATGGATGTATTGCGGAAAGTGCTGTATGGTGGCAAGCGTTCAACTGATGATGCAAACACCGTTTTAGAGCGTGCCTACGTACCACAAGACTCGACCCTATGGGGCAAAAGAATACACCAGCAATGCGGTTGACGGCTACGCTATTGCAGATTTTGCAGACCTTTCTGCACCAAGCTCAGGTAAACGCCATATGTTTGCTAATGTCACATTGAAAGACGGCCGTGCACCTTATGATACAAACTACAGCGATCCCAAGTTAATCGTCTATCAAAATCGCAGTGGACGCATTTGGGATTTGGTGGCGACTGAGCGCTTGATTTTGGGTGCCAACCCCAGCGGCTCAGGTGTCTCGCAATACACGGTTCGGGTTTCCACCTGCATTTTAATCAGTGGCAAATATGAAGAAAATTGCACAGGCTACCCAGCCGCATCACCAACCAGCTACAAACCCACAGGTTTGCTACATACCTATGGCGAATCTGGTCAACTAGGCTTTGGCTTGTTGACCAGCACCTATGACAACAACTTTGCAGGCGGTGTTGTTAGGCAGAACATTGACCATTTCAGCCGTGAAGTGAACCCAGCGAATGGCCGTTTTTACACCACTGTATATGGCATTGTGCATCACCTCAGTGCGTTCAGACCATGGGGCTTTGGTGGCACTCCAAGCACTTGGGGTGGTGAAGAATACACACAGTGGAATCGGAACAGCGCGCCATTCAATGGCGAGCAACCCATGTGGGGCAACCCATTGGGCGAAGTGATGTTTGAAGTATTGAATTACTTTTCAGGCGGAACGCCCTCTGCCGCATATACCAATTTGGTTGGCCTAGACTCCGCTGCCAAAACCCACCCGCTCAAGGGCCACCATGTGCCTGCACACACCAGCCCAGAGAAACCTCTACACTGAATTTACGCAAGCAAACATGGCTCAACCCGGTACGCCAATGTAAGTCGCACTTATTCGCGCGTCGTCAACCCTAAAACCAACACCACCAGCAATGCCTACCCCCATTGCGCGCGGCCTATCCAATTAACCATAGGCGACCCCAAAACATCTTTGACAGTGACCATTTGCCTGGCGCATTTTCAGTCAATGCTGATCCTGGTGAAAATAGCGGTCTAAACACCGTGCCATCATTGGCATCTTTGGATGTAAGAGCCGAAGGCAAGAACATTTGGAACGATGAGGGATTGGGAGTAAAAAAATACTTCATTGGAGAATACCAACCAAGTTCAACTACAAGCCCTCTACCTGCAAATATCGATAGGAATCCAACAGCCAAATCTGTGGACAGTTTTGGCGATATCCGCGGTCATGGACCAGACGCTACAGCCAGCAAAGGTGGTTTTCACGGGGCATCAGTAGCACGTTATGGTAAATACACAGGTGTGACTAATGCTGCTGCAATCGCAGCCGGCGGCGATAAATTACGTGTAGACCAAATTTCTGTCGCGCTGGATTCACACATACCACAAATCAAAATACCGATGGATGGGGGTAAAACTGTTTCAGTCTTGTTCATTGCAAAAAGCGTGGCATCCGTAGGTGCCAACATTTCCAAAAACTATAAAGCTTATCAGCCAACAGGCGCAATTACTGCATTTTTCATCGACGAAATTCAAAATGTCAGTGGCCAAACCATCTACAAATACCGCATCAGCTTCTCTGATACGGATCAAGGTAGTGACAATGAATCAGACGCCAAGGTCTTATATGAAATCAAAGTCAGTGCTGACAAAAAAACATTGACCATTGGTGTGAATTATTTTGATTCCAGCTCAGGTGCAGAAATGCACATTGGTTATGTGATTGGCGGTACTACAAAGATGGTTTGTACCTCGATGTCGCAGGTGCTGAAGGGCCTGGTGTACCCCCAGGCAACCCTATCCATGGTTACTTAGATACAAGACCAGGCGAATCACCTGCAGACTTAAGCACTAATACTGGCGCATTTTCCCGTGGAACAGGTCCTTTGTACAGCAACATCACACCTGTTTTGCCGAAATCTACAATTTCCTCGCCGCGCTCTTTCACGGCAGGAACCAGCACAAGTGGTGGTGGAGAATTCATACCGCATGACATGCTTTGGTACGCCGCAAAATATGGTGGTGCTGTGTACAAGAAAACCGGTAGTGGAGCTTCTACAGTCGAGACATTTACACCTAAATTAAAAACCAATGGCGATCCAGATAACTATTACTACGTCAATAATCCCTGCTAAATTGTCTGATCAAATGAAAGAAGCCTTTCAAGACGCTGTAACCATATCGGTTGCGACGGCATCTGCTGTGGCAACCAATGGCACAAGGATTCAAGGCGGTGATTTGGTTTATCAAGCAGGTTTTGACTCTGAAAAATGGGGCGGTGAGCTCCGTGCATTCCAAGTACAGAACGATGGCTCAATTTCTAATACCACATCATGGTTGGCGTCCGACAAAATACCAACATCCCGCACCGTCATTCTGAGCCGTGGTGGCACCAGCAAATACCAGCTGAGCGCACCACTTGTTGCATACTCAACGCTGTCTGCTTCTGAAAAAACAGATTTTGTAGATAGCAATACATTCAAGTATCTGTTGGGTGAACGTAGCAATGAAAAAATAAACACTGGTAAATACCGTACCCGCACATCTGGTGTTAGTGATACCAGTAACAGCAAACCAGTTATCGGCGACATTGTCAATTCTGACCCAATGTACATCGGCAAATCTGATTTTGGCTATTCCGATGCTTCGTACGCGACATTTCTGGCAGACACAGCAAAATCTGAACCTAACTTAGTAGGCGTTGGTAGCAATGATGGTTTTTACCGTTTGGTAGAAGCGTTAACAGGCATTGAAAAAATTCTCTTCATTCCACAAACTGTTACCGCGGGTATGAAAAAATTATCAGATACGGCCTACTCGCATCAATATTATGTTGATGGTCCTTCCGCTTTTGGCCATGTTAAATTTGGATCAACACCTGCGTGGCGTGCAGTAGTAGCCGCAAGCTTAGGTGCTGGCGGCAAGTCTGTATTTGCCTTGGACGCTTCGACTTCTAACTTTGCAACAGGTGGCTTCTTGTGGGAGTTTTCTAGCACTTCTGCCAATGGTAATTTGATTGGCAATGTGATGAACAAACCCATCATAGGTCAAATGAACAGCAGCAGCGGCGACAAAGCAGTAGTGATGTATGGCAATGGTGTTAATTCAACAGATAACAAAGCCAGCTTATTGGTGTTGGATGCTGCTGATGGATCATTATTCCGTACTTTTACGCCCGGCAATAACGCGACAAATCCGTCTGGAGGCAACGGCAACGGCATGACTTCAATTGCTGCCGTAACCGGCACAACTGGCAAAATTGACATGGTGTATGCTGCCGATATCCGTGGCAATATTTGGCGCATTGATACGACGCAGACTGATTGCGGACCTGGTTCCGTCAACTGCGTACGGGTCTTCAGTGCAACCGATGGCACCAAAGCTCAACCCATTACAGGCGAACTCAATGTCATGAAAGCGCCAGGCGGAAAAACGGGTTACTTGGTCATGTTTGGCACCGGTCGCTATGTTAGCTCTGGGGACAATACAAACTTTGACACTCAAACGGTTTATGGTATTTGGGATGATACGAGTGCATCAAGCTTAGTCGATCGCGCAGACCTGCTTAACTACCCGTTCATCAATTTCAAAGGTTCAAATAACACCCGCGAACTGACTAAAAAAACCGCAGTGAACGGTGGCTTGGCTTGGTACGATTCTGGATCAACAGCCAAAGGATACCGTTTTGACCTTACCTGCACAGGTTGTGAAGATGGCGAAAGAGTTGTTGACAAGGTATTTCTTTCAGGAACAGCCAGTTACCCAATTGCTTACGTTCTTTCTGTAATACCTAGCATAGATGTGTGCCAGGTAGGTGGTGCTGGCTGGGTAACGGGTTTTGATCCTACATCAGGTAGCTACCTCAAGGTTTTTGCATCAGACGATGCCAACAGCGCAAAAGTTTCAGGTGTGACACCACGTGGAATATTTACCACTAAATCCAATGCCGGAAAGGTGTATGTGCATGTATTGGTGAATGGCAATACCGGACAATCTGGCGATTCATCATTGTTCACAGATTCAGGCGCTAAGACCATTGGTGATGATGGTAGTACCACTGGCACAAAATTTACAGAAGAATGTACAACTTGTGGCCCTACACCCACACTTTCAGGTACGCGCCGCCAAGTGTGGCGTCAACTGCAATAATGAATCAAACTGATCAATTCTTATGCAAAAAATTTCTCAAAAATTAACTAGTGGTTTCACATTGATTGAACTCATGATTGTGGTGGCCATCTTGGGTATTTTGGCTGCTGTAGCTGTACCACAATACACGCAATATGTACAACGCGGTTGGCGCGCAGATGCGCGAACAATTCTGTTAGACAATGCGCAATTTATGGCACGGGTTTATTCTGTCAATTTAGATTACAAACCTGGTGGTGTTGACCCAGTTTTGCCAACCAACCAAGCGCCGGCTCAAGGAACGAAACGTTACGACATTACTGTTGCCGCTGATGCTGGCGTAGCACCGATTGTTAGCAAGTACACATTGACAGCAACACCATCTGGCTGGGTTGACGATACCTGCGGCAGCTTGACCCTTACCAATACGGGTGTGAAAGGACAAACTTTGGGTACGGTTGATCAATGTTGGTTGAGATAACATAACTGCATGCAACCAGCCTTCAATAGCGATCAATACTTTGCCCAAGCGCTTGAGATAGCCCTAAACCAAGCCCAACTAGCCCTCCCCATCAGCCCACCCAACCCAGCAGTGGGCTGCATCATCGTTTCACCAACTGGCAAAGTCATTGGCCAAGGCCATACGCAAGTTACTGGTGCTGCGCATGCTGAGGTGATGGCGCTGCGTGATGTTTTAGCCAAGGGCGAATCGGCGGCTGGTGCTACGGCTTACGTCACGCTTGAACCCTGCTCGCACTTTGGTCGCACACCGCCTTGCTGCAATGCGTTGGTTGATGCCAAAGTTACCAAAGTAGTCATCGCGCTGCTCGACCCCAACCCTTTGGTTGCGGGCAAGGGCGTGGAGATATTGCGCGCAGCTGGTGTTCAAGTGGAAGTTTTGAACGCTGCACATCCGCAAGCCATTGCCGCCAAAGAGCTGATGATGGGGTTTTTCAGCCGCATGGTGCGCAAAACACCTTGGGTGCGCGTGAAAATTGCGGCCTCCTTGGACGGCAAAACCGCTTTGAACAATGGACAAAGCCAATGGATCACATCCGCCGCCGCGCGTGAGGACGGACACCAGTGGCGCGCACGCGCAGGAGCTATTTTGACAGGTGTAGGCACTGTTCTGGCGGATGACCCGCTATTGAATGTGCGTGTTTCTGCAAACGACAATACATCGACTTCACGCCAGCCACCGCTGGTTATTGTGGACAGCCAGTTAAGAACGCCTGTTAATGCCAAGATATTTACTATCAATAATATAGCAACTCAGGCAATCAATACGCCATCTAGAGCCATATTTATCTATACAAATTCCTCAGACAAGGCAAAAATAGCTGCCTTAGAAGCCAAAGGTGCAACGGTCATTCATTTACCTACTGGTGCTGCAAATGAACAAGTCAATCTCAGCGCCATGCTGCAAGATTTGGCTCAGCGAGAAGTGAACGAACTGCACGTGGAAGCCGGCGCAACTTTGAATGGCGCGTTGATGGCCGCTGGTTTGGTGGATGAATTTTTGGTGTATTTAGCGCCAAAACTGCTGGGACCAGGCCGTTCGATGTTGGAAGTACCGGCGTTGAACGATTTGAATCAAGCCCTGCCACTGGAATTCAAGTCCGTGACGACTGTGGGTGAAGATATTCGTCTTTTGCTACGGGTATCAGGACGAGATAAGTTTTAGCCCTCTTTTAATGCGAAAATAGCACCCTATGTTTACCGGCATCATCACCGGCGTGGGGCGCATCGCAGCCGTACACGCCATCAGCTCTTTAGAATCCACTTCCGATTCATCCGACGAATTTGGTAAGCGATTGCTCATCAGCACACCCCATGCTTATTTAGATGATGTAGGTCTCGGCGACAGCATCGCCATCAACGGCGCATGCATGACGGTGACTTCTTTTGATGCTGCCAAAAATGAATTCACCATCGACATATCAGCCGAATCATTGCAAAAAACTGCCAACCTCGCGCAAGTTGGCACCACACTCAATTTAGAAAAAGCCTTGCGTGCCAATGACCGTTTGGGCGGACACATCGTTTCTGGCCATGTGGATGGCATTGGCACCATCAGCTTCTTTGCGCCTGTGGGTGAAAGCTGGGAACTGTGCATCATCTGCCCGTCCGCATTGGGCAAATTCATCGCGTACAAAGGTTCTATTACCGTGAACGGTGTGAGCTTAACGGTGAATAAAGTCGTTGATACTGAGTTGCTAAACACCAAACAAACCGAGCTCAGCACCAACCTCATCCCACACACCATTGAAAACACAGCACTGGGCAGTTTAAAAACGGGCGATCACGTTAATTTAGAAATTGACACCGTCGCACGCTATGTAGAACGCATGCTGAGTTTTGAAAAGAATAATTGAAAGGAATGTCCATGTCCGCTTTGTCTATCGTACCAAAAGCAAAATTAACGCCGGTCAAAATTTCACCCGTTGAAGACATCATTGCCGACATGGCGGCTGGCAAAATTGTGATTTTGGTGGATGAAGAAGACCGCGAAAACGAGGGCGACTTGATTCTGGCCAGCGATTTTGTAACCGCCGATGCCATCAATTTCATGGCACGCTTTGGTCGTGGTTTGATTTGTTTGACATTGACCAAAGAGCGTTGCGAACGCTTGCAATTACCCCCTATGACGGCTCGCAATGGCGATAAAAAAGGCACGGCATTCACCGTTTCGATTGAAGCTGCTGAAGGTGTGACCACCGGCATTTCTGCCGCAGACCGTGCCTGCACTGTGCAAGCTGCTGTCGCTAAAAATGCCAAACCGCACGACTTGGTACAGCCTGGTCACATATTCCCATTACAAGCGGTAGATGGCGGCGTGTTGATGCGTGCTGGTCACACCGAAGCGGGTTGCGATTTGGCTCAACTTGCAGGCTGTTCACCCAGCAGCGTGATTTGCGAAATCATGAACGACGATGGCACCATGGCACGCCTGCCGGACTTGCAATTGTTTGCTGCCGAGCACGGCCTCAAGATCGGCACCATTGCAGATTTGATTGAGCACCGAAGCCGCACCGAATCATTGATTACCCAAGTTGGCACACGTGTTCTCCACACTGCATTTGGCGAATTCACCGCGCGCGCTTACCAAGACAAAGCCAGCGGCGGTGTGCACATGGCCTTGTTGCGTGGGCAATGGAATAAAGATGAATCTGTGCTCGTGCGTGTGCATGAGCCTTTGTCTGTCATCGACTTGCTGGAACAAGGTCGTACCATGCATGCATGGAGTTTGGATGAAGCGATGAAGCACATTGCCAAGCAAGAGCAAGGCATCATTGTTTTGCTCAATTGTGGCGAATCAGCGGCCCAATTGTTGGCACAGTTTGCAGATTCGGCCAAGCCGGCGCAAGCACCAGAGCGGGGCCGCATGGACTTGCGCACCTACGGTATTGGCGCGCAAATTTTGCGTGATTGCGGCATCCACAAAATGACATTGATGGCCAACCCAAGGCCTATCCCCAGTGTGACAGGCTTTGGTTTGGAAGTGACCAGCCATCTGCCAAAACCGATTTAAGAACAATACAAGAACACCATAAAAATAATTCAAGATAGGAAACAGACCCATGTTTGGCGTAGAAAAAAGCGATCCAAAAACCTTATCCGCGCACAAGCTGGATGGTAAAAAACTGTACATCGGCATCGTGCAAGCGCGGTTTAATGAAGACATCACCAACGCATTGGCACAAGCTTGCCATGGCGAACTAGAGGCTTTGGGTGTTCAAGCCAAACACATCGACCATTTCACAGTACCCGGCGCATTGGAAGTACCCGCCGCCTTGCAAGCTTTGGCTGAAAAAGACACTTACGATGCCTTGATCGCCTTGGGTTGCATCATTCGTGGTGAAACCTACCATTTTGAATTGGTGGCGAATGAATCAGGTGCTGGTGTCAGCCGTGTGGCATTGGACTATAAATTACCAATTGCGAACGCGATATTGACTGTTGAAAATTTAGCACAAGCCCAAGCACGTCAAACCATCAACGGCACCGAGGCCGCACGCGTGGCTGTAGAGATGGCCAATTTACTGAACGATTTATCATGACCACTCCACAGACAAACGCAACACAAAACAAGCGACCGCCTCGCCAGGAACGCACAGGCTTAACCAGTACGGGTGTGCGCAAAGCTGGCAGCAAATCCGGCCGCAGCCGTGCACGCGAATTTGCATTGCAGGCCTTGTACCAACACATGGTTGGTGGCAATACGGCTGGTGACATTGACCTGTTCACCCGCGATTTGATTGGCTTTAACAAAGCAGACAGCGTGCATTACGATGCTTTGTTGCATGGCTGCATTGAACAAGCAAACCAATTGGATGCCTTGATATTGCCATTCTTAGACCGGCCGATTGCCGAGTTGTCACCCATCGAGCGTGCCGCCATGTGGATAGGCACCTATGAATTTAAACATTGCCTGGATGTGCCATGGCGTGTGGTGATCAATGAATGCATTGAATTGACCAAAGAATTTGGCGGCACCGATGGGCATAAGTATGTGAACGGTGTATTGAACGGCTTGGCTTCAGAATTACGAGCGAAGGAAGTTCAAGCCGATATTGCGAGTGGCAAGGTCAATGTGGTCGCTGATTAAATAGCATTTTCAAAACAAAGTATTATCTAAATCCCCATTCATGCGAATCACCGAACGCGCCCAGCGCATAGAACCTTTTTATGTGATGGAAGTCGCCAAGGCAGCACGTTCGCTGGGCGATACGCTATCAAAAGAAGAGCGCCCCATGCTCTATTTGAATGTGGGTGAGCCTGATTTCACCGCCCCGCCCTTGGTACAAGCAGCCGCCAAAGCCGCCATTGATGCGGGTAAAACCCAATACACCCAAGCCAGCGGCATAATTGAACTGCGCGAACGCATCAGCCAGTGGTACAGCACACGCTTTGGCGTGAATGTTCCAGCCAATCGCATCGTGTTGACTGCAGGTGCTTCAGCAGCACTTCAATTAGCCTGCTTGGCACTGATTGAAACGGGCGATGAAATTTTGATGCCCGACCCCAGCTACCCGTGTAACCGCCAGTTTGTAAGTGCAGCCGAAGGCACACCCGTTTTAATTCCATGCACAGCAGCAGAGCGCTATCAATTGAGCAGCAGCAAAGTTGAAGCCGCTTGGAAAAACGGTATCACGCGCGGCGTGCTATTGGCCTCACCATCTAACCCCACAGGCACATCGATTCACCCTGACGAAATGCGGCGCATCCATACTTTGGTCAGCCGTCGTGGTGGCATCACCTTGGTTGATGAGATTTATTTAGGCTTGAGTTTTGATGAAACCTACGGCAAGACAGCTTTAGAGATTGACGACCAAATCATCAGCATCAACAGCTTCTCCAAATATTTCAACATGACAGGTTGGCGTTTGGGTTGGTTGGTTGTGCCTGAAAAATTAGCGCCCGTGATTGAGCGCATTGCGCAAAACCTGTTCATCTGCCCCAGCAGCATTTCGCAACAAGCTGCATTGGCTTGTTTTGAAGATACATCCATCAAAGAATACGAGCAACGCAGAGCCGAATTCAAAGCGCGGCGTGATTACTTTATTCCTGCGCTTCAATCTCTAGGCTTTGAAATCCCCGTCATGCCAGATGGTGCTTTTTACGCATGGGCTGATTGCTCACAAATTTGTAGCAAGTTGGGAGTGGCCAGCAGTTGGGAATTGGCATTTGAGATCATGCAAAAAGCCCACATTGCAGTCACACCCGGGCGAGATTTCGGATCTTTTGAAACCGCCAAATTCATTCGCTTCTCAACCGCCAGCAGCATGCCAACATTGGTAGAAGCCATTGCCAGACTGAAAGCGATGTTGCAATGAGCACAAAAGAACTCCGCGATACAGAACCCGTTTTCAGCTTCCCGATTCGAATCTATTGGGAAGACACCGACGCAGGTGGCATTGTTTATTACGCCAATTATTTCAAATTTTTTGAACGCACACGCACCGAATGGCTGCGGCATTTGGGGGTTGAGCAAGGTAGCTTGTTGGCCAATGAAGACAGCATGTTTGTGGTGAGCCAAACCGATGCCAAGTACCACAAACCCGCGCGCATTGATGATTTGTTGAACATCACCTTGCACATCAAACACATGGGGCAGGCATCCATTACGCTGGTACAAACAGCTTGGATTCAAGACAAAACAGTATCAGATCAACGCCTGCTGGCTTGCGAAAGCACAGTGCGCTTGGCTTGCGTGCAACAAACCAGCATGCGACCCAGCAAAATTCCCTTAAGAGTTGCTGAACTTTTGTCCGCTAAACTGTCAAATTGAATTGAGATTGATCGCCAGCCATTTTTATATAAATAGTCACACGCCATGAACCAAGACCTTTCCATCATTCAGCTCATCTTGCATGCCAGTGTGGTGGTGCAATTGGTGATAGCTTTATTGATGGCGATTTCCATCGCCAGTTGGGCTGCCATTTTTCGCAAATACTTTGCACTTAAACGTGTGCGATCATTAAACGATGAGTTTGAAGGCGATTTTTGGTCTGGCACCAGTTTGAATGAACTGGCAGCAGCAGCCAAAAAGAACGATCCCCATGCTGGCCCGATGCAGCGTATTTTTGCCAGTGGCATGCGTGAATACCAAAAACTGCGCGAGCGCCGCATCGATGACAGCAGTGCATTGTTAGATGGCGCACGCCGCGCCATGCGCGCCAGCTTTCAGCGTGAGATGGATGTGGTGGAAACCAATTTGTCATTTTTAGCATCGGTCGGTTCAGTATCGCCCTATGTGGGCTTGTTTGGCACGGTGTGGGGCATCATGCATTCATTTACCGGTTTAGCCGCCATGACGCAAGTGACATTGGCCACAGTAGCGCCAGGCATTGCAGAAGCATTGGTTGCCACTGCCATTGGTTTGTTTGCAGCGATTCCTGCCGTGGTGGCCTACAACCGGTTTGCACACGACATTGACCGCATTGCCATCAAAATGGAAACTTTCATGGAAGAGTTTTCCAACATTTTGCAGCGCAACCTAAGCGCCAAAATTAACGCATAAATCAACGCACAAAGTCGCAACATGGTAGCCACCGTTTCCAGAGGCCGAGGCCGACGCACCATCAACGAGATCAATATGGTTCCGTTCATCGATGTGATGCTGGTGCTGTTGATTATTTTCATGGTGACAGCGCCTTTGATAGCGCCCAGCGTGATTGATTTACCCAGCATCGGCAAGGCCAACGTGCAGCCGGATCGAGTGATTCAAGTTAGCATTTCGAAATCTGGAAAGATCGAATTAAAAGCAGATGCCAACGCAGAGCCTGTAAAAGGGATTGCAGTCGACAACATTGCAAACTTGGTCACCAAAGCACAAAAAGGCGATGCCAAATCAGCCGTAGTCATCAGTGCCGACAAAGCTGTGAAATACGAAAACGTGGTGGAAGTGATGGACAAACTACAACGCGCTGGCATCCAGCGTGTAGGCCTTTCAGTGCAATTGGCGAAATAGATGCATCTTTAACGCCCGTCATATCCACCATGTCCCTCGCCACTGACAAACCCGAATTCATACCACCCAAACAAAACAGTGGTCGTTTAAGGGCGATTGGATTTGCAGTTTTGGCTCATGCCATTCTGATCGCGGCATTGACTTGGGGTGTTGGTTGGAAACGTGAATCCAGCAATGCACCTATTCAAGCTGAACTGTGGTCAACCACCGTACAAGAAGCAGCACCTGCAGCGGTAGAACCGCCACCACCTCCCCCGGCACCACCTCAGCCACTGGTCGAACAAGTCAACCCTGAGCCACCCAAAGCCGCAGAACCTGAACCAGTCGTAGACCCACAAATTGCGATAGAGAAGGAAAAAGAAAAGAAAAAGAAGCTTGAGAAAATTAAGAAAGAAAAAGCACTGGCCAAAGCCAAGGCTGAGGAAGAAGCTGAAGAAAAACGCTTAGAAGAATTGGCCAAGAAAAAGAAATTGGATGCCAAGAAAGCGGCAGAAAAGAAAGCCAATGACACCAAGGAAGCAAAGGATGCAGCCAAAGCTGAAGCGCTGCGTAAAGCCAATTTGGAACGCATCAAAGGTTTGGCTGGCGCGTCGGGTGGCCCTCAAGCAACCGGTACAGCTTTGCAATCAACCGGACCATCGGCTGGTTATGGCGGGCGCGTCATTGCCCGCATCAAACCCAATATTGTGTTTACCGACGATGTGCTGGGCAACCCTGTTGCCACGGTCGAAGTGCGTTGTGCACCAGACGGCACAATTCTGGCTCGCAAACTCATCAAGTCCAGCGGCAACAGCGCTTGGGATAATGCGGTGCTCAGAGCCATTGATAAAACCGAAATCTTGCCACGCGATATTGATGGACGCGTACCATCATCGTTTGAAATCAATTTCAGACCACGCGATTAATACCATATTGTCCTATCGAATGCTATACATTTAATAGCAAACTAGGCAATCAATACGCCGGCTACAGGCCAATTTGTTATATAAAATTAGCTAATCGTAAACAATTTGCGCCTTGCCCAGGCCAGCCAATGCGGTCCAACTGGCCAGTGCTGCATCACTTGGGTAGAACCTGGCCTCATCGCCTAACTGCAATTGGGCGTTCACCTGACAATGACCTTGACCGATGGGTGCTTTGCGCTGCAGCGCGATGCGAACAGACATACCACGACGCACTTCACCTTGATCGGTTTGAATTTTTTGCTGTGGGAATTCGCGCATCAAACGTTCAAAATCGGGCGTCGTATTCATGAGTGACAACAACAAATGTTTACCGAATCGGCAACGCGCTGATGGCAAGTCCCACACTTGATTAACCTTCAACCGGTTGGCACCACCTGAAAAACGGTCTTGCTGAATCACACCCATCACGATGATGAGTTCATCGTCTTTGAACAAATTTTTATTCGCTTGCATCAAGGCATCATCAACGGTTGCGTCAATTTGCGCTGATTTGTCGTCCAACTTGAACAAACCCAATTTGCCACGCTGACCGTTGATAACGCGAAAATCGTTCACGATGCCGGCTAACAATTGCGGTTCACGCGAATCCATCAAATCATCGATTTTGCGTTTGACAAATTGATTCACTTCACTGGCAACTTCATCAAACAAATGCCCAGAGAAATAAAAACCCATGGCGGTTTTTTCTTGGCTCAAGCGTTCTTTGACGCCCCAAGGCGTGGTGTCGGCCAAAGGCGGCTCTTGCGTACCGCTGCCATGTGCACTGCCTACATCGTCCCCCTCGCCCATCATGTCAAATAAGCCACCCTGGTTGGCATTGGCTTCAACGGTGCTGGCAAAATCAAATGCCAAATCAACCGAATCCAACATGGCAGCGCGATTTTGCTGCAATGAGTCAAAAGCGCCCGCCTTGATCAAGGCCTCCACCGTACGCTTGTTCACTTTGCTGCGGTCTACACGCACACAAAAATCAAACAAGCTGGTGAATGCGCCACCTGCTTGCCGTGCTGCAACGATTGATTCAACTGCTTGCTGGCCTGTACCCTTGATTGCGCCCAAGCCATATCGAATCACGGTGTTCGATGCGGGTTCAAAACGGTAAACGCCGCGATTCACATCAGGTGGTTCAAAGGTGATACCTGGTTTGCCAAAGATGGGTTTTTGTGCATCTTCCAACAAGACTTTGAGCTTATCGGTATCGCCCATCTCAATCGTCATGTTGGCGCAGAAAAACTCAACGGTGTAGTGCAGCTTGATCCATGCGGTGTGGTACGCCAATAAGGAATAAGCGGCAGCGTGTGATTTGTTGAAACCATAGCCGGCAAACTTTTCCATCAAGTCGAAAATTTCGTCGGCTTTGTCTTCAGTGATGTTGTTCTTGGCCGCACCATCGCGAAAAATTTGGCGATGCCGTGCCATTTCATCGGCGTCTTTTTTACCCATGGCACGGCGCAACATATCTGCACCACCCAAGGTATAGCCACCCAATATTTGGGCCGTCTGCATCACCTGCTCTTGGTACACCATGATGCCGTAGGTTTCCGACAGCATTTTCTCTACCAAGGGATGCGGATACTCCACCACTTCACGACCATGCTTGCGTGCCACAAAGCTCGGAATATTGTCCATTGGGCCTGGACGGTACAAAGCGTTTAGCGCAATCAAATCTTCAAAACGGCTGGGCTTGGCATCACGCAGCGTGCCTTGCATGCCACGGCTTTCAAACTGAAACACCGCTTCGGTTTTTCCTTCGGCAAACAATTTGTAAACTTGCGCATCGTCTAATGGCAATGTTTCATACGCAAAATTTTCTTGCCCAGGGTGGCCCTTGCTGATGAACTCACGCGCCAATTCCAAAATGGTCAGTGTTGCCAAACCCAAGAAGTCGAACTTCACCAAACCAATGTCTTCAACGTCGTTTTTATCAAACTGGCTGACCGCCGATTCGCTGCCTGGCTGTTGGTAGAGTGGACAAAAATCAGTTAACTTGCCAGGAGCGATTAACACACCACCGGCATGCATGCCAACGTTGCGGGTAATGCCTTCTAATTGTCGCGCCAAATCGAGCAAGGTTTTGACTTCGTCTTCACGCTCTTCACGTTCTTTCAAAACAGGTTCATCTACCGTGGCATAAATGGTTTTGTCGTCTTTCTTTCGGTCATCAGGTGGTAATTGCAAGGTCACCGTGGCGCCCGGTTTATTCGCAATCAATTTGCTGATACCGTCGCAAAAGGTGTAGCTCATGTCCAGTACACGCCCCACATCGCGGACCACACCACGCGCTGCCATGGTACCGAAGGTCACAATTTGGCTGACCGCATCTTTGCCGTATTTGTGCTTCACATAGTCAATCACGCGGTCGCGGTTCGCTTGGCAAAAATCAATATCAAAGTCGGGCATGGACACCCGTTCCGGATTCAAAAACCGCTCAAACAGCAAGTTGTATTGCAAGGGGTCAAGGTCGGTAATTTTCAGCGCATACGCCACCAGTGAGCCTGCACCAGAACCACGACCAGGACCCACCGGACAGCCATTGTTTTTCGCCCAATTGATGAAATCACCCACAATCAAAAAATAGCCTGGAAAGCCCATTTTCAATATGGTGTCGATTTCAAAATCCAATCGCGAGACATATTCGGCGCGCTTTTCGTTGCGCTGTTTCACATCAGGGTATAACAGTGCCAAACGCTCTTCTAAGCCTTGATGACTGGCGTAGCGGAAGTATTCTTCAGGCGTGAGTTTTTTACCATCAATCACGGGTGTAGGGAAATCGGGCAATTGCGGCTTGCCGAGCACTAAGTTCAAATTGCATCGTTTGGCTATCTCTACGGCATTGGCGGTGGCACTTGGCACATCGGCAAACAATGCCAGCATTTGTTCGGTTGATTTGAAATATTGTTCGCGCGTGAATCGGCGCACGCGACGTTGATTGCCCAAAATGTCGCCATCAGCAATGCACACCCGTGCATCGTGCGCGTCATAAGCATCTTCTGTCGTGAATTGAATCGGATGCGTAGCAACAACTGGTAACTTCAACCTCGATGCCAGAGCGACCGCTGCAACCACATGAGCCTCATCGTCACTTCGGCCAGCGCGTTGTAGTTCCAAATAAAACCGATGTGGAAACAGGCTGGCCAGTTGCAGTGCAATGTCTGCCGCACGTTGGGTGTCGCCTTGTAGCAAGCATTGACCTACAGGGCCAGCTTGCGCACCACTGAGCACAATCAAACCTTCACCCAACTCTTGCAACCAAGCTAATTTGCAAACGGCTTGCGATTTAATGATGTTTTGCGTCCAAGCACGGGTAAGCAACTCTGACACATTGTGAAAACCCAGTGTATTTTGCACCAACAACAAGATGCGTGTCACGTTACTGGCATCTTGTCCAAAACCTTCAAGAAAAATCTCAACACCAATGAGTGGTTTGATGCCTTTTTTGCGTGCTGTTTTGTAAAACTTAACCGTGCCAAAGAGGTTGCTTAAATCACTGATCGCCAAAGCAGGCTGTCCGTGTTGGACAGCGGCTGCGATGGTGTCTGGAATACGGTTGGTGCCATCGACGACTGAGAATTCAGTGTGTTGACGCAGATGGACAAACATCGTCGGGATTTCTACACTGATTGGCGTTAGCTTGTTGCTTTGTTCACAAGACTTCTAAAGTGCAGTCTATTTCGCTGCATCACTGGCGGTGGGTGCAGCACTCAATTTAGATTGATTGACTTTGATGTCTGTTTTGAAGCGAGCTTTCAAAACCTTGTAGTAAGCTTGATCTTCTGCCGCAGTCAAAGCTTGCGCATATTGTGAACGACCTTGGGCTAGTGTTTGCGCTTGCGCTGGGTCAGCCGCTTCAGGTGCTAGTATTTTGTTAATTTTGGCGACATAGTATCCACGACCAACAACTTCGACACCAATGAATTCCGGCAATTTGGCACTGTCTGCTTTGAGCACAGCTTCAATCACTTGGGGTGCTATATTTTGTCCTTGTTGGCGTGAAACCACAACAGCTGCTGGCAATGTGGCGCTGGCTGGTGTAGCCTTCCACGCTGCCAATTGCGCTGCGCCTTCTTTTTTGGCCAATTCAAAACTGCGCTGCGCTGTCAGCCGTGCACGCACACTGTCTTTTACCTCAGCCAGTGGCAATGTACGTGCCGCAGTGTATTGTGTGATACGTCCTGATATCAACTGTTTCGCAGGTGTTTCAACCGCTTCGGTATTGCGTTTCTTTTCAATCGCATCGGCGCTGAACAGTGCATTCAAAAACTTAGGCGTTGCCAAAACATTGCTGGCGTTTGCTGAACTTGCTGGAGGATTACGTGTGATGTTGTTGGCAGTTTTGATTTCCAACTTCAATTTGTCGGCAACAGGCTTCAGGCTGTCCGATTGCTCGTAAGTGGTGTTGGTAAAAATATCAGCCGCTTCCGCATATTTCTTTTGCGCTTGTTGCTTTTTAACTTCAGCCGTGATTTCTGCTTTCACTTCGTCAAAACTGCGTTGTTTGCTGGGTTTGATATCAGTTAGTTTGATGATGTGGAAGCCGAAATCAGATTCCACAATGCCACTCAATTCGTCTTTTTTCAGCGCAAATGCCGCGTCTTCAAATGGTTTGACCATGGCACCTTTGCCAAAAAAATTCAAATCACCACCATTGGCAGCTGATCCTGGATCTTGTGAATTGGCTTTGGCGACTTCTGCAAATGTGTTGGGCGCTTTCTTCAATGTCTCTAGCAATGCCTGTGCCTTGGCTTTAGCAGCCGTACGGTCTGCAGCTGGTGCACTCTTGGCAGCGTTAATCAATACATGGCTGGCACGGCGTTCTTCCGGCGTGGAATATCGCCCCACGTTTTGGTCGTAATAGCTTTTCAAATCGGCATCAGATACGGTGATGCTGTTTTTCAATGCTTCCACATCCAACACCACATACTCAATATTGGCTTGCTCAGGTGCCTGGAATTGGCTGGGATTGGCTTTGTAGTAGGTTTCTAAATCAGCATCTGTCAAATTCACTTTGCTGGCATAGGCTGATGCTTCAAAATTGGCGACTTGAATTTCACGCTTTTGCAAGAATGCGTTCAAAGTGACATCGACCAATGCATTGGGTGCAAAGCTGGATTCTTGGACGCCTTTGAAAACTTGCTGTGCTGACAATTGGTTGCGGAAACGCGCCTCAAAACCTGCAGGTGTCAAACCTTGGCTACCCACCAATTGTTTGTATTTCTCATTATCTAATTTGCCATCTGGACCACGCAGCGCTGCAATTGCTGGGTCGTTTTGCAGCTCATTGGCCAAACGTTGATCAGATGTTTCCAAGCGTGCATCACTCACTGCGGCAATGGTGACTTGTTCGCGCACCAAACGCTCAAGCACGCCGTATTTGAATTCGGGTGTATCCAATAATTTCACATCTATGTTCGGATTACTGGCTCGAATTCTGTCGATGTCGTTTTTAACAGCGTTATCCCACGTCGTTTGTTTGATGCTGACACCCGCGACTTTGGCCACATCAGCACCTGAGTCCAACATGCGGTTGTAGCCATCCACACCCACCAAAGCAAACGACGGCACAATCAAAATAAACAGCAAAATTTGCATGATTTTTTTGTGCTTATGGATAAAGTCAAACATATTTATTCTCTTAATCTAATGAAAGCTGAACACGATTAATAAACGCACGCAGCAAATACGAAAACAGCAATTGATCTTGCTTAAAAACACAAAAGGCGAACAACTCTGGTTCGCCTATTTTTACAACATATCACACAACTTGTTTAGATGGTGGGTGCTGACGGTCTCGAACCGCCGACCTACGCCGTGTAAGAGCGCCGCTCTACCAACTGAGCTAAGCACCCATCTATACAAAACTATTTATCAGTTCAAAGCATCCTTCAATGCTTTGCCTGGACGAAACTTTGGCACTTTAGCCGCTTTGATTTTAATCGCTGCGCCTGTGCGTGGATTGCGACCGGTGCGTGCAGCACGCTTGCTGGCAGCAAATGTACCAAAACCTACCAAAGACACAGAGTTGCCTTTTTTCAGTGTGGTTTTAACCGCGCCGATAAAAGCATCTAAAGCGCGTGTTGCAGCTGCCTTAGAAAGATCAGACTGGTTAGCGATGTGTTCGATGAGTTCAGATTTATTCACTTTATTTCCTCTTTGTCATGTTTGCGTCTTGTTTGACGCGTAAATGAAAAATTCTTTGAATTTGTTACGGTTGAGATTCTAATCTGTTTTCCAAGTACAACCTACAGTCACATAAAGAAAATAGTTAAAAAATTATACCGCAGGGATAAGTTTGCTGACTTTATCGATGCGGACTTGGACAACCTTAATCCTCAATACCACGTTGTGATGGAATACCCGCATCAAATGCATGTTTGATCATGGTCATTTCCGTCACAGTGTCGGCTAAGTCTATGATTTCTTGAGGACAGTCACGTCCAGTTAACACCACATGCACGTGCTTGGGGCGGTTTTTGAGTGTGTGCAGCACATCATCCAAAGGCATCCAGCCATAAATCAATGGGTAGGTGATTTCATCCAGCACCACCAAAAAATAGTCACCACACAGAATAGCAGCTTTGCATTTTTGCCATCCATCGCGAGCCAATTGTGCTGAATGCTCCAGGTCTTGGCTCTTCCAACTGAAGCCATCACCGAGACCTTCAACCGGTATACCCAATTGTTCAAATACGCGGTGCTCACCAAAACGTGCGCTGGGCACTTTCATGAACTGAAAAATTTTGACCAGCTTGCCGTGCACATGCGTGCGTCCGAAAGCGCGCAAAGCCAAACCAAATGCGGCTGTACTTTTACCCTTGCCGTTGCCTGTGTTGACGATGATGATGCCACGACGCTCGCCCTCACGTTTGTCGTACGGTGTTTCTGTGGGCGGTGCGACGATTTCCATTGTTCAACTCCTATTTTTTGAATGCGTTTTTGGATGTGTATTGTGCTTTAGTCTGGTATTGCCTGATTTGTTCACATCGGTGCTTATGAACTTTATTTTCTACCTCGGTAGCGCAACCCGTGTATTTTCAATTGTTTTGATGCTGATTCTGTTTTGAAACACTTGCTCTAATGCCAAATGTGTTGCAGCATCGGTACAGGAACCCGCATGTTTGATGGTGCCCTTGCCCATGATCACCATGTCATCAGCTTGCAAAGCCACTGTCGCCTCATGCAACACGCTGACCACAGTTTTGCCCTGCATTGTCAATGTGCGAACCAATTCGATCCAATCAGATTGATGTGGTGGATCCAAATTCAGCAAGGGTTCATCCATCAACAACACATCGGCTTGTACTGCCAATGCTCTGGCCAACAATACCCTTTGGCGTTCGCCGCCTGACAGTTGACCGATCGCTCGATCTCGCCATTCCCATGCTTGTGTGCTGCGCAAAACCTGTTCGACAACAGCGTGGTCAAGCTGATTCGGTGCTGCCAACCACGCTTGATGCGGCAATCGCCCCAACATGGCCACATCCCACACCGTTAAATCGTCTGAACTGGCTTCGTTTTGCCCAAGCCAAGCCATCGTTTGGGCGCGTGCTTTAGGTGAATAGTCCGCCAATGCTTTACCGTTGAGTTGAACATGACCCGTGAAGGGTAACACGCCTGCTAACACCTTGAGCAAAGTTGATTTACCTGCACCGTTGGGCCCCACGATACTTGTCCACCGCCCTTTCACGAACTGCACACTCACCTCGTGCAATACAGGCACATTTGACAATGTAGCCCGCGTATGGATTGCCTGTAGTGCTATATTATTCATAGCATTCATCAGAGTGCTCGCTTGTTCATCAGCCACAGCAAATAGCCGCCGCCCAAAATTGCCGTCAAAACGCCAACTGGCAATTCTTGGGGTGCTATCAAACCGCGCGCAAAAATATCTGCCAACATGAGCAGCACACCGCCCATCAAACTGGACAGCATCACCATGCGACCATGTGTCACTTTAACCAGTGAGCGCACCAAATGGGGCGACACCAGCCCTACAAAAGCAATCAACCCTGTTTGCGCCACTGCCGTGCCACTGGCCAAGGCCATCAACACAATCAACACCATGCGCAGTGAATGCAAAGGCATGCCCAGCGAGACAGCAGTGGCCTCGCCCAGCGACAACGCATCCAGCACCTTTGCCAGCATCCAACTGACCAGCAAACAGGGGAGTAAAACCGCAGCCATCACCGCGCAAGACATCCAGCCTACATATGCTGAAGTGCCCAACATAAAGGCTTGCATGGCTGGCAGTATTTCTGGCGACACAATGGTGATGAGCGATGCCAATGCACCCAATACCACGCCCACCACCACACCTGCCAGCAGCAAGCGCAAGGTATGTTGCACCCCCTGAGCCAACATCAAAGTTAAGAACACAGCGGCTATCGCACCAACAAAAGCAACGCCCGTTAAACCCAATCGCACCACCCACTGTGTCGCAAATGGGCTGGCACCAAACAGCGCCAACGCCAATGCCACGCCCAATGATGCACCTGATGCACTGCCCAATAAAAATGGATCTGCCAATGGGTTGCGAAATAAACCTTGTGCCAATGCACCCGATAGACCCAACAACGCCCCTGCCAAGAAAGCGCCCAAAGTACGAGGTGCACGAATATCAAAAATAATTTGCAGCGCTGTTTGCTGCTGATTCAGACTTGCGTGTGAACGGGTCCACATTTGCCAAACGCTCTCAAAACCTGTACTACCTACCCCCAATCCCACAAGCGACAAAACAATAGCACCCAACAACAAAGCCAAGGCAATCCAATTGGCACGTCTTTGCTGCGCAGAGTGATGTGTGACTGTTGAATGAATGCTCATGGCGCTTTGTCTTTGATGCACTTGAGCATGATGACGGCTGCTTGCGCCATGCGCGGACCGGCGCGAACCAGCACGTCGTTCTCTTCTGGAGTAAAAATACAGATGCGATTTTCACGCACCGCCCGAATCGCCGTCCAGCCCGGACGTTCACGCATGCCTTTGATTTCTTGTCGACTGATCATGATGAGCGATGGGTTGGCTTGCACCACAAATTCGGGATTGATTTTTGGAAACGCACCCAATGAAGTGGGAATGATGCTATTGATACCCAATCGCGTCATGGTTTCGCCAATGAATGAAGTTTGTCCTGCTGCATACGGTGCATCATTCACTTCAAAATATACCTTCACCTCTTTTGCTTTAACGGGCATCGCACGCGCAGCATCCGACAATGCTTGGTCTATGTCTTTCCAAACTTTATCCGCACCCTTCTCAAGCGGCACTGCCAGTAACTCATTCACCACGTACAAAACACGTTTCATGTCACTGTGGCGTTTGGGTTCTAAAGCTACGACGGGGATACCCAATGATTCCAACTGGGCAATGGCTTTGGTAGAACCTGCCGCCAAAACCACATCCGGCTTGAGCGCAACGATGGCTTCAATGTTAGGGTCTAAGCCGCCACCCAATTGTGGTAACTTGGCTAAAGATGTCGGCCAGTTTGAATACCGATCGACCCCCACCAAACGTGCACATTCGCCCAATGCACATACCGTCTCTGATAACGAAGGTAACAAGCTGACAATGCGTTTGGGTGTTTGCACAAACGTACGCGCCAAACCGCGGTCATCCGTCACGCGCACATCAGCTTGTGCTTCGGTCAGAGCAAAACCGAGCAGACCGACTGCCATCCACATCAGTTGAAAGATCAGCTTGGTCATGGGTTAGTATTCATATTGCTATATATTAAATAGCACTATAGGCAATAAATACGCCGGATATAGCTCTGTTTTTCATATATTTTTGCAAAACTACTGCAATGCATAGCGCACTGTGACATACGCAGTGCGCCCGGCTTGGTTAAAGCCATACGATGTTTCATACGCTTTGTTCGCCAAATTGTTGATCTTCATTTGCACACTCACATCTTTGTTGACTGCATAGTTGGCAAACAAATCGATAGTGGTGTAGCTGTCTAATGCGACCGTGTTTTTCGCATCGTCATAACGTTTGCCCACACTCAACACATTGCCACCCAGCAACCAAGCACCCATCGCATAGTCAGCGCCCAAACTGATTTGCGTTTTAGCGCGACGTGCCAACTGTTTGCCGTTCAGTTCATTGCGTGGGTTCAATGCATCCACATTGGCATGCAATTTGAAAGCGCCAAATTGACCATCGTAGCCCAGTGTCCAACCGTCTATGCGAGCACGTGGAATGTTGGCAGCTTGGGTGCTGTTGGTGATGAAGCCTTGAATTTTGTTGTCAAAGCGAACCAGCTTCACACTTTGACCATTGGCACTGTAGCTCACGCCTAAATCCAAGTTCTTGCCTTTTTCAGGCAACAAAGCCGTGTTGCCAAAACCTGGGTAATACAACTGGTTAAACGATGGCGCTACAAAGCTCGTACCGTACGAAGCATTGACGCGCCAAGCATCATTGATGGCGTAACCATAGCCGATTAGCCAGGTGTTGCTGTCGCCAAATTGTGAGTTGCTGTCGCGGCGCACATTGGCTTGCCAGCTGTGGCCTTTGGCGGCACCGTTGACACCTGCAAACACCGAGTTCACAACCCGTTTGGTCACATCATAGGCTGTCGAGCCATCTACTTTTTGCGTCAAGCGCTCTGCCCCCACCATGGCAACGCCCATCGGCGTATCGACATTGTTTTGCCATGTGATTTGGTCTTGCTGGGTGTTGAAAACGCTGGGCATGTAGGCCGATTCAATATCCCGTGCACGGTCATTTGACTGTGACACACGCAGTGCTGTTTTCCACATGGGCATCACTTTGCCAGTGACACCCGCATGCAGGGTTTGGGTACGCACAGCCGCACGGGTGTCGCTTGTCAGCGTGTCATCAAAGTGGTTCACACTGTCGGCATACAGCAAACCAGCGTCTACATTCCAGTTGGGGTTGATTTGGTAGCTGACTGACGCATTCACTGCATCTTGTTTGAAACCATCTTTGTCTGCGTTGTAATTACCAAAGGCTGCTTTGGAATTGGTTGCTGAAAAGCCTTTGTCTTGCGCGCGCTGCACACCAATGGCATAGCTCAATGCGCCATCGCCACCACGCAAACCGGCAGCGGCTTGAATGTGTGAATGCGAACCCAAGGTCAGCGACGCCGACGGCACGAAACCTTTCACACCTTTCTTCATAAACACCTGCACAACCCCACCCACGGCTTCACTGCCGTAGAGAGCCGATGCAGGACCTTTGAGTACCTCAATGCGTTCGACCATGTCCAACGGAATATTGTCCCAGCTAGGAGCACCTGTGGTCGCTGAACCGACACGCACGCCGTCAACCAACAAAATGGTGTGACGCGATTCGGTACCGCGTACAAAGGCGCTGCTGTATTTACCCAGCCCACCATTGGATGTGAGTTGCACACCCGCTTGGCGCGAGAGCAATTCTGTCAATGTGCGTCCAGCATTGGCTTCAATGTCGGCGCGGGTTATGACCACCACTTCGCTGACCAATTCGTCCGCACGCGTGTCTTCACGTGTTGCAGTGACAACCACAGGCTTGAGTTGTGTGCTTTGAGGAGTGGGCGCATTTTGTGCCAATACTGAATTTGAAAATGCGGCAGACAGGGCCAATGACAAGACGGTGTAGTGTCTGAAATGTGAGTAAGGTTTCATGCAAAAATACCAAGTTAAATGCCCCGTTGCCATCCCACCGATAGCTTTGGGTATCACGCATGTGCGCCAGTATTCACGAGCGCACAAGCACCTTGTTGGCCGGTATCCGGGCTGGTGAATATACGTCTGTCGCCTTCCCAAGCGTGTGTTCAAAACGCTCAGTGGCTGAGTGACAGCGCTTCAATATTGACGGCTGTTGATGGCCTTCATATTGCTTCACTTACCGTTGCGGGGGCAGCGCAGCTTAGGTTTGCCATGAATGGCTTACCCTCCTGCTTCCCGTTGAACTGCGGCATGTGAACCACACCGCGAGCACCAACATGGCGATTCTAAACGGTTTGATATACTTTTTTGCGCAAAAAAGCCTTCGCTTAATCTACAATACGCACTTCTTACCGCCATTCCCATGCAAAACCAAAACCACATCGAACAGGTCACCGAACGCGTCGAACGCCTCTTGGTGCGATACCTCGAGTTGCAGCGCACCAACAAATTGTTGGCCGAGCAACTGCATTTGGTGGAGTTGGAACGTGACTCATTGAAAACACGCTTGGGCGCAGCACGTGCCCGTGTCGATGCATTACTGGAACGCTTGCCTGAATCGGCCACCCATGCAGTTTCGAATATGAATGCCCAAAGTGCAGTGAAAGACCACGCATGAAACAAATCGAAGCCCTGATCATGGGACAAAGTTATTTGCTGTCTTGCCCCGAGGGCAGTGAAAACAACATGATGAATGCGGTTCAAAAAGTTGACACTGCCATGTGCAAAATTCGCGATGCTGCCAAAATCAAAGCACGTGAACGCATCGCCGTCTTGGCAGCACTCAATTTGGCCTTTGAACAACCTGAAGGTGAACAAAGTAGCGCCTCACAGAATGGCAATGAGACGCTCAGCAGCGCTTCTGAACGCGTTGACCTCAGCGCCTTGATACACAAGCTCGACACCGTTTTGGGTCAAGACGGACAACTGCTTTAACTGAACAGCAGCATTCAGTTTTCCACTCTGGCTTTTCATTCTTTTTGGGTCTACAATGACCCTTGTCTGCAGTGCTTATTGAACTGTCAATTCCTAGAACCAATGCTTATGAAGCTCGGGCTTGGAAAATCGATTCGCTGGTGCGATTGTCTCGCGTTAGATGAACCCAAAGTGAATCTGCCCTCGCCCACCTGAACCTCGGTTCAGGATAGCGGTTCGGTCGCATTGCAGACACTCTTTTCTTCTCCTTTTCCCATCAAGCTATTTACTCCAATCACAAAATACGCGCATGCTTGATCAAATCCTACAGTTACAACCAGTTTTGGTAATCGAATTACTGGTTCTAGGTTTGGTTGCGGGCTTCTTGGCGGGCTTGTTAGGCATTGGCGGCGGTATGTTAATGGTTCCATTTTTAACATGGATATTGAATGCAAAAGGATTTGCACCAGACATCACCATCAAAATGGCGGTTGCTACCTCATTAACGACCATTTGCTTTACTTCACTGTCATCAGTGCGAGCGCACCACAAAAAAGGAGCTGTTTTGTGGCCAATTGCTTGGGCACTTGCGCCTGGCATTTTGATAGGCTCATTCATAGGTGCGCAATTTGCAGCTGCTTTGCCAACCAAGTTTCTCAGTGTCTTTTTCTCGATATTTATCGCTTATTCCGCTTTGCAAATGTTTTTGAATAAAAAACCCAAACCCTCACGTGTGTTACCCAAACCTATGGGCATGGTCGGTATGGGTGGTGTGATTGGTTTGCTTTCCAGCTTGGTGGGCGCTGGCGGCGCGTTCATATCGGTGCCATTTATGACGTGGTGCAATGTACCCATTCACAAAGCTGTCGCCACATCCGCCGCGCTGGGGTTTCCTATCGCCTTAGCAGGTACGTTGGGCTATATATGGGCAGGATTAAGCTTAAACAACGTACCACCCGGTGCAATCGGTTATGTATACGTACCCGCTGTGATTGTCATATCGATTGCCAGTGTCAGCTTGGCGCCATGGGGCGCGCATACAGCTCATCGTATTGATATAGCACCTTTGAAAAAAGTATTTGCATTTTTTCTATTGCTATTGGCGCTGTCATTTGTATTTCAGTGAATTTCAAACCAAGCCAAAAGCGCCCAGCAAAGCGCCTGCGCCCAATAACCATAGCAAATGAATTTTGGTTTTCCAAACCAAAAGCATGCACACCAGGCCTAGCAACCATAAAGGCCAGTCTTTGGCTGCATTGTTGTTGGCTGATATCAAGAGCCAACCAGTGGCGATCAAGAGTGCAATCACAATCGGTGCCATACCTTGTTTGAAGGCACGCACGATGCGCAATTCGCGGTTTTGGTGACCCCACCTGGCTGCCAAAAATGTCAATGTGGTGCTGGGAATCATGATGCCCAGCATGGGCACCAATACACCAAACAATGCCATTGCCAAACCCGTCCAGCCAGCGTGCAAGCCACCGCCCGCATTCAACCCGACATTCCAACCCATGAGCGCTACAAACAACACATTGGGGCCAGGTGCGGCTTGCGCCAAGGAAATGCACGATGTGAATTGCGATTCGGTCAACCAATGTTGCTCCGTCACCAAATAGCGGTGCATATCGGGTGCGGTGGTGATGGCACCGCCCACTGACAACAAAGACAGCATGGCAAACTGCGTGAAGAACCCAAACCAATCAGCGGCGCTTAAATTCAATATCACTGCGCGCCTCTATCGGCCTGATCTGCCAACACGCCCAATTGCCGATACGCCCACGCCATGGCGGCACTGCCCAAAACCAACAACACCCATGCCAGTGGAATGCGCAGTATCGCAATAGCTACAAATGTCATAGCAGCCAAGGCAACACACACGCCGACTGTCATCACATTTGTTTTTAAAGCGCCAACCAGTTTCAAACCCACAGCCGCAATCAACCCCGCCGACACCGCGCCCATGCCTTTGAGTGCGCCCTTTGCCACAGGTAAATCAGCCACCGTGGCAAAAAGAGCCGCAACCGCCAACACAATCAACAATGGAAACACCAACATGCCCGCTAGCGCTGCCAAAGCACCGCGAACGCCAAAGTAGCGGTCGCCAATCATCAGCGCCAAATTCACCACGTTAGGGCCAGGCAATATTTGCGCCACTGCCCAGTCTTCGACAAATTCTTCGTTGGTAAGCCAACGTTTTTCCTCCACCAACACCCGTTGCACCACCGCCAATACCCCACCAAAGCCCTGCAAAGCCAGCTTAGTCATGGACCAAAATAAATCGCTGAGGGAATTGGGGCGCGGTCGGTTAGCGGTGGCTATATCAGTATCAAGAATCATGGCTTTGCATCTTAACTCAACGCAAACAGGCTTAAAACATTACACTCAATGATTACAGAAAAGGAGACCCTATGGCTGCCTACCTCGTTGTCGATACCGATTTAACCAACCCCGAAGCGTACGAAGAATACAAAACCAAAGCCCGCCCCTTGGCTGAAAAGCATGGCGGCGAGTACTTGGCGCGTGGTGGCAAAATGAGCATCAAAGAGTCTGACCTGTGGTCGCCCAAACGCATGGTGCTGGTGAAATTTCCCAGCTACGAACAAGCCGAAGGTTTCTACAACTCTGCCGAATACCAGGCCATTTTGCCCATCAGTCACAAATCCGCCAAACGCACCGTGGTGATTGTAGAAGGCATTTAAGCACATAATGCTACGAATGCTATATTTATAATAGCATACTAGGCAATTAATACGCCGGCTACATCCCAATTTTTCATATATTTTAATGACCAGCTACTCTGACGTCTCCTACATTCGCAAGGATGTTTCACATTTCCCGCGCATCGCCAAACCGCTGGCCAGCTACAAAAAATATTGGGCAGCGCGCTTTGGCACGGCCAAGTTTTTGCCCATGAGCAAAAAGGAAATGGCGGCGCTGGGCTGGGACAGTTGCGACATCATTTTGGTGACGGGCGACGCCTATGTGGACCACCCCAGCTTTGGCATGGCGGTGATTGGTCGCATGTTGGAAGCGCAAGGCTTTCGCGTCGGCATCATCGCGCAGCCTGATTGGCAAAGCGCCGAGCCGTTCAAAGCTTTGGGCAAACCCAATTTGTTCTTTGGCGTGACCGCCGGCAACATGGATTCCATGATCAATCGCTACACGGCGGATCGCAAAATCCGCAGCGACGATGCCTACACACCCGGTGATGTGGGTGGCAAGCGGCCGGACCGCGCCGCGATTGTCTACAGCCAGCGCTGCCGTGAGGCGTATAAAGATGTACCGATAGTGCTGGGCGGTATTGAAGGTTCATTGCGTCGCATCGCGCATTACGATTATTGGAGCGACAAAGTGCGCCGCTCTATCGTGGTCGATGCCAAATCCGATTTACTGCTGTACGGCAATGCCGAACGCGCGATTGTCGAAATCGCCCACCGCTTGGCAGCCAAAGAGCCCATTACGTCCATCACTGACGTACGCGGTACTGCCTTTGTGCAACGCACCAACCGTGAATGCTGGGTAGAAATTGATTCCAGCAGCGTGGATGAAATTGGCCGCGTGGACCAACACGTCAACCCCTACATGATGAGTGCCGACCTGGCACGTGCGCAAGGCGGCGCGTGTGTGCAAGACCCTGACGCGGCGGATGCACCAGTCGGCTTGATGGACGGTAAAACAAAGCCCATTCAATTCGTGCCAAACCCAGCATTAAAAACGTCGTTGACCCATAAGAACAACTTGGTCAAAACGGACAAAGACAAAACCGTTATCCGCCTACCGTCGTACGAACAAGTCAAGTCTGACCCTGTACTCTACGCGCATGCCAGCCGCGTGTTGCATTTGGAAACCAACCCTGGCAATGCCCGCGCATTGGTGCAAGCGCATGGTGAGGGCACCACTGCTAAAGACGTGTGGATCAACCCACCGCCGATACCGCTGACCACGGCTGAGATGGACTATGTGTTTGACCTGCCGTATGCAAGAAGCCCGCACCCTGCGTATGCCGATGCCAATGGCAGCCACGACCATGCCACCAAAATTCCCGCGTGGGAGATGATTCGCTTTTCCGTCAACATCATGCGCGGTTGCTTTGGTGGCTGCACGTTTTGTTCCATCACCGAACATGAAGGCCGCATCATCCAAAGCCGCAGTGAAGAATCGGTCATCAAAGAAGTGGAAGCCATTCGCGACACGGTCAAAGGCTTTACCGGCACCATTTCAGATTTAGGCGGTCCTACAGCAAACATGTACCGCTTGGGCTGCAAAACGCCAGAAATCGAAGCTGCCTGCCGCAAACCCAGTTGCGTCTACCCCGGTATTTGCCAAAACCTCACCACCAGCCACGACCCTCTCATACACATGTACCGCCGTGCGCGGGCGCTCAAGGGCGTGAAAAAAATCCTCATCGGCTCAGGATTGCGTTACGACTTGGCGGTGAAAAGCCCAGAGTACGTGAAAGAACTCGTCACCCACCACGTGGGCGGCTACCTGAAAATCGCACCCGAGCACACCGAGCAAGGCCCGCTCACCAAGATGATGAAGCCCGGCATTGGCACCTATGACAAGTTCAAAACCTTGTTTGAAAAATACAGTCTTGAAGCGGGCAAAAAACAATACCTCATCCCCTACTTCATCGCCGCGCACCCGGGCACAAGTGATGAAGACATGATGCATTTGGCCGTGTGGTTAAAAAAGAATGGCTTTCGCGCCGACCAAGTACAAACCTTCTACCCCAGCCCCATGGCCACCGCCACCGCCATGTACCACACCGGCAAAAACCCCTTGCGCAAAATCACCCGCGAAAGCGAGTCAGTAGACATCGTCCGCGGCGACAATCGCCGCCGCCTGCACAAAGCCTTCCTCCGCTACCACGACGCCACCAACTGGCCCCTGCTACGCGAAGCCTTAAAAAGCATGGGCAGAGCCGACCTAATAGGCAACGGCAAACACCACCTCATTCCCACCTTCCAGCCTTTGGTGAAAACGGGTGCAAGCACAGCTGCTGGCTCCAAACCCAAAAAAGGCAACATCCAAACTCAACATACGGGGCTGCCGCCTCGGGATAATGGAGCGAAGGTGTTTAAGGGTTCGAAGCTTAGGAAATAGTGCCAAATATGGCTGTAGCCGGCGTGTTTGTTGTCTGAATAGCTATTTTTAATAGCATAAAGAATCATTAATATTTTCAATCACCACTTTCTTTTTATTGATTATGACTAAACCTAATGACGTTAAATACTCAATTACTAAGATGGTGTTTTTTCTACTTTTTAAACCCACGAGATTTGACGAGATTGACAAAGAACTTATTGCTCAAACTAGCTTTCAGAATGAATTATCAAATATTCAAAAATCTCAAGTATTAAGAAAAGCACTTTTTAATTCATTTTTACTTATCGTAATAGCCGCTTTAGTGGGCATGGCGATTGCGTTTGCATCATCTTGTATAAATTTCTGTATCACTTCACGCACTAATGCATATGTTCAAATAGTTGGTAGCATGGTATTGTTGTGGGGTACTTTATTTGTTCGTGGGTACGAACTAGAAACATGGAAATCAAACACATACGCAGAACAAATTAACCAAGTTATTTATAGAGGAATGTACTGTTTCGGAACCTCTATCATGGTTTATTCATTATTCAATACACAATGCAGCTAATAAATTATGATGAATCAAAAAAATATATTTGCGCTATTTATTGGAATATTCATTGGCATGCTTGCAATAATCTTTATTGATAAATTGTTAAGCGATTCGGCGAATGCTAATATCCCATTCCATCTTGAAAAGTGTGTAAATTCTGCTGACAAATTTCAATCAGATTCTTTGCCAGAACGATATTCCAGAATCTCCGACTGCATGGCGGGCAACAACTACATATTTCGTGGTACTCAACCAGTAAGTCATTGCTATGCTGAAAGTCGACAACATATTCAAATCAAGCATGTTTTTCCGACATGTTACGAATCACCAAAACTACTTACAAAATTATTAAATTTACTTTAATTTAATAGTTCGAAACTCAGCGTGCGATTAAAGTATGAACCACTCACTCTCCCAAGCCACCACCCAACTACACACCCAACCCTTCAGCAAACTGCTGAACGCTGAAGTTGCAGAACTGGGTGATGACAGGGTGGCTTTGCGGGTGCCTATAACTGAGCAGGTTTTGCAGCAGCATGGGTTTGTGCATGGTGGGGTGGTTTCTTATGCGGCGGACAATGCATTGACTTATGCGGGATTTTTGTCGCTGAAGCAAAACGTGGTGACTTCGGAATTCAAAATCAACTATGTGCGGCCAGCCAAAGGCGAAGCGCTATTGGCGCGGGCGTACACGGTGCATGCAGGCAAAAACCAAGCGGTGTGCCGTTGTGATGTGTTCTGCGTGCAAGACGGGCGCGAAGTGTTGTGCGCGGTGGCGCAAGGCACGATTGTCGTCATGCTACCAAAATAATAGCGCCTCAGGCAATAAATACGCCGCATACAGCCATATTTCATTCATAATCGAATAATCCATAGTGAAACTGACATGAACCAAACTGCTGAAACTTACTTCACCGACGGTTGTGGCCGTTGTGCCAAGGGTGGCACGCCGGCTTGTAAGGTTAATACTTGGGCTGCGGAATTGGCAGCGTTGCGGGCTTTGGTGTTGGAAGCCGGGCTGACTGAGGAATGCAAATGGGGTGTGCCTTGCTACACTTTTGAAAAAGGCAATGTGGTGTTGATTCACTCATTCAAAGAGTATTGCGCATTGCTGTTTATCAAAGGGGCTTTGTTGAAGGATGCCAAGGGTATTTTGATTCAGCAAACCGAAAACGTGCAAGGCGGCCGGCAGTTGCGGTTTACCGATGTTCGCGAGATTACGAAGCTGAAATCCACCATCAAAGCCTATCTGCAAGAAGCCATTGCAGTGGAAAAAGCAGGTTTAAAAGTGAGCATGAAACCGACATCTGAATTTGCCATGCCAGCAGAGTTTCAATCAGCCTTAGATCAATCCGCCAAGCTTAAGACAGCCTTCTTTGCATTGACTCCCGGTCGTCAACGCGCCTATTTGCTGCATTTTGCTTCGGCTAAACAATCCAAAACGCGAGAAGCTCGGATAGAAAAATGCACACCGATTATTCTGAGTGGCAAAGGATTGTTGGACTGAGATTTTTACAACCACACGATTTGAGTCATTGGCAAAGCAGTTGCTGATAGACCTTGATGGTTTCTAGCGTGCATTTGTTCCAAGAGAATTGTTTCACACGCTCATGGCCACGTTGAATTTGTAGCGCCTTTTCTGCAGAGTCTGCAACCGTTTTTTCGATGGCAAAACGCATGCTGTCGATGCTTTGCGGGTCGAAATAGTTGGCCGCATCGCCTGCCACTTCGGGCATTGATGTAGAGTCGCTGCACAACACTGGGCAACCAAATTGCATGGCCTCCAATAAGGGAATGCCAAAACCTTCATAAATGGATGGGTGAATGAAGGCTGCTGCACTTTGGTAATAGGAGATGAGTTTGTCATCTGAGCCTGATTCATATTTCACAAGTTCAGCGAGCTTTAATTCGTCAATCAACTGCCTTTCATCACGAGTCAACGGGTTAGGGCCAAAAGTTACCAAGTTGAATGTGTTTTTCAAATAATCAGAGGCAGCGTAGGCTTTGAGCAAGGTGGTGAAATTTTTGTACCCTGCACGGTAACCCACGTGCAAAAGATATGGTTTTGTCGTCGATTTTTTTGAATCATTGACGAATTTGACATTTGCGTTTGCAATGACAGATGCATCCGTAGACAGTTCAAAACCCAAATGGATGGTGCTGATTTTTGATTCTGGAATGGCTAAAAATTTAATCAACTCGCGCTTGGTTGATTCTGAAATACATATCACACGATCAGCCCGCTCTATCGCCTTTTTCTTAACCTGCAAAAGAGATTGGTAAGCATGTGAATGTTTAGCTTGTTCCTCAAAAAGCATGTCATATACCGTAACCACGGTGGGGCATTTTTTGGGTGCGACTGAATGCTGGCTATAAAACGTTTCATGAACCAGATTTGCATTAGCTTGCGACAACAACTTGCGCGACAAAAATTGATTGAACGGGTGTGCCAATCGCCACGCACCCGGAAATCGTTTGAATCTGAAAGAACCAGCTAATTGGGACTTTGGTAATTTTTGAATGTATTCATTGACATGTATGGGTGCAACAATTCGACCGCTCATTTCATGGTTCGACAATTCTTGCAGCCGTGAACAGAGCTCAAAATAATAACGCGACACACCACCATACGTTTGCATGGCAAATACTTGGTAATCAAAAACAATTTGTTTCAATACAGAGCTAAGTTAGAATAATTTTCGCAATCAAGTATTCAAGATGCGATAGCATTGACTATAACCACATCTCATCTATCAACAAATTAAAACATGTTCTCCCACACCCACACCGGCGTCACTGACTTTGAGCGTGCGTTTGCGTTTTACAGCGTGGTCTTGAAAGAGCTGGGATTGGTGTTGCGGTTTAGGGAAGATGACGAAGTGGCCAACATCCATTGGGCAGGCTGGCAAACACCAGATGTGGCGCGGCCCTTGTTTTTGATTGGCAAACCTTTTGACAAAGCAGCTCACCAAGTGGGCAATGGACAGATGGTGGCTTTTTTGGCAGCGTCGCGCGCACAGGTGCGGCGTGTGTATGAGACTGCCTTGGCCAACGGTGGCACGTGTGAAGGCGCGCCAGGACTACGCCCCCACTACCACGCCAACTATTACGGCGCGTATTTTCGCGACACCGAAGGCAACAAGGTGTGCGTGGCGTACCATGATGCTGAATGAATGCAGCGATTTGAGGAATCCAACATGAGCATCGAACTTAGCAAAGAAGACCGCGCCCAAGCGATTGCGTCCATAGAACGCTACTTTCTTGAAAACATGGAAGAGAAAATTGGCAATGTGGCAGCGGGCGGATTGTTAGGCTTTTTTATTGACGAGATAGGCCCATCAATTTACAACAAAGCCGTAGCCGACGTACAAGAGCGCTTGCAGCAGCGCATTGCCGATTTGGATTTTGAAGTGAATGAAGATGAATTCACCTATTGGCGCAAGTATGACAAGGCGCGCAAGTAAACTGACGCCTAACGCAAACTTGTGTTTTCATTCATATAATTCATAAAATACTAGCCTTTATTCTTTATATTTATTGCCTATATTGCTATTAATTTTATAGCTAAATGATTTTAGACAAAATCATCGTTCATTTGTACAATGTTTTCAACCCTTGTGGATAACACTTTTTGGAGGTTTTGATGCAATCTATTTCAACTCGTCAATTGCTACCTTTGCTGTTCACTTTCTTCTTGGTGTCTACAGTCACGCCAATTGCCTTGGGACAACAATCAAGCGATGGGAAATGGAAAGCGACTTACATGACTGATGGTTCTGATACCCGAGAAGCAGAAATTGAACTGAACGGCAATGCCGGCACGTGGATGACTTGGCCACGCCCCAACAAGGACAAAAAAGATGCCTGCGTGAATCGCCCCTTCCCTGTTACTGTTACCAAAATAGCACAAGGCAGCATGACGATTCAAATGATGGCATCAACTTCTGTTTCTGGTTGCAAAGATAGAAACGCAACGTTAGAGCCCGCTTCTGACGGCACTTGGTCTGGAAAACTAGACAACGGCAGCAAAATAACACTGCAACGTACCAAGTAAAGACGGTAGAGTTAACACTTTTTCCGTCTTATTTGTCTTTGTACGGATTCTCTGTCGTTTTAAACTCAATCCGTAGCGGCGTGCCGACGAGTTTGAAAGCTTGTCGGTAACGGCCTTCTAAAAAGCGTTTGTACGCATTGCTGACATGTTCCAACGAGTTACCGTGTATGACGATCACCGGTGGGTTCATACCACCTTGGTGGGCGTAACGCATTTTGGGCCGGAACAGACCGGCACGTTCTGGGCTTTGGTATTGCACGGCTTCAAGCAGCAAACGTGTGAGTACGGGCGTTGTCATTTTGATCATAGCCGAGCGATGCGCTTTCGCCAGCGATGTCCATAATGGTCCTAAGCCTTGGCGCTTTTTGGCGGAGATGAAATGCAACTCGGCAAACTTCAAAAATGCCAAGCGCGTTTCAATCGAGCGCTGCACCAATTGGCGCTGGTAGGCGTCCACCGCATCCCATTTGTTAATAGCGATGACTACAGCACGACCGCTTTCTAAAATATAACCCGCGATGTGCGCGTCTTGGTCCGTCACGCCCTGCTCGGCGTCAATCAACAAAAGCACGACATTCGCATCGGCAATGGCTTGCAAGGTTTTGACGACAGAGAATTTTTCGATGGCTTCAAACACTTGCCCTCTGCGACGCAAGCCTGCGGTGTCGATCAATTCAAACTTTTGCCCATCGCGTTCAAATGGTACTGATATCGCATCGCGTGTGGTACCTGCTTGGTCAAACGCTACCAAGCGCTCTTCGCCCAACCAGGTGTTGATCAAGGTGGACTTGCCCACGTTCGGTCGACCAGCAACTGCAATTTTGATAGCACCTGTTTCAACTGGCTCTTCTTCCTCTTCGCTCAAGTGCAGACTGGCAAATGCCAAGTCAACCAGTTCGCGCGTACCTTGACCATGTGCTGCTGACACACCATGTACTTCGCCCAATCCCAGTTCAAAAAATTCACCCAACTGGTGGCTGTTGGTCATGCCCTCTGCTTTATTGGCAACCAAGATGCATGTTTTACCCAGTTTGCGCAGGTATTTGGCAATGTCGTGATCTTGTGCGCACACACCATCACGCGCATCCACCATGAAGATGACCACATCCGCTTCGGCTACTGCTTGGCGCGTTTGCTTGGCCATTTCTTTGTAAATGCCGGTCTCTGCTGTCGGTTCAAAACCACCGGTATCAATCACGATATATTCCAGCTTGCCTTGCTTGCCGTTGCCGTAATGGCGGTCGCGTGTCAACCCCGCAAAATCCGCAACGATGGCGTCGCGTGTTTTGGTCAGGCGGTTAAAAAGGGTTGATTTACCGACGTTGGGGCGACCAACGAGGGCTAAAACTGGTTTCATTCAGCGCGGTTCATTTAGCAGGTGTCGTCACAGCATCGCCACCCAAGGCGTTGATTTTGACTTCAACCAAACGGCGATATGCAGTTTTATCGTCAAAACCTTTGTAGGCTTTCACGTATTCGGCTTTGGCTTCTGCAGTTTTGCCTTGCAAAGCATAGACATCACCACGTCGATCATCGGCCAATGCGGCAAATTCCGCAGGGAAAGTTCCAGACAATTGTTTCAGTGCATCGTCATAGTTTTTAGCTTCAATGGCCACTGCGGACAAACGCAATTTCGCCAAAGCTTGGTAACCTTCGTCTTTGGCATTTTGTGCAACATTATTCAATGCAGCTTTGGCAGCATCGGTTTTACCCAATTCAAACAAGCTTTTTCCAGCCAACAAACCGGCTTGTTGCGCATAAGTGGTGGAGCCAAATTTGGCGTTCATGTCAGCTAAAGCGCGTTCAATTTTGGCAGCATCTTTGCTCGCTACACTGCGTTCCACTTCGGTGAACATCCCCGCGGCTTGTGTGGCTTGACTGCGTTGGTAGTATTGGTAGGCGTTCCATGCCGCATAAGCACCCATGACGACGATCAGCACCCAAGTTATCAGGTTGCCCCATTGTTTCCAAAAGTGCTTCAGTTCGTCTAGTTGTTCTTGTTCTTCGAGATTGAGTTGAGTAGCCATGGCTTATTAAAAATGAGAATGATTGAGAGGAATTAGAAAATGATTACAAATGGCGAATAAATATCGCATAGCGTGAAAGTCAAATCAGGATTGACAAAGCGCTATTGTCGTAGCATTTGCAACCAGCTACCCACCGATTTTAACGCCTGCAAGCTTTGTGCGCCCTGCCCGTCTCGCAATGACTTTACAGTAAGCTGTCCAGCAGCCATTTCATCTGCACCAAACACCAGCGCATACCGAGCACCGCTGGCGTCGGCTTTCTTGAATTGGCTCTTCATGCTGCCTGCTGTTCCGTCATTTGTCGCATGCATTTGCACACTGATACCGTTGGCGCGTAAAGTTTGTAACACACCCGCCACCACAGGTGCTGCTGCTAAATCGGGCACGATAGCGTAGGCATCCAAATTGGGTTGGCTGCTGGCAACGGCCTGCTCTTTCAACAACTCCAGCACACGCTCGATACCCATGCCCCAGCCAACAGCGGATGTGGGCTTACCACCCAAAATTTCAAATAATCCGTCGTAGCGACCACCGCCACACAATGTGCCCTGAGCACCCAGCTCACTAGTGATGAATTCAAATACGGTGTGGCTGTAGTAATCCAAGCCCCGCACCAAGCGTGGGTTAATCGCCCAAGCCACGCCGCAGCTGTCCAGCAAGCGTTTGACTGTGTCCAAATGTTTGAGTGATGCTTCGCCCAAATAGTCCAGCAGTTGGGGCGCTGCTTGCACCAAATTCTGCATGGCGGGATTTTTGGTGTCCAAAATTCGCAATGGGTTGGTCAGTAAACGTCGCTGCGCATCCGTATCCAACGCATCTTTGTGCTTTTCAAAATAAGTAATCAAAGCCGCACGGTGTGCTTGCCGCTCGCTTGGCACACCCAAACTGTTCATCTCCACTCGCACATTTTTGACACCCAATCGCGACAACAATTGGTGTGCCAACAGCATCAATTCCGCATCGACCTCTGGCCCAGCAAAGCCCAATGCTTCAGCGCCCAATTGGTAAAACTGGCGATAACGCCCGCGCTGAGGACGTTCGTGCCGGAACATGGGGCCCATGTAATACAAGCGCTTGCCGCCGTCATAGGTGAGGTTGTGTTCAATGGCGGCACGCACCACACCTGGTGTATTTTCAGGGCGCAAGGTTAATTGTTCGCCATTTAACTTGTCCTCAAACGAGTACATTTCTTTTTCAACAATGTCGGTGGTCTCGCCTGTGCCTCGCACAAAAAGCGCAGTGGGTTCGACGATTGGTGTGCGAATGTTTCTATATGCACTGCCGGCCATGACGTCGCGCACATGCGATTCAAACCATTCCCAGCGGGCTGAATCGGGCGGCAAAATGTCGTTCATGCCTTTCACGGCTGAAATGGGCTGAACTTTGGAATTAGCTTGTGTTGGAGCTGTGCTGGTCGGACTGTCTGTCATTATTTTTTACCGTAGCGATTTTCAATGTAGTTTTGAACAATGGTTTGAAATTCTTGTGCGATGTTGTCACCACGCAAGGTGACACTTTTTTCACCATCAATATAAACAGGGGCAGCAGGTGCTTCGCCAGTGCCAGGCAAGCTAATACCAATATCGGCATGCTTGCTCTCACCTGGGCCATTCACAATGCAACCCATGACAGCAACTTTCATTTTTTCAACACCAGCAAATTTGTCTTTCCAAACAGGCATTTGGGCACGCAAAAAATCATCAATTTGTTGCGTCAATGATTGGAATGTGGTGCTGGTGGTTCGGCCACAGCCTGGACAGGCGGTCACACTGGGTACAAAACTGCGCAACCCTAGGGATTGCAAAATTTCGGATGCGATGACCACTTCTTGTGTGCGGGATTCGTTCGGTTGCGGCGTGAGAGACACGCGAATGGTGTCGCCAATGCCTTCTTGCAGCAAAACAGACAAAGCTGCTGCTGAGGCAACTGTCCCTTTGGTACCCATACCCGCTTCAGTCAAACCCAAATGCAAAGCGTAATCACAGCGCTTGGACATGCCACGGTAGACGGAAATCAAGTCTTGAACACCGCTGACTTTGCACGACAAGATAATTTGATTGCCATTCAGACCCATGGTCTCTGCAAGTTTGGCTGAATCAATCGCCGATGACACCAAAGCTTCAAACATCACGGTTTTGACATCCCAAGGAATACTGCGTTTGGAATTTTCATCCATTAGGTGCGCCAGCAATTCTTGGTCCAAACTACCCCAATTGACACCAATGCGAACGGCTTTGTTCCAACGCACCGCTGCTTCAATCATTTGACCAAATTGTTTGTCTTTTTTATCACCCTTACCCACATTGCCTGGGTTGATCCGGTATTTCGATAAGGCTTGTGCGCAATCTGGAAAATCAGTGAGCAATCGATGGCCGTTGTAATGAAAATCGCCAATCAAGGGCACATCAATACCCATGCGATCCAACTGCTCGCGAATGTACGGCACTTGGGCTGCTGCTTCAGGTGTATTGACCGTGATGCGCACCATTTCAGAGCCAGCATTGGCCAGTTCTTTGATTTGTATCGCCGTGCCAACGGCATCTACCGTATCGGTATTGGTCATGGATTGCACCCGAACGGGCGCATCACCACCAACAGTCACTGTGCGAGAACCCCAAACCACCGAGGCTTGGCGCGTGCGCTTAACTGTTGGGCTCGCACAGGAAATCGGCTCAATGACTGGCAAACTCGACTGCATCACTTCACCTCAAAAAACGCCACATTGTTTTTTGCAATCGAAGTCAAATCTTTAACCTGACCGCGAACCAGTACTTGTGTGAAATTTGTACTTCCTACAGTCACGGACAAAGGTAAAACACCATTCGCACCAGCGCTTTCCCCTGCCTTCATAAGCTGTTTAAAAACCGTGGCTCCCTTGGCATCTTTGACCTCAATCCAAGTATCACCACTGGCTTTGAAAGCCACAATACCATCACTCACCGTTGTCGTATTGGCGGATGCCGTCAATGCGCTTGGCTGGTTTGCCGTATCGGTGGATATAACCGGTGCGGTTGCCGCAGTGACCGGTGTCGCAACCACCGGTGTCACTTGAATGGCGTTGGATTCTTTTGAAGCCATCTCGATTACACCCGATGTTTTTGACTCTTGAATGGTCTTTGTGCTGTCAGACTTCATCGTCGGCCAAAAATAGATGGCTGCTGCTCCCAACAACAGGGCTGCGCCACCTATCATCCATGGTGTTTTCATAAAATCCATGGGGCTCACTTTGTCATTAGACAAAGCTGAGCGACGAATGGGTGTGTCAATCGACTTGCTGACATTGTCTAATCTGGTTGAACCTGACTTGGGCATTAAAGCCAAAATGGGCTCTGGATCAATTTTGAGGGTGTTGCATACACTGGCTGCCAATGCACGCACAAAAACCATATCCGGTAACAGGTTTAAGTTGTCGTCTTCTAATGCTTCGAGCCGTTTCACTGGTACTTTTAAAGTAACTGCCAACGCTGCAATGTGCAAACCTGCTTGCATGCGTGCTTGTTTTATAAGCTGACCAGCGCTTGGTTGCGTCGGCTCTTGAATATTTATTTCTGGCGCGTTATCACTCTGAACCTCATGCTCTTCCTGCAAAGTCGGCAGTTCTGGTGATTGAATTAATTCTTGTGATGCGTTAGTCATTAAATAAACCCCGATCAAACAAAGACATTTCTTTGGATTCTGGAAACCGCTTTTTCAAACTTTCTCCCAACTGGGTGACGCCCACTTGATTACCCAGTTTTCTTTCAATTTTGGCAGCCAACCATAACGATTCCGCATTGGAAAATTCACTGTTATTCAAGCGCCGAATGTAAAACTGTGCGCGTACCAGCTCTTGGCGCTGGTACATTAAATTTGCCAAGTTATAGCCAGTGATCGGGTTCGCAGCATCAAACTCCAAAGCACGCAAAAAACTGGATTCAGCTTGTCGCTTGTCGCCTGCACGCATGAAGCAAACACCCTTGGTCAACCAAGTGTTGGCTTGCCCCTGATATGCTGGACTGGCCAAAGCACGATCAAAATAAACGATCGATTCTGCGTAGCGGGCTTCTTGGCATGACAACCATCCCAAATTGTGCAGCACATTGCCATCTCTTGGATTCAAACTGGCTGCACGCGTAAAACTGTCACGCGCCAAACCCATGTCGTTCAGACGCATGTAAATCAGGCCACGCAAGTTGTATGCATCGGTGGATCTGGGGTCTGCATTGATAGCCAATTTCACTTCGTCCAGGGCAACAGTGAGCTGTCCCTGCTCTAAATAGCCCTGCGCCAATTCCAACCTGATTTTGGCGCGCTTTTGTTGCTCTGTTTCGTCTGACGCAGTAGCCAAATCGGCTTGCCCTGCAGTTCCCGTAGGTTCGGTGGCACAGCCACTGAGCCAAGTAAAGACAAGGACTAGCATAGCCGTGACGAAAAGAGAATTTTTACTTGCCATCATTCAACCATCCTTTGTTGCATGCGAATAACTACCTTAGTTCTGTCAATCACCTCACCGGCCAATTGCCCACAAGCCGCATCAATGTCGTCACCACGTGTTTTGCGTACGGTTGTCACTATACCCGCATCGCTGAGAACTTTGGCAAAAGCCTGTACTTGATTCTTGGACGAACACAGCAGGCCTGAAGCGGGAAACGGGTTAAAGGGGATCAAATTAAATTTGCATGGAATGCCTTTGCCCGCATGGTTTTTTACCAAGTCGACCAACTGTTTGGCATGCTCAATGCTGTCGTTGACACCGTCTAGCATGCAATATTCAAAGGTAATGAAATCGCGCGGCGCAAATGCCAAATACCGTTGGCAAGCATCCAGTAATTCGGCAATCGGGTATTTTTGGTTAATGGGTACCAAGTTGTCACGTAAAGCATCCGTCGGTGCATGCAATGAGACTGCCAACGCAACCGGACAATCTGCGGCCAAGCGGTCAATCATGGGGACAACACCTGAAGTGGACACCGTCAATCGGCGCCTGGACAAACCATAACCATGGTCGTCCAACATTGCGCGCAAGGCTGGAACTAAAGCGGTGTAATTTTGCAATGGCTCACCCATGCCCATCATCACCACATTAGAGATAACGCGTTCACTTGTCGACAAGCGCTTACGCAAAAAATGCTCAGCAAACCACAATTGGCTGATGATTTCACCGGTGGTCAGATTACGGCTAAACCCCTGATGTCCCGTTGAGCAAAAACGACACCCTACAGCGCATCCTGCTTGCGATGAGACACACAAAGTACCACGAGTTTCTTCTGGGATAAATACCGCTTCGACAGCGTTCCCACCACCCACATCAAACAGCCATTTGATGGTTCCATCGCTGGATTCTTTTTGACTGATGATGGGCAAGCCCTGTACACGGGCTTTTAGAGCCAATTTATCACGCAAAGGCTTGGCCAAATCGCTCATTTGAGCGAAATCAGATTCGCCTTTTTGGTGTATCCAACGAAAAAGCTGCGTTGCTCTGAAGCTTTTTTCGCCCAATTGCTCACAATAAGCGATCAACCCCTGGCGATCAAAATCGAGTAGGTTGACCGTCATGGCAAAAGACTGACTATTTAACGGGCAATTTGATTAACGGCTGTAGACGTTCATGCCAGGGAAAAAGAAGGCAATTTCTTGCGCTGCTGTTTCTGCTGCGTCTGAACCGTGCACGGCGTTGGCATCAATGCTGTCTGCAAAGTCAGCACGAATGGTGCCTTTGTCGGCCTTCTTAGGGTCTGTTGCGCCCATCAAATCGCGGTTTTTCAAAATGGCGCCTTCGCCTTCTAGCGCTTGAATCATCACAGGGCCAGAAATCATGAAGCTGACCAAGTCGTTGAAAAATGGACGTGCTTTGTGAACTGCGTAAAAAGCCTCTGCCTCGCCACGTGAGAGGTGAGCCATTTTGGCAGCAACAACTTTCAAGCCAGCAGCTTCAAAACGAGCGTAAATTTGACCGATCACGTTTTTAGCAACTGCGTCAGGTTTGATGATAGAGAGAGTGCGTTCGATAGCCATTGTGTATATTTCCTTGATACGGGTTAAGTCTTTAGATTGCCAGTCGATTCCAAACGTTTGCGTTCAAAATTTATAGCAAGCCCTCTATTTTAACTTGCTAATGCTGATTTCTATTGCCGGATTCTCTAAATCATCGCCTGAATGCGGGAATATTTTGAGAGACTGAATACTATTATTTTAATAGCATACTAGGCAATAAGTATGCTGTCTACAGCCTGATTTTTCATATATAACTGCCAAACACGGCTAACGCCGTATTGCCCAGTGCATTTCGGTTATTAAATGCTTATGGACGGCGCGATGCGCGGCGTGCACCATTCCCACCCGAACCAGAGCCTGAACTAGCACGGCGTTGTTGTCGTTGCTGATTCAAACTGTCGGCACCAATATAGCCTTGCGAGGTCTTTAATGGGTCGGGTTGACGGTTATCTGGTGCGTTGGAACGAGGTTGAACTTGGCCATTAGAACGTCCCGACATGCCTCTGCCGCCACTTTTCCCACCGTTTTGGTTACCGCCACGATTCCCGCGGTTGCGATTGCGATTACCTTCACCACCACCAGTATTTGCACCACGGTCAGGTCGACTTGCAGGGCGTTGCGATGGGGATGCGGCATTCACTGCCCGCATCAGCGCTTGAATATCCGACTCGCCCAATTCCATCCACGCGCCACGCTTCAAGCCCTTAGGCAACACCATGGCGCCGTAGCGTATGCGAATCAAACGGCTGACCGCATGGCCAACTGATTCCAACATGCGGCGTACTTCGCGGTTACGACCTTCCGAAATGGTGACCTTGTACCAGCAGTTGGCACCTTCGCCGCCACCGTCTTCAATCGAGCCAAATTGCGCTAATCCATCGTCAAGCTGCACACCATCGAGGAGCTTTTGTTTTTCTTCTTTATCCAAGCGTCCCAATACACGAACCGCGTATTCGCGTTCTAAGCCAAAACGTGGGTGCATTAAATTGTTGGCCAAGTCGCCAGAGCTACTGAAGAGCAGCAAACCCTCGGTATTCAAATCTAAGCGACCCACTGATTGCCACTTGCCCTGGTACAACTTGGGTAATTTGCGAAACACAGTGGGACGGTTTTGCGGATCATCATGCGTCACCACTTCACCTGCTGGTTTGTGGTACGCAATGACACGGGTTGGCGGTGGCGCTATGCGGTATTTGATCGGCTTACCATTGACTTTGACTTGATCGCCTAATTGAATGCGCTGACCAATGTGCGCCGGCTCGTTGTTGACGGAAATGCGCCCTTCCAAGATGAGTTGTTCCATTTCCAGTCGTGAGCCCATGCCCGCTTGCGCCAGCACTTTGTGCAATTTGGGTTGCTCAGCTTGCGGCAATAGCACACGTTTCGGTAGTGCAACATTGGCATCTTCGTCATCAAATCGACCTGAAACAATGTCATCAAAAGCGATTACGTCATCGGCAACTGGCACCGATACCTTGTCCTTTTGCTCAGCATCGTTTTGCGGCAAACCTACATCTTCAGGTAACAAATTGTCTTCCATATTTTCACTTTTATGTCTGTGCTTTTTTCAAAGCGATGTGCTTAAGAACTTTTTAAGCATGGTGCTTACACCTTGCTCAATCTGGTTGTACTTCGTTGGTGTGTTCAGCTTCGGAAGTGGGAGAAGAGTCTTGTGTTTCAGCTATGGCGGACATAGGCAACTCGGCCTGCCTGTCTGTGATGCTGTCAGTGTCTAATGTTTCAATGTTTAAATTTGCCAAAATCTGTTCCTGCAAAGGTCCAACTTCAGGCAATTGATCCAAAGATGCTATTCCCAGATCATCTAAAAATTGACGCGTGGTTGCAAATAAAGCGGGGCGACCCACTGTTTCGCGGTGTCCGATTACTTCGATCCAGCCTCTGTCTTCAAGCTGTTTAATGATGAGTGTATTGATGGTCACACCGCGAATATCTTCCATATCCGCCCGCGTAGTGGGCTGACGATACGCAATAATCGCCAAGGTCTCAAGTACAGCGCGGGTGTATTTCGGTGGTTTTTCAGGCGTCAGACGGTCCAAAAATTCACGCATTTCAGGTCGGCTTTGAAAACGCCAGCCCGAAGCCACTTGAACCAACTCGACCCCTTTGAGTCCCCATTCTTGTTGCAACTCATAGAGCATGACTTTAAGGGTGTCTGCACCAATCTCGTCTTTAAACAAAACGAGCATGTCCGCCAAGCGCATGGGTTGTTGGGCGCAAATCAATGCGGTTTCAAGGATACGTTTGGCATCCGAAGTATTCATAGTACTAATTTATAGGGCAATTTGGTTGGCTATGTTCATGTGTTTGTCACGCTATTTGCGTACAAACAGCTTATTCACTGCTTCTTTTAGAAAGGTATATCGCTAACGATATTTTTGCTTTTTCTTTTTTGCTTACGAAAGCTGCAACATGCTTGGCAGGGATTTGCTAAGACCAACATGTTGAAATTTGATACCGACTATTTTGTTATTCAAATGCCATTAAGGCTTAGTGCGGAACTCTGTAGCAGAGTATAACAGCCCCAAAGCTTCCAGCGCTTGAGTCATATCCTCAGGTAAATTTGAATGAAATTGTAGTGATTCACCTGTCACAGGGTGTTCAAAAGCCAAATGGCTCGCATGCAGCGCTTGCCGCTTTAGCTCTGCGAGTGGCGCCCCTCCATAAACCGCATCCGCCACCAAGGGATGCCCTAAATACGCCATATGCACCCGTATTTGATGGGTTCTTCCTGTATGCAATCGGCATTGCACCAAACAAGCTTCGTCCGCATTTTGTAGCAAGGTGACAGTGGTTTTGGCCAATTTGCCACCCGTTTTGGCAAGGTCTACCACTGCCATGCGCAAACGATTGCGCGGGTCGCGCCCAATGGCCTGATCGACTTCCACAGATTTTGCACCTACCCAAGCTTTGTGCGCCAATGCCACATATTGCCGATTCACCTCACGGTCCGCAATTTTTTTAACCAAGGTATCCATCGCTTGCCGTGAGCGTGCAACAACCATGAGGCCACTGGTATCTTTATCCAAACGGTGCACAATTCCGGCTCTGGGAAGCAAGATGGCAGATTTGTCACGGTGCAAAAGACCATTCAGCAAGGTGCCAGACCAGTTGCCTGGCGCAGGGTGAACCACCAATCCAGCTGGCTTATTGATGACCATTAAATGCGCATCTTCATACACGATTTCGATGTCCATCGCTTCTGGTTTAAATGCCTGGCTTTGCGGAGTGGCATGCAAGACAATACTTAAGGTATCTCCCGCTTTAATCTTCGTGGCTGCTTTATGGACTACTTGTGAATTGATTGTTGCAGACCCACGTTCGATGAGCTGCTGCAAATAGCTTCTTGAAAATTCATCGACCAATTGGACAAGCGCCGCATCCAAGCGTTTGCCGTGCACATGGGTATCACAGATGAATGTGCGTTTTTCATGGCTGTCGGCTTGACCGTCATTTTGGCTATCCTCGAAGCCAATTTCCGCAAAGTCAAGATCATTCGCAAAAACTGCGTCGCTATCGCTTGACAAGCGTTCGGTCGATATAATGGATTCGCTCTGTTTCAAGAAGGTGGCCTCTTATGTTTAACGATAAATTATCAACGCAAATGGATTCTTTACAAGCACGACCCCAGTCGTTATTGAAAAATCGACTACTGCATTCAACACTTTCGGTACTGGTTTTGAGCTTAGGCTTGGCGGCATGTTCCAGCACACCAGTTGACACCACTGCTAACTCCAGTCCCAACAAAATTTACAGCGATGCCAAATCTGAACTGGCCGACGGCGCTTTTGATAAGGCCATTGCCTTGCTTGAAAAATTGGAAGGTCGCGCAGCAGGTACACCACTGGCCCAACAAGCGCAATTGGATAAGGCATTTGCCCAATATAAAAATGGCGACCTGGCGCAAGCTTTGGCCACAATTGATCGTTTTCTGAAACTTCACCCAACCAGCCCTGCACTTGACTACGCCTTGTACCTCAAAGGAACAGTGACATTTGCTGACAATTTGGGATTATTCGGTTCATTTACCCGTCAAGATTTGTCAGAACGCGATCAAAAAGCGGGTAAAGAATCGTTTGACGCTTACAAAGAGCTTGTCGTTAAATTTCCTGACTCCAAATATTCGGTTGATGCGCGTCAACGGATGACCTATATAGCCAATTCATTGGCTTTGTACGAAGTACACGTTGCCAGATACTATTTCTCACGTGGTGCGTATGTGGCCGCTATTAACCGAGCGCAACAAGCCATTACCGATTACCGCGATGTGCCAGCTTTGGAAGAAGCCATGTTCATTGTTTACAAATCGTACGAAGCTTTGAATATGAACGACCTGCGCGACGATGCCAAACGCATCATGACCACATCCTTTCCCAATAGCGAATTCTTAAGCAAAGGTTTGCAAGTGGGCGCTAAAAGCTGGTGGCAGCTTTGGTAGAAATCTGACTTGATTTTGATTGCTACATTTACGCCATTTGCATCATCAAAGTTTGTTTTAAGTCATCATCACTTTGCAAAAGCCGCATAGGTGGCAGTGATGCCAAAATTCGCCTGCCGTAGCCCATTTGCGTCAAACGCGTGTCGCAAATCATCAACACACCGACATCGGTTTCACGGCGTATCAATCTGCCCGCACCTTGTTTGAGCGCCACACATGCTTCTGGAACAAAGTAATCATTGAAAGCACTGCGCCCTTGGGCTTCCAACCGTTTCGATCGCGCCTCAACCAATGGATCGTTCGGCGGTGGGAATGGCAACTTATCGATGACTACCAAAGCCAATTCATCGCCAGGCACATCCACACCCTCCCAAAATGATGCAGATGCCACCAGCACGCATGCAGCACGACCTTGTGAAGAACCTTCGCGAAACCGTTCCAGTAACTCCCGCTTGGCTTGTTGCCCTTGAATCAGTATTTCGATTCCAGAGTTGGCATCGAACATCTGTTGCAATCGCTCACCAATCACTCGCATGGCTTTGAGAGTGGTGGTCAATATGAGGGTGCGCCCATGCAAGATGAGAATGGCATCGACGACTGTATTTGCGACTTGCAAACTGTGCGTAGGATCATTTGGTTTGGGTAAACCTTTAGGCACATAGATTGCAGCTTGCTTGGCATAGTCGAATGGGCTCTCTACTTGCAAAATGCTTGCTTCAGTTAAACCACATGGTTCTGTGAACCAGCTTAAATGGGCATCGTGCCCCAGTGTGGCTGAAGCAAAAATCCAAGTTTTGAGCGACTGCACCTCGGACTCATCGAGTTTCAACATTTTGCTTTGCACTGCCTGTGCAATATCCAAAGGCGACTCCACCAAGCGGATGTGTTGCCCGACTTCGAGCCAACGAACAGTATTAACTTTGTTGGGCATCTTAAATAATTCGGTGCGTTCTTGCAACTGGTTACAACGCTCTAGTAATCGCACAAAATCTGGCCCTAACTCGCTGACCATATTCAAAGCGATGATCAGCTTTTCACAAGATGCTGTAATTGACTGCAGGGCTTCAAACCAAGTGTGCTCATCTACATTTTCTGGCACAGTGTTGACCCATCGTAATTTTGTACCTGACGCATGTTTGCCGACACTCAATCGCAAATCTCGTGCCGCTTTTTCTAAATCCGATGCCAAATCCCGCCATTCACATAAACCACGTGCCAATAGCATTCCAGTTGCTAATATATCTCTCGCTAGATCGATGATTTGTGCTGTACCCAGTTGGGCACCTAAAAACTGAACGCCGGTTTCGTTCAGCTGATGCGCCTCATCAAATATCACGACACGAACCGTTGGCAATAATTCAGCCATGCCTGAATCACGAACCGCCAAATCCGCAAAAAACAAATGGTGGTTAATCACAACCACATCAGCCGCCAGTGCTTCCCGTCTGGCCAAATTCACATAACAGCTGCGGAAGTTCGGACATTGCGAACCCAAACAGTTATCTCGGCTCGATGTGATGTAAGGCAAAACGGGCGAACGCTCGTCTAAGCCAGACAGCTCTGCCAAGTCCCCACTTCGGGTGGTATGCGACCAAGTTTCAACCTTGGTCAATGTATTTTGGATTCCCCTATCGGAGCTACCAAAATCTTGCCTGGCCAGCTCTAAACGATACGTGCACAAATAGCTCGAACGACCCTTTAGCAGTGCTGTTTTAACCGGCAAACCCAACATAGCTACCAAGTTTGGCAAATCACGCCCAAACAATTGGTCTTGCAAAGTCTTGGTCGCTGTGGAGATGATGACACGCTCGCCACTGAGTAAAGCGGGAACCAGATAGGCATAGGTTTTTCCAACACCTGTACCAGCTTCAACCACTAAAGCATCGCATTGTTGAATGGCATTGGCTACTGCATGTGCCATGGCAATTTGCCCGGCACGTTGCTTGAAAAATGGATCGTGCTGAGATAAGACACCTTTTTCTTCAAAAATGGCATTGATACGTGTCACTGAATCCTGCACAAAATCGTAGGCAACACTGTTCTCTATGTGTACTTTATTAATCAAAATCGAATAAAACCATTAAATATTATCAATCGCCTCACATCCATTCCAGATGGTGTGATAACCTTGCCGCCGACCATGAATAAACTGACCAATTCTTAAACACAAAGTCGCCCAGTATATGAGCAAAGACTTGCATTTCAGTGCCGCCACAGGTATCCATCAAGGTGATCGTGCGTCGCAACAAGACAGAGTTCATGTTTTCAAAAGCAATCGCGAGCCCAGATGCCTTTTGGTGATTGTGGCCGATGGCATGGGTGGTGCTTCGGGTGGACGCAAAGCCTCTGACCAAGTGATGCAAACTGCAGAACAGCTGTTTAAGTCATTTAATTCCAAGACAGATGATGCCAAAAAACTGCTCGAACAAATCGCATTGGATGCACACATGGTGATTGGCCTGACAGCCGTCACATCTGAACAACAACCCCACAGCACATTCGCTGCATTTTTAACTACCAGTTCGAGCGAATGTTATTGGGCGCATGTGGGCGATTCGCGTATTTACCACTTCAACCATGCCACTTTAATCAACAGAACCTTAGATCATTCGTATGTGCAAGCGCTTGTAGATTGCGGCGAATTGACAGAAGAGAAAGCACAACGACACCCCAAAGCTAACATTTTGACGCGCATTTTGGGTAGCAAATCAGTGCCTGCAATCGATTTCCATCATGTCGAAAAAATCAAATCAGGCGATTGTTTCATTGCATGTACGGATGGACTTTGGGCCTACTACTCTGTACAAGAAATGGGGCAAATTCTTGCCAGCCTGCCTCCGCGTGAAGCAACAGAGTTTCTCATACAGAGCGCCAGAACAAGAAGCAACAAGCGTGGAGATAATTTGTCTGTCGCCATAGTTAAATACGATTAGGACTGGACTTACTATTAAAACCTAAGCGAATTTTTCTCGCTACGGAAATCATCTCTATCTTGGAGTCGAAGATTTTGATTCTGACTTTGCAGTCGACGGAGATGGCAATGGCGCAGATTTTGGTTTGCTTCGGTTTGAATTTCTTTCTTCTACAGCGCTTTTTCGTGCTTGTGCCTCAGCGATTTTATTTTGAAATTTCGCCGCGTTCGTACTTTCTTGATTGCTTTTGGCGGACCGTCTATTCGCTTTTTTATCCGACTCGACCTTTTTCATTTCTGTTTTTTTCACTCTCAACTTGGCCTGCGCTTGTGCCTGAGATTGCTTTTGCTGCTGCTTTTGCTTTTGTGCATCGTCTGCGCTTTCATCAGTGTTGCGTAGGGAATCAGACGATTTCATCTCTTGTTGTGCTTTTGATTTTTGTTTTGATTGCGATTGAGAATCTGCTTTCGGCGATTGAGTTAGCTTGCTTTCAATTTTGGCTTTTTTCAAGGCACGCTCTTCATCGTTTAAGACCAATTCACGCTGCTTAATTTGAGCCAATGCCTTCGTCTTTTGCAGTTTGGCATCATCGATACATGGGGTAGCTACAAATCTTTTTAAGCATGCCGCTTCTTTCTCTTTGTAGCTTGATTCAATTTCAGTTTTTTCTTGTCGTATCTGTTTACGCGCCTGTTCTGTTGATAATTGAGTACCATTTTGAGCTGTAGCCGGCATAATATTTGCATATATTGCTATTAAATAAATAGCAAAATAAATGATTTTATGCATGTTAAAAGACATCGTGAATCAATTAAACCAATTGTGTATTTACCAAACGCCTGTCTGTATTCAAATATTCAATCGACTGCATCTCATTGATGCGCGATACTGTTCGCACAAATTCATGCGCCAAGGGTCCTTCTGTGTACAACGCCTCAGGTTCAACTTCTGCCGACATGATCAGTTTGACCTTTCTATCGTACATCACATCAACTAACCAGGTAAAACGCCGCGCTTCGCTGGACATTCGGGGTGGCATGTAGGGCACATTGCTCAGTAGCACCGTATGAAATTGCTCTGCAATTTCGAGGTAATCATTTTGTGAACGTGGGCCACCACACAAAACTTTAAAGTCAAACCAAACCACGCCGGGTGCTTTGCGACGTGCTCTAATTTCACGCGCCTCAATGTGCATCACGGGATCCTCATCGGGTGATGCGGTGAGCATGTCAAATGACTTTCCCATTTCAAGGTCAGCTGTCTCGCCAGACGGCATGTGATAACTGTGTATCTGCGCCATTGTTTGCTGCCTGTAATCCGTGCCGTTATCGACATTGACAACATCCAGTCGCGCATTGAGCAGATCAATAGCTGGCAGAATTCTGTCTCTGTGCATACCACCGGGGTACAAATCGCTGGGTTTGAAATTAGAAGTGGTGACAAAACCAACTCCATGTTTGAACAATGCATCAAGTAAACGGTACAAAATCATGGCATCTGTGATGTCGGCAACGTGAAATTCATCAAAACAAATCAATTTGTAGCGCGTCGCCATGCGTTTCGCCAATACATCCAATGGGTTGGCAATGCCCTGCAAATCGCGTAATTCACGATGCACCTCACGCATGAATTCATGAAAATGTAACCGGGTCTTACGCTTTAATGGCACTGCCTTGTAAAAGCAGTCCATCAAAAAGCTTTTACCACGACCTACCCCACCGTACAGATAAACTCCCCGCGGTTCGTCAGGGTGGTTAACCAATTTTTTAAGCGAATTGGATCGTTGAATTTTATAAGCCGACCATGCCGCTGCACATTGGTCAAGCACCTCAACAGCATGATTCTGTGCAGGGTCACTGGTATAGCCTCGCACCAGCAACTCTGCATCGTAAACCTCACGCACACTCTGCGACATATTGACAATGCCTGCGTATTTAGAAATTCAATGTGCGTTTGTCCACTGCCAAGGCAGCTTCTTTGGTTGATTCGCTCAAGGTTGGGTGACCGTGACAAATACGGGCAATGTCCTCGCTGCTGGCTCTGAATGCCATGGCCATCACACACTCAGCGATCAGCTCGCTGGCTTGCGGGCCAACGATATGGGCGCCAAGCACTTCATCTGTCGTGGCATCAGCCAAGATTTTGACCATGCCTGTGGTGTCGCCCAAAGCGCGTGCGCGGCCATTGGCAAGAAAGGGGAAGCTGCCTGCTTTGTACGCCACACCATCTGCCTTGAGTTGCTGCTCAGTACGGCCTACCCAAGCGATTTCAGGGTGGGTGTAAATAATCCACGGCGTGGTACCAAAGTCCACATGACCGTGCTGACCAACAATGCGCTCTGCAACGGCTACGCCTTCTTCTTCGGCCTTGTGCGCCAACATGGGGCCACGCACCACGTCGCCAATCGCCCATACATTGGGCAAGTTTGTTTTGCAGTCGCCGTCTACAGTGATCATGCCGCGTTCATCCACGGCTAAGCCAACAGCTTGTGCATTTAAACCGTCAGTATTTGGCACGCGACCAATTGAGACAATCAATTTATCTGCATCCAACGTTTGTGCCTCGCCTTTGGCGTTGGTGTAGGCAATGTTCACACCTTTTTTAGAAACTTTGACATCACCGACCTTGACGCCCAATTCAATCTTCAAACCTTGCTTGTCGAAAGCTTTTTTTGCTTCTTTTGCGATTTGTTCATCCACCGCCGCCAGGAATGTTGGCATACCTTCAAGAATTGTCACCTCTGCGCCCAAACGACGCCAGACGCTGCCCATCTCCAAGCCAATCACGCCAGAGCCAATCAATGCCAGCTTTTTGGGCACAACCGTTAAAGCCAGTGCACCGTCGTTGGACAGCACCGTTTGCTCATCAAATGGTACGCCGGGCAATGCGCGTGCGTTAGAACCAGTGGCCACCACGATGTGTGTCCCTGTGATCTCTTGCACCGATTTGTCATTGGCAGTCACTGCCAAGGTGTATCCGCCACCATCGGTTTTGGCAAATGCTGCACGGCCGTGAATGAACGTAACTTTGTTCTTTTTGAACAAGTACAAAATGCCGTCGTTGTTTTGTTTGACAACGCCGTCTTTGCGTGAAATCATTTTGGACACGTCCATCTTGACATCTTTGGCGCTGATGCCGTGCTCCGCAAAGTGCAAGTTCGCGTGCTCAAAATGTTCACTCGATTGCAACAATGCCTTAGAGGGAATGCAACCCACATTGGTACAAGTGCCGCCCAAGGCAGGTTTGCCGTCCTTACCGGTTGCTGCATCCACACAAGCCACGGTTTTACCCAACTGCGCGGCACGAATCGCCGCAATATAGCCACCAGGACCACCACCGATTACCACCACATCAAATTGTTTAGACATCTTTTTCTCCTGTAATTAGATGTCAAACAACAAACGTGCTGGATCTTCCATCGCTTCTTTCATGGCGACCAAGCCGAGTACGGCTTCGCGACCGTCGATGATGCGGTGATCGTAGCTCATGGCAAAGTAGTTCATGGGGCGGATAACGATTTGGCCGTTTTCAACCACTGCACGGTCTTTGGTTGCATGGATACCCAAAATGGCGCTTTGCGGTGGGTTGATGATGGGTGTCGACAACATAGAGCCAAACGTTCCACCATTGCTGATAGAGAAAGTGCCGCCCATCATCTCGTCCATACCCAGTTTGCCATCACGTGCTTTCACGCCAAATTCTGCAATTTTCTTTTCAATATCTGCAAAGCTCATTTGATCGGCATTGCGTAATATTGGCACTACCAAACCACGTGGTGAACCCACAGCGATACCGATATCAAAGTAGCCATGGTAAACAATATCATTGCCATCCACGCTGGCATTGAGAACTGGGAATTTCTTCAAGGCATGAACGGCAGATTTAACAAAGAAGCTCATGAAACCCAGCTTCACACCATGTTCTTTCTCAAATCGCTCTTGCATGCGCTTGCGCATTTCCATCACAGGCGCCATATTGATTTCATTGAAGGTAGTCAAAATGGCGTTGGTCGATTGTGATTGCAACAAGCGCTCTGCCACGCGTGCGCGCAAACGACTCATCGGGACGCGCTGCTCAGGACGATCTCCCAAATCCAAAGCTTTGGCAGCCACAGGTGGTAATGATTTATTCGCATTTAAGCCTGTAGCCGGCATATTTGCTGCCTGAGGCGCTATAACATTCGTTGCATTTGTAACTCCTGAAGCGACGACACCGATGACGTCGCCCTTGGTTATGCGACCATCTTTTCCAGTACCAGAGACGGATCCAGCTGCCAAACCATTGTCTGCCAACATTTTTGCAGCTGACGGCATCGCCACACCTGCCATGCTGTTAGAAGTTGTAGCAGGTACTGCAACCGATTGTGCCGCGGCAGCAGGTGCATGTGCAGACGCTGCCGCAGGTACAGCAGCAGTGGCGCCAACTTTGCCATCGGTGTCAATGCGTGCGATCAATTGTTCAGCAACCACGGTGGCGCCATCACCCACCAAAATTTCAGACAACACGCCACTGCTAGGCGCTGGCACTTCTAGTACCACTTTGTCAGTTTCTATTTCAATCAAAATTTCATCCGCCGTGACCAAATCGCCAGCTTTTTTCTTCCATGTCAGCATGGTGGCCTCAGCCACAGATTCAGACAGTTGCGGTACTTTTACTTCTGTTAATGCCATGATGTTTATTCCGTATTTCTATATGTGATGAAGGATTTTGTTCGAAGTCTTATGACGTCAATCAAGAGTTCAATACAAAACCATTTGATTTTTATTTGCTTTATTTTGTTAAGACAAAACCTTTGAGTTTGCTAAATGCAGCTTCAACCAATCCTTTTTGTTGTTCTTGGTGCAAATGCGAGTAGCCCACCGCAGGCGATGCTGATGCTGCACGCCCTGCATAACCCAGCTTCTGACCATCCATCATATTTTCATGAATGTAATGCTGCACAAAGAACCACGCACCTTGGTTTTGAGGTTCGTCCTGGCACCAAACCACGTCGGTGGCGTTGGGATACTTTTTGATCTCTGCAGCAAATGCTTTGTGTGGGAAGGGATACAACTGCTCCACTCGGATGATGGCGGTATCGTCATGTCCAGCTTCTTCACGTTTTTTCATCAAGTCGTAATAGACCTTGCCCGAACATGCAACAACACGTTTAACCTTATCAGCCTTGAGTGCTTTGTGTTCTGGAATAACGGTTTGGAACATGCCCTTGGTAAATTCAGAAACCGGCGATGTAGCATCTTTATGACGCAACAAAGATTTTGGAGTAAAAATAATCAATGGTTTACGCAAATTACGTACCATTTGCCTGCGCAACACATGGAAAATTTGGCTGGCAGTTGTCGGCTGCACAATTTGCATATTGGTGTCTGCTGCCAATTGCATGAAGCGCTCTAAGCGTGCTGAGCTGTGCTCAGGACCTTGTCCTTCGTAGCCGTGTGGCAGCATCACTGTTAAGCCGTTGACGCGTCCCCATTTCACTTCGCCACTGGCGATAAACTGGTCAATCACCACTTGTGCGCCATTTGCAAAGTCACCAAACTGCGCTTCCCAAATCACCATGGTGTTGGGGTCATTTGATGCGTAACCGTATTCAAATGCCAGAACCGCTTCTTCAGACAAGATGGAATCAATCACCACAAATGGTGCCTGTCCATCGGCCACATTCTGTAATGGCACATAACTGCCGGTGTCCCATTTTTCACGATTTTGATCGTGTATCACTGCATGGCGGTGTGTGAAAGTGCCGCGTCCGCAGTCTTCACCTGATAAGCGAACCGGATAACCACTGGCCACCAAGGAAGCAAAAGCCATGTGTTCACCCATACCCCAATCCACTGGCAAGTCACCACGCCCCATAGCGGCCCTGTCGTCCAACACTTTCTTAACCAAATTATGTGGTGTGACCGTTTCTGGAATGTTGCTGATTTTTGTCGCCAAACGTTTCCATTCAGCCATGGGAATTGCCGTGTCACCTGCATCGGTCCATTTTTTACCAATGAAAGGTGACCAATCCACCGTATATTTCGCTCTGAAGTTACTTAAAACAGGCTCACTCAAAGGTTTGCCACTCTCCAGTGCTGCTCGGTAAGCCTTCACCATGTCGTCACCCAAGCTTGCACCTAAACCTTGCGCAGTTAATTTGTCCGCAAACAATTTGCGTGTGCCAGGGTGAAGGGCAATTTTTTTGTACATAAGTGGCTGTGTCAGCGCAGGCGTGTCTTGTTCGTTGTGACCTAATTTACGGAAACAAACAATGTCTAACACCACATCGGCTTTGAAAGTCATGCGGTACTCCAATGCCATTTGCGTAGCCAACACCACTGCTTCTGGGTCATCACCATTCACATGCAGAACAGGCGCTTCCACCATTTTCACAATGTCGGTGCAGAACACACTGGAACGCATGTCACGTGGGTCTGAAGTGGTAAACCCAATTTGATTATTGATGATGATGTGCACTGTGCCGCCGGTTGAGTAACCACGGGTTTGCGCCAATGCCAATGTTTCTTGATTAACGCCCTGACCACCAAACGCAGAATCGCCATGCACCAATACAGGTAGCACTTGTTTGCCCATTGGGTCTGCGCGCCTGTCCATGCGCGCACGAACCGAACCCTCAACGACAGGATTCACGATTTCCAAGTGTGAAGGGTTAAATGCCAAAGTCAGGTGCACCGGTCCACTCGGTGTAGACATGTTTGAGCTGAAACCTTGGTGGTATTTCACGTCACCAGCTGGCAAGTCTTCAGGGGCGGTGTGATCGAACTCTGCAAACAAATCGGCTGGCAACTTGCTCATGGTATTGACCAAGACATTCAAGCGTCCGCGATGTGCCATGCCGATCACAACTTCTTGCACGCCTTGTGCACCGGCACTTAAAATTAATTCATCCATTGCAGCTATGAAACTCTCGCCGCCTTCTAAAGAAAAACGCTTTTGGCCCACATATTTGGTGTGCAAATATCGCTCCAAGCCTTCCGCTGCGGTGAGTCTCTCTAAGATATCTTTCTTCTTTTCAGCCGTGAAATTGGGTTTACTGCGAATAGTTTCCAATTTTTCTTGCCACCAGCGCTTTTCAGATTGTTCGCTGGTGTACATAAACTCAGCACCTATAGTGCCGCAATACGTTTCGCGCAATGCATTGAGCAATTCACGCAATGGCATGGTTTTCTTGCCAAAGAAAGTATTGCTGGTATCAAACACAGTTTCTTGATCTGCGTCCGTGAAACCGTAATAAGCAGGATCTAAGTCAGGAATATTCGGGCGCTCCGTGCGTTTCAGCGGGTCTAAATCGGCCCAACGTTGCCCCACATTCCGATAAGCGGCAATCAATTGTTGTGCTGCGGTGCGCTTGCGGCCCATCTCCTCGTCGCTACTTGCCATGACAACGCGGGTTCCGCCGTGTTTAGCTCGGTCTGCAAAAGCATTGATAACGGGCATATGCGGCACGTCTTTGGCGTTAGTGCCATCAACAGCAGGGACATACTGAAGTGCATCAAAATACTCGCGCCAACTGTCAGGAACGCTGCTTGGGTTTGCCAGGTAGTTTTCATACATCTCTTCGACATACGGTGCATTGCCACCGAAAAGAAATGTATTGCCAGAATAGGCTTGATAGACTGTAGCTGCGGTTGTACCCGAAGCTTGCGCTGACGCCATAGGCTGCGCATTGGGAGCTTGACTCATGATTCGCTTTCTCCGTTCTCCTGAAGAGAACTTTGTATGGTTAAAAAACCTTCTGCAACACGGCTGCACCGAATAGCAGAGGCGACTTGGGTAACGCTTAAATTACACCAGCAGATTATGACCGCTTACTTACAAAATGCAACTAAAATCTAGCTTTACGGAGAACATTCATGTCAGCACCTCAGCCATCTGCCACATTTATTGAAGCCGCCTCACCGCATGTGATGAACACTTACGGCCGCGTGCCGATGGCTCTGTCGCATGGACAAGGCTGCCGTTTGTGGGACATCAATGGCAAAAGCTACATTGATGGTTTGGGTGGCATCGCTGTCAATACCTTAGGGCATAACCACCCCAAATTGGTCCCAGCGTTGCAAGATCAACTGAGCAAAATCATCCATAGCTGCAATTACTACCATGTGCCAGGACAAGAACAACTGGCTGCTAAGTTGGTTGAACTATCAGGCATGACCAATGTATTCTTTTGCTGCACGGGTTTAGAAGCAAACGAAGCCGCTTTGAAACTCGCACGCAAGTATGGGCATGACAAGGGCATTGAACGCCCCGAGATTGTGGTTTACGAAAAAGCATTTCATGGTCGCAGCATTGCCACCTTGAGTGCCACGGGCAACCCCAAAGTACAAGCCGGTTTTGGACCATTGGTAGAAGGCTTTATCCGTGTGCCATTGAATGACATTGACGCACTGAAAAAAGCCACCGCTGGCAACAAAAACATCACAGCCGTTTTCTTCGAAACCATTCAAGGTGAAGGTGGTGTGAATCCGATGCGCGTTGAATATTTGCAACAAGTCCGCAAATTGTGCGATGAAAACGACTGGTTGCTGATGATTGATGAAGTGCAATGCGGCATGGGCCGCACAGGCAAATGGTTTGCACACCAATGGGCAGGCATTGTGCCTGACGTCATGCCATTGGCTAAAGGTTTAGGAAGCGGTGTGCCCATTGGTGCTGTCGTTGCAGGACCCAAAGCAGCCAACATTTTCCAACCCGGCAACCATGGCACAACGTTTGGTGGAAACCCACTGGCTATGCGTGCGGGCATCGAAACCATTCGCATCATGGAAGAAGAAGGCTTATTGGCACACGCTGCCAAAATGGGTGATTATTTCAAAGCCGAACTCGCCAAAGCTTTTGCTGGCAACCCCGGCGTCAAAGAAATTCGTGGGCAAGGTTTGATGATTGGTATCGAGCTGACCAAACCCTGTGGCGAACTGGTCAAGCAATGCGCGGACAATGGTTTGTTATTGAGCGTGACAGCGGATACTGTCATACGATTGGTACCACCGCTCATCATCACGCAAGCTGAAATTGACGAAATCATTGCGATTTTGACGCCGCTGGTTAAAAAATTGTTGGCAGATAAAGCATGACCAAGCCCGACATTCCATTGAAGCATTACTTGCAGTTCAGCGACTTCAATGCAAGCGAATACGCGTACATATTTGAACGTGCAGCGTTAATCAAAAAGAAGTTCAAAGCCTATGACAAGCACCAGCCCTTGGCTGACCGCACGCTGGCAATGATTTTTGAAAAAGCTTCCACCCGTACACGGGTCAGCTTTGAAGCCGGCATGTACCAAATGGGTGGATCTGTCGTTCACTTAACCACAGATGGCAGTCAACTGGGACGAGCCGAACCGATTGAAGACAGCGCCAAAGTGATCAGCCGCATGGTCGATTTGGTGATGATTCGGACCTATGAGCAAACCAAGATTGAGCGATTTGCCGAGCATTCGCGCGTACCCGTCATTAACGGTTTGACGAATGAATTTCATCCATGCCAAATCTTGGCCGACATTTTCACGTATATCGAGCACCGTGGCGACATACGTGGCAAAACCGTTGCTTGGGTGGGTGATGGCAACAACATGGCCAACACCTGGTTACAAGCCAGCGAGATACTGGGCTTTAACGTCCATGTCAGCACACCCAGCGGCTATGAGGTAGACCAAGATGTGGCAGGACTGCGTTCAAACGAAAGCTACAAAGTTTTCAAAGACCCCAAAGAAGCCTGCGCAGGCGCCGATTTGGTCACTACCGATGTATGGACCAGCATGGGCTACGAAGCTGAAAATGAAAAACGAAAAACAGCTTTTGCAGCGTGGTGTGTAGATGAAGACATGATGCAAAAAGCCAAACCAGATGCCTTGTTCATGCACTGCTTACCCGCACACCGTGGCGAAGAAGTGCAAGCAGAAGTGATCGATGGCCCGCAATCCGTCGTCTGGGATGAAGCGGAAAATCGCTTGCATGTACAAAAAGCCTTGATGGAATACTTGTTGCTGGGCAAACTGGCATAAAACGCGCATAAAACACACCTAAGGGTTTTATGAGATAATTCGCCTGTTGCAAACGCCAGTTTGTCTGCAACCTCAGCAACCTGCTGATTTCTCATAGCAATCCCATCTGCCCCATGACTGGTCCGGACTTTTCCGCGACAGGCCGATTCCCAAGCGCTCAGGAAAGAGCGCCAATTTACACAACTTACTCATGAAATTTGAAGAACTGAACTTGGCTCCCGCCATTTTGAAAGCCGTACTCGAACAAGGTTACGACACCCCTACCCCCATTCAAGCCCAATCCATCCCCAGCATTTTGGCTGGCCGCGACCTCTTAGGCGGCGCGCAAACAGGAACTGGCAAAACCGCTGCATTCACCTTGCCCGTGTTGCATAAACTCGCCACAAGTGAACGCCCAAAAAGCAAATTCAATGGCATTGGCATACGTGCATTGGTGCTGACACCAACACGCGAACTCGCCGCCCAAGTGGAAGAATCCATTCGCACCTACGGCAAATATTTAGATCTCACATCCACTGTCATTTTTGGTGGTGTGGGCATGAACCCGCAAATCAGCAAGCTCAAAAAAGGCGTTGACTTGCTGGTAGCCACACCCGGACGATTGTTGGATTTGCAACAACAAGGCATGCTGGATTTGGGTCAAGTGCAAGTGCTGATTTTGGATGAAGCCGACCGCATGTTGGACATGGGTTTCATTCACGATGTGAAAAAAGTACTGGCTTTACTTCCGCAACAAAAACAAAGCTTGTTGTTCTCAGCCACCTTCAGTGATGAAATTCGCGATTTGGCTGCGAATTTGCTGAACAACCCAGAACAAATTCAAGTCACGCCACGCAACACCACGGTGCAGCGCATCACACAAGTGATTCACCCTGTTGGGCGCACCAAAAAGAAAGCCTTGCTCGCACACATCATTAAAGAAAACAATTGGAGCCAGGTGCTGGTGTTCACTCGTACCAAATTTGGTGCCAACAATGTGGCCGAATTTTTAGAAAAAAATGGCATCACCGCCATGGCACTGCATGGCAACAAGAGCCAAAGCGCTCGAACACAAGCTTTGGCTGGGTTTAAAAGCGGTGACGTGCGCGCCTTGGTGGCGACCGATATTGCCGCACGCGGCATTGACATTGACGATTTGCCACATGTGGTGAATTACGAAATTCCCAACGTCAGCGAAGACTACGTGCACCGCATTGGACGCACCGGTCGTGCGGGCGCAGATGGACAAGCGGTGAACTTTGTGTGCCTGGACGAAGAAGGTTTCATGAAAGACGTGGAAGCCTTTACCAAGCAGCAAATTCCAGTTCAATTCATTGAAGGATTTGGCCCGGATGAAGGCGAAAAAGCCGAACCCTTGGCCATGGGTCGACAAACCATTTGGGGCGGATTGGGCAAACCACCTAGCCGCGAAGTGATGGCAGCTGCTGCCCGAGCAGCTCGCTCTGAAATGATGGACCGCGTACGCACCAAACGTGCTGCTGGTGGTGGCGCTGGACAAGGTCAAGGTCAGCGCCGTGGGAATGGAAACGCCAATGGCAACACCAATCCGAATGCAAACCCAAACTCAAATCGCAATCGACCGCCACAACGCCGTACACCCGATAGCCGCAATCGCCCTCAAGAAGCAGGTATGGGTTTTACAGATGGTAATGACGACGTTCAACCGCGCAATATCCGCCACGATGCAGGCCGCAACGTGACCGGCTATAGTGCGAATAACCAAGACCGTCGCAACACAGCTGGCGGTCAACCCGATCCTTTGCGCACCAGCGTCGATGTCATGGCCGGTAGCGGCAGGCGCGGTGGTGGTGGTGGCCGTGGTGGCAATCGCTCAGGTGGTGGTGGTTTCCCTCCCCGTGGTGGCCAAGGCGGCGGTGGCAATAGTGGCGGACGCCCACCGCGTTCGTTTGGTCGCTGATTTTTTGTGCAAACAATCCGATTGGGCTATAGGCAATTGCTTTAGCCCTGTCATTTGCTAGATAAAATAGACACCTCACATCTACTTTTTACTGTTTCATTTTAGGATTTTTCATGTCTTCAGCATCCATGTTCAGCACTGTCGAAATGGCCCCACGCGACCCAATTTTGGGTTTGAACGAACAATTCAACGCCGACACCAACCCCAACAAAGTCAACTTGGGTGTGGGTGTTTATTTTGATGACACAGGCAAGTTGCCTTTGCTGAAATGCGTGCAATCTGCAGAAGCCACCATGGCTGCCGCCCCCAAACCACGTGGCTATTTGCCGATTGACGGCATTGTTGCCTACGATGCAGGCGTCAAAGCCTTGGTGTTTGGCGCTGACAGTGAACCCGTCAAATCAGGCCGTGTCGCCACCGTGCAAGCCATTGGTGGAACCGGTGGTTTGAAAATTGGCGCAGATTTTTTGAAGAAATTGAACCCCAATGCCAAAGTGCTGATCAGCGACCCAAGCTGGGAAAACCACCAAGCGCTGTTTACCAATGCTGGCTTTAAAGTTGAAACATACCGTTATTACGATGCAGCCACACGCGGTTTGAACGTAGACGGCATGTTGGCCGATTTGAAAGCCGCACCAGCAGGTACCATCGCCCTCTTGCACGCCTGCTGTCACAACCCAACGGGTTACGACATCACAGCCGCTCAATGGGACCAAGTGGTTGCCATCTGCAAAAACAATGATCTAGTGCCTTTCCTCGACATGGCTTACCAAGGTTTTGGTTACGGTTTGAAAGAAGACGGCGCAGTGATTCAAAAATTTGTGGATGCGGGTTTGACATTTTTCGTATCGACATCTTTCAGCAAAAGCTTCAGCCTGTACGGCGAGCGCGTGGGCGCATTGAGCGTTTTGTGCACCGACAAAGCCGAAGCCGACCGCGTGTTGAGCCAGCTCAAAATCGCCATCCGCACCAACTACAGCAACCCACCTACACACGGTGGCAGCGTGGTGGCGGCTGTATTGGGCAACCCTGAATTACGCAAACAATGGGAAGATGAACTGGCCGAAATGCGCGTGCGCATCAAAGCCATGCGCAGCGCGTTTGTTGAAAAACTCAAAGCCGCTGGCGTGAAGCAAGACATGAGCTTCATCACCACCCAAATCGGCATGTTCAGCTACAGCGGCTTGTCCAAAGACCAAATGGTGCGCCTGCGCAATGAGTTCGGCGTTTACGGTACAGACACTGGCCGCATGTGTGTCGCAGCCCTCAACAGCAAAAACATCGACTACGTCTGCGCCAGCATCGCTAAAGTGATGTAAAACCATTGATTTGGCATTTTTATATGCCAAATCTGGCTGTAGCTGGCGTATTGATTGCCTAATGTGCTATTTTATTTATAGCAATTTTATTTATAATTTTGCATCAATTAAACAGTTTAACGACAGCCATAGCAGCCAGTCAGCATCTCCTACCTAAGGGCAAACGCCAACTTAGCGCTGTGTTGGTCGCGGGCGGGGGCGGCAAACTGGGTGGCGAGGTGGTACGCCAATTGGTGGCCGCAGTAAGCATGGGGCGCTACAGTCACGTCTCGTTAATGGCGACAAAACAGTTTCATGCTGCCATGGACGGCGTACATGTTTTGCCAGTCTCATCCACTGTGACTGGCTGGCAGCCTTTGAAATTTGATGAAGCTGGCAACCAGATTCAAACAGCTGTCGTCATGTTCGAGCCGCCGCGCATGTTTTATGCACGTGAACGCACCATTTGGACACCTCACCCAAGTGAACTTCCCGATTTAGCTAAGTGGATGCGAGCCAGTGGCATACGCCACTTGGTCGTGGTATTGCCGCACCAACCCGGTTTGCTGCCAGCCGCTTTGCAACATGGTTTGGCTAATTTGGATGAGCAATTGGTCACCACACTGGGCTTTGAGCGCGTCATTTTCATGCGCATGGCACAAACAGATGTTGCCGTCAAAACGGGAAATTTTGGGGAGAGGATTGCCAATTGGATGCTGGGCATCGGCAATTACATGCTCCCCGCCAATCAAGCGCCTTTGCGCATCACACAAATCGCCAAACTGGTAGAGCAAGTCTTGCGAATCTCGCCTGCAGGCAATTTCGTTATCCCACCTTCGGGGGATTTACCAAAGTCATGGGATTTGGGCGAATCGGTTGAATGATTTGATTTTTATATGCCAAATCAGGCTGTAGCTGGCGTATTGATTGCCTAGTATGCTATTAAATATATAGCATTCAGCGCTTGCTGCGCATGGATGCTTTCACACCCACCATGAGCGCATCCAACAAATCCAAAGGCACACTTCGGCGGATGCTGCGAATCAATTTGCTGCGAATGCGGCGCTTGGATTTCGTGTGTGACGGCATATCCAGTTTGGCAAACTCTGCGGCCAATTCATAGGCACGTGGCATGAGCGACTGTGCATCGGCCAGCTCGTTAAAGAAGCCCGCATGTAGTGCATCTTCAACCGAGAAATATTTTGCCAGCGCCACAGCCGCTTGAAAATTAGCTGGGGTCAAACGATTGCGCAACACCGCCGCAGCCACGCGCGGTATGGTCATGCCAATCGCAACTTCATTGGCAGAAATTTTGAAATCTCCACGTGTACCAACAACATAGTCGGCGGACAACATCAAAAATACGCCCATTGCCAATGAATGGCCATTGCAGGCAACAATGACAGGGTATGGATAGGCCAATACCCGAGCTGTCAGCAGGTAACCAGCCCGTAGCATGCGCAGAGCATTCAACGGCCCGCTTTTCATCACCTTGAGATCAAAGCCTGCTGAAAACACCTGCTCTCTGCCCGTTAGGATGATGATGGCGCGGTCGGCTTCGGCGCGGTCAAAAGCCGCATTGATTTGCCCCAGCATTTGCGGCGATAGCGCATTGCGCTTGCCATCGTCAAGCACCAAGGTGGCAACGCCGTTGGCTAGACTGTAGTGGACGAGATTACTCATGATTTTTTTGTTTTTTTGTTTTTAATAGACACAAAATGGCAAATAACGCTATACGCTTAATTTGAACCCAATACGCAGCTTGACAGAGTGATGCTAACCTGAAAGTTAACTCAGAGATTTGGTTAATGAGCTATTTACATATAGCAATATAGCCGTTAATTTATTTTCTTGACAGAATACCAACTAGTCGGTATGCTTACAATTCTTCAAATATCAATGAGTCAAATGTCAACCAATCCACATGGGGTGACCCATCAATCCAAGACTAAACTGCTGGACGCTGCGCTTCGCGTCATACGCACACGTGGATACGCGGGAACAACGGTTGACGATATATGCCATGCTGCTGGAGTGACCAAAGGCAGCTTTTTTCACCATTTCAAGGGAAAAGAAGACCTGGCCATCCGTGCAGCCGATTATTGGGGTGAGATGACCGGCGCATTTTTTGAAGGCGCGCCCTACCATGTGCACAACGATCCGCTAGACCGTGTGTTGGGCTATATCGACTTTCGCAAATCTATTTTGCAAGGCACACTGCCTGAATTCACATGCTTGGTTGGCACCATGGTGCAAGAAACTTTTGATACCGCCCCCGCCATCCGCGATGCCTGCGAGCGCAGCATCAGTGGCCATGCGGCCAAGCTAGCGATTGACATTGAAGAAGCGATGAAGGTTCACAACATCAAGGCGGATTGGACGGCTGAAAGCCTAGCGCTGCATACCCAAGCCGTCTTACAAGGTGCATTCATTCTGGCCAAAGCCCAAGGAACAGCCGCAATAGCAGCAGACAGCGTAGACCATTTGCATCGGTATATCGAAATGCTGTTTGAGCAACGTTCACCGAACAAGCCAATTGATTAAAAAAACAAGTCATCCCTAGATTTTCAACACACCAACTAAGAAGGAGAAACATGCATGAAAGTAACTATAGAAACCACTGTCAAAGCGCCGATCAATAAGGTCTGGTCTGCTTGGACATCACCCGAAGACATCAAGCAATGGAATGCCGCTTCTGACGACTGGCATACCACGCAATCTTCTGTGGATTTGCGTGAAGGTGGGGCTTTCAGTTCGCGCATGGAAGCCAAAGACGGCAGTTTTGGTTTCGATTTTGCAGGGATCTACACCAAGGTTGTGACAAATGAATTGCTAGAGTTTACTTTTGGCGATCGTGCCGCCAAGGTTGAATTTTTGAACGGTGAAAACGGTGTGCTGGTGCGAGAAACATTCGATGCTGAAACCGAACACCCAATCGAAATGCAACGTCAGGGTTGGCAATCGATTTTGAACAACTTTGCCAAACATGTTGAAGCAAAACTTTAATATTAAATTTACACCAAGGAGAAAACCATGAACTACGTTGACGGATATGTGATAGCAGTGCCCTCAGCAAACCAAGAAGCCTACCGCTTGATGGCTGCGGACATGGCGATTGTTTTTAAAAAACATGGCGCTTTGAGTGTTGTTGAAAACTGGGGGGATGATGTGCCAGAAGGAAAATTAACCTCGTTCACCATGGCGGTCAAACGCGAAGAAAGTGAATCTGTGGTTTTCTCATGGATTACTTGGCCTTCCAAAGCTCTGCGTGATGAAGCTTGGAAACTCATCATGGATGAACCCATCATGAAGGACAACCCCACTGCCAAGTTATTCGATGGCAAGCGGATGATTTTTGGTGGGTTTAGGACGATTGTGCAGGTATAAAAACCCAAGGGAGAACAGACATGAATCCAGTCGTCCATTTTGAAATCCCCTATTTGGATCGTCAGCGCATTGCCACGTTTTATGAGTCCGCATTTTCATGGAAAATAGAAATGCTGGGCGAAGACATGGGCAATTATGTATTGGCAACAACAGCCATCGCCGATGCACGAAAAGGCGCTTCTGCAGGAGCTATCAACGGTGGCTTTTATCCTAAAAAACCCGATTGGCCAGCGCAATACCCTTCTGTGGTAATTGGGGTTGAAGACATAGAAACAGCCATCAAAAAAGTCGCACAAGCGGGAGGTGAAGTTCTAGGCGAGCCCTATGAAATACCCGGCATTGGGCATTATGTGTCTTTCATGGACAGCGAAGGTAATCGGGTGAGCATGCTACAACCAATGAGGCATTCCGTATGATTGCTAAAAACACCATTTGCCTTTGGTACAACGGCGATGCCGAAGAGGCGGCGCATTTTTACGCCAAAACGTTTCCTAACAGCTCGGTGGGCAAGGTGACGCTGGCTCCTGGTGACTACCCTTCTGGCAAGCAAGGTGCGGTATTAACCGTCGAGTTCGTCGTGTGTGGCATACCTTGTTTGGGTCTCAATGGAGGACCAGGTTTGCCGCATTCTGACGCTTTTTCTTTTCAAATCTCAACCGAAGACCAAGCCGAAACCGATCGTCTGTGGGACGCGATTGTAAGTAATGGCGGCTCAGAAAGCGCATGTGGATGGTGCAAAGACCGTTGGGGATTGTCATGGCAAATAACGCCACGCGTATTGATTGAAGCCATTCAGCATCCAGACCCAGCCGTCGCCCAACGCGCCTTTGGCGTGATGATGGACATGGTCAAAATCGATGTGGCTGCGATTGAATCAGCAATCAAGATAAAAAATTAACCCGACACAGCCGCTGGATCCATCCAAAACGGTTCCCAAATATGGCCGTCAGGGTCGGTCAAGGCGCGGCTGTACATGAAGCCCAGGTCTTGTTTGGGGTTGATATCCGCTGTGCCGCCGTTGGCTGCCGCCAACTCGTTCATGGCATCGACTTCTTTGATGCTGTCGAGCGACAATGCCAGCATCACTTCGCTTGACGTGGAAGGTGGTATCGGGCGTTGGGTAAATCTGCGCCATGAGCCAGTTGAATGCAGCATGACGTAAATCGCGTCGCTCCACACCATGCAAGCCGCGTTGTCGTCCGTGAACTGTGGCTTGTTTGTAAAGCCCAAAGCAGCGTAAAACGCCATGGACGCTTTGAGGTTGCTGATGGGTAGGTTGATAAAGACTGCTTTTGCCATGTGAACCTCCTTCATTATTTTGCGAGAGACAATTGCCGCGACATAAAGACCGCTTCAGCCAAAGCAAAGTCTTCGGGATAGGTAATCTTAAAGTTTTGCGTACTGCCATGCACCAGCTTGGGCGAATACCCTTCGCGTTCCATGGCGCTTGATTCGTCCGTGATGAGCTCCCCTGCAAGCTTTGCGGCTTCTAAAGCGTCAATCAACGCACCCAAACGAAACATTTGCGGTGTTTGAGCCAACCATTTGTCGCTGCGGTCCAGCGTTTGTGCAACGCGTCCTGATTCTTCATGTTTCAAAGTATCAGGCAGTGGCAAAGCCAGCAAACCACCCACTTCATCTTCTTGGCAAGCTGCAATCAAAGTTTTGATTTGTTCTGGCGTAATTAAGCAGCGTGCGGCATCATGCACCAGCACCCAGTCATTTAACTGCGCACCTTGTGTACGCAACGCTTTTAAACCATTAAATACGGTATCAGCCCGCGTATTTCCTGCCTTATTTGCTATCATTACTGTAGCAAATGTTTGTTTACTGGTCTCTAACAATTCATCCACAATGCCATCATCCTGCGCCACCACCACCATCACGCCCTGCAACTGGCGCACCGCTGCAAATGCGGCCAAGGTGTGCAAAATCATGGGCTGCCCTGCCAGCACACGGTATTGCTTGGGCATTTGTTGGTGTACCTCACTTTGTGCCCGTGTGCCTGTGCCACCACAGGGGATAAGCGCCCAAATATGAGAAGAGAGTTGGGTCATTTTTTCAGCATCATTCGAATTGGTCATCAGGCTATTCTAAAATGCATTGATTGATTTTTGAAGGTTTCATGGATTTACCCAAACTCACCCTGGGCAAGCGTCACACGCTCCCTCGCCCCACAGGTTCTGCAGATTCACTCTTGCTCGCACAATTGGCGCAACGCGACAAAGCGGCCAATCGAATCACGGCCATCATCACTGCAGATGCCAACGATGCACAAAGGCTGTTGCAAGAAATTCCATTTTTCGCGCCTGAAGTGCGCGTGGCTTTGTTCCCCGATTGGGAAACTCTCCCATACGATGCCTTCTCACCGCATCAAGACCTGATCAGCGAGCGCTTGGCGACGTTGTGGCGCATCAACCAGCACCGCAAAGACGATGGTGCCGACGTGGTCCTTGTGCCAGCCACGACAGCGCTGTATCGGTTGGCACCACCGAGTTTCTTAGCAGCCTACACGTTTTCATTCACCACCAAACAAAAGCTGGACGAAGCCAAACTCAAAGCGCAACTGACTTTGGCCGGCTACAACCATGTCACGCAAGTGGTGAGCCCGGGTGAATACGCCGTACGTGGCAGCTTGATTGATTTATTCCCTATGGGCTCACCCATGCCCTACCGAGTAGATTTGTTTGACGACGAAATCGACAGCATTCGCACCTTCGACCCTGACACCCAGCGCAGCTTGTACCCGGTACCCGAAGTGCGTTTGCTGCCCGGGCGTGAGTTCCCCATGGACGAAGAAGCACGCACGCAGTTTCGCAGCCGCTGGCGCGAATTGGTAGAAGGTGATCCGACCAAAAGCCGCGTCTACAAAGATATGGGCAATGGTGTGGCCACTGCGGGTATTGAATATTATTTGCCCTTATTTTTCGAAGAAACCGCCACGGTGTTTGATTACTTGGGTAGTGCAACAGATCAAGCCACAGTGGTTCTACACGGCGATTTAGAACCTGCTTTTCAACACTTTTGGCAAGACACCAAAGAACGCTACCGCTTGGTGCAAGGGGACCCTGATCGACCTGCATTGCCGCCCGAAACATTGTTTTTAAGCGCCGAACAGTTTTATGCGCGGTCTAAGGAATATGCACAGCTGGCTGTGCGCGCAACACCTGACACATCCTCTGCCTATGCAGAATATGCCACGCTGCCCGACTTGGCAGCTGTGCGCGGTGCGGACGAACCATTGGCCAAGCTCAAAGCACACATCCAGAGCACACCGCATCGTTTGTTGGTGCTGGCTGAATCAGATGGCAGGCGCGAAAGCTTGCTGGACTTTATACGTGCCAGTCATTTAACACTGCCGGTTTTTGACAGCTTAGAGGAATTTCAAACCAGTACCGAAAAATTGGGTATTGCCACATCGGCTTTGACGACGGGTTTCAGTTGGAATGAACAAGCCATAGATTTCATCACTGAAACCGAGCTCTTCGCCGCAGGCGCTGTCACGCGCAGACGCAAAAAGCAAGAGCAAGTCAGCGATGTGGAGGCCTTGGTCAAAGATTTGTCCGAGCTGAACGTGGGCGACCCGGTGGTGCATTCGGCGCATGGCATAGGGCGCTATCGGGGTTTGGTGAATTTGGATTTCGGCAATACGCAAACTAGTGGCGAAGCTGCAGCTACCGAAGGGGCTTCCAAAACTTTGCAAGAATTTTTGCATCTGGAATACGCCGACAAAGCCACGCTGTATGTGCCCGTGAGCCAGTTGCACCTCATCAGCCGCTACACCGGCGTATCGGCTGACGAAGCACCGCTGCACCGCCTCGGCTCGCCTCAGTGGGACAAAGCGAAACGCAAAGCAGCTGAGCAAATTCGCGACTCTGCCGCCGAGCTGTTGAACATCTACGCCCGCCGTGCTGCACGTGAGGGCCATGCATTTCGCTATTCGCCCAACGACTACGAAACCTTTGCCAACGATTTTGGTTTTGAAGAAACAGCTGACCAACGCGCTGCAATTCACAATGTGATTCAAGACATGATCAGCCCACGCCCAATGGACAGGCTGGTTTGTGGCGATGTGGGCTTTGGCAAAACCGAAGTCGCTTTGCGTGCTGCGTTCATCGCCATCACTGGCGGGAAACAAGTCGCGCTGCTGGCACCCACCACCTTGCTGGCAGAACAGCACTACCAAACGCTGGTAGACCGTTTTGCCAAGTGGCCAGTCAAAGTGGCAGAAATGAGCCGTTTTCGCACCGCCAAAGAAATCAGCGCCGCCATCAAAGGCATCGCCGATGGCACCATCGACATCGTCGTTGGCACGCACAAATTACTCAGCAAAGACGTGAAGTTTGAACGCTTAGGCCTGCTCATCATCGACGAAGAGCACCGCTTTGGTGTGCGCCACAAAGAGGCCATGAAAGCCATGCGCGCCGAGATTGATGTGTTGACATTGACTGCCACGCCGATTCCGCGCACGCTGGGTATGGCACTCGAAGGTTTGCGCGACATGAGCGTCATCGCTACCGCACCGCAACGCCGTTTGGCAATCAAGACCTTTGTCCGCACTGAAAGCAATGGCGTGATTCGCGAAGCCGTATTGCGCGAACTCAAACGCGGCGGGCAAGTTTACTTTTTGCACAACGAAGTCGACACCATTCAAAACCGCAAAGAGCGACTGGAAGAAATCTTGCCCGAAGCCCGCATCGCCATTGCCCATGGTCAAATGCCTGAGCGCGAGCTGGAACGTGTGATGCGTGATTTTGTGGCGCAGCGCTACAACTTGTTGCTATGCTCCACCATCATTGAAACCGGCATTGATGTTCCCACGGCCAACACCATCGTCATGGCGCGTGCCGACAAATTTGGCTTGGCGCAATTGCACCAGTTGCGCGGCCGTGTGGGGCGTAGCCACCACCAAGCCTATGCCTATTTGATGGTGCCTGATGTGGAAGGCCTGACCAAACAAGCTGGCCAACGCTTGGAAGCCATTCAACAAATGGAAGAACTGGGCAGTGGCTTCTATTTGGCCATGCATGACCTTGAAATTCGCGGCACGGGCGAAGTGCTGGGCGAAAACCAATCGGGCAATATGATGGAAATTGGCTTTCAGCTATACAACGAAATGCTGTCTGAAGCTGTACGTTGTTTAAAAGCTGGCATAGAACCTGATTTGATGGCACCCACCAATGTCACCACCGAGATCAACCTGCATTCTCCTGCCCTCTTGCCCGATGACTATTGTGGCGATGTGCATTTGAGACTCTCTTTTTACAAAAAGCTCGCCACAGCTAAAACTACAGATCAAATCGACACCTTGCTGGAAGAAATTGTGGACCGCTTTGGCAAACTGCCGCACCAAGCGCAAACGCTGTTGGACGTGCATCGCCTGCGCGTGCTGGCCAAAGACTATGGTGTGGTGAAAGTCGATGCTGCGCCGGGTGTGATCAACATCAGCTTCAAACCCAACCCGCCGGTAGACCCGATGAGCATCATCCAGCTCATCCAAAAAAACCGCCACATCAAACTCACCGGCAACGACAAATTGCGCATCGAACGCGACCTACCTGAAGCCAAAGACCGCGCCCTGATGGTGCGCGATGTGCTGCGAAATTTGGTTTTGGTGAAAATGCACCCATAACATTAGAAAGCATTTAAGTCTATTGAATACGACTATCACATTTATGAAACAATAACCTTCTTTATCTACCAAACAATTTTTCAATAAAGGCAACCATGACAACTCTTTACTTCTCCCCCGGCTCTTGCTCACTCGTGCCCCACATTGCACTTGAAGAATTAGGTATAACCTTTACCGCTCAACGCGCACCACGACCCGGTGCTGATGGGCATGCGGAATACATGAAAAACATCAACCCCACCGGTGCTGTGCCCGCATTGGTTTTGGACGACAACAAAATCATCACCCAAAACGTGGCCATTGTGGATTACCTCTCTGGTCAAAAGCCTGGCGGCAATTCTGTGCTGCCTGTCCAAGGCAGCTATGCCCGTTCCCAAGCCTTGCGCTGGTTGTGCTTTGCCAATTCTGACATCCACCCAAAATTCGGCCCCCTATTTGGCCCTTCCCGCTTTGTCAGCGACGAAGCCAACCATGCGGACCTGAAAGCCAATTGCAGCAAAGCCATCATGGATTTGTTTGCCATGGTTGATGAACAATACCAACAACGCGAATGGATTGCCGGTGAATTCAGTGCGGCAGACGTTTACCTGTATGTGGTGATGCGTTGGGCGCTTATGATGAAGTTTCCTGTTGAAAACCTCAAAGCCTACCGCGGCATGGTTGATCGCATTCAAACTCGCGACAGTGTGAAACGCGCCATGGCGACACAGGGTATAGCTGCAGTTTAATATCAAATTGGCCTATAGGCGGCGCATTTGTTTCCTATAGTGCTATTATATTTATAGCATAACAGCCACGTAAGTGTACCCCATGACAACCACAGAATTCACTCCAAACATGGTGATTCAAGGCTTTACACCGCCCTTGAAATTAAGCAACTTTAAATTGATTGCATTTGACATGGATTCAACCCTGATCAATATTGAATGCATTGACGAAATTGCTGATGCGGCTGGGCGTAAAGCCGAGGTGGCAGCCATTACCGAAGCCGCCATGCGCGGTGAGATTACCGACTTTAAGGACAGCTTGCGGCGCAGACTGGCTCTGTTAAAAGGTGTAAGTGCGGAAAGTTTAGAGGCTGTTTACACGCAGCGCTTACAAATTAACCCAGGTGCCAAAGAGCTGATTGATGCTTGCCAAAAAGTAGGAATGAAAGTATTACTGGTGAGCGGTGGTTTCACCTATTTTGCGGACAAGGTGAAGGCGCGCTTGAACATCGATTTCGCCAAGTCCAACCTGCTTGAAATCCAAAATGGTAAATTAACTGGCAAGCTAATTACCCAATCTTGGGGTGAGATTTGTGATGGTGAAGAAAAGCGCCGTACCGTGCTGTCTACCTGTGAAGAATTGGGTATCACGCCCGCACAAGCCATCGCCATGGGCGATGGTGCAAATGACCTTCCGATGATGAAACTGTGTGCCGATGCGGGTGGTTTATCTGTCGCTTACCACGCCAAACCCAAGGTGCGTGAGCAGGCGATGGTGGCCATCAATGCAGGTGGATTGGATACACTTTTGCAAGTATTTGTGACATAGAGCATAAAATTGATGCAATACTGATTTATTTACACAAAATGACAAAATTAACACTCCCTCTTATCGCCATTTCCTTGTTCAGCACATCTCTTACAGCAAACGCTTTGGTACTGGGTGTCACTGAGGGTGTGACTTACCGCGCATCTGATGCTGAAATTGAAGCCAAATTTGCGCCAATAGCCAAAGTGATCAGCACTGCCACCAAACAACCGGTCAAAATTCAAATCATCAGTTCTTACAACGCTTTGCGTGATGCCTTGAAACAAGGTCAATTGGACATTGCCTTTATTCACCCGGCACACGTTTCATTTGAGGCCATCAAAACAGGTTCCTATAAATCAGTCGCTTGGACAACAGGATTCACAGATTACAAAGTTTCATTTCTGTGCAAAGAAGAACCAATTAAAAATTGGGCTGCGATCGCAGGCAAAGCCTTGGTGACCCCGGATGCCGACTCGATTACCGCCATCATGACGCGCTCGATGTTGCGCGAAAACAAATTAAACCCAGCCAGCGACGTGAAAGTCCAGGTCACCCGATTTCAAGATGCCGTGCCCTTTTATGTCGAAAACAATTTTGCCAGCTATGGCGCTACGGCCTCAGGCGCGGTCATTAAAGCTTGGAAAGACAATGGCGGCAAAACATGTGCGCAATCACGTGGCATGCCCATCAAGCATTGGTTGGTTTCCAGCAAAATGGATGCAGGTCAAGCCAGCATCATCAAAGACACGTTATTGAACATTGACAAATCCGATGCTGGCAAAAAAGCTTTGGCCACATCAGGTTACAAAGGTTTTTCTGTCAGCGATGAAGCGACTGAAAAAACCTTGACCAATTGGTTGGGTCTGTAAGCGCTTTCGCAATCACATTACTTATGCATCAGCTTGGCTGATACAAGCCACAAAACTACTTAACACTTTGTTAGCATAGGGTTGTTGATGCTTGGCATCGGTGACCATTAGAATGCACAGCTTACTGATTAAGTACGAATAACAGGAGCAAACTTTGTCAAAACTCTTTCCCACTAACGACCCTAGCGGTTTACTTGAATATTCGGTGGTGTACACCGACCGCGCTTTGAACCACATGTCGCAAGGCTTTCAGGGTGTCATGCGCGATATCAGTGGCATATTGAAAGAGGTTTACATGGGTAAATCAGCTATTGTGGTGCCTGGCAGTGGCACATTTGGTATGGAAGCGGTGGCGCGTCAATTTGCCACGGGCAAAAATGTGCTGGTGCTACGCAATGGCTGGTTCAGCTACCGCTGGACGCAGATTTTTGAAATGGGAAATATCCCTGCCAGCAGCACCGTATTGAAAGCACAAAAAAAAGGTCCAGACAAACAATCGCCATACGCCCCTGCAACCATTGAAGAAGTGGTAGCTACCATTTTGCGCGACAAGCCCGATTTGGTGTTTGCACCCCATGTAGAAACTGCATCTGGCATCATCTTGCCCGATGTGTATTTGCGCGCTGTTGCGGATGCCATACACAGCGTGGGCGGCATGTTTGTATTGGACTGCATTGCATCGGGTGCGATGTGGGTGGACATGGCAGCCACGGGGGTGGATGTGCTGGTCAGCGCGCCACAAAAGGGTTGGACGGGCACGCCTGGCTGCGCCTTTGTGGTGCTATCCGAATTGGCACGCAGCCGCATTGACGCCACCACCAGCACCAGCTTTGCCTGTGATTTAAAAAAATGGCTGAACATCATGGAAACCTATGAAAGCGGCGCACATGCTTACCATGCCACCATGCCAACCGATTCGTTGGCGAAAAACCGCGACGTGATGCTGGAAACCAAAGCATACGGCTTTGCCAAAGCGAAAGCTCAGCAACAGCAATTGGGTGACGATGTGCGCGGATTGCTGGCAGCCAAAGGCATCAAGAGTGTGGCCGCCAAAGGCTTTGAAGCGCCTGGTGTGGTGGTGAGCTATACCGAAGATGCGGGCATTCAATCCAGCAAAAAATTCTTGGCACTCGGTCTACAAACCGCAGCAGGTGTACCTTTGATGTGTGATGAGGGCGCAGATTTCCAAACCTTCCGCATCGGTTTATTTGGTTTAGAAAAACTGCAAAACATCGATCGCACTGTCACCACCTTGAACGCAGCAATTGATCAAGTACTGGTGCAGCCAGAGCACCGTTAAAGGCGTTTCAACAATTGAGCCGTCTCATACAGCGGCAAACCCATGATGCCTGAGTAACTGCCACTGATGTGGCGGATGAACATCGCCGCACTGCCCTGCACCGCATAGCTGCCGGCTTTGCCCATGGGTTCACCACTAGCAACATATGCCGTAATTTGTGCTTTGCTCAAATTATCAAATGTCACCTTGGATTCGCTCACCAATTGCAAGCGCTTTTTTCCTTTTGCACCATACGCCACTGCGACCGAAGTCAACACACGGTGCGTTTGACCTGACAGTTCGGTCAACATGCGCACGGCATCTTTTTCGGTTTCAGGTTTGCCATAAATGATGCGCCCCATTGCGACGGTGGTGTCTGCGCACAGCACAGGTGCGTGGGCAAACCGCGCTGCTGCATGCGTGCTACGGCAGCGTCTAGCTTTAGCGCTGTCACCCGCTTAACGTAAGTCAATGGTGCTTCGTTTTTAAGAGCAATCTCAAGCGCTTCGGCGGCTTCTGCTTCAGTAGCATCCGCCACCAAGATTTGGTGCGCCACGCCAATTTGCTCCAGCAATTGGCTGCGCCGTGGGCTTTGTGAGGCGAGGTAGATGAACGGATCTTTGCTATGTGATTGCATTTTCGTCATGTCTATTCACGATGATAAGGGTGATTGGCGTTGATTGACCATGCGCGGTAGAGTTGTTCTACCAACAGCACGCGCGCAAAAGCGTGCGGTAAGGTGAGGTCTGAGAGGCGAATGCGTTCGTGCGCGGCTTGCTTGAAAGCAGGGTCTAACCCATCTGGCCCACCAATGACCAGCACCACATCTTGCGCATCGAGTTGCCAACTTTTTAGTTTGCTGGCCAAAGCCATGGTGGTCAATTGGCTGCCACGTTCGTCCAGTGCCACAACACGTGCGCCTTTGGGTATGTGCGCTTCGATGCGCTCACGCTCGGCGGCATAAATCGTTTCCAGAGTTTTAGATGAACGCGGCTCAGTTTTAACGGTTTTGATGTCAACTTTGAGCTCAGACGGGAAGCGTTTGGCATAGTCGTCCCACGCCGTTTGCGCCCAATCTGGCATGCTCTTACCTACCGCGATGACTATAATTTTCATAGCACTCTAGGCAATCAATACGCCAGCTACAGGCCAATTTTTCATATAAAACTGGCTGAACATGGCAAACTTAGCGGGCACAGCTGCCAAAACGTCAGAAACTTATTTTTTTGCAGCAGACTTTTTAGCTGGCGCTTTTTTGGCTGCAACTTTTACAGGTGCTTTCTTAGCGGCTGCTTTTTTGACTGTGTCTTTGCCCACTACCACCTTGGTCACATTGGTGCTGGCGCTGCTGGTTTTAGATGCGGCTTTTTTTGCTGGCGCTTTTTTGGCAGCTGCTGCTTTGGTGGCCTTGATGGCTGCTTCTTTTTTGATAGCAGCTTTGGATGGGAAGGCTTCAGCCACACCTGTCTTGGCTGCATTCGAGCGGCGCAAATTTGTTGGTTTGGCGGCTGCTTCTTTGGCAATTTTGGTTTGCGCAGCGGTCAGTGTTTTGGCGGGTAGCCCGTCTTTCGGTTTAGCCACTTTTTCAGCACCAAATTTCAATCGCACCGGCGTATCGCCCCACAATTCTTCCAAGTTGTAATAGCTGCGAATGACAGGTTGCATGACGTGAACCACCGCTGTGCCGCAGTCGATGATGATCCACTCGCCATTGTCTTCGCCTTCTATGCGCGGCTTGGGGAAACCCGCTTTGCTGACAGCATCGCGCACGCTCATGGCCAAGGCGCGGGTTTGGCGATTGGATGTACCGCTGGCGATGATGACGCGTTCAAACATCGCTGTTTGCTGCTCTGTATCAAACACTTTGAGTTCTTGTGCTTTAACGTCTTCTAATGCATCAACAATCACGCGCTGCAGTTTTTGTATGTCTTTTTTGGCTGCGCTGTCGGAACTGTTGGCTTTGGTGGTTTTTAAATTGCTCATGCGTGTTCTTTGTTGAATGAAATTTCGAATATCAAGATTGATAGAGCCAGTGTTCCTGAATATAGGCAACAACGGCGGGGGGTAACAAATGGTTATACGGTTTTTGGTTCAAGACCAAGTTCCGAACGTCAGTGGCGCTCTGTAACATGATGGGCAATTCGATGTGAATTGCGCGGCAATTGAGGCTGTTCAAAGTTGATGTATAGGGTATGAGCCCTGAAGTATCAGCACGTTCGGCTACGCAAATTATAGCGAGTTTGGCAATTTCATCAAAATGGTTCCAAGTTGGCAAGGCTGCAGCTTGATCAGCTCCCATCACCAAATAGAGCTGCGCATCAGGGTATTCCTGTTGCAATTCGCGCAATGTGTCCAGTGTGTAAGTAGGGCCACCGCGCAAAATTTCGCGAGCATCAATATTGGTTTTGGGAATATCGCCAAAGGCCAGCTGTGCCATGGCTATGCGGTGGCTGCTGCTGCTCAGCTGCTGCGCTTTGTGCCAAGCAAAACCGGTGGGGATGATGTGCAACACATCCAAATTCAGCTGTTCAACGGCGGCCTGGGCCAATGCTACGTGCGCCGTGTGCGGAGGGTCGAACGCCCCGCCATACATACCAATGCGCTTGGGTGGTTTGATCTTTCCGTCGCTCATTAAACCCAATCGCGGCGTGGCAGAAAATCGGTGTACAACTTGGCTTCTGCTGAGCCTTCGATGATGGGTCTTTGATACGACCAACTTGCCAAAGGTGGCATAGACAAGAGGATGGATTCGGTGCGGCCACCAGACTGCAAACCAAAATGGGTGCCACGGTCCCACACCAAATTGAATTCAACGTAGCGACCACGGCGGTAGAGCTGGAATTCGCGTTCGCGCTCGCCATATGGTGTGTCTTTGCGGCGCATCACGATGGGCGCATAAGCTTTCATGAAGTTACTGCCCACAGCTTGCATCATGGCCGCACTCTGCTCAAAACCCAAATCTGAAAAATCGTCAAAGAAGATGCCGCCCACGCCGCGCTGTTCGTTGCGGTGGTGCAAAAAGAAGTATTCGTCACACCAAGTTTTGAAGCACGGGTATTTGTCAGCACCAAATGGAGCCAATGCATTTTTGCAGGTTTGGTGAAAGTGCACTGCGTCTTCTTTAAAGCCGTAATAAGGTGTCAAATCCATGCCGCCACCAAACCAACGCACGGGATCTTTGCCTTCAGCCTTGGCCGACAACATGCGCACATTCATGTGCACCGTGGGGACATAAGGGTTGCGTGGGTGAAAGACCAGCGACACACCCATGGCTTCAAACGGTGCACCTGCCAATTCAGGACGGTGTTGTGTGGCGGATGGCGGTAGCCTGGGTCCAGACACGTGTGAAAATCCGCAGCCCGCACGTTCAAAAATTTCACCACCTTCGGCAATTTTGGTGATGCCACTGCCTTGCAAATTAGAGCCAATCGGCTTTTCCCAAGGATCCGTCACAAACACAGCTGTGCTGTCTATTTGCGTCACTTGCTCGCAAATGCTTTGCTGCAACTTCAGCAAAAAGTCTTTCATCGTCTGCTGCGATGTGATTTGAATGGTGCTTGGCATGGCGCGTCTCCTCTTTTTCTACTTGTTTTGTTTTTTACTTCTTATTCTTTTATTGTTACTTTCGACTTCTTATTTCACTACCAAATCCTGTCTCGAAATCTTGGGGTCAATCAATTGTATGGGAGATGCAAGTTCTGGGTGCAAACCTTTTACACCTTGGCAAATGGCTTCTATTTGCGCCATGTCTTGCTTTTGGTCGCCGCTTAAATCCATGAAATCGACCGCAGAAATTTCACGCTTGGCATAATCTAAGGTGACGATGCACAAGGGCACTTTCGCCTTGCTTGCTGTCAGGTAAAAACCACTGCGCCAACCTGGAATACGTTTGCGTGTGCCTTCGGGCGATAACCCCAGCCACAAATACCGACCGGCTTGTTTGTGCTCTTCAAAAATTTTTACCGCCTGACCTACCACGCCACCTGCCACAGTGCGTTTTACAGGGATGCCGCCTAACCAGCGCATCCATGAACCGATCAAAGGCCATTTGAACAAACTGTCTTTACCCCAAAACATGACGGGAATGCCATACGCCCATTTCATCATGAGCATGACCGGAAAATCCCAATTGCTGGTATGCGGATACACCACTGCGATGCCTTGCATGGTCGGGAAGCCATCAAACTTGACCTGCCAACCCATCCAATTCAAAATTCTGCTGGCCAGCCAATTGCCTTTGAATTGAACGGGGTAAGGTCGAGTGAAATCAGTCACGGTATCCGAATTTTATGACTTGATGGCCTTGTAGCCAATATCCTCGCGGTATTGTGCGCCATCAAAATGGATGCTCTTGGTGAGTTCATAAGCACGCTGCTGTGCTTTTTTAACCGAATCGGACAACACGGTCACGCACAATACGCGTCCGCCAGATGTCAAGGTGTTGCCATCTTTGTCCAAGGTACCAGCATGAAAAACCATCGCATCTTGCTCTTGTTCATAATCCGCCTGTTTCAAAACAGGTAAGCCTGTGATGACATCGCCTTTGCGCGGTGCTGCTGGGTAGCCTTGTGCGGCCATCACCACGCCCAATGCGGTGCGTCTGTCCCATTCCAATTCAATGTCTTGTAAACCGCCCTGCTCTGTCGGCTCTGTGGCAGCCCATAGCACGTCAAACAAATCGGTTTTCAGACGCATCATGATGGGTTGTGTTTCAGGGTCGCCCATGCGGCAGTTGAATTCCAGCGTCTTGATTTTTTTGTCGGCATCAATCATCAAGCCTGCATACAAAAACCCTGTGAATGCAATGTCATCTTTGGCCATGCCTTTGATGGTGGGCAATATCACCTCGCGCATGGCGCGGGCGTGCACATCGGGTGTGACCACGGGTGCGGGTGAATACGCGCCCATACCGCCCGTGTTGGGTCCTGCATCACCGTCCAACAAACGCTTGTGGTCTTGCGAAGTTGCCATGGTCACCACATTTTTACCATCGCACATGACGATGAAACTGGCTTCTTCACCGCTTAAAAATTCTTCAATCACCACACGCGCTTCACCACCATTGTGCGCCACGCCCAGTTCATTGCCTAATAACATGAAGTCAATCGCATCATGCGCCTCTTTCAATGTCATCGCCACCACCACACCCTTGCCGGCTGCCAAACCGTCGGCCTTCACCACGATGGGCGCTCCCATTTTGTCTACATAAGCGTGTGCAACCTTGGCATCAGAAAACGTTTCATAGACTGCAGTAGGGATACCGTGCCGCTGCATAAAGGCTTTGGAAAATGCCTTTGAGCTTTCTAACTGCGCTGCAGCAGCAGTAGGGCCAAAAATACGCAAACCTTTGGCTCGAAATAAATCCACCACACCCGCTGCCAGTGGTTGTTCGGGCCCCACCACCGTCAATGCGATGTTTTGAGTGATCACCCAGTCCAATAATGCTTGGGGGTCGGTGATGTTGATATTTTCTAATCGTGGATCTAAAGCTGTGCCACCGTTGCCAGGTGCTACATACACTTTTTGCACTTTGTGCGACTGTGCCAATTTCCAAGCCAAAGCATGTTCACGCCCGCCACCGCCTATGACCAACACATTGGTTAAATTGTTGGCCAAATTGTTCGTTGCAGGTCGGCTGTTTGTTTTATTTTCCAAAAAATACTTTCTAAATTCTTGACTTGTTTATTCTGATAATTCGGCGTTGTGGTACACCTCTTGCGTATCGTCCATGTCTTCCAACGCATCCAATAGCTTTTGCATTTTGACAGCGTCTTCGCCGGTGACTTGCACCGTGTTGTCAGCCCGCATGGTCACTTCAGCCACTTCGGCCTTGAAGTTCGCGGCTTCCAATGCGTTTTTAACGGCTTCAAATTCTGCGGGTGAGGTCAACACCTCTATCGCGCCATCGTCGTCCACAATCACGTCTTCTGCACCAGCTTCTAAGGCGGCTTCCATCAGTTTGTCTTCATCGGTGCCCGGCGCAAAAATCAGCTGCCCGCAGTGCTTGAATTGAAATGCCACCGCACCCTCAGCACCCATGTTGCCACCAAAACGACTAAAGGCGTGGCGTACCTCAGCAACGGTGCGTTGTTTGTTGTCGGTCATGCAATCGACCATGATGGCCGCACCGCCCAAGCCATAGCCTTCATAGCGAATTTCAATGTAGTTCACGCCTTCTAGGTTGCCAGTGGCTTTGTCGATGCCGCGTTTGATGTTGTCGATGGGCATGTTCGCCGCTTTGGCTTTGTCCACCGCCAAGCGCAAGCGCGGGTTCGCGCCCATATCGCCGCCGCCCATGCGTGCTGCGACCATGATTTCGCGCATCACGCGTGTCCAAATTTTTTGACGTTTTTCGTCTTGCCGCCCCTTACGGTGCTGAATGTTTGCCCATTTGCTATGACCTGCCATGATTCTTCTCTTTTGTTCCTCGTCGCTAAAGCTCGAAATGTCGTTTATGCTATTGTCTAATTGTACTTTTCGAATCTCTCATTTAAGGATTACGCCATGTCAGAACCTTTATTAATCGCCCAAAAAACAGCTGCTGATGGCACTGTGCAATGTTTTTTGCGACCAGACAAAGCCAATCGGCATGGTTTGATCACCGGCGCTACCGGCACGGGTAAAACAATTACCTTGCAAACCATGGCGGAAAATTTTTCCAACATTGGTGTACCGGTTTTCATGGCCGATGTGAAAGGCGACTTGTCTGGCATGTCGCAAGTGGGTGGATTCAGCGAAAAATTGGCCAAGGTCATCAAAGAGCGCGGCATTGCAACGCCCAACTTCAAAGCCTGCCCCACCACACTGTGGGACGTGTTTGGCGAACAAGGCCACCCTGTGCGCGCCACCGTCAGCGACTTAGGCCCGTTGCTGCTCAGTCGCATGTTGAACCTGAATGAAACGCAAGCGGGCGTGCTGCAAATTGTGTTCAAAATTGCCGACGACCAAGGCATGCTGCTCTTGGACATGAAAGACCTGCGCAGCATGTGCCAAATGGTGGGCGACAACGCCAGCAGCTACACCACCAGCTACGGCAACATCAGCGTTGCCAGCATTGGTGCGATACAGCGCGGCTTGCTGCAAACCGAAGCACAAGGTGGTGACAAGTTTTTTGGCGAACCGATGTTGAACATCGCCGATTTGATGCAAACCGATTCCAATGGCAAAGGCATCGTCAACATTTTGGCCGCCGACAAACTGCTGACCAACCCACGCGTGTACGCCACCTTTTTACTGTGGATGCTCTCTGAGCTCTTTGAAAACTTGCCCGAGGTGGGCGATTTGGACAAACCCAAGCTGGTGTTCTTTTTCGACGAAGCGCATTTGCTCTTCACCGATGCACCCAAGGTGTTGATGGAACGCATTGAATTGGTGGTGCGTTTGGTGCGCTCCAAAGGTGTGGGCGTGTATTTCGTCACGCAAAACCCATTAGACGTGCCAGATTCGGTCTTGGCACAACTCGGCAACCGCGTGCAACACGCCTTGCGCGCCTACACGCCGCGCGACCAAGAAGCCGTTAAAGCGACAGCCACCACCATGCGGCAAAACCCCAAAATTGACATTGAAACCGCCATCACCGAGCTGGAAGTGGGCGAAGCGCTGATCAGCTTCTTAGACGAAAAAGGCCGCCCCAGTGTGACAGAGCGCGTATACGTGCTGCCACCCGCATCCAAAATCGGTCCCATCACGCCGCAAGAGCGTACCCAACTGCAGCTCAATTCCATCGTCGCTGGCGCTTACGAAAAAACCATAGACCGCGAATCAGCGCATGAAAAAATCAAAGGCCGCATCGAAACCAAACTCGAAGAAGCCGCCAAAATCAAAGAAGACGACAGCAGCATGATGGCCGGCATGAAAGACATCCTTTTCGGCAAAACCGGCCCCCGCGGCGGCCAACACGACGGCGTCGCCCAAATCGTCGTCAAATCCGCCGTCCGAACAGTAGGCAGCTCTATCGGTCGCCAAATTATTCGGGGGGTGTTGGGTGGGATTTTTGGGGGCAAGCGTTAAACGCTATTTTGCTATAGATTAAATAGCATACTAGGCAATAAATACGCCGGCTACAGCCTGATTTTTCATATATTTATGCCGATACTCGCATCTGCAAGGGAATGACATGTCGAAATTAGCGATTAACCAAGGTGACCCACCGTTCATACCTTTAACAACATATCGCGCCTACCCTGAAGACGAAATGCGTCAGCGAGCTGCTGCTTTTTACCAAGACATTGCACGGCGTAAAACGGTGCGGGAATTTCAAAGCAAGCCTGTGCCGCGCGAAGTGATTGAGCAATGTTTGCTGGCGGCTGGCACTGCCCCATCTGGCGCTAACCACCAACCTTGGCATTTTGCTGTTGTGTCCAGTCCCGCTTTGAAAAACAAAATTCGAGTAGAAGCCGAAATTGAGGAGCGTGACTTTTATGAACGGCGTGCGCCGCAAGAATGGAAAGACGCGTTAGCACCCTTGGGCACAGATGCCAGCAAGCCATTTTTGGAAGAAGCGCCGTATTTGATTGCGGTGTTTGGTCAAAAACACACCTTGATGGACGATGGCTCAACGGTGAAAAATTACTACGTGCCAGAGTCGGTATCCATTGCCACTGGTTTTTTAATCGCCGCATTGCACCACGCAGGTTTGGCAACGCTGACGCACACGCCCAGCCCCATGGGCTTTTTAAATGAACTGCTAGAGCGGCCTGATAATGAAAAGCCGTATATTCTGCTGGTGGTGGGATACCCGAAAGACGATTGCATGATTCCCAACATTCGCAAAAAAGCCTTGAGCGACATCGCCAGTTTTTTATAACCTCAACTTATAACAGCACACAAATACTATACATTTGATAGCACACTTGGAAATTAATACGCCGTCTATAGCCTGATTTTTCATATATTTATGCTGACGAACCATCTCATTGATCGCATCACTGCTGCGCTACCGCAAACACAATGCACACGCTGTGGCTATGTGGATTGTGCGGCGTATGCAGCAGCGATAGCAGGTGGTGAGGCAGAGATTAACCAATGTCCACCTGGTGGTGCAGAAGGTGTGCAGCGCTTGAGCGACATCACAGGCCACGCTGTGACAGCGTTGAATCCAGACAACGGCGTGGAAGCACCGCGCACCGTGGTTTACATTGATGAAAACTGGTGCATTGGCTGCACACTGTGCATAGACGCGTGCCCTGTGGATGCGATTGTGGGTGCCAACAAAAAAATGCACACGGTGATCGAGCCGCTGTGCACAGGCTGCGAATTGTGTTTACCTGTTTGCCCGGTGGACTGCATCTTGGTAGAAAACGCCAGTGGCGATAAAACGGGCTGGCAAGCGTGGTCGCCACAACAAGCCACTGAAGCCTTGCAACGCTACGAATTTCACAAAGCCAAAGTAAAAAAGCAACTGGCGCACAAGACCAAAGTAAACATTCGCAAAGCAGAGCACAAACTGTCAGACATCAGCGCACATTCGCAGCACACAGACCCTGTGGTGCTGGACAAAAAACGCGCCATCATTGAAGCCGCTTTGGCCAAGGCCAGAGCCAAAACCTTAGACGCCGAAAAAGGAAATCCTGCATGAGCTTGAGCACTTGGTGGCTGTTTGTCACCGCCACTTTTTTAATCAGCGCCGCGCCTGGGCCCAACATGCTCTTAATCATGAACCAAAGCGTGCGCTTTGGCTTGCGCACCAGCATCTACAGCATGGCCGGCTGCATGACGGCGCTGATGATCATGTTCACACTGTCGGCTTTGGGCTTAGGCATCGTCTTGCAAAATGCACCCACGATTTTCAATGCGATGCGCTGGCTGGGTGCCTTGTATTTGGCCTATTTGGGCTACAAGGTGTGGACAGCGCCTGTCAAAACGGACAACATCGATACCACTTTAAATGCACCCCATGCAGCACAAAATGATGCACCGCTTGAGCAATGGAAGCATTTCAAAACCGGTTTTTTCACTGCGGGCAGCAACCCCAAAGCCCTGCTCTTTGCCGCAGCGTTTTTGCCGCAATTCATCAGCGCAGATTTGCCGCAGGGTACGCAATTGGCGATTCTTTTAGCAACCTTCAGCGTTTTAGAAATTTTGTGGTATTTCATTTATGCCTTTGGCGGCCTTAGCATGGCCAAGCAACTGCGCAAACCGAATGTGTTGCGCTGGTTCAACCGTGTCACCGGTGGCGCTTTCATCGGCTTTGCAGGACTGATGGCGGTGATGGAAAAATAAACGCTATGCAGCCAAACGCGCAAACGCGTCAACGACTTCTGCTGGCGCTTGCACCAACTCAATCAACACGCCCTCACCCGCAATTGGAAACTCTTCATTCGCTTTGGGATGCAAAAAGGTGATGTCAAACCCCGCCGCGCCTTTGCGGATACCGCCTGGCGCAAAGCGTACGCCATTTGCGGTTAGCCATTCCACCGCTTTGTGTAGATCGTCAATCCACAAACCCACATGGTTCAAAGGCGTAGTGTGCACTGCCGGTTTTTTATCGGGGTCAATCGGCTGCATCAAATCCACTTCCACCTTGAACGCCCCCGCCCCCATGGCGCAAATGTCTTCGTCCACGTTTTCGCGTTCAGACTTGAAATTCCCCGTCACCTCCAAGCCCAGCATATCCACCCACAGTGAACGCAATTTGTCTTTGCTGGGCGCGCCGATGGCGATTTGTTGAATGCCTAATACTTTGAATGGTCGTGTGCTCATGATGTGGCTCTTTATAAATGTGGCTGTAAGTTGGCAGAATTAGAATGATAATCGTCAATTCTGTTTCATAGCTGACTTGTTTCTCCAAACACCACCCGATGGCCATCCCCGCTTCCTTTATCCAAGAACTCATCGCCCGCGCTGATGTGGTGGATATTGTTGGGCGCTATGTGCAATTGAAAAAAGGCGGGGCGAACTTCATGGGTTTGTGTCCGTTTCATGGGGAAAAATCACCATCCTTCAGCGTCAGCCCCACCAAACAGTTTTACCACTGCTTTGGCTGCGGCAAGAATGGCAATGCGATTAGCTTTTTGATGGACCATGTGGGCATGAGCTTTGTGGAGGCGGTGAAAGATCTCGCAGGACAATACGGCATGCAAGTGCCAGAGGAAGAAGGCTCACCGCAAGACCGCGCACGTGCTGCCGCACAAAAACAAAAGCAAGCCACCCTGACCGATGTGCTGGAAAAAGCCAGTGATGCGTACCGTAAACATTTAAAGCAAACGCCAGCTGCCGTGACCTACCTGAAAAGCCGTGGGCTGAGTGGCGAAATTGCCAAACAATTTGGCTTGGGTTATGCGCCCGAAGGTTGGCGCAGTTTGGCCAGCGTGTTTGCCAGTTACAACGACTCCTTGTTGGTTGAAAGCGGTCTAGTGATTACCAGTTCCGAGGCGGGCGAAGACGAAAAACGTTATGACCGCTTCCGCGACCGCATCATGTTCCCGATACGCAATGTCAAAGGCGAATGCATTGGATTTGGTGGACGAGTCTTGGGGGACGGCATGCCGAAATACCTCAATTCGCCCGAAACGCCCGTATTCAGCAAAGGCCGCGAGTTGTATGGCTTGTTTGAAGCCCGCACATCACTGCGCGAACACGGCTATGCCTTGGTGACTGAAGGTTATATGGACGTGGTGGCGCTGGCGCAATTGGGCTTCCCTAATGCAGTTGCCACACTGGGCACGGCGTGCACCACCGACCATGTGCAAAAATTATTTCGCTTCACTGATTCGGTGGTGTTCAGCTTTGACGGCGACAGCGCAGGACGGCGCGCAGCACGCAAAGCATTAGACGGCGCCATACCGTTTGCCACCGATGTGCGCAGCGTGAAGTTTTTGTTTTTGCCTGCAGAGCACGACCCCGACAGTTTCATTCGCGAATTTGGCAAAGAAGCTTTTGCCCGCTATGTGAGTGAAGCCACCCCACTCTCGCGCTTCTTAATTGACGCTGCACGCGAAGGCTGCGATTTGAATTCGATTGAAGGCCGATCCCACTTTGCCAGCAATGCGGCACCTTTGTGGTCGGCTTTGCCAGAAGGCGCTTTGAAACGACAGTTGCTATCAGAAATTGCCGACATGGTGCAGCTTTCAAGCCGTGAACTCACCGATGTGTGGCAAACCGCTGCCGCTGCCAAACTGCCGCCGCAAGCGGCAAAGCGTAACGATGGGATGCGCAATGATGCAAGCTCAGAACGCTATAATAATGATAGCACACAAGGCAATAAATACGCCGTATACAAGCAAAAAATACCACCAAAACAAGCTTATAGCAGCAACGGCAAGCTGCGAACACCTGCCAAAACAGCACCTGCGGGCCGAGCTGAACATGCTGCGCGCATCTTATTAAGTGACCCTGCGCTATGGGACAGCTTATCGCACGATGACCATGCCATGCTGTGCGAACCCGCCACGCCTGCCGGGCAATTATTGGTGTGGTTTGAAGCACAAATGAACGAACATGGCGTGCAGCCTTGGGGTGCTTTACGTGAAGGTTTGCGCGAACACGAATTAGAAAGCATAGCTTTACGCTTGATGGCCGAGACCGAAAGCAAACCTGTGACCAATTCACAAACCAAAGACCAAGCCATCGAAACACAGCAAGAATTGCGTGCCTTGCTGGATCGCATGCACATTGACCGGCTCAAAACACTAGAAGCACAAACCATAGAAGCCGCAAAGGCCGACCCCACCCAGCTACAGCGCTACAAAGAAATTCACGCCCGCAGAAAGCAGTTGACCGAATCTTTGGCCTCAATGGGTGACAAATAAACCCATTCCCTGCGTAATTACAGACGCAGTTTGGGTATAATCCATTCTTCGACAAGCGCGACAGCAACACCTCCGGACCCGGCCACACGTGTACCACTTACACAGCGCCAACTTACCGCAAGGATTGCATTCCAAATGATCGCCCACACATCTTGTCTATAAGCTCGTATTGAACTGGCTTTTTTTATTTCTGACTTTTCTGTATTTTTTCCTTATTTTTCATTAATTTTTCGCTAAATTTTTGCTTGCATTCGTCAATCGCTTTTGTTTCATTTTTTGAATTGAGGTCGTGCCATGCCAACTAAAAAACCTATTGCTAAATCGGCCAAATCGGCTGGAGCGACAAAATTAGCCACTAAAAAAGCCGCAACCAAACCGGTCACGAAAAAACCGGCAGCTAAAAAGCCAGAAACAAAAAAAGCTAGCGTAAAGACCATAGCGACAAAAGCTATCAAAGCGCCTAGTAAACCCTCTCCCAAAGCTCCACTGAAAGTCAAACCTGTGCCTGTATCGAAAAAACCAGCTAGCAAAGCAAGTCCTGAAGTTAAAAAACCAACAAAAGCTGCCGCAAAAGAAGTTGTAGAAAAAGTAGTCAAGCCTAGCAAGCCAGCTAAAACAACTCCAGTTGCACGCGTGGGTGCCAAGCGTGGGCCCAAGCCAAAAGGCAGCATTGCCAAGCCCAGTTTAGATGATGAAGATTTACATGATATTGAAGACGATTTGGTAGGGGAACCGATCGCCACCAACGAAAGTGGCGATAAGGTCAAACCTTTGCGCATGAAAATCAGCAAGGCCAAAGAGCGTGCGCTGATCAAAGAATTTGGCTTAGACGACACCGTATTGTCTGAAGAAGACTTGGCCATTCGCCGTTTGCGACTGAAGCAGTTGATCAAGCTTGGTAAAACACGTGGCTACCTGACACACGGCGAGATCTCTGACCACTTGCCCGACAAATTGGTCGATGCAGAAACCTTGACGGTGGTGATCAACATGCTCAAAGACATGGGTGTTTCTGTGTTTGAGCAAACACCCGATGTTGATGCGATTTTGAATTCGGCCAAAACAGTGGCGTCTGAAGAAGAAGCTGAAGAAGAAGCCGAAGCCGCTATTGCCACTGTTGACAGCGAATTTGGTCGCACCACCGATCCTGTGCGCATGTACATGCGCGAAATGGGCACGGTGGAGCTGCTCACGCGCGAAGGTGAAATTGAAATCGCCAAGCGCATTGAAGGCGGTTTGATGCGTATGTTGGAAGCGATTTCTGAATCACCTGCCACCATTGCTGAGATTTTCGCAATGATGGAAGAAATTAAGCTTGGCACCAATACCAAAGTCATTATTTCGCACGTGGTTGATGGTTTTTCTGACCTCAATGAAGCGGACGATTATGTGGCCGAAGAAGATTTTGACGAATTCGACGAAGCCGATGACGACGATGGCAAAGGCGGCTCCAAAGCCTTGACTCGCAAACTCGAAGAGTTGAAAGTTGAATCGTTCCGCCGCTTTGACATCATCCGCGAACATTTCGAAAAATTGCACCGTGTCTACGACAAAGAAGGTTATGGCGGACCCAATTATTTGAAAGCGCAAAAAACCCTGAGCGCTGAGTTGATGAACATTCGATTCACTGCCAAGACGATTGAAAAACTGTGCGATTTGTTGCGCGGTCAAGTTGAAGATGTGCGCAAAAAAGAGCGCGAATTGCGCAAAATCATTGTCGATAAATGCGGCTACCCACAAGCCAATTTCATTGCCGAATTCAGCGGTCGTGACAAGAACAACCAGCCTGCACCATCTCACTTGCTGGACCTCAAATGGATTGAAAAGCAAGCGCATGCTGGCAAGCCTTGGAGCGCCATCATGGCGCGCAACATTCCGCCTGTGCAGGACATTCAGCAGAAATTAATTGACTTGCAAGCACGTGTCGTGGTGCCGATTGACCACCTCAAAGACATCAACAAGCGCATGAACGAAGGCGAACGCGGTTCGCGTGCTGCCAAAAAGGAAATGATTGAAGCGAACTTGCGTTTGGTGATTTCGATAGCTAAAAAATACACCAACCGTGGCTTGCAATTTTTGGATTTGATTCAAGAAGGCAACATCGGTTTGATGAAAGCCGTGGACAAATTTGAATACCGCCGTGGCTACAAATTCTCCACTTATGCAACGTGGTGGATTCGCCAGGCCATTACCCGCTCCATCGCGGACCAAGCTAGAACGATTCGCATACCGGTGCACATGATAGAGACCATCAACAAGATGAACCGCTTGAGCCGTCAGCACTTGCAAGAGTTTGGTTTTGAACCCGATGCGGGCATGTTGGCCGAGCGCATGGAAATCACCGAAGACAAGATTCGCAAGATCATGAAAATTGCGAAAGAGCCAATTTCCATGGAAACCCCGATTGGTGACGATGATGATTCCCACTTGGGTGACTTCATCGAAGACGGTGCCAACACCGCACCACTGGAAGCCGCGATGCAAGCCGGTTTGCGCGATGTCACCAAAGATATTTTGGATGCCCTCACACCACGCGAAGCCAAAGTGTTGCGCATGCGTTTTGGTATTGAAATGAGTACCGACCACACTTTGGAAGAAGTGGGCAAGCAGTTTGATGTAACGCGCGAACGTGTGCGCCAAATTGAAGCCAAGGCGTTGCGCAAACTCAAGCACCCCAGCCGCTCTGACAAATTGCGTAGTTTTATTGACACACTTTAGGCACGTACTTTCCCTTAAATTGCCTGACTTTTATCAATTTTTACGCAGTTTTTCCAAGCTTGTAACAAAATCATAAAAATAAACAGCTATGAATCTCGTAGCAATGGTTTGTTTTCAGTTATAGTTTAGTGAAGAATAAAACCAATATGTTATTCAGGAGATGAATGTCCATGAGTTCAAAAGAAAACGCCGCCGTCGCCCTACTGTTAAGTTTGCTTGAATCACGCTACGCGATTCGCATTTTGTGGGCATTGAAAGACGGTCATGCGCAAACATTTCGTTTATTGCAAGACAGTGTGGGCGGCGTCACACCTAACACATTGAACACCCGTATCAAAGAATTGCGCGAAGCGGGTTTGTTGAACCACGGCGCTGCTGGCTATATTTTGACTTCAGCAGGTTCTGATTTGATCAAACGCTTAGGTGACTTGCCGGCCTTTGCCAGCAAATGGGCCAGCAACCAAGCCAAGAAAAAGTAAAATACTTTTGATCACGCTTTTTAGCAATGCAATAAGGACAGATTAACTGTCCTTTTTTTATGATTCTTTCACTTTTTAAGGAAAAAACCCACTATGACCATGATCACCACTCCCACAGGTTTGCAATATATCGACACCGTTGTTGGTACCGGCGCTGAAGCACAAAAAGGCCATCACGTTCACGTGCATTACACCGGCTGGTTGTACAACGATGGTGTACAAGGCGCTAAATTTGATTCCAGCAAAGACCGCGGTGAACCCTTTGCGTTTCACTTGGGCGCTGGTCAAGTGATTCAAGGTTGGGACCAAGGTTTTGAAGGCATGAAAATTGGCGGTTCACGTACTCTGATTATCCCAGCTGCATTGGGCTACGGTGCGCGCGGCGCTGGCGGCGTGATTCCACCGAATGCCACTTTGAAGTTTGATGTTGAGCTGTTGAACGCGCATTGAGCCTTTAATCCTTCACAAGCCTGTTTGGACTGTACGCCAGCTAGTGGCGTGCTAACAGGGTAAAATTTATAGAATATTAGGCTGTAGCCGGCGTATTGATTGCCTATGTTGCTATTGAATTTATAGCAATATGGCATTCACGGTCGCTGTCGTAACGCGCAAATGTGGCAGCCTACTCACCACTTGTAAACCCCTCTTGAAATAATGGTTACTGACCTTATTTAAGGGGGGTCATTATTTACAGCATCTTTTTAGCATGTCAGAAAACAAACCTACCAACCCTAATCCTGCCGATGCAACCGCAATGGGAGCTGACGGCATTCCCGTCGATGCATCGCCAGAAGAACGCGAAGCTGCCCAAGCTGCCAATGAAACCGAAGCCATCAGCGAATTGGCAATTGCCCAAGCTGCAGTGGCCACATTGACGGCCAAAGTCGCTGACTTGCAAGACCAATACATTCGTGGTCAAGCCGAGGTACAAAACGCCAGACGCCGCGCCGACGAAGACATCAGCAAAGCACGCAAATTTGCGGTTGAGGCTTTTGCCGAAAGCTTGTTGCCCGTCACCGACAGTTTGGAAGCGGGTTTGGCCATCAAAGACGCAAGCATTGAGCAAGTCCGCGAAGGTGCGACTGCAACATTGCGTCAACTCACAAGCGCTTTGGAGCGCAACAAGGTGATTGCGATCAAACCAGAGCCTGGCAGCAAATTTGATCCGCATCAGCACCAAGCCATCAGTGTGGTGCCATCTGACCTAGAAGCCAACTCAGTGGTGATGGTTTTGCAAAAAGGCTACCTGATCGCTGACCGCGTGTTGCGCCCAGCATTGGTCACGGTTTCAGCACCAAAATAATTTCATGGGTGGGGCTTGAAACTTTTCAGGTTATCCACAACTTATTCAACATAGGTCAATCGTTTAGATACACAACTAAAACATCAAATAGTTGACCGAAAACTTAACAATTTTAGGAGTTCATCATGGGAAGAATCATCGGTATTGACTTAGGAACAACCAACAGCTGCGTATCAGTCATCGAAGGCAATGTGCCAAAGGTCATTGAAAACGCCGAAGGTGCACGCACCACACCATCTATCGTGGCGTATCAAGCAGATGGCGAGGTTTTGGTGGGTGCATCAGCCAAGCGTCAAGCGGTTACTAACCCTAAAAACACTTTGTACGCAGTGAAGCGCTTGATTGGTCGCAAATTCACTGAAAAAGAAGTGCAAAAAGACATCGCTTTGATGCCTTACAAAATTGTCGCTGCTGACAATGGCGATGCATGGGTGGAAGCTCAAGGCAAAGCGATTTCAGCACAGCAAGTCAGCGCCGATATTTTGCGCAAAATGAAAAAAACCGCTGAAGATTACCTCGGTGAAGCCGTGACCGAAGCCGTTATCACCGTGCCCGCTTACTTCAACGACGCACAACGCCAAGCCACCAAAGATGCTGGCCGCATTGCTGGTTTGGAAGTCAAACGCATCATCAATGAACCTACCGCCGCTGCCTTGGCGTTTGGTATGGACAAAATGGAAAAAGGCGACCGCAAAATTGCGGTGTATGACTTGGGTGGTGGTACGTTTGACGTGTCCATTATCGAGATTGCTGATGTCGATGGCGAGAAACAATTTGAAGTGTTGTCGACCAATGGCGATACTTTCTTGGGTGGTGAAGATTTCGACCAGCGCATTATCGACTTCATCATTGCTGAGTTCAAAAAAGAACAAGGTGTTGATTTGTCTAAAGACGTTTTGGCCTTGCAGCGTTTGAAAGAAGCTGCTGAAAAAGCCAAAATCGAACTGTCAAGCAGCGCACAAACTGATATCAACCTGCCTTACATCACTGCTGATGCAAGCGGTCCTAAACATTTGAATATCAAGCTGACCCGTTCAAAATTAGAGCAATTGGTTGAAGAGCTGATTGAGCGCACCATTGCACCTTGCCGCACCGCCATCAAAGACTCTGGTTTGAGCGTATCTGACATTCATGATGTGATTTTGGTCGGTGGTATGACACGTATGCCAAAAGTGCAAGAGAAGGTCAAAGAATTCTTCGGCAAAGAGCCACGCAAAGACGTGAACCCTGACGAAGCCGTGGCCGTGGGCGCTGCGATTCAAGGACAAGTGCTATCTGGCGACCGCAAAGATGTATTGCTGTTGGACGTGACACCTTTGTCATTGGGCATCGAAACCATGGGTGGTGTGATGACCAAGATGATCAAGAAAAACACGACCATTCCAACCAAATTTGCGCAAACTTTCTCAACGGCTGAAGACAACCAACCAGCAGTGACCATCAAGGTTTACCAAGGTGAGCGCGAAATCGCTGTAGGCAACAAAGCTTTGGGCGAGTTCAACTTGGAAGGTATTCCACCTGCATCGCGTGGTGTGCCGCAAATTGAAGTGTCTTTTGACATCGACGCCAACGGCATTTTGCATGTGGGTGCCAAAGACAAAGGCACAGGCAAAGAAAACAAAATCACCATCAAGGCGAACTCTGGTTTGTCCGAAGCCGAAATTCAGCAAATGGTGAAAGACGCTGAGTTGAACGCCGAAGAAGACAAGAAAAAATTGGAAATTGTGCAAGCGCGCAACCAAGGTGAAGCCACCGTACACAGCGTGAAAAAATCGCTGGGCGAATACGGCGACAAATTGGAAGCGGGCGAGAAAGAAAAAATCGAAGCCGCCATCAAAGATTTGGAAGAAGCACTCAAAGGCGACGACAAAGCGGCGATGGAAGCCAAGAACACCAGCTTGATGGAAGTCAGCCAAAAGCTGGGTGAGAAAATGTACGCCGATATGCAAGCCCAAGAAGCAGCCAATGCAGCTGCTGGTGGCGCAGCCGGCGCAGACCAAGCTGGTGGCAGCAAACCAGCTGATGACAATGTGGTTGATGCCGAAGTAAAAGAAGTGAAGGACGAACCGAAAAAAGCTTAAGCCTCAACCAGAGACTGTGCCTTTCTTGGTCCTTTATGGCTCTTGATGGCACTTTCCAGTGAATGCTCGCCGCGACTGACAGATTCCAAACCAGAATCTCCAGCGCGGCGTTTGCACTAACACCAAACACATTTGAAAACGCAAAATGGCCAAACGTGACTACTACGAAACCTTAGGTGTTCCTAAAAACGCATCTGACGAAGAAATTAAAAAGGCTTATCGCAAACTCGCGATGAAGCACCACCCTGACCGCAATCAAGGTGATGCAGCGAAAGCGGCCGAAGAAAAATTCAAAGATGCCAAAGAAGCCTATGAAATGTTGAGCGATCCGCAGAAAAAAGCGGCGTACGACCAATATGGCCACGCTGGTGTGGATCCCAACCGCGGCATGGGTGGTGGCGCAGAAGGTTTTGGCGGATTTGCAGAGGCCTTTGGCGATATTTTTGGCGATGTGTTTGGTGGCGGACGCGGACGCGGGCAAGGTGGACGCCAAGTTTACCGAGGGGGCGATTTAAGCTACGCGATGGAAATCACACTGGAAGAAGCAGCGGTAGGCAAGAATGCCGAAATTCGCATACCCACATGGGACAATTGCAGCACCTGCGGTGGCTCCGGTGCCAAACCTGGCACCAATGTGGTGACTTGCACAACTTGCCATGGACATGGTCAGGTGCAAATGCGCCAAGGTTTTTTCAGCGTACAACAAACTTGCCCGCAATGCAAAGGCACAGGCAAATTGATTCCTGAGCCCTGCTCAGCCTGCATGGGGGTTGGCAAAACCAAAACCAACAAAACCTTGGAAGTCAAAATTCCAGCGGGAATCGACGATGGCATGCGCATTCGCTCCACCGGCAATGGCGAACCCGGTACCAATGGCGGCCCAGCAGGCGATTTGTACATTGAAATTCGCCTGAAGAAACACGCTATTTTTGAACGTGATGGTGATGACTTGCATTGTGCAGTGCCCATCAGTTTTGTGACAGCAGCCTTGGGTGGAGAAATTGAAGTACCAACCTTGGCTGGCAAAGCAGCCATTGATATTCCAGACGGTACCCAGGCTGGAAAACAATTCCGCTTGCGCGGCAAAGGCATCAAAGGCGTGCGCAGCAGCTCGGCAGGGGATTTGTATTGCCACGTCAGTATTGAAACGCCAGTCAAACTAACAGAGCACCAGCGCAAACTGTTGAAAGAACTGGACACCTCGCTGAAGTCAGGTGGTGCCAAGCATTCCCCTAACACTGAAAGCTGGGCCGACAAACTAAAAGGCTTTTTTAAAGCGTAATTATTTGAAAATACGGCATTATCCAGCGTATTTACTGACTATGTTGCTATTTATTTTATAGCATTTTGGCAATTCAATGGATGCTTATAATGTTGCCAATATGAAGCTAGGCGAAACACCAATCAAAGATACCATTTCGTCTAGCTGGCATCCCGTCAAGCTGCTTGCACTGTTCAGCATTTGGATGGCTACGCTTGGTAATATTCCGCTTTGGCTGGAATTTGCCCGACTGCCTGAAATGAACGACTGGCGTGCCGTGTGGTTCATCTTGTCATTCGCTGTCCTCATTGCGGCTTTGCTCATGATGGTGATTAGTCTTCTGAACTGGCGCTGGGTCATCAAACCAGTCATCGCAATCTTTCTGCTGGCCGCTGCTTTTGGTGGCTATTTCATGTACACGTATGGCGTGGTGATTGACGACACCATGTTGACCAATGCCTTGCAAACTGATTTGCGCGAAACGCGCGATTTACTCAGCTGGCAAATGTTAGGGGTTGTGTTTGTATTTGCCATTTTGCCGATACTTTGGCTTTGGAAAAAGACAATACCCTTCAATCCGTTTTGGAAACAATTGAAGCAAAATATCTTGCTCTTTTTGGCCAGCGTCGCATTGGCAGTTGCAGCTATATTCCCGATCTACCAAGACTTGGCATCAACCATGCGTAACCACATGCAGTTGCGTTTTATGGTGAATCCACTTAATTCGTTTTATGCACTTTCACAGTTGGCTTGGCAGCCTCTGCAAACTGAATCAAATTCAATTCAGGAACTAGGCAGAGATGCGAAATTAAACACAACGTACGACCGCCAAAATGAATCACCATTGCTGATTTTGGTAGTGGGAGAAACCGCTCGCAGTGGCAACTTCGGCATCAATGGTTATGAGCACAATACAACGCCATTATTAGCACAATTGCAAAAAAATGCCGACAAACGCGGTGAGCTCACCAGCTTTAGGAACGTGTGGTCCTGCGGCACCAGCACTGCCACTGCCCTACCCTGCATGTTTTCTCACCTAGGCAAATCTGAATTTGAAGACAGCACACAATCGATTGAAAATCTCGTTGATGTGTTGCACCTTGCTGGACTGGCGGTACTTTGGTTGGAAAACCAATCGGGTTGCAAAGGCATTTGCGACCGTGTACCAAATGCGATAACTCGAAATTTATCCGACCCCAAACTGTGCACTTCGGGCGAATGTTTTGATGAAATCATGTTGAGCCAAATCTCAGAGCGTATGGCTACATTACCAGTTGATCGCTTACATCGCGGTATTGTTGTCATCATGCACCAAATGGGCAGCCATGGTCCTGCTTATTACAAACGTTCACCAGAAGCGTTTAAAAAATTCAAACCAGAATGCGCAACCAATATTTTGCAAGATTGCACACGTTCTGAAGTGACGAACGCGTACAACAACACGATTTTGTATACGGATCATTTCCTGAACAAGGTTGTGGATTACTTGAAAAGCATCAAACCGAATGCCCAAACTGCGATGCTCTATGTGGCAGACCATGGCGAATCACTGGGTGAAAAAAACATTTATTTACACGGATTGCCTTATTCAATAGCACCGGATGTACAAAAACGCATTCCTTGGATCCAATGGTTGTCCAACGAATTCATGGCGCGCAACCACATCAAACCGGCGTGCCTTGAAAAGCAGATTGATACCCGGCTTTCTCATGACAACTATTTTCACTCCATTTTGGGGCTGATGAAGGTGCAAACTAGTGCATACAAACCTGAATTCGATGTTTATTCATCTTGCACAGGTAATTAGCGCCATTTTGGTGCGAAAAATAGGGGTTTTCACCACTTAAATACTTTCAATTGGCACGCTATTTGCGACACAATGAGTCGTATAACTGTATACAATTCTCGATTGATAGCTTCCGCTTTTTTTGTTTTATTCACATAAAGGTATCACCATGTTCAAACCCTCTACAATGAAACGCACTTTTCTTAAATCCAGCGCCTTGACTCTTGCTATGCTGGGTGCGGGCTCGCTTACTGCCATCAGCAATGCCCATGCACAAGCCCTGACACCCATCAAATTTCAACTCGATTGGCGTTTTGAAGGTCCTGCAGCATTGTTTTTAGTGCCGGTAGCCAAAGGCTATTTCAAAGACGCGAAACTTGATGTGACAATTGATGCTGGAAATGGTTCAGGCGGCGCTGTTACACGTGTGGCTTCAGGCACCTACGACATGGGTTTTGCTGACTTGGCTGCGTTAATGGAATTCCATGCTAACAACCCTGACGCACCCAACAAACCAGTTGCCATCATGATGGTCTACAACAACACGCCTGCTTCAGTGATGGCTTTGAAAAAATCTGGCATCAAAACGCCAACTGATTTGAATGGCAAAAAATTAGGTGCGCCCGTTTTTGATGCAGGTCGCCGCGCATTCCCAATTTTTGCAAAAGCCAACAACATTGCTGGTGTGCAATGGACTGCCATGGACCCTCCATTGCGTGAAACCATGTTGGCTCGCGGTGATGTGGATGCTATTACCGGCTTCACCTTCACTTCCCTGCTCAACCTTGAAGCACGCGGTGTGAAAGCTGAAGATGTGACTGTGTTGCAATACCCAGACTATGGCGTCAAACTGTACGGCAATGCGATCATTGCTTCACCCAAATTGTTGAAAGAAAATCCAGCTGCTGTCAAAGCATTCTTATCTGCTTTCACCAAAGGCATGAAAGATGTATTAGCCAAACCAGAAGCAGCGATTGAAACTGTGAAAGCGCGTGACGGCATCATCAATTCAGCTTTGGAAACACGCCGCTTGCAATTGGCAATCAACACCGTTATCAACAGCGCAGATGCACGTGCAGAGGGATTTGGTCAAGTCAAAGGACCACGTTTGTCATTAATGGCTTCACAAGTGTCTGATGCCTTCAACACTAAAACCCGTGTCAACCCAGAAGCGGTTTGGAATGGCTCGTTTTTACCAAGTGTTGCTGAGTTAAACATACTTTCATCTGCGAAGAAATAAACACAATGTCTGAAGAAGCTGCCTTTGTTGATTTTCAAAACGTTTGGCTTGCCTACAATGAAGATCTTTTAGCACAAAACCATTTTGCTGTTGAAGAAATTAATTTGCAGGCCAAACAAGGCGAATTCATCGCCATTGTGGGGCCTTCAGGATGTGGTAAATCCACTTTCATGAAATTGGCCACGGGTTTAAAAATGCCCAGCAAGGGCAAAATATTGATTGATGGAAAGCCAGTAACAGGGCCATTGAAAATATCAGGGATAGCATTCCAAGCCCCTTCTTTGTTGCCTTGGCGAACAACCATGAACAATGTGTTGCTGCCATTGGAAATTGTCGAACCCTACCGTAGTACCTTTAAGAGCAACCGTGCTGAATACGAAGCACGTGCCCGGAAATTGTTGCAAACAGTTGGCTTGGCCGGCTATGAAGATAAATTTCCGTGGCAACTTTCAGGGGGAATGCAGCAGCGGGTCAGTATTTGCCGTGCTTTGATTCATGAACCCAAATTGTTGTTGCTGGATGAACCTTTTGGCGCGCTGGATGCCTTTACGCGAGAAGAGCTTTGGTGCATATTGCGTGATTTGCATGCCATGCAAAAATTTAACGTGATTCTTGTTACGCACGATTTACGCGAATCAGTTTTCCTTGCAGATACGGTTTACGTCATGAGCAAAAGCCCTGGTCGGTTTGTGGTTAAAAAGCACATTGAAATGCCTGCACCGCGTGACCTTGAGATCACCTATACGCCTGAGTTTGGCGACATCGTGCATGAGTTACGTGGTCACATTGGTTCAATACGTCAAGCAACTGCAAATCCAATCACAGCATCAACGAATACGGTGGCCAAGGTATGAATAAGAAACAACTCGAACGATGGTCACCTTGGGTGTTGCTGGTATTGATCATTGCCGCATGGCAAGCGATATGCAGCTTCTTCAATGTCTCTGAATTCATTTTTCCAAGTCCAGTACGCATTTGGTCTCAATTTGTTGAATACAAAGAATTGATTGCTGGCCATGCTTGGCGTACCTTTTGGGTCACCATGGCTGGTTTTGGGATTGCCATTGTGGTGGGCGTTTTGTTGGGTTTTGTCATTGGCAGCTCGCGCATCGCCTATGCGGCTGTTTACCCTTTAATGACCGCCTTCAACGCTTTGCCTAAAGCTGCCTTTGTTCCTATCTTGGTAGTCTGGTTTGGTATTGGCGTGGGTCCGGCCATCTTGACGGCTTTTCTCATTTCTTTCTTCCCGATCATGGTGAATATCGCCACGGGTCTAGCTACATTGGAACCTGAATTGGAAGACGTGTTGCGTGTTCTGGGGGCTAAACGCTGGGATGTTTTAACCAAGGTGGGGATGCCGCGGTCAATGCCCTATTTCTTTGGTTCGCTTAAAGTTGCGATTACATTGGCATTTGTGGGAACCACCGTTTCCGAAATGACGGCAGCTAACGAGGGCATTGGCTACTTGCTGATTTCAGCCGGTTCGGCCATGCAAATGGGTTTGGCTTTTGCAGGCTTGTTGGTAGTGGGCGCGATGGCGATGGCGATGTATGAGTTGTTCAGCTACATTGAGCACCATACAACCGCATGGGCACACCGTGGTTCGCAAAACGAGTAAATGAAAATTGACGCAGACTAGCGATTTAAATAATCGCTCTGCGTAATTCTGCTGCACGCAGTGCGATGGCATTGGCATCGACGGCATCCGCTACTTGACTCAAATACACATCTAAATCATGCACGGCAGCAGTGGCTTTGCCTAATTCGGCAAACGCCAGGCCACGGTCTCTGTATTCTTCCCACGCATCGGAATACAGTGCAATCAATCGATCTTGCACCTGAATCATGCGTTGCCAATCTTCCTGGCTGCGGTAAATTTCTTTTAAGTTGTGCAACATGCGCACAATTATGTCGCGCGGTTTCGCCGCTTGCAAATACAAACCCAATGGAATGTCTTGATCTGTCGTTGATGAATCAAGTTGATCATCCAGTTCTTGCATTTTCTGCGCGGCATTTTGCTCTTTTTGAAAGGGCTGCAAACGTTCACTCAAATCTTCACGACTCAGCGACTGACCTGTGAACGGATCGATAACGACTTGTCCGTTGGGCAGACTCACCTTCAGCATGAAGTGTCCTGGAAATGCGACGCCGTATGCATCCAACTTCAAACCCTGCGCCAATTCCAACCAAAGCACGGCTAACGAAATTGGTATGCCGCGGCGCGTGCGCAATACAGAGTTGATGAAACTGTTTTCGGCATCGTAAAAATGATTCACGTTGCCGCCAAACCCTAAGTCGCGAAAGAAGAATTGGCTCAAGATGCGCAATCGCTGCAACGCAGAACTATCAGCAGGGATGCGTCGTTTCACACGCGCCAGCAGCTTATCAACATCGTCTAAAACCGCTTGTACATCCAAGTCCGGATATTCATCTTGCGCCAGCGCAGTAGCCGCTTCCAGCAAAGGAAACTGATTGTCAGATTGCTCGTCCGAATTGACCAGCAATTTGAAATACTCTAATGGCGTTGGGACTTGGTAGTCGAGCTGCATAACGCCATTATGAACTAATTTTGATAGGCCTCAACTGGCACGCAACTGCAGAATAAGTTTCGATCCCCATACACATTGTCCACGCGTCCGACGGGTGACCAGTACTTGTTTTGCTTCAAACTGGCCAGTGGATATGCGCCAACTTCACGGCTGTATGGCCGAGTCCATTCGTCATTCAATAAACTCGACGCCGTATGTGGTGCGTGCTTCAAGGGGTTGTTGTCTTGCGGCCAAACACCTTTTTGCACGTGCTCAATCTCTGCACGAATCGCAATCATGGCATCAATAAAACGATCGAGTTCAAACAAAGTTTCACTCTCAGTCGGTTCAACCATCAGCGTACCCGCTACCGGAAAGCTGAGAGTTGGTGCATGAAACCCATAATCAATCAAACGTTTGGCAACATCTTCTGCTGATACGCCATTCGCTGCACCAGTGGCTTCTTTAAGCGGACGCAAATCCAAAATACATTCGTGTGCGACATAGCCCTTGCTGCTGGCATACAAAGTGGGGTAATGGTCTTTCAATCGTGCGCTGATGTAATTGGCGCTCAATATCGCCACCTCTGTGGCAGCTTTGAGGCCAGATGCACCCATCATGCGGCAATACATCCAGCTGATGGGTAACACGGCTGCGTTTCCCATCAAAGCAGCACTGACCGCACCCACACCGCTTTTCACACCTGTAGTGACATGTCCTGGCAAATAGGGAACCAAATCCGCCACCACACACACTGGACCCACACCTGGCCCGCCACCGCCATGCGGTATGCAAAAGGTTTTGTGCAAATTCAAGTGGCTCACGTCGCCACCAAATTCACCCGGTGCGGCCAAACCGACTAAGGCATTCATGTTTGCACCATCAACGTACACGCGTCCACCATAGCTGTGCACCATGGCGCACAATTCTTTCACACTGGTTTCGAATACGCCATGTGTGCTGGGGTAAGTAATCATCACGCACGCTAAGTTGTTGGCGTGCAGTTCACATTTGGCTTTCAAATCAACCAAATCCACATTGCCTTGTTCATCACAAGCGGTAACAACCACTGCCATGCCCGCCATTTGCGCACTGGCAGGATTGGTACCATGTGCGCTGGATGGAATTAAACAGATATTGCGGTGTGACTGTCCATTGGCATCAAAATAAGCCTTGATGGCCAAGAGCCCTGCATATTCACCTTGGCTACCGGCATTGGGCTGTAGGCTGATGCCTGCATAACCCGTTGCTTGACACAACCATGCACGCAATTGTTCGTCCAATTCGGTATAGCCTTGCAATTGATCTTGCGGTGCAAATGGATGGATGTTGGCAAATTCTGGCCAAGTGATGGGAATCATTTCACTGGTGGCATTGAGCTTCATGGTGCAGCTGCCCAGCGGAATCATGCTGCGGTCTAAAGCTAAATCCTTGTCGCTCAGCATTCGTATGTAGCGCAACATTGCTGTTTCGGAATGGTGCGTATTGAAAACCGGATGCGTCATGAAGCTGCTGGTGCGGCGCAATGATGTTGGAATTGCACCATCTAATTTTGCAGCCAAGCCATCAAAATCAGGAACCTGGGGTTTGTTAGTAGGGCATATGCCTTTTTGTGCAAACAGAGACCATAACAAAGCCACATCATCACGAGTGGTGGTTTCATCCAAACTGATGCTGACATATCCCGGCCATGATTGACGTAAATTTGCACCATGCGCACGCGCCAAAGCCAACAATTGATTAGCCTGTTTCAATTGCACAGTGAAGGTATCAAAACAATGGTCTTGCTTCACATCATGACCCATATCGCGCAAACTCTGCGCCAAAACAGCTGTGTATTGATTGATGCGTTTGGCGATGCGGGTTAAGCCTTGCGGTCCGTGGTACACCGCATACATGCTGGCGACAACGGCGGGTAAAACTTGTGCCGTACAAATATTGGATGTGGCTTTCTCGCGGCGAATGTGTTGCTCACGGGTTTGCAATGCAAGGCGATACGCAGGATTGCCATGCACATCGACACTGACACCCACCAAGCGCCCTGGCATAGAGCGTTTGTGTTCATCGCGACAAGCCATAAAAGCAGCATGTGGCCCGCCATTGCCCATGGGCATGCCAAATCGCTGTGTAGTGCCGATACAAATATCAGCACCCCACTCGCCCGGTGGCGTCAACAATGTCAATGCCAGCAAATCTGCCGCCACGATGAATGCCGCTTGCTTGCTGTGTGCAGTAATCACATCGGCACGCAAATCATCGATGCGACCACTGGTCGTGGGGTATTGCGCTAACACTGCAAAATAGTCACTTTGCATGGCTTTGATCCACTCGTCATGCGAATTCGCCAACTGCACGGTGATACCCAAAGGCTTGGCGCGGGTTTGTATCACCTCTATCGTTTGCGGATGGCAATCACCCGCCACGATGAACACATTGCTTTTCGATTTGACGCTGCGCTTGGCTAAGGTCATCGCCTCAGCTGCTGCAGTGGCCTCATCCAACATGGACGCGTTGGCCATGGGCAAACCGGTTAAATCGCACACCATGGTTTGAAAGTTAACCAATGCTTCCATGCGACCTTGACTGATCTCGGCTTGGTAGGGTGTGTAAGCGGTGTACCACGCTGGGTTTTCTAAAATGTTGCGCAAGATGACACCTGGCGTGTGGGTGCCATAGTAGCCTTGGCCGATGAAGCTTTTGAACTGTTTATTTTTGGATGCAATTGCTTTCAACTCAGCCAACGCTTGCGCTTCGGTTACTGGGTCTGGCAAATCCATTGCAGATGTGCGCTGTATGCTGTGCGGCACGATGTCTTGCATCAGTGCAGCGCGACTGCTGGCTCCCACCACATTGAGCATTTTGGCTTCGTCATCAGCGTCAACACCAATATGGCGCGTCAAAAATTCACTGGCATTTTCGAGATCGAGCAAGTTGGCAGCAGTTTTCATGAGTGTGAACAGATTGATGATTGATTAAGCAGAAAATGTTGTGTAGGAAGTCTCATCCATCAAGGCCGCGATTTGCGTGGCATCGGACAGCTTGACTTTAAAAAACCAGCCTGCGCCCAAAGGATCTGAATTGGCCAACGCTGGGTCGGCGCGCAAAGCTTCGTTCACTTCAGTGATGACACCACTGACAGGCATGTACACATCAGCAGCCGCTTTGACCGATTCCACCACACCGGCGACATCTTTTTGCGCGAAAGTGGCACCCACTTCTGGCAAATCAACAAACACCACATCGCCCAATGCATCTTGTGCATGGTGCGTAATGCCGACAGTGGCCATATCGCCTTCTACTTTGAGCCATTCGTGGTCTTCTGTGTATTTCAATGTCATTTTGGTTTCTCCTAAAAAATTGGTAAAAAGTTTGGTTTGAAAGCGAAGAAAATTATCCGCGGAAGTAGCGTGTTGGTACAAAAGGCATGGCTGCAACCTCCATAGCCACCACTTTACCGCGCACGATGGCGTTGATGCGAGTGCCTACCGTGGCAAAGGCAGCATTCACATAGCCCATGGCAATCGGTTTGTCTAAGGTGGGCGAAAGCAAGCCACTGGTCACTTCACCAATGCGGTTGCCGTTGGTGTCTTGCAACTCCGTGTGCTCACGCACTGGCACACGGTCAATGGCTACCAAGCCAACACGTTTGCGTTGTGAATTTGATGATGAAGCTGAATTTATATGGTCTTTTTGGCCTGTAGACAGCGTATTGATTGCCTGAGCTGCTATTATATTTTTAGCACCTATATAGCCACCCGCACGCGCACCTTCCGCACGTCGTATTTTTTGCATGGCCCAGCCCAAGCCCGCTTCGACTGGGTTGGTAGTTGTGTCAATGTCTTGCCCGTATAAGCACAAGCCAGCTTCCAAACGCAATGAGTTCCGTGCACCCAAGCCAATCGGTTTCACTTCAGGCTCAGCCAACAAGGCTTTGGCCAACATTTCAGTTTGGTCGGCAGAGACAGAGATTTCAAATCCATCCTCGCCCGTATAGCCACTGCGGGTGACAAAGCAATCTGCACCTGCAATAGTGAATCGACCACCCGTCATGAAAACCAGTTTTTCAACGCCTGGTGCAAATCTTGACAGCACCTTGACCGCCGCTGGACCTTGTAGTGCCAATAACCCATGGGTAGGAAATGTTTCGACTTTGCATCGATGGCCAATGTGTATTTGAATGTGCGCAATGTCGTTGGCTTTGCATGCGCCATTGACGATGACAAAAATATCATCTTCTGCCACTTTGAAAAACATCAAGTCATCAATGATGCCACCTGCCTCGTTCGTGAGCAAACCATAGCGCTGCTTGCCCACGGGCAAATCAATCACATCCACTGGCATCAGGCTTTCAAACGCAGAAGCGGCGTCTTGACCAAGCAAACGCAGCTGACCCATGTGCGACACATCAAACAAGCCTGCTTGTTGACGCGTGTGGTGGTGCTCAGCGACCAGGCCAGTCGGGTATTGCACGGGCATATGGTAGCTAGCAAAAGGCACCATGCGAGCGCCTAATTGCACATGCAAATCGTACAGCGGTGTTTTCAATAAGGATTCAGTTGAGGTATCAGTGGACGACATAAAACTCCTAGGGCAAGCAAGTAATAAACTTTTGCCCCAGCTGTCCACTCTACCTGAGAGATTCACACAACTTGCCCAAACATTGGGTATTGCTGCGTTTGCTCCTTCGGTGGGTGGCTTCAACGAGCCACCTCTCTCCAGCAAGGAACGCAAAGTGCCAACCACTTTGCGTCTTGTCAGTCCTTGGTGCCTGAGCGTTCAGTGATTCAAACTGTATCACCTGCGCCTTCGGCGGTTAATCTGCATCCCAACGGAAATTGAACTAACGCTCTCCTGACAAGCTAATTCTACCCATTTCAAGCATCAATTCACCACGAGTCGCAAAAGTCCGCACGCAAACGCCCGATAATCTAACGATGTCATCACAAAAAGTTCTCTTTGGCTTTCACGCCATCAATGTTCGGCTTAAAACCTCACCCAAATCGGTGATTGAAATCTATTTCGACACTTCGCGCAAAGACGCACGCATGCGGCAGTTTGTGGCCAAGGCTTCAGATATGGGGATGCGTTTGATTGAATCTGACAATGAACGATTGGTCAAACTGGCTGGTGGTCATGGGCATCAAGGCGTGGTAGCCAAAGTACAAGAAATTGTGCAAGTGCATTCATTGGATGAGTTGCTGGAAAACTTAGAACAAATCAACGAATCAACACTTGCTTCAGAACGGGTTTTAACAAGTAACCCATTAATTTTGGTGTTGGATGGTGTAACCGATCCACACAATTTGGGCGCGTGCTTACGTGTTGCCGATGGCGCAGGCGTGCACGCCGTGATTGCCCCTAAAGACAATGCCGCTGGCATCAACGCCACTGTCGCCAAAGTCGCCAGTGGCGCAGCTGAAACTGTGCCCTATTTCATGGTGACCAACTTGGCACGCACCTTGAATGAACTTAAAGAGCGCAACATTTGGGTAATTGGCACCAGCGATCAAGCCACGAAAACTTTGTACCAAGCTGACCTCAAAGGACCTGTTGCTTTGGTGTTGGGTGCCGAAGGTGATGGCATTCGACAACTCACTGCCAAGACCTGTGATGAGCTCATCAGCATCCCCATGTTAGGGGCGGTTGAAAGTTTGAATGTCTCTGTTGCCAGTGGCGTGTGCTTGTACGAGGCTTTGCGCCAGCGTACGACATCATAAGAAAGTAAAAATCGAGATTTAGTTTTGCACACTGCTGGCGTGTAAACAAATCGCCGCAGCCGCCGCCACGTTCAAGGATTCTTCACCACCTGGTTGACCGATGCGTACCGATACCGCTGCGCGCGATAGCAATTCACTGCAAACGCCCTGCCCTTCATGTCCCATCACCCATGCACATGGTGAGGGTAGTTTGACTGTCTGCAAAAAATCACCTTGATGCGAACTGGTAACGACCAAAGGAATTTTCAAAACTGCCAAGTCATCCACAGTCGCACTCTCAAACAATTGCAATGCAAAATGAGCGCCCATGCCAGCGCGCAAAACTTTAGGGCTCCACAAGGCAGCTGTGCCCTTCAATGCCACCACTTGCTTGAAACCAAATGCCGCTGCACTGCGCAAGATTGAGCCCACATTACCTGCATCTTGCACCCGGTCTAAGATAACGGTTGGTACAGATGCTTGGATACCGATTGAAGTGGGTAAATCAATCACAAAACCCATTTTGGCTGGTGACTCAAGACTGCTTATTTCTGGCCACAATTTATCCGCTATCGTGAAATTTTTTATTACTATGTTTTTAATAGCATCATAGGCAATATATTCGACGGCTATAGGCCAAAAAGACTCTAAAAATACAGCCATGACAGGTTTCACACCACGCTCTATAGCCGCCCTGCACAAATGGTCACCTTCTAACCAAACTTGTCCTTGTTTGCGATACGCAGTGCTGTCTGTGCTGAGCTTACGCAGTTCTTTAAGCAAGGTATTGTCGCGCGATGTGATGTGGGTGATGTTGGGTGTGCTCATTGTTGTTCTTTTAAGTGCAGTACAGCCGTCACAGGTGCAAAACTGGTGCGGTGCTCTGGACAGGGTCCAAACTCTTTCAGCGCAGCCATGTGCTGTGCTGTGCCATAACCTTTGTGTTGGTCAAAACCATAGTGAGGAAACTGCGCATGCAAATCGCTACACCAACGGTCACGGCTGACTTTGGCCAAAATGCTGGCAGCTGAAATGGCTTGCACTTTGCTGTCGCCCTTGACGATAGCCTCTGCCAATACATCCAATTTCGGAATGCGGTTGCCATCAATCAAAACTTTAACGGGTTTGAGTCGCAACCCTTCTACTGCACGTTGCATCGCCAACATGGTAGCTTGCAAAATATTCAGCGCATCCACTTCCTCGGTACTGGCTTGCGCCACCGAACAACACAAGGCTTTGGCGCGGATTTCATCGTACAGCTTGTCGCGCTTTTTGGCTGTCAGGGTTTTGGAATCGGCCAAACCCTGTATCGGTTTTAAATCATCCAAGATTACTGCCGCTGCAAACACTGGGCCAGCCAAAGGACCGCGCCCCGCTTCATCAACACCTGCAAGCAAACCCGGCGTATCCCAAGACAAAGTTACTTGCTCCGCTTTCAACAAATCCTTAATAGAAGAAGCTGTGCGCTTCTTCACTTGACTCGGTTTGAGAGGCGCTTTTTTAGATTCAAGCTCGAGGGACTTGGATGGCTTGGAGGACTTGGCTGATGGCATGGGCTGCGAGTTCTGAGGTGTTGCGTTTGAGTTGATGGTGCAGTTCGGTAAATTGTCGTTCCAAATCAGCCACTTTTTCAGGCGAATCAAACCATGCCAATGTTGCATTGGCCAGTGCCTCGGGGGTGGCTGCGTCTTGCAGCAATTCTGGCACGACAAATTTTTGGCACAAAATATTTGGAAGGCCTACCCATAGTTGCAATTTTTTGCGCTTCATGATTTGGTAGGACAAACCATTGAGTGCATACGCGATGACCATAGGTCGTTTGTACAAAGCGGCTTCCAAAGTGGCGGTGCCACTGGTGATCAATGTCACATCGCAGGCCTCTAATGCCAGATGCGATTGACCAGAGACTATCTGCACAATGCTGTCGACCCCGCAGTCTCTGGCCATTTGCTGGAGCAAAGGTATAAATTGTGGCAAAGTTGGTACTATATATTTCATAGCAGTATAGGCATTATTCATGCTGGCTACAGCTTTAAAATATCTTGGAGCAAGGTGTTTAATCTCTGACAAGCGGCTACCAGGCAACACAGCTATCACTCTATCGTCCAACTGCAAACCGAGTTTTTGTCGCGCCTGGGCTTTGTCGGGTTGCAAGGGTATCACTGAAGCCAGTGGATGACCCACAAAGGTGGCAGCGATGCCATGTTGCGCCAACAATGCCGGTTCAAACGGGTAGATGCACAACACGTGGTCGCAACTTTGTTTCAGTTTTTCAACCCGCTTGGCCCGCCATGCCCAGATTGACGGACAAACAAAATGCACGGATTTAATTCCGGCCGCGCGTAAATCCGCCTCTAAATCCAAATTGAAATCGGGTGCATCCACACCAATAAACACATCGGGTGGGTTGGCAATGAGTTTGGCTTTGAGTTGATTGCGAATGCCAGCGATTTCTCGGTAATGTAGCAACGCATCAACATAGCCAAACACCGCTAATTTTTCACTGGGCCACCAAGCAGTGAAACCACGTGTTTTCATCTGTGCGCCACCAATGCCCATTGCTTGTACATGAAGCCACTGTTGATTGATACCATCCAACAAAAGACCAGCCAGCAAATCGCCAGATGTTTCGCCTGCCACCATGGCGATGGTGATCACTTTTGATTCAAGTTGGTGGTTCACCTTGTGCCTAATTAAGCTATTTTGCCTATTTAGCAGCCTGCGACTAATTAGGCTGCATCTTATCGTGCAACACCGCGCGTGCTAGCAGCGATGAAATCAATCACCAATGCAATGTCCTCAGCGGCCGCAGGGGTTGCAGCAGAAAGCGCTTGCATGTCTTCGACAGCCTTTGCCATAGTGTGGTCAACACGGTACATTAATTTGTACATTTGTTTAATGGAAGCGATGCGCTCAGCGCTGAATTGCCGACGGCGCAAACCTTCAGCATTAAAGCCACGCACGGACAAGGGGTTGCCATCAGCCATCATGAAAGGCGGGACATCTTTGGTTACTGCACTGGAAAAGCCAATCATGGCGTGGCTGCCGACCTTTACAAATTGGTGAATGCCCGTGAGTCCACCAACGATGACCCAATCTGCCAAATGCACATGCCCGCCTAAAGTGGTGTTATTTGCCAAAATGGTTTTATTGCCTACTTGGCAATCATGCGCTATGTGCACATAAGCCATGATCCAGTTGTCATCTCCCACGCGCGTAACACCAGCGTCGCCAGGGCTGCCAATGTTGAAAGTGCAAAATTCACGTATGGTATTTCGATTACCAATATGCAATTCACACGGCTCGCCGGCGTATTTTTTATCCTGCGGGATAGCACCCAATGAATTGAACTGGAAAATGTGATTGTCGGACCCAATGGTGGTGTGTCCTTCGATAACGCAATGCGCGCCAACCCGTGTACCCGCGCCTATGCGCACATACGGGCCAATCACCGTATAGGGACCGACCTCTACGCTACTGTGTAACACAGCATTTGCATCAACAATGGCAGTGGGATGTATCAATCGCCTTCACCTACTCGTCGAATTGTGCACATGATTTCTGCTTCAGTTACAACTTCGCCATCCACAGACGCTTGTCCTTTGAATTTCCACATGCCTGAGCGAACCCGATCAACACGCATTTCCAACCACAACTGATCACCAGGTGAAACAGGTTTTTTGAATCGCACACCGTCAATGCTGGCAAAATAAAACAGCGTCTTATCATCAGGTGTCACACCCAGTGTATCGAACCCTAAAAGTGCCGCAGTCTGCGCCAAAGCCTCAACAATCAAAACCCCAGGCATGACCGGATGGTATGGGAAATGTCCTACAAAAAATGGCTCGTTAATAGACACATTCTTATAGCCTTTGATAAATTTGCCTTTTTCAATTTCTGTAATACGATCGACCAACACAAAAGGATAGCGATGCGGAAGTTGCTTGAGAATTTGGTGAATATCCATCATGGTCGTTATTGTCTTTCTTAACTAAATATCAATCTATTTGTGCGCAAGAGATCTTTCTAATTCTCTGATGCGCTCACGCAAAGATGCCAGCTGCTTCAAAGCTGCCGCATTTTTGCTCCATTCTTTATGTTCATCCAAAGGATACAAACCTGAATAAACACCTTGTTTCTGAATACTGTGCGTCACCACAGAAGCCCCTGAAATTTGAACGTGGTCCGCAATGGACAAATGTCCTGCAATGCTCACTGATCCGCCAATCATGCAATTGGCTCCAATCACAGTGCTCCCTGCAATGGCCGTTGAAGCGGCAACAACTGTATGCTGCCCTATTCTTGTACCATGACCCACTTGTATCAAGTTATCGAGTTTCACACCTTCGCCGATGATGGTGTTATCTAAAGCACCACGGTCTATGCATGTATTGGCACCAATCTCTACTTTGTTTCCGATCTCAACAGCGCCTAATTGCTCTATTTTCACCCACTGCCGAATTTGGTGTGGATGATCTATTATTTTTTCAGTGTCGCTTGCAACGAATTGCACATCCGGTGCAAAACCAAAACCATCAGCTCCTATCACCACACCCGGGTGCAATAAGCAATTATCACCAATCACACAATCATGCCCCACATGAACACGTGATAGCAATACTGTACTTGCACCAATCTTTGCATTGGCATCCACCACGCACAAAGCGCCTATGTGTGCAGTCGAATGAATCAATGCAGTGGCATCAATGACAGCCGTTGGGTGTATGTATGCGTATTTCTGCGGGTGATGCCTTTGTGACCACAACTGCGTTAATTTTGCAAAATACAAATAAGGCTGCTCGGTCACGATGCATGCCCCTCGTGCGATGGCCACAGCTTCCAATTTGGGTCCAACGATGACACAAGCAGCTTTGGACGATCCAAGTTGTTGTTCGTACTTTTGATTGCTTACAAAACTAATTTGGTTTGAGTCTGCTGCTTGCAAAGAAGCCAAACCCTTAATCTCGCGAGCTGCATCACCATGCAGTTTACCGCCTAGTATTTCAACGATTTGACCAAGTTGAATAGACACACTTTAATTCTGGAATGAATTTATGATGAAGAGGTTACAAAGTGAATGTATTTTTGCAATCAAATCAAACCCTTAGGTCTATTTTGTTGCGTTCAAAGCCTTCAATACCTTTTCGGTCATATCGTGCTTAGGGTTGATATAAACAACTTCTTGCAAGACAAGATCATACTTTTCTGCTTCGGCAACTTGTTTCACAACTTTGTTTGCGCGCTCAAGTACCTGCTGCAATTCTTCATTTTTTCTCGCGCTCAAATCTTCTTGGAACTCACGACGTTTGCGCTGAAAGTCTCGGTCTTGATCAACAATTTGTTTTTGGCGAGTGGTTTTTTGTGATTCGGACAAAGTAGGGGCATCTTTGTCTAATTTATCTGCCGCAGCTTTAATTTGCAAACCTAAATCATTCAAATCTTTTTCGCGGCGAGAAAACTCTTGCTCTAATTTGGCCTGCGCAGCTTTGGCTGAATTGGCATCTCTAAAAATGCGATCAGTATTGATAAATCCAATTTTAAAATCTTGCGCAAAAGCGGGTAACGACACACTCGCGACCATTAAAACCAAGGTTGTCATTACTTTTTTGCTGTAAATTGCTTGCATATAACTCAATCTCTGAAATATTTCGTGTTGAAAATAAAGCTGTAAAACTTCTTAGAATGCCGTGCCAATACTGAATTGGAATTTCTCTATTTTATCCGAAGCCTCGGTCCGTAGCGGTTTAGCATAAGAAATCCGCAACGGACCAATTGGTGATAACCAATTGATACCAACACCGACAGAAGTGCGCAGTGATTTAAAGCTGACCTTCTCACTTTCTGCAAACACATTGCCCGCATCAAAGAATGCAAACAATCGAAGTGACTTATCGTTTCCAGCCCCTGGAAATGGCGTTAAAAACTCGGCGTTTAATGTGACCTTTTTGGGCCCACCAATTGGGTTTCCTGAAACCGCATCAATTGCACCCAATGACGATGACTCAAAACCACGTACAGAGCCTAAACCACCAGAATAAGAGTTTTTAAACACAGGGAACGGGTTGCCACTCAAACCTTTGCCCCAATTTACTTCACCATTAAAAGCTAATGTAAATTGCTTGTTCAATGGTATATATTGTTGGTACTGTGCTACCGCTTTAACATATTTCACATCGCCAGCTGGACTCCATTCAGCAGCAAGTCTCTGCAATTTGCCTGAATTAGGCGTCAAAGCACTATCTCTGTCATCACGAGACCAGCCGATGGTCAGCGGAACTGAATCACTGGTAGATCCAAATTGTTCAGCATAATCTTTATAAACTTGAGGCAAATTGGTACCATCAACTATTTTGTTACGTTCTATACCACCACCCAAATAAATAGTATCTGTCGGACTGATTGGTAAACCAAACTTCAAGCTACTGCCTATTGTTAAAAGACTGTAATCTGAGTCAATGGCACTGGTTGGTCGTGTGGTTCTGTAATAAGCATCCAAAGTGCGTGATACGCCATCCTGCGTGAAATAGGGATCAATTGTGGTCAAAATGGCGGTGCGATTCAATTTGCTAGTGTTGACATCAATGCCCAAATAATTGCCTGAGCCAAAAATATTTTCCTGTTTGATACCAAATTGGAATGACAACTTGTCAGAGGTGTTGTAGCCCGCACCCAAGCTCAAATTACCCGTAGGTTTTTCAACAACAGTCATCAGAATATCGACTTGATCGGGATTGCCAGGTATTTCCAAGGTTTCGATTTGCACATCCTTGAAATACCCTAATCTGTCCACACGATCTCTAGAACTGCGTAATTTTTCACCGTCATACCAAGATGTTTCGAATTGACGGAATTCTCGCCGAATGACTTCATCACGGGTTTTGTTATTCCCTGCAATATTGATGCGTCGCACATAGGCTCGTTGTCCAGGTTCAGCATTGATTGTTAGTGCAACTTTATTGTTTTTACGGTCTATTTCTGGCTTGACTTCGACTCGTGCAAATGCAAAACCGAAATCGCCGAAGTAATTTGTGAATGCACGATTGGTCTGCGCAATTTTGTCTGCGTTGTATTCTTGGTCAACTGCAATTTGCACAAGCGATTTAAAGTGGGCTTCTTTACCCAAATAGTTGCCTGTCAACTTAATGCCAGAAATAACAAATCGTTCACCTTCTGTGACATTAATTGTGATGATCACGTCTTTTTTATCTGCCGATATGTCCACTTGATTAGAGTCGACTCTGAATTCCAAATAACCGCGTGACAAATAGTACGATTTGAGTGTTTCGATATCGGCATTCAGTTTTGCCTTGGTATAACGATCACTCTTGGTGTACCAACTCAGCAAACCGCCTGTGTCCAAATCAAATAACCCGCGCAAAGTCGATTCGCTATAAGCTTTGTTGCCAGTAATTTTGATTTCTCTAATCTTGGCAACGTCACCTTCAACAACACTGAAAGTCAAATTGACTCTGTTACGCTCTATTGGCGTCAAGGTTGTTGTCACTTCAACCGCGTACATACTGCGAGCAGCATATTGCTGCTTAAGAGCACGTTCCGCCCTGTCTGCTAATGCTTTATCAAAGGGTTGTCCATCTGACAAACCAATTTCACGCAATGATTTGATAAGTGCTTCCTTGTCAAATTCTTTGGCACCGGAAAACTCAACATTGGCAATGATTGGTCGCTCTTCAACAATCACAATCAAAACACCATCTTTGGCTTCGATCCGAACATCTTTAAATAAGCCCAAAGCAAACAGTGAACGGATCGCATCAGAGCCTTTGCCATCATCGTAGGTATCGCCAATGCGAAATGGTATGGTTGCAAATATGGTTCCGGGTTCGACTCGTTGTAAACCTTCAAGCCGAATATCACGCACTGCAAAGGGCGTTACAGCCCATGCTGAAATACCAATAATTGCGCTTGATGCCAGCACAAAAGTGCTACGAATCAATCGTTTACTCGTAACTGAGAAGGATTGTTTTGATTGTTTCATGTGTTAACAAAAAGTCTAATAATGTCATTGTAAAGCGCAATGAACATCATGGTGAAAAGAATCGCAACACCACCGCGTTGAAATCGTTCCATCCAGTGCTCTGACACTTGATTTCCAGTGATGGCCTCCCATGCATAATACACCAGATGGCCACCATCCAAAACAGGTAAAGGCATCAAATTCAGTACACCCAAACTGACGCTGATGAGTGCTAAAAATATCAGATAACTGGTCAAACCAAGCTGAGCTGATTTACCGGCGTAATCGGCAATGGTTAAGGGTCCGCTTAAATTTTTCAGAGAAGCTTCACCGATAATCATTTTCCCAAACATCCGCACAGTCAGTACTGACACTTCCCATGTTCGATTGAAGGCCTTCGAAAAACCTTCCAGCAAACCATAGTTCACAATTGTTAAGGCAGGCGCCGAACCAACATAAGCGCCGATTTTTCCAACAGGCGTTTGATTTTCAAGTTTGACATCCGGCTCAACCATGATGCTGAGTATTTGGCCAGCTCGGTCAATGCGCCATTCTTGTGATAATCCAGTACTGGGATTGGAATCTTTATGAATCGAAGCACGAATCGCCTGCCTGAGTTGCTGTGCGTCCACCACCTCTTTGCCACCGATCGATAACACCAGATCTCCCATTTTGAGACCCGAGCGCGAAGCAGCACTGGCAGCTTGAATTTCGCCTATTGTTGCCGCGGACCAGGGTGCGAGAATGCCAATTTTTTGAAATAACTTTGCGTCAATTTCATGCACATCCAATTTAGATAATGGCATATTCGCCTTGTAGCGAGAACCTCCCTCAGATCGGGCATACTCTATGCTGACATCTTGTTTATTCAGCGCAGCACGAGTCAAGAACCAACGAAATTCTTCGAGTGACTGAATATCTTGCCAATCTTCATCAACATGAGCCGCTTTCAAAATGTGTTCACCACCTTTGAATCCAGCGTCCTGCGCTAGTGACTCAGCCACCGGACTGGCAATGATGGCTTTGGCTTCTTGTACCCCCATCCAATTGACGGTGGCGTAAAGAAATATGGCTAGCAAAAGATTGGCGATAGGTCCAGCAGCCACGATCGCGGCACGTTTCCATAAAACTTGCGTATTAAATGCTAAATGTCGCTGCGTTGGTTCTACTGCGCCTTCACGTTCATCCAGCATTTTCACGAAACCTCCCAAAGGCAGCAGACCTATTACAAATTCCGTATCAGAAGTTTTGGGTTGCCATTTGAATATGGTTTTACCGAACCCAATGGAAAATTTAAGAACTTTAACGCCACAGGCTAACGCCATACGGTAGTGACCATACTCATGTATAGCTATCAACAATCCCAATGCAGCCAAAAAGGCCAGTAGCGTTGTCATACCTAGAATAGTGCCTCTTCTGTACTTGGTGTATGTCTAAACCATCATGTCAGTCAGCAATTTGCTTCACCATCGAGGTAGCAGCATCACGCGACATGGCATCTATCCCCAATAAATCATCTAAGGATGCAGGATTAGATGGTAAAACCTTGGATAAAGTTTCAATATTGACCGCATGAATTTGATCAAACCGAATCAATCCATCTAAAAAAGCTTGAACCGCAATTTCATTGGCAGCATTCAGCACTGCTGTGCTTCCCGGTGCAGCATTTAAAACCTGCCACGCCAAAGACAAACCAGGAAATCGTGCTTGATGATCATGGCTGTCCATGGTTTCAAATGTCAATGCTGGGATGGTTTTGAAGTCAATTGCAGTGGACCCGTTTTGTATTCTGTCCGGGTAAGAAAGACCGAACGCTATCGGTCCACGCATATCGGGTGTACCGCATTGTGCCAAAACAGATTTATCCATGAACTGCACCATGGAGTGAATCACACTTTGGGGATGAATAATCACCTCAATCTGGCTTGGCAGCATACCAAACAAGTATTTAGCCTCTATGACCTCTAATGCTTTGTTCATCATGGTTGCCGAATCGACAGAAATCTTTCGACCCATCACCCAATTGGGGTGCGCACATGCTTGTGCCGGAGTCACATCTTTCAAACTTTCTATTTCACGCGTTCTAAAAGGTCCGCCTGACGCCGTCAAAATGATTTTTTCCACATTGGCTTTCCATGTGGTCGCATCAACAGGTAAACACTGAAATATGGCGGAATGCTCACTGTCAATCGGAAGCAACTGTGCTTTGCCTGCTTTTACAGTATTTAAAAATAATTCGCCTCCAACCACCAATGCTTCTTTATTTGCCAACAAGAGCTTTTTGCCTGCGCGCGCAGCTGCCAAACATGATGATAAACCTGCAGCCCCAACAATGGCCGCCATCACAGTATCAGTCGATTCATGAGAAGCTATCATATCGATAGCATCGAAACCAAATAGTACTTTGGTTACAAATCCATTTTGCTTAACTTTTTCAGCTAATAGTTTGGCATGCGGCTCACTTGCCATGACAGCATATTGCGGTTTGAATTGGCTAATTTGGGCCAACATCAAATCCACTTTGGTCGCTGCACTTAATGCAAATACTTCAAATCGATCTGGGTGCTGCCGCACCACATCCAAAGTATTGGTGCCGATAGATCCAGTTGAACCTAAAATCGTTAACCGTTGTTTGCGTTTATCGCCAAAGTAACCGTTCATGACGTGAGGCTCACCAACATCATGGCTATAGGCAAAGTTGGCAATATGGCATCAATGCGATCAAGCACACCACCATGACCAGGTAACAACTGGCTGGAATCCTTCACGCCAGCACTGCGTTTGATAAGAGATTCAATCAAATCTCCGACAACACTCATAGCTGTCATAAAAAACAATGCCAGTAACATGATCACCCAGTTTTGTTCATAAAGTCTTGAGTGCAGACTGGGTACTGTCGCATGCAATTTTTGATCAGCCAATATCCAAAGGCTGGCAACAATTACAACTCCGATGACACCACCCCATACACCTTCCCAACTTTTACCTGGACTGATACTGGGTGCCAATTTATTTTGTGTGAATTTCCCACCCAGCGCTCTGCCTGCGAAATAGGCAAAAGTATCAGCAGACCACACCAAAAACAAAGCTGACATTAAGAAATTAATGCCAATCATGCGCGCCTGACAAATCGCCAACCAGACCAGCCACAATGCCAAAACACCCAAATAGCGGCGCAATGATTGTGGAATTTTCAACCAAGCTGATGCGCCATTTTTCAACAAATAAACACTGACTAAAACCCATACGCCACTGGCAACGATCCACAACAAAGTGTGGGATTGATTTAACCAACCAAGTAACCAAGTGAATGCGATCAAAATGAACAGTTCACAGGCTGTCCATATTGAAAGTGCTTGACTGCTTCCATTCATGCGCCCCCACTCCCACGCGCCAGCAACCATAAAAAGGAGTACCAAGGTAGGGAAAACCCATTGTGCAGTTGACAGCAATGCCAAAGCGAGAACCGTCACCAAAATAAGTGCAGTGAGCACACGTTGTTTAAGCATGATGTGTGTCCCTCATATTCCTTTTATTGCTGGCTGTGCGAGCCTGCAGGCACTTGTTCAGATGTTTTGCCAAAACGGCGTTCACGTTGGTGAAATGACTCGATCGCCAAATCCAAAGCGTTCTCATCAAAATCTGGCCACAGTGTGTCGCAAAAATAAAGTTCTGAATATGCAGCCTGCCAGAGCAAGAAATTGCTCAAGCGCTGTTCTCCGCCTGTGCGAATAATCAAATCAGGGTCTGCAACATGTGACAATGACATCTCAGCATTGATGTTGGACGGTGTGATATCCAATTTTTTAGCCGCCAATTTTGCAGCAGCTTGAGCCATGTCCCATCGACCGCCATAGTTGAAGCAAATATTGAATATCAATTTTGTATTTGATTTTGTCAACTGCTCTGCTTCATCAAAGCCATTTTTGATGTTGTCTGAAAGGTGATCGCGGTCACCTACAAAATGCAAACGAACCCCTTCTTTGGCCAGTTGCGATACTTCTTTGGCCAGTGCTTTTGCTAACAATTCCATCAAACCAGAAACCTCTTCTTCAGGTCGTTCCCAATTCTCTGATGAAAAAGCAAATACCGTGAGCACTTTGACGTCGCGTTGCATGCATGCTTTGACACATTTCTGCAAAGCTTCTACACCTTGTTTATGTCCTGCCACTCGTGGCAAAAGTCTGCGCTTAGCCCACCTGCCATTGCCATCCATCACGATGGCAATGTGATGGGGTCTACTTGGGATGTCGCGCATGCGAAATAAATGTCAGCCAAGCATCACGGGCTTAAACAGCCATGATCTCTTGCTCTTTGGCTGCCACCATTTGGTCAATGGTAATGATATGTTTGTCTGTCACTTTTTGAATATCACTCTCAGCACGTTTTTGATCGTCCTCTGAGGCTTCTTTTTCTTTGACCAGTTTTTTAATGTTTTCATTCGCATCGCGACGAAGGTTGCGAATGGCAATTTTGGCATTCTCACCTTCATGACGAACCAACTTGGTCATCTCTTTACGGCGCTCTTCGCTCATTGGTGGCATAGGAACTCGAATCAAATCGCCCATGCTAGAAGGATTCAAACCCAAATCACTGTCGCGAATGGCCTTTTCAATTTTGGCACCCATGCCTTTTTCCCAAGGCTGCACGCCCACGGTGCGAGAATCAATCATGGATAAATTCGCAACTTGACTAATCGGCACATTGCTGCCGTAATATTCGACTTGCACACTGTCAAGCAGCGCAGGTGTAGCACGGCCTGTGCGAATTTTGCTGATATTGTTTTGAAATGCAGCGATGGACTGGTCCATCTTGTTTTGAGCCTGAGTTTTAATTGCGGCTGTTGGCATATTTAACTCCTACGAATGTGATCTTTTAAGCGTATACCAAGGTTCCCTCATCTTCGCCCATGATGACACGCTTGAGTGCACCGTGCTTGAAGATTGAGAACACTTTAATCGGCAGTTTTTGGTCGCGGCACAAAGCGAAAGCAGCTGCGTCCATGATGCCTAAGTTTTTACGCATGGCTTCATCAAAGCTTAGTTTTTCATAGCGTGTTGCGCTAGGGTCTTTCTTTGGATCCGCGCTGTAAACACCATCGACTTTGGTGGCTTTCAAGACAATTTCTGCCCCGATTTCTGCACCGCGCAATGCAGCCGCAGTATCGGTTGTAAAAAACGGATTGCCAGTTCCTGCTGCAAAGATCACCACTTTGCCTTCTTCTAGATACTGCAATGCCTTGGGACGTACATAGGGTTCGACAACCTGTTCAATGCCAATCGCTGACATCACGCGCGCCATCAAACCAGCTTTGTCCATGGTGTCACCCAACGCCAGCGCATTCATCACCGTTGCCAGCATACCCATGTAATCAGCAGTAGCTCGGTCCATACCGACAGAACCGCCTGCTACTCCACGAAATATGTTGCCACCACCAATCACCACGGCCACTTGAACGCCCATGCGAGTGACTTCGGCAATCTCTTCAACCATGCGCACAATGGTAGCGCGATTGATACCAAAAGCGTCGTCCCCCATCAAAGCCTCACCTGATAATTTAAGCAATATCCGCTTGTATGCGGGTGCATTATTTCCAGGCGTTAGCTCAGACATAGACGACTCCTTTTGAATGGTGTTTGATGAAGTTTGATTGACGTTAATGTGGCGATTGAATGACGTTATCGCGAATCAAATTAAGCAGCTTTGGCAGCAGCCACTTGCGCAGCAACTTCAGCAGCAAAATCGTCAACCTTTTTCTCAATGCCTTCACCCACCACATAAAGTGTGAAGCCTTTGATGGTGGTTGCTTTGTCTTTCAACATGGCAGCAACGGTTTGTTTGCCGTCTGCAGCTTTCACAAAAACCTGGTCATACAAAGATACTTCTTTCAAGAATTTTTGCACGCCACCTTCAATACGCTTGGCAACGATTTCGTCAGTTTGCACTGGTTTACCAGCAGCTTTGGCTGTTGCAGCATCTTCAGCTGCTTTGGCCGCTGCCACTGAACGCTCTTTGGCTACCAATTCGGCTGGCACTTCGGCGCTTGACAGAGACACTGGTTTCATCGCAGCAATGTGCATCGCCACGTCTTTGGCTGCTGTGTCGTCACCTTCATACTCGACCAACACACCAATGCGTGTGCCGTGCAAATAGTTGGCTAATTTTGAACCACCAGCATTGCGTTTAAAGCGACGGAAGCTCATGTTTTCGCCAATTTTGCCGATCAAACCTTTGCGTACATCTTCCAATGTAGGGCCAAAGCCTTCTTGTTCATAAGCCAGAGCACCCAATGCTGCAATGTCGGCTGGATTGTTCTTGGCAACCAAATCAACGGCGGCTTGTGACAATGCCAAAAAGCTGTCGTTTTTGGTTACAAAGTCGGTTTCGCAATTCACTTCCAACATAGCGCCTGTGGTGCCGCTGACGCTGCACATCACAACGCCTTCAGCGGTGATACGGTCAGACGCTTTGCTGGCTTTACTACCCAACTTAACACGCAGCAGCTCTTCTGCTTTGTCCATGTCCCCTGCAGCTTCTGTCAGTGCTTTTTTGCATTCCATCATGGGTGCATCGGTTTTAGCGCGCAATGCGGCAACCATGCTGGCTGTAATCGTTGTCATTTCTAACTCCTACTTAAATATAAATTCAATAATAAAATTTTGCTTAAAAAAAGAGGGCAACCAGTGCCCCCTATTTTTGCCTAGAAAACTAGGGGCTAACTTTTGGCAATGGCTTAAGCCGCAGAATCCTCTTCAACTTCCACAAACTCGTCCGCACCTTCAGCAGCAACGGTTTTCACCAAATCGTTGTTGCGGTTGTTGCGACCTTCGATAATCGCATCAGCAATGCCGCGTGCATACAAAGCCACTGCTTTAGATGAGTCGTCATTGCCAGGAATCACGTAGTCAATGCCTTCAGGTGAATGGTTGGTATCAACCACGCCGACCAATGGAATGCCCAATTTGCGAGCTTCTTGAATGGCAATTTTGTGGTAACCCACGTCAATCACAAAAATCGCGTCTGGCAAACCAGTCATGTCTTGAATGCCACCCATGTCGCGCTCTAGTTTCGCCATTTCACGGGCAAACATCAATTGTTCTTTTTTGCTCAATGAATCCAAGCCAGCTTCTTGCTGAGCTTTCATTTCTTTCAAACGCTTGAGAGAAATTTTGACTGTTTTGAAGTTGGTCATCATGCCACCCAACCAGCGTTGGTCCACAAATGGAACACCAGCACGCAAGGCTTCAGTTGACAAGATTTCGCGCGCTTGGCGCTTGGTACCAACCATCAATACGGTGCCGCCGTTGGCTGTCAATTGACGCACAAACTTGGCTGCCTCTTGGAACATAGGTAATGTTTTTTCCAAGTTGACGATATGAATTTTGTTGCGATGACCGAAAATAAACGGGGCCATCTTAGGGTTCCAGAAACGGGTTTGGTGTCCAAAATGAACACCCGCATCCAGCATTTCACGCATGGTGACTGACATAGTATTTTTCCAATGTAATCAAAAGGTTAGGTCTAAAACCTGCCCGACTTGAGGTATTTCACTACCCCACACCTTGAATGGACAAGTTCGCGTATCGCCTCACATGACACACCAATAGCGTACCGTGCAAAGCCATTCGATTATAGCACAGCCCACCTTCACACTTTAGCCAAATCCCTAGGAAACAGCTTATCCGATACTTGACTGTTTTCTTAGGAACTGCGAGCGCTGCTTGGCTGAACAGCAGATTCAGTGTTGTAATGAATCAAGTTGGTGATCAAATGCATTTCCCTACCAGCACACCAGTATTAACCCCTGCAAAATTCAGCGGGTTGACCGATAAACGCATTGAACGCGACCAGATGCATTTGGCGTCGCTTTAAACCTCTTACAACCCTTTAACAAACGGAAACCACCATGAGACACAGCGAAAGTCACAGAACACACAGAACAGGCTGGCTTCGTGCCGCAGTGCTTGGCGCTAATGATGGGATCGTTTCGACGGCCAGTTTGGTCTTGGGTGTCGCCGCCGCCAACGCAGAGACCCAGGGCATTTTGGTGGCTGGCGTTGCTGGACTCGTTGCGGGTACCATGTCCATGGCGGCAGGTGAATATGTCTCTGTCAGCTCACAAGCCGATACCGAAAGCGCCGACCTGGCACGCGAAAAACAAGAGTTGGCAACAAACCCCGAACAGGAGCACGCCGAACTGACTTCCATTTACATCAAACGCGGATTGGACAAAACATTGGCCGCGCAGGTTGCCACCCAGTTAACGCAGCATGACGCATTAGCAGCGCATAGCCGGGACGAGTTGGGCATATCGGACACCTTGGCCGCGAAACCGGTGCAAGCTGCTTTGGCGTCGGCAGGTACGTTTGCAGTGGGCGCTGCCCTGCCACTTCTGATGGTCCTCATATTGCCAACGTCCGCTTTGATGTGGGGTGTCGCAGCCAGCTCTCTCTTCTTTCTGGCGCTTTTGGGCTACATGGCTGCACGCGCAGGCGGCTCCCCAGTGATGGCATCTGTCACGCGCGTTACGTTTTGGGGCGCTTTGGCAATGGGGTTGACTGCAGGTGTTGGCGCTCTTTTTGGGGTGGCCGCTTAAAGTTTATTACACCACCCACGCCCCATTGCGGTAGACGACTTTGTCGTCCAACGTCAAACACTCTGTCACCGCAAACACATCCACATGGTGTTTGCCGTCGTTGCGTTTGAAGCCGGGTTTGGGGTAAATGCCATGTTTGGCGCCCAGAGACAGGTGCATGCCGCACATGCGTTCATAGGTGCCAATGTCACTCACTGTGCGGTCTTGGGTAAAGGCGCGGTTCAGGCCGAAACCGATTTCACGCAACCACACCACCTCTTCATCGGCGCGAATATTGGCCAGCACGGTATCAAATTCTGCCGTGCTGTTTTCGGTGGCGATCACTTGCCCTTTTTCAACGATGAGTGTGATGGGCGTGGCTGGTCGATTGACTTTGAACGCCGTATCACCAAAAGCAAAAATGCGCACACGGCCATTCACGGCTTCTAAGTTTTGCGCTTCGGTGAACACTTCACCAATGGGAAATTGCCCACCCGTATTGGGCATGGCGCGGTAGTCGCCCACGTTGAGTTTGGCGGATTCAAAAGCTGAACCAAATACCAAACGCGCACCGGGATGTGTCACGCCGCCACTGTCGAGCACACCACCTTTTGCTGAGTCGATGATGGTTTTCAACCCCTGCCCGACGCCGCGATAATACACACCATCGTAGGCCAAAGCATCCACATACACAGCCACTTCATCGCCCACCATGCGCGACAAGTGTGGATGTTCGATGACTTTCAAACCGCGTTTGAACAGCTCAACCCGAATGCGAAATGCCTCTAACCTGAAATTGGTCGATTGCACCAACACCACCAAATCCGATGCGTGCAATTTTGCAAACTCAGCATGAATTTGCGCCGGTGTGTGCTTATCAAAATCAATGAACTGCGCATCAGGCAAAGCGATCTTGTAGGCATCAGACAGCAAGCGCGACAATTCACTTTGCGTATCAAACACCACCAAAGCTTGGTGCGGCGCTTGGTGATGAAAGACCTCTTTGAGGATATCTTTCAGGTGTTGGCTGGCTAGCTCCATTTTTATCAAACTTTAAGCCACCCACTTGCGCGCGTTGTGCCACAGTTGCATCCACGGGCTGTGGGCGTTGATGTCGCTGTGAATGTCATTTGGGGTCCAGCTCATTTGCACGTTGCGGAAAACGCGTTCGGGGTGCGGCATCATGGCTGTGAAGCGGCCGTCTGCGGTGGTGACGGCTGTCAGACCGTTGGGGCTGCCGTTGGGGTTGAACGGGTATTGCTCTGTGGCTTTGCCAAAATTGTCGGTAAAGCGCATGGCTTGCAACACGGTTTGTGCGTTGCCACGGCCCGCTTTGGCAGGGTCAAAGTTTGCGAAGCCCTCGCCGTGTGCAACCGCGATGGGCATGCGTATACCCGCCATGCCGCTTAAAAACAAACTGGGTGAATCCAAAATTTCGACCATGCTCAAGCGCGCTTCAAAACGCTCGCTTTGATTCGTGGTGAAGCGTGGCCAATGTTCCGCACCGGGGATGATTTGTGCCAACTCGGCAAACATTTGGCAGCCGTTACACACGCCCAAGCCAAAGGTATTTGGCCGCGCGAAAAAGGCTTGAAACTGGTCAGACAAAAGTGGGTTGAACGTGATGGACCGCGCCCAACCAATGCCTGCGCCCAAGGTGTCGCCATAGCTGAAGCCACCGCAGGCCACCACGCCGACAAAGTCTTTCAAATTCGCCCTGCCCGTTTGCAGATCGGTCATGTGCACGTCATAGGCGTCAAAGCCGGCTTCGGTAAAGCAATACGCCATTTCGATGTGCGAATTCACGCCCTGTTCGCGCAGAATGGCAACTTTAGGGCGAGTGCCTGTATACACTGGCAATGCTATATTATTGATAGCAGTATAGGCAGTATTTACGCCGGATACAGGCTGATTTTCTATATATTTTAGGTGCAAACCAGGGTCTGAAGGTGCACCTGCGGCTTGGTGTTCGCTGTCGGCACAGGCTGGGTTGTCGCGCAGCTTGGCGATTTTCCAGCTCACGCTGTCCCACACTTGGTGCAGGTCTTGCAGTGGTGCGCTGAAAATGGCTTTGGCATCGCGCCAGATTTGGATGCTGGCCGGTTCCACTTTCAAAGGTTTCGCTATGACTTTGCCAATGCTGTGGCTGTGTTTGCTCAAACCGTTTTGTCGCAGCACATCCATCACCGCATCGCGCTCTGATGTGCGAACCTGAATCACCACACCCAACTCTTCGTTGAACAGGGCTTTCAATGTCAGCTCATCACGCCGAGACATTGCCCCCACGTTTGCCACTTCGTGTGCTGCACTACCCCCCGAGGGGGCGCCGCGCGCAACTTGTGTCGTTAAAATTTTATGGTCACTACTTTCCAAGCGGCTATCAGAAATGCCGTCACCCTCGGTCACCAACATGTCCACATTCAACACCACACCCACATGGCCGGCAAACGCCATTTCTGCCACAGTGGCCAACAAGCCTCCATCGCTCTTATCGTGGTAGGCCAGCACTTTGTTGTCGCTGCGCAATTGGCTGATGGCTTTAACCAAATTGAGCAAGTCTTGAGCGTCATCCAAGTCTGGCACGCGGTCACCAAACTGGTTGATGGTTTGCGCCAAAATGCTGCCCGCCATGCGGTTTTGACCTTTGCCCAAGTCAATCAAAATCAGCGATGTGTCGCTCTCTGTGGTTTGCAATTGCGGTGTGAATGCGCCGCGTACATCGGCAAGGGTTGCAAATGCTGTGACGATAAGACTGACTGGAGATGAAACTTTTTTATCTGTATTTCCATCTTTCCAAGTCGTCTTCATTGACAGTGAATCTTTACCTACAGGAATCGAAATTCCCAATGCTGGGCACAGTTCCATGCCCACGGCTTTAACGGTTGCAAACAGTGCTGCATCTTCACCTGCCTCACCACAGGCCGCCATCCAATTCGCAGAAAGTTTGACACGATCCAACTCAATCGGTGCCGCCAGCAAATTGGTAATGGCTTCGGCCACTGCCATGCGGCCTGATGCGGGTGCGTCCAGCGCGGCCAATGGCGTGCGCTCGCCCATGCTCATGGCTTCGCCGGCAAAACCCTTGAAGTCAGCCAGCGTCACAGCACAATCCGCCACTGGTACTTGCCACGGCCCTACCATTGGGTCGCGGTGCGTGAGGCCACCCACCGTGCGGTCGCCAATGGTGATGAGAAAGCGTTTGCTGGCGACTGTTGGGTGCGCCAAGACGTCAATCACAGCTTTTTGCAGTTCGACACCATTTAAATTCAAGGCTGGAATTTGACGCTGGACCGATTTCACATCGCGCGTCATCTTGGGTGGTTTGCCCAGCAACACATTCATGGGCATCTGGACCGGGCTTTCATTGCCATCATCCGCCAGCACCAACTGCTTTTCATCCGTCGTCACGCCCACCACCGCAAACGGGCAACGCTCACGTTCACAAATCGCTTTGAAGGTATCTAAAGATTCAGCGGCAATGGCCATTACGTAGCGCTCTTGGCTTTCGTTGCACCAAATTTCTTTGGGTGCCAAGCCTGATTCTTCCAGCGGCACAGCCCGCAAATCAAAGCGCGCACCGCGACCGGCATCGTTCACCAACTCCGGGAACGCATTTGACAAACCACCAGCGCCCACATCGTGAATCGCCAAGATGGGATTATTTTTACCTGCTTGCCAACATTGGTTGATGACCTCTTGCGCACGGCGCTCAATTTCGGGGTTGCCGCGCTGCACGGAATCAAAATCCAAAGACGCTGCGTTAGAGCCTGTTGCCAACGAGCTGGCCGCACTGCCGCCCATGCCAATGCGCATGCCTGGGCCGCCGAGTTGAATCAGCAAGCTACCCGCTGGGAATTGGATTTTGTGCGTCAAATCCGCATCAATCGTGCCCAAGCCGCCGGCAATCATGATGGGCTTGTGGTAGCCGCGTTGCAAGGTATCGACATCGCTGACGACGCTTTGTTCGTATTCGCGGAAATAGCCCAGCAAATTGGGGCGACCAAATTCGTTGTTGAACGCCGCGCCACCCAACGGCCCTTCGATCATGATTTGCAGCGGGCTGGCGATGTGTTCGGGTTTGCCGTAGGACGATGCAGGAGTTTCGAAATCCATTTTCGAAACAGTGAACCCCGTCAAACCCGCTTTGGGTTTAGAGCCGCGCCCGGTTGCGCCTTCATCGCGTATTTCGCCGCCTGCACCCGTCGCCGCGCCAGCAAAGGGCGATATGGCTGTGGGGTGGTTGTGGGTTTCTACCTTCATCAGCACATGTTGCAATTTACTATCTTTTTTATAGCAATCTAGGCTTATATCATGCCGGCTAGAGCCTGATTTTTCATAAATTTTCGCCATAGGAGCAGCCGCATCAGCCGTGAAACGCTCCACCACACTGCCTTCCATCACCGACGCGTTGTCCGAATACGCCACCACCATGTGTTGCGGGTTGGTTTGATGCGTGTGGCGAATCATGCCAAACAAACTCTTGTCCATCGTCACGCCATCGACAATGAAGTTGGCGTTGAAAATTTTATGCCGGCAGTGCTCTGAATTGGCCTGTGCAAACATCATTAACTCCACATCAGTGGGGTTGCGTTTGAGCTCGGTGAAGGCATTAACAAGATAATCGATCTCATCTTCTGCCAATGCCAATCCAAATTCGGTGTTGGCTTGCTGCAACGCGGTTTTGCCACCTTGCAATACATCCACGTGCGCCATGGGTGCGGCGTCTAAGTGGGAGAATAAATTCAAGCTATCAGCGCGATTCAACAACACGCTTTCGGTCATGCGGTCATGCAAGATTGCTGAAATGCTCTGAATATCTGCTGCGTTCAGTGCTGCTGTGCCTTTGACTGCCAACACGTATTCGGTCATGCGCTCAATGCGTTTGACCGCCAAGCCGCAGTTGTGCGCAATGTCGCTGGCTTTGGACGCCCAAGGGGAAACCGTTCCCAAGCGTGGCGCAACGATGATTTTGAGGGAACCAGCTGCAATGTCTGACTTTTGCGCCGGTTCTCCATACGTCAACAGCGATTGCAATTTAGCTTGCAAAGCCGCATCGGATGCGCCATCTGTAGCGGCCAAATGCACAAAATGTGCCGACACATGGCTGATGTTGGGGTTGATGGCTTGCAACTTGGGCAGCAGTTGCAACACACGGAAAGAACTGAGCGCGTTACCGCCCTCAAAAGTACTGATAAAGGGCTGAGCAGGTGAGTTCAAAATGTGCCTGTGGGAGAGGTTAACGATACGCAAGCAATGTCAAAAATAGCAAAAACCTATTTTAACCGCCTCACTGCCCCGAGATTGACTGCAAACCCAGTAAATCAGTTACATCAAGCCTCGTAATGCCTTGCGCAGTACTTTCCCGGTTGCACTGTGTGGAAGTTTGTTGAGAATTTTGAATTGCGTGGGTCGTGCATCGGGGCGTAAGCGGCTACGGCACCAGTCGTGTAGGTGCGCAATATCCAGAGGCTCCAGAGTACCTATCGCAGTGTGGCGTGGCACGATGAAAGCGACAATTTCCAACGCGCCATTGTCTTCACGCCAAGATGTGACAGCCACTTCTGCTACTTCTTGCAATTCATACAACACTTCTTCAATCTCGCTGGGGTAAATGTCTTGCAGTTCTTCCCCAGTTTGGCCACCGTCATCTTGCAAGCGGGGGTGAATCACATCCTCTTCACGCTCCATCAGGTAGAAAAAGCCATCCTCATCGCGTTTGGCCAAATCACCCGTGTGAAACCAGCCATCTTTCATGGCATGCGCAGTCGCAAGCGGGTTGCTCCAATAGCTTTGACTGACTTGCGGGCCGCGAATCCACATTTCACCCACCTCATCCACGCCACACTCTTGGCCTGTGCTGGCATCAAACAAACGCACTTCCACATCGGGCAAGGGCACACCGATAGAACCACTGCGTTTGCGCGCTGCCAATGGGTTGGCGATGCAAATCCCCGCTTCCATGGTGCTGTAGGCATCGACCACGCGGCCTTTGGTGAGTTTTTCAAAACTCTCTTGCACTTCCACTGGCAAATTCGCCCCACCACTGAAACACACGCGAATCGACGCCATGCCAAATTTCCGCACATTCGGCACCTGACTGAGCAACTGGTACAAGCGTGGCGAGCCCGGCAAAAATGTGGGTTTGGTGCGCTTGATGGTTTGCAACAAAGTCAATGGGTCGGTGCGCGGCACCAGTATCACCGTCGCGCCCAACAAGGGTGCCAAATTCACCGTTGCGGCTAAACCGGTGCCCAAAGTCCAAACCGCCAAAATGCGCTCATCACCCACGCGCGATTCTGGCAACCAGTGCCTTATTTGCAATGCATTGGCAACCAAATTGCGGTGACTCAAGCTCACCGCCTTGGCCGCATGTTCGCCTGCGCCACTGGTGTATTGAATGACGGCGATATCGTCCACCGTGGGCTCGGTATCGGGTCGGTCCGTCTTTAAACTCATCAACTCATGGAAGCGATAGACCTGGCGATTGGACTTTAATTTACGCAAAAAAGGCATTCTGTGCCCTGCTGTGTAATGTTCATTGAGGGTGAAGAGCAACCAATCGCGCACGCCCATGAATTCGCGGTACGAGGTAAACACCACCGTTTTCGCGCCCGCGTCCAACACGCTTTGGTGCAAATCCTGATAGCGGTTGGTCATGCTAATCACCATCTGTACACCCAGCTCTGCAACGCGCTGACACACCACCTCTTGCGCGGCTTGCCCTTCCATGAAAGTGACCACAGCGCCCAGTTTCAAGGCCGCAAAATAGGCGATAACCGCTTGCGGAATGTTGGGCAACACAATCAGCACCCGTGCACCATGTTCAACACCCTGCTTGCGCATGCCTTCCGCAAATCGGTTGGCAAATTTATCTAACTTTTTATAGCTGATGTTGGTATGCAAAAACTGCACAGCCGGTGTACTGGCAAAACGTTTGGCAGCAATTTCAAAATGGCGCTGCAGCGGCCCTTGCGGTGGGCGAATTTGGTAGGGTGTGCGACCGTCGTAAAACTTCAGCCAAGGGCGCTCTTGCTCCAAGATTCGATGCCGGTCACGGCGTGCACGTCGTTCCGCTTCGATTTGGACGGGGCCTAAAAACCGATCCAATGCACGGTTCACCGCTTCAGGGCGCTCCACCATCACCTGGTGCGCCGACTGCGGCAAGGTCACCTCTTGCGCGTTGGGAATCAATTTGGCAATGGCTTGGTAGGCTTTGGTGCTGAACAGATTATCTTTGTCGCCCAAGATAACCAAGCTGGGACAAGTTAGCGCTTTGAGGTAGGCTGTACCGTCATAAGTGATGACGGCATTTTTGTATTGCGCATGAATGACATGCCCTGGTGGGTAGCGTTTACCCACTGGCAAAATTTTGAACATGAAGCTCAGCAACCAACTGGGCGCACGCAACAAAAAGCGCCCCGCATTTTCCAGTTGGTCAAACCGCACCGCCGAGCCGATAATGACCAATTTCTCTACACGTTCGGGGTGCTTATAAGCATACATGGTGCCCAATGCACCGCCAAACGAATGGGTCACCAAATGAATTGTGTTGGCACATCCAACAGCGCCAGCACGGCCTCGATGTCGCCCAATAATTCATCACGGCTGTAGGTGCTGATGGGCGCATCGCTCAAACCATGACCGCGCAAATCGGGCGCGATCACGCGGCTGCCTTCGTAGAAATGATTGAGCTGGTGATGCCAATACCCCGCATAGCCGCCCATGCCATGCAAAAACACAATCGTGCGCAAAGCATCGCGCGGGCCAGCGTCAATCACGCTCAGGTTCAAGTCTTGACCGTTTTGACCACGCCCTGCCAAGCGCAAGGTGCGGCGGTAGAGGTCTGGGTCAAAGCTCATGGATGGTCAATCGTTTGGCATCAAGGCTGCTTGTCAAAACCGCCTGTTTGCAAGAAGCGAATCATCTGTTGCGATACGGGTTTGGAGACCAGCATTTCAGAATGCGTGACCGGCATCACAATGTGGTCTTTGGCAAATGGGACATGCGTTTCCTTCACGCTCACAGTGCCATCGTGTGGATGCTCCAAGCGCCCTATCAAGCGCCCCATACCGATGGGCGATGTTCCGGCTATCGTGCCCACTTCCAAGTCTTTGGGCATGTCTTTGGCTTGTACGCCTTGCCACTGCACAATGGTTTTGCCAAGTAAAAAATGGCCAATGCGAGTCGTCTTTAAGCGAACAGCAGGCGCAGAACCTTGAAAGGGCGTCCCAACCATTACCACGCGCCCTAAATTGTCAAAACGGTGATTGGCCAAACACTGCATGATCATGATGCCACCCAAACTGTGACCTACCAAATGCACGGTCTGCTTGGTGGGCAATGCGCGTATATGGTCTGCCAATCTGTCCACATTGGCATCCAATGTACGGGTTAATGAATGGTAGGCAAATTCGGCAGGTTCAAACTCAGCTAAGCGGAGTTGTCTGCACCAATAGCGTGTGACAAAACTGGACATGCCCCAACCATGCAAAACCACCACTGTTGCTTTTTCAGTCATGGTTTGAGTTTAGTCTGAATTAAGCCAAGCTCGCAGCGGGCGCAAGCACGTCACTTTCAAAACTAACAGCATGCGCCATCTTCATCACTTCAGACGACGGCAAGTCGCGCAGGTTTTGGTTGCTCCACACCTGCCGCCAATGCCGCGCACCACGCAAACCATGGCGCAAGCCCAGCATGTGGCGCGCGATGGCTGGCCAAGGCGTGCCATGCGCTGCTTTTTCGCGCTCCATGTATTGCACCATTTGTTCTTCAATGCTTTCGCGAGTGCTTTCACTTGGCACATTTGCACCGTAAAACTGTGCATCCCAAGTCGCCATCAACCACGGGTTGTGATAGGCCTCGCGTCCTAACATCACGCCATCAAGCTGTTGCAGTTGTTGCGCGATTTGTTCATTGGTGGTGATGCCGCCATTGATGACAATGTTCAAATGCGGAAAATCTTGCTTCAGTCGGTGCACCACTTCGTAGCGCAGCGGCGGAATGTCGCGGTTCTCTTTGGGCGACAATCCATCCAGCCACGCATTGCGGGCATGCACAATGAAAGTTTGGCAACCCACATCGGCCACAGCGCCGATAAAGTCGCGCACAAAGGCATAGCTTTGCGGCGTGTCTTCTGATTTATCGAGGCCAATGCGGTGCTTCACAGTGATGGGTGTTTTGTTGGCATCTTTCACCACATCCAACATGGCCTTCACACAATCCGCCACCAAATTGGGTTCAGCCATCAATGCCGCACCAAACGCACCTTTCTGCACACGCGGTGACGGGCAACCGCAGTTCAAATTCACCTCGTCATAGCCCCATTCTTCTGCGAATTTGGTAGCTTGCGCCAGTTTTTCAGGCTCGTTACCACCCAGTTGCAAAGCAACAGGATGCTCCTCAGCATTGAAATCCAAATGCCGCGCCGTACCCCCATAAATCACCGCACCAGCATTGACCATTTCGGTATACAGCAAAGTGTTCTTCGTAATCAACCGATGAAAATACCGACAATGCTTATCCGTCCACGCCATCATGGGGGCGACGGAGAGTTTGTCTTTGAATGGGGTTGTTGTTGTCGGCTGGAAAGGCATAAGCCCTGATTATCCAAGATTGCTGTTAGGATTTTGTTCGAGCATCGTTGGCTTTGACGCTCTTGAGCTATAGTACAAACCAATAAACAAGCCATTTTCAGCAGTTTAAGATGGTCAATTTATCCACTAATAGATGACAAATGTTGATTCACGATTTTTATGCAAAAATTGCTATCAACTACATTCACGTAATGTACGAACCAAATAAAAGCGTTTCACCTGTTACACGCTTTGGAATATTACTCGTATCAGACTGCCTTTGATAGATGGAACATTAGGTTCATCCAACGATGATATTTTCATATCCGGTAAGCGTGAAGGGCTCACTTTCTGGTGCCTAGTTGTTTTTATAAGGCCAAATGATCTGCGCATATTTCAATTTGATATCTGTCGTTGTTGACCATTACAACACCAATAGAGTCTAGTTGAAAGTTCTTAAGCTGCAAACGCTTCGAACCCCAAATCACACATTTTAGGTTGGGGACTTTTTATATGGCTTAATTTTAGAATCTATGTATTTCAAAAAGGTACGCGTGTTTAAAAATTCTAAAATAACTGCTTTCTTCTTAACTCTTGCATGACATAGATAGTAAGTTGATTTGTAATAGCTAAACTCATGTGAAATCTGCTGGCATGAAAATCACCACAGTGGTGGTGCGAATCATTATCTGATCATGCTTTAGGCATGGCCAAATCAACAGCCGTTATGACCTCACCCGTCGTCACAAACCGAATCAAATTATCTGCCGCCAAATTGGCCATTGCCATACGGGTTTTGACTGTGGCGCTGGCTATGTGGGGGGTTAGGACTACGTTGGGGACGGTGAGCAAATCGGGGTGGACTTTGGGTTCGCCTTCGAAAACATCCAAACCTGCCGCCGCAATGGTGCGGTTCTTTAAGGCTTGCGCCAAAGCCCCATCGTCCACAATACCGCCGCGCGCTATGTTGATGAGGGTGGCTGTCGGTTTCATTTGCGCCAACTCTGCCGCAGCTATGGTATGGCGCGCCTCTGGGCTGTAGGGCAAGACCAAAACCAAATGGTCTGCGCTTTGCAGCAATTCGGTTTTGGACACGTAGCTGGCTTGGCATTGCGCTTCCAATTCGGCGCTTAAGCGCGAACGGTTGTGGTAAATCACTTTCATGCCAAAGCCAAATGCACCACGTTTGGCAATGCCCTGCCCAATGCGTCCCATGCCCAAAATGCCCAAGGTGCTGCCATGCACCTCGCTGCCGACAAACTGGTCGTAGCTCCACTTGGTCCATTTGCCAGCGCGCAAATAATGCTCACCTTCAGTCATGCGCCGTGCGGTTGCCAGCAACAAGGCAAAGCCAAAATCGGCGGTGGTTTCGGTCAACACATCGGGTGTGTTGGTGGCGCGCACGCCTGCGGCTTGCATGGCGGGAACATCAAAGTTGTTAAAACCTACGGCCATGTTGGCGCAAATTTTGAGGTCTGGGCAAGCGCTTAACAGTTTGCCATCAATCTTTTCAGAACCTGTGGTCAACGCCGCGAACTTGCCTTGCAGCTTGGCAATCAATTGGTCTTGCGTCCACACTTCATCGGCTTGATTGTGTTCAACCTCAAAGTGCTGCGCCAACCTGGCCAGAGTTTCTGGAAATATGGCGCGGGTAATCAGAAGCTTTGGCAGAAGTGTTGGTTTGCTCATTTTATATATAAAATTGGCCTGTAGCCGGCGTATTGATTGCCTAGTGCGCTATTTTATTTATAGCAAACTAGGATCTTTGCCAATCACTATGCTCAAGGTTTAACCGGTACAGCAACAGCAGGTGCTGGCGCTTCAACTGTTGCTGGGGTGGCTACTTTGGTTTTGCCTGTTTTTAATTCTGGATGCCAGCCATTCACAGCTACCATCACCGCAAAGCCCACCACATAGGCCAAAGCCACATGCCAACCAGCTTTCAGCCAAGCACCCACCGATTTTGCTTCTGGGTACATATTGGACAGCGCCACACCAGCTGATGAACCAAACCACAACATGCTGCCACCAAAGCCAACGGCATAAGCCAAGAAGCCCCAGTCGTAACCGCCTTGGCGCAGTGCCAATGCCGTCAGCGGAATGTTGTCAAACACCGAGCTTAAAAAGCCCAAGCCCAAGGTGCTGGGCCATGAAGCGGCTGGCAAATGTTGCACTGGCATCATGGATGCGCACATCACCAATGACAGCAAGAATACGCTGCCCTTGAACGCATCAGGCAATAAGCTCCATGTTGGTTTGCGCCACGGTGCGGTGGCAAATATAGCCAGCCATACAGCCACACCAATCACGGGGAAGTGATCCAACACTGCTGGGTTGTTAAGGTTGAAATAGATATTCGCACCAACAGCACTGGCTAAAATAATACCAACGATACCCAAACGAGCCCAATGCACATGTGCACCTTGGGGCGCATCCTTCATGATGGGCTGGTAGGCATGCTGTTGACGTGCAGCAATCACACCAAAAATTGCAAGCGCTGTGAATGAACCGACATACGCATCAAACACTTGTGTAGGTGATACACCACCAATCCACAACATGGTCGTCGTGGTATCACCCACCACACTGCCCGCCCCACCGGCGTTACTGGCAGCGACGATAGCAGCTAAAAAGCCGATGTGAACTTTGCGCCGGTACAGCACCGCTGCCATGGTGCCACCAATCATGGCGGCCGCGATGTTGTCTAAAAACGCAGACATGAAAAACACCAAAACCAACATTACCAAGCCGCCCTTCCAGTCATCGGGAAGATAGTTTGGCAAGATAGCCGGCAATTCTGTCTTTTCAAAATGATCAGCCAAGAGCGCAAACCCCAATAGCAAACCCAGCAAATTCGCAATCGTTACCCACTCATGCCCAAGCAATTTGAGCAAACCCGCAACGCCGCTGGTGCCAGAAAAATCAGAGAAACCCAATTTATACAGGGTGATCACAGCCAAGCCAGTCAAGGCCACTTTCAGGACGTGATGGTGAAACAAAGCTACGCCCAATAGCGTGAAGCCAAAGAAGAAGAACTCTAAAGGTATGCCAGCAATCATGATGTTTTAGTCTCCGAATTTTTTTGTTTGTACTGCGGTGTATCTGAAATTTAATCCAACCACTTGGTGAATTCAGCCGCCGGCACACGTGGGGTGTGAAAGCTGTTGACCTTGTCGGCTGGATCAGCATAGCCCAGCGCGATGCCGCAAATCAGCATTTCGTTGTCAGGCGCACCAATGTGCGGCATGATGATTTTGCTAAAGCCATTCCATGCGGCTTGCGGGCAGGTGTCGAGACCATGACCCTTGGCCGCCACCATGATGTTTTGCAAAAACATGCCCACATCCACCAAACTGCCGCGCCCCATCACGCGGTCTATGGTTATAAATAGACCCACGGGTGCGTCAAACAATTTGTAATTGCGCTGGTGCTGCAAATGCATTTTGTCTTTTTCGCCTTTTTCAATGCCCAACAAGCTGTACAAGCTCCAGCCGTTTTCGCGGCGACGGTCAATGAAGGGGCTGACCCATTTTTCAGGGTAGTAATCGTATTCTTCTTTGTATTCGGCCGCCAAAGCGGGGTTGGCACGAATGGCATCGTGGGCGGCGCACACCTTGTTCACCAATCCATCGCGGCTAGCGCCTTGCAGCACATACACATTCCACGGCTGTGTGTTGGTACCAGACGGTGCGCGGCTGCTGACTTCTAAGATGTGTTCAATCAATTCACGTGGCACTGGTTTTGGCAAGAATGCGCGTGCGGACATGCGACCTGTGATGGCATGGTCAACGGTATTTGGGTTCATGGTGTCTTTCAAAAATTAAATTAGAGAGTTGATTTTTTCGAGTACAGCCTGCAAGTTTAAGGGCAGTTGCACAGGTCGGCGCGAAGCTTTGTCCACATACACGTGAATAAAGTGACCTTTGGCTGCACACACGGTGTATTGGCCCTTTGTTTCTGCATCTGCATCGGCAGTGAACACGCCCAATTCATAGCGCACACTGGACTTACCCAACTTGCCCACGCGAATGCCAATTTCCACCGACTCTGGAAAGCTAACCGGTGCAAAGTAATTGCAATGCGTCTCAATCACCAAGCCAATGGTGGTGCCCTGGTGAATATCTAATGCACCTTGCTCTATCAAATAAGTGTTCACCGCTGTGTCAAACCAAGCGTAATACATCACGTTGTTGACATGGCCGTAAACATCGTTATCAGCCCAGCGCGTGCGAATGCGTTGAAACTGAAAGTAAGCCGATCGTGGCTCAGGTGTGGGTCGCTCATCTGGTTTCATGATGTGATGGGTCTATTAGATTTACCTGGCGATTTTTAATCGGTCAGTCTACCAAAAGTCAATTAGGCTGCAGTTTGCCTGATATTACTGACTGCAAAAGTACACGGATTGCCCCTGTAGATTTGACAAAAATCAAGTTTTCTAGATTTTTCGCTCTAATTTGCTGCACTGCAACAAAAAGTGCTTGCAATGCTACGGGAATACCCTATAATTCAAACCATGCTGCACTGCAACAAAATAGTTTCGGGGCAGATACGGTGAAATTTATTTTTGTATTTACCTTAACTTGAACTGGAGATTATTATGTTGACTACTGAACAAATCATGGCTGCTAACAAGGCTAACTTGGACACACTTTTCAATTTGACCAACAAAGCTTTTGCTGGCGTTGAAAAAATGGTTGAACTCAATGTGACTGCTGCTAAAGCTGCATTGGCTGAGTCTGCACAACACGCTAAAGCATCTTTGAGCGTGAAAGACGCACAAGAATTCATGGCTGTGCAAGCTGGTTTGATCCAACCTTTGGCTGAAAAGACTGCTGCTTACAGCCGTCACCTGTACGACATCGCTTCTGGCGCAAGTGCAGAATTCACAAAGAACTTGGAAGCACAAACAACTGAAGCACAAAAGAAATTCATGGGCTTGGTTGACACTGCTGCTAAAAACGCACCAGCTGGCTCTGAAGCTGCTGTTTCTATGATGAAAAATGCAGTGACTGCCGCTAACAGCGCTTTTGAATCTGTACAAAAATCTGTAAAGCAAGCTACTGAAATGGCTGAGAAAAACTTTGCAGCTGCTACAGAAACAGCTGTGAAAGCAACTGGCGCTGCTACTGCTTCTAAAAAGCGTTAATTTTTGAAAGTCACTGGCTCTTGCCTCACGGTTTGAGTCAGCGTAAAAAAGCCATGCTGGCAACAGCATGGCTTTTTTTTGCCTGTAATTGGCAAAATTGCGGTGATAATTGAGTTTTCTGATTGACGCTTACGTAAACGTCAACCGACCAACCAAGTACCACGCAATACCAAATTTTCAGTTTTACCGTTTCATTTCATTCATTAACTTTCAACTTCTAGCAACAAAGGAAATCAATCATGGATATCAAAGGCAAAGTATTTATCGTTACCGGTGGCGCATCGGGTTTGGGTGAAGGCACTGCGCGCATGTTGGCGGCCAGCGGCGGCACGGTGGTGATTGCGGACATGCAAGCTGAAAAAGGCGAAGCCATTGCCAAAGAAATCAATGGCGCGTTTGTGAAATGTGATGTGACATCTGAAGCTGACGGCCAAGCCGTGGTTGCCAAAGCGGTATCTATGGGCAAGCTGATGGGTTTGGTCAACTGTGCAGGTATTGCCACTGGCGAAAAAACCGTGGGCAAAAATGGCCCTCACAATTTTGATTCATTCAAACGCACTGTCACCATCAATTTGATTGGCAGTTTCAACATGATTCGTTTGGCGGCCGACGCCATGTGCAAAAACGAACCCGAATCAACTGGCGAGCGCGGCGTGATGATCTCAACCGCATCGGTAGCCGCCTACGACGGGCAAATTGGTCAAGCCGCTTACAGTGCATCGAAAGGTGGCGTGGTGGGTATGACTTTGCCCATCGCCCGCGATTTGGCACGCAACGGCATTCGCAACATGACCATCGCCCCCGGCATTTTCGGTACACCCATGATGTTTGGCATGCCGCAAGAAGTGCAAGATTCTTTGGCCGCTGCTGTACCCTTCCCTTCACGCTTGGGTACACCACAAGACTATGCCAAACTGGCCAAGCACATTTTTGAAAACGACATGCTCAATGGCGAAGTGATTCGTTTGGACGGCGCGATTCGCTTGGCTCCAAAATAATCACCGAAATAAATCACTGAAATAATTTTCTAAAGGCGTGACCTAGATTGCTATGTATTTAATAGCAGTCTAGGAAATCAATACGCCAGCTAGAGGCCAAATTCTTATAAATGTTTGGCTACAGAGTCAAAGAATCGGGCGCAGCACCGAAAGCCTGCTCTTTCAAAATATGCAACTGGTCGCGCACGCCTGCAGCTTTTTCGAACTCCAAATCTCTGGCGTGTTGCATCATCAGTTTTTCTAGGCGCTTGATTTCACGCGCAATGTCTTTTTCAGACATGTCTTCCACTTTGGCGCGGGTCAGTGCTGCGTTCATGGCGGCGTTGTCCAGGCGCTCCATTTCTGCGCCGGCTTTGGCGCTGTAAACGCCATCAATCAAGTCTTTGATCTTCTTGTTGATGCTCATGGGCGTGATGCCATGCTCGGTGTTGTGCGCGATTTGCTTGTTGCGGCGGCGTTCGGTCTCTGCCATGGCGCGGCGCATGGAATCGGTGATTTTGTCGGCATACAAAATCGCTTTGCCATTCAAGTTGCGCGCAGCGCGGCCAATGGTTTGAATCAAACTGCGTTCGCTGCGCAAAAAACCTTCTTTATCGGCATCCAAAATCGCCACCAAGCTCACCTCGGGCACGTCCAAGCCTTCACGCAAGAGGTTGATGCCCACCAGCACATCAAACACGCCCAAGCGCAAATCACGCAAAATCTCAACGCGCTCTACTGTGTCAATGTCGCTGTGCAAATAGCGCACTTTCACGCCGTTTTCGCTTAAATAATCAGTCAACTGTTCGGCCATGCGCTTGGTCAGCGTGGTGATGAAAACGCGCTCTTGCTTGTCCACGCGAATGCGAATTTCTTGCAGCACATCGTCCACCTGGCTGGTGGCGGGGCGCACTTCCACTTCAGGATCCACCAATCCTGTTGGGCGCACCACTTGTTCCACCACTTGGCCGGCGTGTTCGTTTTCCCAGTTGGACGGCGTGGCAGATACCAACACCACTTGGCGCATTTTGGTTTCAAACTCAGCAAATTTGAGTGGCCGGTTATCTAACGCGCTGGGCAGGCGAAAGCCGTATTCCACCAAGGTGGTTTTGCGCGAACGGTCACCCAAGTACATGGCACCAAACTGCCCAATGGTGACGTGGCTTTCATCGACAAACATCAGCGCGTCTTTGGGCAAATAGTCGGTCAATGTAGCCGGTGGGTCGCCGGGTTTGCTGCCACTCAAATGGCGCGAATAGTTTTCAATGCCTTTGCAGTGGCCGACTTCGGTCAGCATTTCCAAGTCAAAGCGCGTGCGCTGTTCGATGCGTTGCGCCTCGACCAACTTGCCTTCTTTGACAAAGTGGTCAATGCGCTCGGCCAATTCGGTTTTGATGGTTTCGATTGCAGCCACCACTTGGTCGCGCGGCGTCACGTAATGGCTGCTGGGGTAGACCGTGAAGCGTTGGATTTTTTGTTTGATTTTGCCGGTCAGCGGGTCAAATAATTGCAGCGATTCAATTTCGTCATCAAACATTTCAATGCGAATCGCCATTTCAGAATGTTCGGCGGGGAACACATCAATCGTGTCGCCACGCACGCGAAACACACCGCGGGCAAACTCCACGTCGTTGCGTTTGTACTGCATGCGAATCAGCTGCATGATGGCGTCGCGCTGGTTCAGCTTGTCACCTTGGCGCAGCGTCATGATCATCTTGTGGTACGCCTCGGGCTGGCCAATACCGTAAATGGCTGACACCGTGGCCACAATCACCACATCGCGCCGCTCCAAAATGCTTTTGGTGCACGACAGCCGCATTTGCTCGATGTGTTCGTTAATAGCGGAATCTTTTTCAATGAACAAATCGCGCTGCGGCACATAGGCTTCAGGCTGGTAATAGTCATAGTAGCTGACAAAGTACTCCACCGCGTTCTTAGGGAAAAACTCCCGAAACTCACTGTACAACTGCGCCGCCAGAGTCTTGTTATGGCAAAACACAATCGCAGGTCGCCCCAAGCGCGCAATCACGTTCGCCATCGTGAAGGTCTTACCCGAGCCCGTCACCCCCAGCAGCGTCTGAAACACTTCCCCATCATTCACGCCCTCTACCAACTTGTTAATAGCCTCAGGCTGATCACCCGCCGGCGGATACGGCTGGTACAACTCAAACGGCGAATTCGGATAACTGACAAACACGCCCTTGTCCAATGGCAAATCGGGCACGATTTCAGCGGGGTTGATGGCTTTGGGTTTGGGTTTGGTCATGGGGTGCTATGTAATTTGTAGCTTCTTAGGCAATAAATACGCCGGCTGGAGTCATATTTTCATATGTATTAATTTATCTTGATTGCTGGTTATACGTACAGTATACTACGTACTAGAAAATTAGTAATGAAAACTAAGGGGAAAACTTGAACAATGAACTAGAAAAAGTATGCAACGCTCTTGAGGCTCTAAGCATAACTGTTGAAGGATCTTGGGCAATAGAAACCACACTAACTGAAAATTTTGGATGGTTTGCGCCTGCAATTACCAAACAAGATTTAGCAAACGTGGCAAATACATTAGTTTCCGATATTCGTTCGACTGATGGATTTGTTATCAGTCCGACAATGGCGACAATTGTTGCAGATATACCTCGACGGATAGAACTCTTGACGCAACACACAGTTCCTCATATGTTTAATGCAAATGCAGGTCAAGCTATTCCAGCTTATTTATCCACACTAGCATTTATACGGACAACTATTCTGCCCATCGTTGGCTGGCAGGCAATTACTGATTCGAAATCATTGCCTTCTAATTTAGCTAGACGAGTTAAAGCTGCACAAATAGAGTTAGACAATATTGCTCCCAATCTAGATTCTTTAGCAAAAAAAATATTTGAAATTGAATCTGCACATAAAGTTGCAGACAGTCTTCCGATTGACTTGCAGGAGTTGGCTGAAGCTAGAGATAAATTTAATAAAGCGGCTGTTGCAGTCGAACTAAATAAGAGCAAATCCGATGATGCATTTGGAGATGCGGTGAGATATGTTGGTTACATAAAAAAATACAATGAAGAGGCTAAAAAACTCATTGAGCTTTGTGAAGCTGCATACCAAATCACTACAACTAAAGGGTTGGCTGCAGCTTTCGATCAACGCGCTGGAAAACTTGCCTTGTCAATGTGGACTTGGGTCATTGGTCTTGTTATCGCACTGGGAATTGGATCTCTTATTGGAACGCATCGTCTAGAGGTTCTATCAAATGCCCTTCTAGCTCCGAATCCAAACTGGGGAGGCATCGTGATTCAGTCAATCCTCTCGCTGTTAAGCGTTGGTGCACCACTTTGGTTCGCATGGTTAGCCACAAAGCAAATAAGTCAGCGTTTTCGCCTTGCAGAAGATTACGCGTTCAAAGCGTCAGTCGCCAAAGCTTATGAAGGCTACCGCAAAGAGGCCGCACGGATCGATCCCTCATTCGAACATCGGCTCTTTAATTCGGCTTTATCTCGATTAGACGAGGCACCGCTGCGTCTTGTAGAAGCAAGTACACACGGGAGTCCTTGGCAAGAGTTAGCAAATTCTGACGCAGCTCGGCGGGCTTTTGGAGCATTTCCTGAATTACAGGAAAAAGTTTCCCAATTACTTCGCGAGGCAATCGCATCGACCAATAAAGTTATCAGCAAGCCACATCCAATTGCTAAACAAATTGAAGAGCCTAAAGAGTGAATCTTCATTGAAATTTAATTTATCGTTACCCAAATTTTAGTTAGGGAAAAAATGGAACGTTACAAAAACTTTAGCGGTACTTCCGGAATAGCAGCCTTTGAAATTGATACTGGATCGATCAAAGTGCAATTTAAGGATGGTGCAGTATATTTGTATACAACGCAAAGTGCTGGAACATCAACACTTGAGCAAATGAAACAACTGGCTATATCTGGCAGCGGCCTCAATAGTTACATCATGACAAATGCAAAGAAAAGTTATAGTGCCAAGCTAAGATAGTAATTTATCCAAACATGTCTCCAACCGTATTCCGCCAAGGTGCATTTCGCTTTTTCTTCTTCTCACGAGAGGAGCCTAGAATGCATGTGCATGTGAGCCATACGGATGGCGAGGCTAAGTTTTGGCTTGAGCCAAAAATAGAGTTTGCTATGAACCAAGGACTTTCAAATAAGCAGCTTAGCGTGGTTGAAGCTTTGGTACACGAACATTTAGAGGAGATACGCCATGCATGGCTTAGCCACTTCGGACATTGAAATATCACTCATATCCAACAAAGGGTTTTGGATACTTCTCAAAGATGAGGAACTTTTCGTGCCCTACGCTGAGTTTGCATGGTTCAAAAAAGCGACTGTAGATGAGCTAACCACGGTTGAATGGCCAAGCCCTAACCACTTATATTGGCCGCTGCTCGATGTTGACTTGGCAGTGGATTCAATTCGACAGCCGAGTCTTTATCCGTTGGTTTCTAAACATTGATTGATGCTTTAATTACTATATTTTTAATAGCTACTCTGGCAATAAACACGCCGACTAAAGTCATATTTCACCCCTAAAAACCAGCCTTCAATAAACCGCATCATGATCTCCCACATTAATCGGAATAATCTGTTTATCAGTGATGAGCAATTCCAAGGTGATGCGGTACGACAGGTTGATGGATACTGAATGCACCCCTTCGTGTTTGCCACTCAAGGCATGTAGCCGCAACGAGGGGTGATGGGGGTTGGCTTCTAGTAGCGCTAGGGTTTTGGCGTATTGGCGTTTCAGTTCGGGGTGGCGTTTGAGGAAGCGCAATGCTTTGAGGGTGTAGGCCTCGGTGAAAATGAGTTGAAATGGCATTGATGAATGACCAATTTACTTAGGACGTTTTACTTAAGATCGATTTACTTTACTCTAATCTTCTTAGGAGCAGCTTCAGCTGCCAACATCCCCTCCAACCGCGCCATGTGCTGATCTGCGGTCTCAGCCACGAAACGACCAGCAGCGATATCTGCCCTGCTCTGCGCCAATGCAGCATCCAACTCGCATTCACGCAAATAGTGGTATTGCGCCACGTCCATCACCACAAAACGTTCTTTGCCACGCACCGAAATCATGGCTTCGGGCTGGTTGGCGAGTATGACTTCAATGGCGGAGATGCCTTTGGTTTTGAGGTCGTTTGCGGTGAGTTGGGTCATGGTTAATCCTCAATGGTGCGATTCATAGTACGATTATAAGCACTGTCAATCACCTTGTAAACCTGTAGACAATAGCTTTGAAACTATACGCAAGATTAAAGACTAAACTTGCCGCACCCATGACACGCCTTATTTTCATTTTGACGCTTTTGTTTGCCGGCATTTTGACCCGCGCCCACGCTGTCGAACTCCCAACCACCAAAGCTGAAATCGCCCACCTCTTTTCCACCCTAGAAGCGTCCAACTGCCAGTTCAATCGCAACGGCACTTGGCACAGCTCCAAAGAAGCATCTGCACACCTGGCTACCAAATACAAATATCTGCAGGACAAAGACCTTGTTCCGACTGCTGAAAAGTTCATTGAGCGGGCGGCGACTGAGAGCAGTTTAAGTGGCAAGGCCTACCAAATTAAATGTGCGGAAGGTGTGGTGCAGCCGAGTGCACCTTGGTTTCAGGCGATACTTTTGAAGTACCGGGGTAAAGTAAAATAGTTGCTACACTTTATATAGCAAGTTAGGCAATAAATACGCCGCCTACAGGCCTATTTTATGCCTATAAAGTTTAGATACGGCTTATAGATGGCTTATAGATGACTTTTAGTCCAGCGCACAATATCGGCCAAGCCCATTGCGCCTGGCTGGCGGGCGACTTCTTTTCCGTTGACGAAAAGCGCCAATGTGGGAATGCTTCGGATGTTGTAGCGCGCGCCCAAATTGGGCACGGCTTCGGTGTCTACCTTGACCACGCGAATGTTAGGCTCTAACTGCTTAGCGGCTTGCTCGTAAGCGGGTGCCATTTGGCGGCATGGACCGCACCACGGTGCCCAAAAGTCGACCAACACTGGAATGTGATTGCGGTTGATGTGTTTATCAAAAGCAGCTTCGTCCAAATTGGCGGGGTGGCAATCAAACAGGGCTTTTTTGCATTGCCCACAAGTGGGCGCGCTGCCTAGCTGATCGGTGCGGACACGGTTGGTGGTGTGGCAATGGGGGCAAACGATGTGTTTTGTATCAGTCATACCCAACAACTGAGGCTTGCAACCGAAATTTCAAGACGCTGCGCAAAGCGGGACATCGCATCAACTTCACATACAGTCAATATGAACACACCTGAAACGAAGCAGAATTACTTGGCAGTTTTTGGAATTTCGCGTGGTTTGCCTTGATCGTCGATGGCAACGTATGTCACCAGCGCTTCAGTGACTTTGATGTAGTTGCCTTGTGTGTTGTAACGCTCGGCATAGACTTCGACTTTGACGGTGATTGAGGTTCTGCCGATGCGTGTGACTGCGGAGAAGAAGGACAGAATGTCACCCACTCGAACGGGTTGCTTGAATATGAATTCATTCACCGCCACGGTCGCCATGCGGCCTTGGGTGTAACGTGCGGGGACGACGCTTCCTGCCAAGTCCACCTGCGCCATGACCCAGCCACCAAAAATATCGCCGTTGGCATTGCAGTCGGCTGGCATGGGTATGACTTTGAGTACCAGCTCTTTGTCCAAAGGCAAAGCAACGTGGTTAGTTGATGGTGATGTGGTCATAGATGCCGATTCATTTCAATAAGTAGATTAATGCTATAAATAAAATAGCACTCTAGGCAACATTCATGCCGCCTAGAGGCCTATTTTACCATCAAACTTGAGCCAAGGCTTGCTCTAAGTCAGCCAGCAAATCGTCCACGTGCTCAATACCCAGCGACAGGCGCACCATGTCTTCGGATACACCCGCTTTGGCCAATTCAGCAGGATTGAGTTGGCGGTGCGTGGTGGACGCGGGGTGGGTGGCGAGTGATTTGGCATCGCCAATATTGACCAAGCGGGTGAAGAGTTGGAAAGCATCCAGCACGCGTGCACCGGCGGCGCGTGGGTCGGCATCGCTGCTCTTTAAACCAAAAGACAAAATGCCAGATGCCTTGCCGCTCATATACTTTTGCACCAAACCATGATCGGGATGGTCTGGCAAGCCAGCATAGTTCACCCAAGCGACTTTGGGGTGCTTTTGCAAATGTTTGGCAATCGCCAAGGTGTTGTCGCAAATGCGGTCCATGCGCAGTGCCAAGGTTTGTATGCCTTGCAAAATGTAGAACGCGTTGGTGGGCGATATGCAAGCACCCATGTTGCGCAGGGGCACCACGCGGGCGCGACCAATGAAGGCTGCAGGTCCTAAAGCTTCGGTATACACCACGCCGTGGTAAGACACATCGGGTTCGTTCAAACGCTTGAAGCGCTCTTTGTGCTCGGCCCAAGGGAATTTGCCGCTGTCCACAATCGCACCACCCACGCTGTTGCCATGGCCCGCCAAGTACTTGGTGAGCGAATGCACCACAATGTCGGCACCATGTTCAAACGGGCGGCACAAGTAAGGGCTGGGCACGGTGTTGTCCACAATCAGCGGTATGCCATGCGCGTGTGCCACTTTGGCCAGCGCTGCAAAATCGGTCACATTGCCCAATGGGTTGCCAATCGATTCACAAAAAATCGCTTTGGTTTTGTTGTCAATCAATGCTGCAAAACTCTCAGGTTTACTGGCATCAGCGAAGCGCGTTTGGATGCCCATTTGTGGCAAAGTATGGGCCAACAAGTTGTAAGTACCACCATACAGTTGGCTGGCTGAAATGATGTTGTCACCCGATTCAGCAATGGTTTGAATCGCATACGTAATCGCCGCCATACCCGATGACACCGCCAAAGCCGCAATACCACCTTCCAGCGCAGCGACGCGCTTTTCCAGCACATCTTGCGTGGGATTCATGATGCGGGTGTAGATGTTGCCCGGCACTTTCAAATCAAACAAATCGGCACCGTGCTGCGCATTGTCAAACGCATAGGCCACCGTTTGGTATATCGGTGTGGTGGCAGATTTGGTCGTAGGGTCTGGTGCATATCCAGCATGCACGGCGAGGGTTTCGATTTTCATTTGTTTCCTTTTGTAGTTGGACCAAACGCTATCTTAACGAAAACCCGAAGCCTACTGAATTTGAGCTAAAGACTATTTTGTTATGAGCTTAATCAGCGCTTTTCTGCCTTTTCCAGCATGTTGACCATTTCGCTGTAGCCGCGCGCCTTTGCCAATTGCAATGGGGTTTGGCCATGCCTATCCGTCAGCTTCAAATTTGCTCCCGCGTCAATCAATGCTTTTAGTGTGGATTGGTGTCGCTTGCCACCATCACCCAGCACCACGGCTTCTATCGCGGCTGTCCAATGCAAATTGTTCACATGGTCCAAAGGCGCCCCTGCTTGTATCAACTGACGCACCACCCCATCGTGCCCTAAGTGCGCGGCGGCGATCAAGGCGGTGCCGTCATAGCGGCTGGTGGTTAATTTGGCACTGGCACCCAATTGCAACAACACGCGCAAGGTTTCTTCATCGTCCGCTACAGATGCGATGGTGACCGCATCGTAACGGTCACTTTCCAGTTTGCCCAAATCAGCGCCAGCTTTGACCAATGCCCGTATAGCTTCACGCTGCTTGGCAAAAGTTGCCACGTGCACAGGCGTGCGGCCATAGCTGTCCACCGTGTTCACGGTTGCAGCCGTGGCCAAGCGTTGAATTTGTGCCACATCACCGCGCTGTGCTGCGGCATGCAAGCCGCTGTAGCGGGCAACTTCAGCCGTACTGGGTGGCACTTGTGCCCAAGCCGTTGCTTGGAAAAGCAGTCCAGCAAAGCTCAAAACAAGTGCTTGGCTACGCTGCATGAAGTTGACCGTGTTTTTCATGACCGATTCTTTTCAATCAAGTTATTTCAACAATTCTTTCACTTTGTCGATACCGGCATTGGCGCATTGCTCATCCAAATGACCGCCTGGCGCACCACCAACGCCCACAGCGCCAATCACCTCGTTACCCACTTTAACTGGCACGCCACCGCCCAACACCAAGAAGCCTGGGATGTTCACCAGTGTGGCAGCGCCCGGATTTTTCTGCACGTTTTCCAACATGGTTGTGGTGTTATTTTTAGCAGAAGCCGATGTGTACGCCTTGCCTTGGGCTGCACCTACAGTGTGTGGACCTGCATTGTCAGCTCTTTGGAATGCGCGCAACACGCCAGCACGGTCAACCACCGCGACACCCACGTTGTAGCCGCCTGCTGCGCAAGCTGCGACGGTGGCGCTGGCAATTTGGTTAGCCAGTTCTAAAGACATGTTTTTTTCGGTGCGAACGGCTTGTGCTTGGGTAGCCATTGCGATGCATGACAATGCTAATGCGGCAATTTTAAAAGTGGTTTTCATGGGGTTCTCCTGTGAGTTAAACGGTTCGATTAACCGTGAGTGAACTGTAAATAAACCAAAACCTTTGCACCATTCGTACGGTTACGCTTTGGACTGCGTAGAACTACGTAGTGACGAAGAGACGTAGAGCCACTGCTTGGGGTAAATTAGGATTTGCTGGCTTCGTCCACCAGCGTGGCGTAGTGTCGAATCAGTTGCGCCAATGACTCGGCTTGCAATTTGGCAAACAAATTGGCGCGGTGGGTTTCAACGGTGCGAGGTGACAAGTCCAAAGCACGGCCAATTTCTTTGTTGGTTAAACCCGCCACAATGAAGTCCAACACCTCGCGCTCGCGCTCAGACAATTGCGCATAGCGCTCGCGCGCCGCATGGTCGGCGTGTTTGCTTTGACGTGTACGCACATGCTGGCGCACAGCGCTTTGCAGGGCCTCTAACAAGGCTTCGTCGTTCACCGGCTTTTCTAAAAATTCGGCAGCGCCTGATTTGAATGCGCGGCGGCACATGTCTACCGTGCCATGCCCGGTGAGCATGATGACAGGCTGATCCACACCCTGCTTGATCAAGTCATCCAGCACCGTCAAACCACTGATACCGGGCATGCGCACATCCAGCACAATCGCACCAATGGATTGACGGTCAAATTCTGCCAAAAAGCGCAATGGGTTGTCCCAAGCTTGCACCCTTAATCCGACAGTGCCGATCAACAAAGACAAGCCTTCGCGCACTGCCGCATCGTCATCAATCAAATGGATGGTTGGAGACAGCGTGACGGCGGTGTTCATGCTCATGTTGATGGAGTTTGCTGCTTGGAGAGTGGCAATTTCAACGTGAACTCAGCGCCACCAGTCGCTTGATTTCCCGCACTGATTTCTCCACCCATGCCTTGCGCCAATGTTTCGCACAGACTCAAGCCCAAACCCAGGCCGCCTTCGCGTGTCGAGAAAAATGGCTCAAACAAGCGTGGCAATACATCTTCAGGAATACCTGCCCCATTGTCAGCCACCCTGAGTTCTCCAAATTGACCGCTTTGAGCTGTGTTGATTTGCAAACGTTTGGGCTCTGCGTTTGAACTTTCCAAAGCCTGAAAAGCGTTCATCAACAAGTTGTGAACAATTTGGTCCAACGCTACCGAATCAGCCAGCACCCAGACTGGTTCGGCACTTTGCATGTTGATCACAATGCCCAGACGTTTGGCCTCAGGCTCGAGCAAATACACAGCACGACGCAGCACATCTCCCAGTTCAAGTGCTTGCGTGCCTTGATCTGATTCAGGTTGCTCAACCGCACGCCGCAAACGCCCCACCACTTCAGAAGCTCGGCGTGCCTGTGCGACGGCTTGTGTCATGGCGCGTTGCGCAGTTTCCAATTCAGGTGGCGAATCGGCCAGCATGCGCTGCGCAGCTTGGGTGTTGGCCAGCATGGCAGTCAGCGGTTGGTTCAGCTCGTGCGCCATACCAGCCGCCAGTTCACCCAAGGTGTTGAGTCTGGCCACTTGCCCCAATCGCAGCAATTCTTCAGCGCGTCGCCGTGCATCGCGTTGACGCAGCAAAAATGAAATTAGGTAGAGCACAGCAGCTACCAATACAGGCCACAACAACATCAAGACCCAAGGCAATTGGTGCCATTTGAAAGTTTGCGTAGCCACCACATCAAAGGGCTGGCTTGCGGCTGCTAAATGCTTGCTAAAGTTAAATTGCCAGTCCAGCAAGCTTGGCGTCGATAACGTATCTGTTTCTCCCTTTTGTATGAGAAAAGACTGCCCTTCATGTGCCAACACCACACGTACCGGACTGCTGTCCACTTTCATAGGCCAATCAGCCCAAGGTACCATACCGCGCACATCGATGGTCAGTGCATAAGCCATTGGCTGCGCTGCCAACACCAGCTGGTAGCGACCTTTTGTGACGTCTACTTTCGCTAAGGCAGCTCGTTTTTGTTGCTGTGACACGTTTTCGGCTTGTTGCAGTGCTGGGTCTGACCAAGTGCCATCACGGTCACGGCGTTGAACCGTCAAAATATGTGGGTACAAAGCCGTCAAACGTTGTTCTGGCGTTGCCTCTTCGCCTGTTTGCGCCCCCGTGTGACCGGGCTGCAGCAAAGCCAAGGTTGCAAGAATAGCATCGTGTTGAACGACTTGCTGGCTCAACAACCTGTGCACAATGCGTGCATCGGTTTCAAATAAGGCACGCTGGCGATCAATCGTTTGGCTTGCAATCCACACAACTCCCAACAAAGACACAAGTAGCCATGGCAATAGCCAACTTAAGCGATTTTTAAGTCGAGTTCGTGTATCCTGCATAAGGCATATATTACATTGCTGTTCAAATTCATATCTTGACCGTACAATAAATCTACACAATCACTTAAAGTTTGAGGAGTCCGCCATGAAACCTTCCCTATTGCTTACTGCCAGTTTCTTGGCATTGCTGACTTTGGCTGGCTGCGCCAGCAAAGGTAATGAATCCTTGCGCAAAGAAACCGAGGTGTCGATTGGCAGCAAACTCACCGAAGGGCAAACTACCAAAGCCGAAGTGCGCAAAATGCTCGGCTCACCCGTGCGTACATCATTCACGGATGGCGGTTTGGAAATTTCGACTTATGAATTTGACAATGTCACTTCAGATCTGGTGAACTACATTCCCGTGGTCAATTGGTTGGGCAGCAGCCAAAGCGGCACGCGCAAAGAGCTGGTTATATTGTTTGATCGTGCAAACGTGGTACAGCGCTTTTCAATGAGCGAATCGAAAGTCAAGGTCAAAACGGGTCTGTTCAACAATTAAATACCAGATCAACTGGTACGCGACTTGGCTTGGGTTGAACTTATTTCTAGTTGACCGACTCGAAAGACCATGCCAAAACTATTTTCGCGCTTCAATGTCATAGCCCTGAGTTTGTACTTGTTGGCCAGTGCAGGATTGGCCACCTATTTGAGCAATCGTTATGTGTTGCAAACACTCAGTCAAGCGTTACCTCCTGCATCCAGCATCGTGAAAGCTGGAATCAAAGAACCCACAGATGGTGCGCAGTCGGTCGTGTTTGCGGGCGGATGTTTCTGGGGCGTGCAATCGGTTTTTCAACACACCCAAGGGGTGATCAGCGCGGTGTCGGGTTATGCAGGTGGGCTGGAAAAAGATGCCCAATATACCTTTGTCACCACCGGTTCTACAGGGCATGCTGAAGCGGTGCAAGTGGTGTATGACCCCAAACAAATCAGCTATGAGCAACTCTTGCGCGTGTATTTGACTGTTGCCCATGACCCCACTCAGCGCAATGCCCAATACCCCGACGAAGGGCCACAATATCGCTCGGCTGTGTTTTATGCCAACGACTACCAACGTCAATTGACCGAGCGTTATATCGCGCAAGTAGATTCACTGGAAGTGTTCACCAGACCCATCGTGACACAACTGACGCCGCTGGCAAGCACGGGGTTTTACCCTGCTGAAGAAGCACATCAAAACTTTGCTGCCAAGAACCCCAACAACGCCTACATTGCGCAATTTGATAAACCTAAACTGGTGACATTCAAATCACTGCTACCAGAGCTGTTCCGCGAAAAACCTGTATTGCTATAATCATTTGCTATAAATTAAATAGCACGATAGGCAATAAATACGCCGTCTAAAGTCCAATTTCAATGATAATTTTGCCAGTGGCGCGACTGGTTTGCAGGTACAGCAAGGCATCTTTGGTTTGTTCCAGCGGATAAGTGCGATCTATGATGGGTTTGATAATGCCTTGCGCTGCCAAACTGCCAATGTGCGCCAACTGTTGCCCATCGGCTTCCATCAAAAACGGTACGTAGCGCACACCCAAACGCTTGGCTGTTTGATTGGGCTTGATGTTCAACAGGCTCAGTAACCATTGAATATAAATCGGTAAGCCCTCTTTTTTGCCCCATTCGGCGGTGGGTATACCCACAATCGACACCACAATGCCACCGGGCTTCAGCACATTGAACGATTTGGCCAAGTTGTCGCCACCCAATGTTTCAAATACCATGTCGTAGCCTTGCAAAACCTGTTCAAAAGCTGTTGTTTTGTAGTCCACCACGTTATCTGCACCCAATGATTTCACGAATTCGACGTTTTTAGTACTTGTGGTGGTAGCAACGTATGCACCCAAATGTTTGGCGATTTGTATGGCAATACTGCCAATGCCGCCTGCACCTGCGTGAATCAGCACTTTTTGACCCAGTTTGACTTGCGCAATACTGTGCAAAGCTTGCCATGAAGTCAGTGATACCAAAGGCAATGCAGCAGCCTTGGCATGCGTCAATGCAGCAGGTTTCAAAGCGACCAATTTTTCATCCACGCTGACGAATTCAGCAAACGTGCCAAATCGATCGCTGGCAACGCGCGAGAATACCAAGTCGCCTACTTTGAACTGCTTCACATCCGCACCCACTTGCACCACTTCGCCCGATGCATCGAAGCCCAAGACCAATGGGAATTTGAACTTCATGATGGCTTTCATCGCGCCTTGCTGAATTTTGAAATCAATCGGATTCAAACTGGCGCAATGCACTTTGATCAACACATCGTTGGCTTGCACAACAGGTGTGGGCATGTCCCGCAGTTCAACCACATCATCGGTTTTGCCGTAGCGTGTGCAAACAATGGCTTTCATGGCAAATACCTTTTTAAATTGTTGTTTAAGAAGCAGACGTTATCAACACCACAGCCCGCGCTTCCATGCTTTTGCCTTCGCCTACGGGTCCCATTTTTTCAGCGGTTTTGGCTTTGACGTTGACATCGGCCACATCCATGCTCAAAGCGGCTGCAATGCGGGCACGCATGGCGTCGATATAGGGAGCGAGTTTGGGTGCTTGGGCGATCACGGTGCTATCAATGTTGCCAATGCTGTAGCCTTTGTTTGCTAGCAATTGCCCTGTGCGTTGCAGCAACAGCCAGGAATCGGCGTCTTTGAAATCTGCACTGGTGTCTGGAAAGTGTTTGCCAATATCGCCCAATGCAGCAGCTCCCAAGAGCGCATCGGTGATGGCGTGCAAGAGCACATCGGCATCGGAATGCCCCAAGAGCCCCACGCTGTGCGGAATTTCCACGCCACCGATGATGAGCTTGCGCCCCGCAACGAGTGCATGCACGTCCCAGCCTTCACCAATTCGAATTGTCATAGAATCAATCTCAATCTTTCGTTTGTCATTGCGATATCGCCAACCATTATCAGGAGTATATTTTGATTCGCCCTACTTTGCCGTCATTGAAACTTCGCCGCCTCACAAGCCTAGCGCTCGCCATCACTGTATTCGCTGCACCTGTGGCAGCATTTGCACAGGCGAATAAAAAGCCCTCTGCTAACCCCACTCCAGCAGCACCACTGGCTTGGCCCACACAAACCGTCAAATTGATCGTTGGTTTTCCTGCTGGCTCTTCTCCTGATTTAACCGCCCGCACTTTGGCAGAGCCATTGTCCAAAGCCTTAGGTCAGCCCGTGATTGTTGAAAACAAAGTCGGTGCTGGTGGCAACATCGCGGCCGATTTTGTTGCCAAAGCCACTGACAACCACACCATTGGTTTGATGATCAACGGCAATATGACCATTGCCAAACTGTTGAATCCCAAATTGTCTTACGACCCTTTGACGGACTTTGCGCCCATCAGCTTGATTGGTGTTTCGCCCTTGGTGTTGGTTGCGCCACTAAATGCACCTGGTAACAACGCCAAAGAATTCTTTGTAGCTGCACGCAATGCGGGTAACAAGTGGAACTACGGCTCTCCCGGCGTGGGCACAGTCGGCCACATTGGCATGGAAATGTTGAAAGGCAAAGCGGGCATTGACCCATTGCATGTGCCGTATGCGGGCTACCCGCAAATTGCCACCGCCATGCTGGGCGGTCAATTGCAACTGTCCATGATGCCACCCGGCTTGGCGAATGCGCAAATCAAGGCGGGCAAACTCAAAGCCATTGGCACCACATCCAGCGGTCGCAGCCCCTTGGTACCGGATTTGCCCAGCATGGCCGAAGCCGATATTCGCGGTTTCAATTTGGAAATTTGGAACGCCTTGGCAGGGCCGAAAAACCTGCCACCTGCCGTCGTGAACAAACTCGCCACTTTGACCAGCGACATTGCCCGTTCACCCGAGATTCGTCAAAAATTGTTTAACCAAGGCTGGCAAGTAGCTGGCACCACAGCCGAAGGTTTGGCTACCCGCATCAAGTCTGACACCGCATTGTTGGGCGGCATCATTCAAATGCGTGGCATTACAAACTAAAAGACAAATTTATCTTTACCCCTGTCCGTGCCCCTTGGCAGCGAGGGCACGGAGCTTGTCTTTTTTGCTGGGGCGTTTGCCTTTCACCCCACCGTTTTTCGGATGGTTGGGTGATTTTTCATCCTCACTGTACTGTGATGCAGCATCAGTAGGGACTTTTGATTTAAGTGGTGCTAAAACAATTTCGGGCTCAAAGCCTTCAATCTGTTCACGAATCAAATTCAAACCTTGGCGTTTTTCTATCAGCCTGAAATGCGCTTCGGTGTCTTGGCTCACAAAGCTGATTGCCACGCCGCTTTGCCCCGCACGGCCAGTGCGGCCAATGCGGTGAATATAGTCCACGCTGGAACGCGGCAAATCGTAATTCACCACCGCATCTAAATTGGGAATATCAATACCACGTGCCGCCACGTCGGTGGCAATCACCACTTGCCATTTTTTGGCTTTGAAGTCTGCTAGCGTTTGCGTGCGGTTGCCTTGGCTCAGCTCGCCGTGGAAAGGCACGGCGTTCATACCCGCGTTGTAAAGCTTGGTTGCTACCAATTCTGCAGCATATTTGGTGGCGACGAACACCAATACCTGTTCCCAATCGCTTTCTTCTACCAACTTGCGCAGCAGTTGTGTGCGGCGTTTCGGGTCCACCTGAATGGCTCGTTGCAAAATAATGGGCGCTGTCTCTGGACTGCTGGCCACTTCAATGCGAACCGCATTTTGCAGCAGCGTATCGGCCAAAGTTTGTACGTCCTGTGGGAAAGTGGCAGAGAAAAACAAGTTTTGCCTTTTGGCGGGAAGCAACGCCAAAACAGCATTCAGTTCATCCGTAAAGCCCATGTCCAGCAAGCGGTCGGCTTCGTCCAACACCAAAGTACTGACACTGCCCAGCTTCAAAGCATTGTGTTTCACCAAATCCAGCAAGCGTCCAGGAGTCGCCACCACCACATCGGCACCGCCGCGCAAATTCATCATTTGCGGGTTGATGGACACGCCACCAAACAAAACCGCAATTTTCAATTTCGCCGGCAAGTGTTGCGCCAAACTGCGCATCACTTCGCCAGTTTGCGCGGCCAGTTCGCGTGTGGGCACCAAAATCAGCACGCGGGTTGACCGCTTGCCTTGCCGCTGTTCACGGCTTTGGGTTTGCTGACCCAGCCACCATTGCTGCAACAGCGGCACGCAAAATGCCGCCGTTTTGCCCGAACCAGTTTGCGCAGCACCCAGCACATCTTTGCCAGCCAACACCGCTGGAATGGCACTCACCTGAATCTCAGTCGGAACCTCAAAGCCTTGCAATTTGACGGCTTTTAAAATCTCTGCACACAAGCCCAAAGACTGAAAGTTCAACGCATCTTTATTATCAACCAATGTGTTAATTAATGAATCAGAAGAATTTTTAAGCTCTTGATTCATCAGGCTTTTTTCAGGTAAATGGACTTCAATGTGAAGCTGCCTGCATCCAATTTGCAGTCCACATCGTGCCCGTCAGAACCGCCAGGGACGAGCCGAATGCTTTTGACTTTGGTGCCTTTTTTCAGCACGGTGGACGAACCTTTGACCTTCAAATCCTTGATCAAAATCACCGCATCACCATCGGCCAATAGGTTGCCGTTGGAGTCCACAATGGGTTTATCGGTATCAGCTTCGTCACTGGTTTCAGCAACTGGCCATTCATGTCCGCAATCAGGGCAAATGAAGTTGTCGCCGTCTTGGTAAGTGTTTTTCTAAGCCGCACACCGGGCATGAGGGTAAATTTTCCATCTGCCCATTCTAACAGACGCACACCTTCATCACCCATTTTTATACATCAAATTAGCCTCTAGCCAGCGTATTGATTGCCTAAAGTGCTATTATATTGATAGCAATATCAGGTCTTATAGCCCTCATCCATGCGGTCCAGCTTGCGCAGCAAGGCCGGCCACGCGATGCCTGCGCCTTGCCCTACGGTGACGGTTTGCATGATGGTTTGATTCACGTCTATCACTGTCTTGGGGATGGTATTCAATTCACCACCGCCCGCCAGCGCGTCGATTTGTATGCGGCAAGCATTTTCTAAGGTGAACATGTTCAAAAATGCCTCAGCCACTGTTTTGCCCACCACCAACAAGCCGTGGTTGCGCAAGATTAAAAATTTGGCCATTCCCATGTCTGCTTGCAGGCGCGGCTTTTCAGCATCAAACAAAGCCACGCCTTCATAGTCGTGGTAGGCCAGTGATGGCAACACCAAGCTGGCTTGTTGGCTCAAGGGTAACAAACCCGCTTTTTGCGCGCTCACCCCCACGCCCGCTCGCGTGTGTGTGTGCAGCACGCAGCCAGCATCTTCACGCACTTGGTGAATGCAACTGTGAATGGTGAAGCCAGCCGGGTTAACCGGGAACGGCGACTCGCTGACTTTGTTCGCTGCTTGGTCAATTTTGATCAAACTCGACGCGGTGATTTCGTCAAACATCAAACCATAAGGGTTGATCAAAAAGTGGTGCTCAGGCCCTGGAATGCGAACGCTGACATGTGTAAACACCAAATCGCTCCAGCCATACGCTGCAATCAATCGGTAACAAGCCGCCAAGTCAACCCGCAGTTGCCATTCTTCAGGGCTGACTTTGTCTTTGAGTGATGGAATGTTCAAGGCTGTCATGTGGTGGCTTTCGTTGGCGTTAATGTGTGTGAACGTATTTTGAACCCAATGCAAATGACCAATGACCAATGACCAATGGCACAGGTCGTCTAAGTGTATTGAGATTCACATAAACTGTATACCGTCTAACTTCATTCAGTCACGATCACAAAGTCCAAATCACGCATCACCAGCTGTACCCACCATGCATACCACTGTCCTCGAATTTTGGTTCAAAGAAATTACACCCGCCCAGTGGTGGAAGGTTGACCCTGCTTTTGACCAACTCATCGCCAGCCGCTTTGCGGATATCCATGCACAAGCCTTGGCGTCAGAGCTGTTTGCATGGCGCAGCACGCCGCAAGGCCGCTTGGCAGAAATCATCGTGCTGGACCAGTTCTCGCGCAACATCCACCGTGGCACACCCCGCGCGTTTGCTGCCGATAGCTTGGCGTTGGCGCTGGCGCAAGAAGCTGTTTCAGCAAAAGCAGATGACGAATTGACGCAAGACGAAAGAACGTTTCTGCTCATGCCCTATATGCACAGCGAATCAAAAAGCATTCACGTCATTGCGGAGCAACTTTTCAAAGAGAAAGCCGCAGAAGGCAACTACAACTTTGAGCTGCGCCACAAAGCCATCATCGACCGCTTTGGCCGCTACCCCCATCGCAACGCCATCTTGGGCCGCACATCAACACCCGAAGAGCTGGAATTTTTAACCCAACCTGGCTCTAGTTTTTAATTTTTATAAGAAAAATTGGCCTCTAGCCGGCGTATTGATTGCCTAAGTTGCTATTAAATATATAGCAATATCGTTCAATATGACATTCACCGCTTCTCAGGTGGCAAACCCGCAATAGCAGCCACCAGCTTGGCATAAGCTTCCAAATTCACAGGCCTGTGCTTGAACGTTTTGCTGGCTGGGTCATTGCCCAAAAAGTTACCCGCCTTCCATTCCTGAGCAGGCCGCACCGGCCGCTGCACAAACCCACCGCCACAATTAGGACAAGCATTCGCCCGCAAAACCGTCTCCACACAGGTCACGCAAAATGTGCATTCATAACTGCAAATGAGAGCTTCCGTTGAATCGGGTGGCAATGGTTTGTTGCAGTGCTCGCAGGAGGGGCGGAGTTCTAGCATGATGATTTCCTATCAAGGCGCACGATGCAGTCTAGGCGCGGCCAGTAGCACCAAATTCTCATTCACTGCTGCTTCAACATTTTTGTGTTTGGCCATCAGGCCGCCCACGATCATGGCGGCTTTTAGTTGGTTCAGGTCTTTGACGCTGGGGGCTACTTTGATTTGGGCTATGGCCGCATCGGTTTTGCCGCTTTTGATGATGGCCAACACTTTGGTGGTCCATTCGCCTGTTTTTGCCATGATTGAGTGTTCCTTGTACCGGCGTCTTGCCAAATTTCGTGGGACAATTGTCGCATTCAAATTCACAAAATACCATAAGAGGCTCTACAGGAGATTCACATGCCATCATTTGACATTGTTTGCGAGGCAAATTTCGTTGAAATTAAGAACGCCATTGACAACGCTTCTAAAGAAATCAACACCCGTTTTGACTTCAAAGGCACATCTGCCGCGGTGGAGTTGAAAGAAAAAGAGAAAGAAATCATTGTGTTTGGCGATGCGGCGTTTCAGCTGGACCAAGTGGAAGACGTGTTACGCAACAAACTGACCAAGCGCAATGTGGACATTCGCTTTTTGGACAAAGGCGATATGCAAAAAATTGGTGGCGACAAGGTGAAGGTACACATCAAAGTAAAAAACGGCATTGAAGCCGAGCAAGCCAAAAAAATCACCAAGCTCCTCAAAGAAAGCAAACTCAAAGTGCAGGCAGCCATTCAAGGCGATGCGATACGCGTGACGGGCGCTAAGCGGGATGATTTGCAGTCGGCAATGGCTTTGATTCGCACCGATGTGAAAGATGTTCCCGTCAGCTTTGATAATTTCCGCGACTGATTACGATGCGTCTTTCTCCGCTTTTACTTTTGTTGGCATCCGCCATCGCCAGTGCCCAATCGGTCACCTTAACCGGCACCATGGGTGGCAAGGCTTTGTTGATTGTGGATGGCAGCGCGCCCAAAATTGTAGCGGTGGGTGACAGTTACCAAGGTGTGAAAGTGCTCTCTACCCAAGGCGACACGGCCGTGGTACAAGTTGAGGGCAAACGCATGAACGTGCGTGTGGGCGACTTGCCAGCCAGCGTAGGCGAGCAAGCGGGCAGCGCTCCGCGCGGTGACAAAATTGTCTTGAGCGCGGGCGATGGCGGTCACTTCATGGCGCAAGGCAGCATCAACGGCAAAGCCACGCAATTCATGGTGGACACCGGCGCCACCACAGTGGCCATGGGCGCATCTGACGCGGCGCGCATTGGCCTGGACTACACCAGCGGCAAACCGGTGCGTATGAACACCGCCAATGGCGCAACGCTGGGCTACTTGCTGAAACTCAACTCCGTGCGCATTGGCGATGTGGATGTGGCCAATGTGGACGCCATAGTGACGCAACAAGCCATGCCCTATGTGCTCTTGGGCAATAGTTTTTTAACCCGATTTTCAATGCGCAAAGACAATGGTCAGATGACGCTGGAACGCAGGTACTAGCGACATTTTTGATGGCCATATAGATGACAAGTACGGGACTGAACATTGCCCAGCAAGAGGCAGTGAATTACATGCATGGGCCTTGCCTGGTGTTGGCGGGGGCTGGTTCTGGCAAAACGCGCGTGATCACGCACAAAATTGGGCGCTTGATTCAAAGCGGCATTGCGGCAAAAAACATCGCCGCCATCACCTTTACCAACAAAGCCGCGTTAGAGATGCGCGCTCGTGCCAAGCAACTGATTGGCAAACCCGCTAAAGAGGTGGTGATTTGCACCTTTCATGCACTGGGTGTGCGCATGTTGCGGCAAGATGGCGCTGCGTTGGGTTTGAAGCCGCAGTTTTCAATTTTGGACACCGACGACATCACCAGCATATTGAAAGATATCGGCAGCACGGTTGATATTGCCACAGCACGGCAATGGCAATGGGCCATTAGCTCTTGGAAAAACCAAGGTTTGAACGCCGAGATGGCACTGGCACAAGCCAAAGACGACAATGAACGCATCATTGCCAAAGTGATGGCGGGTTATGAAGAGCGATTGAGCGCCTTTCAAGCGGTGGACTTTGACGACCTGATTGGCTTGCCGCTCAAATTGCTGCAAAACCACCCAGACGTGCGCGCCAAATGGCAAGCGCAAATGGGGCACGTGTTGGTGGACGAATACCAAGACACCAACGCCACGCAGTACGAGGTGTTGAAACACTTGGTGGGCGACAAAGGCCGATTCACCGCGGTGGGCGACGACGACCAATCCATCTACGGCTGGCGCGGAGCGACTTTGGACAATTTGAAAAAATTGCCGATAGATTTTCCACAACTCAAAGTGGTGAAGCTGGAACAAAACTACCGCTCCACCAGCGCCATTTTGCGCGCCGCCAACAATGTGATTGGGCCGAACCCCAAGCTCTTCCCCAAAAATCTGTGGAGCGATTTGGGCGAAGGCGAGCCCGTACGTGTGGTGGATGCCGACACCGAAGAACACGAAGCCGAACGCGTGGTGGCGCGGATTCAGTCGCTGCGTTCAGGCACTGAGGTGGTGGCCAGCAGCTCAGCCGGCGCAGCACCGCAAACGCAGTACAAGGAATTTAAAGACTTCGCTGTACTTTATCGCGCCAACCACCAAGCCAAAGCCTTTGAAAAAGCGCTGCGCAAAGCCAACATCCCCTACAAAGTTTCTGGTGGGCAAAGCTTTTTTGACCGCGCCGAAATCAAAGACCTGTGCGCCTGGTTTCGGCTGTGGGTGAACGAAGACGACGACCCGGCTTTCATTCGCGCCATCACCACACCCAAACGAGGCATAGGCCACCAGTCATTGCAGCAGCTGGGTGCATTTGCCAGCAGCTACAAAGTGAGTTTGTTTGAAGCCTTGTTCATGTCATCCTTGCACACCGCTGTCAGCAGCCGTGCCATTGGCGGACTGCATGAGTTTGGCCGCTACATCAACGACCTGCAATACCGCGCAGGGCAAACCACGGGCGTGGACGATTGCGCACAGTTTTTGAAAGAGTGGCTCAAAGAAATTGGCTACGAAAAATACCTGTACGAAGGTGAAGATTCTGAACCCGTTGCCGCTGCACGCTGGACCAATGTGCTGGACTTTTGCGATTGGATGTGCAAGCGCTGTGGTGGTGTGATTGAAGACACCGCCGGAGTGACGTTGGAAAGCGAGAAAAAAACCTTGCTGGAAGTAGCGCAAACCATATCGCTCTTGTCCACCATCAACGAGCGCGAGCAAGAGCAAAACGTCGTCACCCTGTCCACCCTGCACGCTGCCAAAGGTTTGGAGTGGCCGCATGTGATGCTGGTGGGTGTGACCGAAGGCGTGTTGCCATTCAAACGTGATGACAAGTCTGCCGGTAAAAAAACCAACGCCGAAACAGCGGGAGGCTCCACCATGGCCGATGAAATGGCCAATGAAAAAGTAGCCACCGACCTGCAAGAAGAACGCCGCTTGATGTACGTCGGCATCACTCGCGCACAGCGCAGTTTGTCGGTCAGCTGGACCAAACGCCGCAAAAAAGGCCGCGAGATGATTGCCGCCCAACCCAGCCGATTCATCGGCGAGATGGCGCTCAACCAAGAAACAACCAAAGAAGACCCCCGCGAAAAGCTGCGCCTGCTACGCGCTGAGTTTGCCAAAAAGGCAGCTGAAGCCAATGCCGTCGACAACACACTCATCTAATTCTGCTCAACTAATTTTGCTCAACTAAAATAAGCACCATGGGCCTATCACTTCAAGAACAATATGCCTTGGCTGACCAAGTTGGCCACGAAGCATTTCAACTCATAGTCAAACGCATGCAAGCCATTGGCGATGCACCGTTTGCCGAAATCATTCAGGCCGTCACCCTAGCATCCGAAGTCTGCATGGCCAACGCCCTGCGCCCCGCCATCGAAATGGCCGCCGACCGCGCTGAGAGCGCAGACGCCCTCACCGAACTGGCCGGCAAACACGTGCGCGAATTGGTAGAACCGATTGTGCAGCAGCGTAAGTTGAATTAGGAAATTTATATAGGAAAATTGACCTATAGCCGCGTATTTATTGCCTATGTTGCTATTAATTATATAGCAATAGTTAATCTACGGGCACGTATAGTTTGTTGGCGCCCGAGTTGATGAACCTGACATTGCGCTGTTGTATTGCATATAACGCAGTGAACGTTCACGTGTATTGGCGATCATGGCTTCAATTTTTCTAGACATCTTGGTACCCGCTTCAAAATTTGGCAGATACGCATCATGTAAGCAGGACAAGGAAAGCATCCCTTCTTCACTCAATGCTTTTAGAGCTGCTTTGTCATTGAGGTCAACCAGCAAGGTCTTTTGTAATACAGCGGCGTCTTGTGTGGCAGCTCTTTTTTGCACGTCCGTCATGGGTTGTGTTTCAATCCATGCTTCTATATCATCGCGCACACCGTTTTGGTTTTGGTCTGAGCCTTTGATGCTGTTGGACTGGTCTAGCTTGGGCAATTTGCCACTGGCTTCCAGCGCTTTTATTTGGTCTGTCAACGACAGTTCTTTCGTGGTTGCCACGGCTTCATTTTTGGTTGTAGTTTCCGCTTGTGTAAAACTTATCAGCCAAATTGCCAATGCTGCGGCAACAATAACAAAGCTAATTGCAAATTTTCTGCTTGACATGCTATTTACAAGTATTCCCATCTGGTAATCTTGTGACAGAACCTGAGGCAGCTTGGTTATATTTTATATATTGATACGAGCGTTCTTTAGTGTTCATCGTAATGGCTTCAATTTTGGCACTCAATTTATAGCCATCATCGTAATTTGGCATAAAAACCAGCCTTAAACACTTTACGCTAGCTATAGTTTCATTACCCGATGCATCCATTGCAGCTTTGTCGGTTACATCTACCAATAAAGTGTTTTGCAATCCTTCAGCAGCTTGAGTTGCTGCCCGCTTTTGAGTCGCCGTTACAGGCAGCGACGCAATCCATGCGTCAATATCATCACGTACCCCATTCAAGTTTTGGTCTGGACCTTTGATGTCCGTAGAGCGGTCTAACTTGGGTAGGACGCCACTGGCTTCCAGCGCTTTGATTTGTTCTGCCAGTGATTGTGTTGGAAGTGGTACATCCTCACGACAAGATGCTAACAAGGCCACAAATAGAACTACTAAAGTCAACTGCATATTTACTGACCAACTCTAATTTACTTACAAGTATTTCCTGTGGGTGCACTCGTAACAGAACCCGACCTTGCTTTGTTATATTGAATATATCGCATGGCTCGCTGTTTAGTGTTGAATGTCAATGCTTCGATTTTTGAAGCCAGCTTAAATCCTTCCTCCATTTTTGGTTCATATACGTCGGCCAAACAAAATGTACTCGCCATTAAACCATCACCCACCACCTGTAGTGCTGCTTTATCTGTTAAATCAACGAACAGTGTTTTTTGAAATACTTCCGCTTTTTGTGTAGCAGCCTTCTTTTGAACATCTGTAATGGGTAATGTAGATATCCATGCATCAATATCATCGCGCACTCCGTTTTGGTTCTGGTCAGTGCCTTTGATGTCTTTAGAGACGTCTAGTTTTGGCAATGCACCACTGGCTTCAAACGTTTTAATTTGCTGTGCTAATGTAGGAGTGTGTAGTGCATCTTCGCTGCAAGCGCTTACTAGCAGCATTGCAAACAACACAGCCCAAAACAACCATTTATTCATTGTCTTTTTAACGCTTGCACTATTTGCATGTGTTGCCTTCTGGCATGCGTGTTGAAGCGGCATGCAGCGGTGATTGGTTGTATTGAATGTAGCGCATGGTACGCTCTTTGGTGTTAAATGTGATGGCCTTGACTTTGTCCATTAAGTCATAACGAGCAAACAAATCACCAACACAACTGGTGCTTGCCATTGATTCGTTATCTAAAGCAATCACTGCGGCTTTATTGGTTAAATCAACAGATAGTGTTTTTTGATAAACCTCTGCTTTTTGCATGAGAGCTTTCTTTTGTATGTCTGTAATCGGTTGAGCATTAATCCATGCCTCCACATCGTCTCTTACCCCGTTCAAGTTTTGGTCAGGGCCTTTCAAATCAGTTGACCGATCCAACTTGGGGTAGGCACCACTGTCTTCAAGTGTTTTGATTTGCCCTACCAATGTAGGGGTAGGGGGCGGTGGAGGCGGATTTTTGGGGTCTTCTACAGGGCATGCGGTTAATAGTGTCAGCAATCCACAGGCCAAAGTCAGGCAAATGGCGTTTTTTAGGGTCTTTTTTTGTTGCTGTTTCATGGTTGAGTGCTGAGTGCTGACACATGATGCACCTTGTTTTTTTGAGCAAGTGTATGTTGATTTTTTGAAACAATTCGATCTGTTACAACTGCTGTATGGCGTATACAACAGCCATATGCAAAACGATAACCTTCGTTCTCAAGGCAAAGTCTGGTACTGCTTGGCCAATTCCAAAAACGCCGCCAGTTGCGGGTCTTGGCCGGTTTCTTCTTGCAAAATTTGGGCAACGGGCTCAGTCAAACTGGCGGCCAATTTGGCATCTAAAAACAAGGTGCGCCAACGCCGTGCCAGCATGTCTTCTACCGTGCGGGCGTATTCGTAGCGGGCTGCAAAGCGCACCATGGCTTCGGTTAGTCCATCGTGCAACACGGTTTTGTGCCCTGGCAATTTGCTCACCAACGCGGCCTCATCACCATACGAATGTAGACCTTGCGCTATGCTCATGTTGCTGGGTTTGGTTGAGCTGGCATCAAATGATTGCGCACCCAAGAGTTTGAAGTTTTTCGTCACATCCGCAGGCCGGTGTGGCAGCAAATTCGCGTCGAAGCATTGTGTCAACACATCTTCAGCCATGGCGCGATACGTTGTCCATTTGCCGCCCGTCACGGTGACCAAACCACTGCTGCTGACCAGCACCGTGTGTTCGCGGCTGATGGTTTTGGTGTCGCTCGAATCTTCGGGTGGTTTGACCAAGGGGCGCAAACCCACCCAAATGGATTTGATGTCAGTGCGTTTGGGAACTTTGCTCAAATAATTACCGGCTTCGCTCAAAATAAATTTCAGCTCGTCTTTGAACGGCTCGGGTTCGCGCGCCAAATCATGGCGCGGCGTGTCGGTCGTACCCAAGATGGTTTTGCCCAGCCACGGCACGGCAAACAAAACGCGGCCATCGGCTGTTTTGGGAATCATCATCGCCGTGTCGCAGGGCATGAATTCACGGTCCACCACCACGTGCACGCCTTGGCTGGGCGCAACGATGTCGGGTGTTGGATTTTTTAGCGCATCACCATCTTGCTTGCGCAACGCGTCCACCCAAACGCCTGTCGCGTTGATGATGCACTTGCTCTTAATTTTGTAGCTCTTACCGGTTTCGGTGTCTTGGCATTTCAGGCCGACCAGTTTGCCGTCTTCGTGAATCAGTTTGGTCACGGGCATGTAGTTCAACAGCAAAGCCCCTTGCTGTGCAGCTGTGCGTGCCAGCGCCAAAGCCAAACGCGCATCATCAAACTGGCCGTCCCAATACTTCACGCCGCCTTTGAGGCCATCCGCTTTCAAGGCCGGCAAGGCTTGCAGGGTGTGCTTGCGACTTAAAAATTCGGTTGCGCCCAAGCCCGATTTACCCGCCAGCACGTCGTAAGCTTTCAAGCCCGCGCCGTAAAAAGGCGTCTCCCAAAATTTATATGAAGGCATGACAAACGACAAAGGCTGCGCAATGTGCGGCGCGTTGTGCAAAAGGTTGGCGCGTTCATGCAAGGCTTCGTACACCAGCGCCACATTGCCCTGCGCCAAGTAGCGCACACCGCCATGCACCAGCTTGGTGGCGCGTGACGAAGTGCCTTTGGCAAAGTCGTGCGATTCCAACAGCAGCACTTTGAAGCCACGCAAAGCCGCATCCAATGCCACGCCCAAACCCGTTGCACCGCCACCGATGATGGCGATATCGAATTCTTCGGATTGTTCGAGCTGTGCAATCAGAGCCGCACGTGTGGTTTCTAAAGGTTTGGTCATGGGTGATGATGGATGCGAATGTGCGCTGATGTTGGACAAATTTGTGATTTAAGCGATTATTATCAGTTTATAGAATACTTTTTGGTGAGATCAGCTTAATCTGGATTTTCAAGATTCTTCAAGACATTTCAAGACATTTCAAGACACTTCAGGATACATCATGCGCTACCTACTTGCACTTGACCAAGGCACTTCCAGCTCCCGCAGCATTGTGTTTGACGAAACAGGCCGCATTGTCAGCCTGGCACAGCGCGAATTGCCGCAGATTTTTCCACAGCCCGGCTGGGTGGAGCACAACGCCACCACCATTTGGCAAGACCAGCTCGCCACAGCCAAAGAGGCCATTGTCAAAGCGGGTTTGAATGCCAGTGATATCTCAGGCATAGGCATCACCAACCAGCGCGAAACCACGGTGGTATGGAACAAAAAAACGGGTGAGCCCATCTACCACGCCATCGTGTGGCAGTGCCGCCGCACCGAGCCGATTTGCGCCCAATTGCGCGAACGTGGCTTAGAGCAAACCATTCAACAAAAAACCGGCTTGCGCATTGATGCGTATTTTTCGGGTACCAAATTGAAATGGATTTTGGACCATATACCGCTAGCACGAGAGCAAGCAAAGCGCGGTGAATTGGCCTTTGGCACGATAGATTGCTGGCTGGTTTGGAAGCTCACAGGTGGCCAAGTACACGCCACCGATGTCAGCAACGCATCGCGCACCATGCTCTTTAATGTGCACAAAAACGATTGGGACAATGAACTCTTAAACGCATTGGACATACCGCGTGACATGCTGCCCAAAGTCCAACCATCCAGCAGTTTGTTTGGCAACACCGTGGCTGATTTGTTTGGCACTGGTATTCCCATTGGCGGTGTGGCGGGCGACCAGCAAAGTGCGCTTTTTGGGCAAGCCTGTTTCACCCCTGGCATGGCCAAAAACACCTACGGCACCGGTTGCTTCATGTTGATGCACACGGGCACACAGTTTCAAACCTCGCAAAACGGCTTGCTCACCACCAGCGCGGCGCAATCCACATCCACGCCAGAGTTTGCGATAGAGGGCAGCGTGTTCATAGGCGGTGCGGTGGTGCAATGGCTGCGCGATGGTTTGCATGCCATACAAAGCAGTGGCGAGGTGCAACAACTGGCGCAAAGCGTGCCCGATGCCGGCGGCGTGATGATGGTGCCCGCCTTCACAGGCCTTGGCGCACCGTATTGGGATGCCAACGCGCGCGGTACCATCACAGGCCTGACACGCGGCAGCACCATGGCGCACATTGCACGCGCCGCGTTAGAAAGTATTGCCTACCAAAGCGCCGCCCTGCTCTTGGCCATGAGCCGCGATGCCGAAGCTGCTGGCGCAGCGCCAGTGAGTGAGTTGCGCGTCGATGGTGGCGCGAGTGCCAACGACATGCTGATGCAATTCCAAGCCGACCTCTTGGGCATCCCCGTCATCCGCCCCGCCATGCTTGAGACCACCGCCTTGGGCGCAGCCTATCTGGCAGGCTTGGCAGTCGGCGTGTTCGCCAACAAAGCCGCCTTAACCCAACAATGGCAAGCCAACCGCACATTCACACCTACGCTGTCACGCGCCGATGCGGCAGAGCGGATGAAGGAATGGGAACATGCGGTTAGGCAAGCAAGGGCATGAAATGCGCTTAACACGGGTTGCGATTATTCTCTTTGTGATAGCAACAGCCTTAGGACCAAGCTACACAGCACAGGGTTACTCACCCATCGTTCACGTTATCAGCGAACTCGCTGCGCAAAATACGCCGCACAATTACATCATGGCCGGCGCGTTCGTTGCCTTGGGTGCAGGCATTCTCTACGATGGTGTACGCACATTTCATCGTACACTGCTTCCCTTCATGTTGTTCGGGCTTGCTTTTGGCGCCGCCGGTCTGTTTGGTCACAAACCCATTACGCCAAGCGTGTCTTACATCGCTTGGGTAGATAGCATGCATTCCATTTTGGCAACCGTTTCAGGTATTGCGCTGACCATTGGTTTTGGTTGGCAGGTCTTTGCTGCTAAATCGTTGAAGCAAAAAAGGTTGGCTGCTGCGCTGGCCTTGGTTTGTGTTGGCATGCCAATGCTGATGTTTCAAATGCCACAATTTCAAGGCTTGATACAACGTGCCATGTACATCGTCGTTTTTGCCTGGTTGTGGCTGTTCTATCCGGACAGAATTCATGCTTAATCACCCTCTATTAAAGTCATTGAGTGGTGGCGATTTACGCTCTATTGGCGCATCCAATCAAGTGGTGACAGAGGTACTGGCACAGCCAGATTTGATCAGCGTTTTATTCAATGGTGTGGAATCGTCAGACCCTGTAATACGAATGCGCTGTGCAGACGTCATCGAAAAAGTCTCAGCCATGCACCCAGAGCTTTTGCTGCCATTTAAAAACACCATCTTGCAGCGCCTCACAAAAGTTCAGCAACAAGAGGTACGTTGGCATGTGGCGGCCATCTTGCCGCGTTTGCCTCTGACCAAGGCAGAAGTAAACAGCGTTGTAAACGTTCTGCTAAGTTTCACCAACGATCGAAGCAGCATAGTCAAAACCATGTCCATGCAAGCCTTGGCAGATATCGCAATGCAGCATCAACACCTGCGCCCATCAATCAAACAACATATCGAAGAACTGACCCAAACAGGCACGCCGGCAATGCAGGCACGGGGTAAAAAATTACTTAAGGCTCTGTCAAAGGAAAGTCAAAGCTAAGCAAACATATCGCTAATCAAGTAAATCAAGCAGTTGAAAAATGTATGATCGTAAATTGGCATACTGTTATGGTATTACGCACTTGGAAAATGCTTATAGACAGCGTTTATATTAGCTAAAGTGCTATTTTTTTTGTATCTTTAACTGCATTTATGAATATTCGCATTGTCGCTAGAGAAGAGAAAATTATTAAACATTGCAATGCGCTTGCCGAAATAATCATTTCATCGCGTGATATTTACAATAAATCCGAAAAACAACAGCAGGCATTTATCGAGACAATGGTTGGTGCTGCTATTTGGTATATACCAAAACCAACAAATGCTTGGACTGGGTATATTTCAGTACAAGCGCTAAAAGCTTTTCATCCTGAAAGTAACGTGCTCAAACCCAAACTTAGTGAGGAACATGTATACCCACGAAAAGTTGCTGCTCGACTGCTACTTGAAAACAAAGACCTCAATGGCAAATTACTGCATCAACTGTTTAATGAACAATTTGGTAGATTGCACTACATTACACCTGATGAGAACAAAGCGGTCATACAGTTTCAGAAAGATGCAATTTTCAATTTGCCTGAGGAAGCATATAAACTAGCCAAAATAGATCTGATAAAAGTTGAAAGCACAGATCTAAAAAACATTAAGAAACGTGATGTGCATACCATCAAAAAGTACATTTAATTTCAACATTCGTTACAGCAAGGATTCATCTCGTGACAAAAACAATCGCATTCATAGGCGGCGGGAACATGGCTTCGGCGATGATTGGGGGGCTGATTCAGCAAGGGGTTAAGCCGTCTTCTATTTTGGTGGCGGAGCCGTTTGCGGCGGCGCGGGAGAAATTGTTGGCGGATTTTGGGGTGGTGGCGCATGAGGCTATCAGCTCCGCATTCAATGCAGCAGACATCGTGATTTGGGCGGTGAAGCCGCAGACGTTCAAGGACGCTGCCCTTGCCGCAAAGAACGCCAACGCATTCAAAGCCAGCGCCCTGCACTTCAGCGTTGCTGCCGGTATTCCATCAAACAGCATGTGCGCGTGGCTGGGTACAGAGCGCATTGTGCGTGCCATGCCTAACACGCCAGCGCTGATTGGCAAGGGCATCACCGGATTGTTTGCGCGCCCTGCGGTGACTGCTGCCGACAAAGCCGATGTGGAACAGGTGGTGGCCAACATGGGGCAGTTTGTCTGGCTGGACACTGAGAGCAAACTGGATGCTGTGACGGCCATATCAGGCTCTGGCCCTGCTTATGTGTTTTACTTTTTAGAAGCGATGACCGAAGCTGCTGTGAAAATGGGTTTGAGTGCCGACGAGGGACGCAAACTGGCGATTGCCACCTTCAGCGGCGCGACGGAATTGGCCGAGCGGTCTGATGAATCGCTGGAAGTACTGCGCCAACGCGTCACATCCAAAGGCGGCACGACTTATGCCGCCATTACGTCCATGCAAAGCAATGAAGTTGCACAGAAATATGTGCAGGCGATGCTGGCAGCTGAACAGCGCGCCAAAGAGTTGGGAGATGAATTCGGGCGGTGAGTTGGGTGAATTTGTTCGTGAGCTTGAATTACTTCAACACAAAATTCAACGCCACCCCAGCAAACACGGTAAACCCCAGCCAGTGGTTCAATCGAAAAGCTTTGAAGCAGTCTTCGCGTTTGCGTTCGCGGATGAGTGCGATGAACCACAGCGCCAATACTGCAGCCACCGCTAATGCTAAAAAATAAATAGCACTGTAGGCATATAATACGCCGGATACAGCCATAAAACTTATATAAAACAGGTAGCACAGGCTGATAATCAGCACATCAAACCGACCCATGGTGATGGCGGATGTTTGGATGCCTATTTTCAAATCATCGTCTCTGTCTACCATGGCGTAGGTGGTGTCATACGCCAGCACCCAAAACAAATTGGCCAACAGCAGCATCCACGCCGCCACAGGCACAGCACCCTGCGCGGCGCTGTATGCCATGGGGATGCCAAAGCTGAACGCCACGCCCAGCACCGCTTGCGGCATGGAGAAAAAGCGTTTGGTGAAAGGGTAAATCAAGGCAATGGCCAGTGCCACGAAGGACCACAGCACCGTGTTGCGGTTGGTGGTGAGCACCATCGCAAACGCCACCAGCGCCAGCACTGCGCCCAATATCAAGGCCTCTTTGCTGCTGACCGCACCGCGTGTGACGGGTCGCACCGCCGTGCGCTTCACGTGTTTGTCAAAGTCTTTGTCGGCCACGTCGTTGACGCAACAGCCCGCACTGCGCATCACGATGGTACCCAGCACAAACACCGCCAGCAAATGCCAACCTGGAAAACCGCCCGCTGCCATCCACAGTGCACTCAAGGTGGGCCATAAGAGCAAGAGCCAACCAGCTGGTCTGTCCCAGCGAATCAAATCCAAGTACAAACTCAATTTGTGAGCGAATGGACTTTTATGCGGGGCAACATTTTGGGACATGTGCTGATTTTATCGACACAAAGGGTTCAAATTTAGTCACGTTCAAGGTTTATGCACTAAATTGGCGCACATCTTGCTTGTTATTCTTTGAGTGATAATGAGATTAACTTTGCAAGAGGAAGCTATGGTTTTTTACGACGAGATGTATGGCTTAGATGCCAAAAAGCAATCTGCACTGGCGCACTATGGTGCGTACCAAAATTGGGTCAAGGGTTATTCCCCTGCCGCCATGGATGTCAAACGGGCGCAAGCCGATGCGGCGTTTCGGCAGGTAGGTATCACTTTTGCGGTTTATGGCGATGATGCGGGCACTGAGCGACTGATACCGTTTGACTTAATTCCGCGCATCATTCCATCCACCGAATGGGCCACACTGCAAAAGGGTTTGATTCAGCGCGTGCAGGCGATGAATTTGTTTTTGCACGACATTTACCATGATCAGCACATTGTGAAAGCGGGTGTGGTGCCGGCTGAACAAATTTACCTGAATGCCCAATACCGTCCGCACATGCAGGGCATTGATTTGGTGAACAACAATTACTGCCACATTTCAGGTGTGGACATCGTGCGCGCTGGGCAAGGCGAGTTTTATGTTCTGGAAGACAATTTGCGCGTGCCGTCAGGTGTGTCTTACATGCTAGAAGACCGCAAGATGATGATGCGACTGTTCCCCGAAGCATTCAGCACCATGCCGATTGCACCGATTGAACATTACCCCGATTTGCTGTTAGAAACCCTACGCGCCAGCGCCCCTGTGGGTGTGGACGAGCCCAATGTGGTGGTGATGACACCGGGCATGTACAACTCGGCCTATTTTGAGCACGCATTTTTGGCGCAGCAAATGGGTGTGGAGTTGGTCGAAGGCAAAGACATGTTTGTGGACGATGGTTTGGTGTACATGCGCACCACCCAAGGCCCACAACGTGTGGACGTGATTTACCGCCGTATTGACGATGACTTTTTAGACCCACTGGTGTTCCGATCTGATTCCGGCATAGGCATTCCGGGTTTGATGTCGGTCTACCGCGCTGGGCGCGTGAGTTTGGCCAATGCTGTTGGCACAGGTGTGGCAGACGATAAATCGACCTACCCTTTCATTCCCGAAGTGATCAAGTTTTACCTGAATGAAGAACCGATCTTGAACAACGTGCCAACCTACCAATGCCGCAAGCCGCAAGATTTGAGCTACGTGCTAGCCAACATGGCACAACTGGTGGTGAAAGAAGTACACGGTGCGGGTGGCTACGGCATGTTGGTAGGACCGGCGTCCACACAAAAACAAATTGAAGATTTCAAAGCACGTGTGCTGGCCAAACCCGATGGCTATATTGCACAGCCGACATTGGCGCTGTCTACTTGCCCAACCTATGTGGAAAGCGGCATTGCACCACGCCATATCGATTTGCGCCCCTATGTATTGAGCGGCAAAGAAACCAAACTGGTACCTGGCGGTTTGTGCCGCGTGGCGCTGGAAGAAGGTTCACTGGTGGTGAATTCATCACAAGGTGGTGGTACCAAAGATACCTGGGTGCTTCAAAATCAATACAAGGCCGGGGAAGGAGGTGCAGCATGTTAAGTTCCACCGCCGACCATTTATTTTGGATGGCGCGCTACATTGAGCGCGCTGAAAATTCTGCCCGCATGTTGGACATTCACCTGCAAAGCAGCTTGTTGGCAGGAGGTCGCAGCGAAAGCCAGCGCAACCAATCGGCGCAAGCGGTGTTGTTGATTTCTGAATTGGTACCTGCGTTTGAGCAATCGCAAAAAAACCAGTCAAAAACCAATCCAAAAACACAAAATGAACACATCAGCGATGCGGTGTTGCGATTCATGGTCTCAGACCCGAACAACAGCTCCAGCATTTACAGCGCACTGTATTCAGCCCGTGAAAATGCGCGTGCCGTGCGCGGTGCGATTACCACCGAGCTGTGGGAAACTATCAACGTGACTTGGCTCAAGCTGCAAGCACGTTTAGAAAACGATGCGTGGATGCAAGACATGCCAGCGTTTTTTGACTGGGTGAAACACCGCGCCCACTTAACGCGCGGCGTCACCGCCGGCACCATGCCGCGCGACGATGCGTATCGCTTCGTGGCATTGGGCACGGCGCTGGAACGAGCCGACAACGTGGCGCGCTTGCTCGACGTGAAATTCTTTGAAGGCGCAGCCGCTGAGTTGTTGGACTGGGACGCCAAAGGCGAGTACTACCACTGGGCCGCCATTTTGCGCAGCGTGTCGGGCTTTGAGATTTATCGCAAAACCTACCGTGACACCATCACACCGGCGCGCGTGGCAGAGCTTTTGATCTTGCGCGCCGATATGCCGCGCTCGCTCTTGGCCGCTATGAATGCGCTGTGCAACCACTTGAACAAACTGGCCAACAAACGCAGCGCGCACACTTTGAGAGCAGCGGGTTTGTTGCAAGCGCAAATTCAATTTGCCAACATTGACGATATTTTGGAACACGGCTTGCATGCGTATTTAACGCAGTTTTTAGCCCGCATCAATGCCATTGGCAAAGGCATCAGCCAAGATTTTTTAGAAGTATGACAATACGACTTAACTCAAACACCTCGACAGCTTTTTAGATTGAATCCATGCGTCTGATCATCAAACACATTACCCACTACCGCTACGAGCAAGCGCCCAAGCACATGATTCAGTTGTTGCGTTTGACTCCGCGCTTGGAGGCGCATCAGCGCACGGTCGAATGGCGTATCACCACACCAGGCAAACAAACCGCATTCAGCGATGCGTTTGGCAACATCAGCCACAGCCATGTGATGAACACACCGCCCACCAGTTTGGACATCACTGTGCAAGGCATTGTGGATGTGATGCCTTTGCAGCAAGGCACCATCACCGACGATGACAAACAAACATCGTTGCCGGTACTCGCTTATATGGTACCCACACCTCTGACAGGTTGCTCTGATGCCATCAAAACCATCGCGGCAAAAACATTACCCAAAGGACTGCATACAGGTGATGACGTGTTGCAGTTGGCCACTGCCATTTGCAACCATGTGAGCTATGTCACTGGCAGCACCGATGTCACCAGTACGGCAGAACAATCGTTTGCCCAAGGCAGCGGTGTATGCCAAGACCATGCACACATCATGATTGCCGCTTGCCGCAGCTTGGGTATCAGCGCCCGCTATGTCAGTGGCTATGTGGACCCCGGCAACAGCCACGCCGCAGCCAGCCACGCGTGGGTGGATGTGTGGCTGAACACGCATTGGATCAGCGTGGACGTGACCAATGCCATCTTCGCCAGTGATTCACATTGCCGCTTAGCAATTGGGCGCGATTATTTGGATGCTTGTCCCGTTCGTGGTGTGCGCGAAGGCGGTTTGACAGAGCAGTTGGACGTATCGGTGACGGTGCAGACTTTGCAGCAATAAAACGGGTCTTTAAGCCCTAGAATCCTAGCTTCTTCTACGGAGTTAAGGATTCAAGAGTGGATTTAGTATTGCTAGCCAAAGCCGCCGTCATGGGCGTGGTCGAAGGTTTAACCGAATTTTTACCCATCTCGTCCACCGGTCACTTGATTTTGGCAGGTGCACTCTTGGGCTTTGACGATGACAAAGCCAAGGTGTTTGACATTGCGATTCAAACTGGTGCGATATTCGCTGTGATCTTGGTGTACTGGCAAAAAATTCGTGACACTTTGGTGACGCTGCCATCATCCAAAATTTCGCAACGCTTTGCGCTGAATGTGTTGATTGCCTTCACGCCTGCCGTCGTTTTAGGTTTGTTGTTTGGCAAAGCCATCAAAGCCAACTTGTTCAACCCTGTCGTTGTTGCCAGTACTTTCATCATTGGTGGTTTCATTATTTTGTGGGCTGAAAAGCGGCAACAAAACAATCCCAAACTCGGCACCATCACTGACGTTGACCAGATGACCGTGATGGACGCATTGAAAGTCGGCTTGGTGCAATGCTTTGCCATGATTCCTGGCACCAGCCGCAGTGGCGCGACCATCATAGGCGGCATGTTATTGGGCTTGAGCCGCAAAGCCGCAACCGATTTTTCGTTCTACCTCGCCATCCCCACCCTCATTGGCGCAGGCGCCTACAGCTTGTACAAAGAACGTGCTTTGTTATCGATGGCTGATGCACCCATGTTTGGCGTGGGCCTTGTCGTCTCATTCATCAGCGCGTGGCTGTGCATCAAATGGTTGCTCAAATTCATCGCCACACACAGCTTCGTTGGTTTCGCCTATTACCGCATCGTGTTTGGCGTGATTGTTTTACTGACAGCTTGGACCGGTTGGGTTCAATGGGCTGCTTGATTCAAAAATATATAAGAAATTAGACTGTAGCCGGCGTATTAATTGCCTAGTATGCTATTAAATATATAGCAATGTTGAATCAGTTTAAGAATTTGAAGTGCTGTTTCAATTCAGCTATGGTGCAGACTTAGCAGCCAGAGCCGCAATCTGGCGCAACTCTGGTTTGTAAATTTTGCCGACGTTGGTCATTGGCATGGCATCCAAAATCGTCACCGCTTTCGGCTTGGCTGGGGCTTCGTCAACATGTTCTGCGGCATAGGCAAGCAGCTCGGCTTCGCTGACAGTCGCGCCTGGTACCAAAGTAACGAACACCACTGGCAACTCGCCCGCATAGGCGTCGGGTGCGCCCACTGCCGCGCAGAGCTGTACCGCCGGGTGCGCACTGATGGCGTCTTCAATGACTTTGGGGTCGATGTTGTGTCCGCTGCGGATGATGAGGTCTTTCGAGCGACCGCTGAGATGCAGCAGAGATTGGCTGTCTAGCCAACCCAGATCGCCCGTGGCAAGCCAGCCATCGTGGGTGAATGCGTTTGCGTTGTCCTGCGGATCAACAAACCCTGAGAACAGATTCGGTGATTTAAAGAGCACCATGCCCTGCTCGCCCGCCGGCACATCACGGTCACTGGCACCACCTTTTTCGTCGAGCGCAACGATGCGCAGCTGGATGTATGGCAAACGCAAACCAACGCAGCCAGCTGGCGCAATCACGCCGGGCGGAGTGATGGTCGAGATACCGGCCATTTCCGTCATGCCAAGCGCTTCATGAATATGTAAGCCAAAGAGCTTTTCAAAACGAAGTGATAGATCGGGCGATAGCGGCGCTGCACCTGTGCGGCAGTAATGAATTGTTGAAATGTCTGCACCGTTGACAGGCACGTTTGCCAGCGCAGCAAGCACCGTGGGTACAGCAGACAGCACCGTGGCGCGGTAACGCTCAACCAGCATCCAATAATTTTTGATGACATCGCGGTTGCGAAACAGTGATGTGGTGGGAATCACAACTTCGACGCCCGCCGACAGTGAGGTGAGCGAGCCCGGCAACACGCCCGCGACATGAAACAGCGGATAGCCATTGATGGTGACATCGGTCGAACGTACACCTTGCATCTGGACACAGCCCCATGCGGTGAACACTTGCGCGCCGTGGCTGTGGCGCGCGAGTTTGGGCGCACCCGTGGTGCCGCCAGTGTGAAAGTAGGCCGCGATGTCGGTGGGGGCAATGATTCGACCGCTCACCAAACAATCATTGCGTTCCCGTTCACGTTCCGCTGTGAAATCGAATACTCCCTCAGGAAGATCGGGTGCATTTTTCTCATGGACGGGTGGAACGCGCAACACCGCAGTCAAGCTCGGCACCAAAGCGCGAATGCGCATGGCTTTGGACCAAAAACCTGAATCTTCATCTGCGCCCCAAGCGATCAGCACCTTGGCGCGCCCTGCGTTCATCAGTGACACCAATTTTTCATCGGATAGCAGCGGATTAAGGGGCTGCACGATGCCTGCTGCTTCACCGCCCCACAAAGCAAGGTGGTATTCCAAACAGCCGGGCAACAGCACCGCCACGGCGTCGTTCGGGGTGATTCCCATGCGATGCAGCAGATTGGCCGTTTGGTGAATGCCCACCAAGAGTTCTTTATACGACCACCGAATAGGCTCTTGGTCTGGGTCTGCGCTGGTGAGGAAAGTTAATGCGGTTTTGTCGCCAAACGCATGAGCCGAGTTGCAAAAAATCTCATAGGTACTGCGCACGGTAAGCAGCTGATCAAGCTCAGTCTCCTCCATTCGTGCAACATCGGCAGCGCACGCAATGGGAAACAGGGGTTTAAACGGTGACGAACGCTTCATTAGTTAAATTTTGCACACCGTGTTGGATTCACTGCCGCTTATTATGTATTGAACGAATTTATCGCCGCTTCAATTGCCGCTGCGGTTTCCAGCGGGTGCTCCATAGGGAAGAGGTGTGTGCCAGGTAGGATTTGAATGCGCTGTTTGGCGACTTTTTTGGTCATGACCATGCCGACTTGCTTCATCTCTTGCGACGACTCACCACCTATAAACGCTACGGGGCTTTTCAGTGGATGGCGTTTGAGTAGGCGGTCCAAGTTATGTGGCAAAGTGTTGTAGATCGCTGTTTCAACCGCACGGTCAAAGCTCAGCACCCGCTTGCCAGTGGCCTCGTCGTCGTGCGTGCAATGCGTGATGTAGTCTTGCAGCACTTTGGGTTGCCAAAGGGCAAAGGCCTTTTTACTGGCGAAATGCGCAAGTGCAGCTTCCGCGCTGTCCCAACTATTACGCCGCTGTTTGCTGATTTTGCCGGGTCCTAGCGCTCCTATCAAGGTTGTGGATTTAGCCAATTCCAAAGTCTTGGCACGCCAGCCACCCAATACGGGGGAATCCAACATCACCACGCCGCGCGCTAATTTGGGGTGCTGTGCCGCCACCATCAAGCTTAAAAAACCACCCAATGAATGCCCCACCAAATAAGCGGGCTTGCCAAACTTGGCTACTTCATTCTGCGCAAAATCTGCAATCTGCTGCACCATATGCGGCCAGTTGCTGGTGACGGGGTATCGGGGGTCATGACCCAATTTATCGATGGCTTTGACGGTGTGTCCGTGGCCACGCAAACTGCGGAACAAAATGTTGTAACAGCCAGCAGGAAAACTGTTGGCGTGTGAAAAAATAATCAGGGACATGAATTTAGTTAAATCAGCTTCTCTTTTTCGCTGGTGATTTTTTTCAGCGGTTTGCTGCGTGAGGATGGCACCACCAATGGCACATCGGTTTTACCGCCGTTCCACATCGGTTCTTCAATGCTGTCAAACACTTCGCGCAAGCGTTGCCCCCATGTGTTGTGAACCATCTTGTAATACGGGTTGTTTTCGTCGATGCAGACGATTTTGTCGGTTTTGAATTTGCCCTCTTCATAGACAACCAAGTCCAATGGCAAACCGACCGATAGGTTGGATTTCAAGGTGGAGTCCATTGACACCAGCGCACACTTGGCGGCTTCGTCTAGCGATGTTTGCGGGGTGATGACACGGTCCAGCACGGGTTTGCCGTATTTGGATTCACCCACTTGGAAGTACGGTGTTTCAGTAGTGGCTTCAATGAAGTTGCCAGCTGAATAAACCTGGAACAATCGCATGCCCTCGCCTTTGATTTGACCGCCCAAGACCATGGACACATTGAAGTCGACGCCTGCGTGTTTCAGCGATGCAGCATCGCGGTCGTGCACGCGGCGAATGGCTGCACCCAAGACGCGCGCCGCATCAAACATGCTGCTGGCGTTCCAAATGGTGATGGGTTTGCTTTTGGGTGTGTCTTTCAACTGCTCTGTTTGCAAAATCTCTCGCACCGATTGTGAGATTGACAAATTCCCCGCTGACAACAACACCATGAAGCGGTCTTTGGGCTTCTCATACACAATCATTTTGCGAAAGGTGCTGATTTGGTCCAAGCCTGCGTTGGTGCGTGAATCAGATAAAAAAACCAAGCCGGCATTGAGTTTGATGGCGACGCAATAAGTCATAAATGAACAGGGTAAATTTAAATAAGGTTTAGAGTAATTTTTTCAAAGCATACAGCGCTTCCAGCGCTTCTTTAGGGCTCAAATCGTCAGGATTCAGCGCCTGTACTGCAGATTCTACGGCACTTGCCGCTACGCTTTCGATAGCAGGTGGTGCACTGAACAAGTCGACCTGTGATTCAGCGTCGGATTGATGGCTTTCTAATGCTTGCAAAGCATGGCGTGCATGGTTCAGCACCGATGCAGGCATGCCAGCCAATTTGGCCACTGCCACGCCAAAACTGCGGCTGGCAGGACCCGCTTCTATCTCGTGCAAAAACACAATATCGGCACCCGATTCGGCCGCGCTGACATGCACATTGTGCGCGGCGTGGTGCTCTGCTGGAAATTGTGTCAGCTCAAAATAATGCGTGGCAAACAGCGTGAAAGCCTGCGTTTTGTCGTGCAAGTGCGTGGCAATGGCACTGGCCAGCGCCAAGCCATCAAAGGTGGAAGTGCCGCGTCCAATTTCGTCCATCAACACCAATGAATGCGCTGTGGCGGTGTGCAGAATTTGCGCTGCTTCGGTCATCTCGAGCATGAAGGTGGACTGTGCGTTTGCCAGATCATCTGCAGCGCCAATGCGGGTGTGAATGGCGTCAATAGGCCCTAGTTTGCAGCTGCTGGCTGGCACATGGCTGCCCATACTGGCCAACAGCACGATCAAAGCAACTTGCCGCATGTAAGTTGATTTACCGCCCATATTCGGGCCGGTGATGATTTGCATGCGTTGCTTCATGCCCAGTGTGGTGTCATTGGCGATGAAGTTGCTGTTTGACACTTCCGCCAGCCGAGCCTGCACCACCGGGTGGCGACCTTGTTGAATCTCAATGCAAGGGCTGCTGACAAACTGTGGTGCACACCAATTCAGCGTTAAAGCGCGTTCGGTCAAAGTACACAAGGCATCCAAACTGGCGATGGCTTTGGCCAATTGCGACAGCGGTGCGATGAAATTTTGCAGCTCATCCAAGACCTGTTCGTACAACCATTTTTCGCGTGCCAACGCGCGGTCTTGCGCGCTCAGGGCTTTGTCTTCAAAGGCTTTGAGTTCAGGCGTGATGAAGCGCTCGGCGTTTTTCAGGGTTTGGCGGCGGCGGTAATCGTCTGGCACTTTGTCGGCTTGGCCGGTGCTGACTTCAATGTAAAAGCCATGCACTTTGTTGAACTGCACCCGCAAGGTGGCAATGCCAGTGCGGGCTTTTTCGCGGGTTTCCAAATCCAACAAAAACGCGTCGCAGTTATCGGCAATACCGCGCAAGTCATCCAAGTCGGCATCAAAACCGGGCGCTATCACACCGCCATCACGAATCATGGCAGCGGGCTCTGACAAGATGGCACGCTGCAACAATTCGGCACATGCAGGTGGTGCAAGCAGCTGTTTGGAGATTTGTGAAATCAAAGAGCTACTGACACCGTTTGGTGCATCGTTTTCGTCTAAGTTATTGATAAAACTAGCCTCTAGCCGGCTTATTTGTTGCCTAAGTTGCTCTGATTTTTGTAGCGTTTGGATCAACCCAACCAGTTCACGCGGGCGCACTTGGCGCAAGGCAATGCGTGCGGTGATGCGCTCCACATCACTGCTGCCCTTCAGTTGCTGGCGAAGTGCTTGCCATGCGTTATCTGTTTGCAAAGCGGCTATTGTCTCTAGTCGTTGCGTAGCCGTAGTACGGTCTCGCAATGGGTTCAGCAACCAGCTTTTGAGCAAGCGGCTGCCCATGCCTGTCATGCAGGTGTCCAGCAATGAAAACAGTGTGGGCGAATCTTCACCGCGCAGGGTTTGTGTCAATTCCAAATTGCGCCGCGTGGTGGGTGGCAAGTCAATCAAGGCATCGCTTTTTTGCACCACGATGGTTTGCAAATGCGTGAGGGTTTGGCCTTGCGTGTGTTCAGCATACGCCACCAAGGCGCTGGCGGCTGCGTGCGCTTGCGTGAGCGTGTCGGCATGCCAGGTACTCAAACTGGCCACTTTGAAAAGTTCCAGTAATTTGCGCTGCCCCAAACCCGCATCAAATTGCCATTCGGCACGACGGGTCAGGTTAAATTTGGTGGTGCCAGTTTGTTGAATGGCCGTGAGCTGGGCTTCAAACTTGTTCGTCACATCAGCGCTGTACAGCACTTCGCTGGGTGCAATCCGCACCAACCAGTTGGGCAAATCATCCACCGAGCATTCGGCCAAATGCAACTCGCCTTGCATCACCGACAGCCAAGCCAAGCCGCAAATATTGCCTTTGCTTTGGCCGCGAGATTTGCCCAATCCTTGTTGCACAGCCAATAGCACAGCGTCAGACTTTTCCGTCAGCAATGCGCTGTCGGTCAAAGTGCCTGGTGTGATGATGCGCACCACTTTGCGCTCCACAGGACCTTTGCCTGTTACCTCGCCCACCTGTTCGCAAATCGCGACCGATTCGCCTAGCTTGATGAGTTTTGCCAAATAGCTTTCAATCGCATGAAATGGCACACCCGCCATGGCGATTGGTTTGCCTGCTGATTGCCCACGCGCAGTGAGCGTGATGTCCAACAGCCGCGCGGCTTTTTCGGCATCGTCAAAAAACAACTCGTAAAAATCCCCCATGCGGTACAGCACCAAAGTGGTGGGGTACTCGGCCTTGATGGCCAAGTACTGCTGCATCATGGGGGTGTGGGTGCTGATGTCAGTTGCCACAAAATCGCTTTCTAATTTGCTATTGCAAATCTAACTGGGCTTACTTTGCCTCAGCTTTGGTGCGCTTCAAACTCAAACTCTGCCGCACCGCGGCTTTTTCACCGGCGCTGGCAAACTGGCTGTATTTACCCAAGATGGTTGCCAATTGTGCGTAAATTTTGGGTGCGCCGGCGATGCATTCGCCCGTTTCTAAGAAGTTGGCTTCGCCTGTGAAATTACCGACCAAACCGCCCGCTTCTTGAATCAACAAGGAGCCTGCAGCGACATCCCAAGGTTGCAAACCCGATTCAAAAAAGCCATCGGCAAAACCAGCCGCAACGTAGGCCAAGTCCAATGCCGCAGCACCAGGGCGGCGCACGCCTGCGCATTTGGGGATGATTTCGCCCAGCATTTCCAAGTACTTGGGCATGTTGTCGCCAGCGCGGTATGGGAAACCGGTTGAAATTAAACACTCTTCCATGTGAATGCGTTTGCTCACGCGAATGCGCCTGTCGTTCATGAAAGCGCCGCGCCCTTTGGTGGCATGAAACAAATCATTGCGTGTGGGGTCGTAAATCACAGCATGTTCAATTTTGCCTTTGACTGCCAACGCGATGCTGACGCAATAAAACGGCATGCCGTGGATGAAATTGGTGGTGCCATCGAGTGGGTCAATGATCCACACATAGTCAGAGTCTTGTGCGCCTTGCGCAGAACCCGATTCTTCCGCCCAAATGCCATGCCCTGGGTAGGCAGTGAGCAAGGTCTCGATGATGGTTTTTTCGCATGCCACATCCACTTCTGTCACAAAATCGTTGACCTGCTTGGCAGAAACGCGCACGGATTCAATGTCCAGCGCAGCGCGGTTGATGAGTGCGCCAGCAGCGCGTGCCGCTTTGACAGCGACGTTGACCATAGGGTGTAGATTGAGTGACATAAGTTGTAGTGAAGAGCGGGTTAAAAAACTGCAGCGATGGCAGCTTGTTGATGTACGTACCGTTGCCATTACAAGCAATCAATACAATATACCTATTTTAACCGCATGAAAACCCGCTTCATTCTCATCAACACCAGCCACGCCGGCAACGTGGGCGCGGCAGCGCGGGCGATGAAAACCATGGGTTTTGGCGACATGGTGTTGGTGGCACCGCGCTGGGCGAATGTGCTGCGACGCGAAGAGACGATTCAGCGTGCCAGTGGTGCGTTGGATGTGTTGAACAATGCACGCATTGTGGAAACTTTGGACGAAGCACTGGATGGCATGACGCACCTGTGCGCCACAGCGATGACGCCGCGTGATTTTGGCCCACCTACCCGCGCACCACGAGAACATTTTGAATTGCTATTAAAAGGAGAGCACTCTAGGAAACAAATACGCCGGCTAGAGCCTGATTTTTCACATGAAAATGCTGAAACCAACAGCAATGCATTTGGCATGGGCTTCTTGTTTGGATCAGAACGTTTTGGCATGAGCAATGAAGATGTGTACCGCTGCAATGTGGCACTGTCGATTCCGACCAATCCCAAATTTGGTTCGCTCAATTTGGGTGCTGCCATCCAATTAATTGCCTATGAGTGGCGCTTGGCAATGGGTGGATTTGCCGATGTCGAGCCTGCAAACACCTCTGATCCTGATTTGGCCGACGCTGCCCAAATCACAGGCATGCTCAAACATTGGGAACAATCGCTTACAGACATTGGTTTTTTAGACCCTGCGGCTCCCAAAAAACTCATGCCACGGCTGAACCAGTTGTTCAACCGCGCACAATTGAGCCCTGAAGAAATTCACATTTTGCGTGGCATTGCCAAAGCCATGTCACAAGCGGCATCCGTGGCATCAAAATAAAGGCTGACTGTCATCGGGCAAATTGATATAGCTGTAACATCCAATCATGATTCAATCCATGAACAACTCACTCTCCACCAGCTTTGCCCAACTGGCCTCAGCATTCATGGCGGCTTTTTTGTGCTCATCTTGCGCCACAGCCCAAGTGGATGCGACCGAAGCAGTTTACAAGAAGGCGCTGGATTTCACGGTAGAAATCAAAACCTCGACCCTGACACCCTTTTCTGGCGATTCAGCTGGCACATCGCGCGGCGCGGGTTTTGTGATCGACAAATCGCGTGGCTGGGTGTTGACCAATGCGCATGTGGTGAGCCGTTCTCCCTCGCGCGTGGAAGTTTCTGTGCGCAATGGCGATTTTGTGCTGGCAAACAAATTGTATGTGGACCCGTATTTGGACTTGGCGCTACTTGAAGTAGGCGCATCGGTGCAAAGCGCTAACAATGTGTCAGATGCGCCGCTGTGGTGTGGCGATTTGCCTTCGGTTGGCCACCCAGTAGGCGCGTTTGGTCATCCGCTGGGTTTCAAATACACAGGTACCAAGGGCATTATCTCGGGCGTCAGCAACCGCCATGAATCAGAATTGCTGCAAACCGATGCACCGATCAACCCCGGCAATTCGGGCGGACCACTCATCAGCATGAGCACAGGCAAAGTGATTGGTGTGAACACGTCAACAGTGCGCGGTTCGCAAAACACCAATTTTGCTGTGAGCATGAAATACGCCTGCACCATCATCAACTTGCTCAAAGAGGGCAAAAACCCCAGCCCGCCCAAAGCACCCGTGGTCTATTACACCGATCTGGACGATCGCAAAATATTGCGCGTGGCCAAAACCTTTTTAGCCAAAGATTTGCTGCCCCTGCAAGCCGATGACGTGATTTTGGAAGTGAGTAACAAGCCCGGCAAAATTGATAACGAAACACAGCTGTTTGACAAACTGCGTGGCCAACTCGATGCCATTGATTTGCGCGTCGAGCGTGCGGGCAAAGCTATCAGCGTGCAAGGCAAATTGCTTGTAGAAGATGATTTGCGCAACCGCACGGGCGTGAAAGCATCAGGCGTGTTGTTTGCAGTGAGTGGTTTCAGAGACATTCAAGACTTCACCCTGCCCCGCGTGCGCGCGCATTTCATTGAACCCGGCTCACTGGGCAGCGCTGCTGAATTGCAAACTGGTGATTATTTAGAAGCGATTGACGATGTGGTGATTGCCAACAGCGAACAGTTGCTGCCCATCTTGCAATCGGCTCAAAAAGCCGACAAAGTGGTGCGTCTCAAAATCAAGAGGAGTGGCGGCAACCGCAGCGCGTTTGCCTATGTGGACCGCTTGCTCAAAGTAGCAAACGTATCTTGGCTTGGTCCAGCACCCACTGTAGTAGGAACAAGTGATTTTGCACAATCACCTAGCACACAAAAGCCTTAACAAGGCTTAACGGAACATTCTTTCAACCTGCATTAAACTTAAGGCATGTTCAAGCGCATCCAATCCGACATTCAATGCATCTTAGACCGCGACCCAGCTGCACGCACGCGCTGGGACGTGATCACCAGTTACCCCGGCTTTCACGCCGTGGTGTTGCACCGTTTTGCGCACGCCTGTTGGGGTATGGGGCTGAAATGGCTGGCGCGTTGGGTATCAAACATTTCACGTTTTTTAACTGGCATCGAAATTCACCCTGCTGCGGTCGTGGGTGAACGTGTTTTTTTCGACCATGCCATGGGTGTGGTGGTGGGTGAAACCGCAGAAATTGGCGACGGTTGCACCATTTACCAAGGCGTGACCTTGGGCGGCACATCGCTCTACAAAGGCGCAAAGCGCCACCCAACTTTGGGTAAAAACGTCGTGGTGAGTGCGGGTGCCAAAGTACTGGGCGGCTTTGTGGTGGGTGACAATGCCAAGATAGGCAGCAACGCAGTGGTGATTAAACCTGTACCAGCGGGTGCAACAGCCGTCGGTATACCAGCGCGCATCATCCCCAGCAAGGATGACACCAGTGCCGATGTGACCACCCAAGATCCCAAATTCAACGCTTACGGCATCACCAACGAAGACGACCCTGTGAGTCAAGCACTGCGCGGTTTGGTCGATGGCGCCGCCAGCCAAGACCACCAAATCACACTGTTGTGGAAGGCCATAGAACAACTCTCAGCGCAAAACAAAGCCGACAACTGCGTGCCATCCGATGCACATCGACAAGATTGTTTTGAAGCGGAAAAGTTGAATGAGTTGATTGGGAAATAAATTTCCCAGCTTGATTTTTATTTCGCCCGAATCGCCGTTTTAGGCCGCCAAGCTTTGCAAACCGCCTCGTTGGTTTCCATGTACGGCCCACCAATCAAATCAATGCAATATGGCACCGCTGAAAAAATACCGTTCACCACTTGCGTGCCATCGGCATTTTTCAATCCACCCAAGGTTTCGGCAATCGCTTTGGGTTGACCAGGCAAATTGATGATGAGGCATTTGCCGCGAATCACCGCCACTTGACGTGACAAAATCGCCGTTGGCACAAAGGTCAAACTGATTTGCCGCATTTGCTCACCAAAGCCAGGCATCACTTTGTCGGCCACTGCCAAGGTGGCTTCAGGCGTGACATCACGCAACGCCGGCCCCGTACCACCTGTGGTTAACACCAAAGCGCATCCTGCGTCGACCAATTCAACTAAAGCTTGGCTGATTTGCGCTTGCTCATCAGGGATTAAACGCGGCTCATATGTGACGGGGTTATGAAGTGCTGCATTCAGCCAATTTTGCAAAGCGGGCAAGCCTTTGTCTTCATAAACGCCCAATGACGCGCGGTCGCTGATGGAGACAATTCCAACTTTGATGGGGTCGAATAATTGGTTTAAGGTGCTCATAGGGTTTGTTAAAAATTGAAACTGATGGAGTGACTTATTCTAAATCTTCCGCCTTCATTGAGATCTGAACACTAAAATAACTATCAGTGAATTAACAAAGAGGACAGTGATGGATACCAAATTTGACCGCATCCACAAGAGTTTCACCGCCCAAGGCCTGATGACCACATTGGGTGCACAGCTGAGTTTGGTGCAAAACGGTGAAGTGCACATTACATTGCCTTTTTCTACCAATTTGTCGCAACAACATGGCTATGTACATGCTGGTTCCATCACCAGTGTGGTGGACAGCGCTTGCGGCTATGCGGCACTCACTGTGGCGCCTGTTGGTTGTGAAGTCGTCACTGCCGAATTCAAAATTAACTTCATGCGCCCTGCCATTGGTGATCAGTTTTTAGCGATTGGCAAGGTCAGCAATGCAGGCAAACTGTTGAGCGTCTGCACTGGCGAGGTTCGCGCGTACAAGGGCCAGAGTGAGGACTACAAAGTCATTGCAGTGATGCAAGCGACGATTGTCAATATCGCCGCCTGACAAGCGTTCAACCAATTAATTTTATCAGCATTTTTATGCTATAACCGGCGTATTTATTGCCTATACCGCTATTAAATATATAGCAAAACAGAGTTTCAATCGATTATTTGATATGGCAATGCAAACGCAAATGCGCCATTCCATCATGCATATCGTAATCAAAATCACTCTTCAACGTGGGCAGTGCATCGTGCAAAAATTCTTGCCACAGCTTGCCAAATGCAGCTTGGTAAGCGGGAGGTGCATGCTCTTCTAAAAACTGGCTGACTTTGGCCGAGTCCGCGCCAGCTTGCCCATCCAGCACCGCTTTGCGGATTTTGCGGACCACCGTTTTGGCGGCCGACTCGCTTAACAGCGCGGATGGTTTTGCGCCTGTGGCTACGCACAACAGCACCGTTAACAAGGTGGCATCGTCGCTGTGGCCTTGGGTGATGGTTTGCCAAGTCTCACTGCTTTGCTGCATGCGGGCGGCGTGTTTGTCGTCCACTTCACGTTCATAGCTGTCCATGTCGCCCAAAGGGTTTTCTTGCCAAAAGTAGCGGCCTATGAATGCGGGAGTTTGCAAAAAGAGTTTGCGTATCGGCAAGTTCGCATCCCACAGCTTAGGCAAATCCTTCACCACTGATGCATGGACGCTTTCTAAAACTGGCCAATATTCACTGGGTAAATTTTTAGGCAAGACCAAGGCGGGCATGGTGCCATGTTGTGCCACATGGCTGCGCAGGCGTTCAATCAGCCGTTCAAACGCGGTCCAATCCGGCAATTGTTTGGCTTTGAAGGTGAGCGCTAAGAGAGAGGTTCGAATCACCGCTTCGGCGTCGGTGCCGGCTTCAACCAGCTCTTCATAGTCCAAGCCATAAAAATCAGCCAGCCACAAAGCTGCATCGACGACATGTGCAACTTGGCTGCGGGTAGCGAGTTCGGCTTGGTAGTCTGCCAATGGGCGCAGCGACCATTTGGCTAAGAGCGGAATGTGCTCTTCGACAAACTCGCTGCGTTCACTCATGGCGAAATGCGTGTTTTGCGGCATCACAATCAAGGCTTTGAGCATGTCAGAGCCAGCTTTGGAGCGCGATAGCAAAGAGTTGTCGCGCAACAATTGCGCAGCAGTGCGTAAATCGCCATTGCTAACTTGCTCCAAATACAGGCTCACCAAATTAACGATGCGGTTTTTGGCCAGCTCAATGTCAGGTCGCAAGTTTTCATTGCCCAAATAGCGCGCAATTTGCACCATGCCTTTGGGAGCGTCATTGCAAATCGCATCCAACTTGGCTTCGTCCAATAAACCATGCTGCACACCGTATTGCAAGGCTTTTTCAAAAAATGGGCGGGAATCGTAGAGACTGATGGTCATTTTATATAAGAAATATGGCTGTATGCGGCGTATTGATTGCCTATATTGCTATGATTTATATAGCATACAATTTTGCGCTTTAGATGGCGGATTCCTCATCATCATCCAGCGCTGCCGGTGTGGCCTTACCCCTATCGGTGGCTGCAGTTTCTATTTTGCCGTCATCTTCGTCTTCATACTCACCCAAACCCGCATCGTGCGCACGCGCTTTGGCACGCAAGACCAGCAGCATTTCAATGAACAAATCGGGCAAGCGGTAGCGCAAAATCCAAGCCAGCTGCATCCAATCACGGTCGGCAATATCGTCTTCGTCAATTTTGGGTTTGGCGTATGACTGGTTGTACAAATCGTCTTCCGACAACATGTCGCCATCGTCTTCTACGGTGTCAAATGTGCCGCTTCGGGCAAAGGCTTCGACGCGGCTCCACTTTTCGCTAAAGTAATCGGCCAGTGCTTCGCTGCCGCCTTCTAAGTCGCCAATCGCGGTTAAAAACTCATCGGTGTCAGCACCATCGCGAAACAAAATCGCGTTCATCATGCCGCGCAAATGGGTGCGGCTCAGGTCTTTGTATTGCTTTTCAATCACAACAGCACGGGCAAATTGCTGCGGTGACACCAACAAGTTCACCACCGATTCTTTAGAGTTGTCATACTCGCGCATCACCGCCAAAATATCTTTGGGGGGCAATTGCTCCAGCACCACCATCAATGCTTGGTCACCCTCTTCGTCGGCCAATGTCATCAACGCATTCTCAGCACCTACGATGTCGCCCGCCGCAATCAGTGCTTGGGTTTTGGTGATCAGCGCCAGTTGGCTATTGGTTTGAGTTGTCATAACTGTCCTTATTCTTTTCTATCAAAGCCCTGCTCCACCATCCAATCTTGACCCGCCTCTTCGCGCGCTTTGGCCTCTTTGTATTCTTCACGGTCGTGTTCGCTGTCGTAATCAGCGCCGCCGTCATGGTCTTCATTCTCATCGTCTTTTTCATCGTCGTCGTGTTGGGCCGGACGGTGCGTTTTCTTGTGGAACATGTATTCCAGCGCTGCCGCCACGGTCATGAACCATTCGCCTTGAGGCTCAGCCAAAATCACTTTAGCGGCTGGCTGTGCCCAATCGGCCAGTTGCACCACGTCCGACAGATTGCTCCATTCGGGCAACTCTTCCGAATCAAAACTCAGCAAATCGTCCAGCACCGCTGGCAATTTGACTTTGAACGCATCATGAAAAACGACTGCCACCATTTCGGGGCTGAGCTCTATCATCTGCTTCAAAAAGTCCAGCTCTTTGCGCTTTTCGGCCAAACGCTTTTTCAGCACGTCTTTGCCTTCTGAGTCGGACGTTAAATCGTCCAACTCGGCTTGGTAACTGGTGCGCAGGTGTTTGAAAAAGGGGATATGGTCATTGCGTTATAGGTATGAATAATTTTTAAAGTTGTATGGTTTTAAAGTAGCTTTGCCATATCTCACGTGCGGTGTCCAAAGGGTTGTCCAGCAAATTACGGCGACGGTTGTCGTCGTAAGCTTGACGCTTGTCATCATCGCTCAAAACGTCGTAAGCTGATTGCACCGCACGAAAGCGCTCTGCCGCATCTTCAGCATCGTTGCGGTCGGGGTGATAAAAAGCGGCTTTTTGGCGATAGGCTTTTTTTATATCGGCCAAAGTTGCGCTACTGGCAAGGCCTAGGGCTGCGTAGTGGTCTGACATAAGTATTTCAAAGATGGGGGTGACGAGCTGGGAGACAAGGGCTTTATTGTACGATGTGACCATGGAAACTGATGATTTACTGCGACTGGTTACCACCACCATGCCTTTTGGCAAGCACAAAGGTGTGCTCATCGCCGACCTGCCCGGCAACTACCTCAATTGGTTCGCCCGCGAAGGCTTCCCCAATGGGTCAATCGGCAAACTCTTGGCGCTGATGCAAGAAATCGACCACAACGGACTGCGCGATATTTTGAAACCACTGCGCTAGGTATTTGCAATACCGTTTTTCCGAAAAATCACCCATTCAGCGATCAAAGCGTTGATCACCCAACCAGCACCCATGCAAATGGTGCGAGTCAATTCGCTTTGTAAATATGGGAATACAAACCAAGGTATATGTGTGAAGACCTGAGTGCCTGCGCCTAAAGCCAAGGCGTAAGCACGAATCATCCATGCGCGATGTTGAGGAAAATTGCGTTTTCGAATAGCCGCAAGCCCCAGAAAAATGAAACAACACATCGCTACACCTACAACCAACCTGATAACAAATAGATTTTGATCATCAAAATTAGCGACGATCAACGCGCCATCAATCTGGGGCCGAACATAGAAAAGCGTCATCCAAATTCCTGAAAGTGCAGAAATCAATCCCAGTGGGATGAGCCATTTCCCACTTGTGCGATGCCATATTGGATGGTTTTGGCGAAAGCTGTCTGAGAATTGAAAAGCTCCCAAGATACTGTAAATCACCGAACTGATGATATGCATGACCACGGGCAATGGCGCAGTCATGAAACGTAAATTTTCTGAGGTGACAGGCGCAGCATTGCAGATTTGAAACAAACGAACAGCGCCTGCCAGCATAGGAACAATGCTCAGCAAAATGAGAGCAAATGGCACGAGCCAATTTGATTTTTTAGTGGTAATCATCCGAAATCCAAATCAATTGTTGTGCTGAATATTTAAACGCTATGAGTGAGCATTAAAACAACATTCCCCTTTTTCCGTCCTGTGTCTACATAACGGTGTGCTTCGACAATTTGTTCGAATGGAAAGCGTTTGTCGATTACAGAAATCAAATTCCCTGCTTGTGCCAAATCAGCCAAGAAGCGTATATCGTCAGCGCTAAATGCGACAGGGCCAGCAATGAGTTTTTTATTGCTGGTCATTGCTATCCACGGTGCATACAACATGTCTGGCAAACCAGCCACCAGCATCAATACACGCCCACCATCTTTTAATGACGCTTCGTATCGCTCAAAAGGTGCGCCACCAACGGCGTCGATGATGATGTCATATTGCTCATTATTTACGCCAAAGTCCTCACGTGTGTAGTCAATAACATCCCGCGCACCCAGTGATTTCACCAATGGAATGTTCGCCGTACTGCATACGCCAGTCACCACAGCACCAAAATATTTGGCTAATTGCACGGCAGCTGTACCTACGCAACCTGATGCACCTATGACGAGAACTTTATCGTTAAGTTGAATTTTGGCTCTTCGTAAAAAGCTCAAAGTGGTAGTACCACCGAATGACAAAGCTGCCGATTCTTCAAAACTCAAGTTACTGGGCTTTAATGCTATGGCAGAATTTTGCGATATGCATTTGAATTCTGCATAACATCCCATCGCCATATCGCTGAATGCAAATACCGCATCACCCACTTTGAATTTCGACACATCCTTTCCAATTGCTTCCACCACTCCAGCCAATTCCGATCCCAATATAGGTTGTCTAGGTTTCGAGAAGCCAAGCACTGAACGCATGATGAAGTTGAACCCGAGCGGCACATTGAGCGCACGCACACGACAGTCACCCGAGGTGACGGTAGCCACATATACTTTAATCAGAACTTCATCGCGTTTGGGTATGGGCTTTTCAACATTTTTCAATTGAAGCACGTCGGGTGACCCGTACTGAGTGCAGATGGCAGCTTTCATTCTCGAATCTGATTTAGAAGGCTTTCAATGTGAGCGTCACGCGCTGCGTGATCACATGGCACACATCCTTGCTAACCGTCACCTCACCCGTAACTGATTGAAATCCAGACTTTGAAACAGTCAATGAAAAAACCCCGGTTTTTTCGAAATCAATGGCGCATGGTGAGCTTGTGCTGCATATTGTTTTTTGAACAGCGCCTTGGTTGATTTGATATATCACCTCGTAGTCTCGCAATGGCAAACCCAAGGTGTCTAAAACGCTGATATCCACAGAGCTACGTGCCTCAGTGGTGCAAGCCACTCCGTCATAAGCGCCATTGCCACATGCGCTTAAAAACCAAAAACTAGCGAACACTACTGATGCGTTCTTGAAAAATTTTAATCTTGATTTCATGCGAGTCCTTTCACAAACAATCCTCACACTTAAATTTTGCAATTTGCTTAGTTTGGCGTGATAGCCGCCTTCATCGCATCACTCATGTCTTGCGGTAGTGACGACACGCCTTTGACGACCAGAGCACCACCATTTTGCCAATGCGTTTGAAAATTGGCCATTGGGGTAGCCGTATTGGCATTGAAAATACTGACGTCCATTTTTACTTCTGTACCGCCCTCAATCACAGCGGCTGAACTGAACAGACGAACAACGGGGCCTAGCTCTTTAACAGTCACGACGATAACTCGGTCAGCACGCGGGTAGGCATTGGTTGCGTAGACCAGCAGCTCTGCTTCACTGTGTTGTTGCTTGTCTTCAGTGTTTGGCAGACGTTTCAATTGATGTGATGAAAAACATGCCGATTTAGTTAAAAAATCTTTCAAACCCAGAACGATAGCCTCTTCACGTTGTGCAATGTCTTTCTGATCAGGACGCCAGTTGGTTCGCCAAAGAACTAGTGCTGATCGCGTATCGCTCGGCTCTTTGCAGACTGAAGTGGGCGATGAAGATACGTCGCCGCTGAACTCAACCTTAGTGGCTGCGCATCCAGCCAATGCGAGGCTGCCACAAAGCAAACCCAGTGTTGCCAAGCGATTCATATAGTGGTATTTCATTGGTTTCTCTTAAAAGGTTAAATGCAAATTCGCAATACTTTGGTGAACATATTGCTTAGCACTTGCCTGCGGCTTTGAGCAAGGCATTGCAACTAGCAGCGTTGGTTTTTCCGGCGTCCTTGGATCCTTTGGTGAAATCGGTACACATCGCTCCCGCACCCGTTCCAGTACCAAATGTCATGACCTTGCCAAACCCAGAGTTTTCAAGAATGTCGCATTTGTAGGTCTTACCTCTTTTGGTCTGCACGGTGTATTGCGTTCCAACATAGCCCATGGGTGCGTCAGTGTTGATTTGGCTCACGATGGAAAAATCTGAAACTTCTTGACCTATTGCCATTGATATTTTTTGCTGTGCTTTGCTGTTGTCTTTAGCTGTTGCAGCGCCTGTAGATTTGTTGGTCGATGGCGTATCGTTTGAAGTGGAAGAACTGTTCGAATTCGTAGCACAGCCCAACAGGATTGCGTTCAAAGCAATCAGTCCACTCACACCCACTGTTTTCATAGTTGCTATATTGTTAATGAACATGGTTTAATTTTTCCTAAAAAATGGGTTATGCAATATTCAGTTGCTAGAGGGTTTTGCAACGCTTGGCTCGAACACTAACAAATCACCTGGTTGGCAATCCAAAATGGCGCAGATTTTCTCCAGCGTTTCAAAACGCACACCTTTGACTTTGCCTTGTTTAAGCAGTGACAAATTGGCTTCTGTCATGCCAACCTGTTCGGCCAAGTCTTTTGATTTGAGCTTGCGCCTCGCAAGCATGATGTCCAGTTGAACGATGATGGGCATATCAATTCACTCGCAATCAAACAAAAGACGAATTCTCTTCAGCCAAGGCTTGGCCTTGCGCAATCACCGATGCCATGACCCACACCATCGTGGCAAACAGCAACGACAAAATATGATCGGTTCCAATACCTATTGCCAGATGACGCGTATTGGGTGCGTTGTTCAAAGTCAAAAGAGCTGATAGCAAAGGGTTGATCAAAATAGATCCCAAACTTGATGCGCTGATCCACGCCGCAAAACTGCGCAAACGCTGTACCGCTTGTGCCGTGAAAACATGCCCCATCGCAAACTGCATGAAACACATGCGAGCTTCCCACAAACCACGCACCATGAGCACAACCGGAATCAAGGTCAGCAAAGCGCCCACCACCCGCTGCCAGTCTTGCAAAGGCTTTTGAATGGCGCTTGGCAACAAATTGGCCCGCACTGCCAGCATACTGGAATCAGCTACAAGCCAATACGCCAGCACCAACAGCGGCAAGATGATGACCAATGCCAAGCAAGCCCGTGCCAACCAAGCACTGGTACGCTGCATCGAATAGCTCTCAAAAACAGAATTAACAAGCTTAGACATTTCCAATCCTTTTAACTGCAAAAACAACTGTGATGACACAATAGTAATTATTGCATTATAGCTAATAATTATTGTTTTACAATAATTATTTATTCTTTTATGTGAAAATAATTATCTTGTGAGTTTGTGTAAATTGACGCGCACAAAGTCAAACCAAAAGATGGCACTTGCAGTAACAATAACTGATGTTGGGTAATATGACTGCCACAAATATGCAGCAAGTTGCCATCGTAGAAACTGGCTCAATCCAGCAAAAATATATGAAAAATAAGGCTGTATCCAGCGTATTTATTGCCTAAACTGCTATTCAATATATAGCAATTTCGGAAAGCACAATTCCCGCGTTCGCAGGACATGCGCCTTAAGCTTTCCCAGTAGATCCATACCCACCCGCACCGCGTTCGCTGGCGGAAGCGAAGTCGGTGACGATGTTGAATTGGGCTTGCATGACGGGGACTATTACGAGTTGGGCGATGCGTTCCATAGGTTCGATGGTGAAGGCGGTATCGCTGCGGTTCCAGGCGCTGACCATGAGTTGGCCTTGGTAATCGCTGTCAATCAGCCCCACCAAATTACCCAACACAATGCCGTGTTTGTGACCCAAGCCAGAGCGCGGCAAAATCAGCGCTGCGTAATTCGGGTCGGCTAAATAAATGGCAATCCCGGTGGGAATGAGCTGCCACGCATTGGGTTGCAAAGTGACAGCGTGGTCAATGCATGCGCGCAAATCCAAACCAGCACTACCAGGTGTGGCATACGCCGGCAATTGCGTGGCCATGCGTTCATCCATGATTTTGACGTCGATTTTCAAAGCTAACTCCTTGTACCTTAATCTGGCCGCTTGCTTAAGCGCTTGTTTTTCCTAATCTGGCCGCGATGTCTGCAATCAGTTGCTTTGCTAATTCGCGTTTGGATGCTCTGGGCATTTCCTTCACCGCGTGCGCATCCACCAATAAGAGCGCATTGTCATCTTGCCCAAATGTCGCGTGGCCGATATTGCCCACCAAAAGCGGTACACCTTTACGTGCGCGCTTAACTTGTGCATGGGCGAGCAGGTGTTCGCTTTCTGCGGCGAAACCAATGCAGAACAAACCCGCGTTGACACTGATTTCAACACCATTCAACCCTTGCTTGCCGCGCGGTGATTGCGCTAACGTTGCCAAAATATCAGGGTTTTCGACAAAGCTCAGTTGCGGCACATCGCCAGAACCATCTTTTTTCAATTTTTGATCAGCCGCACGTGCGGGTCGCCAGTCTGCCACAGCTGCCGATGCTATAAATATACTAGCACTCTTGGCATACTCTATGGCGGCTTCAAACATATTTTGTGCTGATTTCACATTGATGCGTTTGACACCCCTTGGTGTTGGCAAGCTCACAGGTCCAGCAATAAGGGTCACATCGGCGCCGGCTTCTTTAGCCGCACGCGCAATTGCAAAACCCATTTTGCCGCTCGACAAATTGGTGATGCCGCGCACCGGGTCAATCGCTTCATAGGTAGGCCCTGCGGTGATGAGCACGCTATGCCCTACCAAGGATTTGCGTGTGAAAAAGGCAATCAAATCGCTCAAAATCTCTTCAGCTTCCAGCATGCGGCCATCGCCCACTTCGCCGCAGGCTTGATCGCCCTCACCCACGTCAAGCACGGTGATGCCATCGGCTTTGAGCTGCGCTACATTGCGCTGCGTGGCAGGGTTGGCCCACATTTCGCGATTCATGGCAGGAGCCAAAATCAAGGTCACCTCGGCAATCGGGCGGGCCAAACACATCAAACTTAACAATTCATCGGCTCTGCCATGTAACAACTTGGCCATGAAGTCGGCACTGCAAGGCGCAATCACAATCGCATCGGCACCACGCGTCGCATTGATATGCGGCATGTTGTTGGCGATGCCGTTGACTGGCGTGTCATCCCACTGCGAGCCCAAAACTTGTCTGCCGGACAAGGCTTGCATGGTCACTTTGGTAATGAACTGCTCTGCGCTGGGTGTCATCACCACTTGCACGGTTGCGCCTTCTTTCACCAAAGAGCGGCACAACTCAGCCGCTTTATAGGCTGCTATGCCGCCTGTGAGGCCCAATACGATGTGTTTGCCAGCAAGTTCCATATAAGTCGCAATGTGTGGATTAAGAAAATTTGAACAATAAACCCTAGTTGACACAAATAGTACTGTAGCAGACCTTTATAATTAACCTTTCCACCTCCTTGGGTGTTCAGCACCCATTCTGGCATGACCAAATTCGTATTTGTTACTGGCGGTGTGGTGTCTTCCCTAGGGAAAGGCATTGCATCTGCATCTTTGGCCGCACTTTTAGAGTCTCGCGGCCTCGTCGTCACCCTCATCAAGTTAGACCCCTACCTCAACGTCGACCCCGGTACCATGTCGCCTTTGCAACATGGCGAAGTGTTCGTGACGGATGACGGCGCGGAAACCGACTTGGACTTGGGTCACTATGAGCGTTTCATCGAAACGCGCATGCGCAAGTCCAACAATTTCACCACAGGCCAAATTTACCAAAGCGTGCTGGACAAAGAACGCCGTGGCGACTATTTGGGTAAAACGGTGCAAGTTATTCCGCATGTGACCAACGAGATTCAAGAATTCGTCAAACGCGGCGCACGCTATGGTGAAACAGACGCGGTCGATGTGGCGATTGTTGAAATCGGCGGCACCGTGGGCGACATTGAATCGCTGCCCTTCCTGGAAGCCGTGCGTCAAATGAGTTTGAAGCTACCGCCGGGCGACACCGCCTTTGTGCACCTGAGCTATGTGCCTTGGATTGCTGCTGCAGGCGAACTGAAAACCAAACCCACCCAACACACTGCCAAGCAATTGCGCGAAATTGGTATCCAAGCCGATGCACTCTTGTGCCGTGCCGACCGCCCGATTCCGCCCGATGAAAGCGCCAAAATATCTTTGTTTTGCAACATCCCTGAAGCGGCCGTCATAAGCATGTGGGATGTGGACACGATTTACAAAGTGCCACGTATCTTGCACGAACAAGGTTTGGATGATTTGATTTGCAACAAACTGCGCTTGACCACCAAGCCTGCCAACTTGCAACGCTGGGACGATTTGGTTCACGAGACGGCCAACCCAAAAGGCGAAGTCCGCATTGCCATGGTGGGCAAATACATTGATTTGGGCGACAGCTACAAGTCGCTGAACGAAGCGATCCGACATGCAGGCATGAAAAACCATGTGAAAGCTTCCATCACCTATGTGGATTCTGAAACCATTGATGAAAAAACAGCGGAGCAGTTAGCCGATTTCGACGCTATATTGGTGCCCGGTGGCTTTGGCGAACGCGGTGTAGAAGGCAAAATTAGCACCGCCCATTTTGCCCGCATCAGCAAAATTCCTTACCTCGGTATTTGTCTGGGAATGCAAGTAGCAACCATTGAATTTGCACGCAACGTGGCAGGTTTGAAAGACGCCAACAGCACCGAGTTTGCACCCAACAGTCCACACCCTGTCATTGCTTTGATCACTGAATGGAAAGATGCAGATGGCAGCATACAAACCCGCAATGCCAATTCAGACCTGGGCGGCACCATGCGTTTGGGTGCACAAAGTTCGGACGTGGCCAAAGGCACTTTGGCACACAGCATTTATGGCGATGTCGTCACAGAGCGTCACCGTCACCGTTATGAAGCCAATGTCAACTATTTAGAGCCATTACGCAAAGCGGGCTTGGTTATATCGGCATTGACGCAGCGCGAGCAATTGACCGAAATAGTCGAACTGCCCACCAGCGTGCACCCTTGGTATGTAGGCGTGCAATTCCACCCCGAATTCAAATCGACACCGTGGGATGGACATCCGCTATTTAATGCGTTCGTCAAAGCAGCCTTGGATCACCAAAAAAATCACCAAGCAGCTGCTAAGACTACGAAGGCTGTTGCATGAAACTTTGCGGGCATGAAATTGGTTTAGACAAACCTTTTTTCTTAATCGCTGGCACCTGCTCGATTGAGGGTTTGGAAATGTCCATCGAAGTGGCCGGCAAACTCAAAGAGGCGACAGATGCCTTGGGTATTCCGCTCATTTACAAAGGCTCGTTCGACAAAGCCAATCGCTCTTCTGGTTCTACCAAACGCGGTGTGGGCATGGATGCAGGATTGAAAATTTTGGCTGAGGTGCGCAAGCAAACGGGCTTACCAGTACTGACCGATGTGCATGAGATTGACCACATCAAAGAGGTGGCCAGCGTGGTGGATGTGTTACAAACGCCTGCGTTTTTGTGCCGCCAAACCGATTTCATTCGCGCGGTGGCCCAATCAGGCAAGCCAGTCAACATCAAAAAAGGTCAATTTTTAGCGCCACATGACATGAAAAATGTCATCGACAAAGCGCGTGCGGCGGCCAAAGAAGTCGGTTTGAATGAAGACAATTTTTTAGCCTGCGAACGTGGTGCAAGTTTTGGTTACAACAATTTGGTGAGTGACATGCGCAGTCTCGCCATCATGCGCGAAACGGGTGCACCTGTGGTGTTTGATGCGACGCACTCTGTGCAATTGCCGGGTGGCCAAGGCGCTACTTCCGGTGGTATGCGAGAAATGGTGCCTGTGTTGTCACGTGCCGCTGTCGCTGTGGGCGTGGCGGGTTTGTTCATGGAAACGCACCCGAAGCCATCCGAAGCTTGGTCCGACGGCCCGAACGCTGTACCGCTGAAACACATGAAAGCCTTGCTTGAAACCTTGGTTGCCTTGGACCGAGTAACGAAAAAGAATGGCTTTTTAGAAAACGATTTTGGTATTTAAATTTTTTGGTTCAAATTTTTTTATTTTGGAGAAGTTGAATGAGTGCAATTGTTGATATCGTCGCCCGCGAAATTTTGGATTCGCGTGGCAACCCCACTGTGGAATGTGATGTGTTGTTAGAGAGCGGCACCATGGGCCGTGCGGCTGTGCCCAGCGGCGCATCTACCGGCTCTCGCGAAGCGATTGAGCTACGCGATGGTGACAAATCGCGCTACTTGGGCAAAGGCGTGTTGAAAGCGGTAGAGCACATCAACACCGAAATTTCAGAATCGATTTTGGGACTGGATGCCAGCGAGCAAGCGTTCTTAGACCGCACATTGATTGAACTGGACGGCACTGAAAACAAATCTCGCCTGGGCGCAAATGCGATGTTGGCTGTCAGCATGGCGGTGGCCCGTGCGGCAGCGGAAGAAGCGGGTTTGCCGCTGTACCGCTACTTTGGTGGCAGTGCTGGCATGCAAATGCCAGTGCCCATGATGAATGTGGTCAATGGCGGAGCCCATGCCAACAACAATTTGGATCTGCAAGAGTTGATGATCATCCCCGTGGGTGCGCCCTCTTTCCGCGAAGCGGTGCGCTATGGCGCTGAAGTGTTCCACGCATTAAAGAAAATTTTGCACGACAAAGGCATGAGCGTGGCGGTCGGTGACGAAGGCGGTTTTGCACCCAATGTCGCCAACCACGAAGCTGCTATTTTGCTGATTTTGGAAGCCATTGAAAAAGCCGGCTTCACGGCGGGCGAACAAATTGTGTTGGGCTTGGACTGCGCTGCCAGCGAGTTTTACAAAGACGGTAAATACGAATTGAAAGCCGAAGGCTTGTCACTCACTGCCGCACAATGGACCGACATGTTAGCCACTTGGGTGGACAAATACCCTATTATCAGCATTGAAGACGCCATGGCCGAAGGCGATTGGGACGGCTGGAAACATTTGACAGAGAAGCTTGGCAGCAAAGTGCAATTGGTGGGTGATGATTTGTTTGTGACCAACACCAAAATATTCAAAGAAGGCATTGACAAAAAGATTGCCAATTCCATCCTCATCAAAATCAACCAAATCGGCACGCTGACCGAAACCTTCGCCGCCATCGAAATGGCCAAACGCGCGGGCTACACCGCTGTCATCAGCCACCGTTCGGGCGAGACCGAAGACTCCACCATTGCCGACATCGCTGTTGGAACCAATGCCGGTCAAATCAAAACCGGTTCATTGAGCCGCTCAGACCGCATCGCCAAGTACAACCAATTGTTGCGCATCGAAGAGGACTTGGGCGATGTTGCCAGCTACCCAGGACGATCGGCGTTTTACAGCATTCGCTGATTAGCTGATAGCAATAGAAAGGGCATCATTGAAGCCTAGCCGCATCGTCTTCTTCCTCCTCTTGGCATTGCTCTTGACATTTCAAGGGCAGCTTTGGTTTGGACGCGGCAGCCTGCGCGACAACGCACAAATGCAGCAGAAGCTCAATGGCATCAATAAAAATGCAGAGCGCTTGAAAGCTGAAAATGAACAGCTCAAAGCCGAAGTCGATGACCTGAAAGACCCTACGGGCAGGCTAGAGATGGTTGAAGAAAAAGCGCGCATGGAACTGGGCATGATCAAGCCGGGTGAGATCTACGTGCAAATTGCCAAATAATTTTGTGCAAACTTTTTCTGACATTCTGGCTTTGCTCAACAGCCCCGCCATCACTGTAGGGAGCTACCCAGCGAGTTGGGCTGAATTACTAGGTGCGGTTTTGGGCATTGCCATGGTGGTGTGCAACATCAAACAAATCCATTGGGCATGGCCCTTGGCCTTTGTCAGTTCTGTGCTGTACTTTTTTGTATTTTGGGATTTCAAACTCTTTGCAGAAGCCTCATTACAAATCTTTTTTGCCGCTATGGCCTTATGGGGATGGTGGCAATGGTTGCGGGGTGTTAACGAAAACGGTCAAGACCTCACTGTACAAACTTTGAAATTTGGCAACGCTATCAAATCAATAGCTATTAGCGCCGCATTGTGGCTGGCCATCGGTTTATTTTTGCGCAACTACACCGCTAGTGATGTGCCATGGTGGGATGCATTCCCAACCGCATTAAGCTTGGTCGCCACATTTTTATTAGGCCGTAAATACATTGAAAATTGGCCAACGTGGGTCATCGTCAACATCGTCAGCATGGCATTGTTTGCCTACAAAGGCTTGTGGTTAACGGTGGGCTTGTATGCGGTGTTTGCCGTGATGGCTGTCATGGGCTGTCAAGCTTGGCGCAAAGTACTGCTTGAGTCCAAACAATAATTGCTCAATTGTTTAGTCACCCCATGAAAATTGCACTCTTAGGCGCAGAAAGCACTGGCAAATCTGCGCTGGGTCAGCAACTGACGCAATATTTTCAAACGCAAGGACAATCCGTCAGGCACGTTCATGAGTACCTACGTGAATGGTGCGACCAGCATCAGCGCACTCCCCTGCAACACGAACAATTGGCCATTGCCACCGAACAACAATATCGTGTAGCTTCCGCACCGACTTGCGACCATTTAATTGCCGACACCACCCCGCTGATGGTCGCCGTGTACAGCGACCTTATATTTAATGACATTAGCCTGTATGACATGGCCATCGCGCACCAGCGCAGCTACGATTTCACCTTGTTGATGGGTTTGGACATGCCTTGGGTGGCTGATGGATTGCAACGCGACGGCGCACATGTGCGTGAACCCGTTGATGCGCTGATTCGCCAAGCCTTGACCCTAGCCAACATCCCCTACCAAGTGGTGTACGGTAGTGGCAAGGCACGCTTGCACAACGCACTGCGTTGCTTAGGAGTCAATGTCAGTACACCTAACGATGACATCCTAGAATCTGGCCCAACCCAACTCAAAAACTGGCAATGCGAGCGCTGCTCTGACCCCAACTGCGAACACCGCTTGTTTACGCGACTTTTATAAGAAAAATTGGCCTCTAGACGCTGTATTGATTTCCTAGCTTGCTATTATATTTATAGCATTCCTGACATTTAGCCTAATTGATTGTGGCAGCTGAAAACCACTGGCGCAGCTCAATTGGGTTACCGTCAGGGTCGCGGATTTCGGCGCGAGCATAGTCTGGTCTCATGAATGGTCCCCAAGTAGCAGATACACCGTGTTGACTTAACGCTGCCAACGCAGCATCCATATTGTTCACTTCAAGTGCGAGACATTGCCAACCTAGGTGCAGCTCTGTACTGCGTGCAGAGATTTCCTTGGCTTCGGGATAACACATCACTTCCACCGTAGTGCCACCCAGTTCGAGATAAATCAAGTCAAGCGGGCCCAGCGGTGTATCGGCAATGCGTTTGCGCTCGCGTTCATGAAAGCCAAGCGCGCCTGTATAGAAATTGATCGTGCGTTCTGGTTGTGCGGTCAACAACTCAATGTGGTCAATGCGCTTGAACATGGGATCTCCTTTTATATTTGTTACCAAGATTGAATCATACCAATCGAAGTCAGTTTCAAAACATTCGCATAGCTTTGAAAGATTAGGGAAAGTACGGGCAGAGTTGGCTCGACAAATGAGATGTCAATACAGCATTGTGGGTTAAAGTAGTCGCGTGCCAGCATAAAGCTGCTTGCACATCATATTTCAACATGTCCGATATAAAAACCTCGCCCCATTTCAAAAGCGCAGTGATCACTGGTGCTGGTGGCGGCTTGGGGTCAGCTTTGGCACAGCAATTGTTGGACAGCGGTTGCAAAGTGGCATTGCTGGACATCGCTGCCAACCGTGCAAAGACAGAATCCCTACGCGCACAACATACTGACTTGGCGACATGCTTTGACGCCGATGTGCGCGATGCCCTATCACTAAAAAGCGTGGCACAAGCGTGGATGGCGCAACACGGCGCACCCGAATTGGTGATTGCCAATGCCGGCATTGCAGGTGGCTTTGACACCTTGTATGCCGAAGACATGGAAGTGATGCAGCGAATGCTAGACATCAACCTGCGCGGCGTGGTGCACACCATTCAACCATTTTTGCAAGCCATGCTGGACCATGGTCGCGCTACTGGTACACACAAAAGCGTGGTCGGCATTGCCAGTATCGCAGGCTGGCGCGGCATGCCTGGCAATGGCGCGTATTGCGCCAGCAAAGCGGGGCTGATTGCTTATTTGCAAGCCTTGCGCGCCGAGTTGCGTGGTACGCCTGTGCGCGTGCACACCGTGAGCCCAGGCTACCTGCGCACCGCCATGACAGCAGCCAACACCTTTGCCATGCCAGGTTTGATGGATGCGGAAACTGCCGCAAGAATACTGTTAGCCAAAGTGCAGGGTGGTACTGAAAAAATTGTGCTGCCACCGCACATTGGCTGGCTGCAACGTGCGCTATCTTTGTTGCCGGATTCATGGTTTGACCACTTGTTGCGTGGCCAACCGCGCAAGCCCAGAGAAAATCAAAACAAAATCCAAAACTAAAACGACTTGCCATAACAAAAAGATGATGAAGGAGACACCACCCATGCAAACTGAAACACACTACGCCGTGATTGGTGGTGGCCCAACCGGGTTGGCAGCCTGCAGAACACTGCAAAAACAAGGTTTGTCCTTTGTCGGCTTTGAAGCCTACAGCGATGTGGGTGGGCTGTGGAACATCAACAATCCGCGCTCGACCGTGTACGAATCAGCGCATTTGATTTCCAGCAAGCGCATGACCGAGTTTGCCGAATTTCCCATGGCCGACCATGTGGCAGACTACCCCAGCCACAAAGAATTATTGGGCTACTTTCAAGATTTTTCGAATCATTTTGACTTAAAAACACACTACCGCTTTACCACCCGCGTGCTGCGTGTGGAACCCATCGACGCGCATAACCCAGACACTCTGTGGCGCGTCACCTCGCAAACCGAAGGGCAAGCTGAGGTGGTAGAAACCTTCAAAGGCGTGATCATTGCCAATGGCACGCTGGCAGAGCCCAATCGCCCAAAATTTGAAGGCACATTCACTGGCGAATTGCTGCACACCAGTGGCTACAAAAGCGCCAAACAGTTTGCGGGCAAGCGCGTGCTACTTGTTGGAGCCGGCAATTCGGGATGCGACATTGCAGTGGATGCCGTGCACTATGCCGACAGCATCGATATTTCGGTGCGGCGCGGCTATTACTTTGTACCCAAGTACATATTTGGTAAACCTGCTGATACCTTGGGTGGCAAAAAACCTTTGTCACCGTGGCTGAAACAACGTGCCGACAGCTTGGTACTGAAGTGGTTCACAGGCGACCCCGTGCGCTTTGGATTTCCCAAACCCGAATACAAAATGTACGAATCGCACCCTATTGTGAACTCGCTGATTTTGTACCACCTAGGCCATGGCGACATTCACGTGCGCGCGGATGTGAAACGCTTTGACGGCAACACCGTGCATTTTGTCGATGGCAGCCGTGCTGACTATGACATGGTGCTCTTAGCAACGGGCTACGTGTTGCACTACCCTTTTATCGACCACAAGCTTCTCAACTGGCAAGGCGATGCGCCTGATTTGTACATGAACATGTTCGCACCTGCCTACAAACGCCTCTGCGTGCTGGGCATGATTGAAGCCAGCGGTATTGGCTGGCAAGGTCGTTACGAGCAAGGTGATTTGGTGGCACGTTATTTGGCAGCACTGGACTCGACTGATGCCAAACAACAAGCGCAAGCCCAACAATTCCTTGAAACCAAAGCCGGGCCCCGGCCAGATTTATCGGGTGGCTATAAGTATTTGAAACTGGCACGCATGGCCTACTATGTCAACAAAGATGCCTACCGCAGCAAAGTGCGCGAGATGATTGCGCAATTCACAGGAGATAAAGCATGAACACCATTAACCCTATGGACGTGATGGACACCGTGCGACTGAACTTCAACCCAGCGAGTTTGATGCTGCTGAACGTGGTGCTGGCGTTTTTGATGTTTGGTGTGGCGCTGGACACGCGCAAAGCGGATTTCATGCGCGTTTTCAAAATGCCGGTGGCGTTTGCCTGTGCCATATTGGCGCAGTTTGTAATTTTGCCCGCCATCACCTTTGCGCTCACTTTGGTGCTGGATGTACGACCCAGCATAGCACTGGGCATGATATTGGTAGCCTGTTGCCCACCTGGCAATGTGAGCAATATTTTGACGCACCGCGCCAAAGGCAATGTGGCGCTGAGTGTGTCCATGACGGCGGTGTCCAACGCCTTGTCCATCTTTTTAATGCCACTTAATTTCGCTTTGTGGGCGGGCATGCACCCGACTGCGGGTGCTTTGTTCAAAAGCATTTCCATCAACCCGGTAGAGATGCTGATTCACATCGTGGCAATCATTGGTGTGCCTTTTGTATTGGGCATTTGGGTGGCACAGCGCTGGCCCGCGTTCACTGCACGCTTTAAAAAACCCATAGGCACCATCAGCTTTGTGACTTTGGGCATCTTCATCATTGCCGCCATCGCCGGCAATTGGAAATATTTCATCACCTACACCGGCGTCGTGATTTTGGCGGTGGCAATACATGATGCCTTGGCTTTTGGTACGGGCTATGTCTGCGCGCGGCTTTTTAAACTGTCCGACTACGACCGCCGCGCCATGAGCATCGAGGTGGGTATTCGCAACGCAGGTCTGGGTTTGGTACTGATTTTTACTTTTTTTGGCGGACTCGGTGGCATGGCAATTGTGGCGGGCGTGTGGGGCTGGTGGGACATTGTGGCTGGCTTGGCACTGGCAACCCTGTGGGGACGCAACCCACCTGTGGTGCCTGATAACGTGGAAACAGCGGCATAAACCATCGTCATTAACATGCAACAACTTCCAGCAAGTGTGCCAATCGGTATGCCGACACCAGCGCGGCGTGTATTTATCACCGGTGCAAACGGCTTTTTAGGGCGCAGTTTGCTGACCGCCTTGCAGCACGATACTTTTGATTTACTCTTAGGCAGCGATATTCAAGATGCCAGTGCTGTGGGTTCAACCGACTATGTGCGGCTGGATGTGCGTGATGTAGGATTAGTGGATGTGCTGCTGGACAAGCGCATTGACACCGTGGTGCATTTAGCCAGCATTGTCACACCACCAAAAGGCAGCGACCGCGCATTTGAATACGATGTGGATGTGAATGGCACACGCAATGTGCTGGACGCCTGCGTAGCCGCCGGTGTGCGCCTTGTGTTGATATCGTCCAGTGGTGCAGCCTATGGATACCATGCGGACAACCCCGCCTGGCTGGTGGAGACCGATGCCCTGCGTGGCAACCCCATTTTTGCCTATGCCGACCACAAACGCTTAGTCGAAGAAATGTTGGCCGACTTCCGCGAGCAACATGGGCAACTCTTGCAAACCGTGTTTCGCATTGGCACGATTTTGGGTGAGCAAGTGGACAACCAAATCACTGCCCTCTTTGAAAAACCCAAGCTCTTGGCCATCCAAGGCAGTGAAAGCCCGTTTGTGTTCATTTGGAACGAAGACGTTGCTGGCGCCATGCGCCATGCCTTACTGGGTTTGGGTCCAGCCGGCAATTACAACTTGGCAGGCGATGGCGCACTGACATTGCCCGAAATTGCCCGCTTGCTGGGCAAGCGCACGCGTGCTTTGCCTGCAGGCTTGTTGAAATCCATTTTGACCATTGGCAAGTGGACACAGCTCACCCGCTACGGGCCTGAGCAGTTGGACTTTTTGCGTTACCGACCGGTGCTTGACAACCACGCTTTGAAATCTGTATTTGGCTATGTACCGCGAAAATCCAGTTTGCAAGCTTTTACCGCGTTTGTGCAGGCACGTGAAAATCAATCACAAAAACGCCCGGTAGCCATTTCAGGTGCTCCCGCTTTGCAAACAGATACCCGTGGCGATGTATCCGCTCAAGTACTTTTCCCCAGCGCGCATCACAAAGCATGAACGCTGCCTCAGCCAATCCAAACACGTCGCACTTCAGTCGCTTTGATGTGCTGAGCGCATTGGCGGTGGTGGTCATTTGGGGCTTGAATTTTGTGGTGATGAAATGGGGTTTGCGCGATGTGTCGCCCATGCTCTTGGGATGCTTGCGCTATGTGAGCGCAAGTTTGCCGTTTGTACTTTTCATCAAGCGCCCGAATGTACCGTGGCGCTTTGTGCTGGGCTATGGCGTGGCGCAGGGTTTGGGGCAATTTGGCTTTTTGTTCATGGCGCTGCAGCTGGGCATGACGGCGGGCATGGCATCGGTGGTGATGCAAAGCCAAGCCTTTGTCACGCTCTTGCTAGCGCATTGGCTTTTGGGCGAGCGCGCGCAGTGGGCGCATTACGTGGGCTTGCTGTGCGCGGGTGTTGGGCTGGCCATGATTGCATCGGCGCACGGCAGTGGTGCTGGGCAAATGACGCTGATTGGTTTCATGCTCACCCTCTGCGCCGCCAGCATGTGGGCGTGTTCCAACATCGTGGCTCGCATGGCCAGCATTCACAGTTTGCACAACAAAGATAAAGACAAAAAAGGCTATGACCCTTTGGCCTTTTTGGTTTGGAGCAGCCTGTTGCCCATCATTCCGTTTTTTATTTTTGCAGTGCTGCAAGACGGTTGGTCAGTTGTCAGCAGCCAGTTGCATGGTTTGAGTCTGCGCACCGTGCTGGCCGTGTTGTACCTAGGCTTGCTCGCTACCGTCCTCGCCTACACCCTGTGGACCCGTCTGCTACAACGCCACCCAACAGGCCGCGTAGCGCCCTACTCCCTGCTGGTCCCCGTCATCGGCCTCATAGCCGCATGGGTTTTGCTGGGCGAACAACCCACACTTTTACAACTCATCGGCACAGTGGTCGTGCTATTGGGCTTGGTCATCAACATGCAAGGACAAGCCCTTTGGCGCAAACTGCGCGGTTAGTCGTTTCTGGTATTTTTATATGAAAAATTGGCCTGTATACGGCGTATTGATTGCCTAAAGTGCTATTTTATTTATAGCATAACTCTTCTACAATAAGCGTCACACTTTCATGAATGCGCTGACAGCAATCAGTGTCAACCAAAGCAAAGGGATGTTTGACATTACAAATAACACAAATCGCAGCTCAATTTTATTGATCAAGACTTGCACCAAGCTGTGGGCAATGCGCACAATCACATAAACCCATGCCAAGGTCAAACTGGTTTGGGTTTGCACACCCAATAGCGCCAGTGATAAAGCCAAGGCATAAAACAAAGTGGGTTGCTCAAGCAGATGTGTGTAGTTGTCCGACTTCCATCGCACACGAGGCGGTAACTGCGACATTTGCTCACCGCGCGGCGCATTGGGGTCTGGCTTCATGCGTGCTTTGCGCATAGCAGGCAGTCGCAATGCATACATCCAAACCAATATAAACAAGGTCCATGCAATCAATGCAAGAACTGGGCCGATGAATTGGGTGGCGATTGTCACAGTGGTTCTCCTATGGGGTCGAATTCAAGTATAGTTAACGAATGATCTTAGGAATTGTCATGAACGCAACCATCATCAAAATCGTCACCAAAGCGGTAGAAGCAGCATTGCCAGCAATCATAGATTCAGTGCAAAATAAACTGGGCAAAAAACAAAATCCCAGATCACCTAACAATACGGGAACAATGGATCAGCAGTTATCAAAAATTCAAGCAACACTTGCGCAAAACACCAAGCAAATCAAATCACTTGAAGAACAGATAAAACACCTTGCAAGTTTGTTAGATAGTTCAAAACCAAAGCCCAAAACACCTGTGGCTAGAAAGGCTGCGGTTACAAAACCTACAATTAAACAAGCTGTTGTAAAAAGAAGTGCGGCCACTAAAGTCGCGCGCAAGAAATAGCTTATTCATCCTTCACCTCCATGCTCACCTGATGGTGCCTCTGCACAGCCGTAGTGCAGATGGGCTTGGTCATCAATATGAGGCAGCGCGTGGGTATCTGTTTCAGGTATTTTTATATGGAAAATTAGCCTGTATCAGTTGTATTGATTGCCTAGTGTGCTATTTTATTTGTAGCAAATAATTATTTTTTTTTTTTTTTTTTAAAAAAAAACCATCACCATTTGAGGGGGGGGGCGCCCCCCTACCCCCAATTCCCCCCTTCCTTTTCTCCAAACCAACATTTTCCCCCCCCCCCCAACAAAAAACTCCCCCCCCTCGCGGGACAAAATTCTCCCCTCTTTTTATGTTGGAAAATTGTCCACAAACCCAAACAACCCCCCCCCCGGGTGGGGGGGGGGGGGGGCCGGGGGGGCGTGGGGTGTTTCCATTCTTCCAAGGGGGGGGGGCGCAAAAAAAAAACAAGGGGATTTAAAAAAAAAGGGGAAAGTTTAATCCGGGGCCCCCCCCTTTTGCCAACATAAAGTTTTTCACAACGCAATCCTTCCTTTTTGGTGGTGGGTCCGCCCGGCCTTTCGAGCCGCCCAGAAAGCCAACAATAAATTTTAAAATATTTTTTTTTTTCTCTATAAAATTTTTTTTCCAAAACTTTTTTATTTTCTCCCCAATACCCCCCCCACACAAATCATTCCCAAGCCTCGGGGGGGGGGGGCCCACACCACGTAAAAAATTCCCGCCGTCCCCCCCCCCCAGTGGGGGCCGGGGAAACCACCACCTAAAAATGAGTGCACACAACCCAACCCCTTTTGTGTGGGGGTCCGCTTTTATTCTTTTTTCCCTTTTTCTCCTACACAAACAACCAACAACCCACAAGGATGGCCCCAAACCCCCCACCAATTAATTTCAAAACGTTTCAATTTAATTCATAGCCACTCAATGCACCCCACCCGACAAATCCCCAATTGGAGGCAAGAACAATTGGGCGGCGTCTATGGGGTCGAAGCGTTCTTGGTTGCCGCAGAATTCGCAGCCGACTTCGATGTTGGGGCGTTCACTGAGGATGCTGGCGATTTCTTCTTGGCCTAGGTTGAAGAGCATGCGACCCACGCGTTCGCGGGAGCATGTGCAGGCAAACTGTGGGGCGTGGGGGGTGTTGACTGGGTAGCGGATGATGCTTTCTTCCCAGAACAAGCGGTGCAAAATCTCGTTGGCAGACAGACCCAAGAGCTCTTCTGGCTTCAAACTTTTGGCGAAGAGTGACAGGCGGTTGTAGTCTTCGTTATTGCCGATTTCACGTTCGGCATCCTCATTCGTTTTGCGTACCATGCTACCAGCCAAATTGCCATCGCCTTGAACGGGTAAACGTTGCAACAGAATGCCGACAGCCACCGTGTCGTTGGCGGCCAGCACCAAGGTGGTGTCGAGCTGTTCGCTTTGCAGCATGTAGTGCTCTAGCACGCTACTGATGTGTTCTAGCGGTTTGCCTTCATCGTCAAACAAAGGCACCACGCCTTGGTAAGCCTGCTGGCCTGGGAGCTTGTCTTTGGGGTCCAGCGTGACGGCGCAGCGACCTTGTTGGTTTTGGTTGATAAGGGCAGACAGCCGGCTGCCATCAGGCACCTCGCCCACTATGCTGGCAGTGGCACGCAAGCTTAAGTTAGACTGCACTTCAGCTACAGCAAGCTTCACAGGACCACTGCCCGCATTGCCCGAAATTTGCAATTCCAAACTGCCGTTGAACTTGATGTTGGACTGCATCAACACGGCTGCAGCGGTGAGCTCGCCCAACAATTCGGCCACAGGTTGCGGGTAGGCACCCAAGCTTTCGTTATTGGCGCGACGTTGCAAAATGGTTTGCCAGGCGTCCGTTAAACGCACCAACACGCCGCGCACTGGCAAGCCATCGAACAAGAATTTGTGAATTTCGGACATGGGGATTTCTAAATGTTTTTATTTACGCAATTTTTTTGAAACTGGCTTTGTACGCTTTGCCATTGGCAATGTAGTGCTGCGCACTTTGGCGAATGCCTTCCATTTGCTCTGGCGTCAATTCGCGCACCACTTTGGCTGGGCTGCCCATGATCATGCTGCCGTCAGGGAAGACTTTGCCCTCGGTCACCAACGATCCCGCGCCCACCAAACAGTTTTTGCCTATCACCGCGCCGTTCAGCACCACGGCACCAATGCCGATCAAGGTTTCATCACCAATGGTGCAGCCGTGCAGCATGACCATGTGGCCGGCCGTCACGTTGTCACCAATGGTCAGCGGCTTGCCCACGTCGGCGTGCAGCACGCTGGCGTCTTGGATGTTGCTGCCCTTGCCAATGCGAATGGTGGATGTATCACCGCGAATGACCGTGCCAAACCAAATACTGGCGTCTTCACCGATGTGCACATTGCCCATGACTTGCGCGCTATCCGCCACAAAAGCGGACGCGGCAATCTGCGGTGCGACGCTGTTCAATTCATAAACGGCCATGAAATTCTCCTGTATTGATTGAATGATTTGAAGGTTGAAAAATAGGCGGATGGAATTACGACACGCCGCCTACCAAGCCTTTGTTTGCCAAAATATAGAGCAAAAGCAGGCTCTAGCCGGCGAATTATATGCCTACAGTGCTATTAATAATATAGCAATTGCAGACATCATAGCACCCCACACAGCGCCCGGGATACCTAGCAAGCCCGACATCATCACGCCACTGAAAGTTGACAAGCGCTCGGTTTACACCATCGAAGGCCATGCTGCCATGGTTCATTCGATTTGCCACATTGAATTCAACGCCATCAATTTGGCTTTGGATGCCGTTTGGCGCTTTGCCAACATGCCAGATGACTACTACCGTGATTGGATACGTGTGGCGAAAGAAGAGGCTTACCATTTTGATTTGCTGCGCACCCATTTGCGTGGTTTGCAGCACAACGCGGATGGCTCACCCACGTACGACTATGGCAGCTTTCCCGCGCATGGCGGTTTGTGGGACATGTGTGAAAAAACCAAGGACGACGTGACCGCCCGCATGGCTTTGGTGCCACGCACGCTGGAAGCCCGCGGTTTGGACGCCACGCCTTTGATTCAAACCAAACTGCGTAAAGCCAATACACCCCACGCCAACGAAGCGGTGGCGATTTTGGACATCATCCTGCGCGACGAGATTGGTCATGTGGCTATCGGCAACCACTGGTACAACTGGCTGTGTGAGCGTGACGGACATGAACCCGTGGCGTATTTTCAGCAATTACAAGACCAGTACGATGCACCCAAACTCAGAGCGCCATTTAACCGCGAAGCGCGATTGAAGGCGGGCTTTACACATGATGAATTGGATGCGCTAGGTCAATAAATCTTCAATTAGTATTCAATTGCTCTTCCTTTTAAGCAGTAAACAGCACCAACTGCGGAACAAACCATGGCGATTTGAGTCGAACACGTCTGAGCAAACAAGTTTTCTCTTCTGTAGAATGCGATAATGATGGAATCAAACTGCACTAACAGCAGATACCTCCAATTACTTTTCGCAAACCCAATTTATGACAACAGGCATGACACCCATTACAGGCAGCATTGTGGCACTGGCCACACCCATGAACTTAGACGGAAGCGTGGACTACCCTGCCTTGCGAAAATTGATTGATTGGCACATTGCTGAAGGCACAGACTGCATTGGCGTGGTCGGTACCACGGGTGAGTCACCCACCGTCAATGTGCAAGAACATTGTGAAATCATTCGTGTGGCGGTAGAAGAATCGAAGCGCTATGCGGCGGCCAACCCCACTGTGCGTGGTGGCAAGCACGTCCCCATCATGGCTGGCTGTGGCGCTAATTCAACGGCTGAAGCGATTGAGCTGGCCAAGTACGCCAAACAAGTCGGCGCAGACTGCCAACTGCAAGTGGTGCCCTACTACAACCGCCCCACGCAAGAAGGTCAGTACCTGCATTTCAAAGCCATTGCCGAAGCAGTGGAACTGCCGATGGTGTTGTACAACGTACCAGGCCGCACGGTGGCAGACATGTCGGTGGACACCGCTTTACGCTTGGCCCAATTGCCTGGCATTGTGGGCATCAAAGAAGCCAGTGGCAATATCGACAAAGCGCAGCAGCTGATCAAAGACGCGCCCAAAGGCTTTGCCATTTATTCGGGTGACGACCCAACCGCCGTGGCTTTGATGCTGTGTGGCGGGCATGGCAACATCAGCGTCACAGCCAATATCGCACCTAAATTGATGCACGAATTGTGCGTGGCTGCAATTGCCGGTGATGTGAAAGCAGCCATGGCGATTCAATTCAAACTCTTGCATTTGCACAAGCAAATGGGCATTGAAGCCAATCCGATACCGGTCAAATGGGCCATGATGCGCATGGGATTGTGTGGCCCCACCATGCGCCTACCGATGACCGAACTCACAGCTGCCAGCCAGCCTAGTGTGGAAGCCGCTATGCGCCAAGTTGGGCTGATCGCTTAAGGGCCTGAATGCATCACTTTTCACAATTAACTCACCATTGAAGGATTTAGCTTGAAGTCAAACGTCAAATTGAATACAAGAAGCGCACAACGCACTGCATTGAGCTTGGCCATTTTGGCAAGCCTCAGTTTGGGTGCCTGCACAGTGCTGGAAGAAGACAAAATTGATTACAAGACCGCCAAAAAAGGCAACTCGCTTGAAGTTCCACCCGATTTGGTACAGCTGAGCAAAGACAACCGTTATTTTGTGCCCGGTTCTGCCCCCACAGCCAGTGCTTTTCAAGCAGGTGGTGGTGCCACGACAGCTATTCCCACTGCCGCATCAGCTTTGGGTGACGTTCAAATCGAACGCGCTGGCAGCCAACGTTGGCTGGTTGTAAACCGCACACCCGACAAAGTTTTCCCACTGCTACGTGATTTTTGGACCACGAATGGCTTTTTATTGACCACAGATGACCAAACCACTGGCATCATGGAAACCGATTGGGCTGAAAACCGTGCCAAGCTGCCACAAGATTTCATTCGTGCCACCCTTGGCAAAGTATTTGATTCGATTTACTCCACAGGTGAACGCGACAAGTTTCGCAGCCGTGTAGAAGCCAATGCCAAAGGTGGTACCGAGATTTACATCAGCCACCGTGGCATGGTGGAACAATTCTCTCCCGATAAAACGGGCGCAACCATGTGGATTCCCCGTGCATCTGACCCTGAATTAGAGGCCGAATTTTTGCGCCGCTTGATGGTTCGTTTAGGCGTAAGCCAAGAACAGTCCAAAGTGCAAATTGCAGCCGCCCCAAGCAAACCCAACTCTAAAGTTGCCACGGTTGGCGGACAACCCGTAGTGCAATTGGACGAAGGTTTTGACCGTGCATGGAGACGTGTTGGTTTGGCACTGGACCGTACCGGCTTCACGGTTGAAGACCGTGATCGCAGCCAAGGTGTTTACTTTGTGCGCTACGTAGCTGTGGTTGCTGACAAAAAAGAGCCTGGCTTTTTTGCGAAAATATTTTCGTCTGATACCGCAACACCAGTCTTGAAATACCGCGTCCTTGTTAAATCAAGCGCTAACGATTCAGTGGTCAGCGTGTTGAATGCTGCAGGAACAGCGCCAGCAGCATTGGCCGATGCACAAAATATTGTGAAGGTGTTGGCTGAAGATTTGAAATAATCAAACATTCTGCAGTTTTGCAGGGACGAAAAAAAACCGCTGCATCTTACGATGCGCGGTTTTTTTATTCTCATAACCCCGCTATTTGCTTTGCAGCTATAGCAAGGTTTAAGCGAGAATTACTTCTTAGGAGCTTCAGCAGCTTTAGCAGCGCCAGCTTTAGCAGCGTCAACTGCTGCACCAGCAGCGGCACCAGCAGCAGCAGCGCCAGCTTTAGTTGCGTCAACAGCAGCTGTACCAGCAGCTTTAGTTGCGTCAGCAGCAGCGCCAGCAGCAGTAGCAGCAGCAGCGCCAGCGTCTTTAGCAGCATCTTTAGCAGCGTCAACAGCAGCAGCCACTGGAGCTGTAGCAGCAGCAGGAGCTGCAGCAGGTGCTTCAACTTTAACTTCTTCTTTTTTGCCACAAGCAACGAGAGCAGCAGTAGCGATAACAGATGCGATGATGATTTTGTTCATAATAAATCCTTGATAATTAATAAAGAGAAAACAACTTCCGGAAATTGTCAAAACACCTCACTTAATCGAACCACTTTTTCAAATACAAACTGTATTGATTCAGCCGCCAATCAAAGTCCAGCACTTTAACGGATAGATGAATATCACTCGAGTTCCTTTCACCTAAGCCTCAAATTATAGCTTATTTCTCATGCCGTATAGGTAAGAACCCTAGGTTGTTCTAACCAGTTGTTGCTATTTCACCTTAAAATAAGAAAACGGTCAGAATTTGATTGAAAAGGAAGATTACTTTGAGCAAAAAAACATTTCTTGATTTTGAATCACCCATTGCCGAGCTGGATGCCAAAATTGAAGAACTGCGCTACGTCCAAACAGAGTCTGCGGTGGATATTTCATCTGAAATTGACCAACTGACAAAGAAAAGCCTGCAGCTCACCAAAGACATTTACAGTGATTTGACGCCTTGGCAAATCACCAAAATCTCGCGCCACCCCGAGCGGCCGTACACTCTGGACTACATCAATGACATCTTCACCGATTTTGTGGAAATGCACGGCGACCGGCATTTTGCCGATGATTTGAGCATTGTGGGCGGCTTAGCCCGCTTCAACGGCGCTGCCTGCATGGTGATTGGTCAGCAAAAAGGACGTGATACCAAAGAACGTGCCATGCGCAACTTTGGCATGAGCAAGCCTGAAGGCTACCGCAAAGCTTTGCGTTTGATGAAAACCGCCGAGAAGTTCAAACTACCCGTTTTCACCTTTGTCGATACACCTGGTGCTTACCCAGGTATTGATGCTGAAGAACGCAGCCAGTCAGAAGCCATTGGTCGTAATATTTTTGAGATGGCGCAATTAGAAGTGCCCATCATCACCACCATCATCGGTGAAGGCGGTTCGGGTGGTGCCTTGGCCATCTCTGTTTGTGACCAGTTGGTGATGTTGCAGTACGCGGTTTATTCCGTCATCAGCCCCGAAGGTTGTGCCTCCATTTTGTGGAAAACTTCGGACAAAGCAGAAGACGCTGCAGAAGCATTGGGCATTACCGCGCACCGTTTAAAAGCGCTGGGCTTGGTCGACAAAATCGTCAACGAACCTGTGGGTGGCGCGCACCGCGATCCGAAACAAATGACCGCGTTTTTGAAACGCGCCTTGAACGATGCCTATCGCCAAGTCAGCGATTTGAAAGTGAAAGAGTTACTGGACAAACGCTATGAGCGTTTGCAAAGTTATGGCAAATTCATTGACATCAAAGCCGAGGCCAAAAAGTAAGACCGTGAACACCCGAGCATTCCTAATCGGCATCACTTTAACGCTGTGCGGTACAGCCAGCACAGCGCGCACTTTGTTCATTGACTTCAACAATGCCGAAAGTGAAATTGCGGTTTTCAAGCAAACCAGCCAAGGCGTTGCCAGCGAGGTGGTGGTGGTCCCCTCCTATACCCGCATACCACGCAAACAGCGCTTGATTGTGGTCAAAGCCAATGCAAAAATTGAAAAATACACAGAGCTGGTACAAGACTGTGCTGTCGCTGTGAATCGCGATAAAAAATGCGACACCTATTACGACCGCATTCGTGAAGCTGAACAGGAACGAGAAAAAGCCACCGGTGGCTACACCGCCAAGGATTTGGAAGCCGAACTGAAGGCTTTGATGGCCGACACCAAATCGCCACCCTTCAATATGGTGGTGATTTCTGGTCACCATGAATTGGGCTTTTACCGTGGCGAATTGACCGATGCCAAAGTGCAAGAATTCATCGACATGATGGACGGTAGTCGCAAACTGTATGACAACGTCAACACCGTCGTGTTTTTAGGTTGCGACACCGGCACCAAAGAGGTTTATCAAAACACCTTAACTGATATGTTCCCGCATGTGCCGGTAATTTTGGCATCAGAAGACAAAGCGCCCACCCGCAATGAAGCACGCAACTTGGCTTACATTAAGCAGGTCATGACGATTCGTCCGAAGCTGTTGTCGGCTAAATCGGTACGGGAAGTGCAGCCTTTGTTTCAAAGTTTGCTGTCAAAACAGTGGCCTGCTAGCTTGCTGTGGAAGCAAAACTTTGTGTTTTTCAAAGATTCCACAGAGTTGCTTTGAGTCAGTCATTTGAAGCAGCCATGGCTGCTTTCCTCCCAAATTGCCCTTAACCATCGCCTTCAGCGGAGGTGCAGATTCAAGCGCTCTGCTACTTGCTGCCTCACTAAAATGGCCGGGTCAAATCAGTGCCATCCATATTCACCATGGTTTACAAAAGGCGGCTGATGATTTTGAAGCGCATTGTGTGGCATTTTGTAAATTGATTCAAGTGCCATTGAAAGTTATCAAAGTCGATGCCAAGAACGCTCCTGGACAAAGCCCCGAAGCGGCTGCACGCGATGCTCGGTACGGTGCATTTTATATGGAGAATATGGCTGTAGATGGCGCATTTATTGCCTATAACGCTATTAATAATATAGCAAAAGAGTCTCAATCAACCACGCCAAGCACCTCCATAACATTGGCCCAGCATGCCGATGACCAAGTAGAAACCTTGCTGCTGGCATTGAGCCGTGGCGCTGGATTACCAGGTTTAGCCGCCATGCCAGCGCAATGGGTACGAGACGGCATTCAATACTACCGCCCTTTGTTGCAAGTCACCGCCAAAGACATTCGCCGCTGGCTAGCCACACAAACGCAGTTTGGCCCAATGGGTGCGCCTTTTGTAGAAGACCCCACGAATACCGACGAATCCTTCACCCGCAACCGCATCCGCGCTCAGCTTTTACCGGCATTGGAGGCTGTCTTTCCACAGTTTCGTGACACTTTTACGCGAAGTAGCAGCCATGCAGCTTCGGCTCAGGTTTTGCTCAACCAAATCGCTGTGGAAGATTTACACCGAACAGGGATTCCACCGAATATCAAACATTTGCAACACTTGAGCGACGAACGCATGGCCAATGTGTTGCGTTATTGGTTAAAGACCGTACATCAAACTACACCCAGTACCGCGCAATTGGCTGAGTTGATGGTTCAAATCAAATGTTGCACCACTCGTGGTCACAAAATGCGCATCAAAATTGGCCAAGGCTTTGTAGAGCGCAAAGCGGCCTGCATAGATTGGTACAATCCCTAGGTTTGACCCCATTCCTCTGTTTGTTTGGGTTTAAACAAGCTCTTCCCTTTTAAAAACAAATTTTCCTATGGCTTTGATTGTTCATAAATACGGCGGCACGTCGATGGGTTCAACTGAACGCATCAGCATGGTTGCCAAACGCGTTGCCAAATGGGCGCGCGCCGGCCACCAAATGGTGGTTGTCCCCAGCGCCATGAGTGGCGAAACCAACCGCTTGCTAGGTCTGGCTAAAGAATTAGCTCCAGCCAAACCAGGTGACGCATACAACCGCGAACTGGATATGTTGGCCTCTACAGGCGAACAAGCCTCCTCAGCGCTGTTGGCCATTGCCTTGCAAGCCGAAGGCTTGGAAGCTGTGAGCTATGCGGGCTGGCAAGTGGCCATCAAAACCAACAGTGCGTACACCAAAGCGCGCATTGAATCGATTGACGATAAAAAAATCCGTGCCGATTTGAATGCAGGTCGCGTGGTGATCGTGACAGGCTTTCAAGGTGTGGACGAATTAGGCAACATCACCACCTTGGGTCGCGGAGGTTCAGACACTTCCGCTGTTGCTGTTGCTGCAGCGCTGAAAGCTGACGAATGCTTGATTTACACCGACGTCGATGGCGTGTACACCACCGACCCGCGCGTGGTACCCGAAGCACGCCGATTGCACACCGTGAGCTTTGAAGAGATGCTGGAAATGGCGTCGATGGGCTCTAAAGTGCTGCAAATTCGATCCGTTGAATTTGCCGGTAAATACAAAGTGAAAATGCGTGTGTTGTCCAGTTTCACGCCCTGGGATATTGACATCAACGAAGAGGCCACATCAGGCACTTTGATAACTTTTGAGGAAGATGAACAAATGGAACAAGCCATCGTATCAGGCATTGCATTCAACCGCGATGAAGCCAAAATCTCTGTGCTCGGTGTACCCGACAAGCCAGGTATTGCTTACAAAATTGTGGGCGCAGTAGCTGATGCCAACATTGAAGTGGACATGATCATTCAAAACGTCAGCAAAGATGGCAAGACAGACTTTAGCTTCACGGTACACCGCAATGATTTTGCCAAGGCCATGGACTTACTCAAAACCACTTTGGTACCGCAATTGGGCGCGCAAGAAGTGATTGGCGACGCCAAAATTTGCAAAGTGTCCATTGTTGGCATTGGCATGCGCAGCCATGTGGGCATTGCCAGCAAAATGTTCCATAGCTTATCTGAGGAAGGCATCAATATTCAAATGATCTCCACCTCTGAAATCAAAACCTCGGTGGTGATTGATGAAAAGTACATGGAACTCGCCGTACGCGCCTTGCACAAGGCCTTTGGTTTAGATCAGAGCTGACCAAAACACCTTTTAAAAACCAAATCGCACCCTGAAATGCAAGGCAAGTCGTGCGATAATACGACTCGTTTAAGTTGCCAGGAAACGTGACCGAGTGGCCGAAGGTGCTCCCCTGCTAAGGGAGTATGGGGTGTTGAGCCTCATCAAGGGTTCGAATCCCTTCGTTTCCGCCAGTATAAAAAGCCTCATAATTGATGAAATTGTGAGGCTTTTTTGTTTTCTGATTGGAACTATGACATGACATCGACAAATGCTGCTTGGTTAGATGCCCATTGGATGCCTTTTACGGGCAATCGTAATTTCAAGGCGCATCCTCGTTTGATGGCCAGTGCTAAAGCGTGCTACTACACAGACCAGCATGGCAAGCAAATTTATGATGGTTTATCAGGCCTGTGGTGCTCAGGTTTAGGGCATTGCCGCAGCGAAATTACCGAGGCAGTGACGCGACAAATGAGCACATTGGATTATTCTCCAGCGTTTCAATATGGGCACAAACTCTCTTTTGAATTGGCCAACAAACTCGTAGAACTAACGCCTAAGGGTTTGGACCATGTGTTCTTTACAAGCTCTGGCTCAGAAGCGGCTGACACATCATTGAAAATGGCACGTGCCTATTGGCGTACCAAAGGACAGGCTGGCAAGACAAGCTTGATTGGGCGCGAAAAAGGCTATCACGGAGTCAATTTTGGCGGCATTTCTGTTGGAGGTATGGTCGGCAATCGAAAAATGTTTGGGCAAGGAGTTGAGGCAGATCATTTACCACACACGCAATTGGCAGATCAGGCTTTTACGCGCGGCATGCCCAAAATGGGCGCTGAGTTAGCTGACGATTTATTGCGCCTGATAACTTTGCATGATGCGAGCAACATCGCTGCCGTTATCGTCGAACCGATGTCGGGCTCCGCTGGTGTCATCATTCCACCCATCGGTTATCTGCAACGTTTACGCGAAATTTGTACCGCGAATCAAATTTTGCTGATTTTTGACGAGGTGATTACAGGCTTTGGCCGCATGGGTGCTTACACAGGTGCCGAAGCTTTTGGTGTCACACCCGATATCATGAACGTGGCCAAACAAATTACCAATGGCGCGCAACCATTAGGTGCTGTCTTGGTCAAAAAAGAAATTTATGACACATTCATGGCACAAGGTGGCCCTGAATACATGCTTGAATTTGCCCATGGCTACACTTATTCGGCGCACCCTGTGGCTTGTGCAGCCGGTTTGGCAGCGTTGGACATTTTGGAACGCGAAAACATGGTGGATAAAGTCAAAGTCCTATCCCCGATTTTTGAAAATGCCGTTCACAGCCTACGAGGGACGAAGCATGTGACAGATATTCGAAACTATGGCTTGGCGGCAGGTTTGACCCTTGCGTCCATGCCTGGTGAACCAGCGCGAAGACCTTATGAGATTGCCATGAAGATGCTGGACAAGGGCTATTACGTGCGTTACGGTGGCGATACCATCCAACTAGCTCCTCCATTCATCACGACCCCGCAGGAGATTGATAGCCTGGTCAACGCTCTGGGTGATACGTTGAATCAAATCGCCTAATAAACAACCTTTAATAGCCTATAAATAGCCTACAAACAATCGTCCATTTAATGAAGCGTTGAGTTACCTGTCAAAACATCGGTACCTGTTTGCAACTTAAAAAACCCTGAGCCGCAGGTGCCTGCGCCAATTTCTGCAACAGTCGCTTCACGAACTGCTTCTATCTTTAAACTGAGCCGAATGGCTATGCCAGCCAGTGGGTGATTGCCATCCAGCACCACATGTTCCGGGTAAATGTCCGTCACCACATAGACCGCGTCTTTGGGCATGCTAGGTGTGCAGCCTGCTGGCATGGCATTGCCCTCTAGGGTCAAGCCTTCTTCCAGCTCATTAGGGAACAGCGAGCGGGGTTCTAAAAACAGCAATTGGTCGTTGAAATCGCCAAACGCGTCCTCTGGTTCCAGATGCAAATCAAGACTGTCACCGGCTTTGTAACCTTGCAGCGCCTCTTGCACTTTGACCAGCAAATCATTGCCGCCCACCAAAAACTCAACTGGCTCGTCTAAAACATCCAATTCTGTGCCCAAGGTATCTTTCAGCGTCCAAGTGAGGGCCACGACGCATTGTGGAGTGATTTTCATAGGACAATTGTCGCATGAACCAAGTCGCACAATCTATCAATCTACCCTTGCAACTTTTAGGTGGTATCAGCCCAGCTGAATTCATGCGTAAATATTGGCAGAAAAAGCCCTGCATCATTCGCAATGCCATCTCCAAATTCAAACCCTTGCTGTCACGGCAAGAATTGTTTGCGTTGTCGCAAAATCAAGATGTGGAGTCGCGACTCATTGTGTCCAATGGTGACAAGTGGTCTTTAGCGCATGGACCTATGACAGCCAAACAAATTCCTTCAATCAAAAAACCGAACTGGACCTTGTTGGTGCAAGGCGTGGATTTGCACGATAGTGCAGTGAATGAATTGAAAAACCGCTTCCGGTTTGCACCCGATGCGAGATTGGACGATTTGATGATCAGTTACGCCACCGACGGTGGTGGCGTGGGTCCGCATTTTGACAGTTACGATGTGTTTTTATTGCAAGCGCATGGCACACGCCGATGGCGCATTGGCAAGCAAAAAGACGGTACCTTGCAAGCCAATGTGCCACTGCGTATATTGTCGAATTTCAAGCCCGAACTGACTTTTGATTTAGAACCTGGTGACATGCTGTATTTGCCACCACGCTATGCACACGATGGTGTGGCCATTGGTGAATGCATGACGTATTCGATTGGCTTCAAAGTCCCCAAACAAGTGGATTTGGGACGTGAATTGTTGCTGCGCTATGCAGATGCTGTCGACGAAGAAAATTTGCCTGATGAAGAATTAACAAAGCCAGTCAAACTAAAACCCGAAGTGTTGTATCGCGACGCTGATCAAGAAGCGACGCCAAATCCCGCGCAAATACCAACCGCTTTGCTTGAGTTTGCACAGCAAGCCATCACCAAAGCCATGGCAGACCCAGATGCGCTTGCACGTCATTTAGGCGAACACCTATCAGAACCCAAATCGAATGTATGGTTTGATGCGCCTGAGGGCGCTGTTAAGTTATCGCGCAAACGTGGTGTCAAACTTGCCCTGCAAAGTCAAATGATGTTTGACGCACGGCATATTTTCCTCAATGGCGAAAGCTGGCGTGCAGCTGGAAAAGACGCCAAACTGATGCAAAAACTGGCAAACCAGCGCTTCCTAGATGCCAGCGATTTGGCCAAGGCAAGCGAAGACGCTATTGGCTTGCTGCAAGATTGGCTAGAACAAGGTTGGCTTGAAATAGCGTAAGAGCGCAATAGCCCAATAAACTAATACGCTACTGGCAAAGGATCTAATGACCGCCAGATGTACCATGTGGCCACGGTGCAAAATGGTGTCCAAGCGGCAGCCACTTCACGCACCTCGTTGCGACTGACTTTTTCGCCTGAAAAGTACGTTTTGCTGATGCCATTGATGAGTCCAATGTCGTCCAAAGGCAGAACATTGGGGCGCATCAAATGAAACATTAAAAACATTTCAGCCGTCCAACGTCCTATGCCACGAATGGCAACCAAATCGGCGATGATGGCTTCATCATCCATGCTGGCCAGAGTTTCACTGTTCAAACTGCCAGAGTCAAAGTGCATCGCCAAGTCCACCAAGTATTCAACCTTGCGTGCACTTAAACCAGCTGCCCGCATGTCGTCCACTTTCAGTTTCAGCACATTTTTTGGCACCATTTTTTTCGGCAATTTTTCAAACCGATCCCAAACTGTTTGGGCCGCTTTCACCGAAATTTGTTGCCCCACAATGCTACGCGCCAGCGTGGTGAAGGCGTCACCACGCGTGCTTAAGCTGACATCAGGAAATTGCGCGATCAAGCGCTTCATGACACGGTCTTTCTTTCCTAAATGTTTGCAGGCATCTTGCCAATATTCTGGTACTGTCATTTTTCTAATAGCTAACTGAAAATAGCCTATATTGCTATGTTTTTGATAGCAGCATAGGCAACAAATACGCCGGCTACAGCCAGATTTTTCATATATTTTGATAAATCTTCATACCGATTCCCAAGTCGTACCCGTGGGAGAATCTTTGAGAACAATGCCTTGCGCTAGCAAAGTTTTGCGTATCTCATCTGCCAAGGCGAAGTTTTTGGCATGTTTAGCATCAGTACGCGCTTGAATGTTAGCTTGTATCGTCGCTTCGTCAAGCCCTGTTTTTGCACCCGCTTGTAAAAATACGCTAGGTACGTTTTGCAGCAACCCCAAACACCCGCCCAGCGCCTTTAAAAGCCCCGCCAGTTGCGTTGATTTGCTGACATTAACCTGCGCCGCCAAATCGAATAACACGGCAATCGCCTCTGGCGTACCAAAATCTTCGTCCATGGCAGCTTTGAATCGTGCGGCAAACGGGTTGGTCCAATCAATGGCCTCTATCCCCAAGGCATCGGGTTTCACCAAATCGAGCGCGGTATAAAGACGTTTCAAAGCCGCCCGTGCGTCATTCAAATGCGCATCGCTGTAATTCAAAGCGGTGCGGTAGTGCACACGAACAATAAAGAAACGTACCGTTTCAGGGTCGTACTTCGCCAACACTTCACGTATCGTGAAAAAATTGCCTAAACTTTTGGACATTTTTTCGTTGTCCACACGGACAAAACCATTATGTATCCAATAATTGGCCAATGGCTTTCCTGTCGCTCCTTCACTTTGTGCTATCTCATTTTCATGGTGCGGAAATTGCAAATCTGCACCACCACCGTGAATGTCAAAGGTCTCGCCCAACAATGCGCAGCTCATGGCTGAACACTCAATGTGCCAGCCTGGGCGGCCTGCGCCATAGTTGCTGTCCCATTTCGCATCATCAGGCTCAGCAGGTTTGGCAGCTTTCCACAGTACAAAATCGAGCGGATCAGCTTTGTCGTCTTGCACCGCCACACGTTCGCCTGCACGCAATTCATCCACTGATTTGCCTGACAACTTACCATAACCTGGAAATTGCCGTACAGAAAAATTCACATCGCCACTGGGTGCTTGATAAGCTAACCCTTTGTGTTCCAATTTAGAAATCAGATCGAGCATTTGCGGCACATATTCTGTCGCTCTGGGCTCATGTGTTGGCGTTTCAATATGCAATGCGCCAATGTCTTGGTGCATGGCTGCAATCATCTCGTCGGTCAATGCGCGTATGGTGATACCGCGCTCCAAGGCGCGTTTGATAATTTTGTCATCAATATCTGTGATATTTCGCACGTAGACAACCTTGTAACCGCTGACTTTCAACCAACGCTGTATCACATCAAACGCCATCATCATGCGGGCATGGCCAATGTGACACAAGTCATAGATGGTCATTCCACACACGTACATGCGCACGTGATTTGAATCAATCGGTTTAAATGTTTCTATGTCACGAGACAGGGTGTTGTAGATGCGCAAACTCATGGGATTGATTTTACTGAAAGTTAAATATGTAATAGACCTGTTCAGACGGTCACTTGAACAGCTACAATTGATAACAAGTTTAACCGTTTGCTTGATTGCTGGAGATTACCCAAAATGCGTCGTTCTCATTTTTTTCAATTACGTCATTTGACAAGTTTATTGGCTTTGTCGGCCTTGCTCTTTTCTGCTCAAGCACAAAGCAATGACCTAGATGAGGTCAACCAACTGCTCAAGTCCGGCAAACAAGCGCAAGCACTGGCCAAAGTTGAACAGTCACTTAGCAGTAAACCACGCGACGCGCAAATGCGTTTTCTAAAAGGCGTGATTCAAACCGAAATGGGCAAACCCAGTGATGCCATTAGCACGTTTACCAAGCTCATCGATGATTATCCAGAGCTACCTGAGCCTTACAACAATTTAGCTGTCCTTCACGCCAGTCAAGGTCAATACGATAAAGCACGTGCCGCTTTAGAGATGGCCATTAGAACCAATCCAAGTTATTCAACTGCGCATGAAAATTTGGGGGACATTTATGCCAATTTGGCAAGCCAAGCCTACACCAAAGCTTTACAAATGGGCGGTGCAAGCAACACCTTGCAACCCAAGTTATCTTTGATTCGTGAATTATTTTCACCAACAGCAAAAGGACAAAACCCGAACGTTGCCAAAGCGCCAACGACAGTTGCACCAGCTGCGCCAGTGGTACCTGCAGTGGTCACCAATCCTGTCATAGCACCTGCTCCTGTGGCAAAAACGCCTGCGGCAACCACTGCACCAGTAGCTGCCAACACTAACCAAGATTCTGCTGAACAAATTGAGCAAGCCGTTCAAGCTTGGGCCAAAGCATGGGCCAGCAAAGACATGAAAAACTACTTGGCCTCATATGGCAAAAGCTTTGATCCACCAAAAGGTCTTTCGCGTAAAGAATGGGAAGAAGAACGTCGTGATCGCATTGTTGGCAAATCACGCATCAGTGTCAAAATCAGCAATCTTAAAACCAATGTGAATGGCGACACGGCAACGGCTAAATTCCGTCAATCTTATGACGCTGATTCGCTTTCGACATCAAGCACCAAAACTTTAACACTCGCTAAAGCGGGGCAAAAATGGTACATCATTAAAGAAGTGACTGGTGGTTAAATCGCGAGAGTCGATTCCCCTATAATCTGTTTCAGTTTCTAAAATGAAAGACCCCCGCTGGGGTCTTTTTGTATTTTTGAGCTTTCTTATTACCAATCAATTGCTACTAACGCGGAGTTTTCACTTGGGCAGATTGCTGTACAGATTTGACGATCTACTTTCAATCTTGCTGATAGGGAGTTTGCTTTGCTTTTCATCAATCTCTGTTGCCAAAGATCGGCAACAAGGTATAACAAAAACCACAACAAGCCCTTCCCTCTTAAGACAAGATTCTCAGGCTGAAGCGCAACTCATCTACATTTACTCACTCATTGGCGCTGGCAAAACTCGGCAAGCCCTCGCGGCGTCTGAAAAACTGGTTAAAACATTTCCTAATTTTCAGTTGGCACATTTGGTTCATGGCGATTTATTGAGTAGCTTGATTCGGCCTTTGCAAAAACTGGGTGATGTGCCCCATACAGCGACACCAGAACTCAATGACTTGCGCGAAGAATCTTTGCAACGTATCAAAGCGTTAAAGGAACGCCCACCAGCGGACAGCATACCGTCGCAATTCCTGACCTTATCAAAGCGCAATAAGCACGCTATCGCCGTAGATACCTCACGCTCTCGTTTGTATTTATTCAAGAATGACAATTCACAAATGCGACTGATTGCGGACTTTTATATTTCTGTAGGTAAATTAGGTGTTGAAAAATCACTTGAAGGTGACCAACGCACACCACTTGGCGTTTACTTCATCACAAGTAGCCTCAATCCCAAATCACTGAAAGATCTTTATGGAACCGGTGCATTGCCGATCAACTACCCCAACCCACTTGATACGCGTCGTGGCAAAACTGGCAGCGGCATTTGGCTACACGGCACACCGTCGAATCAGTTCTCGCGTGCACCGAAAGCCTCGGACGGTTGTGTTGTTCTGGCCAATCCAGATTTAAATTATTTACTAAAAGAAGTCAGTATTCGTACCACGCCTGTGGTTATTTCTGAAAAACTAGAATGGGTTCAAAAGACTGGACAAAAACCAGAAGAATTGCAATTTTTCGAAACCTTGCAAAATTGGCGACTTGCCAAATCAAGCGCCAATTTTGACAAATTAATGGGCTTTTATTCGAAAGATTTCAGCAGCTACGATAAAAACTTGGTTCAATGGGCAAGCGTTTTAGGTGAAGAAGTTGCTAAAAATAAGGGGAACCCAATTTCCCTTTCCGAATTATCAATGATTCGCTGGGTGGATAAAGCCGATACCATGGTTGTGACATTTGATGAGTTGGCAGACAACGCTAAATCAGGAAAAACAAAACGACAATATTGGACACGCGAAGGTAAAACTTGGAAAATATTTTTTGAAGGAGTTATTTGATGTTTGCGTCATACATTGCGAAGTTTCCACTTAGAACAATGATTTACAAAACGGGCATTGTTTTTGCAGGATTTGTTTCTGCCGCAATCATCACTACAAACGTGCAAGCAGAAGCACTGCCACGAGTGCAAATTAAAACGAACATGGGCACCTTCACAGTTGAGTTATATCCTGCAAAAACGCCAAAAACTGTGGCTAATTTTTTGCAATATGTGAACGACAAACACTACGATGGCACAGTTTTTCACCGCGTCATTGACAACTTCATGGTGCAAGGTGGCGGATTTGACTCCACCTACACAGAGAAAAAGACGCGCCCACCCGTTGCTCACGAAGGTCAAGAAGCCATTGCTAAAGGCGGTTTAAAAAATGTGGTTGGTACATTGGCAATGGCGCGGACGAATGATCCACAATCCGCCACTGCACAATTCTTTATCAATGTGAAAGACAATGCTTTTTTAGATCCCACACCGATTCCGCCTGGCGACCCTGTACCGGTATTTGAATACCAAAACAAGACATATAAAAATGTACCTCGCAACCAATTGGTATCATCACCACAGCTATTTGGCTATACCGTTTTTGGCAAAGTGGTTGAAGGCATGGATGTGATCTTGAAAATGAAATCAGCACCAACGGGTGCTGGTGGACCGTTTCCAAGCGATGTACCCCAAACACCCATTGTGATCAATTCAGCAATCGTTATCAAATAACGCATCCGTGTAAAAAATTTAATTTTTCAAATCATCCATTTTTCTTTCAATTAACCTAAAGGCGATCCATGAGCAATCCACAAGTCGAACTTCACATCACAGGTTATGGTGTTATCACCTTAGAACTTGATCAAGACAAGGCACCCAAATCTGTTGCCAATTTTTTGAGCTATGTGAATCAAGGGCATTACAACAACACAGTTTTTCACCGTGTCATCCCCGGTTTCATGATTCAGGGTGGTGGCTTTGAGCCTGGCATGACTCAAAAATCTTGCACAGCCCCTATCGTCAATGAAGCAAATAACGGTTTGAAGAATTCTAACTATACCGTTGCCATGGCAAGAACTGGTGATCCACACTCTGCGACTGCACAATTTTTTATTAATGTTGCTGATAATGGATTTTTAAACCATACAGCGCCCACAGCATCTGGCTGGGGATATGCGGTATTTGGAAAAGTTATCGCAGGCACCGATATAGTTGACAAAATCAAAGCTGTTTCAACAGGACGCAAAGGGTTTCATGATGATGTGCCCAAAGATGATGTGGTAATCGCAAAAGCAGTCGCCATTTAATTTCAAACTGCATGACCTTTTACATTCCCAAATTCAATGAGTTGATAGCTCCTGCGAATTGGGAATCGGTCGAATTTATTTCGGATTTGCATCTCTGTGAATCACAGCCAAAAACTTTTTTGGCCTGGAAGCGCTACATGGAAAGCACCACTGCAAGTGCTTTATTTATCCTAGGTGATTTATTTGAAGCGTGGATTGGTGACGATGTTGTTCGCACTGGTATCAATGCGCAATCAGATGATCTTATCTTTGAAGAGCAATGTGCCCAGGTTTTGCAAGCGGTTGGGCAACGATTAGATTTATACGTGATGCATGGCAATCGCGATTTTCTTATCGGTAATCGACTGATGCAGCATTGCCATGCAACTCTGTTGAACGATCCAACAGTCCTGATCTTTCAAGGACAACGCACCGTACTTAGTCATGGTGATCAATTGTGTTTGTCCGACACACAGTATTTGAAATTTCGCAGCGTGGTTAGAAGACCAGAATGGATACATGAGCAGCTGTCAAAACCAATAACTGTGCGCCGAGAATTAGCTCGGCAGATGCGTTTACAAAGTGAACAAGCTCACAACATTTCTGGCGTTTCGTTACAAAACTCTTATCAATTTGATGTCGATGCTTCTGCCGCCACTGACTGGTTGGTAGCCACGCAAGCAAAAACTCTCATACATGGGCACACACATCAGCCCCAAAATCACATATTGCCAACCCAACAAAACCCAGATTTACTGCGCATCGTATTGTCAGATTGGGACTTGGATAAGAAAGACAAGAAAGCTGAAGTATTGCGTTGGCAAAACCAAGAATTCAAAAGAATTGCTTGGCAATAAATTTTTGTGCTATAGTAGATTCATGTTGAAAATGTCATTCGAACTGCTGCTACCTCTACTGCTTACAATTTTTGGGCAGGATAAGTAGCGCTCGCGTCACACCAATCCTAAAAGCCCGTTAGCCAAAGTGCAACGGGCTTTTTTATTACCTGCATCGTACCTTTATACATTTCAGTTTTATTTTTGCAAGGACTACAAAATGGCTAACGATAAGCTCATCATATTTGACACAACATTGCGCGATGGGGAGCAATCGCCTGGCGCATCCATGAATAAAGACGAAAAGCTTCGCATTGCACGTCAATTAGAGCGTTTAAAAGTCGATGTGATTGAAGCTGGATTTGCAGCCAGTTCAAATGGTGATTTTGATGCAGTGCAGTTAATCGCCAACAACATCAAAGACTCAACCATATGTAGTTTGTCGCGGGCAAATGACCGTGATATCTCGCGTGCAGCTGAGGCTTTGAAAGGTGCCAATCGGGCACGTATTCATACATTTATCGCGACATCGCCATTGCACATGGAAAAGAAGTTGCGGATGTCACCTGAAGAGGTTCTTGAACAGGCTAAACAGTCTGTACGCTTCGCACGCAACTTAATCGGTGATATTGAATTCAGTCCCGAAGACGGCTATCGCAGTGATATGGATTTTTTATGTCGAGTGCTCGAAGCCGTCATCAAAGAAGGCGCTACCACCATCAATGTTCCCGACACTGTGGGCTACGCGGTTCCTGAACTCTATGGCAATTTCATTAAAACTTTGCGTGATCGAATTCCCAACAGCGACAAAGCCATTTGGTCCGTTCATTGCCACAATGATTTGGGTATGGCTGTTGCCAATTCCTTAGCTGGCGTCAAAATTGGTGGCGCGCGCCAAGTGGAATGCACTATCAATGGTTTAGGTGAACGTGCGGGGAATTGCTCTTTAGAAGAAATCGTGATGGCGGTTCGCACGCGTAAAGACTACTTTGGATTAGACATGAACATAGACCCTGTTCATATCGTGGCGGCCAGCCGCATGGTGAGTCAAACCACTGGCTTTGTCGTGCAGCCTAATAAGGCCGTAGTCGGTGCTAATGCTTTTGCGCATGCTAGTGGCATCCATCAAGACGGTGTGCTCAAAGCACGTGACACTTATGAAATCATGCGTGCTGAGGATGTGGGCTGGTCTGCCAATAAAATTGTTTTAGGCAAATTGAGTGGACGCAATGCATTCAAACAACGTTTGCAAGACTTGGGAGTGCAGTTGGAGTCTGAGGCAGACATAAATACCGCGTTTGCCAAATTCAAAGAATTAGCCGACCGTAAGAGCGAAATTTTTGATGAAGATATTTTGACTTTGGTCAACGACGAAAGCGTGACCCATGATAACGAGCAGTTTGGATTCGTGTCCTTGTCACAGCATTCAGAAACGGGTGAACTGCCACAAGCAAAAATTGTTTTTACAGTAGATGGCAAAGAAGTGATTGGGCAATCGACTGGTAACGGCCCAGTCGATGCTTCACTCAAAGCCATAGAATCGCATGTGCACAGCGGAGCAGAGATGGTGCTTTACGCTGTGAATGCCATCAGCGGATCAACTGAAAGCCAGGGTGAAGTCACTGTGCGTTTACAAAACAGTGGGCGCGTCGTCAATGGTGTTGGCGCTGACCCAGATATTGTGGTTGCTTCGGCTAAGGCATACCTGAGCGCACTCAACAAGTTACAGAATAAATCGGATCGCGTAGCAGCGCAGGGCTAGGGTAATCCCTAGTTAAATATGTGGTAAATTAACAAAATATAGCAAGTCTTTGATATCGCTTGCTATTTTTAGCGGGTACACTCTAGGTATTGCAAAACTTGGAGATGTAACCGATGACTACTGCACTAACTGCATTGACGTTCAGTACAAGGCATCCCATGCGTTTTTCTCTTCGCATATTTCTGAATCTGGCATTCATTGCAACACTGGTCTTGTTCTTTACTATTCCATCGAATAGTTACGCAAAACAGACAAAGACACATGCTAAAAAAGGTGTATCGACTCAAATTAGAACTGGTGCGAAATTCAAAACCACAAATAATTCCAAAGCCTTCGCCAACTCAAAAAAATCCGCTTCTGGTAAATTGGCAGTTCCTGTGAAAGCCAATCGCGTTTTCATTAATCCGCGCTTGCTGAAAGATGCTAAAGGTCGACCACTCAATGGCAAAGCATTGATTGCGGCAAAACGCAGGGCAATCATGTTGGCTTCAGCTCCTGTTGTACCACCAAAACCTTCATTTGGCGAGCTGGCAGGTTTACATCAAATACGAGACGCACTAGAGCTGAAGTCAGGTGTGGCGCTTGTTGTCGATCAAGATACCAAAGAAGTCTTGTTCAGCAAAAATGATTCTGCCGTTTTACCCATTGCATCGCTGACAAAATTGATGACCGGGCTGATTGTTCAAGACGCGCGTTTACCATTGAATGAAACCATCACCATCACACAAGATGATGTAGACACTGAAAAAGGTAGCCGCTCTAGATTGGTTGTTGGTACAAGCTTGACACGGGGAGAAATGCTGCATTTAGCATTGATGTCCAGCGAGAATCGTGCAGCGAATGCACTCGGTCGCACTCATCCCAGTGGACTCAATGAATTTGTGCGATTAATGAATGCTAAAGCACAAGCGCTTGGTATGCGCGATACCAAGTATGTTGAACCTACTGGCTTATCAAGTAAGAATCAATCCAGTGCACATGATTTAGCATTGTTGGCCAGTGCTGTTTACCAAGATCCAGTATTACGCAATTACTCGATCTCTCCCGGTTATGAAGTAGCGGTGGGAGAGAAAACATTGCAGTTCAACAACACGAATAGATTAACGAAGAGTCCTGACTGGGATATCGGATTACAAAAAACGGGTTACATATCAGAAGCTGGGCGCTGCTTGGTGATGCAGACCAAAATTGCTGGACGCAAATTGATCATGGTTTTCCTCGATTCAGCAGGAAAGTTCAGCCGTTTAGGTGATGCAGAACGCGTAAGACGCTGGGTAGAGTCCAATCCCCAAGCCAGTGTGGCACTGCGCATGCCAAAACAAAGCTAAAAATCTGGCAATCAGTTTTTACCGTGATAGCCTAAAGCGGTAGATATTTCTTTTGCAGTAACTTGCAGCCTTGCCAACCAAGTTTCATCAATCCGATCTGCTGGTGCTGAGATGGATAAACCAGCTACCAGTTTATTTTGGTCGTCATATATTCCAGCAGCCATGCATCTAACGCCGATTTCCAACTCTTCATTGTCCCGCGCAATGCCATATTGGCGCACACGTGATAATTCACGCTCTAGTGAGCGCAAATCAGTCAAACTCGTCTTGGTGTGTCCTACCAGTCCTGTGCGATTGGCGTAAGCTCGCACTTTGTCGCTGTCATCCACAGCTAAAAACAATTTACCCACCGAAGTTAAATGCAATGGGGCACGTCCACCAATTGCTCGAACCACTTGCATACCTGATCGTTCGCTGTAAGCCCGTTCAATATAAACAATCTCATCACCTTGACGCATTGACAAATTAACAGGCTGTTGAATCAATTTATGTAATTCACGCATCGGTATCAGTGCTGCTTCGCGCACATCGAGGCGATTTTTCACAACATTGCCAAGCTCTAACAATCGCATACCCAAACGATAACTACCCGTTTCTGGACGTTCGACATAGCGACCCAGCGATAGATCATTCAAAATACGGTGTGTGGTCGAAGGATGCAAGCCGGCATTTTGACTCAATTCTTTCAAAGACATTGCCTCATCACGACTCGCCAAAATATCAATCAACTTAAACATGCGCTCAAGCACTTGAATGCTTGGGGTTAATGCCAGGGATGTTGGTTTTTTATTATCGAAATCTGTCATTTTTAAAAATGATATGTGCAACAAACAGGTTACTCATTCGTCAGAATTTTACCATGTGAAATCTCAATGAGTTACTAAATCAATTGTATTGACCTGCTGTTATCTCAAAAGATGCCACATGACTGGACTGAATTTCCAAACGGGTGATGGCTCTTTGACAGCCTCTTTGGTGTGAATGATGAATTGCTCACGTGGTATTGCTTTGGCACCAAGTGAGGCCAAATGTTCAGTCTCTTGCTGGCAATCAATCATCTGGATGTGATTTGCCCGACAAAAGCATACCAGCGCAGCGACGGCAATTTTAGAAGCATCCGTGGCATTCGCAAACATAGACTCACCAAAGACTGCCGCTCCGATACTGACGCAATACAAACCACCAACCAGATCACCATTTATCCAAGTTTCAACGCTGTGTGCATAGCCGGCTCGATGCAATGCAGTATAGGCATCCACCATTTCAGGCACTATCCAAGTGCCGCCCTGTCCTGCTCTCGGTTTGCTCGCACATGTACGAATAACGTCTTCAAACTTGCTATCAATGCGTATTTCGCATTTGGCAGCTCCATGCTGATCTGACATAAACTTCTTGAGTGTTTTCTTGAATGAATGGTGCAATTTGAAATCAGCCACTTGTAAGACCATGCGAGGATCGGTACTCCACCACAATACAGGCTGACCTTCGCTGAACCACGGAAAGATTCCATTCGAATACGCATTCAACAGTGTTGCAGTATCTAAAAGTCCACCAGCAGCCAGCAAACCTGGATAAGGGCTGTCTTGTCCCATAGCTTCACTTACTGGAGGAAAATCTTCTCCACTTTCCAACCATCTAAGTTGAGTTTTTGCTGATTTATTTTTAGAATTCATAACAAAAATAGCACCTATCCGGCGTATTTACTGAATAGTTAGCTATATTTATTATAGCTATACTGATTCTTGACTTGTCACAGGCAACCATTTTAATTGCCAATTATTCGACAGCACATTTTGAAGCCACAGCACGCAAGTTAAAGTTTTTGCATCAGTCACCATGCCGTCACCACAGCTGCGCAATAAATCATCCGGACGCATGGTGAAGACATCCAATGCTTCTCCTTCGTCAAGTTTCCGCGCTCCTTGCGTGAGTCCTTTTGCAAAGAAAACATGGATGATTTCTGTTGAGTATGCAATACACAGATGCATGGGGCCCGCATATGCCCAGAAGGAAGCGCTATAACCAGTTTCTTCTAACAATTCGCGCTGTCCACAGAATTGCGGATTCTCCCCTGGCTCCAATTTACCAGCAGGAAATTCAATCATCACTTTGTTGACTGGGTACCTGTGTTGTCGCTCTAAAACGATGCGACCATCATCTAATAGGGCAATAACAACCACCGCTCCCGGATGTACGACATATTCCCGTGTTGCCAATTGCCCGTTGGGCAACTGAACTGTGTCTTTTAGCACCTTTAAGAAATTGCCAGCATAAACTTCAGTACTATTTACTTTTGTTTCAACCAAATGCTGATCACTTGCGCTGGACATATATCAGCGGTGCTTCAACAAATACCTGTATACAAAACCTGGAAATGCACAGGTCACAAAGAGTGCTGCCGTGATGGCGTAAAACTCCCATCCTTGCGAAACTATTTGCCCAGTTTGACGCTCAATTAGCAATGCCATACCACCAACCAAGAAATAGAACACCAGCATTTCTAACAAGCGTATTCCAAGACTCTTGGCAACTTTTAACGGAAATACCAGAAGCAATTTTTGATTGAAAAAAGGCGCATTGGCAGCGATGACTGTCGCCAACAAAATAAACCATATTGAAAAGGTTTGATTCATCTTTGTCCCTTTACGACAGTGACATGTTTGAGACTTTTATGTGTTCAAAGTTCTTTTGATTGCTTCGATACACAGGGACATCAATCCACTTGGGAATAAGCCCAATATTAATACCAATGCGCCATTGAACATGAGTACCAAACGAACATCTGTTGGTGCGACGACAACACTGGATGTAATGGGCGCATCAAAGTACATGACTTTAACGACGCGCAAATAATAAAAGGCACCAATGAGTGACATCATGACTGCAAATACTGCAAGAACGATTGAAACCAACTGACCTGATGAAATCAAAGCTTGCAAAACAGATAACTTCGCATAGAAACCAACCATGGGTGGAATACCAGCCAAGGAGAACATGCATATAGCCATAATGCCCGCATACAAAGGACTTACTTGGTTGAGGCCAGCCAAATCTGATATTTCTTCACTCTCAAACCCTTCACGTGCCAAGATCATAATCACACCAAAGCTTGCCAAAGTTGTGAGCACATAGGTGATCACATAGAACATAGAGGCACCATAAGCGCTTGTTGTAGAAAAGGTATTACCGTTCACTACACCAGATAACAAGCCGATCAATACAAAACCCATTTGCGAAATGGTTGAAAAAGCCAGCATACGTTTCAGGTTGGTTTGTGCAATGGCAGCTAAATTGCCAACCAACAATGAACCAACTGCCAAAATCATCAGCATTTGTTGCCAATCAAAAGCCAATGGCAACATTCCTTCAACCAACAAACGAATAACGATAGCAAAGGCAGCCAGTTTAGGTGCACCACCAATCATCAGGGTAACTGAAGTAGGTGCACCCTGGTAAACGTCAGGTACCCACATATGAAATGGAACCACGCCTAATTTAAATGCCAGACCAGAGACGATGAATACCAAACCAAAAACCAGTACTTCTTTATTGACCGTTCCTGATCCAATCGCTTTCATCACCGCGTTCACATCTAAACTGCCTGTCGCACCATATGTCATGGATAAACCATAAAGCAGCAAACCACTGGCGATTGCTCCCAATACAAAGTACTTCATAGCAGCTTCTGATGAAGTGGCATGATCCCGGCGCAAGGCGACCAATGCATAGCTTGATAAGGTCAATAATTCCAATCCCATGTAGATGACCAAAAAGTTGCTTCCCGAGATCATCACAAACATGCCCAAAAGCGAGAACATAGCCAATGTAAAGTATTCTCCGCCCCGTAACATACCCCTGTCAGCCGAATAAGGTCGTCCATATACCATGGTCACCATCATCGCCAAAGAGGCCGCGCATTTGAGCCAATTTGACATGGGATCACTCACGGTCATACCACCAAAACCGTACATCGTTTGTCCATCAGCCGCATTGAGCGCTGAAAGAACGGCGACCACACCCAGGGTCAAGAGCGTCAAGATATAGGTTGCTGTGCGTCTAGTGCTCTTCACAGACAAATCTATCAATGTGATAAGGCAAGCCATTACCATCAGAACTATTTCCGGGTAAACGACCATCCAACTTAGTTTATCTATCATCTTTATTCTTCAGTATGTCGTATAGAGCTATGAAATGTGTTTTAACAAAACTCAGTTAAGTTTAGATACAGCGACGTGTTTCAGCAAATCTGTCACAGATGCATTCATCACATCGGTAAATGGTTTTGGATACAAACCCATCCAAAGTACTGCAACCGCAAGCAATGTCATAACCAAAAATTCACGTGCATTGATGTCTGTCAACTCCTTGACATGTTTGTTCGTGATTGGCCCTAAGTACACGCGTTTGTACATCCATAAGGTATATGCCGCACCAAATATCAAGGCTGTGGCAGCTGCAAATCCGAGCAAAAAGTTGGCTTTGACCGCACCTAAAATCACCATCCATTCACCAACAAATCCAGCGGTCCCTGGCAAACCGCAATTGGCCATCGAAAATAGCAATACAAATGCAGCAAACTTGGGCATAGTTTTTACAACACCTCCATAAGCTGCAATTTCACGCGAATGCATGCGGTCGTACAACACACCAATGGCCAAGAACATGGCGGCTGATACAAATCCATGTGAAATCATTTGCACAATTCCGCCTGCAACTCCGAGTTCATTGAAAATGAAGAACCCGAGTGTGACAAACCCCATGTGTGCCACAGAAGAATAGGCAACCAATTTTTTCATGTCTTGTTGCACCATGGCAACCAGTGCAACATAGATGACAGCAACCAATGACAGTCCAACCATCAACCATGCCCATTCATGTGACGCATCTGGCGCAATGGGCATAGAAAACCGCAAGAAGCCGTAAGCACCCAGCTTCAGCATAATGGCCGCCAATACAGCAGAACCACCGGTAGGAGCTTCTACGTGAACATCTGGCAACCACGTATGAACTGGCCACATAGGCACCTTGACAGCGAACGCTGATAAGAACGCAAAAAATAGCAGTGTTTGTGCAGTGCCACCAAGGGGCAATTGATGCCAAGTAGCGATGTCAAAACTGCCACCAGATTTGGTGTACAAATAAATCAATGCCACCAACATGAGCAAAGAGCCCAACAAGGTATACAAAAAGAATTTGAATGCCGCATAAATCTTATTAGCACCACCCCAAATACCAATAATCAAGTACATCGGGATCAAAGTGGCCTCAAAAAACACATAAAACAGCAAGCCGTCTAATGCGCAAAATACACCAATCATGAGTCCACTTAATATCAAAAATGCACCCATGTATTGGTTGACGCGGACGGTGATTGATTCCCAAGACGCTATGACAACAATCAGGGTAATGAATGCGGTTAACAAAACAAACCAAAAAGAAATACCATCTACACCCAAGTGATAGTTCACATTGAAAGTGGAAATCCAAGATTCTTTTTCAACAAATTGCATGGCTGATGTGTTGAGTTTGAATCGGTCATAAAGTGGCAATGTCAGCAAAAAACTCACCAACGCGCCGACCAACGCAAACCAACGAACCGCCTTCGTTTGATCATCGCGACCTAAGGCTAACAGCACAACACCAAAAAATATTGGTGTCCAGATTGCGAGACTTAACAAACCCATTTCATCTTTTCCTTATTGGTACGGCTATTTAATCAACAATTGATTGAGCATGGGATAACCCACAAAATAGGTCATCAACACAAAAACACCCGCGATCATCCAGAATGCATAGTGATAGATGTATCCAGTTTGCACGCGTCTGACTAAGCCGGATACCAAGTTGACCAGTTTCCACGATCCATTTACGGCTCCACCGTCAATAACATGCTTGTCATTAGCCCAGAGCAATGCACCTAACCGACGTGCGCCGGCGGCCAGTACATTTTCATTAAACCAATCAAAATAGTATTTGTTTTCCAGTACTGTAAATATTGGTTTGAATATGCGTTTGATAGCTGTGGGCAATGCAGGATTGACCATGTACATGTAATATGAAGATGCCACACCCGCCAAAGCCAACCAAAATGGCAGAGTAGTTAGACCATGAACAGCCATTTCCATGGCACCATGAAAATTGACTGCTAATTCCTTCATAGTAGGATGCTTTACAGCATCAACAAAAATAGCATCCTTAAAGAAATCGCCGAAAAGCATGCCATTGATAGTGAGGTATCCAATCAACACCGAAGGTATCGCAAGCAATATTAAAGGCATGGTTACCACCCATGGAGATTCATGCGGTTTATGGTCATCTGCATGCTCATCATGTGCATCGTGGTGTCCATCTTTGTGAGATTCATGATGCGCGTCAGGATTTTGATCAAACCGTTCTTTGCCGTGGAAAACTAAAAAATACATACGGAAAGAATAGAACGCAGTCACAAACACGCCCGCCAAGACAGCAAAGTTTGCAAAACCAGCGCCCCACAAATGGCTCTCATGCACAGCTTCAATGATGCTGTCTTTTGAATAAAAGCCTGAAAACAAGGGTGTACCAATCAACGCTAAAGAGCCTATCAACGAAGTCATCCAGGTAATGGGCATGTATTTGCGCAAGCCACCCATCCAACGAATATCTTGGTTATGGTGAACGCCCATGATGACAGATCCTGCTGCCAAGAATAACAGTGCTTTAAAGAATGCATGCGTCATTAAATGAAAGACGGCTACCGAATAGGCTGAGACACCTAATGCAACGGTCATATAACCCAGTTGCGACAAAGTTGAATAGGCGACAACACGCTTGATATCGTTTTGGATAATACCCAAAAAGCCCATAAACAGAGCAGTGATAGAACCAATCACAATGATGAAACTCAGTGCAGTATCACTCAACTCAAACAGTGGTGACATGCGTGCCACCATGAATATGCCGGCAGTGACCATGGTTGCTGCGTGAATCAATGCAGATATCGGTGTAGGGCCTTCCATCGAATCAGGCAACCACACATGCAATGGGAACTGTGCACTCTTACCCATGGCACCGATGAACAAACAAATACAAATAACCGTTATCAGCATCCAGCTGGTACCAGGAAAACTTAACTTTGCCAGATCACCTGCTTTGCCGAAAATTTCTGTGTAATTCAAAGTGCCAGCAAATGCAACGATTAAGCCAATACCAAGAATGAAACCGAAATCACCAACACGATTAACCAAGAAGGCTTTCATGTTCGCAAAAACCGCTGTGGGTTTGTTATACCAAAAACCAATTAACAAATAGGATACCAAGCCCACAGCTTCCCAGCCGAAAAACAACTGTAGCAAGTTGTTGCTCATCACCAGCATCAGCATCGCAAAAGTAAATAAAGAGATATAGCCAAAGAAGCGGTTATAGCCATCATCTTCTTCCATATAACCCATGGTATAGATGTGAACCATCAGCGACACAAAAGTCACCACACACATCATCATCGCAGTTAAGCCATCAACCAAGAACCCCACTTCCATTTTCAAACCACCGACCACCATCCATGTGTATAGCGTCTCATTGAAACGTGCACCGTCTTGAATGACTTTGAGTAAAACAGAAGCTGACAGAACAAAAGAAATCAGAACACCCAATATGGTTAAGGTGTGACTCCAACGGCGTCCGAAGAAATTTCCTCCCAAAGCTGTTCCAAATACTCCAGCCAAAATGGCGCCAGCCAGTGGTGCCAATGGAATTGCAAGTAATGTGGATGCGGATAGCGTTGCACTCATCGTTGTAATCTCGTTTTTAGTTCATTAGCCTTTGAGCGTATCCAGCTCATCAACATTGATGTTTGATTTGTTACGGAACAATAAAACCAATATCGCCAGTCCAATTGCCGATTCAGCTGCAGCGACCGTCAAGATAAAAAAGACGAATATTTGCCCATGCATGTCGCCCAAATAATGAGAAAAGGCAACAAAATTTGTATTAACGGCCAGTAACATCAGTTCAATCGCCATCAACAGCACGATGATATTTTTGCGATTTAAAAAGATTCCAATGATGGACAACGCAAACAGCATAGCCCCTAATACCAAGTAATGTGACAAAGTAACTGTCATGCTTTTTTCTCCTCACCAGCCACCACCTCAGCCATTGGCGCTTCAACAACAAAAGGTTGGGTTGCAGTCATTTTGATGACCTCCATACGATCACGAGATTTGATGCGCACCTGATCACCCGGGTCGGTGTGTTTGCTGTCTTTGCGTTGGCGCAAGGTCAGAGCTATGGCGGCAATAATGGCCACCAATAGAATAACCGCTGCAATTTCAAGGGGATAAAGGTATTTGGTGTAAAGCAACACGCCCAAATCTTTGGTGTTATTCGCTTGCACGACCGCACCCACAGCTTGCGCGGTATTGGAATTTTTTACCTCTTCACTAATATGAAAACCACCCATCAATACCGCAGACATTTGCAGAATGATGATGGCACCAAAACCTGCTGCTAAAGGGAAATGCTTCCAAAACCCTTGTCTGACGCTGTCAAGGTTGATGTCCAACATCATCACAACGAACAAGAACAAAACCATCACGGCGCCGACGTACACCAATACCAAAGCTATGCCTAAAAATTCAGCCTTCAACAAAATCCAGATTCCCGCTGCTTGAAAGAAGGCAAATACTAAAAACAAAGCTGCGTGTACAGGATTTCTAGCCGTGATAACACGAAATGCCGCAAACAGCATGAGTGCGGAAAATATATAAAAAAGACCTGATTTAACGTCCATGAATAATATTTCTTAAATAGTTCTTATCGGTACTTGGCATCTGCACTGCGGTTTGCAGCAATTTCGGACTCATAACGGTCGCCGACTGCCAACAACATGTCTTTCGTGAAGTACAAATCACCACGCTTTTCACCGTGGTATTCCAAAATATGTGTTTCGACAATGGAATCAACAGGGCAACTTTCTTCACAAAAGCCACAAAAAATACATTTGGTCAAATCGATGTCGTAGCGACTCGTCCGACGACTGCCGTCTTCTCTGGTCGTTGATTCGATGGTTATGGCCATGGCTGGGCACACCGCTTCGCACAATTTGCAAGCAATGCACCGCTCTTCCCCGTTTTCGTAGCGACGTAATGCATGCAATCCACGGAAACGCGGGCTCAAAGGAGTTTTTTCCTCTGGAAACTGTACCGTAACTTTGGGGCGGAACATGAACTTTCCAGTCAAGACCATGCCCTTGAAAAGTTCGACAAGCATGAAACTCGATATGAACTCTTTCAGAGAAAATGCCGATGGTTTCATTTTGGCTGACTTCATGGTGGTTTGGCTTACTGTGGTCGTATTCATTGATATCTCACCTTAGTTCCAAATATTCCACGAGGTCTGCATCCAAGCACCGACCACCAACAACCATACCAATGTGACCGGAATAAAAATCTTCCAACCCAAACGCATGATTTGGTCATAACGATAACGCGGAAATGTTGCACGCACCCAAATAAATAAGGTCACGACTGCAAACGTTTTAATGCCAAGCCAAATCCATCCAGGAATCCAATCCAAGGCAACAACAGGCGACAACCAGCCACCCAAGAACATGATGACAGCCAATATCGACACCAACCACATATTGGCATATTCAGCCAAGTAGAACATGGCATACGACATACCAGAGTATTCAACCATGTGTCCAGCTACGATTTCTGATTCACCTTCAACCACGTCAAAAGGATGGCGATTGGTTTCTGCCAGACCAGAAATAAAGTAAACCAAAAAGATAGGAAGCAGTGGCAACCAGTTCCAAGATAAAAAATTCAAACCCATGCTGGCGAACTGACCTTTTCCCTGCCCTGTGACAATGTCTGTCAAATTCAAACTGGCAGAAACCATCAACACAACCACTAAGCAAAAGCCCATGGCAATTTCATAGCTCACCATTTGCGCAGAGGCACGCAACGCGCCTAAGAATGCGTATTTGGAGTTGGATGCCCACCCGGCAATGATCACACCATAAACTTCCATCGAAGTAATTGCCATCACAAACAACAAACCGGCATTGATGTTTGACAGGGCAACTTCAGGGCCAAATGGAATCACCACCCATGCTGCCAAAGCCGGCATGATGGTCAAGATAGGTCCCAGTAAAAACAAACCTTTGCTGGCTGCGGTTGGTACCAAAATTTCTTTGGTCAACAATTTCAATGCATCGGCAATCGGTTGCAACAAACCCAAAGGGCCTACACGGTTGGGACCTACGCGAATTTGAATCCAACCAATCAGCTTGCGCTCCCACAAAGTGAGATATGCGACTAAAGCAAACAGTGGCAACACGACCACAATGATCTTGATGAGGTTCCACACCACTGGCCATGCCATGCCAGACCACCAAGTCGCATTGACCATGCCCAATCCTGAGTTGTAGATGGCATCTATCATGCGCTCACCTCTTGTTCTTTCGCCATTTGCGTGGTTTGAATATTTGCATCTGCAGTAGCTTGCAGTGCCGGCGCACGTCTGACGATACCGTCTAACTGGTAAATACTGGCAGTTACAGGTGCGACATTGCTGCTCGATAAATCAATTTTCGCGTCGGTCAAATTGCTCAAACTACTGGTCACGGCTGCTTGAATATCAGCATGTTGACCTTGCAATTGTTTCAAAACATCTGCCGAACTTTCAAAATCGAATCCTGGCACACTCAACATGTTTGCCAAAACACGCATTACTTTCCAAGCTGGACGTGTTTCACCCAATGGTTTAACCACTGCATGGAAACTTTGCAAGCGACCTTCGGCATTCACAAAACTACCTGAAGTCTCCGTGAAAGGCGCAGTAGGGAGCATCACATCACAAACATCCATATTGGCTTTAAATGGATTCATGCTCACCACCATTTGCGCTTGCAACAAAGCGTCTTTAGCAAGCTTTCCTGCGGCCGAATCAAACTCAGGTTCGTTGTTCAAAAGCAATACTGCTTTTAAACCATGCTTGTCGTTTGACAACATTTGGCCAGCTGATAAACCATTTTTCAAAGGCTGTGCACCAACATACTGTGCACCGACTGTGTTTGCAGCTTCTGTCAGATAACCAACGCTGGCGTTGGTATGTTGACCAATCCAATTGGCAAGTGACAATATGCCAGACGCTTTGGGATGGTGTGCGGCCGCGCTACCCAACAAAATGGCTTTGCGTTCACCACTTAACAGTGATGCTGCAATCACTTTCGCTTCATTCGAAACAGTAGTCGTCGCAACAGGTGCAGATTTATTCAGCTCTGTGGCGATGGCAGACGCTATTTCAGCCAATATAGTTGGCCATGCATTATATGTATCAAATATGGCTGTAGTCGGCGTATTTATTGCCTGAGGTGCTATATTATTTATAGCATTATTGGCGTCAGCAATTGTATGCACAACAGCGCCTTTGCGAATCGCTTGCCTGAACCGCTGCGCAAACAAGGGGTGGTCCTTACGAATATTGGATCCAATGATCAATGCACGATCAAGGTTGGATAAAGATGCAATGCTGCAACCCAACCAACGCACACCATTGAAAGCCGGAAACTCGGCATGACGCAAACGGTGATCAAGGTTATCACTGCCTAAACCACGCATCAAAGATGTGGCCAAGTGCAATTCTTCAACTGTGGAGTGTGGGCTAAGCAAGGCGCCCAAGCTGGCTGCGCCATGATCGGCTTTGATTTGTTTCAAGCCATTGGCGACATATTCCAAAGCGGTTTGCCAATCCACTTCTTTCCAAATGCCACCCTGCTTTAGCATAGGTGTTGTTAATCGCTCATCGCTGTTCAAAGCTTCATATGAAAAACGGTCGCGGTCAGCAATCCAACATTCATTGACATCTTCGTTTTCCAGTGGCACAACGCGCATGACTTTGTTGTTTTTAACCTGCACAATCAAGTTGGTGCCTGTCGAATCATGTGGGCTGATTGATTTACGACGGCTTAATTCCCATGTGCGTGCGCTGTAGCGGAAAGGTTTGCTGGTTAGCGCTCCGACAGGGCAAATGTCAATCATGTTGCCTGACAGTTCTGAGTCAATTGTTTGACCCAAAAACGTTTCGATTTCAGCATGCTCACCGCGATGTGACATGCCCAATTCCATCACACCGGCAATTTCTTGCCCAAAACGAACACAACGTGTGCAATGAATGCAACGACTCATCTCTTCCATGCTGATGAGTGGACCCACGTCTTTGTGAGCAACGACGCGTTTTTCTTCTTCGTAACGTGACTTGGTGCCACCATAACCCACAGCCAAATCTTGCAATTGGCATTCGCCACCTTGATCGCAGATGGGGCAATCAAGTGGATGGTTGATGAGCAAAAATTCCATCACGGATTTTTGTGCTTTGATGGCTTTGTCGGACTTGGTGCGAACAATCATGCCTTGCGCAACAGGAGTCGCACACGCCGGCATGGGCTTTGGCATTTTCTCGACATCCACCAAGCACATGCGGCAACTGGCGGCAATGCTCAATTTCTTGTGATAGCAAAAATGGGGGATGTAGGTCCCCGCTTGCTCAGCCGCGTGCATGATCATGCTGCCTTCAGTAGCTTGCACTTTTTTGCCGTCAAGTTCAATTTCGATCATTTTGTTTACGCTTGAATAAATATTTTGGCTTTGTTAGCTTGTGACGGTTATACGTAGGTATCGACCACACATTTTTTATGTTCAATATGGTGAACGAATTCATCTCTGAAATGCTTGATCATGGCGCGCACCGGCATGGCTGCAGCGTCACCCAAAGCGCAAATGGTGCGACCTTGAATATCATCAGAGACAGAATTCAACAAATCGATGTCACTGAGTTTGCCCTGTCCGTTTTCTATGCGATCCACCATTCGCGACAACCAGCCTGTACCCTCACGGCACGGCGTGCACTGGCCGCAGGATTCGTGCATATAAAAGTAGCTCAAACGTTGCAAACTTTTCACCATGCAACGACTATCGTCCAAAACAATCACCGCGCCAGATCCCAACATGGAACCGGCTTTGGCAATGGAGTCATAGTCCATGGTGCAATCCATGATGATAGAGGCAGGTAAAACAGGTGAAGATGAGCCGCCAGGTATCACTGCTTTAAGCTGACGCCCTTTGCGCACGCCACCAGCGAGTTCCAATAATTTAGAGAAGGGTGTTCCCAATGGAATTTCGTAATTACCAGGCTTTTCAACGTCACCACTGACTGAAAATATTTTTGTACCGCCATTATTTGGTTTACCACAAGCCAGATAAGCTGCGCCACCATTGCGAATGATCCAAGGTACAGCCGCAAATGTTTCTGTGTTGTTAATTGTGGTGGGCTTGCCATACAGGCCAAAGCTTGCAGGGAATGGTGGTTTGAAACGTGGCTGACCTTTTTTACCTTCCAACGATTCCAGCAATGCGGTTTCTTCACCGCAAATGTATGCGCCGAAACCATGGGCTGCATGCAACTGGAAACTGTAGTCGCTACCTAAGATGTTGTCGCCCAGATAACCTGCTGCACGGGCTTCTTCGAGTGCTTCTTCAAAACGTTCATACGTCGCAAAAATCTCGCCATGAATGTAGTTGTAGCCAACCTTGATACCCATGGCATAAGCGGCAATGATCATGCCTTCAATCACAATGTGCGGATTGAACTGCATGATGTCGCGGTCTTTGCACGTACCTGGTTCACCTTCGTCCGAATTGCACACAAGATATTTTTGACCAGGAAACGTCCGTGGCATGAAGCTCCACTTCAAGCCAGTTGGGAAACCTGCGCCACCGCGTCCACGCAAACCGGACTCTTTCACAGTCGCAATCACTTGGTCTTGCGTCATTGCTTCAGCACCAGCCTCTTGTGATTTTCCCAAAACTTTTCTGAGCGCTTGGTAACCACCACGCGCCACATAGTCTTTTAAACGCCAATTGCTGCCATCCAATCCCGCCATGATTTGCGGCTCGATATGGCGACCATGGAATGATGTTTGTTCACCTGTCGCGGCAAACTTGGCTAAAACTTGATTTACTGTAGTGTTCATGCTTGCTCCTTCTGGGGAGTTGCAGAAGTGGGAGATGCACTGACACTGGCGCCGGCACTTTCACGCAAGCCATCGACCAGCGCGACCAAACGTTCAGTCGACATGAAACTGCACATGTCACGGTCATTCACCAAAAGCACAGGAGAATCAGCACATGCACCTAAACATTCACTTTGTTGCAGGGTAAATAAACCATCCGCAGTGGTTTGTCCCATTTTGATGCTCAATTTCGTTTCAAGATCTTGTAATGCTTTGCCGCCACCACGCAATTGGCAAGGCAAATTGGTGCAAACATTCAACTTGAATTTGCCACAGGGTTGTTGGTTGTACATGTTGTAAAAGGTGGTCACCTCATGCACTGCCATGGCCGGCATGCCCAAGTACTCGGCAACTTGGCGCTCGCTTTCAGCGCTCATAAAACCTTGCTCCTGCTGCACAATGGCTAAGCACGCCATGACGGCCGATTGTTTTTGATCAGCAGGGTATTTAGCGACTTCTTTTGCGAAGCGCGCAGTTGTTGACTCGCTAAGACTCATCTGGGGATTAACACTCATCGATCAATCTCCCCAAACACAATGTCCATGGTTCCAATAATCGCTACAGCATCTGCAATCATGTGTCCCTTACCTACCTCGTCTAAAGCGGCCAAGTGCGCAAAACCTGGGGCGCGAATTTTCAATCGGTATGGTTTATTCGCACCATCGCTCACCATGTAAATGCCAAACTCGCCTTTTGGATGTTCTACCGCCGCATAGGCTTCACCTTCTGGCACACAAAAACCTTCGGTGAACAACTTGAAGTGGTGAATCAAACTTTCCATATCTGATTTCATGTCCGCACGTGCGGGTGAGGAAACCTTGTGGTTATCCGTGATGACAGGGCCAGGATTGGCACGCAACCAAGTGACACATTGTTGAATCAAACTGTTGGATTGCTTCATTTCTTCCATACGCACCAAATAGCGGTCATAACAATCGCCTGTTTTGCCCACCGGAATATCAAAGTCTAGCTTGTCGTAAACCTCGTACGGTTGTTGCTTGCGCAAGTCCCAAGCCACGCCAGAACCACGCAACATAGGACCCGTAAAGCCAATATTCATGGCGCGCTCACCCGTGACAACACCAATATCAACTGTGCGCTGCTTCCAAATACGGTTTTCAGTAAGCAAGCTGTGGTATTCAGCCAAACTAGGGGTGAAACGCTTGGTGAAATCCTCAATGAAATCCAACAAACTGCCTTGGCGATTGCTGTTCATGCGGTCAATTGCTTTGCCATTACGGATCTTGCTGGCTTTGTATTGCGGCATGGTGTCTGGCAAATCACGGTAAACGCCGCCTGGACGGAAATAAGCCGCATGCATGCGCGCACCACTGACTGCTTCATACATATCAAACAAATCTTCGCGGTCGCGGAAAGCAAACATGATTGGGGTCATGGCACCGCAATCCAAAGCGTGTGCACCCAACCACATTAAATGGTTCATCAAACGTGTGATTTCAGAAAACAACACGCGGATGTATTGTGCGCGGATGGGCACTTCAATGCCCATCATTTTTTCTATTGCCAAACAATATGCATGCTCATTGCACATCATGGACACATAATCCAGCCTGTCCATGTAGGGCAATGCCTGCATATAGGTTTTGCTTTCGGCCAATTTTTCAGTGGCCCGATGTAACAAGCCAATGTGAGGATCGGCGCGCTGAATCACCTCACCATCTAACTCCAGCACCAATCGCAACACGCCGTGTGCGGCTGGGTGTTGTGGGCCAAAATTAAGTGTGTAGTTTTTAATTTCTGCCATAGTTCTCTTCACGAATAATGCGCGGTGTTATTTCACGAGGCTCAATACTGACCGGTTTGTAGATGACGCGTTTTTGCGATTCGTCATAGTGCATTTCCACATAACCAGATGTAGGAAAGTCTTTGCGCAAAGGATGTCCCACAAAACCGTAATCAGTCAATATGCGGCGTAAATCGGGATGCCCTTCAAAGATGATGCCGTACATATCAAAAGCTTCGCGCTCGTACCAATTGGCCGAACTCCAAATCTCACTGATAGTGGGAATGTTGGGCGCATCATCCGGCAAATACACTTTCAAACGCACACGTTGATTCAAGGTAACAGATAACAATTGCAACACCACGGCGTAACGCTGACCTTCATATCGACCGTCTTGGTAAGCAGAATAGTCAACACCGCACAAATCGAGCAACATCTCAAATTTGCAAGCGGGCGAATCGCGCAACAACATTGATGTTGCCAAATAATCGGCGGCATCAACAACCAAGTTAATCTCACTCAAAGCAACATCAATGCGCTTGACTTTCTCGCCAAGGACTTGAACCAGTGTGTCTTTGAGTTTTTCTGGATTGACAGCAAAAGTCGTCATCAAAAGTCCTGTACTTAAACGCGAGCAATCGTCTGGGTGCGACGAATTTTTTGCTGCAATTGAATAATGCCGTAAATCAATGCCTCAGCAGTAGGTGGACAACCTGGCACATAGACATCAACCGGAACGATGCGATCACAACCACGCACCACCGAGTAACTGTAGTGGTAATAGCCACCACCATTGGCGCATGAACCCATTGAAATGACCCAACGCGGTTCGCTCATTTGGTCGTAAACCTTGCGCAATGCCGGGCCCATTTTGTTGCACAAAGTGCCAGCGACAATCATCAAATCAGATTGGCGTGGACTGGCGCGAAACACTTCAGCACCAAAACGGCTGATATCGTAGCGTGGCATGGCAGCATGCATCATCTCTACTGCACAGCAAGCCAAGCCAAATGTCATTGGCCAGATAGAACCCGTTTTTGCCCAGTTAACCACCGAGTCATAACTCGTGGTCATGTAGCCTTTATCAAATACACCTTCAATTGCCATGATGAGTCCAGTTTATTCTTGAATACTTGCGTTTGGATGACAATTTACTCATGGTTGGGGTTTATTCCCAGTCCAAAGCACCTTTTTTCCACTCGTAGATAAAACCCACAACCAGAATTGCCAAAAAGCTCAACACACCCAAGAAACCTGCGATGCCTACCTCTTTGAGCGCAGCTGCCCATGGAAATAGAAAAGCAATTTCCAAGTCAAACAAAATGAAAAGGATGGCGACCAAGTAGTAACGCACATCAAACTTCATGCGCGCGTCACCAAAAGCATCAAATCCGCATTCGTAGGCTGAATTTTTAGCAGGGTCGGGACGATTGGGGCCGAGCAAGTAACCTAAAACTTGGGGCACAATGCCAACGGCTATGCCCACCAAGATGAACAAGAGAACGGGTAGGTACTGATTAAGGTCCAACATATAGTTCTTAAAGGTCTCGTTTGCAATCGCACACCCCTTGAGGGCGTTTGAATGCTGAATTATTTGGTGCCGTCGGCGAGACTCGAACTCGCACAGCTCTCGCCACTACCACCTCAAGATAGCGTGTCTACCAATTTCACCACGACGGCTGTTTTTTTAGTTCAAAAAACAAGTTCTTTGAACTATCTAGTAGTTTACCCTAGTACGCTGATATTTCAGCACAGCCACTCTCTAAATATGCAAATAAATAGCTGGGTACGTTGCTACCCAAACTGCGAAATTATTTGGCAGGAATTTGTGCCGCACCATTTGCGGGAGTGTTTGATGTTGCTGGGGTAACTGGCACAGTCGAAGTCTTTGCAGCAGGTGCAGTTGTTGGCACACTTGCTGGTGTTTGTACAGGTACTTGTGAAGTTGCGGGTGCAGTTGTGCTTGCTGGTGCTGAACCTGGAATTTGGTTTGCAGGGCTTGCTGGGGCTGTTGCTGGAACTGCGGCTGGAGCAGTCACTGCTGCACCTTCTAAAACACTGCCTGTTGAGCTTGAACGGCTACCACCCAAGTAAGTTAACAACAATGTGCTTACAAAAAATACCGCTGCCAAAATTGAAGTGGTGCGGGACAAAAAGTTGGCACTGCCACTGGCACCAAACAAGCTGCCAGACCCACCGCTGCCAAATGCAGCACCCATGTCAGCACCTTTGCCGTGCTGAACCAAAATCAAACCGATCATGCCAATGGCTGACGCAATTTGAACAATCAAAATAACATTTAAAAAAACACTCATTTCATACTCCTAAATTTATAGCATGCTTGGCTTGTTATACGCTGGCTGCAGCAATAATTGATAAAAAATCTGCGGCTTTGAGAGACGCTCCGCCAATCAAACCTCCGTCAATATCGGGTTGGGCCAACAGCGTTGCGGCATTGGCTGCGTTCATGCTGCCACCGTACAAAATTTGAATGCGGTCGGCTTGCTTGCTTGCAGCATTCAACTGCGTACGCAACAAGGCGTGTACAGCTTGCGCTTGCTCTGGCGTTGCCGTCTTGCCAGTACCAATTGCCCAAACCGGTTCATAAGCCAACACAATTTCACTGATGCAATGGCCATTTGTGTGAATGACTGCCGCCAACTGACGCTTCACAACTTCTTCGGTCTTACCCGCTTCGCGCTCGGCTAAAGTTTCACCAATGCAAACAATCGGTGTGATCCCTGCCGCCAAAGCCACTTGCGCTTTTTTAGCGACCAACTCATCGGTTTCACCATGGTATTGGCGGCGCTCAGAATGACCGACGATGGCGTAACGAACGCCAAAGTCTTTCAGCATATTGGCTGATGTTTCACCCGTATACGCACCCGATTCATGGACAGACACATCTTGCGAACCCAATTCAATCGCATTTTTGCTGCAGAGCTGCTGCATTTGCGCCAAATAGACTGATGGCACACACAATGCAACTTCACATTTAGCAGGCATGCGCACATGCAGCCCCGCATCCAAAGCTGCGACCAAAGCAGAATTGGCAGCCAAACTGCCATTCATTTTCCAATTTCCAGCGATTAATTTCTTTTTCATGATTTGAATTCGTTCACTATTCTTGCTTTGTTTTGTTTTGCGATAAGTTTCAGTTTTGCCAATCCAATACCAATTTTCCCACATGCTGATTACTTTCCATCAGCGCATGCGCCTGAGCGGCAGCTTGCGCGTTACTGGCTGGAAATACGCTGTGAATAACGGGTTGAATCCTACCATTTTCCAGTAGTGGCCAAATATTTTGACGCAAGGCTTGGGCTATGGCAGCTTTGAATTCAATAGGCCGTGGACGCAATGTCGAACCCGTGATGGTTAAGCGCTTGCGCAACACCATACCCGCGTTAAATTCACTCTTAATACCACCTTGGACTGCAATGATGACCAACCGACCATCTTCAGCCAAACATGCAACTTCCTTGGCAACATAGTCACCTGCCACCATATCCAAGATGACATTCACACCTTGTTGCTGGGTGATGCGTTGGATTTCAGTCGCAAAATCATGTGTTTTATAGTTGATTGTGTGGTCAGCACCCAGCTTTTGGCAAGCCGCACATTTGTCGTCACTGCCAGCAGTGGCAATCACAGTTGCGCCAAATGCTTTGGCCATTTGAATGGCAGTCACGCCAATGCCACTGCTACCGCCTTGCACCAAAAATGTCTCACCTGCTTGCAAACGTACACGGTCAAATACATTACTCCAAACGGTGTAAAAGGTCTCAGGCAAGCTTGCCGCTTCAATGTCCGTCAATCCTTTTGGAACTGGCAAACATTGTGCTACTGGCGCCACGCAAAACTGCGCATAGCCTCCTCCGCTGACCAAGGCGCAAACACGATCACCCACTTTCAACCCATGCGATGACATGGCAGCCGCATCGCCACTGACAATGATGCCAGCAACTTCCAAGCCAGGAATATCTGATGCGCCAGGTGGTACTGGGTAGTTACCGGTACGTTGCAACACATCAGGGCGATTGATGCCACTGGCAGTCACTTGAATCAACACCTCACCACCAGCGGCAACAGGGGTGTCGCGCTCGGTTAAGCGCAACACGTCGGGCGCGCCATAGGTGGAGATTTCAAAGGCTAGCATGGTTTACGGAAAATTTACATCAAATTTGGCTGTAGCCTGCGTATTTATTGCCTATAGTGCTATTAAATATATAGCAATTAACCTTATTGGTCTGACAACAAATACGCCAATGCGTTGCAGCTCAGGCTCAGGATTGCGCTTGCTCTGGACGCTCAGTCAATACCTTCATCGACAATTTCACGCGGCCTTTTTCATCCGTTTCCATGACTTTGACTTTGACGATTTGACCTTCTTTGAGATAGTCGCTGACTTTTTCAACACGCTCATGTGCAATTTGGCTGATGTGCAACAAACCGTCTTTGCCTGGCAACAAGTTAACCAATGCACCGAAATCCAATATCTTGGTCACTGGACCTTCGTAGATTTTGCCAATTTCAACTTCTGCGGTAATTTCTTCAATGCGGCGTTTGGCTTCATCAGCTTTCGCAGATTCCGTAGCCGCAATGGTGATGGTGCCATCTTCGCTGATATTGATTTGGCAACCCGTTTCTTCAGTCAAAGCACGAATGACAGCGCCGCCTTTACCAATCACATCACGGATTTTTTCTGGATTGATTTTGAAGGTGTACAACTTAGGCGCAAAGCTGGAGACTTCTGTTTTTGCTTCGCCCATGGCTTCTTGCATTTTGCCCAAAATGTGGACGCGTGCTTCTTTGGCTTGTGCCAATGCCACTTGCATGATTTCTTTGGTAATGCCTTGGATTTTGATGTCCATTTGCAAAGCAGTGATACCGTTGGTGGTACCAGCCACTTTAAAGTCCATATCGCCCAAATGGTCTTCGTCGCCCAAAATATCGGTCAATACGGCAAAACGGTTGCCGTCTTTGATCAAACCCATTGCAATACCTGCAACGTGTGCTTTCAAAGGCACGCCAGCATCCATCAATGACAAACAACCACCGCAAACCGATGCCATGGATGAAGAACCGTTGGATTCGGTGATTTCAGACACCACACGCATGGTGTAAGGGAATTCTTCTTTGCTTGGCAATACAGCAACCAAAGCACGTTTGGCCAAACGGCCGTGACCAATTTCGCGGCGCTTAGGTGTGCCAACACGACCTGTTTCGCCAGTGGCGAACGGAGGCATGTTGTAGTGCAACATGAAGTTGTCTTCAAAGTCACCTGACAAAGCATCAATGCGTTGTGCATCGCGCTCTGTGCCCAATGTGGTCACCACCAAAGCTTGCGTTTCACCACGTGTGAACAAGGCAGAACCATGGGTGCGTGGCAAAACGCTGTTGCGAATTTCAATCGCACGCACAGTGCGTGTGTCGCGACCATCAATGCGTGGCTCACCGGCCAAAATTTGACCGCGAACGATTTTGGCTTCCACTTCAAACAGCAATCCTTCAATCGCTACTTTGTCAAATTCAACGCCTTCTGCCGTCAACGCTGCAATGACTTCAGCATAGGCAGTGCGGCATGCTTGGGTACGTGCTTGTTTGTTGCGGATTTGGTAAGCGGCAACCAATTTATCTTTTGCCAAAGCATCAATTTTTGCAATCAGTGGTTCGTTTTTAGCTGGTGCTTTCCAATCCCACACAGGTTTGCCGGCATCACGCACCAAGTCGTGAATGGCGTTGATGGCAATATTGCCTTGCTCGTGACCAAACACCACCGCGCCCAACATGATTTCTTCGCTGAGCTGTTGCGCTTCTGATTCCACCATCAAAACGGCAGATTCTGTGCCGGCAACCACCAAGTCCATGATGGAATCTTTGCGTGCTGTTTGGCCAGGGTTCAACACATATTGACCATTCACATAACCCACACGAGCGGCACCGATAGGGCCGTTGAAAGGAATGCCACTGATGCTCAAAGCTGCGCTCACCGCAATCATGGAAGCGATATCGGCATCGACTTCAGGGTTCAATGAAACGGTATGGATAACCACATGCACTTCATTGAAAAAACCTTCGGGGAACAGAGGACGAATGGGGCGATCAATCAGACGGCTGGTGAGTGTTTCAAACTCGCTAGGACGGCCTTCACGTTTGAAAAAGCTACCAGGAATTTTGCCTGCAGCGTATGATTTTTCGAGGTAATCAACGGTTAAAGGGAAGAAATCTTGCCCTGGTTTGCCTTCGGTTTTACCAACCACTGTGGCCAAAACCACGGTGCCATCCATGTCTAATAGAACTGCACCAGTTGATTGGCGAGCGATTTCGCCAGTTTCCATTTTGACGGTGTGTGCGCCCCATTGGAATGTTTTTGTTACTTTTTTGAACATTGTCATTTTTTAGCTCCTAAATAAGATGTGAGTTTTCAACTATTGAAAACCATCATCGAAGATGCAATTCACAGTAAATTGCGCTTATTCAGAGCAGAATTTTTTGAACACAATGCCATTCCAAAAAAACGAATCAACCATTTCGGCTTTCACTCGGTTTTCGCGCTCTTTTGGAATGACACAGCTTGCATTCTTTATTTTCTTCTCTGAAACGAAAATGCCTGAGTAAGTGGTACTGACTCAGGCACATTTGTCATGGGTTTGGGTTTATTTGCGTAAACCTAATTTTGCGATCAAAGCCAAGTAGCGGTCATGGTCTTTGCGATTCAAATATGCCAACAAGCTCTTACGGCTGTTAACCATGCGCAACAAGCCGCGACGACCATGGTGGTCTTTGGCGTGTTCTTTGAAATGCGGTGTTAATTCGTTGATACGAGCAGTCAACAAAGCCACTTGAACTTCGGTGCTACCAGTGTCGTTGGCGCTGCGCGCATTGGCTTTAACGACTTCAGCTTTCGCTGTTGATGAGATCATTTTGATTTCCCTTTATATTGATATTACTTGCGTTAAAAGCTGGAACTGCCCATAACGTGCGCCTTGCAGCATGCAAAGCCGTTCGATTATACCTTGAAACCCAAATGTCTGAATAGGCAGAATATTCGAGTTATTCAGCCAAACGGTAAGACAGACCTCATTCTGAATCACCTTAAACGGTTGACGTTTACGTAAACGTCAAGTAAGCTACGGCACTCTTAATCTCGTATTCGCTTTCGAGTTACCTTTCTCATTATCCAGACGACCCATCTTTTACTCACCTTTCTCATGACAACAAAAATGGCTGCAAACACCGCTCTTCCCACTGATTACAAAGCCTTGGCTGAATACAAACCGGTCAACAAAGTGCGCTTTGTCACTGCCGCCAGCCTGTTTGACGGGCACGATGCGGCCATCAACATCATGCGTCGCATTTTGATGAGCATGGGCACAGAAGTGATTCACCTGGGTCACAACCGCAGCGTGGAAGAAATTGTGACGGCCGCACTGCAAGAAGACGCACAAGGCATTGCCATCAGCTCGTACCAAGGTGGGCATGTTGAGTACTTCAAGTACATGATTGATTTGCTGAAGGCGCGTGGTGGCTCACATATCAAAGTTTTTGGTGGTGGTGGTGGTGTGATCGTTCCAGACGAAATTCGCGAATTGCAAGACTATGGCGTGACGCGCATATACAGCCCAGAGGACGGGCAACGCATGGGCTTGCAAGGCATGATTGGCGAAATGGTGAAGTTATGCGACATTGACATCACATCATTTGCACCATCAAAATTAGCTGCATTACAGGGACATACCGATGCCAACTGGCGCGCCTTGTCGCAACTTATCACTGCACTCGAAAATAACAAGCATAATGGCACTCTAGCCGGCGAAATATCTGCCTATGCTGCTACTAAAAATGTAGCAGTATTGGGTATCACAGGAACTGGCGGTGCAGGCAAATCCAGCTTAACGGACGAACTGATACGACGTTTGCGATTGGATTTAGGCGACAGCTTGCGCATTGCCCTCATCAGCATTGACCCTTCACGCCGTAAAACAGGCGGTGCGTTATTGGGTGACCGCATCCGCATGAACGCCATATCGCCTTGGAGCCAAAGCGCCGGTCCGCGCGTTTTCATGAGAAGTTTGGCGACCCGTGATGTCGGTTCTGAAATCAGCCCCGCCCTGCCAGCGGTGATTGCGGCATGCAAATGTGCTGGCTTTGATTTGGTCATAGTGGAAACTTCAGGAATCGGCCAAGGCGATGCAGCCATCGTGCCACATGTCGATATTCCAATGTATGTGATGACGCCTGAATATGGCGCCGCCAGTCAACTGGAAAAAATTGACATGTTGGACTTTGCGCAATTGGTCGCCGTCAACAAATTTGACCGCAAAGGCGCCTTGGATGCACTGCGTGATGTGTCCAAACAAATGCAACGCAACCAAGAAGCTTGGAGTACCCCCACCGACCAAATGCCGGTATTTGGCACCATGGCGGCACGCTTTAATGACGATGGCGTGACTGCGCTGTACCAAGCACTGAAAGAAAAGTTGATTGCCAAGGGATTGCAAATTCCTACTCAAATCAAAACCAGCTTGCCTACCGTCAATGTGCGCCACAGCACCAACCAAACACCCATCGTGCCGACCGCACGCAGCCGCTATTTGGCAGAGATCAGCGACACAGTGCGTGGTTATAAAAAGCGTGCACGTCAGCAAGCAACTTTGGCGCGCGAGGTTCAACAATTGACTGCCAGCGCCGGCATGTTGCAAAAACACAAACAAGATCAAACCAGTGCCATAGACGCTTTGAGCGAATTGGCAAAAGCACGCACTGCGAAATTGGATGCCGATGCCCGACATTTGATTGAGCAATGGCCGGACATGCAAAAAGCCTATGCTGGCGATGAATACGTAGTCAAAATCCGTGACAAAGAAATTCGCACTGCGCTGACCAGCAAATCGCTGAGCGGAACCACCATACGCAAAGTTGCCCTGCCGCAATACGAAGACCATGGCGAGGTGCTGAAATGGCTGATGCTGGACAACGTGCCAGGCAGCTACCCCTACACCGCTGGCACGTTTGCATTCAAACGCGAAAACGAAGACCCGACACGCATGTTTGCAGGTGAAGGCGATGCCAAGCGTACCAATGCCCGCTTCAAATTACTATCGGCAGGCATGGACGCCAAACGCCTCTCAACTGCATTTGACTCAGTTACCTTGTACGGCAACGATCCAGACAAACGACCCGACATTTACGGTAAAGTGGGCAACAGTGGCGTCAGCATTGCCACACTGGACGACATGAAAGTGCTGTACAGCGGTTTTGATTTGTGCAGCCCTTCTACATCAGTTTCCATGACCATCAACGGCCCAGCACCCACCATCTTGGCGATGTTCATGAATACGGCGATTGATCAAAATATCGCCAAGTTCAAAACCGACAACGGGCGCGAACCGACCGATACAGAGACTGCAAAAATCAAGGAATGGGTGCTTGAAAACGTACGCGGCACGGTACAAGCCGACATTTTGAAAGAAGACCAGGGTCAAAATACCTGCATCTTCAGCACCGAATTCAGCCTGAAGGTAATGGGCGATATTGCCCAATACTTTGTTCACAACAAAGTGCGCAATTTTTACTCAGTCAGCATCAGTGGCTACCACATTGCTGAAGCCGGCGCCAACCCCATCAGCCAGCTCGCTTTCACATTGTCAAACGGCTTTACCTTGGTAGAGGCCTATTTGGCGCGTGGTATGCACATCGATGATTTTGCACCCAATTTGAGCTTTTTCTTCAGCAATGGCATGGATCCTGAATACACAGTGATGGGCCGCGTAGCCAGACGCATTTGGGCAGTTGCCATGAAGGAAAAGTATGGCGCCAATGAGCGTAGCCAAAAACTCAAATACCACATTCAAACCAGCGGCCGCAGCCTGCATGCGCAAGAGATCCAATTCAACGACATTCGCACCACCTTGCAAGCACTGATTGCCATCTATGACAATTGCAACAGCTTGCACACCAATGCCTTTGATGAAGCCATCACCACACCGACCAACGAATCCGTTCGACGCGCATTGGCAATTCAATTGATCATCAACCGCGAGTGGGGCTTGGCAAAAAATGAAAACCCCAATCAAGGTGCATTCATCATTGACGAGTTAACTGAGTTATTAGAAGAAGCCGTTTTGGCAGAATTTGAACGCATCGCTGAGCGCGGTGGTGTACTGGGTGCCATGGAGACTGGCTACCAGCGTGGTCGCATTCAAGATGAGTCCATGCATTACGAAATGCTCAAACACACGGGTGAATACCCCATCATCGGTGTCAACACTTTCCGTAATCCTGAAGGTGATACCGTGGTGCAAAAAGTTGAATTGGCTCGTTCAACCGATGACGAAAAACAAAGCCAATTGACCAGATTGCAAGACTTTCAACTTCGAAACAAAGACAAATCTACTTTGGCATTGAAACAACTGCAAGAAGCCGTTATCAACAATGCCAATGTGTTTGAGATTTTGATGGATGCTGTGCGTGTTTGCTCATTGGGGCAAATCACCAATGCGCTGTTTGAAGTGGGTGGTCAATACCGACGTAGCATGTGATCCATTATCACTCGGCAAGTCATCTTACCGAGTGAAACAAAGCGAGTAGCTGTACTGAGACAATTAAGCGACTCGCATTTTAGATTACATGTTGTCGATCATCACCTGGCCAAAACCAGAGCAGCTGACTTGCGTTGCGCCGTCCATCAAACGTGCAAAGTCGTAAGTTACTTTCTTGCTGGCGATTGATTTTTCCATTGAGCTGATGATGAGGTCGGCCGCCTCTTTCCAGCCCATGTGGCGCAGCATCATTTCAGCTGATAAGATTTCAGAACCGGGGTTCACATAGTCTTTGCCCGCATATTTGGGCGCTGTACCATGTGTGGCCTCAAAACAAGCCACCGAGTCAGACAAGTTCGCACCAGGTGCAATGCCAATACCGCCAACTTGAGCGGCCAGTGCATCAGAAATATAGTCGCCGTTCAAATTCAATGTGGCAACGACAGAGTATTCGGCTGGTCGCAACAGAATTTGTTGCAAGAAGGCATCTGCAATCACGTCTTTCACGATGATGTCTTTGCCTGTTTTTGGGTTTTTAAACTGGCACCATGGGCCACCGTCGATCAATTTGGCACCAAACTCTTTTTGTGCCAAAGCGTATGCCCAATCACGGAAGCCACCTTCGGTGTATTTCATGATGTTGCCTTTGTGCACAATGGTCACGTTGGGTTTGTCATTGTCTATTGCATATTGAATCGCCTTACGCATCAAGCGCTCGGTGCCTTCCGATGAAACTGGCTTGATACCGATACCCGATGTATTGGGAAAACGAATTTTCGTTACACCCATTTCTTCCATCAAGAATTTGATTAATTTCTTCGCTTTGTCGCTTTGCGCTTCGTATTCGATACCTGCATAAATGTCTTCGGAGTTCTCACGGAAAATCACCATATTCGTTTTGTGGGGTTCTTTCACGGGTGATGGCACGCCGGTGAAATACTGAACTGGACGCAGGCAAACATACAAATCCAGCTCTTGACGTAAGGCCACATTCAAACTGCGAATACCGCCACCCACAGGGGTGGTCAAAGGACCTTTGATGGAAACCACATATTCGCGCAAGGCTTGCAATGTTTCTTCTGGTAACCAAACGTCCGGCCCGTAGACATGGGTCGATTTTTCACCTGCATAGACTTCCATCCAATGAATTTTGCGCTTGCCAGCATAAGCTTTGGCTACGGCAGCATCAACCACCTTGAGCATTACAGGCGTGATATCTTGGCCAGTACCATCACCCTCTATATAAGGAACAATTGGTTGATCCGGCACATTGATGGAGAAATCTGAGTTCAGTGTGATTTTTTGACCGTTAGCGGGCACCTTGATGTGCTTGTACATTGAGCAATTCTCCAAAAAAGTTGATAGGTTTCACAAAAATACTGATGAAATGGGTGAAATCTGATTTTAGTCGCAAAAAAAGCCGAAATAAATGTGAATTTGATGTCAACCGTTCGTAAAGATGCTTCGTTACGGATACACCTTCCAGGTTTTGGTAGGTATTTTTAAAAATAACTTTATCTCTATATTAAGGAAATCTCGACATGAACAAAATCCTCGCCGCTTTGGTAGCTGGTCTTTTCGCAGCTTCATCTTTTGCAGCTTCTCACGCTGCAGCTCCTGCAGCTAAGCCAGCAGCTGCTCCAGCTGCTGCTGCTCCAGCTGCTGCTCCAGCTGCTGCTGCTCCAGCTGCAAAAGCTGCTACGCCAGCTGCTGATGCTAAGCCAGCTGCCAAAGCAGATGCAAAAGCTGAAGCTAAAGCCAAAAAAGAAGCTGATGCAAAAGCCAAAGCTGACGCTAAGAAAGCCAAGAAAGAAGCTGCTGCAAAAGCCAAAGCTGACGCTAAGAAAGCTAAAGCTGACAAGCCTGCAGCTGACGCAAAACCAGCAGCTAAGTAATATTTAGCGACTTCGGTTGAAAAATACCCGCACTGGCTTTGGCTGGTGCGGGTATTTTTTTAATCAAATTTTCCGAATACACTTGACGCAACATGCAATTATTTCTCATTAAACTGATCTCAATTACACGGGCGCTAGTGCTGACGGTTTGGCTAATACTCATCGGCAATCTATCACCAAGTAACGCTCGTGCCCAAGAAGGTCCTCAACTTTCATTGAACAGAATCAAAATTTCGGCCGGTATGCATCAAATAGACACCCAATTGGCGATGACGCCACAAGAGCGGCAAATCGGTTTAATGAATCGACCGTCCATGCCCAACCACGAAGGCATGTTGTTTGTATTTGAAGAAGCGGGGGTGCAGTGCTTTTGGATGAAAAATACCTTGTTACCCCTTACAGCGGCATTTGTTGCTGACGACGGCACCATTGTCAACTTAGCCGATATGAAACCTCAGGTATTGGATTCACACTGCTCAAAGAAGCCTGTCCGCTATGTACTGGAAATGAACCAAGGCTGGTTTGCCAAACGGGGCATCAAACCTGGTTTCAAACTAACAGGCATTCCATTTCAATCACAACAAAAGCCCTAATAAAGAAAAAGACCGTAAAAATTAATTTACGGTCTTTCAATGGATCAAAACACGCTATCTTTGACGTTAGCGACTTGCACAATCAAGCAAAATTGGCCTGTGCAAATTCCCAATTAACCAAGTTGTTGAGGAAAGTCTCAACAAACTTAGGGCGCAAATTGCGGTAGTCAATGTAATACGCGTGTTCCCATACGTCTACTGTGAGCAATGCTTTGTCTGCCGTAGTCAGTGGCGTTCCAGCCGCGCCGGTATTGACGATATCCACGCTGCCATCAGGTTTTTTGACCAACCATGTCCAGCCAGAACCAAAGTTACCGACAGCTGATTTAACGAAAGCTTCTTTGAACGCTGCGTATGAACCGAATTTAGCGTTGATGGCTGCTGCCAAAGCGCCAGTAGGCTCACCACCACCAGCGGGTTTCATGCAACTCCAAAAGAATGTGTGGTTCCAAATTTGTGCTGAATTGTTGTAAATGCCACCGCTGGATTTTTTAACAATGTCTTCCAAGCCCATGGACTCAAACTCAGTGCCTTTTTGCAAGTTGTTGAGGTTCACCACATAAGCATTGTGGTGTTTGCCATGGTGGTATTCAAAAGCTTCTTTTGAATAATGCGGAGCCAATGCATCAATGGCGTAAGGTAATGCGGGGAGTGTATGTTCCATTTGAGAGTTCCTTCAATAAAACGACTATTGTAGAAACATTTTGATTCCCATTGAAATTGCAAGCGTATTTCAATATCGACATTGCCGAATCAAAACAATGCATCCCCTGCTTGGCTGGCCACCGTGACATCAATTTGCCCCTTAGCGAGGGTCACTTGCAAGCCTTGACCCGTCTTGGTTTTTTTGGCATCGGTAACCGTCACGCCAGTCGCATCCACCACCCAGGCATAGCCGCGTTGCAACACCAATTGCGGATCCAATAGTGACAAACTTTGTGCATGTTGTGATAAATGGTGTCGTGATTCATTCAATAACTTTTGAAAAGCAACGGGGAATTCAGTTTGCTGGGTGTTTAAATTTTGCTGGAATTGATTCATTTGCGATTTCATAGCAAAGCGCATGCGCTGGAATTGACTCTCTACAACTTGTTGCTGACGGCCAATGCCTTGTGCTGGGCGACCTAGGCGTTGTGTTGTTCTGTCCAAATGCTGATTATGTGTATCCAAATGTCGGTTTGCTGCGTCTTGCAAACGCTCTTGCATCATGTCAACGGCAGCCAACCAAGCATCGCGCGATTGGCTCACCAATTCGGCGGCGGCTGTCGGTGTAGGTGCACGCAAGTCGGCTACAAAATCAGCAATGGTGAAATCGGTCTCGTGACCCACACCACTGATAACGGGTACTGGACTTTGTGCGATGGTGCGTGCCAAGGTTTCATCGTTGAACGCCCACAAATCTTCCAAAGACCCTCCACCCCGCACCAGCAAAATGACATCAATCGGCGCACGCGCAGCCTTGTGCATTAAATTGGCCTCTAGCTGGCGTATTTGTTCATTGTATTGATACAAATTTGCTAGCGCTTGACACAACTCTTGAGGCGCACCAACGCCCTGCACGCTGGCTGGCGACACAATCACTGGAATGTGAGGCACACGCCTTTGCAGTGCAGTAATGACGTCGTGCAAAGCTGCAGCACCTAATGAAGTGACCAAACCAATGCCGCGCGGTGCGATGGGCAATTCGCGTTTGCGAGCGGCATCAAATAAACCCTCAGCTTCCAGCTTGGCTTTCAGTCGCAGAAATTGCTCAAATAAAGCCCCTTGCCCTGCTTGGCTCATGCTCTCCACAATCAACTGCAAATCGCCGCGCGGTGTGTACACATCAATGCGACCGCGCACTTCGACCAAATCACCATCGCGTGTCATGAATTCTGTCAAATTCGCAGCACGCTTGAACATGGCACAGCGAATTTGCCCTGTCGCATCTTTCAGTGAGAAATAGCAGTGCCCACTGCTGGCACGCGAAAACCCTGAAATTTCGCCTTGCACCGTCACCGGGTTAAACCGTGCATCCAAACTGTCCGCAATGGCGCGACACAGTGCACCCACTTGCCAGGTGCGTGACAAAGCAGTGGTGGGTCTGTTTTTCAGTTCATCGTTCATTGAAGAAATCAAGCAAGTGGCTTGTCAAAATAATTCACGCTTGGCAGACCTTTGTAATCCACATCCTGCGTCCAAAGCGTTCCATCAAACTCTAGGGCCATGCTGTAAATCACCGCGTCAGCCATGGCAAGTTGGTGTTTGCTGGCAATGTCAGCCGCCGCAACAGCGCGTTTATCCGTTAAATCAAGCACTCGGCCTAAGCGCATGACGTCTAGGCACGATAGCACTGCACCAACTGGTAATTTACGGCTAAGGATTTTGTAGACTTCGTAAATACTGATAACAGGCACAAGTAATTGGTCGCGTTGCTCAATCACGGGTTTGAACACTGGACCATTTGTACCAGCCGTGAAAAACTCAATCCAGCAGGACGAATCAACAACATTCATCAAAACTCCCGATCTGGCTCTTTTTCAATCACCAGATCAGCGGGGTCAAGCTTGTAACCCTTGAGCATGCCGTAATAAGCGCTCATAGGCAGCTCAGCCTTAACCACAATCTCCTGCCCCCGCAGCTCAAAATGCAGCTTAGTCCCCGTCTGAATCCCCAACTGGGCGCGGATTTTTGCAGGCAAAGTGACCTGTCCCTTGCTTGAAACAATAGCGTCTGCGTGCATGCTTACCTCCTGTTATTCCTTACTTTTTCAACAGTAAGACTTTAACATGAGTAAGAACAAAGTCAAGTAAGACCTAATAACTCCCATTTGCTGAGGTACTTGTTCTCGTTGCCACAGAACTTACGCATCGACGTGACCTGACGCTGCGGCCTTTAAGGCCGGAAGTTTTGAACCGCGTTGGTGAGTAGAAAGACGAGAGTACTGAGCCAGATTGGGAGAGGCCTAACGCAAAGCTAAGGGGCGGCTACAAGCGGCGCGTAAAATGCGAAGCATGCGCCGATTGGAGACGTCCAGTGGCGCAGCCACGGCCTTGAGCGCCTTGTTAGCCACCAATGATGATACCTTCACTTGCCATGATTTTTGTTGGAATGGATTTTCTTGACGGCAACTTACTCTCATTGTCTATGTCCATGTTAAAAGCAAAAAAGTAAACCTCAGTTCCTTTCTCTACCCAACCAACCCACCAAGCGATACCAGGACTTGATTCTGTGCCCACACCGGAATATCCAGTTTTTGAATGAACTATATATTCTGGAGTTGCTTCTGTAACTATTGCCTCTTTTACTATTAGTTGGTTTGCTTTTGATGCTGGCAAATTATTTAGGTAAAGCGACTCTAAAAATTTAACTTGATTGACTGCTGAGATTCTAAGCTGACCTTCTAGCCAGAATTTGTCAATGCCTCCGCCTATGTTGGCGTTGCCATATGAAAACAGGTTAAGGTATTTTTGCATTCTTGTTTCGCCAACTTCTCTGGCAATTTGTTGAAATACCGGAACAGCAGAAACCTGTATAGCGCCCCTTAGCGTTAAGTCTTTTTCCCATTGCTTCATTGCTCTAGGCTTGCCGTCCCATTTGAAAACCTGCCGTTCATCTTTTATGGCGCCGGTTTCAAGACCTATGAGAGCATTGGGAATTTTGAACGTGGATGCTGGAATATAGGCCGTAGATGCTCGTTTTGCATTATTTGTAGTACAGGAATTGCTACTACTTTTACAAAGTACAAAAACGCCATGTACGGATTCACTAGAAAATTCTTTATTCCACGCCAAATTTTCAGAAATAGACTCTGAGAGTGCAGTGCTTGCAAATAATACTAGAACTAAATATACGGCTATGGTTTTCATGGGACCTTGGTGGCTAACGGGCGAGGTAAGCCGACCGCAGAATGCGGGTCGGCTTGACCGAAATGTTAGAATTTATTTGAATACTTTTTCAACTTCACAAGTTGTTCCAGAATCAAATATTAGCTTGTTGTCGTAACTGTAGTCTTCATATTTAAGCACAGCATCATCGCCATAAGTGTATTCGTAGCAATAGCGAGTCTTTATATATAAACCACCAGTTGTTGTTTTATAAAGATTTTGATCAACACGCTTTACATTTACCTTGTAATACTCAGCGTGCACCACAGAGGAAAGACTCCCTGCAATAATGACCATCGCCAACAACTTAAATTTCATACCATGCTCCTCTAACGCCCGCGGTAAGCTGCGCCGGAGCGAAGCGGAGGGTACCAACAGGCGGAGCCTGTTGGCGTCAGCTTGACCAAACAGTTAGGCTGGGGAGCGGAGGCAGCTTGTTGCACTTGATATCCCCTATGTTTTTGCTGATAGCGGTTCATAACCAGCATCCAAAGGCGCAACCACTGAAATGAACCGAAGTGGGCCAACGCTGGTGCAAAGAACACCGTGCACCTGCCCTTTGTTTGCAACTACGATATCCCCCGGAACAATTGCAACGGTGTTGCCTTGCTCGTCAATTTGATATTGACCTTCCCCTGAAAGGATGGTCCATGTATCTTGTCCGTCGGGGTGAATATGTGGCGCAATAGTTTGGCCGGGCTCCACATGCCAAGCCACGATAACTGAATGCGAAGATTCAACAACAACAGACCGTATTGGTTCTTTCTCGGCTGGCTGCATGAATTCATGGGACTTATACACGCGGTGAGTGCTCATTTTTTGCTCCGTAAATGCAAGCCTTTGGGCAGCAAGATTCGCGCCGCCCAAAAGTCTAACTTAATATAGGGCGCACGCATTTGCGCCCTAACATGGCGTTTGTCGCCCTAACATGGGTTGAAAAAATGCTCTGTAAGCCGCTTGCTAATTGGCTTACAGCGTTTATACTGTATGAATGAACAGTCATAACAATCCTAGAAAGTCCAGCACGCCTGTTTTTCAGTCTACTCGTTTGCTGGATCAGTTGCGTGAACAAATCCGTTACCTGCACTATAGCCTAAGAACGGAAGAGGCTTACGTGTATTGGGTGAAAAATTTCATTCGATTTCATAATTTGGAGCACCCGCGCGAATTGGGGCAAGTGCAGGTTGAGGCGTATTTGACATATTTGGCTGTCCAGAGAAAAGTTTCCGTGTCTACCCACCGGCAAGCCTTAAGTGCCTTGTTGTTTTTGTACCAAAAAGTGCTGGGTGTGGCTTTGCCTTGGATGGATGAGTTGGCGCGACCCGTACCTAAAAAGCGCATACCTGTTGTGTTAACGCGTGCAGAGGTGCAGGCGGTCTTAAGTCATTTGACGGGGGAGCATAAGGTGCTGGCTTCACTGCTTTATGGTTGTGGTATGCGTTTGTTTGAAGGATTGCGTTTGCGTGTAAAGGATGTAGATTTTGACCGTAAAGTAATTGTAGTACGCGATGCCAAAGGCGGTAAAGACCGCGTAGTGATGTTGCCCATCAGTTTGCTAGACGCTTTGAAAAATCAATGTCATCAAAGCCATGCGCTGTGGACGCAGGACAGGGTAAACCAAGTACCAGGGGTAGAAATGCCTCACGCATTGGAGGTTAAATACCCAAAAGCGGGGCAAACATGGGGTTGGCATTGGGTATTTGCGCAAGGCACGTTATCCACTGACCCGCGTAGCAAAACGGTACGTCGACATCATGCGTATGACCAAACTTTTCAGCGTGCTTTCAAGCATGCCGTGCAAACCGCATTAATTTTGAAACCCGCTACGCCGCACACCCTGCGCCACAGTTTTGCAACCCATTTACTGCAAGCTGGCACCGATATTCGCACGGTGCAGGAATTGCTCGGGCATTCAGATGTTTCAACAACTATGATTTATACCCATGTGCTGAGGGTGGCCGCAGGCGGCACAGCTAGTCCGTTGGATGCACTGCAAATTTAGTGCTACAAATCACTATTAAATATATGCTGCTCAGGCAATAAATACGCCGGCTACAGCCAAATATTAACTCTTAATCTGCACCCACAATTTATCCAGCCGCTTGACACTCACAGGCTGCGGTGTGCGCAGCTCTTGGGCGAAGAAGCTGACACGCAGCTCTTCCAGCAACCATCTGAACTCTAACATCCGTTCGTCTGCCACGCCTTTGCGTTCTGCCACCAAGCGCCAGTAGTTTTGTTCGGATGGCCGCAATTCTTTCAGCTTCAACGCATCGCGAGCAGGGTCGGCTCGGTATTTGTCCAGCCGCGCGGTGATGGCTTTGAGGTAACGCGGGAAGTGGTGCAAACGCTCGTATGGGGTTTGGGCGATGAAGCGTTTGGGCATCAATCGCGCCAGTTGTGCGGCAACATCTGCTGTTGCATCTGGCGCGTTTTTAGTGTCTTTGAGTTTGCGTGCCGCAGTTGCAAAATCTTGCAAAATAATGGCCACCATGCGTGCTATTTCAGTGCTGATGAGTGTCAAACGCCCTCTGCCCTCACCTAGTCTTTTGGTGAATTCGCTTGTGTTGGTTGGCAGTGGGTCGAGTAAAAAAGCGCGATCCAAAGCTTTGGCAATGATTTGCTCGCGCAGTTCTTCTGCTGTGCCACCACCTGCATTGTCAGCAGCGCGCCCCACCAGCATGTAAGCAGCTGCCATTTTGGTGAGATCAGGAATGTTTTTTTCTAAATACTTGAGTGCGTCTTTGAGCTGCAATGCAAACAAACGTCGCAAGCCTGCAGCGTGTTTGGCTGCTGCCATATCTGGCTCATCAAATACCTCTATTCCCACAGCGTCTTGCAAATCAATCAGCGCGGGATAGCCAATCAAGGTTTGCCCGCTTTTGCTAATCTCCATCAGTTCAGGCAATTCGCCAAATGTCCAAGCGGTGTAACGTTGGCCTGCTGGAGAAGTTGGTGATTCTGTGGGTTTTGATTTTGCTATATTTTTAGTAGCATTATAGGCAGTATTTACGCCGGATACAGGCTGATTTTCTATATATTTTTGTTTGACATCAGCATTTACTGCCGATTGCGCTTGTTGAATCCCTGACAGCTTCAAACCCGAAAGCTTTAACCCAGCTAGGGCCTGAAACGCACCACGCGCCTTGCTACCCAATTCTGCTTTGAGTGCGCCCAAATTACGACCAGTACCCAATTGACGACCATGTTCATCCACCACTTTGAAATTCATGAACAAATGTGGGCTCAGCATGTCGAGTTTGAAATCAGCCCGTTGCACATCCACTTGCGTTGCATCCCGCACCTTTTTCAAAAGCGCTTCAATCAGGCCTGTCGCACCAAAAGCCTCTGGTACATTCAGCTCTGCTGCCATGCGCGTGGCTGTTTCAGGTAAGGGTACAAGCGCGAACGGGGGCGCTGGTGCAGCGATTTGAGCAAGGCTTGAATTTTGTCTTTCAACATGCCGGGCACCAACCATTCGCAGCGCTCTTCGTTCACTTGGTTCAAGACAAACAAGGGCACGGTAACGGTCATGCCGTCTTTGGCGTCACCCGGTTCATGCAGGTAGCTCGCTTGGCAGTCCACCCCGCCCAAGCGGATAGTTTTGGGGAATGACTGCGTGGTGATGCCAGCAGCCTCATGCCGCATCAGTTCGTCTTTGCTCAACAAGAGGAGCTTGGGCTGCCGCTTGATCTCTTCTCGGTACCAATTCTCAAAGCTGTAGCCACTGCACACATCTTTGGGCAACTGCTGGTCGTAAAACGCATAAATCAATTCATCGTCCACCAACACGTCTTGGCGACGCGATTTGTGTTCCAGCTCTTCAACTTGGGCGATCAACTTTTCATTGGCTGCTAAAAATGGTAGTTTGGTTTCCCAATTGTTGGCAACCAAGCCTTCACGAATAAAAATCTCGCGTGCGGCATGCATGTCAACACGGCCAAAATTGACTTTGCGGCCACTGTAAACCACCAAACCGTATAAGGTGGCTCGCTCCAGTGCGACAACTTCCGCAGCACGCTTTTCCCAATGCGGGTCCAGCAATTGTTTTTTCAGTAAATGACCGGCTACTTTTTCCAACCATTGCGGTTCAATATTAGCCAAGCCGCGTCCGAAAAGTCGCGTGGTTTCCACCAGCTCTGATGCGATGATCCAGCGGCCGGGTTTCTTAGACAAATGGGCACCCGGATGCGCAAAAAACTTGATGCCGCGTGCGCCCAAGTATTCGCCCCCACCTGATCCTCTTTTGCCTTTGTCGTCACGTCCACCCGTGGCCGCTTCTGTTTCCATCTTCCAGCCTACATTGCCCAACAGCCCGGCCAACATGGACATGTGCAATTCTTCGTATGAAGCTGGCTTGCTATTGATACGCCATTTGTGTTCGGCAACAACCGTGACGAGCTGGCTGTGGATATCGCGCCATTCGCGTACGCGGCGCATGCTGATGAAGTTTTGCCGCAGCAGTTGTTCGTATTGGCGGTTGCTGAGTTTGTGCACGGTGTGGTCTGCGCCACCGCCTTTGGATTCATTCAACCATTTCCACAGTTTCAAATACCCGACAAACTCGCTCTTCTCATCGTCAAACTTCACATGCGCTTGGTCGGCTGCTTGTTGCGCCTCCATCGGTCTGTCGCGCACGTCTTGCACGCTCAAGGCGCTGGCAATGACCAATACCTCGTCTAATGCGCCACGGGTTCGCGCTTCCACCAGCATGCGTCCTACGCGGGGGTCTAAAGGCAACTTGGCCAATTCTTGCCCCATCGCGGTTAATTCGTTCGCATCATCCACTGCGCCGAGTTCGTTCAATAGCTGATAACCATCGGCAATCGCACGCCCTTGTGGCGCTTCGAGAAAAGGAAAATCCTCCACCACACCCAAGTGCAATGATTTCATGCGCAAAATCACACCGGCCAGTGAACTGCGCAAAATTTCGGGCTCGGTAAAGCGTGGTCGACCATCAAAGCTGATTTGGTCATACAAGCGTATGCAAATACCATCTGCCACACGACCGCAACGCCCTGCCCGTTGGTTGGCTGAAGATTGACTGATGGGTTCGACCAATAACTGCTCGACCTTGCTCCTGAAACTGTAGCGCTTCATGCGCGCTGTGCCCACGTCAATCACGTAACGAATGCCTGGAACGGTGAGTGATGTTTCCGCCACATTGGTCGCCAACACAATGCGTCGCCCAGTATGACCATCAAAAATTTTGTCTTGTTCAGCTTGGCTTAAACGCGCAAAGAGTGGCAACACTTCAGCACTTCGCATGATGGGTTGATGACTCAAATGCCCACGCAAATGATCAGCGGCTTCGCGGATTTCGCGCTCACCCGGTAAAAATACCAAGATGTCGCCACTTTGATGAGGGTTACTCCATAGCTCATCAACCGCATCGGCAATTGCGTTGTTGAGTCCGTAATCTCGCGACTCTTCATAGGGTCGGTAGCGCTGTTCAACCGGAAACATCCGCCCCGAAACCATGATGATCGGCGCTGGCCCCTGTCTAGATGCAAAATGATTTGCAAAGCGATCTGCGTCAATCGTGGCCGAAGTAACGATGATTTTCAGGTCTGGTCGGCGCGGCAAGATTTGACGCAGATAGCCCAGCAAAAAATCAATGTTCAAACTGCGCTCGTGCGCTTCGTCAATGATGATGGTGTCGTAGGCTTTTAAGAGCGGATCGGTTTGCGTTTCGGCCAGCAAAATACCATCGGTCATCAGCTTCACCGAAGCATCACGGCTCAACCGGTCCTGAAACCGCACCTTGTAACCCACCACCTCGCCCAGCGGCGTTTTCAGCTCTTCGGCAATGCGTTTGGCAACCGAGCTGGCAGCAATACGGCGCGGTTGAGTGTGGCCTATGAGTTTGCCTTGCCCTGCTGGGTAATTCACCTTGCCACGCCCCATTGCCAAAGCGATTTTGGGCAACTGCGTGGTCTTACCTGAACCCGTTTCACCACAAACAATAAGCACTTGATGCGCACGCAAGGCCGCCATGATCTCGTCCCGCTTGCCAGAAACGGGGAGATTTTCGGGGAACTCAATATTGAGTTTGAGGTGTGGAGCTGGCTCGGACATAGGGCTAGATTATCCGGGATAGGTTTTAGCAATAAGCACACCAGCAAGGGTGAAACTGCTTTTACCAGAGTTTATGCATCAAATTGGCATGTAGCCAGCGTATCGATTGCCTAATTTGCTATTAAATAAATAGCAATCCATCCAAATACAGTACTGTCAATTAAATCACTTTCAAATTCTTGAGCGCTGGGTCACTTGGTGGGTAGCGCAATCCCAACGATTTAAGCTTGTCACATATGACACTCGCAATCATCACATTGCGGTGAGTTTTGGAATTGGCAGGCACAACAGTCCAAGGTGCCCAGGGTGTACTGGTCGCAACAAGTAAGTCTTCGTAGGCCTTCTGATAGGCTTTCCATTGTTTGCGCACCTCCAAATCGCCCAAGCTGAACTTCCAATGTTTGGTCACATCATCGATGCGCTCTTGCAAACGCACGCCCTGCTCTTCATAGCTGATATGCAGCATGAACTTGAGGATAACGGTGCCATTTTCACTGAGCATGCGCTCAAAGTCATTGATTTGTGCGTATCGCTCTAAAGTTTGCTGTGGCGTGATCCAGCCGTTAACTGGTGGAACCAACACATCTTCATAATGGCTGCGGTTGAACACCATGAACTCGCCAGCACTGGGCATGTGTTTGTGGATACGCCACAAATAATCATGCGCGCGCTCTTCTTCTGAAGGGGCTTTCCAACCCACACAATGAACACCCAGTGGCGTGACTCGGTTAAAAACACCACGTAGCGTGCCATCTTTGCCAGAGGTGTCAGTGCCCTGAAGTACCACCAAGAGTTTGAAACGCTTATCTGCGTAAAACAGGTTTTGTAATTCATCCAGCTCGATAGCCAGCGCTTCAACAGCGGCTTTATCGAGTTGTTTGTCACCAGTAGAAAACGGCTTCGCAGATGGATCGCAATCGGCCAGTTTGAAAGGCATGTCTGCTTTTTTTCGAGTTTCGCTCTTCCCATCTGCGATGGGTGGACGCCATGGGCTTAATCGTTGTGTGAGTGTCACTTACGCACCTCTTTGGTTTGCTGTTAAATTGATTCAAACATTGTAATGAGCAATACTGTCTACATATATAGACTCTAAACAGTCGTATCAACCTTCAATCAATCTACCAATTCAATATGTCTACCTTATTCGATCCCATCCAAGTTGGCAGCATGCATCTGGCCAACCGCGTCGTCATGGCACCTTTAACACGCAATCGCGCGCCCGGTGCAATGCCCAACGACTTGCTGGTGACCTATTACGCTCAGCGGTCAGACCCGCAAAACGGTGCAGGATTGATCGTGACAGAGGCCACCGCAATCAGTCACCAAGGACAAGGCTACTCTGATGTACCCGGAATTTGGAGCGACACGCAGGTCAAAGCATGGCGCAAGGTGACGGATTCTGTCCATGCCGCTGGCGGAAAAATTGTTATCCAGCTCTGGCATGTGGGGCGCGTTTCACACACAGAATTGCAACCCAACGGACAAGCGCCCGTGGCACCATCTGCCATACAGGCCAAAACCAAAACAGTTCTGATACATGATGGTGTACCGTCATTTGTGGACACATCCATGCCACGGGCATTGGAATTGAACGAGCTCCCAAGCATAGTGTCCGACTACCGCCGCGCTGCTAACAATGCCATCGCCGCTGGTTTTGATGGCATTGAAGTTCACGCAGCTAATGGTTATTTGCTGGACCAGTTCATGCGCAGTGGCTCCAACACGCGCACAGACAAATACGGAGGCAGCATTGAAAACCGCAGCCGATTACTAATTGAAGTGATGACCGCTGTGTGCCAAGAAATTGGTGGCGACCGTGTTGGGTTGCGTTTGTCACCCGTTACGCCTGCCAACGATGCGCATGACCCAGAACCACAAACACTTTTTACTTACGTGGTTCAACAGCTTGCCCCACTCAACTTGGCGTTTATTCACATTATTGAAGGTTCAACGGGTGCTGCCCGCGACTACACGCAAGGTGATAAACCATTTGACTATGCAGCTCTGCGCGCAGCCTACCAAGGTGCAGATGGCAAAGCGGCTTGGATGGTAAACAACGGATTTGACAAATCTCTGGCAGACGAGGCGCTGATCCAAGGAGCCGATTTGGTTGCATTTGGACGTCCCTTCATCGCCAACCCCGACCTCACCCGACGCTTGCGCGAAGGAGCAGTCTTGAATGCCCCTGACCGCGCAACTTTTTACGGTGGTGGGGCAAAAGGATATACGGATTACCCTAGGTTGCCTTAATTAGTTCATTGCGATTTGAAAATCGCACTTTCGGTTTAAACCACAGAGCATATTAGGTGGCCCTATTTAATTAATTCTTGGTCACAATCGAATGCATTCATATAATAAGAATGTTGTCCGATTATTCTCGAATTTCAGTGAAAGCCTACATGCCTTTTGTTTCCCGATTTCTTCACATACTTGTACAGAGTTTTTTACTATCACCAATCAAGCGTGCCGAAATACCGCGTGTTAGCAAATCAAAATCACATTGGTTTGTATGTTTAGCAGCCGCACTGTTTGCGACACATGGTTATGGTGAAACAAACGCTTTTGATATCGAGAAAAAGCCGCTTCAGGACGAAACTACGCTGAACGCCGCGCCCTCCGCACATGTCGTAACAACACAGGACGCGCCGGATGAGCCTTTGGTGATCTACACACCTACGAATGATTCGGATTTATGGGCACGTATTCGTCGTGGATTTGGTATGAATGGTTTGGATCAAACTGAATTGGTTAACCAGCATGAACAATGGTATTCAAGTCGCCCCGATTACATCAACCGCATGACTGAGCGGTCAAGTAAATACCTTTACCACGTGGTGGAAGAGCTTGAGCGGCGCAATATGCCTACGGAACTGGCCTTGTTGCCATTTATTGAAAGCGCTTTTAATCCACAAGCAGTGTCGGTTGCCAAGGCTGCTGGTATGTGGCAATTCATGCCAGCAACAGGGAAGTATTTTTCACTCAAACAAAGCGTTTTCAAGGATGATCGCCGCGATGTGTTGGCATCGACCCGTGCCGCGCTGGATTATTTGCAAAAACTATACGGCATGTTTGGTGACTGGCATTTGGCATTGGCTGCCTACAACTGGGGAGAAGGTTCCGTGGGTCGAGCCATCGCACGTAATCAACGTGAAGGATTGGGTACGGACTATTACAGTTTAAACATGCCAAACGAAACCCGCCATTACGTACCCAAGTTATTGGCAGTGAAAAATATTGTTGCAAGTCCAGCAGCATTTAACTCTACTCTGCCTGAGATACCTAATCACCCATATTTTCAAAGTGTCAGCATCGACCGCGACATGGATGTGGCCTTGGCGGCCAAGTTGGCTGAGGTTGATTTGGAAGACTTCAAATCACTGAATCCTGCTGCCAATAAGCCAACTATTTTTAAAGCCGGCACGCCTTACATTTTGCTACCTTGGGACAATGCAGGTATTTTTGAACGCAATTTAGCTATTCACAATGGCCAAACCGCGGGTTGGACCGTTTGGATAGCTCCCCGCACACTGAAATCGGTAGATGCGGCCAAACTGGTGGGGATGAATGAAGCAAAATTTCGTGAAATCAACCGGATTCCACCTCGCATGTTGATTAAAGAGGGGTCAACATTATTGGTACCTCGCAGCGCAAAACAAACAGCAGACGTTTCATCACACATTGCAGACAATGGACAAATTGGGTTTTCGCCAGAGATCATTCTAAAGAAAATCATCGTCAAGTTGCGTAATGCGATGAGTGTTGCGGCCATTGCCAATCAATACAAAGTGACTGTTAACAATGTGGCCAGTTGGAACAAAATTAGCGCTACTGGCAGTTTTCAAGCCAAGCAATCGGTGGTGTTGTATGTGCCTGCGAAAGCAAAATCAGTCAATGCTCGCAAAGGTACCAAATCCAGCCACGCCAGCAAAGCACGCGCACGATCTGCGTCAGCAAGCAAACTGGCTCGCAAGCGCCACTAAGATTTTCACCGGTTGCACCTCCGTCTGTCTCTTAAACGTACGCTCAATACAGTTCAAGCTAGCTTTCAAGAAAGCGTTGAGCTCGTTTATGATGTAAGGGTAAACAAAACATAACACTGACCCAGAATGCCAAACACCATCAACGCGTCATTTGTCCCATGGTTTCGCTCAGTTGCGCCATACATTCACTTGCACCGTGGCAAAACGTTTGTGGTGGGCATTGCAGGTGAAGCAATAGCTGCTGGGAAATTGCAACATTTGGCGCAAGATTTAGCACTCATCCAAAGCATGGGGGTGAAAGTTGTTCTGGTTCATGGATTCCGACCACAAGTTAACGAACAATTGATGGCCAAAGGCCACTCACCTCGCTATTCGCACGGCATGCGCATCACCGATGAGGTATCGCTGGACTGCGCACAGGAAGCCGCTGGTCAATTGCGCTACGAAATTGAAGCCGCTTTCAGTCAAGGCTTGCCCAATACGCCAATGGCTGGCTCCACTGTGCGCGTGATATCTGGCAACTTCATCACTGCTCGCCCCGTCGGAATTGTGGATGGCGTGGACTTCCAACACTCTGGTTTGGTGCGCAAGGTGGATACGGCAGGCATCATGCAAACATTGGATTTGGGTGCCATGGTGTTGTTATCACCTTTCGGGTTTTCGCCCACGGGAGAAGCGTTTAATTTAACGATGGAAGAAGTCGCCACCTCTGTGGCAATCGATCTACAAGCCGATAAGCTGATATTTGTGACCGAAATTCCAGGCATTCGCATTCACCCCGACAAAGAAGCCAGCGAATCAAACCCCATCGATACCGAATTGCCATTGGCTGCAGCACAAAAAATGTTGGCTAATTTACCGTCCGCCACGCAACCCACTGATTCCGCTTTTTACTTGCAGCATTGCGTCAAAGCCTGTGTGGCAGGGGTTGAACGCAGCCACATTTTGCCGTTTGATGTCGATGGTTCGTTACTCTTAGAAGTCTATGTGCACGACGGCATTGGCACCATGGTGGTGGACGAGAAATTAGAAAGTTTGCGTGAAGCCACTGCAGATGATGTCAGTGGTATTTTGCAACTGATTGAGCCATTTGAACGCGATGGCACTTTGGTCAAACGCAACCGAACCGAAATTGAACGCGATGCCAGCAACTACACCATTTTGGAACACGATGGCGTGATATTTGCCTGCGCAGCACTCTACCCTTATTCTGAAGCAAAAACCGCTGAAATGGCAGCCCTGACAGTGTCACCGCATGTGCAAGGTCAAGGTGATGGTGAACGTGTTTTAAAGCGCATAGAGCACCGCGCCAAAGCAGCTGGTTTAGACAGTATTTTTGTGCTGACCACGCGCACCATGCATTGGTTCATCAAACGCGGGTTCAAACAAGTTGACCCTGATTGGTTACCTGAGGCGCGCAAGCGCAAATACAACTGGGACCGCAAAAGTCAAGTGTTGGTCAAAAAGCTTTAAGACTCTTTAAGGTGTTCTAAGCACGCCATTCTGCATAAGCCGATCTTCTTATACTTTCCGCCTGAAAAGCAAAAAGACACTCAAAACAGCAATCGCGCAAAAACACAAAAACGACCAGTTGGCGATTGAACCGCCTAAAAATGTCCAATCTACTTTGGTGCAGTCACCTGAACCGCGAAACACCATGGGAATCACTTTTTGCAGCGGAAACGCCTCAATCATGCCGTAAATGTCACGGCCACACGTTGCAATTTCGGGCGGATACCATTGCAGCCAACTTTGCCGCGCTGCCACAAATGCGCCACCCAGTGAAAGCATTGCAATCAAGGTGGTCAGCGATTTTTGTATGCCAATTTGTCCTGTAGTAACTGTAAATATTGCCAATAGTGCTATTAAAACCATAGCATATCGTTGCACAATGCACATTGGGCATGGATCTAAACCCACCACATGTTGCAAGTAAAAACCAAATGCCAATAAACCAAAGCACACCAAAGCGGTGCCCAGCATGATTTGGCGCAAACTCAATTGACTCAACACTTTGAACACCGCAAACTCCTAGAAATATAAATTCGAAAACTACTTCATTGGACACCAAAAAATGCCCTTTGTTCTATCAATGGCCGATAATTGTTTGAAAAACCTAGGACAATTTAGAAACAGTCAAAATAGCAACTCAATTTGGCAACTTCATTTGCACTCATTCAATCTAAAAAGGACAATTACATGGCACGCATGGTCAACTGTATCAAACTCAAACAAGAAGCCGAAGGCTTGGATTTTCCACCCTACCCGGGCGAACTGGGCAAACGTCTATGGGAAAGCGTCAGCAAGCAAGCATGGGCAGATTGGCTGAAGCACCAAACCATGCTGGTCAACGAAAACCGCTTGAATTTGGGCGATTTGCGTGCCCGCCAGTACTTGGCACGCCAAATGGAAGCGCACTTTTTTGGAGGTGGCGCTGATGCCGCGCAAGGCTATGTGCCACCCAGTGCTTAAATAACGTACTTGATCTCATGCTTGATATGGATCAACTCCACAATGGACTTGAGTAGTTAGACTCCCTGAGGTAACTTTATGACAGCTTCCGATAATAAAAATAAATCTGCATCAGTTAAAACGGTGGACGTGATGCGCCCTTTTATCTGGATACAAATGGGTTGGCGCGACATGGTGCGGTGTGGCTGGGTGAGCTATTTGCATGGCATATTGTTCGCCCTATTTGGCGGTTTGGTTTTTTTTGTGGCACGTGAACGGTTTTGGTTATTGGCCGGTGCATTTACAGGAGTCTTAATCATCGCACCCATCATGGCCACCAGCCTGTATGCACTGAGCCGTGCATTGGAGAGGGGTGAACCCATCAGTTTCAATGTGGTGGTGAATACGTGGAATCAATGGCAGAGAAGTCATACTAATAAATTAGGCGATGATTATTGGTGTCTCATTCGTTTAGGTATTTTGTTGGCATTTGCAGCCACGGGTTGGGTCATTACATCAGCAGCGTTTATTACATTGATAGCGCAAACACCCATCAATACACCTGCTGAATTTGTTCAGCACATCATTTTGGCCAAGCAAGGCTGGGCATTCGAGCTTTGGTTGGCTTTAGGCGGGGTTCTGGCTGCACCTATTTTTGCATCCACTGTCATCTCTGTACCCGTACTCTTAGACTGCAAGGTGAACATGTTTCAAGCCATCTTGCTCAGTTGGCGTGCCGTCATGGAAAACCCTCTGGCAATGGGCGTTTGGGCTGCCATCATCATGTTTGCCATTTTTTTCGGATCCGTATTTGCATTTTTGGGTTTGATTATTGCGATACCCGTATTGGGGCATGCCAGTTGGTATGCCTATCGCGATTTGGTTGACACTTCCAATTGGCCAACGCGTTGAAGGCAATTTCGAACAGGATTTAAAACTTAATTAATTTGTAAAGCATGTTTGGTTACTCAGAAGAACAAATCGCGGCATTCGGCATGACATTCGGCGTGGGCGGCTTTATGCTGTACATGCTATTCATCATTGGGCAATTAGCGTGGGAGTCAAAGGCTGGTAAGTTCGGTGCGTTCATTATCTTTTTAGGTTTGGGTTTTGGCATGGTGGGTTTTGTGGCGAAATACTTGATTCAATGGTTCATGGACATTAAATAAGTCATCAAATAACGGGCAATCAATGAACGCACTCAGCAACACAGAAACAGACGTCATCATCATAGGTGCAGGCCCCGCTGGCCTATGCTTTGCACGTGCGCTATCGGGCAAAGGCTTGCACATCACGGTAATTGAGCAAGTCAAACAAGAGCAACTGTCCAACCCCGCATTTGATGGGCGCGAAATCGCCTTAACCCAACATTCAGCCAAACTGCTGCGCGATTTGGACATCTGGAACAGAATTGAACCGAATGCGCTGTCGCCTCTACGCGATGCCAAAGTGCTGAACGGCTCGAATCCGTTTTCAATGACCATTAGCCATAGTTTGAGTGGTCAGTCAGAATTGGGCTGGTTGGTATCCAACCATTTGATTCGCAAAGCGGCGTATGAATCGCTACAAGTCGCTATCACCCAATATAAAGACATTGAATTGCTATGTGGCGATAAAGTCAGCAGCTTGCACACCGATAGCCAAGGCGCAAACATTACTTTGTCTAGTGGAGCCAAGCTGGCGGGCAAATTGGTGGTGGCGGCTGACAGCCGATTTTCTGAATCACGCCGTGCCATTGGCATTGGTGCGGACATGAACGATTTTGGCAAAACCATGTTAGTGTGCTGCATGACACACGAAGAACCACACCACCACGCCGCGTGGGAATGGTTTGACTACGGACAAACATTGGCTCTGCTGCCCATGAACCCCGACCCAGCGACGCAAGAATACCGTTCTTCCGTGGTTTTAACGCTACCCAATACCGAGATCGCACCGATTGTGCAAATGCCTGCCGAAGAATTTGGTTTGGCCATGCAACAACGCTTTGCCGGACGCTTGGGCCGCATGACATTAATCAGCACACGTCACAGCTACCCACTGATTGGCGTGTATCCGCACCGCTTGGTAGCCAAGCGCTTTGCCACCGTGGGCGATGCGGCGGTTGGCATGCATCCAGTCACTGCGCACGGTTTCAATTTTGGTCTGTTGGGCGTTGAGACCTTGTCTAACGCCATTCATGCCGCTCATGCGCAAGGCAGAGACATCGCATCAGCCCCATTGCTAGCGCAATTTGAAAAAACCCACCGCCGTGCCACACGCCCTTTGTACTTGGCCACGCAATTGGTATCCAGCCTGTACACCAACGACAGCACACCCGCCCGCTTCCTGCGCGATGCGGCCTTGCGTTTGGGTGAAGCCGTCATGCCCTTTAAGCGCGCCATCGCCGCATCATTGTCTGGCACCAAATAGTCTGCCTCGTCGTTGTATAATCCAAGGTTGTACTGAACCAGTATCGGGCGGTTAGCTCAGGGGTAGAGCACTGCATTCACACTGCAGGGGTCACAAGTTCGAAACTTGTATCGCCCACCAATAATACGGTGGTTTCTTGCTATTGCGTAATAGCCACGATCGAGCGAAATTAGGTTCTTTTTTTAAGTACCGTTTTATCTACATTTATTCAACCTACCGTGCTGGAGTAAAAGGCGAGTTATGAAACGAAGACCACATCCCAATGTCGACACAATTTGAAGTAGCGTGAATGAATTTCAAAAGTGTACAAAGTAACATTTTCGACAATTTGATCAAAGGCGCCTTTGTTCTTCTGCCGTTTCTGTTGACTTTTTATTGTCTTTTTTGGTTCGCTGAATTATTCGACAGCACGTTTACTGGAATACTTGCCCGTCTTGGTGTTTCCCGTGATTTGCCATTCGGCATTGGTATTGTCGCAGGGCTAATCGTACTTTATGCTCTCGGCAGAACTTCCGAGGCTTTCACCGCACGGCGTATTAGCGGATTCTTGGAGGGATTCATCAAGCGGGTCCCCATATTGGGCTCGATTTTCAGTTCGATTCGCGATTTGACTGATTACTTTAAGGCAGGCGGCGGGTCGGCCAAGGGAAGGCCTGTTATCGTTAGCTTTGATCATCCAAATTTCAAGATAGCTGGTTTTTTAACTAGAAGCGATCTTGACACCCTTCCGACCCAAGATAATTTAACTGATCAGGTCGCTATTTACATCCCTTTGGCTTATATGGTCGGCGGTGGTTTCACAGTATTCGTACATAAAAGTCAAGTGCAAGATTTGGATATGCCCTTCGACAAAGCTATGCAAGCAAGCCTCAGCGCATGGATGCTCAAGGGCACGACTGATAACTCCAAATAAGAAGAGGCAAAGTCATTTAGCACGTCTTTTCTGGCTATTTCTAGCGTATCTTCTTCCTCAGTTGCTATTAAATATATAGCATTACTTCATGTTAACTTTCGCCAGCAAGGCTTTTGCTTCTTTTTCGTGGGCTTTGACTTCGTCTAGATTGGCTTGCAAATCGGTCATTTGTGCCAGCAGTGCAGCTTTGTGGGTGGCGAGGACGGATAAGAACTTTTGCAGCTGTGCGCCGGTGTCGCGTGGGCTATCGTAGAGGTCGATGATTTCTTTGGCTTCGGTGAGTGATAAACCTAAGCGCTTGGCGCGCAGTGTCAACTTCAAGCGTGTACGGTCGCGTGCGCTGTAGATGCGGCTGCGACCGCCTTCGCCTTGGCGCTGGGGTGACAGCAAACCCATGTCTTCATAAAAGCGAATGGCACGCGTGGTTAGGTCAAACTCCTTGGCCAAATCGGTGATGGTGTAGCTGGTACTCATGGCAGTAAATTTGATTTAGATAGATGACGATGTGAAATGTGTAATTCGGTTAAGATGACTCAGCCTAGTTGACGTTTACGTAAAGGTAAATGCACGCTTTGAGCGATTATGGCTCAAAACGGATAAGCCAGAAATGAACCATGACCAACACTACCAAAGAACTTTCAAGCCATGCAATAGCTGCCCTACTGGAAAGCCGCTTGACTTACCCATTAGGTGAGCAATTGCCAGCTCCTGGACATGGCATTGAAGTGGCCTCAGGCGTATATTGGGTGCGCTTGCCACTGCCCTTTGCCTTGAACCACATCAATGTGTGGTTATTGCGCGATGAAATAGACGGCGTGCAAGGGTGGACCATTGTGGACTGCTGCATTGACAAACCGGAAACACGCGCGCTATGGGAACAAGTATTTGTGAATGTGCTGCAGGGCTTGCCTGTGCTGCGCGTGATTGTGACCCACATGCACCCGGACCACATTGGCTTGGCGCATTGGCTGTGCGAGCGCTTTGGCGTGCGCATGTGGATCAGCGGTACCGATTTCACCGTGGCACGTTTGGCAAGCCAAGCACCCAGCAGTTTTGGTGGCTCACCCGCTGCGGCATTTTTTGCACTACACGGTTGGGTGGATGTCGAGTCACAAAACAAACTCAAAGACAGAAGCAGTTACTTTGCCAGCCTGGTACCCACTGTGCCCAATAGCCACAGACGCATGATGGACGGCGACAGCTTCATGATTGGCAAGCGACGCTGGCAATGCATCAGTGGTTACGGCCATGCGCCTGAACACATTGCCTTGTATTCTGAAACGGATGATGGCGATGCAAACAAAGCCATTTTGTTGGGTGGCGACATGATGTTGCCGCGCATTTCCACCAATGTCAGCGTCTATGACAATGAACCTGAAGCCAATGCCTTGCAGTTGTTTTTGGATTCAATCGACAAATTCAAATCATGCGACACCCAGACATTGACGCTACCCTCACATGGCAAACCATTTGTCGGTGTGCATGAACGCGTGCAGCAATTGCACACGCACCACCAAGACCGTTTGGCAGAGGTTTTAGAAGCCTGTCAAATCAAGGCATGCAGTGCATATGATGTGCTGCCGGTGATGTTTAAGCGCCCACTGGATTTACACCAAACCACTTTTGCCATGGGCGAGATTGTGGCGCATTTGCATTACTTGTGGTTCAAAGGTCAATTGAAGCGCTCGCTGGGAACAGACAAGATCTACCGATTCAGAGCGGTTTGACGCAATAAAAAGGGCTGATGTATCAGCCCTTTTTATCAACAACAATGCGTTGTTCTTATTTCAAGCCGCCATTGCGCATGGCTTTGAAAAATTCAGATGAATTGGGGTCCAGCACCATCACGTCACTCTTTTTACTGAAGCTGGCTTTGTATGCATCCAAACTGCGGTAGAACTGCGCAAACTGCGGGTCGCGGCCAAATGATTCGGCATACAAAGATGCGGCTTTGGCATCACCCTCACCTTTGATTTTTTGCGCATCGCGGTAGGCTTCCGCCACCAAGATTTCGCGTTGACGATCGGCATCGGCGCGAATTTTTTCGCCTTCAGCACCACCAGTGGAGCGCAGTTCATTCGCCACTTGTTGACGTTCTGATTTCATACGTTGGTAAACCGAGTCCGCCACAGAGGCTGGAAAATCTACGCGCTTGATGCGCACATCGACAATTTCTATGCCGAATGTTTTGGCATCGTCAACCAAACGCTGTTGCACGCCGAGCATGATTTTGTCACGGTCAGTTGACAACACATCTTTCACGGTACGCTTGGTCACTTCAGAGTTCAGCGCATCTTGCACAACCGATGACAAACGCTGCTCGGCTGTGGCAATGTTCGCACCACCTGCATTGTTGCGGATGAATTGCTTGGCGTCGGCAATGCGCCATTTCACCAGCCAATCCACTACCAAATTCTTTTTCTCAGCGGTTTGGATTGAACCGGTTTCAGGGCTGTCCAAGGTCAAAACACGCTTATCCAGAAAGACCACATTTTGAAAGGGTTGCGGCAATTTGAAGCGCAAGCCTGGCTCGGTAATCACTTCTTTAATTTGACCAAACGAATAAAGCACGCCAAATTGCCGTTGATCAACCACAAACAAGGTTGATGCCATGACAACAATGGCCAACAGTATCGACGCAATGATGAATCCTAATTTATTCATGTTAAATAGCTTTCAAATATCTTAGCGTGAACGGCTGGTGTCACGTGAGCGTGAGTCGGCAGTGTTCGCGGGTGCAATCGGGGTCGCAGGCGTTGCGCTACTGGCATTGGCTACAGCGTTGGTGTCGGTAGTCCCATTTGCAGTACTTGTCCCTGCCGCAGTCAACTGCATGATTTTGTCCAAGGGCAAATACAGCAAGTTGTTTCCTTGTTTTGAATCCACAACCACCTTGGTTACATTGCTGTAAATTTGTTGCATGGTGTCCAAATACAAGCGATCACGAGTGACTTGTGGTGCTTTGCTGTATTCAACTTGAATCGATTTAAAACGCTGCGCATCACCTTCTGCACGGGCAATCACGTTGGCTTTGTAGCCATCGGCTTCTTCTTTCAAGCGAGCAGCAGTACCTTTGGCACGCGGCACAACATCATTGGCGTAGGCTTGACCTTCGTTTTTCAAACGGTCTCTATCTTGTCCAGCTTTCAGCGCATCGTCAAAAGCTGCCTGCACTGGCTCAGGGGGTTGCACGTTCTGAATATTCACTGTTTGCACATGGATACCTGTTTTGTAACGGTCCATTTGAGCTTGAATACTGGCCAATACATCACGCTGAATCGATTCACGGTCTTTATTCAATACCGTGTCCATCGCACCTTTGCCCACCACTTCGCGAATAGCGGACTCAGCGGCTTTGGTCACAGCATCGTCGGGATTACGGTTTTGAAATAGAAAATCTGCAGCGCTTTTCAAGCGGTATTGAACGGTGAATTTGATGTCAACAATGTTTTCATCTTGCGTCAACATGGACGAATCTTTCAAACCCGTTCCTTGCACCGTCGTGCCGCGACCAATTTCGATAGAGCGCAATTGTGTCAAAGCTACTGTCTCATGACGTTCAATGGGGTAAGGCAAACGCCAGTTGAAGCCGGCCTCCCGCGTGCCTTTGATTTCACCAAAACGGGTAATCACAGCTTGTTGACCCTCTTGCACGATAAAAAATCCAGTTCCAAACCAAATTAAGGCGGCGACTGCGGCTACCAAGACAGCTCCTTTTCCAGCGCTTTTCATATCGGGTTGAAAACCTCCGCCATTCCCATTGCCGTTCCCGCCGCCATTGTTGCCACCAAAGTTAGGCGGTTGGCGTCCTTTATCTTTCGCACCACCAAATATGCCACCCAATTTTTGATTGAAATCACGCCACAATTCATCCAAATCTGGCGGCCCTTCATTGGGGCGTTTATTGCCTTGTGGCGCTTGATAGCTTGGTTTGTCCTGAGAGTCGTTAGGCGATGATGAAGGCGGCACAGGCGGCAAATCCGCACCATCTTGTGAGGGCTTTTCACCTTCACGACCCCACTTAGAGTCGTTCAAATTGAACATGCCCAGCGCCGCATGTTTAATGCGTTGCGTCAATTTACTCACATTCACAGCTGGCAAATGAATCATCATAAAAATTTCTCTGTATAAATATCTTATCTAATCCAACAAATCAAAATCGAAATCTCAATCAATGCTCTATTGATGCAAATCGCGGATCGCTAACAGTATTATCCTCAGTTCCCAACGCTTCTTGCACGGTCCTGGCCAATTGTTCACGCAAGGCAGGGATACCTTGCCCCGTTTTGGCACTGACCCATATCCGAGGGATATCTTGCCCCTCTATCTCATAGGTGTCACTCACATGACGGACATGTTGCGACATTTCAAGAGCATCAAATTTGTTAAATACCAATAATTGAGGCACTTTGTCTGCGCCAATTTCTTTCAGCACACGCTGTACTTCAGCAATTTGTTCTGGGTATTCAGGGTTGGCTGCATCGACGACATGAATCAGCAAATCGGCATCAATGGCTTCTTGCAAGGTGGCACGAAAAGCATCAACCAAGTCATGCGGTAAGTTGCGAATAAAGCCCACCGTATCGGACAACGACACAGAGCGTCCCACCTCACCGTCTGCACCACCTAAATACAATTGCCGAGTGGTTGTGTCGAGTGTGGCAAACAATTGATCTGCCGCATAGGCGCGTGCTTTGACCAAAGTATTGAACAAAGTCGATTTGCCTGCGTTGGTATAGCCAACCAATGAGATATTGAAAGTTTGACGTTTGTCGCGTTGGCGGCGTTGTGTATTGCGTTGTTTTTTGACTTTTTCGAGACGCTCTTTGGTGCGTTTGATTGCGTCACCAATGATGCGTTTGTCCAGCTCAATTTGCTTTTCGCCCGGTCCGCCGCGCATACCGATACCACCACTTTGGCGCTCTAAATGAGACCAGCGTCGCACCAGACGGGTACTGACATATTGCAAATTGGCTAATTCAACTTGTAATTTACCCTCGTGGCTACGCGCGCGTTGTGCAAAGATTTTCAAGATGAGGAAAATTCTGTCGTTGACAGGCATTTCAAGCCGACGTTCTAAATTGCGCTGTTGTGCTGGACTCAAAGCTTGATCAAACAATACTTCAGTCGCACCTGTTTGCTGTGCCAGTAATTTGATTTCGTCGGCTTTCCCCGTGCCGACAAACAGGGCTGCATCGGGTGCCTTACGTTTGCAAGTGATGCGTGCAACTGGCTGCAAACCGGCCGACTGAGCCAGCAGGCCTAATTCATCCAAAGCGCCATCAAAATGGTCGTGACCAAAGTCTACTCCCACCAAAAGGGTTGAAACGACAGAAGTATTTGGCACTGTTTGTTCCATTTATAAATCGATTGTGTCTAGGCATTGAGCCGCAGACAGTGCAAATAGCACGGCAAGGCGAAATAACGATGACACGGATGATTTAGAAATGGAATTAGTTTGTTGCTGCAGGATTTACAGCAACATCACCCTCAGAAGTCGCCTGGAAATTAACAGCTCTGCCAGGCACAATGGTTGAAATGGCATGTTTGTAAACCATTTGTGTCACAGTATTGCGCAACAAGATGACGTATTGATCAAAAGACTCAACTTGCCCTTGCAGTTTGATGCCGTTAACGAGGTAAATCGACACTGGCACATGTTCACGGCGCAGTAAATTGAGGTATGGGTCTTGCAAAAGTTGGCCTTTGTTGGTCATGGTTGAGGTCACGATATGCTCCGTGTTCTTTGGTTAAGATTAAAAATAACAGATTGACTGACGCTTTCGTTGTCTGAAAATATACTCAGTACAACTCATATATGGACTGCATTTGCAATTTCTAGTTCCATTTTAGAAATATTTTGCATTTATTTATTTGTATTGGATTTGTTAAACCATATCCACAAAGCCGCGCCTCCAATGATCATTGGAACGCACAGCCATTGACCCATGCTCATTCCCAAAGACAAAATACCTAAATGCGCATCTGGCTCACGGAAAAACTCCGCCGCAAACCGCAAAATGCCGTAGCCTACAAAAAATACAGCAGCAACTTGCCCCTGCTTGCGCTCTTTACGGGCGTATATCCACATGACTACAAACAAAAGTAAACCTTCAAGCAAAAATTGGTAGATTTGTGAAGGATGTCGTGGCGCATCGCCATAGCCTCTGAACACCATACCCCAAGGCAAAGAGGGGTCGGCTAAGCGGCCCGGTAATTCACCGTTGATAAAGTTACCAATCCGTCCGGCAGCCAATCCGGTTGGTGCGCAAGGAACGCCAAAGTCCATTACCTGCCAAAATGGTTTTTTACGAGAATAGGAATACCAAATTGCTGCGGCGATTACACCTAGGAATCCACCATGAAAGCTCATGCCGCCTTGCCAAACGGCAAAAATTTCTAAAGGATGCGCTGCGTAATACATAGGTTTGTAAAACAAACAGTAGCCCAATCGCCCACCCAAAATCACACCCATCACACCTAAAAACAAGATGTCTTCCACATCTTGTTTTTTCCATTGAGACGGTGCGTTTCCTGCTAAACGGGCGAAAGGTTGGTGATGTAGACGTTGTCTGGCCAACAGCAAAAATAAGCCAAAAGCCGCTAAATAAGTCAAGCCATACCAGTGAATGGCCAAAGGACCCAGTTGCAATGCGACGGGGTTAATTTGAGGGTGAATCAGCATGCATTGAATGTTAACAGCAGTTAAGGTTCAAAATTTATAGCAAAAATGCAACAATCATTAAAACTGGCTATAAATACAGTATACTGTGCATATCCACAGATAAACCTAAGGAGACAGCATGGACGATATGCCTAGTTTTAACGATAAATTCACCATCAAACTCACTGCCCGTCAGCAACAGATTTTAGAATTGATTCAAAACACCATCGCCTCGACAGGTTCACCTCCTACGCGTGCTGAAATTGCCACAGAGTTTGGATTCAAATCAGCCAATGCTGCTGAAGAGCATTTGAAAGCTTTGGCACGCAAAGGAGCCATTGAGCTGCTTAGCGGCACATCGCGAGGTATCCGCCTGAAAGGTGATTCGCTTGAATCCATCAACGCATCACGCTCTAAGCAGTTTATGCAACAGTTTTCGCTTCCTATACAGAGTTTGATGCAGTTGACACTCCCCCTCATTGGTCGGGTTGCCGCAGGATCTCCCATCTTGGCGCAAGAGCACATTGAGCAAAGCTTCAGTTTTGAGAGCGGCATGTTTGCGCGCAAGCCAGATTACTTGCTCAAAGTCAAAGGCATGAGCATGCGCGATGCTGGCATCATGGACGGTGACTTGTTGGCTGTGCAATCTGCCAGTGAGGCACGCAATGGGCAAATCATCGTGGCGCGCATTGGTGAAGAAGTTACCGTCAAGCGGTATCGCCGCACCAAAGACCTGATTGAATTGTTACCCGAAAACCCAGAATTCAAAATCATCACGGTTGATCCCGAAGAACCATTTGCCATTGAAGGATTGGCAGTTGGTTTGATACGCAACACCATGTTGATGTAAATAGATACCCCGTTGCCGCAATAGGTGGCGGGCGTATGGCTGTTGTATCTTGCGGTTTCATACTGCAAGCGGGGCAGACATCACCCTATTGCAGCAACTTCTTTTTAATCCTGCCTGTGTTTTACCTCTACCTACAAAGGAGTTTCACATGGGATTCAATCAATTATTCACAACTGAAGTCACAGCCGCTTTGCTAGCTGGCTTTGGCATTTGGACCAAACCCAAAGTCGCAGCCAATCAATATTCACCTGCAAATATTTCTCCAAATTCGTCAATCGCTCCGCGCCAAGTGCGTCAGACCTCTCGCCATGTACGTCAAATTTACCCTCTGCATGTAACACGCTTGCGGGAAAGCAATCCGCAATTAGCCGGGCGCATGGTCATATCAGGGCGTATGGCCGACGTTTGTGCAGAATTAGACCGATTGGCGGCATAAGCATAAGCCAATTTATGCAGGCCTGTCTAGGGCACAATATGCGCATGAATATTGTGATCCTAGACGACTATCAGGACGCTGTACGTAAACTTGTCTGCGCTTCCAAATTAGACGATTTCAATGCCAAGGTTTATACGAACACCGTAACAGGTGTTGGACAGTTGTCTTTGCGTTTAAAAGATGCTGACATCGTTGTGCTGATACGCGAACGCACGCCAATCACCCGACAATTAATTGACAAATTACCTAAACTCAAACTGATCGTTCAAACTGGCAAAGTCGCATCTCATATCGATATCAATGCCTGCACCGAGCGAGGCATTGTCATTGCTGATGGGATTGGCTCACCCGTCGCACCAGCAGAACTGACTTGGGCGCTGATCATGGCCGCAATGCGCAGGTTACCGCAATACATCTCCGCGCTCAAACACGGCGTGTGGCAACAATCCGGTTTAAAAACCACCGCATTGCCACCCAATTTTGGCATCGGCATGTCACTCAAAGGCAAAACTCTAGGTATCTGGGGCTATGGGAAAATTGGTCAACTGGTGGCGAAATACGGTCTCGCGTTTGACATGCGTGTCATTGTTTGGGGGAGTAATACGTCCCGGCAAAAAGCTTGCGAAGATGGTTTGGAAGTAGCAACGTCAATCCAAGATTTTTTCAGTCGCTCTGATGTTTTATCGCTGCATTTGCGATTGCACGATGCCACGCGTGGCATCGTCAAATCCGAAATGCTGGCGCACATGAAGCCCACCGCTTTGCTGGTCAATACCTCTCGCGCTGAATTAATTGAACCCAATGCTTTGCTCACCGCCCTGAATCGTGGACGCCCAGGCATGGCGGCTATAGATGTTTACGAATTTGAACCTCTATTACCAGGACAAGCATTGCTGCGTCTTGAAAACTGCATTTGTACACCGCACATCGGCTATGTGGAGCAAGACAATTACGAATTGTATTTTGGTGCCGCGTTTGACAACATCATCAATTTTGTTAAAGGCACACCCAGCAATATCGTCAATCCAGGTGCGCTACAGGTTCGTCGTTAAAAACTGTGCCGCACCGCGCCCAGCCATCACACCCGTGGACATGCAAGCGGTAAGCAAATAGCCACCGGTGGGAGCTTCCCAGTCCAGCATCTCACCGGCAATAAATACACCACTTTGACCATTGATTGGCTTATTCAACATCAATTGATCTGTCACTTCCGAAAACGCTACCCCACCCGCCGTACTGATTGCTTCATCTAACGGTCTCGGCTGTTTGAGACTCACAGGCAATGCTTTAATGGCCTGTGCCAATCGGTCTGCATTCTGCATGTCATCTTTACTGAGCTGTTCATGCAACAGCGCCAACTTGATGCCGTCAATTTTCAATCTGCTTTTCAAATGACTGGAAAGTGAACGTGCGCCGCGTGGATGCTTCACTTCACGCAAAACTTGTTCAGCTGTTCTATCAGGGCACAAATCCAAATAGAAAGTTGCCTGCCCGTGCCGTGATATGGCATCACGCAGCAATGCGGATGCCGCATAAATCAAACTGCCTTCCACACCCGTGGCAGTCGCCACAAATTCTCCTTGCTTTGAAAATAACTGTTGGTCGCCTCTTTCATCAAGCACAGTGATAGCGACTGTCTTAAAAGCATGTCCCGCAAAACGTTCTGCAAAATACGCGCTCCAAGGTCGTAACACATCAAAACCGCAGTTCGATGGCAGCAAAGGATTCACTATCGCACCGTGCAATCGCAATAAATCGACCCATTTCCCGTCAGAACCCAAACGCGACCAACTCCCACCGCCCAAAGCCAAAACCACCGCGTCGGCTTGGACAGTTGTCGCGCCACCAGGACCTTCAAAATCCAATCGATGCCGTTGATGTAGGTTTTGATCGGTATTTTTTGACCATCCCATAAATCGGTGTCGCATATGAAATTGGACACCTGCTTTCTTGAGCGCATGCAACCATGCTCGCAAAAGTGGCGCAGCTTTCATCTCTTTAGGGAATATTCGACCTGACGATCCCACAAATGTTTCGATACCTAAATTGTGTGCCCACGCCATCACTTCGCTTGAGCCAAATTGCTTGAGCAAGGGTCGAAGTACTTCTGCTTGCGCACCATAGCGTGACAAAAATGGTTCAAATGCTTCTGAATGCGTCAAGTTCAAACCACCCTTACCCGCCAGTAAAAACTTCCGCCCTGCTGTTGGCATGGCGTCATACACACTAACCTGGCAGCCATTTCGTATGACCTCTTGAGCTGCCATCAAACCGGCAGGACCAGCCCCAATAATCACGATTTTTTTATTCATGCCATTTCATCAAATCTCAATCAAATCCCCACTGGCTGTTAAAAAAGCTGCTTTCACGGTGCTGTCCAATTGGTTTTTTTGCACTGCCGATCTGTAAGCACTTAATTGCGCCAATAAATCTGCTTTGGTTTGCGGCTGCGATTCAGACTTGTAATCCAGTACCCACCATTCGCCCGTATCTGCGCGTTTCACCAATCGATCAATGCGAATCAACTGGCCGTCAGATACCATCTCAATTTCATTGCTACACCAATCGATTAAACCCGCTTGCCATGCCCAAGCTCCTTTGCCCTTGGCAATTTGCTGTGCCATCAAAACTGCTTGTTTGATTTCATCATTGTTTAAATCAAATTCCGTTTGGACACCCCGTATCAACACTTCATCAAAAGATGCATTTTCTTTTTCGTGTCGTAACGGTAAATATTGGAGCAGCATGTGCATCGCTTGCCCAATACGTGCCGTTTGGCTGACCGATTGATCTTGCTGCGCCATCATCGAACGATCAAGATAACGATCTGATTTAACCTGTTCCATCGACTTGTCAGAATATTTAGGCAATTCCATCAGTTCAATTTGTTGCCTGTCTGTGACCATCTTTGCAGTTGTTTGTACTTGAACAACTGTCGCTATGGGCTTTGCAAACTGCAGCATGCGCTTCCACCAAGTCAGCCCAGAATCTCCATAAGGCGCAATGCTTGAGAAAACCAATTGTTTTTTTGCACGCGTCATCGCCACATACAAGGCATTGAGCTCTTCTCGATGTCGAGCTGATTTTTCAAAATCTAAAAACGCTTGAATACTGGGAGCTGGTTTTTTTTCACTCTGCATGAAAACAAAGCGTGTTGGGTGTGTGTTTTCACCAGGCCAATCAAGCAACACAGACATCGTTTTGGATCTTTTTGGCAAAGCATCGGTATCCAAAAGCAATACCAAATCTGCTTCCAAACCTTTTGCGCCGTGTACGGTCAATAATTTGATCGCGTGATGACTGCTATTGGATGGTTTCATCACCGTTTGTGTGACATCAACCATGCTGATTTCGTCTGAACGACTCTCGTCACTGCGCCCCGACATCATGGCGCGCACGAACATATACGGTGTGGTGTACCGCGCTGTATTGATGTCCAACGCCGCATGCAACAAAGCTTGCAAATTAATCTGTACCTCAGAACGGCGGGTAGCAGGTGCAGCCTGAACGAACTTGGCCATGATGTCACCATCATGGTAAATGGCCGACAGCGCATCATGCGGAGGTAGCGTATCTAACCACCCTTTCCAAAGTGATAATTTGGCACCTAGCCAGCATAAATCTTGCCTAATATGCTCTTTATTTTGTAGCAATTGAAACCATGATTTGGCAGCATGATCGCCCTTCTTCAACATGGCAATTGAAATCAAAGCAGCATCATCTAAACCAAAGATGGGCGATTTCAGCGCCCTTGCCAACGACAAATCATGCGCAGATGAAACCAGCACATCCAACAAAGCCACCACATCTTGCACTTCTGGGGCGTCCGCCAATTCTGTTTTTTCAGGCTGCTCACTGGCGATACCCAGTGCTTGGAGTTCCAATTGCAACTGCGACAAACGCACACGCTGCCGCGCCAGCACCATGATTTCTTTGGGTTCAATACCGTTTTTAATTTGCTCTGCTAGGTACAGCGCCACCTGTCTGCATTCCAAGGTATTGAGCTTTTCTTCTTCCAATATTTTGGGTTGATACAAACTGTCACGCCAAATAAGTTCTGGCGTTTGTTTGTCTTGGGGTTTGACTTTGGTGATGGCATCGCGCTGTATTTGCGGCAGACTGAGCACCACACCATCATGTTTTGCTTCGGTGCTGTGCGCTCGAAAACCATGGTATTCATTGGCATCTTGTGCCTGCAGCATTGTGCCATTGACCGCTGTTAAAACTTCTGCAGCGTTGCGTCGCGTATGGTCACAGCTCAGCACATCCCCCAACAAACCCTCGCGCACAAATTCTTTGGCAGCAATAAACACCTGCGGCTCAGCGCGGCGAAAACGGTAAATACTTTGTTTGGGATCGCCCACTATGAACACACTGGGAGTCGACTGCGATGCCCCTGCGTAGCCAGCCAACCAGCTGTACAAGGTTTGCCATTGCATGGGGCTGGTGTCTTGAAATTCATCCACCATCAGGTGTTTGACACGTGCATCCAAACGCTCTTGCATCCAAGCACTCATGGCAGAGTTGGATAACATGAATTGCGCTACCCGCTCCACATCGTTCATATCAATCCAGCCCCGCTCATACTTCAGTACCGTAAATTCGGCAATCAAAATACGTGTCAAACGGGACATGCATTGTTGGTAAACCCATGCGGTGTGCTGCGCTTGCGCTTTACATATAAATTGAAGTTCAATTTCGGCTTGTTGAGCGGCTTCAAATTTCTGCAAATGCTTTGTCAACCTGTCTTCGTCAGCAACAAAAAATGCTTTTCTGAGAATAGCAAATCTCTCTGCTGAATCTGGCTTGTCAAAAGCTGAGATAACCGCTTCCGCTGCCAAGATTGGTGTTTTATTCTTCTCTGCGTCCAACAATTTCGCGTACCCCAACCATTTTTCTTTCGCTTTTGGTGAACTCAGCAGCTCAGCAGGTTCACTCAAACTACCAAATTCATTAAACACTTCCGAAAAATGTGGCACTGAATTCGCCACCACGCCTTGTGCATCAGCCAAAACAAATTCAGATCGCTTCAAAAGCGCCTCTTCTAGCGCTTTGAGCGTTTGTGCGCGGCCATGCTCTGCAATCAACCAATCAAAATCAGCCCTGGCTTTGTCGTTGGTGAGCAAATGCATAAAAAACCGTCGCCACACACCAGCGATGGCTGTTTTATCATCTTCTAACAAGGTGTACACAGGGGGCAAGTTCAGCGTTTCAAATACTGACAGTGGCGCATTTCGAAGTAATGACGCAAACCAGGCATGGAATGTTTTGATTTGCACGCCTCTGTCTTTGTCCAGCAAACTTGCATACAAACTGCGCAATTGATTGCTTTTGTTTTTTGCATCAACGGCATTCAATCCACGCATGCGCAACTCATTTTCCAAATAGTCTGCGGGTCTTTTTGAAAAATCAAGCAACCATTCGTTCAATCGCTGCCGCATCTCAGCTGCTGCCTTCTTCGTGAAGGTGATGGCTAATATTTCATGTGCTTGGCACGCACCTGCTAGCGTCTCATCAAGCAGCAACACGCGCAACATCCTAGACACCAACATCCACGTTTTGCCAGCTCCTGCACATGCCTCTACGGCCACACTGCGCCTGGGGTCGCACGCAATGCTGTAGAACTGTTCGGGCGTTATCAACTTGCCATTGAGCTCATAAGCGGCTGGCGTTGCGGTGCCTTGTTCCAAAGTCATGACGCCTCGCTCCAAAAATCTTTGCGACACAAGCCACGCGCCGCACAGTAATCGCAACTTGTTCCCTCACCCAATGCGGGTAAGGCAGCTCCACCGGCGATGCGATTCATGTCATCCAAGATGCCTTCAATCAACGCATCACGAACTTCCACGATGTGCGTTTGCTCTACCATTTTGGTATCGAATTCGCCCACATTGACATAGGCGGCACGCAAGGTGTCTACTTCAAGCAAAGCGCCATAAAAAGCCAACTGCGTGTCTTCAAAAGGGTCTTTCACTCGCTGCGTAGTTTTGCTGACACTTTCGGTTTTGTAGTCGATGAGCATGACCGATTGAGTACCCTGTGTTTCAACCAAATGATCAACTCGGTCAATGCGCCCATGCAAGGTCAAATCACGCAATTGCGTTTGGCATGCCCATTCTGATTGATCGAATTGAAAGCCACTGGCTTCATGATTGATCAGCCATTTTAAATAACCATCACGCACATGAGGCCATGTGCTGGCCCACGGCAAGAACGCATCTGCAGGCAATCTCAATTGCTGCGTGGCCGCCTCTGCCGCTATATTAATCATAGCAGTATAGGCATATATATCAACGGATACAGCCTTATTTTTCATATATTTTTTGCTGCGATGAAAATGACTCAACACAGCGTGTAGCCAAGTTCCAAAATCACGTTTGCTGATTTCGTCAACCAATTCATCATCTTCCACCAAACCCAGCATTTGCAAAGCAAAGTATTGGTATGGACAGTTGCGCAACTTTTCATAAGCGCTACTGGACAAGCGTTTAGGTACCATCTCAGCGCCGATAGGCATGGGTTTGTTTGTCGGTTGAGCGTTTTCAACACGGCGTTCAAACAACTGCTCGGTTGACAATTGCATGGATTCTGAACCCGTGCCCCGCAGCACGCTTTGCACCACATTGCTCATTTGCAACGATTCACCCGATAACTCAAACGCACGCCAAAGCACATCACACACCGGCGTGGCGAATGCGTTTTGCCATGCTTGGCGTGTCACGGTGTGTTGCATTTCAGGCGTTGGCAAAGCCAAAGCTGCTTTTTGCTTTGGCGTCAACAGACCAGATAAATCAGGTGCTGTTTGCACCCGCACTTCATCACAACCCGGTATCACAACTGCCGCAAAAGGTCTGGCCAGCAATTGATTCAAAGGCAGTATCACCACTTGTGGCTCTGCGTCATCGTAAGCATCGGTGGGAATGAAGTTGCAAGACTCTAGTGCAAGGTTCACCCATTTTTCAAAATCAGCTATGCGCATGCGAGTTTGTGCTTGCGCCAGCCTCTCAAAATCTTCTGCTGCGTTCTCCTTCAAATGCAAGGCAGTCAGAATTCGTTCTCCAGCTGGATCGATGCGAATACCTTCCCACTGTCTGCTGGAGTGCAACAATTGCTGTAAATGCAAAATCCACTCACTGAGTTTGTGTGTGCCTTGCATGGTCTGCCGCAAGGACTCTACTTTCATGGTGCTGCTGAGCACATTGGAATCAGCGTCTGTATGGGTACTTTTCTCTGTATCGGCTGAAATGAACCGAACCCAATCCTGCCAACGCGCCAAACCCGCGCGGCGCAATGTTTTTTCAAGCGCCACAATGTCAGCTTGCTCCAGAAAATCACTGTTCTTCAGCCAATCCAGCACTTGATCAGAGCTGGCACGATGTGAGCAAGCAGACAAGCTGCTCATCAACGTGGCGGCTGCACGGGTGGTCGATAGCTTCCAACCATTTTCGTCTTTGATGCGGATGTTTTGCGCACGCAACATGGCATGCACGCGACGGGTTAAGGCTCTGTCATTGGCAACCAATGCAACTGGAGCATGTCCGTCTGTCAAATGCCAGAGCACACACGCGGCCGCACTTTCGGCTTCATCAAAAGCGTTTTGTGCTTTGTAGACATTGATTTGCCCAGAGTGTATGGGGATTAAGAGGGGCAATACCAATGCCGAATCAGGTGATTCGCGCTGCCAAATACCCATCAAATTATGCGCCAGCGCATCGCGTTGAAAGCCTGGCATCAACATCAACATATCGACTTTGGCTTGAACCAAAGGGATGTCGAATAAAACATCGCTTGCATAACGACTGCTTGCCGCCCAAGCAATGGCAATGTGCGCCAAACCATTTTCCAAGCGCAACCATTCTTGCATGCTCGAATCTGCCCCACCATTGTGGTGCTGTGATCGGAGCTGTTCTGCTAATGCAAGTCGTTCATTAGGATGAATAGCTACAAAACCTGCGCTGATTTCATAGGCTGCTTCGACCAACCTGGGTGCAAGTAAATCTCTGTTATTTTTATCCCATTCGTCGTATTTTTTTCCAGCCAAGCCATTACCAAGCAGACCTGATTGCGCCAGCAATTGCGTCGCCGTCAAAATATCGCGAGCGGCTTCGAAACTGATGTCATGCGACGCCAACTGGAAACTACCCAGCTGTTTCGCCCATATTTGGGTGCTCAAAAACTGTGGCACAAAGCCATCTGGGTATGCCAATGCCCAATAATGCCGCGCTATGGGCAAGAGTTGCGCAAATGGCAAAAGAACGACACAACGTGACAAATGCACCCTTTGCGCCTGTGCACTGACATGGATTTGTTGGCAAACCTGACGCCAATAAGCGGCAATTTGTGGGCTTAATTCAGGCATTTTTAAGATGGGGGACTTGCTTTCTGGCACAATGACCTTACTCTAATGCAAGTCGTTAGAATTCTGGCTGAACAGTCAGACTTTCTGGCTAAATATTCATTTTAAATTTTTCAATCATTTTAAGGACCTCTCATGGCTAGCGATCTCATCAAACACGTATCGGATGCAACATTTGAATCAGCTGTGCTTCAATCAAGCACACCAGTGTTGGTCGATTTTTGGGCTGAATGGTGCGGCCCATGCAAAATGATCGCGCCGATTTTGGATGAAGTGGCCAATACCTATGGTGACAAAATTCAAATCGCCAAAATGAATGTTGATGAAAACCGCGATATTCCTGCAAAATTTGGCATTCGTGGCATTCCAACATTGATGCTGTTCAAGGGCGGTCAATTGGCAGCCTCTAAAGTGGGCGCTTTGGGCAAAGCGCAGTTGACATCATTCATTGACGAACAACTGGCTTAATAAGGGCCAAACACGCTGAATCCCACTAATTAGCTAATCCAATTTAAAAGGGCGAAAACACAAGTTTTCGCCCTTTTTTACGTCTGTAGTATTAGCAATCGATTTGAGCTGAAAATCTGTCATAATTCCACCATATCAAGTTTTAGCCGTGATTTTCTGAATTGAAAGAAATCTAAAACGGCACTTTGAACCAACCCCGTTCCTAGTTAGACCTTCTGCGCATTTGCTTTTTGCGCACAAACAAAATCCCCAGCCTTTTTTCTTTTTTAGTTTTTTAGTTTTTTAGTTTTTTAAACTTTACTCTCAACAGCCCAATCGGGTATTAACGCACCATGCATTTAAACGAACTCAAAGCCCTGCACGTATCGGAAGTCTTGAAACAAGCGGAAGAGCTTGAAATTGAAAACACAGGCCGTATGCGCAAGCAGGAACTGATGTTTGCCATCATCAAAAAGCGCGCCCGCGCAGGCGAACAAGTGTTTGCCGATGGCGTTTTGGAAATTTTGCCCGATGGCTTTGGCTTTTTGCGTAGCCCAGACACCAGCTACACCGCTTCAACCGACGACATCTACATCAGCCCCAGCCAAGTGCGCCGTTTTAACCTGCACACGGGCGACATGATTGAAGGCGAAGTACGCACCCCCAAAGACGGCGAGCGCTACTTTGCTTTGAACAAACTCGACAAAGTGAACGGCGGTGGTGCCGATGAGAACAAACACAAGGTGATGTTTGAAAACTTGACACCGCTTTTCCCCAAAGAGCAAATGCGCTTGGAGCGCGATGTCAAAGGCGATAAAGAAGTTGCTGAAAACATCACCAGCCGCATCATAGACATCATTGCGCCCATTGGCAAAGGCCAGCGCGCTTTGATTGTGGCGCAGCCCAAAAGCGGTAAAACCGTGATGATGCAACACATTGCACACGCCATTTCTGCCAACTACCCAGACAGCTATTTGATGGTGTTGTTGATTGACGAGCGCCCAGAAGAGGTGACCGAGATGCAACGCACCGTCAAAGGTGAAGTGATTGCATCAACTTTTGATGAACCTGCCGCACGCCACGTGCACGTCGCCGAAATGGTGATTGAACGCGCCAAGCGCTTGGTCGAATTGAAAAAAGATGTGGTGATTTTGTTAGATTCCATCACCCGCTTGGCTCGCGCTTACAACAACGTGGTGCCCAGCTCTGGCAAAGTGCTAACCGGTGGTGTGGACGCCAATGCATTGCAACGCCCCAAGCGTTTCTTGGGCGCGGCACGCAATGTGGAAGAAGGCGGTTCGCTGACCATCATCGCCACTGCGTTGATTGACACCGGTAGCCGCATGGACGAGGTGATTTTTGAAGAGTTCAAAGGTACTGGCAATTCTGAGATTCACTTGGACCGCCGTTTGTATGAAAAACGCGTGTTCCCATCCATTCAGCTCAACCGCAGCGGCACACGCCGTGAAGAATTGTTGCTGCAACCTGAAGTGCTGCAAAAAACCCGCATTCTGCGCCAGTTCATGTACAACATGGACGAAATTGAAGCCATGGAAATGGTGCTCAAGCAAATGAAGGCGACCAAGAACAACAACGAATTCTTTGAGATGATGCGCCGCGGCGGTTAATACAGACGATAAAAACTACCTGTCACAAAAAATTTTATATGCCTTTTTAGGCTATAACCGGCGTATTTATTGCCTAGTTTGCTATTAAATATATAGCAAACATAGTTAAACCACTTTATTATTTAGTTGGTTCATCAAAAGCAGACCGAATGTTGGTTTGAACTTCTGGTTCTTTCACAGGCTCTTTCACAGGCGTTTTTTGCAACGAAGGTTTAACAATACTGAGTTGATTCGTTAAACGCAGTTGTTGCCGTGGTGGGATAGTTGCAGCAGACTCTGCATTGGCACTGATAGCCTGATTGGTTATTGGAACTACCTTCGCTGATTCTTTCGCAGCTTCTTTTGCTGCTTCTTTGGCTGCCTCTTTTTCATCCCAGCGAATGGCTTCTTCAATCACTTTGGCAATGTCAAGGCGATCGGCTTGCTTGGCAAAGTCCAGCACCGTCAATCCCAGTTCATTTTTTACCAATAAATCAGCGCCCTCTTCTATCAACAACTCCACCGCCTGTGGCGTGCCATACATGGCTGCCAACATGATGGGCGTGCTTTTGTTGGGCGACTCAGCATCAATGTAGGCATGTTCTTCCAAAAGAAGTTTCATGACCTCAATGTGACCACCGGTTGCGGCATAGTGCAGCGGTGTCCAGCCTGTTTTATTCACATCTCCGCCTTTTTTGATGATGCGCTTGGCCATGTCCAAATGGCCTTTGAGTGCGGCCATCATCAAGGGAGTTTCATCTTGCTTGCTTTTGGTATTGACCTGTGTGCTGGACAAATCGAGCAAAGTTTTGGCTACTTTTAAAGACCCTTCCGCCAACGCAATTTGCAAACCATGGCGTCCCTGCGCATCTACGGTGTTGACATCTAAACCACGAAACAACAAAGTGACAACTGCACCATCGTTGTCGTTTTTAATGGCTGTGAAATAATCATCGACAGGTGCGGCATACGATGGCTTTGCCGCTGTCAAAGACATGAGGACTGCAACTGCGATTGACAACAATCCAGTTTGAATGCAAGACCAGTGCGAAAACTTAAATGGTTTCATGCCAAAACCCCAGTAAACAATGCATCAAAATTGGCACTGGTGGTACGTCCCACCTCTTCTACCGACAAGCCTTTGATAGTGGCAATTTGTTGCGCCACATACGGCACATAGGAAGGATTGTTGGTTTTACCACGGTATGGCACGGGTGCCAGGTAGGGGCTGTCGGTTTCAATCAAAATTCTGTCCATCGGCACAAATGCCGCAACGTCGCGCAAGTCTTGCGCTGTTTTAAAAGTCAATATTCCAGAAAATGAAATATAGAAACCCATGTCCAAAGCCGCTCTGGCCACCTCAGCTGTTTCAGTAAAACAGTGAAACACACCGCCTGCCGATTTGCCACCCGACTGATTGCCCTCAGTCTCGCCTTCTTCACGCAAAATCGCCAATGTGTCGGCTGAGGCAGCGCGGGTGTGAATCACCAATGGCTTCATCACCGCTTGCGCTGCATGTATATGCACCCTGAAACGGTCGCGTTGCCATTGCATATCGGCTACCGTGCGCTCACCCAAACGGTAATAGTCCAAACCCGTTTCGCCAATACCCACCACACGCGGTAAATTAGCGCGTTGAATCAAATCATCTAGAGTTGGTTCTTGCAAATCATCACTGGGATCGTTGTCAGGATGAACGCCCACAGTGGCCCAAAAATTAGCGTGCATCGTTGCCAGAGCATGCACGGCGGGGAATTTTTCAAGAGTTGTACCAATACATAATGCACGGCTAACCTGCGCTTGGTCCATTTGCGAGCGGATCTCGGTCAAATTGGACTGCAGTTCAGGAAAGTCAAGATGGCAATGGGAGTCAGTAAACATTGGTAAACAGGAGGTGAGGGTCAAATCAGAATGGGAAATTTCACGCACCATTCTACTGACAAAGCCAAATAACAAAACCCCGTAAACACATGGCTTACGGGGTTTGAATTTGGTGGGTCCTGCGAGATTCGAACTCGCGACCAACGGATTAAAAGTCCGCTGCTCTACCGGCTGAGCTAAAGACCCAAATTTACCCTACTTCAACATCTGCTTGAAACATTTGCTTTGGACATTTGCTCGCAGTAGGAAAGCCTCAAATTATAGCGGTTTTTAGGCTCGATTTGTTTGCACCGATGCAAAATTGGCTAATTTATCCAATACCCAACCGGCTGCACAGATTCCAAAAGTCGCCGTCACACTTACCACGGAGCCATAACCATGGCAGTTCAGCGTGGCATCGTCGGCTACTGAATCGCAGACTTGATCAGGGCTCTTTACCGCTTCGCGGCTGAATACACAATTAACGCCTATGCGTTTGCCTTCACGCGCGGCACCATGAAATTTTCGCAATTGATAACGGCATTGCGCCAGCAAGGGATCATGTGTGACTTTAGATAAATCTTCAATATCTACCAGGTGTGCGTGCCGTATACCGCCAGCTGCTCCTACAGTTAGAAAATGGCATTTGAATTTTTTGGCCCATGCAGCTAGCGCCACTTTGGCATGAACTTGATCACAAGCATCAATCACAGCCTGAGCATCCTTTGGCATGATCAACTCGATATTTTCAGGTGTGACAAATTCTTCGATGCACGTCACAACACAATTGGGGTTAATGTATGCAATGCGGTCACGCATGGCCAGTACTTTGGCTTGGCCCAAGCTTGAATCCAGTGCCATCACTTGGCGGTTGATATTCGATTCGGCCACATGGTCCATGTCGATCAAGGTCAAGCGCCCCACCCCGCTGCGTGCCAATGATTCGGCTGCCCATGAACCCACGCCGCCCAGTCCGATAACGACAACATGCGCTTGATATATGGCATGGGCGCCTTGTTCACCATACAAGCGCACCAAGCCGCCAAAGCGACGTTCAAAATCCATGTTTACTTCAACTGCACCAAGCGTTCGGCACCAGTTGCCGCAGCTTCTGAACTAGGGTACTTTTTCAGCAATTCGTTCAAAGTGGCTTTTGCAGATTTGGTGTCTTTCATTTCAACTTGGCAGTTTGCGATCGAGAGCAAGGCATCAGCTGCGCGCAAATGGTTAGCAGCTTGGGCGATGACAGCGCGGAAACTGGCTATGGCTTCCTTGTAATTGCGTGTTGAATATTGTGCATTGCCCAGCCAGAACATGGCCGACGGACTGTACAGAGTCGATGGGTAACGCTGCATGAATTCAGCAATCGCTTTTTGCGCTTTTGAATAATCACCTGAGCGGAAAACATCAAATGCCGCGTCGTAATCTCGCTTTTCGTTCGGGTCGACGACAAATTCGCGTCCATCCAATTGCACTTTGACTGGTTCAAATTTGCTTAAGCGTTGTTCAGTTGTTTGCACCAGAGCGGTTTGTCGTTTTTGAATATCGGAAGAAGCCAATTGCAATTCAGCCACCATGCGCTTGAGCTGCTCATTTTCACCGCGCAAAAGTGCAATATCCGTTTTCAGCCTGTCAATTTGGTTTTGCAACTCAAGCATGCCAGCGCGAATCCGTGTGTTGTCCTCATTCACTGCTTGTTGCGAAGCTTTTAATGCGTTTTGATCAGCAGTCATTGTGACAAACTGCTGACGCAAATCCAAAATCGCTTTGCGCGCTTCGTCATCATCAAAAATACCTGCCTGTGCAGTTGTTAAAGACAACGTTAAAGCTAACAGAGAAACGGGGCGCGACCACATGCTCAAATTCATAGTGACTTCTTCAGAGAGATTAAAAAATCAAAACTATCTGTAATTGACTTCAGCGCGGCGATTCTTGGCCATCGAAGCATCGTCGGCACCCAAAGCAGCAGGTTTTTCTTTGCCAAAACTCACTGCTTCAATTTGACGATCAGCCAAACCAGATAACCTCATGGCGCGAGCCACAGCTTCGGCACGTTTTTGTCCCAATGCCAAGTTGTACTCACGTCCACCAGAAGAATCGGTATGACCTTCTACAGTGATTTTCAGGTTCTTGCGCGCATTCAAATACCGTACATGGCCATCAATCACACTGGCATATTCTGGTTTAACCACAAAACTATCAAAATCAAAGTACACGATTTTTCCAACATTGGCTGGACCAGGATCATTGCCAGAAGCACTGCCAAGATCAACCGTAGTCACACCTGAGCCTGTTTGGGCACCAATCTGTCCGCCTGTACCCGCTCCAGCGCCTGAGGTCACAGACGTCCCAGGGTTATCGACGACAGGTGTATCTAATGGTACAGCTGTAGAGCATGCCACCAACAATGCCGAAAAAAGAATTGGGAGTAATGATTTTTTCATATTGCACTTCCTTTTGGTTTTAAAAATAAATCAAACGTCGAACTTGCCGCATTGATTCCGACAAACCCATGCGCCACTGACCTTTCCAGCTGATTACCGACCATAAGGCCCCCATGCTGGTTCGCGAATATCTCCCGCCACACCGGCCAATCTGGCTTTGATGCGCCCGTCAACCGTTGTTGTCATCATAGCTTCTCTACCTTGCAACTTAGTTGCATAAACTATCAGCTTGCTATTGGCAGCAAAACTAGGTCGTTCATCAGACCAAGTATCTGTGATAGCTGTTGAGGTTTTGGTGGACAAATCCATCACGTGCAATTTATATGCCGAACCAATGCGAGAAATATAGGCCATCCAGCGCCCATCAGCACTTAAAGCCGGTGAAATGTTATACCCACCATTGAAAGTGATGCGCTCTGCACTGCCGCCTGCTGCACCCATGCGGTAGATTTGTGGCGAACCACCACGGTCACTGACAAAATAGATACTGCGTCCATCTGCAGAAAACTGTGCCTCGGTATCAATGCCATCGCTTTGCGTGAGACGTTTGGGTTCACTTGATCCGACAGGTAATGCATAAATTTGCGTGTTGCCAGACATCGTCAGTGTCAATGCCAAGGTGCTACCGTCAGGTGACCATGCAGGTGCACTGTTCGATCCCTTGAAGTTTGCCAACAAACTACGGCGGCCTGTTGCGACCTCGTGCATCCAAACTTGTGGTTTGCCAGCCTCAAATGAAACGTAGGTGATTTGTGAGCCATTGGGTAACCATGACGGTGAAATAATCGGTTGCGTGCTGGATAAGGCAGATTGCGCGTTTTCTCCATCGGCGTCGGTTACCCACAAGTTATATCGCGCACCCGATTTGGTCACATACGCAATGCGAGTTGAAAACACACCTTTTTCACCTGTGAGTTTTTCATAAATGAAGTCGGAAATGAAATGCGCTGTCAAACGTGCATTGCCAGGTACATCAACACGACTGAGCGCACCTAAATCACTACCCTTGACAACATCCCGCAAGCGAAAACGCACATCCAAACGTCCGTCAGCCAAACGGTTGATACTGCCTGCAACGTATGCATCTGCACCTTTTTGCCGCAATGCCGAAAAATCAGGATTAGTGTTTTCATCAGCACCTGCAACCGCATGATCAATTGCCCGAAAGCGGCCACTGCGTGCCAAATCAGCCAAAATAATGGCACTGATTTTTTGCATGGCCGCATCTTCTCCGCGGAATGCCGTCATAGCAATGGGGATTTGCGTCATACCCACACCTGATACATCCAATTTGAACTGCGCACTTGCCGGCAGAGCCACAGCAAAAGTAGCCGTTAAAACAGCTAAAAATCGATTCATGAATGTGCGATGAAACATAAATGCTGATGTGGTGTTCATTGATGTTGTTGATTCGATTATGAAATGACTATTGATTCTTGGCAGTTAAATCAAGATGACGCAGTTTGATGTACTTGTAGTAACTCGCTTCAGCGCGAGATATGGCATACATCAATCCCGCAGAACCATCTAAAAACCCGCGTTGAAGAAAGTATGTTCTAAAAAACCCCCAAAACCCGTGATACAAAGCGTCGAACAGACTGGCACGTTTACCACGCGCATACGCTTGTACAGCATTGTCTGTTGAATAACGGTTCATCTTGGCAATTATTTCTTCGTGGTCATTGTGGCAGTAATGGATGATGGGATTCTTAAGCTTGCCAATAGTTCCAGTTGGCACCGCTTTTTCGTGAACGATGTCATCAGAAAAACGCGCATACCCGCGTTGCCACAAGCGAATCAAATGATCGGGCCACCAACCCGAATGACGCAAAAACGTACCGCAATAGGCTGACGAGCGTGGCAAGTAAAACGCTTGCGCCGTGTTGGAATTGATGGCTTGCAGAATTTCAATTTTTGATGCTTCAGAAATGCGTTCATCGGCATCCAGCGATAAAACCCAATCGCCTGTGGCAGCATCTAAAGCGCGGTTTTTTTGCGCCCCAAACCCAATCCAATCCGGTCTATTGATGACCTTAGCACCCATGCTTTGTGCTATCGCGACTGTAGCGTCTGTACTGCCTGAGTCAACTATAATGACTTCATCCGCAAAACTCACGCTATTCAGACATGCTGCAATGTCGCGCTCTTCATTCTTGGTGATGATGATGACAGAAATTTTCAGAAAATCACCTATTAATTCCCATTTGGGCACTTATGTTACTTCTTGGCTGACCTTGTTGTTGCCAGCTTTGGCGCTGACAACGAAACATGGCATAGCCTTGATGGAGCTTGTCTTCATTGTCGCTGGTATTGTTTACGCCAAACCTTTGTGGCAACATGCCAAAGACATTTTCAAACATTGTTATTTTATCCCCATCGCCTTTGCGGTAAATTTTGTCGTCATCCTTTTTTCATTGTTGATATCTGGCGATAGTTTAGCGGCGCTGGACAAATCGGCTTTGCAATTGTTGTCGCTACCTGCGTTGGCTTTGATTGCCCTGCACAAACCGCAGCAAAAATGGCTGTGGTATGGCTTGTTCTTTGGCACTTTAGGGGCCTTATTTTTTGCTATTTACCAGCGATTTGGTTTGGGCATAGAGCGTGCACATGGCTTTAGACAAATCATCATGTTTGGTGATATCGCCATGGCCATGGCTTTGATGTCATTGGCAGGTTTGATTCGTTATTCTGAAACCAAGCTTGCGCCGCTACTGTATATATCGTTTTTTGCCGGCTTGGGCGCATCGGTTTTATCGGTCACCAAAGGTGGGTGGGTGGCATTGTGCTTGTCGCTGATTCCTTTGTACATATACAGTAGCAAAAAGTTGCGCCAAAAAATTGTGTTAACCGCCATCCTTGGCATTGGTGTTTTGATCTTGTCAGCATTCATACCAGAATTGGGTGTGGGCAAGCGCATCGCAGAAGTCAGGATCGATTGGCAACGCTACCTCACAGGCGACCCTGTCACCTCATTTGGTGCACGCATTGAAATGTGGCAATCTGCCATCCGCATGTTTGTAGCAAACCCGTTCTTGGGTGTTGGTCACAGCAATTACCACCAGGAAATTCAAGTCTTCTACCAAGCTGGGCAAGTCAGCCAATACACATCCACCTTCCACCATGCACACAATGAGATGTTGCATGCTTTGGCAACCAAAGGATTACTGGGCGGTATAGCCTTGGCATTGTTGTATGGTGCACCACTGGCATTTTTCGTGAAGATATTGCGCCGTAAAGACGCGAACCAAGCCTATGCGCTAGCAGGCGTATTGTTGGTGACAGCCTATATTGATTTTGGTTTAACCCAATCGCTATTTGCGCACCATGTGGGCACTGCTTTTTATGCGCTGTGCGTGAGTGTGTTGGCTGGTTTGTGCTTGTCCGCACCCGATGAGGCGCTGACACCCCTGGCATTGCAACAGCGCTTTGCCAGATTGGTGCCGTATTTTGGCAGCCCCAAGAGTGCTTGGTTCATCGTCTTTTTTGCCACCGCCTTGGCCGCTGCTACCGAGCCATTGATTCCAGCCGCATTGAAACTTTTGCTGGACCGCGGCTTTCAAAAAGGAAGCATTGATATTTGGATGGTGCCTGCCACCATCATTGGCATTTTTGCCATTCGCGGCTTGGCGGGCTACATCGCCGAAATCACTGTTACCAAAATCACTGCCAAGGGCTTGATGCGCATGCGCCGTGACATGTTTGACAAATTGCTGAACGCCAAGTTCAAGCTGTTTTCTGACCAATCTGCCAGTGAACTCGCTAACAGTGTGGTCTACGAAGTCAACAGTGGCGCCAGCTTGTTAGTGGGTGCCATCGTCTCGCTCACACGCGACGTTGTCACATTGGTGGCATTGATTTTTTATTTGCTGTACCTTAATTGGCAATTGACTTTGATCGTCGCCATCATGCTGCCAGCGGTGGCTTTGATCATGACCAAGTTGTCGAAAAAACTGTACGGTATCACCAAATCAACCCAAGGTTCTACCGATGATTTGGCCTATGTGGTGGAAGAAAACGTGCTCGCACACCGTGATATCCGCTTGCATACAGCACAACTTGACCAAGCCAGCCGCTTTGCAGGCATCAGCGAAACCTTGCGTCGTTTGTCGATTCGGTCCACCCAAACTTCGGCTGCCATGAAGCCTTTGACACAAATGTTGGCAGCCGTGGCTTTGTCAACCGTGATCTCGGTTGCACTCTTGCAAAGTGCCGATGGTGCCATAAGTGTGGGCGCATTCACCGCTTTTGTCACTGCCATGCTGTTGCTGGTAGCACCCATCAAACACCTGTCTGAAATCACCAACCCCATCACCCGTGGCTTGGCCGCTTTAGAGCGTGGTTTTGCATTGCTCGATCAAACTGAAGATGAAGAATGCGGCACATTCAGCAAAGAGCGGGCTGATGGCAAAATTGAATTCAACGATGTCTCGGTCAGCTATAACAGTGAAACGGGTTTGGCGGTCGATCATTTCAACTTGAGTATTTCACACGGCGAAACCATTGCCTTGGTGGGCGCATCAGGCTCAGGCAAAACCACTTTGGTGAATTTGCTGCCCCGCTTCTTAGAACCCACATCTGGCCGTATCAGCTTGGATGGCCAGGAATTAAAAGACTGGGATTTGGGCGCATTGCGCCATCAGTTTGCATTCGTCAGTCAACACGTGGTGATGTTGAACGACAGCATCGGCAACAATGTAGCTTTGGGTCAAACCGATACCATCAACCGCCAGCGCGTGAAAGAATGCCTGCAAGCAGCGCGTTTGGGTGAGTTGATTGCAGACCTGCCACAAGGCATCAACACCAACGTTGGTCACAACGCTGTGCAACTATCGGGTGGCCAGCGACAACGCTTGGCGATTGCACGTGCACTCTACAAAGACGCGCCCATTTTGATTTTGGACGAAGCCACATCGGCACTCGATACTGAAAGTGAACGCGCGGTGCAAGATGCACTGCAAACCCTGATGCAAGGCCGCACCACCCTCGTCATCGCCCACAGACTCTCCACTGTCGAACACGCCAACCGCATAGTCATGATGGGTGCTGGCAAAATTTTAGAAATCGGCACACACGCCGAACTTCTGGCTTTAGACGGCGCGTATGCCAAGTTGTACCGTTTGGGCCTGCACAGCACCTGAGACTGAACTGCAATATCAGTCTATTCCGTGTACAGACAGAAATATGGATAAATTTAGCCTCAAGCCATCGCATTGATTGCCTAGATTGCTATTATATTTATAGCAATGGCACCGCCTTCTGTTCTGCGCTATAGTGCTTACACCACTAACTTGAAGGAGCAGCGATGAACATAACTGGACAATGCCACTGCGGACAAATCTCTTTCACCGCCCTGATTGACCCTAACAAAATCATCGCTTGCCATTGCACAGACTGTCAAGCTTTTTCAGGAGCACCCTTCAGAGCCGTTGCACCTACGGCTGTTGAGAACGTCAAAATGATGGGCACACCCAAGTTCTACATCAAAACCGCAGACAGCGGCAACCCACGCGCACAAGCCTTTTGCGGCAACTGCGGCACACAGCTCTACGCCACTGAACCCGATACCCCCAAGGTGATTGGCTTTCGCCTAGGCTGCGTCAACGAACGTGCACTATTGAAACCGACGATTCAAATTTTTGGTAACTCTGCCATGCCGTGGTTGAAAGACTTGCACACCGTGCCACACCACCAAACAGGCCCAGCCAGTCCGCTTGTTTCATAGAGTTTTGGGCATCTAGCCGGCGTATTGATTACCCAAAATGCTATACTATTTATAGCGCACAACTATCAAAAACAGTTAAAGCTTATACAGGCACTGCCACCAAATCATGCCCCTGTGTGCCCACGATGCGGGCTTTGGTGAATTCACCGACCTTTAAAGTTTTGCTGATTTTTTCTGGTGGCAGTAATTTGACCACGCCATCAATTTCTGGTGCGTCGGCGTAGCTGCGACCGATACCACCTTTTTTGCCTTGACCAGGTGCGGAATCGACTAGGACTTGCATGGTGGCACCGATACGGCTTTGCAGCTTGGCAGCTGAAATGGCTTCTGCCACTTGCATGAAGCGGGCGCGGCGCTCTTCGCGCACTTCGATGGGCAGCATGCCGGGGATGTCGTTGGCGCTTGCACCTTCTACTGGGCTGTAGGCAAAGCATCCAGCGCGGTCGATTTTCGCTTCTTGCATGAAGTCCAAGAGGTGCTGAAATTCTTCTTCAGTTTCACCGGGGAAACCGGCAATGAATGTGCTGCGAATGACGATGTCCGGGCACATCTCACGCCAGCGGGCAATGCGTTCCATGTTTTTCTCGCCACTGGCGGGGCGCTTCATGCGCTTTAACACTTCGGGGTGGCTGTGTTGCAGTGGCACGTCCAAATACGGCAGCACTTTGCCGGTGGCCATCAGCGGAATAATGTCGTCCACGCTGGGGTAAGGGTACACATAATGCAAGCGCACCCAAGCGCCGTATGCTTGTGCAATGTCACCCAGCGTTTGCACCAGCTCCAGCATGCGGGTTTTGACTGGTTTGCCATCCCAAAAACCCATGCGGTATTTCACATCGACACCGTAGGCTGAAGTGTCTTGGCTGATTACTAGCAACTCTTTCACACCACCTTTGAACAGCGCGTGCGCCTCAGCCAGCACATCGCCAATTGGGCGCGATACCAATTTGCCTCGCATGCTTGGGATGATGCAAAACGTGCAACTGTGGTTACAGCCTTCAGAAATCTTGAGGTACGCGTAATGCTTGGGCGTGAGCTTGATGCCCGCCACACCAAAAGCATTCGGGACTAAATCTACAAACGGGTCGTGTGGCTTGGGCAAGTGCGTGTGCACCGCGTCCATCACTTCTTGCGTGGCATGTGGCCCCGTTACAGCCAGCACGCTGGGGTGCATTTGGCGGATGATGTTGCCTTCTGTGCCTTTCACACCCGCATCGGTTTTGCCACCCAAACAGCCGGTGACGATGACGCGCCCATTCGCAGCCAGCGCTTCGCCTATGGTGTCCAAGCTTTCTTTCACCGCATCGTCAATGAATCCGCAGGTGTTGACGATGACCAAGTCGGCACCTTCAAAGGTTTTGGATGTTTGGTAACCCTCGGCGCTCAGTTGGGTCAGGATCAACTCCGAATCGGTCAGCGCTTTGGGGCAACCTAGGCTGACGAAACCGACTTTAGGTGCGGTGTTGCTAGGTTTTTGTGTCGTTGGGGAATGAATGTCTGCTTGCATGCAGACATTATCCCTGTTTTGTTTTATCGCTTGGTTTGCGAAATGTCTATGCGAGGCTCATCGTCACGGGCACTCCACCCAAAACCGAATTGCCCGACAGCGGGTCGCGCAGCTTCATGTCCAGTAATGCATTCAAGTTCGCACCTGGTCGCTCGGCTGCAACGCTTAATTTGCTGTTGGGCAAATCATGCCCCCAGCCATGCGGCAAGCTCACCACGCCGGGCATCATGTCTTCGCTGATGTGCACCACGGCTTGAATGCTGCGCTGTTCATTTTCATTTTGAGTGATGTTGTTGAGCGTCACTGTGCTGCCATCGGTCACGCCGTGCTTGCTTGCGTCCTGTGAGCTCACCAATAAGGTACAGCGAAATGGCCCTTTGGCCAGCACGGGCAGGTTGTGCATCCAACTGTTGTTAGACCGCACATCGCGTCTGCCGATGATGACCAATTCAGGTTTCGCACTTTGCAAATCAGCCTCTGCACGTTTCAAATCTTGTAGCAAACTGTGTGGCGACAGCTCCACTTTACCGCTGGGTGTGCGCAGCACTTCGGGTATGCGTTGCTTCAATTCGCCTAAATCAATTCCACCATCGTTTGATGCTTGCAGTACTTTGGCCAAATTCAAACCATCTGGCTTTTTACCAAACTGGTCACCATAGGGGCCAAAACGCAAAGCCACGTCCAATGCACGTTGTGGTCCGCGCAATGTCGCTGTGGCGGCGATGACAGCAGGTACAGCGGCAGCTGGCAAACCCAAACGTGCGATGTCTTGCTCAAAAGCAGCATCGTCCAATGCATCTGCATCAGCTTGCGCGCCCTGCCCTTTGACGATGGCGGCAAGTTTCAAAATGGTTTGCCATTCGGCAAACTGCCCAGTAGCGGGGCTAAATACAGGTTCGCTACCACGCGCATGGTTGCGCCATGACAGCTGCGGGAAAGCCACATCGTAATGAAAGTCTTCCAGCGGTGACGGGCCTGGCAAAATTACATCGGCATGGCGCGTGGTTTCGTTCAAATAAATGTCCATGCTGACCATGAAATCGAGCTTGTCCAAAGCTTGTGACAAACGCGGACCATCGGGGCTGGACAACACTGGGTTGCTGGCAACGGTGAACATGGCGCGAATTTGCCCTTCGCCTGGCGTTTCAATTTCTTCTGCCAAACAGGAAATGGGCAGCTCGCCATACACCTCTGGCGCTTGGCTCACACGCGAATGGTGTCGCCCTGTGCTCACGCCTTTTCCGATGCCGGGCTTGCCCAATGTATTGCTGGCAAAAGCAGCCGATTTGGCAAACAGCATGCCACCTTCTTGGTCCAAATGACCCGTCAAGGTGTTGATCACATCCACCAGCCAGCTTGCCAGCGTGCCATATTCTTGTGTGCAGGTGCCAATGCGGGCATACAACGCGGCACGAGGTGTATTGGCCATTTTGCGTGCCAAACTGCGAATGGTTTCCGCATCCATTTGGCAGCGTGTGGCACACACTTCAGGCGTGAATGGCGCAATGGCATGACGCAGTTCATCCATGCCTTGCACCCATTCAGCCACACCACCCAACTTGACCAAGTTTTCTGCAAACAAGGTGTGCACCATGGCGGCCAGCAAGAACACATCTGAATTCGGTCTAATGAAATGATGCGCATCGGCCACTGCGGCGGTTTCGGTGCGGCGCGGGTCAATCACAATCAGCTCGCCACCCCGTGCACGCAGTGCTTTGGCTTTGCCACGAAAGTCTGGCACGGTCCACATGCTGCCATTACTCACCAAGGGGTTGGCTCCCAAAACGATGAGCAAATCAGTGCGTTCAATGTCGGGCAAAGCAATGCTGAGCCAATGGCCAAACATCAGCCCACTCGCTAGCTGTTTAGGCATTTGGTCCAACGTGGACGCTGAGAAGACGTTTTTGGTACCCAATGCGCGTGCCAGTTTGCCAAAGTAGGTAAGCAAACCAATTTTGTGTGCCGATGGGTTGCCCACTGTCACGCCCACGCTGTTTTTACCGTGCTGCGCGATGATGGGTAGTAGGCGCTTTTCTATCTCGGCAAAAGCTTCGTCCCATGTGGCAGGAACATGCACGCCATTGCGTTTGATCAGCGGGGTGCGCAAGCGGTCGGGGTCTTCGTGCAGGTCTTTCAGCGACACCGCTTTGGGGCAAATGTAGCCACGGCTCAAGACATCGGCTTCATGCCCTCGTATGCTGATGATCTGTGTACCTTGTACTTTGATTTCCAAACCACAGCAGGCCTCGCACAATGGGCAAATACGGTGGTGCGTGGTGGTATCGGTCATGTGCGGAATTTACTTTTTCAGTCCAAACATGCCCAGCATTTGCTCGGTTTGTTTTTGCATTTGCTGCATGTACGTGCCCATCACACCTTGCTGCATGAACTTGGCCCAGCCTTCTGGAGTGAGGTCGGCCGATTGCTTGCCCATATTGGCTTGCAAATCGGTGAAAGTTTGCATGTTTTTTTCTAAATAATTGCCCACAAATCCTTGCATGGCGTGGCCGTAAAAACGAATGATGTTGGCCAGCACCGCCTCGGTGAACATGGGTGCACCACCAGCTTCGGCTTCTAAAATAATTTGCAAGAGCATGCTGCGGGTCAGGTCTTCATCCGTCTTGGCATCGCGCACCACAAAGGGGGCATTTTTCATGACCAAGGCTTTGATGTCGGCCAAGGTGATGTAGCTGGAGGTAGTGGTATCGTACAAACGGCGGTTCGGGTATTTTTTAATCACGCGCACGTTTTTGTTGAACACGCTGGTGTGTGATGAAGCCGCAGTGGCCGCTTCAGATACATTGTCAGATGGCTGCGCTGCTGCTTTTGCAGATGACTTGGCAGTCGATCTAACTGATGACTTAACTGACGATTTTGGCATCTTACTGGTGCTGGGTTTGCTGGGTGTCATGAATTAAATAGCTCTAAAGAATAGTGTGATTATCGCTATTGTGCCGCTACCATAGCAAGAGTAGCAACCCTAACTTTTGCAATCCATTTAATCTATCAAGGAAATTTATGAAAACCGACAAAGACCTCGTCGCCCAAGCCAAAAGCCGAATTCAAGAAATTTCTGTGGAAGATGCCGATCAGGCCATCAAAGCTGCCGATGTGCTGATTGACGTGCGCGACGATTTGGAATACGCCGCTGGCCACATTCCAGGCTCTGTCCACCTGTCGCGCGGTATGCTTGAATTCAAAATGAGCATGAACCCTGCCCTGCAATCGCGTGATTTGAAAATTGTGCTCTATTGCCGCACCAGTGGTCGCGCAGCGTTGGCGGCTGCATCGCTGCAAGAAATGGGCTACCTCAACATCAAAAGCATTGCCGGCGGTTTTGAGGCATGGAAAGCGGCCAACAAACCCGTTGCCATGCCCGATACGCCAAATTTTGGCTAAAACACCAAAGCACTAGCCAAACTTAAAACACTGGCACGCCAATTAACAAACGGTGCAAGCCCATCACAAACGCACCGTAAACGACCACACCAAGCACTACCGTCACGATGGTTGGCAAGGTTTGTCCTTGTGGATAAACCTTGCCCTCGGCGCGGTCGCGTTTTTTGGCGGCAATGAAGCACAAAACCGCCCACACCAAAAACGAGCCAAACAACACCGCATCAGCCACATTGCCATTGGCCAGTAGATGCGCGAAAGCCCAAGTTTTGACGCTGAGCAACATGGGGTGATGTAAACGCCCTCGGATGCTGTTTTTGGGCACATAGGCTGCCACCAGCAAAACCATGGCAATCAGCATCAGCGTTGCGGCGATGTGTCGTGTGGCCACTGGGGGCACCCACAGCAAACCCGGCTCAAGCCGCGCCATGCTGTAGCCCCAAATGATCAAGCCTAAGCCGACGGCAGACTTGATCGTATAGCCCGCCTTCCACGTGTTTTCACCCCATTTGGCAATTTGCGCTGTGCGCCAGCCATCGGCAAAAATGCGCACCGAATGGACGCCTAAAAAAATCACCAAGCCAGCTATCAAATATCCCATGTTGTATCCCTATTGAAGTAATCGCCGTATGTTAAACGCAAATGCAGTAACCCCAATAAAGTGGGGTTTGCTACTGTTTTAATAGCAAACTAGGCAATAAATACGCCGTCTATAGGCAAAAATCATCTATAAACTAAGGCGTAGGCGCTAAATCCACACCTTCCAGGTTGTTCACGATATTCCGCCCACTGCAGCGCACCGTCGCCAGCAGTTTGCCGTCCACCAGCACATTCACGCCTGCTTCTATCGCATGTTCTTTGGTGATTCTGTCCATGCCGTGGAATACGCTGTATGTGGTTGTCCCATTTGGAATATCCACCGCGTAAGACAAATAGCGCCCGATGCCGCTCCACTGAAAGGTGGTGACTTTGTCGCGCGGCACATTCAGTGAAATTTCTGGTTTCGCTTGTGGGCTGCCAAAGGTGTACGTAATCGTTTTCCCCGCATCGCACACTTCGATGGTTTTGCCTTTGGCGGTGCTGCAAGAAAAAATCGTTGGCTGGCCAGCTGCGCATTTGGCGAAAGCCTGGGGCGCGAAAAACATGCCAGTCGCCGTTCCAAGCAGTAGCCATTTAGTGATGTGCGTTTTCAAAATTTACTATGCTTTTAATAGCAATCTAGGAAATTAGTACGCCGGCTAGAGGCCAATTTGTTTATGAAAAAGCATCAACTACCACTTGATACCCAGTTTCAGAAAGAGTTTGGACAGCACAAACAGCGGCCCCACCCACAGGTATTGCAGGTCTTCAAAAAACGATGGCTTTTTGCCTTCCAAATAGTGGCCAATGAACTGCGCGATCCAAGCGCCAATGAATATCACCAGCGAGGTTTGCCACACCTTGTCACCCATTTGCCCAATCAACCAAAACGCCAACAAACTGACCAGCGCCATCGTCACCAAAAACACCACCGACAGCCGCGCGTAGTAAACCATGCTCGCGCCAATGAACGCATACGCCACCCAAGGGTGCAGCGCATACATCAACCCCACCAAGCTCAACATGATGAGCGGAATCGCCACAAAGTGAATCACCTCATTCACCGGATGCCGATGGCTCTCCCCATAATGCCCCAGCAACTCATCCACCTTGCGCGTGGCCGTGCCACCCAAATTGATGTGAATATCGTTCTCAGTCGTCATAGCGCAGTCCCCTCTAAAACCATAGATAGCGCCGTTTATAGCGCAAGATGGGGAATTTGGCGAATGGTTTTATTCCGTTAGGCTCGGTATTGCTATGTATTTTATAGCAGTTTAGTCAATCAATACGCTGGCTAGAGGCCAATTTGACATTTATTACAACGAAGAATTAACTTAGCAGTTTGTCATAATCGGCATGTGAACCAATCCAAAACCACTGAACGCCTTCATCAACCGAAACGCCCAAAGCTCGGTAAGAAATACCAACGCGAACACTACGAAACGCGGTGTTTTTGATGTGTTTGAAATGTAGTGATGGATGCGAAGGGTTTTGTTTTAATAGCTCAAAATTGCTACGAGCCATGTCTTGCACGTAACTTGGTAATGCGTCAAAACAATCCCAAAACTTGCTAGAAGTGAAATGCCTCAAAGCTCCCGCGCCTTGCCCAGCTTGTACTCTGCCACGGCCTCGGCGGCTAATACATTCAACTTTCCGGCGGCAGCGTCAGACTCCATCTGCGTATCCCAAGCTTGCGCATCAAACTTAGCAAACCATGAACGAAACTCTGCCAAATCTTGCATTGGCAATTGGGTAATAGCTTGTTCGATTGATTGGACATTGGTCATGGGTAAGCTCCTGAGTTGCTTATATTTTAATCGTTTTGCATGAAAAGACGCAGATTTTGGCTCTTGCCTCCCACTTTGAAAAAGGGGGATTGAGGGGGATTTAAAGCGCTGCACCCCAAACTTGATGTCGCAAATTGCGACTTCAAACGTTCAAACAGCTCAGTTTGCAATATTTTTCATATCTACTTAGACAATAAATACGACAGATATAGACATTTTTAGCCAATGAGCGTCGTTAAAGCCGGTATGAATGGAGATACTACTGTCATATGATTTGCAGCGTTTTGCATAAAGTCCTTATATTTTTGCAAGAAGCCTGTAGTTCCTTGCGCCTGTTTCATAGCATCTACTTGTGCGAGGATTTGCACTTTTTGTGCCGTTTCAATTTGCGAATTTGATATTGCATCGGTAAGACTGGCAAATATAGGCGATGACTCAAAAGCTATATTGGTCGAATTGTCTGTAGAGTTAATATTTACTTTGCCAGTTATTTGACCAATGTTGATTGATGAGTCACGCTCCACGGGTACTTCTCCTTTTTCAATTTTATATAGATTGGTTTGTCGCAGCAATTCAACAGTTTGCCGAACTGAAGCTAGTAATCTAAGTTGTTTATCAAACAATTCAATCATCCTTTTGACTGCCCATGGAGTATTGGTCAATGATTCAGATAGCACTTTTATTCGATCAATAAAGGCTTGAAGACTTTCGTGCTCATACGCCCATGTGTTTTCCAAGCAATCCACATATTCAGACAAGGATGGAAACTGTCCGACATCATTAAAACTACAAAGCTGTGAACTCATAAAGATAGCACAGTCACGACCATCTCCATACAACTTCTCAAATTGAAATCTCTGATTCTCTGGCAATCTATAAATTCGCTCAAAATCCTCTTCATTTTTATAATGCGGCCAGTCATCATGATTAAAGATTGAAAACTGCTGACCGATCCCCGCTAATCGATGTAGAAATGTTGCTGCGGATTCGAAGTCTTTACGGATTTCCATAGGATGTCTAAATTTCCAATATTCAGTTATTTGCAAAGATTGAAAATTCAATCGTTTAAACATGCAACCATTCTAAACACTAGCTTTTGCCAGAATCAGCCTCTTTATATTCATTAATTGATATATCATTCAAATAACAAAGTAGTTTGAGTTCTATAGACTTTCCCATAAAGTCGCCTGCATGAACGAAATTGCTTTTATTTTTGCGGGGTTTTTTGTGGGCTTGGTGGTCGGGCTGACTGGCGTGGGCGGGGGGTCGTTGATGACGCCTTTGCTGATATTTGGCTTTGGCATCAAGCCGCATTTGGCCATTGGTACTGATTTGCTGTTTGCGGCATTCACCAAGCTGGGTGGCTCTGTGAAGCTGGCACGGGCGCGCGTGATTGACTGGCGCATGGTGGGGCAAATGGCGGCGGGCAGTTTGCCGGCTTCGCTGCTCACCCTGTATGTTTTGAACCAAGTGGGCGCAACCGACCCTGCGGTGCAGCGCGTGATGACCACTACTTTGGGCGTGGCTTTGTTGCTGACGGCGGCGGCCACTTTGTACAAAGCGCTGCTGGGCAAAGCCATCGCCAAGCACATTCATGCTGACGATATTCACGCTGCCACCCAACCCAAACATTGGGCACTGCCTGTGCTGCTGGGCGCGGTGATGGGTGCGTTGGTAACGTTGACCTCTGTAGGCGCTGGTGCCATTGGGGTAACGGTGCTGATGCTGCTGTACCCCGCCCTGCCCTTGCCACGCATAGTGGCTGCCGATATCGCCCATGCCGTGCCGCTGACGCTGGTGGCAGGCTTGGGCCATGCATCGCTGGGCTCGGTGAACTGGCCTTTGTTGGCATTGCTGCTGGCGGGCTCGTTGCCTGGCATTTATGTGGGCTCGCATTTCTTGCTGAAAACCCCAGACCGCGTGGTGCGCTCACTTTTATCGGTTTTGTTGGCGTATGCCGGCGCAAAACTCATCGCCATTTAAACCCTTCTATTCACACCGCCATGTACCAATACACCGAATTTGACAAAACCTTTATTCAGCAACGCGCTGCACAACACCGCGACCAGTTGACACGCTACTTGGTGGGTGAACTCTCAGACGACGAATTCAAACCCTTGCGTTTGCAAAACGGCTGGTATGTGCAGCGCTATGCGCCGATGTTGCGCGTTGCCGTGCCGTATGGTGAGATTTCAGGCACGCAGTTGCGCATGTTGGCACGCATCGCCCGCGAATACGACCAACCCAGCCATGCGGTGTTTGACAAAGCGATTCGCACCCAAGCGAGCTTGGGCACCACGCATTTGCCAGTTGGGCATGGGCATTTCAGCACGCGGCAAAATGTGCAGTTCAACTGGATACCGCTGGACAAAAGCGCCGATGTGATGGACTTGCTGGCCACCGTGAACATGCACGGCATTCAAACCAGTGGCAATTGCATTCGCAACATCACCACCGACGAATTGGCGGGCATTGCGCCTGACGAGATAGCCGACCCACGTCCGTTTGCTGAAATCATTCGCCAATGGAGCACGCTGCACCCAGAGTTTGCGTTTTTGCCGCGCAAATTCAAAATCGCCATCACAGGCGCCAGCAACGACCGCGCTGCCGTGCGCTGGCACGATGTGGGTTTGTATTTGATCAAAGATGCTGAGGGCGAGCTGGGCTTTCGCGTCATGGTGGGTGGCGGCATGGGCCGCACACCGGTGATCAGCACCGAGATTCGCGCTTTCTTGCCTTGGCAGCACATCATGAACTACCTGGAAGCGCTGGTGCGTGTGTACAACCGCTTTGGCCGACGCGACAACCTGTACAAAGCGCGCATCAAAATTTTGGTGAAAGCCGAAGGGCAACGCTACATCGACGAAGTGGAAGCCGAGTTTCAAAATATCTTGACGCAAGACGGTGCACCGCACACCATCAGCTTGGCCGAGTATGACCGTGTTGCAGCATCTTTTGTGGCTCCAGCCAGCGATAAATATGCCTATGTTGCTACAAATTCAATAGCGAATGACGATAGCGCAACCGAACTCATCAAGCCAAGTGAAGAAAAAGAATACCAACGCTGGCTGAAACAAAATGTGGCTGCGCACCAAAACCCAGCTTTGCGTGCGGTGACTTTGTCATTCAAACGCTTGGGCCAAGCGCCAGGTGATGCGGATGCCAAGCAGCTGGAAACAGCCGCTCAATTGGCAGAGCAATTCTCTGCGGGCGAAGCGCGTGTGACACACGACCAAAATTTGCTCTTGCCTTGGGTACGCGCTGAAGATTTGCCGGCCTTGTGGCAAGCGGCACGCCAAGCAGGGCTGGCGAAGTCCAACATTCGCTTGCTCACCGACATGATTGCCTGCCCCGGTGGCGATTTTTGTGCGCTGGCCAATGCGCGTTCACTGCCCATTGCGGCACAAATCACCGAACGCTACCAAGACATGGACGAGTTGCATGATTTGGGCGAGATTGACTTGCACATCAGCGGTTGCATCAACTCTTGCGGCCACCACCACAGCGGGCACATTGGTATTTTGGGCGTGGATAAAGACGGCCAAGAATGGTACCAAGTGACGCTGGCTGGCTCGGATGGTTCAGATTTAAGTGGCGCGGCACAGCCGGGCAAAGTGGTCGGCCCCGCTTTCCATGCCGATGAAGTAGCCGATGTGGTGGAGGCCCTTTTGGATTGTTACCGCCAATTGCGAATGCCGTCTGAGGCATTCATCGACACGCTGCGCCGCTGCGGTTTAGACGAATTCAAAACCTCAGCCAATGCGGCAAGGCATTCAGAAACTGCAGAAGAAGCCCTCAGCATTTAACCCATTTAACCCATTTAACCCATTTAACCCATTTAACCCATTTAACCCATTTAACCCATTTAACCCATTTAACCCATTTAACCCATTTAACCCATTTAACCCATTTAACCCATTTAACCCATTTAACCCATTTAACTCATTTAACTCATTTACACACCATTATCAAAGGATTTACTATGAAATTAATAGCAACACAGGCAACTCATACGCCGGCTACAGCTCAAAATTATGCTGAATATTTGCCATTTGTAGGCGAATATTTTGTTGAACCCACCCTTGATTCAAAAAGTTTTCGCAACGATGAAAACCCATTGGAAGCCGATTTAGACGGCATCACCCGCGTGGACTTGCACTTCCCTAAATTTTCGGATGGACGCGCCTTCACGCAAGCGGTGATGCTGCGCAAACGCGCTGGCTACACCGGCGAAATTCGCGCCACCGGCGATGTGCTGGTTGACCAGCTGCAACAAATGAAACGCACGGGTTTTGATGCAGCGGTGTTGCGCGAAGACCAAGACATTGAGGTGGCACAGCGGCAACTCAATCGCTTTGACGGCTTTTACCAAACCGATGCCATCAACACACCGGCCAAACAAAGCAAGGCGCAAAACGCCAAAACGCGCTACGCCCAAACAACAGCAAGCTATGCCGACAAGCTGAAAGAAACCCAAGCCTTGTTGCGTCAAGCCGCCATTGAACACGCTGGCAGCATCACACAGGCCAACAGCTTGGGCGCAGAAGATGTGGTGATAGCGCATTTGATTCGCGCTTTGAGGTTGGACATTCCCGCCTTTGTGTTGGAGACCGGTCAATTGAACCCTGAAACCTTGGTGCTGCTGGACAAGTTCAAAGCCGATTGGGGCAGCAACTTCACGGTTTACAAACCCCGCCAAGAAGCGGTGGTGCACTTTGTGGCGAAAGAAGGTGAAGGCGCCATGTACCGCAGCATTGCGCTGCGCAAAGCCTGCTGCGATTTGCGCAAGATGGAACCACTGGCACGCGCTTTGTCTGGCAAGTCAGCTTGGATCACCGGTTTGCGCCGCGAGCAATCGGGCGCGCGTGCCGAAGTGCCTTTGTTGGACGATGCCGAACAAGCCAGCAAAGGCCGCGTGAAGTTCAACCCCTTGGCCAACTGGACATGGGGCGAGGTGTGGTACTACATCGAATTGCACCAACTCGCCTACAACAGTCTGCACGACGAACATGTGCCCAGCGTGGGCTGCGCACCCTGCACACGCGCCATTGCCCAAGGCGAAGATTTTCGCGCTGGACGTTGGTGGTGGGAAGATGAGTCCGCCAAAGAGTGCGGCTTGCACGTTCGTAAAAAATCGGAGCAAGCATGACAACGGCTGTATTTGACAATGAATCGTTCAATGAATCGCTCAACGAAACACAATCATCCCAGCAGCTGACGGATTTGCACCGCGCCAATCTGCATTTGAGCAATGCGCACTTGGATGCGCTGGAAGAAGAAACGATTTTCATCCTGCGCGAAGTGGCTGCTGCGTTTGAACGCCCTGCCTTGCTTTTTTCTGGCGGTAAAGATTCGCTGGTGTTACTCAAATGCGCTGAAAAGGCATTTTTAGGAAATCATGGTAATTCGAGGACTGGGAAAATCCCCTACCCGCTCTTGATGATTGACACCGGTCACAACTTCTCTGAAGTGACCGACTTTCGCGACTTACGGGCTGCACAATTGGGCGCGGAATTGATTGTGCGCAGCGTGGAAGATTCGATGGCGCGTGGCACGGTACGTCTGGCACACCCAGGCGAATCGCGCAATGTGCACCAATCGGTCACGCTCTTGGAAGCGATTGACGAATTCCGCTTTGACGCATTGATTGGCGGCGCGCGCCGTGACGAAGAAAAAGCCCGTGCCAAAGAGCGTATCTTCAGCCACCGCGACAGCTTTGGCCAATGGCAACCCAAAGACCAGCGCCCTGAATTGTGGAATTTGTTCAACACCAAATTGCAGCCGGGTGAGCATTTCCGAGTCTTTCCCATCAGCAACTGGACCGAACTGGATGTGTGGCAATACATCGACCGCGAACAAATCGACTTGCCATCGCTGTACTACACCCATCAACGCGAAGTGGTGGAGCGCAAAGGCTTGCTGGTTCCTGTGACCGAGCTGACACCCCTCAAAGTCGGCGAAACATCTGAGCTGCGTGATGTGCGTTTTCGCACCGTGGGCGACATCACTTGCACCTGCCCCGTCGAAAGCTTGGCCGCTAACGCAGCCGATGTGGTGATCGAAACTTTGGCCGCTGACATGAGCGAGCGCGGTGCCACCCGCATGGACGATAAGACCAGCGATGCATCGATGGAAAAACGCAAAAAAGATGGGTATTTTTAGAACACCCCCCGGCTTGCCCACTGCGTGTGGCCGCTTTCCCCCTTGCAGGGGGCGACACCAGCAGCCCGGCAAAGCCGGTTCTACGGTGTCCCTGGACTGAAGGCATGTCACTCACAAAGAAATTAGGAAAACAAAAATATGACAACAGGTACTATTTCACATCAAAACGCCCTATCTGCCCAGCATGACACACAACATGACGTACAGGATGCCTTGAAATTCATCACCTGCGGCAGTGTGGATGATGGCAAAAGTACGCTGATTGGTCGCTTGCTGGTGGACACCAAAGCCGTGTTGCAAGACCAATTAGCGGGTGTACAACGTTCTGGCGAGACAGACTTGGCACTCTTGACCGATGGGCTTTCTGCAGAACGCGAGCAAGGCATCACCATTGATGTGGCTTACCGATATTTCGCCACCGAAAAGCGCAAATTCATCATTGGCGATGCACCCGGGCATGAGCAATACACGCGCAACATGGTGACAGCGGCATCCAGTGCCGATGCGGCTGTGGTGCTGGTCGATGCCAGCAAATTGGATTGGCAAAACCCTGCACTCGAGCTATTGCCACAAACGCGCCGTCACAGTTTGCTGCTGTCGCTCTTGCGCGTTGATTCCATCGTGTTTGCCGTCAATAAGCTGGACGCTGTTGAGAACGCAGAGTTTGCTTTCTCCAATATCGGTGCGGCTTTGAGCAAATTCACCACACAAGCCCAAATCAAGACCACAGCGATTGTGCCGATTTCGGCTCTCAAAGGCTGGAATGTGGTGGATGCCAAACCAGGTTGGGCGTCGTACAGTGGGCCCAGTTTGCTGCAAGTGCTTGAGAGTTTGTCAACGACGCCAGCTGAAACAGAACATGCCTTTTCGTTCCCTGTTCAATGGGTTGAAAAATTCTCATCCAGTGCAGACACCAGCCAAGGGCGACGTATTTTTTGGGGACGCGTCGCCACAGGTCGCGTGCAAGTAGGTCAGAACATCACTGTTTTCCCCAGTGGCAAAACAGCATCCGTCGCGCAGGTGCTGGACCGCGCGCGTCACCCAGAAAGTGTGAACGCAGGACAAAGTGCTGGCATCGGCTTAGACCGCGAAGTGGATGTCTCGCGTGGTGACTGGATACTGGAACAAGTGCCCAATATTTCCAGCAAACGCGAAATCAAAGCCACCATCGCGTGGCTGGATGATGAGCCATTGGTGGCGGGGCGAGCCTATTGGGCATTGCATGGCCACCGCTGGGTCAAAGCCAAAATCAAGCGTGTGGTGCACAAGCTGGATATCCATACTTTGGCCGAATTAGAGGCTACAGAGCTTGCGCCGAATGACATCGGGCACGTTGAAATTGTCTTGCAAGAGCCGATAGTGAACGCGCCTTACAGCCAATCGCGCAACTTGGGTTCACTCGTTTTGGTCGATACGGCAAGCCACAGAACAGCGGGCGCGGTGCTCATATCGTAAAATAGCGGCTGTGGCTGATGATCAGATGATCGCTGGCCGTTTATCTACCTGAAATTTGTTCTGAATCTCCTATCATGACCCATATCGTTTCTGAATCTTGTATCAAATGCAAACACACCGATTGCGTGGATGTGTGCCCTGTGGACTGCTTCCGCGAAGGGCCAAATTTCTTGGTAATTGACCCGGATGAGTGCATTGACTGCGCCGTGTGCATTCCAGAATGCCCCGTGAACGCCATTTTTGCGGAAGAAGATGTGCCCAAGGGGGAGATTCAGTTCATCAAAATCAATGCCGATTTGGCTAAACTGCCGACTTGGAAAAGCATCACCAAACGCAAACCTGCTCTTCCTGATGCCGAAGCGTGGGCTGATGTGAAAGACAAGCTGAAGTACCTGGAACGCTGAAACCTAACATGAAACAACCCATTGAAACCCAAGCCCTGATCATTGGCGCGGGACCAGCGGGTTTGTTTGCGGCGTTTGAATTGGGTTTGATGGGCATCAGCGCCCATATCGTCGATGCCCTGCCTTATGTGGGCGGACAATGCATTGAGCTGTACCCTGACAAACCCATTTACGACATACCCGGCACACCCGCCACCACAGGCCGGCAATTGGTGGCGTCGCTCTTGGAACAAATCAAACCCTTCGATACGCCCTTGCATTTGGGGCAGCAGGTCAGCGCGATTGAAAAGCAAACCGACACCGGCTTCAAATTGAGCACCACAGAAGGGCAAACGTTCACAAGCCAAACCATTTTCATCGCGGCTGGTGTGGGCGCATTTTTGCCAAAGAAATTGAGTGTGGCAGGTTTGGATGCGTTTGAAGGCAGGCAGATTTTTTACCATGTGAGCCAATTACCAAAGGATGCCAACCAGCGTATCACCATTGTCGGCAGTGAAGATGCAGCGGTACAAGCGGCGATTGAGTTGAGCCAGCATCACACAGTCACCCTGTTGCACAGGCGCGATGTGTTCAACGCTGCGCCTGATTCATTGAGTACCATGCGAAACTTGGTGGCCAGTGGAAAAATGCAATTAAGCATTGGACAAATTGCAGGGTTTGAAACGGACAACGCAAAACTCAGTGCCCTGCAAATCACCGACGTGAACGGCGTGACAGCGCCATTGCCCACCGACACACTGTTGGTACTGCAAGGCCTGTCACCCAAGCTCGGCCCTGTGGCGGATTGGGGTTTGGCACTTGATCGCAAACAACTGCAAGTGGACACCGAAAAGTTCCAAACCAGTGAAGTGGGAATTTTTGCGGTGGGTGATATCAACACCTACCCAGGCAAAAGGAAATTGATAGTGAGCGGTTTTCACGAAGCCACCTTGGCAGCGTTTGCAGCGGCTGAAATTGTTTTCCCCAACACCCCCACCCAACTGCTGTACACCACCACCAGCACCCTGTTGCTCAAGCGCTTGGGGCGTTCAGTCGAGTAAAAAGCCAGTTTTATATGGAAAATTGGCCTGTATCCGGCATATTTATTGCCTAGTGTGCTATTAAATATATAGCATATTACGTTTCTAAAATATAGGAGAACACCATGGCTGTATCCAAAGACTTTGCCGATTATTGTTGTGAACTATTGAGCGGTGTGGGCAATCCGACTGCCAAGCGCATGTTTGGGGGATTTGCGGTGTATGTGGAAGATGCATCCATCGCTTGGCTGCTGGATTTGAACAAAGACAATAACGCCAAACTTTTTCTCAAAGCCAGCGATGAGACGCGTACACAGTATGAAGCCGCTGGTTGCCAACGCTTTGTGTACGACATGAAGGGTGTACCCAAGAGTGTGAATTACTATGCCGCGCCCGATGATGCAATGGAATCACCCGACGCCATGTTGCCTTGGGCACGATTGGCATTGCGCTGTGCGCTTGAGGCTAAGGCGACAGCCAAGCCAAAAGCAAAAAAGAAAGCAAAAACGATAGCCAAACCGACAGCTAAATCGAAAGCGACGACTCAACCCAAAAGCAAAGTCGTCACTAAATTAAGGTCAAAGCCAAAAACCAAATAGTTTGAATTACTTCAATGCGTTCGGGAAGAACAGCTGTTCACCACCAATTTTGTAGCTAGCGATATTGGCTTGGCCAGCAGGTGACACCACCCAATCAACAAATTTTTGTCCTTCTGCCACTTTGGTTTGTGGGTGTTTGGCAGGGTTGACCAGCATGATGCCATATTGGTTGAACAAGCGTTTATCGCCCTCTACCAACACTTTCAAATCACCCCGGTTTTTGAAGCTCAACCATGTGCCACGGTCGGCCAGTACATACGCGTTTGTGCTGCTGGCCATGTTCAAAGCGGGACCCATGCCACAGCCGCATGATTTGTAGCCTGACCCAGTTGCAGGAGATGCAGCGCTTGGGTCCGCCATTTTCCAATACCGCAATTCCGCCGCATGCGTGCCACTTTTGTCACCGCGAGAGACAAATGCAGCGTTAGAAGCAGCCAATTTTTTGAGTGCTTCAACAATGTCATTGCCTTTGGCTTTGGCAGGGTCTGCAGCTGGCCCTATCAGCACAAAGTCGTTGTACATGACAGGAAAGCGCTTGACCACAAAGCCATCGGCCACCATTTTTTCTTCCGCCACTTGGTCGTGCACAAACAGCACATCAGCATCACCACGCCTACCCATGTCCAATGCCTGCCCGGTACCCAAGGCCACTACTTTGACATCAATACCCATTGCTTTTTTGAACTCTGGCAACATGTGCGCAAACAAACCAGATTGCTCTGTCGATGTAGTTGAAGCCACAACAATTGAAGGAGTGGTTTGAGCAAGCACTGGCAAAATTGCTACACTATTAATAGCAGTAGAGGCAATAAATACGCCTGCTAATGTCAGTTTTGATGGAGAAAAACGCATTTTTGTAATCTTTCAAAGTTAAAAGGGAATGAACTTGAGGTATCGTATCGGTTGACATGACCCAAAACAATATGAAATCAAATGCATAGGTTACAGCTTCACTACACACTGTCAAAAGACAACAGCACCGCTGGGGTGCGCAATGCATTGATTGACTTGCTGCAAGCGGTGTCATCGCAAGGTTCTATCTCTGGCGCGGCGCGTGCACTGGGATTGTCTTATCGGCACGTGTGGGGTGAATTGAAGCGTTGGGAAGTGGAACTCGATCACCCTTTGGTGGTTTGGGAAAAAGGTCAAGCTGCGCATTTAACCCCATTTGGCAATAAGCTGATGTGGGCTGAACGCCAAGCGCAAGCACGGTTTGCCCCTCAAATTGAGGCATTGCGTGCAGAGTTGGAACGCACTTTTTCCGCAGCGTTTGATGACGACACCCATGTGGTCACGATTTATGCTAGCCATGACGAAGCGTTGAGCCAACTGCGCGAGTTTGCATTTCAAAGCGCCAATCAAAAGCATAAAAGATTGCATTTAGACATTCGTTTCATGGGCAGTGTGGACGCCATACGTGCGCTGAATGAAGGGCGCTGCGTCTTGGCCGGTTTTCACACACTTGAAAACCTGTTAACTGTTAACGGTCATACTTCATCTGAAACTCTCAGTACGGATTTGAGCAAACAAACCTACAAACCCTTGCTCAAACCTGGCTTGCACAAGATCATCGGTTTTGCCAAGCGCAACCAAGGTTTGATGCTGGCACCAGGCAACCCAATAGGCATTCGCAGCCTTACCGATGTTATAAATAGCAAAGCCCGTTTTGCCAACCGCGCCCTAGGAACGGGTACACGTGTGGTGCTGGATGCCTTTCTGCAACATGCGCAACTGTCACCAAGGGACATCAAGGGTTTTGATACACACATTGAACCATCACATGCAGCAGTAGCTCAAGCCGTGCAATCAGGCCAAGCCGATGTGGGCTTGGGTATTGAAGCTGCGGCTGTGCAAAGTGGTTTGACATTTGTGCCGTTGGTGGCGGAGCGCTACCATTTGGTATGCCTTAAATCCGCACTCGATCAAGCGGGTATCGTGGCACTCTTGGATGCCCTACAAACCAAACAATGGCAAGACAAGATTAACCACATTGCTGGATACAGTGCGATGCAAAGTGGTCAAATTCTGTCCATGCGCAAAGTGCTGCCTTGGTGGACGTATCGAAAATAATTGTGCGCTTTTGATTTCGATTTAGATTGAGTTTTTCGGCTTAATTCTTCGGCTCGGTGACAAACCCAATTTTCTTAATCCCCGCTTGTTGCGCGGCAGCCATGGCTGTGGCAACACGCTCGTAGCGCACGGCTTTGTCGCCGCGAATGTGCAATTCGGGTTGCGGGGTTTGGGTGGCTGCGGCTTTGAGTTGCAGTTGCAAGGCTTCGTCTGACACTTTGGATTCATTCCAATAGTAGTCACCAGCCGCATCGACTGCCAAGCGAATCGTTTCAGGTTTTGCATCTTGCGGTACGTTGCTGGCCTTGGGCAGGTCAATGTTCACCGCGTGTTTCATCACGGGCACGGTGATGATGAAGATGATCAAGAGTACCAACATCACGTCCACCATGGGCGTCATGTTGATTTCGTTCATCACCTCATCGGTGTCGTCTTGCGTTCCAAAAGCCATGGTACAGATCCTTATAGTTTGGACTTGACGCGCGCGCCAGTCACAAAATACGCATGCAAATCGTGTGCAAAGCGGTTGAGTTTGAGCAACACACTTTTGTTACCGCGCACCAAAGCGTTATAGCCCAGCACAGCAGGTATCGCCACCGCCAAGCCTAGTGCCGTCATGATGAGTGCTTCACCAATCGGCCCTGCCACTTTGTCAATCGTCGCTTGCCCCGCCATGCCAATGCTCAAAAGCGCATGGTAAATACCCCACACCGTGCCAAACAAACCCACAAAGGGTGCGGTAGAACCAACTGAAGCCAATATCGCCAAACCCGATTGCAACTTACCTGTGAACTCGTCCAAGGTGTTGCGCAAACTGCGTGTAATCCAGTCGCTTACATCAAAACTGTCGTGCAATTGCGGGTTTGTATGACCTTCAACATGCGATGCGGCTTCAATCCCCTGTTGCGCGAGTTGCCGCAATGGGTTATCCGCACCTGCTGACAAGTTGGCGATACCTTGAGCAAAATCTGGGCTTTTCCAAAAAGCATCAACCTCACTGGCAAGGCGTTTGTATTTCATGATGTCCAAAGCCTTGATGATGATCACCATCCATGACGCAAGTGACATGAGCAGCAATATCAGCGCCACCGCTTTGGTAACCCAATCCCCTTGCGCCCAAACATTCATCAAACCAAATTGCGAATTCATTTAACTCACTCCGTCATAAAAATTTAAATTTCAAAAACTTATTCAAGCCTGAAGGTGATAGGCACATTGAACCACATGGCCTCAGCTATTCCATCACGCTTGCCAGGCACATAGCGCCATTTCATCACCGTAGCAAGAGCAGCATCATCTAAGCGATCAAAACCGCTGGACTGACGCAGCTCCGACTTTTGTGGCAAGCCGTCTGCACCTATCAACACCCTCACAACAACCTTACCCTGTTCGCCCAAACGCTTGCTCATTGCAGGATAAGTGGGTTTCGGGTTGCTCAAGTAATCGGCGTCACTCGACGGCAGGGTGATCTTGGCCAGTGCCGGTGTTGTCACAGCGGCCACAGGCACTGCTGGTGCGTAAGGCGCTGGCTGTGCGATGGGTTGGATTGATGGTGCGTTGGGCGTGGGCACAGCGTCCGGTACAGCCAGCAAGGTCGGCGCTACTTGCGTCACCGGCTCTGGCTTGGTTACCGGTTTTTTAACAGTTTCAGGCGGCGGTGCGTCAATTGGTGGCGATTTGGGTGCCATGGGCTTGGGTGGCTCCATGATTTGCGCCAACACCTCGACTGGCACCACCACCTCCACCGCCCGCATCAACAAACCTGTTTGTAAAGCCCAAATCGCGAAGACATGAAACATCAGCACCGCGCTAGCGATGAGCGCGATGCGGTGCTTATCTATAAAAGACGACATATTCGCATGGGAAGACATGCGGGGATTCTATGGCAAGGACAGCTTTAGTCTTTACCAAGTAGATAAGCTACCGTTCTCATTACCGATTTACGCCAAAACGCCCTGCCAATTTGGCAACCAGCTGGGCGTGTGGGGTGCACTGGCTTTGCGTGAACGTGGAGGCAACAGTTGCGCCAAAGTGCGGCAGACGGTTTCGGGTTTGGCATCCACCACTTGCGCCAGTTCGCGCAAAGTGGGCAAACTGTTACGCAACGCAACGGCATCTATGGCATTTGAATCAGCACCCGCAGAAGCCAATATGCTGGGCTCATGCCCCATCATGCGCAACAAGTGTGTCATGCGCGACAGCACGCTGCCGGTACGCAAGCGCGACATGTCGTGGCTGCGCATGGGGTGCTGCAACAAGGCTTCCATCATCAACTGATGGTTGTGCGCGGTGCTTTGAACCGTTACGGCTTCCAACACCACATCAGTTAATGCTTGCGCTTGCAGGCTGTAGGGTGCTTGGCACAAAGATTCAACACCGATTAAATCGCCTGGGATGGCCAGTACGACCAAATGTGGTGTTGAATCGGATTCAAGCTGATCAAGCCGCACCACACCCGATGTGACGCGCCAAAGCGTTGCTTTTTCTGCGATTGAAAAAATGGTTTGTTCACGTTTGTAAATCATGGTGCGGCTTTCTATATGTGTTTTTGCAGTTAACGCAATCCGTCAAGATACAACTTGCTCAATTGTGTAAATTGCTCTTTACTCAAGATTTTTCTCAAATTGTCAACACAACGATCACGTTGCTTGAAATGCTCAATCTCAGTGTCCGCAATTTGCTTCATCAATGCCTCTTTTTCCGCGACAGATTTGTTTCCAAGAATTGCCATGCGTAGCTCACCACGCAAAGATATGATCTTGTTTTGAGTACCCAAACGAACAGGCATAGCTTGATTACGAAAATCTGCCAAGGCTTTAATTTGCGTGTCGCTGAGTTTCAGGTCCGCTTCGTATCGCATGGTTAAAGGCATCAATTCAACCACAGGTGTTGCGCCATCACCTGGCACCGATTTAGCTTGCGCCAATCCAGAAGCAAATATTAAAGTAACAGTTAAAAAAGAAGCCCCAATAGTGTGATGAATGTGTTTCATGTTTTCTCCCAGTAGTTTGTTTAATAATTAAGGTTTGTGTTCCATCGCTGGTTTCATAGGCATGGCTGCATTACCACCACCCAAAGCCGTGACCGGGGCTTTAATTTCTTGGTTAAAGCGAGACTTGGTTTTGGTGTCTTCAAATGTCAAAGTAATTGGCACTACATCACCACCTTTGAGTTGCTGCTTCAAGTCCATCAACATCACGTGGTAACCACCCGGTTTGAGCTCCATCGTACGCCCTGGAACAATGTCTAATCCTTTAATTTGGCGCATTTTCATGACATCTTTTTCCATCGCCATCTCGTGGATTTCAACCACGCCCGCAATAGCGGCAGGTGCCTTGGCTTCGACAAGACGAACATCTTTGTCGGTGCTGATTTGCATGAATGCACCTGTGGCTTTTTGCTGTGCCACTGTGCCACGCACCCAAGGCTCTTTGATGGTCACTTGATTTTGTGCTTGCGCCAAAGTGCTACCAGCAAGAATACCGATAGCAAGGGCGATGTGTTGTAGTTTGGATTGCATGTTAAATACTCCTTTAAGTTGATGAAAAGTTGATAGAAAAACGAGGTGAAAAGTGTTGTGAAAATTGTCTTATGATTTTTTGAGCAACTGCGCAATGTCATGTGCATAGTCTTGTGCAGATTGCTCATGCCGCAAGGCCAAACGCAGTTGACCATTTGGGTCAAACACGTATGACAGTGCAGAATGATCCATGGTGTAACTGCTGCCAGTGGGCACTTTTTTGTAATACACCTTGAAATGCTCGGCTGTGCTGCGAGTTTGATCGGCGTTGCCATGCAGCGCTAAAAATGTGGGGTCAAACGCCGCCATGTAGGCTTTTAATATGTCGTTGGTATCGCGCTCTGGGTCTACTGTGACAAAGATGACTTGCAAGCGCTCACCATCGGCACCCAATAAACGCTTGACTTCAACCGCGCGGGTCAGCGCAGTTGGGCAAACATCAGGGCATTGCACAAAGCCAAAATACAGCATGACGGCTTTGCCTTTGAAGTCTGCCAATGTGCGCACACGCTCATCGGTATCGGCAAGCTGGAAATCTTTGCCGTATTTGGCACCTGTGATATCAATGCCTTTGAATTTGGGTGCGTCACTGGTTTCATTGCGGCTGCATGCCAACAAAGACAAAGCCAAACCCATTGAAACCAACAAAAATACCCCAAAACGGTAAATTGATACAGGGAGCCGAATGTTCACAAGAATACCTCTAACCAACAAAATTTATATATGAAATTGGCCTCTATCCGGCATAAAATATGCCTATAGTGCTATTAAATTAATAGCAAAAGCCAATTACAGCCAGATAAATCAGTTGATTGAAGGAGGCCCGCGTGCGGGTAGAGGTGCGCTAAAAAACTGCGCGGTAGCGGTTGTTGCTGGTTGCAGCACCGCAAAATCGCTGGGTACAGCTTGTGTGAAATCAAGCGTTGGCAACTCTGGCGTGATGGCCAAACCCGTGGCGCACAGTGGGCAATCCATGCTGAGCAATGTGGTGTCTTGGTCACCATTTGCATCGGTCACGATCAACTTCATGGCACCCGAACCCGTGCAAACCATTTGCAGGTCTTGCGGATTCACCACGGGTGAAGCAATAGCCACTCCCAAAGACAAGGCGAACCAAACCAGCACGAGTCGTGCAAGGTGATGGGCGCGTCTTAGGGTTTGCATGCCGCGATTATCGCTGAAAAATTTGGCCTCTATCTGATGCACATCAAAATGGTGACACAAACTGAACATTGCCAGAGTGCGAGTCTTAAGATACCTCAATATAGGCATACATTGATTGCAATTCTTAACATATCATTTAACTATGCAAAGCGCTTTGACAAACGCAGCATCATCGGCCCAATAGTTTTTGAGATGCTGTGTCTGTATTTGGCGAAAACGTAATACATTGCGCTCAAGAATGGTTCAAGCCAAGTTCTTGAGAAAATCCAGGCCAGCATTGGCAAATCCGAGCGTCTGTAGGCTTCGGTGAAGACTGGAATGCCTTTCAACTGCGTTCCATCTGCCAACCTGCCATGCATGGCTGCCAAAGCCAGTTGGCAAGACAGTTGGTGTGTTGCTTCGTCATATTGAGCGGCAGCCACATCGACAAACTCAATCAAGCGATTTTTATTTCGACTTTTTAGAAAATGTATTTCAGCCAAACAAAGCGGACATTCACCGTCGTAATAAATGGTTAAGCTTTGCATGACTGAAATTTCATTGTGTTTTAAGCCTTCTCGTTTGCAAAAATAGCGTCTATTTTGAAACGCTTATTTTGGCATGATGACGCTGTCGATCACGTGAATGACACCATTGTCAGCTTTGATATCTACCGCTGTCACTTTGGCACCATCGACCATCACGCCGTTGGCTGTTGTTACAGTAATGTCGGAACCTTGAACGGATTTCACCTTTCCAGCTTTGACATCAGCCGCCATAACTTTGCCGCCAACCACGTGGTAAGTCAAAACCGCAGTAAGTTTGGCTTTGTCTTTGAGCAAAGCATCTAAATCAGCCTTTGGAATTTTTGCAAACGCTGCATCTGTCGGTGCAAACACAGTGAATGGACCAGGACCTTTGAGGGTGTCAATCAAACCAGCCGCTGTCAATGCTGTCGCCAGCGTTTTAAAGCTGCCAGCAGCAACTGCTGTGTCAACAATGTCTTTTGCTTGTACAGAGAATGTAGCGCTGATAGCCAAAACGGAAGCAATAATAGATTTTTTCATGAGGAACTCCAAAATGTTAAGGATTAAAACTAGCTGAATTTCGAATACACATACGCCGAACTTTTGTTCGACGTGACGAATATTAAACTATTTGGTATTAATTGATACTGTGCAGTCTTTATTTGACCTTACAAGAATTAGGAAATACCAAATAGTAACTTTAGTCAGCAATTCTTGCCTTGAGTCGTTTCTTATCCGTTGTGGTGAGCAAGAAAGATCTGTCTCATAAGTGACGCTAGGGTAGTAACGCCGCAACTTGATGCGATTCGATTACCAGAGTGCGAGATAATAGGCACTTCTGCTGCTTGTCTGGCTTTGATTGCCACAACCCCATAGTGGCAATGAACCAATAGCTGATTTTTCCCCTCTTTTCATGATTACTCTTAAAAATGTGGTGCTGCGGCGCAGTGCCAAAGTCTTGCTTGACAGCGCGTCTGTGACCATCAACCCCGGTGAACACGTGGGCATTGTGGGGCGCAATGGTGCCGGCAAATCAACCCTGTTTGCACTCTTAAACGGCAGCTTGCACGAAGACAGCGGCGAATACTACATTCCCGCCCAGTGGCGCATGGCGCAGGTGGCGCAGGACATGCCAGAGACAGACCAAGGTGCGACCGCATTCGTTATCGACGGTGATACCACTCTGATGGCCGCGCAAAAAGAAGTGGAAGCGGCCGAAGCCACTGACGACTACGACCGCATGGCACACGCCTACACCGCATTAGCCGATTGCGGCGCCTATGATGCACCCGCACGGGCACAGGCTTTGATATTGGGCTTGGGCTTTAAAACCACCGAGCTGGACAACCCGGTCAACAGCTTTTCGGGCGGCTGGCGCATGCGGCTTCAATTGGCACGCGCATTGATGTGCCCATCCGATTTGTTGCTGCTGGACGAACCCACCAACCACTTGGATTTGGACGCGCTGGTTTGGCTAGAGACTTGGTTGAAACGCTATGAAGGCACCATGCTGGTGATCAGCCATGACCGCGAGTTTTTGGATGCCGTGACGGGCGTCACCGTGCAAATTGAAAATGCCAAACTGAACCGCTTTGGTGGCAACTACAGCAAGTTTGAAGACATGCGTGCCGAGCAAATGGAGCTGCAACAAGCGCAGTACGCCAAGCAGCAAGACAAAATTGCGCACCTGCAAAAGTTCATCAACCGATTCAAAGCCAAGGCCAGCAAAGCCAAGCAAGCGCAAAGCCGCGTCAAAGCGCTGGACCGCATGGAAAAAATTGCACCGCTGTTGGCCGAAGCTGAATTCACTTTCGAATTCAAAGAACCGGCCAATTTGCCCAACCCCATGTTGTCCTTGACCGATTGCGCTTGCGGCTACCCGCCGCCAGAAGACGCACCCGCGGGTACGCCTTCCACCATCATCGTGCAACGGGTCAATAAATCGGTATTGGCTGGGCAACGCATTGGTATTTTGGGTGCCAACGGACAAGGTAAATCAACTTTGGTGAAAACCATTGCGCGCGATTTGGTGCCCGTGAAAGGCGAAATCACCGAAGGCAAAGGTTTGAGCATTGGCTATTTTGCGCAGCAAGAACTGGATGTGCTGCGGCCACAAGACACCCCGATTGAACACATGGTGCGCTTGGCGCGTGAAACGCAAGCCGCTGGCAAACTCACCAACCAGCAAACCAATGAACAAGCGCTGCGCGGATTTTTAGGCAGCTTTAACTTCGGCGGCGACATGGTCAAGCAAGCGGTGGGTAGCATGAGCGGTGGCGAAAAAGCCCGCTTGGTGCTGTGCATGATGGTGTGGCAGCGCCCTAACCTGTTGCTACTGGATGAGCCAACCAACCATTTGGATTTGGCCACGCGCGAAGCCTTGGCCATGGCGCTGAACGAGTTTGAAGGCACGTTGATGTTGGTGAGTCATGACCGTGCTTTGCTGCGATCAGTTTGCGATGAGTTTTGGTTGGTGACACGCGGCGGTGTGGAACCGTTTGATGGTGATTTGGACGACTACCAAAAGTTCTTGTTGGAAGAAGCCAAGCGCAGCCGTGAAGCAGTGAAGGAAGAACAACAAGCACTCAAAGCCGAGGCGGCAGCATCTGCAAAAGCCAATAGCAAACAAGCCAAATTACCCAAAGGCGAAAAAACCAAAAACTTAAGTCCACTCAAAAAAGAATTGCAACAAATAGATGACCAACTCGCCGCGCTGAATCACGAAGGCAAAGATTTGGAAAACCGCTTGGCCAAGCCGCTACAGCCCGCTGATTTGGCGCAAGCCGGCAAACGCCTGAAAACAGTGCAACAAGAAATTGAAGTCTTAGAAGCCAAATGGTTGGAACTGTCGCAAGAAATTGAAAATGCGGCTGCATAAAAGCACAAGGATTTAACGAAAAGTCCTTCTGATTGGGGCATGCCAGGACTGATGTGGAACTCTTGAAATGTCATTAATTAATGTTATATTCACGCTTTGGATTTTTTCAAATCTGTTTCATTTATTACAAAGGAATATCACCATGGGCATTTTAATAGGTACTTTGATCATTGGTTTGGTTGTTGGCTTCATTGCCCGTGCAGTGATGCCCGGCGAACAAAAAATGGGATTCATCATGACGGCCGTCTTGGGCGTCGTAGGCTCACTCGTAGCCACTTTCGCAGGCCAAGCGTTGGGCATGTACCGCACAGGCGGCGCAGCTGGGTGGATTGCATCGGTCATTGGCGCGGTGGTTGTGCTGTTCATCTACGGAAAAGTACAAAAGAAATCTGACGGCAGCGTTTAAGCGCATTCCCCTTCACAAAAGCGCCCGCATGAAGTTGCGAGGCGCTTTTTTATTTGCGCCGAAAATTGATACCAAGTGAGATAATTGCCACATGCTCATCGAATCATCTGCATCCCAACTCGTCCTGATTGATATACAAGCCAAGCTGCTACCTGCCATGTTTGAAGGCGCAGACGTATTAGCCAACGCACTGCGTTTGGCGCAAGCGGCACGGCTGATGCGTGTGCCCATTACCGTGACAGAGCAGTATCCTCAAGGTTTAGGACACACTGTGCCCGAACTGGCCGACTATGCGCGTGAACCTTTGGTGAAAATGGCATTTTCAGCGGCGGATGATGGCTTGATTGAACTCTTGAATGACATTGGCACACCCAAGGCATCCAACAATGCCAAAAGCATGCCCAAGCATTTGCAAAAACCGCGCGAGAACGAACGCCCTGAAATCATCATTGCGGGCATGGAGGCCCATGTGTGCGTGTTGCAAACAGTGATGGGACTCATGGAAGATTTTGATGTGCATGTGGTCACCGATGCATGCACCAGCCGCACCGAACGCAACCGCGACGCAGCTTACGACCGCTTAGCCGCCGAAGGTGCGAGTTTGGTGACCACTGAAATGGTGCTGTTTGAATGGCTACATAGTGCCGAGCATGAACACTTCAAAGCGGTGCAAAGACTGATTAAATAAGGTTTCCGCATCACGGGTATGCGTTTGCTACATATTTAATAGCACACTAGGCAACAAATACGCCGGATAAAGCCATATTTGATATATGAAATGATGTGATGGAGAGGATATCAATTGAAAACTTCGATACAGCCTTGGTGATTGCTCAGTTTTAATCTTCTAAGTGTCTATTTGTATAACGGCTATCCTCCATCAAATCTTTATATAGTTGTATGTATTGGTCAGCGATTGCCAAGTTGCCGAATAAAGAGGGTATTTTAATATTCGACACTTCAACCAAATCAAACGGGTTTACGTTTGAACATACCCACCGAACACCAATAGCCAAATCTTCCGAATCAAACGGTTTCGCGCGATATCCATTGACTTGATGCTGAACAATGTCTTTAGGGCCTGTCGCATCAAAGCAAACCACAGGTGTTCCACAAGACAAAGCTTCAACCTGTGTCTTGCCGAAAGCCTCCATCGTACTGGGTGCCACAAATACGTCTGCGGCCGAATAGACGAGTCGAAGTGAATATTTGTCGTTTAAAAAACCAAAAGAAGTGTAAGTAAATTCAATTTCACTGAGTTTGCTTTGATCGATATTGCCGAAAAAACAAAGATGGAATTGGTTCTTGTCCAAATGAGGGAGTGAATCCAAAAACTTGTCGAACCCTTTGTAAAAATCGTCTACAGATGTAGCGCCAACCAAAATTATTTTCTTGTCTGTCGAAATCCCCAAAATACTTCGCGCGACACTTTTATTTATTGGCAAAAATTCATCGGTATCTATGCAATTTGAAATAGTTCGAATATCAAAACCATTAAATAATGAACTTTCTTTTGCCAATTCACTTATCCAATGACTGATCCCTACTATCTTGATAGACCTTGGCAGTAGTTTTGATTTCCTCTTACTCACAAACCAAGACAAATCGAATTTGAATTTTGACCCCAGCTGTGGGCAGCTCCCACAGCCAGAAGAGTATTGATTGCAATCTAGTGAATAATGGCATCCACCAGTGAGTGGCCACATATCACGCAATGTCCATATGATTGGTTTATTTACATTGCGTAGATGGTTAATATTTAGAAACCCATTATTTACCCAATGCAAGTGAAGCACTGTAGCCTCTTTGTAGGCATCCGTCTTTCTGAAGTCATACCCTGATAATCCAACACTAAAAATATTTTTTTTGCGCTTTCGATAAAAACGCAGAAAAAAACTGTCAAGCTGCTGCCGCAATAATCGTTTAAATTTACCCGATCCATCTTTAGCCACTGAAATTACTGATGGGTCAGACAATGTATTGTTGCTGTCAGTTAACACTCTAGAATGGACACCCCGTTTTTCCAAACCCTTGTGCAGTGCGTATGCGCCGCGTGCTGCACCTCCAGTAAGCTCACCACCGATCAAATGCAAGACTTTTATCTGAGAAAGTGTCATGCTGTCTTATCTGTTGATGATGGGGAATTTTCAACTTGTTTTGAAAATATGAAGAATCGATGATAAGGATTCCAGAACACACGATAAGTGCGAATTAGCTGGCAATCCATTACTTTAAAGTCTTTAATCAATTTATCCAAAGCATAACCAATTTTGTTTATTTCCCAATAATGTTCACCATCAAAATCATGTGTTTGGAGTCGCAGGAAAGGACGCGGAATTAACATGTTTGCGGTACCTATTTTTGGAATATGTATCGTCATTGGCCAAACTCTTTTTGCATCTGGCAAACTTATTACAACGCCTGTTTTTGAAATACGAACCATTTCTGCGAATGCCTGTAGAGATTTGTCATACGGCAAATGCTCTAGCACTTGAAATGCACATACAACATCAATTTCATTGTCTTTAAATGGCATTGAAAAGATTGAAGCAACATAGTCCGGATTAAGTTCAGGATCAACATCCAATGTTTCTACATTGAGCCCAAAAGTTTTTGCTGAAGATTTGAAAATTCCAGGGCCAGGACCAATTTCAAGAACGCGTGCAGGTTTAAATTTCATGACCTCATCAAGCTGGTGCCAAACACTTGCCCAACGCGCCTTTGTTAAGTACTCTGAAAACTTATAGTGGTCTTTATCGACTTGCTTTTTCACTCTTCCAACCTTTGCTTCTATAAATTATCCAAGCAATCATCCATAGGTACGTTAACGCACCTATTATTGAAAACAACATGATTGCCATAACGTCGCTCTTGTATATGTAAAACCCTATCATCAATCCAATTACTTTACCACCCGTACTCACGATTTCGTATAGAAGTAACCCTTTTTGAAGACCCAACATAGGTACCGCTGAAACACTAGGCCTATTTATCAAATTGAGATAGAAAAATAAAGACAAGTACCTAGCATATTCGCCAGAAACACCCCACTCTGAGCCAAAGACCTGTGAAAATACCCACGGTCCAAAAATTACAATAATTGTGAACGGTAAAAAACCCACAACAGCGAGTATTGAAGATGCTTTAATTAATAAGCGAGTAATATTTTCCCCTGAACGCGCGGCATCATTTATACGAGGGTAGAAAACATCACCCACTGATTTACCTATTAACGTCGAAGGCATCGCCATAGCCAAGCGCGCCAAAGTATAGAACCCCGCTGTACTTGCTCCAAAAAAACTGGCAAGCATAATTACAGGCAAACTTTGTGAGACAGCATTAATGAATATCTGTGGAGTTCGATATATTGGGAAATCACTGTATTTTTTCGCTAAACTCATGAACGAATTCCTCGAATACTTTATCGGATTTAAGCCAAAAAACGGCTCATTTATTCGTGCAGTTTTAAACAACAATGCCGCATGCATCGCGCTACCAACTGCCGTCAATGAAATGAGTACGGTCGCAGTTGCGCTAAATAGACCTATGCCAATTTTCGAGCTGTTTATTAGAAAAGCCTGCACAACTGCCACTTTTGCAATTTCACCGAATCTCTTTTTTCTAATCAACCACTGTTGTTCAATTTCTAACCATACAGATAGAAATAGCGCTATCGGCAAGAACATGATGAAAGCTTCAATAGACTGAAGATTAAGTAGTTCAACAAAAGACTGCCTTCCAAACCACAATGCCAGCGCCAATGCAGCACCCATCAGAAAAGCCAACGTAAACGATAACCGAGCCAACCCCTTTGCTTCAACATCATCTTCTGGCAAAGCAATAGCAATTGGAAAACTTAATGACAGGCAAGGCGCAAGCACAGACACTATTGCTACAAATGTACCCAGCAGTCCAAATGTTTCAGGGCCATAAATGCGCGTAACAAATGGTGTGAATACCATTGTAATAATTTGAGCGCCTAGTGCGCCACTGGCAACAATCGCCACATTGCGGGCAAATTTGTTTCTGCTTAATGAGTTAAGTGAAGCTCTCAATATTTCCTTCCCTTAAGTCCAACTGTTCTTTGCAATCTAACGTTAGAGCTATGTTGTCCACACATCAGTAATTGCAAGTGCACTGCTTGATCAGACACCGCGCTCACCATTTACTTCGTATCTAAGATTCATGCGCGACGTCAAATTTAAATGAGTCTTGCTCGTTATCAAATATTCCGAGGGGGAATAGTTGACTAATCCTTCGCAAATAAATCACGGCTATACACTTTATCTTCTACATCAAAGATGTCGGCCGTCATACGATTAGCCACAATCACATCGGCCTCTTGCTTGAATTGTGCCAAGTCATTTACCACTCGACTGTTATTGAACCAGCTTTCTTTCAGAGCAGGTTCATAAACAATCACTTCAACCCCTTTGGCTTTAATGCGTTTCATAATGCTCTGGATGCTACTGCTGCGGAAGTTGTCGCTACCTGTCTTCATGACTAGGCGGTAGATGCCGACTACTGGTATATTGCTGCCATCACAATTGGAATCGTATCTTGATGATTTCGTCGACGCCAATTTCTTTAGTATCTCCGTGGCACAAAAGTCTTTGCGAGTGGTATTGCTGTTCACAATCGCCCGCATGATGTTTTGCGGCACAGCATCGTAGTTGGCCAGCAGTTGCTTGGTGTCTTTCGGTAGGCAATAGCCACCATAGCCAAAACTGGGGTTGTTATAGTGGTTACCAATACGAGGATCTAGGCACACTCCATTAATGATTTGCCTGGTGTCTAGTCCGTGGCTCGCGGCATAGGTATCCAGCTCGTTGAAGTAGGCCACACGCATGGCTAGGTAAGTATTAGCAAAGAGCTTAATGGCCTCTGCTTCGTCGCTACTGCATAGCAGCACATCTATATTTTGCTTAATGGCACCTTGTTGCATTAGCCCTGCAAAGGTTTTGGCTCGCCCACTCACCTCACCTACTACAATTCGGCTTGGGTGCAGGTTGTCGTATAGCGCTTTACCTTCACGCAAAAACTCAGGGCTGAATATGATGTTTTGGCAGCCTAATTGCTCTTTCAGCCTCGCCGTGTAGCCAATCGGCACTGTGCTTTTGATAACCATTACCGCTTGCGGATTAATAGCCATCACATCTTTCACCACGGTCTCAATACTTGAGGTGTCAATGTGGTTAGTAGCGGTGGCAATCAGCACATAGTCGGCATCAGCGTAGGCCTCCACTTTGTCCAGCGTGGCTTTAAGGTTGAGCTGTTTGGTGTTGAGGTAGTGAACAAGCTCGGCGTCTTCAATGGGGCTTTGGCGCCTGTTAAGCAAATCCACTTTGGCTGGGATGATGTCAATGGCCACCACGTCGTGATGTTGTGCCAGTAATACCGCATTCGACAACCCAACGTAGCCAATCCCTGAGACGCATATCCGCATAAGACTTAACTCCCTTGTTGCAGGTGCGTTCTCTGTGCAATACGGGAACTTTATAGTTGCAATGCGTTGATTTTAACGGATGGACGTGTGTATAAACGAAGGCTACTACAGTATCTTCAGCGATTGAAAATGTGTTTAGCTAAAGTCATTTGTTAGGTTTAATCAAAGACTATTCATAATGATGTGGTGGAGCTGGGGGGATTTGAACCCCCGTCCGCAAGCCTTTTTCGCGTAGATCTACATGCTTAGCCATCTGATTTGAATCTCACTCATCTGATCGCGCAGTAGCACGCTATCAGGTTCGCCAGCGCCCTATTGTCTTGTTCAAACCTAAGGTGCCCAGGCTCAAACCAGCCGATGTAAATGACTCCACAGCCTGGACGGTTTATTGCTAAACCACCCTTGCCCAGCCCATCGGCCTGCTGTTGTGAAGCTCACTGGCAATTAAGCAGCGAGTGCGAAACGTTCGTCGTTTGCAGTTAGTTTTTTGAATCGATTTTTACGAGCGTGACCCTAGCTCGGCATGCCCCACTGCGCGTCCGTACCCGCGTCGAAACCAGTGCAGCCCCTCACGACCTATTTTATGCCGAGATGTCTGTTTTCAAGACCGAATCGCTAAATCGAATAGCCAAATTAGTTGTTTTGGCATAGAAAGTCGCATGACATAATATCCGCCGTTTACTGTGAATTCGTATCCAAAAGCATTTCAAAACTCTACAACCAAATTAGATATGCATAGTTCATTCCATCGTTTGATACAAAACTGTATGTTTTTAATGATGCTAGTGGGTCTGGCATCTTGCCAAACCCATACGCCATTAGCCACACATGATGCGCTTATCAGTACCTCGGTAGTACAACGATTTGGTGCACAGTCACTCCAATGGGTAGCGTGTGGTGCAAATCCCCTGGTTCAATGTGCAACTTTGCTGGTACCAGCGGATTATGAGGCGAACGAAACTGATACTTGGAAACTCAGTGTTGCACGATTACCTGCAAAAAATACTGCAAATCGATTGGGCGTGCTGTTTTTTAATCCTGGCGGACCAGGCTTAGCTGGCGTTCCAGAATTAACTGACGATCCAGCATATTGGGATGATTTGCGTGCGCGCTATGACATCGTGACTTTCGATCATCGTGGCACGGGCACATCAAGTCCAGCAATTGCTTGTTTGACTGATGAGGAAAAGAGCGCGATACGAAATCAAACCAGTGCACCAATTACTGTTGCGCAAATTGAATTGACTCGCCAATTAGGTCGCATGCATGGCGCAAAGTGTCACCAAAAATACGGTTCGACGATGCGTCTTTTCAATACCAAAAACATAGCGCGTGACATGGACATTCTGCGCATGGGATTGCGCGAGTCAAAAATTTCCTATCTTGGGTTTTCTTACGGTACTTATCTGGGTGCTAGCTATGCAACGCTATTTCCAGAACATACCCATCGCGTTGTATTGGATTCGGCCATGAATCCGGCATTGAATTACACGCAAGTGCGGCATGATCAGGCAATGGGAATGCAGGACTCTGTATCGCGCTTTATTGCGGATTGTGGCAAACAAGCTGACTGCCCTTTACCTAAAGGGCAAAAAGAGGGATTAGCTGTTCTGATGCAACTTATTGCAAACCTTGATCAATCGGCTTATATCGGTGCAGATGGAAAAGTTCTGTCTGGCGGACGGGCGCTTGGCTTGATTGAATCTTTTATGTACACCCCAGAAGATGGTTGGCCACAATTGCGTCGTCTGTTGGCCAGTTCTTTGCGTGGTGATTACCAACCGTTTTTAGAGGCAGCCCACAGTGATGCATTGATGGTCAACCCTGCAGACAGCCCTTACTTGTCAGTCATGTGCCATGATCTTCATGATTCCCGCGACACTGACTTACCAGCAAAGTTGGCACCTCTGTGGAAAGAGCAAGCCCCAATATCGGGCGCTGGACGTGCTTGGTCATTGCAACCATGTGCAAGTTGGCCTGCACGCGCAAAAGAAAATCCCAAACCTTTGCAAGCCAAGGGCTCAGGCCCTATTTTGATAGTGGCAGGGCAACATGATCCAGCAACACCCATCCATTGGGCTAGAGCTTTGCATCAATCGCTTGCAAATTCACATCTTGTTGAGTGGTTGGGAGATGGGCACATCGTGTACGGACGTTCTGGCGATTGCGGGAAAAAGGTAATTGAGTCGTTCTTGTTTGCTGGAGAACTACCAAAAATTGGCATGCTTTGTCCTTAACCCAAACTCCACTGTTGATTGTTGTAACTTAAGATACACTGCTTTTAAACATTTCGACACAATTAAGGATTCCATGAAAACACTTAAATTGGTTTTACTCACTGCATTGCTCACAATTGGGTTAGCGTCATGCAGCAGTGGAGACGACGACAACAGCTGCGCCAATAAAACAGATACGACCAGCACCACACAACAAGCCACAACAACTACCGGAACTACAGAGACGGAATGCAGCCTGCAAAGTGCGACACCAAACCCGGTTGTAGGTGTTACTGTGCGTGATAATTATGTGCGTTTCGCTCCAGACCAAGACACCTCTGGCTCTATAAAGACAATTCGATTTGAGTGGGACAATGGGTATTCAATTACATCAGGCCAACCTTGGGAGGGTGTGAATATTGCCACGTTCGATACTTTGTATACCGGCCAGAAAGGCATTGATATTAATGTCAGAGCTGGGCGCCAGGGTAGCAACCCCCCTTTAGTTTGGTTTAATAAACGCAGCGGTGATGTAGATGTAATCAGCAATGAATACTCATGGAGCGAGATAGATTCACTTAATTTTGCTTTTTCTGGGTATCTAATTATTAACGATGACCGCTACTTAGTTACAGTTGGGCAAGAAGGGTTTGGTGGTGCTAATGGCTGGTGGGTAGGCGGTCAAGGACCGGGCTGGTCACGGCATGTTCCACTTTTTGGTCACAATTATCTTTTAACTCCAGATAAAAAATGGAGAATCCTTCCCGGTGTAGACGTCATGAGTACTGGATTCATAATTGATCCGAATTGATTGTGGAAAACGTGTGACGCCTAATGTTCTTAAGCATCTTTATGCGTATCTTACGCATGTGCCTTTGTCAAATGCTATTACTTTGACTTAACAGTACACACCTTCTATTCATATTTCGATTAATTTGCTACGCGATCAAGAGACTCATTCAAGGTAAAGCACATGAAAAAAATTAAATCTGTTTTGTTTTCCACCTTGCTCGCAATTGGGTTAGTGGCATGTGGCAGTGAAAGCGGTGACAACAGCTGCGCCACAAAGACAGATACGACCAACACCACTCAACAAACTACAACAACTACCGCAACCGCACAGACGGAATGCAGCCTGCAAAGTGCGACGCCGGATCCGGTTGTAGGTGATACGATGCATGAATATCATCTGAGTTTCGACATCCCAACAGGCGCTGTTAAAAAGATAGGTTTTAGCCCCTCCCCGCAAGAAGTGAAGTTTTCAATTACACCAGGTCTACCTTGGGCAGGCATGTACAAAATCGATTACCCTTATGTGCCTGACCTCTACACCTTTGAGCTTGTAATTAAAGCTGGACGTCAAACAAGTAACACCCCAACCGATTGGTTTAATGACAGGAACAAGGGGGCAAAATTCAATAGTCAAGATTGGGCGAATATGGGTTCCTTTAATTTTGCAATTGAGGGGCAGTTAATCATCAATCAGGATCGTTATAACGTCGTCATTGGTCAAGAGTACAGAGAGGGACTTTATGGTTGGTGGATAGCCGGAGAAGACCCAGGTTGGACTTATCACAAACCATCTTCTGGTTCCCCCTATCTTTTAACGCCAGATGGTAAATGGGAAATCAAACGGAGTGATTTTTCTTACTCATTCAAGATAGGCACGCATTGATAGGGCAAATTTATTTCTGCAGGATGATTGGCTGAATTAATTTAATATCAATTTGTTAGCCCATGAAAGGCAGTAAATGCCGCGCGTTCTTTCAACACATCTTGCACAGTGATGCAGTTTTTGTGCGCTATGCCCAATAGATTGGCTTTATTTGGGTTTTCTATCAGGTGGTTTTTAAAAGCGTTGCTTTGCCACGGGTCTGCCACCACATAGCCGCCCTCTTGCGTGCACGGCGTCTGGCCTGTGCAACGTCTCCATGTCGCTGCGTAAACCACTCTACCGTCGCGGGTGATACCTGGAAAGGCATTGGCAGTGACGTCTTTATGAACTGGCTTGGCTGGTGTGCCTGCATCTCTGTCGTCAAACCAAGGCGCTAAATTGAGTTGTGCATCCAACGCACGCTGGTACCACCATACGTGACCGCGGTATTCATAGGCTGCATTAGCGAGTGTGTTGGATTTTTTGTCTGAAAATCCAAAAATAATTTTGCCTGATTGCAGTTTGAACTTACCTTGCGGAATGCACTGTTTGCCATCCGCACCTAAGCCAAAAATGCGCATGGTGGGTACACCATCAACTGGTTTTTGTGGCAGTGCGGCGAATTCAGTGCCGTCTACTGAGATCATGGGCAAGGCATACATACTACCGTCGGTGCTGGAACGGTCGGTGCAGTGGTTAATAACACCAGTGTAGGCGCCTGCGTTGGTGATGTTGCGGTGTGTGACAGGGTCAACAACAAGTGTGGTGGATGACAAGGTACCCATTCCTTGAATGGCGCCATCTGCATCAGCATTGGGCCAGCTTAAAGAGCGTATTTGAATGGGCTTGGTGGTCTGCGTGGGGTACAAGCTGTCTACTTCTGAAGCCACAGCATAAAAGCCCGTCATGCCGCCAGAGAACAAAGGCTTGGCCTTGGTTTGACTGTCCACAATGCTTTTGAATGTGTAGTGACTGCCATTGATATCCACAATGTAGCGCCAACTGCCTTGCACAGGGAATGCTTCGTTGGATAATGGTGTCTCATAAATGCGCTGTTTACCCACTTGCTGACCATTTGGCAAAGTTGGGCCTGGTAATTCAACCAAACTAACCGTTGTTAATTTGCTGCCTGAAAACGAACGCAGTATGTAGCGCCCATCAGGGCTGACGCGTTCATAAGCACCCAGCGCCACTTGTTGGTTGTCATCCAAGCCCGCCAGTTTGGGGTCGAGTGCGATGAATTGATTGGGTGCAATGCATTGATCAACGTTTGCCGAAGCGCTTGCTTGGTTGGCAGTGGTTTTGTCAATGCGTGCCGCAATACCTTGTTGCCAAAACTGTGCAGGCATGGCACCCACCAATTTGTTGGGGTGAACGGTTTGATTTTGTAACACAAAGGCGGTGGGGAAATGCAGGTACGCATCGCGCTCTAACAATGCTGGTGCGCACAGGGCTTGGCTGTGCTTGAGCACGCTGGCTTGCGCTGCATTCAATTGCTGGGTTGATGCCAATTGTTGTAATGCACTTTGCCATTCAGCGCTTGAGATTCGACCATCCACCACGGGTGTGAATACCAAGCCCGCTTTGGCTGCCTGTTCTGCCGCCAGATGCGCTTGCGTGACCGACAAGACCATGCGGGGTGACCACACGTAGATCAAACTGGCTTGCCCGCTGGTGCGTTGCTCTTCTAATTTTTTATCATCAAAACAGGCTGTAGCCGGCGTAATTACTGCGTAGATTGCTATAAATATTATAGCTTTTAAGAGACCAAGTCTGCTCAACCGAGTCAACTCACACCATCCGCTTAACGACGGCCATCCAACCAGTCCAACAGGCAATCAGGCTCTTTGAGTAATGCATCTGCGCCCCATGTGTTCACATCATGTTGCCCCAAATAGCCCCATGTCGCCGCCAAGCTGCACATGCCGGCGTTGCGGCCTGCTTCAATGTCGCGAATGTCATCACCTACGTAGGCGCAATGCATTGGCTCTAATTTCAAATGCCGCGTTGCTGCGAACAGTGGTTCTGGATGTGGTTTGGTATGCGGTGTGCTGTCACCGCTGATGACAACACAAGCATCTTTCAACAAGGGCAATTCGCGCACCAATGGCTCAGTGAAACGTTTTGATTTGTTGGTCACAATACCCCAACGAATGCCACGCAGGCGCAAACTGGCCAGCAAATCTTCTATGCCATGAAATGCTTGGGTGCGCAACAACATTCGGTCTTCATAGTTACCAAAGAATTCTTCGCGGTAAACGTAAAACTCCTTGTGCTCAGGTGTCATGCCAAACGCCAGTTCAAGCATTCCCCGTGCACCGGCTCCCGCCATGTGACGGTAGTGCGTTAAGGGCAAAGAAGGCATACCTCTGTCGGTCCGCATTTTGTCAACTGCGGCGCCCAAATCAGGCGCACTGTCGATCAAAGTACCGTCTAGGTCAAACAATACTACACGGACCAAGCCGTGGCGTGGTACATGATGTGTATGCTTAGCGAAATTGAGGTTGTGCTTGCCCATTTTCTTTTTAGTACCTATGCGGTGTGGTTTTTACACAGCCTTTTGGGTTGCAACCAGGTAGTTCACACTGGTATCTGCGCTCAATTTGTAGCGTTTGTTCAACGGGTTGTATTCCAAACCGCGCATGGCTTGCACATCTAATGATTGATTGCGTGCAAACCCAAGCAATTCACTGGGGGTTATGAATTTTGCAAAATCGTGCGTGCCACGTGGTAGCATCTTCAAGACATACTCGGCCCCCACAATGGCAAACATATAAGCTTTGGCATTGCGGTTGATGGTTGAGAAATATACCCAGCCACCCGGTTTGACCAAAGCCGCACAAGCCGCAACGATTGACTGCGGATTGGGCACGTGTTCAAGCATTTCCATGCAGGTGACAACGTCAAAACTAGCGGGTTGCTCAGCAGCCAAAGCTTCGGCACTGATTTCGCGGTAACTGATCTGGGGTGTTTGCGCTTCCAATGCGTGCAGTTGCGCCACTTTGAGTGATTTGGTCGCCAAGTCAATGCCCAGCACATCAGCACCTTTACGGGCCATGGCGTCGGCCAAAATACCACCACCACAACCTATATCTAACACGCGCTTTCCAGAAAGTGGGCTCAAACCATTGATCCAATCCAAACGCAATGGGTTGATGGCGTGCAAAGGCGCGAACTCGCTTTGCGTGTCCCACCAATGATGTGCCAAGTCCGAGAACTTGGCTATCTCAGACGGATCAACATTCAGCGCTTGATTTGCTGTGAACATGTGTTTGTACGTACTTTCTAATTAACTTAACTTTTATTTGAACAGCGGGTAATTTAGCATGTGAAACCACAATTGAGTCAAAAAGAAGTTAACAAAACCCCAATAAACGTGAAAAAGCCCCTGAGTTTGACCTCAGAGGCTCACAATTTCTGTTACTTTTTAACTCAACACAGGTGTGTGAGTTGGCAAAAGTGCAGTCAAATTATTTCTTTTGTGTGCCAACCACTTCGATTTCAACGCGGTTGTTTTTAGCACGGCCTTCAGCTGTTTTGTTGTCAGCTACAGGTTGCTTAGAGCCTTTACCTTCAGTGTAAACGCGGTTTTTCTCGATGCCTTTAGACACCAAGTAGGCTTTTACGGCCTCAGCACGGCGTACTGATAAAGCTTGATTGGCTTTGTCGCTGCCTTTTGAATCAGTATGTCCAACAGCAACAATTACTTCCAAGTTAATGCCTTTAACCTTGCCAATCAAATCGTCCAATTTGGCTTTGCCAGCCGCTTTGAGAACAGCTTGGTTAGATGCAAAGAAAGCATCAGCAGCGTAAGTTACTTTGGTTGCAGCAGCGGCTGGTTTTGCTGCAGGTTTAGCGGGTTTAGCGGCAGGTGCAGCGGCTGGCTTGGCAGCCATCACTGGTGCAGCAGCGGCAGCAGGTGCAGCGGCTTTAGCGGCAATAGCACCATCACAACCAGGAGCAGCAGTAGCTGGAGTCCAGCTTGCATTGCGCCAGCACAAACCTGATGCGTTGCCAATCTTCCATTGCAAATTGCCAGAACCACTGCGCCAGTTATCGCTGTTAACAGCAGTGCCAGTTGCAAATGCAGAGCCTGCTACGGCGACGGATGCAATGATCATTGCTACTTGATTGAGTTTCTTCATATTTATTAGACCTTTAAAAAAAAATTGACTGCCAGCAAAATTCAAATTTAACTTATTTTGATAACTAAAGCAAGCCATTCATCAAAAATGAATCTGAACAGCTTGCCAAGCTTAATTAATTGCGGTCTTGTTTAGCTTTGCGCTTGGCTTTCACAGCTGGCTTAGCTGCTGGTGCTGGTGCTGGTGCTAGCTGCTGCGGCAGGTGCTGCAGCTGGCGCTGGTGCAGCAGCTGGTTTAGCTGCCATTACTGGGGCTACGGCTGCTGCTGGTGCAGCTGCTTTTGCAGCGATTGCGCCATCGCAACCTGGTGCTGCTGTAGCTGGAGTCCAGCCAGCATTGCGCCAGCACAAACCAGAAGCGTTGCCAATTTTCCACTGCAAATTGCCTGAACCATTGCGCCAGTTGTCACTGTTAACTGCTGTACCTGTTGCGAACGCTGTACCTGCGACTGTCACTGCGGCAATGAATGTTGCTACTTTTGTAAATTTCATGGTGTACCCCTATAAAGATGTAAAAATTGTATTACAGCAATGCTGCATAAACTGACGTTTTAAGTTGACGTTATCCAAAGCTTCAGTGAACCTCGCCTAAACCGTTAACAGCCATTGTGCCACAGCTAAAAACCGCTCTTTATGTAAATTGCTCGGGAAAGTTCCTTTATTTTGCAAATAAAGTTGGGCGTTGCTTTCATGCAACAAGATGCCAGCTTAAAATAACACCTTGCTTCTACTGTTCAGAATTTAGTCTACTTACAAGATCCACATGTCCCAGTTCGCCAAAGAAACCTTGCCCATCAGTCTAGAAGAGGAAATGCGCCGCTCCTACCTCGATTACGCGATGAGCGTGATTGTGGGCCGCGCTTTGCCCGACGCGCGTGATGGCTTGAAACCCGTGCACCGACGCGTCTTGTACGCCATGCACGAGCTGAGCAACGATTACAACAAACCGTATAAAAAATCGGCACGTATTGTCGGTGACGTGATTGGTAAATACCACCCGCACGGCGACAGTGCGGTATACGACACCATCGTTCGCATGGCACAAGATTTCTCTATGCGCCACATGCTGGTGGACGGACAAGGTAACTTCGGCTCTGTGGACGGTGACAACGCTGCTGCGATGCGTTACACCGAAATCCGCATGGCCAAAATTGCGCACGAATTGTTGGCCGACCTGGATAAAGAGACGGTCGATTTTGGTCCCAACTACGATGGCAGCGAATCTGAGCCATTGGTGATGCCAGCGCGTTTCCCGAATTTGTTGGTCAATGGCGCGGGCGGTATTGCCGTGGGCATGGCCACCAATATTCCACCGCACAATTTGAACGAAGTGATTGATGCCTGTTTGCACTTGTTGGCCAACCCACAAGCCAACATTGAAGAACTGATGGAAATTATTCCGGCACCGGACTTCCCAACAGGCGGCATTATTTACGGTATCAATGGTGTGAAAGACGGTTACCGCACAGGCCGCGGCCGCGTGGTGATGCGCGCCAAATGCCACTTTGAAGACATTGACAAAGGCCAGCGCCAATCCATCATTGTGGATGAACTGCCTTACCAAGTGAACAAAAAGTCATTGCAAGAGCGCATGGCCGAATTGGTACACGAGAAGAAGATCGAAGGCATCTCGCATATTCAGGACGAGTCCGACAAATCAGGCATGCGTTTGGTCATTGAACTCAAACGCGGTGAAGTGCCTGAAGTGGTGCTGAACAATCTGTACAAGCAAACCCAGTTGCAAGACACATTCGGTATCAACATGGTGGCTTTGGTGAATGGCCAACCCAAGTTGTGCAACCTAAAAGACTTGATTGAAGTCTTCTTGGACCACCGTCGCGAAGTGGTGACACGCCGCACCGTTTACAACTTGCGCAAAGCGCGTGAACGCGGCCACGTGTTGGAAGGCTTGGCTGTGGCCTTGGCGAATATTGACGAATTCATTGCCCTGATTCGTAATGCACCAACTCCACCGGTTGCCAAAGTCGAGTTGATGAGCAAATCGTGGGACAGTTCATTGGTGCGTGAAATGCTGACCCGCACCCGTGCCGATGGTGGCGTGATTAACGCGGACGATTACCGTCCTGACGGGCTAGAACGCGAATTTGGTTTGGAAGCTGGTGGTTTGTACAAACTGTCTGAAGTGCAAGCGCAAGAAATTTTGCAAATGCGTTTGCAACGTTTGACAGGTTTGGAACAAGACAAGATCATTGCCGAATACAAAGAAGTCATGGCTGAAATCGACGACTTGTTGCACATTTTGGCAACGCCTAGCCGTGTATCCAGCATCATTGGCGAAGAATTGGCGGCGATCAAACTCGAATTTGGCCAAAGCAAACTGGGCGCACGCCGCAGTTTGGTAGAGCACAGCTCATTTGATTTATCAACCGAAGACTTGATCACCCCTACCGACATGGTGGTGACCATGAGCCACAGCGGTTACATCAAGAGCCAACCCTTGTCTGAATACCGCGCACAAAAACGCGGTGGTCGTGGCAAGCAAGCAACGGCGACCAAAGAAGACGATTGGGTGGACCAACTTTTTGTGGCCAACACGCACGACTACATTTTGTGTTTCTCCAATCGCGGCCGCTTGTACTGGCTCAAAGTTTGGGAAGTGCCAGCGGGTTCGCGCGGTTCGCGTGGTCGCCCCATCGTCAATATGTTCCCATTGCAAGATGGCGAAAAAATTACAGTTGTGCTGCCATTGACAGGCGAAAAAACCAGCTTCCCAGCAGACCAATATGTCTTCATGGGTACAAGCATGGGCACGGTCAAGAAAACATCTTTGGACGAATTCAACAACCCACGCAAAGGCGGCATCATTGCCGTTACTTTGGATGAAGGCGATTATTTAATTGGCGCAGCACTCACCGACGGTAAACACGATGTGATGCTGTTCAGCGATGCCGGCAAAGCCGTTCGCTTTGACGAAAACGATGTGCGCCCCGTCGGTCGCGGTGCACGTGGTGTGCGCGGTATGAATTTAGAAGACGGCCAAAGCGTCATCGCCATGTTGGTGGCTGAAGATGAACAGCAAAGTGTGCTGACTGCGACACAAAACGGCTACGGCAAACGCACCAGCATCACAGAATACACCCGTCATGGACGCGGCACCAAAGGCATGATTGCCATTCAGCAATCAGAACGCAACGGCAAAGTGGTAGCAGCAACCTTGGTGCACACCGATGATGAAATCATGCTGATCACCGACAAAGGCGTTTTGGTGCGCACCCGCGTGTCTGAAATTCGTGAAATGGGACGCGCCACACAAGGTGTGACCTTGATCGGACTGGACGAAGGATCGCAACTCAGCGGTTTGCAACGCATTGTCGAAAACGATGCCAACACCAATGATGGCATTGATACCAGTGATAGCAGCGAAGCGCCTGCTGTCGACAATGATGCTACGCCAGAGGGCGACGCATAAACAATCATTTGCTATATATAAAATAGCACTGTAGGCAATAAATACGCCGGCTATGGCCATATTTTTTATATAAAACCAACAAACACAACCATGACCAGAACCCTGCAAGAATTGCGCGATTTGATTGATGCCACAGACAAAGAACTGTTGGCACTGCTAAATCGGCGTGCGGGTTTTGCGGCTGAAGTGGGTGAGATTAAAAAACTCGATGGCTCACCGGTTTACCGACCCGAGCGCGAAGCGCAAGTCATCCATGGTTTGCAGCAAGCTAATTTGGGCCCCATAAAAGACGCCAGCGTGGCGCACATTTGGCGCGAAATCATGTCGGCCTGCCGCTCACTTGAAGCGCCGCAGCGCGTGGCTTATTTAGGGCCAGCAGGTACATTCAGCGAATTGGCGGCATTGCAGTTTTTTGGCACCAGCATTGAACACGTGCCTTGCGCCAATTTTGACGAGGTGTTTCATGCCACTACCGCAGGCAGCGCTGATTTTGGCGTTGTGCCAGTCGAAAACAACACCGAAGGCGTGGTCACACGCACATTGGATTTGTTTCTCAATTCGCCTTTGCACATCATTGGCGAAACCAGTTTTTTAGTGCGCCACCATTTATTGCGTCTGTCCAATTCGCTTGACAACATCGAAGTGGTTTTGGCGCATCCGCAAGCGTTGGCGCAGTGCCAAGGTTGGTTGTCGCAGCATTTGCCAAAAGCTGAACGCCGCGCCGTATCCAGCAACGCCGAAGGGGCACGCTTGGCCGCTGGCAACCACAATTGGGCAGGTATTGCCAGCGAACGCGCAGGCGCAGAATTTGGTTTGCACGTGGTAGCCCATGCCATTCAAGACGATGCATTTAACCGCACCCGCTTTGCAGTTGTGTGCCTGCCGCAAACACAACCCATGCCGGCTGCGTCTGGTAAAGATTGCATCAGTCTGATCGTTTCTGTACCCAACAAACCAGGCGCGGTACATGATTTACTGATTCCCCTAAAGAAACATGGCGTTTCTATGACGCGATTTGAGTCACGCCCAGCCAGATCAGGACAATGGGAATATTTTTTCTACATTGATTTAGTGGGACATCCATCTACACCGCACGTTGCTGCGGCCTTGCAAGAGTTACAAGGTCTGTGTGCTTTTTATAAATTGTTGGGCAGCTACGCTGTGAGCGATTGATCAACAATCCGGCCTGCGCCTTAAAAGATCATGTTTAAATTAGGAAAAACAAAACCTGTCATGTTTGAGCAAATCGGCATCATTGGCTGCGGCTTAATGGGCAGTTCATTTGCCTTGGCCATGAAGAAGGCAGGTCTGGTCAAACGCATCGTTGGTTACAGCAAATCGCCCACAACGACCGCAAAGGCGCTCAAAATGGGTGTGATTGATGTGGAAGTGGCATCTGCTTTGCAAGCTGTTTCTGGCTCAAATTTGGTTTTGTTAGCTGTTCCCGTTTCTGCTACAGAGCCCACACTCAAAGCCATCAAACACTTGGTCACCGCAGATATGTTGTTGATGGATGTTGGATCTACCAAGCAAGATGTTGTCGATGCTGCGCGGCGCATTCTGGGCACCATGCTTGGCTCATTTGTACCTGCACACCCGATTGCAGGGAAAGAACTGTCAGGTGTTGAACACGCTGACGGCAATTTGTACACCGGTCGTCAAGTGATTTTGACACCGACAGCCAAAACCAAAGTTGCTCAACTGAATCAAGCACAAGCAGTGTGGACTGCATTGGGTTGCCAAGTGAAAGTGATGCCGCCTGAGGCTCATGATGCGGCTTTTGCTGCTGTTAGCCATTTACCGCATTTATTGGCTTTTGCCTTGATGAACAGCATCACTTCGCAGGAGAAAGGTGAGGCTTTTCTGGATTTGGCAGGAACAGGTTTCAGAGACTTCACACGCATTGCAGCCAGCGACCCCAAAATGTGGCATGACATATTTCTAGCAAATCGCATTCAGTTGACGAACCAAATCGATCAATTCAAACAAACGCTGAATGTATTATCGTCCTTGATTGCCAATGACGACAGTGCTTCCTTAACCAGTGCATTGGCCAAAGCCAGTTACGAACGCAGCCAATGGAAGCTTGCTGATAAGAATCAAGAAAATTAATCGCTCATGTTCAGTACGGTATTTTTAGACATTCCGCCTTTAACCCATGCCAGCGGAACCGTTGTATTACCTGGCTCCAAAAGTATTTCTAACCGTGTGCTGTTGCTCGCAGCCTTGTGCAGCGGAACCACCACCGTCCACGATTTGCTCGACTCTGATGACACCCAAGTGATGTTAACCGCACTGGGTCAACTTGGGTGCCACATCGTTAAGGAAGGCAATAGCATCAGCATCAAGGGAATTGGTGGACAAACAGAGTTGCCATCATGCAAATTGTTTTTAGGCAATGCGGGCACAGCGATGCGGCCTTTGACAGCGGCATTGGCCGTTTTGACCAGTGGCGCTACCAGTTTTGAACTCAGCGGCATCGCGCGCATGCATGAACGCCCTATAGGTGATTTGGTCGATGGTTTACGCCAGTTAGGTTGTCAGATTGATTATTCGGGTGAAGTGGGTTTCCCACCTTTACGCATCTCAGCCGCAAAACGCTTTGAATTGAATGAACCCATACGAGTCAGAGGCGATGTATCCAGCCAATTTTTAACAGCCCTTCTTCTGGCATTGCCGCTGGTTGCCAAAGATGCCAAACAAAACATCGTGATTGAAGTGCTGGGTGAGTTGATTTCAAAGCCCTACATTGAAATCACGCTCAACTTATTGGCCAAATTTGGCATTCAAATTGAGCGTGACGGATGGCAAAAATTCACCATTCGCACTGGTAGCGACTACCGCTCACCTGGTAGCATACATGTAGAAGCTGATGCTTCATCTGCTAGCTATTTTATAGCGCTAGGTGCAATTACTACGCCGTCTACAGCCAAAAATAATCATTCAATCTCAGACAAACCCGTGCGTATTGAAGGTGTAGGTGCTCAATCGATTCAGGGTGATATACGCTTTGTAGAAGCCGCGCATGCGATGGGTGCAGTAGTTAAGAGTGGAGAAAATCACCTTGAGATATCACGCGGTGCATGGCCGCTGAAAGCCATAGATTTAGATTGCAACCACATCCCTGATGCGGCCATGACATTGGCAGTGATGGCGTTGTATGCAGACGGCACGACCACTCTTCGCAATATAGCCAGTTGGCGCGTCAAAGAAACCGACCGCATTGAGGCGATGGCCACAGAGTTGCGCAAACTGGGTGCCACTGTCGAAGAAGGACTTGATTTCATCCGCATCACACCGCCAGCCTCAGCGACTGATTGGAAAACAGCAGCCATTCACACCTATGACGACCACCGTATCGCAATGTGTTTCTCCTTGGCTGCATTTAATCCAGCCGGACTTCCCATTCGCATACTTGACCCCAAGTGCGTCGCCAAAACATACCCTGATTACTTTGAGGCCCTGTTTTCAGTGGCGCAAACGTCGCGTGACAACATTCCAGTCATAACGATTGATGGCCCCAGCGCTTCAGGAAAAGGCAGTTTGGCATCCAATTTGGCGCAGCAATTGGGCTACCACTACTTGGATTCTGGGGCGCTTTACCGCGTCGCGGCCTATGCCGCTTTGCAAGCTGGTTTCAGTTTAGAGCTGACTAACGAGACAGCCATTGCCAAACTGGTTGCCCAAATGCCCTTGCGTTTTGCTGGCGATTTGGTTTTATTGGACGGTGTTGATGTGAGTGATGCCATTCGTTCTGAAGCAGGCGGTATGAACGCATCCAAAGTGTCTTCCATGCCAGCCGTGCGACAGGCCTTGGTACAGCTGCAGCACGGTTTTCATCAATTGCCAGGCTTGGTGGCAGACGGGCGTGACATGGGCACGGTGATTTTCCCGCAAGCACCACTCAAGGTGTATTTAACCGCCACAGCCAACAAACGTGCTGAACGACGTTATAAGCAATTGATTTCTAAAGGAATTCCAGCTATAATCGACAGTCTTCGTACTGACCTTGAAGAACGCGATGCCAGAGACTCCTCTCGAAGTGTTGCGCCATTAAAGCCAGCGCAAGACGCTTTATTGCTAGACAACTCTGATTTATCGATTGCAGAATCGGCAGCTCAAGTCCTTGCTTGGTGGCAAAGCAAACAACATATCCCTCACTAGCTATACAAACAGACACAATGGTGTGGCTGTACTTAGACTATGAGTGGCATAGGAAAACACATGTCAGAATCTTTCGCAGCCCTATTTGAAGAATCCCAAAAAACCTCTGAAACACGCATCGGTGAAGTCGTTACCGCTGAAGTGATTCGAATTGAGCACAACTTTGTTGTGGTCAACGCAGGTCTCAAATCTGAGGCGTATGTACCCCTCTCCGAATTTAAAAGCGACCAAGGCGAAGTTGAGTGCCACGTCGGTGAATTCGTTTCAGTTGCCATCGTGCAAATGGAAAACGGCTATGGCGACACCATCGTCAGCCGCGACACTGCCAAACGTCTCGCCTCTTGGATGAGCTTAGAAAAATCGCTCGAATCTGGTGAATTTGTCACCGGTATGACTTCCAGCAAAGTCAAAGGCGGCCTCAAAGTCATGGTCAACGGCATTGCCGCTTTCTTGCCAGGTTCCCTCATCGAATCTCGCCCAATCAAAGATTTGTCACCTTACGAAAACAAATCATTGCAATTCAAGGTCATCAAACTTGATCGCAAACGCAACAACGTGGTGTTAAGCCACCGTGCTGTGCTTGAAGTGTCTCAAGGTGCTGAACGCGCTAAGATGATGGACACATTGAAAGAAGGTGCAATCGTTAACGGCGTGGTTAAAAACATCACCGAATACGGTGCATTCGTTGACCTCGGCGGTATCGATGGCTTGTTGCACATCACCGACATGGCATGGCGCCGCGTCCGTCACCCATCTGAAGTGGTGACAGCTGGACAAGAAATCACTGCCAAAATTCTCAAGTTTGATACTGAGAAAAATCGCGTTTCTTTGGGTCTTAAACAAATGGGTGAAGACCCATGGTTGGGCGTGAACCGCCGCTACCCACAAGACACTCGCATGTTCGGCAAAGTAACCAACATTGCAGACTATGGTGTGTTTGTTGAACTAGAGCCAGGCATTGAAGGCTTGGTGCATGTGTCTGAAATGGATTGGACCAATAAAAATATTGCGCCATCTAAGCTCGTGACTTTGGGTCAAGAAGTTGAAGTGATGGTTTTGGAAATCGACGAAGACAAACGCCGTATTTCTTTGGGCATGAAACAATGCAAAACCAACCCATGGCAAGATTTTGCGCAAGCAACCAAGCGTGGCGACCGTGTTAAAGGCCCTATCAAATCAATTACAGACTTTGGTGTGTTTGTTGGTTTGGCAGCTGGTATTGACGGATTGGTTCACCTCTCTGACTTGTCTTGGAACGAAGCCGGCGATGTGGCTGTTCGCAATTACAAAAAAGGTCAAGAAGTTGAAGCTTTGGTTTTGGCCATTGACGTTGACCGCGAACGCATCTCTTTGGGTATCAAACAATTGGATTCCGATCCATTCACCACTTTCACATCCATCAACGACAAAGGTCAAACTGTCACCGGTAAAGTTAAGACAGTGGATGCCAAAGGCGCTGAAATCGATTTGGGTGAAGACATCATTGGCTACTTGCGCGCATCTGAAATCAGCCGTGACCGTGTAGAAGATGCACGTAACGTGCTCAAAGAAGGTGACGAAGTGACTGCAGTCATCGTTAACGTAGATCGCAAGACTCGCAACATTCAATTGTCAATCAAGGCAAAAGATGCTGCGGATCAAGGCGAAGCCATGGCGGCACTGAGCCAAGCATCTGCACGTGAAAATGCAGGTACTACCAGCCTGGGCGCACTACTTCGTGCAAAACTGGATAACGATGGCGATAAAGCATAAAGTCATCCTTTAACGTTTTATTTACGGTGATTTAAAACAATAAAAGCCGCGCAACTACAGGACTGCTTCTCTCGAGACTGCTACTGAAAGTTGCGTGGCTTTTTTATTTTAAAATTTTTTAACCAACTTGATCATCAACTCAATTAGATTTTTCATCGTATGAAAGCTATGACACGCTCTGATCTGGTTATTGAACTCGCTTCACTGTTCAAGGATTTAACACACGCTGACGCCGAATCGGCAGTTGATGCGCTGGTAGAAGCCATGAGCCAAGCCTTGATTCGTGGACATCGCATTGAGATTCGTGGATTTGGGAGCTTCTCAGTCAGTTACCGAGCGCCTCGCATGGGACGCAATCCCCGAACCGGTGCCAGTGTTGCTATTCCTGAAAAACGAATTCCACACTTCAAAGCAGGCAAAGCCCTCAAAGAAGCTGTCGAAATCAAACTGACCCAGCAATAAGCATGAAAACCATCAGTTGGTTGCTGAAATGGTTGCTACGAGCCATTATTTTCTTTGTCCTGTTCGCCTTTGCATTGAATAATCAACACGATACGACGCTGAACTTTTTCTTCGGTACATCTTGGACAACGTCTACTGTGATCATTGTTTTATTGGTGTTCACTATCGGTGTTGCTGTTGGTGTTTTGGGTATGTTTCAGAACTGGGTGAAACGGCATACTGCAAAGTCAAGCAATGTCCAAACTCCTGATAAACTTTAAAGTATGAATCTTGATCTAGGTTGGGTCCTTTTAGGCTTGCCGATTGCATTTGTACTGGGATGGCTGGCATCGCGCTTCGATGCGCGGCAACTGCGGATGGAGAACCGCCAAGCACCCCAATCGTATTTCAAGGGTTTGAATTTCTTGCTCAACGATGAACAAGATCAAGCCATCAAAGCATTCAGAGAATCTGTTCAAAGTGATCCTGACACCGCTGAGTTGCACTTCGCTTTGGGCAATTTATTCAGACGCAGAGGCGAATTCGACCACGCCATCACCGTTCATGAACACCTACTGGCGCGAGGCGACTTAAGCAAAGCAGATCGAGAACGCGCGCAACACGCTTTGGCACTTGATTTTTTGAAAGCAGGTTTATTGGACCGTGCTGAAAACGCACTGCAAAAACTGCAAGGTACGCCTTTTGAAGCGCAATCATTGACTGCATTACTGGCCATTTACGAGCGTTCACGTGACTGGCCGCAAGCTACAAAAATCGCAGAATCATTACGGGCGCTAGGAAATACACAAATCATCAATCGACAAGCCCACTATTTATGTGAACAAGCCAACGCGCTCGTCAATCAAAAACGCGACCAAGAAGCCAAAGCATTACTCGAAAAAGCTATCGACATATCGCCCAAATCTGTTCGTCCACATATTGACTTGGCATCTGTCACCGAACGCTTAGGAGACAGTGCCAAAGCTTACGAAATACTAAGCAGCCTGATTGTCCAAGATAGCCATATCACGCCCATCTTTGCCCAACAATTTGTACGACTGGCGCAAGCATGTGGTCACGTTGATCAGGCCTTGGGCTTGCTTTTAGCCAGTTATAAGAAAAAGCCTTCTCTAGATGTTGTCGATGCCATTGTCCAATTAGACGCATTCAGTTCAACAGATACCAGCGCTAGAGACTGGTACGTGAAACATTTGGAACGCGCCCCTTCATTGGTTGCCGCCGCAAAATGGATTTCAGGCGAAAAATTGGAACACGAACAATTTCACCCGCAAGTACAACGTGCATTGGACCATGCTGTCACCCCGCTCAAGCGCTACCGTTGTACAAATTGCGGGTTTGAAGCCACGCAACACCACTGGAACTGTCCAGGCTGTCAATCATGGGACAGCTACCCTGCTCTTCGCATTGAAGAGTTATAAACGAATCTTCAAATAAAACATACGATCTAAGTATCTAACTGAAGACACATCGCATCATGACCCAAATTCCATCTGTTTATACCTTTTCAAAAGACAGCATAGCACAAGCCAAAGTGTTGGTGGTAGGAGATGCCATGCTAGATCGTTACTGGTATGGCAACGTGGATCGCATTTCGCCAGAAGCGCCTGTTCCCGTCATGCGTGTCACACGCATTGAAGAACGTATTGGTGCTGCTGCAAATGTCGCATTCAATGTGGTGAGCATGGGCGGACAAGCTTCTCTCTTATCTGTTGTAGGTATGGATGATGCCAGTCGGAAACTGGAAGACTTGGTATCACAAACAGGTATTCAATCGCACTTTGCACATGACCCACAGTTGCAAACAACGGTCAAATTACGCGCTATCGGACGCCAACAACAACTGTTGAGAATGGATTTTGAAAGCATACCGAAAACAGACACTTTGAAAGTGCAAACAAAGTTGTTTTCAAGTCTTCTTCCTTTACATGATGTGGTGCTTTTTTCCGACTACGCCAAGGGAGGTTTGGGGCATATCGTCGATATGATTTCTATCGCAAGGCAAGCAGGCAAAGCGGTTTTGGTTGACCCCAAAGGTACAGACTACACCATGTACCGCGATGCGACAGTCATTACACCCAACAAAAATGAAATGCAAGCAGTGGTCGGTAATTGGCGCGATGATGATGAACTATCAACCAAGGCACAAAACCTACGCAAGCAACTGAACCTACAGGCTGTTTTGGTTACCCGAGGTGATGAAGGTATGTCACTGTTTGATGACCAAGGTGCCTTTCATTTGCCCACTCAGGCACTCGAAGTGTTTGACGTGACTGGTGCTGGAGACACCGTTATCGCCACGATTGCGACATTGGTCGCTGCAAAAATTCCGCTTCGACAAGCCATTGCTTTTGCCAACAAAGCTGCAGGTGTGGTGGTAGGCAAGTTTGGAACTTCAACTGCCTCTTACGAGGAAATATTCGCATGACATCTTCAACTAACTCGCGTTGCATCGTTACAGGTGCGGCAGGCTTTATTGGCGCCAACATCATCAAGGGACTGAATGCCCGTGGTATCAACGACATCATTGCGGTGGATGATTTAACGCAAGGCGACAAATTTCGCAACCTCGCAGATTTGCAAATTACAGACTATGTCGATGCAAGCGATTTCTACGACAAATTCACCAACAAATCTTACGGGGATATTGATACTGTTTTTCATGAAGGCGCGTGCAGCGACACCATGGAACACAACGGCAAGTACATGATGGACAACAATTTCCGCATGTCTTGCGATTTATTTGACGCTTGTCAGTCACAAAAAACGCGTTTGCTCTATGCATCGTCAGCAGCCACATACGGTGGCAGCGCCGTTTTTGAAGAGGTTCCGCAATATGAATTACCTCTTAATGTTTATGGCTACTCCAAGCTGTTATTTGACCAAAAATTACGGCATGAGCTTGGTTCGAAATTTGAAAAAACACAATCTCAAGTAGCGGGCTTTCGCTACTTCAATGTCTACGGCCCGCGCGAACAACACAAAGGTCGTATGGCCAGTGTCGCATTCCATCAATTCCATCAGTTCAAAAAAGATGGCAAAGTGAAACTTTTTGGTAGCTATGGTGGCTATGCTGCTGGTATGCAAGAGCGGGACTTCATCTACATTGATGATGTCGTAGCGGTTAACCTCTGGTTTTACGATCATCCTGAAGTTTCTGGTATTTACAACATTGGCGCTGGTCGTGCACAACCGTTTAATGATGTGGCCTTGACCGTGATCAATACAATGCGTTCACTCAACGATTCAAAGTCTGTTTCACTCACACTACAGCAAGCGGTTGAACAGCATTTTCTGGAATACATAGATTTTCCCGAAGCACTGGTTGGCAAATACCAGAGCCACACTTTAGCCAATATCGATTTGTTGCGTGCAGCGGGTTATAAACAATCTTTTATGACAGTTCAAGACGGTGTAGCGGACTATATACGCCAGCTCAGCAGGGCTTAACTGTCGATATAGACGAAAAACGGGCGAGATTTCACGATAAAGCGACAGATTTTGGTCGTTTTTTTACCCTGCGTGAATAGAAGTCAACCCAAGCGAACTAACAGCCGTTATAGTTCTGCCCAGCCTGACAACTGTTGGGTTAAAGCTGTAAGCGTGCGTGAATTGCGTGGTTTTCAGCTTTGATTCCTATGAATTCAAATATCAATAACCTTAACTTTTTCCCTGAGGAGTTTTAAATGATTAAAAAGATTCTGGCCGCTATGGTCATGATGTATGCAGCTGTTTCCTTTGCTGCAGTGGATGTCAACAAAGCAACTGCCGCTGAACTTGACAGTATCAAAGGCATTGGTCCTGCAATTTCTGCCAAAATTTTGGAAGAAAAGAAAAAGGGCGGCAATTTCAAAGATTGGAATGACTTGGTCACACGCGTAAGCGGAGTTGGCGAAGCCAATGCGGCTAAATTCTCATCTGAAGGTTTGACAGTCGGAGGCGCAAGCTACAAAGGCGCACCTGCTGCACCTGCTGCTAAGAAAGATGAAAAGCCAGCAGCTGCCAAAGACGCAAAAGATGCCAAACCAGCCGCAAAAGCTGAAGAGAAAAAAGCCGATGCAAAGCCTGTAGCAGCAGCGCCCGCAGCTGACAAGAAAGCTGATGCCAAGCCTGATGCCAAAGCTGCTGCAAAAACAGAAGCTAAAGCGGATGCCAAAGCAGATACCAAAGCAGCAGTAAAGGCTGACCCTAAAGCTGAAGCTAAAGCCAAAAAAGAAGCTGATGCAAAAGCTAAAGCCGATGTAAAAAAAGCCAAAGCTGACGAAGCCAAAGCTAAAAAGGAAGCTGCCGCCAAAGCAAAAGCAGATGCCAAAGCTGCTAAAGACAAACCAGCTGCTAAAGATGCCAAGGCCGATGCCAAAGCTGACGCAAAACCAGCCGCTAAAGCAGCTGAGCCAGCTAAGAAATAATTTGACCTATCTTGGCCATGCTTCATTCACAAGAATGGGCATGACCTCACAGATTTTAAAAAACCCGCTTCGGCGGGTTTTTTAATTTAGACTCTTCATTCTCCGATAACAACTTCAATAACGCTATATCACACCAAATCAAATGACTTCCGTAATAGCAATTTGCATTGGAGCATGTGTCGGTGCATTGTCGCGCTGGCAATTGGGACTGTGGTTGAACCCTGCAACCAACGCCAACGCGCTGACAGCAAGCAATTACCCTTGGGGAACATTGTTGGCAAACTTGGTTGGCGGTTATTTGGTAGGCCTCTGTATTGCGGTATTCCAAGGTCTGCCGGATTTAGACCCCGTTTGGCGACTGGCGCTCATCACCGGATTTTTGGGCGCATTGACAACCTTTTCAACGTTCTCCGCAGAAGTCGTGAACATGTTGCAACAAGGGCGTTTGTTACTTGCGCTCAGCACAGCCGCTTTGCATGTTGTTGGCTCTTTGCTGTTGACTTGGATGGGGCTGAAAACTGGAGCTTGGGTGCTGCATTAATGCTGGATCAGTTCAAATTTGAAGTTAAGTTGCACAAATAAGGTACCTGCAAATCTAAGCAATCAAAAATCTTCGCTGGTCCAGGCTTTGATGATGCGACCTAAAACTTCAAAGTCCATTTCAGGTTTCACAGTCCAACTTTCATAGGCCTTATTTGAAGACAGGACGCGTATGCCCTCACCTGGCACGCGTTGTAAGCGTTTGACAAAACCTTCGCCATCTACTCTGAAAAAGTAAACAGCATCAAATGAAATGGTGGTATGCCCTGTGTCAACTATCAATGGGTCACCTGGTTTAAAAACAGGCCGCATCGAGTCGCCAAAGCCAGTCACTATACGCAAATTTTCAGGACTGCTGTAAGCACTGACATTTTTTTGCAACCATTCGCGAGTGACAGTCACATCCGTGATCAGACCGGGTTGATCGCGCAAAAGTAAGCGTGTTCCTGTACCTGAAAAGGCACGCCCCGCACCGTCTTTATTGATCAATCCCGCCATGCGGTATTGTGGAATGTGAACCAGGTCTGCTCTAGGTGCTATGCTTTGTGAATAGTTCTCCAACAATTCAGCAGCACTTGCACCCAATATGGGCGACACCAAGTGATCGGCTTGCAATGACGTTGGATCACGGTCGAGCAAACCATGCGGAATACCCAGTTTTATTTCTAGATTCCGTGCAGCTCGCGCACCAAAACTGTAGCCACGCAACATTTGTGAAATGTGGCTTTCAACGCTCTTTCCAACCCCCTTTTGGGTACAAACATAGCGCGCACCACCGTTAGCATGAAGCCAAGTCTTCAATGCCAAGCGGCGAATATTTTGTGTTTGGTCTTCGTTCATGAAATATGTATAACAACCCAGCCAATTAAAATGAATACTTTATGCACATTCATGCGGAAATTTGCAGGATATTTGGTTAATAAATCACGATTTTACTCGATACAACTGTAAATTTGATAGCAAAATTAGGATTTAATGTATACTAATTTTAACTTATCAAGTTTTTGTAACTATCCAAATTACATATCTAACAATTAAAGCAAATTACCTTTAAGAAATTTTTGCGCCTGTTGCGAAACCATCGTCAAGTGATCTTCATCAAAAAACTCGGCAACAGGCAAAAAAGCCAGTATTTTTCCGTATTCAAGATACGCAACATGTGTGGCCAAGCGTTTGACTTGGCCCAGATTGTGGCTGGCAAAAATCAAGGTCAAGCCACTGTCTTGTTCAGCAAAATCTTGCATCAAACCCTCAACTTCTCGTTTAGAACGTGGATCCATGCTCGCAGTTGGTTCATCAAGCACAAGCACATTGGGCTGCGTCACACTGGCGCGTGCAAATGCAACACGTTGCTGCTGCCCTTGCGACAAGGTGTTCGCTGGTCGCTGCGATAAATCTAGCAACCCAACGCGTTTGAGTTCATTCATAGCCTGTTTCTTACCGGCTTGCCAAGATTGGCCATTTAACCATGCTGCCAAAGTCACATTGTTTAACACCGACATGCGCAGCATGTGCGGGCGCTGAAACAACATGGCTTGTCGCGTGCCCGGCATAGTTTTAATAGTGCCTGTTAATCGACCTGTTGCTTTGACTCTTGTTGAGGTGATCAAACCATGCAAGACCCGCAACAGCGTGCTCTTGCCACTGCCATTGGCACCAATCAAAGCCAAGCGATCGCCTTTGGCAATTTGTAAATTAATGTTGTGCAAAGCTTGTTGCAGGCCAAAATGCACATTGATGTCCTGCAAATTAAATTGCACTTCTTTTTCTGGATGTGTGGCTGGTGAAGCTGCGTTCATGATTGTCCGCCTTGCCTAGCTATCAACCACCGCAAACCTGCCAAAACCGTATTTAGCAAGAGCACGACCGCCATCAACATGATGCCTAGCCCCAAAGCCAAGGGCAAGTCGCCTTTGCTGGTTTCCAACGCAATGGATGTCGTCATCACGCGCGTAAAACCATCAATATTGCCACCGACCACCATCACCGTACCCACCTCTGCAATGGCACGTCCGAACGCGGCAATCAACACCATCAACACAGCTATACGCTCATCCCACACGTGCAACAGTGCTCTGAATAATCGGGGTGCACCCAAGGACTGTAGTTGCTCGCCACGCTGTTTATCTGCGTCCTCGATTAATTGACGAATCAACGCCATCACCACAGGCAATACCAAAATTGTCTGCGCCAACACCATGGCTTTGACACTGAAAAGCCAACCCAACTCGCCCAACGGCCCAGAACGAGACAGCAACAAATAAACCAATAAACCCACAACCACGGCAGGTAAAGATAAAAGTGTATTGAGTATCAGCAACACCAAACCACGGCCTGCGAAATGCGATACCGCCAACCACGCCCCGAACACCACACCCAGCACACTGGCTAGCAAACTCGCCCAAGCACTCACCCACAAAGACCGCGCCACAATCGACCAAAGTTGCACATCATTCGATGCGATCAAGGCGAATGCAGTTGACAATGATTGTGAGATTGAATTCACAGCAGGTTTTGCAACAACAACATAAAAGTTTTAAATGCTATATATTTAATAGCACACTAGGCAATAAATACGATATCTATATGCCATTCTAACCATATTACTCGACCCGAAGCACGTCCATAGGCTTGAAACCCAAGTCAGCAGCCTTGCCCTTGCGCGCACGCGCGGCGCGCGCATTATTCAGGCTGCGTATCTCTAGGTTTTCAGAACGCTCTTTGCCACCACGTCCTATACCTGTGATGTTGATGCTGCGCGTGTAAGCAGCTGCACCTGCCAAAGTGTCTTTTGCGTCCAAGTCAATCAACATCAGCCCACGGCCACCATTGGTCATGGTTTTTAAATCTTTGATTTCAAACGTCAAGATTCTCCCGCCTGTGGAAGCGCAAGCCACATGCGTTGCAGCAAGCCAAGTACGACCGCTTTGATTGGTTTGCTCATTGGATGCCGCGTTAGAAGCAGTTAAAGCAAAACCATTGCTATTCACATTGCTGGCGGATGCTTGCGATGGACGGCAAATTTGTTCTCCCTCATTGCAAGTGACAAACGCTTTACCGGCTTTGAGGCGCGATGTCATGCTCTCCACCGTGGCCAAAAAGCCGTAACCGGCTGAGCTGGACAACAGCAGCACCGCATTGCTGGAGCCTGCAAAATAATGAAGCAGTTGAGTACCCGATTCAAGCTCAATCAAAGTGGTCACTGGTTGACCATCGCCACGCGCACCAGGCAACATCGCAACAGGCACTGAGTACACACGTCCTTGACTGCCAAAGGCCAGCAATGTGTCGACCGTGCGGCATTCAAACGTGCCATACAAATCATCGCCTGCTTTGAATGCAAAACTCGCGGCGTCATGTCCATGACCAGTTCTGGCACGCACCCAGCCTTTGCTACTGACCACCACCGTCACGGGTTCGTCCACAATTTTGACTTCCAAAACCGCTTTCTTTTCGGTTTGTATCAAGGTACGACGCTCATCGGCAAACTGCTTGGCATCTTGCTCAATTTCCTTCACCATCAAGCGGCGCAAACTGTTGGGGTTGGCCAAAATTTCTTCCAACTTACCTTGCTCAGTTCGAAGCTCGCTGAGTTCTTGTTCAATTTTGATGGCTTCTAATCGCGCCAATTGGCGCAAGCGAATATCCAATATGTCGTCAGCTTGACGTTCAGACAAATTGAATCGTGCAATCAGTGCGGCTTTGGGTTCATCCGACTCTCGAATGATGGCAATCACTTCGTCGATGTTGAGCAGCACCAAAGCTCGACCTTCGAGAATGTGAATGCGGTCCAACACCTTGTCCAGCTTGTGTTGCGAACGTTTGTTGATGGTGCGCTGTCTGAACTCAATCCATTCGTTCATGATTTGACGCAAGGACTTGAGCGTAGGACGCCCATCAATGCCAATCATGGTCAAGTTAATCGAAGACGACGTTTCCAGCGAGGTGTGCGCCAACAGAGCAGTGATGAGTTCTTGCTGTTCAATTTTGCTGGTTTTGGGTTCAAACACCAAACGCACCATGGCGTCCTTGTTCGATTCATCTCGCACGCCATCCAACACCGCCAGCACACTGGCTTTGAGTTGGGTTTGCTCCAAGCTCAAGGCTTTTTTACCGGCTTTGACTTTGGGGTTGGTGATTTCTTCAATTTCTTCCAGTACTTTTTGCGAGCTGACGTTGGGTGGCAATTCTGTCACCACCAATTGCCATTGGCCGCGTGCCAGCTCTTCTATTTTCCAGCGCGCACGCACCTTGAGTGAACCACGCCCCGTACGGTACGCATCAGCTATATCCCCTGAACTGCTGATAATCTGACCGCCACCCGGATAGTCAGGACCAGGCACCTGCGCGTAAAGGTCTTCATCGCTGAGTTTGGGCGCTTTGATCAGTGCAATGCACGCATCGGCAATTTCACGCAAATTGTGGCTGGGTATTTCGGTGGCCAAGCCTACTGCAATGCCACTGGCACCATTGAGCAAAGTGAACGGCAAGCGTGCTGGCAGTTGGCTGGGCTCTTCGGTACTGCCGTCGTAATTGGGGATGAAGTCAACCGTACCTTGGTCAATTTCTTCCATCAACAGACTGGTAATTTTTGACAATCGCGCTTCGGTATATCGCATGGCCGCTGCACCGTCACCATCGCGTGAGCCAAAATTGCCTTGACCATCGATCAAGGGATAACGTTGTGAAAAATCTTGTGCCATGCGCACCAATGCGTCGTATGCAGCTTGGTCGCCGTGAGGGTGAAAACGACCCAGCACATCGCCTACGACGCGGGCGGACTTCACGGGCTTGGCACCTGTAGCACCATTGGCACCACCAAAGCCCAAACCCATGCGCGACATGGAATACAAAATGCGTCGCTGAACCGGTTTTTGACCGTCGCACACATCCGGCAATGCGCGGCCTTTCACCACACTTAAAGCATATTCAAGGTACGCGCGTTGCGCGTAATTGGCTAGGTTGAGATCGTCATCAGAATCGGAAGGTGCGGCGGTTAAATCTAATTGGGTGATGTCATTCATTTAAGCTTTTTCAATTCAATTCAAACTCGTTCCGGCTGCTTGATTGGAGTAGATTTGCAAGGGCGCAATCATGTTGCCACGACCCACAGCGCCACCCACAGTTGCACCGCCGATTTCCATTTTCACCCGTGTAGGTGTAGTACGTGTGCTGTCGGATTGCGTCAAGGCAGCTAAAAATAAAGGCGGCTTTAATGCAGTGTATGTTTGCATCACTGTTTTGACGTAGTTTTGCGTTTCTTTATAAGGCGGGATTTTATTGCCGTACTTCACCACAGCACCCTCACCTGCGTTATAAGCGGCCAATACCAATTCCAAATTACCTGGGAACATTTGCAACAACACGCGCAAATATTTCGCGCCTGCGTTGATGTTGATTTTGGGGTCGATCAATTTTTGTACAACGGTCTTTTGCTTGTCTGCCTGAACACCAAATCGCTTGGCGGTGTCTGGCATCAATTGCATCAAACCCACAGCACCTTTTGGCGAAACGGCTTGCGGATCGAATCCGGACTCGGCAGCGATGAGTGCTTGCAGCAATTCAAAATCGACTTGATGCGTCCTAGATGCATCGCGCAAATGATGCTTCACCGATTTAACATTGGGCGAAATTTCAAAATAGGTTTGTATTTTTGAATTTGATTTTGCAAGCGACGCAGAACGTGACATCACGCCACCTTTGCTGTCCAAATCTTTATCTGAATCAAACCCAGTTTTGCTGTCACTGCTGTCGTTCCCGCGGTAAAACATCTCATAGCGTGGGTCAAGCCGCTCAGCAGCCAAATGTGCAACGCCCTTTTCATCGATGTAACCCCACAACTCTGCCTGTGCAGCAGTACTAAAGAAAAACATCAAAAATGATAGCAAACTAGGCAATAAATACGCGGGCTTGATGTCAATTTTCATCATATATCCACCTCCACCGCGTCGCCGTGCAGTTCCATCAAATCGCGTCGCGATGAGGCCTCACCCTTGCCCATGAGCTTGGTTATCAGTTGTTCAGTCTCTTCAAAGCTTTTTCGACCAAACTCCACAGGTAGCAAACGACGAGTATCTGGGTTCAATGTGGTATCCCACAATTGCTCGGCATTCATCTCGCCTAAACCTTTGAAACGGCTGATGGTCCAACTGCCTTCGCGCACATTGTCTTTGCGCAACTTGTCCAAAATGGCTGTCAACTCGCCAGCGTCCAAGGCATACACTTTGGATGCTGGCTTTTTACCCCGCGCCGGTGCATCGACCCTGAACAAAGGTGGACGTGCCACATAGATGTGCCCCGTCTCAATCAGCTTAGGGAAATGTTTGAAAAACAATGTCAGTAATAGCACTTGAATGTGCGAGCCATCGACGTCCGCATCACTCAAAATACAAATCTTGCCATATCGCAATCCGGATAAGTCTGGCGTATCGTTGTGTCCATGAGGGTCGACGCCAATCGCGACTGAAATATCGTGAATCTCGGTATTGGCAAACAAGCGGTCGCGCTCAACTTCCCAAGTGTTCAGTATTTTGCCGCGCAGAGGGAGAATCGCTTGTGTTTCTTTGTCGCGCCCCATTTTGGCGCTGCCGCCGGCCGAGTCACCCTCAACCAAAAACACCTCGTTGTATGCGATGTCTTTGCTTTCGCAATCGGTCAACTTTCCTGGCAACACGGCCACGCCAGAGCCTTTGCGTTTCTCAACTTTTTGGCCTGCTTTTTGCCGACTTTGCGCGGCTTTAATGGCCAGTTCTGCTAATTTTTTACCGTAATCCACATGCTGGTTCAGCCACAATTCCAATGAGGGGCGTACAAAACCAGACACCAAACGCACAGCATCGCGTGAGTTCAAGCGCTCTTTGATTTGCCCCTGAAATTGCGGGTCCAACACTTTGGCTGACAGCACATAGCTCACACGCGTGAACACATCTTCGGGCATTAACTTCACGCCTTTTGGCAAGAGCGAGTGCAAATCAATGAAGCTTTTAACAGCCGTAAACAAACCATCACGCAGACCGCTTTCATGCGTGCCGCCTGCACTGGTCGGTATCAAATTGACAAAACTTTCACGCACGGGTGTGCCTTCTTCGGTGAACGCCACGCACCATTGCGCGCCCTCACCTTCGGCAAAACTTTCGCTTGCACCATCGGCAAAACCTTCCTCTTCAAACAAAGGTATTACGGGCTCGCCAGTCAAGGTTTGCATCAAATAATCGCGCAAACCACCTTTGTATTGCCACGTTTGGGTTTCTTTGGTTTTCTCATTCAACAAGGTGACGGACACACCTGGCATCAACACCGCTTTGCTGCGCAGCAAATGGGTTAATTCGGTCATCGGCAAAGTGGCTGTTTCAAAATATTTAGGATCAACCCAAACGCGCACTGAGGTACCTGTTTTGCGGTCACCCTCAGCGGCTTTGCGAATTTGCAAAGGCTCAATCACATCGCCCGCAGCAAACACCAATTTGGCGACCGAGCCTTCACGGTAACTGGTGGCCTCTAAGCGTTTGGCCAAAGCATTGGTCACACTCACACCCACACCGTGCAAACCGCCTGAAAAGCTGTAGGCACCGCCCTTGCCTTTGTCAAATTTACCGCCTGCGTGTAGCTGGGTGAACACTAATTCAATCACAGGTGCATTTTCGGTGGGGTGCATGCCAAATGGGATGCCTCGTCCATCGTCTTCCACGCTCACAGACGAATCAGCATGCAGAGTCACTTTGATTTTTTTGCCGTGCCCTGCCAAAGCCTCGTCAGCCGAGTTGTCCAGCACCTCTTGAATCACGTGCAGTGGGTTATCGGTGCGGGTGTACATTCCCGGGCGCTGTTTAACCGGTTCTAAACCTTTCAGAACACGGATGGAGCCTTCAGAGTAATTGCTGGGTGTATTTACGGACATAGCCTTTTATTGTACTACCAAACGTTTATTTAACTGTATAAATAATCAGTTAGAGCGCTGCATGCCTCACTTATTCAGCATTCAGCCAACGCACCAAGTAATACAACTTCAAGCCTTCAGAGGATCGCGAAGGTCCCACCACTTCAGCCGCGTGCAAATTTTGGGCTGGATTGGCGCGTGACAAAGCATCAGCCTCTGATGCCACCACTTCCACACAATTTTCTGGAAATCGCTCACGTTTGCCGCGTTTGATATTCAAAACAGCAAAATTGCGTTGCACCAAATGCGGCACGCCCGGGTCTAAGTAGATTCCACCTTTCATGATGATTGAGCTCTCAATATTTGCAGGTCGGCCAAAATAGGCGCAAACAGTGGTTCTAAATGTCTGCGCAACAAAGGGCCCACGGCGGTGGTGCGTATCAAAATCGGTTCAGCTACGCTGGCTTTGAGTTGCGACAAAACAGCCAAAGCTTTGGCTTCATTTGGCCAAGCTGCCAATTGCGATTCAGCTTCAGGATCTTGCCCCGCTTGAAAATATGCACCCAACATGTCCAACAACAAGGCCACCGCTTCGTGTGTTTGCGGCTTTTCCAACACCAGCATGGCAGTGGCAATATAGGCTTGGCCTGCTGCACTGAAGCAGTGCTGCAACAAACGAATGGCGGGTGAATCCCCTTGCAAATAGACCACCTTGGCGTGTTCAGTCGCCTTGTTCGGCAATTGATTGGGCATGGTTTCTAAAAAGCCAATCAAATAATGTGGCCTGCGTTGTGCCTTGCGCCACAGTTGCTCAAGCTCTGGCGCTTCAAGTAAGCGACTGGCCACCAAAGCCCGCACTGTATGCATGGCAGCAACTTGGTCTTGTTCAAAAGGCAAATGCTCAGCCAAAAATTGCGCCAACTGTTTGCCCATTTGACCTTCAAGAATAGCGGGGCGACTCAGCATCACGCGTGCCACTTCCATGGTCGGTAAAGCCCACCAGGCACGTCTAGCCAATTCGTCAGTGAGTGTAGGCGCATGTGCAACCGCTTGTATGGCTTCGTCCTCACCCAGTTTCAACAATTGCTCCAGCTTTTTTGGACTGGATTGCCCCATGCGCGTCCAGCGCATCAAATGCACAGGGTAGCCACTGGGCAAGTTCATGGCGTGACGTCCGAGCAATTCGCGTACATGGATGAAATACCGATCTGCCCGTCCTACGGGACTGAGGTTCACGCGTGCTTCGCCTTTTTCTGTGAGCGCATACAAAGCGCGCGCACCTTCATCAATGCGCACGGCTAGCACATTGCCCGCCAAGAGCACGTTCAACTTCAACTCATCATCAGGCGATAAGCCATCGTTCACTTTGGTTCTGCTTGCATCAGCCATATTTTTTATCTTATTTTTTCAATCGTTCAACTGAATGCGCTGCCCAAAAGGCACGGCGGCTTTGCCTTTAACCAGCCACATCACAGGGTATTCGGGAGCATGCTTTGGAAATGCCCCTACGGCATCGGTGAAATAAACCAATGAATCGGGTTTGTGCCCTGATTTTTCAATCCAATCAAACACCGGTGTGAACGAAGTGCCACCACCGCCGTCGATGTTTTCGGGCAGTTTTAAAGGTTCCCACACTTCATAAACCCAAGGCGCATCCGGTGCCAGCTGCATATCGCAAGCAAAGAGTGTGACGCGCACCTTGCTGGCGGCTTTGATGGCGTTGAGCTCGGCCAAAAAGCCAGACAAGTCGGCCTCACTGACCGAGCCCGAAGTGTCCAAGGCCACATAAACATCACCACTGTGACTGCGCAAACTCGGCCACATCACTTCAAACTGATTCGCCGCCACATCACCGCTGCGGCGCGATGGACGCTGCCAACTGTAATCATCGCGCCCCGACATGCTCAAGTATTGCGCCAGTACTGCGCGCCAAGAAATTTGTGTGGCAATGGCTGCATCACACAGCCGCGCCAATGACGCAGGCAACTTCCCCGTCTCACGGGCGCGTTGTGCTGCGGCTGCCATGTAGCGCTGCCACTGCTGTTGCAAATGCTCTTTTTCAATGCCACTGAGGGGTTTGGGCGGTTCGTTTTGTTCGGTTTGATCTGGCTGGCTAGAAGGCCCAGCGTTTTGCCCTTCATCTGATTTTTTGCCACCACTGCCACTGTCTTTGTTCGGATCGCTGTCGCCACTGCCCTGCCCGCCTTCGGCTTCATCCGAATCCCACACATGGTCGTCCAAGGTGTCGTTGTCTTCGAGCTCATCATCCAAACAAGGGTAAATTTCTTCGGCTGACAAGCCGCGATAAACATCCAATACCAAGGCATCCATGGGTGGTTTCAGCCCTTCATCCATCAGCACAGGGTTGATTGCAAAATCACAAGCGATGTCCCACTTGCGTTGCACACGTTGCCCGCGACGCGCAAAATGCCCCAACCCACAATGCAAGGCCTCGTGCGCCAATGCAAATTGAGTATGTGCAGTGGACAATTCATTCACCCATTCGGGGTTATAGTAAATCGCCCGTGCATCGGTCGCCATGGTACGACACCAAGCACCTGCAGACTTCAATGGTAAGCGCAAGACCAAGGCACCCAGAAAGGGTTTGTCCATCAGCAAACGCATGCGTGCTGCAGCGAGCTTGGTTTCGACAGCGCTGGTGGCTTGCGTCATTGATACTCAGACTGATGTCAGTTCACTCATAGAACATGAGTTCAGAAACCGTGTTTGCCCAATTGGCAAACTGCGGCACGGTGAACAAATCTTTGCCGATGCCGCGGTGAATATCAGACACCAGCATCACGCCCATTTCACGTTGGGGAAAGCTTTGTGCGTAATTCAAAATATGCCCCCATACCACTTTGGCATCAGGTTTGTTCTTGAGCGTGCGGGCACGGCTGGCCAATGCGGCTGCGACGGCGTATTGCAAATCAATTTCGATGGGTACATCTACACACTGCCCCGTACAAATCGCATCCAAATCTGGCAGACGGTCCAAGCTGTCGATGAAAGCAGCGCATTCAATGCCCGCTACTTGCCCCACGCACGCAATCAAAGACCCGCGCAGCAAATCAGTTTGCTCGCCAAATTTTTGCACTGCACGGTGCGCAAATTCCCACGACCTGGGGCTGGGAAATGCCATTTCGCCAGCAGCATTTTTAAGGGGGTCAAAATTGAAAAGCAATTCTGGTTTGAAGCGCAAAAACGCCACAATGCGTGAATCAATCTCGTTGCGATAAGCCCAGTCTGCCCAATCATCCAAGCTCACATCCAGCTCGTAATGCGAGAACCGATTCGCCAGCGGCGCAGGCATGGCATAGGTCACACCACGGTCACCCAAACGATTGCCTGCAGCAAAAATTGCCCAACCATCGGGCACTTGGTAATCACCCAAGCGTCGGTCCAAAATCAATTGGTAGGCGGCTGCTGAAACCGAAGGCGCTGCCGATGTGATTTCATCCAAAAACAGCACCCCCGATGGCGCGTGGCGTTTGGCATCAGGCAGCATCGACGGAATCGCCCAATCCACATGATCACCCATGCGAAACGGAATGCCGCGCAGATCGGATGGCTCCATTTGCGACAAACGAATGTCCACCACCGGCACATGGTGACGCGCTGCTACCTGCGCCACGATTTGCGACTTGCCCACACCCGGCGGACCCCAAAGCATCACAGGGGTGTGTTGCAGTGCGGCGGCGCTCAGAAATTCACGGTCTAGGATTTGGGAAAGTTGTGCTGGACGCATCAATAAATCAATCGAAAAGTAAAAACTCTGATTATCCTAACAGATGATATCTGCCTGCTGTATAAGGAAAATTGTGTGCAGCATCAGCGTATAGTTGGGGTTTTATGCAGACTGAACTCCTCTACCTTCTGATAGCCAGCGTTTTCATCATCGCCGTGCTGTACTCCGCCGTGGGACATGCGGGTGCTTCGGGCTATATCGCGGTGATGTCGCTGTTGTCACTCGCACCCAATGAAATCAAGCCCACCGCACTGACGCTCAATATCTTGGTCGGCAGCATTGCGGCGTGGCAGTTTTACAAAGCGGGACATTTTTCGTGGGCTTTATTTTGGCCATTTGCGCTATTGGCCGTGCCATTTGCTTTTATTGGCGGTGTCATCAACTTGCCCGCGCATCTGTTCAAAGCCATTTTGGGTGCGGTCTTGTTGTACAGCGCCTTTCGGTTTTTTGTGCAATCCAAACAATCCGCGCAAACGCACTCACCACCCATGTGGGCTGCATTGGTCAGCGGCGCAGTCATTGGATTGCTATCGGGTTTAACCGGCACTGGGGGCGCCATTTTTCTCACGCCACTTATGCTGTTCAAAGGCTGGTCTGAACCCAAACGTGCAGCAGCGGTATCTGCCTTGTTTGTATTGTTGAATTCTGCTGCTGGGCTGGCAGGGTTCATGACCAGCAATACCGCATTGCCCAATTACATCTTTCCCTTGCTGTTAGCGGCTGCGCTGGGTGGCACCATCGGCTCGTACATGGGCAGCCGCAGGGTTCAACCCGCTACCATCAAAAAGCTTTTGGCAGTTGTGCTGTTGATAGCGGGATTGAAGTTGATCTTCACTTAAACCAAAGCCAAAGCGCGGCTTTGTATTTTTAGGTAGACTTAGACGCTTATGACCCAAACAAACAACTCAACCATCCCCCACGTCGCCCCCACACTCAGCATGGCGCAAGTCTTAATCTGCGGCGCCGCCATCGTTACCTTGTCCATGGGCGTGCGTCACGGCTTTGGTTTGTGGTTGCAGCCCATGACACAGGCGAACAACTGGACGCGTGAAAATTTTGCCTTTGCAATTGCGATTCAAAACCTGACTTGGGGCTTTACCGGCATTTTTGCCGGCATGTTGGCTGACAAATTTGGCGCGTTCAAAGTCATCATCGGTGGCGCTGTGCTGTACGCGCTGGGTTTGTTTGGCATGGCGTATGCCAGCACGCCATTTTTGTTGACCATGACATCTGGCATATTGATTGGAGCCGCACAAGCAGGTACCACTTATGCGGTGATTTACGGCGTGATTGGTCGCAACATCTCGGCTGACAAACGCTCGTGGGCGATGGGCGTGGCAGCAGCGGCCGGTTCATTTGGGCAATTTTTGATGGTGCCAACTGAAGGCTTTTTAATCAACAACATAGGTTGGCAACAAGCTTTGCTGGTTTTGGCTGCTGGCACTTTGCTCATCATTCCATTGGCTTTTGGCTTACGCGAAAAAACGGCGCATGGCATCCACGCCGTCAAACGCGAGCAAACCATTTGGCAAGCATTGACCGAAGCTTTCAAATACCCCAGCTTTCAATTGTTGATGGCGGGCTATTTTGTGTGCGGCTTTCAAGTGGTTTTCATCGGCGTGCACATGCCCAGCTATTTGAAAGACAAAAGCTTCTCGCCTGAAGTCGCCAGCTACGCATTGGCGCTGATTGGTTTGTTCAATGTGTTTGGTACCTACATCGCAGGCTCATTGGGGCAACGCATGGCCAAGCGCAAAATTTTGGCCTTCATATATTTCGCGCGTTCGATTGCCATCACGCTCTTTTTAATCGCGCCACTCACACCCATGAGCGTGTACATTTTCTCCAGCGTGATGGGTTTGCTGTGGCTGTCCACCGTGCCGCCCACCAATGCCGTGGTGGCGCAAATTTTTGGTATTCAGCATTTGTCCATGTTGGGCGGTTTTGTGTTTTTCAGCCACCAAATTGGCTCATTCATGGGCGTTTGGTTGGGTGGTTTTTTATACGACAAAACCGGCAGCTACGACATCGTTTGGTACATCGCCATCGCATTGGGCGTGATGGCAGCCTTGGTCAATTTGCCGGTGAAAGAAACCAGCATCGTGCGCAACAAGCCAGCACCCGCTTTGCAAAACGCTTGAACTGATTACACTGATTGAACAGTTAACTGCCATGGACGACATCGCCACACGCCCCAAACCAGCCAAAACCAAGTTAAGCCAATGGCAGCGCTTGGCACTGTGGCTGGGTATTGGCACGGTGCTGTATGGCATATTGATGCTCTATACCAAGCCGGATTTCTTGGTCATGCTCAGCAACCAGCTGTGGTCTTGTTTCTAGCAAAAATAGTTAATAAATTAGCCTCTATCCGGCGTATTGATTGCCTATTGTGCTATTAAATTTATAACATATTCATGTTTCCAGATACACACATGCAGAAATTAAACCGCATTCCGTTATCCATTGTTGCCTTGATAGCCTTCTTTTCATTCAACGCATACGCTGCAGAAATTAGCTTCAAACCCGTCGCGCCCAACATCTATGCCTATGTGGGCGATACCGAAGGGCGCACCTATGAAAACGAAGCACTCAATGCCAACATCGGATTGGTGGTCACGCCAAATGGTGCGGTGCTGATTGACAGCGGAGACAGTTTTCAAGGTGCCAAACAAATTGCAGATGCTGTCAAGAAAGTGACGCCACAAGCCATCAAATGGGTGATCAACACCGGTGGGCAAGACCATCGATGGCTGGGCAATGGCTACTTCAAAGCCAATGGCGCTGAAATCATGGCGCATGCCAATGCAGAAGCGGACATGAAAGCACGCGGCGCTGAGCAAATGCAAGCCAATGCACCGGTGCTGAAAGACAAAATGAACGGCACTGAAGTGGTGCTGCCCACCCGCTGGCTGAAAGATGCCGATACCCAACTGGAATTGGGCGGAGTGACCATCACCCTGGTGCACCGCAACGGTGGCCACACACCCGGCGACAGCATGGTGTGGTTGCCCCAAAGTGGCGTGGTCTTCACGGGTGATGTGGTTTATGTGGACCGTATACTGGGACTGCACCCAGTAAGCCTCACCAAAACCTGGTTGCAATCTTTTGCAGCACTGGAAGCGCTCCAACCCAAAATCCTTGTACCCGGACACGGCAGTGTCACCACACTGGCGCAAGCGCAAAAAGACACGGGCAATTTACTCAAAGCATTGCGCGCACACATGGGCAAAGCGGTTGAGGCGGGAACCGATATCAGTGCGGCATTCAAGGCTTTCGATGCTGCGCCATTCAAACACCTGAAACATGTCGATACCTGGCTGCCCCAATTGGCCAGCCGCACCTACCTTGAAATGGAACGTGAATAAGCGCACAATGTTCGGAAATTTTCGAACTGAAAGGCGAGAATGAACAGCATGAACACACAGCGCCGAATTTATTTAAAAAATGCAATGGCAACGGCCTTGGCAGCAAGCCCATTGGTCAACACCATCGCGCAAACGCAATCAGCCGCCGCGCTGGAAGCCAAAGCACCGCCTTTGCCCAAGCTGGGCAGTGCATTCAAAGTGCCACGCATCACCCTGTTGGATGGCAGTGTGTTTGACCCTGCCAAAGCTGAAGGGCAACCGCTCTTGGTGTATTGGTGGGCCAGCACTTGTCCGTTTTGCGCTTTGCAAAGCCCCAGCATGGACAAACTTTGGCGCAGCCAAAAGAGCCGTGGCCTGCAAATGTTGGCACTGTCCATCGACTTGAAACCTGAACCTGCAGTAGCCTACCTCAAAGCGAAGGGCTACAGCTTCCCCGCCGCTTGGGCCAGCCCAGAATGGCGCAGTGCATTCCCCTAAAACCTCAAGGCTTACCTGTCACTTTACTGCGCGGTCGTGATGGCAAATTGCAACTGGCTGAAAAAGGCCAACTGTTTGCCGAAGACGTGGATGCCATTGCTGGCCTGATTTGATGCGATTCAAATCAACCGCTGTTTTTCTTTGCGTCCTGTTGTTGGGCATGGTTGGCAATTGCGCGCACGCGCAAAACGTCAAGCCCTACACCGGCCCACTTTTTGATGCGCATTTGCATTACAACGAAGAAGCATGGAACGGCAAAGTAGGCCCACACAATGTGCCCGATGTGGTGCAGCGCATGAACAAAAGCGGTGTCAAAGCTTTCATCGCCAATTCGCGACCCAATGCAGGCACCATCACGCTGGCAGCCAGCGCTGAAGTGAAAGCGGCTGGCATGCAAGTGGTGCCATTCATCCGCCTGTACCGCAACCGCGCTGACTATTCGGGTTGGTTTGCAGATGAATCGATTTACCAAATGGTGCTGACCGAATACGCCAAAGGCACGGCCAGTGGTGCGTACAAAGGCATTGGCGAATTTCACCTGTACGACAGCGCCAATGCCAATGGCGAGGTAGCAAAAAAGTTGATGCGTTTTGCACAAGACAAACAGCTTGCCGTGCTGGCGCATGTGGACGACGATGCCATCGACTTGCTGATGGCGCACGCCCCCCAAGCCCGCCTGATTTGGGCGCACACCGGCATTGGCGGCGCGTCAGTGGCACGCGTGCGCGCTTTGCTGACCAAGTACCCTAAGCTGATGGGCGAACTGTCTTACCGCCCTGGACTGACTTGTGAAAGTGGCCAACTCTGCCCCGAATGGCGCAGCTTGGTTTTGGATTTTCCTGACCGCTTCCTCATCGGCTCCGACACCTGGATCAACCAACGCTGGGCCTATTACGAAGACACCATGAGCAGCTACCGCACTTGGTTGGGTGGCTTGCCAAACCAGGTGGCTCAAAACATTGCATGGCGGAATGGAGCGGCTTTGTTTAATTTAAAAGAAACCTATGACAAATAAATCAATTGAAGCACTGGTTGATGATTTCCGCACTCTGCATCGAACGTTTCGAAACCGTGCAAGGGTGCGCGCACTGTCAAAAGACCTTAAGCCTGCGACGAAAGTCAAATATGGCGGCATTCTGTTTGCATCTGGCGTGCAGTTTGGCGGTGTATTTGCCTATAAAGATCATGTGCTCATCGAGTTTGGCAGTGGTGCCAAAATCAAAGACCCTTGGTTACCTAGAAGGCAATGGCAAATTCCGCGACATGAAAGCTCAATGCGGATGACATCAAACCAAAAATGATGCCATTTACCGCTGGCCTTGGCTGCAGCGATGAGCAAACTTAACTCTTGCGGTTCACAATCAACATACCCTCTGCCACACATGCCAAACCAGCTATCAATGGCATGGTGATGGCATCTCCTAGCCACAGGTTACTGAAGATGAGGGCAAATAGGGGTGTTAAGAAAACGTAGCCTGAAATTTTGGTGGCGGGATAGCGGCCCAGCATCCACATCCAAGCCAAATAGCTGATGAACGCGCCAACCACTGTTTGCAACAGAATGGACACGACGGCAAAGCCGCTCCAGTTAAACGACCAGCGTTCACCCATACCCAATGACAGCAGTGGCATCAACAGGGCACTCACCCCAATTTGATAAAACAGCAATTTTTCGGCGCTCAGCTTCACCAAGCCACTGGTGCGAATCACCACCGTGGTCAAGCCCCAAGCCAGACCCGCGGCCAAGGCCAAAGCGTCGCCTAACCATTGTTTGGGTTGGTCACCACTCAAACGATCAGACAGGGCAAACACCACGCCACAAAAAGCCAAGGTCAAGCCCTGCCATTGCCATTTGCCCATTTTTTCAGACACCACCCACAAGGGCACCAGCACTGCCACCCAAAATGGCGAGGTGTATAAAAAGATGGTCAAGCGCGAAGCACTGGTGTATTGCAAACCGACGTAGATAAACGCAAATTCAACCGCAAACAAAGCACCCGCAATCAAACCCGCCTTGCTGCTGCCATCACGTTCCCACAAAGGAATGTTGCGCCATTTGCACCACAACATCAACAACAGCGTCGCCCCAATAAACCGCACAGCACCTTGAAAAAATGGCGGCAACTCAGTCAAGGTTGCTTTGATCAGCACTTGCTGCGCACCCCAAAACAAACAGCAAGCCACCAACAAGCTGATGGCTATTCCGTCGAGATGGGTTTTGCGTTCAATCATCGGTTGTAGCTTACGCTTAGCGTGCCGCCTGCAGCACATCCCGCGTTTGCATGGCCACTTTGCGCGCCGCTGCCGCATAGTCTGCGCCACTGGATGCATAGAGCACTGCGCGTGACGAGTTGACGATGATGGGGGCTATTGTCTTGCCGTTGACGGCTTTATAGCCAGCCTTGACGGTGGCAACCGCATCACCGCCTTGTGCGCCTACGCCGGGGATGAGCAGGGGCAGATGCGGTGCGACTTTGCGGACGCGTTCGATTTCATTGGGATAAGTGGCACCCACCACCAAACCGAGTTGGCCATTGGTGTTCCAAGGGCCTTGGGCTAATTTGGCGATGTGTTCGTACACCAGCGGCTCACCCTCTACCGAACTTAAACGCTGGGCTTGCAAATCGTCACCACCGGGGTTGGAAGTGCGGCACAACAAAAATGCGCCTTTGCCGTGGTAGCTCAGATAGGGTTGCACCGAATCAAAACCCATGAAGGGCGAGAGCGTGACGGCATCGGCGCCGTAGCGTTCAAACGCTTCTATGGCATACTGCGCAGCGGTGCTGCCGATGTCACCGCGCTTGGCGTCCAAAATCACCGGCACGTGTGGTGCGGTGGCGCGCATGTGTTGCATGAGTTTTTCTAACTGCGCCTCGGCGCGGTGCGCGGCAAAGTAGGCAATTTGTGGTTTGAATGAAATCACCAGATCGGCAGTGGCATCGACAATGGCGGCGCAAAAATCATAAATTTTGCTGGCATCGCCTTTGAAAGCATCTGGGAATTTGGCGGGTTCAGGGTCTAAGCCCACGCACAACATGGATTGGTTGCGCTCTTCGGCGGTTTGGAGTTGTTCTAAAAAGGTCATGAACAGATTGTAGTTGAGCGAAACTGAACTTGAAGTACCATCAGGCGATGCAAAAACTCAGCGCAAAACAATTGTGGTTATTGATTTCATTGACCTTGGTGTGGGGCTTGAACTGGCCCGTGATGAAACTGGGCGTCACCGGAATGCCGCCCTTGTTGTTCCGAACCTTGTCCATGTGGCTAGGCATTCCGGTGCTGGTAATTGCCATGCTGTGGCTCAAAATTCCTTTCAAAATTGAACGCAAAGATTGGCGCGAGCTTTTGTTGCTGTCGGCTACCAACATGTTTGTTTGGCATGTGTGCATTATTTTGGCGATTCAATCTCTGTCCAGCGGTCGTGCGGCGATATTGGGCTACACCATGCCGATTTTTTCAGCCATCTTGGGTGCTGTGTATTTCAAAAGCGTCATGACCGCGCGCCAGTGGTTGGGCGTGGCTGCGGCGGCTATTGGTGTGTCGCTGTTGCTGTGGCACGAAATGACGGGATTGAGCGGCAGACCATTGGGTGTGGCCTTGGCTTTGATAGCGGCAGCCACCTGGGCGCTGGGCACGCAGCTTTTGCGACGCACCAAAATTGAAGTGCCCACCATGACCATTTCGTTTTGGATGACGGTGTTGGCATGCGCGGTAATGTCCACGCTGACTTTTATTTTTGAACGGTCTAGTTGGGCAATGCCCTCCAGCACCTCATGGTGGTCCATCGTTTACAACGCGGTGATGGTTTTTGGCTTTGCGCATGCCGCTTGGTTTTATTTGGCGCGCAGTTTGCCGCCGGTGGCATCCACTTTGTCGGTGATGCTGATTCCCATTTTGGGCGTGTTCATTGGCGCGTATTGGCTCAATGAGGTTTTGCATTGGCAAGATTGGGCTGCAGTGGTGCTGATGGTGGTGGCGATTGGCTCGGTGCTGGCGCCATCAAGAGCGCAAACAAAGTCTAATTCAAGCGCTGTAAAGCCCTGATTGAAAGTTGAAAAGCTCAGTTCAAACACTTTGTTTCGCCAATTGCAAATCCGCCCAAGCCTTGGCTTTATCGGCAGGCGTTTTCAACAGTAACTGCGGCGTGTAAGTGACGATGACGGGGTAGCTTTGCCCTTCAATCTCAACGCGATGCACCACACCGCGCAGCTTGCCCAAGGGCTCTGGTGCGGCTTGTTGCAACAGGGCTTGTGCAGCATAGCGACCCATGGCGAGAATCATTTTGGGTTGCTTCAAAGCGATTTGGCGACGCAGATAGTGACTGCATTGCAAGAGTTCATTCACACCTGTGCTCTTGCCACTGCTGCGGCATTTGGCGGCGTTGGTCAATGTCACTTGCGTGCCCATGTCCAACTGAATGGCTTTGAGCATTTTGGCCAACAAATCTGCCGCTTCGCCTGTGAATGGCAAGTTTTGCAGCTCATCGGCTTCAGAAGGCGGGTCACCCACCACCAGCCAATTGTTGTCGCTTGAACTGGCTGCAATTCCGAAAACACCTTGCTTGCGGCTGCTACACAAATGACACGATTGACACGTCGATGCTGCTTGTTGCAATGCAGGCCAGTCCATGCTTTGTAAACCTGCAGGCATTTCTGGCAGCACTGCTGGTGCAGCTGGGGCTTGTTGTGCAAGCTTTGATTGTTGCTGTGGTGTTTGTGCTGGTGTCGGTGTTGAAGTTGTAGCTGCTTTGGCAACCGTCACTGGAGCAGTAGCAGTTGCAGGGCTGTTCTGCGAATTATTAATATTTTTTTGGCCTGTAGCCGGCGTATTGATTGCCTGAGGTGCTATTTTTTCTATAGCATAGGTGACGATGCCCATCTCATGCAACATGGCGCGTTGGCGGGTGTCTAGTTCTAAGCTCATGCTTGGATACTCATAACTTCAACTTCATCACCACCGCATCTTCGCGGGCGGAATTTCTGTCAGGGTAGTAATCTTTGCGCACACTCACCGTTTCAAAGCCATGCGCTTGGTACACGTGTATCGCGCGCGCATTGCTGGCCCGCACTTCCAACCACAAATCGTTGGCACCTTGGCCACGCGACCATACTGCCAGCGCTTGCAGCATCGCCTTGCCCCAGCCACGACCTTGGTATTCAGGCGCCACGGTAATGTTGAGCAAATGCACTTCTTCAAAACCTTTCATCGCCACAAAATAGCCCAGCAACTTATTTTGCCCAGTACCTTGTCCTTCGTCTTGTTCTGCACACAAGACCTGCATTTGGTAGCCTGTCGCCAAAGAATCGACAAAATTAGCGCGGCTCCAAGGGTGTGAATAGGCGCGTTGTTCAATCGCCAGCACGCGGTCCAGCCAGGCATCGTTCAAGGATTGAAACGCAATCGATGACTCTGGTGCGGCTGTACGGTTGGACTGCAATACGGCGTTCATGCTTTGGATTTTAGTATGTCCGCTTTGCTGGTTTGCAACTTGATGGCTTCACGCTCAAGCGTGGTTTGCGCCACTTTATCGCGCACATACAGCGGCAGTGCTTGGTCTGCTGGCACGGCCTTGCCTGCTGCCAACATCTCTGGTGCCAGGCGTAACATGGCGGTGGCAGTGGGCATGGCTGCCAAATTTGCAGGCGCAAAGTTACCCACAGCAGCGACGTTTTGTGGAATATGCAAAGCATCGGGTCTGCCCAAATGAATGTCGGATTCAACATGCCATTGCCCTGCCTCAAACGCATAAGCGGCTGAATACACCTCGCCCATGCGCGCATCCAATACTGCTAAAACATGGTCGACACCATGTTCAAAACGCGCGTCTTCGGCGACAGCCAACAACGTATCAATCGGTAAAACTTTCACATTTGCACCAAAAGCCAAACCTTGCGCCACCGAGCAAGCTGTACGCAAACCAGTGAATGAACCCGGACCGCGTCCAAACACAATCGCATCCAAATCGGCCAACTGCACATTTGCTTCTCGCAGCAGCGCCATGATGGCAGGAATCAAAGTGGCCGAAGTCTTCGCCCCGCCCTCACCCGTGTGCTGCCAAACCTGCTCGCCGTTGGCGACGGCGATGAACATGGTTTCGGTGCTGGTGTCGAAAGCGAGGAGCTTTGAAGAATGAAGCGCTTTGGCTCCTGATTGATTTGTGAATGCACTCATTTATTAACCACCGTACGAACACCAAAAACAATTCCCGTGGTTACCAGTACCAAGCCTAAAACCAGCGTCCACGACAAGGGTTCACCCAAAAAGAACACAGCCCCCATGGCTGACAAACCAGGAACCAGTGCAGTCATCATGGTGCTGCGCACAGGTCCGAAGTGCTGAATCATTTTAGTGAACGAAATACCTGAAATCACCACAGAGCCTACGCCTTGGTAAACCGCCTGAAACACCATTTCACCCCACGGTGCTGTGCCCAAATGGCTTTTGATGACTCCAAATACCAGTAATAAAGCATACACAGGTACATAGGTAACCGCAGTAAACACGGTGATTGCGATGGTGGCTTTAACGGCATCCAGTTCATTTTTGCGAACAATGACGGAATAAAACGCCCAGCATGTAGAAGCGGATAAAAAGAGCAAATCACCCTTCCACGTCTCGCCGCCATCAAATGCTTGCAAAAGGCTGGCGCCCCCTACCAACAAATCACCACAAAAAATCAAACCCAAACCAAGCGCGCGTGCGGACGTCATGCGTGTTTGAAGTAGCCACATCGCCACCAGTGCGGTAGACAATGGCAGAGTACCTGGCATTAAAACGCTGGCGTGTGCAGCCGGGGCAAAGAAAAACCCACTATAAGCCAACATGGCGTAACCGACACCTCCTACAGCGCCAACCAAAGCCGACATTTTGAATGCGTAGGGAGACAAGCCTAGCCATGACGGTGTGGCAACAGGCGGAACCAGCGCCATCTTTGCGCGTCGCTGGGAGCGTACGATCCACCAACCCCAAGGCAATAACACCACGCTCGCGCCAATAAAACGCAAAAAACCATATCCAATGGCAGCAAATTGCCTTTGACCGATGCGCGAGCAATGACAATGAATGAAGTCCAAATCAAAATCGTCACAACTGCGGCGATGATGCCCAAAGTTCTAGATGAAAAACGAGGATGCTTGGTGAGATGTTGTGATGAAGTGGAAACGTCAGAAGACATGCGCCTATTATCAAGGCAATCATGGTACCTACCGTGAATCGCAGAGTTAAAGCTCAATTTACAAGGGCTTGGTACGAACAAAGCTTGAATAAATTGGCATAAATCGGCATTTCCTCGGCACATCGGATAATGCGCACTATGCAAATTAATTATCGACGCTTCTTTTCGCTTCTTATTGCGCTCAGTTTGGGTATGAGTTTCACACGGGTTTGGTCAGACACCCTGCCTACCAGCATCACCAAAGCATTAAAACAAGCGCGCGTGCCCTTGAGTGCTGTCAGTTTTGAAGTGCACAAAATCGACAATAAAACTGACAATAATGCTGCGCCCTTGCTGAGTTACCGCGCCAATGTACCCATGAACCCAGCTTCCGTGATGAAGCTGGTCACTACTTTTCTGCTTTGGCCATGTTGGGGCCAGACTTTACTTGGCAAACTTCTTTTTATACCAATGGCAAATTGGGCAACGGCGTATTGCAAGGTGATTTGATTATTCATGGCGGTGGCGACCCCAAGTGGGTGCTGGAGCGCATTGAAGAAAACTTCAAAACCCTGCAAGTTTTAGGTGTGCGCCATATCACCGGCGACATTATTTTGGACAACAGCGTGTTTGAATTAAGTTCCAAGCACGAAGCCGACTTTGATGGTGAACCGATGCGGTCATACAACAGCACGCCCGATGGATTGTTGGTGAACTTCAAAGCCATTTTGCTGAGTTTTACGCCCGATGAAGCCAATCAACGAGTAATTATCAAAGCAGACATCCCCTTGGCAAATGTGGCAATCGATGAATCCGTGCCGATGACAAATGGTGCTTGTGGCGATTGGCGTGGTCAGTTGCGCGCCGATTTCGGCAACCCCAATCGCATCAGCTTTGCCGGCAGCTACAGCGCGCGATGTGGTGAAAAAATTTGGCCCATTGCATACAGTGACCCCGCTAGCTACGCCGCCCGCGTGGTCAAAGCCATGTACAGCGCAGTTGGTGGTCGTCTGGATGGTCAAGTGCGCACGGGCACACTTCCCAGCACAGCAGTGCTTTTGTACCATGCGCCTTCGTTACCACTCTCGCAAATCATTGCTGATGTAAATAAACATAGCAACAACGTGATGGCACAGCAGGTTTTCCTGAGCTTAAGTGCACAAAAAGCAATGACAACTTGCTCAGTAAAGTAAGTCAAACATTAAAAGGCAGCTTTACCAAATCACGCGACGTGGTGAAACATTGGTGGCAACGGCATTTCGGAAACCACAAAAAATCACCGCTAGAACCTGAACTTGAAAACGGCTCTGGCCTTTCACGCACAGAACGTATCAGCGCTCAGTCATTGACCGAGTTGCTGCGTACAGCAGCCAAACACCCAAACGGAGACGTGTTTGCTAACTCGCTGTCCGTAGCTGGTGTGGATGGGACAGCTGCCAACATGGCGCGACGTGGTGTAGCCAACGCATCTCTGGGACAAGCACAACTGAAAACCGGCACCTTGCGCGATGTTGCAAGTGTGGCGGGTTATGCCACCGCACAAAGCGGCCAGCGCTACAGCGTGGTCGGCATCATCAACCACCCCAACGCACCATCAGCCCGCGCTGCACTTGATGCGTTGGTTGAATGGACTGTTGTTGGTCATTAATCAAATACATCCCACTAATGAATTCACTCCAGCTAGCTGAAACCATTGGCTACATTGCCGCGACACTGACCACGGCCAGCTTTGTGCCACAAGCTTGGCATACCTTTCGCACCAAAAGATGTCAGAGGCATTTCATTGGGTATGTACAGTGTGTTTACAGTTGGCATTGCATTGTGGTTGGCGTATGGCTGGATGCTAAGTAGCTGGCCCATTGTCATTGCCAACACCATCACATTGGTATTGGCAAGCTTGATATTGGTGATGAAGCTGCGATATCGCTAAACTGGACAGACTATGCGTGATTTGACCGAAATATTGGAAGCTGTTGATACCGATGCCCCTCTAGCTCAAAGGCACTTGTGGCTGATAGAACTGTTTGATTGGATTCGTGGCGATGCATCTTCCACCACTGTGACCATCAATCGCTTGAATGTGATGTTAGATGTGCTTGAAGCACGCCCTGTTTTGCTACTGCGTGTACGGCAATGGTGTCATCAGTTATTGCAAGTGGTCGATGTAGCCAGCTTGTTGGCTTATTTTGGATTTTCGCAACGCAGTGCATTTGTCAGTGAATTGTCCGAACGGCTGCGTCTGAAGATTCTGCCGGCAACGCCTGAAACTACCGATGCCGCCGTTTTATTTTCACTTGTCTTCAAAAGCGAATTCGATCAACGCTGGCTGGCAGATCTAGATGAAGCCACCTTAGACCGCATTGCCCAAGTGCTGCAAACCACTGACATTGGCGACAACATCTATACGGCATCTAGCTATTGGCAAAACACGGTGCTTGATGCGATCACTTTCAGTATTGGAAACATCCGTGCCAGTGGCTATGCTCCTGAATTGCGTTCACGCATGAGCCACCACATGCTGCTTAATCGCCCATTTGACCAATTGGACACTGACTTAGTCGCCTTGCGTCATGCCTTCATGAAATCTCTTGGCAAAGACAGTGAGGAGCAATCTGCTGCCGTGCTGGCTGCAGCGACGCAATTGCGCGACCGACTTGATGTCTGTCGCCAAGCAGCAAGCTCTGTGTACACCCATTTGAATGAACATGGAATATCGGTCAGCTTGGTATTCAGACTGCGACAAATGCGAGCGCGGGTCTTGCGTATTCGTGAACTACTCGATTGCTTATTGTCAGATAGACCCAACAGCTACACCGCCAAACTGTTATCACATTTGGTCAAAATAGGTTTGCACCGACACAGCGTGCGTGATCTCATCACTTCTAACTCCACACTCCTGGCTGCCAAAATGGCTGACCGCAGTGCCGAGGTGGGCGAAAATTACATCACCCGAAACCGCTCTGAATACTGGTATATGCTGCGCAAAGCAGCTGGTGGTGGCAGCATCGTGTCGATCACCATATTGGTGAAATACCTGTTGTTGGCCATTGGATTTTCTGCTTTCTGGGGTGGATTTTTCAGTGGTGTGAATTACGCCGTGAGTTTCATTGCGATTCAATTGTTGCACTGGACACTGGCCACCAAACAACCCGCCATGACTGCACCTGCGATGGCATTGAAATTGAAAGACTTGGGTGATGAGCATGCCATCGATGGCTTTGTTGATGAAGTGTCACATGTGGTGCGCTCGCAGTTTGCGGCAGTCGTGGGCAACCTTGCCCTGGTCTTTCCTTGCGTCTTGCTCATCAGTTATGGCTTACAACACTTTTGGGGACACCCTTTAATCTCGATTAGCGAAGCCCAATATGTGCTTTCATCACTCACGATTTTGGGACCCACAGCAGCATATGCAGCGCTCACTGGTGTGGTGTTATTTTTGTCTAGCATCATTGCTGGCTGGGTTGAAAACTGGTTTGTGCTGCACCGACTCGATTCGGCCATACGCTATAACCCGCGTTTCTCTGCTGTGTTGGGAGTAGACAGAGCGAATCGTTGGGCCAGCTTCATGCGGAAAAATATATCTGGATTTGCCGCCAGTGTTTCCTTGGGGATGATGTTGGGTTTGATACCAGCCATCAGTAGCTTCCTGGGCTTTGCGCTTGAGCTGCGACATGTGACACTGTCGACTGGGCAAATTGCTGCTGCTTGCGCTACATACGGACTGGACATACTACAACAACCAGAATTGCGCAATGCGCTTTTGCTTTCATTTGCTGGTATTTTGGTGATTGGTCCGCTCAATGTGGGGGTCAGTTACTACTGCGCTTTTCGCTTGGCTTTAAGCGCACAGAATATCAGCACAGGAGAGCGCGCACGCATCAGACACGCCATTTGGCAACGAGTCAATAACGAACCGCTGAGTTTTTTGTGGCCACCCAAAAATGTCGCCTTAGCTCAGCCAACAGAAAGTGATATTCAAAAATAAAGCATGGATTTAAGATGGGTGAATTTGATTTAATCGAACGCTATTTCAAAGCGCCAGCACGCGCCATACAGGCGCAAAGCGGTGTCAGCTTGGGCATTGGCGACGACTGCGCGTTGCTGCAACCAAGTAGCGGCATGCAAATGGCCATTTCCAGCGACATGCTGGTAGAAGGTAGGCATTTTTTACCCACCGTTGACCCCACCAAACTAGGGCACAAAGCCTTGGCAGTTAATTTGAGTGACTTGGCTGCCTGTGGTGCCAAGCCCTTGGCGTTTACCTTGGCTTTGTCACTGCCCAAAGTAGATGAAGTTTGGTTAGCTGGCTTTTCCAAAGGTTTGCTGGCATTGGCGAACGAGCACCACTGCACATTAATTGGTGGCGACACCACACAAGGGCCGCTGAACATTTGCATCACCGTTTTTGGTGAAGTGCCGCAAGGGCAAGCGCTCTTACGCAGCGGTGCACAGGTGGGCGACGATATCTACGTCAGCGGCCATGTGGGCGATGCGCGTTTGGCGCTGGAAGTGTTCAGAGGCAACATTGAATTGCCTGCAGACGATTTCAAACACGCCCGCGCCCGCATGGAAACGCCCACATCGCGCGTGGCGCTGGGTATAGCCTTGCGCGGCATTGCCACAAGCTGCATTGATATCAGCGACGGCATGGTCGGCGACCTAGGACACATCTTGCGTGCTTCTAACTGTGGCGCGCAATTAGATACCGAGATTGCTATAAATTTAATAGCAGTTCAGGCAATCAATACGCGTGATATGGGCCAATTTTATATAAAAAATGCGCTGAAGTACGTATTGGCAGGTGGTGATGACTATGAATTACTCTTCACCGCCCCCAGCAACCAACGCCAAGCTGTTTTGGCCGCAGCCAGCAGTGCGGACACCAAAATCACACGCATCGGGCAGATCCAAGCAGAGGCAGGACTGCGCTTGGTTGATGCCAATGGCCACATGGTGCCCAACGATTTTGCGTCGTTTGACCACTTTCAATCTTAAGTGGCTTTGCATTCAAACGCTTAAGCCGCAGCTCGCATCAACCTGTCGCGCACACCATCCCACGCGGCATCATCTGGCGGAGTTTCGACCCAAATGAGTTTGATGTGGTGCTGGTCCAATTCGCGCAAGGTGGCAAAGAGTTGTTGTGCCGTCTGTGTAGCATCGTTTGGCATGTGGCGCAGTAGAATTTGTGTAGCGCTGCTGTGCACGGTCGTACGCGAATAGACAGCGATGTGTTTGGCATCTGCGCCCAAAATATCCAATGCTGATTGCAATGATTTAGCATCCATTAATCGCACAGTTGCATTGGGCGCATAGTGCGATTCTAAAGTTCCAGATGCTCTTGGTGCAGCTTGTTCATGTGAAAAATCAGCCTCTAACTGGCTAATTGATTGCCTAGAAAGCTCACTATTTGATAGCACATTCTGCCCACAAGCAAATTCCAATTGCACTTGTGTCAGCACACCTGGGCGCAGCAGCACGGGCGCGCCACGCGTGCAGTCGATGATGGTGGACTCTATGCCGACGCTGCATGCACCGCCGTCTAAGATGGGCATATCACTGTAGCTTGTGCTGGCAAATTCGGATTGCACGTGCGCTGCTGTGGTGGGGCTGACACGTCCAAACAAATTGGCGCTGGGCGCGGCCAAACCGTAAATGCCCTGCTTGCTGCATTCTTTGAGCAATGCCAAAGCCACTGGATGCGAGGGGCAACGCACACCGATTGAATCTTGCCCCCCTGCGCAAGCTGCTGCCACCTCTGGTCTGCGCGGCAAAATCAAGGTCAAGGGTCCTGGCCAAAATGCGTGCATCAACTTCTTGGCAAATTCAGGCACATCGCTGGCAAACCGATTCACAGTATCACTGTCGGCAACGTGCACAATCAAAGGGTGCTCGCTGGGTCTGCCTTTGGCGGCGAAGATGGTGGCCACAGCCGCATCGTTGCACGCATCGGCCGCCAAGCCATAAACGGTTTCGGTAGGCATGCCCACCAAACCACCTTGGCGCAGTGTATCTACACAATGTGCAATGTGTGTGCTGACCTGCAGCGGGTCATTGGCATCAAGAATCACAAACCAATCTCCGCATCAGTATTTGTCAATGCCCAATATTTTGGCCGCTTGTTGGGTAGTGGATTGCACAGCTTCGAGACTGCTGCCGGTAATGGTGAGATGCCCCATTTTGCGGCCAGGTTTGGCTTCTGATTTACCGTACAAATGTAAATGAGTGCCTGGCAGTGCCAACACCTTTTCCCACGGCGGTGTTTGCGCAGCATTAGGATTGGTCTTGAACCACAAATCACCCAACAGATTCAGCATAATGGCTGGGCTGTGCTGGTGTGGTTGTGGCAAAGGCAAGCGGCATAAGGCACGGACTTGCAATTCAAACTGCGATACATCACAGGCGTCCAAGGTGTAGTGCCCACTGTTGTGCGGGCGCGGCGCAATCTCGTTCACCACCAAGCTGCCATCAATCAACAAGAAAAATTCCACACACAATACGCCCACATACTTGATCGAATTGGCAATGGCTTTGGCGGCGTCTACCAACTCTTTGACATCGGATGGTTTCAAATCCGATTCATGCGCATATGTGGCTGCCAATATGCCATTGATGTGTACATTGCGCTGGGGTGCAAAATGCACGATGCGGCCATCTTCACCACGAGCCAAAACGACAGAAAATTCTTCATGCAAAGGCACCATCAGTTCCAGCACACAGGGCACTTTGCCCAACTGCGCCCATGCAATGGCCAACTGCGCTTTGGTAGTGACTTTGATTTGCCCTTTGCCGTCGTAACCTTGGGTAGCTGACTTTAATATTCCTGGCAAGTAAATGGTATCAACCAGCGACACATGCATGTCTTTTTCTATCAGCGCATAGGGCACGGGCACTACGCCTGAAGCTTTGCCAATTTCAGCCAATCGGGCTTTTTCCACACGGCGGTCTTGTGCCACTGCAACTGCAGCAGCGCTGGGCGCAACAGGACATGATTTCGACAAAGCCATCAAGGATTGCGCGGGCACGTTTTCAAATTCTGTCGTCACCGCTTGGCAAAGCTGTGCCAACTCTTTCAAGCCGTCTGCGTCAAGGTAATCGGTTTGTACATGGTGGTGGCTGACCAAACCTGCTGGGCTGTTGGCATCGGGGTCCAGCACCGCCGTGGTGTAGCCCATGCTTTGCGCAGCGTGTATGAACATGCGCCCCAACTGACCACCGCCCATCACACCCAAGGTGGCACCAGGCAAAATGGGCAAGGCTACCGTTTTTTGATGCGGCAATTAAATTCTCCCTGCGGCTGGCTTTGTGATGGCTTGCAAATCAGGCAAAGCCATGGCTTTGGCCTGTTCGGTTTGCCTGCGACGGTAGTCATCCAACTGCGTGCGCAACAACGCATTGTTGTTGGCCAACATCGCCACCGCAAACAAAGCCGCATTGGCAGCACCTGCTGCACCGATTGCGAATGTCGCGACGGGAATACCTTTGGGCATTTGCACGATGCTGTGCAAGGAATCAACACCTTGCAAATGTTTGCTCGGCACTGGCACGCCCAGCACCGGCACAGCCGTTTTGGCTGCCAACATGCCGGGCAAATGCGCCGCACCGCCGGCACCCGCAATGATGGCCTGTAAGCCACGGCTGGCTGCCGCTTCAGCGTAAATAAACATTTCGTCAGGCATGCGGTGGGCAGAAACCACACGTGCTTCATGCGCAATGCCAAACTCTTGCAAAATGGCGACGGCGTGTTGCATGGTGTCCCAGTCCGAGCTGGAACCCATTAGCACCCCTATTTTTATTTCAGTTGTGATGGCTGCGTTCATGGTACGCCTTGATTAATAAAGTTATCGCCCAAATTGGGAAAAGACAGAACTCATTGGATAATCACATTTTACGTTTTAACATCGCCCTTCGCCGTATTTAGGCGCATTCATCACGCATTCAACCCAAACACCTGCCATGATAGACATCACCCGCGACACTTTTGAAACCGAAATCATTCAAGCGTCCATGCAAACGCCCGTTTTAGTGGACTTTTGGGCTCCTTGGTGTGGACCCTGCAAATCGCTTGGCCCCATCTTGGAAAAACTGGAAACCGACTACGCAGGCCGCTTTATATTGGCCAAGGTGGATTCGGACCAAGAACAAGAAATTGCCGCAGCCTTTGGCATTCGCAGCATTCCCACCTGCATATTGATGGTGCAAGGCAAACCCGTCGATGGTTTTCAAGGTGCCATGCCTGAGAGCCAAGTGAAAGCTTTTTTGGACAAGCATTTGCCACCCGCAGACGAAGCAGCGGAAGCTGACACCACCTATGACACAGAAAGCACCGAATTCGCCCACATTTCGCCTGAAGCGCAAATTGAAGAATTGGTTGTCAAACTCAAAGACGACAGCAACAACGATGAGCTTCGTTTTGACTTGGTCAAATTACTCATGCAAGAAGGTCGCGACGACGATGCCAAAATCGCCTTCGCCCCAGTCATCGCCAAAACCAGCGTGGTGCGCAAGTTTGATTCATTGCAACGCTGGATGCAAGCCAACGATGCTACATACTTAATAGCACCTGAGGCAATCAATACGCCGGATACAGCACTAAATGATGCCATAGATGATCTGGATGCGAAGATTGCCAGCAATAAACGTGATTTTGAAACCCGGTTCACCAAAGCACAAATCTTGATGTCACAACAGCGCTGGACCGATGCAATGGACGAATTGCTTGAAATTTTGATGCGCGACAAAACGTGGAACGAAGACAAAGCCCGCAAAACCTACATCGCCATCTTGGACATCATCGAACCCAAACCCGTCAAAGTAGCCGACGGCCACATTCCACCAGTGGATCCAACCGTAGCGACGTATCGCCGCAGGTTGTCGAGTGTGGTGCTAAGTTAAGTTTGTTTGAAAAGCTGACGCTGTGAATTAACTTGTCAGCCTATCCCAAGCCTCTTGGTATTTCGCTGCTGTTTTGGCAATGATGTCTTGGGGAATCCGCGGGGCGGGTGGGGTTTTGTCCCAGGGTTGGGACTCTAGCCAATCGCGGACGAATTGTTTATCAAAGCTGGGTGGATTTTGGCCGGCTTTGAAGCTGGCTTCGTAACTCTCAGCTGGCCAAAAACGGGATGAATCTGGGGTGAGCACCTCGTCCATCAAAGTGAGTGTGCCGCTTTCATCCAAGCCAAATTCAAATTTGGTATCGGCAATGATGATGCCTTTGGTCAGCGCAAAGTCATACGCCGTTTTGTAAATGGCGATGCTGGTACTGCGGATTTGTTCTGCTAAATCTTTGCCAATGGTGGCCACCATTTTTTCAAAGCTGATGTTTTCGTCATGCTCGCCCACGGCCGCCTTGGCTGCGGGAGTGAAAATGGGTTCAGGCAATTTGGATGCATTTTGCAGACCTGCTGGAAGCGGCACGCCACAAACCGATTGTGATTTTTGGTATTCTGCCCAGCCACTGCCTGCCAAATAACCACGCACGACTGCCTCTACAGGAATGGGTGTTAAGCGTTTCACCAACATGGAGCGACCAGTGACCAAAGGCACTTCGGCAGCACTGACCGCGCTTTCGGGGGATTCACCCGTTAAATGATTGGGGCACAACTTGGCACCATCTTTTGTTTTGATTTGGCCTAACTTTTCAAACCAAAACAAAGCCATTTTGGTCAGCAGTGCGCCTTTACCCGGGATGCCTTCGCCCATGATGACGTCAAATGCGCTGAGTCGGTCGCTGGCGACCATCAAAATTCGGTCGCTGCCCACAGCGTAGTTATCACGCACTTTGCCACGCGCTAAAAGCGTGAGCGAGCTGATATGGGAGGTGTGAAGTGAAGCGCTAGGCGTTGCATTAGTCATAGCCTAGATTATCGCTTAGTCAACACATCCGCGGCCTCCAATTCTTGAATTTTGCGGGTGATGGTGTTGCGTCCAATACCCAACTGTTGCGCTGCGTCAATTCGCCGCCCTTTGGTATTGTTAAGCGCTGCAGCGATCAAGCGCGCTTCAAAACGTTGAGTTAAGTTGTCCCACACATTAGGTGCACCTGCCAATAGCAGTGCAAATGCTTCATGCTCCAGTCCATCTTCCCATTTAGCGCCAACATCAGCAACAGGTGCGATGTGCTCGGGTGCCAAAGTTGCCAACACGGTCGTTGGAATCGTCCCTGGCATTGCAATGGGTGCTGTAGCTGCCGCACTTGCAGTTTGCAGGATAATCGCATCGACTGGCGTCAGCGTTGCTACACCGGATGCGTCTTGTACCGCAGTCGCTGCACTTGGCCCAGGCGCTACGCTGGCTTCCAACACTTCGGGCGGTAAATCTTTACTTTCAATCACTTGACTTGGCGACATGACGGTGAGCCAATGGCAAATATTTTCAAGTTGCCGCACGTTACCCGGAAAATCAAATGCAGCCAATTGTGTCAAGGCTTGATCGGTGATGCGTTTGGGATCTACGCCCAGTTGCTTGGCGCTTTGTTGCAAGAAATGTTTGGTCAGCATGGGAATGTCTTCACGGCGCTGCCGTAACGCTGGCAAGCGCAGGCGAATCACATTCAAACGGTGAAACAAGTCTTCGCGAAAACTGCCCTCTTTCACGCGTTGTTCCAAATCTTGGTGCGTAGCAGCAATCACACGCACATTGGTTTTGATGGCGTTGTGTCCACCGACGCGGTAAAAATGCCCATCACTCAACACCCTCAGTAAACGGGTTTGCAAGTCAAAAGGCATGTCGCCAATTTCGTCCAAAAACAAGGTGCCACCATCGGCTTGTTCAAAGCGGCCACGGCGCATGGTTTGCGCACCTGTGAATGCACCACGCTCGTGACCGAACAATTCGCTTTCTAATAAATCTTTCGGAATTGCTGCCGTGTTGATAGCGACAAAAGGACCCTCACGCACAATGCCCAGCGTTTTGGCATCTGTGCCTGTGGCTACACCGCCACTGCCGCCACGTGGTGAGTGTTTGTGCAAAGCGCGTGCCACCAACTCTTTACCCGTTCCGCTCTCACCCGTGATCATGACCGTGACATTGCTTTGGCTTAATTTGCCGATGGCGCGAAACACATCTTGCATGGCCGGTGCCTGGCCTAGCATTTCAGGCGCATCCAGCATGCGAACTTCAGTCACTTCTTCACGCAAACTTTCATCCACCGCACGTCGAATCAATTCCACCGCTTTGGGTACGTCAAATGGTTTGGGCAAATATTCAAATGCACCGCCTTGAAAAGCCGACACGGCACTGTCCAAATCTGAATACGCTGTCATGATGATGACGGGCAAAGCAGGGAATTGGAGTTTGACTTTTTCCAGCAAATCCAAGCCAGAACCACCGGGCATGCGAATATCGCTGATTAAGATTTGCGGCGCTAAATCACTGCCTTCTTCTAAATTTTGTAATGCGTTTAAAACATCACGCGGATTGGTAAAACTGCGGGTTGGTAAATTTTCACGCAACAGAGCCTTTTCCAAGACAAAGCGGATGGATTGATCGTCGTCTACTATCCAAATGGGTTTCATAAGTGTCTTGCAGTGATGGCGGTGATAAAGGTTATGGCAAAGGTATCAATATTTTGAAATCCGTCCGTCCTGGTACGCTCTCACACTCAATCAAGCCATTATGCTGACTGACAAAGGTTTGCGCCAATGTCAGTCCCAAGCCTGAACCGCCTTCTCTGCCCGACACCAGCGGGTAAAAAATACGTTCTTTGATTGCATCGGGAATGCCAGGTCCGTTGTCTATGACATGCAATTCCAATGCCAATTTATAGCGCTGTTTGCCAAATGTGACTTGGCGTGCGACGCGGGTGTGCAAAATGATTTCAGCATCACCATCGTCTATGCGATCCACCAAGGCATAGCAGGCGTTGTGAACGATGTTCAAAACGGCTTGTATCAACTGCTCACGATCTCCTCTGAATTCAGGAATCGAAATATCGTATTGGCGTTTGATTTTCAAACCCTGGGGAAATTCAGCCAATATGACCGAACGCACTCGTTCACACACTTCATGAATATTCACTTCCGACACCACATGCGGTTTGCGGTGTGGTGCCAGCAATCTGTCCACTAAAGTTTGCAATCTGTCTGACTCGTGGATGATGACTTGTGTGTACTCATGCAATTCCTTGCTTTGAATTTCCATCTCCAAGAGCTGCGCTGCGCCACGAATACCCCCCAAAGGGTTTTTGATTTCATGCGCCAAATTGCGAATCAATTCCTTATTGGCTTGCGCTTGCGCATGCAAACGGTCTTCGCGGTCTTGCTTGGCCTGCTGCTCTAAGGGTAATAATTCGACAATCATTTCATCAGCCACATCGCTGAGTGTCACGATGACGTGCACTGGAAATGGATCTTGACCCAGCGCTCCAGGCCTTTTCAAACTGTCGTCATAACGAAGCGCTGCAAAAGTGTGATCGCCAGCGCCATTCAATGCAGCGATAAAAGACGTCGCATCATTCAAGAAATTTGCAAATGGTGCACCAACCAATGTGCGACGCGAGCTCCCTAGTGCATCCTCAAGCTGTGCATTGGCAAAAATGACTTCACCAGAGCGGTGTACCACCGCAACCAAGGTGGCTAACAGGTCAAATGATTGGAAACGATTTGACGAGCTCAAGAATCAATATGCTTTTTTGACAATCGCACTGTTCACAGATCCAGCCGTACCACCACCATTGCGATTGAGCTCACGCTTGATGCCTTCTACATCGCTGTTCAACCGCGCAATGCTGGCCTTGAGCTCAGCAACGCGGTCTAAATACTTTTGGTGATTTCGCGTTTCAGGACCTAATTTTTCAGGCTCGCCATTGTTGTACTCTTTCAACAAATCAGCCAATTTTGCTTCTGATTTTTTAAGCTCTGCCACCAAAATGCCCCGCGCATCCGAATCACGTGCACGTTGTTCTGAGTTGTCAACATTGCGATTTTTGTTGGGCGAGGAACTTGGAGCAGAATTGGAAGATTGAGTAGATGATGACTGCTTGGTTTTAATGTCAACAGACACATTGCCACCTTGTACCAGTTTGCATTTTTTACCGACCATGTCAGCTGGCACATTGGTGTAACTGTTGTCATCACATTTGTACATGCCCTGCGCCGATGCCGTGCTGCTGTAAACAAGTGAAATCAAGGTTGCCAGTACAGCAACTTCCAGCCAGAGATAAGATCGAATCAATTTGACAATTTTCATAAGCTAGCATTATCTCGCAATTAAAAATTCAGCACAAACAAAAGCAAGCGTACTTGCACATCCAATAAAAAAGACGGTAAAAACCAGCTTCACGCCAGCTTTTACCGTCCTTGTTTGTTCACAAAAAGCTGTAAGAGTTCAACTCATATGTTCAACGTTCCAGCTCTGTGTTCAGTTTACTGCCTGAATTACAGCGAGTAGTACATGTCAAATTCCACTGGGTGTGTCGCCATGCGCATACGTGTCACTTCAGTCATTTTGAGTTCAATGAAGGCATCAATCATGCTGTCAGTGAACACACCGCCTTTGGTCAAGAACTTGCGATCTGCATCGAGGCAATCCAAGGCTTGATCCAAGCTGTGGCACACAGTTGGGACCAATTTGTCTTCTTCTGGTGGCAGATGGTACAAATCTTTGGTAGCTGCTTCGCCTGGGTGGATTTTGTTTTCCACACCGTCCAAGCCTGCCATCATCAATGCTGAGAAGCCCAAGTAAGGGTTCATCATTGGATCTGGGAAACGTGCTTCAACACGGCGACCTTTTGGATTGGCCACATGTGGAATACGAATAGATGCTGAACGGTTTTTAGCAGAGTATGCCAATTTAACAGGCGCTTCAAAACCAGGCACCAAACGCTTGTAGCTATTGGTACTTGGGTTGGTAATGGCGTTCAAAGCACGTGCATGCTTGATGATGCCACCAATGTAGTACAAGGCGAATTCTGACAAACCAGCGTAGCCGTCGCCAGCGAACAAGTTTTTGCCGTCTTTCCAGATGGATTGGTGAACGTGCATGCCTGATCCGTTATCGCCAACGATTGGTTTTGGCATGAAAGTAGCTGTTTTGCCATAAGCGTTTGCTACGTTTTGGACCACGTATTTTTGTACTTGTGTCCAGTCAGCGCGCTGCACCAGTGTGCTGAATTTGGTACCCAATTCGCATTGTCCTGCGCCCGCTACTTCGTGGTGATGCACTTCGACTGGGATACCCAAGGATTCCAAAATCAAAGACATTTCAGAGCGCATGTCGTGTGTGCTGTCAACCGGTGGTACTGGGAAATAGCCGCCTTTAACGGTTGGACGATGGCCGCGGTTGCCGCCTTCCATTTTCGCGCCGCTGTTCCATGGTGCTTCATATTCTTCGATTTTGAAGAATGTGCCAGACATATCGGTATTCCAACGCACGCCATCAAAAATGAAGAATTCTGGCTCAGGACCAAAGAAAGCGGTGTCGCCTAAACCAGATGCTTTCAAATACGCTTCTGCGCGTTTGGCCACGGAGCGTGGGTCACGGTCATATGCTTTGCCGTCTGCTGGCTCAACCACGTCACATTGCAAGAACATGGTGGTTTCTTCAAAGAAGGGGTCGATGTTGGCTGTATTAGGATCAGGCATCAATTGCATGTCTGATGCTTCAATTCCTTTCCAGCCAGCGATAGAAGAACCATCAAAAGCATGTCCTGACGAGAATTTGTCTTCGTCAAAATGCGACACAGGCACTGTCACGTGCTGCTCTTTACCACGGGTATCAGTGAAACGAAAATCAACAAATTTGACTTCCTCGTCTTTCACCATCTTCATCACATCTGCAATGGTCTTTGCCATCAAAATCTCCTAAAACGCCATATGGCGGGTTGATAAAAACTAAATACGAAGCATGAATTGTGCCAAAAATTGGCCTAGTGACCAATCAAATCAACACAAAGGAATCTCTCTTACTTAACTCGACAATCTCGTTGATTCTACAAGCTAGATGCGCTTGGTAATTCGAGTGCTTGCTTAAAATTGTCCGATTTTAATTATTCTTGATTCAGCGCAATGCGCACCAAATAAGTGCAGTATTGAATTTCTTATAACCTTAGTTGATCGATTTTGGCACATTCAATGCACCATTATCGTGCATAGATACAGTTTCCGTGATCAAAGGTGTGGGTGGTTTTGGTGCTTGGATGACTTCTTCGGAGCGCAAATCTTGCAAAGCAGCCAAACAAAAATGGCTGAACCACAATGATGCAAAGCCAAACACCAAAGTGTAAATCCAAATCGCAATGGGTATCAATATCATAAAAGCCGCTGCAAACAAAATACCAGAAGCCCAAACAATGCTGGGGGCAGCACCCAAATAGCCCGTGATGATGCCAATCACCAACAAGGGACTGCGGTATTTGCGCATGATGGTCCGCCGCTCTTCTTTACTCGCATGGTCAGCCAGAGCATCAAAGCTCATGACACGGTAAGTCAACCAACCCCAAATCAACGGTGGCACAATCAATATCAAAGGTGGAACCAACCACAAAGGGACGGTCACTATCAATATCAAAATGGCCACCAAAGTTGCGCCGAATGACCACACAACGCTGGCAAACAATGAGTGCCCTTTTTTTCGTTCCAACTCAGGAAACCGACGTTCAGCAACCAAGGACACCATTGCAGGCGTCATCATGACCGCCACCAAAATCAATGAAATCACCACCACGATAGGCGTTAACACAACAATCACCAGCATGGGAATCAAGAATGCTTTCAGCCCACCCATACCAACACCTTGCAACCAAGCTAAGAAAGTGTTGAGTAGACTGAATGACTCCAATGTTGTTTTCACCCAATCAACCGCAGGAGTCCAAAAAAAGTAAGCCAAACCCCAAGCCAGTACGCCCATGATGACTAAGGGCAAAAAAGACAAGGCAATGACACGAGGGTGCAAACAATAAGCTGCTGCTCGCCAAAAAGAATCCAACATCAGGTTTTGCTTCATCATGCCCTCCAGCATAACGCATTGAACATGCAGATTGATAATTAAACTATGATTCAGACATCAGGGCAATCATTTCTAGCCCTTGTAAACTCACACCCACCGCCCAATTTAGTTTCTCATGATCACTCCCACAGAACGCCCAAAACCCACATCGCCCCGTTCTATCACTGGATTAGCGCCATTTATCAAGCCCTATCGCTTGCAAATCGGTTTGGCATTGGTCTTTTTGGTGTTAGCAGCTTTGGCTACACTGGCTTTTCCATTAGCCTTGCGCGGTTTGATTGATGGTGGATTGGTTAGCAGCAATGCGGCTGATAAAGGCGTACAAGTGATGGGCTTACGCAACCACTTTTTTGCTTTGTTTGCAGTGGCTACCGCTTTGGGCTTGTTCAGCGCAGCGCGCTATTACACCGTCAGTTGGTTGGGTGAACGCGTGACGACCGATGTGCGCAATGCGGTTTACAGCCACGTTTTGCACCAAAGCCCAGAGTTTTTTGAAACCACGCAAACGGGTGAAGTGCTGTCACGCTTGTCCGCCGATACCACCTTGGTACAAACCGTTGTAGGTTCATCGCTGTCAATGGGCTTGCGCAATATGGTCATGGGCATAGGTGCACTGGCCATGTTGATTTGGACCAACCCGTGGCTGATGCTGCAAGTACTGGGTGTGTTGGTATTGATTGTGTTGCCAGCTATGGTGTTTGGCAGACGCGTGCGCAAACTGTCACGCGCCAGCCAAGACCGCATGGCCGATTCCAGCGCCATCGCGGCTGAAGTGTTGAACGCTATTCCGGTTGTACAAAGCTACGCGGCAGAGGAACGTGAATCCAATCGTTTCACATCAGCCAACCAACAAGCATTCCAAACAGCCGTCACACGCAGCAAAGCCCGCGCGGTTTTGGTGGCGTTCATCATCATTGCCACCAGCGCAGGATTGATTTGGGGCTTGTACCAAGGTACGCAAGCCGTCATCAATGGCACCTTATCTGCCGGTCATTTGGGTCAAACCGTGGTGTACATCATCATCTTGGCGAGTGCCTTTGCAGTATTGGGCGAAACCTATGGTGACTTGCTGCGCGCAGCCGGAGCGACAGAGCGTCTAATGGAATTGTTGGATTCAAAATCACCCATTCAATCCCCAGAAAAACCAGCTGTAGCCGGTGTATCTGCTGCCGGAAGCGCTATTCAATTTGAAGCAATTGAGTTCAACTACCCATCCCGCCCACTGCAAACCGCATTGAGCAAATTCAGCTTGGATGTAAAGCCGGGCGAAACTGTGGCTTTGGTTGGGCCCAGCGGTGCAGGCAAAAGCACGGTGTTTCAATTGCTGTTGCGTTTTTATGATCCCAAAACGGGTCACATCAAACTCGATGGCGTGGAAACCAACACTTTGAATTTGCAAGATTTGCGCAGCCGCATTGGCATCGTGCCGCAAGATGCGGTGATCTTTTCCACCAGTGCTTTAGAAAATATCCGCTATGGCAAACCTGAAGCGAATGACGACGAAGTCAAAGCCGCTGCCAAAGCCGCCTTTGCCGACGAATTCATCACCAAGCTGCCAGAAGGCTACGACACCTTTTTGGGCGAACGCGGTGTGCGCTTGAGTGGCGGTCAGCGCCAACGCATCGCCATCGCCCGCGCCATGCTGAAAAACCCACCACTGCTGTTGTTGGACGAAGCCACCAGCGCCCTCGACGCCGAAAGCGAACGCATGGTGCAAGCCGCCCTAGAAACCGCCATGAAAGACCGCACCACCTTGGTCATCGCCCACCGCCTGGCCACCATCCAACAAGCCGACCGCATCATCGTCCTCGACCATGGCCAAATAGCCGAACAAGGTACACATGCAGAGCTGGTAGCCAAAGGCGGTTTGTACGCGCACTTGGCGGAGCTGCAATTTGGCATTGATTAGCCAATTTTATATAAGAAATTGACCTCTATCCGGCGTATTTATTGCCTAATGTGCTATCCTATTTATAGCATTTTAAAATGTGAGGTACTTTAACTGTGAAAACAATTAACGCACAAATCGACTCGATTGATACTTACATAGCTCAATTCCCAGACGACGTACAAGCGCGTCTACAGAAATTGCGTACGACGATTTTGAATTTGGCGCCAGGGGCGACTGAGGCGATGAGTTACCAGATTCCGACATTCAAGCTCAATGGCAATTTGGTGCATTTTGCGGCTTTTAAAAAGCACATAGGGTTTTATCCGGGCGCGGCTGGGATTGCGGCTTTTCAGGACGAATTGGCGGGGTACAAAAGTGCCAAAGGCTCTGTTCAGTTTCCGCTGGACCAAGCTTTGCCACTGGATTTGGTCAAAAAAATTGTGAAATTCAGGGTGATACAGAATTTGGCTGCACCGAAAAAGAAGTCCTAAAAGTTCGTCTTTGCCAGATTCCCCGTCATTAGGGACGGGTTCATGGGTGAAAAAAATGCTAAAATCATGGGCTTAGCTGACATCATCCACTTACACATAAGGATATAAATCATGGCATCCGCCAAACCTAAAAAGAAAAACCCCCGTCTTGCCTCTGGCCGCAAACGCGTTCGTCAAGACAACAAAATCAACGCCGCAAACACTTCTTTGCGCTCTAAATACCGTACCGCTGTGAAAAACGTTGAAAAAGCCGTTCTCACTGGTGACAAAGCAAAAGCTGCTGAAGCATTTACAAAAATGCAAGCCGTGGTGGACACCGTGGCTGACAAAGGCATCTTCCACAAAAACAAGGCAGCGCGCGATAAGAGCCGTTTGTCTTCTAAAGTCAAGGCTTTGGCCTTGGCAGCTGCTTAATTCAATTTAAGCAAATCGCCCAAACTACCCCGTTCGTAGTTTGCCGTTTTGTTGGGTGCGCTGTCAGCTAGTTAGCCCCAAGCTAGTAAACAACCGCTAAGTCGCAAGACCAGCGGTTTTTTTACGTCCCAGCAGATGTGCCGACGGATAATTTCTGGTTGGATATATTCTGATTGTTTTTAGCTTCGTGAACCACCTGTTGCGGATAAGGTATATCGATATGGTGTGCACGTAACGCCGCCAAAATACCCTTATTGACATCAGAACGAATATTAAGCTGCCCATTCTCAGGATCGGTGATCCAGTAGCTCAAAGAGAAGTCCAGCCCGTTCACTCCAAATGCGGTAAGGACAGCGACAGGTGCAGGTTCTGGCAATACACGGCTCTGCGCCAAAGCAGCTTTGACCAATAACTGACTGACCAATTCTGCGTCGCTTTCGTATCCTACAGTAACCAATGTTTGTTGTGCAATAAGTGAATCACTGAACGTCAGATTTTCTACACGGCTTGTCACCAGCATTTCGTTAGGTACGATGGATTCGCGTCCACCCGCTGATCGAATAACTGTGTAGCGGGTATTGATCTCGGTAATGCGACCTTCGAAATTATCGACGCGAACGAAATCTCCAATACGCATACTTCGTTCGGTCAAGATCACAAAACCACTGACATAGTTAGAAGCTAATTTTTGTAGCCCAAGACCAATCCCCACGCCCACAGCACCACCCAAAACCGATAATGCGGTGAGATCAATTCCCACCATGCTGAGCGATAAAAGCAAACCAACAAAAACCAAAACGGCCCGTACGGCATTACTGGCGGCCTTTCTCAATGACAACTCACCGCCACTGGTGTTACTGAGCAACTTTGCTTCTACAGCTGAGGACATCCATAGCGAAAACAGAAGGACAACGCCTGCGGTAAGCACACCTTCTAGTAATGTCATCAGCGTCATGGAATGACCACTGACTTTCCATTTGACTTGCTCCATCTCATTTGCTACCAAAGGCAAAACGCCACTGACCCATAGTACAAAAGCGAGCCAGACCAGCCAAGATATGGTGCGTTCTATTAATCTAACAGTCGGCGATTCTGTCAACGTGACTTGCAGAATTTTGACACCCAGTCGTATCACAAAAAGTGACAACAAAGCTGGCACAGCAACGTACAGCAAATGCATCTTTAAGCCAGATCGCATCATGATGAGCGCCGCAAATGTGAAACACAACCACAGCAAGGGAAACAAGACACCATCAAACACACGACGACCAAATAGAACCGATTTTTCTGCCGCTTGATGCGTTTTGCCACGAACTAAAACCGTCATTCCCCAAGCCATCCCGCAGCAAACAAGCAAAACCACCACTTCAATCAGCACACTGGGTGTGAACATCAAGGTAAACCACTCCTTCAAGTCATCGGCCGGAAAAGTCTGTGAGGTCGTCATTCGGTATATTTAAAGATGGTTAATACACGTGACAGGATCATAGATCAGCCAGAACCCGGATATGCGCTTCTACACTTCGTGCCAGTGCGTTCAAGTTGTACCCACCTTCTAGACAAGAGACAATGCGGCTTTTGCTGTGGCGCCGTGCCACGTCTTTGATGCGGGATGTGATCCACGCATAGTCTTGCTCGACCAAGCCCAATTGCCCCATGTCATCATCACGGTGCGCATCAAATCCAGCGCTGATAAAAATCATTTCGGGTTTGAATGCTTCAAGTCTTGGCATCCATGTGTGTTCAATCATGTCCCGAATTTCCATGCCCTTGGTGTAAGCCGGTATGGGCAAATTCAAGGTGTTGTTGGGCACATGGTCCACACCCGAATGCGGGTAGTAGGGATGTTGAAACAATCCCACCATCAAAATACGCTTATCTCCGCCAACGATATCTTCTGTCCCATTGCCGTGATGCACATCAAAATCGACAATGGCAACACGTTTTAAGCGGTGCCGATCTAATGCATATTTAGCCGCAATGGCGACGTTGTTGAAAAAACAAAATCCCATGGCTTTATCAGTTTCAGCGTGATGTCCAGGTGGACGTACCGAGCAAAATGCATTGGCAATTTCACCGCCTATCACAGCATCGGTCGCAGCTACCGCTGCACCCGCTGCACGCAAAGCAGCTTGCCAAGTGTAAACATTGATACTGGTATCGGGGTCAATTTGCGCATGTGTTGGCCCACCGGCATCAATTTCATCCATCAGCAAATCACCTAAGCCGCGCAAAGTAGCTATGTGCTGGTGGCTGTGCGCCAATTCCAGTGAACTCAATGCAGCTAACGGTGCGCTGTATTGCGCCAAAACATCCGACAAACCAATATACAAAAGGTGGTCATCGATCACGGCCAAACGTTCAGGACATTCCGGATGTCCAGCGCCCATTTCATGCTTTCGACAATCGGGGTGCGAGAAAAAACCTGTGCTTTTAAGACTCATGAGATTAGCGGATTGTGTTTATAGGCCATCACGTTTTAGATTTGATTCAAATATTTAGGTATGAAAGAATGCAAACTTGAATAAATTGAGTTAATGTTAGCGCATGAACACAAGCTTAACCCAAGATAAGTTGCAATTTCTGTTGACACAACTCAACCAAGTGATTGTTGGCAAGCCCACACAAGTGCAAGATGGTGTGGCCTGCTTACTTGCTGGCGGTCATTTATTGATAGAAGATGTACCCGGTGTCGGCAAAACCACCTTGGCACATGCATTGGCCAGAACTTTTGGCCTGCAGTTTTCACGTGTGCAATTCACTTCCGATTTGATGCCCAGCGATTTGAGCGGGGTTTCGATTTTTGACCGCACAACGCAAGGTTTTGTGTTTCACCCGGGCCCCCTTTTTGCACAGGTGCTGTTGGCTGATGAAATCAACCGTGCCAGCCCCAAAACCCAAAGTGCTTTGCTGGAAGCCATGGAGGAAAAACAAGTCACGGTTGAAGGTGCAACTCGCCCATTGCCCAAGCCATTTTTTGTCATCGCCACGCAAAACCCGCACGACCAGTTGGGTACTTATGCTTTGCCTGAATCGCAATTGGACCGCTTTTTAATGCGAATTTCATTGGGCTACCCCGACCGCGTTGCAGAGCGCTCATTGCTTACGGGTACCGATACACGAAGCAAAGTTGAGGCGCTACCCAGCTTGCTCACTGCCGCAGAATTGCAGTCACTGCAAGCTCAGGTTCAACAAGTGCACGCTACAGATGCATTGCTGAACTACGTACAAGATATCATGGCAGCCACACGCTCGGGCAAATGGTTTGTACAAGGCTTAAGCCCACGTGCTGGCATTGCGCTGTTGCGAGTGGCCAAAGCCCAAGCGCTTTTATCTGGACGTGATTATGTGGCACCCGATGATGTGCAAGCCATATTGCCTCAAACCATTGCGCATCGACTCACCCCCGTCAGCGGTGCTGGGCGCAACAGCATGGCGCAAGTGCAGGCGATGATGCAAACCATAGCGCTGGCTTAGACACTTACAGCTAACTTCTAGCAATTGACATCATCTAAGCAACCTGATTTGCCATATATCTTTTAGTCTTTGTATGTTCAGCATTCGCAAGCGATTTCAAAAGTGGTTTGAGTCAAGACTGCCGCTGACCGACACCTTGCAACTGACACAACGCAATGTGTACATTTTGCCCACCCCTGTCGGCTGGATGATGGTGCTGACTTTGCTGGTTTTGCTCGTGGCCAGTATCAATTACCAACTTAATTTAGGTTATTTATTGACTTTTTTGATTGGTGGCAGTGTATTGGTTGGAATGCATGTTGCGCACAATAATTTACGCGGCATGCACCTGAGCTTGGCAAGAAATTCGGCAGCGAACAAGGCTCAGTTTGCTTCAGACAATGCTTCTTTTGAAGTGATATTGAGCAGTACAAATCAATCCGTTCGTTATGGCATTGGCCTGCGTTTAGCCGATTTGGAGGATTCAGTGAATTGGACATGGGTAGACGTACCTGCACAAGGCAGCACCACATTGGAAGTGACTGGCAAACCAATGACTCGTGGTCTTCATCCAGTGCCTACCTTGCTGACTGAAACCCGATTCCCTTTGGGCACCTTCAGGGTGTGGACGGTGTGGCGACCCGCCGCCAAAATATGGGTATATCCTGCTCCAGAAATGCAAGCTCCCGCACTGCCAATGGGTGAACCCAGTTCAGGAGAAGTGAAGTTATCTCCTGTGCAAGCCAGTGGCGAATTTGATGGTGTGCGTTCCTACCGCCGTGGCGACCCTTTGAAACAGGTGGTTTGGAAAAAAGCAGCCAAAGTTTGGGGCGACGCAGGTGAACACGAGTCGGATGCGACCAGCCAATTAATCAGCCGCGACGTGCAACACACCCAAGCGCAAGTGTTGTACTTGGATTATTTTCGCACGGGTTGCGCCAATGCGGAAGCAGCCTTGTCGCGCATGTGCGCTTGGGTGATACAGGCTGATCAACTGGGTTTGACTTATGGTTTGCGCTTACCTCGACTAGAAATTGCCCCCTCCCAAGGTGAAACGCACAAGCATCAATGCTTGCAGGCGCTGGCAGCACATTAAAGAGCACATTCCATGACCAAGTGGCCTCCAATGATACAAAAACTGATGCATTTACCGCGCGACAGCAGAGACACCTTGTTCCTGCTCGTGGTGATTGCTTTTGTAGAAATGCCACTCATACCCCATGTACCGGTGTGGTGCGCGGCCATGGTTGCAGCCATCATGCTTTGGCGTGCGGTTTTAGCATGGAATGCCAAACCCTTGCCTGCGCGTGGCTGGTTGTTCTTAGTGCTTTTGCTGACGGTTGCAGCAACTTGGTTCACACATCGCACCCTGCTCGGTCGTGACGCAGGTGTGACGCTAATTGCCATATTGCTGGCACTCAAAACATTGGAGCAAGGCAGCAAGCGCGATGCCTATGTGGTTTTTTTCTTGAGCTTTTTTTGCATGCTCAGCAATTTCTTTTTCTCGCAATCTTTGCTGACGGCATTATTGATGTTACTGGCATTATTTGGGTTAACCACCATTTTGGTGAATGCCAATTTGCCAGTGGGCAAACCACCGCTTCTCGTGAGTGCCAAAATCGCTTCGCGATTGATGTTGATGGGCGCACCCATCATGTTGCTGCTGTTCATGCTTTTCCCTCGCCTCGCACCGTTGTGGGGATTACCCAGTGATTCCGCCAGCGGCAAAACGGGTTTAAGTGCTCACATGCGAGTGGGAACCATAGCCAAATTGGCGCAGGACGACAGCATCGCCTTGCGTATAAAGTTTGCCGATAAAGTGCCTAGTGGCTCTGACATTTACCTGCGCGGCCCTGTGCTCAGCGCATTCGATGGGCGTGAATGGCTGCCACGCACCGAATTGCCATCTGAAAAATCGGAGCAATCAAACTTGCGCGTCACGGGTGAACCTATACGCTACGAAGCGACTTTAGAGCCGCAAAACAAAGCCTGGGTTTTTGTGCTGGATGCTGCGTCAAAACCACCGCTGTTGCCTAACTATGGTTTGAGTTTGAACGCGGATATGCAATGGACAGCCAATCGCCCCATCACCGAATTGGTACGCTACCAAGCGCAAAGCCATCTGCAATTCACACATGGACCTGCCCAATGGGATGGCAATTTAGACACGTATGTTGCCTTGCCAACTGGCTCTAATCCACGTACCAGGCAAATGGCCGAAGCCATCAAACAAAACGCCATGCAAGCCGGTGCAAATGTGACCGCATCTGCATTGACTCCCTCATTGGTAAGCGCAGCTATGCAGCAATTGCGCACAGGTGGCTATGAATACACCTTAGAACCCGGTTTGTACGGAGAGCACACCGCCGACGAGTTTTGGTTTGACAAGAAGGCAGGCTTTTGTGAACACATCGCTTCGTCCTTCGTCATCTTGATGCGCGCCATGGGGGTGCCAGCAAGGCTGGTCACAGGCTACCAAGGCGGTGAAACCAACCCCATCGATGGCACTTGGGTGGTGCGTCAAAGTGACGCCCATGCGTGGGCTGAAGTTTGGCAAGTTGATGCCACCACACAAATTGGCACTTGGGTGCGTGTCGACCCCACCTCGGCAGTATCGCCACAGCGCATTGGCTTGCAACAACGCTTGGCACCATCGGCCAATGTGTTTGGCGGCGCTGTGAACGAGGCCTTGGTGAATGTGTGGGGCACTTTGGGCTTTAACCCTCTCAAACAACTGCGATCTGGCTGGGAAGCGCTGAACCATGCGTGGAATCAAAAAGTGTTGAACTATTCACAAACCAAACAATTTGAGCTCTTAAAAAACCTGGGTTTTCAAAACCCCAGTTGGGAAGATTTGGGCTACCTGATCAGTGCTTTATTGATTGTCATGGCACTCATTGGCAGCGCATGGGTGCAGTGGGACAAACGCCAGCACGACCCTTGGTTGCGCCTGTTAGACAAAATTCAACAACGTTTGAAGTCCTTGGGCCTGGCCACCCAAGCCAACACCCCACCGCGCACTTTGGCCATGCAGGTGCAAGCGCATTTTGGTGCTTCAGCGCAAGAATTGGTGGACTATTTGGTTCAACTTGAACAATATCGCTACGCCAAAAAAGACGATCAATCCAATCAAAACTTGGGCAACATGGGCAACTTGCGGTCGGCATTTAGAAAAATCAATTGGCCAGCGCAACAAGTCTGATTTTTCAACTATTATCAGGCTTCTATGTTTTCATCCTTATCACGAATTGCTATATTATTAATAGCACTATTTGCAATAAATACGCCGGCTACAGCTCAAAAACGCATAAGAAATAGCGCGACTGATGCCACCACAGTTTCAAGCCGACTGTATGCCAACCGCGAAGCCGCTATGCAAATGGCTGACGACATAGCCTATCGACGCGATTTGGACAAGGATTGGGTGCGGCAAGCCATTGGACAAGCGCGGCATTTGCCGCAGGTTGCGCAGCTCATGTTGCCCGCGCCACGTGGCACACACAAAAACTGGCGGGTGTACCGCAGCCGCTTCATCGACCCTGTTCGCATCAACGCCGGTGTGCGGTTTTGGCAAGAAAACGAAGCCGCTTTGCTGCAAGCCGAAAAAGAATTTGGCGTGCCAGCACACATCATTGTCGGCATCATCGGTGTAGAAACCATCTATGGGCGCAACACCGGCAGCTTTCGGGTGATTGATGCATTGGCAACTTTGACGTTTGACTTCCCTTCGGAGCACCCACGCGCTGTCGAACGGCAAGCATTTTTCAAAAATGAACTTGAAAACTACCTGTCACTCACCTACAAAAGCAGCATCGACCCTTTGAGCTTGCTGGGCAGCTACGCGGGTGCGATGGGTTTACCGCAGTTCATGCCCAGCAGCTGGGTGAAATTTGCCATAGATTTTGATGGCGATGGCAAAGTGGATTTGTTCAACAGCACGGCCGATGTGATCGGTTCTGTCGCCAACTATTTCAAAGCCTTTCAGTGGCAGCCCGGTATGCCCACACACTATCCAGTACGTTTTGACACCGACAAACTCAATTTGGACGCACTCTTGGCGCCGGACATTTTGCCCACATTCAGTATCGAAAGCTTTACCGCCAAGGGTGCGGTGTTGCTGGGTGATGCGCTGGAACACAAAGGACCACTGGCTTTGGTTGAATTACAGAACGGCGACCCCAAATTAGTGGGGAATGAGCCTGTCTATTTGGCAGGAACACAAAATTTTTACGCCATTACCCGCTACAACTGGAGCAGTTACTATGCTTTGTCTGTGATTCACTTAGGGCAAGAGGTGGCGGATGCACGCCAAAAGCTCAGGTAATCACACGCCACAAAAAAGTAAAGCCCAGGTAAAGTTAACCGTTCTGCTCATCGATCAAATAGGTGTGCAGTGGTCGCACATTACAATGAACCCAACTAATTGAAGGAATCTATCGGTATGAACAATGGCATGAAGCGTGGGCTGAAGTGGGGCATTGCGGTCATCATTATTGGCGCTTTGGGTTTGAGCGTGATGAAAGCCCTCAGTGGTCGCAAAGCGCAACAAGAAGCCGTAGCTGCTGCCGCAGTGGCCAATGCCAAGGCACAAGCTGTCGTCGAACTCAACAGCACTGACACCGTAGTCGCACAAGTTAGTGACATTGCACAAGGCTTACCCATTTCGGGCAGTTTGAAAGCCGCCAATTCTGCCTTCATTAAAGCCCGAGTGGCAGGTGAATTGCAAGGACTCACTGTACGTGAAGGCGACAGCGTCAAAGCAGGGCAAGTCATTGCACGCGTAGAAGCCACCGAATATGCTGCACGCCTGCAGCAAGCACAAGATCAAGCCGACTCCGCCAAAGCGCAAATTGCCATTGCACAACGCCAATTTGACAACAACAAAGCACTGGTTGAACAAGGCTTTATCTCTAAAACAGCACTGGACACATCGGTAGCCAATTTAACTGCGGCGCAAGCTTCCCACCGTGCCGCTTTGTCCAATGTGGATGTGGCTGCCAAAGCCGTCAACGACACCGTTTTGCGTTCACCCTTAACAGGCATCGTTTCACAGCGCTTGGCGCAACCGGGCGAACGCGTGGCAGTTGAAGCGCGCATCGTCGAAGTATTGGACATGAGCCGCTTGGAATTGGAAGCCAGTTTAAGTGCGGCAGATTCGCTGGGTGTGCGCGTGGGACAAGCGGCAACTCTTCAAATTGAAGGCGTCACCAGCGCACGCAATGCGCGTGTGGTACGCATCAACCCCAACGCGCAAACCGGTAGCCGCAGTGTGTTGGTGTATTTAGGCTTAGACAACGCAGCAGGATTGCGACAAGGTTTGTTTGCACAAGGCAATCTGGGCACTGGTAAGTTATCGGCTTTGACAGTGCCTTTATCCGCTGTGCGAACTGATAAACCAGCACCTTATGTTCAAGTGCTTGAGAACAACACTGTTAAACATGTCACTGTAGAGCTGGGTCAACGCGGTGAGGTCAGCAAAGATGGCAAAACTGAAAGCATGGTTGCTGTCAAAGGCATCGCCCCCAACACCACATTGCTGGCAGGATCTTTGGGAACATTGCGTGAAGGTACAGTCACCAAATTGAAGTCGCCCACACCCAAGCACGCAAGCCAGCGCGCCAAACTCCCCCGCTCCTACTGCAGCACCTGCTGCATCTGCAGCTCCGTCACCTAAGTAAACCCAACTAAAAAGCAAATTCACCATGTGGTTTACCCAAGTCAGTCTTAAAAACCCCGTGTTCGCAACCATGGTCATGTTGGCCGTGGTGGTGCTGGGCATGTTTTCTTACCAACGTTTGTCGGTTGATCTTTTTCCCAATATCGATTTGCCAGTGGTGGTGGTGATTGCCGAATACCCTGGCGCCACCCCCGAAATCATTGAAAGCGAAGTCACCAAAAAAATTGAAGAGGGTGTTAATTCGATTGCCGGCATCAGCGCCTTGACATCACGCAGCTACGATGGCCAAGGCGTGGTCATCATCGAGTTTCAATTGCAAGTGAATGGACGCAAAGCGGCAGAAGATGTGCGAGAAAAAGTGGCGGCGATTCGTGCCAATTTCAGAGCCGAAGTCAAAGAGCCCCGCGTGTTGCGATTCGACCCATCCAGCCGTGCCATATGGTCATTGGCCATCTTGCCCGATGGGAAATCTGGCACGCAAAACCTGAGCCCTGTCGAACTAACCAACTGGGCCGATCAAACGCTTAAAAAACGACTTGAAAATGTACGTGGTGTGGGCTCTGTAACCTTGGTCGGTGGTACCAAGCGTGAAATCAACATCTACCTGAATCCGCAAGCCTTGGATGCCTTGGGCATCACACCCGACCAAGTCACCACCGCCGTGCGCAATGAAAACCAAGATTTGCCCGCTGGCGCGATTCGGTCGCTGACGCAAGAGCGCGGTGTGCAAATTGATGCCCGCATGAAACGTCCTGAAGATTTCGCCAAAATCATCGTCGCACGCAAAAACGGCAGCCCAATTCGTTTGGAACAAGTGGCACGCATTGCAGACGGTGCGCAGGAAGTCGAGAGTTTGGCACTGTACAACGGTCAACGCACCTTGATGATGACGGTGCAAAAATCGCAAGACGAAAACACCATTGAAGTGGTAGACGGCTTGAACAAAACCCTGAAAGAATTACAAGCGCAATTGCCGCCGAATGTGCGCCTAGAGCCCGTCAACGACAGCTCGCGCCCCATTCGTGTAGCGGTGGACAATGTGCGACGCACTTTGATTGAAGGTGCCTTGCTCACGGTGTTGATTGTGTTTTTATTTTTGAATTCATGGCGCTCAACCGTCATCACAGGATTGACATTACCGATTTCCATCATCGGCACATTTTTGTTCATGAACTGGTTTGGATTCACCATCAACAACGTGACCTTGATGGCGCTGAGTTTGTGCGTGGGTTTGTTGATTGACGACGCCATTGTGGTGCGAGAAAACATTGTGCGGCACGTGCAAATGGGCAAATCGTCGTACGACGCATCGATGGACGGCACCAAAGAAATTGGCCTAGCTGTATTGGCCACCACCTTGTCGATTGTTGCGGTGTTTTTGCCGATTGGTTTCATGGGCGGCATCATTGGCAAATTTTTCCACCAATTTGGTATCACCATTGTGGCCGCCGTTTTGCTATCGATGTTTGTCAGCTTTACGCTAGACCCCATGTTGTCCAGCGTGTGGCATGACCCCAGCATTGAAGCGCATGGCAAACGGCACGCACCGGTTAGCTTTTACGACAGAACCATTGGTCGTGTGACAGGTTTGTTTGACACTGGCACTGACGCCCTATCAGAATGGTATCAAAGCATTTTGAGATGGTCTTTGGCACACAAGCTCAGCACTGTATTAGCTGCTGCTGGGATTTTTGTGGGCAGTATTTTCATGGTTCCTTTATTGGGAACAGAGTTTGTGCCTAAAGCAGACTTCTCTGAAACCTATGTGGGTTTTTATACCCCGGTGGGATCGTCACTTGAAGTCACCGAAGCCAAGGTGAAGCAAGTTGAAGCCATCATTCGCGAATTCCCTGAAACCAAATACACCTTATCGACCATCAACACCGGCAACGCGGGTGGCAAAAACAACGCGTCCGTCTACATACGTCTGACAGACCGCAAAGACCGCACTCGCAATGTCGATGAATTATCTGGCGTGTTGCGTGACAGGTTGAAACAAGTGGCCGGCATTACCGTGACGCAAGCAGGCTTGGTAGACCCCGTAGGCGGGCAAAAACAAATCGAATTTTCATTGCAAGGCCCGAATCAACAAGAGCTAGAGCGATTGGCACAAACTGTATTTGACAAAATTCGCAATATTCCTGGTTTGGTGGACTTGGACTCCAGCGTAAAGGCCAACAAACCCACCATCAAAGTGGATGTGAAGCGCGATGTTGCTTCAGATCTCGGTATGGGCATCGCCCAAATTGGCAGTCAATTGCGCACTCTGATTGCGGGTGTCACGGTGGGCAACTGGCGCGCAACGGATGACCAAACCTATGATGTGAACGTCCGTTTGGAGCCACAAGCCCGCGACACACCGCAAGACCTAGAGCGCCTACCATTTACCGTCGGCACCAATACCGACGGCACTTCGCGCGTGGTGCGTTTGAACCAAGTCGCAACCGTCACTGAATCCACTGGTTCGAACCAAATTAACCGCCGAGACATGACGCGTGAAGTTGCCGTCAACGCCAATGCTTTTAACCGATCTGCCGGTGAAATTTCAACCGACATCAAAACTGCTTTGGACAGCATCAGCTTTCCGCCGGGTTACAAATACCAATTTGGTGGCTCTACCAAAAACATGCAAGAATCGTTCAGCTATGCGGTGTCGGCATTGGTGATGGCGGTACTCTTTATCTACATGGTTTTGGCCAGCCAGTTTAAGAGCTTTTTGCAACCATTGGCTTTGATGACTTCATTGCCCATGACTTTGATTGGTGTGGTGATGGCGCTCTTGATGTTCCGTTCCACTTTGTCTATCTTCTCCATCATTGGTGTGGTGCTCTTGATGGGCTTGGTCACTAAAAATGCCATTTTGCTGGTGGATTTTGCGATTCGTAGCCGCGAAGAAGGCTTAGACCGTACAGAGGCGTTGCTTCTTGCTGCCAAGGTCCGATTGCGCCCTATTTTGATGACCACCTTGGCTATGATTTTCGGCATGATTCCTTTGGCTTTTGCCTTAACTGAAGGCTCAGAACAACGATCACCCATGGGTCAAGCGGTTATTGGCGGCGTGATCACCTCATCCTTGTTAACATTGGTGTTGGTTCCTGTGATGTATTGCTATATGGACGATTTGGCACAATGGGCAAAACGCATGTGGACAAAAACCCCTGCTAAAACTTGAAATGAAAGAAACTGGTATACTCCCCCCACTATATTTTAAGCGGGTTATTGTTATGAAAAGCACTATGAAATTCAAATCAACATTTCCAAAAATGAGCCACAATGCCCTTTATTTGGCACTGGGGCTTGCACTCGCTGATCCAACTCAAGCGCAAAGTTTGAGTGAGGTTTACCAATCGGCACGCGGCTACGACGCCACCTACCAATCCGCCATGTCGCAAGCCAAAGCCACTGAAGCGCGTGGTGAGCAAGCCAAAGCGGGCATTTGGCCCACTGCGGGCTTAACAGCTGGCGCATCTCGAACCTATTTGGATGTGGTGGGTGCAACCGATACCCGAACTTATGGCACGCAAAACGCAGGCCTGAGTGCCTCACAACCCCTTTACCGTCCCTCCAACTGGGCCAACTACGAACAAGGTGGCAAGCAAGTCCAATTGGCGCAGGCACAACTTCAAGCAGCCGAGCAAGAATTGATCGTGCGCACCAGCCAACTTTATTTTGATGTGCTAACGGCGCAAGATACCCTGACTTTTGTGCAGGCCCAAAAAGCAGCCGTGGCAGAGCAATTGGCATCTGCCAAACGCAATTTTGAAGTTGGTACATCCACCATCACCGATTCACGCGAGGCGCAAGCACGCTTTGATTTGGTCACCGCACAAGAAATTGCGGCAATGAACGACGTGCAAGTCAAAAAAATGGCTTTGGATCAGTTGGTCGGTAAGACAGGTGTGCAACCCAAACCCTTGGCCGTGCCAGCAAATTTACCCGCACCCACACCCAATGATGTAAATGCTTGGGTAGCACATGCTGAAGCGGCTCACCCCAGCGTGGTGCAAGCGCGCATCGCTGTTGATATTGCCAAACTAGAAACCACCAAAGCCGAAGCCGGTCACAAACCAACCTTGGATTTGACTGCGAGTTATGGCGCCAACCGCAGCATTGGCTCAGCTACCAGCACCGCCACCACACGCAGCAATTCTGGAACGGTTGGTTTGGCGCTGAACCTACCGCTCTTCGCTGGTTTTGCGGTACAAAACCGCGTGAAAGAAACCTTGGCTCTTGAAGACAAAGCCCAGTCTGACTTGGACAATGCCAAACGCAGTGTTGCCCAAGCCACACGCACTGCCTTTTACGGTGTGCAATCCGGTTTAAGCAGTGTCAAAGCCATTGAAGCTGCAGAAGCATCCAGCCAAAGCGCTTTGGAAGCCAACAAGTTGGGTTACCAAGTGGGTGTGCGCATCAACATCGACGTTTTGAACGCGCAAAGCCAGCTCTTTCAAACCAAACGCGATTTGGCCAAAGCTCGCTACGACGTGCTCATGGGCAACCTGAAATTGCGTCAAGCCAACGGCACCTTGAAAGCGGACGATTTAGCGCCTGTGAATGCGCTTTTGGTGAAATAGTTTTTAATGTCGCTGGTGAAGTAATTTCACTATTGCATCCGCCGTTTTGACGGCTGCACCTTGGTGCGCTTTAGCGAATGCAAGCGCAGCTTCTTGAGCACCTTGCAAAGCTTCCTTGTTGTGCACCATGTCACAGGCCGCTTGTACCGCTAGTTGCATGGCATCCACTTGCACCGCCGCACCCGCTTGCAATGACAATTGCGCAGCTTCGGCAAAGTTGAATACTGATGGCCCCATCACCACGGGACAGCCGCAAGCGGCAGCTTCAATCAAGTTTTGACCACCCAAAGGCTCAAAACTGCCACCCAACAATGCCACATCACTCATGCCGTAATACAGCGCCATCTCGCCCAAACTGTCGCCCAACAAAATGGTGTTGTCATCAGCTTCTCTTTGCAGATTACCCATGGCATCCACCGACCACTGGCTGCGACGAGACACTTTAAAACCTTGTGATTCGATCAATTGCGCCACTGCATCAAAACGCTGTGGATGACGTGGCACAATCATCCACGTTGTATTTTTTACGTTTGCTATATTTTTAATAGCACTGTAGGCATTATTTACGCAGACTACAGGTTTATTTTTCATATATTTTTGGATTGAGCGCAAGAAAGCCAGCTCTTCACCCTCACGCGAGCTGGCCAAAGTAATGATGGTGTGTGTTGATCCAAGCTTTTGACCCTGTTCAAGTTTTGTTGCATCCACTTCAGCGTCAAATTTCAAATTGCCCAATACCTCAACCCGCTTCGCGCCCAGTTGGCTAAAACGTTTGGCGTCCTCCACACTTTGCGCCCACACCGCTGCCAAGGACTGGTATGCGGGTTGTGCCAGCCAAGCAAATTGGGTCGTCGCACGGTAAGATTTTTCGCTCATGCGCGCATTGGCAACCGTGAGCGGGATGCCATGCTCAGCGCATTGGTGCACCATGTTCGGCCAAAGCTCTGTTTCCATCATGATGCCCATCGATGGCTGAAAATGATTCAAAAACCGCTTCACCGCAGCCGGTGTATCCCACACTTGCCAAACTTGCACATCGTCCGCTTGCAACAGCGTTTCACCCTCTGCTCTGCCAGTGGCTGTACCGTTGGTGAGCAAGAGCCGCATACCAGGCATACGCTTACGCAATTCAGTCACCAGCACGGCAGCGGCGCGTGTTTCACCCAAGGAGACGGCATGGACCCAAACAAAACGATTGTCTTTACGCTGCTGATCCAAATTCAGATTCGCGTTCAGATGTGCCTGCAGATGAGTATATCGACCAAATCGTTCTTCAGTCTGCATCAAATAACCCTGTTCTTTGCGCCCACGCATGAGCAATTTCATGCGCAATACAGGCTGTGCGCACCACATCAGCAGGGAATAAAGTGCGAGTGAGAGTGCGGATTTAAGTGACTGCATGCGACTTATTTTTCTGCAGCAAAAACCTGTGACCAAGCCAGCCACACATCATCCAAAGACGGTGTCGGTTGGGCATACACACTCACTTGCCGAGCTGATTGAAGCTTATCAGCGGCCACTGGCCCAGTGCGCCACGCAGTATCAAAATTGTAAATTTGCACATGTGGCAAATCCAAAGCCACAGCCATGTGGCTCAAGCCACTGTCCACACCCACCACGCCAGCACTTTTGCCCATCACAGTCAACAAATCTTCCAAGCCCAAGCGTGGCAGCACGGTGGCTTTGTCCAGCTCTTTGGCAATGGCTTCACTGCGCGCTTGTTCACTGTCGCTGCCGTGCGCCAATGCAACAACCAAACCCTGCGCGTTGAGCCTCTTGCCCAGCGCCACCCAATTGGTCAGAGGCCACAGCTTGTCATCGCGTGATGTGCCGTGCGCAAAGATGACAAAGGGTGAATCCGGATATGCTATATTATTGATAGCAGAATAGGCAATATTTGCGCCGGATACAAGCCCAAAAGATATAAATTTTTGCGCAACGCTGGTCAAATCATAACCCAAAGCTGCCGCGCACACATCGCGCCCACGTTGCACCGCATGGCTGTGTGCTTTGACAGGAATCGCCACATCGGCCAACCAGCGCGTGGGAGCTTCGTAGCTGGATCCATCGCTGCGATTCGCCATAGCATAACGCTTGCCTGTTTGGCTGAGTTTGGCCAATCTGGCAATCACCGCCGATTTGGTCAAGCCTTGCAAATCAATCACCGCGTCGTACTGTGTTTGCTGTAAATCCATTTTGAACGCTTGCCATGCTTGCCGTGTCGCTTTGGCAAAAATAGCTTTGCGCCATTTGCGCAATTCGCAAGTTACAACGCGGTTCACGCCGGCACAGCGCCGCACCACGCCAGCAAATGATTTTTCTACCACCCAATCGATTTGGGCATCAGGATGCGCAGTTTGAATGTCATGCACCACCGGCAAAGTGTGCAGCACATCGCCCAGTGATGAGAGTTTGACAATCAGAATTTTCAATGCGCAACTTTCTACTATGCGTGCAAACGTGCTATCAATGCGCTGCCGTTTCAATCTTGGCATCGGGCTTGACGCGTGCCAACAGCGCCAACATAGCGCTTTGAATACGGTGCAAAGCAGCCTCGGTCTGCCCTTCAAAGCGCAGCACCAAGACTGGCGTGGTGTTGGAGCCGCGAATCAAACCAAAGCCATCTGGCCAATCAATGCGCAAACCGTCGATGGTGCTGATGACAGCTGGCGCGGCAAATGTTGTCCCCGCCATAGCAATCGCTTGTTCAATCAAAGCAGGTGATTCGCCCTCTGCACATTTCACGTTCAATTCAGGTGTTGAAAAACTATTGGGCAAGGCGTTCAAAACGGCATTGGCATCGGGCGAACGACTCAAAATTTCCAACAAACGGCAACCTGCATACGAGCCATCGTCAAAACCATACCAGCGCTCTTTGAAGAAAATATGGCCACTCATCTCACCACCCAAAGGTGCAGCGCCGCCATTTTTTTCAATCTCTTTCATTTTCGCTTTGATGAGCGAATGGCCGGTTTTGAACATCAATGGCACACCGCCGGCTTTTTGAATCGCGGGTGCGAGCTGCTGTGAACATTTCACGTCAAACAAAATCGTGCCACCGGGTACGCGGCTCAACACATCTTGTGCAAACAGCACCATTTGGCGATCGGGGTAAATGTTGTTGCCCTCTTTGGTGACAATGCCCAAACGGTCACCATCGCCGTCAAAAGCCAAACCCAATTCGGCATCACCCTTGGCCAAGGCCTTGATCAAATCGTTCAAATTCTCAGGCTTGCTCGGGTCTGGATGATGGTTGGGGAAATTACCGTCCACTTCGCTGTAGAGCTCAGTCACTTCACAGCCCAAAGCTCTGAACAATGCCGGTGCTGAAGCGCCTGCGATGCCATTGCCCGAATCAATCACAATCTTCATGGGGCGTGACAATTTGATGCTGCTGGTGATGCGCTCAAGATAGGCGGGCAAGACATTCACTTGGCGCACGCTGCCGCCGGCTTGCAATTGCCATGTTTCGTTTTCCATGGTGCGGCGCAGAGCTTGTATTTCGTCACCATAAATGGCACGCCCACCCATCAGCATTTTGAAGCCGTTGTAATCTTTGGGGTTGTGGCTGCCTGTGACTTGAATGCCGCTTTTGCACAAGGTGTTGGCCGCAAAATACAAAATGGGTGTGGTCACCATGCCGGTATCAATGACCTCGATGCCAACCGCTACCAAGCCACGAATCAAAGCGGCAGACAGCGATGGACCACTCAAACGCCCATCACGCCCTACAGCAACGGTGTTTTCACCTTCGGCCATGGCCAAAGTACCAAAAGCCTTGCCCAAGGCTTCGGCCATGGCTTCGTTGATGGTAGAGGGCACGATGCCGCGAATGTCGTAGGCTTTGAAAATAGAGGGGGTGACTTGCATGTTAAAAAAGAATTTAAAGGGATTCCTAGGAAAGGACGGTGTAACTGATTGCGAACTGCACCCGAGATTGTAGGATGCATTTCATGGTGTTCAGACCATGCTGCCCGATTCAGATGTCCGAAAATGGCTATTTTTGACACCCGGCTGGCGTATGATTTGTGCATGAGTACGGATACCGAGTTAACTACAGGATTGGATGCACAGGCATGTTACGCCGCCATGAAGTCGCACGACGCACGCTTTGACGGGCGTTTTTTCGTAGGGGTCTCCAGCACAGGTATTTACTGCCGGCCTGTTTGCCGCGTCAAATTACCCAAGTTTGAAAACTGTACTTTTTATGCACACGCTGCTTTGGCTGAAACGGCGGGCTATAGACCCTGCTTGCGTTGCCGACCAGAAATGGCACCACGCCATTTACCTTGGACCACACAAGACGCCAGTCGCACACTGGCACTGCAAGCGGCACGCTGTTTGGATAACCCGGATTTTTGGCACACGGATAGCCCACGCGTGAACCAGCTGGCTGCGCATTTGGGTGTCTCTGATCGGCATTTGCGGCGCTTGTTTGCCGCGCATTTTGGTGTGTCGCCATTGCAGTATTTGCAAACTCGGCGCTTGTTGACGGCCAAACAATTGCTCACCGACACCCGCATGCCCATCGCGCAAGTTGCGCTGCACAGTGGCTTTGCCAGCGTGCGGCGGTTTTCATCGGCGTTTATCAGCAATTACCGTTTGCAGCCATCTGCCGTGCGTCGAGCAGTCCAAGCAGACACCAACAAGGTGCTTGGGTCAGAGGTCCATTCAAAGACTTTCAGCACGGTCAAGTTGAGCTATCGCCCACCGTATGACGTACAAGCAATGCTGGCGTTTTTTCAAAAGCGCTGCATCACCGGTATTGAGTTCGTGACATTGACTGCACAACAACAAGAACAACAACTTGCGGGTTGGACTTTGTCGATTGATTCAGAAAGTAAAAGCCACACAGGTTGGGTTGTGGTTGAATTTCAGCCCACTGACAACCATGTACTGCTACAGCTGAGTGACACATTGCGACCCGTACTGACGACAGTGATACGGCGGGTACGCGACCTGTTGGATTTGGATGCCGACCCGATGGCTATCAATGCGGTGTTAGGCAACAGCTTTGATACCCGAGGTGAATCAAATGGTTTGCGTGTTCCGGGTTGTCTCAACGGTTTTGAGCTGGCTGTGCGGGCGATATTGGGGCAACAAGTCACTGTGGCCGCAGGGCGCACCTTTGTGCAGCGCTTGGTTGATGCGTTTGGCGACCCGATTGAATCACCCTATCCCGCGCTGAACCGATTGTTTCCAAGTGCAGAACGCATCGCCCAACTGAACGCCGAAGATTTAGGACAGCTTGGCATTGTGACGCAACGGCAAAACGCCATTTTGGCATTGGCCAAAGCAGTGAGCAACAAACAACTGAACTTGTCCCCAGTGCAAACTTGGCAGAGACTGTCCATGCCTTACACAATCTACCTGGTGTGGGTGATTGGACAGCGCAGTACATCGCCATGCGCGCTCTGCGTTGGCCGGATGCGTTTGTGGCGGGTGATGTGGCTGTGCACAAAGCCATGGGCTTGCTGCAACATTCGCCCAAACTCAGCGCCACCAAGCTCAGCGCCGGTGCCGAATTGGCTTCACAACTTTGGCGACCGTGGCGCAGTTATGCGGTCATGCGAGCGTGGTCCAGCTTAGAAAAACAGCAAGCTGAATCAAAATCAAATGCTATAAATATAATAGCATCTTAGGCAATAAATACGCCGGATACATGCCAATTTTATATATATTTTCACCCAATCATCACATCAAGGCAATGCCATGGACAAACCAAACACCCTGCACTACACCACCTGCCCCAGCCCACTGGGCGAATTAACACTGCTGGCAAGCGACAAAGGCTTGGCTGGCATGTGGTTTGAAAGGCAGGAACACTTGCCTGAACCGAGTTACCGAATCAATTGGCAACGCTGCGATACGAACGCCTGCCCTGTCATTCTTCAAAACGCTGTTTCGCAACTGCAAGATTATTTCACTGGCAAACTGCAACGATTTGATTTGGCACTTGACATCTCAAGCGGCACCGCATTTCAGCAATCGGTTTGGCAAGCGCTTTTAACCATTCCCTTTGGTGGCACCACCAGCTATGGTGAAATCAGCCATCTCATACAAAACCCCAAAGCCGTTCGCGCAGTAGGTGGTGCCATTGGTCGCAATCCCATCGGCATCATCGTGCCGTGCCACCGCGTCATCGGCAAGGATGGTTCATTGACAGGATATGCGGGTGGTTTAGACAGAAAAAAAGCCTTGCTACAACTGGAAAGCCCTTTATTCGGGGGCATACTCACAGGTTCATGAAAAAATCTGTCTACGTTGAATTTATTCTCCTCGCTGCCATTTGGGGCTCTTCGTTTTTATTCACGCGCATTGCTGCTGTAGAGTTTGGCGTTATGCCGACTGCGTTCTTGCGCGTCTTGCTTGCCGCCTTATTTTTAATGCCTTTTTTACTGTGGAGCGGTCACTGGCCTGCTTTTAAAAAGCGCGCCGGTCCCATCATGTTCGTGGGCATGCTTAATTCAGGCATACCGTTTGCTTTGTATGCCTATGCAGTGATGTCAATTACGACAGGGCTTTCAGCCATCTTGAATGCGACTGTTCCCTTGTTTGGCGCAATTGTGGCGTGGTTGTGGCTCAAAGACAAACCAACTAACTCACGCATCATGGGCTTGGTGATTGGCTTCATAGGTGTGGCACTGTTGGCAGGCGACCAAGCCAGTTTCAAACCTGGCGGCTCGGGTTGGGCGATATTGGCATGCCTGGTGGCAACCACCTGTTACGCCATCTCTGCCAGCTATACCAGAAAGTATTTAATGGGCGTGCCACCGATGGCCACTTCCACGGGCAGCATGATTGGTGCAGCATTGGGCTTGTCTGTGCCTGCTCTATTGAGCTGGCCTTCTAGCGTACCCAGTTTGCAAGCTTGGGGCTCTGTTCTGTTTGTGGCCATACTTTGCACTGGCGTAGCTTATGTTTTATATTTCAGATTAATCGAAGCCGCTGGACCGAGCAAGACATTAACCGTCACCTTCATGATTCCGGTATTTGCCATTGTGTATGGTGTTTTGTTTTTGGGTGAAGAATTGACTTTGTGGATGATAGTGTGCGCCTGCGTGATCATTTGCGGCACGGCTTTAGCGACAGGACTGGTGAAGATAAAAGCACTGCGATGAACGATAAAAAGTATTGGGGACTCAGCTCAAAATTGGCCATGATTGGTGTGCCATTTTTGATCTTGGTCTTGATACTGACGGCTGCCACACTGTGGGTATCGTGGCAATTGGATGGCGGTGCAGCGGCGGTCAACGAGGCAGGCCGAATGCGCATGCAGTCTTATCGCATGGCGCTTGGCGTCGGAACACAGCAAACCCAAGAGCTGGAAAAGCAAATCAGCGAATTCAATGACAGCATGAAGGTCATGCGCGAAGGTGATTCTGATAGACCTTTGTTTGTACCCTGGGATGATCGCATACGCGCAGATTTTGTGGTGGTAGAAAAAAATTGGGCAGACTTTCAAACCACTTGGTTAAAAACACAACAGTCTGATACCAGTCAACTGAGTAAACAAACAGTTGCTTTTGCTTCCAGCATCAATGTTTTTGTGAAAAGTATTGAAGACCATTTAATACGTTGGACGGCGATTCTGCACTTGTTACAAATGGGTGTCTTGGTGCTGTCTGTCATTGGTGCGGCCATCTTGCTTTTTTCGGGTTATTTGTTTGTGTTAGAGCCCGTCAATCAGCTCAAAATAGCCATTGAAAAAATGCAAAAAGGCGATTTTGGCGCGCGTGTCAGCCGCTTAACCAATGACGAATTTGGTACGCTGGCTGAAGGTTTCAACGGTATGGCGTCTCATGTACAAAGCATGTACCAAAACCTAGAAAGCAAAGTTCGCGAAAAAACCCTTGAGTTGGAGCTTAAACGCGAACGCCTCGAGGCTTTGTACGATGTGACCGCCATGGTGGCACAAGAAACATCGTTAGACGAATTGGCCAATGCATTCTCAAAAAGCATCCAAACAATTGCACATGCCGACGCAGCAGCCGTCAGATGGGCGGACCAAAGCAACCAACGTTTCTTGATGCTGGCATCATCCGGTTTACCTGCCGATATGGTTCATGAAGAACAATGCATCCATTTAGGAGATTGTTATTGTGGATCTGCGGCAATCAATGAGGGCTTGCGTGTCATCCCCATCAATGTTGTCCAGCAAGACGAAGCCCAGTTCAGCAAAAAATCGTTGGGCTATTGTGCAAAATCCGGTTTTGAAACTGTTGTCAATATTCCCGTTCGTTTGCATGCGCGGATATTGGGTGAAGTCAGTTTGTTTTTCAATGCCAGAGTTTCACCAACAGATGCTGAGCGTTCGTTGTATGAAGCACTGGCCAGCCATTTGGCAACCGCTATGGAAAACTTGCAATTGCATGCCTTAGAACGTGAGGCCGCCATATCGGGAGAGCGATCTTTGCTGGCGCGTGAATTGCATGATTCCATTGCCCAATCGTTGGCGTTTCTGAAAATTCAAGTTCAGTTGATGCGTGATGCCTTGAAATCAGGATCGCAGCAAACCATGCAAAGCGTATTGGAAGAGATTGACACGGGCGTGCGTGAAAGCTATGGTGATGTGCGTGAATTGCTGGTGCATTTCCGCACGCGCACCAATGCGGAAGACATTGAACCCGCTTTAATTACCACTTTGCAAAAATTTGAACATCAAGCGGGTATTAAAACGAGTTTCAACATGTCAGGTAATGGCATTCCAATGACGCCTGATTTGCAAATCCAAGTCTTGCATATTGTGCAAGAGGCATTGTCCAACGTGCGAAAGCATGCCAAAGCCTCACACGTTTGGTTGGATGTCCAGCAGCAACCAGTATGGCGTTTTGAAGTGCGAGACGATGGCAAGGGGTTTATTGTGGGTGACGAGTCCATTGATGAAACCCATGTCGGTTTGCGCATCATGCAAGAACGCGCCGAACGACTTCAAGCTAAATTGGATGTGTTTTCAAAACTCAAGCAAGGCAGCTCGGTGGTTTTGACGCTGCCCCCCATGTCTTCTAACGGATAATTCATGCCATGACTGAAATGAATGAACACACTACGCAAACACCAGCCACAACGCCCACACGCATACTGGTGGTGGACGATCACACCTTGTTCCGTCGCGGGCTAACCGCCTTGCTGTCGCGTGATGCACGGGTCGCTGTTGTGGGCGATGCTGCGGATGCGGGTGAAGCATTGCGCAGAGCACATGAATTGCAACCCGATTTGATTTTGCTGGACAACCATTTGCCCGGTGTCAACGGTGTAGATGCTTTGCCAGGACTCCTTGAAGCCGCCCCACAAGCCCGTGTGCTGATGCTAACCGTGAGTGAAGATGCCAATGATCTGGCCAAAGCTTTGCATGCTGGTGCGTCGGGCTATCTACTCAAAACCATAGAAGGTGATGCTTTGATTGATGCCATCATGCGTGCCATGGATGGCGACAGCGTGATCGCGCCTGAAATGATGAGCAAATTGGTAGAAGCCTACCGCGTCCAAGCCAATAGCGAAGGGTCTGCAAAACAAACCGTCATCAATCAAACACCTTTATCCAGTTTGTCACCACGCGAAATGGATGTGTTGCGTGGCATCACGCGCGGCGACAGCAACAAGGTTATTGCACGCGATCACGGCATCGCGGAAACAACAGTCAAAATTCACGTTCAGCACGTGCTGCGCAAACTCAATGTCAGTTCGCGTGTACATGCTGCCGTTCTCGCCACAGAAATTGGCTTGCTTGATTAGTGCTCTGATCTAGCGCATGCATGTCGCGTTTTGACATAGCGCAAGTCAAAGTCAATCTGCATCTTCAATAGTTCCACGGAACTATGCTGGATGCAATGCAGCTAGTTCCATAGAATCCCACCTTCCCATCTACAGAGGGATACCGCAAACAACAGCGTCATTCTACAGTTAGTCATATAAAAAAAGGAGTATGACATGACGAACAGAGGACAAGCAATCTCGGTGCTGATCGTGAGCACTTTGGCTTTTACTGTGTGCTTTATGGTGTGGATGATGTTTGGCGTCATCGGTATCCCCATCAAAAAAATACTGGGTTTGAATGCAACGGAATTTGGGCTCTTAACCGCTACTCCCGTCTTAACGGGCTCATTGATTCGTGTTCCATTGGGTATTTGGACCGATAAGTATGGCGGCAAAATTGTGATGACCATACTGATGGCCATCACCGTTCCAGCCATTTGGCTCATGAGTTATGCCACTGCTTATTGGCATTTTCTGGTCATCGGCTTATTCGTCGGTTTAGCAGGCGGCTCTTTCTCGGTTGGCACACCCTATGTTGCACGCTGGTTCCCTAAAAACCAACAAGGTTTTGCCATGGGCGTGTATGGCGCCGGCAACTCGGGATCCGCTGTCAATAAATTTGTTGCGCCGGCCTTGGTAGTGGCATTTGGTTGGACCATGGTGCCGCAAGTTTATGCGGTGATCATGTTGATTACTGTGGTGCTGTTTTGGTTTTTCAGCTACAGCGACCCCAAGCATTTGGTGCCCAGCAATGTCAAATTCAGTGATCAACTGAAACTCTTAAAAGACCCTAAAGTCATCAAGTACTGCCAGTACTACAGCATTGTGTTTGGTGGCTATGTGGCTTTGTCTTTGTGGATGGTGCAGTACTACGTGGGTGAATTTGGTTTAGATATTCGCACTGCCGCTTTGCTGGCTGCTGTCTTTTCATTACCTGGTGGCGTGTTGCGCGCTGTGGGTGGCTGGCTCTCAGACAAATGGGGCGCACACAGTGTGACATGGTGGGTGATGTGGGTGAGCTGGATTTGCCTCTTTTTATTGAGCTACCCACAAACTGATTTCACGGTGCTCACCACCAGCGGCCCCAAAACTTTCCACATTGGTTTGAATGTCTACGCCTTCACAGCCCTCATGTTCATTTTGGGCATTGCCTGGGCCTTTGGTAAAGCCAGCGTTTTTAAATACATCAGCGACGACTACACCGGCAACATTGGCGCGGTCAGCGGCATTGTGGGCTTGGCCGGTGGTTTGGGTGGTTTCGTATTACCCATCATGTTTGGCGCTTTGATGGATTTCACCGGCATCCGTTCCAGCGCATTCATGCTGATGTATGGCGTGGTGTGGGTGTCATTGATCTGGATGTATTGGACCGAAGTGCGTGGACGCGACTTGATGACTGGACGCATCGGCACAGCTGCCTAACAACTTTATTTTCTTAACTTGAAAGAACATCATGACAAACACAACAACATCACGCGCTGACATCGAAGATTGGCGCCCTGAGGATGACAAGTTTTGGAACGAACAAGGCAAACGCATCGCCTACCGCAATTTATGGATATCTGTGCCAGCTTTGCTGTGCGGGTTTGCTGTGTGGGGCATGTGGGGCATCATCACGGTGCAAATGTTGAATCTGGGTTTCCCATTTACACAGGCCGAGCTGTTTACATTGACCGCGATTGCGGGGATCTCAGGTGCGACGATGCGTATTCCCGCATCATTCCTGATTCGATTAGCTGGTGGAAGAAACACCATATTTTTGACAACTGCCATGTTGCTGGCACCGGCAATCGGCACAGGTATTGTTTTGCAACACAAAGAATGGCCGCTGTGGGCGTTCCAATTGATGGCCTTGTGGTCAGGTGTGGGTGGCGGCAATTTCGCCAGCTCCATGTCCAATATCAGCACCTTCTTTCCGAAGCGTTTACAAGGTACGGGCTTGGGTTTGAATGCGGGCTTAGGTAACTTTGGCGTTACCACCATGCAAATTGTGATTCCACTGGTGATGACCATGAGTTTGCTGGGTGAATTTGGCGGTGAATCTCTCAAGCTCATCAAAGACAGTGGTTGGATTTTTGGAAAAATTGCTGCAGGCACACCAACATGGATTCAAAACGCGGGCTTCGCATGGGTGCTTTCCTTGGTGCCGCTTTCAATATTCTGCTGGTTTGGCATGAACAACCTCAAAACCGTATCACCGAATACGGGCGGAACTTTAGCAGCCTTTGCCAAGATCATTTACCTGTATTCACTTGCGTTTATTCCAGCGATTTTGGGTTTGTACCTTTACTTGCCTGCACCCACTGGTTTAGGCTTAATCAGCATGTGGGTCGCCATACCACTGGATATTGTCAGTGCCTTGTTGATCATGCGTTTGGCAGCATTTGGGACGATGAAGGAAAACGTTGCCAAGCAATTTGAAATATTCAAAAACAAGCACACATGGTCGTTGACGGCCTTGTACATCGTGACATTCGGCTCGTTCATTGGGTTTTCAATGGCCTTGCCGCTCGCGATCACGGTCATATTTGGCTTCCAACACATTGCAGACCCCGTCACCGGTGTGATGTCTCACGCCTTGAAAAATCCAAATGCACCGTCTGCTCTCACTTACGCATGGATTGGTCCTTTTGTGGGTGCTCTGATTCGCCCCGTGGGTGGCTGGGTTGCCGATAAATTGGGTGGCTCGATTGTCACGCAAGTGATTTCGGCTGTGATGGTTTTTGCCTCAGCGGCAGTGGGCTACATCATGATGCAGGCCTATGGCTCTGCCACACCTGAGCAGTATTTCTCAACTTTCATGTGGTTATTTGTCTTGCTGTTTGCTGCCAGCGGCATTGGCAATGGCTCAACCTTCCGCACCATCGGCGTTATTTTTGACCGCCAACAAGCAGGCCCTGTTTTGGGTTGGACATCGGCCATCGCTGCCTATGGCGCATTCATCGCACCCGTGGTGATTGGCGCACAGATCAAAGCCGGCACACCGCAAACTGCCATGTACGGTTTTGCAATTTTCTATGCGCTGTGCTTGATTTTGAACTGGTGGTTTTATCTGCGTTCAGGTTCTGAAATCAAAAATCCTTGAACCTGAGAACAACCAACTTACTATAAATTTAATAGTACACTAAGCAATAAATACACCGGCTAGATGCCAATTTTATCAATATTTTTATAACAGAGGTAACCTATGAGCCACTTTTTAGACCGACTCAGCTACTTTTCAAAACCCGTTGAATCATTCTCTGGCGAACATGGCGTCACCAACGGTGAAGACCGCACTTGGGAAGATGCCTACCGTGATCGTTGGGCGCACGACAAGATTGTGCGTTCCACTCATGGCGTGAACTGCACCGGTTCATGCTCTTGGAAAATTTACGTCAAGGGTGGCATCGTCACTTGGGAAACGCAACAAACCGATTACCCACGCACCCGTTGGGACCTGCCCAACCACGAACCACGTGGCTGCGCACGCGGTGCCAGTTACAGCTGGTATTTGTATAGCGCCAACCGCGTCAAATACCCCATGGTGCGAGGTCGTTTACTCAAACTCTGGCGTGAAGCACGTTTAACGCTGGGCCCGGTCGATGCATGGGCATCCATCGCACAAGATGATGCCAAACGCAAAGAATACCAAAGCGTGCGTGGCTTAGGTGGCTTTGTACGCTCTAGCTGGGACGAAGTGAATGAAATGATTGCCTCGGCCAACGTTCACACCATCAAAAAACATGGCCCTGACCGCGTGATTGGCTTCTCCCCCATTCCCGCCATGTCAATGGTGAGCTATGCAGCGGGCAGCCGTTACCTCAGCCTCATCGGCGGTGTGTGCATGAGTTTTTATGACTGGTATTGCGACCTGCCACCAGCAAGCCCGCAAATTTGGGGCGAACAAACCGATGTACCTGAATCAGCCGATTGGTACAACTCCAGCTACATCATTGCTTGGGGTTCCAATGTGCCGCAAACTCGCACACCCGATGCCCACTTCTTCACCGAGGTGCGATACAAAGGCACCAAGACTGTGGCTATCACACCTGATTACTCTGAGGTGGCCAAGTTATCCGACATTTGGATGAAACCCAAGCAAGGTACGGATGCGGCTGTCGCCATGGCGATGGGGCATGTGATATTGAAAGAGTTCTACTTTCCTGATGGTGGCAAAAAACGCAGTGCCTATTTTGACGACTATGTGCGCCGCTACACCGACATGCCCATGTTGGTGATGCTGAAAGAACAAACGCTGCCATCCGGCGAAGTGGTGATGGTGCCTGACCGTTACGTTCGCGCCAGCGACTTCAATGGCAAGCTCGGCCAAGCCAATAACCCTGAATGGAAAACAGTCGCTTTGGATAACGATGGCAAGGTTGTCTTGCCCACCGGCGCAATTGGATTCCGTTGGGGCGCAGATGGCAGAGCCGATCAAGGTCAATGGAATTTGCAAGCCAAAGAAGCTCGCCATGGTGGTGATGTCAAACTGAAACTGTCTGTGATGGAAGGCGAAAACCCAAGCCAAGATACGGCCAAAGTTGGTTTCCCCTATTTTGGTGGTATCGAAAGTGACAACTTCCCAAACAACGCATCGGGTGATGCCGCCAATAATGTATTGGTGCGCACCGTTCCCGTGCAACGTATTTCATTAGGCAAAGATGGCGACAAGCGTGAAGCATTGGTCGCCACTGTATTTGATTTGCAAGTTGCCAATTACGGCGTGGCGCGCGGTTTGCCAGGTGAACTGGCAGCCAATAGCTTTGATGACGACACACCGTACACACCGGCATGGCAAGAGCGCATTACCGGTACACCGCGTGAGCAACTGATTACTGTAGCGCGCCAGTTTGCGGATAACGCTGACAAGACACATGGTAAGTCCATGGTGATTATTGGCGCTGCCATGAACCACTGGTATCACGCCGACATGAATTACCGTGGCGTGATCAACATGTTAATGATGTGCGGCTGTATTGGCCAAAGCGGCGGCGGTTGGGCACACTATGTGGGGCAAGAGAAGTTGCGCCCGCAAACGGGCTGGACCGCATTGGCATTTGCGTTGGATTGGATTCGTCCACCGCGCCAAATGAACTCCACCAGTTTTTTCTACGCGCATACCGACCAGTGGCGCTACGAGAAGCTGGGCATGGAAGAAGTGTTGTCACCATTGGCTGACAAGTCCAAATACGGCGGCAGCATGATTGATTTCAACGTTCGCGCTGAGCGCATGGGATGGTTGCCATCGGCACCGCAGCTCAAAACCAACCCCATTCAAGTGGTGAAAGATGCCACAGCGGCAGGCGTTGAGCCCAAAGACTATGTTGTCAACGGCTTGAAAGATGGGTCATTGAAGATGAGCTGCGAAGACCCCGATCATCCCAGCAACTGGCCGCGCAATATGTTTGTTTGGCGCTCGAACATCTTGGGTTCTAGCGGCAAAGGGCATGAGTATTTCTTAAAGCATTTACTCGGCACCAGCCACGGCGTGCAAGGCAAAGATTTGGGCGCAGATCAAGCCAAACCAGAAGAAGTGGTATGGCACGACAAAGCACCTGAGGGCAAATTGGACTTGCTGGTGACTTTGGATTTCCGTTTGAGCACCACTTGCTTGTACAGCGACATTGTGTTGCCAACCGCCACTTGGTATGAGAAAAACGACCTCAACACCAGTGACATGCATCCTTTCATTCATCCCTTGTCCACTGCGGTAGATCCTGCATGGCAATCGAAGAGCGATTGGGAAATTTACAAAGGCTTCGCTAAAAAATTCAGCGAAGTGTGCGTCGGACATTTGGGTGTGGAACGTGAAATGGTGCTATCGCCATTGATGCACGATTCACCCGCTGAATTGGCACAACCATTTGGCGTGCAAGATTGGAAAAAAGGCGAAATTGACTTGATTCCAGGTAAAACCGCCCCCAACATGGTGGTGGTGGAGCGCGATTATCCCAACGTCTACAAACGCTTCATCGCACTTGGTCCATTGATGAACAAAGTTGGCAATGGTGGTAAAGGCATTGCGTGGGATACCAAAATTGAAGTGACCCAACTGGGTCAACTCAATGGTTTAACCAAAGCCGAAGGCGTGACCTGCGGCATGCCAAAAATCGAAACCGACATCGACGCCTGCGAAGTGGTGCTGCAGCTTGCACCAGAAACCAACGGACATGTGGCTGTTAAGGCATGGCAGGCCTTGGGCAAGCAAACGGGCTTGGACCATACGCACTTGGCTTTGTACCGTGAAGACGAAAAAATTCGCTTCCGTGATATTCAAGCGCAACCGCGCAAAATCATCAGCTCGCCCACTTGGAGCGGTATCGAATCTGAGACCGTGTCCTACAACGCCGGTTACACCAATGTGCATGAGATGATTCCTTGGCGCACCTTGACAGGGAGACAACAGTTCTACATGGATCACCCTTGGATGACGGCATTTGGCGAAGGCTTTAGCAGCTACAGACCACCTGTTGATTTGAAAACAACAGCTGGGATTCACAACATCAAACCCAACGGCAACACGGAAATATCATTGAACTTCATCACACCACATCAAAAGTGGGGGATTCATTCCACCTACACCGATAACTTGATGATGCTGACCTTGAACCGTGGTGGCCCAGTGATTTGGTTGAGTGAAGATGATGCGACACGTGCAGGCATTGTGGACAACGATTGGGTTGAATTGTTCAACATCAATGGTGCCATCACCGCGCGAGCCGTTGTCAGCCAACGCGTCAACCCTGGCATGGTTCTGATGTACCACGCACAAGAAAAATTGTGAACGTACCTGGCTCTGAAATCACGGGTGCGCGTGGCGGTATTCACAACTCGGTCACCCGTATTGTGTTGAAACCCACACACATGATTGGCGGTTATGCACAGTTCAGTTACGGTTTCAATTACTACGGCACGATTGGAACGAACCGCGATGAATTTGTGGTCGTTCGCAAAATGAACAAGGTCGATTGGCTCGACGATGAAGAAAAAACAGAAGGAGCAACAGCATGAAAATTCGCGCACAAATCGGCATGGTGCTGAACCTGGACAAATGCATTGGTTGCCACACCTGCTCGGTCACCTGTAAAAACGTGTGGACCAGCCGCCCAGGAATGGAATACGCATGGTTCAACAATGTGGAAACCAAGCCTGGCATTGGTTACCCCAAAGAATGGGAAAACCAAGACAAATGGAATGGTGGCTGGATTCGCAAAGCGAATGGCAAGATTGAACCGCGACAGGGTGCCAAGTGGAAATTGTTAATGCGCATTTTTGCCAACCCAAATTTGCCGCAAATCGACGACTATTACGAACCTTTTACTTTCGACTACGACCATTTGCAATCCGCACCCGAATCCAAAGCAGCACCAACGGCACGCCCTCGCAGCTTGATAACTGGCAAGCGCATGGAAAAAATTGTGTGGGGACCGAATTGGGAAGAAATTTTGGGTGGTGAATTTTCAAAGCGCAGCAAAGACAAAAATTTTGACGATATTCAAAAAGACATTTATGGTCAATTTGAAAATACCTTCATGATGTATTTGCCACGTTTGTGCGAACACTGTTTGAACCCTGCATGTGTGGCCAGCTGCCCTTCTGGCTCTATCTACAAACGAGAAGAAGACGGTATTGTCTTGATTGACCAAGACAAATGTCGTGGATGGCGCATGTGTGTGAGTGGTTGCCCCTACAAAAAAATCTACTACAACTGGAAATCAGGCAAAGCAGAAAAATGCATTTTCTGCTACCCACGTATCGAGGCGGGACAGCCAACGGTCTGTTCAGAAACCTGTGTCGGCCGAATCCGCTATTTGGGCGTTTTGTTGTACGACGCAGACAAAATTGAAGCTGCGGCCAGTGTAGAGCACGATAAAGATTTGTACCAAGCACAACTGGATATCTTTTTGGATCCAAACGATCCCAAAGTGATTGAGCAAGCCCGCTTGGATGGTATTTCTGAACAATGGCTGGAAGCGGCACGCAAGAGCCCTGTCTACAAAATGGCCGTTGATTGGAAGGTGGCTTTGCCACTGCACCCTGAATACCGCACATTACCCATGGTTTGGTACGTGCCACCACTGTCACCTATCAGTGCTGCAGCAAATGCTGGCGATATTGGTATCAACGGTGAAATACCCGATGTGAAGCAATTGCGCATCCCCGTTAAATACTTGGCAAACTTGCTCACAGCGGGTGACACGCAACCGGTTGAAAGTGCTTTAGAGCGCTTGTTGGCCATGCGTGCATACCAGCGTTCCAAACATGTGGACGGTCAAGTCAACATGGCGGCACTCAATCAGGTTCAGATGACACAAGCTGAAGTTGAAGAGATGTACCAAGTGATGGCGATTGCGAATTACGAAGACCGTTTTGTCATTCCTAGCACCCATCGTGAATACGCTGAAAACACGTTTGATATGCGTGGTGGCTGTGGTTTCTCTTTCGGCAATGGCTGTTCAGATGGTGACAGCGACAGCAGTCTGTTTGGCGGCGAAAAACGTCGCACCATTCCAATTAAGGCACAGGTGTAACCATGACACAACAAAACAACAAGCTCTCGACCGCATCAATCAGTTTGCGCGTATTGGCAAGGCTTTTGGCTTACCCTGATGCTGAACTGCGCAACCAATTGTCGGACATGGAAGCCGCTTTGCAAGCTGAACAAGCGCTAGCACCACAGCGACTCAATGAGCTGGTCGCTCTGATTCGCACATTGCAACACGGTAATGCTTTGGAAAACGAAGCCGAATATGTGCAACTGTTTGACCGTGGTCGTGCAACATCTCTGCATTTGTTTGAGCACGTACACGGCGATTCGCGTGAACGCGGACCCGCCATGATCGACTTGGCGCAAACATACGAAAAAGCAGGTTTGTATTTAGGCCCAGACGAAATGCCTGACTATTTACCAGTGGTTTTGGAGTTTGTATCCACGCAACCGACCAAAGAAGCACGAGCATTTTTGGGTGAAATGGCGCACATTTTCAATGCCATTTTCAACGCGCTGCAACAACGCCAAAGTCCCTACGCTAGCGTTTTGGGCGCACTGCTGGAGTTATCCGGCGAAAAAGCACATGCAGTGAAAGTGCAAGCCGAAGAAGCGCTCGACACTGCTTGGGAAGAACCCGTGGCATTTGATGGCTGCTCAGTCAAAGGTCAAGCGAAACCCGGTGAAGAACAGGCGATGGTTTTCATTAAAAACACCGCTCAGGGTCAGCATCAAACACCCATTGAAGGACGTATTAAAAATAGCATTGAAGGAGTCACAGCATGAACGCATTGGACACATTTTTATTTGGGATCTATCCGTACATTGCCCTGACCGTATTTTTGCTGGGTAGTTTGATCCGTTTTGACCGTGACCAATACACTTGGAAGAGCGATTCGTCACAATTGCTGCGTGCAGGACAATTGAGATGGGGCAGTAATTTGTTTCACATCGGGGTGTTGTTCCTCTTTTTTGGACATTTCTTCGGCATGCTAACGCCCCACTTTGTCTATGAACATTTCCTAAGCGCAGGTACCAAGCAGCTGATGGCCATGGTCAGTGGCGGTATAGCAGGCGTACTTGGATTCATTGGTGTGACGATTTTGTTAATGCGCAGATTAGGCGATGAACGGATTCGCGTGAATTCAAAAACCAGTGACATTGTTTTGCTCATTTTGCTTTGGTTGCAATTGGCTTTGGGTTTGGCAACCATTCCACTGTCAGCACAGCACATGGATGGCAGCATGATGTTGAAACTTGCTGGGTGGGCGCAGTACATTGTGACTTTTCAACCTGGCGCCACAGCTTTGTTAGCAGATGCTGGCTGGATATTCAAGCTACATATGTTTTTGGGCATGAGCATCTTCTTCATATTTCCCTTCACACGCTTGGTTCATGTTTGGAGTGGGTTCGGAGCAGCGGCATACATCATGCGCCCCTACCAAGTTGTCAGGGCACGGCGATTGAATGTTCCCGCTGGTCAAACCCAAGCACCAAACAGTAGATAAGGTAAACATCATGACAAATACACATTCTCAGCTTGCATCTGTTAACGGTATTCAACTTCTATCCGTGGAAGAATCTGTCTCAAATGAAGACCTCAGGCAACGTGCCTATTCTGAATTGCTGCGCCAAGAAGCAATCAAGCAAGGCTACTTATCAGACCAAGATGCATCATCCAATGATGGCATACTGAATGAATCTGCTGCTACTGCCATTGAGCAATTGCTCGACGATAAATTAGCCATTCCCGAGCCGTCAATCGAAGCTTGCAAACGCTACCATGCTGCCAACCAAGCACATTACACTACGGGCGAACGCGTCAATTTGCGGCATATTCTTTTTGCAGTGACGCAAGGTGTTGATGTGGTTGCATTGCGCAACCGGGCAGAAACAACCTTATTGGAAGTTCGTTGTCAAGACAAAAATGCAAACGAAGTTGTCTTTGAAAAATTAGCCAGTACCCAGTCAAATTGCCCCAGTGGAGCGGAAGGTGGAATGCTGGGCTGGTTGACAGCTGCTGACTGTGCACCTGAATTTGCCAAAGAAATTTTTGGGCACGCAGAAGTAGGCGTTTTACCTCGATTGGTGCACAGCCGCCACGGCTTGCATGTGGTGGAAGTACTGGAACGGATTGCCGGTACCGCACAATCCTTTGAATCGGTCAGTGGTGCGGTGGCAATGGCCATGCGACAACAAAGCTACATCACAGCCCTGCGCCAATACCTGAATTTACTTGCAAGCGATGCGGATATTCAAGGTGTGGAGATTGAAGCTGCCGACTCTTTTCTGGTGCAATGATCTGAACAGCTGGGAGATCCATGGATACGCCACTGGCAGACGATTTATTACTGCGCTTGCGTCGTTTTCATGACGATACATTTCCAGGTGTTCAAGACCAGTTCCAAAATTTAGTTAAAGATGGTCAGCATCCAACCATTCTATTTATAGGCTGTTCAGATTCTAGGCTGGTGCCATATATGCTGACTGGCGCAGGGCCTGGCGAATTGTTTTTGGTCCGCAATGTAGGCGCCTTTGTGCCGCCATACGATGGTTCTGCGGGCTACCACGGAACTTCTGCAGCCATAGAATTTGCTGTACTGAATTTAAAAGTTAGCCGCATCATCGTCTGCGGCCATAGCCATTGCGGTGGCATCCGGGCACTGTATGAAGAATGCGACCCACGCGCGAAAAACTTGGCTGCCTGGTTGGAGTTGGGCAGAGAAGCTGCAATGCCTGTGCAAATTAGTCCTGAAGCTTTGAGGCGAACGGAGCAGCGTTCTATCGTGCTTCAATTGGAACGTTTAATGGGCTACCCCATGGTGCGCGAACAAGTTGATGCGCAAAAAATGACTTTGCACGGCTGGCACTATGTGATTGAAGATGGTGAAATCCATGTTTTTGATGTAAAACAAGGCGCTTTTGTCCCAGCATCGGTATCATCTCACAGCGGTACCGGTCCCTATTTGCAATACGTGGAGCACGATGGGCAAATTATTGACCAGGACATCCTATGAAACATCTGTCAATTCATCAAAATTTAGTGCACCATGCAAAACGATTCATCACAAACTGTTTCCAAACCGATTACGCAAGACGCACAAACCATCAGCAGTGATGTGCTTCGTGAAAAATACCTCAAAGATGGTGAGACTGGTGAAGATGATGTATTTAAACGTGTGGCACGCGCACTGGCCAGCGTCGAGCCAGAAAACAAGCGAGCTCAATTTGAAGCGCTGTTCCTAGATAATTTGAAAGCCGGAGCCTTAGGCGCTGGGCGTATCATGAGCGCGGCTGGTACACACATTCAGGCCACACTCATCAATTGTTTTGTCCAACCTGTGGGTGATTGCATTCAAGGCTTTGACGATGGTGGTTACCCCGGTATTTATGAAGCCCTGCGTGAGGCCGCGGAAACCATGCGTCGCGGTGGTGGTGTGGGCTACGACTTTTCACGTATTCGTCCGCGTGGTGCAGAAGTGAAAGCCACAGCATCCATCGCATCGGGTCCGTGCAGTTACATCAATGTATTTGATCAATCGTGTTCAACTGTTGAAAGTGCAGGCTCACGACGTGGGGCACAAATGGGGGTGCTGCGAATAGACCATCCCGATGTTTTGGAATTTGTGACAGCCAAACGTACGCCAGGACGTTGGAATAATTTCAATGTTTCAGTGGCAGTCACGAGTAGCTTCATGCAAGCCTTATTGGCGGATGAAGATTGTGATTTGGTACACCATGCCAAGCCTGGCAAACAATTTATTGCAGATGGTGCGCACGTGCGAGAAGATGGCATGTGGGTGTACAAAACTTTGCCTGCTCAAGAATTGTGGGACACCATCATGCAGTCGGCCTACGATTTTGCCGAACCGGGTATTTTGTTTCTAGACAACATCAACCGCGATAACAACCTGAGCTATTGCGAGTCGATTGCGGCCACCAACCCATGTGGTGAGCAGCCACTGCCATCGTATGGCTGTTGCGATTTGGGCCCCATTATCTTGACACGCTTTGTACGACATCCATTTGGGATCGCTGGCAAAGCTGATTTTGATTTTGATGCATTTGAAAAATCTGTCGCCACCCAAGTGCGTGCGCTAGACAATGTGTTGGATGTCACCTTTTGGCCATTGCCACAACAACGCGATGAAGCCATGGCTAAACGCCGCATAGGGGTGGGCTTCACAGGTATGGGCAACACTTTGGCCATGCTGTGTTTGCGTTATGACACTGCGCAAGGTTGCGCGATGGCTGCCAAAATTGCGCAGCACATGCGCGATGCAGCGTACAACGCTTCCATTGCTTTGGCACAAGAAAAAGGCGCCTTTCCGAAGTTTGAAGCAGAGGGTTATTTGGCAAATGGAACTTTCGCCAGCCGCTTACCACCTGAGCTGCAACAAAAAATTCGCCAACATGGCATTCGCAACAGCCATTTGCTGTCAATCGCACCAACAGGTACGGTCAGTTTGGCGTTTGCCGACAACGCTTCAAACGGCATCGAACCATCGTTTTCGTGGATGTACCGACGCAAAAAACGCGAAGCCGATGGCAGCACTGCCGAGTACTCTGTGGAAGATCATGCATGGCGGCTGTATAAAAAATTAGGTGGCAATGTTGACCAATTGCCAGACTATTTTGTTTCGGCATTGGACATGAGCGCCGACAGTCACATTGCCATGATGCAAGCGGTTCAACCTTTTATCGATACGGCCATATCAAAAACCGTCAACATTCCAGTCGATTACGATTATGAAGATTTCAAGAGTTTGTACCTCAAAGCGTGGCAAGGCAAACTCAAAGGCTTGGCAACTTATCGACCCAACACCATACTGGGCTCTGTTTTAGACACAGGTACACAACCATCCGCCAGCAACAATTCTGCTGCCCAGATAACTGACCCCATGCGTACCGTGATCGAAAGCCGACCACGCGGCGCGCTCTCTGCAGTTACCGAAAAAATCGAATACTGGACACAAGAAGGACGCAAAAACCTCTATCTAATCGTCTCTTTCCTTCCAGTTCCCCTTCCAGATGGGTCTGGGACTGTGGACAGAGCCATAGAATTTTTCATGCCTGTAGGTCAAAGCGGTGAATCACAACAATGGATCACCTCCAGCATGCGCATGTTGTCATTGGCAGCAAGGGGCGGTTTCTTAGACCGTGCTTTGAGTGATATGCGCAAAGTAGCATGGGACCGTGGACCTGTCCGTTTAGGCACGCATCAAAAAGCCGATGGTACACATGTTCCGCAATGGCATGACTCTGAAGTCGCTGCTATTGCTTATGCATTACAAAAACTGATTACCAGCAGAGTCAGTACTACCACCCTGTCTGCCACGCTTCAAACAAGTTCCAAATCAGTTTGTGATACCCAAGCACCTGATTCCCCCTTGTTAGCTGGTAAAAAGTGCCCAGATTGCGGCGCACATGCGCTCATTCGCAAAGATGGTTGTGAATATTGCACACAATGCGGCTATTTAGGGTCATGCGGCTAATTAGGTAGTACTTTGTCCTGGAACCATTGGTGGTGTGTCTATTTCGCGTCGCAACAGTGCGTCGCATGTAAACCACATCTCAAGAGACAATTTCTTTTTAGACCATTGAATTCAAGACAAAAACTGCCTGAGATGCTATCGTTTTGTTCATAGAATCCTTGAAGGTGCAAAAAATCGCTTGAAGGCAAGTTAGAATACGAGGCTTGGAAGCGTGGCCGAGCGGTTGAAGGCACCGGTCTTGAAAACCGGCGACGGAGTGATCTGTTCGTGAGTTCGAATCTCACCGCTTCCGCCATTTTTTGAAAGCAGATGCATGAAAAAAATCTTAGTGACTTTGACAACGACTTTGATCACTACTGCGGTTTTAGTAGCCTGTAACGCCAGTACGGATGACAACGATTCGTCTGTTGGCAAAGCGGTATGCACCAGTGGCAACAATTGGCAAAGTGTCAATATAGGAATGACGGCCAGTGAGTTGGAATCGCGTTTGGGCAAACCAGCAACTATTACCTCCACAACCGCAGGTACAACCTATACTTACGAACGCTGCCGAGCAGGCTTGTTTGTAAAAACGGCTGCAACCACCACAACTGAAGCGGAATACACTGTTATCTATTTTGGCGGCAGCGTGATATTTTCAAACAACAAAGGTGTTTCTGCTATCAACAGCCCTAAACTGGATTCTGAACTACCTATGGCTTGTGAGTACGATTTGTACAATTACCCAAACAATTACGATGGGCCTGGTGGTTCTTTTGTTTGTCGCAGTGCAACCAATCCATTCTGACAAATACCATTTCACAAAAAAATTTCTTGCAAATCACTTAAAAAATCAAACCCACGCTCTGTGGGTTTGATGCTTTTAGGGGTTTGAATCAGTAAGTCTTTTTCAATCGCCTGCGTCAAAGCGCTCTGTATGGACGAGATTGCCAATCCTGTGCGTTCATGAAACAAGTTGGAATCAAACCCATCTTTTAGACGCAAAGCATTGAGCATGAACTCAAATGCTATTTCTTTGTGTTTGATTTCTTCTTCTTGCGCAATTGAGTTGCCAGTCAATGTTTGAGTCATGTACAAATGTGGATCACGAAAACGCACTTGACGGACTATTCGGTGGGCGAAACTGATTTTGCTATGTGCACCTGCACCGATGCCCAAATAGTCGCCAAACTGCCAATAATTCATATTGTGTTTGCAACGATGCCCTGGCTTTGCAAAAGCTGAAACCTCATAGCGCGATAAGCCAGCCTTATCCAGACGCTCGGCAATCACATCAAGCATGGCATAGGCTTCGTCATCTTCGGGTACTTTAGGTGGAAATTTCGCAAAATAAGTGTTGGCTTCAATCGTCAAGTGATATATGGAAATATGGAGCGGAGAAAGAGACAATGCCGTTTGTAAATCGCGCTCTAAATCTGCAATGGTTTGTCCAGGCAAGGCATACATCAAGTCCAGATTAAAGGTTTCAAAACATTGGGCTGCTTCGTGCACTGCAGCGATGGCTTGTGCTGCATTGTGCACACGCCCCAAAGCTTGAAGGTGAACATCGTTGAAGCTTTGTACCCCAATGGACAAACGCGTCACGCCTGCAGCTCGAAAGGCTTTGAAACGGTCTTTTTCGAAAGTACCCGGATTGGCTTCTAAGGTGATCTCGCAATCTGCAGACAATTTCACGCGGGCACGAATTTGACTTAATAAAGAATCGATTGCCGCAGGTGAAAACAAGCTGGGTGTACCGCCACCAATAAAAATACTGTGCACCGTGCGACCCCAAATCAATGGCAAAGATTGGTTCAAGTCTGCCAACAATGATTCAATGTAACTGCTTTCAAGCTGATCAGCTAATGATCCGTTGCTGTGCACCTCATGCGAATTGAAATCGCAATAGGGACACTTTTTCAAGCACCAAGGCAAATGAATGTACAAAGACAAAGGCGGCAACGATGCCAATTGCAGCAAGCCAGGCCGCATGTAATGCTGAATGTCTTTCAAAACCAATTTGCCCGCATCAATGCCAGCATTTGCTGTGCTGCTCTACCACGGTGGCTGATGGCATTTTTTTCGCTGTCGCTCAGTTGCGCAAAGGTTTTGCCTAATTGCGGGATGTACATCACCGGGTCAAAACCAAAACCGTTGTCACCGATTGGCTTTTCGGTAATTTCACCCACTGCGCGCCCGACGGCAATCAAGGGTTCAGGGTCGTCTTTGGATCGCAAGGCTACCAAGGTGCTGACCAATGCGGCACGTCGGTTGCTTTGCCCTTTGAGTTGTTCCAAGAGCGCCTTAACGTTATTGGCCTCGCCCTTTTCATAACCAAACTGCGTGGCATAAAAAGCTGTGTCCACGCCCGGCAAACCGCCGAATGCGTCAACGCACAAACCGGCGTCGTCAGCGATTGCAGGCAAACCAGTGCTTTGACTGGCATGTCGCGCCTTGGTCAAGGCATTTTCCACGAATGTGCGGTAGGGCTCTTCTGCCTCAGTGACGCCTAAACTGGATTGGGAAATCAAAACCATGTCCAGCCCAGCAAACAGTGCTTGCAATTCGGCTAACTTACCGCGGTTATTCGATGCCAGGACAAGATTCATCATTTGTGGTTGTAATTTCCGTCTCTACTATTTTTATATGAAAAATCAGGCTTTTTCTGTCGTATTTATTGCCTAGTATGCTATTAATTTAATAGCGAATCGTGTTGCATGCGAATAAGGTCGGCAATGCCGGTTTCGGCTAATTGCAGCAATTTGTCCATTTCTGCGCGCGAAAAAGCAGCGCCCTCTGCCGTGCCTTGCACTTCAATGAAATGGCCTGCGCCTGTCATCACCACATTCATATCCGTATCGCAAGCGGAATCTTCGGTGTACTCCAAATCTAGCAAAGGCACGCCCTGCACGATGCCCACTGAAATGGCTGCCACCGCTTGGTGAATCGGTGATTCGGTAATTTTGCCCGAAGCCAAAAGGGAAGCCACCGCATCTTGCGCAGCCACATACGCGCCTGTGATGCTGGCAGTCCGTGTGCCGCCATCCGCTTGAATCACATCACAATCGAGGTGAATGGTGCGTTCACCTAATTTCTTCAAATCAAAAACAGCACGCATGGACCGACCAATCAACCTTTGAATCTCTTGTGTTCGGCCACTTTGTTTGCCTCGTGCTGCTTCGCGATCGCTACGGGTGTGTGTCGCACGCGGGAGCATGCCGTATTCAGCCGTCACCCAACCTTCGCCACTGCCACGTTTATGGCCAGGCACTTTCTCTTCAACCGATGCTGTGCACAGCACTTTGGTTTGTCCGAACTCGATCAACACAGAACCTTCAGCATATTGTGTGTAATGGCGAGTAATGCGAACAGGTCGCAAAGCATTGTGCGGGCGGTTGGCGTTTCTTATGAAGACTGTCATGTATTTGTTGCTTTAAGAGGGTTGTTTAAAAAGTATCAATGATAGTCAATTAAAGCTTGTCGCAATTCTTGGGCCGATTGAGGGCGACCTGCAGGGTCCATGCTCATGCTCCATTCGATCATTTCAATCAATTTATCAGAATAAAGACCGTTGATATCACTCAAAATGTCAACCAAAGGGTCCTTCAATCGCCGCTTTGAGGGTTCAAGCGGCGGTCGTCCAATGGCCATCGAATACAAACAAGCACCCACAGCGTAGATATCGGTCCATACGCCCAATGATGCATCTCGGCGGTACATCTCTGGCGCGGCAAAACCAGGTGTGTACATGGGCTGTTTGCTATTTGTCACATTCGATAAGGTATTTCTGGTCGCACCAAAATCAATCAATACCGCTTTGTCATCGTCGGTGATGAAGATGTTTGCAGGTTTGATGTCCAAATGAAGCATTTGGCTGTGATGCACAACTTGCAGACCTTCGAGTATTTCAATCAAAACGCTGCGTACTGTTGATTCGCTGAACACAGGCTTCACCTCTAACTGTCGGCCCGCAATGATGTAATCCTGCAGAGTCTTGCCTTTTAGATAATTCATGACCAAGTAAACCGTCTCATTTTTTCGGAAAAAATTAAGCACGGAAACAACCGCAGGATGCGAGATTTGCGCCAATGAGCGCCCCTCTTCAAAGAAATTCTTGAGCCCCAATAGATATAGCGACAATTTATCTGGCAAAACTGAAGGTGTTAACATACCTGCGCCGCGTACGGCCAAGTTGGCAGGCAAGTACTCTTTAATGGCTACTTGGTGCCCTTGTTTATCTGTTGCCAGGTATACGACTCCAAAACCACCTTCAGATAAGCGTTTGACAATGGTGTACTCACCCACTTGGGTTTGCGGTGCGAGTGGTGCTAAAGCTGCTAAATCTGATTGTGGGGGCACGTTGGACATTGTTCGTACAATTTTTGATTCACACCATCAACTTGGTTTATCTTTGTTTAATTGCTCTAAGGTTTAGTAAAGGATTTCTAAATGTCAGTTTACAGCATGACAGGGTTTGCCAATGCACAAATGACGGATGCCAGCAGTCAAACTGCGGTTTCTATTGAGATACGGTCAGTAAATAGCCGATTTCTAGACCTCGCTTTTCGTTTACCCGATGAATTGCGTCAGTTGGAACCGCAATTGCGCGCCTTACTTACCAACAGTATCAAACGCGGCAAAGTGGAGTTGCGCGTGTCGGTCGATCAGTCATCTGAAAATTTAATTTCAATCCCTTCAACAGCGTTTTTACAGCATTTGAAATCCTTGCAAAGCAGTATTCAGGCAACTTTGCCTGATGCACGCACTCTCAGTGTGGCAGATATCATTCGCATGGCCGGAACATCGCAACGACAAGCGTCGAACGCTTCGACAACACTGGCAAACAACGTGGGTTCACAAAAAATATTTTTTGAGCATGTGCAAACCACCATTTCCGATTTTTTAGCCTCTAGGCAGCGTGAAGGGGAAAGATTGGCCTTGATGTTGCACGACAGAATTGACTTGTTACGTGCTTTGGCAGAACAAGCTAAACCGATGATTCCCCAATTGGTTGTCCAACAAAAACAAAAGTTTTTAGAGCGTTGGCGCGAAGCCATGGCCATCGGCTTAACTGATTCACCCAGTAAAACATCCTCATCCACCACAGAGCAAGCGGCTTTGGATCGGGCCTTGGGCGAGTCAACTGCCTTCGCTATACGCATCGATGTCGCTGAGGAATTGACACGCTTAGCGTCGCATCTTGACGAAATTGAACGCCTTTTGCATCAGGGTGGTGAAAATGGCAAGCGTTTTGATTTTTTGATTCAAGAATTGCATCGAGAAGCCAACACCTTGGGATCGAAATCTTCGGTGCTCGAGCTTTCACGCATCTCAGTTGAAATGAAAGTCATCATCGAACAAATGCGAGAGCAGGTGCAAAACATCGAATAATTAGCCAATTAATGGCCCATTAATGTCGATTCAATGACAATTTATGGGCCATTATTTCTGTAAAATCAGTTATGGAAAAATCCAACATTGATTTCCCAGGTCAGCTCTATGTCATAGCAGCACCCAGTGGTGCAGGCAAATCCAGCCTTGTTAAGGCTTTGATGGAACTAGATTCACGGGTTCATCCTTCTATTTCGCACACCACGCGCGCACCTCGTGGTCAAGAAAAGCATGGCCGTGAGTACTATTTTGTTTCGAATTCTGAGTTTGACGACATGGTCAACAAAGACGCCTTCATGGAATGGGCGCACGTTCATGGTCAGCGCTATGGCACCTCTAAAACAACCATTCAAGATCTCACCTCGACAGGAACAGATGTCATTTTGGAAATCGATTTCCAAGGCGCATTGCAAATCAAACACATTTTCGCTAATGCCATATTGATTTTCATTCTGCCGCCTAGCTGGGATGAGTTGCGATCTCGCTTGGAACGGCGCGGTGAGGACAGCCCAGATGTGATTGAATTGCGCCTTAAAAATGCACAAATTGAGGTTGCTCAAGCCAAAGAATTCGATTTCGTTATAATCAACGAATCATTCGACAGTGCACTTTTTGACTTAAAAGCGATTGTTCACGCACAACGCCTCAAATTTGCAGCTCAACGACGCAACAAATCTGCAACATTTGCAGCCCTTAATATCGCATAATTTTTTTCTTAATTTATATTTTTTATATTTTCATAGTTCTGGAGTTTTAATGGCACGTATCACCGTAGAAGATTGTTTACAACAAATCCCCAATCGCTTTCAACTGGTTTTAGCCGCCACATACCGTGCACGTATGCTCAGCCAAGGTCATATGCCAAAAATCGAAAGCAAAAACAAACCAGCTGTCACCGCATTGCGCGAAATTGCAGAAGGAAAAATTGGCTTAGAAATGCTGCGCAAAGTGCCAAGTTAAATTTCCACTTGAGGCAAGTCGACATATAAGGAAAAAGCACCTGTTCAGGTGCTTTTTTTTTGGTGTTTTTTAGTCTGCTGACTTGAATTCATGACACATGCGGATAAAGTAGAGGCATGAATGTTGCCGTTCTAACTGAAATTTCGAGTTTTGCTGGTTTATTAGAAAAACTGGATTATTTGAGCGCGTCCGATGTTGAGTCTGTACGCCAAGCATACCGTTACGCCGACGAAGCCCATTTGGGTCAGTTGCGCAATAGTGGCGCACCTTACATCACACATCCTATAGCCGTCGCTGCGATGTGCACAACGTGGAAATTGGATGCCCATGCGTTAATGGCAGCTCTCTTGCATGATGCCATGGAAGATTGCGGCATCACGAAAACCGATTTGATAGAACGATTTGGTGCACCTGTAGCTGAATTGGTTGATGGCCTGACCAAACTGGATAAACTGGAATTCAGCACACGCGAAGAAAACCAAGCTGAATCGTTTCGCAAAATGCTATTGGCCATGGCCAAAGACGTGCGGGTGATTTTAATTAAATTGGCAGACCGCACCCATAACATGCGCACCATGAGTGACATGCCGCGTACCAAATGGGGTCGTATTTCAGCAGAGACCATCGACATCTATGCACCCATAGCACACCGATTGGGACTGAACCAAACCTATCGTGAGTTGCAAGATTTGGCATTCAAACATTTGCAACCGTGGCGCTACGACATATTGTCAAAAGCCGTTACCAAAGCGCGTAGCCGTCGCAAAGACCTGATTAAAACTGTACGCGTTCAGGTGGAAGCTTCATTTGCGTCTTTAAAGATGCCAGTGCAAATTTTTGGGCGAGAAAAATCCCTTTACTCTATCTACAAAAAAATGGATGGCAAACATCTCAGTTTTGCCCAAGTAACCGATATTTATGGTTTTAGATTAGTGGTCCCTACAACCATCGACTGCTACACAGCAATGGGTTTGATGCATCAGATGTTCAAACCTGTTCCGGGAAAATTCAAAGATTACATCGCTATACCCAAACCAAATGGTTACCAATCTTTGCACACCACCTTGATTGGGCCAGCAGGCATCAATATCGAGTTTCAATTGCGCACGCATGCCATGGATATGGTTGCAGAATCTGGTGTTGCTGCCCATTGGTTGTACAAAGCGGATGAAAATGACGCACCCAGCACGGAGCGCATGAACGCCAAATGGTTGCAATCCCTGCTCGATATACATGACGAAACGCGGGATGCAACAGAATTTTTTGAGCACGTCAAAATTGATTTATTTCCTGACGATGTGTATGTATTCACACCGAAAAACAAAATTATCACCTTACCCCGAGGTGCCACGGTAATTGATTTTGCCTATGCCATTCACACCAACATGGGCGACCGTGCCACGGCTGCCAAAATCAATGGTTTGCCTGTACCTTTGCGTACCGAAGTAAAAAATGGTGACATCATTGAAGTAACCGCAGGCAGTACCAACAATCCGAATCCAGCTTGGCTGAATTTCGTTAAAACCGCAAGAGCCCGATCCAAGATTCGCCATCACCTCAAATCCATGGCATTGACGGAGTCTGTGGATTTAGGCGAGAAATTGCTTAGCCTGGCAATACGTGCAGAAGGCGTGGTTGCACTTCCAGCACACAACACCTCCAATCAAGCCATTTGGGATAAATTGCTGCGATTTACGGGCAATCGTGACGTTGCGGAATTGATGTCTGATATTGCATTGGGCAAACGCATCGCCAGCATTGTCGCCAAGCGTCTTGCCAAACTTCTTGTGGACAGCGGTAAAAAGTTAGATACGCTGTTAATTACACGTGAACGGTTTTTGGCCACCGACAAAGTTGCCGCAAGTTCCATCATTCTGGACGGCAGCGAGAGCGCTTCTGTGCAATACGCAAGTTGTTGCCGGCCCGTACCTGGCGATGCGATATTGGGTTATTTAGGTCGAGGTGAAGGTTTGGCTGTTCACGTCAGTGATTGCAATACTGTGCAAAGGTTACAGAAAAAAGACGCCGAACGATTTATTCCTGTTGAATGGTCTGATGAACCAGTTCGAAATTTTGAAGTGGGTGTATTGATTACGGTAGTTAACGGCAAGGGCGTTTTGGCCAAAGTGTCGGTGGCATTGGCCAATGCCGAAGTCGACATTTCTCACGTTGACATGGGCAAAGAGTTGGCACAAGAGGCGATAGACTTGCGGTTTATATTGTCGGTTCGCGATAAAGCACATCTTGAAGAAGCGCTGAATAAAGTGAGACGTACCGACAGCGTCATTTCGGCTACGCGTATTATTCCAACTCGTACTTCGAATTAGATAATACAAATTACGAACTAAGTGGCAGTTTTGCAGGGATACGCCACTGACAAAACCACAATGGCGTAAACACCAGATGGCGTGACCATGTTCACTTCATCTCCCACATGTGCCCGCAGCAATGCGCGCGCTATGGGCGACACCCAACTCACTTGGCCTTGCTGGTTATCAGCCTCATCAATCCCCATGATGGTCACAGTGCGCTGTTGCACAAAAGCGCTCAAACTCGATGATTCTTCATAACGGACAGTCGCACCAAAAAACACTTGATCCGCACCTTGGTGAATACTGGTATCAACCACTTCTGCAATTTCCAATCGCTTGCTCAGAAAACGAATGCGTTTGTCAATTTCTCGCAAGCGTTTCTTGCCGTAAATGTAGTCGCCATTTTCGGACCGGTCCCCGTTTTTGGCAGCCCAATGCACGGCCTCCACCACTTTGGGACGCTCACTGTCCATAAGGGTCATGAACTCTTTGCGCAATCGCGCATAGCCTGCTGGCGTAATGTAATTTTTGCCGCCTGCTGGCAATGGCAGCAAACCTAAATCGTCATCATCCTTATCAGCATCCAACTCTTTTGTGAAAGCCTTGTTCATAGGCCAGTGCGATTTGAAATGAAAGAATCAGAATGAATGAAGTGTAATTACATCAACAAATGTTCGCCAGCATTGTCACCACCCAAGATGACATAATTCACTTTGCGAATATCCAGCAATTTGGTGCCACCCGAGTAGCTGATGGAGCTTTGCACGTCTTGTTCCATCTCAATTAAGGTATCACTCAACTTGCCTTTGATGGGCTCTAAGATGCGCTTGCCTTCTACGTGCTTGTATTCACCTTTGTTGTGATCAGAGGCAGAGCCGTAATACTCTTTGAACAAATCGCCGTCTACTTCCACCGTTTTACCTGGGCTTTCTTCGTGCCCAGCCAACATGGAACCAATCATCACCATCGAAGCGCCAAAGCGTATAGATTTGGCAATGTCACCGTGTTCACGGATACCACCATCGGCAATGATGGGCTTGGTCGCCACCCGGGCACACCACTTCAATGCGCTCAGCTGCCACCCACCTGTGCCAAACCCTGTTTTCAATCTAGTGATGCAAACCTTGCCAGGTCCAATACCCACTTTAGTGGCATCGGCACCCCAAGTTTCCAAATCGATGATAGCTTCAGGAGTACCCACATTGCCCGCAATGATGAAAGCTGATGGCAGATTCTCTTTCAAATATGTGATCATGTTTTTCACACTGTCAGCATGGCCATGGGCAATGTCGATGGTGATGTAATCTGGGCTTAAACCTTGTGCTTTGAGTTGGTTCACAGTGTCGTAATCGGCTTGTTTCACGCCCAGCGAAATGGAAGCAAAAACGCCCGCATCGCGCATGTCTTTGACGAACTGCACATTGTCGATGTCAAAACGGTGCATGACATAAAAATAACCATTTTTTGCCATCCACACACACAGCGGCACATTGACAACGGTTTTCATATTGGCAGGAACTACGGGAATACGAAACTTGCGTCCTCCCAGTTCAATGCCCGCGTCGCATTCTGAACGACTCAGCACACGGCATTTACGTGGCAATAACAAAACGTTGTCGTAATCAAAAATTTCCATAGCCTCAAGCCTCTCAGATTTTTCTCACCCTCACTGGGCGAGATATTTCAAAAAAATATGACCAATATGTATGAGCATTTGGATTGGAGTCGGTATTTTGTCAATAGAAAAAAGAAGGCCAAAAAAAACCGAGCCACAATTGCTTGAGCCCGGTGATTGATTCTACCAGCTTCTGAAATCAGTGCAAAACTGATTTTTAGATTTATTTCTGAACCTTACATCGCTGCCAGCAACATTTGTTCGTAATCTTGCGCTGTGGCGATTCTTGGATTTGTTTTGTGGCAATGGTCCTGCATGGCACCATGAATGATTTTTTCATACCAATCGCGCTGTACACCCATTGCCTGTAAACCTGATGGCAAGCCAAGCTGGGCATTCATGTCTTTAATAGCTTCAGGTATGTCGCTTCCAGACTTTAAACCCATGGCGTGTGCCATTCGGTCTAAACGGTGTTCATTTTGTACGCTGGGTGCTGTGGCGTTGAATCTGACGACTGCTGGCAAAAACATGGCATTCAAAGTGCCGTGGTGCAAGCGTGGATCAACCCCGCCCAAACTGTGACTCAAACTGTGCACACAACCCAAACCTTTTTGAAATGCCATAGCGCCTTGCATCGATGCACTCATCATATTCAAGCGAGCTTCCAAGTCACTTCCGTTGCTGGTCGCACGCGCAATATGCGCCCAAGCACGTGTCAAACCGTCCAAACCAATGCCATCTGCCGGTGGATTGAATGCCGGTGCCATGAATGTTTCCATGCAATGCGCTATTGCGTCCATACCAGTGGCCGCAGTCAGCATGGGTGGTAAACCCAATGTCAATTCGGGGTCACAAATGGCCGCCTTAGGTAGCAGATGCCAAGAGTGAAAACCCAATTTGCGGTGATCATCCACGATCAAAATGGCACCGCGTGCCACTTCACTGCCCGTGCCACTGGTGGTGGGCACGGCTATAAGGGGAGCTACTCGCTCGGTGATGCGGGGAGAACCGCCTTCAATCGTGGCGTAAGTTGACAATGAGCCTTCATGTGTTGCAGCAATTGCGACACCTTTGGCACAATCGATGGATGAACCGCCACCCACCGCAATCAAACCGTCACAGTTATTTTTTTTGTACAAATCAGCCGCAGCACGTACAGAAGCTTCAGTAGGGTTGGATGGTGTTTGATCAAATACTGCTGGATTCAAACCTGCAATTTGCTGCAGGGCTTTATCCAAAATGCCAGCAGCTTTGACACCTTGATCCGTCACGATCAGCGGTCGGGTGATGCCAACCCTGTCGCACTCTTGTTTGAGCAACTTGATAGCGCCTGGTTCAAATTGAATATGGGTGAGGTAGTAAATATAGGCCATGCACTATTGTGCCCGATTTAGCTTCAATATGGGTTAACCCTCAACCTACAATATCGCTATGTTTTCCGATACAAATATTCCCCAGTCGCAAAATAACCTCTTGCTGCAAAACCTTAACCCCGAACAACTAGCTGCTGTCACGTTGCCTCCTGTCCATGCCTTGATATTGGCAGGTGCCGGTTCTGGAAAAACACGGGTGCTGACCACACGCATTGCTTGGCTCCTGCAAACATCACAAATCACACCTGGGGGTGTGATGGCTGTGACCTTTACCAACAAGGCGGCAAAGGAAATGATGACGCGCTTGAGTGCCATGTTGCCCATCAATGTGCGGGGCATGTGGATTGGTACTTTTCATGGCCTGTGCAATCGCTTGCTGCGCACCCATTACCAAGCGGCAAATTTACCGCAAAGCTTTCAAATATTGGATACGCAAGACCAATTGAGTGCCATCAAACGTTTGTGCAAGCAGTTCAATGTGGACGATGAACGTTATCCACCCAAACAATTGATGTGGTTCATTGCCGGCTGCAAAGAAGATGGTCTGCGCCCCAAAGACGTTGAAACCAGAGACCCCGACACTCGCAAAAAAACCGAGCTGTACCAGCTCTACGAAGACCAATGCCAACGCGAAGGCGTATGCGATTTCGGCGAGTTGATGCTGCGCAGCTATGAATTGCTGCGGGATAACGAATCGATTCGATCCCATTACCAGCGCCGTTTTAGGCATATCTTGATTGACGAATTTCAAGACACCAACCGTTTGCAATATGCGTGGATCAAAATGCTGTGCGGTGGTTTGGACACCTTGCACGCGACTGCGCAACACAGTTTCCAAGCCACGGGTTGCGTGATGGCGGTGGGCGACGATGACCAAAGCATTTACGCTTTTCGCGGCGCACGTGTAGGCAACATGGCTGATTTTGTGCGCGAGTTTGATGTGCAACACCAAATCAAGCTAGAAGAGAACTACCGCAGTGGCAGCAATATTTTGGATTCTGCCAACGAGCTCATCAGCCACAACAGCCGCCGCTTGGGTAAAAACCTGCGTACCAGCCAAGGGCCAGGTGAGCCCGTGCGCGTGGTGGAATCCACCAGCGATTTTGCAGAAGCCACTTGGATTGTCGATGAAATCAAACAACTGGTACGTGGTGATGGCGTGGATGGCAGCATGGATAAAAAAGAGATCGCCATTCTCTACCGCAGCAACGCCCAAAGCCGCGTGATTGAAACCGCGCTGTTCAATGCCGCCATGCCTTATCGCGTGTATGGTGGCTTGCGCTTTTTTGAACGCGCTGAAATCAAACACGCCCTCGCCTATTTGCGTTTACTGGAAAACCCACGCGATGACACGAGCTTTCTGCGTGTGTTGAACTTTCCACCACGCGGCATAGGCGCACGCAGCATTGAACAATTACAGGATGCCGCTAAAGCAGCCAATTGCGCTTTGAGTGAAGCGGCTTCATTTCTCAGTGGTAAAGCAGGTGCCAACATATCGGCATTTGTCGCAAAAATAGACGTGATGCGCGAACAAACGCATAGCGCCACCTTGCGTGAAATCATTGAGTTGGTGTTGGACAGCAGTGGATTAATTGACCATTACAGGGCAGACCGTGAAGGCGAAGACCGCATAGAAAATTTGGAAGAATTGGTCAATGCTGCTGAAAGTTTTGTCACCATCGAAGGCTTTGGCAAACATGCGGTGGCGATGCGTGATGGGTTACGTCCAGATGCCAAGCTGACACAAAGCCCTGCCAGCCAAGGATTAAGTGTTGACGATGTGAATTTATTGGCCAGCGAAGCTGTGACGAATTTGGATGAACTGGATGTTGATGTAGCCGAAACAACCAGTAGCGAAGCACAAAGCATCGATGCCGCACTGGATGCTGAATTCGCCACAGGTGAAACCATGTCACCACTGAATGCATTTCTGACCCATGCCGCACTGGAGTCTGGCGACAACCAAGCCCAAGCCGGGCAAGACGCCATTCAACTTATGACGGTTCACGCATCCAAAGGTTTAGAATTTGATTGTGTGTTCATTGGTGGTTTGGAAGAAGGCTTGTTCCCGCATGAAAACTCGCTGTCAGACGCGGGCGGCTTGGAAGAAGAGCGCCGCTTGATGTACGTCGCCATCACGCGCGCGCGCAAGCGTTTGTACTTGAGCCATTCTCAAACCCGCATGTTGCATGGTCAAACCCGTTACAACTTGAAGAGCCGCTTTTTCGACGAACTGCCAGAAGACGCCTTGAAATGGATCAGTCCCAAAACTTCCGGCTTTGGTTCTGGCTTTAATACTGCTATTAATCCAGGAGCATATCAGGCATACAACACGCCATCTAGAGGCCAATTTGGAACTAAAAACTCAGTTAATTATGAACGTTTTGCTAGTCCACCCGTGCCCGCCCAAAAAGCAGAACCCGCACACGGCTTGCGCGCCGGCATGCAGGTCTTTCATCCCAAATTTGGTGAAGGCAAATTGCTCACCTTAGAAGGCACCGGCGATGACGCCAAAGCCCAGGTTAACTTTTCGCGACACGGTACCAAGTGGTTGGCACTCAGTGTTGCGAAGCTGACACCGATTTAGCGCAAAATTTGCATTCCAATTGGTATCAAAATAGATGCCAGCAGCACTTGTACAGCCAAAGCCAATGCGGCATAAGCACCGGCATCAGCATTCACTTGCAAGGCGCGCGCAGCACCAATGCCGTGTGCAGCAGTTCCCAGTGCGAATCCGCGCTGGCTCCAGCCTAGTGGGTCTGTTTTGATACCAAAAAAATCAAAAATGTATTTGGCGCTGATTGCACCAATCATGCCTGTTAAGACAGCAAAGACCGCAGCCAACGCAGGGATGCCACCAATTTGTTGCGCCACCCCCATGGCCACAGGCGCAGTGACAGACTTGGGAACCATTGATAGAAGCACTGTCATTGGTAAACCCAATAACTTACCTAATATGAATGCACTTGCGATTGCAGCAGCTCCTCCCGCCAGTGCAGCAAAAAGCAATTCTCGCCAAGCATTTTTCAAAGCAGCTCTGCGTAGCCATAAAGGCCATGCCAAAGCAACTACTGCCGGCCCGAGCAGCACGTGAATGAACTGCGCACCCGCGAAGTAAACGGGGTATTGGATGCCTGTTAGCAAGAGGATGCTTGCAATGAAGAGTACAGACCACAATACGGGATTGGCCCATGGAGCATGATTGAATTGGCTATAAATCGCTTGGGCCAACACATAGACAATCACTGTAGATGTCAGCCCAAATAGCGGGCCAGTTGTCAGATACACCCACAGTTCAACAAAATCTAACATTGGTAAAGTGATATAGCGTTATTTCGTTTTTTGCAACCAACGCAAAACGAGTGCGGTAACTGACAAACCAGCCCACGTCGATAAGACCAAAACCAACGCGATGCGCCAGCCATAGGTATCAAAGATACCCAAATGCGTCATGACACCCACACCGACAGGGACAAATAGCAAAGAGAGGTGGGTCAATAAAAATTCGGCACAACTAGATACGGCAGTCTGCACGGCACGCCAGCGAAGTGCTACCAATAAAAACAACATGCCTAAAACGGGACCAGGGACAGTCAAACCGAATTGCCTCACCAATAATTCACCAATTGTTTGCAATGCCAGCAACCATGCAAACCCTCGCAGTGCCAACATGGAACCTGCATTGCTTGGTGCAGTGGTGCTTGTTGAGCTGACTTGCTGTGTATGGCGCTCGTCAGCTTTCATGCTTTGGCCAAAATATGGAAAAAATCACTTAGACTTCTTCAAGGCCTCACACGCCATCAAAATACGCTCTGGCGTGGCGGGTGCGTCCATGAAGACGGGGACTTTGTGGTTGGCGCTGGCGCTGACTGCATCGCGAATGGCGAAGTAAGCGGACAAGGCCAGCATCAAAGGCGGTTCACCCACAGCTTTGCTTTTGAAGGGTGTGGGTCTGACATTGGCACCGTCAAACAAAGTCACGTTGAAATGCTCGGGTACATCGCTGGCGACGGGAATTTTATAAGTGCTGGGGCCATGCGTTAAGAGCTTGCCTGCACCCAAACCGTTTGCATCTTTCTTCATATTCCAAATGCATTCTTCCATCGTGAGCCAACCCATGCCTTGCACGTAGCCGCCTTCGATTTGGCCTTTGTCGATAGCTGGGTTGATGGATTGGCCTGCATCGTGAACGATGTCGACCTTTTGCAACCACCATTCGCCAGTACGGGTGTCGATCTCGACTTCTGTCACCGCAGCGCCATAGCAATAGTAGTAAAACGCTTTGCCTTGCAAAGTTAGAAAATCGTATTTGATGTCAGGCGTCATGTAAAAACCCGTCACTGACAAGCCCACACGGTCTAACCACGCTTGCTTTGCCAAATCTTTCCATTCCACACTGTTCTTAGTACCATTTTGACCTGTAGACAGCGTATTAATTGCCTGTCCTGCTATAAATTTAATAGCATTTACATCACAACCCAGCATGCGTGCTGCCACGGGTGCAAGGCGTGCGCGCATTTGGTCGCAGGCATTGTTGATGGCGGCGCCGTTGATGTCAGCACCGCTGGATGCGGCGGTGGCTGAAGCGTTGGGGACTTTTTGCGTGTCTGTACCAGTGACGCGAATACAGCTGACAGGAATGCCCAAACCATCAGCCGCCACTTGTGCCATTTTGGTATTCAGGCCTTGGCCCATTTCAGTGCCACCGTGGTTGACGCTGACAGAGCCATCCATGTAAATGTTCAAGAGCGCTCCACCTTGGTTCAACATGGTGGCGGTGAAGCTGATGCCGAATTTCAATGGCACCAAGGCCAAACCTTTTTTGCGGTACTTATTGGTTTTATTGAATTGATCGACTTCAACTTTGCGCTGGCGGTAGTTGGACTCTGCTTCCACTTGCGCCATCACTTTGTCGCCCACCCAGTCTTCAATTTGTTGACCGTATTGGGTGGTTAAGGTGGCAGGGTTGCCTGACACTTTGGGGTCTTGGTACAAATTGACTTGGCGTACATCCAGCGGATCTTTGTCCAGCTTTTGCGCGATTTGTTCGATGATGGTTTCGATGGCAAACATGCCTTGCGGTCCACCAAAGCCACGGAAAGCGGTGGCGCTTTGCATATTGGTTTTGCAGCGGTGGCTGATGATGGACAAGTTTGGCAAGTAATAGCAATTGTCAATGTGCAACACCGCACGGTCGTTCACCGGGCCAGAATAATCGGTGCTGTAGCCGCAGCGCGAAGCCAAGACCACGTCCACGCCCAAGATACGGCCGTTGTCGTCAAAACCCACTTCGTAGTCGGCTCTGAAATCATGGCGCTTGCCGGTGATCATCATGTCGTCATCACGGTTCACACGCAGCTTCACGGGTTTCTGCAATTTAAACGCAGCCAATGCGGCGCTTTGTGAAAAGATGCTGGAGTTGCCCTCTTTGCCACCAAATGCGCCACCCATGCGGCGGCAAATCACCTCCACATCGTTGGTGGTCAAGTTCAATGCTGCAGCTGCTTCGCGCTGGTTGCCATCTGGGTGCTGGGTTGAGACGTACAAAGTCAGTTGCCCACCTTCACGCGGCACCGCGTAGGTGATATGGCCTTCTAAATAGAACTGCTCTTGTTGGCCGCAGGTGGTTTGGCCTTTGAAACTGTGTGGCGCATTTTTAATCGCCTCTGCGGGTTTACCGCGAGTGATGCCTTTGGGTGGCATCACAAAACTGTTGGCCGCCATGGCTTCGTCGATGGTCAAAATAGCGGGAAGTTCTTTGACTTTCACAACCGCTTTTTTGGCGGCTTCGCGGGCATAGAGCATGTCACGTGCCACCACCACTGCTATGGCTTGACCTATGAATTCGACCTTGCCAACAGCTAGAAATGGATCGTCGTGCACAATCGGGCCGCAATTGTTTTCACCCGGAATATCGGCTGATGTGTAGACCGCCACCACGCCGTGTTCGGCCAATATGGCAGCGCGGTCTATGCCCTCGCCGATCAATTCGCCATGCGCGACTGGTGACAACACCAAAGCCGCATAAAGCGTACCGCGCACTTCAGGAATATCGTCGGTGTATACCGCTTCGCCAGTCACGTGCAAGCGTGCGGACTCGTGCATCAAATCCATGCCTAACGATTGCTCAGGTACAGCTTGGATAGGGTTTAGGTTTTTCACAGCGGCATCCATCATGCAGCCTCCTTCACATTGGATGTTGAATGGGTGGCTTCTTCAATGAATTGCATCACCAAATTACGCGCCACCAATGAGCGATAAGCCCAAGTGGCACGCAAACCATCGCGTGCGGGGAAGCTGCTTGTGATGGCGGCATCCAAAGCATCATTTGTGATGTTAGCCGGCGTATTGCCTTCAATGATTGCTTCTAATTTAGGAGCACGACTGGGGTATGGCGACAAGCCGTTGTAAGCCAGTTTGACATTTTTGAACTTGCCATTCACCAGTTCAAAATTCATGGCACAAACCGTGGCTGAAATGTCTTGGTCAAAGCGTTTGCTGATTTTGTGGGCGCGGAATGTGCTTCCAGTTGCAGGTTGAGGAATGACGACTGTTTCAATGAACTCCCCTTCCGCCAGCACACTTTTCTTCATGCCGGTGTAAAAGTTTTCTAATTTCACTTCGCGGGTTTTATCTCCCTTGCGGAGCGTCAATGTCGCACCCAAAGCCAGCAAGCAAGGCATGGAATCACCAATCGGTGAGCCGTTCGCAATGTTGCCAGCCAATGTGGCGGTAGAGCGTATCGGTGGCGAACCAAAGCGGCGCAGCACCTCGGCAAAATCGGGATAGGCTTGGCTGACCAACTCTTGCACTTGCGTGAGCGACACCGCCGCGCCAATGTGCCAGGCTTTGTTTTTCACACTGATGCTTTTCATTTCAGCCACATTGCCCACGTACAGCACATGGTCAGGGCGAACGAATTGTTTGTTCACTTGCAAACCAATTTCTGTGCTGCCTGCAACGATGGTGGCTTTGGGGTGCTTCTGCAAATAATCGGCTACTTCATCAACGGTAGCTGGCGCTACAAATTCATTGCCTTTTCGGGTGCGCAAAACGGGTTGGACGATGATGTCGCCATCCAAGCTAAAGGTTGGAACTTTGGCGCGGCGAATTTCTTTCAAAAGTGCAATGTCTTGCTTGTCTTCTATCTTGAGCGCTGCAGGGCTGCTGCTGCAAGCTTGCATGGTGGCATCCACGATAGGCTTGTAGCCAGTGCAGCGGCACAAATTGCCGCTCAATGCATCGTTGATTTGGTCACGATTGGGCTTGGGTAAAGTTTGCACTAAGCCTGTCAAACTCATCACAATACCCGGTGTGCAAAAGCCGCACTGCGTACCAAAACACGTCGCCATCGCTTCTTGCACGGGGTGCAAAGTGCCATTGGCGCGTTTCAAGCTTTCAACTGTTTTCAGTGATTTGCCATCGAGAGATGGCAGCAATTGCATGCAACTGTTGGTAGAAATGTAATTCACACCATCGCCTGCGTCATTCAATTCGCCCACCAACACCACGCAAGCACCGCAATCGCCTTCGGCACAGCCTTCTTTGGTGCCGGTGCGGTGCAAATCCTCACGCAAATAATCTAAAACGGTGGTTGTGCGGCGCACACCCACGGCTTCCACAATTTTGCCGTCCAGCACAAAGCGAACGGTATTGGTAACTTGGCTCATAAAAACCCTTTTAGTGATTCGAAACGTATTCCCACCGATTTTACCTGCTCGGTGTCATTCCGTAATCCGGTGTTCGTTATGAAAAGCTAGATTTAAGGCTTAGCCCAGTCGCCCAGAATTTTCCGCTCTTCTGGCGTCATACCGGTTGAATTGCCCATTGGCATTTGCTTGGTGATGGCCACTTGCTGGTACACCATGACGGCATTTTTTTGCAGCAATTCGACAGAATCCAAACGGATGTTTTTCATTTGCACTTTTTCTCCATGACACAAGTAACAGCGTTGTTCAACAATTTTGGTAATGTCAGCACTGACCGCACGTACATTGGTACCAGTTCCACTTGTTGACGCAACAGCACCAGTTGCTGCAGTTGCAGTAGGGTTGCTGGTCACGGGAGCCGCGCTGGGTGCTAACCAAAGAATAACGCCCGCAATCAACACCACGCCAAATGCTGCGTAGGGCCAAGGGTTACCCGCACGGCCATGGTGAAAGGCGTGGCGCATGACAAAGTATTGTCGAATGCCTGCGCCAGCGAGCATCATGAGTACCAAAACCAACCAATTTTGCGGATGTGTGTAAGTAAAGCTGTAATGGTTGCTCAGCATGGCGAAGATGACCGGCAGCGTGAAATAGGTGTTGTGCACACTGCGCTGCTTGCCACGCTTGCCGTGAATCGCCATGGCTTTGGCATCGTATTCTTTGCCATTGGTCATGGCGGCCACCACTTTGCGCTGGCCAGGAATGATCCAAAAGAACACATTGGCGCTCATGGCGGTGGCAATCATGGCACCTACCAGCAAGAAAGCTGCACGCCCAGCAAACCATTGGCACGCCAACCACGATGCCAATGTGATAACGACCAGCATCACCGCGCCCACAATCGCTTCACCGTTTTTCTTGAATCCAAACAATCGGCATACCGTGTCGTAAACCAACCAATACACCACCAAAAATCCCAGCGCTACTGAAATCGCAGCAGCAGGTGACCAATCCATCAGAGATTTGTCAATCAAATAGGTTGATGCATTGAACAAATACAGCACCGTGAACAATGCAAATCCGGTTAACCAGGTGCTGTAACTTTCCCAATAAAACCAATGCAATTTGCTGTGTATCACTTTGGGTGCAACCATGTACTTTTGCGGGTTGTAAAAACCACCGCCGTGCACCGCCCACATCGCGCCATCCACACCTTTTTCAAGCAAGTCAGGTGATTTGGGACGAATCAAGTTGTTGTCTAAAAAAACGAAATAAAACGACGATCCTACCCAAGCGATGGCAGTGATGACATGCACCCAGCGCAGCAACAGGTTGGCCCAGTCTAATAAGTATGATTCCATGCGAGTAAGTGTATACAGTTTTTCAAATAAATTGGCAATTTAAACCCCATATTACTGCAAAAACAGTCTGAAACTAGGGTAATTACCAAGCTGATGAAGACTGAAAAGTGTATACAGTTCAGCTTGTCAAAACTATGGAGTATTTGTATGACAACTGCTATTCATCCTGTCGATGAACGACTGCCAGCCGCCAAATTGGGTGTGCTGGGTTTGCAACATGTATTGGTGATGTACGCTGGTGCCATTGCAGTCCCCTTGATTGTGGGCCGTGCACTGAAGCTCAGCCCTGAGCAAGTGGCTATGCTGATTTCGGCCGATTTATTTTGCTGCGGCTTGGTGACCTTGATTCAATCACTGGGTGCCACCCAATGGTTTGGTATCAAGCTGCCCGTCATGATGGGTGTGACTTTTGCATCCGTCGCACCGATGGTGGCCATGGCGAATACAAACCCTGGCGCACTGGGCGCGCAAATGATATTCGGTGCCATCATTGGCGCCGGTATTGTGTCTATTTTGATAGCACCTGTGGTGAGCCGCATGTTGCGCTTTTTCCCGCCTGTGGTCACGGGCACCATCATTGCCGTGATTGGTATCAGCCTGATGCGCATTGGCATCAACTGGATTTTTGGCAACCCCTTTGGTCCTACCGCACCCAGCATAGTCAATCCCGATCATGCCAAATGGTTGGCCGATGTGACCGCTGCCGCCAATGCCGCAGGCAGCACCGTACCCGCTGTGCCAAAAGGTTTGGCGATTGTTGGCAGTGTGCCTAATCCCAAATATGCACCTTTGGCCAATATCGGCATTGCTGCTTTGGTGTTGGTTTCGATCTTGATGATTTCAAAATTCTTCAAAGGCTTTATCAGCAACATTTCCGTGCTTTTGGGCATCGTCATTGGTGGCGTGGTGGCTGCAGCCATGGGCATGATGAGTTTTGACAAAGTAGGCAGCGCGGCATGGTTTGGTTTTGTACCACCGTTCCAATTTGGCGCGCCGGTTTTTGACCCTATTTTGATTTTGACCATGACCTTGGTGATGATTGTGGTGATGATTGAATCCACAGGCATGTTCTTGGCTTTGGGTGAAATGACCGACAAAAAAATTGACCAAAAAGCTTTGAGCGCTGGTTTGCGCACCGATGGTTTGGGCACTTTGATTGGCGGCATTTTCAACACCTTCCCCTACACCAGCTTTTCGCAAAACGTGGGCTTGGTCGGCGTTACTGGCGTGAAGAGCCGCTTTGTCTGCGTCGCAGGTGGTTTGATTTTGATTGTGTTGGGCTTGATTCCCAAAATGGCCAGCTTGGTTGAAGCCTTGCCCACATTTGTATTGGGCGGCGCAGGTTTGGTGATGTTTGGCATGGTGGTCGCCACCGGCATTCGCATCTTGTCCAATGTCGATTTCAAAAACAACCGTCACAATCTGTTTGTTGTTGCCGTGTCCATCGGTATCGGCATGATTCCTTTGATCGCCCCCAACTTCAAACAATGGATGCCACACAACATCCATCCGCTGATTGAATCCGGCATCTTGTTGGCATCCATCAGCGCCGTGATTTTGAATTTGTTCTTCAACGGTGCCAAGGAAGACACTCAAGCAAACATTGCAGCAGCGAAGCAAAACGAATCGCATTAAGCTGTAGATACAAAGAAAAAACCGTCATGCCCGAAAGGGCGTGACGGTTTTTTCACGTGGCTAGCTAAATTTCAAATGCGCTAATCAAATAGCGATTTGCACCATTGATCTTCGCAGGGGATGCCATCGTGATCACCATCCATCTTGACACCTGGGCAGTTTTTCAAAAAATATTTCGCCTCTGAACATGAAGTCATTTGCGAACAATGTTGTCGTCCATCGCACTTGAAAGTAGTTGTTGTTTTGAGAGGCGGAGCAGTTGTTGACTCTACTGATGTTTTTGCAGTCTGCACCGGTGCAGCAGACGCATCTTCAGCTTTCGCTGAATACTGCCCATCTTTGGCAGATTTTCCAGACTTAGAAGTCGTTCCAGTCTCAAGCAGCTTCTTCATGCGCTCTTCATTGAGCTTTTTGATATTCGGCTCGGTCCTGCGAATTGGCGTGGGACAGGGCTCACTTTGGTAAGTGACTTCCCGATACTTCACACATTTGTAAACAGCTGCTGCCTGCGCTTGCTGTGCCATGATGGCAACAAATATAAAAGCGATGGATGAAAGCTTAATCATCATAAGCTGAGTATATCGCTATTTATTTAATAGCATATTAGGTAATTTATACGTCGTCTACAGGCTAATTTTTCTATATATTTATAACAAATAAGGCTTAGAAGTAGCTAAGACATTGGTATTCAACGTCATCACGACCCGCGGTAGGTTGAATAACTCCACGGGCTGACCAGCAAGGGCACGTGGTAATGTTGGTCGGCGTGGGCGATTCCGAAATCGAGGTGGACGAGGTTCAAAAAATTGGGCTCTGGCAAGGTGACGCCTTTGGCTTTGAAATAGCTGGCCACATCAAAAACCAATTTGTAGGTGCCTACTTTCAACTGGTCATGGTTGAACAGCATGCCATCAGGGTTGCGGCCGTCGTCGTTCAGGGTGATTGTTTTAAGCAATTTGGCGTGTTCGCCTTGTGTTGTTGCGTACAATTTAACGTGCATACCCGCTGCGGGGCAACCGTGCATGGTGTCGAGTACATGTGTTGAAAGTCCCATCATTTCTCCTGATTAATTTCACTGAATATTTTTACCTAAACCCACCAAAAGTGTATACAATTTTGCCATGACTTCCGCACAATTGCTATCTTTCCCAACCAAACGCATCAAAACAGCGCGTGCAGACAAGGGCTTGACAAGTACTGACCATATTGTGCAGGCTTTAAGCCGCGCCATCATAGACCACGAATTGCAAGCGGGTGAAAAACTCAAAGAGCAGCGCATTGCCGACCAGTTTGGCGTGTCACGCACCTTGGTTCGACAGGCTTTGTACCAGTTGTCACAAAAACATTTGATACGCATTGAGCAAGCGCGCGGCGCGTTCGTCGCCACACCATCTATCAAAGAAGCGCGTGAAGTGTTTGGGGTGCGCATGGCGTTGGAATCTGCGATGGTGGAATCGCTAGTGGCGAATATAACCGCACAAAAAATCAAAGCCCTGCGCACGCACATCAAGGCCGAAGCAGCTTCACTCCAAAGTACAGATGCATCGAACCGCATTGAACTCTTGGGCGACTTTCATGTGCTGATGGCAGAACTGCTGGACAACGATGTGCTGGCACAGTTGCTGCAAGATTTGATTTCACGTTGCGCGCTCATCACACTTTTGTACCAATCGAAAAACGCCGCCAGCCATTCGCACGATGAGCATGTGGAGATATTGCAAGCAATTGTGAACAAAGACGCCAGCAAAGCCAAAAAACTGATGCATTCACATTTGCAAAGCGTGCTGGCCAGTTTGGATTTGAACGACGATTAAATGACGACTCGATATCCAATCATTGAATCAAACAGCAAACATGATTTACGACAGCACACAGCCCTACCCACGCGATTTGATTGGCTATGGCAACAGCACACCCCACGCCGCTTGGCCGAATCATGCGCGCATTGCTTTGCAGTTTGTGCTGAACTACGAAGAAGGTGGCGAAAATTCGGTGCTGCATGGCGATGCCGCTTCAGAACAATTTTTGTCGGAGATGTTCAACCCCGCAGCTTTTGCCGCACGGCATCAAAGCATGGAAAGCATCTATGAATATGGCAGCCGTGCCGGTGTGTGGCGCATCTTGCGCGAGTTTGAAAACCGCAAACTGCCACTGACCGTATTTGGCGTCAGCATGGCTTTGCAACGCCACCCCGAATTGACTGCTGCGTTCAAACAACTGGGACATGAAATCGCCTGCCATGGTTGGCGCTGGATCAGCTACCAAAACTTGGACGAAGCGACTGAGCGCGAACACATGCGTGTGGGCATGGACATCATCAGCCAAATGACGGGCGAACGCGCTTTAGGCTGGTACACCGGCCGCGACAGCCCCAACACTCGCCGATTGGTGGCGGACTTTGGTGGCTTTTTGTACGACAGCGATTACTATGGCGACGACTTGCCCTTTTGGATGAAAGTGAAAAAGACCGATGGACAAGTGGTACCGCAACTGATCGTGCCCTACACATTGGACACCAACGACATGCGCTTTTCATCGGCGCAAGGTTTTGCACAGGGTGACGATTTTTACACTTACCTCAAAGACAGCTTTGATGTGCTGTATGCAGAGGGCGATCCCAAAGGATTGAATGCGCCCAAGATGATGAGCATCGGCATGCATTGCCGCTTGCTGGGCCGACCCGGCCGCATGAAATCCTTGCAACGGTTTTTAGACTATGTGCAAGCACACAGCCATGTGTGGATTTGCCGCCGTGTAGACATTGCCAAGCATTGGCATGAACAACACCCTTACACACCTATTCAAAAATGATTTCCATTAAGCAACTCAATCAAGCCACGCCTGAGCAAGCCACGCTCATGCTGGACGGCGTGTACGAACATTCACCGTGGATCGCGGCGAATGCGCTCGTCAACCGCCCATTTCGCAGCTTGGCACATCTCAAATACTGCTTGGCGCAATCATTAGAAGCGGCTGGACGTGATGCAAAGTTGGGTTTGATTCGGGCTCACCCCGAATTGGCTGGCAAAGCCATGCAAAGCAACACCTTAACAGCCGAATCAACCAACGAACAAAACAAAGCAGGCTTGACGCAGTGCACGCCAGATGAGCTCGCTTACATCGCCAAACTCAATGCAGCTTACCTGGCTAAGTTTGGCTTTCCGTTCATACTGGCTGTGCGCGGTGCGCGTGGTGTGGGTTTGAGCAAGCAATTCATTCTGTCTGCAGTAGAGCGCCGCCTGCACAACCACCCCTTGTTTGAGTTGGATGAATGCATTCGCCAGATTCACCGCATTGCAGAGATTCGCTTGAACGATAAATTTGGTGTCACGCCCACATTGGGTAACGATGTGTGGGACTGGCAAGAAAAGCTGGCACAGCATTCGGATGTTGGTTATGCGGAGCACGGGCAACTGACTGTGACTTACTTAACCGACGCGCACCGCGCCTGTGCGCAGCGCATTTCACACTGGATGAAAGAATGCGGCTGCGACAGCGTGGAAATAGATGCTGTGGGCAATGTCGTTGGTATTTATGAAGGCAGCTATAAGAATGATAGCACTCTAGGCAATAATCACGCCGGCTACAGCCAAAAAATATCAAAATTATTAACGGGATCGCATTACGACACGGTGCGCAATGGCGGCAAGTACGACGGGCGCTTGGGCATTTTTGTGCCCATGGCCTGTGTGCGCGAATTAAAGAAACAAAACAAACGCCTGCCCTTTGGCATTGAAATTGTGGCCTTTGCCGAAGAAGAAGGCCAGCGCTACAAAGCCACGTTTTTAGGTTCTGGCGCGTTGATTGGTGATTTCAAATCCGAATGGTTGGATCAAACCGATGCCGATGGCATCACCATGCGCCAAGCCATGCAACACGCAGGTTTGTGTGTGGACGACATCGCCAAAATCAAACGCGATGCGACAGACTATTTGGGCTTTGTTGAAGTACACATTGAGCAAGGGCCGGTACTGAACGAGCTGAACATACCGCTGGGCATCGTCACCTCCATCAACGGCAGCGTTCGCTACAACTGCGAAGTGATTGGCACTGCTTGCCACGCGGGCACCACGCCCATGAACCGCCGAGCCGATGCGGCAGCAACCGTGGCCGAATTGATTTTGTATGCCGAAGAACGCGCTTTGCAAGATGGTGACTCTGTCGCCACCGTAGGCATTTTGAACGTGCCCAATGGCTCGACAAATGTGGTACCTGGGCGCTGCCAATTCACACTGGACATGCGCGCACCCAACAACGCACAGCGCGACGCCATGGTGGACGATATCTTGGCCAAACTCAAAACTATTTGCGAACGCCGCAATGTGCGCTATACCGCTGAACAAACCATGTGCGCCGCCGCAGCGCCAAGCGCACCTGAATGGCAACAGCGCTGGGAAAAAGCGGTTGATAGCTTGGGCGTGCCGCTCTACCGCATGCCCAGTGGCGCAGGCCATGATGCGATGAAACTGCACGAAATCATGCCGCAAGCCATGCTCTTTGTGCGCGGCGAAAATTCAGGCATCAGCCACAACCCGCTGGAGTCCAGTACCAACGACGACATGCAACTGGCTGTTGAAGCGTTCAGCGCTTTGCTTGAGAATTTGGCCAACGAATTTTGAACTTGAATTGAAAACCATGACCACCTTTGCCCAAAACAAAACCCAAACCAATTCCGAAACATACAAGCAACTCGACGCATGGATTGACGCGCACTTTGACGAACAAGTGCGCTTTTTGCAAGCTTTGATTCAAGTCCCCACCGACACACCACCCGGCAACAACACACCCCACGCGCTGCGTGCGGCAGAGTTGTTAGCGCAGTTTGGTTTTGATGCAGAAAAACACGAAGTGCCCGAGGCAGAAGTCAAAGCCGCTGGCCTTGAGTCCATCACCAATTTGATCGTGCGACGCCCTTACGGAACAGCAAATAACAAAGGTAAAACCATTTTGTTGAACGCTCATGGTGACGTGGTACCGCCTGGTGAAGGCTGGACGCACGACCCCTATGGCGGCGAAATTGAAAACGGCAAAATTTATGGCCGCGCCGCTGCTGTGAGCAAATGCGATTTTTCAACCTACGCTTTTGCCGTGCGTGCTTTGGAAGCAGTCGCCAAGCCCAAGTCTGGCAGTGTGGAACTGCTGTTCACCTACGACGAAGAATTTGGCGGTGAAGTCGGACCCGCATGGTTGCTGAATAAAAAATTGATTCACCCTGATTTGATGATTGCGGCTGGCTTCAGCTACCAAGTCATCACCGCGCACAACGGTTGTTTGCAAATGGAAGTAACAGTGCACGGCAAAATGGCACATGCCGCCATTCCCGATTCAGGTGTGGATGCCATGCAAGCGGCCGTCAAAATATTGAACGCGCTGTATGCGCAAAATGCGATTTACAAAACCATCACATCCAAAGTGACAGGCATCACCCACCCGTATTTGAACGTGGGCATGATTGAAGGCGGCACCAACACCAATGTGATTCCGGGGCGTGTCACCTTCAAGATGGACAGACGCATGATTCCAGAAGAAAACCCAGCCGAGGTAGAAGCCAATTTGCGTCAAATCATTGCTGACACGGTAGCATCACAAACCAAGGGCGTGACGGTCGAAGTCAAGCGCATCTTGCTGGCGCGAGCCATGCAACCGCTGGCGGGCAACAAGCCACTGGTGGATGCGATTCAAAAACACGGTGAAACAGTTTTTGGCGAAACCATACCAGCTCTGGGCACACCGCTCTACACCGATGTGCGCTTGTTCTGCGAAGCCGGCATTCCCGGCGTGATATATGGCGCTGGACCACGCACTGTGCTGGAATCCAACGCCAAACGCGCGGATGAAAACTTGGTCCTAGAAGACTTGCGCCGTGCCACCAAAGTCATCGCACGCAGCTTGGCAGATTTGTTGGCTTAAGCCCTTGCAGACCTGACTACAACCAAAATTTATAGAAAAATAGGCTGTAGCCGGCGTATTGATTGCCTAGATTGCTATCAATAATATAGCGTTATAAATGCAGCGCAAAACTATCGGCATTCACCTTGTGCCAATAGTTTTTATACACTTTGTGGTCTTCGTCGATGTTGTCGTCTAACAATGAACCCGTTTTCACACGTGGTACCACGTTGGCCAGCAGGCGCACTTCGCTGTCGTTCACACGTTGGCTGATGTGGTAGGCGGTGATGTCTTGCGGGTGTTGCAGACCTGCGGCTTGCACCATTTCTTTGAGGGCTTCTAAAGTTGCTTCGTGGTATTGGTACACACGCTGCGCTTTGTCAGGTACCACCAAAGCCAGTTGGCGGTGTGGGTCTTGTGTGGTGACACCTGTGGGGCAAGTGCCGGTATGGCAACTTTGCGACTGAATGCAACCCACAGCAAACATGAAACCGCGGCCTGAATTGCACCAGTCTGCACCCAGCGCCATCATGCGACAAGGGCGCTGCACCCGTGCCACCTTCAGCCCCGTCAACCACAATGAAATCGGGCGTGATGCCGGTTTGCAACATGGCTTTGACCATGGCAAACCATTCCCACGCATGGCCAATGCACAGTTTGAAACCCGTAGGTTTACCGCCCGATAGTTTGCGCAATTTGTCAATGAACTGCATCATCTCTACCGGCGTGCTAAAAGCGCTGTGGCTGGCGGGTGATATGCAATCCACCCCTTGTGGCACACCACGCGCTGCGGCAATTTCGGCTGTGACTTTCGCGCCTGGTAACACACCGCCATGCCCTGGCTTGGCACCTTGGCTGAGTTTGATTTCTATCATTTTGACTTGCGGCAACTTGGCATTGTCAGCAAATTCGCTTTCGTTGAAAGTGCCATCGTTGTTGCGGCAACCAAAATAGCCGGAGCCTATTTCCCAAATCAAATCACCACCATGAACGCGGTGGTGTTGCGAGATGGAGCCTTCACCCGTGTCGTGCGCAAAACCACCTTGCTGCGCGCCTTTATTGAGCGCCAAAATCGCATTCGCTGACAGTGCACCAAAGCTCAGCGCTGAAATATTGAAAATACTGGCGCTGTAGGGCTGTTGGCATTGCTCGCCACCAATCGTGATGCGAAAGTCGTGCGACTTCAAAACGCTGGGTTGCATGGAATGGTTAATCCATTCAAAACCCGGTGCTTTCACGTCCAATTGAGTGCCAAAAGGCTGTTTGTCTGATTCGCCTTTGGCTCGTTGGTACACCAGCGAACGCTGGGCGCGTGAAAACGGTGCAGCCTCTTTGTCACTTTCCACAAAATACTGGCGCATTTCGGGGCGAATGTATTCCAGCATGTAGCGCAAATGCCCAATTACCGGGTAATTGCGCAGCACCGCATGTTTTGTTTGCGTCAAGTCGTAGTAACCCACTGCGCACAAGACCAGTCCAATCAAGATCGTGAGCCAACCCACGCCAAAACCAATGATGGTGAACAAACTCAGCAGTACCAAAAACCCGCAGCATGCCAGCGCGATATAGCGTGGCGGAAATTCTTTGGGCATTTGTGCTGCCATGGTCTTGATTTGCGTTGGCGACCAATTTGTCACTTTGTTTTTAATGCGTTTGAACATCCCAATTCCCTGACCTTATTTTTTTTCGTAAATGCCTCACAATTGACGCCAACTCGGCTGGTTTAAACTGGGTTAAGCTGTTACGATTTAGCGCAATTATCCTTGACTACCCAGCTTCTGATGAAGGCAGTACACACATATGGCCATAAACAAACCCAAACAATCAAACAAATCACAAAAAGCGGAAACAAGTCACAAAACCAGCTTGTCCGCTGCCAGTGATCAGGCCATGAGCCCTGACGACTTTGATATGCTGGACGACATTTTGGACGAGTTGCGCACCCGCGCACCTGAAACACCGCAGTGGGAATTTTGCGAGGGTTTCATGACAGCTTTGATTTGCTGCCGCAAACCCATACCCGCCAGCGAATACATGCCCATGTTGTTGGATGGTGATGAGAACGGCGAAATCAAATTTGCCAACCCTGAACAAGAACAACTTTTCAACGCCCTCTTTTTACGCCGCTGGGCTGAAATTGCCCAATCATTGGACGCTGATGTGAAAGACTTGGAAGACGAACGCGCTTTTTACCCCCAAGTGCTGGACATACGTGGGGTGATGGCGAGTCTGTCGGATGAAGAACGCGCCACGGCTTTGCGTGACAACCCAGATGAAGACATTCCCGCATTTGGGCAAGTGTGGGCTTTGGGATTCATGTTCGCCGTTGAAAGCTGGCCTGAAGAATGGGTGGCGCCACCCAAGGACAAAGAGGCGGTGCAATGGCTGGACGATGGTTTGAACGCCATCATCGCGTTGACCGAAGACGACACCGACCCACCCGAGGTTTCTGTCATCGAGGCTGAAGACGGCAGCACCATGCCACCTTCGATGTCCAAAGCACGGTTGGAGGTCTTTGGTGAAGCGATTTGGGCGGTATACGATTTGCGCGAACTGTGGAAATCCATCGGCCCACGCGTCGAGCAAGTCCGCAAAACCACCCAAGACCCTGGCCGCAACGACCTGTGCTACTGCGGTAGCGGTCGCAAATACAAAAAGTGCCATGGGGCAAATTGATTTGAAAACTTGAAATCAGATGACTTTGCAAAAACTTTTATCCATCGAACTTCCCATCATCCAAGCACCCTTAGCCGGTGTACAAGGCAGCAGCTTGGCGATTGCGGTTTGCAATGCGGGTGGTTTGGGCTCACTACCCTGCGCCATGTTGTCACTGGAGACCTTGCAAAGCGAACTCAACGCGATTAAAGCTGGTACCAGCAAGCCCTATAACGTTAACTTTTTCTGCCACACCACACCAGCACCCGATGCTGCACGCGAAGCGGCTTGGCGCCAAGCTTTAGCGCCCTATTACGCTGAATTTGGCATTGATGCGGACAGCATCCCAACAGGTCCGGGTCGCAACCCATTCAGCCATGAAGCGGCTGATGTGTTGGAAGCCTTCAAACCACCCGTGGTGAGTTTTCATTTTGGTTTGCCCACTGCAGATTTGATGCAACGTGTGCGCAGTTGGGGCTCTAAAATTTTGTCGTCTGCCACTACGGTTGCTGAAGCCCGCTGGTTAGAAGCAAACGGTGTGGATGCCATCATTGCACAAGGCTTGGAAGCGGGTGGGCACCGAGGCATGTTTTTGACCAAGGATTTGAATTCGCAAGTTGGTACCTTTGCATTGTTGCCACAAATTGTGCAAGCCGTGAAAGTGCCCGTGATTGCTGCAGGCGGCATTGCCGATGCCAATGGTGTTGCAGCGGCGATGCGCTTGGGCGCGGCTGGCGTGCAAATTGGCACCGCTTACATGCTCTGCCCTGAAGCTACTACCAGTGCTTTGCACCGCACCGCATTACAAAACTGCACTGTTGGCGCGACTGCCCACATCACTGCGTTGACCAATCTTTTCACCGGTCGCCCCGCACGAGGCATGGTGAACCGCGTAATGCAGGAGCTGGGTTCTATCAGCGCGAAGGCACCTGAATTTCCACTCGCCACATCTGCTCTCGCTCCTTTACGCAGCGCGGCTGAAAAATTGGGACGCACTGACTTCACGCCTTTGTGGTCTGGTCAAAATGTGAACGGCTGTAAAGCGATACCTGCTGCAGAATTGACACTGGCATTGGCCGGGACTTGCCAAGTCATTAGCAATCTTTGATGATGTTGACCTATGTCATCACAAAAATGCACAGTGGCAGCAAAATGGTGCTCTCAATCCAAATTTAACAAGGAGAAATTGATGAAAACAGCCAAATTCTTAGCCCCCGTGATGGTTTCTTTGTCACTACTTGCACTGACAGCTACAGCTCAGGTCGGTACGTTTCAGCTCAAATCCCTGACGCCCGAAACCGCACTCAAAGCGGCACAAGCTGCGATTGATGCTTGCAACAAACAAGGTTTTCAAGTGGCGGTGGCGGTGACCGATAGAAGCGGTGTAACCCAAGTCTTGTTGCGCGACCGTTTTGCTGGTCCGCACACTGTCGAAGTCTCCACCAACAAAGCTTGGACGGCCTTGACTTTCAGAACCTCAACCAAAGAATTGGGTGTGCAAACGCAAGCCAATAGCCCATCCAGCGGCTTACGCAATTTCCCACGCTTTATCCCAGTCGGTGGTGGCCTGCCGATCGAAGCAGGTGGCAATATCTTTGGCTCAATAGGTGTATCCGGTGGCCCCAGTGGTGACGCTGATGAAATCTGCGCCAAAGCGGGTATCAAAGCCATCTCTGACGCGATTGAGTTTTAATACTTAACGCATAATATATAAAAAATACGCCTATAGCCGGCGTATTTATTGCCTTTATTGCTATTGTTAATATAGCAATGTAGGTGCTACGCTTTCTTAACAAATTTCGCCAAGCCCTGCGTCGCAGTCGCTTTCACCTTGTCGCGCATAAAGGGTGTCCAGCCCAGCAATAAGCCGGGTAATCCCAAAGCTTGGCGCGACCAGGCCCAAAAATCAAAACTGTCACGGTGAATGATGATTTGGCCCAATTCATTGAAGGTGAAAACTGCATCGATTTTGTTCACCACATTGCGCCCCGTTTTGCTAAAAAGATAATGCGCCTCCCAATGGGCTTGACCAATGTTGGCGGCAGTTTTCACATCATTGAATGTTAATTTCCATGCTTTCAAGGCCTCTGGGTTGCTGATGGTAGCGGCGCACAACATGCGCCACATGTTGACGGTGTCATTTTTGCCACTCAAGCTGAACACCTCATCTTGAAACTGCACATTGTCGGCATAACAAGTGGCCATCATTTCCGCATCCAAAGTAGAAAAGGCGTTGTAGAAGCGGTTGATGGTTTGGGCGTTTCGTTCTGTGATGCTGGTCATGCAAAGTCTCCTTTTTTTAATTGGTAAACTCTGATACTGTACCGCTTTTCAATTTTTTCAGTTGGCAAAGCACCCATTTCAATCATTCAATACCGCTCAATCAGATGGATATTACCGAAGCCCTGGCCCAAATGTCAAAACGTCTCAACGCAGTGACCATTACCAAAGAAGACTTGCTGTTGGTGACACAAGAAGTACACAAACTACCGCCTGATAAGCGAGATTGGAAAGACCGTTTGCAATTGATGAATCGGCTTTTCAACGGCGAGCAAGACAAAGTGCTGGCCATCGAAGAGCGCATCGTCGCCATGAGTGCATTGATATCCAAAGGCGATTTACCGGGCTGGGTTGTGCCCGATGAAAACGATGGTGCCATGAAAATCGCCGAACCCGTTTGGATGGCAGCCGCCAGCGAACCTTTGTTGTTCAAAGAAACCGGCGCTTATTTTGAGACGACCAAATTTTTGGATTACATCTTGACGATTGCTGAACCAGACGGCAATTCTTGATGCTGAAACCCTATACGACACGTCACAATGATTTAAACATTTCAATGTGCGTGATGCCCACTTCATCAAACGGCTCGCCACGCACTTTGAAACCTGATTTTTCGTAGAAACCTGCTGCACTTTGCTGCGCATGCAGCAGCACTTCATGATCGCCGCGAGCTTGGGCAGCGTTGGTGAGTGCATCCAAAACTTGCTTGCCAAAATGGTTGCCACGCAAGACGCGCTTGGCAGCCATGCGCCCAATTTTGCTGACACCAGGTGCAGCAACCAGCAAACGGCCGGTAGCCAAAGGCATGTTCATGCCGTTGTACACCACGGCATGCACGGCCGTTTTGTCGGCTTCATCCCACTCGTCTTCACGCGCAATGCCTTGCTCTTCTACAAACACTTCGGTGCGAACGGCTGCGGCATCACGTTCTAACGCTTGCCAAGTGCCGACTTGAATACGCGTCATCGCGTCACCGCGCTCGTAGCCTTCCAACATGTCTCGCAAGGTATCTGGCACCCTGCGTGATGTTTGTGTTGCAGGGTCGGCATACACATAGAGCAATTCACCACCGATTAAAAGTTGTTCGCCATGAAAAATAGCGCCTTCAAACAACATGGATGAGTTGCCAATTTTGGCACAACGCAAAGCCACATCCAATCTATCGTCATAGCGCGCAGAGGCAAAGTATTCCAAACTGGCCTTCTTCACGTACATATCACCACCCAATTGGTGCATGCTTTCTTCATAGGGCAAAGCCAGTGCACGCCAGTAATCGGCAATGGCCGTATCAAAGTACATCAAATAATGCCCATTGAACACAATTTTCTGCATGTCCACTTCGACCCAACGCACGCGCAAGCGGTGAAAAAATCGAAAGTCTGCTCGTTTCATGGATATCTCCTCACATTTTGGTTTTTACGCATCTTAGCTTGCCCAGTTGATAAATTCAAAATCTTGCAGAGCGAAAATTCAGAGCAAAGGTGGCAGTGCTTTAGCTAAATAGTCAAACACAGCACGGATGCGCTGATTCGAACGAATCTCTCTGTGCACTGCCAGCCACATGGGCAGTGGTGGAATTTTCAGCATGGGTAATATTTTGACCAAATCGGAATGGTTGCGTCCCATGTAGTCAGCCACAAAACCAATGCCACAGGCTGCACACAGGGCTTGCCACTGCACAATCAAATCATCGCTGCGAATCGCAAACGCTTCTTTGCCCAAGCTTTGTCCGTAATTTGCAAAACCGCGAATCATCACATCATCAGTGTCATAGCCAATCAAGGTGTGTTTCAACAAATCATCAGGCGCATGTGGTGTGCCAAAGCGCGCCAGATAGCTTTTGTGCGCGTACACGCCCACCGACACTGAGCCCAGTTTTTTAGCAATCAATGTGCCTTGGTCGGGCTGAACCATGCGCACGGCAATATCGGCTTCGCGCCGCAGCAGATTGCTGACTTGGTTGCTGCTGATCAATTCGACTTGAATCTCAGGTAGCGCATCACGCATGCTGGCCAATATCGGTGGCAACAATTGGTAGGCGACAGGTTGGCTGGCTGTGATGCGCACTGTCCCCTGAACTTGCGTTTGTTTGGCCTGCAACTGCCGAGCCAATTGCAATGCGCCCGATTCCATGGATCGTGCTGCATCTGCCAAGCTCAATGCCGTTGCCGTGGGCTGCAAACCGCGACCCGTGCGCTCAAACAACACCACACCCATTTGCGCCTCCAACTGCGCCACCTGCCGCCCCACTGTGGGTTGAGTGGTTTGCAATTTCTTGGCCGCACCCAACAAGCTGCCCGCATCCAGTGCTGCTAGAAAAGCGCGAATCAAATGCCAGTCAAATTGATTATTCATTTATGCATATCAGTTGAACACAGATAGGCAATTGTGCATATCTTTGATCGCTTTGACAATAGCTGCACACCAACAAAAAGGCACACCATGCAAACAACTTCATTTCCCACCCAGCAAGCAAACCGACGGTCATTCATCCGATTGATGGGCGGTGGTTTGGTTTTTGCTGCCATACCAACCATCGCGGCTTGTTCTTCTGACTATCCACCCGAAGCTTTGGCAGCATGGCAACCACCCGCACCAGGTCAAGACCTGCGGCATTGGATTTTGAGTTATGCCATCTTGGCACCTCATCCGCATAATTTGCAATCGTGGTTGGTTGATTTAAAGCATGCCAATGAGATAACTTTGTATTGCGATACCAACCGCTTGCTGCCCGACACCGATCCCTTGTCGCGGCAAATCGTGTTGGGGCAAGGGACATTCATAGAGCTTTTGTATCTTGCGGCAAAGCAAGTTGGGCTTCGAGCAGACATTGCACTTTTCCCTGAAGGCATGTTTGATGCCAAAACAGTAGACCGCCGTCCCACAGCACGCATCAGTCTGTATTCAGATACAGCACTTGCAAAAGATGCATTGTTTGCACAAATTTTAAAACGTCGCACCAACCGCGAAATGTATGAAACGAAGGACATTTCAGATGCATCAATGAAATCGATCATGGCCAGTGCAAGCGGATTGCCAGTTCAAATTGGCTTTTCGACAAACACTGCAGCAGACGTATTAAGCCAGCATCGAGCCATTGCCAAAGAAGCATGGCGCATTGAATTGACGACACCCAGAACCATGCTGGAATCTTTAAAACTCATGCGTGTAGGTCCTGCTGAAATCAAGCAAAATCCAGATGGCATTTCAATCAATTCGCCATTCGTACGTACTGTCGTGGCTTTGGGTTTATTCGATAGAAGCAAAGCACCTGAGAGCGACAATGCATCCATTGCCAGCCAAATCAAGGACTTCAACTCCAAAATTGATGCCACACCAAACTTCTTTTATTTGATCACACAAGGCAATGATCGCGTGGCGCAAATCAACGCAGGACGCGCCTACGTCAGGGCTCAGCTTGCGGCTACAGCTGAAGGTTTGTCCATGCAACCCATTTCACAGGCATTGCAAGAATATCCTGAGCAAGCAAAAACTTACGCAGCGATTCACCAATTACTCAATGCCCCACCAGCCAGCCATACCGTGCAAATGTGGACGCGAATTGGCTACGCAGCCGTAGTGCAACCATCGCCACGAAGAAGCTTGGCTTCTCATATTCTCTGAAAGGTATAAAAACATGAACACAACTAACTCAACTGTCCACACCATTTTAGGCGCAGGCCAAGTGGCTAAAGCCACCGTTGCAGCCTTGCGCGAACGTGGTTTGCCTGTGCGCGTGGTGCACAAAAGCGGCACTTTTCCCAAGCAAGATGGAGTTGATGTGGTGGCTGCCGATGTGAACAACTTGGCGCAATTGACTGCTGCATTCAAAGGCTCTGCTGTCGTCTACATGTGTGCCATGCCAGCCTATCACCGTTGGGCGCATGAGTTTGACGTGATGATGCAAAACGTCATTTCTGCCTGCGAAGCCAACAAAAGCAACTTGGTCTTTGCCGACAATTTGTACATGTACCAAGAGTCACCCAATGCGCCACTGACTGAAGACACGCAACAGCAACCGGTCACCAAGAAAGGTGTCGTGCGGGCGCGCATTGCCAACATGGTTTTAGATGCGCACAAAGTTGGAAAAATCAAAACTTCAATCGCACGCGCATCGGACTTCATAGGTCCAGGAATTAAAAATAGCATGCTGGGCGAACGATTTTTTCCACCGCTGTTGACGGGGAAAACCGTGCGCTGGTTTGGCAAGCCCGATGTGGCTCACAGCTACACCTATGTGCCGGATTTTGCGAATGCATTGGTTGAACTGGGTGTGGATGGGCAAGGCTGGGGCGAGGCTTGGCATGTACCCACCTGTGTGACCTACACAGCCAATGAAGTGGCAGCGCAAACGGTAGCGTTGGTTCATCAAACACCCAAAATCGTGCCAACCGGTGCATGGATGTTGCGCATGGTCGGCATCTTCTTGCCTGCCGCCAAAGAAATGATTGAAATGCTGCCGCATTTTGAATCGCCGTATGTGGTAGACGACAGCAAGTGGCGCAGCCGTATGAAGTCGCGTGCCACGCCGTGGCCTGAAGCACTGGCAGCCACTGTCGCCAGCTTTAAGGCATAAATATCACCATAGTCGGCGTATTAATTGATTATTTAGCTATATTAAATATAGCAACAGCACAGCCAATTATTCAACCGTGTTGGTATCTCCTCAAGGCTGGATATTGAACCAAATCTCGTTTTTGCGCATGAACCATGGCGTAAAAGGCGCGTTGTAGCGCGAATACAGCGGCTCACCTTGGGTTTTGACACCCGCTTTGGCCAGTGCAGCTTTGAGAATGTTGAGATGCTCATCGTAGTTGCTCTGCGACCAACTTCCTGAATAGCGATGCGCCGCCACCGTTTTGCCAGCCACTTGACGTAACTTGACCTGAGGGTCGGTAGGTACTGGCAAAGTAGCCAAGGTATACGCGCTTGGCATCATGAACTGCACCAAGAAACCATTGCTGGTCGGCGTTTGCACCACAGGTGCTGTCATGTCAATCTTGGTGGATGCTGAAGACGTGACCGGTGTTTGTACCACGGGTGCTGTCATCTCCAGCTTGCGTTCGCCTTTGTTCTTACCAAAGATGTAGCCACCCAATAGGCTGAAGGCTTGGTTGCCCGCATCCGCTTCTGGCCCAGGCACAACAACTTCAGCCACGATATAAGGCTCATATTTGCGAATTTCATAAACATCGTTGCTTTGCACCACAACATAGCTGGGTTGCTCGATGGCCTGCGTTGCTGTCGATGTCATCAGCAAACTGCCAATGGCCGATGCCGCAAGAACGGATTTAAAAACTTGAATCCCCTTCATCTGCTTACTCCTTAGTCGCTGTGATTAGCATTGACTATTTGAAGCCATTCGATGAGATTACAAGCCTATAACAATTATAAACTCTAACGCTATACATTTAATAGCAGTATAGGCAATAAATACGCCTGATACATGTCGATTTCACATATAAACAGTGATGATGCAAGATTCAGACACTTGCATGCATCTGCTTTAATGAATCGCTTTAAAGCGCATGCGCTTGGGCTTGGCGCCCTCTTCACCTAAGCGGCGCTTTTTGTCTTCTTCGTACTCTTGGTAGTTGCCGTTGTAGAAGGTCCATTGGCTATCGCCTTCGCAGGCCAAGATGTGGGTGGCGATGCGGTCTAAGAACCAGCGGTCATGACTGATCACCATGACAGAGCCGGCGAATTCTAAGAGTGCATCTTCCAACGCACGCAAAGTTTCCACATCCAAGTCGTTCGATGGCTCGTCCAACATCAACACGTTGCCGCCCGCAATCAAAGTTTTGGCCAAGTGCAAACGACCGCGTTCACCACCTGATAGCGTGCCGACACGTTTTTGTTGGTCTTGACCATTGAAGTTAAAGCGTCCGCAGTAAGCGCGGCTGGGCATTTGGAATTTGCCCACGGTCAAAATATCCAAACCACCTGAGACGTCTTCCCAAACGGTTTTGGCATTTTCCAATTCATCGCGATGCTGGTCTACAAACGCCATGCGCACGGTTTTACCGATTTTCACTTCGCCGCTGTCTGGCTGCTCTTTGCCAGCGATGAGTTTGAACAAGGTGGACTTACCCGCGCCGTTGGGGCCGATGATACCGACGATGGCACCGGCAGGTACTTGAAAGCTCAAGTTATCAATCAACACGCGGTCACCAAACGATTTGGTGACGTTTTTGAATTCAATCACTTCGTTGCCCAAGCGTTCGGCCACGGGAATGAAAATCTCTTGTGTTTCGTTGCGCGCTTGGTATTCGTAATCAGACAATTCTTCAAAGCGGGCCAAGCGCGATTTGCTTTTGGCTTGACGCGCTTTGGGGTTTTGGCGTGACCATTCCAATTCTTTCTTCAAAGCTTTGGTGCGCGCTTCTTCGCCCTTTTGTTCTTGCGCCAAGCGCACTTGTTTTTGTTCTAACCAGCCGCTGTAGTTGCCTTTCCACGGAATGCCGTTGCCACGGTCCATTTCCAAAATCCACTCTGCTGCGTTGTCCAAAAAGTAACGGTCATGGGTAATGGCCACCACGGTGCCTGAATAGCGTTGTAAAAATTGCTCCAACCAATCAACGGATTCGGCATCCAAATGGTTGGTGGGTTCGTCCAGTAAGAGCATTTCAGGTTTGGACAAAAGCAAAGCGCAAAGCGCCACACGGCGCTTTTCACCACCCGACAGCACGCCGATTTTGGCATCCCAGGGTGGTAGGCGCAGCGCATCGGCGGCGATTTCAAGTTGGTGTTCACTGTCTGTGCCAGCGGTTGCTATGATGGCTTCTAACTCGGCTTGTTCGGCGGCCAGTGCATCAAAATCAGCGTCTTCGGCGCCATAGGCGATATAAACTTCTTCCAAGCGCGCTTTGGCGGCAAACACTTTGCCCATGCCTGCTTCCACGCTTTCGCGCACAGTGTGTTCGTTGTTCAACTGCGGCTCTTGTGGTAAATATCCGATGTGCAAACCCGGCATCGGCGTGGCTTCACCTTCAAATTCTTTGTCCACACCCGCCATGATTTTGAGCAAGCTGGACTTGCCTGAACCATTGACGCCCAGCACACCAATTTTGGCGCCTGGGAAAAAGCTGAGAGACACGTCTTTGATGATTTGACGCTTGGGTGGAACCGTCTTGCTCAGATGGTTCATGGTAAATACGTATTGGGCCATTTTGTTTTGAATATCCGAAATTTCTGGGGAATGAAAAGCGTTCAAGCGAATGATTCAACAGAATATCGCTACGCCAGCCCCCTATTATCGCAGTTATCGAAATGCAGCCTCAGCGACTGCAAGACAAAAAAAAAAGAGCGCCAAGGCGCTCTTTTCATTCAGGTTTGTACTTGATTAAGTATATTTATCCGAGCTGCTTTGAACATATATCTTTATAACTCACAACCAAGCTAGCTGTTTGTTCAGCCTCTGCTGATCCATCTGATTTTTTCCCTTTGACTTTAAACGTAAGAGTTGGATCCTCATAAAATTCGTTAGAGCATGTTAACTCTACCGTAAATCTTGGAGCCTCATTGGTTTGATTTTGAATTGAATCAGGGTAAGGCACACTGCCTGCCAATGTAAATTCAAAATTTGAAATGCCGTCAGGATCATTTGCGGTAATTTCACAATTCATGGTGACTACAGGCAAAGCTATGTTAAAAGCAAAAGCTTCTACAGGTGTACAAGTCAATGAACCCAACACCAATGGTGTGTTCGATACTACCGGCTTGCTAATGCAATCAGCCCCCTTAACTTTCACTTTAAACACCGCTTTGGTGCCATCGGGTGCGGTAACGGTGAACTCGACGGGATTGGTGTAGTCACGCGCCACGCGCGGGTCAGGGCTGACCGATGCACCAAACGTTTCGGCAGCAATCGTCATGTTTTCAATGGTGGTGGCGCAGTTGCCTAAATCACTCAAGTCAATCACCACAATTTCACCTTCAATTTTGCCTTTAATGCCTTGAGCACTGAAGTCAGCAGCAACATTTGTTGGGTCAGAGCTGCTGCAGCCAGCGAGTATCGACAAAACTATACCAAGCCCCGCAGAAAATTTAGCTAATTTTGGTGTTAATAACATGGCGTTTTCCTTTTCGCTTTTAAAGGTTAGTCTTCAATACCTGTAGAAAATGAGCGAATCATTCAATTAAATTAGGACAAATATCCCCAGCAGAAATGGTAATTGTGCTTAAACTCTCCGATTCTGATGTACCGTTGGGTAGTTTGCCTGCAACATTGATTTGGAGTATGGGATTATCGTAAAAAGTATTGCTACAACTTAATTCAACAAGTATTTTGTCCCCATCCTGCTTATGAAATTTTAAAGAGCTTGAATAGAAATCTTCGTCAGTTCCGTTATATAACTGCACGTCATAATGATCAATTCCATCGGGGTCAACAGCAGAAATCTCACAGTAAACCGTGGTTTCATCACTTTCTGCTAGGGTTAATGGCTTGAATCTTACTGGCTGACATGTAAAGTCACCCAATTCAAGCGGTGTGTTTTTAACCACTGGCTTGGGAGTGGGCGTACTTAAGCAGCCCGCACCTTTAACTTTCACTTTAAACACCGCTTTGGTGCCATCAGGTGCGGTAACGGTGAACTCGACGGGATTTGTGTAATCACGCGCCACGCGCGGGTCTGGACTGACAGACGCTCCAAACGTTTCGGCAGCAATCGTCATGTTTTCGATGGTGGTGGCGCAGTTGCCTAACTCACTCAAGTCAATCACCACGATTTCACCTTCGATCTTGCCTTTGATGCCTTGAGCACTGAAATCTGCCGCAACATTTGTTGGGTCAGAACTGCTACAAGCTGCCAACAAAGACAAAGCCAGACCCAGAGCCAATGTCGATTTGATGATTCTTTTAATGTGGATCATATATTTCCTTAACGTTAACTTAAGAAGTACACAAAAGTAACGTTATCACAATATACGAAAAATTGCACACTTTTTTAATAGGTTAAACCCGCACAAACAAGGTCTGCAAAGGCGCTTCTCCCACTTGCCGGCTGGCGTGACCGTGGTGTTTGGGGTCAAAGACCGCGCCCAATGGCAAGGTGTCGTTTGAATAAAACGAGTCTCCGGCTTTGAATATGCGTGACGTGCCGTCCTGCAAGAATATTTCCATAGCGCCACTCAAAACCACCAACCATTGAGGCGTTGTGGTGCAATGAAAACTGCTTTTGAATCCGACTGGGCTTAGCCTGAACTGGAAACCACCACTGGCCTGCAAGGGTGATAGCTTGGCATCTGGCTTGCCTTCGGAAAGGTGCAAAGTATCATCGCGAAATTTAGCGAATCCATCTACATCGGTGTAAAGAATAGTTTGTGTGATTTGTGACATAACTGTGCAAAATTTCGGTTGAGGTGCGTGGATTGTAGGCAAAGCACTTGTAAGAACACATTTAATTGCGATATATCAAGCTTTTTGTTCGCAACGGGCGTAGAGTCAGGCTGTGGTTTAGTATTTTCAAACAAAAAGAGGAAGACAAATGACCTTACTTGACTTTGCCCGCGGTCCTGCACTGTATCTGTCGTTGTTCATCTTTGTGCTTGGGACAGGATGGCGTTTGTTGCATCTGTGGCGCCGACCGCGTATGCCTGATTTATCACCTGCTCGAGAAGGCATGCCCAGTAATGCTGTCGCTGCACGCAAAGCCATTGTGCGAGGCATGTGGCCGCGCCAAGAGTTTGGACAAGCAGCGCTGGTGACTACTTACAACGGCTACATCTTTCACATTGGCCTAGCAGTGGTATTTTTAGGCTATGCGCCGCACATCGCTTTTATCCAACGAATCACCTGGCTATCGTGGCCAGCCCTGCCCGATGTTGTAATGTACTTTGCTGCGGCAGCGACCATATTGTCCTTGCTATTTGCACTCTACTGGCGCTTGACCGATGCTGTATTGCAGCGGATTTCGAATTCGAATGATTGGATCACATGGACGGTGACTTTTTTGCCTATGATCACTGGCATGGCAGTGATTAATGAATCATCTGCCATTACCGTCGCACGTGAGCAGGTGATTTATCCCACGCCACTGGCCATTCACTTGTTGTCTCTGGAGTTATTGTTGATTTGGTTCCCATTTGGCAAACTGATGCATGCCATTTTGTTTGCATTTTCTCGCGGCAGCACGGGGATACGCTTTAACCACCGAGGAGTAGAACTATGAGCACAGCGACCGAAGTTTTACATCCCAGCTTTGACAAACAAGGCACGACCAGTGACACAGATCGTTTAAAAGCAGCAGTAAGCAGTTTTCTAACGGACTTTGGCACGACGACCGCCGTGCATTTAGAAGCCTGTGTGCATTGTGGTTTGTGCGCACAAGCCTGTCATTTTCATTTGGCTACTGGCGATGCCAAATACACACCTATTCTGAAATTAGAGCCCTTGCGCCGCGCCTACCAGCGTGAAGCCAGCGCTTTCTCTCCGTGGCTGAAAAAAATGGGGTGGTACAAAGAACCCAGCATTGAGGACTTGGAACGTTGGCAAGAGTTGGTGTATGACTCTTGTAATATGTGCGGACGTTGTACTGTGGCATGCCCGATGGGCATCGACATTGCTGAATTGGTGCGCGATACCCGCCACGGCATGTACAAAGCTGGTTTGCTACCAGAGCGCATGGCACTGATGGACAGAACCGCACAGCAATGGAACAGCACCGCCACACCCGGTGAAGACTTGCCTGACATCTTGGCCGAAGTGTCCAAAGAACACGGGGTTGAAATTCCTTGCGATTTGGCATCCGCCGATATTTTGGTGACTGCAGCGCCCGCAGAACTGGGCGAACACACCAAAGCTATGGCCGATGCTGCGAAGATATTGAACTCCAGCGGCGTGCGCTGGACCATGCACCAAGAGGGGTTTGATGCTTCTAACATCGGTTTTAACAATGGTGATATTGCGCTACAAGAAAAGCTCACCCGTGCCTTGATTGACACCGCCGTCAAAATTGGCGCCCATACCGTGCTACTCCCTGAATGTGGTCACGCCTACGGCGCAGCACGATGGGAAGCAGCCAAATGGTATGGCAAGGCGTTGCCTGTGCGTGTGATTCACATGACCGAATTTTTAGACGAAATGCTTGCCAATGGGAAAATCAAAGTCAATAAAACAAAGCATACCGCTACATTTCACGACCCTTGCCAAATTGTGCGACGCGGTGGACTGGAAGCTGCCGCAAGGCGTGTTATCTCAGCACTGGGCTTGGAATTGGTTGAACTGGAAAACCATGGCACAACCGGTTTTTGCTGCGGTGGAGGTGGCGGCGTTGTATCCAACCAGCGCGCAACGCCCTTGCGTTATAAAGTATTTGCCTTGAAGCAAGCACAAGTTGAAGCTACCGGTACGCAACACTTCGTCACCAGTTGCGGACAATGCCGCATTACCCTAGAAATGGGTGCTAAAAATGCCAACTGGGACAAGCATGTTGACAGCCTGCTAGAAATGGTGGCCGATAATTTAATTCAGAACTAACAAACTGAAATATATTTGATTCAAATCTGACGGGTGGATTTAGAAAGTACCTCAACAATAATTCGCTCAATCATTTGAATTGATTCATGTTGTTTGAATGATTAATTTACTATATATTTAATAGCATCGTAGGCAATAAATATGCTGGGTACAGATTAATTTAAGTTATAACTAAGTCAGCTAAACGCCTGCCCACGATTTGAGCTTGGGTTAGTTAAAAAGTCACATCACTTGAAAGTGTATGGAATCTCTTTTGAATCGAGTGGCATTCGCCAATGGTCGGGGTCGTCATACTGGTAGGCCAAATCAACCGCATTCAGTAAAACGCTGATTTCTGAGCCGTAATTTTGCACACCATGCCAGACTTTTGGGGGAATGACAATCAGCATGGGTCTTTGTGCACCAATTTTGTATTCGGTTAACAAACCATATGTAGGCGAGTCCTGCCGCGCATCAAACAACACCACTCTGAATTGTCCAGTGACGGCAAAAAGCCTATCAGTCGTTTTGCCATGCGCATGCCATGCGCTAATGTGGCCTGGATGCATGGTAGAGACGAATATCTGATCCACACCAGGTGCGGAAGTCAGCCACTCGCTTCGCATTACCTCAGTCAAATGACCATAGTCGGTCATGACTGGTTTGATTTCAATGATTGAAACACCTTCGATTTGTTTATTTCGGCTGGGCACCCAGTTTTTAGTCATGCTTGCAGCATCTTGTTGTGCTTGTGCCAATAGCCAATTTTTATTTTCATTCATATAGAACTCCGAAAAGAATTAGCCACGCAGATTAACCAAACAAACTACAAACCACGTCGCTTTCTAGCCATTTTAATGACTGATCCTTTTCTAGAATAACGCAGCCAATAAGCTAAATCAGGTGGGAAAATTTGCAGCTTAAACAGTATTTTTCGACCCATTAAACCCAATAAACGTCGAATAGCCAAGCCAACATTCATCGTGATTATATTTTGCAGATGTGCGCCGTACGCAGAAGAGACAGCTTGTCCAAGTGCCGCAGTATCACTGGCAATTTTGCACCATTGTTCATGTTCTGACATTTGCCGCTCTGAATAAGCATTTATACGCGTAGCAGAATTCAATATCACAGCGGTGACAACAGGATTGGCTAGAATCTTTGCACCTGTTTGATGTGCACGGTATAACCAATCTTGCGATGGAATGCTGTGAATGTCTCTCGACAATCGCCAAGTGCCAACCTTCTCAGTCAAAGTTGTTTTAAAAAGCCAAAGGGTTGCTGGCGCAATCATCCATGGTTGATAGGCTTGAATATGACCTACTGTAGCGCCAGATAATGACATCGGCGCTTGATATGGCACCCATAAAGCTTGACTGAAAACCAAATCAGCATCAGACTTTTCAAGCAGCTCCATGCTGCTTTGCAGATGGTTACTGCACCACATGTCATCATGGTTCAGAAATGCAATGTATTTGCCTTTGGCTAATGACACGCCAATGTTATTCGGGCCCGACTGCTCACCTACATTCTTATCCAAATTAATGAATTGAATGCGCGAATCATTGAAAGCTGCGACAACTTGTTCTGTGTCGTCAGTGCAGCAATCACCTACTACGATCAGTTCCCAATCCTGAAAGCTATTTTTAAGCAGCGACCCAATCGAAAATTGCAATAAATTGCTTCGATTGAAGGTCGCCATCACCACACTGATGGTGGGCTTATTTTTGTTATGCAAAGTCGGGCATTTTGTCAAAGTTCAAATACTGGTAGACCTTGCCACTTGCAGCAGTCAGCACGCCCATGTCGGCCATGTATTCTTCTTTGCTTGGAATGCGTCCTAGTTTGGAGCAGATAGCTGCCAATTCGGCTGATCCCAAATACACATTGCTGTTTTTACCTAAACGATTAGGGAAATTGCGGGTGGATGTGGAGAATACAGTTGCGCCCTCCTTCACTTGCGCTTGGTTGCCCATGCACAAACTGCAACCTGGCATTTCCATGCGCGCACCTGCACTGCCCAAGACGTTGTAATGACCTTCGTCGCTCAATTGATGGGCATCCATTTTGGTCGGTGGCGCAATCCATAACTTAACAGGAATATCTCGTTTGTTTTCCAATAATTTGGATGCAGCGCGGAAGTGACCAATGTTGGTCATGCAAGAGCCGATGAACACTTCATCAATCTTCGCACCTGCGACATCAGACAATGTTTTCACATCATCCGGATCGTTCGGGCAAGCGACGATAGGCTCATGAATGTCGGCCAAGTCAATTTCAATCACAGCAGCGTATTCGGCATCGGCATCGCCTTTGAGCAATTGCGGATTGGCCAACCAAGCTTCTTGCGCGGCAATGCGGCGTGCCAAGGTGCGTTTGTCTTCGTAGCCATTGGCGATCATGTTCTTCATCAATGCAATGTTGCTATTGAGGTATTCAATGATGGGCTCTTTGTTCAAATGCACGGTGCAACCACCTGCTGAGCGTTCGGCTGAAGCATCTGACAATTCAAACGCTTGCTCGACTTTCAAATCTGGCAAGCCTTCAATTTCTAGAATGCGGCCAGAGAAAATATTGACTTTGCCTTGCTTGGCCACAGTCAACAAACCCGCTTTGATGGCATACAAAGGTATGGCATTTACCAAATCACGCAATGTGATACCGGGCTGCATTTTGCCTTTGAAACGCACCAAAACTGACTCTGGCATATCAAGAGGCATCACACCTGTTGCTGCACCAAACGCCACCAAGCCAGAACCCGCAGGAAAGCTGATACCGATGGGGAAACGTGTGTGGCTGTCACCGCCTGTACCCACTGTATCGGGCAAAAGCAAACGGTTCAACCATGAGTGAATCACACCGTCTCCTGGACGTAAGCTGATACCACCGCGTGTGCTGATGAAGTCTGGCAGTTCGTGGTGCATTTTCACATCCACCGGTTTGGGGTAAGCAGCGGTGTGGCAGAACGATTGCATCACCAAATCGGCACTGAAACCTAGGCAAGCCAAGTCTTTCAACTCGTCACGGGTCATCGGGCCGGTAGTGTCTTGTGAACCAACACTGGTCATTTTGGGTTCGCAATAAGTGCCTGGACGCACGCCCTGGCCTTCTGGCAAGCCACATGCGCGACCCACCATTTTTTGCGCCAATGTGAAACCTTTTTTAGTGTCGACTGGGTTTTGCGGCAAACGGAACAAAGTTGAAACTGGCAGCTTCAACGCTTCACGCGCTTTAGCGGTCAGGCCACGACCAATGATGAGCGGAATGCGGCCGCCGGCGCGCACTTCATCCAACAACACATCGCTCTTGATTTTGAATTCGGCAATCACTTGTCCGTCTTTCAAAGCTTTACCTTCATAAGGACGCAGCTCAACCACATCGCCCATGTTCATTTTGCTCACATCCAATTCAATCGGCAATGCGCCCGAATCTTCCATGGTGTTGTAGAAAATCGGGGCAATTTTGCCACCCAAGCACACGCCACCAAAACGTTTGTTTGGCACAAACGGAATGTCTTCACCGGTGAACCACAGCACCGAGTTGGTAGCAGATTTGCGCGATGAGCCTGTGCCCACCACGTCGCCCACATACGCCACCAAGTTGCCCTTGGATTTCAAGTCGTTGATGAACTTCACAGGGCCGCGCTTGCCGTCTTCTTCAGGGGTGATGCCAGGGCGCGCATTTTTGTGCATGGCCAATGCATGCATTGGAATGTCTGGGCGGCTGAAGGCATCAGGCGCTGGTGACAAATCATCGGTATTGATTTCACCCGCCACCTTGAAAATGGTCAGCATGATGGACTTTGGTACTTCAGGACGGCTGGTGAACCATTCGGCATCGGCCCAGCTTTGCAAAACCGCTTTGGCAAAGGCATTGCCTTTGTCCGCTTTTTCTTTCACGTCGTGAAATTGGTCAAACATCAGCAAGGTTTTTTTCAAACCTTCTGCAGCCTCAGATGCCACATCTTTGTCATCCAACAATGCGACCAATGGGCTGATGTTGTAACCACCAAGCATCGTGCCCAACAATGTCGTTGCTTGGGCACGGCTGATGAGTTTGCAACTTTCTGTGCCATGCGCTACAGCAGCCAAATAGCTGGCTTTGACTTTTGCGGCATCGTCAACACCTGCGGGCACGCGATGAGTAATGAGATCTACCAAAGTCGCCTCTTCTCCGACTGGCGGTGATTTGAGCAATTCAATCAAATCAGCTGTTTGTTTGGCAGACAAAGGCAGGGGCGGAATACCCAAAGCAGCGCGTTCAGCGACATGGGTACGGTAAGCTTGTAACATGGGTTTCTCCTCTAGGAATTAAAAATCGATAACGTTAAAAATAGTGGGCGACGGATGCGTCCAATGGTTTGCCGGTTTGGTGTGCACGTTCCAACACTTGCCAATAAAAACGGTAACTGGCGCGGTCATGTAAAACGCCTTTTACATTAATAGGTGCCCAATCTGCTTGCTTAGCTTTCGCAATGATGAGGTTGGCTTCATCAATCGCGGCTTCATCTGGCGCAAATGCAGCAATGATGGGACGAATTTGACTGGGATGAATACTCCACATGCGGGTATATCCAAAATTTTTGGCTGCTTTTGAAGCAGCGCTTTGAATCGCTTGCGCATCTGAAAACTCGGTCACCACACAATGCGAAGGCACTTTGCCATGTGCATGGCATGCGCTTGAGATGGCCAGTTTGGCACGTACCACCAAAGGGTGTTCAAACTGACCTGAAACACCCATGGCAGAGGCTGGTATCGCACCACCATGACTGGAGACAAAGTCCATCAGGCCGAAACTGATACTCTGTACGCGTGGATGTGCCGCAATATCAAATGCATGGTGAATGGCTTTGGGTGATTCCAACAAAACGTGAATCGGTATGGGATGCAAACTGTGCTTGTTGGCTGCATCAATAGCCGCAATCGCCTTTTCAACATCTGCTACAGATTCCACTTTGGGTATCATGACATGCGCCAAATGATGGCCTACTTGTGTCACGATAATTTCAATATCAGTTTCAAAAGCAGGATGATCTATCGCATGCACACGTACAGCTATGCGAGGTCGTGTCTTGTCAGGCGCATGAATTGCTATAATTTTTGTAGCATTATAGGCATTATTTATGCTGGATACAAGCATATTCGCATGCTCAATTTCACCACCAACTGGTGCGCCATCTTCACAATCGAGCGTGACATCAATGACGCATGTACCGAATTCATGGCTGAGCTCAGCTTGCAAGGCAAGGCTTTTATTAATCCGCGCTTCCACACCACAATAGTGATCACAAACAGGCAAAGAGATGAACCTTGCCTGTGACCCCAGTAGTATTTCACGCGGATGGGACATTTCCCTCATTACACCAAATGTGCAACGCCTTTTTGCTCTTCAGTCAATTCGGCGAGTGTTTTGTTGATGCATTCTTGGCTGAAAGCATCAATGGTCAAACCTTCAACCAATTTGTATTCGCCGCCTTCGCATGTGACCGCAAAGCCAAACAACATGTCTTTAGGAATGCCGTATTGACCATCTGATGGAATGCCCATGGTGACCCACTTGCCATTGGTACCGAGCACCCAATCACGCATGTGGTCGATAGCAGCACCAGCAGCCGAAGCAGCAGAAGACAAGCCACGCGCAGCGATGATGGCTGCACCACGCTTGCCAACGGTTGGCAAGAAGGTATTGGCATTCCAATCTTGGTCGTTGATCATTTCTTGAACAGATGCGCCATTGATTTTTGCAAAGCGATAGTCCGCATACATAGAAGGAGAATGGTTACCCCACACCACCATTTGTTCAATGTCGTTAACAGCTTTGCCAGTTTTGGCAGCGATTTGTGACAAAGCACGGTTGTGATCCAAACGCATCATGGATGTGAAGTTTTTGCGTGGCAAATCAGGTGCGCTCTTCATAGCGATGTAGGCATTGGTATTGGCTGGGTTGCCGACGACCAATACTTTCACATTGCGGCTGGCAACTGCATTCAGGGCTTTACCTTGTGCAGTGAAAATTTGCGCATTGACTGCCAAGAGTTCAGCACGTTCCATGCCTGGACCACGTGGGCGTGAACCAATGAGCAATGCGTAATCCACATCTTTGAACGCAGTCATTGGGTCGCTGTGCGCTTCCATGCCCACCAAGAGTGGAAATGCACAGTCTTGCAATTCCATCATCACACCTTGCAAAGCCTTTTGCGGGCCTTCTACGGGCACTTCCAACAATTGCAAAATAACGGGTTGGTCTTTACCGAGCATTTCGCCCGATGCAATACGAAACAAGATGGCGTAACCAATTTGACCTGCAGCACCAGTAACGGCAACACGGACGGGCTTTTTGCTCATAGAAAACTCCAATAAAATTAAAAGGAAGGATAAAAATAAAGCGTGAATATATAAACAAGTGTGAGTTTACTATGGAAAACCCTATAAATCAACTTGTCTTATGTCTTATATAAGATATGATAGACACCATGGCCAAGAATGAGCAAAACAATCAAAAATCGAGCACCGTTGCTGTCGATACGCTGACAGCGCCCGATTTTGGTGCGCCCGCCTTCAGCCCCTTGTACCAGCAAATTAAAACATTGATGCTGCAAAGCTTGCAAGCCGGCGAATGGAAACCAGGCGAGGCCATACCCAGCGAAATGGACTTGGCAACGCGCTTTCGCGTCAGTCAAGGCACCATGCGCAAAGCCATTGATGAATTGTCTGCTGACAATTTGCTAGTGAGGCGTCAAGGCAAGGGTACATTTGTGGCCACCCATGCTGAATCACATGTTCAATACCGTTTTTTAAAGTTGGTTCCCGATGCGGGCGATCAAAATACCGAAGGGCCGGCTGACCGTCGCATCGTGGCTTGCAAAAAAATTCGCGCCACTGCAGAAATTGCAAAATTACTCAATCTGCGCACGGGCGACCCCGTGTTGCAAGCGCAACGTATTTTGTCTTTTGCAGGCGTACCTACTATTTTGGAAGACATTTGGCTACCGGGCATCCCATTCAAAGGTTTAACCGCTGAACGCTTGGCGCAGTACCATGGCCCTATGTATGCTTTGTTTGAAACAGAATTCGATGTTCGCATGGTTCGCGCGGTGGAGAAAATTCGCGCTGTTCCTTCTGACGAAGAACAAAGCCTATTGCTGCACATTGAGCAGAAAACACCTCTTTTGTGCGTAGAACGCATTGCCTTTACCTATAAAGATATCCCTATGGAATTGCGCAAAGGGTATTACTTGACAGACACCCACCACTACAGGAACGAACTAAGCTGATTAATTTAGCTGTATATAAGGCAGCGCTTATGGTGAAATTTTCAAGTCAGTTTGCTGCGGTGCAATACAATGACTCTTTTTGGGAAAATTTGACGCTATTTGAAAGAAGCATATGACAAAAACAACCAATCCATCGAAACCCAATCGTCCAGAGTTTCGCAATATCCATGCGGTTAAAGATCTCACCACTTACCGCATGCCTGCAGCGGCTATCGTTTCGATTTTGCACCGCGCCAGTGGCGCTATTCTCTTTGCTTTTGCCTTTGATTGCTTGGACATTTGGAAAATCCATCTTGTCTGAAGTTTCTTACACCAGTCTCACTTCAATATTTCGAGATGGCGCAAGTTTTTTACCAGGTTGGTTTTTTAAATTGATTGCCATCTCTGTAATTTGGGCTTTTTTGCACCATTTGTGTGCGGGTTTACGTCATTTGATCATGGACTTGGATCACAGCAAAACGTCTAAAACATTTGGCAAAAGTTCAGCGCAAGTTGTTTTTGGTATCAGCCTGTTATTGACCCTTGCTTTGGGCGCAAAGGTTTTTGGTTTTTACTAAAACATACTCACTCGAATCATTATTATGACTACAACAACCATTAAAAATCAAGCATCCAAAACGGCATTGCGCCATTGGAAAGGTCAACGCATCACTGCCACATTGATCGTCATTTTTACGCTCCTTATCTTGGCGCAATTGGTATTCGCCAAAGGACCACTTGGCTATGAGTTATGGGCTGGCATATTTTCACCCACTTGGATGCGCCTCTTAACTGTCATTGTCGTCCTTGGTATTGCTTGGCATGCTTGGTTGGGTATGTGCGAAATTTTCATGGACTACATCAAATCAGCAGGTTTGAAGAGTGGTTTGCAAATTTTCACTGCACTTTGGCTATTGGGTTCAGTCGCTTGGTTCGTTTCAGTGTTGTGGAAGTTCTAAACACGCACAAACAAATACAACCGAAATAAAAATATCAAACACTATGAATCAATCAAACAACATTCCAAAACGTAAATTCGATGTCGTCATCGTTGGCGCAGGTGGATCAGGTATGCGTGCTTCGCTGCAATTGGCACGCGCTGGTTTAAATGTTGCTGTCCTGTCGAAAGTTTTCCCAACACGATCACACACTGTTGCAGCACAGGGCGGTATTGGTGCATCGCTGGGCAATATGAACTCTGACAACTGGCATTACCATTTTTACGACACGGTAAAAGGTTCGGATTGGCTGGGCGATCAAGATGCCATTGAATTCATGTGCCGAGAAGCGCCTAAAGTGGTTTACGAACTCGAACACATGGGCATGCCGTTCGACCGCAATGCCGATGGCACCATTTACCAACGTCCTTTTGGTGGCCACACAGCAAACTATGGCGAAAAAGCGGTTGAGCGAGCCTGTGCAGCTGCTGACCGTACAGGACATGCCATGTTGCACACACTTTACCAACAAAACGTGCAAGCCAAAACACAATTTTTTGTGGAATGGATGGCATTGGATTTGATTCGCGATGCGGATGGTGATGTGGTGGGCGTAACAGCTCTGGAAATGGAATCTGGTGAGATTCACATTTTTGAAGCCAAAACCACCTTGCTCGCAACCGGTGGCGCAGGACGAATTTTGCCGCATCAACGAACGCGTTCATCAACACAGGCGATGGTTTAGGCATGGCAGCACGTGCAGGCATACCGTTGCAAGACATGGAGTTTTGGCAATTTCACCCCACTGGCGTGCATGGCGCTGGTGTGCTTTTGACAGAAGGTTGCCGTGGTGAAGGTGCGATTTTGCGCAACAGCAATGGCGAACGATTCATGGAACGCTATGCACCCGCATACAAAGATTTAGCGCCACGTGACTATGTTTCACGCTGCATGGATCAAGAAATCAAAGAAGGTCGTGGTTGCGGACCGAATAAAGATTACATCAATTTGGACATGACGCATTTGGGTGTTGAGACCATCATGAAACGTCTGCCTTCGGTGTTTGAAATTGGTCACAACTTTGCCAATGTGGACATCACCAAAGAACCCATTCCTGTGGTGCCGACTATTCATTATCAAATGGGCGGTATACCCACCAACATCAATGGCCAAGTAGTCACACAAAACGACAAGAACGAAAGCGTGGTCGTCAAGGGTTTATACGCTGTAGGTGAATGCTCTTGCGTGAGCGTGCATGGCGCCAACCGCTTGGGTACCAATTCGTTGCTCGATTTATTGGTTTTTGGCCGTGCAGCCGGTGACCACATTGTGAAGTTTGCTACAGAAAATGCAGCTCATAAAGCACTACCTGCAAATGCTGCTGATGCTTCTTTGGCGCGTGTTGCACGCCTTGATAACTCGACCGACGGTGAGTATGCACAAAATGTGGCAGACGATATTCGCAATACCATGCAAGCACACGCCAGCGTGTTCCGCACACAAGCGGCCATGGATGAGGGTGTGGAAAAAGTTGCTGCGTTACGTAAACGTGTAGCAAACATCACACTCAAAGACAAATCGAAAATTTTCAACACTGCGCGCATAGAGGCACTTGAAGTTGACAATTTGATAGAGGTTGCTCAGGCAACCATGGTGTCTGCAGCCGCCCGCCATGAAAGCCGTGGTGCACACACTGTTAATGACTACGGTGACACTGCTGCCCACCCCAACGGTCGCAACGATATCGACTGGCAAAAACACACTTTATGGGACAGCGCAAGCAATTCATTGAGCTACAAACCCGTTCAAATGAAACCGCTGACGGTGGAATCGATTCCATTGGCAGTGCGTTCGTTCTAAGCCCGTTTTAGCCTTGTGTTTTAAGAATTGAGAACAATATGACAAGTACCAACTTACGCACTTTCAAAATCTACCGCTACAACCCAGATGTAGATGCCAAGCCCTATATGCAAACCATTCAAGTTCAATTGGATGGAAATGAGCGCATGTTATTGGATGCTTTGATGAAACTTAAAGCGCAAGACCCAACCATCAGCTTCCGTCGCTCATGCCGCGAAGGTGTTTGCGGCTCTGACGCCATGAACATCAATGGAAAAAATGGCTTAGCCTGTTTGACCAATATGCGCACGCTACCTGGCGATATAGTGCTCAAACCTTTGCCAGGACTTCCTGTGGTGCGTGATTTGATTGTGGACATGACACAATTTTTCAAGCAATACAACTCCATCAAGCCTTATTTGATCAACAACACCACGCCACCTGAAAAGAGCGCTTGCAAAGTCCTGAAGACCGTGAAGAACTCAATGGTTTATACGAATGTATTTTGTGTGCCAGCTGCTCAACTTCATGCCCTAGCTTCTGGTGGAACCCTGACAAGTTTGTCGGACCGGCTGGCTTGTTGCAAGCCTACCGTTTCATTGCCGATAGCCGTGATGAAGCACGCTCAGAGCGCTTGGACAATTTGGAAGACCCTTACCGCTTGTTCCGTTGCCACACCATCATGAACTGCGTTGATGTTTGCCCCAAAGGTTTGAACCCAACCAAGGCCATTGGCAAAATCAAAGAGATGATGCTGAAACGCTAGAAATGACAGAAGAATTGATAAACGAGCGGGATTTAAGCAAATTGCGTTGGCGTTGCCGGCGCGGTTTGTTGGAAAACGATTTGTTTATCGAGCATTTTTTTGATAAATATGCCAGCAACTTAACTGTCAAGCAAGCGCAAGGCTTAACAGCTTTAATGTCACTCAGTGACAACGATTTGTTAGATTTGAATTTGGCACGAAAGTCGCTTGAGGATTTGATACCAGAAAACCAAGAACTCGATTGCCCAGAAGCCAGAGAAGTTCTAGCTATGCTACGAAGCAAAGTAGTTGATGGCATAGCGACATTGATTTGATACCGCAATTTTCTTAACGAATTCGTTTTACTTTTTTACTTTACTTACGCCACCAGCCCAAAGAGGACAACTATGAAACTAGCCGATAACAAAGCCACCTTGTCGTTCAGCAACGGCAGCCCTAGCGTTGACTTGCCCATATACAACGGAACCGTTGGCCCAGATGTCATTGACATTCGCAAACTCTATGCCCAAACCGGCATGTTCACCTACGATCCTGGTTTTTTATCGACCGCTGCTTGCCAATCGGCCATCACATACATCGATGGTGACAAAGGTGAATTGCTGTACCGCGGCTACCCGATTGAGCAACTGGCAACCCATTGTGATTATTTAGAGGCTTGCTACTTGTTGTTAAATGGCGAGCTGCCCAATGCAACTCAAAAAGCAGACTTCACCAAGCTCATCGGCAAACACACCATGGTGCATGAGCAAATGCAATTTTTCTTACGCGGTTTCCGTCGTGACGCACATCCGATGGCCATCATGACCGGTTTGGTGGGTGCGCTTTCCGCCTTCTACCACGACAGCACAGACATCAATAACCCAGAGCATCGTAAAGTGTCCGCGATTCGTCTGATTGCCAAAATGCCCACTTTGGTAGCCATGGCTTACAAATACACGGCGGGTCAGCCTTTCGTCTACCCGCGCAATGATTTAAGCTATGCTGGTAACTTCTTGCACATGATGTTTGCCACACCATGTGAGCCCTACAAAGTGAACCCTGTTTTAGAGCGCGCATTGGATCGAATCTTCACTTTGCATGCTGACCACGAACAAAATGCATCGACATCCACCGTTCGTCTATGCGGAAGCTCTGGTACCAACCCATTTGCAGCGATTGCCGCGGGCGTGGCATGTCTGTGGGGACCAGCACACGGTGGAGCGAATGAAGCTTGCTTGAACATGCTCGAAGACATCCAAAAAATGGGTGGCGTGAGCAAGGTTGGCGAATTCATGGAGAAGGTAAAGGACAAAACCTCTGGCGTCAAACTCATGGGTTTTGGTCATCGCGTTTACAAAAACTACGACCCACGTGCCAAACTCATGCAAGAAACTTGCAAAGAGGTGTTAGATGAGTTGGGTTTGGAAAATGATCCTCTCTTCAAATTGGCCATGGCTTTGGAAAAAATTGCGTTAGAGGACGACTATTTCGTGCAACGCAAGCTGTACCCGAATGTGGATTTCTACTCTGGTATCGTGCAACGCGCCATCGGCATTCCAACACCGTTATTCACAGCTGTGTTTGCTTTGGCACGTACCACAGGCTGGATTGCCCAATTGAACGAAATGATCAGCGACCCAGAATACAAAATCGGCCGTCCGCGCCAGTTGTTTGCAGGTCAAACATCACGTGATGTCAAACCTATTGCAAAGCGCTAATTAAGCATTTAGCACCTCTATTTCGCCCGCCAGATGGCAACATCGGCGGGCGATTTTTACAAGTTGGCCATGAATTTAATTCCGTAGCGCGCGCTTGAACTCTTCAGTAAATTCGAGGGCTTTAGCTTCCGTAATGTGACTCGCATCCCAATAATTATTGAGGCCGTCCTTTACCAAACTACAATCTGTTGCTGTGCAAAAATAATCCATAGCTTGCACCCAAATAACTTTCCCTTCTGCTATTTCAGTAGCAAGTTGCTGTTTGACGTAGTCATCTATTCCATCTAGATAAGCCATTTTTTCTCTTGCAAGGGTGATATTTTGCTGAGGTTCAAGATTAATTGCTTTACGTTTAAGCAATACTTCTAAGACATTAATATTTGGTTTTGGAATTGCACCAATCAAAACAACTTTTTTGTCTAATTTTGTCAATGCCTTGACCAAATCAATCGTTTGATATACCGACTCGCCATCAAACCATTTCCTTCCTAAAACGACAGTTTTAATTTGTGGATTTGATAAATATTGATTGTGAATGTGTGCATTAAACTCAATACAGAATTGCGATTCATGTGGATGTGAGTATCGATGCCACGGCGTTTCATTAAGCAAAGTAGCATGACACCCACCTCGTGTAAAAAAATAGCCATTCATTGTCAATTCCTTCGCGGCTTTACGAAAGGCTGGGTAATAGTGATGCATGTGCGAATCGCCCCAAACCAACACCTCAGTCTTTAACGATTTATCATCGTGAAGCTGGCAGACTTTAGCGAAATCTTTATTTACAGGTGCGCGCTGATCGTCAATACAAGTAGCACCATACACAGGTGGTTTAAGCATACCTACAAAAACTTTTGGGTCAATTTGTCCTCCAAATCGGTTAGCAAACCCTTCACCAATTGCAACAGTTCGCCAAACACTCCAAAATACGAAAACAATCATTACAAACGCTGCAACAATTTTTTTGTTAGTCCAGAAAGTTCGTTTTTCTCTAACCGGTTTTTCTACATAACGCCAGCTGAAATAAGAAAGTGCTGTCGTTGTTAGTAATATGACTGATGTTATAGTCACACTTATTTCTATACTCAACGCATTGGCAAAATATTTTGCAAATACTATCAAGGGCCAATGCCATAGGTAAAGCGAATAAGACATATCACCGATTCGCTGCACCAACCAGTTTCCAATAAGCCAACGCGTATTTGAAGCATCTTGACCTAACAAAACCAACACCGCCCCCACAACAGGTAGGAGCGTCCAAGCACTTGGCCATAGCAAAGTGTTATTCAAAAAATACACACTGGCGAAGATACAAATTAGTCCAGCAGCACTACTGAGATTTGCAACTAAATTGCTCTTAAAAATGCGCTTCAAGCTCACAGGCAGAACAACTAAACTTGCGCCGACCAGAAATTCCCACGCTCGCACAGGTAAACTGTAAAACGACTGCTCTGTATGCTGCGTTGTGTCATATGCAAAATAGGTTAATGCAATCACCAATAAGGCAAAGACTAAATGCTCTTGCCTTTTGTTCCACAATTTATAAATCAACACCCAGACGAAAGGCAAAATCAGATAGAACTGACCTTCAATCGACAATGACCAAGTATGTAAAAACGGGCTGACACTGGTTTGTACCGCATCAAAATACCCACCACCACCTTCTGTTTTACCAAAAGCATAATTTGATCCAAAAAATAGTGCTTGGAATGCTGTTTTCGTGTGGCTGATGTATTCACTCGGTAAAACATAAAACCAACCAAAAATTAAAATCACAAAACACATGACTGCCAGTGCAGGAACAATGCGACGTAGTCGGGATGTAAAAAAGTTGGCAAAACTAAATCGACCTTCAATCAAGGACTGCTGTATTTGCGAAGTGATTAAAAAACCAGATATGACAAAGAATACATCAACGCCAACGAAACCACCAGGAAAACCAAGAATATCAAAATGGTAGGCAATAACAGCCAAAACTGCAAAAGCACGCAAGGCGTTGATGTCAAGACGGAAATTTGATTTATCTGCTGCTGGCATGAAAGTGAATCTGCATTTGAGGTATACCGAAGATTATCTATGCAGATGACCAGGATTCGACTAGCACGTGAATAGAAATCGCCTTGTCCCGTTAAAATAGTGCTTTTAGAAACACCACAAGACAAATACTTTCAAACCGCCATGAGCCGCACGCTATACGACAAAATTTGGGACGAACACGTCGTCCACACCGAAGAAGACGGCACGTCCGTTTTGTACATTGACCGCCATTTGGTGCACGAAGTAACCAGCCCGCAAGCATTTGAGGGTATACGCCAAGCGGGACGCAAAATTTGGCGCATCAGTTCCATCGTTGCGACTGCTGACCACAATACACCGACTACAGGTTGGGAATTGGGCTATGACGGCATTGCCGATACCGTTAGCAAAGAGCAAATCACCACTTTAGATTCAAACATTGCTGAATTTGGTGCAGCGGCGTACTTCCCCTTCTTGACCAAACGCCAAGGTATTGTGCATGTGGTGGGGCCAGAGCAAGGCGCCACATTACCGGGCATGACTGTGGTGTGTGGCGATTCACATACGTCTACACATGGTGCATTTGGTGCCCTGGCACATGGCATTGGCACCAGCGAAGTCGAACATGTGATGGCAACGCAAACGCTACTGGCCAAAAAAGCCAAAAACATGCTGGTAAAAGTGGAAGGCACGCTGCCCAAGGGATGCGGTGGCAAAGACATTGTGCTGGCCATCATTGGCAAAATTGGCACGGCTGGCGGCACTGGTTACACCATTGAGTTTGCTGGCGCTGCGATTCGTGCCCTCAGCATGGAAGGCCGCATGACGGTTTGCAACATGGCGATTGAAGCGGGCGCACGTGCCGGTTTGGTGGCGGTGGACGACAAAACCATCGCTTACCTGCAAGGTCGCCCGCTCGCCCCTAAAGGTGTGGAATGGGACCAAGCAGTGGCGTATTGGAAAGGCTTGCATTCGGACGCCGGCGCGCATTTTGATGCCGTGGTGGAATTGGATGCCAGCCAAATCATCCCGCAAGTGACGTGGGGCACATCGCCTGAAATGGTTTTGGGCATCGATGGCTTCACACCTGACCCCGACAAAGAGAAAGATGCCAACAAACGCGATGCGATTGAGCGCGCACTCACCTACATGGGATTGACACCTGGCAAAGCTTTGAACGACATCAGCGTGGACAAAGTGTTCATCGGCTCATGCACCAACAGTCGCATTGAAGACATGCGCGAGGCGGCAGCCATGGTGAAGCAGTTAGGGCAAAAAGTTGCCAAGACCGTGAAACTGGCTTTGGTCGTACCTGGTTCTGGTTTGGTGAAAGACCAAGCCGAACGCGAAGGATTGCATGAAATTTTCAAAGCGGCTGGCTTTGAATGGCGCGAACCCGGCTGCTCCATGTGCTTGGCCATGAACGCCGACAAATTAGAGCCCCAAGAGCGTTGCGCCTCCACCAGCAACCGCAACTTTGAAGGGCGTCAAGGCGCGGGTGGTCGCACCCACTTGGTCAGCCCCGCCATGGCCGCTGCAGCAGCGATTCATGGGCACTTTGTTGATATCCGTCGGTTTGTCTAAGCCAATTTCAGCGCAATAAATCTATATGCAAAAATTCACCATACACAAAGGCTTGGTCGCTCCAATGGACCGCGAAAATGTGGACACCGATGCCATCATTCCCAAGCAGTTTTTGAAATCGATTCGTAAAACGGGTTTTGGTATCAACCTGTTTGACGAATGGCGCTATTTGGATGTGGGCTTTCCAGGTCAAGACCCTGCGAGTCGCAAACCCAATCCTGATTTTGTGCTGAACCAACCCCGCTTTGCTGGTGCAAGTGTTCTGTTAGCCCGTAAAAACTTCGGCTGCGGCTCGTCACGCGAACACGCACCGTGGGCGCTGGACCAATACGGCTTCAGAGCCATCATCGCGCCCAGCTACGCCGATATATTTTTCAACAACAGTTTTAAAAACGGCTTGTTGCCCATTGTCTTGTCTGAAGCCAAAGTGGCACAGTTATTTGACGAATGTGCAGCCTTCCCTGGCTATAGTTTGACCATCGATTTAGACCGCCAAGTGATCGTGAAGCCCGATGGCGAAGAATGGCCGTTTGAAGTACAAGCTTTCCGCCGCTATTGTTTGATGAATGGTTTTGACGACATTGGTTTGACGCTGCGCTACAGCGACAAAATCAAAGCCTTTGAAGCCGAACGCCTGGCCGCCAAGCCTTGGCTGGCACAAACCTTGGTTAGCTAATTTTATATAATAAATTAGCCTGTAGAAGGCGTATTTATTGCCTATAGTGCTATTAAATATATAGCAATTATAATCTATCGTAAAACATGACTCAATCACGTTTCGCCCCATTGCCAGAAGTACCCTACTATGCAGTGGTATTTTCATCCTTGCGCACAACAAGTGATGATGGCTACGATACGATAAGTGCGCGTATGATTGAATTAGCCCAAAAGCAATCTGGCTTTCTTGGCGCTGAAAGTGCACGCGATGTATCTGGATTTGGTATCACCGTTTCTTATTGGAAAGACGAAGAGAGTATTCGCAATTGGAAAAGTCATGCCGAACATCGTATTGCACAGGAAACTGGCAAAACTCGTTGGTATGAACACTACATCACACGCGTTTGCAAAGTTGAACGCTCATATTCTTTAAAGTAAATTGGACACATATGAAAATCGCAATTCTCCCCGGTGACGGCATTGGTACTGAAATTGTTGCCGAAGCGGTCAAAGTTCTCAAAGTCATCGACCAACAATTTGGTCTGAAATTGGAAATGGAATCAGCTTTGGTAGGTGGTGCTGCCTATGAAGCGCATGGTCATCCGTTGCCGCCCGCTACTTTGAAATTGGCGATGGATTCCGACGCTGTGCTCTTTGGCGCTGTCGGTGATTGGAAATATGACACACTGGACCGCCCTTTGCGTCCTGAGCAGGCGATTTTGGGCTTGCGCAAAAACCTTGGTCTATTCGCCAACTTCCGCCCTGCCATTTGCTATCCCGAACTGGTGGATGCATCCAGCTTAAAGCCTGAATTGGTGGCAGGATTGGACATTTTGATCATCCGCGAACTGACTGGTGACATTTATTTTGGTCAACCACGCGGCCGCCGCGTGGCAACCGATGGCCACTTCCCTGGCAGCGAAGAAGCGTTTGACACCATGCGCTACAGCCGACCTGAAATTGAACGCATTGCGCATGTCGCTTTCCAAGCCGCAATGAAACGTGACAAACGCGTCACCAGCGTGGACAAAGCCAATGTGTTGGAAACATTCCAACTGTGGAAAGACGTGGTCACCGAAGTGGGCAAACAATACCCCGAAGTCGCGCTGGACCACATGTACGTGGACAACGCAGCGATGCAGTTGGTCAAAGCTCCGAAAAAGTTTGACGTGGTGGTGACCGGCAATATGTTTGGCGATATTTTGAGCGATGCCGCCGCCATGTTGACAGGTTCTATCGGCATGTTGCCTTCCGCCAGTTTGAACGACAAAAAGCAAGGCCTGTACGAACCCAGCCACGGCAGCGCGCCCGACATTGCAGGCAAAGGTATTGCCAACCCACTGGCCACCATTTTGAGCGCTGCGATGATGTTGCGTTTCTCATTGAACCAAGCCGCAGCAGCCGACCGCATCGAAACAGCCGTCAAAGCCGTCCTCGCCCAAGGTCTGCGCACCCCCGATATTTACAGCACCGGCACCACCAAAGTCAGCACCGTGCAAATGGGCGATGCGGTGGTGAAGGCATTGGCTTAAATACGCTCTAGCTTCATTACTTTATAAGCTTTTTAGCCTCTAGCCCGCGTATTAATTGCCTAGATTGCTATTTTATTTATAGCAATCTTGGTATTTACAAACTCTAAGATACGCGGCAAATCTTCAGCATGTTGGTACCGCCGGGTGCGCCCATGGGTTCGCCGCCGGTGATGGCGTAGACATCGCCTGTTTGAAAAATGCCGCGTTTTTTCAGCTCTGACTCGGTGGCTGCCAACGCCGTATCGCGGTCGTTGTTCATTTCCATCAACAGGGGTTGCACATTGCGGTACAGGCACAATTTGCGCTGTGTCGCCACTTGCGCGGTGACGGCGTAAATGGGAATGTGGATACGATGACGGCTCATCCACAATGCTGTGCTGCCGCTTTCAGTCATGGCCACAATGGCTTTTGCATCCAGATGGTGTGCGGTGAACAAAGCTCCCATGGCAATCGCATGGTCAATGCGTTGGAATGTCATGCCGGTGAAGTCGGCATCCAGTTTGGTGTCTTCGGCACTTTCAGCAGCCTTGCAAATGTTGGCCATTTCAATCACGGTTTCCAGCGGGTATTTTCCTGCTGCGGTTTCGGCTGACAACATCACCGCATCGGTACCGTCTAGCACCGCGTTGGCAACGTCGCTCACCTCTGCGCGGGTGGGCACAGGGTTGGTGATCATGCTTTCCATCATTTGCGTGGCGGTAATCACCGTTTTGTCGTGCTTGCGTGCCAAAGTGATCATGCGCTTTTGCAAGGCGGGCACTGCCGCGTTGCCCACTTCCACCGCTAAATCACCGCGTGCCACCATGATGCTGTCACTGGCCAAAATGATTTCTTCTAATTTTGGAATCGCCTCGGCGCGTTCAATTTTGGCAATCAAATGCGGCTTGTGACCAAAAGGTGCGCCTGCCACATTGCCCAGTTGGCGAGCCAAATCCATGTCTGAGCCACTTTTTGGAAAGCTCACCGCAATATAGTCGGCCTGAAAACTCATGGCCGTTTTGATGTCGTCCATGTCTTTGGCGGTCAAGGCGGGCGCAGTTAAACCACCACCTTGTTTGTTGATGCCTTTGTTGTTGGACAGCTCGCCGCCAATTTTGACGGTGGTATAAACCGCTTTGCCTTTGACGCTGTCCACCGTGAGCACAATCAATCCATCGTTTAAGAGCAGCACATCGCCTGATTTAACTTCATCGGGTAAATCTTTGTAATCCAAACCAACCGCGTTCACATCGCCTAATTCGGTACGCGCTGCGTCCAATGCAAACTTAGCGCCAGCCACTAGCATCACTTTGCCTTCGGCAAATTTGCCCACGCGAATTTTGGGGCCTTGCAAATCTGCCATGATGGCGACCACTGAACCTGCACGTGCTGCAGCTTCACGCACCATGGTGGCGCGGTCAATGTGGTCTTGCGCAGTACCGTGGCTGAAATTCAAGCGCACCACGTTCACGCCAGCGCGAATCATTTGCTCAAGTATTGCGGGATTGCTGGATGCAGGGCCTAAAGTAGCAACGATTTTTGTAGCGCGTCCGGTCATGAGGTGAATATCTCCGTTATGTTTTGTCAATCCACAATTATCGCAGGGAATTGTGACAAGTCAGAATACTGTAAGCAAGAACCAAGCCATCACCAGCCCCAGATAATGTGCAATGGCAAATACACCACCATGCCCACCACAATCGTGCCCAGCACCGCTTGCCCCAAACCTTTGCGCCAAAAGAAATAGCCTACGCCCGCGGCCAAAGCAAATAAACGTGCGTCTTTCCAAGTTGAAATGAGCTGGCCTTGCGTCATCACCACCTCGGGCACAATGACCGCTGCCAAGGCAGCAATGGGCGCGTATTTCAATCCCTGTTCGGCCCAATGCGGCAATTGCCAATCGCTCTTGCTGATGAAAAACAAAGAGCGCGTGACAATGGTGATCACGGTCAATCCAAAGATCACGGCCAGTGTCCAAATATCGGTTTCGTTCATGGGCATCATGTCACTTTGACCCCTTGTCTTTTGCTGCTGGGCTTGTCGAAGACATGTTCTCCATCAGCATGGTGAGCGCCACCGCTGCCGCAATGGCCACCACAATATTCAATTTGAACGGCAATGCAAACGCTGCCACAGCCGCAGCACCCGCCACCACAGCAGAGACGCGTCGCAATGTGCTGGATGCCAAAGAACTGGCTACACCCGCCAATGCCAAAATACCCGCAAAACCCAAGCCCCAGGTGGTGGGAATACTGTGCGCCAACGCAATGCCGGTCAAGCTGGCCGTTTGCCAACTGGCCCAATTGAGCATGGTGCCGCCTTGAAAGTAGGCTATTTGTGCTCGCTGACCTGCCTCATCGGACGCTGGTTTGTCGAAACGTTTGGTGAACAGCACGTAACTCAAATCGGCAGTCAAGTAGCCATTGAATAACCGTTTAAATAACGGCATGTGCATCATGTAAGGGCGCATGTGAGCGCTGAATACCACAAAGCGCAAGTTGACACAAAAACTGGTGGCCAAAATCACCCATGCTGGCGCACCTGCTGCTATCAATGGAATGGCTGCCAGTTGTGAACTGCCAGCAAAAACCAAGAGTGACATGGCAATGGCTTCCCAAACGCTCATGCCCGAATTGACCATCGCCACACCCGTCATCAAGCCCCAAGCCGCCAAACCAGGTGAAACCGCTGACATGTGCGTGGCACCCAGACGGAACTCTGGATGCTTAAACAGATTGCGTATATTGGTGATTGCGTTCAGCTGTGACAAACATCACCTACTTTGATTTCAAAGCCACGCAAAAAATCAGCAACTGGCATGCGCTTGCCGCCCGCACGCTGCAACTCAAGTAAATTGACAACACTGATTGCTTCCATATTTGCTATATTTTCAATAGCAATACAGGCAATATATTCGCTGGATACAGATACTATTTGGCCTTTTTTATAGGCAAAGCCTTGTTGCAACAACGATCCATTCCCTACTTTAGCCCGCCAAACTTTGATGGCTTCATTGTTCAAATTTATCACCGCACCAGGAAACGGATTAAACGCTCGCACGCGACGCACAATCGCTTCTGCATTTTGCGACCAATCAATTTGCGCCTCGGCCTTTTCAATTTTGTGTGCGTAAGTTACGCCTTCAATTGCTTGTTTTTCAGGTTTCAGCAATGGCAATTCAGCCAATGCTTTCACAATCAATTCACCACCCAAATGTGCCAATTTGTCATGTAATGTAGCCGTGGTATCTGCTTCCGAAATCGGTAAACTTACTTTGAACAACATGTCACCTGTGTCCAAACCCGCATCCATTTGCATGATGGTGATTCCGGTGTTGGCATCCCCCGCTTCAATGGCACGGTGAATCGGCGCGGCACCGCGCCAGCGGGGTAGTAAAGAAGCATGAATGTTCAAACAACCCATTGGGGGTGCATCCAATACCCATTGCGGCAAGATCAATCCATAGGCAGCAACCACCATCACTTGTGCACCACTGGCTACAGCTTGTTGAATCGCAGCTTGCCCCATGTTTGCCTCTTCAGGGTATTTACCATCCAAGCGCAAGCTGGTGACTTGGCAAACAGGAATATGGTGCTCAATAGCGCACTGTTTGACAGGAGACGCTTGCAACTTCATGCCGCGGCCGGCAGGACGGTCTGGTTGCGTTAAAACCAATGCGATTTCATACCCAGCAGCTATCAATGATTCCAGCGCGGTACGGGCAAATTCGGGTGTTCCCGCAAAGATTAATTTCATGAAATCAGCGTTATACCTAACTAAACGCGAGAAAGACTCGGTTTGGCTACTTCATAAGCATCACGCTCATGCTCGCGTTTGATTTTCAAAAACTTGGTTTTAATGCGGTTAAATTTGAGTTTTGATAGGTATTCAACAAACACTTTGCCTTTCAAATGATCCAGCTCGTGTTGTATACAAACGGATAGCAAATCGTCAGCCTCTAAAGTTTGCGCCGCACCGTTCGCATCCAAATAGGAGAGTTTGATGGCGACTGCGCGTTCGACATTGTCGTGTACATCAGGTACCGACAAACACCCCTCTTCACCCACGTGTTTTTCTGGGCTGTACCAAGTGATTTCAGGGTTGATTAAAACCAAGGGTTGATTGCGCTCTTCGGAAATGTCAATGACTACCACGCGTTCATGCACGTTGACTTGCGTTGCTGCTAAGCCAATGCCTTTGGCGGCGTACATGGTCTCGAACATGTTTTTAACCAAAGTTTGAATGCGTTCATCCACCGCTGCAACAGGTTTGGCAACAATGTTCAAGCGCGGATCTGGGAATACTAAAATCTGTAATTTCATGAAATAAGCGCCCGCTGTACTCGAAAGTATCAAGCAAAGCCATAAAGAGGGGAAAAGACAACAACTATTTTACTATTCCTGCAATATTGCGTCGCACAATGAAGAAGTTTCATCAAAAATATCAGAAAATGCGCTTTATTGCTATGGAAATGAAAGCACCCCGACCATGATACAGAACGTCAAACTTAACTACACAGACCAACATGAAGCCCTACATGACATCAGCAGCAATGCCCACACAAATGGCCCGTTCATCAACAACAGCTTTGGTGTCAACATTCTTAGCTGGCTTGTGCGTGGGTTCTTTGACCTTGACATGCGCAGTAGCTGCAACTGCTGCATCGCGTGTAGTTACTCCTGCGCAGTTGAGTACCGCACAAAAAGTAGCCAATGACGGCGTGCCATTGAGTGAATTGGCTGCCAACGCACCTGATAGCTACAAAGTCAAACGTGGCGATACCTTGTGGGCCATTTCTAAACTGTTCCTCAAAAGCCCATGGCGCTGGCCAGAACTGTGGGGCATGAACAAAGCTGATATCCAAAACCCGCATTTGATTTACCCTGGCCAAATGCTTTATTTGGACAAATCAAATGGCAGAGCACGTTTAAGCAGCCGTCCTGGCGCAGGTGGTGCCGACAACTTGGAAACCGTGAAATTGTCCCCACGCACACGCAAGACTGATTTAAAAAACGACTCAATCCCAACCATCGATAACCATTTGATTGAACCGTTTTTATCAGAACCCATCATCGCGGATGAAGCTGCGATTGCTTCAGCACCCCGATTTGTCGCTACACAAGAAGGTCGTGTGTTGCTGAGCAAAAGCGACCGCGCCTATGCACGCAGCGCGAATGGCTCTGGATTGTTAACGGCGCCCAAAGATGCACCAAGGTTGTACCGCGTATTCCGCGATGCCAAACCGCTTAAAGACCCGGGTACTGGCGAAATACTGGGCTATGAAGCTCAATTCTTGGGACGCGCCGAGCTTGTGCGTGGTGAGTCGGTTCAAAAAGTGCGTGGCGCAAAAGCCAATGACAATGAAACAGAAATCATTCCCGCCACATTGGACATCACTCAATCCAAAGAAGAAATTCGCACGGGTGACCGTTTGTTGCCTGAACCACCGCTAGAGGTTGTGAGTTACGCACCACGTTCACCCAACATACCCACAGAGGCACGCATCGTGTCGGTCTATGGCAGCTCAGTGGCCAATATTGGCCAAAGCCAGATTGTCTCTATCAACCGTGGTGCTCGCGATGGCATAGAGCGAGGTCATGTTCTGGCCATACAAAGCGACGGAACACGCATGATTGACAAAACCATTGACGGTAAACGACAAGACATTAAATTACCCGATGAGCGCAATGGTTTGCTCATGGTTTTCCGTACATTCGATCGTTTATCGTATGCTTTGGTTTTAGAAGTGAGTGAACCCGTCAAAGTAGGGGATTGGTTAATCAATCCCAAATAAATCGTTTGGCTTAGGTCATTCTCTACAGATATTTGATGGGCATGAACCAGCTCGATAAAAACGAGCTCAACACTTGGTTAAGACTTTGCCTCACTCCTGGTGTGGGCAATTTGTATGGACGCAAGCTGCTAACCGCGTTTGGCTTGCCGCAAGCTATATTCAGCCAAAACGCCTCTGCTCTGCGCCAAGTTGTCAGCACTGCAATGGCCAATGCATTACTAACACAACCCGAAAATTTTGATAAGCAGCTAGAAACCACTTGGACTTGGCTGCAAACAGAGCCATTGGCAAACATCATCACATTGGGAGATGCACACTACCCCAGCAAGCTGCTGCAAACGGAAGATCCGCCATTGGTGTTGTATGCATTAGGCAATCTTGCACTCATCAGTCCCAATACGCACCAAGCTACCAAGGACAGCATTGCGATAGTCGGCAGCAGAAATCCAACGCCACAAGGTGTATTGAGCGCGCATGCGTTTGCCAAAGCTTTCGGCGAAGCCGGTATCACGGTGGTTTCTGGTTTGGCCTTGGGCATTGATGGTGCGGCGCACGAGGGGGCATTAGAGGCTTACAGTGGTGGTGGCAGTACACCGCAGTCTAATTACGGCAGCACCATTGCCGTCGTTGGTACTGGACTAGATCGCGTGTACCCTGCCAAGCACCATGCATTAGCCAAGCGCATCGTTGAGCTGCAAGGTTTGATCATCAGTGAATTTCCGCTTGGGACACCGCCCTTACCGCCCAATTTCCCGAAACGCAATCGCATCATTTCCGCATTGAGTCTTGGCACACTGGTTGTAGAAGCCACGGTTAAATCGGGCTCACTCATCACGGCGCGCATGGCGACAGAGCAAGGCAAAGAGGTGTTTGCCATTCCTGGCTCAATTCATGCGCCCCAATCTCGCGGCTGCCATGCGCTGATCAAGCAAGGCGCCAAGTTGGTTGAAACCGCGCAAGATGTGCTTGAAGAATTACGTCCTTTGCTCACACCACCGGCGCTGCCAAATTCAAAGTTATTGAGCCCTGAATCCATACAAAACCAAACCAGTGATGTCCACCAAGTAGGCGACAAGGATGAACCAGATAGTTTGGTGAAATCGTTGGGGTATGACCCCGTCAGTCTGGATGCATTGGTGGCACGCACAGGTTGGGATACTGCGAGTTTGCAGGTGCGCTTGATGGAACTTGAACTCGACGGCCAAGTCGCCCGATTGCCAGGCGGCTTGTACCAGCGCGTGGTTGCGGGTTAATTTAGCGGGTTAATGTTTAAACCACTGCACCCGATTCTGGGTCCTCGGTATTGAGATCGGTCTTTGTGGGCGCGGCTTTGATCAAATCCTCACGTTTGATGCCCAACCACATCGCAATGGCTGCCGCCACAAACACAGACGAATAAATACCAAACAAAATACCAATGGTTAGCGCAAGAGCAAAGTAAAACAAGGTTTGACCACCGAATAGCAACATCGATAGCACCATGATCTGCGTGCTGCCATGCGTGATAATCGTGCGACTGATGGTGGAGGTGATGGCATTGTCAATGATTTGCACCGTGGTCATCTTGCGATATCGTTTAAAGTTTTCGCGAATTCGGTCAAAAATAACCACCGACTCATTCACCGAATAGCCCAATACTGCCAGCACCGCTGCCAAAACGGAGAGTGAGAATTCCCATTGGAAAAAAGCGAAGAAACCCAAAATAATCACTATGTCGTGCAAGTTCGCAATGATGCCCGCCACCGCGTATTTCCATTCAAAGCGAACGGCCAAATAAATCATGATGCCAATTACCACAAACGCCAAGGCTTTGAGTCCATCAATCACCAACTCTTCGCCCACCGATGGGCCGACAAAATTGGTTCGGCGTAAATTGGCATCGGCTGAATCCGCCTTCAACTGCGCCATCACCTTGTCACTTTGTTGCGCAGAGCTCACGCCTTTTTGCGCTGGCAAACGGATCATGACATCACGCGCTGTACCAAAATTTTGCACCTGCACATCGGTAAAACCCAAGCTGGCAACTTTGGTTCGAATTTTTTCCAAATCGGGCGCTTGGGCGTAACTCACCTCCATCACGGTACCACCCGTGAATTCAACCGATAAGTGCAAACCACGTGAGAACAAGAAGAAAACGGCGAGCACAAAAGTGATGAGCGATACCGCATTGAAAATCAATGCGTGGCGCATGAATGGGATGTCTTTGCGAATCTTGAAGAATTCCATGATTCGTCTCCTTATTTCTTTTTAGACACAGCTTTGGCTGTATCTGTGGTTTGATTGGGCATATCCAACATGCTGGATTCTGCCGCTGGAACGGTGGCAGGCATCCAAACGGTGCCGATGGATACCGATTTGAGTTTCTTTTGACGGCCATACCACAAGTTCACCAAGCCACGTGAGAAAAATACAGCAGAGAACATGCTGGTCAAAATACCCAAGCAATGCACCACGGCAAAACCGCGTACTGGACCAGAGCCGAACGCCAACAAAGCCAAGCCTGCAATCAATGTGGTGATGTTGGAGTCAAAAATAGTTGCCCATGCGCGATCAAAACCAGTGGATATGGCACTTTGCGGCGAAGCACCATTACGCAGCTCTTCACGAATGCGTTCGTTGATCAGCACATTGGAGTCAATCGCCATACCCAATGCCAAGGCCATCGCCGCCATACCGGGTAAGGTCAATGTCGCTTGCAACATTGATAGCACTGCCACCAGCATCAATAAATTAACACCCAGCGAAATCGCTGAAAACACACCGAATAGCATGTAATAAACACACATGAAAGCCACAATAACCAAAAAGCCCCAGGTCACGCTGTTGAAGCCTTTGGCAATATTGTCTTTACCCAAACTTGGTCCAATTGAGCTCTCTTCAATGATTTCCATGGGTGCAGCCAATGAGCCTGCGCGCAACAATAAAGCCACGTCGTTGGCTTCTGAGGTGTTCATGCTGCCAGAAATTTGAACGCGTCCGCCACCAATCTCGGTGCGAATCACTGGTGCTGTGACCACTTCGCCCTTGCCTTTTTCAAACAAAATAATCGCCATGCGTTTGTTGATGTTTTCGCGGGTGACATCTTGGAATATGCGAGAGCCTTTGGCATCCAAAGTCAAATTCACTGTCGCACCTTGGTTCTGTGTATCGATACCCGCTTGCGCATCGGTCAGATTTTCACCTGTCAAAATCACTTGCTTTTTAACGATCACTGCACGGCCATTGCGCTCTAAATAGCGCTCAGAACCGAATGGCACTGATCCACTACCCGACTCGGCAGCTTGTCCCTCAGCCGATTCATCCACCAAGCGCAGCTCTAAAGTAGCTGTGCGACCCAAAATGTCTTTGGCTTTGGCAACATCTTGCACACCAGGCAATTGCACAATAATGCGGTCCAAACCTTGTTGCTGAATCACCGGCTCGGCAATCGCCAATTCGTTGATGCGGTTATTCAGCGTCACAATGTTTTGTTTCAGCGCTTGGTCTTGCACTTTCAAAGCCGCTTCGGGTTTGATGCTGGCTGTGAGTTTGTACTCAGTCCCTTCTGGGGCATCAACCGTTTGCAATTCAGGAAACTGATCAGCAATGACACGTTTGGCTGTGGCCAAAGTTTCTTGGTCTCTGAATCGAATGTCGATGGTCTTGTCGTTACGTGTAATGCCACTGTGCCGCGCATTTTTTTCACGTAATGCCAAGCGGATATCGCCTGTCAATGCTTCCACTTTTTTCGTCAAGGCTGCAGGCATGTCCACTTGCAACATGAAGTGTACGCCACCGCGCAAATCCAAGCCCAAATACATAGGCGCAGCACCCAAACTGGTCAACCATTTGGGTGACAGTGTCACCTGGTTCAATGCAACCACATAGCTGGGATTGCTGGCATCAGGCACCAAATCTTTTTGAATCGCATCTTTGGCCTTTTGTTGCGTTTCACCGTCTTTGAACAAAGCTTTTACCGATTTACCGTCAAGGGAAATACTTGTAGGCACAAAACCTGCAGACTTCAGACTTGCTTCAACTTTGGCAAGCACCACACTGTCTACTTTGATCGTAGATTTGGCACTGGACACTTGCACCGCTGGCGCTTCACCAAAAAAATTGGGCAGTGCGTACAGCACAGATGCCAACAAAACGACCAAGATGATCGCGTATTTCCAAATCGGGTAACGATTCATGATTGCACTTTATTCAATTGAACGGCTGATGACTTTATTGGATGCTGCCTTATTTAATACTTCCTTTAGGCAAAACTTGTGCCACGGCTGTGCGTTGAATTTGGATTTCAACGCCTTCAGCCACTTCCAAAGACAAATTGCTGTCGCCCAATTTGGCCACTTTGCCTAACATGCCGCCGGCTGTCACCACTTCATCACCCTTGGCCAAGGCATCAACCATGGTTTTGTGCTCTTTGGCTTTTTTCATTTGTGGGCGAATCATCACAAAATACAAGACACCAAACATCAACACCAGTGGCAACATGCTCATTAAGCTGTCTTGAAAGCTGCCACCAGCAGCGGCTGTAGCGGCGGGTGCGGTTTGTGCAAAGGCTGAAGATATAAACATGGGTACTCCTAATCGACTATAAAAAAACTAAATAATAATTTGAATGGGTTTATCCCAAAACATGCAACCAATGATTGTAATCGGCAGCGCGGCTTTGCTGGGGTTCGGTGATTCTTTTTACTTTTTGCTGCTTTACTTTTTCTGTTTAACAGGACGCTGCCAGTTGGCAATGCTGATTTGCTTGGCTCGCGACACGGTTAAGGCATTGGCAGCCGTACTTTTGGTCAAGGTTGAACCTCCTCCCACTGTGCCGCCAGCGCCCAAGGTGATGGGTGCTACCAGCACGCAATTGCTGCCCACATGCACATCGGCCTCAATCACGGTGCGGTGTTTGTTCGCACCATCGTAATTGGCGGTAATGCTGCCTGCGCCAAAATTAACTCGTTCACCCACTGTAGCATCGCCCAAATATGCTAAATGGTTGGCCTTTGCACCATCGGCCAAAGTGGCGTTTTTCACTTCGACAAAGTTGCCAATGTGCACCTCTTTGCCCAAATCCGCACCCGGCCGTAGCCGTGCAAAAGGGCCAACCAAAGCACCCTCGCCTACGGTTACGCCCAATTTTTCACCGTCGATGTGCGTATAAGGGTGAATTACCGCACCTTCGGCAATGTTGGCATTGGTGATGTGGCAATGTGCGCCTATGCGTACATTGCTGCCGAGTGAAACGCTGCCTGCAAAAATGCAATTGATGTCAATTTCGACATCTTGCCCACAAGTCAAATCGCCCCGCACGTCAAAGCGCGCAGGGTCGGCAATGCGCACACCTTGCTCCATGAAGTGCTGTGCTTGTCGCAACTGGAAGGTGCGCTCCAATTCGGCCAATTGCACAGGGCTGTTCACACCGGCCACTTGTGCGGCATCGTCAATTTTGTGCGCCACTACAGTCATGCCGTCTGCTACAGCGAATTTCACTATGTCGGTCAGATAGTATTCATTTTGTGCATTCTTGTTGTCCAATCGTGCCAACCAGACTTTGAGCAATTGCGCTGGTACAGCCATGATGCCGCTGTAGATTTCAGAGATTCGTTTTTGCGCCTCGTTGGCATCTTTTTGTTCCACAATGGCTTGCACTGAACCATCGACAGCACCGTCTTTGCGCAGCACTCGGCCATAGCCTGTTGGATTGGCAAAATCAATGGTCAACAGGGCTAATTTATCGCCACCTGTCGCCTTGATCAGCGCTTGCAAAGTACCAACTTGTGTCAGCGGTACGTCACCACTTAAAACCAACACCATGCCATCGTCAGGTAAGACGGGTACAGCTTGCTGCACCGCATGGCCTGTGCCGTGTTGCGGCTCTTGTAGCACGCTTTTAATCTGAGAATATATGCTTTTTTGGCCTTTATCCGGCGTATTGATTGCCTGAGATGCTATTTTATTTATAGCGTTTTGCACAATGTTTGATTCATGCCCGGTGATCACCACCGCTTGCCGTGCATTGAGATGTGCCGCAGTATCTATCACATGCTGCAGCAGCGACTTACCACCCAAGCGGTGCAACACTTTGGGTAGAGCACTCTTCATGCGTGTACCTTTACCAGCGGCCATGATAACCACATCAATTGGCCATTGCGCCTCGATATTCTTCGTCAAAGTCATACAATTTTTAAGAATTTAATCCCGCCACAGCTTGAAACAAAGACTGCCTTGCTTGTGTGATGATTTGGGTTTTCCAATTATCGGTATTGGTGAAAAATGCGTCCAACATGTCTTGTTTGATTTTGCGCGTCATGGTAGGTGTTGCATCGGGGTGCGTAGGGTTGTGATGCAACCAATTTTCAGCCCGCAACGCCATACTCACTTGCAATTGCGGTACGGTGCCATATTCCATGGCAATGGCGGTGTACTCGGCATTTGGAAATGCATCATCCGCCGCGCTCCACATCAAACCGGTGAGTTTGGCAGAAGTTGATGTGCCGTCATAAAACGATGTGATCGGTGTTTCATATGTGCCGTCCTCTTTTTGCGCCCCTGCCCACCAGCGGCGTGTGCGTGCCAGTGCGACAGCGTCGTTTTTGCCAGCAAAAATGCGTTCACCCAAACCGCTGGGGCCTAAGCCGGTGTGTAAATCAATCCAGCCCACTTTATTGACTCCAGACGCATGTTGACTCAAGACACTTCTGAGAGTCACATTGCTCCACGTGGGTGCTACACCACCATAAAACAAACCCTTCGGATACTCGTGTTGCCCACCTGAAACGGCCGCTTGAAAAGCAAACTCGCCATGCTTGGCGATATAGGCTTGCAACAAAGCCATGTTGTCTGCATTGGGCGGCCAGTGGTCTGGCATCAGCATCTCAGCGACTTCACGGTACGCAGCGTTAACCGGCAATGGTTTGGAAAAATCGTGGAAGTTGCGATTCAAATCCACATTCTCGTGCGTGGTGCGCCGAATGTGCGAAAAACCATACGGGTTCAGCGCATGGATGTAAAGCACCGTCACATCATGCGCTCGCGCATGTGCCAACCATTCGGCATCGTGCAAGGCATAAGTTTGCACACCCGATCCACAATAGCCTTCAACACCATGGCACGCGCTGCTGAGAATCAGCAATTTGTCGCTGGCCTTGCCACTGGCAGGTAACTGCAAAGCAGTATCCATGGCCAGTGTTTCACCATCTTTTCCCAAAAGTGGGTGATTGAATGAATTTATTTGCAAACCAGCAATGGCTGCTGCTTCTAAAAACTTGATACGCGCTTCTGCGTATGTGCTGGAAAAGGCTGCGCCTACTTCAATCATGTTCACACCTTGTTTTGTTGTTGAAAGACTTAAATAGACAATTTACGCGGCCGGTAGCGCTGATTCAACCAATTTCACCCAATAGGTGGCACCCAGTGGAATCAAATTGTCATTGAAGTCATAGCTGGGGTTGTGCAACATGCAAGGGCCACCACCATGTCCTATGGCGCGGTGATCGCCATCGCCATTGGCGATAAAACAATACGCACCGGGTTTTGCTTGTAGCATGTAGGAGAAATCTTCTGCCCCCATGGTCGGCTCTTGTGCTTTGACGTTGTCTGTACCCACAATTCCGCGCATTACTTCTGCTGCAAAGTTGGCTTCGGTTGCGCTGTTAATGGTCGGTGGGTAATTGCGGTCAAATTCAAAATCGCAGGTAGCATTGAATGCGGCGCTGGTATGTTCAGCAATTTCACGCATGCGCGTTTCAATTAAATCAATCAATTCAACGGTGAACGTACGTACTGTGCCTTGTAATTCCACACTATCAGGTATCACATTGGTAGCCTCACCGGCGTGAATCATGGTGACAGAAATCACACCTGCTTCAATCGGTTTTTTATTGCGGCTGATGATGGTTTGAAAAGCTTGCACCATTTGGCATGCTGCCAATACTGGGTCAACGCCATCATGGGGTAATGCTGCGTGACCGCCTTTGCCCTTGATGACGATTTTGAATTCATTGCTGGACGCCATCACAGGGCCAGGACTCACCGCAAATTGCCCAGCTGCCATGCCAGGCCAGTTGTGCATGCCGTACACAGCTTGCATAGGGAATTTTTCAAACAATCCTTCTTTGATCATCTCACGTGCGCCACCGCCGCCTTCTTCAGCGGGTTGAAAAATCAAATACACCGTGCCGTTAAAATTGCGGTGCTTAGCAAAATGCTGCGCCGCTGCCAGCAACATAGCCGTATGGCCATCGTGCCCGCAAGCATGCATCTTGCCCGCATTTTTACTGGCGTGTGCAAAGGTGTTGAACTCTTGCATGGGCAAGGCATCCATGTCGGCGCGTAAGCCTATGGCGCGGTCGGAATTGCCATTTTTGACAATGCCCACAATTCCTGTTTTACCCAAACCGCGATGAAACGGTATGCCCCATTCTGTTAATTTGGCTTCAACCAAATCGGCCGTTTGCACTTCCTCAAAACACAACTCTGGGTTGGCATGAATTTGTCTACGGATGCTGGCAATGCTGGCAGCTTGTTGGGCGATGGAATCAATGATTTTCATAAATGAGACTGTTTGGTAGACACTGGTTAAGTGCAAAGGATTATCTGCTTTACTTTGTGATGATTGGTGATTATTGCTTGTTGACAATCAGTTATGGTGCTTTAACCGCTTGCCCCATTTTCATGGCGGTGGCTATCAGGGTGGACACTTGGCTCATGTCGCCGGGCACAATCAATGTAGTGGTCGATTCGCTGGCCACTTTGCCGTAAGCTTGCACGGCTTCCTCAGCCACTTTTAATTGCACCGCTTCTGCGCCACCAGGTTGGCGAATCGCCGCTGCCACCACTTCAATCGCATGCGCATTGGCATCGGCCACAGCGGTGATGGCGGCGGCATCGCCTTGCGCTTTGTTGATGGCGGCTTGTTTTTCACCTTCGGATCGTGCAATGAAAGCTTCGCGCTCACCCGTCGCGATGTTGATTTGCTCTTGACGACGACCTTCAGATGCTGCGATCAAAGCGCGTTTGCCACGTTCAGCTGTGATTTGCGCTTGCATGGCGTGCAAAATTTCTTTGGGTGGTGTCAAATCTTTGATTTCATAGCGCAGCACTTTCACACCCCAATTCAATGCAGCTTCGTCAATTGCGGCAACAACCTGAGCATTGATGATGTCGCGCTCTTCAAAGGTTTTATCGAGCTCCAATTTACCAATCACACTGCGCAATGAGGTTTGCGCCAATTGCGTGATCGCCATAACGTAATTGTTGGAGCCATAACTGGCGCGCATGGCATCGGTCACTTGAAAATACAACACGCCATCCACTTGCAATTGCGTGTTGTCCTTGGTGATACACACCTGGCTAGGAATGTCTAAGGTGATTTCTTTGAGCACATGTTTGTATGCGACTTTATCAATAAAGGGCACTAAAAAGTTCAAACCAGGTGTCAAGGTGGCATGGTATTTACCCAAACGCTCAATCACCCAAGCATGCTGTTGCGGCACGACTTTGATAGTGCGCATAATAAAGATGCCCGCGATGATTAGTAGAACTATGGCAATTTCAAATCCCATGATGTATTCCTTTTAATAAATAGCGAAAAAATGAAGGTCAAATCTTCTTGACGATGAACCGGCTACCTACGACTTGCTCAATCACAAAATTTCCGGAAGAAGCGTCGCTACCCGCTTGCAATTGCGCTGTCCAATTAGCACCGCGGTATTTGACACTGGCTGTGCCATCCGGCTGCCAAGATTCCACATAAATGGTTTGTCCAATGTCCATGTTCACGTCACTGTTGAACTCGGCATTTTTCCCGACCGATTTTTTACCCCGCAACAAATGCCAAGCCACCACAGCGCCACCGCCCACAACGGCAGCTATCACCAATTGCGTGGACACACCCAAACCCAAGCTTGCGGCAATGGCTGCCGCTGCCAAACCAAGCGCAAACATCAATAGGTAAAACGTACCCGTCATCAGCTCTGCCGCCACGGTCACACCGGTCAGTAACCACCAAATATTGGCATCATCCATCACCTACTCCTTTGAATAACCTGTGAAGATAACAACTTGCAAACCCCGCGACAAGAACAATCTGTCTTAACTACATCACATTTGAACGCATTTTGAATACATTTTGACCGTTTACACACTAAAAAGTCGCCTAAGTCAGTAGAGTAGTCCATATATTCCTTACACTTCGCCTATATTTTGTCGCTTCTGCTGTTTTCAAGCGCAAGCGTTTGTTAAACCCCTCCAACCCGCACTGACTTACCGCCATGAAATTTCGCTTTCCCATTGTCATCATTGACGAAGATTTCCGTTCTGAAAACACTTCTGGCCTGGGTATACGTGCGCTTGCACAAGCGTTTGAAAGCGAAGGCTTTGAGGTGCTGGGTGCCACCAGCTATGGTGATTTGAGCCAGTTCGCTCAGCAACAGAGCCGTGCCAGTGCGTTCATTTTGTCGGTAGATGATGATGAATTCACACCCGGGCCAGATTTAGACCCAGCTGTGCTGAATCTGCGTCATTTCATTGAAGAAGTGCGTCGCAAGAATTTGGACGTTCCAATCTACATCTATGGTGAAACCAAAACATCGCACCACATTCCGAACGATATTTTGCGTGAACTGCACGGCTTCATTCACATGTTTGAAGACACACCTGAATTTGTAGCACGTCACATCATCCGCGAAGCAAAAAGTTACCTTGAGAGCATCCAACCGCCCTTCTTCAAAGCCTTGCTGGACTATGCCGAAGACGGCTCTTACAGCTGGCATTGTCCTGGTCATTCAGGCGGCGTGGCCTTCTTAAAAAGCCCTGTTGGGCAGATGTACCACCAGTTTTATGGTGAAAACATGCTGCGTGCTGACGTATGCAATGCGGTTGAAGAATTGGGCCAACTGCTGGACCACAATGGCGCCATTGGCGAAAGCGAACGCAACGCCGCGCGAATTTTCAATGCTGACCATTGCTTTTTTGTCACCAACGGTACATCGACCAGTAACAAAATGGTGTGGCATCACACCGTTGCACCCGGCGACATCGTGGTAGTAGACCGCAATTGCCACAAATCAAACCTGCACGCCATCATCATGACAGGTGCAATTCCTGTTTTCTTAAAGCCTACGCGCAACCACTTTGGCATCATTGGTCCCATTCCCAAAGAAGAGTTTGAAATCAAATCGATTCAAGCCAAAATCAAGGCTAATCCCTTGCTCAAAGGGGTGGACACAAAAAATCTCAAGCCACGCATCTTGACTCTGACACAGTCGACTTATGACGGTGTTTTGTACAACACCGAAACCATTAAAGACATGCTAGACGGCTATGTTGAGAACTTGCATTTTGACGAAGCATGGTTGCCGCACGCTGCGTTTCACCCGTTTTATGGCAGCTACCACGCCATGGGTAAAAACCGCAAACGCCCTAAGGAAGCGGTGGTGTATTCAACCCAATCGATTCACAAACTGTTGGCCGGTATCAGCCAAGCCAGTCACGTGCTGGTGCAAGATTCGCAGACAGTCAAATTGGACAAGCACTTGTTCAATGAAGCCTATTTGATGCACACCAGTACCTCACCACAATACAGCATCATCGCCAGTTGCGATGTGGCCGCTGCCATGATGGAGCCTCCAGGTGGTACCGCTTTAGTGGAAGAGAGCATCGTCGAGGCTTTGGATTTTAGACGGGCCATGCGCAAAATTGATGCGGAATATGGCGACGACTGGTGGTTCAAAGTCTGGGGACCTGAGAAGTTAGCAGAAGACGGCATTGGCAAAGCCAGCGATTGGATCATTAAAGGCGAATCAAAAACTGCTAAAAACGGCGTCAACTGGCACGGCTTTGGCAAGATGGCCACCGGCTTCAATATGCTGGACCCTATCAAATGCACCATCGTGACACCTGGTATGGATTTGAATGGCAAGTTTGCAAAAACTGGCATCCCAGCCAACATAGTCAGCAAATTTTTAGCGGAGCATGGCGTGGTCGTTGAGAAAACTGGGCTGTACAGTTTCTTCATTATGTTCACCATTGGCATCACCAAAGGCCGTTGGAACAGCATGTTGACTGCGCTTCAACAGTTTAAAGACGACTACGACAAAAACCAACCCATGTGGCGCATCTTGCCTGAGTTTTGCCAAAAGCACCGCAAATACGAAAAAATGGGTTTGGCTGATCTATGCCATCATTTGCACACCTTGTACGCCAAATACGACATTGCACGCTTAACCACCGATATGTACCTGAGCGACTTGACCCCCGCCATGAAGCCCAGTGATGCCTATGCCCAAATTGCCAAACGCAATACCGAGCGAGTATCGATTGACGACTTAGAAGGTCGCATCACTGTCGGTTTGGTCACACCCTACCCCCCTGGCATTCCACTTTTAATACCAGGCGAAGTATTCAACAAGAAAATTGTGTCCTACCTGAAGTTTTCACGCGAATTCAACGAACAATGCCCAGGTTTTGAAACCGACATCCATGGACTAGTGGTAGAAGAAGACGCCAACGGTAAAAAACAGTATTACGCAGACTGCGTAAAAATATGAAAATCGCCATTTCAAATTGAGCTATGTCAACCACAGCGTTCTGTTTGGTATTAATATGAATACAGGGTTGGGCGATGTCGCTTAGCCAACTTGAAAAGGAATAAAGATGACTAAAGCACTCACAATGATCAAATCTAGTATTGCTGCCCTGTCTATCGCTGTGCTAAGTGCATGCGGTGGCGGTGGCAGCGATGAATATTCATTCTTATCTGTTGACAATTTGAATGTAGGCAACGGGGTTGTTTGCATTAACAACATGTATTACGATGCTAACTCGCCAAGTGGTCAGCAAGTGGCTCGTGATTTAGTTGATTATTACAAAACATACGATTTCAGCAGACCCAGCTATGCGTATTCTGCGCCCACTTACTGTGGTGGTGAAACGTCCAACTATGTACCTTATCCAGGCTTAATCATAGATTCCAGCTATTACTACGATGTGATTCTGCCTTGGGTTTTAGCCAATAGATAAGATGCAGATACCGCAGATGCTATATTTTTAATAGCACTCTAGGAAATAAATACGCCGGATAGAGCCTGATTTTTCATATAAATCAGGCTCTTCTTGTTTGACGAGTAGCTTTTATGCTTTTAAATCGGCAGCCAGCGATGCCAGCGTTTCGGGTGCGATATTGATGTGGGCAGGGTAGTTGGTATGATCGCAGCCGAGTTTGACACCTGCACCTGCCAAAACCGCCTTGCGCATGGCGGCGTCCAATTCAAATCGCACAAAATGCACGGCCGAGGTTTTCTCATCGTTTTCGCGGTCTAGGTCTTCGTCGGCAATCGCATACACGCGGGCATGGCCTTCAACTTCGATGAACATGCGATCTTCCACGCCGATGAGTCGCGCCAATTCGCGACGGCGTTCGTTTTCATCAGGGTACTCAATCAGCATGGTCGCTTTCCAATTGCTGCCATCGGGTACCAAGGGTGCATAGACATCAATTTCTTGCACGATGCCGTCTTCTTCAAATATTTTTTCAATGCGCAGCATTTCTTGAATTTGGTAGCGCACCGTCATTTCAGATTCAAACTGCAGCGTCATGTTCTCGCCAAGATGCACCGAACGCAATTTGCGGTGCGCCAAAATGGATTCTTTGTTGGTCTTTCGGTACTTGCTGTAAGCCTCTAAAGACATCAAGTTGTCGGGGGTGATATTGCCTGTAATTTGCATGATTTTTCCTTACTTCAACCCATAGGCTTCACGAATCAAAGTGAGCGGATGCTTTTGCGGCACCGCGCCTAAATTGTTCACTTCAAAGCCTTGGGCAATGTGGTGACCGCCCAATGGACAATCGGAGCTGATGACATCGGGTAAACCGCCGTCTTTGTGATTCGCCATGGCTTTGAACAATGGCTTGCCAATTTTCATGGCTTGCTGGTGGGTGGCTTTTTTCACGCCAAATGTGCCTGCATGACCCGAACAGCGCTCGTGTGTGTGCACCTGAGTGTTCGGCACCATGTTGAGCATTTCTTCCGTTTTCTTACCAATTTGTTGCACGCGCCCATGACACGGAATTTGGTAGCTGACTTTGCCAAGTGCGACGGGGAAATCCACTTTCAGCAAGCCGTCACGCTTACGCGCCATCAGGTATTCAAACGGGTCCCACATGTGTTCTTTAACCATAGCCACATCAGCTTCATTCGGGAACATCAGCGGCAGCTCTTGTTTGTACATCAAGGTGCAACTGGGCACGGCGCTCAATATCGCGTAGCCTTCTTTGGCGTATTTGGCCAGCACAGGGATATTGCTGTCTTTGTGTTGTTTAACAGAATCCAAATCGCCCAACTCCAATTTGGGCATGCCACAGCAGCTTTCTTTCTCTACCAACACATAGGGAATTTCGTTGTGGTCCAAAATTTTCAACAAATCGTGGCCAATGCCGGGTTCGTTATAGTTGATGTAGCAAGTTGAATAAATGGCAACCTTACCAGGCGTCTTTTCACCGTCTTTCACTGCGAAATCTTGCGATGTAGCAGCCGCTGATCGGAACTTTTTATTTGCAAAGCTGGGCAGCCATGCATCCTTGTCCACGCCCAATGTTTTTTCCATCACATTGCGCGTGATTTTGGTGTTATTCACGGCATTCACTACTTGGGTGACGATAGGGATACCAGCGAAAGAACCTGTACCATCAGTTGACGACAACACACGTTCACCCAAACCCACTTCGCCTTTTTTGAACTTGATGGCTTTGGCGCGCAGCATGGTGTGCGGAAAGTCCAAATTAAACGAATGTGGCGGCACGTAAGGGCATTTGGTCAGGTAGCACAGGTCGCAGATGTAGCACTGGTCCACAACTTTCCAGTAATCTTTTTTGTCCACACCATCGACTTCCATGGTTTTGGACTCGTCAACCAAATCAAACAGCGTGGGGAATGAACCGCACAAACTCACGCAACGACGGCAGCCGTGGCAGATGTCAAAGATCCGTTCCATCTCATGGAAGGTGGCTTCTTCGTTGTAATACTCTGGGTTTTGCCAATCGATTGCGTGGCGTGTGGGGGCTGATAAATTGCCTTCGGTTGCCATAGAGACCTCTTTCAATAAATATTCTGCATTGAGCAATCCGAAGATTGCCCAACACACAAAATTCACAGATTAATCAGCGAGTTCTGCGAGTGCCTTGGCATAGCGATTCGCGTGTGAACGCTCTGCTTTTGCCAAAGTTTCAAACCAATCAGCCACTTCGTCGTGACCTTCGGTGCGCGCAGTTTTGGCCATGCCTGGGTACATATCGGTGTACTCATGGGTTTCGCCAGCAACTGCGGTTGCCAAGTTTTGACGGGTGCTGCCAAAAGGCATGCCGGTGGCTGGGTCGCCACATTGCTCTAGCCACTCTAAGTGACCGTGTGCATGACCTGTTTCGCCTTCGGCGGTAGAGCGGAACAATGCTGCCACGTCGGGTTGACCTTCAACGTCTGCCTTGTTCGCGAAATACAAATAGCGACGGTTAGCCTGTGATTCGCCTGCAAAAGCGGCTTTCAGGTTTTCTTCCGTTTTTGAGCCTTTGAGTGCTGCCATGGAAATCTCCTAGTAATTAAATAACATCTGGTTTTGCTTGTTCAAGCAAGTTGAAACAAACAATCAAACCAGCACCATTGACAAGTAGTTGCCAGACTCCAGTCTAGCACCGTACGAAGTCATGAGTGATTGAATTATTTAATAATCAGGCAATGTGATAAATAAAACTTATGATGGTTTTATCGATATTTTTACCGTCTGTCCACCAGTGCGTGCGCGATAGTACCTAAGTCCACATACTCTAGTTCACTGCCAATCGGAACACCACGCGCCAAGCGTGTCACGTGTACTTGGCGTACTTTGAGTTCTTCGCTGATGACGTGTGATGTCACCTCACCTTCAGCCGTGAAATTGGTTGCCAAAATAACTTCTTGCACCTTGCCCTCTGCCACTCGGTCAAATAGTTTTTGCAAACCGATATCTTTAGGACCAATGCCGTCCAATGGGCTTAATTTGCCCATCAACACAAAGTAAAGCCCTTTGAACGCGCCAGTGCGCTCTAAGGCGTATTGGTCGGCTGGGGTTTCCACCACGCACAAGCGTGTTTGGTCGCGCGATTCGTCGCTGCATGTTGGACAAATATGCGCCTGCGTCAAGGTATTGCACAGAGCGCAATGTTTTACTTGCGTTGCCGCTTGGGTCAATGCCTGTGCCATTTGCAGCGCGCCTTCGCGGTCATGCTGCAACAAATGAAACGCCATACGCTGCGCCGACTTCACACCAACGCCAGGCAAACGGCGCAAAGCCTGTATCAGCGTGTCAAGGGCGTTGTTATCAGCCACTGAATTAGAACGGAAACTTCATGCCGCCTGGTAGACCTGGCATACCTTTAGATAATCCACCCATTTTGGCTTCGCTGTTTTCAGCCAATTGGCGTGTGGCATCGTTGATGGCAACAGTCAACATGTCTTCCAACATGTCTTTGTCGTCCGCCAGCAAACTTGGATCAATCTCAATGCGTTTGACCATGTGCTTGCCTGTCATGGTGACTTTGACCAAGCCAGAACCTGCAGCACCCACAACTTCTGAATTGGCCAATTCCTCTTGCGCCTTCTTCATGTTTTCTTGCATAGCCGTGGCTTGTTTCATGAGTCCGGCGAGTTGTCCTTTGTTGAACATGGTGATTTCCTTTTCTAAACAATTGCTAAAAATAACTTGAACTATAAATCTTTGATTTGGCTTATTGCAAGGCTTCTCTGATCGCTTGTCCCATCAAACGATCCAAATCACCTGTTTTAGTTTGCATGGCATTGCTGTAGTGCATCATATAAGTCAATCCATGGTCGTAACTCACGAAAAAAGAGCCAAAGCTGTCGTCAAATGATCCGCCAACGCCCGTACCCTTGGCAGACCAACTGCCCGAATGCCAAAAGGTGCGACCGCGTGGCGTGATGCGGATGTTGGTTCCTAAGGCATAAAACGGCTTACCAGCGCCAACCTCCGCACTGAGTTTCAGCAACCATTCGTTGACCGGACCCTTGCGCTGTGCCACGCTTCGCCCCAATTGGTCGGCGAAGTAGGCATAGTCCTTCGCAGTAGTGTACCAACCACCATAAGTCGACATCATGGTCCAATCTGGGCTGAAAGCAAACGCAGGTAAGTTGATCGGCTGCAGAATCGCTTTATAGCAATATTCTTCATAACTTTCAGCTGTTACACGTTCAATTACTGCTCCAAGTAGTAACCAATTTAGATTCAAGTAAAAGTAAGTACTTCCAGGATCATCTGCCAAAACGTATCGCGTGATCTGATCCATTTGTGATTGAAAATTTTTCTTCTTGCGATCATGTCCTCGCAAATAATGCGCCATTCCCCCGCGCGTGTAATCAACGGAAGGGGAAAACCCACTTCGATTACGTAACAAATCTGCAATGCTGATTTGATTAAATCGTGCATCATTTGGCTTTTCAAGACTGGCTAAGTCAGCTTTCAACACATCTGCTAATTTATCCGTTAGTTGCAGTTTGCCTGCATCAATCAACTGTGCCACACATGCACCAGTGAAAGCTTTGGTCAAACTCGCGACCGTGACAGGCTGATCAACTTTGCGACTGCCTTTTTCAAACCGATGAATCACCTCTCCCGAACGCATGACCACCATGGCACCATCTTTGACACCATTGTCAGCCAGCCATGACGCAAAGACACGTTCTGTCGCTTCGGCAAGTTTTTTATTTTTCGCATCATCCTGTGCCAAAACCTCAGCACTGTGCAGCAATGCCGTCAGCAGACAGATAGCGTTGAATACATTCTTGAACATATTTCTCATCAATATTTATATTAAATGTGAATCGAATGTCAGGTAATGTGGATGCTGTTGGGGACAATTTTCGCGCCAAAATCGCGCATCAGTTTTTGCACGTAATCATCCTGTGTGATGATCTCTTGCGCCATGCGTTGCTTTTCAGCAGCTGCGGCGGCAATGCGTTTGGCGGGTGTGTCGCTGGCGGGGCCAATTTCGATACTCAGTCGCACCGACTGACCTATGCTGGCCAATGCCATTTGCAATTTTTCTGGTGTGCCACTTTGACTGAGCGATTCACGCTCAATGCGCAGCAACCAATCGTGCGGCTGTGGCGCATCATTCACCGTGCGCGCCAGTAATTGCGATTGCAAAGCCAATTCACGCACCAATGCGGCAATAGATTCTGCTGCCAATAACTGTTGCACCATGCTGTGCCACATATCGCCTTCTGGTGTCAGCACCAACTCAGCTGGTGCAATGGCGGCATTGATGCTAGATCGCTCAGTGCGTTGCTCTGTGCGGCCACTCGGTTCAGACTGCACACGCACCGGTATTGCTACCATTTTTGTAGCAGTATAGGCAGTATTTACACTGGTTTTAGGCTGATTTTCTATAAATTTCTCAGGCAGATCTGGCTTTTTATCGGCCACAGCTTCAGTGCTGTGATTTGCCCTTGTTAGCGCTTGGGCGGGTGCGGTAGTGACTGCTGGCGGGGCTATAGACGTGGCTTGTTTAAGCTGTGCTGCCGGCGTCAGACTTTTTTTTTCAGCCGATTCTGCTGAAGCACCTTTGGAAGCACTATTCCCCGCTGCGGGCTTAAATGCCAACAAGCGCAGCAATACCATGGTCAACGCGGCGTATTCATCTGGGGCTAAGCCCAATTCTGCGCGACCATGCAAACACATGCTGTACAGCAATTGCGTCTCATCAGCTGGCAACAGTTTTGCCAATCGTGCTGTTTCTGCTGCTTCGGCATCACTGTCCTCCACCGGCATGGCCGGTACGGCTTGATGCACCGCCATGCGCTGCAACACGGCACTCATTTCTTCAAGTGTGGATGCAGCAGACAAACCATTGATGCGCAATGATTCAGAAATATCCACCACCGTTTTGCCGTCGCCTTGCGCCAATGCATCTATCAAACGAAACACATAACTGCGGTCCACACTGCCCAACATTTGTCTTACCGCAGCTTCTTCCAAGCGCCCATTGGTTTGCATGCCGCTGAAGGCAATTGCTTGATCGGTAAGCGACAGCGCATCGCGCATGGAACCACGTGCGCCGCGCGACAGCAAGCGCAAAGCTTGTGCATCCGCGCTCAAGCCCTCAGCTGTCAACACTTTTTGCAAATGCTCTTGCACGGTTTCGGGAGCCATGGGGCGCAAATTGAATTGCAAGCAACGTGACAATACCGTGACTGGCACTTTTTGCGGGTCCGTGGTGGCCAGCACAAACTTCAAATACTCAGGTGGCTCTTCCAGCGTTTTCAACATCGCATTGAACGCGGTGTTGGTCAGCATGTGCACCTCGTCAATCATGAACACTTTGAAGCGCCCTTGCACCGGTTTGTAAACCGCTTGCTCTAACAGGGTTTGAACTTCGTCCACACCCCGGTTCGAAGCCGCGTCCAGCTCGGTGTAATCGACAAAACGGCCGCTGTCGATATCGGTACAGGCTTGGCACACGCCGCAAGGCGTAGCGGTGATGCCACCTTGACCATCGGCACCTTGGCAATTGAGCGATTTGGCCAAAATGCGAGAAATCGTTGTCTTGCCAACACCCCGCGTGCCCGTGAACATGTAGGCATGGTGCAAACGCTGCGTGGTTAAAGCGTTGGTCAAAGCTTGCACCACGTGCTCTTGCCCCACCAATTCGGTGAAGTTTTGCGGACGGTATTTGCGGGCGAGAACCAAGTAAGACATAAGCAGTAGATTCTACGTTGAGTTTGCTCAAACACGCGCTCAGATGTGCTTTAATAAGCTGGTTCGATTGTCAACTTGGAGAAAATCATGCAACTTAAAAACGTGTTCAAACGCACCCTTATTCTGGGAGCTGCCATTGGTACTTTGGGCGTATTTTTTGCCGCCCCCCTTGCACATGCGCAAGACAAAACCATCAAAATTGCCCACATTTACAGCAAAACTGGCCCTTTAGAAGCTTATGGCAAACAAACAGCCACGGGTTTCATGATGGGCTTGGATTACGCTACTGGCGGCACCATGACAGTTGCCGGCAAAAAGTTGGTCGTGATTGAAAAAGACGACCAAGGCAAGCCAGATTTGGGTAAAAGCCTATTGGCTGCAGCTTATGGTGATGACAAAGCAGACTTGGCCGTAGGTCCAACCGCATCGCCCGTTGCATTGGCCATGTTGCCAGTGGCCGAAGAATACAAAAAAATCTTGTTGGTCGAGCCAGCAGTGGCCGATTCCATCACAGGTGACAAGTGGAACAAATACATTTTCCGCACCGGTCGAAACAGCTCGCAAGACGCGATTGCCAACGCCGCTGCCATGGACAAAGCCGGCATCACCATTGCCACCATGGCGCAAGACTCTGCTTTCGGTCGCGACGGTGTGAAAGCGTTTAAAGAAGCCATCAAAAAGGCCAAACTGGTACATGAAGAATATTTGCCACCAGCCACCACCGATTTCACCGCAGGTGGTCAGCGCTTGATTGACAAATTAAAAGGCATCCCTGGCCGCAAAGTGATCTTCATCATTTGGGCTGGCGGTAATCCTTTCAAAATTGCTGACATGGATTTGAAACGCCACGGCATTGAAATCGCAACCGGTGGCAACATCTTGCCCGCTTTGGTGGCATATAAACAATTCCCTGGCATGGAAGGCGCAGCTTACTATTACTTTGGCATGCCAAAAAATACGGTCAACGATGCCATGGTGTCGCGTCATTACACACAGTTCAAATCACCGCCTGACTTCTTCACTGCTGGTGGCTTCTCTGCAGCAATGGCAGTGGTGACAGCGCTCAAAAAATCCAATGGTGATGCCAGTGCCAACACGCTGATTAAAACCATGGAAGGCATGAGCTTTGATACACCCAAGGGCAAAATGACCTTCCGCAAAGAAGACCATCAAGCGATGCAAAACATGTACCACTTCAAGATCAAAATTGACCCTGCTTTTGCTTGGGGTGTACCTGAGTTAGTGCGTGAAATCAAAGCTGAGGAAATGCAAATTCCTATTCGCAACAAGCGTTGATTGGTTTGATCGCCTAGCAGTCGCTTAGCATGCTCGAAACACGTGAACTCACGGTTCGCTTTGGCGGACACGTGGCTGTGAATGCCGTCAGCTGTACTTTCCAGCCTGGCACATTGACAGCCATCGTGGGGCCCAATGGGGCGGGCAAAACAACTTATTTCAACCTCATCTCTGGGCAAATCAAAGCGTCCAGTGGTGAGGTGCTGTTGAACCAACGCAATTTGGCAGGCATGAGCCCTTCAGCCCGCACCCATGTCGGCTTGGGGCGTGCCTTTCAGTTGACAAATTTGTTCCCACATTTGACGGTGCTGGAAAACGTGCGCTTGGCGGTGCAAGCCACGCCCAATGGCGCGCACAAAGGTGGCTTCAATTTATGGAGCGTGTGGAGTGATCACCATGCGCTGACAGAAAAAGCACACACCATATTGGAAACAGTGGCCATGGCCGATAAACAGCATGCGCTGGTGGCCAGCTTGCCGCACGGCGACCAACGCAAATTGGAAGTGGCCTTGCTGATGGCGCTTGACCCATTGGTGTACATGTTTGACGAACCCACGGCTGGCATGAGTGCCGAAGAAGCCCCTGTGATTTTGAATTTGATACGCCAACTCAAAGCCGATAAAAGCAAAATCATTTTGTTGGTGGAGCACAAAATGGATGTGGTACGCGAATTGGCGGACCGCATCATCGTATTACACAACGGCCAGTTGGTGGCCGATGGTGAGCCTGCAACTGTGATTGCCTCTCCCATCGTTCAAGAAGCGTATTTGGGGGTAGCACCCGCATGACGAATCACGACAAGGCCAATTTGTTGACGCTGCAAGGTGTACACACGCACATCGGTGCGTATCACATTTTGCATGGTGTCGATTTGACTGTGCCACGTGGCCAGCTCACCATGCTATTGGGTCGCAACGGGGCTGGCAAAACCACCACCCTGCGCACCATCATGGGCTTGTGGCATGCCAGCCAAGGGACTGTGCATTTCAATGGCCAAGACATCACTGCATCGAATACGCCCGATATTGCGGGCTTGAGCATCGCCTATGTGCCTGAAAACATGGGCATCTTTGCTGATCTGACAGTGAAAGAAAACATGCTGCTGGCTGCAAGGCAAGCCAAGCGTGCCAGCCAGATGGACGAGACGCGTTTGAATTGGATATTTGAATTATTTCCCGCTGTCAAAAAATTTTGGAACCACCCTGCAGGCAAATTGTCGGGTGGGCAAAAACAAATGTTGGCGGTGGCGCGTGCCATTGTGGAGCCACGAGAATTGTTGATTGTGGACGAACCCAGCAAAGGCTTGGCACCTGCCATCATCAACAACATGATTGACGCTTTCGCACAGCTCAAAGCTACGGGCACAACACTCTTGTTGGTCGAACAAAACATCAACTTCGCAAAGCGCTTGGGTGACCATGTGGCGGTGATGGACAACGGCCGTGTGGTTCATGCGGGCAGCATGCAAGCTTTGGCCAACGACGAAGCCTTGCAACAATCTTTATTGGGTTTGGCACTATGAAACTCGACTTCGATTGGAAACCCATCGCCTTGGTGCCCTTGCTGGCGCTGGCTGTTTGGCCTTTCATTGGCTCATCATCCACGTGGTTGACTTTGACCGTGGCAGGATTGGCCATGGGCATGATCATTTTCATCATTGCTTCGGGTTTGACGCTGGTGTTTGGTTTGATGGATGTGTTGAATTTTGGCCATGGTGTGTTCATTGCACTGGGCGCTTTTGTCGCCACCACCGTGTTGGGCTTGATGGGTGATTGGACTGGCTCGCAAGATTTGTGGCGCAATTTGGTTGCCATCTTCCCTGCCATGTTGGTCGCCATGCTGGTTGCGGGCGCTGTGGGATTTGCTTTTGAGCGTTACATCGTGCGCCCTGTCTATGGTCAGCATCTGAAACAAATTTTGATCACCATGGGCGGCATGATCATTGGCGAAGAGCTCATCAAAGTGATTTGGGGCCCCGCGCAATTGCCGCTGCCCCTGCCCGAAGCCATGCGCGGTGCGGTGCTCTTGGGCGATGCAGCAATTGAAAAATACCGTTTGCTGGCGGTGGTGGTGGGCTTGGCAGTGTTTGCACTGCTGGCGTGGACACTCACCCGCACCAAAATTGGTTTGCTGATTCGCGCCGGTGTGCAAGACCGCGAGATGGTGGAATCTTTGGGTTACCGCATCAAACGCTTGTTTGTCGGCGTGTTTGTGGTGGGTAGCGCACTGGCCGGTTTGGGTGGCGTGATGTGGGGCTTGTACCAACAAAACGTGACACCGCAAATGGGTGCGCAAGTGAATGTGTTGATTTTCATCGTCATCATCATTGGTGGCTTGGGCTCAACTGGCGGCGCTTTGATTGGCGCCTTGCTGGTGGGTTTGATGGCAAATTACACTGGGTTTTTGTTACCCAAAGTGGCCTTGTTTTCCAACATTGCATTGATGGTGGCCATATTGTTGTGGCGCCCTCAAGGTGTGTATCCAGTGGCAAATAGATAAAACTTATGTTGAGCAAAATCTTATCCAACGATTTACCCCGTAGCCGCATACTGGCGGTGATGTTGCTGGTGCTGGTGCTGGGTTTGGCGTTCGCGCCGTTTATTTTCCCGGGCGTGAAGGCTTTGAACGTGGCCGCTAAGGTGCTGGTATTCATCGTGTTGGTCGCCAGTTTTGATTTGCTCTTGGGCTACACCGGCATTGTGAGTTTTGCACACACCATGTTTTTTGGCATTGGTGCCTATGGCATTGCGCTGGCCACCACGCACATGGGTGCAACTTGGACAGCATTGGGTGTGGGTTTGGTTTCATCTTTGGCTTTGTCTTTTGTGCTGGCTTTGTTGATTGGGCTTTTCTCTCTGCGCGTGCGCGCCATCTTTTTTGCCATGATCACCTTGGCAATTGCTTCGGCATTTTTAACGCTGGCATCGCAACTGTCCGACATCACCGGTGGTGAAGATGGTTTGACTTTTAAAGTGCCCGAAGTATTGACCAGCAGTTTTGAATTCAGCGAGCAACCCTTTTTGGGCGCATCGCTGGATGGCCGTTTGTTGTGCTATTACTTGCTGTTTGCGGTGACAGTGGTTTTGTTTTTATCGCTCTTGCGCATTGTCAATTCGCCATTCGGCCGCGTGCTGCAAGCCATTCGCGAAAACGAATTTCGCGCCGAAGCGATTGGCTACCGCGTGGTGGTTTACCGCACTACGTCCAGCATATTGTCGGCTTTGTTTGCGTGCATGGCGGGTGCGATGTTGGCGCTTTGGCTGCGCTACAACGGGCCTGACACTTCGTTGTCGTTTGAAATCATGATGGACGTGCTTTTGATTGTGGTCATAGGCGGCATGGGCACCATGTACGGCTCCATCATTGGTGCTGTGTTGTTCCTCATTGCCCAAAGTTACTTGCAAGATTTGCTGCGCATCGGCAGTGAAGCGGCCAGCTCTTTGCCATGGCTGTCCGCCCTGCTCTCACCCGACCGTTGGTTGTTGTGGTTGGGCGTGTTGTTTGTGTTGTCGGTCTATTACTTTCCGACCGGTGTGGTGGGCAAGCTGCGCACCAGTGCATTGCTGCGCGGCAAGTGATTGTCTATATAAATATATAAGCAAATAGCCTTTAGACGGCATATTGATTGCCTATGCTGCTATTAAATATATAGCATTTCACAATCCGCTATAATCAACAGCGACGGGCCTTCCCACATGGTGAAGCGGCCAACCGGGTCAGGTGGGGAACCAAGCAGCCCTAACTGTGGAGCCAGTGCTGGGGTCAAGGCTCGTCACCCCCTCCCCCATTTTTCTCTTCAGCTCTTTTTGCTCATGTTGGCAATTTTTGCCATCAGCGCAGCAGTGCTTTCTTTGCGATCAGCATTGACTTTTTGTACATGAGGTCGCTGCTTCATGGCTTCTAGATACGCGGTGATCTGTGGGTAATCAGCGTACATATCTTCTTTGTAGATGATCTTGATGAGCGACGCGATGATGGGCAAATGCACAATGGCTGCGCAGTCAGCCAAGGTGAATGTGTCGCCCGCAACATAAGGTGCAAACTTCGCAATTTTGGCAAACGCTGCCAAATTGGTCATCAAATGTTTGCGAGTGGCATCGTATCTTTCTTGTGCAAATGCAGGTGCACCGAAGAAGATGGGGCCGTACAGCTGACGCGCCACCAACTCTAGATGCAAGTCCAAATACACAATCAAATGCCGCACTTGCGCGGCGGCAAACGGGTCTGCGGGGATGAGTGGATTGGCAGGGTAAGCGTCTTCAATGTATTCGCAGCAAGGGCTGGATTCCAAAATCACCCCTTGTGGCGTTTCGATGAATGGCACTTTGCCCAAGGGTGAACGCTCTGATAAAGCTGGGTTGTTTTTCAGCCCGGTCCACACCAATTCTTCTTCAAACGGCACGCCTTTTTCTAAGAGCTGCAGTTTGACTTTGTTGTAATAGTTGCTGGCTGAAAATCCGCAGAGTTTGAGTGTCATGTTGTCTCTTTCAATGTGTGGTTCTGAAATTTATTGGAAGACACACTGTACCGCAAAACGGCCTGCGTTGTGGTGGCGGACATGACCTGAACTTTTGCGCTGGCTTAACGCACTACTTCAGCGGATGCCCCAGCGTCAGCGTCCAATAGGTTTGATACTCAGCTCTGGGGTTGTGTTTGCAACTGATGGCCATGTGCTGGTAGGCGGCGTTCATGATGTTGCGACAATGACCTGGGCTGGCCAGCCAAGTGGCTATGACTTCATGCACCGCCTTTTGCCCTGCCGCAATGTTTTCAGCCACACCGCCATACGCATAGCCCGCCGCCCGCGCACGAGCGCCCATGTTCAGGCCCTGTGGGCTGGTGTGGTCAAAATAGTTTTTGGCTGCCATGTCGTGCGAATGCAGCTCTGCCGCTTTGGCCAATTGCGCATTCCAGCCCACCGCACCCACTGCATTGCCACAAGCTTGCGATTGCGCACGCGCAGCATTCACCGCCGCCAGCACCGCATTTTTATAGTCCGCAATTTGGCAGTCCCCCACCTCAGCCGCCGCCTGTGTGTGCAGCGCCATGCAGCAAACCATTGCGCCAATGAGCGACTTGGTCACAGTATTGACAGCGTTGAATTTGGAACGTGATGTAATGCGTGAAAGCATGGTTATGCTATATTTGTAATAGCAGTCTAGGCAATCAATACGCCGGCTATAGGTCAATTTCTTATAAATTTTTAACGATTACCAAATGTCAGCGTCCAGTAGTACTGGTAGGTTGCGCTTGGGTTGTATTTGCAACTGACAGCCATATCGAAAAAAGACGCCGTCATGATGTTGGCACAATGACTGGGGCTATTCACCCAATCGGCAACTACTTGCGACACCGATGATTGTCCAGCAGCAACATTTTCACCTGCAGACAAATAGTTATAACCTGCTTGTGGCACACGCTCACGTATTGTGCTTCCATCTGTTCCTTGATGTGGATTTGGTACATTCCAGTAGTTATTTGCCGCCATATCATTGGAATGACGCGCCGCCGCACTTTCTAGTTGCGTATTCCAGTTAACCACACCAACCGCCGCTCCGCAGTACTGATTGCTCGCTCTAACCGCGTCAATGGCTGCCACCATTGCCGATCGATAATCACCTATAGGACATTCAGCCGTTGCAAGAGCAGGTGCAGCACCGGATGGGTAAATTGGTGTAGCTCTTGGTGCTGGTGTGCCGCCTCCGCCACTTGGTGTCGTGCTACCTGTTGTACCGCCTGATGTTCCACCACTAGAAGGCGTTTCAGTGTTGTTCGTTGTGGCGCTGCTGGAACCGCCACCACCGCAGGCGCTGAGGGTTAGCGCGGCGCTGAGGAGTATCATTTGCAGAGCATGGCGATTTTGAAATTGCATCATGGATGAACCTAAAATTTATAAAAATGATAGCAGTGAATATATAGCTCTGTTTTATAGCACAATGTCTTAAAGTTATGATTAACAAACGTTAAGAATCACATTACAAACCACTATATGACCAATTTTGATAGCTTTATTGGCACCAAAGAAGTTCAAGGCAAGCACCTCTTTGATGTAGTCGCGCTAGAGGCGTACTTATTACAACATTTACCCGGTTTTGCTGGCCCATTGACGGCGGAGATGTTCAAGGGCGGGCAGTCCAACCCCACCTACAAACTCAACACCCCCACGCACAGCTATGTGATGCGCGCCAAACCAGGCCCTGTGGTCAAGCTTTTGCCCTCTGCCCACGCCATAGAGCGCGAATTTGCGGTGATGCGCGGCCTGCAAGATACCGATGTACCGGTGCCCAAAATGCTGTGCCTGTGCGAGGACGAAGCCATCATTGGCCGCGCCTTTTACATCATGGAGTTCATGCAAGGCCGCGTGCTGTGGGACCAATCGCTGCCGGATATGACGCCACCTGAACGCAGCGCCATTTACAAAGAAATGAACCGCGTGATTGCCGCATTGCACACCGTGGACTTTGCCAGCAAAGGGCTGGCCAACTACGGTAAACCGGGCAATTATTTTGAGCGGCAAATTGGCCGCTGGAGCAAGCAATACCTTGCCTCTGTCACCACCCCGATTGAGGAGATGGACAAGCTGATGGCGTGGCTGCCGGCGCACATCCCCGCCAGCGCCATGGACAGCAGCAAGGTGAGCATTGTGCATGGCGACTACCGCATGGACAATTTGATGTTCCACCCCACCGAAGCGCGTGTGATTGCGGTGCTGGACTGGGAGCTGTCTACATTGGGGCATCCGTTTGCCGATTTCAGCTACCACTGCATGTCGTGGCACATACCGCCAGGTGCGTTTCGCGGCATTGCGGGGCTGGATTGGGCGGCCTTGGGCATTCCGCTGGAAGACGAGTACATCGCGCAGTATTGCGCCACCACAAAGCTTTGCACACCGGCTGAATTGAAAGCCGATTGGAACTTTTACATGGCCTACAACCTGTTTCGCATTGCCGCTATTTTGCAAGGAATCGCCAAGCGCGTAGAGGCCGGCACCGCATCCAGCGCGCAAGCCGCCAGCAGTGGCGCAGGCGCACGCAACTTGGCGCAAATGGCTTGGCTGTTTGCGCAAAAAACAAACTAAAACTTTTACCAAAGGAAACGACGATGGATTTCGACTACTCCCCCAAAACCAAAGAACTGCAAGCCAAGCTGAACCAGTTCATGGCTGATTATGTTTACCCCGCTGAATCAGCCTATGCCGACGAGCTGGCCGCCAACACAGCGGCAGGCAAGCGCTGGACGCCACTCAAAACGATTGAAAATCTCAAACCCAAAGCGCAAGCGCAAGGTTTGTGGAATTTGTTTTTACCGGTGGACAGCGCCGCCGCATCGGGCTACAGCGGTGCCGGTTTGACCAACCAAGAATACGCGCCATTGGCTGAGATCATGGGAGCCGTTCCGTGGGCGAGTGAGGTATTCAACTGCTCTGCCCCCGACACTGGCAACATGGAAACCATTGCGCGCTATGGCTCGGACGAAATCAAAGCGCGTTGGCTCAAGCCCTTGTTAAACGGCGAAATACGCTCGGCTTTTGCCATGACAGAGCCAGCCGTTGCCAGCAGCGACGCCACCAACATCCAAACCCGCATTGAACGCGATGGTGATGATTACGTCATCAACGGCACCAAGTGGTGGATTTCAGGCGCGGGCGACCCACGTTGCGCGGTTTACATCACCATGGGCAAGACTGACCCTGAAGCACCACGGCATTCGCAGCAAAGCATGATTGTTGTGCCGGCCAATGCGCCTGGTATCAAGGTGATTCGCCCCTTGAACGTGCTGGGCTATGACGATGCGCCGCATGGCCACATGGAAATGTCATTCACCAACGTGCGCGTGCCCGTGGGTAATATTTTGTTGGGCGAAGGGCGTGGTTTTGAAATTGCGCAAGGCCGCTTAGGGCCTGGCCGCATTCACCACTGCATGCGCTTGATTGGTGTGGCCGAGCGTGCGCTGGAGCTGATGTGCAAACGCACGTCATCGCGCGAAGCATTTGGCAAACTCATTTCCGCGCAAACAGTGACACAAGAGCGCATTGCCGAGGCGCGTTGCAAAATCGACATGGCGCGTTTGCTGACACTCAAAGCCGCGTGGATGATGGACGTGGGCGGCAACAAGTTTGCCAAAAACGAAATCGCCATGATCAAAGTGGTCGCCCCCAGCATGGCTTGCCAAGTGATTGATTGGGCCATGCAAGCGCACGGTGGTGGCGGCATGTGCGACGATTTTCCGCTGGCCTTTGCCTACGCCAATTCACGCACCTTGCGCTTTGCTGACGGCCCAGACGAAGTGCACCGCAACGCGATTGCCAAACTCGAATTGGGCAAATACGCGGCCAAACCTAAAGAAGTAGAGATGCCGATCACGCGCGGTTGCTGATACTGTCACATACCTAGAATGCTATACTATTCATAGCACTCTAGGCAATCAGTACGCCTGCTAGATGTCAATTTACCATATATTTTTGCAAAGGAATATGCATGATCAACGTTTACTCATGGCCCACTCCCAATGGGCACAAGGTGCACATCATGTTGGAAGAATGTGGCTTCAAACTTGGCAAAGATTGGCAAGTGCACGCCATCGACATTGCCAAGGGTGATCAATTTGCGCCAGCATTTTTAAAGATCAGCCCCAACAACAAAGTACCTGCTTTGGTAGACGATGTGGGTCCCGACGGCAAGCCAATTGCCTTGTTTGAATCGGGTGCGATATTGTTGTACCTGGCTGCCAAGACGGGAAAGTTTTTACCCAAGAGCGATCGCGCTAAATTTGAAGTCTTGCAGTGGTTGATGTTTCAAATGGGTGGCGTAGGTCCCATGCTGGGGCAAGCGCACCACTTTCGCACCTACGCGCCCGAAAAAATTGAGTACGCTTACAACCGCTACACCAACGAAGCCAAGCGCTTGTACGGGGTGATGGACAAGCAGTTAGCCACCAACGCCTACATTGCTGGCAAAACGTATTCGATAGCCGATATTGCCATATTCCCGTGGACGCGCAGCTGGGAAAAGCAAGGCATTGATTGGGCCGACTTCCCTCACGTGAAAGCTTGGCACGACAAAATTGCCGCCCGCCCCGCCGTGCAGCGCGGTGTAGCCGTCTTAGCCGACTACCGCAAGCCACTCACCGACAAAGCGACTTTTGAAGTGCTGTTTGGATCTAAACAGTTTGAGAAACGCTAAGGCGTAACACACCAAGGGGCTGTGTCGTGCATGTACCCCATCCACAGCGCCCAAGCCGCACTGGCAGCCAGTGCCAAACCCGCCAAGCGCATGCCCCAATCGCCCATGCCTTGGATGTTGGGGCTTTTAGAACTTTGCAATTTGAGCCACAGCCAGGGCCCCGCCATCATGGACACGCTGGTGCCAGCAGCAAATAAGGCCATCACCACAGCGCCTTCCATTGCGTTACCCGTTAAAGTGGCAACCATCAAGGCCGAATACAGCAAACCGCATGGCAGCAAGCTCCAGAGTGTGCCTATCAACAAAGGTGCCGTATTGCCACGCCCATTGGTCAAGCCACGCACTTTGGCCCATACTTTACGACCAAACGATTCCAACCAAATGGGTTGTTGCGCTTTGATGAGCAAGACCAAACCCAGCGCAATCATGGCGGCGTGAAACATGGTCCACACGGGGCGCAATGCGGCCGATTGCACCGTCATCCAACCCAAACCTTGCATAGAGGCCGCAGCCAATGCGCCCAAGAGGGAATAACCAATCACACGCCCGAATTGAAAGGTCCACATTGCCGAATTTTTTTGTGCGCCTGCAGCTTGCCCAATGCCCGCGCACGCAGCGCCACACATGGCAATGCAGTGCGGCCCGCCCGCGACGCCCATTAAAAGTGCCGTGACGGCCAGAGATGATTGCATACTCGCAATCTTAAATTATTTTGGAAAACTTGGCGCGAGTGCGATCTGTTTGCAAGTATTTGTCAAACACCATGGCGACGGCGCGTACAAAAAACCAGCCGATTTCGGTGACTTGAATTTGATGGTCATCGACTTCAACCAAATCTTGGTCTTGCAATGTTTTGAGTACTTCCATTTCGGCTGCGAAATAGTTTTTAAAGTTAATCAAATAACCCAGTTCCATTGATTCAAACAGCACGTTGCCTTGGCACATCAAGGACATGATGACGCTGCGGCGCAAGACGTCGTCTCGGCTCAAAGCCAAACCGCGCACAATGGGGAAACGCCCTTGGTCCAAGTAGTCGTAATATTCTTCAAGTGTTTTGGCATTTTGGCTGTAAGTAGCGCCAATGCGACCTATGGACGATACGCCCAAACCAATCAAATCGCAATCAGGTTGCGTGCTGTAGCCTTGGAAATTGCGGTGCAAACGCCCTTGCCGCTTGGCAATGGCCAAGGCATCATCAGGCAACGCAAAATGGTCCATTCCCACATACACATAACCCGCGTCCATGAAGGCTTTCATAGAACGAGACAACATGGACACTTTGGCACCTGCGCTGGGTATTTCTAACGAATCAATCCGGCGCTGTGGTTTAAAACGCTCTGGCAAATGTGCGTAGGCATACAGGGCAATGCGCTCAGGACGCAATGAATTAACCTGTGCCAAGGTGCGGTCGAATGATTCGGGGCTTTGATTGGGTAAGCCGTAAATCAAATCCATGTTGATGGATTCAAACTTGCGCTCGCGTGCAGCATGCACCAAAGCGGCTACTTGCTCAAAAGGCTGTATGCGGTGCACGGATTTTTGCACAACAGGGTCAAAGTCTTGCACGCCAAAACTCAAGCGGTTAAAACCCAGTTCGGCTAAAGTGTCTAAGCGCGTGTTGTCGATGGTGCGTGGATCCACTTCAATGGAATATTCGCCATTGGCTGCAAAAACAAAGTTGCGTCGCAGCATCGACATCAACTGACGCAATTCGTCATCAGTCAAAAATGTGGGCGTGCCGCCACCCAAATGCAGCTGCGAAATAGTTTGACCTTGCCCTAAATGTTGCACATGCAAATCAACTTCGCGGGTTAAATAGCGCAAATACTCGACTGCACGGTCGTGGTGCTTGGTGATGATTTTGTTGCAAGCGCAGTAATAGCAGAGCGATTCGCAAAATGGAATGTGCACATAAAGCGACAAAGGCAAGGTCATGGCCGCAGCACCTGTGCGCCGCAAAGTGAGTGCTTGCCTGTAGTCAGCGTCTGAAAAAGCTTCTACAAAGCGGTCGGCAGTGGGGTATGAGGTGTAGCGCGGTCCCGCTACATCGTAGCGACGCAATAAATCTTCGGTAATCGGTGCTGCGGCAGTCGCGGTCATCATAAATTTTCCTTTTTGCAGGGTACGACTATGCCAGAATCATTCCAGCATCCACTTGACACTTGTCAATTCCAACTCGATTTATGTATCAGCGTAAACCCTAGCTCACCAATCGGGAAATTACAGCCAATGTGTGTTTGAGACAAAAATCCTGTCAAAATCACGCCATGAGCTCCATGAACCACGAAACCATCAAAGTCGCCTGCTCCAATTGCAATTTGCGGGAATTGTGCATGCCCATTGGTCTCAATCACGATGAATTAAATCGCATTGATGATTTGGTGGCGACGCGCAGGCATGTGAAGCGAGGCGATACCTTGTTCAGAAGCGGCGATAAATTCAGCAGTTTGTATGCCATTCGCACTGGGTTTTTCAAAACCTGCGTGGCTACCGAAGACGGCCGCGACCAAGTGACGGGCTTTCAAATGGCGGGCGAAGTGATTGGCTTGGACGGCATTGTCAGCGACAACCACAGTTGTGATGCGGTTGCCTTGGAAGACGCAGAAGTGTGTGTGATGCCGTATGACCGCATTGAGGATTTGTCGCGCGAGGTGCATGGTTTGCAACGCCATGTACACAAAATCATGAGCCGCGAAATTGTGCGTGAACACGGTGTGATGTTGCTGTTGGGCAGCATGCGCGCTGAAGAACGTTTGGCGGCGTTTTTACTGAATTTGGTGCAACGCTTGCACGCCCGTGGCTTTTCTCAATCCGAATTGATTTTGCGCATGAGCCGAGAAGAAATCGGCAGCTTCTTGGGCATGAAAATTGAAACCGTGAGCCGTACGTTTTCAAAATTTGCAGATGAAGGCATTGTCGAAGTCAAGCAGCGCCATGTTCGCATTATGAACACGCAAGCCTTGAAAGACATCGTTAATCCACAGGCTTGTGTTTAACACTTAACTGATTCTGCCTTAGGCCTTTTTTTGCGCAGATGACGACCACGGTTTGCAGCCGACAGGTGACGAAATCAAAAACACGGTCATGGCGCTGGCCAGCATGGTGATGACCCAAAAACAAAAAACGCCAGCGTGTAAACAGCTTGTGCGGATAGCGCCACAGGCTGACCAAACCAATGCAAATCTTGCGGATCAACCATCGCAAAAACCAGTACCTCCATCAAGCCAGCCATCAAAAATGCCGGCCAAATCACCCACATCATGCATCTTGAAATCATGGTTGTTTCCTTTCTTGCTTAAAAATGGCGATCAAGGTTTCACCGTTGCAGATTCAGGTAGCTTCACCCCGGTCTGGGCATGATTACGTGCTTTAGCTGCAGGCGCCATACTGGCGATGTATGCTTCCTTGGCAGCCTGGTCAGATAGTTCTTTGCTTTCCAGTGCTTTATTGATATCAATACCCTTTTGGTAATAATCTTCTGAAAGGACAGGATCGGGACGGGTAATTGCCAAGTACAAGGTAATAAACCCAGCCACTACCACGATAGTAGGCCCTGCAATAACCATCCAAACATGTCCAAACTTCCACCACGGTGTTGGGTCGTTGACTATTTTTTGATTCATGTACTTCTCACAGTTTAGAGGTTTATGTATTGCAGTTTTTAATTTGCTTCATTTAGGAACGATAAATACCGTCTTCTCTGACAAATGTCCTTCTGAGTCCAGAGCATCAATTTCGAAATGAATTTCATGCGTCCCTGGTGCAGCCACATCATAAGGTGCTTGTACACGAACAGCAAGTTTACGTTGCTGTGTGGAATCCAAGGTCACAATGTTGTCTGAACTGATAGATAAATTCGGCAATCCCTTAACCGTGATTTTGTAGCGCTGGGTTTTCTCTGTTGCATTCATCACTTGCAGTTGGTATAAATTTTCGAGTTTTCCACCATCCACAATTCGTGCCATCACACCTCTGTCACGCACCACATTCACTTTGAATTGGGTCCGTGTAGCGAGACTCACTAACATGGCAACCACAATGCCTACCAAAATACTGGTGTAAACCAAAACCCTTGGACGGAAAACGTGGCGCCAAGTTTGGGCTTTAGTCCATTTGTTTTGCATCGCATGCTCAGTGGTGTAGCGAACCAAGCCGCGCTCATAACCCAGTTTATCCATCACGCCGTCACATACGTCTGCGCAAGCGCCACAACCAATGCATTGGTATTGCAAACCATTGCGAATATCAATGCCTGTGGGACATACCTGCACACACAAAGAACAATCAACGCACGAGCCTAAATTCAAGGCTTTGGGGTCTGCTTTTTTAGACCTTGCACCGCGAGGTTCACCACGCTCTTCATCGTATGTCACTATCAAAGTGTCTTTGTCAAACATGGCACTTTGAAAACGTGCATAGGGGCACATGTGCAAGCACACTTGTTCGCGCATAAATCCTGCATTGCCATAAGTGGCAAAAGCATAAAAGAACACCCAGAAAATTTCCCAAGCGCCCAAATTCCACTGCGCAAACTCAACCGCTAACTCTTTGATTGGCGTGAAGTAGCCTACGAATGTAAAGCCTGTCCACAGTGCCAACACGATCCACAAAAAATGCTTCAGCGTTTTGCGCCACAACTTGTTGCCTGAGGTGATGGACTCGCCATCCAAACGCAAACGTGCAGAGCGATCGCCTTCGACTTTCTTTTCAATCCACATGAAAATTTCGGAATAAACCGTTTGTGGACAGGCATAGCCGCACCACAAACGCCCTGCAACTGCTGTGAATAAAAATAATGAAAGCGCCGAAATGACCAATATTCCGGTGAGGTAAATAAAATCTTGTGGATACAAGACCAAGCCAAAGATGTAAAAACGTCTTGCACCTAAGTCAAACAAAACGGCTTGGCGTTGGCCCCACTCAATCCAAGGCAAGCAATAAAACACAATTTGTGTGACCCACACCATGGCCCAACGCCAATTGTTAAAAAAACCTTTCACGCTCTTGGGTTGTATCTTCACATGCGCTTGATACAAAGATACCATTTTGGGTTCTTCTTCAATGATGGGAATCACTTTTTTGTTTGTCTTATCGTCTTGCATGTAGCTTCCTTAAACAGTGTGTCCTATCATCTAACAAATTCAAAAAATGTGTTTTTGAAATAAAAAATCCCTAGTCAAAGACTAGGGATTACCCTTAGTTTTCAGTTGTCAAAAATCACTTGGCAGCAGCTGCTTTATTCGACATGCCCCAAATGTAGGATGTTAAAACGTGAATTTGATCAGCAGTCAACAAAGTGTTTTGTGCAGGCATTTGGTTCACTTTGCCTTTGTTGATTTGCTCAACAATGGCGTTGGCACCGAAGCCATGCAACCAAATGTTGTCAGTCAAGTTAGGTGCACCAACGGCTTGCATACCTTTGCCATCTGGTCCGTGGCATGCAGCGCAAGTCACAAACTTTGATTTGCCCAATTCTGCTTTCACAGAATCATGTGGACTTCCTGAAAGACTCAACACGTATTGCGCCAAGTTTTGCACATCTTCAGAAGTTCCTACAGCAGCACCCATGGGAGGCATGTTGCCGATACGACCTTGCGTGATGGTTTCTTTGATTTTCTCAGGTGTGCCACCATGCAACCAATCGTTGTCGGTCAAATTTGGGAAGCCTTTGTTACCACGTGCATCTGAAGCATGGCACTGTGCGCAATTGTTCATGAACAAACGCTCGCCAATGGCCATGGCTTGTGCATCCTTAGATACATCCTCAGGTGGCATTGCAGCAAATTTGGCGTACAAAGGTGCTGTTTCCGCATTGCCTTTGTCAACTTCAGATTTGTGTTGTCCAGCTGATGTCCAACCCAAGCTGCCTTTGTAGTTTCCCAATCCAGGGTACAAAGCCAAATACACAGCAGAGAAAATGATGGTGATAACGAACATATACACCCACCAGCGTGGCAATGGGTTATTCATCTCACGCAAATCGCCGTCCCATGTGTGACCAGTTGTATTGTCACTCGCTGTCATTGCTTTGGCTTTGCCACTGAACCATAACAACAACACGCACGCCAATATACTGACTATGGTGATACCGGCAACGTACAGATTCCAAAAGTTACTTGTAAAGTCGCTCATTTTTATTCCTTTTAATATTTATCGTGCGCTATAGATCAATCTTGACCAAAGGGTAATCTGGCAGCTTCATCAAAATCAGCGCGATTTCTGCGTGAGTAAGCCCACGCAAAAATTCCAATGAATGTAATGAGTCCAACCACAGTGGCAATTGAACGCAGGGTGTTGATATCCATCATGTAACTCCCTAAATTGTTATTGCTTGATCGCAGTACCCAATACTTGCAAGTACGCAATCACAGCATCAATTTCCATCTTGCCTTTGATTTCTTCAGTCGACTTTGCAATTTCGTCATCTGTATAAGGCACGCCCACTTTGCGAAGCGCACGCATGTGTGCCGGTATGGATGCAGCATCAACTTCGTTTTTGAGCAGCCAAGGATAAGCAGGCATGTTTGATTCTGGTACCAAGTCACGTGGGTTATTCAAATGGTCTCGCTGCCATTGGTCGCTGTACTTGCCGCCCACACGGTGCAAATCAGGACCAGTGCGCTTGCTACCCCATTGGAATGGATGGTCATACACAAACTCACCTGCAACTGAATAAGGACCGTAACGCAATGTCTCTGCGCGGAAAGGACGAATCATTTGTGAATGGCAGTTGTAGCAACCTTCACGCGTGTAAATATCGCGTCCAGCCAACTGCAGCGCTGTGTAAGGCTTCAAACCTTTCACAGGCTCTGTCGTAGATTTTTGGAAAAACAGAGGAACAATTTCCACCAAACCACCGAACAACAATACCACCAAGATCAAAACGATCATCAGCCCGTTGTTAGTTTCAATACGTTCGTGCGATACCTTGCTGTTGTGATTATTAGCCATGATATGTGTATCCTTTTTGTTTTATGCGTGAGCGTGTGTGTTAGCAATAATCTTGACTTGCGACACATTGCCGTTGAAAGCTGTTTTCAAGGTATTCCAAAGCATGACGCACATACCAACCAGATACAAAGTACCACCCAACAAGCGCAACACATAGAATGGGAAGGTGGCTTTAACAGACTCAACGAATGTATAAGTCAAAGTACCATCTGCATTCACAGCGCGCCACATCAAACCTTGCATCACACCAGCAATCCACATGGCAGCGATATAAATCACAATACCGATAGTGGCCATCCAGAAATGAATTTCAATGGCTTTTACACTGTACATCTTGGTTTGACCAAACAAACGTGGAATCAAGTAGTACATAGAACCCATGGTGACCAAGCCAACCCAACCCAAAGCGCCTGAGTGCACGTGACCAACAGTCCAGTCTGTGTAGTGTGACAATGCATTCACAGTTTTGATTGACATCATCGGACCTTCGAAGGTAGACATACCATAGAAAGACAGTGAAACAATCAAGAAGCGCAAGATAGGATCATCACGCAGTTTGTGCCATGCGCCAGACAAAGTCATGATGCCGTTGATCATGCCGCCCCAGCTGGGTGCCAACAAGATTAAAGAGAACACCATACCGACGGACTGAGTCCAATCTGGCAAAGCGGTGTAGTGCAAGTGATGTGGACCCGCCCACATGTAAGTGAAAATCAAAGCCCAAAAGTGGACGATTGACAAACGGTATGAATAAACAGGACGTTCAGCTTGCTTTGGAATGAAGTAGTACATCATGCCCAAGAAACCAGCAGTCAAGAAAAAGCCCACCGCATTGTGACCATACCACCACTGCACCATGGCATCTTGTACACCCGCATACGCTGAGTAGGACTTCATGTAATCAGCAGGAATGGCAGCACTGTTCACCAAATGCAACAGTGCCACAGCCAAAATGAATGCACCAAAGAACCAGTTAGCCACATAAATGTGCTTGACCTTGCGAGTGCCAATCGTTCCAAAGAAAACAACCGCATAGGAGACCCAGACCAAAGTGATCATGATGTCGATTGGCCATTCCAATTCGGCGTATTCCTTACCTTGGGTGTAACCCATTGGCAATGAAACGACGGCGGCGGCAATAACCACCATCCAACCCCAAAACGTAAATGCTGCTAATTTGTCGCTGAAGAGCCGAACATGGCAGGTGCGTTGCACCACATAATAGGAAGCCGCAAACAAACCAGAACCACCAAAGGCAAAAATTACAGCATTGGTGTGAAGTGGACGTAAACGACCATAACTGAGCCATGGTATGCCCAAATTGAGCTCAGGCCACGTTAGCTGAGCCGCGATAATCACGCCCACCAACATGCCGATGACACCAAAAACCACCGTCATGATGGCAAACTGCCTGACAACTTTATCGTTGTAAGTTGTTGCTTGTGTATTTGAAAATACCATTTTCACCTCTTGTTTTTGTTAATCTCGCACCGATTATCCAAGGGCTAACCCTTAAACAACTTGATTTACATCAATGGGGCATGAATTCTTAGGAATCCTTCAGTATTCGACTGCCCTCAACTTCCATATTGTCAAATTGACCTTTGTGTATAGCCCACCAAAGACCCGTCAATATAAGAAATACCAACACAACTGACAGCGGCACGAGCAAATACAGTATGTCCATAGAATTTTCTGTTACGTTGCCTAAGCAAGCTTCATTTCACCGATTGATGTACGTCAATTATACTGACGGGTGTATTCACCAAGGATAGCCGCAAAGCATTAAGCACCACGAAAAGTGAGCTGAAAGCCATGCCCAAACCCGCCAACCACGCTGGCAACCAGCCAAATACAGCCAGCGGCACACAAATAGCGTTGTAAATGGCTGCCCACCACAGGTTTTGTTTCACGATTTTCAAAGTTCGCTTTGCCAAAACAGCAGCTTGAGCGACTACTTCCAACTTACCGCCTAAAACAACAAAATCGGACTGCGCTTGCGCCAGCGGTACCGCTTGACCAAACGCAAAAGACACATGCGCTCCTGCCAGCATCGGCCCATCATTTAAACCATCACCCACGACGGCAACATTGCGCCCTGCTGATTTTTGCTGTTGTAAGAATGCCAATTTATCTTGCGGCGTACAGCCACCTTGGAAGTCTTTGATGCCGACTTGCTGCGCCACACGAGCGGCTGCCTGTGCGCTATCGCCCGATAACAGATGGACGGTCATGCCTGCTAATTGCAACGCCTTGATGGTTTCTTGCGCATCTTCACGCACATCTTCAATTAAATCAAAGGTGGCCAACCAGCCATGGTCATCGGCCAAATACGCTTGTACTTGGCTTGAAGCTGAACGTTCGCTGCGCGAGATACCGCAAAATGTGGCTGAACCTAGCCGCAGTATATGTGTTTGCCCTTGAAGAACTGCAATGGCTTTAACCCCGCCGCCTGCAACTTCAGTCACATCATTGATTTGAATTCTGGAATCGGCAATGCCTGTGTGTGCGGATTGATTTGATGCGAGGTTAGCACTATTTTTTGCAGCAACCACCAAAGCTTTGGATACGGGATGCAAGGAGTTTTGCGCCAAGGCGGATGCCCATTCAAGAACTTGCGTTTGCGAAGTACCTGTACGCGCAGTGGTTTGCGATAACACCATGGCGTCGCGCGTTAAAGTGCCTGTTTTGTCAAACACCACTGTGTCCACTTTTGCCAGGGCTTCAAAAGAACTCAAATTGCGCACCATCACACCTTGTTTGGCCAAAGCACCTGCAGCGGCCAACATCGCCGCTGGTGTTGCCAAAGACAAGGCACATGGACAAGTCACAATCAGCACCGATGCGGCTACCATCAGGGCATGACCCGGGTCATGCCGCCACCAATACGCCCCAGCCAAAAATGCTGCAAACAGCACGGCAATTAAAAACGGCTTGGCAATGCGGTCAGCCAGCTTGGCTATAGGTGGTTTGGATGTGGATGCACTTTGCATCAGTGCCACAATTTGTGCATAGCGTGTTTGGTTGCCGATATGGTCAATCCGCATGTCGATGACGCTAGATAGGTTGTGGCTTCCAGCGATGACAGCAGAACCTACACTTCGGTGAATCGGGTGTGATTCGCCCGTCAGCAGCGCTTCATCAACCAGCGTATCGCCCTTGAGCACGGTGCCATCGGCTGGCAGCGTATCGCCCGGCAAAATGCGCACAACATCATTGGGCTGCAAGCGTCGCACAGGTACCAGTTCTACCTCTCCATCCGCCTTCACACGGGAGACTTGGTCAGGCATTCGGTTCATCAGGGCTTCTAATGCACCGGCGGTTCGGTCGCGCAGACGGTGTTCCAACCAACGCCCAGCCAGTAAGAAAAACACAAACATGGTGAGCGAATCAAAATACACTTCTTTGCCGAACAAGCCCTGCGGATTAAAAGTACCCAAAGTGCTCACTACAAAGGTGATGACCATGCCAATCGCCACAGGCAAGTCCATGCTGACACGCCGCTGGGAAATGTCTTTGAGCGCATTTTTAAAGAATGGTCCACATGAAAATATGAGCACCGGTAAGGTCAACACCCAAGATGCCCAGCGCAGCAAATTCAACATCTCTTGCGTCATGTCACCAGGCAAAGCGTTGTAGGTGGGGTAGGCATACATCATGACTTGCATCATGCAAAGACCTGCTACGGACAACTGCCAGAGAGCTTGCCGCCCCTCGGCCAGTCGGCGTTCGCGGGCAAAAATATCGTTGGCCGGTACAGCACGGTAACCCACCGTATGTACAGCCTGGATCCAGTCCGATGGTTTCACGGCTTGTTCTGACCAAATCACACGCGCTCTGTGACTGCCTGCGCTGACATTGGCCTGAAGCACGCCAGGCACAGCGTTGAGTGCTTCCTCTATCGTCAATGAACACGCCGCGCAATGCATGCCATCAATTTGGATATTGGATTCCCAGCAACCATCTTTCTTGGCATAGGGGCGACTGAAAGCGCTCCATTCATCTGCTTCGTCCAGTACCTTGAGATCAATTTGCTTGTTTGAATTTTGCCGCACAGTTGTGCCTCCTAGACCAGACACGGGCGTGCTCAAACCCTGCAACATATCGCTGAAGGAGATTGGACTCACTGGCTTTTCTAGACTGGCTTGTGGCATAGTCTTCTAGGATACCTGAAAGCGTCAAGTCTTGTGATGACAAATATCAAAGATAGTCGAATACACATAGTTGCCCAATGGTATTCGCACCCAATTCAAGCAAAAATATATGCAAAATCAACCTATGAACTACGTATTTATTACCTACAATGCTATACTATTTATAGCATTCTCGCGTTTTTATTCCACATTAATCACAAATGTGTCACTTGAGCGGCGCACCTTGGCTTGCTTGAGCAACCAATCGTTGGCCTCATCGCGGTAGCCCAAGGGCATAATGGCGACACTTTTCAGACCTTTGGCTTTTAAGTTCAAAATCTCATCAACCGCTTCTGGATCAAATCCTTCCATGGGTGTGCTGTCCACTTTTTCTTCAGCAGCTGCCACCAGAGCCACACCCAAGCCCAAAAACGCTTGGCGGGTGGCGTGTTCAAAATTCGCTTGGCTATCGCGCTGACCAAAATTTTTGATGAGCGATTGACGGTAGTTTTCCCAAGCTTCATCACCACCACCACGGGTTTCGATAGCCAAATCAAAAAAGTGGTTAATGCGCGCTGGAGTGTAGTTGTCCCAAGCCGCAAAAACCAAGAGGTGCGAACCATCGGTGATTTGCGATTGACCTTTTCCGGCTACTTTGAGTTTTTCCAACATCGTTTTGTTGTTCACCACTATGACTTGGTAGGGTTGCAAACCATTGGCACTCGGCGCTAAACGAATCGCTTCCACAATGCGTGCCACCTTGTCTGCTGGAACAGACTTGGCAGGGTTCATTTTTTTGGTGGCGTAACGCCATTGCAAATTGCTGATTAAATCAGTCATGGAACAACTTTCAGGGAATTGAATAGATGAAACGACAAACCAGTTTTCTAACTTGAACCAGTTTGTGACAAGTTAATATGATAGTTGAAGCTTTATTCCCCCGTGAGATGTCCGACTTTAGAGCGCATTGCTTTGACTTCTGAACGCAGCCCTTTGCTGTCTAAACGTTTCAATTTCGCCGCTTTACTGGGTTTGGTGGGTTTGCGGATTTTGGGTGCAAATTCGACCGCTGCCAACAACTCATGCAAACGCATCATGGCGTCCAATCGGTTCATTTCTTGCGTGCGGTGCTGCTGTGCTTTGATGATGATTTCACCTGCTTTGGTGATGCGTTTGTCGTTCAAAGCCAGTAATCTGCTTTTGACATCGTCAGGCAATGACGATGCAGCTATGTCAAAACGCAAGTGAATGGCGCTGGAAACCTTATTGACATTTTGCCCACCTGCACCTTGAGCGCGTATAGCGCTCAGGCTGACTTCAGATTCTTGAATGGTGAGCAAAATTGTTAATCAAGTGGCGTTTAAATTCAAGCACAAAGTGAGGTTACAACGCATTCAAAGCCGCTTGTGCCAAGCTTCTACCCATGGCCGCGGTAGGATGCAGATTATCCCAATAGACATAGCTATCGGGGTTGGCACAAACTGCCGCACCTTCTACATAGCAAGCATCGGTGGTGTTGCTAAAACCGACTGCGTTTCTGACGGTTGATTTGAAATCAGCAATTTTGACGCTGGCATCGGCATGTGTACCCCGAAAACTGTTCATTTCGTTATCCAACGCTGCACTGAATTGATTCGATAAATCGCTGATAGTTGATGACGAAGTAGCGTTACGTCCTTTTGGCGTGTCGCCTACATTTGGTACATTGTTGACCAAAAATTTTCGCGCGCCTGCGTTGTAAAGCTTGTCCATCAAACGACGAATATCGGCTGGTGCATCGGCTGAAATGGCGCTGTGCGACAAACCGTTGTTTACTACTGCAAAAATATTGTTACCTACTGCGGTGGCATCCACCACATATAAAGCGCTGGCATCGGCTTTATTGCTGACCAGTCCAAGGTACACCGAAACCTGCTCACACATGTCTAAGGGGTGTACGCTACTGCCAGTGATGCCGCATGTACGCGCACCGCCAACCGCGTAATTACTACCGCCTTTGATAAATGGTTTGACTGAGTTTCCCAACTGTGCAGCAAACTCATCAATCCACAATAAACCGTTTGACGCACGACCTGGGTAATATGGGCTACCCGGGTGCAAACCTGGAACCAAATTGTCGGCATTGCCATTGTCCGACAGGCTTGCGCCAAAAACGATGAGCTGGGTGTAATCTGAGGTGCTGCTTTTGTCACTGTCTGCGCAGCCTGCCATGAACGCTAAGACAAGGGACAACAACGGCAGCGTGAAGAGGCGTTTAATATTGATAGCTTTCATGGTATTTCTTTCGTGATGTTAGATGTTTTACTAACGTTTAGACGTTGCAGAGAACCCAAAGTTCAGCACATCAAACTGAAATCCAGCTTAAACATCATACGACACTTAAACGGCAGCGGTATTGATTTACATAAAAGGATTGTTTAAAAACCAATCCATTTGCCTACCCGTTACGGGATGCATCAGTGTTAACCGGCTTGCATGCAGCATCAAGCGCGTTGATTTGGCTTGGACCTCATCTGTGGCATACAAGTGGTCACCCAAAATAGAGTGTCCTATAGCCTGCAAATGCAAACGCAGCTGGTGCGTTCTTCCAGTCACAGGCGCAAGCTCTAGGTGTGTGCAAACATTGTCAGCGTCGTGCTTGATCACGCGGTAGTGGGTTTGGCTGGATTTGCCATCCTGTTTGTCAATTTTCATCAAAGGACGGTTGATCCAATCTGTGGCAATAGGCAAATCAATCAGCCGCCAAGTTGAAACATCATCTTCGTTTGTATCAGAGTCATCGTTCGGTACACAGCCATTGACCACTGCAACATAGCGTTTGTGCACCTCGCGGTTGGCGAATGCGATGCTCAAAGTTGCGGTGCATTTCAGCATTGCGTGCCATCAGCAACAAGCCAGATGTGGACATGTCCAATCGGTGCACGGTTAAGGCTTCGGGGTAAACCTGTTGCACACGGGTTCTTAAGCAGTCCGCTTTTTCTGGACCTTTACCAGGCACTGACAAAAGACCGGATGGTTTGTTGAACAGCAAAAGGACTTTGTCTTCATACACCAGGTCAAAAGGTGGTGAATCATTGACGTGGCTTGCACTCGACTGTGATACGTTCATTTAAACGCGTTCAAAAACAATATCCCATACACCATGCCCGAGTTTGATGCCACGGTTTTCAAATTTGGTGAGCGGCCGGTAATGTGGCTTTCTGGAATAGCCAGCCAAATCAGCATCCAAAACAGGATCGGCGCGGTTTTTTAGCAGAGGCTCTTGGCTCAGCACTTCTAAAATTTGCTCGGCATAGGGTTGCCAGTCGGTGGCGCAGTGGATATAGCCCCCGACTTTCAAACGTGCAGCCAATTTGGCAATCAAAGGTTGCTGAATCAATCGGCGTTTGTTATGGCGCTTTTTGTGCCACGGGTCGGGGAAAAAAATGTGTACGCCGTCCAAACTGTTCAAAGGCAGCATGTTGTCAATCACCTCAACGGCATCGTGCGAGATGATGCGAATATTGTCAACTGGGCGCTCTGTCTCTAAGCTCTCACCAATGCGTTTGAGCAATGCACCCACGCCGGGTTGGTGTACTTCGCAGGCAATGAAACGTGTTTGTGGCAACAAAGCGGCGATGTGCGCTGTGGCTTCGCCCATGCCAAAGCCAATCTCGAATATGATTGGATATGTACCGTTGGCGTCAGGAATGTGGTCTTTTTGAGCTGTAGACGGCGTATTAATTGCCTTAGGTGCTATATTATTTATAGCATCTATCAAATTAGCTTTTTCTTCATAAGCCAACAGAAACCGTTCGCCCAAATCTTCGAAAGCCTTGCTCTGCCCTGTTGTGATGCGGCCTGCACGGCGCACAAAACTTTTGATGGTTTTCAGGTGTTTGGGGGGAATAAGGGGTAATTCAGTATCGTTCACGGGTGTTATTGTAAAGCTCGCAAAGCCAGGTAAAGCCAAGTAAAGCCAAGTAAAGCTTAGCACCCGCGTTGTCGAGCCCATTCTGCAGTCCACACTTTCAAAGCGTTTTGAATAGAACCCGTTTGGTGGCTAAGACCCAAAACTTGTGCGGCGTTATCCAGTGTTTTCATGGGTTGTGTCAAATCCAGCGCTTGTGCACCGTTTTGTTTGGACAACTTTTCACCGTCTTGCGCCAACACCAATGGTGTGTGCAAATACTGCAGCGTTGGGTAGCCCAAGGCTTGTTGCAATGCAATTTGACGCGGTGTGTTGTCCAACAAATCGGCGCCACGTACCACGTGCGTGATGCCTTGCAGCGCATCGTCCACCACCACCGCTAGTTGGTAGGCAAAGCAGCCGTCTGAACGCTTCAGCACAAAGTCGCCAATTTGTTGCTTCACTTCACCCTCTGTAATGAAACGCCATGAAGGCTGAGTGCCTGATTCAAGTTGCTGTGTCATGCCATGGCGACATGTGCCTGGGTAAACCAATTCACCATGCCGTGGTTTGGCCATTGGGTTGGCTCTGGAAATGGCCTCTGCCACATCTTTGCGCGAGCAACTGCAAGGGAAAACTTTTCTTTCTGCAATCAAACGATCCAATGCCGCTTGGTACAAATCGCTGCGTTCGGATTGGTAAACAGGCATCTCATCCGAGTGCAAGCCCAATGTTGCGAGCTGATGCAAAATAGTTTTGTCCATGCCAGCAATGCAACGCGGTGTGTCTACATCTTCTATGCGAATGAGCCATTGGCCGCCATGAGCCTTGGCATCTAAATAACTGGCCAGTGCCGCAACCAAAGAACCCGCATGAAGCGGGCCTGTTGGAGATGGAGCGAAACGGCCTCTGTACGCGATCACACCACAGCCAAAGCCAACTCAAGCCCCGACACAAACGCATCTTCCACCCTGTGCCCAATGCACCAATCGCCACATACGCCTACACCAGCATCTGCGTCCCATAAATGTGATTTACCCAAGGCCAATGTGGTTTGCGCATAGCGCCAGCGGTGCACATCGGCATGTGCCGGTGTGGCACGAATACCGGTCACTTCTGAAAACGCCTTGATCAATTTGTCTTGCACACGTTGCGGCGTGTCTTCCAAATGTTCTGCCGACCATGCTGGACTGGCTTGTACAGTCCATCGTTCTACCGTTGTGCGGCCAGGCTTGGAAGATTCACGTGCCAGCCAAGAAATGCGGTGGTGTGAACTGCGCGCCGCATTCCACTGCGGCCCCAAATAAGTCATATTGGGCTGCATGGCATTTGGAAATGCCAACATCAATGTCCAACAGGGAGCGACACTGACTTTGCGTATGGCTTTGACCAATGGGTCCGTCACTTTTGAGCTTTGCAACAATCTATGCGCTTGTTCACTGGGCATGGCCAATAACACGGCATCAAAGCCTGTTGCAATTCGTTGCTTGCCATCAGCATCATTGACGCTCAATTGCCATAAATGTGGGCTTTTCGCATCGCGTGAAATGAGTGTGACTTTGCTTGCAAGTTGTATATGTGCATCAATTGGTTTAGCCCAATGCTGAACCAAAGCATTCATGCCGGGTGCTGCGACAAAATGCGGTTCATTCACTGGCAAACCTGCAGCGGTTACACGCCCATGTTCGTCCAACACACGCACCGCATTCGCACTCCAAGCCTTGACCACGCCTTTTGCGGTTTCAAGCGCTTTGGCAAACCGCACATCGCGCACGGTAAAGTACTGTGCACCGTGGTCAAAACCACCAAATGGTGAGCTGCGCGTGCTCATGCGACCCCCCACAGAATGGCTTTTTTCAAATACAGTGACTGTGTGACCTGCTTGCACCAAAGTGCGTGCACAGGCAATACCAGCAATGCCCGCACCAATCACTGCAAAGTGTTTCGTTTTATCGGTGGCTCGTTTGCGTTTCATGCCTGTCATACGTTTTGTCTCCTCAAGTTTTTGTAAATACAGAGACTACAGTATGCATCGTGCAAGGCACTTTTAGAAAAATTACAAAAAAATAAAACAGAGGATCGCCGACTTGGCGGAGAAGGTGGGATTCGAACCCACGCTAGGTTTTACCCTAGGCCTGATTTCGAGTCAGGTACATTCGGCCACTCTGCCACTTCTCCGAGTGACGAATTCTACCTTTGAAAATATCAGAGAGGCAGCAGCCCTTGCTGGCGTGCGTAGAAAATAGCTTGTGTGCGGCTTTTAACTTCAATGCGTCGGAATAAGCGCCACAGATGCACTTTGACAGTGTGTTCGTTGATGCCCAACTCTTCGCTGATTTCCTTGTTGCTCATGCCTTTGTTCAACAACTGCAACAACTGCAACTGGCGTTTAGATAATTTTTGTCCGGGTACAGGTTCTTCAAAGCTGTCTTCAGCCAGCATGAGCCCTTTGACGAGTGCTGAGATTTGGGCGGGACCGGCTGACTTGTCGATGTACACGTCGGCACCTGCTTCTAAACAATGTGCTTCCCAGTCGCTGGGTGGGTTGGCTGATATCACTGCCAATGGAACCAGAGGAAATAAGTTTTTTAATTGACGAATACCCGATACACCCGTGGTGTCGGGTAATTTCAAATCCAAAGAAAACAAAGATGGTGTGCCATGCTTTTCAATGGCAGCAGACAGAAGGCCGACACGATCCAATTCAACGACTTCATGCGTTGGACGTAAACGGCGAATCACCATCGCAATCGCTTCGCGCATGAGGGGATGGTCATCAATCACATAGATGGTCATAGGTGCACTCTCTTTAAATCAATGCTGAATTCTATGTTTGAAATATCCCTGATCAAAATCTAATTTCCAATTTTGCAGTCACATGAAAAAAATTAATGCCATTTAATTCATGAATCAGCTGTTTTTTAACTGTAGATTCAACTCACCTAGCTCAGATTGCGGTATTTCGTTTACAAAATGCACATTGGCTGGCAGGCTATTCAAACCATTTTCTTTTAACCAAGCGATGGTCTGTCCTGCCTCTTTAGGCGTGTCGAACCCTTGACTTTGCAAAACAACCGAATTGCTCGCATCTACCAGTTTGAAGTAAAACTTACCATCTGGTTCGCGGTATTGCTTGAAGGCAAAACTGGCTTGTTTGGCTTTCTTGTCAGTCTTGATGGATTGCACAGCATGTAACCGCCGCAAGCCAACCGCTTCACGCAAACTTTGCATAAATGGTGTGGCAATTTTTCTGGCTTTATCTGCGCCTGCAAGCAAAATGGTTTCAACTTTATCCGGGTTGCTGATCAGTGAAGCATAGGTTTCACGCATGGGTGCAATTTCTTGGTCAATGCGCTCTAACAATTTCAGCTTGGCGTCGCCCCAGCTGATACCCTCTTTGAAAGCTTGACGCATAGTTTGCGTCTCGACATCTGTCGCAAACGCTTGGTAAATTTGAAAGAGCGCCGAACCTTCGGTATCTTTCGCCTCACCAGGCAATTTTGAATCGGTCACAATGCCAGCAATGAGCTTCTTCAATTCAGCTTTTGATGCGAACAAAGGTATGGTGTTGTCATAGCTTTTGCTCATTTTGCGACCATCTAATCCGGGTAGTGTTGCAACCGCCTCATCGATTTGCGCTTCTGGTAGCGTAAAGTACATATCGCCAGTTTTATTGTTTGATGATTGGCTGTCTTTTTTGTATCGGTAATTGAAACTTTGCGCAATGTCACGCGCCATTTCAATGTGCTGAATTTGGTCACGGCCTACGGGTACTTTGTGGGCGTTGAACATCAAAATATCGGCCGCCATTAACACTGGATACATGAACAAACCTGCAGTCACATCGGCATCCGCATCATTTCCGGCAGCGTTGTTTTTATCGACAGAGGCTTTATAGGCATGCGCACGGTTCAGCATACCTTTGCCTGCTACACAGGTTAACAGCCATGTGAGTTCTGTAATTTCAGGAATGTCGGATTGCCGGTAAAACGTGACGCGCTCTGGATCAACACCCGCAGCCAGCCACGATGCTGCTATTTCCAGTGTAGAACGTTGCACACGTTCAGGATCACCAATTTTGATCAATGCATGGTAATCCGCTAAGAAATAAAAACTTTGTACATGCTGATTTTGTGATGCCAATACCGATGGTCGTATCGAGCCCACATAATTCCCTAAATGCGGTGTGCCGGAGGTCGTAATACCGGTTAATACACGAGTTGTAGAGGGTAGTTTTGCGTTGTCAGTTTGTGTATTCATTGCCGATTCAATTCACCAAGTAAGCCAAGGGTGCAAGGAATAGTTCCAAAATGCCGTATGTGACATTCATCATGGGTTGCATCCATATGGTGCTGATGACTCCTGTTACAACCAAACCCATCACGATGAAAAATCCCCAAGGCTCAATGCGAGAAACCATGGCTGCATATTGATGGGGCAACAAACCCACCAAAATTCTTCCGCCGTCTAAAGGCGGTAAAGGGAATAAATTAAACGCAAACATTACCGCGTTCACCAACACCCCACCTTGCGCCATTTTGATGAAAAATGTTTCGTCAACATCCAAGCCCTTCATCAGGTACAAAAGTACACCCCAAATCAATGCCATCACCAAGTTAGACATGGGACCAGCCAATGCCACCCAAACCATGTCACGTTTGGGGTTTCGTAATCGTCCAAATTGCACGGGAACTGGTTTTGCGTAGCCAAACAAAAATGGGCTGCCCGCAAATATCAACAGCAAAGGCATCAAAACGGTACCTATAGGGTCAATGTGTTTCAGCGGGTTGAGGGTGATTCGACCTAAGAGATACGCTGTGTTGTCGCCAAAATGCCTGGCAGCATAACCATGAGCAGCTTCATGCACAGTGATGGCCAGCAATACAGGCAAGGCATAGATGAGAATGTTTTGAATGATGTTAGAAGTATCCATTTTCAGATTGTCTCAGAGTTTTGAAAGACTAAACTCTAAGTTGCACGGATGAATTGACTGCTAACTACCAAGAAAAACATCTCGTTAAAGACCGAATGGTGACAAATCGCCACGCCCTTGCCGCACCAAACTCGGTGCGTCTCCAGCTCCCATGGGTGTTAAATCAACCACCGTCGTTGGTTCTGAAGCACAGGCGCCAGCATCAATGATGCCAGCTAGTTGATGTTCAAACCTATCTCTTATCTCAGTTGCGTCGTTCAAAGGCTCTGATTCTCCCGGCGGAATCAAGGTCGTTGCCAGTAAAGCGCTGCCATGTAGCGCTAATAGTTCACTCAATACCATATGTTCTGGAACACGCAAGCCAATGGTTTTTCGTTGTGGATGGCTTAAGCGCCGCGGCACTTCTTTACTTGCTTCGAGAATAAAAGTGTAGGGTCCTGGTGTCGCTGCCTTGAGCAACCGAAATTGTTTATTGTCGACTCGGGCGTAATTGGCCAATTCTGACAAATCTCGGCATAACAGCGTCAAGTGGTGCTTGTCGTCCACTTGCCTTATTTGTCGCAATTTATCCACAGCTGACTTGTCATCCAAATGACAGACCAAGGCATAGCTGGAATCTGTAGGTACCGCCAATATGCCGCCTTTGTCCAACAAAGTAACCGCTTGTTTGAGTAAACGGGTTTGTGGATTTTCAGGGTGAACGTCGAAATACTGTGCCATAGTGCTAAGTGGTTTGCTTTAAATAGTTTGCGCTGACATAGTTTTCCGCTGCTATGTTAGTCGACATATTCCAAAATTCGATCGCGTGCGCGACCTTCTTTGACCGCCAACCATGCGCCTAGTGCACCACATATCGCAATCATGGCCATGCCGACAAAAGCCCAATTATCTGGCACATGTGAAAACACAATCCATCCACCCAACATGGCAAAGCCAATGCCTGAGTACAAATAAGGTGTGAGTGTGGCGGCTGGCGCACGTTGATAGGCCAGTATCAATAAAAAATGCCCAATCGCTGCGGCCACGCCCATCAACAACAGCCAGCCCAACATGGACAAACTTGGGAATCCCGTCCATACAAAAGGCATCATGACTGACATCAAAAGTGTGCCCACCCAACCCGTGTAAAGATGCATGGTAATGGGGTCTTCCGTGCGAGCCATTTTGCTTGTCAGCACCTGAAACAATGCATTACTGGCCACCAATCCAAGCGGCAATAAAGTTGTCCATTCAAATGCTGCGTTGCCAGGTCGAATGATGATCATGGTGCCGGCAAAGCCACCAATGACCAGCAACCATCTCGCAACCGAAACTTGTTCTTTTAACACCATGGCAGCTAAAAATGTGATTAACAAAGGCGCTGTCAAAGCTATGGATGTGAATTCAGCCACAGGCATGTATTTCAAGCTAAAAAAAGCCAAAAAACTGATGGAAATCAATAGAAGACCTCGCAGAAGCTGAAATTTGGGGTGAGCAGTGCGAAAAACTACCATTCCTTTCAAAGGCAAAACGATGGCTGTCGTTATGACCGCTTGAATGCCATAGCGCACCCAGAGCGCCATAAAAACTGGCAGGCTAGCACTGACGAACTTTGTGCATGTATCTAGTGTTGCAAATGCAGCTACCGATGCTATCGCCAAGCCAATGCCGCTTAAGACTTGATTGCTCTTTTTCAAGCGATGCCTTGCTTCATTGGGTGCTTAATTTTGTCTAGCAACAATTCCCATACGGGCGTTAAATGCCCAGGTAAATCAGGTAGCGCCCCTAAGTCTATGCGACTTTCATCAGGGCTGTGAAAATCGCTGCCTCGCGACACAGCCAAACCAAACTCTTTGGCAATGCCTGCATACGCTATGGCTTCGGCACTGGTGTGCGCGCCAGTTATCACCTCAACCCCCTGTCCACCATGTAATTTAAATTCTGTGAACAGTGCATACTCTTCATTGGCGGTGAAATCGTATCGCGCAGGATGAGCGATGACGGCAACACCACCACTTTGCACGATCCAGCCCACAGCATCACCTAAACTGGCCCATCGATGTGGCACAAAACCGGGTTTGTTGTCAGTCAGGTATTTGCGAAACACCTCGTAAGTATCTTTGCACACGCCACTTTCAACCAAATATCGAGCGAAGTGCGTTCTGGAAATCAACTCCGGATTCCCTACATATTTCAAAGCGCCTTCGTAGGCGCCTTTGATACCGACTTTGGCCAAGCCATGCGACATTTCTTGCGCACGCAAACCGCGACCACCACGCGTTTGTGCCAATCCGTTGACGATACGCGAGTCGGTGGCATCAAATCCCAGACCAACGATGTGCACCGTTTCACCCGCAAATGTGACCGAAATTTCGACGCCAGTGAGGTAATCTAAACCTTGCGCATGAGCCGCGGCAGCAGCACGCGCTTGTCCGCCCACTTCGTCATGATCGGTCAAAGCCCACAATTCAACCCCGTTTGATTTTGCCCGCAAAGCCAATTCTTCAGGTGTCAATGTGCCATCTGAAACCACAGAATGGCAATGGAGGTCGGCGTTTAAATAGGTCTTCATAAGATTGCGGAAAAGGCTATTTTAGGGCTTCACTTCCAATTCACTGCATAAGCTTAAAAAACTCTGCAATTGAAACCATTTCCTGTTAATCTATTGCCTATGAAATTACTACTCAAATGGCTACTCAGTGCAGCCGCTTTATTATTTGTTGCTTATGTTTATGAGGGCGTTTCTATCAACGGCTACCAAGCTGCCTTGATAGCTGCATTTGTCATCGGACTATTGAAACACCTTGGTCCGTCCCATATTGGTGATATTGACATTGCCAGTTACTGTCCTCACTGTGGGTCTGTTTTTGTTCGTCATCAATGCGCTGATGTTTTGGGCCGCTGCATCCATGCTTGATGGTTTCAACGTCACAGGGTTTTGGGCAGCATTGATAGGTTCTCTGATTTATTCCGTGCTAAGCATTCTCATCAACTCTGCATTGGCAACTGTGCTGGATAAGAAATAAATGAATTCGATGCAATAAAGTAAATTTACAACTAAGTAAAAAGCTATTTAACGGCATCTTTTTCATATTGACGTTGCTGCTTTAGCAGTTCTTGAACTTGTCGGGTGCGAACATCCACAATCGACTCTTCTATAAAGTCACGATCTTGTGCCGATGCAAAGCTTTTGACCATTTCTTGCGCTGCCCTAAAGCGATCGAGAGCAGCCGCATAGTCCAACAAGGATACTTGCCCTTCAGCATCCGCACGTATGGCGCGAATAGTTTGTTTTTGTGCCGCATAGGCTTTAGATAGAAGCTGCCAAGCCAAAGCATCTTGCGGATGAGATGCCACCCAAGCACGCAATGCTGAGGATGCTTTATCTGCTTCATTGTTGACGATGTGTGCTTGCGAAATCAAAAACAACTCGGCACGATTTTTTGATTGTGTTAACGAAGATGCAGGTGATGTTGTACTCCACAAGGCGACCATTTTCTGCATCGTCGCCTTGTCACCTGCCGCCAATGCCAACTCCATTTCTAACAAATTTGCATAGTAATTGCGAGATGATGTGCGCACCTACGACCGCAAGTAATTTACCCACTGAAACACGAGCACGTGCAAAATCTTTCAACTTCATGTGAGACAACACAGCAGCGTAATGCACCGCCGCAATCCTTGCTCGGGCGGTGTTGGCTGTTGTTCCTGTAGATCCTGTAGTAGGGTTGGCATTCGCCCACAAACGCAAGGTATCTACACCCGGTTCACTCAACACTCTGGCGCGGGCAGCCATCATTTTGTGCACCATATCCTTGTCTGCTTTGATGTCTATGCTTGCAGATGGATTGCTAGTCGTCTGTAAATTTTGCATCCGCGCATCCATATCACCAATGCGCTCGGTGTTCAGTGGATGTGTGCGTAAGTAGGGGTAACTTCCGCTGTCGCTCAATCGTGCTGACTGCTGCAAAAGCTTAAACATGGCGACAAAACCTTGTGGCTCAAATCCGGCGGTTTGTAGCAAGTTAAAGCCTATGCGATCTGCCTCGCGTTCCATGTCACGCGAATAGTTGAGTTGACTTTGTATTTGTACTGCTTGTGAACCTGCAATCACTGCATTGGCAACATTGGCATTATTTTTCGCCGCTAAAACACCCAGCACCATTGACGCCAGCAACAAAGGTGTTTGCTTTTCTTGCTTGGAGATAGAGCGTGAAATGTGACGTTGCGTGACATGCGTCAATTCATGCGCCAAAACAGAGGCGAGTTCATCTTGTGTATCAACCAAGCCCAACAAGCCTAAATGCAAACCAAAATAACCGCCTGGTAGCGCAAAGGCATTGACACTGCGGTCTTTGCCCATCATCACGCGCCAAGCAAATTGCTGGTACATTTCTGGTGATATATCACCACGTTGGCGTGCCGCATCGATCAGTCTGAACCAAATCCCATCTACATAAGACATCAAAAGAGGGTCGTCTATGTAATCAGGATCACGCAAAATTTGCTTGGCTGCGACATTCCCCATGCGTCTTTCAGCATCCAAGCTCAAATCCCCATCATCCCCAAAACTTGGGCTAATAAAGCTGAGAAACAATGCGACTGCAATCGGCAATGCTCTTTTTTTAAGGGAGTAACGATGTTTTTGCGTATTCACCACCTTATGATAGCGGTATGAACCAATCAGTTCCCCCCAAAGAAGCTGTTTCTAATCACCTGACCCATTTTGATGCGCAAGGGCAAGCACATATGGTTGATGTTGCCGCCAAGGCTGCAACACACCGCATCGCTGTGGCACAAGGCCGCATTGAAATGCTGCCTTCCACCTACGCTTTGATTGAAGCAGGCAATGCCAAAAAAGGCGATGTACTTGGCATCGCGCGCATTGCTGGCATACAAGGTGCAAAAAAAACCAGCGATCTCATTCCTTTATGTCATCCCTTAGCCATCACGCGAATTGCTATTGATTTTATAGCACCTAAGGCAATAAATACCCCGTCTACAGGCCAAAATGACACTAAGAATATTGTTTGCACAGCCACCGTAGAAACTGTTGGCCCCACTGGTGTGGAAATGGAAGCGCTGACTGCTGTGCAAGTGGCATTGCTCACCATTTACGATATGTGCAAAGCGGTTGACCGGGGCATGACCATCAGCGATGTGCGGGTCATTGAAAAGCATGGTGGCAAATCAGGTAGCTTTACTAACCCGTAAAATTTCAATTTAAAACACGAATCAAAATCTAAGGAGATACCAAAATGACAATTGCCAAATGGTGCATCTTAGCCGCATGTTTGCTACCCGTTTTAACCGTTGGCATGGCCAAAGCCAGTCTGCTGAAACCGCGACGCGAAGGCGGCTTTGACAACCACCACCCCCGCGATTGGGAATCCAAATTAACAGGTTGGCAAGCCCGCGCCAAAGCCGCGCAAGACAATGGATTTGAAGCCTTGCCATTGTTCATAGCAGGTGTCATCTTCGCCCAAATGGCCAATGCCGATCAAACGCGGATTGATCAACTGGCCATGGCTTTCATTGTGATTCGCATCGCCTATGTGGCAGCCTATCTCAAAGACTGGGCAAGTTTGCGCAGTGTCATTTGGTTTGCTGGTTTTGCAGTGAGTGTGGCTTTACTGTTTATGGGAAAGTAACAATCGATAAAGTTTTACCTCGCCAAAACCGCCTTCAAAGCCAACCCCGTGTGGGTTTTCAGCTTAACCACGCCTTCGGGGGTCGTGGCCGCCACGACCTGACCGCCGGCTTTACCACCGTCGGGGCCTAGGTCAATCACCCAATCGGCTTCAGCGATGACATCCAAATCGTGCTCGATCACCACCACGCTGTGGCCACCGTTGACCAGGCGGTGCAGCACGTGGATGAGTTTTTCAACATCGGCCATGTGCAAACCCACTGTCGGCTCATCCAGCACATAAAGGGTGTGCGGCGGTTTTTGGCCGCGCTTGGTGATGTCCTCTTTGACTTTACTCAGTTCTGTCACCAACTTGATGCGCTGCGCTTCGCCGCCACTGAGCGTGGGTGATGGTTGACCCAGCGTTAAATAACCCAGACCCACGTCTTTGAGCAACTGCAGCGGGTGGCTGATGTTGGGCATGGTGGCAAAGAAGTCTACCGCCTCGTCCACCTCCATTTGCAGCACATCACCAATGCTTTTGCCACGCCAAGTGACAGCCAATGTTTCAGGGTTAAAGCGGGCACCGTGGCAGACTTCGCATGGCACTTTCACGTCGGGCAAAAAGCTCATGGCGATGGTGCGTATGCCTTGACCATCACAGCCTGAGCATCTGCCATCGCCCGCATTGAAGCTAAAACGCCCAGCAGCGTAACCACGCGCCTTGGCTTCTAGCGTTTCGGCAAACAGTTTGCGTATGGTGTCCCAAAAGCCGATATAGGTGGCGGGGCAACTGCGTGGGGTTTTACCGATCGGGGTTTGGTCAACTTCTAAAACTCTGTCTACCGTTTCATAGCCCGATACGTCCGCACAACCGACCCATACCGGATGACTACCCAGAGCGGCCGCATCTCGCCCCGCTTTGGTGGCCTTTTGCGCCACGGCGGCATGGACGTTGGTCAGCATCACCTCGCGTGCCAGCGTCGATTTGCCAGAACCAGACACACCGGTGATGGCGACTAAGCGTTGCAGTGGAATCTGCACATTGACGTTTTGCAGGTTATGCATGTTTGCACCTTGCACATCAATCCAGTGTTGCTCTGCTGTATGTTCAACAATGCGGCGTTTTTGTAATGGGTGCTTGATGGCGTGCATCAGGTAACGGCCGGTTTGCGAGTCAGCTGCTTGCATCACATCGGCCACCGTGCCCTCTGCCACCAATCGGCCACCGCGTTTGCCTGCACTGGGGCCGATGTCGATGATGTGGGACGCTGCGCGTATGGTGTCCACATCATGCTCCACCACCACCAAAGTGTTGCCTTTGTCGCCCAGCTTGTGCAGGGCGCGCAGCAGTATTTGATTGTCGCGGGCGTGCAGGCCAATAGTCGGTTCGTCCAACACGTAGCAGACACCTTGCAGATTACTGCCAAGCTGTGCGGCCAAGCGGATCCGTTGCGCCTCACCACCGCTGAGCGTGGGTGCGCCACGGTCTAAAGTGAGGTAGCCGAGACCAACTTCTTCCAGAAACGCGAGGCGGCCCTTGATTTCAGGAATCAAATCACGCGCAATGTCCATCTCGCGCTGACTTAGGCGTTTGGCTGCTTGCAATTGGGTGACCCATTCATGGATGTCGGTCACACTGAGCGCAGCGATGTCGGTGATGCTGACACCATCTGTGTCTACATTATTTTCAGAATAAGCGCCAAACTTTACCGCACGCGCCATCAAATTCAAACGCGTGCCTTTGCAACTGGGGCAAGCATGCGTTGTGACATCATCAACATCTGGCTCCGCAAATGTTTGTTCGCGGCCGCCATTGTCATCTTTGACAGAATCGTCAAACACCTTGCGTTGGTCTTTGGTGAGTTGCACGCCTGTGCCGACACAATCTGGGCACCAGCCGTGCTTGCTGTTGTAGCTGAACAATCGTGGATCGAGTTCGGCGTAACTGGTGTTGCAAACTGGGCAAGCACGCTTGGTAGAGAACACACTCAGTTTGCCAATTTTTGAAGTCTCCGTACCATCTTCCATGGCTTCTCGCAATCCGGACAAATTGCTGAGCACATAAACCACACCTTTGCCGTGCTCCAAAGCCACAGTCAACGCCAATCTCAAAGCGGGCTCATTGTCTGCAGTGATGTCCAAGCTTGCCACAGGCAATTCGATGTTGTGCTCCTTGAAACGGTCAATGCGAGGGAAACCAGTGGTCGGCAGAAAATTGCCATCTACCCGCAAGTGGGTATAGCCGCGTGGACGCGCCCAGTCGGCCAGCTCGGTATAGACACCTTTGCGGTTGATGACCAGAGGAGCTAGCAAGCCAATGTGCTGTCCTTTGAAGTTTTTCAGCAACTGTGAAACGATACTATCGGGCGTTTGCGGTTGAACAGCAGCCCCATCGTGGATGCAGTGCTGGATACCCAGCTTGACGTAGAGCAGGCGCAAGAAATGCCAAACTTCGGTGGTGGTGCCCACAGTGGATTTGCGACCACCTCGGCTCAATCGCTGTTCAATCGCCACCGTCGGTGGTATGCCATAAACCGCATCCACCTCAGGCCGTCCGGCTGGTTGCACGATGCTGCGTGCGTAGGCATTCAGACTCTCTAAGTACCGCCGTTGTCCTTCATTGAACAAAATATCGAATGCCAGAGTCGATTTCCCAGAACCGCTAACCCCTGTCACTACTGTGAATTTACCGTGTGGAATGTTGACGCTGAGGGATTTGAGATTGTGCTCTTTGGCATTGACGATTTGTATGTGCGTGTTTTCGCTATGGACAGGTGGTGTCAAAACCAGCGCAGGCATCATCCAATCGCCCTTTTCAGCAACCTCGTGCGTACCCAAACCTAACGCATTGTCGTACTCACGCAGGGCCTTGCCTGTATGTGAAGTGGGGTGACAGCGTAAATCATCTGGTGTGCCAACCGCAACAATTTCTCCTCCGGCATCCCCTCCCTCGGGGCCAAGGTCAATCAACCAATCGCTGGAACGGATGACATCCAAATTATGTTCAATGACAATAAGTGAATGGCCATTGTCTTGGAGCTTGCGCAAGGCACGCATGAGTTTGGCGATGTCATCGAAATGCAAGCCCGTCGTAGGCTCGTCAAATAAAAACAATGTCCCTTTTTTTGCAATGGGCTGACGGCTTGAACTGCCACTTTTGGCGGCTTCGGCTAAAAAACCAGCCAACTTCAGTCGTTGCGATTCACCACCCGACAAGGTTGGCACTGGCTGCCCCAGTTTCACGTATTCCAAGCCCACATCAACGATTGGCTGTAAAGCCCGAATAACATCACGATCAGCAGCAAACAACCGAGCCGCTTCACTGACTGTTAAATTCAGCACATCTGCTACGTTCAGGTTCAAGCCTTGACGCTCAATACGCACTTCCAGAATTTCTGGACGGTATCGCAACCCATTGCAGTCCTGGCAGCGCAAGTACACATCGCTCAAAAACTGCATCTCTATGTGTTCAAAACCAGAACCGCCGCACAAAGCACAGCGGCCATCACCACTGTTGAAACTGAATTTAGACGTCGTATAGCCGCGCTGCTTGGCCAACGGCGCTTGCGCAAAAATTTCGCGCACGGCATCCCACGCGCCCACATAGCTGGCAGGGTTGGAACGAGCCGTTTTGCCAATGGGAGATTGGTCGACAAACACAATATCACTCAAATGATCTGCACCCAACAGCCGATCATGTGCGCCTGGTGTATCAGTCGTTTTACCAAAATACCGAAGCAATGCGGGCGCCAAAATATCTTGTATCAGACTCGATTTACCCGAGCCGCTGACACCTGTGACGGTGACCATTCGTTGCAATGGAAAATCAACTGTGACGTTTTTAAGGTTGTGTTCACAAGCACCTTCCAATATCAAACGCGGCGTATTGTCACTGACCAAACGCTGAAATCCCATGCCAATTTGCTTGCGCCCACCTAAATATGCGCCCGTCAAGGTATCAGCATGGCGTAACTGATCGGGCGTACCATCGAATACGATTTGACCGCCATGCTCTCCGGGTCCAGGCCCCATGTCCAACATGCGATCGGCAGCCAGCATCACTGCGGGGTCGTGTTCCACTACGACCAGTGTGTTTCCAGCATCACGAAGACGCAGCATTGCTTCAGTGATGCGACCCATATCACGCGGATGCAAACCAATGCTTGGCTCATCTAGAACAAACAAGGTGTTCACCAACGATGTGCCCAACGCCGTGGTGAGATTGATGCGCTGCACCTCTCCACCACTTAATGTGCGGCTTTGTCTATCCAAGCTGAGGTATCCAATACCCACATCACAAAGATACTTCAGTCGGGTGTTGATCTCTTCATGCAACATCGCCAAAGCTTGTTGTTCACCCGAGGTCGAACTGCGCGAGGTATCCGTGCCATCCACTTTTTCAACAACTTGACGGCTGAAAAACAACCGTAACTTGTCAATCGACAGCAACATCAGGTCATGCAGACACAATCCTGGCAGGGCTTCCAGTTGATCGCGTGACCACTTGGTACCTTTAGGCAAAAACCGCTTGTCTTGCGGCAGCACTGCATCGGCATCTTCTTTGCTGCCCACACGCCAAATCAAACTATCGGTTTTCAAACGCGCGCCATCACAAGATTCACAAGTCGTGTAACTGCGGTATTTGGACAGCAGCACGCGAATGTGCATCTTGTACGATTTGGTCTCTAAATATTCAAAGAAGCGTTTAACGCCATACCAATGTTGGTTCCACTTTCCATTCCAGTTCGGCGATCCATTGATGACCCAGTGTTTGTGTTCATCACTTAATTTTGAGTATGGCGTGTCACGTGGAATACCCGCCGTTTCCGCATGGCGCATCAAATCATCTTGGCATTCTTTCCATGCCGGCGTTTGCATGGGTTTGATAGCACCAGCTCGCAACGTGAGTTTGTCATTTGGAATGACAAGGCCATAGTCCACACCAATGACACGACCAAATCCTTTGCATTTTTCACATGCACCTACTGGTGAATTGAATGAAAATGCCGATGGAATAGGGTCAGCGTAGCGTTGGTCGCTCTCAGGGCAGTGCAAACCGGTGGAAAACTTCCACATGATTCCTTCATCACCCGCATAGACATTGACACGGCCTCCGCTACGTTTGAGCGCAACTTCAATGGCCTCAATCACACGCGATTTGTCTACAGCACCGATACGGAAGCGATCAGCCACCACATCCAGTAATTTGCGAGGCCCCGTGACAGTTGCAACTTCGCGTTCGGCTTGTACTTTTGTAAAACCGCTAGCAGACAACCACTGCATCACTTCTTCAGCAGTGGTCTGCGCAGGCAACTCAACGGGAAAAGTTACAGTAAGCCTTGGATCTTCTCCGATTGATTTTGCTCGCTCTAACATTTGTGCATAAATCGATTCGGACGAGTCGTGTCGAACGAGCAGCGATGTGTCGCGGTCATAGAGTTGCGCAGCACGCGCAAAGTACAGTTTCAGATGGTCGTTTAATTCAGTCATCGTCCCAACAGTAGAGCGAGAGCTGCGCACAGGGTTGGTCAGGTCAATCGCTATTGCTGGCGGAACACCATCAACACGGTCAACAGCTGGTTTGTCCATGCGGTCCAAAAATTGCCGCGCGTAAGCAGAAAAGGTTTCGACGTACCTGCGTTGCCCTTCAGCGAATAAAGTATCAAACACCAAACTCGACTTACCCGAACCGCTGGGGCCGGTGACAACCGTCAATTCACCAATGCGGACATCAAGGTCAATATTCTTAAGATTGTGCTGGCGAGCACCACGGATTCGAATGGTATTTCCTGGAACCTGTCGATTGCTATTGCTCATATTTGCACTTTAGTAGTAAATAAATTATCATGACAGTAGGAAAAGAATGAATTGTTAATGACTTTTGTTATTTGCCCAAATTCTTTAGCAAATAACCTACAAATTGCTACGATTTGTATGCACTTTAAATCGATGAACCCTTTACCAATTTATAGTTGAAACGTTTGCGAAATTTTAAAAAGCGGGACAAGTAAATGACTCAAAGTAGTTTACAGACGATTTTCAAAAAAACTGAAAAAGGCATGCTTGCATTGAAAGTGCGAGATCATGCACTCTCGTTTAAGCTGCGCAGTTTGTTGATCATGGTGGATGGCATTAAAACGGTCGAGCAACTTGGTCAGGTCACCACTTCTGGCGCAGATGTCCAAGAGCATATTGATTTACTGCATGAACAGGAATTTGTACAAGTCGTATCTTCACCTGTAGCTTCCGCTACTTCTGCGAATGCAGTTCAGCCAGCGCCAACAGCTGCCACAGTTGCTACCCCACAAACGGCAGCCATGCCATCATTGCAAAACGCAATCAAACAATCGACGAAAAACTTGATTGATTTATTAGGTCCAAACTCTGACAGTTTGTGTATGCAACTGGAAAAATGCAAAAGCATTGATCAATACAACGAAAGAATTTTGGCGTTTCGAAAAGTCATCTCTGGCATGCGCAATGAAACCATTGCAAACGACTTTGTGAAAAACGCTATTTTGTAATGCCCTGATGCAGTAGGTGCCCAAACTATCCAGCGCGTCCTATCCACCGGTGTTGATCGGCTAGTTTTTTCACATCATTCCATTTGCTGCATTGCGCAGCACTTTGGGCCAGATGCGTTGTAAGAGTTCACACTCAGCCAGCGTATCGGCTGCAGCTTGATGGCGCACAGCACAATTGATTCCAAAATAAGTCATCCAATCATCCAGCGCACGTGCACGCACCTTCTCATAGGTCACTGCACACAGGTGATCAATATCCAGCCAAACATTGCTTAATTCGGAATTTAAATATTGATGCTGATGGCGCTTGATCATGGTTTCATCAAAAGCAGCATGAAATGCCAACAATGGAGACGAGCCCACAAACTTGTTAAAGGCGAGCAAAGCGATCTTGGGATCCACACCATCTCGCTGCTTTTGTGTGCCTATGCCGTGCAAGAGAATGTTTTCCTTGCTTGATGATTGTTCTTGTTGCAATACAACTTCAAAACTATCACCTATATCGATGGTCAAAGATTTGGCTTTCCAATCCACGCGCATGGCGATAGCAGCAATTGCCAACAAACTGTCTTTTTGCATGTTGAGGCCACTGGTCTCTACATCCAGCATGATCCAGCGTGATTCATCAACTGGCGTATTTTTCCCCATTAACGAGGAAATAGAATTAAGTATTCCCATACCTTATCTTTGATAATCCAGTTGCATGCGTTGTTGAAGCTGGCGTACCACACGCAAGGTTTCTCGCAAAATTCGCCTGTCGATATCGTTCAAATCAGACACTTTGATGCTGTTGGGGCTCTCACTCTGTGTTTGCGTATCGACATCGTCTCCCACTTGCACACGCAAGCGCAGCATTTGCAAAAAGTCGAATCCGCTCACCCATGCATCGTATTCTGTATCCACCACTTTCATCAACGGACCTGCTGCTGCTAAACGTTTACACGTATTCGTTTCTTCTATGCCATGTCCGAGCGCATATATACGCGCTGCATCAACCACAATCGCAGTAGCTTGCAACTTCAAGTCAATCATGCCTTGGTTATCAGCATCAATTGCACCGCGCCAATTCAGTGGAACTTGCCTGGTCAAAGCGTTTAATGCCATTTGTTTCATGAAGCGAGGTGTCTTTTTCGCGTCAAGCACAACAATTTGCCGCAACTCATCTGCCAAATTGGCATCGCCAATCAGCGTCCTGAAGTCAAAATAGATACTGGCATTCAATAAATCTTCCGGAGAGCCTTGTGAAATCCAATTGTCAAAGCGTGTTTTCCATTCATCCAAAGTCAAACAACAAGCTGCTTCACCAGCCATGATGCCACCGTGACAAAGTGGGTAACCACAGGCATCCAAAGCCAAGTTAACATCATGTGCAAATACTCTGATGTGTTCACGTTGCTCTGTGCTGATGCCATTGGGCAATATCAAAGCATTGTCTTGATCGGTGGCAATGGTTTGTTCACCTCGGCCTTCAGAACCTAAAGATATCCAACACAATTTAGACACATCCACTTTGTGCTCTTCGCTTTTGATTTGAATGATTCGTTCAGTCAACACATCATTCAAATGGCTAATCAGCTCGGTCAGTTGTCTGGCTTTAAGCCCTTGACCCAACAAAACGCGTGCAAGCTTGCGAATATCCATTGCCGAGCGCTTCAAAGCTTCAATATCGTTAGCAGCACGTATCGAAGAGCTCACGCCTTTCAAACTTTGCTTTTGCATCGCAAACAAATCGTGCTCAGAAACCAAGCCAACGGCAATGCCATCCTTGGTGACGGGTATGTGACGAATACCGTAGCGCGACATCAAAATGGCAGCATCTTGTGCTGTGTGTGTGACAGTTAGCGAACGCACGGGTTGTATCATCACATCTGAAATTGGACGATCAAGTGAGATTTGCGGCAATGTGATGCGCGCAATGATGTTGGAACGGGTCAAAATGCCAACAGGTTCACCTGCTGGTGATGTGACCAACATAGAGCCTATGCGTTTTTTCGACATTACCTCTAGCACCTCGCGCAAAGGTGTGCTGGGTGCGCATTTGATGGGTTCAAACTGAATCAATTCACTCAGTGGTCGTTCGAGTGATTGCTCTACCATCGAGTTTTCCGAAAAATCAGCGCGCAAAGCCTTTCGCGACAATTCCAAAAATTTGGCGGTGCGTGTTGTCAAAAATTGTGTGAACACCAAACTGCGTTGCGCTAGTTCATGCATCGCTGCTATCGGCAACTGCAGCACGAATGTATCGGCACTGGAACTGTAGGTAGCAGTCACAGCACGTCCCGCCAAAGCTGCGCCAATTGGGAAGATATCGCCCACTTCATATTCAAATGCACCGCCAGCATGCTCTGCCATGCCACGAACACCCGTCACCGCGCCTTGGCGAATGTAATACAGATGTGTGGGGATGCCACTGCTGGCGTCAAACAACTTTTCATCAGGCGCAAAATAGGCTTGGCTGGCATGTGAGAGAAAAAAATCAACATCAGCCGCATTCATTTGTGAGAAAGGCGCATGGCGAGACAGTTCTTGCCTAAAGTTGGCCAGCAAACTATTTGAAGGTTGCGCTGCGCTCCTTTCGCTAACAGGTGCAGTAGACATGAACATCCTTTCTAATTCGTACTTCTCTGAAGTTTAGACGAAAAAAAACCCTCGTGACACAAGGTCCACGAGGGCGATTGACTTATATCAATACTTAGTGTGCAGCGCTACCTTGGCTGGTTTTGCCATCCAAGCTTGGGAAGCGAACATGCTCCACCAAATCTTGAATGTCTTTACCAGGTGCTTTGGTCAACATAGACACGATGATAATCACGGCAAAGCCCAATGGTACGCCGAACAAGCCAGCAGAGATAGGAGAAATATCCCACCATGTATTGGCTTTCAACACTTCAGGTGTGAGCGCTGCACCACCATGTGTCAACTTGTACAACCAAGGTTGTGTTGTGATCATGTAGTAGAAGGTGATGCCCAAACCAGCGATCATGCCCAATGAAGCACCCCACTTGTTGGCACGCTTCCAGAAGATGCCCAAGGTCAACGCTGGGAAGAACGTGGCAGCAGCAAACGAGAACGCAGCAGATACCAAGAACAAAATGTCAGCTGGTTTTTGCGCAGCCACGTAAGCAGCACACAAAGCAACAACCAACAACAATGCTTTTGACACCATCACGCGACGCGCTGTAGATGCATTTGGATCAATCATTTTGTAGTACAGGTCATGTGACAAAGCATTTGCAATTGTCAATAACAAGCCGTCAGCAGTAGACAAGGCAGCAGCCAAGCCACCAGCGGCCACCATGCCGGATACCACGTATGGCAAGCCACCAATTTCAGGTGTAGCCAACACAATGATGTCACCACCAATTGACATTTCAGCCAATTGCAAGATGCCGTCTTTATTGATATCAACTACTGACAACAATGATTTGTCAACTGTAGACCAACGTGCAATCCACTCTGGCAATTTATCAAATGGTGTGTTCACCAATACGGTGTAAACCTCATACTTTGCCAATACAGCCAAAGCAGGTGCAGTGAAGTACAGCAAGAAGATGAAGAACAGAGACCAGCTCACAGATTCACGGGCTTCTTTCACAGAAGGTGTGGTGTAGTAGCGCATCAAAATGTGCGGCAACGCGGCAGTACCAATCATCAAACAGAATACCAAAGCCAAGAAGTTTTTGCGCGCAATGTTTTGTGCGGCTTCATCTTTGCCTGGGAATGGCTGTGCGTGACGAATTGGAGGGGCTGCTTTCGCTGCATTGGATGTGCGAGCTGCAGTGTAAGCGGCTTTAGCGGCCACTTCGTCTTTAGGCAAAGCAGCTATTGCCGCTTCGGCCGCTTTGATGGCAGCGACGGAACCGTTAGACGCTTTCAAATCTTCCAATGCTTTTTCAGCAGCCGCTTTGTCAGCAGCCATAGAAGCAGGAACGTCTTTGAGTTTTTCAACCGCAGCATCAGAACGTGCTTTGTAGATGGCGCGAACTTCCAGCTCTTTAGGATCTTTCAACAATTGCTCTTCTTTGGCTGTTACTTTTTCCAAAGTGAAGCCATAGACTGCTTGAGGAATTGGATTGCCTGTGTGTTTCACAGACAACCAAACCACTGGCAACATGTAAGCAATGATCAAAATCACGTACTGAGCCACTTGAGTCCAAGTCACCGCACGCATACCGCCCAAGAACGAGCAAACCAAGATACCTGCCAAGCCAGCGAAAATACCCACTTCAAAAGCCAAGCCGGTCAAACGTGCTGTAATCAAACCCACGCCGTAAATTTGCGCCACAACGTATGTGAATGAGCACAAAATCGCACCGACAATACCGATGAAACGGGGTAAATTACCTTCGAAACGAGCACCCAAGAAGTCAGGAATGGTGAACTGGCCAAACTTACGCAAGTAAGGTGCCAAAAACAAAGCCACCAAGCAGTAGCCACCGGTCCAACCCAAGATGAACGCCAAGCCACCAAAGCCTGTCAAGTACAAAGTACCTGCCATACCAATGAAGGACGCAGCAGACATCCAGTCAGCGCCAGTCGCCATACCGTTGTACATCGCAGGAACGCGACGACCGGCAACGTAGTATTCAGCCGCGTCGTTGGTACGGCTCATCACACCGATACCGGCATACAGCAATACAGTAGCTGCCAAGAACAAATAACCAATCCATGCACGTGGGAGGCCCATTTGTTCCAGAATAGCCAAAATAATCACAAACGTTATAAAGCCGCCTGTGTACCATGTGTAGACCTTGTTCAGGCCCTTTTTAAAGTCGCTTTGCGACTGGTTTTCACCACCAAACATTCCCATTTTTATTCTCCTTCGGCAACGCCGTATTCGTTGTCAAGATTGTTCATGTAGCGCGCATAGAACCAAATGATCAGGCAGTAAACCACCAGAGCACCTTGCGCCGCCACCCAAAACGAGAATGGCCAGCCAAAAAAGCTGAACGTCAATTCTCTAGCGAAATAAATCACCACGAAGGTGACAAAGAACCAAATGCCTAGCAATAAGGCCGTGATTCGCAGATTTTTGCTCCAGTATTCCTGGTGCTTTGCAGTAAGTTGCATACTTGCTCCTCTTTTTTTCATTTATGTAAATGCATTTTGTCATTTGGATTTGCGTCGGTTAAACCCAAAACCAAATGACAAGTGAAATAGATTGCTTAAATCTACAACACCTATGCGCCTATTGAACACTATCTCTTAACTCAAAAATTCTCTAACTAACTCTCACTATCCGTTTTACTTTCTTCTAACCCCGCTGTCCCCCTACCCAACCTCAAAACCTGATTCAAATTAAATTGATACTTGCAAACCTGTTTCGCGCTCTAACTGTGCGGCCACTTTGGGCTCAAACCCTTTTAAGTGACGAATCAATCTGCGTGCTTCCTCTGGTTGCTCTAGCAACATGTGCACGCGTGCCATTTGGTACCACGCAAATGGGCTCATGGGTTGCAAAACGGTGTTGCGCTTGAGCGCCACCAATGCTTCATCAAAGCGTTTTTGGCGAATCAAGACCAAGCCCAAGCCGTACCAAGCGCGGTCCATTTTTTCTTCAATCGCAATGGCGGCACGAAATTCCTGCTCGGCTTCTTCTAAGCGACCCAGTATTTCGCAGGTATAGGCAAAGTTGAAATGTGAATTTGACTTCTCAGGCGCTAAGGCCAAAGCTTTTTCAAAGTAGGGAAGCGCCTGTGCTGGGTGGCCTGTTGTCAAAGCGTCATAACCCAAGCTGTTGAGCGCATGCACATCTTCTGGGGAGCGCGCCAAGATCTCACGAAACACATCTGCAGCTTGCGTGCGCATGCCAAAAAACAAAAAGCCTTTGGCTCTCCAGCGTAACAAAAATCCGTCTAATTTACTCAATGCTGGTGGTGCGGACATGTTGTTTCCCGATGTAAATTTGGCTGTGTCAGTAGAGTTCATTGACATAAACTGGCTCCAGCTTGTACGCACAATTCGATCTTTTGTTTCACCACAAAAACCCAAGCTATGACCAGCCAACTGGCTGCGGCCAAGGGAATGTGTTGGTCTAATATCAATTTAGGGCTCAATTTGCGTGTGATATATAAGGCGGGCTTGGCAGCAATGTCCAAGAGTTGCCAAAAAATGTTTGTTGATTTTTTTGCGCCTGCCAACAAACCCAATATGAACCGGCCGACGATGAACATCAAGGACAGTTCAATTAAGCTTTTTAAGATGACGACTGCTAACAACATAGGCAATAAAGGTGAGTCCAATAAAAATGGGGTCAGGCGAATATCGCGATATTAGCTGACTGATTACTGACCAAATCCTGATTTAGTCTCAATTCGACCTCAAACCTAGGGTAATCACTAAGTAATCAAGCGCTTATATTCATCAGCTTTATCCAGTCAAAGTATCAGGTTTGCGTGATACAGCTACCGGTATATTGGCTGCGATGTTCCAATTGACATCGTTGAACCAAGCATCGCCCTTCAGGTAAGCAGCGAGCATGGGTAATGCATCTAAGCCAAAAAAGAGTTTGCCATCCACTTCAAAAGTCGGCACACCAAAAACGCCTTTGGCGATGGCTTCATCGGTATTTGATTTCAGCTTGGCTTTAACTTCTGGACTGTTTGGGTCTTGCGCGGGTGAAAGTTCATCAATCAAGGCTTGCAATCTGCCACCGTCATCAGCTGCCAAGCCATTGCGCCAAACGTGGTGAAACAAGCGCTCCACCGTGATGCGGTTGGGCGTACCCAATTTACTGACCGCTACTGCAAAGCGTTGCAATGCCAAAGGATTAAACGGGTGCGCGGCAGGAAACTGCAAGGGTATGGACAACTCGCGCGCCAGCCACAAGATTTGTCTGTAAGTCCAATCGCGTTTGGGTGGGATTTCGGCTGGCCCCAACTGACCATGGTGATTCAACGCGCCTGCAAACAAAATGGGTTGGTACGTCACGCTGTAGCTGTTGCCCATCAATGCCACAGGCAAGTGCTCAAAGGCCAGGTAGGCATAGGGAGAGATCACGTCAAAATAAAAAGTTATGTGCTTCATGGTTTTGCTGTGCCTCTGTTTTAGTCTCTTCTTTTGGATTCGTTTTTGTTTTTGTCTTTGTCTTTATCAATCACTTGGGTGGATTTTCGCTCCGCAATCAGCAGCCAAACTTTTTGCTTCATCGCATCGGTACTGGTGCTCCAAGCTGCAATTTCATCCAGGGTACGCCAGCAACCCTTGCACAAATGGCTGATCGCATCTATTTGGCAAACTGAGGTACAAGGCGATGGTATCGACATTTTATATGAAAAATTAGGCTGTAGCCGGCGTATTTATTGCCTATGTTGCTATTAAATGAATAGCAAGTGAGCACTAATGGTTGCTATCATGCTGCTCACACCACATCCGCCACTGGTGCACCGCTCAGTGCTTGCAGTGCAGCAGGTGTTACTTCAAACACCGCATGCGGATGTCCGGCCGCTGCCCAGATGGTTTCAAACCTGAACAACTCTTTGTCTAACAATGTCACTGGTGGCGACAGATGCGCCACAGGCGCAACGCCACCAATGGTAAAACCTGTTTTAGATTTGACGAAATCGGCATCGGCGCGGCCCAGTTTGGCAGTGCCTTCACAAACCAAGGCTTGCACCTTGGCTTCATCTACCCGCTTGTCACCCGATGTGATGACCAGCACCGCAGCATCGTCAGACTTGCGGCGAAAAATGATGCTCTTGGCAATTTGCCCCAGTTCTACACCCAAGGCATCGGCTGCTTGTTGTGCCGTGCGTGCAGCGTCATCTAACATGACAGGTTGGTGCGAATGACCCGCTTTTTGCAAGAAGTCGGCGACACGCTGAACACCCTCGGGGCGCTGTGTTGTATCGTTCTGCGCCATCAGCTCAGCCTTTTGTTCATCAGTGCTTTGGCAGCACGTGAGTTGGTCGGGCGTTGCAAAAAGTCGCTGATGAATTGCCCTGCATCGATTAATTTGTCCATGTCGATTCCCGTTTCAATACCCATGCCATGCAACAGGTACACCACATCTTCAGTAGCCACGTTACCCGTCGCACCCTTGGCATACGGGCAACCACCCAAGCCAGCGATGGATGTGTCGTATTGCCAAATGCCCATTTCTAAACAGCGCAAGGTATTGCTCAGTGCTTGGCCGTAGGTATCGTGAAAGTGTCCCGAAATATCGTTGATGTCGTACACCGATAGCGCCGCTTCCATGGCTCGCTGCACTTTGACAGGCGTACCCACACCAATGGTGTCCGCCACGCCGATGTGCTGCACGCCGATTTCTTTCATAAGCTGGGCTACCATTTTGACGTTAGCCGGTGATATCTCGCCTTCATACGGGCAACCCACGGTGCAAGAAATGGCGCCACGCACTTTGATGTTTTTCTCTTTGGCCATGGCCACCACACTGCGAAATCGCTCAATGCTTTCAGCAATCGTGCAATTGATATTGCGCTTGCTGAATGCTTCGCTGGCTGCCGCAAACACCACAATTTCGTCCGGCCATGTTGTTTGTGGGCCTGCGATGCTGGCTTCAAAACCCTGCATATTGGGCGTCAGCACCGAATAGCGCACAGAGCTGCTGCGCGCAATACCTGCCATCACCTCTGCGTTGTCCGCCATTTGGGGCACCCATTTTGGGGAGACATAACTGGTGACTTCAATCTCAGTCAGACCAGCCGCTTGCAGCCTGTGCACCAATTCAATTTTGACACTGGCTGGCACCGCTTGCTTTTCATTTTGCAAGCCATCGCGCGGCCCCACTTCGACCAGTTTCACTTTTGCAGGTACTGTCATCTTGTTTCCTGTATTTTTATATGCAGTCAATCAATATCTGTTTTCAAGCTACGCTTAACTTTAGCAACTCTGCCCCTTCGGCCACTTGGTCACCCGGCAGGTACAGTAGCTCTTCCACCACGCCATCTGACGGCGAGCAAATCGTGTGTTCCATTTTCATCGCATCCATCACCGCCAAGGCTTGACCTTTGCTGACCTTGTCACCCTTTTGAATAGAGAAAGACACCACTTTGCCAGGCATGGGTGCTGTCAAACGACCGCCCTCTTCATGCACTTCGCCAGCATGTGCCAGCTGGTCATTTACTATTATTTGTATAGCGCCATAGGCAGTAAATATGCTGGCTACATCCAAATTTTGATATATTTTTGCTTGAATACGTTGCCCACGAAATTGCACATCCGTACCGATTGCGGTTGGCACATAATCCAATGCACCACTGATGTCGCCAACTGTTAAATGCAATGCACCTCCATGTAAATAGCGCAACTGTGCAGATACGGGTTCAGCATAAATTTCAAATTCGAAATTTCGAACACGTTCACCATGCGACTGCCAGCCATCGACTTTGCCCCAAGGGTCTGCCCAATTCGATGCATTGAGTTTTTCCGTTTTGATAGCGCCATTCACTTCAGACTGCAATGTGTTGGCAACTGCCGCTGCCACTGCCAAATCTTTGTCAATCGGTTGTTGATTGAACAAGGCTTTTTCTTCTCTCGGAATTAAACCAGTATCCAAATTGGCGCTTGCAAACGATTCACTGTTCACCACATGGCGCAAAAACTGCACATTGGACTGCAAACCGACAATGTGCGTTTGCGACAAAGCCTTGTCCATGCGCGCCAAGGCTTGCTCACGCGTTGCACCATGCACAATCAACTTGGCAATCATGGGGTCGTAGTAAGGCGATATCGCGTCACCTGCGCGAACACCTGAGTCCACCCTAACATATACATCAGAACCCAAAGCGCTGACATTTTGAAATGCGACATGATCTGGCAATGCATATACATTGATGTCACCAATGGCAGGCATGAATTGCTTGTCTGGGTTTTCGGCACAAATACGCGCTTCAATCGCATGTCCGTTGATTTGCAAATCTTGTTGCTGCAAGGGAAGTTTTTCGCCATTGGCTACGCGTAATTGCCACTCCACCAAATCCAAACCCGTAATCGCTTCAGTCACTGGATGCTCAACCTGCAAGCGCGTGTTCATCTCCATGAAATAGAACTGCATAGCGCCATTGGCTTGCTGTTCCACAATGAATTCAACCGTGCCAGCGCCCACATAATTCACGGCACGCGCAGCGGCGATGGCTGTGGCACCCATCTGTTCGCGCATGGCTGGCGACAAGCCTGGCGCTGGTGCTTCTTCCAAGACTTTTTGATGACGGCGTTGCACCGAACAATCGCGTTCAAACAAATGCACGTAGTTGCCGTGCGTGTCGCCAAACACCTGTATCTCAATATGGCGCGGGCGCAGCACATATTTTTCGATCAACACATTGTCGTCACCAAAACTGTTGATGGCTTCGCGTTTGCATGAAGACAATGCAGCAGCAAAGTCGGCTGCCTTTTCCACAATGCGCATGCCTTTGCCACCACCGCCCGCGCTGGCTTTGATGAGCACGGGGTAGCCAATCGCATCGGCTTGCGTTTGTAAATACGCCGCATCTTGGTTGGCACCGTGGTAACCAGGCACCAATGGCACGCCGGCTTTTTCCATCAACTGCTTGGACTCGGCTTTCAAACCCATGGCCTGTATGGCGCTGGCTGGTGGGCCAATGAATACCAAACCGGCTTGTGAGCAACTGTCTGCAAAAGCTTCGTTTTCACTTAAAAAACCATAGCCAGGGTGAATGGCCTGTGCGCCCGTTTGCTTGGCCGCATCAATGATGGTTTGCCAACGCAGGTAACTGTCTTTGGGCGCATTGCCTGCATTTGGGTTGCTGCCATCACCAACATCGCCGATGGCAATGGCTTCATCGCAAGCCATCACATGCTTGGCATGTGCATCGACGGGCGAATAGATGGCAACCGTTTTGATTCCTAAACGTGCACAAGTGGCTGCGACTCGGCAAGCTATTTCACCGCGATTGGCTATCAGTATTTTTTTGAACATTTTGTATCTGTATATTTAAATTGCAATCACTATTTCAATCCATTTTTATGTGGTGCTTCCCACATTTCCCGCATCGTCACTGAACCAATTCTTTAAACGATTCAAGACCGCTTTGAGGTATTTGAACAAGACGACCACTAGCCAAATACTCAACACCAGCACCACAAACAACGTGATGCCAAAAGTCACAGGGTAATTGGTAGCCAACCACATCATGCCCATCACCGCGCCCTCCTCTGCCAAGCTCACGGCAACATTGCTAAAGGGTTCAGGTGAGGTGTTCACGGCTGCACGTGTGGTCGCTTTGGTTGCAAATGAGGTGGCAGCCAAAGCACCACCCATCAAACCCGCCACCGTACCCATGGTGGCACTGTCTGCACCAAACACTCCGGCTGCCAGCGCTGCACCTGCAGGCACGCGTATGACGGAATGCACCATGTCCCACAACGAATCAACACCCGGAATTTTGTCGGCAAAGAATTCAACAAACAACATGAAGCCGCTTGCTGACAACATCACTGGGTGTTGCAACACGTGCAAACCTGTTGGTAATGGTAACCAGCCCAACATGCCGGCTGCGCCAGTGATAAAAACAACCAAATACAAACGAATGCCACTGGCCCAACCCAGGGCTGCAGCCAATGCAACCAAACCAGCCATATCCAAACCACCCACCACTTTGGAAGCAGCACCCGCAACATCACCTGTATTGCCAAACAGGTTGGCGATGAGTTGCTGTATGTAGGGTAAAAATGCGTCCATTTTTAACTCCGTTTATTTCGACGACGATTGGGCAACGCTGTCCAGCACACTATTCATCCAACTGGGTTTACGTTTTTCTAAAAAAGCTGAAACGCCTTCTTTACCTTGCTCGCTGGCACGGCAGTTGGCAATGCCTTGCACGGTTTGGTCAATCAGTGTTTGGTTGATGTCACTGTGTGCTACCCACTGCAACAAATCTTTGCATGCCTTCACCGCTTGCGTGCTGTTGCTGCACAATGTGCTGGCAATGGCGTTCACTTTTTCATCCAAGGCTTCAACCGAAGAAACCACTTCGTGCACAAAGCCGATACGCAAAGCTTCAGCTGCAGAAAACCGCTCTGCCGTTAAAAAATAACGGTGTGCAGCTCGCGGCCCCATGGCGCGAATGACATACGGGCTGATGGTTGCTGGGTACAAACCCAGCTTCACTTCACTCAGACAATAATTGGCCGTGTCTATTGACACCACCATATCGCATACAGATACCAAGCCCATGCCGCCCGCATACACATCACCTTGCACACGCGCGACGGTGGGCTTGGGGCATTCATACATCACTTGCAACATGCGCGCCAATTGGCTGGCATCGGCCACATTTTCGTCGTGCGAATAGTCGGCCATTTTGCGCATCCAATTCAAATCCGCGCCGGCACAAAATGCGGGCCCTTGTGCCGCCAGCACAATACAACGCACATCGTCATCTTGCCCCAGCGTTTCAAACGCTTGTGTCAATTGCGCAATCACTTCCTCATTAAACGCATTGCGAACATCAGGCCGCGACAGCGTGACCTGTGCGATGTGAATTGACGGTTTGCTAATTAAAACAGCTTGACTCATTTGCGCAGCCTTACATCCGGAATATGCCAAATTTGGCATCGGGTATCGGTGCATTCAACGCAGCTGACAAACCCAAAGCCAAAACCTTACGCGTGTCGACTGGGTTGATGATGCCGTCATCCCACAGTCGTGCTGTGGCGTAGTACGGATGACCTTGAGTTTCGTATTGGGCTTTGATGGGCGCTTTGAATGCGGCTTCTTCTTCGGCACTCCATGCGCCGCCTTTGGCTTCAATACCGTCACGTTTGACAGTAGCCAAAACGGATGCCGCTTGCTCACCGCCCATCACGCTGATGCGTGCGTTGGGCCACATCCAGACAAAGCGCGGGTCAAACGCGCGACCACACATGCCGTAGTTACCAGCGCCAAAACTACCGCCAATGATGATGGTGAATTTCGGCACGTTGGCTGTTGCTACGGCTGTCACCATTTTGGCGCCGTGACGTGCAATGCCTTCGTTTTCATATTTGCGCCCCACCATGAAGCCGGTGATGTTTTGCAAAAACACCAATGGAATTTTGCGCTGGCAACAAATTTCAATGAAATGTGCACCTTTTTGCGCTGATTCGCTGAACAAAATTCCGTTGTTGGCAATGATGCCCACTTGCATGCCTTCGATGCGGGCGAAACCGCAAATAAGCGTAGCGCCAAAGCGTGCTTTGAATTCGTCAAAATCACTGCCATCGACCACGCGAGCAATGATTTCGCGCACATCAAACGGTTTGCGCGTGTCCACTGGAATCACACCATACAACTCTTCTGCCGCATATTTAGGAGCAACACTAGCAGATACTGCAGCGGCTACAGCTTTATTTTTGTTCAAATTTTTGACAGCTTGGCGCGCAATGGCCAAAGCATGCAAATCGTTTTGTGCCAAATGATCGGCCACGCCGGACAAACGCGTGTGCACATCACCACCGCCCAAATCTTCGCTACTCACCACTTCACCCGTGGCAGCCTTCACCAAAGGTGGGCCCCCTAAGAAGATGGTGCCTTGGTTTTTGACAATCACCGTTTCGTCACTCATGGCAGGCACATAGGCACCACCAGCGGTGCAGCTGCCCATCACCACTGCAATTTGTGCAATGCCTTTGGCACTCATTTGTGCTTGGTTGAAAAAGATACGCCCAAAGTGGTCACGGTCAGGGAACACCTCGTCTTGGTTTGGCAAATTGGCACCACCTGAGTCCACCAAATAAATACATGGCAACTGGTTCTGCTGGGCAATTTCTTGCGCCCGTAAATGTTTCTTCACCGTCAGCGGGTAATACGTGCCGCCTTTGACGGTGGCGTCGTTGCACACAATCATGCATTCAACACCGTTGACGCGACCAATACCTGTGATCAGACCTGCTGCAGGCGCACTGTCGCTGCCATCTTTGTCGGGGTACATGCCCATGGCTGCCATTGGCGCTACTTCTAAAAATGGCGAACCTGGATCCAGCAGTTGGGTCACACGGTCGCGTGGTAACAATTTGCCGCGCGCCAAATGTTTGCTGCGTGCAGCTTCACCGCCACCCAATTGAACTTGCTTCAGTTTTTGGTTCAAATCATCGGTCAAAGCGCGCATGGCATCCGCGTTAGCAACAAAGTCGGCTGAACGGGCAATGAGTTTGGTTTCTATGACGGGCATGGCTGTTTTCTCAAATTCGTATAGGGTTTGAATCACATCATCATAGTCGCAGCATCCAAAATATTCTGCCAATCAAGGCTTTTGGCACTGACGGTTACAACGAGCTTCGCGTTGACGTTTACGTAAACGTCAACCAAAACAGACCGATTGTGACAGAAATTAACAGCCCAGCAAAGCCGGAAGCTCATCCATGTGCGTAAAAAAATGTTGCACGCCAACTTCTTGCAAGGCCGCTTGACCGGCATAGAAACTGCCTTCTGAGGTTTCTTTCGGTACATAGCCAAATACGGTTGCACCAGCCGCCAAGCCTGCAAGCGCACCGTTGGGGCTGTCTTCTATCACCGCGCAATTGGCAATGGGCACACCCAATGCCTGCGCCGCAGCCCAGTACACATCAGGGTGCGGCTTGTTTCTGGCTTGCTCCATACCGCTGAATGATCGCCCTGTAAACGCTGGCATGAGCCCCACTTTGTTCAACTGCAAATGAACTTTGCCAATATCAGCGCCTGAAGCCACCGCAATGCGCCCAGCCAAAGCAGCACTCAAGGTATCGACACATGCATGTATGCCGTGCACAGCTTGTAGCCGTGTCAACAAAGCTTCATCGCGTCGCGCTCGAAACTGGGTCAGCCACTGTGGGGTGACCGTTTGCCCAGTATTGGCATGAATCAAATCCGCACGGTCAACGACTGCATGCCCGACAAAATGGCTGCTGCACTCTTGCACCGACATGGACCAACCCATTTCCGCCAACATCTCACGCAATACGCCATTGGTGATTGGCTCGCTGTCGACCAAGACGCCATCGCAATCGAACAGGACAGCTTCAAATCGGGTCATGCCAAGTTAAATTGCGAAATCTTTGATATGACCGACGAATACATCATTTGCCTAATTTGCTATATATTTAATAGCAAATTAGGCAATAAAAACGCCGGCTACAGGTCAATTACTTATATATTTTTACTAGATGAGCTCTAGCGCAACTGCTGTACCTTCGCCGCCACCAATACACAATGTGGCCAAGCCACGTTTGAGTCCGCGTGCTTTGAGCGCATACATCAATGTCACCATGATACGTGCACCACTGGCGCCAACAGGGTGACCCAAAGCGCAAGCACCACCGTTCACATTCAATTTGTCATGCGGTACTTTCAGCTCTTCCATCAATGCCATGGGCACCACGGCAAAGGCTTCATTCACTTCCCACAAATCCACATCAGCCACTGTCCAACCCGCTCTGGCCAAGGCTTTTTGCGTAGCGCCCACAGGTGCTGTGGTGAACCAATTGGGTTCTTGCGCGTGCATGGCGTGGCCTTTGATACGGGCCAAAGGTTTGCAACCCAATTTGGCAGCGGTGCTGGCGCGCATCATCACCAAAGCGGCAGCTCCGTCGCTGATGGATGAGCTGGAAGCAGCGGTAATGGTGCCGTCTTTTTTGAATGCAGGTTTGAGAGAACTGATTTTGTCGAGCTTGACTTTTCCAGGCGCTTCATCGGTGCTGACCACCACGTCGCCAGCACGGGTTTTGACGGTGACCGGTGCAATTTCGGCGCTGAATGCGCCTGATTGGGTAGCAGCTTGTGCGCGTTTGACACTGGTCACAGCGAATGCGTCTTGCGCTTCGCGGGTAAATTTGTATTTGTCCGCGCATTCTTCACCAAATGTACCCATGGCGCGACCGGGTTCGTAAGCGTCCTCTAGTCCGTCCAGCATCATGTGGTCATAAATGCGGTCGTGGCCAATACGGATGCCGCTGCGCCCTTTGAGCAATAAATGCGGCGCATTGGTCATGCTTTCCATGCCGCCTGCCACCACCACATCGGCCGTTCCTGCCGCCAACATGTCGTGCGCAAACATGGCGGCACGCATGCCGCTGCCGCACATTTTGGATAAGGTGACAGCACCCGCGCTTTTGGGCAAACCGCCTTTGAAGCCAGCTTGGCGTGCCGGCGCTTGTCCTTGACCTGCCATCAAGCAATTACCGAACAACACTTCATCCACCGCATCTGGCGAAATTCCAGCGCGTTCGACGGCCGCTTTGATGGCAATGCCGCCCAGATCATGCGCTGACAATGAAGTGAAATCGCCCTGAAATGCACCCATGGGAGTGCGGGCTGCGGAAACGATAACGATATCATCTGACATAAAAATCTCCTTGCATAAAAATTAGATTATCTGGCCATCTTGCAAAAAAGAATGTCGTTCATGCGACATTCAATGCGCTAAATGAATGTGCGCAATTAATGCGCAAATCGCCGTTCTTCATCATAAGGAAAGACATCAAAAACTTGTCCTTGCGCAATACGGTCTTTTTGTTCTTGCCAATAACTGGCCTCAAGCAAGTCGGCATGGTGTTGCATGAAGTATTTGCGCACAGTTGGATTACCCAATAAGAAGGGCCCAAAAGTTTCAGGAAAAACATCATGCGGCCCCACGGTATACCAAATTTCGCCGCTCATTTCGTCTTCCTCATTGCGAGGTTCGGGTACTTTTCTAAAATTGCAATCGGTCACATACTCAATTTCATCGTAGTCATAGAACACCACCTTGCCGTGCCGAGTAACTCCAAAATTTTTCCACAACATATCGCCTGGAAAAATATTGGCGGCCACCAAATCTTTGATGGCATTGCCGTATTCGATCACCCCTTTTTCAACCTGTTGCAAGGCTTTTTCGGCAGCTGAACCCGGTGTGGGATCGGCAAAGCCGACGTCAAAGGCCTCTTGCATGTAAATATTCAGAGGAATCATGCGGCGCTCAATGTAAATGTGCTTGATGATGACCTCCATCTTGCCATCGCCATTTCTGTCGCTGATTTCAAGCTGGCTAGGTACAAATTTTTTCAACTCTTCGATCAGCTCATCTGAAAAACGATCACGTGGAAAACCTACTTCGCTGTATTCCAAGGTATCAGCCATTCGACCGACTCGGTCATGTTGTTTCACCAATAAATACTTGCTTTTGATTAATTCTCGTGTCGTCTCTTTAGGCGGTGGGAAATAGTCTTTAATCACCTTGAACACATACGGAAACGAGGGCAAATCAAACACCAGCATCACCATACCCTTGATACCGGGTGCTATGCGAAATTGATCGGTTGAATGCCTTAAATGATGCAGAAAATCACGATAAAAAAGTGTCTTTCCTTGCTTTTGTAATCCCAATGCGTTGTATAGCTCATTGCGTGGTTTGCGCGGCATCATGCTGCGCAAAAACTGGATATAAGCGGAAGGAATTTCCATATCCACCATGAAATAAGCCCGCGCAAAGCTGAACAAGGCATGCATATCGTCTTCGCCAATCAGCATGGCGTCAATCACTAGTTGTTTAAGGTCTGGATTCTTGGATTTATTCTGATCGAGATGCAATATCGGCAATGCAAACGGCGTTTCTACAAACCCATTGACTATTTTTCCAACCAAATACGCACCCTTATTCCGATAAAACAAACTTGAGAGCACTTGAATTTGAAAGTTTGCATGCACCTTCACTCCAACAAGACGATCATTGATGACGCGTGACACATTTTCAATATCACGCTCTAAATTATGAAAAGGTGTAGCGAGATCAAAGTCGCGAACCATGTTCAACAAAACGGGCGACAAGTCTTTGTTATCAGGATAATAAGACCAGTAGGTAGGCCGCTTTGCTTCTTCGTCATTCTCAATATATTCTGTGCTAACAGCAGGTCGCACAAAAATGAAATCATTTTGAAAATAACTGCGATGCAAAATTTGAGTAGTAATGGAATTAAAAAATGTTTCCGCCAACTCCGGCTGGTGATGATCGACCAACAATCCGATGTAATGCAATTTGATCTGTTGCCATGTTTCTTGCGTTTGCTCAGCTGCTTTGAATTCACGCTCCAAGCGATTGGAACACTCGGTTACACGCAAATCATAAAACTCTATCCGCTCGCGTTGACCTCGTTGTTGCCCATGCCAATCAGCCACTTCAAACCGGTGTTTGGCACGCGCTGACTCGGTTCTAAACAGTCGGTAATGACGGTTAAAACCATCCATCATTGCTTTGGCAATATCGTAAGCTAGTGTTGAATTGAGTTGATTCGGAAACATGGGTTTTGATTTTTGAGGTAGGTCGTCAGTCTATTTTAGACTTGCCGCTGACTGAAAACTTTACGAACTGCGCTTTGATATATATCAGTTAAATGCTGATTTTTAGAAACCGATATCAACAGATCTTTTAACAAACCATCGTGAACGCCATATACCCAGCCATGCACCGCAATGGCATGTCCTGATTGCCATGCATCTTGCATGACATTGCTGTGGCAAACATTGATGACTTGTTCTATCACATTCAACTCTACCAAAACATCTGCACGGCTTGAAACATCCAATTGCATGAGCATCGAATGGTGTTTATCGCGCACATCTTGTATGTGTCTAATCCAGTTATCAGCCAATCCAATTCGGGTGTTGTTCAAAGCTGCCAATACACCGCCGCAGCCATAGTGACCGCACACGATCACATCTTGTACATGCAAAACATCGACAGCGTATTGAATGGTTGATAATGCGTTGAGATCTGTGTGGACCACAATATTGGCAATGTTGCGGTGAACAAACACTTCACCTGGCTCTAAACCCGTGATTTGATTGGCTGGTACTCGACTGTCTGAACAACCAATCCACATGTACTTGGGGGTTTGTTGTTGCGTCAGGTTGGTGAAAAATCCGGGTCTTTGCTTGATCATTTCTGCAGCCCATGCCCGGTTGTGTGCAAAGAGATCTTGGATGGTATTGGTCATGTCTTATATTGGTTTTTGCGTTTGTCATCAGGGCATTTAATGCATGATTACAATGACGTACTTGTTTCAAAATTTTTATGAGTCCAATTATTTATACCCGTGGGCAGCAACTGCCAAACATTTTAGCCCAGCGCATCGTTATTCTGGATGGTGCGATGGGAACCATGATTCAACGTTTCAAACTAACCGAAGCTCAATACCGTGGTGATCGCTTTGCCAATTTTCACAAAGATGTGAAGGGCAACAATGAACTGCTGTCATTAACTCGACCTGACGTTATTGCAGACATTCATGAGAAATATTTGGCTGCTGGCGCTGATTTGATTGAAACCAACACCTTTGGCGCAACCACCATTGCCCAGGATGATTATGAGATGGCGCACTTGGCACGCGAGATGAATGTGCAATCAGCCAAAATTGCCCGTGCTGCATGTGATAAATATTCAACTCCCGATAGACCGCGGTTTGTAGCCGGCGCCTTAGGACCCACTCCTAAGACTGCCAGCATCAGCCCCGATGTAAACGACCCAGGAGCGCGCAATGTGACATTTGAGCAATTGCGCGCCGCTTATTACGAACAAGTGGAAGGATTGGTAGAAGGTGGTGCTGATGTCTTGCTGGTTGAAACTATTTTTGATACTTTGAACGCTAAAGCTGCACTCTTTGCAATTGATGAATATTTTGAGAACTCGGGTGAGCGCTTACCGATACTCATCAGCGGCACTGTGACGGACGCATCGGGACGCATTCTGAGTGGACAAACCGTTTCTGCTTTTTGGCACAGCGTGCGTCACGCAAGACCCTTGGTCATAGGGCTCAATTGCGCTTTGGGTGCTACGCTCATGCGTCCGTATATCCAAGAGCTGAACAAAGTCGCAACCGATACCTACATCAGCTGCTACCCTAACGCTGGATTACCCAACCCCATGAGTGATACCGGCTTTGATGAAACACCCGAAGTGACATCGCGTTTGGTGCATGAGTTTGCTGCCGAAGGTCTGGTCAATATTGTTGGCGGCTGCTGTGGTACGACGCCTGACCATATTCTGGCCATCGCTAGCGCTGTGAAAGGTACGCCCACTCGACACTTTAAAACTGCTAACTTTTATTCAGAGCAGGTCGAGCAATTAGCTTAAACAAAATTGATTGATTGAACCAGACTCCAAATACAAAATAAAGAAGCGAGACAAAATGCAAACCACAAAATCAACCGAACAAAAGCGCGACGAATTGCGTCAAGCAGCTCTTGATTACCACGAACGTCCTATTCCTGGAAAAATTACCATAGCTGCCACCAAACAACTGGTCAACCAGCATGATTTAGCACTGGCCTATTCGCCTGGCGTGGCTTTCCCATGTGAAGAAATTGTCAAAGATCCGAACAATGCATTTAAATACACCGCACGCGGCAATTTAGTTGCGGTCATTACAAATGGCACAGCTGTATTGGGTTTAGGCGATATTGGGCCTTTGGCTTCCAAACCTGTGATGGAAGGCAAAGCGGTTTTATTTAAGAAATTTGCTGGTATTGATGTATTCGATATTGAAGTCAACGAAAAAAACGACTTGGATAAATTGGTTGACATCATTGCAGCCCTCGAGCCAACTTTTGGCGGCATCAATCTAGAAGATATCAAAGCACCTGATTGTTTCTACGTTGAGCGCAAGTTAAGTGAGCGCATGAAAATTCCAGTTTTTCATGACGATCAACATGGTACGGCCATCTGTGTAGGCGCAGCTATATTGAATGGCCTCAAAGTTGTTGGGAAAGATCCCAAGGACATCAAGTTGGTCACCTCTGGTGCAGGTGCTGCTGCCTTAGCGTGTTTAGGCTTGCTCGTTAAGCTTGGCATACCTCAGAAAAACATATTTGTGACTGATCTAGCCGGTGTTGTGTACGAGGGCCGCACCGAGTTGATGGACGATGATAAGATTATTTATGCGCAAGCAACTTCCGCACGTACCTTGGGAGAAGTCATTGACGGTGCGGATGTGTTTCTGGGTCTTTCAGCAGGTGGTGTGCTGAAGCAAGACATGGTGAAGAAAATGGCTGCTAAGCCATTGATTTTTGCATTGGCCAACCCCAACCCTGAAATTACGCCAGAAGACGTCAATGCCGTTCGCAGTGATGCGATTGTCGCAACGGGACGCAGTGACTACCCCAACCAAGTCAATAATGTATTGTGTTTCCCATACATTTTCAGAGGTGCATTAGACGCTGGCGCATCCACAATCACCATAGAGATGAAGATTGCTGCGGTTCACGCGATTGCTGAGCTCGCGCAAGCTGAGCAGAGTGAAGTCGTGGCAGCCGCATATGTTGGTGAAAAATTAGCTTTTGGGCCTGAATATCTGATACCCAAACCGTTTGATCCGCGTTTGATGATCAAAATCGCACCTGCAGTTGCTCAAGCTGCGGCCAACTCAGGTGTGGCATTGCGACCGATAAAAGACATGGATGCTTATATTCAAAAATTACAAGCTTTTGTCTATGCATCGGGCACCACGATGAAGCCCATTTTCACAGCTGCAAAGAAAGCTGCGAAAAAGCGGGTGGTTTTCTCAGAAGGTGAAGATGAACGGGTCTTACGTGCAGCACAAATTGTTGTAGATGAAAGCATTGCACATCCCACCTTCATTGGCAGACCTGCTGTCATTGCCAAACGCATTGAAAAGTTTGGTTTGCGATTGAAAGAAGGTGTGGACTACCAAGTCGTGAATGTTGAACAGGATCATCGTTACCGAGACTTCTGGCAAACATATCACCGCATGACTGAGCGCAAAGGTGTAACCGAGCAGATGGCCAAGATCGAAATGCGTCGACGTTTATCGCTGATTGGTGCCATGATGCTGCATAAAGGTGAAGTTGATGGTTTGATTTGTGGCACATGGGGCAGCACCACACTGCACCTCAATTATGTAGACCAAGTCATTGGAAAGCGCAGTGGCGTCAACAATTATGCATGTATGAATGGCTTGATGCTTCCCGGACGCCAAGTGTTTTTAGTGGATACGCACATCAACTACGACCCCAGCGCTGAACAGTTGTGCGAAATAACAATCATGGCTGCTGAGGAGATGAAACGATTTGGCTTTAAACCTAAAGTGGCTTTATTGAGTCACTCTAATTTTGGTAGTAGCGACAAGCCAAGTGCCATCAAAATGCGTAACACACTTCAGTTGTTACGTGAACAGGCACCTTGGCTTGAAGTTGATGGTGAAATGCATGGCGACTTGGCTTTAGACAGTGATGCTCGCCATCACCTTATGCCAAATACCACATTGCATGGTGATGCCAATCTTTTGGTATTGCCCAATATTGATGCTGCCAATATCGCATACAACTTGCTGAAAACAGCAGCGGGTGGCAATATTGCCATTGGGCCAGTATTGCTCGGACCGAACAAACCCGTGCATATATTGACACCCAGTACCACGGTACGTCGCATAGTCAATATGGCTGCGTTAACCGTCGCGGATGCGAATGCAGCTCGATAATTGACTAATTTGTAAGGATCACTTGCTTTTTTTGCTGAATTGAACGACACTACAGCTCTCGAGTGATACGGGTTTACCCGCACTCAACAAGCGTTGTAAGCAGCAAAAATATGGCAGTGATGGGCTTTAGAGAGTCAAATTCTTATTTAAAACGACTATTTGCAGTAATTCTAGCAAGTATTTTACTCATATGCACCAATATGGTGCATGCAAGATCATCTCCCGATTATTTTGCGAATCTGAGAAATTTAGAGTCAATCTCTCTAGCCGATTTGCCCAGACAGGGTCAGCAAGTTTACGCACTGATTGAGGCAGGTGGGCCATTTGCTCATGAAAAAGATGGTGTTGTGTTTGGAAACCGAGAGAGGATATTACCTATACACAAACGTGGTTTTTACCGTGAATACACTGTAAAAACGTCGGGTGTACGTCACCGTGGTGCAAAACGCATTGTTTGTGGCGGGTACAAGATGACTAATCCTGAAGTTTGCTATTACACAGATGACCACTATGCGAGTTTTCGCGTCATTAAACCTTGATAGTTTTGAAAGTAGAGTGAGGGAATAGAATTTATGCTACTTCGTACCGTTAGAAATAATATTGTTCAATCGATTCGCGCGTTCACGGTGAATCAATTGCAAGACACGGCCAAAGAACTTGGTCAGCATTTTTTATATGCTAATTTAGCTATGGCGCAATCTAAGCAAGATGTGCTTGATTTGGTTTCGGCCCAATTTTCTTTGCCCGCGCATTTCGGTAAGAATTTTGATGCACTTTACGATTGTTTGACTGATCCAGTTTACAAGTCAGGCCCACAAGTTGGCTTTATTGTTGTGCTTGAACACATTCCTGCGAATGTCAAATTTGACAAAGAAGCACGTGAGCAGTTGTTGGACATTTTCAGGGATGCTGCTGATTACTGGGGAGACAGGAAAATACCATTCCGATGTTTCTATTCTTTTCAGTAGCCCGTTCTGCGCAAAATAGCCAAGCAGAACGGGCTAAAGAGGCACTGGGACAAATTAAGGTCGCCAACTTGGAAGTCATTAAAGATGACGTTGACGAAACTGAAATAACCGAAAAAATGCCGACGGATAAACTCGTCGACGTTTCACCACTCGCATTGCGTATGAGTAGCCCGTTCAATGCAGGATATTGGTTAACAGCTGCTTAATTTTGATTTCGCGACGCGAAGAAAATCTAATCGCGTATAACATTATCCAACGCTAGCGCAAGCTCTATGAATTCCTCAACAGGCACTTCTTGAGCTCTGCGTTGCAGATCGAAATCACCTTGATATGATTTTTCGTCCAGCCATTTGCCTAAAGTGTGGCGCATCATTTTGCGGCGTTGACTGAAGGCAACACGCACCAATTCACTGAGCGTATCGACATTTATCTGGGGTGGGTTTAATTTTGGAATCATGCGCACAATGGCGCTGTCGACACGAGGTGGTGGCACAAATGAACTGGGCGGAACAAATAACACATTGGACATGTCATAGCGCCATTGCATCATCACGCTCAAACGACTGTAATCACTGCAATCAGCTTTAGAAACCATGCGATCGATGACTTCTTTTTGAAGCATGAAGTGTTGGTCTTCTATCTTGCCAACAAAATCAAGTAAATGAAAAAGTATGGGCGTCGAAATGTTGTAAGGTAAATTTCCAACTACACGTAACTTTTGTGCATCAGAACCATCAGTACTTGCGGAAGACTTCAAAATCGATTTTCTGATTTCAAAAAAATCAACATTCAAAACATCAGATTGAATGACATTTAGATGCTCGTGCAATCGAAGTTGAACAGCCAAATCTCGATCAAGCTCAATGACTGTCAAATGCCCCAAACGCTCAACCAAAGGTTGCGTTAGCGCTGCCAAGCCAGGACCAATTTCAACCATCAATTGACCCGCCTTGGGTGCTATCAGGCCAACAATGTCATCAATAATGGATTTATCTGTTAGAAAGTGCTGGCCAAAACGTTTACGAGGTATATGGATATTCAAAACGATATATGACTATTTTGACGGTGCTTCGCGGAATTCAACATAAGCATTTTTCCGCAATTCATTCAACCAAATATTGAAGTTCTCATCTAATTTCTTTTCTCGCAATACATTTCGTGCTTGTTCGCGAAGTTCAGACACAGCAACTTTGGCATCGCGGCGATCCTCAACCAAAATCAAGTGCACCCCAAAACGTGTCACAGTTGGCTCAGAAATCACACCAAGCGCTAATCGATTCATAGCATTTTCAAATTCGGGGGCATACTGGAGTGGATATGACCAACCTAACTGACCCCCATCACTCGCAGAACCATCTTGTGAATTTTGCCTAGCTATTGTCGCAAAATCAGCACTTTTTGATTCAATGCGTTTTTTGAAGTCAACGAGCTTCGCAATTACGGTTGCTTCATCCATTTGTACATTGGGACGCATCAAGATATGCCTAGCTCGAGTTTGGGTCACGATCAGGCCAGCATTGCCAGAACCTTGTTTGGATATAACTTTTAGAATGTGATACCCCGCTCCAGATTTAATGATGTCTGAAATATCACCTTCTTTAAAATTGACCACTGCTTCTGCAAACAAAGTCGGATACCGATCAAGAGGACGCATGCCCATTTGTCCGCCATTTTTTGCGTCTGTCCCATCAGAATTCTCTTGTGCCAATTTAAAAAAATCTTCACCTGATTTGGCTTTTACCAACAAGCGTTCTGCACGTTCTTTTAGGTTTTTCATTTTCGCAGCGTTTGCATCTTCTGGAACAGCAATCAAAATTTGTGCAAGGTCAATTTCTGGTGGCGCATCTGAAAGTACGCCTGGCGTTAACTTCAGCAAAGCATCAATTTCGTTTTCTGGAATATTCACACGTGTGGAGATTTCTCGTTCCCGAAGTTTTTGAATAATCAATTGTCGCTCAAGGTCTGCTCTTATTTGCGCATAACCAACGCCATCTGAACTGACACGTTTACGCAATTCTTCAATTGGGATATTATTTTTATCCGCATAGTTTTGCACTGCAGCATCCAAAATACGACCGTCTATCTTGATCCCCGTTTCCTTGGCAATTTGCAATTGAATTTTTTCTTTGATGACATCTTCAAGAATTTCCTTCAACAACACATCGCGTGACGGCATCCCTTGATTTTGTTCCGCGAGTCGCCGCTCATAGCGAATCATACGGCTACGAATTTCATTGTTGGTGACTGGCTCCGAATTCACGATGGCAACAATATAGTCGGCCTGGATGACTTGTCCGACTGCTTGATTTGAATTGGGTACAGTCAATGAAGAACTAGGTTTCAGTTGTGCAGTTTGTGCCATTGTCGTATTCATGCAAGTGATGCAAGACATACTTAGTAGCAATCGCAAATAAAAAATTTTGGTCATAAAAATGGCTAGCAATCAACAATATTCAAAATCAGGCTATGATAAGTTTAGTCATAATTTGTGAAACGACTGGGTGTAGTAACCTGCTCATTTAAATTTTGATAACGCGGTATATTCGTTTTCAAGGTTCTTAACGTCCCAGCCTGGCCAATCCGTGCAAAGCCAACCAATTCGAGTTGGAACAAAACACGACTGTTACTACTGGCATCGCTGCGAGCCAAGTTTTCCACCACGACACGCCCTAACCAACACCCTGCATCATATTCAAACCCCACAATCGAATCAACGAATTTGCGATCCGCCATGCTGTAATTCAGTCGCCCAACTGAATACCAGCGACCCGAGCTCTGGCCATTGTCTGATACCGCTGTTTGTCCCTTATCACCCCACAAATCATTGAGTGGCCATTGCCAACCTAAATCGATTTGTTCACTGCTGCCTTTTTGCAAGCGATATGCCAAATTCAAGACACGGTAGTTACTGGGCGTGTAGCTTGCCCCGATAGTTGAACGAATGGCTCGATTGGTGTCAAAATTATATTGTTGCGTCGTATCCAAAGACCAATGTGGAGATACATTGACTGAGGCACCAATCAACAAATCACTGAAGCGATCAGTCACTGCTGAGGTCCCAGGTAAGGTGACTAATTGATTTTTAAAACGGAAACGTTGCGCAACAGAGAACCGAGCCAGCTCTGCGCCTGTTCCGCCATCTAAAAATCTGGAAGTAGCGCCCAATGTCAGTAAATTATTATCGGCAATTCTGTCACCACCACTGTATGGATTTTCTAAATAGCTGCTGGCAAAACTAAAGTCGTTTGCTGTAGTGTCATATAGTGGAATATAACTTTGATCACGATAAGGTGTATAAGTATAAAAGGCACGGGGTTCAAAAGTCTGCAACACATTTCTTCCGAAAATTTGTGTATCTCGTTCAAATACCAAACCGCTGTCGAGACTGAATGTTGGCAATACACGATTGGCTGAGCGAGCACCATTTGATACAGCATCATCAAAAGCATAGCGAGTTGCATGGACTTGCAGTTTTGGCGTGAAGAACCATCCTGGGTTTATCCATGGACGGCTGACTTGGGCATGCAAAATTCCGCGATTGACGTTGGGTTGCTTGGTCAAACTCGCATCAGACGAGAACCGTGTGACATCGCCTGTGATAGAAAAATCAAATCCGTACAAGTTGTTTTTTGCATACCTGGCCGTAAATTGTGGCAACCTATCGTAGGGCGGAACAATTGGTGCGGCAATATCTTTCAATGTTTGCCATTTAGAAACGCGTAAACCGAGTGACAGTTGCTCGGTATTCAAACTCAAACCCATTTCACTGGCCAACAAACGCTGTGTCAACGAGGCTGTGCCTCTGGGAAAATCGCGCCAATAGTTGTCGTCACTCACGCGGTTAATATCAAAATTTAAGCCAACATCTCCCAAGCCTGTCTGGTAATTCATATTTTGCTTACCAGCAAAACCCCAACGCGTGCGGTCACGAAGTGGGTCAGATGGCATGACATCGGCGCGTATTTGACCGTTGTAGTTATCTTCTAAATAGCGGAATTCTGCCCCCATGCTTAAACCACGTCGGTAACTGTAAGCTGGAATAAGGGTAGCATCACGATTGGGCGCCAAATTGACATAATACGGGGCTGAAAGCTCAAACCCGTTGATACTGTCTGTGGCATATGTGGGTGGCAACCAACCCGATTTTCGCTTGTTACTCAACGGAAAACTAATTGATGGCAGAGGCACAGGTACGCCTTTGAAAGTCAGCGTGGCGTCTGTCGCTTGTCCAACATCATCTTCAGTATTGATATTCATACTGGCCGCTTTGAGTATCCAGTCTGGCATCCAACTTGGTCCAGGATATCTTCTACAGGTGCTGTAAGTGGCATTTTGAATGATGGCATGCTTGTCATCAGCGAAATCAATGCGACTGCCTTCACCATGACCTTCTGTTTTTAGAAATTTATACTTTGGCTGATCTAAAAAGCCAGAAAAACTGTCGACCTTTAAATCCAGCAGCGTGCCTTCATAAATATCGCCTAAACGATTGAGCCTGACATTGTTAGTCGCTTTGGCCTTGTCATCCAGAATTTGGTATTCCAATTTATCGGCATGAATCACTGTGCCTGGGCGACGTAGTTCGGCATTGCCCTCAACCTTGGTTTCAATATCAGGTCGACCACTGATTCGGTCTCCGTAGATAAAGGTTATTGGAGCTTGTTGCACAGTCTGCGGAATCGCTTCTTGCAGCAAGGGTGACATTTTCAATGTTGCAGATGCCGGCTTAACTGCATTCTGAACAGTTTGTGCCTGACTTGAACTTAAGCCTAAGATGTTCAGTGCAATGAATAAAATTGGTGAGAAACTAATTTTTCGCATGTCGTTGGGCATGTCGTTTGTTCAGATAAATTAAAAAAGAAACCTTACTACTCAAGTGAATCGAAATGGACTTTTTAGTTGTTTGTAAAATAGATTATCCATGAATCCAAGCACAAGTCACCAAACAATCCCATCCGCGCCAAATTCAAGCATTATCTGGGATGACTATGATCGCCAATCTTTATTCCAATCTTGGTTAAAAACCGCAGGCTCGAACCATCATTTATCAGACAACACACTGCGCAGTGCATCAGCGGATGCCAGTTTCAGACGCTATTTTCGCATCGACAATTCGCTGGGACAGAGTTTCATCATCATGGATGCACCGCCAGACAAAGAAGATTGCAAGCCATTCGCACATGTTGCAGATTTGATGTCCCAAGCGGGTTTGCTCGTTCCTGAAGTCCTCAACTGGGACGAAACGCATGGCTTCATGCTACTCACAGATTTGGGCGCAAAAACCATGATGGAAGTCATAAACCCCCATTTATCTGACGATCTTGCAGAGCCCAATCTGGACTTGTACATGCTAGCAGTTGATACATTGGTCGCATGGCAATTAGCTTCTAAGCCAGCTGTATTGCCCACCTATGATGAGTCTTTGTTGCGCCGTGAACTTAATTTGTATCCTCAATGGTACTTGGCAAAGCACAAGCAAATCACCTTAACGCCATCGCAGCAAGCGACTTTAGACCATGCTTTTTCATTGATCGTGCAACGTAATCTGGCAGTGCCCAATGTGTATGTTCATCGCGATTTCATGCCACGCAATTTGATGGTCGCAATGCGTGACGGGAAACCGACCTTGGGTGTGCTTGACTTTCAAGATGCTGTTTATGGCCCCATCACGTATGACATTGCCAGTTTGATGCGCGACGCTTTTCTATCTTGGGAAGAACCGTTTGTACTGGATGTCACTATTCGCTATTGGCAAAAAGCGGTCAAAGTGGGTTTATTGGGCGCAAACAGTGCGTCTGGCTGGGGTACAGATTTTGGCGAGTTTTATCGCGCTGTTGAGTGGCAAGCACTGCAACGCCATTTGAAAATACTGGGGATATTTGCGCGTTTAACATTGCGCGATGGTAAACCTAAATATTTGGCCGACACACCACGCTTCATCAACTATGTGCGCAAGACGGCTGACCGATACCGTGAATTAGGACCTTTTTTGAAGCTCATCGATGAAATTGAAGGCATAGAAACGGCAACCAGCTATGCATTTGGCAAAGTCTAAGCAAGCAGTCTGCATCGCCTCTATCTCATGAATATTTATAGAAAATTAGGCTTTATCCGGCATATTTATTGTATAGTTTGCTATTAAATATATAGCAAATACGTCTAATACTATTTAATTATGAACACACCACGCTTTCACTGCCCTGTGCCTCTCAAGTCTGGCGACAGCGTCAATTTACCGGCAGGTGCAGCGCGCCATGTTCAAGTATTGCGTAAACAACCAGGAGATACGCTAACACTTTTCAGCGGCATGGCCCAAGGCGGTGAGTATGAAGCCACAATTGAACACATGGGTCGCAGTGATGTGCGTGTTGAAATTGGTGCGCACAAGAAAATTGAACGTGAACCAGCGAACCCAGTGCATCTGGCAATAGGCGTTCCAGCCAATGACCGTATGGATTGGTTGGTAGAAAAAGCGACCGAACTGGGTGTTGCCAGTATTCAAGCTTTGATGACGGAACGCAGTGTGCTGCGTTTGAGTGGTGAACGCGCAGAGAAAAAACGCCTCCACTGGCAAGCCATTGCTATCGCTGCTTGTGAACAGTGTGGACGCAACCAAGTGCCCATCATTCACCCTGTGATGAACTTGCAGAACTGGCTATCAAACATGTCAGATGTCACTGACAAATCGAAACCGAATTCAAATAAATTCTTGCTCTCCCTGCGATCAGAATCTTATCCTCTCAAAGCACAATTGACTTCAGATAAAACTGCGCTGCAATTCATATTTTTGTCTGGACCAGAAGGTGGCTTCAGTTTATTGGAAGAAGATGCTGCTTTAAAACAAGGTTTTATACCCATTAGCCTAGGAAATCGTGTCCTCAGAGCTGAAACAGCAGCATTATCAGTATTGGCTGCATTGACGTTTGAATAAAGACATACCACCAAAAAATTAACTCTGACACGGAAAACTCAATACCATGAACCTCAACCTTTGGCTCCTTGCTTTTGCGCAAGGCTTGTTTTTAACCAACAACGTCACGTTCATCGCCATCAATGGCTTGGTGGGGTGGAGTATCGCGCCGCTGGGATGGATGGCAACATTACCGGTCGTTGGTTATGTAGTGGGTGGCGCTTTAAGCACGGGCATGGTTGCCAAGACACAAAAAAAATACGGTCGCAAAATGTCATTTCAACTTGGCTTGGTCGTCGGCATGTTGTCGGCGGCTGTTTGCGCTTACGCTGCACACACGCAACAGTTTTGGTTATTGGTTGCATCCACCATGGTGGCAGGGTTTTACAATGCCAATGCCAGTCTCTACCGCTTTGCAGCTGCTGAATTGGCACTACCGGCTTTCAAAGAAAAAGCAGTTTCGCTGGTGATGGCAGGTGGTTTACTTGGCGCTGTTTTGGGGCCTAATTTAGCGCAATGGACCAAATCTATTTTTGCTGTGCCATTTGTTGGAGCTTACACTGCGCTGGTTTTCATTGCGCTGCTGTCAATGCTTGTGATTTCACGAATACAGTTTCCCGAACTTCCAAAGGATCAAAAAAATCAAGCCACGGCAGACTTGGGACGACCCTTGGCAGAAATTGTGAAGCAACCAATCTTCATCGTTGCTGCGTTAGCCAGTTCATTAGGGTATGGCGTAATGAATTTGTTAATGGCCGCAACACCGCTGGCGATGCAAAATTGTGGCTTGTCTTTTTCTGACACAGCCTTGGTATTGGAATGGCATGTGATTGGCATGTTTGCACCCGGTTTTTTTACAGGCCATTTAATCAAACGGTTTGGGGTTCTGCGTATCATGGGTATCGGCGTGCTACTTAATTTTGTGTGCATTGCTATCGCTTTATCAGGGCAAGAGTTGCACCAATACTTAATTGCATTATTTTTACTCGGGCTTGGCTGGAATTTTCTGTTCACGGGCGGGACGACTTTGGCGCTGACAACCTACCAGCCCGTTGAAAAAGACCGAGCACAAGGCGCTATTAATTTCATAACCTTCGCGGTTTTGGCTTTCACTTCGTTTGCCTCTGGTGCCATGGTGACCACCCAAGGTTGGTCAATGTTGAACACTTTATCACTGTTACCCGTTTTTGTTATTGGGCTGGCACTCATTTGGCTTGCTATCCGCCACCCTAAAGGTCACAATATACCGTCTTAAAGACTACATTAAACTTAGTCTTTAATTCATTAATTTCACTTTCTTTCTATTCGTAAAGGATTCATCATGGGATTGTTAGACTCAGTTATCGGTGCAGTTTTAAACGGCGGTCAGCAACAAGCGCCAGTCGCAGGTGGCGGATTGGGTAGCATCATTGGTATGTTGGCTCAAAACCCACAAATTTTGTCCACCATCACTGGCATGCTGGGTAATGATGGCGCTCAGGGTGGCTTGGGCGGTTTGGTCGGCACGTTATCAAAAGCTGGGTTGGGTGATGCCGTCGGGTCATGGATTAGCAATGGCGCAAATCAACCTGTATCTGGTGAACAACTCGGTGGCGCTTTGGGTGCAGATGTATTAGCCGGTTTGGCTAAGCAAATGGGTGTCAACACAGGTGATGCAGGCGGAATTCTGGCCAGCGTTTTGCCAGAATTGATTAATCAATTGACACCACAAGGTCAAGCTCCAGCAGGTGGCTTGGGCAATGCTGGCGATTTAATGGGTATGTTGGGAAGTTTGTTGAACCAAAAAGCGTAAGTTAACTTTGCTCAGGCAAAGTTCGATCAAGCCAAGTACTCATGCAAGTGAAAACTTGGGCTTGATCCGGTTCATTGAAAATTTCGTGGTACATGTGCTCAAAACATTGAACCTCCACACAACTGGGCGCATTGGCGGCAAATGCTCGACTACCAGCAGGGGATACCAATTTATCCTGTCCCGCAAACATCAATAAAGTGGGCACTCTCCAATTTGATGCCGATGCAATCACCTCTGCTCCGTTGTTCACAATAAATCGACCCAATCTGGCAGAGATACGGTCATGTACCAATGGGTCAGAGGTATAAGCTGCAACCATTGACTCATCGTGTGAAATAAAACGCGGATCTAAACCATTCCCAACACGCAAATTGGGTGCAATTTTGGGCAAAGTGGACAACAGCAATTTTTGGATAGCGTTCAGTCCACCATCCAATGCAGGAGATGACATCACCAGCGCATCCACTCTTTCTGGATGCATTGATACAAAGCGACCCACCACGCCACCACCCATGCTGTGCCCTACTAACACCAGTTTTTCGTTTGCAGGCATATTTTGCCGTGCTTGCAAAAGCATTACATCCAAATCGTCCAGCAATTGATTGTCTGATAACAAGCCGCCACGTACGCCAGTGGACAAACCATGCCCGAAATGGTCGTATCCTCTAACTGAATAACCCCATTGATTTAAGTGCTGAGCCACATGTGCATATCGCCCAATGTGTTCACCCAAACCATGCACCAATAATGCTGTGCCACGTGATTTTTGACCCGTTTGCAATGGCCAATCGTAAATCGCTATGGTTTCACCTTTGCTAGTTTTGAAATTCGAAATGATGGGAGCAGGCAATTGAGGCATGTGATTAGTCTTTCAATTCAATGTATGAAAATCAAAGCATGATGCGATATAGCAATCCACATAGAGCTGAAGCGAATATAACAGTCATAACGCCCACTTTATATCGAATTAACGCCAGCGCCGCAATTCCAGCTAAGCCCAAAGCAAAGAAATCGATATTCGACACTTGAAACCCCATACCCTCTATTTTTAGAGCAATGTGTGCGATAAAGAACAATGCAAGACTGGCAATGACACCGACTACTGCTGCTGTGATAGCGGTCAAAGGCGCAGTTAATTTCAAATTATTGTGCGTTGTTTCAACCAATGGGCCACCTGCCAATATAAACATGAATGAGGGCAAAAATGTGAACCAAGTTGTCAAAATTGCAGCCAATGAGGCACCTAAAAATAGAGCGTCTGGCCCTAATACTTGCTTAGTCCAGCCACCCAAAAAAGCGACAAATGACACGACCATGATCAATGGACCTGGTGTCGTTTCTCCCAAGGCTAAACCATCCATCATTTGAGCACCCGACAGCCAAACGAATTGATTGACACCACCATCGTACACATAAGGCAATACAGCATAAGCTCCTCCAAATGTGAGCAGTGCCGCTTTGGTGAAAAACCAAGACATTTGCGTCAACGTACCATGCCACCCCTGATAAGCCATCAAGATGCCCATGGGCAAAAGCCATAAAGCAAAACAAATGGCAACCACTTTCACCAAGCGTGATTTTTTAAACCGCGCATGCTCCGGTGTTGGCGTGTCGTCATCAATCACTGCCGACACATTTGCGCCACCAATACCTTTGGCACCATGCCCACCGCCACTCGCAAACTGAGTAGGTGCAAATTTTGCACCAGCAGCTCCAAATAGGGCGGCCATAAGAACAATCAACGGGAATGGGACACTGAAAAAATACAAGCCTAAAAAGCTAAGCACCGCCACAAGCCACAAAATCGGCGCTTTGCTGGGAGTTTTTAAAGTTTTTGATCCGATGCGATGGACTGCTTGCAGAACGATAGCCGCTACAGCCGGTTTAATGCCGTACAGCAATGCCGCCACCCACGGCACATTGCCGAAGACCACATAGACATAGCTTAATCCAATCAATATAAACAAGGAAGGCAACACAAAAAGAACGCCTGCCACAATCCCACCCCATGTTTTGTGTAACAGCCAGCCTATATAAATTGCCAATTGCTGCGCTTCGGGGCCAGGCAACACCATGCAATAGTTAAGCGCATGCAAAAAACGTTTCTCAGATATCCAACGTTTATCATCAACCAACTCTTTATGCATGATGGCGATTTGTCCTGCGGGACCACCAAAACTGATCCACCCAAGTTTGAACCAAAATTTGAGAGCCTCTGAAAAGGTTACGTTGCTTTGAAGATTTTGATTGATGTTCATGCTGGTTTCCAATTGTGTTGCTCTGCTTTACCTGCAACTTTGTCAAGACACCAGCCGGCCAAACAGCCTTGCCGCCCGAGCGCGCACGCTTCGACGGTTTTGTGGTGTCCATGGTAAATCCATTTAAGTTACAGCCATTGGACGGGACACCGTCTTGGGGCAATGATTGCCCGATACCGGGGGGCTTCTACCCCGACAAATGAATCATATCACATCGATATTTATGCTTATCTTGAAAGTAAAAAGACCGATGTTCCGGCAAGCATGTTTGGAAATGTACGAACAATTCGTTTATCTTGAATACCAAAACTATCGAGTACTTTGAGACCATTTTTCAAAGCCAAAATATTCAAGTCTGCATGTGTCCCAACTCGAATATTGGGTGTGTCGTACCATTGATAAGGTAATCTTTTGGTCACTGGCATGCGGCCTTGCATGACGCTGAGCCGATTCGGCCAATGGGCAAAGTTTGGGAATGCCACCACACCAAGTCGCCCCACGCGCACCGTCTCACGCAGCATCACTTCGGCATTTCGCAAATGCTGCAACGTGTCGATCTGCAGCACCACATCAAACGAAGCATCGTCAAACAGAGCCAGGCCTTCGTCCAAATTGAGTTGAATGACATTGACTCCACGCTTCACACAAGCATGCACATTGGTATCGTCAATTTCAATTCCATATCCCATACATTTGCGATTCTCTTGCAAATAAGCCAGCAATGCGCCATCACCGCAGCCCAAATCCAGAACACGTGACCCAATAGGAACCAATTGGGCGATTGCTTGCATGGTTGCTAAGTCACTCATTGCCAGTCTCCAAATTCTTGTTTTCCAACAAGATCTTGTCGAAATACGAATGCACTATTCCCAAATAGCGAGTGTCATCAAGTAAAAATGCATCATGTCCGTGTGGTGCATCAATTTCTGCATAGCTCACATCACGGTGATTATCAAGTAATGCTTTCACAATCTCGCGACTGCGATTTGGTGCGAAACGCCAATCTGTAGTGAAGCTAACTAATAAAAATTTGGCAACTGCGTGACTCAATGCCTGTTTGAGATCACCAGCGAATTTGCGTGCTGGATCAAAATAATCCAGAGCGCGTGTAATCAACAAGTAGGTATTGGCATCAAAGTACTCCGCAAACTTATCACCTTGGTAACGCAAATAACTTTCAATTTGGAATTCAACTTCTTGCGTTGTGTATTGGTATTCAGCTCGCAATGTTTTCTTATCGTCACCTAGACCCAATGCATTTTTTAACTGCCTACCAAATTTGGCATTCATCACATCGTCACTGAGGTAAGTGATATGTCCAATCATACGTGCGATACGAAGGCCCCTTTTGGGTACGACACCATGATCATAAAAACGCCCCGCATGAAACTCAGGGTCGGTCACAATTGCTCGCCTAGCCACTTCATTAAATGCAATATTTTCAGCAGTCAAATTCGGCGCACTGGCAATGATCAAGGCATGCCGAACACGATTTGGATATTGCAAAGTCCAACTTAAAGCCTGCATACCACCCAAACTTCCGCCAATCACAGCTGCAAGTTGACTGATTCCGAGTTGGTCCAGTAGTAAGGCTTGGGAATTAACCCAATCTTCTACCGTCACCACTGGAAAGTCGGGTCCATATTCTTTTTCAGAATCTGGGTTGATATGCATGGGTCCAGTAGACCCAAAGCATGAACCTAGATTATTTACGCCAATAACGAAAAAGTGATTTGTATCTAATGTTTTGCCGGGACCAATCATGTTATCCCACCAACCTGTCGATTTGTCTTCAACCGCCCCGGATTCGTTGGCATATACACCCGCCACATGATGCGAAGCATTTAAAGCATGGCACACCAACACAGCATTGGACTTTTCAGCATTAAGCTTTCCATAAGTCTCATAACTTAACGAATACGCACGTATAGTCTTGCCGCTTTGCAATAGCAATGGCTTCGCAAAGTGCATTGACAGTGGCTGCGCAATCAGTGTCATGGAATGAATAAGCTATAGCTTAGGAAATTCGCGATCATTTTTAGTGACATATCGGAACAGATATTGCGGCTTGTTATTTAAACGCAAATGAATGCGCCCCAAGTATTCGCCTAGTACACCAATAAAGAGCGTTTGGAATCCACTCACTAATAAAATTGTCACGATGATTGAAGCCCAACCTTTTGATTCATTCGGATAGAGATAACTGCTCACAGCAACAAAAATTGCACCCATAAAACCCAACGCCGCTAAGCATGCTCCCATCAGTGTGACCAACCTCAACGGCACGATTGAAGTGCCTGTGACCATTCTTAACCACAGGGAGATCGATTTTTTGAAGTTGTAATTGCCTTCTCCATAGGCACGAGATCCATGCTGAATTTCTACGCTAGCGATGCGCCTTGTGATATCAAGGATGAGTCCATCTAAATAGGCAAAAGGTCCTTCATGGTTGCGAACTTGATCTACAACTCCGCGTTTTAAGGCTTTGAAAGATGACAGATACAAACCTTTGGGTTTGGATAAAAGCCACGAAGCCATCAAGTCATTAAACTTGCTGCCTAAGATTTTCCAAGCTGCATGCTGTCGATTGGCATAACGTGTGTAACAAACATCCGCTCCATTGACCAATTCTTGAATCATGCTTGGAATAGCTTCAGGAGGATGCTGTAAATCATCATCCATCAAAACGACATATGCACCTTGAACTAAATTGAGACCGGCCATGATGGCGTTGTGTTGCCCAAAATTTCTTGAGAGCGTTGCACCCTGCAAAAAAGCATAATTGGTAGCCAATTTTTGTATCATTTGCCAACTGTTATCGGGACTGCAATCGTCAACCAAAATCAGCTCAAAACTATCAGCGTAAACCGAATTTTTCATGCAAGCTTCAATACGCACCACCAACTCTTCCAGACCTCCTTCGTTTCGATAAACGGGGATCAGAATTGACACTTGCAATTGGTTTGTTGTAATCACTTGATTTGTTGATACTGTACTTGTCATTTGCATGATTGTAACGATGGCTTAGGTGCACCAACATATACCAGATAGCTACAAATCAGGTTATCATTACTACTGATTTTATATACATACTTATTTTGAGCAAATTCATCCACATCCTCGACATAGAGTCAGCCATTAATTTTTGGCGCGAACATAGACCGTCACTTGATGGTATTGCTTTATCGCCGGAAATTCGTGCATTAGGAGAAACATATGCGTTGATGGTCTACAAACAAGAAACAGAAGTTGACGAATGCAGTGTGTCAGAACCAGCCATGTCTGCTTGGTTAGCGTGGTATGCCACTACCCCTGACACACCTTGCATCGCAATATGCTCAACTAGCCAAGGAGACGAAAGTTGCAAAGGCTGTGGACGTACTTTTGCCGAAGTACAGCACTGGCCAAAAATGTCACCCGTCGAAAAACGCATGACTTGGCGTCGCATCACACATGAGAATACAGCGTGGCGCTTTAACACTTATGCGGAACGTGCGAGAGAAAGCATAAGATCAGCGCAGTGATAATGTCATATCACGCCACTTTTTAGCAAAAACTACACGCACTCAATCCATATGATTAGCACACTCACAGGCATACTCAGTGATAAAAATCCACCACAAATCGTGATTGATTGTCATGGCGTAGGCTACGAGGTAGATGTTCCAATGAGCACCTTTTACAACCTGCCAAGTATTGGCGAAAAAGTAAGCTTGCTAACGCATTTTGTTGTGCGCGAAGATGCACAAATTTTGTTTGGCTTTCAAACAACACAAGAGCGTACCGCATTCAGACAGCTCATCAAAATTTCGGGTGTAGGCGCAAGAACTGCTTTGTCCATTCTTTCAGGCATGAGTGTGAATGAGCTGGCGCAGGCCATAACATTACAAGATGCTGGCAGGTTGGTGAAAGTCCCAGGTATTGGCAAAAAAACGGCAGAACGACTGTTATTGGAGTTAAAAGGCAAACTCGGAGCTGATATGGGTCACACAGGACATTTGGGTGGCGATATACATGTTGACATACTTCAGGCTTTGGTAGCGTTGGGATACAGTGACAAAGATGCCACATTGGCCGCCAAAGTGTTGCCAAAAGATGTCAGTGTCAGCGAAGGCATCAAACTGGCTTTGCGGGCATTGGCATAGATAACCTCACTGCACTAACTGAAGTCAATCAACTTACAAATCAAAATGAGCATTCAAACCGACGATTTCGCGCCAGCGCCTGCTAAGCGAGTCATATCTGCTGAACCCTCTTCGCCTAACGAAGAAGCCATAGAACGCGCATTGCGCCCCAAACTGTTCGACGAGTACGTTGGCCAAAGCAAAGTGCGTGAGCAGTTAGAGATTTTCATTGGTGCGGCAAAAATGCGCAACGAAGCAATGGACCATGTTTTGCTTTTTGGCCCACCAGGCTTAGGTAAAACCACCCTTTCGCACATCATTGCGCACGAGCTTGGCGTGAATTTACGACAAACAAGTGGTCCTGTATTAGAAAAGCCTAAAGATTTGGCGGCACTTCTAACTAATTTAGAAAAAAATGATGTTTTATTTATCGACGAAATTCACAGATTGAATCCTGTGGTCGAGGAAATTTTGTATCCCGCTCTGGAGGACTATCAAATTGACATCATGATTGGCGAGGGACCCGCAGCGCGTTCAATCAAATTGGATTTACAACCATTCACTTTGGTTGGGGCAACCACGCGTGCAGGCATGTTGACCAATCCGCTACGCGACAGATTTGGTATCGTCTCGCGTTTGGAGTTCTATACAGCGGATGAATTAGCGCGTATTGTGCAGCGTAGCGCATCTCTGCTCAATGTGCCTGCGGACAAAGAGGGGGGATTTGAAATTGCACGACGATCACGCGGTACTCCTAGAATTGCCAACAGATTGTTACGTCGTGTGCGTGATTTCGCAGATGTAAAAGGAGAAGGTCAAATTACTTTGGAAATAGCCAATCGGGCGCTAGCTATGCTTGATGTTGACCCGCAAGGCTTAGACATCATGGATCGCAAAATGTTAGAAGCTGTCATTCACCGTTTTGATGGCGGACCTGTTGGTTTAGACAATATTGCGGCCAGTATTGGCGAAGAGCGCGATACGATTGAGGATGTGATTGAACCATATCTGATTCAGCAGGGCTATTTGCAGCGCACACCACGAGGACGAATCGCCACCTTGGCTGCATACAAGCATTTAGGTGTTTTACCACCTAAAAATACTGCAGAATTGTTTATTGAGTAAGACTTGATTCTTTGCAATCAATGCAATACCCGTGCATTCGGTGTATCAGCAATTAATATAAATTCGTCTATCGGTGCTTCAAAACGTGCGCCATCTTCTGCTACGCAAAAGTAGCTACCGTGCATTGTTCCAGTAGGTGTGCGAAGTCTTGTGCCACTCGAGTATTCGAAAGCCTCACCTGGTTTCAGCAAAGGTTGGTGTCCCACAACTCCCAAACCCTTTACTTCTTCTGTATGTCCATTGGCATCAACAATCACCCAATGTCGTGAGATCAATTGTGCTGGAATATCTCCCACATTCTTAATTGTTATTGTGTATGAAAACACATAACTATCGGACATTGAATCTGATTGCTCTGCAATGTATTGAGTAACCACGCTGACGTCAAATTTATATTCATTCATCGCCGAATGGTACACGACAGCTTTTAACTTTATGAAGCTAGGGGTTTATTTTTTGTTAAAAGTTTAAAAAGTCTAGGCAAGAATAGAACCAACAAAATAATAATTAAGAGTGTCAAAGACATTGGGCGCTCTATGAAAACCGACCATTTACCCTCTCCAATAGCTATGGCATTCCGTAATTGAGCTTCTGCCAGTGGTCCCAATATCATGCCAACCACAACTGGAGCAGCTGGAAAATCGTATCTTCTCATCACCACACCGAATACGCCTATTGCATACAGCAACACCAAATCAAAAGCGCTTTGTCGCATGCCATACACACCTACAGTTGCAAAAATCAAAATGCCTGCATAGAGATATGTCTTGGGAATTTTTAGCAACTTAACCCAAATACCCACCAACGGCAAATTCAATACCAAGAGCATCACGTTCCCAATATACAAGGATGCGATCAATGCCCAAACCAAGCTTGCAGATGACTGAAGCAATTGTGGTCCAGGTTGAATCCCATAGCTTTGAAAAGCTCCCAGCAATATGGCTGCAGTGGTTGACGTCGGAATACCCAAAGTTAGTAAAGGTATCAAGGTTGCTGTGACGGCTGCGTTATTGGCGGCTTCTGGTCCAGCAACACCTTCAATTGCGCCAACGGTTCCAAAATCTTTTTTTATACTTTCAGACGCCAATTTTTTTTCTGTCGCATAACTCAGAAAAGTTGGTATCTCACTACCGCCAGCTGGAATGGTGCCAAATGGAAACCCAATGGCTGTTCCGCGCAACCAAGCAGGCCAAGATCTGCGCCAATCGCTTTTACCCATGTGCATGTTGCTCAGTTGATTTTGCGTTTCCACTGTCTTGCCTTCGTAGAGCACGGCATACAAGGTTTCTGCCACTGCAAATAATCCAACCGCAACGAGAACAATTTCAATCCCATCCAATAGTTCTGAAACACCAGCCGTATAGCGCGCTTGGCCTGATATTTGGTCCATACCAATCAACCCTGCAGCCAATCCTATGAAGAGCGAAACAATGCCACGCAAAGTACTTTGCCCCAGCACCGAACTGACTGTCACAAATGCCAATAACATCAAGCAAAAATATTCCGGTGGCCCCAGTTTGATCGCAAAATTTGCCAATATGGGCGCAAACAAGGTGACACCCACTGTTGCAATTGATCCCGCTACAAACGAACCAATTGCCGCAGTTGCCAAAGCGGCACCCGCCCGCCCTGATTTGGCCATTTTGTTGCCCTCCATGGCCGTAATCATGCTACCTGCTTCACCGGGCGTATTCAGCAAAATGGAGGTGGTCGACCCACCGTACATGGCACCGTAGTAAATACCAGCAAAGAAGATCATGGATGCCGTCACTTCCACCTGGGCTGTGATCGGTAAGAGCATCGCCACAGCGACCGCTGGACCTATTCCCGGCAAAACCCCTACGGCTGTTCCAAGCGTACAACCAATCAAACACCATAATAAATTAATAGGTGTTGCAGCCGTCGAAAAACCCTGCAAAAGTTGGGTCAAGATATCCATTGCTATTTTTCTATTAAAGCCAACCTGTTGTGGTCAGACCAGGCAAGCCAATGGCAAGCAGTTTTGTAAACATCCAATACACAGGAGCTGAAATGGCTAAACCTATGAGCGTATCTTTCAATAATCGAAGTGCATCAAAAGGTAATTTATGCTGACTTTGCGACAAGCGCATGCCATGAGCCGCGCAGACAAAGCAGAGCGTGCAACTTAGAATAAAACCGATTGTGGTGATCAATGCAGCATTGGCAAGCAAACCCACAGACAACCATGCAAATCCTGGCCAGTCACCTCGAGTGCTACCCGAAGGCTCATCCATCTGGCGAAAGCCCCCTGTTCGCGCTTCCCAAACGACCCATAAACCGCTAATCAACAAAACCAATGACACCACCGAAGGCAGGAAATTCGGACCAACGCCAGAATACCCTGCATCAGAGGGGATGCTATAAGCGCCGACTGCCATCACAACGCCAATTCCAAAAACACCTAGGCCAACAAGGCTTTGCAGTGTTTTTGAATTTGTGCGAGTTGAAGAATCCTCGGTCACAACATGCCTGCCAAGTGCATCGTTCCACGCAAACTTGCAAACTCATTGTCGACAAAATCATCAAAAGCTTTGCCAGTTAATACGGCTGGCATCCAACCGTTCTTCTCCAATGCCTCAGCCCAAGCTTTTGATTTTGTGGCTTTGATGATGATGTCAGTTAGAGCAGTCCGTTGCGCAGGTGTAATGCCAGGCGCACCATAGACACCACGCCAGTTACCCAGAACAACGTCGTAACCTTGTTCCTTTAAAGTGGGCACATTAATTCCTGGCAAACGTTTTTCGGAAGTTACGCCGATAGCGCGCATTTTCCCTGCCGCAATATATTCCGCAAATTCGCTGTAACCACTGCCACCGACTTTCACATTGCCACCCAAAATAGCGGCCACGGCTTCACCGCCGCCACGGAATGCCACATAGTTAACTTTCTTAGGATCAACGCCCACATTGCGTGCCAACATGGAAGATGCAATGTGCTCAGTCGAACCTTTTGAACCACCACCCCATGTCACACTGCCAGGGTCTTTTTTCATTTGTTCAACCACATCTTTCATTGTTTTGAAAGGTGAATTAGCTGGCACCACATACACGTTGTACTCGCTTGTCAAACGCGCGATGGGGGTAACCTTATCAAGTCCAACTTGAGGCTTGCCGCCGATAATCCCTCCCAACATCACTGCACCCATGACCATCATGGCATTAGGGTCGCCTTTACTTGCGTTCGCAAATTGTGCAAGGCCAATCACACCAGCTGCACCACCCTTGTTTTCATATTGAACGGTATCTGCACCTTTGGCATCCATGATGGCTTTACCCAGCGCACGCCCTGTGCTGTCCCAACCACCACCTGGGTTTGCGGGAATCATCATTTTGAGGTTGGTCGCTGCTTTCGCTGTTAATGGCAGAGAACCCGCAGCAGCCAGTGCTGCTAAAGATTTTAGAAATGTATCGCGACGCATAGTAATCTCCAGTGATAAATAATTTGAATATGAGTTTGAATCAAACTTGTTGATTGTCATGCCAAATCAGCGTCTGCTGCATAGGTAGTAACACTAGGCATGCAACTTAGCACAAGATGCACAAACACATACCTTTAGACGTTTGTCTGCTGGCACCTTCGCCAGCAAGTCCTCAGAAAATTTGATTTGTGTACACCAACACGGCGCTTGTTTTTCACCTGTCTCACGTTCTAGCACCATAGCGCAGTGATTGGGTTGACCGCAAATGGCGCAAAGATTTTCGTCGATACTGTGTAAGTGGGATGCCATGTAATTAAACTAATTGAATTTATTGAATTTATTGAATTTATTGAATATATTGAATATATTGAACTTATAGACGTAAAAAAGGCTTCAAAATTGAAGCCTTTTCAAAATAGGAATCCAGCGAACCAGATTCTATAAAATTTGTGCTTAGTAGCTTGAACGGCCACCGCCGCCGTAACCGCCGCCGCCATCGCGACCGCCGCCACCGTAACCGCCGCCGCCTGAACGACCGCCGCCACCGCCGCCGTAGCCACCACCGCCACCGAAGCCACCGCTACGTGGAGGACGTGGCTCCATCGGACGTGCTTCATTGACGACGCAGCTGCGACCGCCTAAATCTTTACCATTCATACCAGCAATGGCTGCTTGTGCTTCGGCATCGCTGCCCATTTCCACAAAACCAAAACCTTTTGAACGACCTGTGTCGCGTTCCATCATCACTTTAGCGCTGGTAACAGCACCAAATTGACTGAAAGATTGCTCTAAATCGCCATCGCGAACCGAGTACGGCAAATTGCCAACGTACAGTTTGTTGCCCATTGAGGGACTCCCTAAAAAACTCTAATAAAAAAGCGACATGTCCCTAATACACAAAATCACAACAAACCAACAAACTAAATATGGCACCGCTGTGGTGTGAAACTAAGCTATCACCCAACCTGTGCGCCATTCAAGACGCACACAACCATTATGCGCTATAAATAGCAAAAAGCAAGCCTGTTGTTTTTATGCGATTTTTCGCCCTAAATCGGAACCCAATTACCTATTGATCAAACGGCTTCGTTGTCTAAATTGTCTTGCTGCGTGTAGTTTCGCCATTGCTTCAAACCCTCGCGCATGGTGAGCAGTTGTTTTTCAAAATTGGGGCAAGCTTTGCAGGCCCACAAATGAATCCGTAAACCAACCCGGTCACTCATGGCCAAATCGCGGTCTTCCCGCGCGACCAGTAAGGCTGCGGCTTGTTTACAGGACATCATCATTTTCATAGCCATATTGAATACTGTTTAGCGAGTTAAGTGAGCTGACTGAGTTAAGTGAGATTCAAAAAATCTATTTTGCTGCCGGATTTGGCTGATTGCCAAACCAATTGAGTTCCAAGCATTCGCGCAGTCGAAGACGGGCGCGGTGCAGTTGAACGTAAAGATTGGTCGAAGTCAGGTTGAGTTCCTTACAAATTTCTTCGACGGACATCTCTAACCATTCGCGCATCAGAAAAAGCCGACCTTGCGCGGCGGGCAATTTGTCGGTGCAAGCTTCCAAAATTTGAAAAAATTGTTGCGATTGCAAATTTTCAGACGGATTGAAAGTCGCATTTTGCCCGCCAGACCATGTGGACGGTGGTTCAACAAAATGCCCGTCTTTTTGAAACATCAAGGCATCCAGCTCCTCATTGCCATCACCATCGGATTCAAAATGAATACGGGCCTCACGCGTTTGCACTCGCAAAATATCCACCACCTTGTGTTTCAAAATACCTACCAACCAGGTCTTTAACTGTGATTTGTTTTCAAACGATTGTGGCTTGGCCAATGCCGCTAAAAGGGTGTCAGACACTGCGTCCTCAGCCCAGGCATCATTGCGAAGTTGCAAACGTGCGAATCGCAAAAGATAGTCGCGATGCTGATTCAGCTGGAGTTCAATTGGCATGCTAGGGCTTAAATTTGTTTTGAATTAAAAAGTAGAAAAAGTCTGTAAGAATATTTCAGAACGAGAGACTATTCAGCAATCGTAGCAAAATCAATTGTCATTTTGCACCGATTGCTGCTGTATTGAACAGTAGTTTATGTGATAGTTTCATTTTCATTTATTTTTAGGAGATACCCATGAACCAACGTGCACTTATCGCATCTGCCGCAACCGCTTTGCTCTCTACCATGTTGCTGTCCACTTCTGCCATGGCTGCCAGCCATGCTGCTGCACCCAAGGCTGAAAAAGAAAAATGCTATGGCATTGCCAAAGCCGGTCAAAACGACTGCGCCAACTTGGCTGGCACACACTCATGTGCTGGGCAAGCCAAAGTTGACATGGACAAAGGCGAATGGAAATACGTTGCCAAAGGCACATGCGCCACCATGAAAGGCATGAGCATGGAAGAAGCCAAAAAAGGCATGAAAAGCTAAATCAAGATTTGCAATTTAAATAGTAAACAAGTCCGCCCGCATGACATCGCGTAGCAATATCGGTATCGGTTGGCGGCACCCTCATTACCAAGAGTTGGTAGATCGGCTGCCAACTCTTGATTTTTTAGAAGTCCATTCCGAAAACTTTTTTGGCAATGGCGGCGCGGCATTGACCGTGCTGATGCAAGGCCGTTCGCACTACCCCATCAGCTTGCATGGTGTTGGTTTGGCCTTAGGCTCAGCTTCTGGCATTGACGAATGGCATTTGAATAAACTGGCCCATTTGGTGGCACAAGTGGACCCCATTCGTGTCAGCGACCACGCTTGCTTTGCGCGTGGCAGTGTTGAACGCCAAGGGCAAATGGTGAATGTGCATGGCGCAGATTTACTACCCTTACCATTCAACCAAGAAGCCTTGGATGTGATGTGTGCGAATGTGAGCCAAGTGCAAGACCGTTTGAAACGCCGCATCGCAGTTGAAAACCTTTCCGCCTACATCAGCTTTACTGAGAGTGACATGGCAGAGACCGAATTTTTGAATCAACTTGCACAGCGCACAGGTTGTGAGTTGTTGGTTGATGTGAACAACATTTACGTCAACGCGCTGAACGACCAAATCCAACAGCGTTGCACCAACCCATTGCAACAATGCAAAGATTGGTTGAATCAAATTAGGCCAGATGCGGTTGCCGAAATTCATTTGGCTGGCCACATTGACTGCGGCGACATTGTGGTGGACGACCACGGCAGCCGCATCAAAGCACCGGTTTGGGATTTGTACCAACACGCGATTCAATTGTTTGGCTCTGTACCCACTTTGATTGAATGGGATACCGATATTCCTGCATTGGATGTGTTACTGGATGAGGCACAGCACGCCAGCCAAATTTGCAAAGCCTGCCTAGCTACAGAGGTCACAGCATGAGCAACTTGGCAGCGCAACAAAACGCGCTCTTACACACCTTGTTCAGCTCACCTGTTCAACGAAGTCAAAATGCTACTAATTTCATAGCACTTAAGGCAATCAATACGCCATCTAGAGGACAAAAAGACCATATAAAATTCCAAGAAAGAGGCTTGCAGGTGTATCACGCCAATGCGCAAGTGGCAGCCATTCGCAACTTGCAAGCGGCCTATCCAGTAATAGAACAATTGGTCGGTGGCGAAGCGTTTGCTTTGTTGGCGCGCGATTTGTGGCACCAGTTTCCACCCACGCGTGGCGATGCAGCGCAATGGGGCGCAGAGTTGGCGCTGCTCATCAGCAGCATTGCAGAATTAAAGACAGAACCCTACCTTTCAGACGTTGCGCGCATTGAATGGGCTTTGCACCAAGCGGCTACCGCCGCCGATGCAGAACTGGATGTCAGCAGCTTGGCGTTATTGACCACGCATGACCCTGATGCCATCACCTTGCAACTAACACCTGGCACACACATTGTGAACAGCAGCTATCCAGCCGCCAGCATCACTACAGCGCATTTGTATGAGAACCCCAGCTTTGAAGAATTACAAGCCGAACTCAGAAAATGCAGCCCTGAATCTGCCCTCATCTGGCGGCAAGGTTTTCGCCCATCTGTGGCCTTATGTACTTCTGCCGATGCCGTATTTATTCAAAATCTATTAGACGGTGCATCATTGGCGTCTGCGTTGGATGCCACGGAAACCGTAGGTACAGCACCCGCATTTGATTTCAACACATGGCTCACACAGTCAGCACAATCTGGCTTGCTGATGGGTGCCAAACTGCTTTCAACTTAAATCAATCTCTTAACCCAAAAACACTTAGGAAGAAAAATGGAGAACACCCCTATCAAGCGCGGATTGGCTTTATGGGCCAGCGTGACACAAACATTGGATTTGGCTCAACCTTTGGCCGCATTGTTGGCGCGCCTGTACGTGGCACAAGTCTTTTTCATGTCGGGCCTCACCAAAATTCGCGATTGGGAAATCACAGTGTCACTGTTTACCGATGAATACAAAGTCCCCTACTTATCGCCAGAACTCGCCGCCCTGCTGGGCACTGCGGGTGAATTGGTTTTGCCTGTGCTCTTGGTATTTGGTTTGATGGGGCGCTTTGCGGCGCTGGGATTGTTTGTGGTGAATGCGATTGCCGTTATCAGCCTGTCTGAAATCGCACCTGCCGCTTTGCAACAGCACATCACTTGGGGCGTGCTGTTCGCGTTGTTGGCCATTTATGGTTGCGGCAAATGGGCGCTTGATCATTGGCTAATTAAGCGATAAAACTCACAACACAAATTTTTAGCACAAATAATTAGCGCAACTGCCATGCGCATAATAGCGGCATGGCGAATTCAGACAACTTTACCCCTCAATCACCAGCGCAAACGACCAGCACGATTGTGCTGTGCACGCTCAACGCCAAATACATCCATGCCTCTTTAGGATTGCGCTATTTGTTCGCCAACATGGGCGATTTGCAGTCGCAAACGCGCATTTGTGAATTCATGATCAATCGCAAAAGCCCAGAAGAATGGGCGAATGAGTTGATTGCCATGAACCCGCGCATCATTGGCTTTGGTGTTTACATTTGGAACACGGTGCAAACCTGTGAACTGGTCACGCTGCTGAAACAACTGCGTCCTGACATCACCATCGTATTAGGTGGCCCAGAGGTCAGCCATGAAGTACTGGAACAAGAAATCGCACAACTGAGCGACTTCGTCATCACCGGCTGGGGTGACATCAGCTTCCCCAAACTGTGCCGCGCGGTATTACATGGTCCTCAACCCCTGATGAAAGTGATAGCGGGCGAGCAACCGCCGCTGGACGACATCCAACTGCCCTACGCCTACTACACCGACGAAGATTTGGCGCACCGCTTGCTGTATGTGGAAGCCTCGCGCGGTTGCCCGTTCAAGTGCGAGTTTTGCATCAGCTCGCTGGACAAAACCGCATGGGCTTTTGACTTGGATTTGTTTCTGGGTGAACTGCAAACTTTGTACAGCCGTGGCGCGCGCAATTTCAAATTTGTGGACCGCACTTTCAATTTGAAGATTGACGCATCGGTGCGCATCATGCAGTTCTTTTTAGACCGCATGGGCGACGATTTGTTTTTGCATTTTGAAGTGATACCAGACCACTTGCCAGACCGACTCAAAGAAATGATTGCCAAATTCCCACCCGGCTCATTGCAATTTGAAGTGGGCATTCAAACCTTTAATGTGGATGTGCAAAAGCGCATTTCGCGCAAGCAAGACAATGACAAAACCATTGCCAATTTGAAATGGTTGCTGAACGAATCCAACGCGCATTTGCACACCGATTTGATTTTTGGCTTGCCCGGCGAAAGCTTGCAAAGTTTTTCCGATGGTTTTGACAAGCTGTATGCGCTAGAACCGCATGAAATTCAACTCGGCATTTTGAAACGCCTGCGCGGCACGCCCATTGCCAAGCACACCGAAACCCACGGCATGGTGTACGACCCGCTGCCGCCCTACCAAGTGCGGCAAACTGCGGCGGTGAGTGCGGCTGACATGACCCGCTTTGCCCACATGGCACGCTATTGGGATTTGGTCGCCAACTCCGGCCGCTTCACCGCCACCATGCCTTTGCTGATGCAGGGTGATTCGCCATTCGGCGCGTTCATGGCTTTCAGCGATTGGCTGTGGAATGATTCCATCCACATCAAAGGCAAAACCAGCGGCATCACGCCCGAGCATTTGGTCAACGCCCTGCACGCATATTTGATTGGGCCACGCGGTATGGATGTGGATGTGGTGACGCAAGCCCTGCTCACCGACTACGTCGCCAGCGGTGCGCGGGCAAGGCCTGATGTGCTGCGCCATCTAATGCCAAAGTTCCCAGCACCCATCCCCAAAGCCAAGAAGCAACACAGCCAGCGCCAAGCACAGCATTTGTCGCTGACTCCGTCTTAAATTCGTAATAAGATACCGCCATGACTTTTTCTACCCGCTTTTGGGCAAAATTAAGCACCGATGAATTTGCAACGCGCTTGTCAACGGGTGCTGCAGCCGACGTGGTGGCCGTCTTGCCAGTCGCTGCGACAGAGCAACACGGACCGCATTTGCCCCTGTCGGTCGATGTGGATTTGGTCGACGGCATCGTGGCGGCATGTTTACCGCATTTGCCACAATCATTACCCGTCTTGTTTTTGCCAACGCAAACGCTTGGTTTGAGCAGCGAACACCTCAACTTTGCCGGCACATTGAGTTTGAGCCCCGAAACCATCATCCGCACATGGGTAGAGATAGGCGCAGCAGTGGCACGCACAGGTGTGAAAAAACTGGTGCTCTTCAACAGCCACGGCGGCAATGTGGCGGTGATGGACATCGTTGCGCGTGAGCTACGCGCACACCATGGCATGATGGTTTTCAGCAGCAGTTGGTACAACTTGCCTTTGGGTGATGCTGCAGATGCATTCAGCTTTGAGGAACACCGCTTTGGCTCTCACGCCGGCGATATCGAAACTTCCATGATGCTGGCTTTGAACCCACAATCCGTGCGCATGGACAAAGCGCAAAATTTCCAATCCACCAGCCAATCCCGCGCCCAACAATTCCCCATCCTAGGCAACGGCAAATCCGCCAAACTAGGCTGGCAAATGCAAGACATCAACCCCAACGGCGCAGCCGGCAATGCTGCCAATGCCACGGCTGAGAAAGGTCAGGCTTTGGTGGAAGAAGCGGGTAAGCAACTGGCAGTGATGTTGCAAGAGGTGGTGCGGGTGCCGCTGGGATCGTTGCACGATTAACTAATTTTTACTGACGCTTCGAGCACGCTAATTGATAGATTCCAAGAAAATAGATGTCAATCAGCAAGTAACGTGCATTTTTCTCATCGTCTCAAACTGACAAATTTTCGATTCAGAAACGAATAGAAAGTTCTCGCCTTTAAGGTAATTACAAATGTCCTTCTCAGACTCAAAAGCAATTGCCGGTTACGAAGAAAACGCTACTAGGCGTGTCCCCGGTCTGCGTGATATACATCGTATGACAGCCCTTCTCATGGCGGAGAGTACACCTACTGATGGGCGCGTATTGGTAGTTGGCGCTGGTGGCGGTATGGAACTCAAACACTTTGCACAAACGTACCCGAATTGGCGCATGGATGGCGTAGACCCCTCTGCCGAAATGTTGAAGTTGGCAAATACCGCTTTAGGTTCGCTCTCTTCACATGTTCATCTGCACAATGGATATGTAGATGTGGCTCCAAAAGGACCGTTCGATGCTGCCTGTTGCCTCTTGACACTTCATTTCACAGATGAAGTTGAGAGATACCGAACATTGTGTGAAATACATACACGATTGAAATCAGGTGGCGTGTTTGTAGCAATGCATTACAGTATGACGCAGAACCCTGCGGAGCGAGAACTGTGCTTGTCAAGATGTGCCGCTTTTGCTGCCTCTTCTGGTATAGATCTTGAGCAGGCCCGCGCATCGATGGATGCCATTGGCAAGCAATTGCCCATCCTTTCGCCAGAGCAAGATGAAGAACTTATACAAAAAGCAGGTTTCACAGACATCAATACGTTTTATACAGGCCTAGGATTTCGCGGCTGGGTAGCGCATGCCTGACCCCACCCCCAAATCCCACCACTACTATGTCTACGTGGTGGAGCTGGATGACAGGGTTTGGAACAGTGGGAAGTTTCGGCGTTGCAATCCGGACTATGTGATGGGCAAGCCGTTTGTTTATGTGGGGATGACGGGGCTGGATCCGGATGTGCGGTTTGACAAGCACATGGCGGGGATTCAAGCCAATGCGTTTGTGACGGACTATGGCGTAAAGCTACTGCCCGCGCTGTATGAAAAGTTCAACCCCATGCCCTACAAAAAAGCGCAGGCGATGGAAGTGGAGCTGGCGATTGCTTTGCAGCGATTGGGCTATGGGGTGTGGCAGGGTTAACTCAGCTCTTTGCAACAATGGGCAACTGCCCTTTGAGGATGCGGATGTGGATGTTTTGGCTAGTGCCCAAATACTCGCCATCAGCCGCCAATGGAATGGGCGTGTCTGATTTGATTTGCAGCGTTTGAAACGGCTGGGTGTGCACCTTGGGATGGTTCAAATGTTTGCCAAACAGCAAATCTGGCAACAGCAAAATGGTTTGCCACACGCTCACGTTTTTAGCCAAGAGCAAATTCAACTGCCCGTCATAAATCGAAGCATGGGGTACAGCAGGCATACCAGCGCCAAAGGTGGGTGTGTTCAAGCTGGATGCAAACAAAGCTTCGGTGGTGTAAATTGGTTTGCCGTCTGCCAAAACCACCAAGCCCCATTTGCGAAAGTGCAGCAACTCGCGCACAGTCGCCAGCAAATAGCGTGGCAAACCGCGCAACCATTTAGGCCCGTTGAGTGCGCGCAAACCTACCGATGAATCAAAACCCGTGGTGAAGCTGGAGGCAAACGGCACGCTGTGCAAACGGTCTTCGTTTTGGCCTTCTTCTTGGTCTGCTTTTTGACTTTCTAATTGATCATCTTCTTGATTTTCATTGGACTCTGGCAATACTTCAAACTCTGCCAGTCCAATGTCCATGCGCTGTGGTGTTTGGCTGCCAGCCAGTGCCAGCGCTTTGCGCCAAGACAAGCCACGCAAACCCAATGCGCGTGCCAAATCGTTGCCACTGCCATAGGGCACCAAGGCAGCGCTGTGTTCGCCCGCCAACAAGCTGGGCAGCATTTGGTTGAAGGTGCCATCGCCACCCACCAACACAATGCGGCTGCCTTGCGGCATGGCATCAATCAAGCGGCGGCCAATGGCGACGTTGTGCGCAATGGCCATTTGCCAGTCGGGTTGATTTTTAGCCAGCCAGGTTTTCAGAGGTTTGGCCAACGCAGCTGCTTTACCGCCAGCGGCGTGAGGATTCAAAACAAGCAATGTACGCAATCACTCGCCTCTTAAATGCCCATGCTTTGCAAAGTCACCACGCCTTTGGGCGTGCGCAAGGTGACGGTGAGGTTTGGCTCGCCCTGTGCAATTGTGACGCCACTCAAACCAATAGCCGTGTAAGCGGCTTGCAGTTTGTCGGCACTGGGTGATGTGACAGCCACGCTTTGCAGCGACACGCCAGAGCGCGGCAAGGTGTTGCGCGGGTGCAAGCGCAGGGGTTCTGCGTCGGCATTTTTGCCCCACTGAATCAGACTGGGCAAAGTGCCGTTGAACAGGCGTTGCCCATCATCACGCACGGTGATTTTCCATTCCAAACGGCCTTTGCGCGTGTGGCGGCTGGCTTCGACTGCGGTACCGCGGTCTATGCCTTGCAACTTTAATGCGCTCTTTGCGGCTTGGATGTCTGCCGTCTGCGCCACGAAGTGCACCAAGCGCGGTTCTACTGCCACAGCCTTTTGCAGCGCTGCATCGTCCATATCAAACCAGCGTGCAGAATTTATACGTTTTTGACCTGTAGAAGGCGTATTAATTGCCTTAGGTGCTATTGAATTAGTAGCATCAGGTTTAATGGCAATGATTTCAAAATACGCCAATGGATACTGTGGTGTGGCGATTTTGAACAAGCAATTGTGGGTGCCAAACTGCTTGTGCTCACCACCTTCATTGGGTGTGATGCCCAAAGTGGCTTCGCACCAAGCGATACCTTGCTCTAGCGTTTGCGCTACGACAACGATGTGGTCTATTTGTGCCCCCACGCTTGTCGCTAAATTGACTCTTAACTTCTGTGCTGGTCGCTTCAGTTGGTGCTGAAGTAGCAAACGCACGCGCTTCGCGGTTAGACCGTACGATCTGGGTCATGCGGCCTTAGCTAAATTTTGCACAGGTTGCATGGCTTCTTTGATGGTGTCGCCCAAGGCTTTCATGCCTATGTTGATTTGGTCTACCGACGCAGTGACAAAGCTCAAACGCAGGGAGCGTGGGTCGGCGTTGTCGGCAAAAAACGGGGAACCCGGCACAAAGGCGACGTTTTTGTCCACTGCTTTGGGCAACAATTCCACCGCGTTCAAACCAGCTGGCAAGCGCACCCAAAGGAACATGCCGCCATCGGGCGTATTCCAAGTCACGCTGGCCTCTGCGTTGCCGGGTGTCACTGGCATTTCACGCGCCAATGCGGTCAACATGGCATCGCGTTGTGACTTGTACAGTTTGCGAATCATGGGCACATGGCGGTCTAAGAAATTGCCTTTGAGCACTTCGGATGCCACGCGCTGGTTAAAGCTGGGCGTGTGCAAATCGGCCGCTTGTTTGGCTTGCAAAATTTTGGGGAACAAGGTCTTGGGCAAGACCATGAAGCCCAGTCGCAAACCAGGTGCCAGCACTTTGCTGAACGAACCCAAATAGACACAGCCTTCAGGATTGCGCGCAGTCAGCGGCAAGGGCGGTGCTTGGTCAAACCACAGCTCGCCATAGGGGTTGTCTTCAACAATCGGCAAACCAATCTCTATGCAAGCGGCGCTCAAAGCGGCGCGGCGTGCTTCGGTCATGGTGCGGCCTGTGGGGTTTTGGAAATTGGGTAACACATACAAAAAGCGTGCGCCTTTGCCTTTGGCTTTCAGGTCTGCAATGTCGATGCCTTGGTCATCACTTTTCACTGAAACCACTTTAGGTTCCATCGGCGTGAAGGCTTGCAAAGCACCCAAGTAAGTGGGTGTTTCCACCACGATGGGGCAGTTTTCATCAATCAAAATTTTGGCGAGCAAGTCCAAACCTTGTTGTGAGCCAGTGGTGATCAGCACCTGGTTGGGGTCAACCTTCCACGGCAAGCTGGCAGCGACTTGTTCACGCAAAGGGCCAAAGCCTTCGCTGGCGGCGTATTGCAGCGCGGATTTGCCGTCTTCTGCTAGAACCTTGGCGCAGGCGGCAGCAAACTCCGGAATCGGAAAGGTTTGCGGCGATGGCAGACCGCCGGCAAAACTGATGATGCCCGGTTTGTCTGTGACTTTTAAAATTTCACGAATCACAGATGGGTTCATCTTCTCTGCGCGTTTGGCTTGGGTCCATTGGGTGCTCATGGTTGTTTCCTTAAATTTTTATCTCAATATTTTCATCAATTTTTATATCCCACCATTTTAGCTGTGACTCAGCAAGAGTGGTGCAAACACGGGGTACAAAGTTGCCAGCAACAAAGCCGCCATGATCCAGTTAAACCACCGGCGCTTTTGCGGGTCTTGCAAAAACTGGCGCATGCTGCTGCCAAAGAGCAACCAGCTCAAGACCATGGGTGCGTTGATCACTGCAAACACCGCGCCCACCCAAAGTACGCCCCATGCCCCTGAACCACTGGGCGAGTAGGTGGTGATGGCACCAATCGCCATCATGATGGCTTTGGGGTTAACCCATTGAAAAGCCACCGCTGACAAATAGGTCATGGGTTTTGCAGTCAGTTGTCCATCCGCGCTTTTGGGCGCATCAGTCACATTGGCCATTTTCCAAGCCAACCACGCCATGTAGGCCGCACCCACATAACGCAACACCACTTCCAGCTGCGGATAAGCGATGAACACACTTTTTAAGCCAAAGCCCAAACACAAAATCAGCAACAAAAATCCCGATGTCACACCTGCGTAATGTGGCAGTGAGCGCCGCACACCAAAATTGACGCCCGATGCCAGCAGCATCAAATTGTTGGGTCCTGGCGTGATGGACGAAACCGCGGCAAAAATGGCCAAGGCGATGATTTGGTCTGTATTCATTTGGCATTCCCTACCGACATACTTTTACCTATAAACACGGTGGCGATCACTGCCAAAGCAAAACCCAGAGTCATCAGGTCAATTTTTTCGCCCAGCAATGGCACTGCAAAAAGCAGACTCAAAAACGGCTGAACTAGCTGGACTTGGCTGACGCGCACCGCGCCTCCCAGTGCCAAGCCGCGATACCACGCGAAGAAACCCAGCCACATGGAGAAGACCGCGACGTAAGCAAATGCCCACCAGCTACCAGCCTGAATGGCGCTGAAATGTTGTGGCATGGTTTGCAAAGTCAAAGGAACAGTGATGGGCAAAGACAAAACCAGCACCCAACAAATCACCCGCTCTGCGCCCAAAGAGGGCGTCAAGCGTGCACCGCCTATGTACCCCAGCGATCCGCTGATCATGGCGAGCAACAAAAATATGTCTGCCAAGTGCATACTGAATTGACCGCCTGCATCAGCAGAGCGCAGCAGCATAAAGCTCAACACCAGCACCGTGCCTAAAACAGCGAAAAACCAAAAGCCCACGCTTGGCCGCTGCTTGTACCAAATTGCTGCGATGACGGCGGTAGCGAGCGGCATTAACCCCGTCACCACCGCGCCATGCGTGCTGGGTACGTATTGCAACGCCAAAGACAAGAAGAGCGGAAAGCCGACCACCACACCACAAGCGGTGAAAGCCAGTAAACCCCATTCGCTTGCGCTGGGCAGTTTCCAAACACGTTGATTTGTTTTTTTAGTGGTCGAATTCACTTCTTTCGCAGATTTATATTGCCAAGTCAGATACAAAATTGATAGCAAACCTGCGACCGCTGCGCGACCAAAGGTGATGAACCAAGGCGACAGTTGCGGCTGTGCCAGCGTGCCCACAGCGAGCTTGGTCATCGGCAAGGTGACTGCAAATATGATCACGCCCAGCAAACCCAGCCACAAGCCAGCTTTAACGTTTTCAGCAGTAGCTTGTGCAGAATTCATATTAAAACGTTGCCATCCAAGCCGCTGTGACCGCCAAAACCAAAGCCATGAAACGGTTAAACCAAGTCAAGCGATTGCCAATTTGTAGCCATTTGCGCAGCAAAGAGCCCATGGCGGCATAGGCCAAATTGCTTGCGAATGCGTAGATCAGCAAAATAGGGAACATCAGCATATAACGGTTCAAAGCATCTGGCTTGCCAGCTATCCAACCCGCAACCAAGGCCAGCGCCAGCATCCAAGCTTTGATGTTTAAAAACTGCAGCATCACGCCCTGAAAGAATGTGACGTCGATGCGCGAGTTGTCTGTCTCACCCAATGTACGTGTCATGCCGATCTTGTAGGCCAACCAAAGCAAATACGCCACGCCAAACACTTTGATGCCCAAACGCAAGGCAGGTATTGCCACCACCAATGCCCCCACGCCACCCGCGCACAAGCTGAAAAGCAACGCCCAGCCAACAGGTACGGCGCACACAAATGTCATAGCCCGCTTCAATCCGTGGTTAGCCGCCAAAGCTGTGGACAGGGTCGTGTTCGGTCCTGGCGTGAAGCTAGCGGCGGTTGTTAAAGCCAATAAAGCGGTGAGTTCAGTCGCTGTCATGGCTTGCAGTTTAGCCGCAAATACCATTACACTAGCAGTACAGTTTAACAATCACATACACAAACTGTATTGCTATCTTTACTGACACACAGAACCACCATGCTCACCAAAAACAGCACCCTTTCACTGTCGGAACAATTGCGCGACCGATTTGCACAACGGATTCAAAGCCGCTTACTCTCCGCTGGCGCGCGCCTGCCATCGGTGCGGCAATGTGCGCAGCAGCAAGGCGTGAGCCCGTCAACCGTGGTGGCGGCGTATGACCAATTGCTGGCGCTGGGTTTGGTCGAGTCGCGCCGCAACAGGGGCTTCTATGTTCGAGAATTTACCAATTTTTATACAAAAAATCAGCCTGTATCCGGCGTATCTATTGCCTATGATGCTATTAATAGTGCAGCAAATAATGCAAATCATCTTGAGACAAATGCACCAAGCGTATCGGCTACACAAACCCCTGCGACCATGCGGGCACCTACTCCCGCACCCGTGAATGCCGCCATGCTGATTCGTGGCATGTTCCGCCAAGCAGGACCCAAGCCGCAACCTGGCATGGGGGTGTTTCCACCAGAGTGGCTGGACAACCCGTTCTTAAGCGCGGCAGTGCGCAAAGTCACCACACCGGCCGCGCTGAAACAGTTTTCATTGGAATATGGCGACCCAATGGGTGATGCGAATTTAAGACAGTCGCTGTCCAACAAGCTCGCACAAATGAACATCAGCGCAGCACCCAGCCAAATCATCAGCACAGTTGGCGCCACGCATGCGCTGGATGTGGTGAGCCGAACCTTGCTCAGAGCGGGTGACGCGGTGATGGTGGAAGAGCCCGGCTGGGCGGTGGAATTTGCGCGATTGCAAGCGCTGGGCATGCAGATATTGCCCGTGCCACGCCGTGCCGATGGGCCTGATTTGGACGTGATGGCGAAGTACTGCGACATTCACAAACCCAAATTGATGGTGAGCGTGAGCGTGCTGCACAACCCCACGGGCTATATGCTGTCGCCCCACAGTGCGCACCGCATGTTGCAACTGGCGAATGAGCACAACTTTCACATCATGGAGGACGACAGCTACAGCCACATTGCGCCCGACCATGCCACGCGCCTGTGCGCTTTGGATGGTTTGCAACGCACGATTTATGTGAGTGGCTTTGCCAAAATCCTCGCCCCCAATTGGCGCGTGGGCTATATGGCTGCGCCTGAAGATTTGATAGAACGTTTGCTCGACACCAAATTGCTGGCCACATTAACCACACCTGCTCTCTTAGAAAAAGCCATCAGCCTGTGCATAGACCAAGGCCAGCTGCGCCGCCACGCCACCAGCATACGTGCCAAACTGGCAGCGGCACGCGGCAGAACGGTTAAGTTGGCACTTGCTCACGGCTGTACATTCGCGTCCGAGCCTGCAGGATTATTTGGCTGGGTGGACACTGGCGTGGACACCGACCAATTGGCGCAGCGCATGCTGGACCACGGCTACTTGCTCGCCCCCGGTGCCCTCTTCCACGCCAGCCGCCAACCCAGCACCCTGATGCGCATCAACTTTGCGACCACGCAAAATGCGGAATTTTGGAAAGTGTTTAAAAAAAAAGTTGAGTCGGTTGGTTAATAACAAATAAACGCAATAGCAAAGGTACACTGCTTTGGTGCTACACATCTTTTATCTTAAGTGAAATGAAAAAACTAAAAATTTTGGTAACTGGTGGTGCTGGTTTTTTAGGCGTACACCTTTGCAAAAGACTTTTAAACGAAGATCATGAAGTCATATGCCTTGATAATTTCGTCAGTTCTAATCCTACCAATATTGAGAACTTTAAACAGTATCAAAACTTTACGCTCATTGAACATGACGTGATACTGCCTATAAAACTGGACGTTGATCAAATCTACAATTTGGCCTGCCCAGCAAGCCCTGAGCGCTATCAAAAAGACCCCCTTCATACCACCAAAACTTGTGTGCTAGGCGCATTAAACATGCTAGACCTAGCCACAAAATGCAACGCAACGATATTGCAAGCATCAACGAGTGAAGTATATGGCGATCCTTTAATACATCCACAACCTGAAAATTATTGGGGAAATGTTAATCCTATAGGTAAGCGCAGTTGCTATGACGAAGGCAAGCGCTGTGCGGAAAGTATCTTTTTTGACTACCAGCGTAAACACAATACAAAAATTAAAGTGATGCGCATTTTCAATACGTATGGTCCGTTGATGGATCCTTTAGACGGCAGAGTTGTGATCAATTTCATTCAACAAGCCTTGCAAGGCAAAGATCTCACCATATACGGCACCGGACATCAATCCAGAAGCTTTTGCTATATAGATGATTTAATCGAAGGCATGATTCGCATGATGAATAGCGAAGCTAACACATGCGGTCCGATTAATTTTGGAAATCCTGAGGAGTATTCGGTTCTTGAGCTAGCAGAAATCATCTTAAAACTGACGGCGAGTTCATCAAAATTAAATTTCTTACCCAAGCCTCCTGACGATCCTCAAATCAGAAAGCCCGATATTTCCATGGCAAAAAACAATTTCAACTGGGAGCCGAAGACGAAACTCACAGATGGCTTGTTGGACACGATTGCATATTACAAATCAATAATAAACAATTGAACAAAATGCAATACCCAGTCGTCTTTTTTATATTTAATCGACCTGAAAAAACAGCTCAAGTTTTTGCAGAAATTTGCCGAGCACAACCACCGCAGTTGTTTATTGTGGCTGATGGACCAAGGTCTAATCATCCAACAGATAAAGAGAAAGTTGCAGCTACGCGCGAAATCGTTAAGCACATCAATTGGCCCTGCCAAGTCACAACCAATTTTTCAGATATCAACTTAGGCTGTAAAAAGCGCATCGCTTCTGGAATAGATTGGGTTTTCGAACAAGTTGATGCCACCATTATCTTGGAAGACGACTGCGTACCTGATCAATCATTTTTTCAGTATTGTGATGAATTGCTAGAACGCTATAAAGATGATCATCGCATCGCCATGATATCTGGCGCTAACCATCAAGATAACCGCATAAGAGGCGATGGGGATTATTATTTTTCACGCTATGGTCACTATATATGGGGCTGGGCCACATGGAAACGTGCTTGGAAAGCTTACGATGTAAACATAAAAGAGTGGCCTAAGCTTAAAGCTCAAGGTTGGTTAAAAACTTTTGTCTACAACGATGCTGAATTTCGATATTGGAATGCTGCTTTTCAGTCCATACACCTTCAAAAAGTTGATACGTGGGACTATCAGTGGGACTTTGCAGTAATGAAAAATAAATGGCTAAGCATAATTCCTAACCATAATTTGATTAAAAATATTGGCTTTGATAACAGCGCTACCCACACCTTCAAGGTTCCTCCTGCTGCTAACTTTGATGTCACGCCAATAACTTTTCCTATAAAACACCCTAAATTAGTTTCTGTCTGTGAGGATGCTGATATTTATTCATCCAACAAAACTCTTCAGCGACCGCCATTTGTTTTAATCGTACTACGAAGAATCCTACGAGAATTTGCCAAGCTCTTGAAATAGCTCATTAAATATCTGTTAAATGTTGAAATTTATTAGACATTGGAAAAACCAAATATAGAAAGAAAACGCCTCTAGAAATTTACATCTCTAAAGGCGATAACATAATGTTTATGTTTGTGGTGCGGCTGGCAGGACCGTACCAGACACAAAAGTTAAGCCCTTGATGCAGATCGACTTTTTCCACATCCACCCCGTGGATCGGGTCGGTTTTGTGGGAACCCAAAGTGGGAACCCACCTTGGAACTAGGCAGATTTTATCATTGCCTCGGCGAACATCCCGACGGCTTCCCTCGCCTTCGCTCGGGAAGAGATCGCGTTGGCGAGGGATTGTGGAGAAAGGGTGGCGCAGTCAAAACGCAGTCGCCCTGCCGCCATCTCGCGCAGTCAATTTTCTGGCCTTGACTGCATGGCAATCACGTTGCCCTGCCTCGCTTGTCGCCTGTTTTTGGGTATGACTGCGACTGCGCCATGACTGCGCGGGCAAAGCCTCGTTTTCTCTCGGCAAGGTACACCTGACGCATATGGCCGCGAATGCGGACGGATGCGTCAGGTGTGCTGAAAATCGTTGTGTGGTCATTTTGCTGTTGCGTCCCATCGGCTGGCATGGGCAAGACCTGAGCGGCTGCGAAGGTCGCGCAGTGAGCGAAGCGAACGAAGAGGTAGAAAACCCCAAAAGGGGTTTGAACCTGAAAACAAATCGGGCGCAAACACCGCCCAAATTTGACTTGCTGACGTTTCCATGTAATTGCTGGCGCGGTATTGCCAAAGCTTACTTACATCGCGTAGCGTGTAAGTAAGTGGGCTGATCGGGATGGAGTGTTTTACTTACATGCGAAGCATGGAAGGAAAACACGGAAACCCGAAAAAACACCCGTAGCGCAGCGGAGTGGTGTTTTTAAGCCCACGTCGAGGCAATGCGCAAGCGAGCCGAGACACCCCGAGCGCTTGGCGTATGCGAAGCGAGGGCAACGGCAGGAGACAACATGGCAAAAGCAGCAGACAAAATCAAGGGCAGCACACGAAAAAGCTACGGCAAGATCACGGGAACACATTTGGCAAGGGCGAAGGAACAAGGCTACACGCTCACGCCCAAAGGCTTGGCCGATTACATGAGGAAACTGGCAAACAGTGGGACGATTACAAAATCGAGTTGGTACAAACTGCGCTGCGCGATTGCCTCCACGCAAGACTATGGCGGCTACAAGGATGCGGCGGATCGTTTACGGGCGTTGAAGTTTCCAGAAAAGGCCACGCCCAAGGCAAAACCAAGACGGGCCAAGATCATCACGGATCAGGATTTCAAAACGCTGCGGGACACCATGGCCGACAAAAACGACACGATCACTTGGGCGTATTTGACGCTGTGCCGCCAGTTGGGTTGCCGCCCTGCGGAAGTCCAGCACGTCAGCGAATTGAACGGGGAATTTTATGTGCCCTCGGCGAAGCAACGGGCAGACGGTCGGGGGCTGGATCGCTTCTTGACGGTGGACGATCCTGCGGCCTTGTTTGAGATTCGCAAAGCCATGGGCATTGTTGGCAGCGTAGAGCCGTTAAAACGCAAAACCCTACACCGAGTAGCCCAGAGCCGATTAAACCGCACCACGGCAGCGCTATGGCCTCGGCGGGAGCGTCTGCCCACCTTGTACACCATGCGGCATCAAATGGGTTCAGATTTGAAATCGTCGGGCTTGCCACCTGAGGAAGTGGCGGCGGTCATGGGGCATCAATCCACCGCCTCCGCCAGCGTGTACGGCTACAAGGTGTCGGGGCGTGGGTCGGTGGCGGTCAAACCCACGGAGGCAACCGTGGCGAAAGTTCGTAAGGTGTGCCCTGCGTCATCAGCACGTTTCAAGAAAGCAACACACTTTAAAAAAGCACAATTTAAGCCTTAACAAGGGCATGACTTAATTCTTGCAAAATCCTGCATTCAAGCGTTTCACCGTTGCATTGTCGACGCAGATTTTTAAGTTGAGTTTGAAGCGTTTTAATCTCGTTGAGTTTGATTTGTACTTTTTGAATTTGCTCGTCCACCAGCGTATTGACTTCATCACAACGCGACTGCGGATCATCGGCAAATTCCAGTAGCCGCGCAATGTCTTTCAGCGACATGTCCAAGTCTCGGCAGCGGCGCACGAATGCAAGCCGCTGTAAGTGGTCGTTTTGATAAAAACGGTAGCCGTTCTCCTGTCGCTGAGGGGGCGGCAAGATGCGTTCACTCTCGTAAAAACGCACCACCTCGACCGTACACCCAGCAAGTTTTGCCAGTTCACCAATTTTCATATTGCAAAAAATCCTTCAAATTCCTTGACCCTATAGTAGCTTCATGGTTTCTAATTATGCCATTGATGTTGTTAAGGAGCAAAAGTATGGGGAAAAACTGTGACGATGGCTGTGAGGCTAGAGCGATTAACCACGCACCTACGCACCGTTATCGTCGGATTTTGTGGATCGCCTTGGTGGTCAATGCCGCCATGTTTTTTGTTGAGATTATTTTTGGAAAGGTGAGCGGGTCTGTCTCACTGCTGGCGGATGCGATTGATTTTTTTGGAGATGCGACAAACTATGCCCTGTCTCTTTGGGTGCTTGGGTCTAGCCTGATCTGGCGGTCTCGTCTTGCGCTTGGTAAAGGTACTGTCATGCTGGGTTATGGGCTATTCATCATCATCAAAGCCGCTCTAAGCGCATACCTTAGCGCTACACCTGAACCGTTTTTAATGGGGGGCATTGGACTGCTTGCGCTAGCTGCAAACTTCGGTGTGGCGTTGCTGCTCTATGCTTACCGTGAAGGGGATGCGAATATGCGTTCTGTTTGGCTGTGTACGCGCAACGATGCGATAGGAAACGTGGCTATTGTGCTGGCGGCTTTAGGTGTTTTCGGGACAGGATCGCTCTGGCCTGATGTGGTGGTTGCTGTGATTATGGGCGGGTTGGGAATTAGCGCTGGTTGGCATGTGATACAGCGCGCACGGCTGGAAATCAAGACGGGTGTGGTTCAAAAAGGTGAGGATGCACGTGCGCATTAATTCTAAGAGGTTTCTAAAATGGATGGGATTGATTTTTGCATTGGTAGCGATTGAGCAAGGGATAAAAATTCTGGTACAAAATGTCATTACGTTGCACGACACAATTCCTGTTTTACCCAGTTTTAATCTGGTTCATGTTTTAAATCCAGGTGCGGCATTCTCTTTTCTTTCGGATGCAGGAGGTTGGCAGAGAAATGCCTTATCGATACTGGCGTTAATAATCTGCCTCATCCTGTTGATCGCTCTTTGGCGCAAACCAACGCCAAGAGCAGAATCCTTTGCTTATGCGCTCATCATTGCAGGTGGGTTGGGCAATGTAACAGACCGAATAAGAATAGGTGCAGTCGTGGATTTTGTGGATTTTTACTGGCGTTTGTGGCATTGGCCTGCATTTAATTTTGCGGATGCGTACATTTTTATTGCTGCAGGTTTGTTATTGTTTGTCGGTTTTAAAAACGAGGCTTAGCAATTATAGAAAATCAATCCAAATTAGCTTGTTGGTGGTTGCATTGTTTTTTTGCATTTAGAATGCTGGGTGTGCCGTGTTTAGGGGTTCATTTTGCGCTGAACTTTGACCTTGTTACCTCGGTAGCCCTTCGTTTTTTCGTAGTTTTTAGAGCATCTGAGGAACGACTCTGCGCGGCTTTTGGGCAAGCCCATTTCCTTGGCGCGGCTGTGGAAGTCATCCAGCAAAAGCGCGTCGTCTTTGCCCATGATTTTGTCGATTTGAACGTCTGTACTTTCCTCGTGGGCTGAGTGCCATGAGAACGATGCGGGGTTGAATCGAATGGTGAAGGGTTTGACTGTGGCGTAGTTGCGCGATCCGTGGTGCAGCCTGCCCTCGTTGTCGCCCTTGGGTTCGATACCCAAAACGAACTCAAATGCGCCACCGATGGCACTTGCCCCGCGTCCTGCTAAAAACGGGTCTGACCAGTCCACGGCACTTTTACCCGTGTGGTGAACCACAAAAATGGCGGCGTTTAATTCGGTTCGCAATTTTCCGAACTCGCGCAAAACTGCGGTCATCAGCACATTGTCGTTTTCCTCGCCCACCACATAGTAAAGCGGGTCAAAAATAATAACCGTTGCACCCCAATTCTTGGCGGCTTCTGCCAGTGCGTTGAATGGCTCTTGATTCACTTTTTGGGTTTTGGTGTCTACCAGTGCTTCACCCTTGCAAAACTCATCGCTGCTCAAAAACATCACATTGTCCAACTGCTTGGGCGTGGCGTTGTAAAAGGTGTTCATCGTGCGCAGACGAACGCCCAAAGCGGTTTTGGTCAATTCGAGATTGACGTAAACGATCTTGTCCTGCTCTTCACTCACTGGCAAGCCTAAAAACGGCTTTTTGGTGAGTAGCGAAAAAACCAGATTCAAGGCCAACATGGATTTTTTGGCTTTGGCGGGTGCTACGATCATGCCCACGGCGTTGCGCTCGACAAGGGTTTTAATGAGTGGCTTAAACTCAATGCCTTGTGTGGCTCGCATGATGGTGCTGCCTTTGTTGGATTCGGTGAACTGCATGAAAAGGTCTCAAAAGGTGATTCTTAAAATTCACCTTACGAATCCTTTTTTGATTGTCAACCTTTGCAATTTTTCACCCCCTTCCGACCGCTTCGCTTCGCCCCCTCACAGGGGGCTGTCGGCTTGATTTTTTGGATGTTTGACAAAAGGTTGAAAATTAAATAGGCTGTACCTTGACAGCCTATTTAATTCACTATCGACCTTTCTAAACACCTTTCACGGTGTTTTTTCTTTTCTTGTCTTGGCGGTTCGTGCGTTGCGGTCTTCAATCAATTTCCAGCGGTTCAAAAACGCTTTGAAGGTCGGATCAGGCATTTTCAACCCGTCCCAGTCCAGCGGATAAACCAGTTTTCCCAGCGTCTCGGCCAGTGCCATCAGTCCCATGTCGTGCGTGTAGGTGTTGAAGTGAACAGATTGCCCCGTTTCCCCACGGTGGCCCGTGATCTGCATGACGTGCGCGGGGTTGGAGTTCAAGGCGTGTAGGCGGGTGATCACGGTGTGCCTGAAGCTGTGGAACACCTTTCGGTCGTCCTTGATGCCGCGCTTGTCCAGCAGCAGGGCGAATTGTCGGCCTGCGTTCTTGCCGCGCCCGTTGGCCCCCTCGGTGGTGAACGGGAACAGGAATTCTTGCCCCATGCCCTGAACGTGCTGGGCGTAGGCCATGAAGCCCAAGGCGTTCAGGTGCGGGTGGACGGGCACCACGCGCCGCGCGTCGGCGGTCTTGCCGCCTTCAATCTGGAAACAGGGCACGCCGTCAATGGTTTTGACGTTGGCGGCTTTCAGGCTAGCGATTTCTTCACGCCGTGCGCCCGTGAACAGAGAGACGATAGGAATCCAGTAGTGATCTGGCTTGGGCATGTCCTCCAGGTAGGCGCTGGAAAAAATCGCCTTCAATTCGTCGCTGGTGAACGGCTCGTAGTGCTCCACCTTGGCGGCCAGTTTGTCCTTGTTGGCAATGAACAAACCTTCCACGGGGCTTTTGTCGCTGGCGGTGTAGTGGCCGTGGCGGATCGCCCAGTTGAAAAAGTCGTTGACCTGCCCCAAACGCTTGTTGATGCGGTTGGCTTTGATGCCGCGCTTGAGATCGGCGGTTTTCCATTGCACCAGTTCGGGCTTGCCGTACAGGTTGATGTCAAGGTCGCCAAAAACGTCCGTAAAGTCCTTGTAGGTGCGGCCCTTTTCCACCAAGGTTTGCGGCGCGTTGTCGTGCTGCTTTTCTTCCAGATAGGCGGCGGTGGCTTGGCTGAACGGCATGGACTTGGCAAGGATGCGCTGAACCATGGCCTGTGTCTGCGGCCTGCCGATGGTCATGGCCTCCTGAATGGGCGGGAATTGGCCGTGAATCTCTTTGTACGCCTTGAGGGCTTCCATCATCAAGGCATGGTCGGCAGCGCCGTCGGCCTTCATCACGCCATGGGCCATGTCCAGTTCGTACTTGCGAACCAGCTCCTCCAGATTGGGAAGTTTTGGCTTTTCGGTCATGGCGCGTTTCCTCTCATAGGCTTCATTAAACGCCAGTGCGAGAAGTCGGGCAGTCGTGGCGTGTCGCGTGCCCAAACTGTGCAGGCTCTCCCTGCGCTGGCCTGCTGCGTCCGTCCAAAGAATGCGGATGCTGTAGACGCCATGCCTGTTCTGTTTCAGGCGGGGGACTCGGATCATGTGGGAACCTCAAGTGGTCACCCGATCCGTGGTCATAAAAGAAAAAAGCCGTTGACGAATCAACGGCTTAGTTCATTTTTGGTGCGGCTGGCAGGAATTGAACCCACGACCCTCTGGTTCGTAGCCAGATACTCTATCCAACTGAGCTACAGCCGCACAGACTATCGATTATACAAGCAAAAATCCTCAGATTAATACGTTCCTGCGTAAGCACCGCCATCGGTCAAAATATTTTGACCTGTGATGTAGCTGGCTTGTTGACTGCACAAAAACGCACAGGTAGCGCCAAATTCGTTGGGTTGACCAAAACGGCGAGCGGGAATGGTGTTTTGACGTGACTCACGCAGTGCGCTGACCGCTTGACCTGTTTTTTGCGACACGCCTTGCATCATGGTGGCGATGCGGTCGGTGTCATATGTGCCTGGCAACAGATTGTTGATGGTGACATTGTTGCTGGCCAGTTTGCTGGTGCGTGCCAAACCGGCGACAAAGCCGGTCAAACCACTCCGTGCGCCATTGCTCAAGCCCAAAGCTTCAATAGGCGCTTTGACTGAGCTGGATGTGATGTTGACAATGCGCCCAAAACCACGTGTCACCATGCCATCAACCGTGGCTTTGATGAGCTCAATGGGTGTGATCATGTTGGCGTCCACCGCTTTCACCCAATCGTCACGCTGCCAATCGCGGAAATCCCCTGGTGGTGGGCCGCCGGCATTGGTGACGACGATGTCAAAGTTTTTACCAGGCCCGCCCGCAACCGAAAAAGCGGCTTGTCTGCCTGCTTCGGTGGTGATATCAGCAGCCACCGACAGTACTTTCACCTGCGGGTGTTGCGTCATTATTTGTTGAGCAGTTTGCTGCAAGACATCCATACCCCGTGCGACGATCACCACATTGACGCCCTCCGCTGCCAAGGCTATGGCACAGCCCATGCCCAAGCCTTTGCTGGCACCACACACCAGCGCCCATTTACCTTTAATGCCTAAATCCATGTTGTCTCTCCACTAATCAATAAAAAAAATTTTGCGTGCTTTACGCATCATGCTTTTGCACGCCCTCGCGACACCCAATACACGCCACTTAACACCAACACCGTGCCCAGCACCACCCAGACGGTTAGCGGCTCACCCAATATGAAGACGCCCATCAAGATGGTGGACATGGGACCAATCATGCCCGTTTGTGATGCCAGCGGTGCACCTATGCGCTCTATCGCCATCATCACCGCCACCACGGGCAATGCTGTGCACAGCGTGGCATTGAGCACTGACAACCAAATGACTTGAGGCGCAACTTGCATAGCACTCAATGGGCGCATCAACATGAATTGCACAATGCAAAGCACACAAGCTACTGTGGTGGCCAAACCTACTAAGCGCAGCGAACCCAATCGCTTGACCAATTCACCGCTATAAGCCAAATATATCGCGTAGCTGATGGCGCTGGCAAACACCAAGAGCGAGCCCCAAATCGTGTTAGCTGCACCTACGCCAGCACCAAACTCTTGCATCACCAATTCATGCCCAAACACCAGCAAGATGCCGGAATAGCTCAAGGCCATGCCTGCTACTTGACGCGCACTAATCGGCTTTTTGTACAGCAACCAAGCTAATATCAGCACCAGTGTGGGGTTGATGTACAAAATCAAGCGCTCTAGCGACGCTGTGATGTACGCCAAACCCGCAAAATCCAAATAGCTGGCTAAGTAATAGCCGGTGAAGCCCAAACCCAAGATGCCATACCAATCGTGCTTTGTCAAAGCCGCTTTGCCGCGACTGGCCCACCACGCCATGATGGCAAAAAATGGCAATGCAAACAGCATGCGGTACATCAACAAAGTGACAGCGTCCACTCCATAGCGATAGGCCAATTTCACAATAATGGCTTTGCCACTGAAGGCAATAGAGCCCAACAGCGCCAGCAACAACCCCGTGGTGAATCGATTGGAGTTCATGGTTGAATAGCAAGCATGGGTTTAAATGCTATGTTTTTAATAGCAGTGTAGGCAATAAATACGCCGACTATAGCCTGATTTTTCATATGTATTTGCTGCAAGAGACATTTATTGACGTTGTAAATGGCTTTGAACCACTTGACGCAATTGTGCAGTTCCAAAAATCCCCGCTTCATGCGTGGCATTGGGCACTTCAATGTAGCGTGCTTTCACGCCATGTGCTTGCAAGGTTTGAATATAACCTGTGACTTGTTCGGGCTTGGTGTTAATGTCTTTTGCCCCTGTGATGGCGGTGACATGCACTGTTTTGAAAACTTTATCGGCCACTTCATGCGGTGACAAACTGCGCCTAACAATGTTCTTCGCCCAACCTTGGCGACGGATATTCAAATCGCAAGGGCAAGCAATCAGTACGGCATCATCAATCAAATCTGGATGTCGGCCTAAGATCAGGCCGGCTGTTGCCGCACCGCCTGAATAACCAACCAGCATCACACGGCGTGCGCTGTATTTGGCTTTAAGCGCTTGAATGGCATTGGCAACGGCATCTACATTGTGCGTCGTGTAATTGTCACCACCGCCCATGCTGCTGCCAGTGGAGGCGTTTTTGTTTGAATCGGCATAGCCGGGCCGAATCATGCCCACAAACACGGTGTGTTGATTCGCAAACCCATTGAAGTGTTTGAAATGCCTGTCGTACAAACCACCACGGCTGCTGTCGCCATGCAAATAGACCAACAATGTAGTGCTGGCTTTGTCATGTTTGTTGAGCTGACGCACCTGGCCTTTGTGGGCAGCATCAATTTTTTTGTTTCGCACAGTATGTATGACCAAGCACTCTAATTTACCATCCACTTTGTTCACACCGTCTGCGTCTGGGCATGGATTTGATGTTGCCGCTTTAGCCGGTGCAGGAACATGTTGAACATCGACTGCCCATGCATTCATATTTGCAAAAATCGCACCTACGAGCAAGGCTAAATTCAGAACGCATTGCACTCTGCTTTTCATCCATGCCCTTTGATTTTGCGGTGCACGCGCTTCAATGACCACCAAACCACCAGCGCCACAAAAGGTACTGCGATAGCCGAAGTCATTTCACTGCTGAGTGGCCAATTCATTTTCTGCGCCCCTTTGGCCACATAGCCAATCAGCCCCACGATGTAATAGGTGATCGCTGCCACTGACAAGCCTTCGACCGTGGACTGCAATTTAAGCTGCAAATCTTGCCGTGAGTTCATGGTTGACAGCAAAGCTTGGCTGTTTTGTTGTTGTTCAATCTCAACCCGCGTGCTGAGCAAATTGCTGATGCGCGACACACGGGTGGACAGCGCGTCTTGACGCTTGGCCGCCCACTCGCAGGTGCTGCGTGCAGGCGTGAGACGCCGGTCCATGAATTCTCTTATGGTTTGCAAGCCTGGCAAGCGCGATTCGTCAATTTCTTTGATGCGATCGTCCACCAATTTGAAATAGGCCGTGCTGGCTGAAAAGCGCGAATGCGTGGCAGCGTATTGGCTTTCTACTTGACCTGCCAACAAGGTCAATCGATCCAGCAGTTTGGCATCGTCTAATTGGTCAGCACTGCCTGCACTGCCTGAACTGCCTGAACTGCGGATAGCCTGCGCCAAATCAACCAAATCAGTTTCTTGCTGCATCAAAGCGTGCGCTGACTGACGTGCAACAGGCAAACCCAGTAAAGCCAACATGCGGTAGGTTTCAATTTCAATCAATCGCAAAACCAAGCGTCCTATGCGCCTCTGTGACATGTCGCCCGCAAACACCAAAACGCGTGAATAGCCATCGGCATGAATCGCAAAATCAGTGAACACTTGCGCAAAGCCGCCAGCCACATTGGAGCCCACCAAGGTGTCTTCATTCAACAAGGTTTTGCACCACGCATCGCTTTGTTGCTTGATTTGAAATCCGTTTTGTTTCATCACCCACAAATGGGCACTGGAAACATTTTGCCCGGGCAAACCTGCCAACCAAGCTTGGGGCACAGCTTCTAAAGCGGTTGGTAATTGGACTTGTGATACTTCTGGCATTTCAGCAACATCAATGTTGCGCATGAAAGTGTAATTGACGAATTCGGTATGCAGCTCCCAACGCAATCGAAAACCTGCAATATCCATCCGGATGTGTGTGGCATGGTCGTCGAGCTGCGGCAAATGGTGGTCTCGCAAGAGTTTGGCCACATGCGCACGACTGGCTTTGCGTTCGTCTTCACTGCACAGCATCACGATGTGGGTGATGGCGATAGGCGCAGTCAGCGCCTCCGGCGGACGGGCGTGGATTTCGTTGTGCAGAGCAACCCGAAGCGGATGCTGGACGAGATGCTGCACGTGATGTTGTACGGTTTGCAAATGGTTACTCATAGCGCCAATGGTAGCGAATTTTGTTGGCATAAAAAAAGCGGCATTCTGAGAACGCCGCTTTTTGGCACGGCGCAAGTTTTCTTCCATCATGGGGCCCAAAATAAAGCCCAATAGCAATGGCGCTGGCTCCATGCCCAGTTTGATGAACACATAACCGATGAAACCAAATATCGCCACCATCCAGATATCAAAGGTATTGTTATTGGTGGAATACACGCCAATTGCGCAGAACAGCACAATGGCCGGGAATAACCAACGGTATGGCACGCTCAGCAATTTGATCCAAATGCCAATCAGTGGCAAATTCAAAATAATCAACATGGCATTGCCAATCCACATGGATGCAATCAAACCCCAAAAGAGTTCAGGGTTGCTGGTCATCACCTGAGGACCAGGTTGAATGTTGTGAATCGTCATCGCGCCCACCATCAAGGCCATCACCGCATTTGGCGGAATACCTAATGTGAGCAAGGGAATAAATGAAGTTTGCGACGCTGCATTGTTGGCAGCCTCTGGTGCTGCAACACCCCGAATATTGCCTTTACCAAATGGCACTTCACCTGGATTCAGTTTGGTTTTCTTCTCAATCGTATAAGCGGCAAACGCCGCCATCACTGCACCGCCGCCCGGCAAAATACCCAGCACTGAGCCTAATGCTGTGCCACGCAATGTGGCCGGAACCATGCGTTTGAAATCTTCCAAAGTTGGCATCAAGCCTTTGACTTCGGATGTGTAGACTTGCCGCTCGCTTTCATGCTTACCCAAGTTGTGAATGATTTCGCCATAGCCAAACACGCCCATCGCAATCACGATAAAGCCCAAACCATCGGTCAGCTCTGGAATATCAAAACTGTAGCGCGCCACGCCAGAATTGACGTCGGTACCTACCAAACCCAGCAGCAGACCCAGCAAAATCATGCCAACCGCTTTGAGCAATGAACCAGAAGCCAACACCACAGCGCCGACCAAACCCAAAATCATGAGTGAAAAATATTCTGCAGGACCAAACTTGAATGCCACTTCAGTTAACGGCACCGCAAACGCTGCCAAAACCAATGTACCTACACAACCAGCAAAGAATGAGCCCAAACCTGCAGCCGCCAGCGCAGGCCCCGCACGCCCATTGCGCGCCATTTGATGCCCGTCAATGATGGTCACCACCGACGACGCTTCGCCAGGCAAATTCACCAACACAGCTGTAGTTGAACCTCCATACTGTGCACCATAGTAAATACCTGCCAACATGATTAAAGCGGATACGGGTGGCAAAGCATAGGTTGCAGGTAATAGCATCGCGATGGTTGCCAAAGGCCCAATGCCTGGCAAAACGCCAATCAAGGTACCCAACAAACAGCCGATGAAGGCGTACATCAAATTCACCTGCGTGAATGCCACACCAAAACCTAAACTCAGGTTGTTAAATAAATCCATTTTTTATCCTTGTGCTTTTAAATTGGTGGCAAACATTACTTGGTTAAAAATGCGGGCCACACTGGGAACTGCAATTTCAGCAACAAAATAAAAGCGGCATAGCTAATAATGGCCAGTACCGTGGCCAGCACAAATACGCCCTTGAAATTGAACTCATCACCAGCCAAGCTGGCTATGAAAGTCAAAGCGTAGATTGCAACAATCAAACCAAATGCGGGAAGTCCTATGCTGGGAAGACCTGCCAGCAGTGCGCCAAAAACCAAGTTAGCAGCCAGAATAAAAAACAAAGGCTTCCATGCCCATTTGCCAATTTTCTCGCCGTCTTCCGTCTTGATGGTCAAAGATTCAAAAATAATGAAGCCGCCTAATGCAGTCATCAACAAACCTACCAAACGTGGGAAATAACCTGGGCCCATTTTTGCCGCATCGCCCATGCCATAGCTGACCGCGCCTATCGCAAACGCCAAACCCACCCCTGTGAACAGCAAACCAGCAAAAAAATCTTTTTGACTTTTAATCAACATTATTAACCTTCCAAGAAAATTGATAAGTTGATTATGTCCCTGCAATAAGCTACGTGTAAGCAAAAATTTGCGGGTAAACCCTTGTTTTTTCACATTGTGAATTTATTTTTCACATATATTGGTTTAAACACCTTCAACCACTTGGATGCGGGCAAGCCAAATTTGCTTTCAATTTCTACTGCCTGAGCTTGCAAAGCTTCACGTTTAGGCTGCGTGGGTGTTCGCTGGGCCAAAACGATGGTGTTGCCTTCGCGGGTGGCTTTGAATGCCCAAACCGCATTGGCTCCAAAAACTTCAGTAATTTTGTCTACCGTACTTTGAAAGCTGGAAGAACGACCAAATAAATTCACCGTCAAGATGCCATCGTCGGTCAACAATTGTTTGCAATCGGCATAAAACTCGCTGCTGTCCAACACCGGCGCTGCGGCTTCTTCGTCATACAAATCCACTTGCAATGCGTCGATTTGCCCGTGCCATTTGGCTTTTTTGATTTCCAGCGCTGCATCGGCCACCACTACTTGCAAACGCGCCTCATCGGGCGGCAATTTGAACCACAAGCGGCAGGCTGAAACCACTTGCGAGTTGATTTCAATGGCAGTGGTGTGCATGCGCAATTTTTATAACAAAATTTGGTGCATGTGGCGGCCCCCAGTCCCAATTGCATGGCTTGGCGTTTGGCAACACTGCTTGGGTCCACGAACAAAAGCCATGCCATCATACGTTGCACGTATTCCAATTCAATGTCAAAAGGGGCATCAATCAACATGCTGCCTTGAATCCACGGCGTGCCTAAATGCAGCGTGCGAACATCACCCCAATCGCTGAAATTCACTTCGGGCAAGGTGCCCGATTCTGTGGCACTGTTTGTTTTTTGTCTCTTGAAATTCAGAATCTTGCCCCTAGTTAAAATGCGGTCTCTTCTTTGTATTCAATTTTCTTTGCTCGATTCTACGTTCTATGTCCAAACAAACCCTTTCCTTTCAAGCCGAAGTGGCGCAACTGCTGCACCTCGTTACCCATGCGCTGTATTCCAACAAAGAAATTTTCATGCGCGAGTTGGTATCCAACGCGTCGGATGCCTGCGACAAATTGCGTTTTGAAGCCCTGAACAACAACGCCTTGTACGAAGACGCGCCCAATTTGGAAGTGCGTGTGAGCTTTGATAAAGATGCGAAAACCATCACCATTGCCGATAACGGCATTGGACTCTCCCAACAAGAAGCGATTGACAACTTGGGCACCATTGCCAAAAGCGGTACCAAAGATTTTGTCTCCAAACTGTCTGGCGACCAAAAAGCAGATTCACAACTCATTGGTCAATTTGGTGTGGGGTTTTATTCGGGTTTCATCGTGGCAGACAAAATCACGGTTGAATCGCGTCGCGCGGGTTTGCCAGCCAAAGAAGGCGTGCGTTGGGTCAGTGGCGGCTCTGGCGATTTTGAAATCGAAAACATTGACCGCGCCCAGCGTGGTACCAGTGTGATATTGCATTTGCGTGATGATGCGCTGGAATACGCCAGCACATGGAAACTGAAGAGCCTGATCAGCAAGTATTCAGACCATATCAGCCTGCCCATTTTGATGGAAAAAGAAGAGTGGAAAGAAGGCGAACCACTGGACAAAGACGATCCATCCAAAGGCACTACTGGCGGCGGCATGGTGATGACGGGCGAATGGGAAACCGTGAACCAAGCAAGCGCCCTGTGGACCCGTTCGAAGAAAGACATCACACCAGAGCAATACCAAGAGTTTTACAAACAAATCAGCCACGACCATACCGATGCGCTGGCACACACGCATAACCGCGTAGAGGGCAATCAAGAGTACACCCAGCTTTTGTACATACCTGCCAAAGCGCCCATGGACATTTACAACCGCGAACGCGCCACTGGTTTGAAACTGTATGTCAAGCGCGTGTTCATCATGGATGATGCCGAAGCACTGCTGCCAACCTATTTGCGTTTTGTCAAAGGCGTGGTTGATTCCAACGACTTGCCACTGAACGTGAGTCGCGAATTGCTGCAAGAAAGCCGCGACGTGAAAGCCATTCGTGAAGGCTGTACCAAGCGCGTACTGGGCATGTTGGAAGACATGGCGAAGAACAACACTCTTCCTAAAGCTGAAGACGGTGTGACAGATGTACTCTCTGCCGAAGAAAAAACCGAACAAGATGCGGCCGTCGGTAAATACGACAAGTTCTATGCCGAATTTGGCGCCGTCATGAAAGAAGGATTGGGCGAAGACTTTGCCAACAAAGACCGCCTGGCCAAATTGTTGCGCTTTGCCACCAGCACCACCGACACCACATCGGTGAGTTTTGCTGACTACAAAGCCCGCATGAAAGAAGGCCAAGAAGCGATTTACTACATCACGGCCGACAATGCTGCAGCCGCTAAAAACAGCCCGCAACTGGAAGTGTTCAAGAAAAAAGGCATTGAAGTCTTGCTGATGACAGACCGCGTAGACGAGTGGGCGCTGAACTACTTGCACGACTTTGACGGCACACCGCTGCAAAGCGTGGCCAAAGGCGCTGTCGATTTAGGCAAGTTGCAAGACGAAGCCGAAAAGAAGGCAGCGGAAGAAGCCGCCGAAACCTTCAAGCCCCTGCTCGCCAAACTCAAAGAAGCCTTGAAGGACCAAGTGGAAGACGTGCGCGTCACCACCCGCTTGGTTGATTCACCCGCTTGTTTGGTGGTGCAAGACCACGGCATGAGCACGCAACTGGCACGCATGTTAAAGCAAGCAGGCCAAGCCGCACCCGATGTGAAACCTGTGTTGGAAGTCAACGCCGAACACGCGCTTGTGAAAAAGCTGGAGGGTTCAGTGCATTTCAACGATTTGGCACACATTCTGTTTGACCAAGCTTTGTTGGCCGAAGGCGGCATGCCATCCGACCCTGCCGCCTACGTGCGCCGGGTGAATGCCTTGTTAGTTTGATGCGTCTAGGTGCTTGGCTTAAATTCCCTGCTGCGCTGTGGTGGGGCAGTTTGACCACCTTAGGCTTCATTGTTGTGCCTCTGCTGTTCAGCCACTTGCCCAGCAAGCAGTTGGCCGGCAACATGGCAGCACGATTGTTTGAAGCGCAAACTTGGGTGTCTGTGGCTTGTGGTCTGGTGCTCTTGCTGGCTTTGCGATTTCAAAAAGAAAAAACCGCTAATACAGCACTTAGTTCTGAAAAATATATAGAAAATCAGCCTGTATCCGGCGTATTGATTGCCTATGATGCTATTATATATATAGCACTTGGTATGTTACTGGCCTTACTCATTCAATTCGGCATTGCACCTCGCATTGTCGCCAGAGAGAATTTAATGCTCTGGCACTCGCTAGGCAGTTTGATGTATTTTGCACAATGGATTTGTGCAGGTGTGGTGCTGTGGAAAGTGCGCTAAGCTTTCCACTGTCCTTCTATTTACAAATCATGTAGCTCCGGCCAAACTACACGTTTTGCTGGCATTACCGCGTACCAATCTAACACTCATTTCGCTGTATCTGACAGCATAATCAACATAACCCGCTTCAAAATTTATATAGTTAGCTCTTAAGCCTAGAATTGTCGTCAAAGGTGAATATGTTCTTGGTTGAAATTCATCAAAAGTTGTTGAAGTCCAATAGGGTGGCTTGCCAACGACGGTATTGGGGAACCAAAACAAATCAATGTAGGGTGTTTCATCACCTACAACCAAACAAGCCAATTCGTTCAGTGCAGGCACACGCCAATCATTGCCACCGCACAGATTGCTAGTATTGATTGCGTTTTTGAAACCTATAGAGTTCGTGGCCGCATCGATATCGCTTTGGTTGGGAATTACCAAATTGGTACCATCCCATTTTTGTGGAATGGTGGTGCTGTCGTAATTGGTATAGCGCTTGTCATTGTCTCGCAAGGTACCCGCACCCGCAGCTGTTTGCCCTTGCCAGATTAAACCTGTGCTGTTGTCTCGCACGCATTCGGTTTTGTCGTAGTAGGTGGCCACGTTGTTGGCATCGCAGCCTTTAAATACCAAGCTGTAACCTGTTGTGCCGATGGCTGCAGGTGTGCATGATGTGGGTGTTGGTGGTGGCGTATAGCCGCAACTGTTGCCTTTGACTGTCACCGTGTAAACCACCTGCGTACCGTCTGGCGCTGTCACTGTGAATTTAACGGGCTGACTGTAGTCGCGTGCCACTTTAGGATCTGGGCTAACGCTGGCGCCATAAGCTTCAACGTCAGCGACTAGGTTGGTCAGATCCGTGCAGGCTTCTTTGGCAGTTAAATCAATGGTGACATTTTGCCCAGAGACCGTTCCCTTGACACTATTGATCTGGAAGTCAGCCTCCACTTTCGTGGGGTCTGAGCTGCTACACGCACCAAGCAAAGCGATGCTCACTGCCAGTCCCAAACTAGAGATCAGTTTGAGGGGGCGAGAAGATTGAAATATCAACATAGAAACTCCTAATACTATTAAAACAAAACTGAATCCTTTGTTTGATTCATGATGCCCACAAGGTACTGTGGTTGTTCGATATAAAGCAAGGTTATGCGATACAGCCAAGACCGCAATAACTGAGAAACGCAACCCACATGTGCATGGATTGCGGCAAGCTGATTAAGGCTTGCGTTTCTGCTGGCTCAGACAGGTTTGATAGGCAGCATTTGCCTGACGACGGCAACTGCCCATTTCTGCGCAACGCTGATCGCGTTTAGCACTGTATTCACGGCATTTGCGGCGATCCTCAACCGACCTCCCAGCGCAATATTTGTTTGCGTAGTTGGTGGCTGCTGTGCATTGCGGCTGATGTTCGCTGCGGCACACCCCCAAATTGCTGTTGTATGTTGCAGCGCAATTTTGTTGCGCCATAGCCAGTGGTGACAAGGCCAACAATGCACTGGCGATAAGAACTAAACGACGGAATTGTTTCATCATATTTCTCCTAAAAATTAAAACATTAAACTTTTATCGACTAAGCAGCGCCGGCCAAACTGCATGTTTTGCTGGCAGTACCGCGCACCAAACGCAAACTCTTTTCAGCACTTCGGCTCGCCCCTTCGCTATAACCATATTTGAAATCCACATAGCTCGCATATAGATCTACTCTCATGACAAAGGGTGAATAAGCCGTTTGAAAGGATTCTTCAGATGATGTGGATGTCCAAAATTGAGGTTTTGAGGTAACCATATTTGGAAACCACACTTGGTCTATCGTTGGACTAGTCCCTGTGATTACAAGGCATGCCAATTCTTCTAAAGCAGGCACGCGCCAATCATTGCCACCGCACAGATTGCTGGCATTGATCACGTTTTTGAAACCTATAGAGTTGTTAGCAGCATCAACTTCCTCTTGACTGGCAATTTGCACTTCACTTCCGTCCCATTTTTGTGGAACGGTGGTGCTGTCGTAATTGGTATAACGCTTGTCATTGTCTCGCAAGGTACCCGCACCCGCAGCTGTTTGCCCTTGCCAGATCAAACCAGTTCTGTTGTCCCGCACGCACTCGGTTTTATCGTAGTAGGTGGCAACGTTGTTGGCATCGCAGCCTTTAAACACCAAGCTGTAACCCGTTGTGCCGATGGCTGCAGGTGTGCATGATGTGGGTGTTGGTGGTGGCGTATAGCCGCAACTGTTGCCTTTGACTGTCACCGTGTAAACCACCTGCGTACCGTCTGGCGCTGTCACTGTGAATTTCACGGGCTGACTGTAGTCGCGTGCCACTTTAGGGTTTGGGCTGACGCTGGCGCCATAGGCTTCAACGTCAGCGACCAGGTTGGTCAGATCCGTGCAGGCTTCTTTGGCAGTTAAATCAATGGTTACTTCTAAACCAGAGACGCTGCCCTTGACGCTGTTGATTTGAAAGTCAGCCTCCACTTTCGTGGGGTCTGAGCTGCTGCATGCACTAAGCAAGCCTATACACGCTGCAACACCTAAAGCCGCAAGCTGTTTTACAAATATTTTTGTAAGGTGCATATCCATAAAAACTCCTTTTAGTTAACTTAGAAAACACAGAGAACCATCTGCACATTTCCATCCTGCGCTTGCTGTAAATGCTTGGCTTGATATAAGTCAAAATTGCGTTCGGAATAGTTAGAAAAATTACTCTAAATACAAGGCATATCACCCTATAAAAAAAGCGTCTCTTTCGTGGGGTCTGAGCTGCTACATGCACCGAGCAAAGCGATACTTAATGCCAACCCCAAACAGGTGATTACTTTGAGGGGGCGAGAAGATTGAAATATCAACATAAAAGCTCCTTTAGTCAAGTTAATAAACTGGTCGAATTTTGTTGTCTGATTCATTGTGAATCGTGACTGTTTTACAAGTTTTGTTGTTAGTCAAACACTCAAGAGTTTTTTAAAAAAGTGGCTGTAGTTTTGTTCATTGCTTTCATCAAATGCCCCACAGATATGGGGTGTTGATTTATTGTTAACAGTTTGAAATGACACATGCAAACCTGCTCTCTTTTCAACCGTTGCTTTCGTAAGGAATTTGGCATGAGGTTGCTGATGTTCCTCGAACCAGCATTACCAACCAATTTGGAGAGTAAGTTTTGTCACGGTAATAGATGTTGCCGTAGCCAAAATAAAAATTGACATAAAAAGCTTTGTGATCAGTTAATTCAATATCAAATGGAACAAAAGCATTAAAAGGTAACGTAAAGGGCGTTGAAGTCCAATAAGCAGCTACTTGACTATTCGCGACATATGGAAACCATTCTTGGTCTATTGCTGGCTTTTCTCCTTTAACCAAGCAAGCCAATTCCCCAAATGTAGGCATGCGCCAATTGTTACCACCACACAGATTTGTACTATTGATGGCGTTTTTAAAACCGACTGAATTGGTATCAGCATTGATATCCTCTGTAGTTGGCGCTACCCAATTGCTGCCATCCCATTTTTGCAAAGCAGAAGTGCTGTCAAAGTTTGATTTGAATTGGTCATTACCACGCAATCCTGTGCCAGGACCAGTTTGCCCTTGCCAAATCAAGCCTGTGCCGTTGTCTCGCACGCATTCGGTTTTATCGTAGTAGGTGGCCACGTTGTTGGCATCGCAGCCTTTAAATACCAAGCTGTAACCTGTTGTGCCGATGGCTGCAGGTGTGCATGATGTGGGTGTTGGTGGTGGCGTATAGCCGCAGCTGTTTCCTTTGACTGTCACCGTGTAAACCACCTGCGTACCGTCTGGCGCTGTCACTGTGAATTTCACGGGCTGACTGTAGTCGCGTGCCACTTTAGGGTTTGGGCTGACGCTGGCGCCATAGGCTTCAACGTCAGCGACCAGGTTGGTCAGATCCGTGCAGGCTTCTTTGGCAGTTAAATCAATGGTGACATTTTGCCCAGAGACCGTTCCCTTGACACTATTGATCTGGAAGTCAGCCTCCACTTTCGTGGAGTCTGAACTGCTACATGCACCGAACAAAGCGATGCTCACTGCCAGTCCCAAACTGGTGATCAGTTTCAAGTGGCGAGTTGATTGAAGAATGAACATAAAAATCCTCTGGTAACGTTGAAAAATCGACCGAACTTTTATTTAGTTCACTTGGTTCATTGTGAATCTCAGATACCTTGAGTGTTTGATGCAGGTCAACACAAGCAAGAAGAATGTTAGACTTGACTGACAAGACTAATGACCAACAGATGCGCACCAAGGAGTTTTCAAGATGTATCAACTTAATTTATCTAAAAGCATCGCAAGCACTTGCATCGCTTGTGCATTTTTGGCAGCGCCAATTGAAGCGCTGGCGCAAGCCAAAGTCTCAGACACCAATTACGGTATCGGACTCGGTGTGATTCCTTCTGATGAAGGCTATAAAGGTATTGGTCTTAAAACGACCTTGATTCCTGCCGTGCGCATTCAAACCCCGCGTTTTTCATTGCGCGGCACCAGTGCTGAGTTCCTTGTGACCAATCCTGCCAACAAAGCCTTTTCAGTCAACCTGCGAGCTGATTTACTTTTGCAAGGATACAAAGCGGCGGACGGCGCCGTCTTCACCGGCATGTCACGACGTGACCCCAGTTTGTTATTGGGTGTGGGCGTCAAGTACACCACACCTGTGGGACAGTTTTGGGCTGAGACGGGTGTGGACGCCACAGGCAACAGCAAAGGTATGCGCTCTGAAGTGGGTGTTGGCTGGCGCATCAGCACTGACAGCGCCATAGGCAAATGGACGTTTTCACCTTATCTGAGCGCCCAATTGAATAGTGCCAAATTGACCAACTATTACTTTGGCGTGAGCAGCAGTGAAGCCACTGCCAGCCGCCCTGCTTACCAGGCCGGTAGTGCCACCAATTTGAATTTAGGTGTCTCAGCCGTAACAAACATCACGCCCAGCGTTAGCTTGTTGTTAGGTGCGCGCTACCGTTACTATGGCGAAAGCATTCGCCTAAGCCCCTTGGTAGACAGCAAAGGCAGCATTGGTGGCAATGTGTCATTGCTGTATCGTTTTTAAGTTCAGCATTCTGTTCGGTTGAGCCGCTAAACCATCAGCGGCTCTTCTTGCATCGCTTCGATTTGCTCTTCCAACATGTGTATTTGTGAAGTCCAATAGTCGCTGCTACCAAACCACGGAAAGTTGATAGGGAAAATCGGGTCTTGCCAGCGGCGTGCCAGCCATGCGCTGTAGTGAATCAGGCGTAACGTGCGCAAGGGTTCAATCAAAGCCAACTCGCGCCGATCAAACGGCCGAAATTGTTCGTAACCGTCAATCAGTGCGCTCAACTGCGTGGTACGTTGTCGCCGGTCACCACTCAACAGCATCCACAAATCTTGAACCGCTGGGCCACTTCTGGCATCGTCCAAATCAACAAAGTGTGGACCACCGTTGGGGGCTTCGGTGGGTGTCCACAAAATATTGCCAGGATGACAGTCGCCGTGCAGACGTATGGTTGCAATATCATGGTCTTTTTGGCCTTTATCCAGCTTAAAATATGCCTGTGATGCTATTATATTTATAGCGTTTTGGCATTTTTCACGCCACGGAGCTTGCACGTCTAAAGGTACCATGTTGTGCGTTAACAGCCACTCCATGGATTCAGTGCCAAAGCTTTGCACATCCAATGCAGGTCGATGAACAAAAGGCTTCGCAGCACCCACGGTGTGGATGCGCGCCAAGAATCGCCCCACCCATTCCAGCACTTCAAAATCGTCCAGCTCAGGCGCTCTGCCGCCGCGTTGTGGACTCACACTGAAAGCGAAGCCTGCATGGCTGTGTAAATGATCGCCAAGCAAAACCAGAGGGCCAACAACTGGGATTTCAGCCGACATCAACTCAAAACTAAAGCTGTGCTCTTCGCGGATTTGCGCTTCTGTCCAGCGTTCTGGGCGGTAAACTTGACCACCACTGAATGTGGTGCAGCTGTGTCACGTTCTAAACCATGCTCTAGGTGAACTTGATACACGCGGTTTTCGTAGGAACTCAAAGCCGTCATGCGCCCATCGCCATACAAGCCCACGCTGGCAAGCGCGTCCAGCACCACGTCGGGTGTGAGTGATTGAAATGGGTGTTGTGTATTTGCGCTTTGAACAGTCATGCATCCATTGTCGTTGGAATTGCGGCTACTATTCTTTCATCGATAAAAGCAGTTAAAGTATTGGGCATGAAAAAGACCCAATTTAAAAGAATCCGACTATTACAGCGCCGTGGCTTGCTTTATGCATTTCTTCTCTGCGTATTTTTGATGCTGCTGGGCGGTTTGGGTTTTTGGATTCTTGAGCCACGCGCACACACTTTTGCCGACGGCATGTGGTTGGCATTCACCACAGCTGCTACTGTGGGCTATGGTGACATAGTGCCCAGCACCCATGCATCACGCGCTTTTGCGATTGTGGTGGTGTTTTTTGGTTTGTCTGTGTTATCGGTGGTGACTGCCACGGTGGCGGCATTTTTCATTGAGGCGGAAGAAAAGCAAGTAGAACGCGATTTGTTGCATGAAATCGGCTTGCTGCACGATTTGGTCAGCCATTTGCGCGATGAGGTGCGTGAAATCAAAGTTTCGCAATCAGAGCGCCACTCTTAATTTGGAGCGCTCACCTTAATTTAGAAGGCGTTTGCTCGCTACCATGACGCCTATTGGTAAATTAGAGACATTCAATTAAGGATTTAAAAATATGGCGACAACATACGACTACATCATCGTTGGCGGCGGTTCAGCAGGTTGCGTTTTGGCAGCCCGTCTCTCTGAAGACCCAGCTGTATCTGTTGCGCTACTTGAGGCCGGTCCAGTTGACAAAAGCGTGCTGATTCATTGTCCCGGTGGTTTGGCAGTCATGGCCAGCACAGGTGCCGCCATGTGGGGTTCGAGACCGTACCGCAAGTGGGTCTTAATGGTCGCCAAGGCTATGTACCACGCGGCAAAGTGATGGGTGGCTCCAGTTCCATCAACGCCATGATTTACACCCGTGGCCACAAGGCTGACTATGACCACTGGGCATCAGAAGGCAACCCAGGTTGGGACTTCGCCAGTGTGTTGCCCTACTTCAAAAAAGCCGAGCACAACGAACGCACGTTCGGTGCTGAAAGTGCAAGCTTACATGGCAATGATGGCCCCTTGAATGTGATGGATTTGCGCAGCCCAAACAAGTTTGGTCCCCCATATTTGTCGAAGCACCAAACAAGCTGGCTACGCGGAAACACCGATTTCAATGGCCCAGGAGCAAGAAGGCGTGGGCATGTACCAAGTGACCCACAAAATGGCGAACGCTACAGCGCTGCCAAAGCCTATCACACCCAACTTATCGCGCCCCAACCTCACCGTCATTACCGGAGTTGCGTCACCCGCGTTTTAATGGAAGGCAAACCGCTATCGGAGTGAATACAGCCATGAAGGCGCATTGAAACAGTGCACGCCAATCGTGAAGTGGTCTTGAGTGCCGGTGCTTTGCAATCGCCACAAATCTTGATGCTTTCCGGCATTGGGCCGGCAGCACATCTGCAAAAGCACGACATTTCTCTGGTGCACGATTTACCCGGTGTGGGTGAGAATTTGCACGACCACATTGACGTGGTGCAAGTCATCAATGCGCCTGAATTAAAAGACACGTTTGGACTCAGTTTGTCTGGCGCATGGCGCATGGTCAAAGGCATTTTTACCGACACCTGATTTGCAATTGCACTTTGTGGTGGGCAAGTTGATTGACCACGGGCGCAAAACGACTTTTGGGCACGGCTATTCGTGCCACGTATGTTTGTTGCGTCCCAAAAGCCGTGGCCGCTTGACTCTGGCAAGCAACAACCCTTTGTCTGCGCCTTTGATTGATCCTAATTTTTAGCCGACAAAGACGACATGCAGCGTCAGGTCAAAGGTCAAAACAAATGCGCGAAATTATGAACCAGCCGGCATTGGCCGGTTACAAAGGTCAAGAATTACCAATCTCTGCAAGCAAAATCCGATGCAGAAATTGGAAGCGTTTATCCGACTCAAAGCGGACACCATTTACCACCCAGTGGTGCCGCCGCATGGGCCCGCAAGATGGACTTCGTGCTGACCCGCTGAACGTGGTGGACAGCGAGCTGCGCGTGCATGGCATCGACGGCTTGCTTGCGTGTGGATGCGTCCATCATGCCACGCATCGTTGCCGGTAACACCAATGCCCCCGTCATCATGATCGCGGAAAAAGCTGCTGACATGATCAAAGCTGTGCAAGTCATCTGAAATTTATAAGAAATCAGCCTCTAGACGGCATATTAATTGCCTAGTATGCTATGTTATTTATAGCATGCTGTTTCGAGGAACTTATCTCTGAAGGTTTTGTCCTACATACACTAGCTTGATTCGCGCACAGCGACTGGTTGTCCCAACCGCTACAGTCAAAGCCTGAAGAAATGGGATTTAAAAATTCTCTGTGTGCCAACAACTCGAAGGGGTAACATGAAACATCAAATTAAACGCATTCTCAACATTGCAACAACCACAGTTCCAGGTTTTATTGCTGCCATCGTCTTATCTAGCCTCGGCTCATCAGCGGCGTACGCTCAGCAGCAAGCCTATACCAACAAATCTGTCAACCTGAGGGCAGGACCTTCTACGGATTACCCCATCGTCATACGGTTACCAACGGGTGCGGGTGTCATCGTCATGGGCTGTATAGATAACTACCATTGGTGCGATGTGTCGGTGGGTGACAACCGTGGTTGGCTCTATGCGGGCAATATTATTTATGCCTACCAAGGTAACCATGTTCCTGTGTTGACTTATGGAACGGTGATAGGCATCGGCATCACACCCTTCGTTTTTGGCAATTATTGGGACAACTATTACACCAATTACCCATGGTACCCACAGCGTCAATATTGGAGCAATCGACCTTACAACCAACCACATTATGTGCGTCCAGCTGTGGTTCATCGTGCGCCTGTTGCCAACGTTCAGCCAGTCCGCCCGCCAAGCACTGCGCCTGTACAAGTTAGACCTGTCAGACCCGCTCCAGCCGCAAGAGCCCCCAAGAAGCGCACCCAGGTAAGAGCACCGCAACTGGCTGCAGTGTTGCTCCCCAGCACACAACGCTCAGCGCCAGGTGCACGTCAAGCCTGTTCGACAGCGATGTTTGTATTATCGACTCTAAACCGTTTAACGTCAGCGCCAGTGCCAACCAAA